>NZ_LGUE01000004.1 GCF_001274775.1 Rossellomorea marisflavi
TGCATGTATTAGGCACGCCGCCAGCGTTCGTCCTGAGCCAGGATCAAACTCTCCATAAAAAGTTTGAATAGCTCTTAAAATAAATCTAGAATTAACGTTGACGTGTTTGTCTTGTTTTGTTCAGTTTTCAAGGTTCAAATAGATTGTAAGCGCTTCGTTTCTCCCTGAAGCGACCTTTTAATCTTATCAAGTTGTCATCCCTTTGTCAACAACTTTTTTTCATTTTATCAGGTCGCCACTGACCGTTTTGCTGTCGTTCAGCGGCGACTTAACTACTATATCAAGCCTTATAAAAGAAGTCAACACAAATTGATATTTTAATATAATTATTTTTTAACCCTGTAATACCTATGGTAAATCCCCTGCCCTTTGGTTTCCACATCAACCACCTCGATGAAGCCCTTATCCGTCAGATACTCGATCATCATGCTCAGATCCACAGAATAATGTTTGGCTCCTTCATTATTCAAGAGTTCCTGGAATGTCCAATACTCTTTTTGCTCCAGTATACTGATGAGGTGCTCTGAAGCTACCTTCATCCTCGAATGGATAAGGAATTCACTTGCCAGGAAAAGAAGCTCCAGACGCTTGTCGATTTCCTCATCACTCGTCACCAGCTCTTCATACAGCTTGTAAATTTCCGGTTCAATCTGCTTGACCTGATTCCACACGGTCACTTCAGGATGGAATCCATGCTCGATGACAGAGAGCCTTGCAAGATGATGAAGGGAATGGACAATATGATTATAGGCATCAAGGTAATGTTTACTCTCGAAGAATACCTTTCCATCCATATATCGTCTGATCAGTTTGGCAAACTCGAGACCCATTTTGATTTTCCTTCCATAGAAAGGGAAGTCCCTCAGTTCGATCTTCAGATTCTGGATGAACTCATTCCGATCAAATAATACTTTCCCATTGAAAATCCAGTCGATGACTTTACGGTTGGAACCAAGCAGGATCCATTCCCGGAGCTTTTCCTCCGTCACCACGTGCAGGGCTGCTTTTTGATCTTTATAGGAATAATGCTTGATGAAGACAGGCTCTTCCGCCTCCTTCACCACAAGGAACAGGACGATATCAAAGGTATCGGTCAGGGGGCTGAATTTGTTACTCTGTTCTACCAACAGGGCGCCCAGCGTATTGGGGTGACTGGTACGCTCCTGGTATATCGGTCTTAAAATGTCTTCCATTGCTTACTCCTCCACATCAATCATTGGTTGGTAACTATTTCGACATGAACACTGGATTTCCTTCTGTAATTATAGTCATTTTTCGACAAACGTCATTCCCGTCCCACGTTCCATCCTGATTATGGTATAGTATTTTTTTAGGAGGGGGATGGAGATGGCAAAGAAGTATTCTAGCAAAATCAATAAAATCCGGACCTTTGCGTTAAGCTTGGTTTTCATCGGATTCATCATTATGTATGTAGGTATCTATTTTAGACAGCACCCGTGGGTCATGACAACCTTCATGCTATTGGGGTTTCTGTCAATCATCGGAAGTACGGTCGTCTACTTCTGGATCGGCATGCTCTCGACGAAGGCCGTCCAAGTGACGTGTCCCAATTGCGGGAAGGTCACGAAGGTGCTCGGGCGTGTCGATATGTGCATGTATTGCAATGAGCCGCTTACGTTGGATCCGAAGCTTGAAGGCGAAGAGTTCAACGAAGACTATAATAAAAAACGCAGCCGATAGGGACCTTAACTGGCCCCTATCTTTTTTTATAATGCGCAACAAAAAAGAATGGTCCGGTTGGGCCATTCTTAATGGGTTTCTTTGTTGATTTTACTGCATTCAGGACAAGTTCCGTAAATCTCCATGCGATGACTGTTAACCTTGAATCCCGTCACGTGAGAGGCGAGATGCTCCACTTCATCGAGTCCCGGGTAGTGGAAATCGACAATCTTTCCGCAGCTATCGCAGATGACATGATAGTGTTCCGTGGTGACAAAATCAAAGCGGCTGGACGCATCCCCGTAGGTAAGTTCCTTTACCAGTCCGACTTCACGGAAGACCCGAAGATTGTTATAGACGGTTGCCACACTCATATTAGGGAATTTTCCTTCAAGGGCTTTGTATATGTCATCAGCAGTCGGATGAGCCATTGATTCAATGAGAAACTCTAATATCGCATGACGTTGAGGAGTTATTCGCACTCCCGTTTCCTTCAATGTCGAGATCGCTTCTTTCAATTGGCTTTCGTCAGACATCGTCATGCACCTCTTTTCATAAAAATTATTAGTTTATAATCTTTATAAATAGTGTACTAATGGAGCCGCCGATTGTCAATCCATGCCACCATCAACCATGCAAATTTTTCTCTTCCTCACCCATCTGCTGGTTGATGTATCTCCCTGCCACGAACAGATAATCAGACAAGCGGTTCAAATAGGATAGAACGAGAGGATTGACCGGTTCATCGATACCTACCGCTTCCCGCTCAGCCCTTCTCACAATCGTCCTCGCAGTGTGGAAAGCAGCTCCTGATGGATGGCCACCGGGCAGGATGAAATTCGTCAGCGGAGTAAGCGTCCCATCGAGGGCGTCAATCTGTTCTTCAAGTTCTTTCACATGCTCCTCCTCCAGCTTCCATTTCACTTCCTTGCCCTCGGGGGTGGCAAGCTCTGCCCCTACGTGGAACAGGATCGTCTGCACTTTGTGAAGGAAGGCCTCGAATGAGTCTTTCCCTTCGAAGAATTCATTTTTTATATGGCTTAGTGCCAGTCCAAGCATGGAATTTGCTTCATCGCATGTTCCATATGCTTCTACACGCTGATCCTTTTTGGACACTCTGGTACCGTATATAAGGGATGTCGATCCTTTATCCCCGGTCTTTGTATAAATTTTCACCTTAATAACCCCTTTCAGTATCAATGATATTGATAAGCTCTTCACCATTATGATATGCAAGCAGATTGGTTTTAAATATGGAGAGCGCTCTCGGCATATAGTGTTCCGTTATGCTCGACACATGAGGTGTGATGGTGATCGACTCCTCTTCCCAGAACGGATGATCTGCAGGCAGGGGTTCATCCTTGAATACATCCAGGTAGATCTTCTCAACCAGGTGATCCCCGGCAGCACGGAGGAGTACTTCCTCCTCTACTAGATCGCCCCTCCCGATATTGATGAAGGCGGCGCTCTCTTTCATGGCTTTGAAGTGATCGATTGTCAACAGGGAGCGGGTCTCCTTCGTACTTGGAAGGACCGAAACGATATAGTCAGCAGATCCAAGGACCTTATCCATCCCTTCAAAGGTGTACATCTCATCGAAATGGTCTTTTGCCTCACCGGATGAATTGATGCCGATCACCTTCATCCCGAATGCTTTTGACAGCCTGGCGACCTCCCCTCCGATCGCTCCGGCACCGAGAACGAGGAGCACATGATCATGAAGCTCCGCTGAGCCGATCCGACGCGACCACGTCTTCTCTTTCTCCTGCTCACCGATGACAGGGAATTTCTTCGCATGCTGCAGCATCAGGCCCAATGTAAACTCGGCCATGGGGATCTTATGGATCCCCCTTGCATTTGTCACCATGATCCCTCTTTCACGGATGGAATCGAACGGCATCTTCTCCAAGCCGGCAGACGTTACCATGATCCACTTCAACTGCTGGCAATTTTCAAGAATTTCAGGGGTCAAGTCCTCCCCCATTGTTACAGCAATTTGGGCCTCAGCCAGTATTTCCCCAGCTTCCTTCACATTTTTGCAGAAGTGAAATTGCTGATCAGGAAATTCACGCTTCAGCTCCACACGGAAATCTTCTTTCGGCTCATATGTAAATACAACATCCATCGCGACACCCACACTCCTTTCTCCCATTTTATCACACTGCCATACAGCCCTCTAATCTCAAGCGGCAAAAAAAGAGGGCGGTCATCGACCGGCCCTGTCTATGGGAGACTGACTTATTTGAGGAGGTTGCCCTACTCTTACTATATGTACCTGCAGTAAAAGTGAATGGACAAACGCCTCTGAAAGGAAAAATATGCGATTTCTCTTCAGGAAAGATGCTCTTCGATGTATTGAAGGGCCTCTTCCACATGTCCCTTCACCTTCACCTTCCTCCACTCCTTGGAGAGTCTGCCTTCTTTATCGATGATAAAAGTGGAGCGTTCGATACCCATGTATTCTTTTCCGAAGTTCTTCTTGAGCTTCCAGGCTCCGTATGCCTCAGCCACCTGATGATCTTCATCCACAAGAAGCTGGAATGGAAGGCCATGTTTCTCAATGAACTTTTCATGGCGTTCGGCCGGATCGGGGCTTACACCGATGATGACCGCATCAAGCTCTTCAAAATTCTCATGATGGTCTCGGAAGTCACAAGCCTCTGTCGTACATCCCGGTGTCATATCTTTCGGATAAAAATAGAGCACAACATTCTTGCCTCTGTAATCGGATAGTTTCACTGTTTCACCATTATTCGCCTTCAGTTCGAATTCCGGTGCCTTTTGACCAACTGTCATCCTTTGATCCCTCCATATATTTGATTACCGATAGCGTAACCAAAACAGGGATAAAACTCAACTTATTCGATCATCTTTTGGCCTCATGAAGCTTTTAACCACAAAGGCAGCCGGTACGGTATAGCCCAGCCACGATTCTATGAGGGCGACACCCCGACCGACCCCGACCGGCGTAACGTCACCGTATCCAAGAGAGAAGAGCGTCACGCCGCTGAAGTAGATGCTCGTGAAGAAATGTTCAATGAAGGTACCACTGATGGGGGCACCATCTTCCACCAGGATCTGTACCCCCTCAAGATCGAGAAGAAGGTAAATGGCACCGAAACCGATCATGATGGTCAGGTAGCACATCCCCAGAAAGAAAAAATGGTGCAGGGAAAAAACGTGGTCCTTTTTCCCACTGGGAGTGAAAAGAGCCCATACGCTCATCATCATGCAAAGAAAGATCATTGATCCGATCACATACAGCATCCGCATCCCTCATCCATGAGCTTGTCTTCTAATATGTACGCATCCTTCGGCGAAAACATTCTCATATCCAGTATTCCCCTATTTGCTAAACCCTGTGGCACAGTACTACAATAGAGAAGGAAGTTTCAAAGAATACTAGGAGGTTACCATGCAATTTTCTAAATCAGAATCATTACATACAGAAGCCCTGGAACATATCGTCGGTGGCGTGAACAGCCCATCACGCTCGTATAAAGCAGTCGGCGGCGGGTCTCCCGTCGCGATGGAACGCGGAGAAGGGGCATATTTCTGGGACGTCGACGGGAATAAGTACATTGACTACCTTGCTGCCTACGGTCCGATCATTACGGGACACGCTCATCCCCACGTGACAGAAGCCATTAAAACCGCTGCGGAGAACGGGGTGCTATACGGTACGCCGACTCGCCATGAAGTCAAGTTTGCGAAAATGATCAAAGAAGCGATGCCTTATATGGATAAAGTGCGTTTCGTCAACTCCGGTACAGAAGCCGTCATGACGACCATCCGCGTTGCACGTGCCTACACCGGTAAAGATAAAGTCATCAAGTTCGCGGGCTGTTACCACGGACATTCCGACCTTGTCCTTGTGGCAGCAGGTTCAGGTCCGTCCACGCTTGGTACTCCGGATTCAGCAGGTGTCCCGAAAAGCATCGCCCAGGAAGTGATCACTGTTCCATTCAATGAAATCGGACCTTTCAAAGAAGCGATGGAAAAATGGGGCGACCAGATCGCAGCCGTTCTTGTCGAGCCGATTGTAGGAAACTTCGGGATCGTCGAGCCGAAGGAAGGCTTCCTCGAAGCCATCAATGATATCGCTCACGAAGCCGGCTCCCTTGTGATCTATGATGAAGTCATCACGGCATTCCGCTTCATGTACGGAGGAGCTCAGGACCTTCTCAAAGTGAAGCCCGACCTGACCGCACTCGGAAAGATCATCGGAGGAGGACTTCCGATCGGTGCCTACGGCGGTAAAAAAGAGATCATGGAGCAAGTGGCTCCACTCGGACCTGCTTATCAGGCTGGAACGATGGCCGGCAATCCGGCATCGATCCTGTCGGGAATCGCCTGCCTTGAAGTACTCCAGGAACAAGGTGTGTACGAAAAGCTTGATGCACTCGGCGCCAAGCTTGAAGAGGGAATCCTCGCAGCAGCCAAGAAACACGGTACACCGATTTCCATCAACCGCCTTAAAGGAGCTTTGACCCTCTACTTCACTGAAGAAACTGTAGAGAACTATGAGCAGGCAGAAGCCACAGACGGGGAAATGTTCGCCAGGTTCTTCAAACTTATGCTGAATCAGGGGATCAATCTTGCACCATCGAAATACGAAGCATGGTTCTTGACCACTGCCCACACAGAAGAAGATATCGATGCGACACTCGTTGCCGTCGATAAAGCCTTCTCGCAGCTTTGATCTTACCGGCCCGCCTCTTGCCAGAGACGGGCTTTTTAAATTACGCCACCCATGATAATCCCCTCTGCTTCTTCATATACTAAAGAGCCAAACACCCGTTTAATCTCCTTTTCAAAGTGGTACTAACCCTAGTAAGAAAACCCTTGTGATAACAGGCAGCAACCTTCTGAAAGAAATTGAAATTGCCTATTGATATTGTACTGAAGTACCTGTATAGTACAGTATTGTTTATTGAAAAAGTCAAGAATGGAAAGGATCTATATACATGAAATTTGGTGCCCGCATCCTCAAGACGGGGATTGCGATCGTTTTGGCTCTCCTTATCTCAGAAATACTGAAACTGCCTGCCCCTGTGTTCGCCGGGATTGCAGCAGTATTCGCCGTACAGCCGACGATCTACCGCTCATACCTGACCATCATTGAGCAGGTCCAGGCAAACCTGGTCGGCGCCGGGATCGCCGTGATCTTTGTATTGATTTTCGGCAGCAGCCCTCTTGTGGTCGGCCTTGCGGTCATTATCGCCATCGCCATCATTTTGAAACTGAAACTGCAAAACACCATCGGCCTTGCTCTTGTCACACTCATCGCCATCATGGAGGTCACCGATCAGGACTTTATAACATTTGCACTCATCCGTTTTTCTACGATTTTGATTGGGGTATTCTCCTCTTTCATCATCAACCTGATCTTCCTGCCACCAAAGTATGAGACAAAGCTTTTCCACCGGGTTTCGGATTCAACAGAAGAGATCCTGAAGTGGATCAGGCTAAGCACAAGGCACGCAACCGAATTCCACCTTGTAAAAAAAGATCTGGAGCGTATCAAAGAAAAGCTCATCAAGGTTGATCAGCTTTATCTGCTGTACAAAGAAGAGCGTGAATACTTCAAGCGGAACACGATTGTCAGAAGCCGTAAGCTTGTTATCTTCAGGCAGATGATTTCCTCCACGTACCGCAGCTTTGAAGTGTTAAAAAGGTTAAACCGCTATGAAAACGAAATCTACCAGCTTCCCGATGAACTCCGGGGTGTCATCAAGGCTCAGCTCGATTGTCTCCTGACCTATCATGAACAATTACACCTGAAGTTCATTGGCAAGATGCATCCCCAAGCTGAATCGGAAGCACAGCAGGATGTTTGCCTTCACCGAAAAGAATTGATGACCATCATGCTGGAGGAAGTCAAGCAGCACACCAAAAACGACGATATCCATAATTTCCACCTGCTTCATATCTTCTCTGCCATCTTTGAATACGATGAAAACCTTGAGCATCTGGAGCGATTGATCACAAGCTTCCAGTCGTATCACAAAGAAGATAACGAAGTGTCCATCTCGGAAGAAGAAGAAGTATAAAATAAAGAAGGAGCCGATGCTGTCGGCTCCTTCTTTTTTGTCAATTTTTCATTTTTGGATCTAGTGCATCCCTGAGACCATCGCCCATGAGATTGAATCCGAGGACCGTCAGCATGATGGCAAGTCCCGGAAAGATCATCGTCCAAGGCGCCTGCAGCATGAACGTTCGGGCATCGGCGAGCATCTTTCCCCACTCCGGTTGAGGAGCCTGCGCGCCCAAACCTAGGAAACCAAGGGCTGCCGCCTCGATGATGGCCGTAGCAATGGCAAGGGTCCCCTGAACAATGATCGGGGCCATGCTGTTCGGAAGGATATGATGCAGCAGGATCCGGTTATCCTTCATTCCGATTGCCTTTGCCGCCATCACATACTCTTCCTGCTTAACGCTCAGCACCCTTGATCGGACAAGCCTTCCGAAGTTCGGTATATTGATGATGGCAATGGCGATAAGGGCATTCCTCAAGGATGGTCCGAGTGCCGCAACGACGGCGATGGCCAGGAGGATACTAGGGAATGCGAGCATGATATCAAAAATCCTGGAGATGATCGTATCAACCCAGCGCCCATAATAACCTGCAACAATCCCCAGCAGGCTCCCTGCTACGGCGGAACCGATGACAGCAAAGAATCCGACCCATAGGGAAATCCTTGCGCCGTGGATGATCCTTGAAAGAATATCACGACCGAAATCATCCGTTCCGAACCAGTGCTCGGAGGATGGTGCCTGCAGCCTTTTCGCCAGATTCTGCTCGTTGATCCCCTGAGGGGCAATCAGCGGGGCCGCTATTGCAAGAATAACGAAGAACAGAACGATGAAAAGACCGATCAGGGCTATTTTATTCTTTCGGAAGCTCTTCCACGCCTCCTTCCATGGGGAAACATGTTCCTCATGAAGGGCAGGATTGAGTTCTTTTTGCGGTTCTGCTATTTCTGCCATGAGAGTTCACCTCTTCCTGTAGATGCTAGTTATATTTAATGCGCGGATCAACTGCCGCATAAAGGAGGTCCACGATGAGATTGATGGTGACAAAGATCATGGCGACCACCAGGATCCCTGATTGAATGACGGGGTAATCCCGATAGGCTATTGCATCGTAAATATAGCGGCCGATTCCTGGCCATCCAAAGATTGTTTCCGTCAGGATCGCTCCCCCGAGAAGGAGACCCATCTGTAGCCCGATGACGGTCAGGACCGGAATGATGGCATTCTTCAAAGAATGCTTGTACACAACCCAGAACATCTTCAATCCTTTAGCCCGTGCCGTCCGGATATAATCAGATCTCATGACTTCGAGCATACTGGACCTCGTCATCCGTGCAATGATAGCCATGGGAATAGTCGCAAGGGCAATCCCCGGAAGGATAAGATGCTTGAAGACATCACCGAATTGATCAAATCTCCCTTGTATCAGGGTGTCGAGCAAATAAAAGTTCGTAATCGACGAAACAGGATTCCGGACATTTTCCCGGCCAGATGTAGGAAGCCAGTCAAGCTGAATCCCGAAAACCCACTGCTCCATCAACCCAAGCCAGAAGATCGGAAGCGATACCCCGATCAAAGCGAGGATCATGGCTGTGTAATCAAACCATGAGTTTTGGAACCACGCACTGATGATACCTGCATTGACACCAATGACAACAGCAATGATCATGGCCACTATGGCCAGTTCAGCAGTGGCTGCAAGATACGGCCAGATTTCCGATGAAACCTCTGTCTTCGTTCTGAGGGAATTACCAAGATCACCTGTAAGGAGACCTTTTAAATAGTCAAAATATTGAACATACCAGGCGGTATCAAGTCCAAGCTGATTCCTCAGCTGCTCGATGGCTTCCTTCGAGGCCTGCTGCCCAAGAATGACCTGTGCCGGATCACCAGGAATGGCACGGATGATGAAGAATACAATCAACGTCATTCCCAACAGAACCGGAATCAGCTGCAATAATCTTCGGATGGTGTATTGAAACATCAGTGTTCACCTCTTTTTTAAAAGGAATGGTTGCTATGTTCGATGCTTTTCTTTCTTGTCCAGCTCCGGCGGGTTGGCCCTCGAGGTCATAAGCCTGAATTCCAAAAAGGCAAAGAACGCCTTTCCGGATTTCTGTCTTATGCTTGTCGGGCCAGATCGACCCGCCTCCGCTTTTCTATGTACAAAGGGGAGAGCTTTTGGCGTCTCCCCTTTGGTGGTGATGAATTATTCGATGTCTACTGCTCCTAGGAAGTCGGATCCAGTTGGATGCGGCTTGAAGTTCTTGACTTTGTTGCTGCCCGCTAGAAGTGGTGTCGAGTGGGCAAGCGGTACCCAAGGGGCATCTTCATGGATGATTTCCTGGGCTTTCTTGTACATCTCGTTACGTTTGTCTTGATCGGTTTCCGATTGGGCATCGATCAGGAGCTTGTGTAGCTCGTCATTGCTGTAGTACGTATAGTTGTTGCTTCCGATGTTGTCTTTATCGAGAAGAACATAAAGGAAGTTATCGGCATCTCCGTTATCACCGGTCCAACCAAGTAGGAAGGCATCGGCTTCACCTTTACGGGCTTTTTCAAGATACGTTGCCCACTCATAGGATACGATGTTGGCTTTGACTCCGATTTTTTCAAGGTCGGCCTGGATGGCTTCTGCCACCTTTTGACCATCAGGCATATACGGACGCGGTACTGGCATCGCCCACAGATCCAGCTCGAAACCGTCTTCAAGACCAGCTTCCTTCAACAGTTCCTTCGCTTTTTCAGGATCGTACTCATACCCTTCGAGCTCATCGTTATAACCCGCTACGACCGGTGGCATAGGGTTTTTGGCAATTTCAGCTTTCCCTTCGAAGAAAGCGTCGATGATCGATTGCTTATTGATGGCATAGTTGATAGCCTGACGCACTTTCGGATTGTCGAACGGCTTGCGTGTAGAAGTCAAACCGAGGTATCCGACGTTCATGGACGGACGTTCAAAGATCTGCAAGTCAGCATTGCTCTCGACTTGGCCTGCATCACTTGGATTGATTCCATCGGCAAGATCGATTTCCCCGGAAATCAGGGCGTTCAATCGAGCAGAGTTCTCAGGGATGGCGCGGAATACCACTTCATCCAATTTAGGTTGATCCTGTTGCCAGTAATCTTCATTTTTCACCAGGACGATTTTGTCGTTACGCTTCCACTCTTTGAATTTGAATGGACCTGTTCCTGCATCCACCGGGTTTTCTCCGAGCTTATCACCTTGTTCGTCAATTGCTTTCGGGCTGACGATGGCAAACGGGCTCATGGCAATGTTTTTAAGGAAAGGAGCCTGCGGGCGTTTCAGTTTGAATTCGACGGTTTTCTCGTCAACAGCTTTCACTTCCTCGATGACGTGCCCTTCGTCACCTTTGAATCCACCGAACATGGATTTATAGTAATAAAACGCTTCCTCATTTCCGTTCATCCAGCGATCGAAGTTCTTTACGACCGCATCTGCATTGAAGTCCGTTCCGTCTTGGAACTTCACTCCTTCACGAAGGTTGAACGTATAGGTCAACCCATCGTCAGAAACCTTCCACTCCTCTGCAAGACCGGGATTCGGTTCTGTATCCTGTTCCCCGAACTCGATGAGCGTTTCGAAGATATTCTTTGTAACCTTGAATGATTCTCCGTCAGTTACCACTGCCGGATCTAGTGCAACGGAATCACCGCCACGTCCGAATATCAATTGTTTCGGACTGCCGTTATCCTTGTCTCCCCCGCCTTCGCCGGATGAACCTTCGGATCCGCATCCGTAAAGCACTGTGGATACGAGCAGGATCATCAGCATGATCATTGACCAACCTTTTCTCTTCAAACAAATCCCCTCCTGTGGTTTATATATACGTTATACCGCCCGCCTAATAAAGATGGCAGGCAACATAATGCCCTGGTTGCTGTTCCTTGAACTCAGGAACCTTTTGCTTGCATATCTCCGTTGCATGCGGACATCTTGTGTGGAACGTGCATCCGCTCGGAGGATTGGAAGGACTCGGGATATCCCCTTGTAAAAGGATGGTTTCCCTTTTAAACTCCGGATCCGGAATCGGCACTGCCGACAGAAGCGCCTGCGTATACGGGTGCATCGGCTTATCGTAGAGGGCTTCACTGGTGCTGAGTTCCACCATCCTGCCGAGGTACATGACGCCGACCCGGTCACTGATATGCCTGACGACGCCAAGATCATGCGCAATGAATATATAGGTGAGTCCGAATTCTTTTTGTAGATCCTGCATGAGGTTCAGCACCTGTGATTGGATGGATACATCGAGGGCTGACACGGGCTCGTCTGCAATGATGAGCTTCGGACGCGTCATGAGGGCCCTCGCTATCCCGATCCGCTGCCTCTGTCCCCCACTGAACTGATGGGGATACCGCTTTGCATGATAGCTGCTCAATCCTACAATTTCGAGAAGCTCCCTCACCCTTTGGCGCCTTTCTTTCTGAGACCCGATCCCGTGGACCTTGAGGGGCTCTTCCAGGATTTGTTCCACTGTGTGCCTTGGATTCAGAGAGGCATACGGGTCCTGGAAGACCATTTGGATCTCCCTTCTCATCTTCCGCATTTCGGAGTTTGATAGACTCGTAAGCTCCCGGTCCTGAAACGTCACTTTCCCATCGGTCGGATCGATCAATCGCATGAGCATCCTTCCGGTTGTGGATTTCCCACAGCCGCTTTCCCCGACTATTCCCAGGGTCTCCCCCTTATTGACGGTGAATGATACGCCGTCAACCGCTTTGACCGAGCTGATTTGTCTCCCCAGCAGCCCCCCGGTGATGGGGAAGTGTTTCTGGAGATTCTCAACCTTCAGCAATGGTTCCGTCATAAACTCCCTCCTCCGCTCCATCGAATAGGAAGCATCTTGTGCAATGTCCTTTGGATGTTTCATATAGTTCAGGGGTTTCAACCAGACAGCGATCGAAGGCCGCTTCACATCTGGCAGCGAATCGACATCCGGTCTTGATCGATCCCGGTCTCGGCACGCTGCCTTTGATTGAATGGAGACGCTGCTGCTTCATCCTCATGTCGGGGACCGATTGGATCAGCCCCTTTGTGTAAGGGTGCTGAGGATTTTTGAAGATTTCTTCCACTGTCCCCTCTTCAACCACTTTCCCAGAGTACATGACCACGACACGCTCACATGTTTCGGCTACGACGCCAAGATCATGGGTGATCAGGAGGACAGCCGTATTCAATTCCTTATTTAGATTTTTCATCAGCTTCAGGATCTGCGCTTGGATGGTCACATCAAGGGCTGTGGTCGGCTCGTCTGCAATGAGGACATTGGGATCGCATACCATGGCCATGGCGATCATGACCCGTTGACGCATTCCCCCCGATAGTTGATGAGGATATTCCTTCACCAGTTCTTCTGCCCTTGGCAGGCCGACCTTCCCTAGCATTTCAACGGCTTTTTGAAGTGCATCTTTTTTACTGATTTTCATATGTATACGGATGGATTCCGTCAATTGGTCTCCTATTGTAAAAACAGGATTCAGGGATGTCATCGGCTCCTGAAAGATCATGGCGACTTCATTCCCTCTGATTTCCCTCATTCGCTTGTCGGATGCCTTAGTTAATTCTTCCCCCTTATAGAGGATCTTCCCTCCCGTGATTTTACCTGGTGGTGAGGGAATTAGTCCCATGACCGAAAGGGATGTGACGCTCTTACCGCATCCACTTTCTCCTACCACCCCGAGGATCTCGCCTTCATTCACATGAAAACTTACCCCATCGACTGCCGGAACCTCTCCATCATCAGTGAAAAAGGAGGTCCTCAAGTCTTCTACCTGCAATAAAGGACGTGCTTTCCCCATCAAACCTCTCCCTTTCCGTTATCTAAAAAATCTTTATTTTCTAATTTTATCTGTTTCTTATTATACAAGATGCTACAAATGTTGCAATCTATTTTCAGAATTTTTATTCTTAATAGACAATTATACTCTTTCTCACTATATGCCGTTTGTCCTAGATCATTCCTTCACCCATAGAGGGAAATACTCCCAGTTTATCGCCACAAAAAAGCCGGTGAAGAAACATCCGTTTCTTCACCGGCTTACTATTAATTATCTAGTTGTTGAACTTGGAACAGTCTGTAATAATGATCCTGTTTCTTCATTAATTCCTCATGGGTACCCATCTCAGCAATTTCACCGTTTTCCATATGGATGATGCGATCTGCATGAGTTATCGTTGATAGGCGGTGGGCAACGATGAAAGTCGTCCTGTCTTTGGCCAGCATCTCCAAGGATTCCTGAATGAGATGTTCACTCTCAAGATCGAGGGCGGAGGTTGCCTCGTCCAAGATCAAGATCGGTGGATTCTTCAAGAATACCCTGGCAATGGCCACCCTCTGCTTTTGACCCCCGGAAAGTTTCACACCGCGTTCCCCGACTTTCGTATCGTAGCCTTCCGGCAGCTTCATGATGAAGTCATGGGCATTGGCTGCTTTGGCAGCCTCGATCACATCTTCATCCGTTGCATCCGGATTACCGAATTTGATATTCATCTTGACCGATTCACTGAAAAGGATGTTGTCCTGAAGAACCATGCCGATTTTATCCCTGAGCGTCCTTACCTGGAACCTTCTGATATCCGTGCCATCAAGTAGTATGCTCCCTTCGGAGACGTCATAGAACCTGGGGATCAAGCTGACAAGGGAGGATTTACCCCCTCCGCTCATTCCGACAAGGGCGACCGTTTCACCTGAATGAATATCCAGGTTCAGGTTGCTCAGCACCGTTTCTTCTTCCTCCTCGTACTTAAATGATACCTGATCGAACTTGATGTCCCCTTTTACAGTCGTACATGGAATGGCTCCGGGTTCATCGTCGATATCGTATTTTTCATCCATGAATTCAAACACCCTGTCCATGGACGCAATGGACTGTGTGAGGGTCGTAGAAGAGTTCACCAGTCTCCTCAGCGGACTATAGAGACGGTCGATATAGGCGACAAATGCGGCCATCGTCCCAATGGTCAAGTCTCCTTGGATGACCTGATACCCGGCATACCCGATGATGATGAGCGGTGATATGTCTGTAATCGTATTGACGACGGCAAATGCTTTCGCATTCCAGCTCGTCTGATCCAATGCCTTCTGCAGGAAGTTCTTATTCTGACTGCGGAAAGCGGTTTGCTCGTGATCTTCCACGGCAAAGCTCTTGATTACCGGCATTCCCTGGACCCGTTCATGTAGATGGCTCTGTACTTCTGCAAGGGCCTGTGACCTGTCCCGCGTAAGACCACGGAGACGCCCGAAGAAATAGCGTACTGAAAGGGCATAGAACGGAAAGGCAATCAATGATACGAAGGTCAGTGATACGTCCATGGTGAACATGATGGCCACGGCGATCAAGATCGTGGCAAGATCCAGCCAGAGGTTCATCAGGCCCGTCATGACGAAGTTTTTTGTCTGCTCCACGTCATTGATGACCCTGGAGATGACTTCTCCTGCACGCGTGTTCGAGTAATACTTGAAACTGAGCTTCTGTATGTGAGAGAAAAGCTGGTCCCTGATATCATAGAGGATTTTGTTCCCTGTCCACTGTGCGAAGTATTGGCGGTAATATTCAACAGGCGGACGAATGATCAGAAAGACCACAACCATGATCCCCATCACAAGGAGAAGATGGTTCGTCTTCTCACCGGCCGACAGGGAGGTATTCCCTACTACATCATCAATGACATATTTGATGAGCACCGGAATGAGAAGCGGAATTGCGAATTTGATGATTCCTATAATGAGCGTACCTATGATTTGCCAGCGGTAAGGCTTTACAAACTGCAGGTACCGTTTGATACTGTCCACTTCAAAACTCCTTTCATTCTGACCATGAAAAAGGGATGACCCCGTTGATCGAGAAGCCATGGGCGGATCGGATTGAATCCGGCGGCTCTCGGAAAGGGTCAGCCCTCCTATCGGTTACTACTTCCTTTATCCTCTGTGCATTAAATAGCGCTCGTACCAAATATCGATGAAATCAGGGGCAAACGGTCCCTTCCGCTGCCTGATCCATCTGACGAGCTTGTCCACATTCCTTTGCAAAATGTGATCGATAACATCGGGATAACCGTACAACTTGCGATGGGCATCATACTCATCTTCATCCAAGAGCGTATAGGTCATATCAGGGTACACCTTGATATCAAGATCATAATCGATATACTTGATCGCTTCGTGATCGTACACGAACGGGGAGCTCAGATTGCAATAATAATAAATACCGTCTTCCCGGATCATGCAGATGATATTGAACCATAATTCTGAATGAAAGTAGCAAATTGCAGGCTCTCGGGTCATCCACGTCCTGCCGTCGGACTCCGTCACCATCGTCCGGTCGTTTCCACCGATGATCATATTGCTCGTCCCTTTCAGGATGGTTGTCTCATTCCATATACGGTGGATGTTTCCATCATGCTTGAAGCTATGTATTTGTACTGAATGCCCTTCTGTGGGAACCGCCATTTTCTACCCTTCTTTCCTTCGGATTGCACGTATAAATAAAAGTCTATTCTATTATTATAACGTTTCCTTCCGAAATTTAAAACAAAAGGGCTACCCATTGGGAAAATACATTCGCTGGGCGCCCATGTCCTTCATTCATCTTATCCCTTAAAGGGGTACTTCCTGTTCTTTTTTATACGAGCGGATGACTTCATCTGTCTGCTCCTGGAATACTTTTTGAATGTCTTTCAATTCACATTTCTTCAGTTCGATTTCTTTTTTCAGTGACTCGGCAAGAGCCAGCTCTTCAAGCTCGACCAGTTCCTTTTCAAGCTCTTGACAGCGCTCGATTTCGGATTGAAGGAAGAGCAGCTTGTCCATCGTTTCCAGCTGCTCATGAATCAGTTCATTGAATAACTCCTGCATAGCCCATCCACTCCCTGTTAAAGACTCTCTACACAGATTCTCCTTTCAAACGGTAATCCCTTTGACTTTTCCTGTCCCTTTCCCACCAGTTTTGTCGAAGGGAAAATGAAAAAGCACCCGGAAGGATTCCGGATGCTTTTCATTGGTCATGGAATAGCTCTATGCTATTTCAGACATTATTTTTGTTTCTTTTGAGCTGATTGTTGGTTTTGCTTTCTTACTTCAGCAGCGTTTGTCTCAGAAGCAAATTCAGTTCCGTATTGTTGTTGACCGGATTGAGCTTTGCTAGCCGATTGTTGGTTTTGTTTTTTCACTTCTTGAGCGTTTGTCTCAGAAGCAAATTCGTTGTTGTAGTTGTTTTTCTTTGCCATTGTAATCACCTCCACGCTTATTAAGATAACCAAGGGTGGAGGTGACTATTCGATTTTTTTTCGAAAAAAATCAGGTCAGACGAGAAGAGATCGTCCGCCGTCGACAATGATCGTTTGTCCCCTGATCATAGACGAATCATCCGACACTAGGAACATGACGGACTTCACGAGGTCGTCAATTTCGACCATTCTTCCAGCAGGGGTATTCTGACGGGCATCTTCAAGAAGCTCTTCGCGATTAGGGAAATGCTTGAGTGCATCCGTATCAATCGCCCCCCCTGATACGGCATTCACGATAATATTCCTTGGCGCAAGCTCGACAGCCAGATAACGGGTCAATGCTTCAACCGCTGCCTTTGAGACGCCAACGGTCGTGTAGTTATCAAGGTAGCGGATCGAACCGAGGGAGCTGATGCTGACGATCCTTCCGCCGTCATCCATCAACTTTGCCGCTTCCTGGGCACAGAAAAGGAGCGCTTTGCTGTTGATGTTCATCGTCCAGTCCCAATGGGATTCTTCCAGTTCCATCACGGGGCGCAGCACCCCGGAGGCCGCATTGCTGATGAGAACATCCAATCGCCCGAATTCATCCTTGATTTGTTCGAACATGGCCTTGATTTTATCGACATCCCCGACATTAGCACGAACGATGAACGCCTTTCGCCCCAGCTTCTCAATCTGTTCAGCCGTCTCGAGGGCTCCCTTCTTACTGCGTGCGTAGTTGACGACGATATCGTATCCTTTTTCAGCAAGCTGGATGGCGATTTCCCTTCCCAATCCACGACTGCTTCCCGTTACCAATGCTACTTTTTGATTCATGTTCATCTTCCTTCCTTACCCCCTGTATATTCGTCCTTCATTCATCCAAACTAAGGACAGGAGGGATCATTAATGTATGTAGGTAGAGATATGACCGAACTTTCCATGGTACCAAAGAGTGATTGGAAGGAATCCGAACTTGCATTCTTCCATCACTCACTACAACAAATAGTACCTTATTTGAACAGTGAAGGACAATCCATCCATCGTGAAATCATCAAAGAGATCGAGTCACGCGGGGGCCTGTCCCATCACGAAGCCACTTATACCAATGGAACAAAGGTCAGTTATGATTAGGGGCGAACTTGCCCCTTTTCAAGCTGTGAGCTGACTTCCTTCCATATCTTTTGATGAGATACGGGAAATGCATATTTTTCAAGCTCTTCGGGTGTGACCGCAATAAGATCGCCATATGAGTCATGATCTTCAACAGCCCCAACGAATACATCGATATCCCATATGATGTGTGAGAAGATATGTTGGAAGGTCGAAGCTATTTCCCTTTTTAACGCACTCTCCACCCCATATACTTCAATGAGGCTTTCATGGAGCTGTTCACGGATGTGACCGGTACTTCCGACTTCAAAGTTCGGGAACTCCCACAAATTCGCAAGAAGTCCAGTGCCGGGACGCTTATGAATCAGAACCTTTCCATCCGTGTTGAAAAGCACGGCTGCTGCCATATTGAGCTTACGGGCACTTTTCTTTTTTGATTTGATGGGAAGTTCAGATTGGACCCCTTCTTCAAATGCATGACAATGCTCCCTAACAGGACAGAGCAGGCATGAAGGGGACGTCGGCGTACAGATCAACGCACCAAGCTCCATCAGTGCCTGATTGAAGTAAGAAGGGTTTTCTTCAGAAATGAGGGCACGTACCGCTTCTTCGAATACCTTTCGCGATGAAGGCTTGGAAATATCGAGCCAGATCGATAATATGCGCGAGAAGACCCTCATGACATTGCCATCCACTGCCGGTTCGGGTTTCCCGTAAGCAATACTGAGAATGGCCCCAGCCGTATAGGGCCCTACCCCCTTCAGGGTGGCGATTTCTTTCGGATCATCTGGAACGATCCCTCCGTATGAGTCCCTCACCTCACGGACCGCTGCCTGCAGATTCCTCACGCGTGAATAATACCCTAGCCCTTCCCAGGCTTTCAGGATTTCTTCTTCATCGGCAGACGCAAGAGCATCTATCGTAGGAAATTTTCCGATAAATCGGTTAAAATAAGGTATGACCGTATCGACACGGGTCTGCTGGAGCATGATTTCCGATACCCACACTTTATAGGGGTCCTGATCCTTCCTCCATGGAAGATCCCGCTGCTCATTGGTAAACCAGGAGATCAGGTCCTCCCGAAACGCTTCCCGGTCAATGGAATGGAGATTCTTTAATGGTTCATCTATCACTTTTGTCCCTCCAGGATGTTATTTGGTACTCGATATAGGGAATAATCCCTGTAAGCAGGGCGATCTTTCCCTCCTGCTACAATGAATTATCACAAAACTGTAATCATTCTTACCTTGAAATTCACACCCATTAACCATATCATGTTCAGAAACGATTCGCGACACAAAACATGCGAGCCAAGGAGGACTTACTTTTGGATACAGGTACACATATCGTCATGGGGTTTGCAATCGGGGGGCTTGCGACGCTGGACCCGGTCGTGGCGGAAAATGCCTCAACCGCGCACAGCGTATTGATCGCTGCCGTCATCGGCTCCCAGATCCCCGATGTCGATACCATACTTAAACTCCGGAACAATGCCGTTTACATCAGGCATCACCGGGGCATCACCCATAGCATACCCGCTGTCATCCTGTGGCCACTCCTGATCGTCGCCTGCCTGTACCCATTCTTCCCGGGTGCCAATCTGCTTCATCTTTGGTTATGGACCTTTTTCGCCGTCTTTCTCCACGTGTTTGTGGATATCTTCAATGCGTACGGCACCCAGGCCATCCGGCCGATTTCATCGAAATGGGTGGCTCTCGGGGTCATCAACACGTTCGACCCCATCATTTTCGGTATCCACATCGTCGGATTGATCCTCTGGGCCGTTGGCTTTCCGCCCGGCCAGACGTTCCTTGTGATGTATGCGGTCATTATCGGATACTACCTCCTGCGCTTCATCGTGCAGAGAACGGTCAAAAACGCAGTCAAAAGAAGGATCCCCAATGCCGAACGGATCATCGTCTCCCCGACGATCCGATTCTTCCAGTGGAGGCTGGCCGTACTGACCAAACATCACTACTATGTGGCACGTGCCTATAGGAGATCCATCACGATCTACGATGAGTTCAAGCGGGTTCCGATACCGGATATTCCGGTCATGAACGCTGCCCGGAAAGATAAAAATCTGGCCGCATTCCTGTCCTTTTCCCCGATTTACCGTTGGGAAATGGATGAATACGATGACCACTTTGAAGTCAGATTCATCGATTTACGGTACCGTAACAACGGACACTACCCATTTGTTGCTCTCGTGCAGCTCGATAAAGATCTGCACATCGTGAGTTCTTATACGGGTTGGGTGTTCAGCGAAGAGAAACTACGCCAGAAGGTGGATATCAATATAATCATCGATTGAATGACGAAAGGGACGGCCAATTGGCTGTCCCTTTTGATTTTCCACTTGATCAGTGGACCGTATGATCTCCGTCATCAAGCAAATGACTGTATTTCGGATTACTCGCTGCGAAATCATGCACATTCGTTCCGTACGTCGCAATCCATTGCCTTACGACCTTTTCAGTGACTTCTTTTCCTTTATATTCATAACCAGCCTTGGCATAAGTCGTTTCAAAGTCTTCCCAAACAAGCTCAACCCAGGTCCTGGCCTTTTCATACGTCAGTTTGGAATTTTCATCCATGAGAAGCTGTGTCAGTTCGTGAAAAATCGATTCCATTATCCACCCTCCTTTTCCAGTGACAGTAACGTGTTTTCTATCTGAAAAATCATCATACTATAGATGTGGCATCGTCCACAAACAATCCACCCTTTAAGGAGGCAGTCACATGCGCAATAAGACAACAGGGTTCCCGAATGAACACGGCAATAAATTCGAAGGAGAACCCCGTGCCAAAGCGGAATATGCATCCAAAAGGGCGGATGGCACCATCAATACCCACCCTCAAGAACGAATGAAGGCTTCAAATAATCGAAAGCACGATTCACTCTAGAGCAGGGGGAATAGTTGATGAAATTCAATCGAGATTACAACAGTCCATTTAAAAAGGCATTCTACAATCCGAAGCATGCCCATGCACAGGCAAATGGACAAACAACCCAGACACAGAATCTGATCATCCTTGAGCGCGATACTAAAAAGCGCACATAACATGTTGCCCGTTCCCTTTGCGGAATGGGCTTCACTTTTTCTTATCCGGGGCAAGCAATGAAATCGGCAATGCCTCTTCTTCCCCATTTCCGCCGAGGCGGTAACCCCAGGCAAACACTCCATTCAGATAGTCGACCTTGAAGTATACACCGGGATCTCCTTCGATCCCGTAAACCCCACCGGATTCATAATCAGCAGGATTCCTTAAATAAGCCTGAGCCATCAGCGTCTTACGCTCCAACACCGCAAACTCATTCACAATGCCCAGCTGCTCAGCCTTGCGTGCCTTCTCCCTCAACGAAGCAATCTCCTGATTCAACTCATGCTCCGTCATCTCACTATAACGTCTCTCCTGATCCATTTCCTCACTCCTCCCTACTATTGTAGTATAAGGAAAATGGTATAATAAGAAAAGCGCAGGCGGGTTGGGCTGACCCGACAAGCATAAGGCGAGGAACCCGGAAAGGCGTTCTGTGCCTTTTTGGGTTTCTTGACTTATGACCTCGAGGGGCAACCCGCCGGAGCTGGATAATAAGAAAAGCGCAGGCGGGTTGGGCTGACAAGCATAAGGCGAGGAACCTGGAAAGGCGTTCTGTGCCTTTTTGGGATCATAGACTTATGACCTCGAGGGGCAACCCGCCGCAGCTAGCCAAAAGAAAAGCGCAGACATCCACCATTTACTCATCAATAGTACATACGCCGAAAGGATTGATCATCATGGGAACAGCAGTCATAACTGGTGGAGGCACCGGGTTAGGAAAAGAACTTGCAAAACAGCTCAGCGCAAAGGGATATGATATTCTTCTTGTCGGCCGCAGGGAACAGCCGTTAAAAGAAACTGTCCAGAGTATCCTTGCATCAGGCGGGCAAGCTTCATATGTCATTATGGACGTCCGCTCCCTAACTGAGATTGAACAGACGCTATCAGCATGGGACTCACAAGATATTGAACTGCTCGTCCACAACGCTGGCGTGGGATATTTCGGTCCACTTGAATCATCCAGCGACGAAGAAATGGTCGCCACCTTTGAAACAAACGTGTTCGGTCCCATCCGCCTGACAAAGGCCATGATCGAAGCTGTCACCCATCGCTCATTTACTGTCATCAATGTCATCTCAACGGCGGGGCTCCGTGGTAAGAAGAATGAATCCCTCTATGCGGCAAGTAAATTTGCACTGAGGGGATTCGGTGAAAGTCTTCAGAAAGAATACGAAGAGAGCCAGATCCGAATCGTGAATGCCTTTATGGGGGGAATGAATACACCATTCTGGGATAACAGCGACCATGTTGAAGATGCCAGCCGATTCCGCTCACCCGCAGAAGTGGCAGAGATGATCGTATCCCAGTACACGGAAACGGAAGAAATCATCATTGAATCCAAGAAATAAAAAGAACCGGGAAGGTCACTCTTCCTGGTTCTTGATTTCCTCTATTGCCCTGTCGATATCCTCCATGGAGAATCCTTTTCGGTACAACGCCTGCTTCATCCGCTGATAATAGTCGTACCCTTCATACTTTGAGCTCAGCTTGCGATGGGCCTTCAATGCCTGATGGTAGATTGCCTGCCACGCTTCGTCATCATCCCGCTGGTTGTCGACCGTTTCCCAAGCCTGCTTCATGATGGGGCCGGTGTAGCCTTTCCTCATCAAGTTCTGTTCAATTTTTTGTTTTGCCACCGTCATCGAGTCATTTTTGTACTTCTTCAGCATCTTCTCCATAAGAGCAGCAGCTTTTTCAACCTGCTGATCCTGAGAGAATGCCTCAAGAGCTTCCTCGATATAACGGGCATCAACGCCTTTCCTTCTCAGTTCACCGCTTATCCATTTCGGCCCTTTATCCGAAGTATTCATATGAGTTCCCGTGAAGGCATGGGCAAACTCCGCATCATTTGTATATTTCAATTCCTTCAGTTTATCCATCACTTCTTGCACGATTCCGTCCTCCCACTCCGACTCGAGAAGGTGGTCACGCACTTCCTTCTCAGTCCTCATCCTGTAGGAAAGATAATGACTTGCTTTATTGAAAGCCTTCTTCACGTCATCCGCATATTGAAGCTCACCGATGGCAAGTTCGTCCACTTCCAGGCCCTTACGCAGGTTATGTGAGGCCAGTATGCCTTCATCAACGCTGAATGCATATTTTCCATCTATAAATAGATTATAACGTTCTGTATTCTTGATCTGCCTTGTAATCTTTGTAATGGTCCCCATCTTTATCACCTCATTTCAATCGTAACACATCCTTTATGTTTTTAATTCTGCAAAGAGGTAAAATAATAAGTATTAACTGGAGGGATGATCATGAAAATCGCGATTACCGGCGGGACAGGATTTGTGGGGAACGTGTTAT
This sequence comes from Rossellomorea marisflavi, assembly GCF_001274775.1. Lineage (GTDB taxonomy): Bacteria > Bacillota > Bacilli > Bacillales > Bacillaceae_B > Rossellomorea > Rossellomorea marisflavi. Next base: position 23,477 of record NZ_LGUE01000004.1, read on the forward strand.
CAGAGGAACTTCTCAAGCATGGGCACGAACTATTCATCTTGACCCGAAACCCTGACAAGCAATCCGCGCACGAAAACATAACCTTTATCGGCTGGATGACCGAAGGAGCCACTCCTGAAACGCACCTTGACGGAATCAATGCCTTCATCAACCTGGCAGGTGAATCAATCAACAGCGGCAGATGGACGGAAGAACGAAAGCGCAGGATCCTCGCAAGCAGGATCGAGGCCACACAGGAAGCACTGCGGATCATACGGAATCTGGAAAACAAGCCGGCGTCCTTCATCAATGCGAGCGCCATCGGAATCTATCCTTCTTCTGTATCCAGGACCTATACAGAAGCTTCTACCGAACAAAGTGAGGATTTCCTCGGACAAACGGTCCAGATATGGGAGCGCGAAGCAGGAAGGGCCAGGGAGATGGGTCTCCGTGTCGCTTTCATGCGATTCGGGATCGTGTTGGGAAAAGGCGGCGGAGCTCTGCCAAAGATGGCCATTCCTTATAAGCTCTTCGCCGGAGGCCCAGTCGGAAGCGGGGAACAATGGATGTCGTGGATCCATATACAGGATATCGCCAAGGGGATCTCCTACACCCTCCAACACGAAGACATTGAAGGCCCTGTCAATCTGACGGCACCCCACCCGCTTCAGATGAATGAGTTTGGAAAGGTACTTGGCGAGGTACTCGGAAGGCCTCATTGGCTGCCGGTTCCTTCCCTGGCTCTCAAAGCAGCCATGGGGGACATGAGCACCCTCGTACTGGACGGACAGAAAGTCATTCCAGAAGTCCTTTTGAATCACGGATTTGAATTTGAATACCCTGATTTGAAGGAAGCACTTCAGGCCATTTATAAGTAGAATACGTATACCCCTTCCTCTTCAAGGAAAAGATGGTAGTAGGTTTTAATGGAAGGGGTGTACAGATATGGACAAGAAAAAGGGCGATCAAAACAAGGCCACACTGACCTCTGCTCAACAGGTCACCTATTCCCATCAGTTCAAGGCAGCTGACCGGGCTGCAGGCTATACGCCGAAACGAAACCGCTAGGAAATTTTCCCTTATTAAAATGGGTGACACTGACCCATACTATACGTACAGGCGCCAGCGCTTGTACCGACTAAGTATGATAAGGGGATGTTTCGATTGGGAAGATCGCATAAGAATCGTGATAAGAATGCTAATTCATTGCCTCAGACTCCGGCCCAGAATAAAATGGGCGTCGACGAAGAGTTCTCACGTGAACTTGCCGACCAGGCCGATCTAGAAGCCCAGGCCCGCGCCAACGCTGCCAATCAGCGTGCCCGGGCGAAGAAATAGCACCATCATACGACAGAAGCCCCCGCTCACGTTTGTGAGCGGGGGCTTTCCTTTATTCCTCTTCAAAAGGCAGCGGCTCATAGTGGTAGTGATCGAGATTGACTGTCCCGTTCTGAAAGAGGATCCCTTCCTGGCGAAGAGCGTCCATTTGATGCTGCCCTTCTTCTCCTCCCAGACTGATCTCCCCCTTCCCATTCAAGACCCGATGCCATGGTAACCCGTGCTTTGCACTCATGGAATGCAGGATCCTGACCACCTGTCTTGCTCCCCGGGGACTACCCGCGTGCGCAGCAACCTGTCCATAGGTCATGACCCTTCCTTTCGGTATCGATTTGATAATGCTGACTGCACGTTGCGTGAATGGCTTCAATGCTGCAACCCCTCACGTTCCCCGATCCTCAGCTGCTGCTTGGCAAAATCACGGTACAATGCGTGTGAAGCAAATAGTTCTTCGTGATTGCCGCTACCTGTCACCTTCCCTTTCTCAAGGAAGATGATCTGGTCGGAGTCGACAATGGTTGATAGGCGATGAGCGATCACGATCGTCGTCCTCCCTTTCATGAGGTTCTTGAGCGCTTCCTGTACAACGATCTCAGACTGACTATCGAGACTCGATGTCGCTTCATCGAGCATGAGGATATCGGGGTCCCTGAGAAGCGCCCTCGCAATGGCAATACGCTGGCGCTGACCACCTGAAAGCTTGATCCCACGCTCCCCTACTTCCGTGTCGTACGCATCTGGAAGTTCCTTGATGAAGTCATGGGCAAATGCCATCCTTGCGGCTTCGATCATTCTTTCTTCGGGTATTTCTCCTTCAAGCCCATAAGCGATATTATCCCGGATAGATCCTGAATAGATCGGACTATCCTGGGAAACGTATCCCAGCATGCTTCTCCATGTCTTCAGGGAGAAGGTGCTGATAGGCGTCTCACCAAAACGGATGGAACCGTGTTGGGGGCGGTAGAATTGTTCAATCAAGGAGAATAACGTAGTCTTTCCGCTTCCGCTCGGTCCAACGATGGCTGTGACCTTTCCTTTCTCGGCCATGATATTTACTTCTTTAAGAACCATTTCGTCGGGCTCGTACCCAAATGATACATCTTCAAGGACGAGAGCCTCATCCAGACTCTTCACCTCAACCCCTTCATCGAGGCGCTCCTCCTTTAGCTGAAGGATCGATAAGACTTTTTCCGTTGCCCCCACTGTTTTTTGGAACTGGGTGAAAAAGACGATGATCTGTGTGATAGGCATGATGATCTGGAACAGATATATGAAAAATGCCACTAGTTCACCTGCCGTCATGGCACCGGACGTTACGCGAATACCACCGAACCCGATGATCAAGACAAGTACGATAATGATCATGGATGAGACGACAGGTGACATGAGGGACTGAATGATTCCTTCCTTTATCCCCAACCGGTAAAGCTTCCTGATGCCGTCTTTCCCTTTATGGAATTCAATGCTTTCTGCATTCGAAGATTTGACCAGCCTTATTTCAGAAAGGACACGGGTAAGGTTGGCTGAGAAGCTGGCCGTTTCACCTTGGATGCCCCTTGAAATCTCCGCCATCTTCTTGCCAACCGGAATCAGGAACAGGAGAGCGAGGGGGATGATGGAAAACATCACTAGGGTCAATGGCCAATCGAGGTAAAAGAGGACGATGATTGCCCCGGCAACCGAAATGATTCCTGTAATGAATCCGGTGAGATGCTCTGTGATCAGGTTTTTAATGACTCCTGTATCGTTGGTCATCCTGCTCACGGAGTCTCCCGTTTCATGTGTATCGTAATAAGGGACCGGCAGCGTCAACAGTTTACTCCAAAGCTTTTCACGCAGGGAGGCAATGACGTGCTGACCTACCTTGGCGAGAAGATAGACCGAGACACCACCAGCAAGTGCCTGAATGAAAAAGGCTGCAATCATCGCGATGATCACTCCCCTGCTCAGTGAGTCTAAGCTGAAATCATCGATAAGCTTGCTTGTAAGCAGCGGGATGGCAAGTCCTGCCAGCGTCGTCAGGAGACTAAGCCCAAGGGAAATGCCAAATAATACTTTGAGCGGTTTCGTTTCACGGATCAGTGTGAATAGATGCTTCCAAGAATTTTTTTGATTTGAAGGATTCATTGGGTCTTCCTTTCGAGGGTTTTGTCATGTATTGATTATTCTTTGAAATGTTGGATCTTGCTGCTCGAGGTTGAAAGCCGGTAGGGCACAGGACCTCGTTCCGGGTTCCTCGCCTTATGCTTGTCGGGTCATCCCTACCCGCCTCCGCTTTTCTTTTTGTCCAGCTCCAGCGGGTTGACCCTCGAGGTCATAAGGCAAGGTACCCAAAAAGGCACAGAACGCCTTTCCGGGTTCCTCGCCTTATGCTTGTCGGGTCATCCCTACCCGCCTCCGCTTTTCTTTATTGTCCAGCTCCGGGCGCTTGAGGCTCGAGGTCATAAGCCAAACAATCCAAAAAGGCAAAGAACGCCTTTCCGGCTTGCTTGTCTTATGCTTGTCGCCTCATTGCGAGCGCCCTCTGCTTTTCTTTATTCTATACTGTTTTACTCTCTCACTAAAGCTTCTTTCCTAGATGGATGGTGGTTTTTGTATTACACTAGAGAAGAATTCTAAGAAGGACGTGATTGTCTATGCCAACAGATATTAAATTGATCGCTCTCGATATGGACGGGACGCTTGTAAATGACGAGGGAATGGTCTCTCCGGAGAATGAGAAGGCTATTGAGCTCGCCAAAGAAAAAGGCATCCATGTTGTATTGAGTACGGGCCGCTCTTTGCGCACGTGCCGCGATATTTCGGATCAGCTCGGCAGATCCTCTTACCTTGTGACCGTTAACGGCGGGGAGATCTACGACAAGGAGTATAATCTTGTCCACGGTTCTCCTTTGGATACCGAGCTTGTGAAGGACCTTTGGAAACTGAAGGAAACCCACGATAAGGATAGTGTTTACTTCTGGTCTTCCACTTCTCAAGGCCTTTTTAACAGCCATAATCCATTCGATGGTAAGATTGAAGATTATAATTGGCTCAAATTCGGCTTTGATATCAAGGATGATGAAGTCAGGAAGGTCGTATTGGACGAGCTCATGAATAACGAAGCACTCGAAGTTTCGAACTCAAGCCCGACCAATATCGAAATCAATCCAGCCGGTGTGAACAAGGCCGCAGCACTCGTCAAGGTATGTGAATGGCTCGGACTATCCATGGACCAAGTGATGGCCTGCGGAGACAGCCTGAATGACATGGCCATGATTCGTGAAGCCGGGATCGGTGTCGCCATGGGCAATGCACAGGAAGCAGTCAAGGAGGCGGCAGACTGGGTAACCGGCCGGAATACGGATCACGGGGTGGCGCAGGCCATTCATAAACTATTGGAGCAGCAATAATTCTCTGCAAGAAAAGGCGTATCGGCCAAACCGATACGCCTTTTTGTCTTTATGAGCCGACGATAATGTTGTCATCTTTCACAGACACATTTACTTCCTTCACACCATCTTCGTCAAGAAGGAGATCGGCGATGCGATCTTCCACCTGTTCTTGGATGACGCGGCGGAGAGGACGTGCACCGAATGCAGGATGATAACCAAGGTCCACCAGTTTTTCCTTGGCGGCTACGTCGACCGTAATGGAGATGCCTTGTTCGGATAAATCCTTCCTTAGATCATCGAGCATAAGGTCGAGAATCGTAAGAAGTTCTTCTTTTTCGAGTGATTGGAACTGGATGATGCTGTCGAAGCGGTTCAAGAATTCCGGTTTGAAGTATGCTCCGAGAGAGGTCAGAATGTTGGTTTCTTTGATGGCATCCGTTCCACCTGTATCGAAACCGACGACTTTTTCCTTCACATCCGTCACTCCGGCGTTGCTTGTCATGATGATGACAGCATCCTTGAAACTGACTGTCCTGCCCTGGCTATCAGTTAAACGACCATCTTCGAGGATTTGCAGGAACATATGCTGTACGTCTGGGTGCGCTTTTTCGATTTCATCAAGAAGGATGATGGAATACGGGTTCCGCCTTACCTTTTCCGTAAGCTGCCCTGATTCCTCATGACCGACATATCCAGGCGGTGATCCGATAAGTTTTGAAACAGAGTGCTTCTCCATATACTCACTCATGTCGAGTCGGAGCATCACTTCTTTGGAGCCGAAGAGTTCTTCTGCAAGGGTCTTCGTGAGCTCGGTTTTCCCGACACCTGTAGGGCCGACGAAGAGGAATGTACCGATTGGACGATGCTTCGCCTTCAGTCCTGCACGGCTGCGGCGGATGGCTTTAGCCACTTTTTTCACGGCTTCCTCTTGGCCGATGACTTTGCCGGCAAGATTTTCTTCAAGTGATTTCATGCGCTCACGATCGTCGCTTTGGAGCTTGCCGACAGGAATACCTGTCTTAGATTCCACCAGCGATTGAATAAGCTCGGTTTCGACAGTGGCATCATGTGTTTGATGTCCCTCATCCAACCGTTTTTCAATAGCCGCTTCCTGATCTCTCAGTCGGGCTGCTTCTTCATAGTTCTCTGCTTTTGTAGCCTGCTCTTTTTTCACTTTGATGTCACTCAGCTTTTGATGAAGTTCGGCTGTATCTTTTCCTTCCGACAGCAAGTTCACTTTCGAACCGGCTTCGTCCATGAGGTCGATTGCCTTATCAGGAAGGAAGCGATCCTGGATATAGCGGTGTGAGAGCTTCACACAAGCTTCAAGGGCTTCATCCGTGAATGTGACTTTATGGTACGCTTCGTATTTATCCTTGAGGCCTTTCAGGATTTCAATGGATTCCTCAAGTGAAGGCTCGTTGACCATCACGGGTTGGAAGCGGCGTTCGAGAGCCGCGTCTTTTTCGATCTGGCGGTATTCTTTAAGGGTTGTCGCTCCTATGACCTGAAGCTCACCACGGGCGAGGGCAGGTTTCAGGATATTTCCTGCATCCATGCTTCCTTCTGCAGATCCTGCACCAACCAGCTGGTGGATCTCATCGATGAAGAGCATGACGTTTTTACGGTTTTGAAGCTCATTGATGATACCTTTCAGGCGCTCTTCAAACGAACCTCTCACACCTGTTCCCGCTGTAAGGGAGGCGACATCCATGACATAGACTTCTTTATTCATTAATTTCGAAGGCACGTCTCCAGCGACGATTTTCAATGCAAGACCTTCCGCGATAGCCGTCTTACCTACACCCGGTTCCCCGATGAGGACCGGATTGTTTTTGTTGCGGCGATTCAGGATTTCGATCACCCGGTCGACTTCTTTGTCGCGTCCGATGACAGGGTCGATCAGTCCAGCTCTTGCTCCATCCGTCACATTGCGTCCGAATTGGTCGAGCATCCCTCCGCCCCTCTGTTGCGTCTGCGGCTGGCTTCCTTGTCCGGACTTGAAACCCGACTGCTGGCTGCCTCCGATATTCATGCCTTTAAATAATTCATCGAACGGGAATCCACCGTGCATTCCAGAAGGTGCGGTCTGCTGTTGAAAGCATGTTGAACACATATGCACTTTGGATTTCGTTCCGTTCACTTGAGTAAACAATTCAATGGTTGCCTGATGTTGTTGACAAACTTCACATTTCATTGTGTAAGACCTCCTGTTCAAATTCATATATAGTTAAGGTCTCATTTGACTTTGACTAACTTTGACCTTATGAACATAGTATACTCTGACCTTTTTTGACTTTCAAGGTTTTTGCTCAAATTTTTGATGTCACTCCGACACTGCCATGGAGTGTGAGAACCAGTATAAGACCACGTTGATTTTCTCTCAAGGTTTTTGCTCATCAAAAAAACCGCCATGGAAAGATGACGGTTCGTACATGCCAAGATTATGAAAACTGTTTGCTTCGTTCGAAATGGTCAGACGGTATCTTCCGTACGACTTCCTTTCCGATTTCAAGGGAGGCAGTTGCGGCTGGGGAGGGCGCGTTGCAGACATGGATGCTTCTTTTTCCATTCACGATGAAGAAGTCGTCCACGAGCTCGCCGTCACTGGTCAACGCTTGAGCGCGGACTCCCGCATCTGCGGGTACCAGGTCGGCTTCTTGGATTGCAGGCATGAGCACCTGTACATTTTCAACAAATTTTTTCTTGCTGAAAGAGCGCATCATCTCCCCCATCCCTTCCTTCATATATTTTGACGCAATCTTCCAGAATCCAGGGTAGGTCACCACTTCTGCAAAATCCTTCAGATGAAAATCTGTCTTCCGATATCCTTCCCGCTTCAGGCTAAGGACCGCATTGGGTCCTACGTCGACTGCCCCTCCGATCATTCGGGTGAAGTGGACACCGAGGAATGGGAAGTCCGGATTCGGTACAGGGTAGATCAAGTTGTTCACGAGGACTTTTTTATCCTCTTTCAGCTTGTAGTACTCACCACGGAAGGGAACGATTTTCATGTCGACGTGATAGCCGGTCATATTGGCAATCCTGTCGCTCTGGAGACCCGCGCAGTTGATGAGATACCTGCCTCTGATCGTTTCCCGGTCGGTTTCAACCACGACTTCATCTTTTCCTTCCTCTATCGTCCTGACCTCTTTCGAGAGTTTGATCTCTCCATTATTATCTGTAAGGATTTCGGCCATTTTTTCTGATACCTTCCTGTAATTCACGATGCCTGCCATGGGGACATGGATGGCTCCGACGCCGTTGACATGGGGTTCCTTTTCGAGCAGTTCTTCTTTTGTGAGCCTCGTGATACTCAGTTCATTCTGAAGGCCCCGTTGATAGAGATTTTCCAGATGAGGGATCTCCGCCTCATTTGCTGCTACGATGACCTTTCCACAGATATCGTGCTCAATCTGATGCTCCCTGCAAAATTCAGTCATGGAACGGCTTCCCTGTCTGGCAAAAAGGGCTTTATAACTGCCAGGCTTATAGTAAATCCCTGAGTGGATGACCCCGCTATTATGCCCCGTCTGGTGAGAAGCCACTTCTTTTTCTTTATCGATCAGGACAATCTTGCTTCCCGGGTTCTTTTCGTGTATGGCGAGTCCGACGGAAAGACCGACGATTCCTGCGCCTACGATGATGAAATCATACATATGAACACTGCCTTTCTTAATGGATGTTGCAGGACTCTGCCAGCAATTCGACGAGATGCATGACCTTGATTTTGCCTTCAAGACCTTCTCTTTTGACCCCCAGGAGCATCTGGAGATGGCAACCTGGATTAGACGTGAGGATCACATCCGGCCTGACCGACCGAATATTTTTCATTTTCATGTCCAGGATGTCCATGGATTCTTCATAATGCACCAGATTATAGATGCCAGCTGATCCACAGCACATCTTCATATCGGGATACGGGAGGAACTTAACCCCCGGGATCCTCGAGATGAGTTCCAGCGGTTCGTCCGCGACACGCTGGACGTTCGTTAAGTGACAGGAAGGCTGATAGGCAACGTTCAGAGGAGACCTTTCCTTGAAAGGAAGATCTACCTGGCGAAGGATCGCACTGATATCCTTCGATTTTGAAGCGAATTGCTTTGCCCGGTCATACCATGGGTCCCCCACCTCGAAAAGATGATGGTATTCCACCATGGCTGCACCGCACCCTCCTATGCTGTTCACGACGAAATCCACATCCAGTTTTTCAAACGCCTCAATATTGGCCATTGCGAGCTTTCTTGCTTTGTCCCTTTCACCACTATGCTGATGAAGCGCACCGCAGCATGTTTGCTCTTCAATGAAGTGAACCTCACAGCCCGATGCCGTGAGAAGCTTCATACTGAGATCATTGACTTTCCTGAAGAAAGTGTCCATGACACACCCTGTGAAAAAGGCGACTTTGAAGCGGGTCTCCCCTTCTTTGACCGCCATGGTTTCTTCTTTTCGTTTACCGGAGAGGACCTCAGGCATGATTGCCTCCATTTCCCTCATTGATTCAGGGAGGATCCTTGTAAGATTCAGCTTTTTGACCAGGTCATCGAGATGCCATGACTGATACCAGTGGAGACCCGATCCGATGAAGCCCAGGACATTCCGCTTCGGGAATACATGATGGAACAGCACCTTTTTTATCGTCTTTTCCTTCATCGTTTCATATTCTTTTCGATAAGCAGAAACCGTGCTGAGGGCAGATTCCATTATCTTGCCGTACTGGACATTGGTTGGGCATGCCGGTTCGCACGCCCTGCATCCCAGACAGAGCTCCATCGGGCCCGCCAGATCGTCAATGGAGATCCTTCCTTCAGCTGCCATCTTCACCAGATTGATCCTTCCACGAGGGGAATGGGTTTCTTTCTTCATCGTGATATATGTAGGGCAGGATGGCAGGCAGTATCCACATTGGACGCAGTCGAAGGTTTCATCATAAGCAAGTGACGATTTCAAATCGGTTGTACTACTCATGACAACACCAGCCTCTGACCCGGTTCGGGGAAGATTTTGCCAGGATTAAGGATGTTATTCGGATCCCATGCGCGTTTGATCCGGTGCATCATGTCGAGTCCTTCCTTACCTACTTCCATTTCCATGAAGGGGGATTTCATGACCCCGATCCCGTGTTCACCTGATAGGGTTCCCCCAAGTTCCACCGCTGCTTTGAAGATCTCCCCGACTGCTTCTTCCACGCGGCGCATTTCCTCGGGATCCCTCTGATCTGCAATGATATTCGGGTGAAGGTTTCCATCCCCGGCGTGTCCGAACACCACCAGATGAACCCCAAATGTGTCCCTTATGATTTTTAAACGTTTGAACATCTCAGGGATCTTGCTGCGGGGAACCGTTGCATCTTCCGATATCTTTGTTGGTTTGATCCTGACAATCGCTGGGGAAACAAGTTTTCTCGCTTTCCACAGCTCACGTTCTTCTATGGCATCCCGGGCAACTTTCACCTCTTCAGCTCCTGCAGCTATGCATACCTTTTCAACGACCTCCATCTCATGGGCTATGGCTTCGGGATGGCCATCAAGCTCCAGGAGGAGGACCGCTTCAACATGGATTGGAAGTCCCAGGGGCTCATATTCCTCGACTGCAAGGACGGATGCCTGGTCCATGATCTCCATCTTTGAAGGAAGGATGCCCGATGTGAGGATTTTTGAAATGGCCCTGCCGGAATCGACCAGGTCCTTGAAAGGAATGAGGGCGGTCTTCGTCGCCACGGGTTTCGGAATGAGCTTCAAGATGGCCTCTGTCACGATTCCAAGGGTCCCTTCCGACCCGACAATGAGCTTGGTCAAATCGTAACCGGTTACATTTTTCACCGTCCTCCCACCGGTCCTGATCACTTCCCCCTCTGGAGTGACCACCTCAAGACCGATGACATAGTCCTTCGTCACCCCATACTTCAATCCCCTCGGTCCACCGGAATTCTCGGCGAGATTTCCTCCAATGGTGGACACATGAGCCGAGCTCGGATCAGGAGGATACATAAGCCCGTGCTTACCGGCTGCGGTGTCGATTGACCCGGTCAGCACTCCCGGTGAAACGATGGCAATCATATCATCAGGGTGGATCTCAAGCTTGTGATCCCAAAGGGAAAAATCGAGTACGACACCCCCATGGACGGCAAGGGGGCCACCACTCAAGGATGTTCCCCTTCCCCTCGGGTACAGCGGCACACGGTGAACGTTCGCGATTTTCACGATTGCAGCCGTCTCTTCCGTAGAAATCGGCTGGAGGACAAGATCCGGCTGAAAAATTCCGAATGATGCATCATAGGAATAGCTATAAAGATCGGCCGCATCCTCGAGGCATCTTTTTGGATCCTTCATAGTTGCTTTGAGTTCTTGACGGCATTCCATCGTCAGTTCCATTTTCCGACCCCCCTTTCCGGATTAATCCATGCTTTCATTCAACGGATTGATCCGCTTATCTCCCAGTTTGATTCTGGCGTTGAGCAGATGCCTCTTCATATAGTAAGCTGCTGCTTTCTCATCCTGCCGTTCAATGGCCTCATAGATCTTCACGTGCTCTTCATAGATTTGCTGCCTCTTCCTGGCGAGGCCGACATTCTGCTTCAATGAAAAGGTCAGAGCCCTCTCGTAGAGTCCCCTAAGCCCCTCGACTGATTGCAGGAGGAAGCGATTCCCCGAAGCTTTCACGATTTCATGGTGGAAAGCGAAGTCTGCTTCGGATCCGACAGACGTTTCGTCTTCCATCTTTTCTGCGAACAGATCAAGCGCCTTCCGGATAGCCTCCAGTTCATCTTCACTCCTCCTCATGGCTGCAAAAGAGGCGGCCTCGGTCTCTACGACGGTACGCATCTCCAGAAGGTCATAGACCTGATCGATATGGATGAAATCGAAAGTGACCGGATCGAGCATATTCGCAAGGTTTACCTCTCTCACGTAGCTCCCTCCACCTTGCCTCGACTCTACCATCCCCCCTGCCTGAAGTACTCTCAGCGCTTCCCGTATCGGAGAACGACTGACCCCGAACATGCCTGCCAGTTCATTCTCAGATGGAAGCTTTGAATTCGGTGGGAATTCTTTATCCTTAATCATCCTTTTCAACTCATCAAGGACTTGTTCAGATACTTTTTTTCTTTCAATCGGTGATATCATATGAAAGCTCCTTTAGCGAACAACTTGTATTACAAGTATACAACATCCATCCTTCAATGGATAGAGTATTCAGAAAAATTTAACTTATAACACGAAAAGGATCCGGACACCCTCCTTCATTACGTATGAATGAGGGCAAGTCCGGATCCTTTTTTTGAAGATACTACTTATCAGTCATATCCGTCACGCAGCCACTTCGTAGGAACTGCGCTTTTTGTGCGTCAGCACATGATACAGGATCGTCAAACCGCACACCACCAACCCTGCAGCGTCTGTCAGAAGGCCTGGCTTGATCAAAAGCAATGCCCCCATAAAGAGCAGGCAACGTTCAAGGAGTGCAAGCCTGGTAATCAGGAAATTCCCCAGTGAACTCGCAAGGGCGTACACCCCGATGGTACTCGTGATGACAACGATGGCAATGGAAAACACACTCAGCAATTCCCCGTCTTGAGCCGGCTGTAAAAGAAGAATCGGGTTATAGGCGATCATAAATGGAATGATGAATCCCGGGAGTGATATCCTAAGCGCCTCCCAGGATGTTTGCATGGCGTTGGCCCTGGCAATTCCTGCGGCCGTGTATGAAGCGAGGGCTACAGGGGGCGTGATATTGGATAAGGCACCGAACCAAAACACAAAGAAATGGGCTGCAATGGGTGCTACACCAGCTGCTACAAGAGCCGGGGCAGCGGTTACGGCTACTACGATATAAAGCGCTGTTGATGGAAGACCCATACTCAGCACGATACAGGTAATCATCACGACAATGAGAACGAGCCAAAGCTTGCCACCTGTCAACTCTACAATGTTAAAGGCGAGCGTCGAACCGATGCCCGTCATCGTCACTACACAGATGATGATTCCAATGGCGGCACAGGCAATCCCCACCTGTATGGTCCCCCTGCCCCCGTCAATGAAGGCCTGGATCGTTTTCCTGAATGTGATCCTGGAGGTTTTGTCCTTTGCGATCCAGCTTGCAAGGATGACGGCCCCGATCCCGGAGAACCCAGCGAATAATGCCGTCTTACCTGCCAAAAGTGTTCCGATGACCACAAGGATCGGAATGAGGAGAACTCCTCTTTCCTTTAAGATTTTCACGACATCCGGTATATTTTCTTTTGCAATACCTTTCAAACCTAGTTTCTTCGCTTCAAAATCAATGGCGAAGATCAAGGCGATATAGTATAGGAAGCTCGGGATGATGGCAGCCAGGATGACCGTTGTGTAAGAGATCCCGAGGAACCCGGCCATGATGAACGCCGCTGCCCCCATGATGGGAGGCATGATCATTCCTCCCGTGGAGGCCGCAGCTTCCACTGCTCCGGCTGTTTTTGGTTTCAATCCAATTGATTTCATCAAAGGAATGGTGAATGTGCCCGTTGTAGCCACATTGGCAACTGCCGATCCACTTAATGACCCCGTCAATGCACTTGATAACACTGCGACTTGGGCAGGTCCTCCACGTCTTCTTCCGGCAATGGCCAGAGCAAGATCATTGAACAGTTGTGTCGCCCCACTCACGGACAGGAATGCACCGAACAGGATGAACATGACGATGAAGGTGGAAGCAGTAGAAAGCGTCAGCCCTAGGATTCCTTCCGTTGTCATATAAAGCCGGTACAACAGACGTTCGAGCGAGAAGCCTGCGTGACCGAATATCCACGGAAAATAGGTGCCAAACAGGGCATAGGCGATGGTGATGAGACAGAGGATCGGAATGAAAGCGCCGACCGCCCTGCGCGCTGCCTCCAACAGGACGATGATCGTGATCCCTGCAAATACATAATCGATGGTAATCGCCTGTGAGGCACGATCAACGTGAATAACAGAATAATTGAACAGAAGATACCCGATCCCCGCCAGAGAAAGACCGATAAAAATATAATCCGGGAGGGTGAAACGTGAATTGCTTGCCTTCTTTCCTGAAGGATAGAAAAAGAACGTTAGAAGTAAAAGTAGACCGAGGAAGATCAGATTCCGATAGATTTCCTGTATGTTGGATAAACCATTTGTATAGATGGCAAAGATCGAGAACAGCACGGCAACCGATCCGGCGATGGTCTTATATATGCCAGTCAGTTCCCTTGCCCCGCCCCCTGCTTCCTTGTCAAGATTCACTGCTTCCGTATTCGTTGACATTGACTTCACTTCCTCCCTTTATTGTGCTTCCGGTGGAATCAATTCTTCCGGAATATCCAAACCAGCTTCTTTGAAATATTTATATGCCCCTGCATGGAGAGGGACCGTGACCCCGTCGAGAGCCGTTTCAAGCGTCATATCTTTTGCTGAACTGTGAACCTCGTACATTTCATCCAGGTTTTCATAAAGGGTCTTTGTCAACAGATAGATGGTCTCTTCATCGATTTCCTTTGTGGTGGAGAGAAGATTAGGCTGCGCGATCGTTTGAATGTCTTCATCGATTCTCGGATACGTACCGCCCGGAATCGTATAACGATACCAGCTGTTCGAGACCTCATTGATCGCATCCAGTTCTTCATCCGTCACTTCAAGAACAGTGGCTTTGACGTTGCTTGCGTACATATCCGTAACGGCGGAAATCGGTATGCCGGCAGGCAGTGATCCACCATCCAGACGCCCGTCCCTCATGGCGGACACCGTATCGCTGTATCCGAGATACTCAGGGGAGATATCTTTTTTGGATAGGTCCAAACCTTCCATCATCACCAGCGTAGACTGTTCTGTACCGCTTGCCTGCGGTCCTACGGAAAACCTTGTTCCCTTGATATCCTCGATCGTTCCCGATTTTACCTTGTTATTCATGAGCACAAAATGTTCGACATTCGGCCACAGCATGGCGACTGACCGAAGATCTTTATAGGGCTTGCCTGAGAACGTGCTCTCCCCTTCATAAGCCTGGGTGGAAATCAATCCTTGCAAAATGGCAAGCTGCGCTTCCCCTTCCCGGAGCAATTCAATGTTCTCAATGGACCCGGCAGACGATTGCCCGCTTGCTTGAACCTTTTCCCCTTTTAAATGGCTGCTCCAGATATTCGCCATCCCGACACCAATCGGGTAATAGGTTCCGCCCGTTGAAGCAGTCGCAACTGAAACGAACTTTTTCCCCTTGTTGCCTTCAGCGGTTCTGACCCCCACCACCGCTGCAATGAAGATAAACACGACACTAAGGATGATCTTCCATTTCTTCATAAATGATTTCCCACCTTCCTTTATGTAAGCGCTTCAAAACTTGTAATACAAGTATACAATAAGACAAGGTTAGACGAAAGAAAATTCTGACATTGAAACCAAAATAAAAATGATCCCTGCTTTATCAGAGATCATTCATCTATGTGAATCCTTTTTACAGGAGAATTTTAGTACCATTGCTCCCAGTTATTTGATTTGATATACTTCTTGATCATTTGAATATCGGATTTCATCTTCTCGATATCCGCGTTTACATTGACTGCGCCACGGTTCATCCGTTTGCTCATGACATTGTTCAGCATGGATGAGATATCGAAATTCTTTGCCATACCCAGGAGATTTTCCGTTGATCCCAGCCCTGTTCCCTTCATCAGGTTTTTCAGACTGTCTTCATTCATGATGGAATTCATCTGCTCCTTCAATGTATCCATATCGATGGATTGACCTTGATCCTTCGATACTTTATTGATCATATCGAATAATCCTTCAAGTGGATTTCCTTTTTCGCTCATTCTCCATTCCTCCCTTCAAGGTCTTCTTAATAGCTCCTGAAGAAGGGAGCCTGTCCCATCTTCAGGAGTGTCATTCTTACAACTCGCCTACCACTAACAATACAAGTAGCGCAATTCCGATTACTAGTGCCGCAAGAGGGGCAATAGCAAGCGTGATAAGGAACGCAGCTACAAGAATCACCAACAAAAGGCTGTAGAAATCAAATTCAGTGCTCGGTTGAGATTTTGAGTAACCCATATCCAGTCACCTCCTTGTTCTTTTCTAGTAAATCACCTTACAACGTTATTCTATGTAGAACTGGTAGTTTCGCATCTGATAGAAGCCTATTTCTAGTAAAACGGGCGAAAATAGACATCAGCATAGATTGAGAGGACTCCTTTGACGCTGGCCCCTTCAGATTGGGATAGGCACCTTTATCCATAATGAAAACATATCAGTTTAGGTTCTTTCTGCTCATGAAACAAATGAAAAACCCGAAAGCATGTGCCTGATCAGAGGCACTTGCTTTCGGGTTATACTATGACTAAAACACTTCTGTTCCAGTCTCACGATTTTTTTCTTATTTAAACTACTTCACGATCCCAGTGGCGGTGTTCGGAAATGGCGGTGATGAAGCGTCTGGAGAAATCATCTCCTCCATTCGTAACGACACCCGCACCTTCCTCGATACCGGCAGAAGCAAGCCATTCAGAACCTTCATGGACGGCACCGATCGGTTTGAAGTGGGAGAATGCTTCCTTCACGAAATACTGTGTTTCATTAGTAAACTTCTTATCTACTTCGGTTCCACCGGCGAGGAAGATACTGTCGAACAGGACCGATTCCCCTGTAAGGAACGTATGATCCACTTCAACCTCCGCCCCGTCAGCTCCTTTGACAACACCGAGCTTTCCGGATATGATCTCCGGCTGCACCCCTTCTTCTTTAAGAGCGTTCAGGATGACGGATACTTCACTATTGAAACCTCCCGTCACGATCACACCGACTTTTCTGGTCTGAGGCTTCTTCTTCGTGTTTTCCTGGCTGAGTGCGGGAGATGATTTGGATACAGTAGAACCGGCATCCTCAGGAGCTTCAAGCCCGATCTGTTCCGCAAAGCCTGCTGCGAGTTCCTTACTGACGTTGGCAAACATGGCCACAATCTGCTTCCTTACGTCCACACTCTCCACTTTCCCTAGCTCAAAGCTGAACGCCTGGATGATGTGTTCCTTTTCCGGGCGGCTCATGCTGTTCCAGAACATCGTCGCCTGGGAGAAATGGTCTTTGAAGCTCTCACTCCTCGCCCTGACCTTATGACCCTCGACCTTCTCCTGGTAGTGGACATAGCCACCCTCCTCCGGACTTGCCGGTGCCGGGGTATTATTGGCGAGTGAGTTTTTGTGATAGCTCACCTGACCGCGGTTGATCGTCTGGCGGCCGTAACCATCCCGCTGATTATTATGGAACGGGCAGACAGGACGGTTGATCGGGAGTTCGTGGAAGTTCGGTCCGCCCAGACGGATGAGCTGCGTATCCGTGTAGGAGAAGAGCCTACCCTGAAGCAGCGGGTCGTTTGAAAAGTCGATACCCGGAACGACAGATCCCGGATGGAATGCCACCTGCTCCGTTTCGGCGAAAACGTTGTCCACGTTGCGATTGAGGGTCATCTTCCCGATGATCTTGACCGGTACATCTTCTTCCGGCCACAGCTTCGTCGGATCCAATACGTCGAAGTCGAAGTTGAATTCGTCTTCCTGCTTGATGAGCTGAACGCCAAGTTCGAATTCCGGATAGTCTCCGTTCTCGATGGATTCATAAAGATCGCGGCGATGGAAGTCAGGATCCTTCCCGTTGATCTTTTGTGCTTCATCCCACACAAGGGAATGTGTCCCGAGGACCGGCTTCCAGTGGAACTTCACAAAGTGCGCCTTCCCTTCATCGTTGACAAAGCGGAACGTATGGACGCCAAAGCCCTCCATCATGCGGAGACTTCTGGGAATGGCACGATCCGACATGGCCCACATGACCATATGCGCAGATTCCTGGTTGTTGGCGACGAAATCCCAGAATGTATCATGGGCTGAAGCCGCCTGTGGCATTTCATTATGAGGCTCAGGCTTCACCGCGTGGACGAAATCAGGGAATTTTATGGCATCCTGGATGAAGAAGACAGGGATGTTGTTCCCAACAAGATCATAATTCCCTTCTTCTGTATAGAACTTCGTGGCGAATCCACGGGCATCCCGCACGGTTTCAGCAGATCCCTTCGATCCTGCCACCGTGGAAAAGCGCACGAATACCGGCGTCTTCACCGACGGATCCTGAAGGAATTTCGCCATTGTATAGTCTTTCATCGATTCATACACTTCGAACTCACCGTGTGCGGCATAGCCCCTGGCATGGACGATGCGCTCCGGGATCCGCTCGTGGTCAAAGTGTGTCATCTTTTCACGGAAGTGGAAATCTTCGATCAGGGTCGGACCGCGTTCCCCCGCCTTGAGGGAAAATTCATCTTCCGATACCTTCAGGCCCTGATTCGTGGTGAGATGCTTATCCTTATCATCCACACGGTACTGTTCCAGCTGTTCATCCTTGCTATTCCCGTTCACCTTGCCATGACGATCATTACTCATTCTCTCAACCCTCTCCACCTGTTTTGTAATGCTGTTTACTATGTAAACAAATCCACTTACAAACTACCCTTCCAGTGGAAGAATAAACATGGTCTTCTGGAGATATGTTCCTCTCCAGATAATGTTTTCATAGAAAAAGAGACACCATTCAAAGGTGCCTCCTTTCGTTGATCTATTCATGCTCCCTTATCCATTCTACGGGACCGGATACAAGGGTTCCTTTAGGGACCGTGATATAAATGGCGTCGGTGCCTATGGAGGATTCAAACGATTCACCTCCAAAAGCGGTCACACCTTTAAACTGATTGGTCACAAAAGAACCCGTATACTGATTGATGATAATCTCCTTATCGGGCTGACTTTTCACTGTCAGAACCCCCTCTTTAAAGGCTATTTTAGGAGAAGGTACTTCGCTCGTTATATCCAGATTCTGAAGAACGCTACGGGATACGATATGCTTTACTGAAATCTCACCTGATTCTCCCCTGTCATCGACGATAATGAATGGATCGCCGTCTTGCCATCCCATCGTCTTGACATCGAACGATTTCTCTTTATTGGGAAAGTTCCATTCTTTTTGTAAAACAGCTATC
This sequence comes from Rossellomorea marisflavi, assembly GCF_001274775.1. GTDB lineage: Bacteria > Bacillota > Bacilli > Bacillales > Bacillaceae_B > Rossellomorea > Rossellomorea marisflavi. Next base: position 42,175 of record NZ_LGUE01000004.1, read on the forward strand.
GGTACCTGATCGATGGAACCCTCCATCAGGCCGGTCATGAATTGATTGTAGTCGTCTTCACCTGTATAATCGGCTGCTTCATACCTTGTGTCCTTCATATGGTCTGGCAAGAATACGAATACGAGTATGGAAGCAACCAGTATGATCCCATATACCAGCAAGATTTTTTCCGGTAAAATCCGTTTGCCTACCCCTGCAACCTTCGTCTTTTTGAGAGAAAAACCAATAAGCACTGCAAGTAGGGCGATGATGAAGATGGGGAGTATAAGGCCAAGGACCATCATGATTTCACCTCCAAGCGATTTCCTGTTATCAGGTTAACCGCGAAAAGCGGAAGGCTGACGAGCAGGAACTTTCCAACGAATAGACTGAATGATGTCTCATCCAAAAAGAAGAGGAAAAGATCTTCTGTTAAGAATCGAACGCCCAACATAAATGAAGTGGTCATGGGGACGCCGATGACTATGGCAGGAATGATGAAGAGGAACAGCTTATTCATCTGAACCAGCATACCGCACGTATACCCTGAAAGGGCGAACAATATCAGGTACATACAAGTGCCAAGGATTCCTTGAATCGTCGGTGCCGCCCCCTCAAAAATAAACGCTGCATCCCTGAACAAAATCAACAGATCACGGAGTAAATAATCTGCACCGATCGCTGTGAGTGCCCCGATGATGGATATGATCAATAGACACAGCAGTGATGAAACCTGACTGGTCAGCCTGTTACTAACCATTAAAAAGTCACTGTATCGATACGCCTTCGTGGTTATGACGATGGCCGTCATGAACGACCAGATCATCGTGAAGACCAGGATCAGGTTCCCGGAATACCCATTCACCTCGAAGGAATAACCCATGGAAGAGGAGCCGACCGACCCACCGGTGCTCCCGAGGGACAATAAAAGCGCGACGACTTGAACAATGATCATCGATGTATAAATCCCTCTATATGCCTTCAGCTTATACCGAAGCTGTTTCATGACGATGCTCCAAAATTCTGCCTTAGCGATAGACATCATCGATTCCCCCTTTTCCTCTTCCTGTGATGTACACACATGCGTCTTCTGCCGCTACTTCCCTGACCGCAAACGTTTCAGGGATGCGCCCTTCAAGCCGGTCCCCTCTTACAGCAGCAAGTGCCAGGTGAGAGGTGGTGGATTTCATATGGAGCACGTCCTGCGCGGAAGCCCACTTTTCCAGTTCTTCTTTCGGTCCGCTCACTTCGATGACAAGCTGCCTGATTTCATCAACACTCTTATGAAGGCACAGCCCTCCATCCTTCATGAGGAGGATGTTTTCAATAAGATCCTCCATCTCGGTCAGGAGATGACTGGAGAGAATCATAGTCCTCGGATGGGCAAGATAATCCTTCAGCATCATGCGATAGAAGTCCTTCCTTACGGCAGCGTCCATCCCCGTGACGGGTTCATCCATGATGGTCAAAGGGCAACGTGCAGCAAGGCCGACAATGACATTGAAAGTGCTTTTCATGCCTTTGGAGAGCTGGCTATGATACGTTTTTCCGTCAAGAGAGAAATGGGCCATCAGCTTCCGGGCGATCTCCATATCCCAATTGGGATAAAAATCCTTCATGGCATGGAGGATTTCCTTCAGGTTCAGATAGGGGGAAAAGGTCATTTGGTCATCCACATAGATACTGTTGGCGGATACCTTCAAAGAATTGAAGGGAGTTTCTTCAAAAATGCGGATTTCTCCATCCGTCGGCCGCATGAAGCCTGCCAGGAGCTTCAATAAAGTCGTTTTCCCTGCGCCGTTCCTCCCGATCAAACCCGTGATTACATTCTCCTCGATCGTGAAGGTCAGCTGATTCACGGCCTTTTTCCCACCGTAGGTCTTTGAAACTCGATTGCACTCGATGACACTCACTCTTCATTCCCCCTTCCCATTTCTTCCCTTATCAACCGGATCAGTTCGTCTTCCGATACATTCAGATACGCAGCTTCCTTCACCAGATTCCCGATGAGTTCCCCAAGCGTTTCATTTTTTCTCCTCATCAAAATGATGTTCTTGGCCTTTTCCGATACAAACATACCCAGCCCCCTTTTCTTGTACAGCACTTCTTCATCTACTAATAGTGATAGTCCCTTTCCAGCAGTCGCCGGATTGATATTGAGCATGTCGGAAAGCTGATATTGTGAGTAAACTTTCTGATCTGCTTGTAGGGCATCAGAAAGGATCTCCGTTTCGATCCATTCGGCAATCTGGACGTAAATCGGCTTCGAACTGTTTGAATTTAAGATCAAGAGTGCATTCACCTCTTCCTGCCATAGTGCATTACTGATGTAATGTACTATATACCGATTTCCATTGTTTTGCAATAGGCAAAGAGGAATTTTTTTCAAACGCACTTGCCAACGTAACATTGTTCTGTTATCCTGAATACAGATACAACGTAACAATGTTTTGTTACAAGGAGGTTGAGTATGAGTGAAGAACTGATTTCAAAACGTGAAGTCCTCGATATGACCGGCATTTCCTATGGACAGCTCTACCGGTGGAAAAGAAAGAACATCCTCCCTGAAAGTTGGTTTATCAAGAAGTCCAGCTTCACAGGACAGGAAACCTACTTTCCAAAGGAGAAAGTGCTCGAACGCATACAAAAAATCAAAGAGCTGAAGGATGACCACTCCCTCGATGAGCTTTCAGCGATCTTCTCTCCTGATTCGTCCACCATCCAACTGAGTGGACAGCAGGTAAGGGCACTGAACCTGATACCGGAAGATCTTTGGAACTTGTTCCAAGCAAGGGAAACCTTTACCGGTCAGGATCTGCTGCATGGCAAGATCGTGTATCGGGCCAAAGAACAAGGCGTGAAGGAAGAAGCACTGAAGGAGCTGGTTTCCTTTCTGGAATCATCCCCTCCTCCCCTCGACTCCATGCTCATCGGCATGAGTAAAGGATCGGAATGGATGTGGATGCAGCTTCCCGGTGACAGTAAATGGGTCATGGAAGAATCCGCGAACGCCGTGGAGATGGACATCGGTTCGTTGATGGAACAAGTGAACGGCAGCATTGCAACAAAGTGAAGATATTTTGAGGAGGACAATGATGAGTGCAGCTCAAACGAAATTATATGACTTGAAGATCAGTGGAAGCGGGACATCGGGAGGCGGAACATTCAAAGATGTAAAAATTAGCGGAAGCGGAAAGATTCATGGCGACTTATCCTGCAAGGATTTCCACATGTCGGGTTCGGGTAAGGTGGACGGAAAAGTGGACGCGGAGCATATGAAAACGAGCGGTTCATCTGTGTTTTCAGGCGATATCCAAACAGGGACCTTCACCGTAAGCGGTTCTTCCAAATGTAACGGAAACCTTACAGCACAAGAAGTTGATATCAGTGGATCGATGAAGATCGCCGGTGATTTATTCGCACAGACGCTTGAGAGCAGCGGTGCCTGTAGAGTGGACGGAAAGCTCCAGGGGCAATCATTGGAAACAAGCGGCTCTCTCAAGGTCGGTAAGGACTGCGAAGTAGAAAGCTTCACTTCTTCAGGCTCTGTCCATATCGACGGATTGCTGAATGCAGATAAGATTGACATCAAGCTGCATCACCACTCCACCATCAAGGAAATCGGCGGCGAAACAGTAGTGGTCAAACAGAGCCGCACAGGGAAATTCTTCAAGCAGGTGGTCAATTTCTTCACACAAAAAGATGAGTTCCTACACTGTGACCTCATTGAAGGAGATCTCATCACCCTGGAAAATACAAAAGCAAAGCTCGTTCGCGGAAAGCACATCATCATCGGAGAAAATTGTGAAATCGATCATGTGGAATATTCCCATGAACTCGATACAAAAGAAAATGCAAAGGTCGAGCGTTCAACCAAGATTTAATCACAGAGGATGGGACAAAACTAAAAGAGGCCCCTTTAATGCCGGACACGATCAGTATAGGATCTTAATACCGCTCATGATCTCCGTGCAAGACTTCGCTTTCCGCGGGTAGCCCGTGAGCCTCNTGGAAACGATTTGAATGGTCATCAAAAAATTTAAAACCCGAATCATTTGCTTTATCGTAGGCAAATGATTCGGGTTTTTCTATGACTAAAACATGTTTGTCTCAGACTCTTTTTTCATTCCCTTTACCTGTTATTAACAAAAGTGCGTATGTACATTCTGAATCTTCTGCTATATTAATAGATATATAGTACATTTCCCTGTTGGAGGTACACATGACCCGACTGACTGAGCATCTTATCGTCGTATCATTCGACTGCTTGTCTTCATTGGATTATCCATTTTTGAAAGAGCTCCCACACTTCAGCCGCCTCCTCGAGGAAGGGGCATTATGCCGGAATGTGCGCACCATTTATCCATCCGTCACCTACCCCTGTCATACATCGATCGTGACGGGGAACTATCCGAAGCGTCATGGGATCATCAATAATACGCTCATCCAGCCGGGGCGACCTTCGCCCGACTGGTACTGGCACCGCTCTCACATCCGGGGAACCACCCTGTACGATGAAGCAAAGTCAGCCGGACTTACGACGGCCGCCCTTCTATGGCCCGTCACGGCGAAAGCAAACATCGATTACAATCTTCCCGAGATATTCGCCAACCGTCCGTGGCACCACCAGATCATGGTTTCACTCATGAATGGGACCCCGCTCTACCAACTCGACCTTCAACGGCGATTCGGTTCCATAAGGAACGGGCTTGAACAACCCGCTTTGGATGACTTTGTACTGGAATCCGCCGTCCATACGATCCGTACGAAGAAGCCCGGCCTGGCGCTCATCCATTTCACCGACCTCGATACAATGAGGCATTACCACGGATTCTCCTCAAAGGAAGCCATCGGTGCCCTTCACCGTCATGATGATCGCCTTGGACGGATCATGCATGCATTGGATGAAAGCAGATGTAAGTATACCTTGGTTGCATTGGGAGATCACAGTGCACTCGACGAAGATACAGCCATCCAACTGAACGTTTGCTTCAAAGAGAAAGGATGGATTACATGTGATGGGAAAGGAAAGGTGATCGATTGGAAGGTTTATGCCAAAGGGTGCGACGGCTCATCCTATGTTTATGTAAGGGACGAACGTCTTATGGATGGGGTCCACCAACTGTTGAAAGCGCTTAAAAAAGAAGGAGGGATCGAAGACATCTTCACGGGATACGAGGCAGGGCTCATGGGTGCAGATGGAAGTGCCGCATTCATGCTCGAGGCAGGGAGAGGGTATTACTTCAAAGACTTCACCGAGGGCGACTTCCTTCATCGCATCACCCCTCAAGATGTCCGGGAGCGCACCTATACATGGGGCTCCCACGGGTACTCCCCTTCCAAGGACCGGTACGGGACGATATTCATGGCCATGGGCAAAGGGATCAGAAAGACCGAAATCCATGCGATGAATCTTGTGGATGAGGGGCCTACTCTGGCACGCCTCCTAGGGCTTGACCTCGGGGATACAGATGGGGTGTGCAGACATGAATTACTGGATACAGCGAACATTGAACAGGAGGACGGAACAGGATGAAAAAATTCACAAAAGAAGAGAATAGTTGGATCCTTTATGATTGGGCGAACTCAGCCTATTCCATCATCATCTCCACGGCCGTTTTCCCGCTTTTCTTCAAGGCAGCCGCTACAAGCGCAGGAGTGAGCTCCGTGGACTCCACGGCGTATCTCGGCTACACCATTGCCATCGCGACATTCATTTTGGCCATGCTCGGCCCGATATTGGGCACGATTGCTGATTACGAAGGCTACAAGAAAAAATTCTTCACCTTCTTCTTCACCCTGGGTATCATCTTTACAGCCTCCCTCGCCTTCATTCCAGGGGAGCAGTGGATCCTCCTCCTCATCTTTTACACGGTATCCACCGTGGGATTTGCGGGAGCCAACGTCTTTTATGATGCCTTCCTCACCGATGTGACAACCGAAGAACGGATGGACCGTGTTTCTGCGAGGGGCTATGGGCTCGGTTACATCGGAAGCACGATCCCGTTTATCATCGCCATTGCCATCATCGTGCTCGCCCAGAGCCAGGTTATCCCCATCGCCGTCGACACGGCCAGTGGCATCGCCTTTGTCATAACAGCCATTTGGTGGGGGATCTTCACCATCCCTCTCCTCAAGCATGTTAAACAGCACTACTTCATCAAGCGCGAAAAAAACCCCGTTGCGAAAAGCTTTAAACGCCTCGGCAAGACCTTTAAAGAAATCCGGAAATACAGAGCCCTTTTTCTATTCTTATTGGCTTATTTCTTTTATATCGATGGAGTCGGTACGATCATCACCATGTCCACCGCCTATGGAAGTGATCTTGGCATCACTTCTACCAACCTGTTGATCATCCTGTTCGTCACCCAGGTGGTGGCAGGGCCATTTTCCATCCTATACGGCAGGCTATCTGAGAAGTTCACGGGGAAGAAGATGTTGTACGCAGGAATCATGGTCTATATCGGCGTCTGCATCTACGCCTACTTCCTTGAAACAACCCTCGATTTTTGGATTCTGGCCATGCTTGTGGCTTCCTCACAAGGTGGCATCCAGGCACTGAGCAGATCCTATTTTGCCAAGATGGTTCCTAAAAAGAACGCCAATGAGTTCTTCGGTTTTTATAATATTTTCGGGAAATTCGCGTCGATCATGGGACCATTGCTCGTGGCCGTGACGTCCCAGGTGACAGGGCAGTCGAACAGCGGGGTGTTCTCGCTGGTGATCCTCTTTGTGATCGGGATCGTCATCCTCGCCTTCGTACCTGAGCCTAAGGAAGAATCAGTCGATCGCTCTGCCATCATTTGATAGAAAAATCCGGCCGAAATCACTTCGGCCGGATTTTTCAATTAGAAATTCGGAGCAGCAGCTTTGGCTTTTTCAATGGCTTCCGCTTTGATTTCCTCGGCTTTATCCGGCATAGCCGCATGCCCTTCGACAAATATCCCTTCAAAAGACGGTACGCCGAAAAATTGCATGATGATGCCAAGATATCGGTGACCCATCTCAAGTTCCGCCTGGGGACCATGGGAATAGATGCCTCCCCTTGCCTGGATGTGGATCGCCTTCTTGTCCGTCAAGAGACCGACAGGACCATTCTCGGTATACTTGAATGATTTCCCTGCGACGGCAACCGAGTCTATATATGCTTTCATGACCGGTGGAAATGAGAAATTCCAGAGTGGCGTGACGAACACATATTTATCGGCTTCCACGAACTGTTCGGAAAGCTCATTCAGGCGGCTTACCTTTGTCTGCTCATCCGGGGACAGATCTCCACCGGATTGGAGTTTCCCCCATCCGCTGAACACATCGGCATCGATGGCCGGGATATGTTCCTTATAGAGATCAAGATGGGTGATCTGGTCATCCTGGTGACTTTCCTGATAGGACGTCATGAACGCGGATGCAACCGCCATGCTGAATGATTGGGTTTCATCGTGAGGGTGTGCGGTAATATAAAGAACCTTTGCCATGTCGGAAACTCCTCCTTTTATGCTCTCTTCTCTATTGGAGAAAGAACCTCCATAGTTTTCTCTTTGGGCAAATGATTATCCCGTTTTTCAAAAAAAGAGCGACCGCGAGCTTATGAACCCGGGGCCACTCCTATTCATTCTTCCGTTCCGTATGGATTCCCTGAGATGCTCTTCCTCATCTCTTCGGTCAAAACGAAGGGCTCCTGCATTCCTTCTCCTTCGTTGCTTACTGGGTGACTCCCGTCGTAATGCAATGGTTTTCCTTCCATCTCATCACACCTCCGTTTTAATCGCTCGCATCCCCTGTTGACTGATTCTTTGTACCAATTTCTCCCTCTTACAACTTTTTCCCTTTTTTATATTGATAATATTTATTTTCAAGGTCCATAATTTGTCCCGCATGCGGTTCATAAGCGTTGCGTTTTGTTTCTTCCACCAGCTTTTCAAGATACTCCCTGCACTGCTTCGCTCCCCTCAACAGCAGTGGCACACCGATGGCATCCAGCCCGAGTCCCCGGGCAAAAAAACCGCCTGCGGTCATGACCGGGGGTACAACGGGGGATGTGTTCGAAAAGATGATCTTTCCGTCACGATCATAACGGGAAAGAAGCATCTTACTTACATCTTTCATGGCTGGCAGTACATACTTAGAAGACCGTTTCCCGATCGTATACACATCATGGCCGTCATGATCCGTCCCTTTGAAAAAAAGATGTCCGGCATCTTTTTTCTTCAGCTGATTGAAGTCCGGAATGCCGAGGATTTCCTCATCAGTCCATTCCCGATCCGGCAGCAATCTCAGATGGATCGCTGCCGCCATGGAGGTCGTGTGGGTCCCTCCAAAATCATGGTAAATAAAAATCATCTCATCACCCTTACCGATCGTCTTTTTATCAGTATGGGTCTTTTCCTGAATTTTATCCCCCTGCTGCACCCGCTCCTCCAGCGGCTCCTGCCGGTGTCCTTTGCCCTAGCTCCTGATCGAGGACCAGCAGGGCGGCCGAGTTGTTCCCGGCAAGCGTCAGTCGATCTACAATCGTTTTGGATTGAGCTTCTTCATCCACTTGCTCACGGAGGAATTCCTGAATGATGATGGCAGACTGTTGATCATTCTGGGCAGCGTACTCATAGGCTTTCCGGTATGCATCCGTGACGAAACGCTCGTGCTCCAAGACCTTCTGGAAGGTTTCAAGCGGTGTGCCGAAGGTCTTTGGCTGTGCCGGAAGAGCTGACAGCTCCACTACACCCCCACGATCCGTCAGGTAATCGATCAGTTTCAATAGGTGCGTCCTCTCTTCTTCCGATTGGACCCGAAGCCAATTGGCCATCCCTGTGTAGTTTTGATTGGCAAGGTAAGCAGACATGGCAAGGTACAGGGTGGTAGAAACATGTTCAATTTGAATCAGGTTATTGATGAGCTTTTGCATCTGTTCATTCATGATCATTTTTCCTCCTTCGTTTCATTCGGGACTAATGCCCATTACATTCATATATATAGTGGATGGAAGCAGAGTATGAATAAATAACCTTGATGATTCGTTGGGCATATACTATACAAAATGAGGAAGGATGGATCATATGAACATCTACGCGATCAGGAATCAGAGACCCGTTCACGGCGGAGGCGGTCACGTCAACTGGGGCAACGGCTCAGCCAGCTGGCATCACGGGGGCGGATGGAATACAGGAGGTTGGAACCACGCCGGAAACTGGGGACCGGGGTGGAATCATGGCTGGGGGTATCCCGGTGCAGACTTCGCCGCAGGAACGGTCACCGGTCTGGCGGTTGGGGCAGCTGCATCACCAGGACCCTACCCTGTCCCTGTGCCCGCTTATCCATATCCCTATCCTTACCCGTATCCATACCCCTATCCAGCGCAGTAGGCTGTCGGCCGGTCATTTGCCGGCCTTTTTTGAATTCGGGAAAATGGGATGGGGGTGGTTTTAGTGCTATAATAAGTGGGCAACATACTGCTTGAGAGAAGAATACAGGAGGAACCATTATGGATTTATCATTTTCATCCGAAGCCATCATTGCGCTGTTGAAGATCATCGCCATTGACATCATCCTGTCAGGCGATAATGCCGTAGTCATCGCCATGGCCACGAGAAGACTTCCAAAAGATCTGCAGAATAAAGCGATCTTCTGGGGCACAGGCGGCGCAGTCATACTAAGGATATTATTTGCAGCTATCATTGTTTATCTTTTAAAGATCCCTTATGTCCATCTGCTCGGAGGCATCCTTTTACTATGGATCGCCTATAATGTCCTCGTCGAAGATGAAGGAGATGCCGATATCAAATCGCATTCCAAACTGGGACAAGCAATCGGGACCATCATCCTTGCCGATGCAGTCATGAGCCTTGATAATGTCGTGGCAGTGGCAGGAGCCGCTCACGGTCATATCGGCATGATCGCACTCGGGGTCTTCATCAGTATCCCGATCATGATCTTCGGTTCGAAACTCATCGTCAAGGTTCTAGAGAAATATCGCTGGATCGCCTACTTGGGCTCGGGGATCCTTGCCTATACGGCCGGGGAAATGATCGTCGGGGATGAAAAATTCATGAAGTTCCTGAACCTTCATGAAGGTCCTGCCACCATGACGATCACGATCGCCCTTACCATCGCCATCCTTTTGATCGGCTTCCTGGTGAATAAGCGCAGATCCTCTAAACGCGAAAATCAATATGGGTAAATAAAAAATCCAGACAGCTGTCTGGATTTTTTTATTTACCTACCATCTTTTTGATTAATTCACGGTTCCGCTTTTTGAATACTTCATTGTGGGAAGACACCATTCCGGACTTGTCTGCATCGGGTGAAATGAAGTTCTTTGCACGGTTGACGGCATTCGCCGCGTCCTGGAACGCTCCTGCGATCAAATGGACCTTTCCTTCGTGCTTCAAAATATCGCCTGCTGCGTACAATCCTTCCACGGATGTTTCGCTCACGGCATTCCCTTTCATATAAAAATCATCCAGCATTTCTATGCCGAGGGAGCTGTCTTTCAAGAGAGAAGAATCGATTTCGAACCCATGATTGACGATGACGTCGTCGACCGACACGACCGTTGTATTCTTTGTCTCCACATTCATCAGCTCCACCTTCTCGATCCTCTCCCCATCCTCAGAACCGATCAAGCGCGTGATGGTTGTGTTGAATAGGCAATCGGCCGAGCTGTTCATGAGCTGGGAGCATTGGGCTTCATGCCCGGTGAAGGAAGCCTTCCTGTATGTGACCATGACCTTCCCTGCCACAGGCTCCAACTCATTCGCCCAATCAACAGCCGAATTCCCGCCTCCCGAGATCAAGACGGTCCTGCCCTTGAATTGTTTGAGGGATTTCACTGTGTAATGAAGATTGGACACCTCGAACCGCTCGGCGCCTTCGATCTTGAGTTTCTGAGGATTGATGATTCCGCTCCCCACCGCCACGATCACCGTCCTGGACAAATGGACATCACCCGAGTCTCCTTCGAGGATAAAGATCCCCTCCGGATCCTTCCTGATGGAAGAAACCTTTTCATTGAGTACGACGGTCGGATCGAATGTAAGACCCTGCTTCACGAGCTGCTTGATCAGGTCGGCTCCGGACAAAGGAGTAAGGCCCCCTACATCCCAAATCATTTTCTCTGGATAGACATGGATCTTCCCGCCCAATCGCGGCTGGGACTCAATCAGCTTCGTTTTCATTTCCCTCAATCCACTATAGAAAGCAGAATATAGACCAGCTGGCCCTCCGCCGATTATCGTGACATCATAGATCTCCTTCTCTCTCATCCTAATCCCCCGCTATCTAAATGATTATCATTCTCAATTACATCCTACCTCTTTTCATCTGCTTTGACAACCAATTTTCTATTGACAATGGGCAAAAAGGAATATAACATGAGAATTAGTTGACACTGAGAATCATTATCACCGATTAGGAGGGATAGGATGAATCGTCTCTTTTCTACCGAGCTTTCCGTAGGCTATGACGATCGGCTCATCGTGAAGAATCTGAGCGTGAGTATACCGGATAAGCAGATCACCACGATCATCGGACCAAACGGCTGCGGAAAGTCGACCTTGTTGAAAGCGATTACCCGGATCATTCCCCATCAGACGGGGAATATCCTTCTGGATGGACAAAACATCCATAAACAAAGCACGAAGGAATTGGCCAAAAAAATGGCCATCCTCCCCCAGACCCCGGAAAGTGCAAGCGGATTGACTGTGGGTGAACTGGTATCGTACGGTCGATTTCCCCATCAGAAAGGCTTGGGCCGCTTGACGAAGAAGGATCATGATATGATCCACTGGGCAATGGAAGAGACGGGCACGCTTCCTTTCAAACACAGGGAAGTAGATGCTCTATCAGGAGGACAACGTCAGCGCGTGTGGATTGCCATGGCCCTCGCCCAGGAAACGGACATCATCTTCCTGGATGAACCGACAACGTATCTCGATATGGCCCACCAGCTTGAGGTCCTTGAGCTCTTGGAGAGGCTTAACCGGGAACAAGGACGCACGATCGTCATGGTGCTCCATGATCTGAATCAGGCAGCGCGGTTCGCCGATCATATCATCGCCCTGAAGGACGGTGACCTGGTGAGTTCCGGCACAGGGGAGCAGGTCATCACCCGTGAGACATTGAGGAAAGTGTTCAACATCGACGCCGAGATCGGCCGGGATCCACGCACCCTCAAACCTATATGCATCACCTACAATCTAATCAAAGGAGAAGAACAACATGAAGAAATGGCTGGCACCTATCATTCTGCTATTCGTGCTACTAGTTAGTGCATGTGGCAATCAAACATCAACGGATCAAAAAGAAGAGAAAAAGAAAGAAGACAAGGGAACCATTACCTATCAATCTGAAAACGGACCGGTAGAAGTTCCGGCCGACCCTAAACGCGTCGTCGTCCTGTCTTCATTCGCTGGTAATGTCATGGCTCTGGATGTCCCTCTTGTCGGAGTGGATTCCTGGTCCAAGATGAACCCCCGCTGGGATGATTCCCTTAAAGATGTGAAGGAAGTCAGCGATGAAGACCTTGAAAAGATCATCGAGTTGGACCCGGATCTCATCATCGGTCTATCCAATATCAAGAACGTCGATAAACTCAAAAAAATCGCCCCTACCGTTACATATACGTATGGAAAAGTCGATTACCTCACACAGCATCTTGAGATCGGAAAACTCCTGAACAAAGAAGATGAAGCAAAAGCATGGGTCGATGATTTCAAAAAACGTGCAGCTGCTACTGGGGACGACATCAAAGCGAAAATCGGTGATGATGCCACTGTTTCCGTCATCGAAAGCTTCAATAAACAACTCTATGTGTATGGAAACAACTGGGGACGTGGAACCGAGATCCTCTATCAGGAAATGGGACTGAATATGCCTGATAAAGTAAAAGAAGAAGCGCTTGAGCCAGGTTACTTCGCCCTTTCCACGGAAGTTCTACCTGACTTCGCTGGTGACTACCTGATCGTCAGCAAGGATCCGAATGCAGACAATTCTTTCACCAAGACGGATACGTATCGTTCGATTCCTGCAGTGAAGAATAACCGCGTATATGAAGTAAACATGATGGAATTCTACTTCAATGATCCTCTGACGCTGGATTACCAGCTCGAGTTCTTCAAAGAGAAATTCCTAGGAAACCAGTAATCTCCCGAAAGGAATTCTTACTATAAGAATTCCTTTCTCTTATACTACGACAGAAAAGATGATGGCTATGAGTCGAAAACTACCATACATACCTGCACTATCCATACTGATAATCGTATTATGCGCAACCTTCCTTGTATCGGTCACTTTTGGTGCGGCTGACACGTCCCTTGCCGATGTCTGGGGGGCGCTGACCAATACCGGGAGCGGGGACAAGATCTCGATCCTCCAGGAACTCCGCTTCCCCCGTGAAGTGGCTGCCATCCTGGTCGGCGCCGCCCTCAGCGTTTCCGGAGCCATCATGCAGGGGATGACCCGCAACCCCCTGGCTGATCCGGGGCTGCTCGGTCTCACGGCTGGAGCCAATGCTGCCCTTGCTGCCGCTCTTGCTTTCCTGCCTTCCATCGGTCCCTTCGGCATCATGCTTGCGTGTTTCATAGGAGCGGCCGCCGGGGCAGGACTCGTCTTTGGTATCGGAGCTGCGAAAAGGGGCGGGTTCTCCCCATTCCGCATCGTCCTTGCAGGAGCGGCTGTATCGGCTTTTTTATTTGCTGTTTCTGAAGGAATCGGTCTTTATTTCAAACTATCAAAAGACATCTCCATGTGGACCGCTGGAGGACTGATCGGCACGACGTGGAATCAAATTTATATCATCGGTCCTTGCATCCTCTTAAGTGTGATCATTTCCATGGGGTTCTCAAGGCAATTGACCATCCTGAGCCTGAATGAGGAAGTCGCAGTCGGATTGGGTCAAAGAACGGTACTCGTCAAGTCGGCCCTATTCATTTTGACGGTCATCTTGGCAGGGTCTGCTGTCGCCCTCGTAGGGAATATGGCCTTTCTTGGACTGATGGTCCCTCATATCGCCCGGGCACTGACAGGGACCGATTATCGCACCATCATACCTGTCTCGGTCGTCCTCGGAAGCACGTTCATGCTTCTGGCCGATACGATCGGCCGGACCGTGAATGCACCCTACGAGACTCCCGTTGCGGCCATTGTATCCATGATGGGCCTCCCCTTCTTCTTATTCATTGTTCGGAAAGGCGGTAAACTATGATCCATCCCAAGCTACTTAAAAAACAACGGGGGATCTTGATCGCCCTTCTGCTTTTCATTGTGTCTACTGTTTTGATCGGCATCAGCCTGGGGTATTCCTCCGTGTCGATTGACCGGCTGATCCCCACCATCATGGGGAATGGGTCGTTCAAAGATGAATTCATCCTTTTCTCCATCAGGCTACCGAGGATCGTGATTACCGTCCTTGCCGGTATGGCCCTTGCCCTTTCAGGCTCCATCCTGCAGACGATGACCAAAAATGACCTTGCAGATCCGGGTATCATCGGAATCAATTCCGGTGCCGGTGTCGCCATCACGGTCTTTTTCCTGTTCTTCCCCATCGATGCAGGATCTTTCGCCTTCATGCTTCCAATCGTGGCCTTTGCCGGTGCGATTCTGACTGCTGGTCTCATCTACTTTTTCTCCTCAACACGGGGAGGCGGACTTCAGCCCGTCAAGATGATCCTTGTGGGGGTCGGATTCTCCACGGCATTCTCCGGATTGATGATCATCATGATTTCCAGTGCGGAACGGGCAAAAGTAGACTTCATCGCCAACTGGCTTGCCGGTAACATATGGGGAGCTGATTGGCCCTTCGTATGGGCGATCCTTCCTTGGCTGGTGATTCTGATACCGTTCACTCTGTATAAAGCCCGTACACTGAATCTCCTGGCCCTGAGCGACCCCGCTTCCATCGGCGTCGGTGTCGCACTGAAGAGGGAGAGGATCGTCCTTCTGTTCACAGCCGTCGCCCTGGCCGCATCAGCCGTCTCCGTGACGGGGGGGATCGCCTTCATCGGCCTGATGGCCCCCCATCTCGCCAAATCCATTGTCGGCCCTCGCCATCAGCTGTATCTTCCGGTAGCCTTGCTCCTCGGGGGCTGGCTGCTACTCGCAGCCGATACGGTCGGCAGAAATATCCTCGAGCCTGATGGTCTTCCTGCCGGGATCATGGCCGCTTTGATCGGGGCTCCCTATTTCGTGTATCTGCTTCTGAAAAAATAGCAGGGTAAAAAGCCGGATCTTCCAGGATCCGGCTTTTTTGTGCTCATGAAGCCGGACAAATCCCAATATACTGTAGTCAATCATTGAAAGGAGTTGTTCATCATGTTAGCTTCCATTGCCGATAGACTATCAAGACTTGTCCAGCGGTACTTGCCTGATGCTTTCGTCATCGCTGTCCTGCTTACGCTCCTCGTATTCGGTATCGGGATTTTCCTGAAGCCGGCAGAGCCACTCAGCCTTGTTAAGTCATTCGGGGACGGCTTTTGGGTCTATTTGACGTTTACCATGCAAATGGTCCTTTTGCTTTTGACCGGCATGGTCCTTGCATCCGTGCCTTTTGTCAAAAAAGGGCTGCAGCAACTCGCCAAATGGGCAGACACCCCGACAAAGGCCTATGTGTACACCTTTTGCCTATCGGGTGCCGCTTATTACATCAACTGGGGGCTGGCTGTAGTGGTCGGTGCCATCCTGGTCAGGGAGATCGGCAGGCGCAATCAAAACGTTCACTTCCCTCTGCTCGTCGCAGCTGCTTATTCCCCCACCGCTCTTTACACAGCAGGATTATCAAGTTCAATCGGACTCACTGTCGCAACAAACGATCATTTCCTTGCCGATCTCATGGGTGTAATCCCTACTTCCGAAACGATTTTCAGCCCTTCTACCATCATCATATTCCTTGTTCTTTTCGTTACGATGCCCGTCATCATCTGTCTGATGGCACCAAAGGGGCAGGTCACCCCTTATGAAGAAAAGATCACCCAAAAGGTCAAAGTCCCGACCAGTGAGGAAGCGACCCCTGCATCATGGTTGGAAAAGACTCCTATACTCGGCGTCGTGACAGGATTGATCGGTATGATCTACGTGATCCATGAATTCATAGTGGGCCGGGACCTTGATCTGAACATCATCAATCTTTTATTCCTGTCCCTCGGTTTGATCTTCCATGGATCCCTGCGTTCATTCGGCGAAGCGTTCAAAGAAGCCGCGGGGTCCACCTCCCCCATCATCCTGCAGTTCCCGTTTTATGCTGGGATCATCGCCGTTTTGACCAGTTCGGGATTGGGGGAAAGCATCATCAAGGGGATGACATCGATCGCCAATAAAGAAACCTTCGATATCTTCACGTACTGGACAGCGGGAATCGTCAATCTCCTGGCCCCGTCCGGTGGAGGTCAATGGGCATTGCAGGGCCCCCTCCAAGTACCGGCGGGGATGAATCTAGGAGTGGAGCCTTCAACCATCGCCATGGCTGTCGGATGGGGTGACGCTTGGACCAATCTCATCCAGCCTTTCTGGGCCCTCCCGATCCTCAGCATCGTCGGACTGCATATCCGCCACATCATGGGCTACTGTTTCATCCTGGCCGTATGGGTCGGGTTCGTGACCACCATCCTCATGTTATTCCTTTATTAATCAAAAAATGAGGCTGAGATAAACATGTTTTAGTCATAGTAAAACCCGAATCTTTTGCCTGCGATAAAGCAAATGATCCGGGTTTTACATTCGTTTAATGACCATTCAAATTTCATCGTTTCCAGCGGTTGATCGGAGTGCAAGACGAAGACTCCTGCGGGAAGAGTAGCTGATGTGAGACCCCGCAGGCCTGCCGAGGAGGCTCACGGGCTACCCGCGGAAAGCGAAGTCTTGCACGGAGATCATGAGCGGTAGTAAGATCCTATACTGATCGTGTTCGGCATTAAAGGGGCCTTTTTTAGTTTTGTCCCATCCTCTTTTTTGATTATCCAGCTTTCATCTTTTCTTCCGTCTCATCGACTCTAGCAGGTTTCTTACTCCAATAGGTCGCCAGGATCGGACCTGATATATTATGCCATACTGCTCCAATCACGCTTGGAAGTGCGGCAAGCGGACCAAAATGGGCGGTGGCGAGTGCTACACCGAGTCCAGAATTCTGCATCCCGACCTCGATGGAAATCGCCCTTCTGTCCCCTTCCTTCAATTTCATGATGACGGCGGCCACATACCCAAGGGTCAAACCGAGCAGATTATGAAGCATCACGGCAACAAAAATGATTGCTCCGGAAGTACGGATGCTCGGGGCGTTGGCAGAAACGACGGCCGTTACGATCGTCATAATGGCAAGGACCGAAATCAACGGAATGATCTCAAGACTCTTCTCGACGATGCCAGGAAGAAGCTTCTGGACGATGATACCAAGTGTGATCGGCACGATGATCACCTGGAAGATCGACAGGAACATGGCCAGGGGATCAACCGGCATCCACTGCCCTGCCAGTCCAAGGAGAATCAACGGAGTGGCAAGGGGGGCAAGGAGCGTTGACAACGACGTCATGGCAACCGATAGGGCAAGATTCCCGCGGGCAAGATAGACCATCACGTTCGACGCTGTTCCGCCCGGTACCGAGCCAAGAAGGACTAATCCCGCAGCCAGTTGATCCGAGAGGCCGAGGAGATAGGCGATGAGAAGCGCGCCGAGGGGCATGATCAAAAACTGTGCCAGGATCCCGACGATGACCGGAAGCGGCTTCTTCACGACCAGCTGAAAATCCACCGGTTTTAGCGTCAGGCCCATCCCGAACATGACCACACCCAGGAGGATGGTGATGTATCCTCCAAGGGGAAGGAAAGGTGCCGGGATGAAATAGGCCACGACCGCTACAAGGATGACCCAAAGGGCAAAGTACTTTCCAGCAGTTTTGCTGATGGTCTCAAGGAATTTCATTGTCCCGCCTCCTTTTGTTTGATCAGTTTATTGGGGTTGAAGATTCCCTTGGGATCGAGGGCTTCTTTGATCCTTTCCATCACCCGCAGGGAATCACCGTGCTCCAGTTCCTGATACTTTTGCTTCCCTACTCCGACACCATGCTCACCCGTACAGGTCCCCCTGCGTTCAAGTGCGTATTCAACGATCTGTTCGTTGAACTGTGCAGCTTTCTCCACTTCCCGGGGATTTTCCATATCGATCATGAGGAGCACATGGTAGTTCCCATCGCCTACGTGACCGAGTATGCCTCCTGTGAGTCCGAAGGTATCCAGCCTCTTCCTGGCGTCCCTGATGGCCCCTGAAAGCTCGGATATGGGAACACAAACATCGGTCACCATCATCTTCTTGCCTTTGTTCCCATGAATATAGGCATAGGCAAGATTATGACGGGCATCCCATAACCGATTCCTTGCCCCTTGGTCCGTTTCAAAGGCAACAGACTCGCACCCATGATCAGCGACGATTTCCTTTGTGAATTCCACATCCTGGGCGAGACCCGCTTCGTTTCCGTGAAATTCAAGGAAGAGCGTGGGCTTTTCATGATAATCCGTTTCACTGAATCGATTGGCCTGCACCATGGACGTTTCATCCAGAAGCTCGACCCTGGCAATCGGAACACCTGCCTGCAAGATTGATACAACGGCTTCCACTGCATCATCCAGCTCTTGGAACGAGGCTCTTGCTGCTACAATATGCTCTGGTATCCCGTATACTCTCAATGTCAGTTCCGTTATGCACCCAAGCGTCCCTTCCGATCCTACAAACAGACTGTTGAGGTGGTAACCCGAGGATGATTTCTGTGCAAGGTTCCCGGTATGTATGATACTTCCGTCTGGAGTCACGACCTCCAGATCACGGACCTGATCCCGCATGACCCCATATTTCACGGAAGTCGTCCCGCTTGCATTGGTAGCTGCCATGCCGCCAAGTGTTGCATCGGCTCCGGGATCGACGGAAAAGAACAAACCGTGTTTCTTGAGTTCCTTATTGAGCTGGGAGCGAGTGACACCCGGCTGCACGGTAACCAAAAAGTCCTTTTCCCTCACTTCCACTATTCGATTCATTTTGGAAAAATCGATGGTGATCCCCCGCTCATACGGAATGACATGACCTTCCAGACTTGTTCCAAGTCCAAATGGGATTACCGGTACTTCATGAGCAGCCGCTGTCTTCACGACGGCCCTTACGTCTTCTGCACAAGAAGGGAAGACCACCAGATCGGGATTACTCGGTTCGTGATAGGACTCATCCCTCCCATGTTGCTCCCTTACTGTTATATTGGTTGATAACTGGTCTTTCCCCAGTACGTTCTGAAGTTCTTCATATAATGTTTCTGTGTCTGTGTTCATATGCTTCTCCTCCTGATGATGGTTATTGTCGAATTATACCTAATAATCAGAATTTTACAATGACATGAGAGGAACTTTTTTCAAAAACTTCTTATTTTCCTTTACTCACAAAAAAATCCGTCCCCAAACTACTGTAGGGGACGGATTATTCTCAATTATTTTCTTCCTGCTCCATCATCGCTTCATTGACAAAGTCAATGACTTTCGTGCCGTATTCGGGTTCATTCACCAGGAACCCTTCCGTATGACCTGCTCCCGGGACGATCCACATGTCCTTCTTTCCTCCGGCTGCCTTATAGATCTCCGTCGCCATTTCCGTCGGGACCAGTTCATCTTCAGCTCCGTGAATGATCAGGAGGGGAAGATCATTCTTCTTTACCTGCTCGACAGCAGATGCCTCTTTGAATGAATACCCCGCCCGGATCTTGGTGACGATGGATGTGGCGTCTACAAGGGGGAAGGCGGGAAGGTCATAGAGATATTTCAACTGATGGGCAAGCTCGTCCTCGAGATTTGTATAGGCACTATCGGAGATGATCCCCTTCACTTCGGGCGGCAGATCTTCTCCGCTCGTCATCAGGACGGTCGAAGCCCCCATGGAGAACCCATGAAGGAAGATCGCTTCCTCCCCTTTCTCCTTGACGAGGAAGTCGATCCATTTTACATAATCGAGCCGGTCCGGCCAGCCGTACCCGATATAGTCGCCTTCACTGTCCCCGTGCCCCCTTGCATCGGGCTTAAGAATATTATAGCCTTGGCGATAATAGAACCGTGTCACCTCGGGAAGCTGGTCGCTGTTCCCTTTGTACCCGTGGGCAAGGACGACCGTCTTCCCGTTCGGGTACTTATTCTTGAGGTACAGGCCCTTCAAGGTAAGACCGTCGTCGGATTGGATGGATACCTGTTCGAATTTTTGCCTGCTCGTCCAACTGCGCAGTTCTTCCAGCCTTTTTTGTTCTTCTTCCAATGCGCTCACCGCTTCAACCGCCTTATCCGTTCCTCCGTAGAGCTGGACAACACCGCTGTTGCGGCTGATGGCAAGATCATATATATAGTTACCTGCAAGCCCCAGGACGATGACAACGAGGGCCAACAATGAGCCGATCAACCAAATGATTCGTCTTTTCATCACTCGTTCTCCTTCGATCGTCAGTCATCTCATGGAAGCCTGTCAATGGTAGGTAGGATCACCCGTCAGTTGCGGGAAGTGTATCTTCCGAAGATTTCTGAACTAGATTGTCTTTACCCCTTTTTCCCTCATTCCCCATGCAGTTAAACCCTATTATGTGTTGAAGATGTAGACAGCTGAGAGATGATCATCCCTTAAATAGAACTCATATCCAAACCTGTCAGGAATCACCCAAAGAAAAAAAGCACCCGGTTCACCCGGATGCTTTTTCATCTGTGACGAGCTCTGTATAAACGACCAGGCGCTCGACATAATTATGAATATCGTGGTCAAAATATCCTGTGCACGTAATGATATTAAGACCGATATGATCTCCCGGCCCGAAAATCTTCCGAAGGGGGGCATCATCTTTCAGATAGGCTTGTTTATCCTTCACTTCAAAGACAAGTTCTTCATCATCCTTTCCCTTCAGGATGATCCTGTCCCCCTTCTTGATATTTTTCAGGTCGAAAAAGACCGCAGGCTGCTTTTCGTCATCGACATGCCCTGCCAGGACAGCATTTCCCCGTTCCCCGGGGCGAATCCCAGGTGAGAACCAGGCGACATCCTTCCCGTTTTTGGGAAGCTCCATATTCCCTTCCTTATCCAGACCGAATGCTTTCACAGGGGCATCAATATCAAGTGAAGGGATCGTAATCGATTCAGGAATGATCGATTGTTCATCATCCTGCACGTTGGCTGTTTGAACAGCAGGCTTCACCGCTTGTACCTTTTGGACGGGTTCATCCGCTTCCGGTGCAGTGGAAGGGTCATTGGAGCATGCGGCCAGAAGCAATGGGATGAACAAGACAACCGCGATCCGCTTCATTAAGAAGAGAATAATTTTTTACGGTTGATGAATAGTAGTGCTCCTCCACCAAGCACTGCAACAGCTGCTACGATCGGAAGCATCGTATTTTGATCAGCCGCTCCTCCCATACCGGTCTCAGGCATTCCACCAGGCATGAGCGTGTAATCTTTCAATACAAGTACTTCTAGTTTGTCTGCTGTATTGATGGCAAACACACTGTATACGGTATTTTCAGCTAGTTCTGTTCCGGAAAGATCCAATACTTGCTCTCCTTCAGGTGTGCGGATTTCAAGATCATATGTTCCAGGATCCAATTCCTGATAATCCGTGATGGCTTTGAATTCTGCTCCTTCGAACAACGCATCTCCATCCTTCAGTCCAACATCGACTGTTGGTGCATCAGGGGATAAATGGCCGACCCTTACTTTTGTCTTGCCTTCGGTTACGTCCATGGAATCATTGGCTACGACAAGTTCAAGATTTTCAAGGGTATTGGCGGCTGCGACCGTGTAAGCCATTCCAGCTTCAACGGTAAGATCTTGTGAAATCACCGGATCTTCCTTTGTTCCAGCTGCAAAGATTTCCACTTTGTGATCACCTGCAGGAAGTTCCATATAGTCAGTGGCTGCTTTGAATTCTGCTCCCTCAACCACTGCATTACCATCTACATAAACATCGACAGCCGGTGCGTCAGGGGATGCGTGCACGATTCGCACCATGGCATCTCCATCAGCTGCGAAAGCAGCTCCCGATACACCAAACATCATCAACACTGCGACCAACATTGCAAAAAGCTTTTTCATTCACTCCACTCCTTGTATATGTTTTATGCAAGGTTTGTTCGAACCTTGTACATCTAATGTATAACGGTTACATTTTTCCTGCAACTCTCAACCTGCCGATTCAGCACATTGAATGTGCTGATCCATCCGGAACCCTGAATCCGCCCTTTTCCGGTCCGTTCTATCCATTTTTCATTGACATTTCTAAAGAGCAGGATATACAATGTTCCTTAAACATTTTAATAGCAGCAT
The DNA here is from genome assembly GCF_001274775.1 of Rossellomorea marisflavi. Taxonomy (GTDB): domain Bacteria; phylum Bacillota; class Bacilli; order Bacillales; family Bacillaceae_B; genus Rossellomorea; species Rossellomorea marisflavi. The sequence continues at coordinate 64,460 of NZ_LGUE01000004.1, forward strand.
GAGTGTTCTCGTATAATATTGGAAATATGGTCCAAAAGTTTCTACCAAACTACCGTAAATGGTTTGACTACGAGGAGACAGAGGCCGTATGCCCTGTCCTTCTCCAACGTCGAACCCTGGGTGAACCCCGGGGCTTTTTGTTTATAAAGGAGAGAAAACGTTGATGAAAAAGACTGATTTGACAAGACGGATACAGGCAGCCGCCGGTACTGCCACGGCTGATATCGTGATAAAGAATGCCCGGATCATAGATGTATTCAACAGGGAGATCGCAGAAGGTGATGTCGCGATCACAGATGGCATCATCGTGGGAATCGGAAACTACCAAGGAAAGGAAACGATTGATGCAGAAGGGAAGTGGCTCTGCCCTTCGTTCATCGATGGTCACGTGCATATCGAATCATCCATGGTAACGCCATCGGAATTTGCAAAAGTGGTCCTCCCCCATGGTGTGACAACGGTCATCACCGACCCGCATGAGATCGGGAATGTCTCAGGGGTCGAAGGCATACAGTTCATGCTCGATGATTCAGAAAACCTTCCCCTTGATGCGTTGACCATGCTGCCATCCTGTGTACCTGCAACGCCATTTGAGAATTCGGGAGCGGAACTTGGCGCTGATGACCTTGGCCCACTCTTCGAGCATGATCGCGTCATAGGGCTTGCCGAAGTGATGGATTACCCTTCCCTGCGATCAGCCTCCCCCGGCCTTATAGACAAGATTGCCTTGACCTCTGAGTACAGCCGTCTTGTCGACGGCCATCTGGCCGGTCTTCCCGAGGAAGCCATCAATGTGTACCGTGCAGCAGGCGTATCAACCGACCATGAGTGCAATACAGTGGAAGACGCAAAGGCCAGGCTCCGACGGGGAATGTACCTTCTCATCCGTGAAGGGTCCGTGGCGAAGGATCTGAAAAAATTGCTACCTGTAGTGAATGAACGGAATGTACGCCGCTGTCTGTTCTGCACCGACGACAAGCATCTTGATGATCTGGTCGAAGAAGGAAGCATCGATCACAATATACGCCTGGCCATCGGTGAAGGGATGGACCCTCTCATGGCCATTCAGATGGCCACGCTGAATGCAGCGGAATGTTATGGTCTCTACACCAAGGGGGCTATCGCACCTGGATTCGATGCCGATTTCCTCCTTCTTGACGATCTAGATGCCTTGCACATCGCTTCTGTCTATAAAGAAGGGCGCCTGGTTGCCCGGGACGGGGAGGCCCTTTCCATCAATGGTGCAAATACAACCCCTCCCATGTCATTGACCGATACCCTCCACTTTCCTGATGTAGCGGCAGAAGACCTTGCAATCCGAATGGCTGGCGGCAGCACAGCAAACGTCATTCAGATCATCCCGAATCAGCTTCAGACCATTAAACGGGTCGAGACCGTGGACACAGCCGGAGATATCTTCTCCGTTTCGATTGAACATGATCAATTGAAGATGGCCGTGGTGGAGAGGCATCACGCAACAGGCAATATCGGGCTAGGCATCGTCAAGGGCTTCGGACTGAAGGCAGGGGCCATTGCTACGACGGTTGCCCATGATTCACATAATCTTGTTGCCGTCGGTACCAATGATACCGACTTGCTTGCCGCCATCAAGGCTCTGCGAGACATGAAGGGCGGACTTGTAATGGTGAAGGACGGATCGGTGATCGCATCCCTCTCCCTTGAGATCGGGGGATTGATGTCCAGTGCCGGTCATGAAGAAGTACTCAAGGGGCTGGAGGAGCTTAATACGTCCTTGAAGGATATTGGATTTACTGGAGATTTCAATCCTTTCCTCACCCTGTCCTTCCTGACCCTACCCGTCATCCCGAGCATCAAGCTCACCGACCTCGGCCTATTCGATGTCGATGAGATGAAGCATATCCCGGTCCGTGCAAAAGGTTGAACGTGAGGATATCCTAAAGCCGTCCGTTCCTTTCCGCTGCAGGCGCTTGCTTTCCGCGGGGAGGAAGTCGAGCCTCCTCGGCTGAGGATCGCCTCCGGGGTCTCGATCATTCCTCCATTTCCGCAGGAGTCAAGCGCCTTCCGCTCCAATCCACTCAGTAATGGCAGGAACATCTGCACGATCCTTCAAGCTTTTCGACCTAACTTCAGCCACCCGACACAAAAAATCCGAACGCATTCGATATCTTGGAGACTATCGAATGATCGTTCGGATTTTTTTGTGGACAAGGGTTGTATGAGATTATTCTTTCGGTTCTTGACTCTCTTCCGTTTCGTCGGTTTCTTTGGCAGCCGCTGCTTCCGCGTGATTCGGCTGGGAAGCGACAGGCTGGTTGACTTCGATTTTCTGTGTCCGGTTGGCGTAGGATTTCAAGAGGTCACCCACGTCGATCCCCGTCATTTCCTTCAAGGGTTCCTGCATATCAAGCATGGTGCGGGTGATGCTTTTCCCGAAAGACGGAACTCCCTGGCCGTTGCCTGAGTCAATGATTTTCACAGAGTCGATATTATTAAGCGGCTGTGCAATCTTCTCGGCGAAGACCGGTAGCATCTCGATGAGTTTCTCGGTGATGATGACATCGCCATGTTTCTCCATCGCTTCTGCCAATAGCTTCCGTGATTCTGCTTCGGCCTTACCGCGCTCCCTGATGACGTCTGCCTCGGCGGATCCTTCTTCCCTGCGGATCTTCGCTTTTGCTTCCCCGTCGATTTCAGCTTTGCGCGCTTCGGCTTCCGCTTTACGGGTTGTTTCATAGTAATCGGCATCGGCTTTGGTTTTTCTCACTTTGGTTTCTTCAGCCTCAAGTTTTACGGCACGTTCCCTTTCAAGGAATTGAAGGGTCAATTCTTCTTCTTTTACTTCCTTGGCAAGCTTTGCTCTTTCCAGTTCATAGGACTGCTCTGATTTCGCCCGTGCACGTTCTGTTTCTTCCTTGAAGGAAGCATCTTTGATGTCCTTTTCCTTCTTGGATTCAGCAATCGTGATCTGGCGTTTGTATTCTTCTTCTTTTGCCTCTTGATCGGTCTGGGCACGGTGAATCCGTGTTTCACGTTCTGTGTTGGCCTCGGCGATTTCAGCCAGCTTGCGCACTTCGGCAATCCTTGGACGCCCAAGATTTTCTAAGTATCCATTTTGTTCGTCCGCATCGCGGATGTCTGTCAACCCGAGAGATGTGATTTTGAAGCCCATGAGATCAAGCTGTTGCTGGGCGATTTCCTGCACATCGGCATTGAATTTCTCACGGTTGCTATTGATATCCTCAACCGTCATTTTTGACAAAATGGCGCGGAGATTACTTCCCAGTACTTCAATGATCTCATCTTCGATTTCCTTTTGATCTTTCCCGAGGAATTGCTCGGCGTAGTTGGCGATTCCGTTCAGTGAGTCAGCCACCTTCACCATGGCCACGGCATCTGCCACGATCGGGACGCCTCCGTTCGTATATACACGTGGCGTAGAGAGTTTGAGCTGGAATGATGTGAGGTTTACAGGAGTGGACGTCTGGAACCGGCGCAGCCTGTATCCTCCACCCCTGATGATTTTCATCGATCGTCCTTCACTATCGGTGAATATATTCGTTTCTTTTTCCGGATCACCCAACCTCGGTCCCGTGATGATAAGTGCCTGATTCGACTTCGCCGTACGATAGCGGAAACGGATCCAGAAATAATAACCGACCCCTGCGATTGCGGCGATGACCAATAGAGGGATGAGAATGACGAACACCCCTGCCAATGTTAATCCTGCCATGATAAAACCCCTTTCTGTTGATGGTTCATAAATAGATTGGAATATTCCTACACCACTATCTACGGAAGGACCTGCCAAAAAGTTTCATGATTTGACGAAATGAATTATTTTCCACTACCCATTGTAAAGGATTCACTCGTGATTTCTACTCTATCTGCCTTTTGATCTCGCACTCTTCTTTTCTTCATTGATGGAACGATGCCGTCCACCAGCCCCCTCTTCAAGGTTGTACTGATGGAATTGGCACACAGGATGCTCACAGCGAAGAACAGAAGTGGAATGAGCACAAGATGCACCCTATTGAAGACTTCCCTGATATTGATGGCGATGGTCGCTCCCCACTCATTCGTCTCGGAAAAATAAACAAGGGACTGGGTCATGACTCCGACGTCCGCTATCTTCAATCCACCGAGACACATGAGCATGATGCCGAGCTGAATGATCAGCGCAAGGGCCGCTGCAATCTGTTCTGAGAATAGCACTACAGAATGCCTCATGAACTGCGGGAACAGGTGACGTCTCAGCAAATGGAAGCGATTGGCACCCATGGTTTGGGATGCAACGATAAAGTCATTCTTCATGAACAGCTTCATTTCTTCACCGAGATAGATTCCGAGAGAAGGAATCGACACCAGGGCGATGACGGCAATCTGGATGGCAAAGTATTTACTTGATGACAACACATCCCCCGAGAAGGCAATTTCAAGGGGAATCAGGAGGATGAAAACAATGATCACAAGAGGAATATACTGAAACGCTTCAGTCAGACCCTTCAGGATCCGATTGATCAAGGACGGAAGGAAGGCATACACGCAGGCAAAGAGGAAGCCGAAGAGCATTCTCAGCAGCGCAATGGCTACAGCAGCCAACAGTGTATACTTCGCTCCTGCCACTAATAGATAGAATAGATTCCTTCCAAGCACATCCCCTCCGAACGGCGGCATCTCACTGATTGAATAAGGAGGGGCTGCAATCACCCTGCCCTCATCGTTCTGCAAGTACTTAGTCTTTTCATCAAAGTCCGGATTCATATAAGGAAGTAAAAAGCTTGCCAGCACGAGTCCCGTCAGGAACAATACAGGCAGTGCGAGTCGTTTCAACATCCAAGGCTTCATGCGTGCTCACCCCCGAGCCAACGGCTCAAGATCCATGAACCGAGTTGGAATACAATGAAGAACGGTATGAATATCAGAAGCAGCCCGATAAAAAAGCCTGCCGGTACGGAAATCGCTGCGGTTGCGAGTGTCATCATGAAGCCATTGATGTTGAATAGGATCTCAATGATCAACAAATTCGACAGCATCAACAGGAAGATCGGCTTCAAATGAAGGAAGAAGTGAATCCATACGTTCCTGAAGATATGCCGCCATACCGTGTAGGACTTCCTGAACCCCTTGGCAAAGGAAAATTCGACGTACGGCTTATTTTCTTCTTCTTTCAACTGGAAGATGAATTGCTTCACCAGGAAGACGACAGGGAGAAGCGACAGACACAGAATCGGGAGGAAGTAGATCTTCTCCTCTCCGAATGCGTAAATCTCAAAGACCAACAGACCCGTCTGCTTGAATAGCCAGATGATGAAAAGCTGGAAACCGACCACGATGAATACATCGGGAAGGGCATCAACGGCATTCACGACTTTCATGGTGAAACGGTAGCCCTTGCCCGGCAGCATCATGATGGAATAGCTGATGATGATGGCAAATGCCACAGCCACGAAAAATGCCGCAATCAAGATGGAAAACGAATAAAAGTAGGTTTTGGCAAATACGGTCGTGATGGGATATGTCTTATTCCCTTCTCCCCACGGCATGGCAATCTGGGCTGGATGAAGGAGCTGCTGGAAAATCTCCTTCAGTCTGACCCCGTAGTCCCCTAAATTGATGACAAGCTCAGTATCGTAGGATAGCAGCGCCCCAAGGCCGCTCAATAAAAACAAACCAGTGATGACTAAAATAAAGTGTAGAGGAGTATACAGTACTCTCTTCATCTCTTCTCCCCTTTTCGTTTCCATATTTATGTAGAATCAAACTAAAAACAATGTTACAATACTGAAATGGAATTGTAAATATTATTCTGAATATACGAATAAGGGTGACACATATGAAATATGTAACGTTGATTGTAGCTGCCACTGCCGTGATGCTCCTTTCAGGCTGCAGGGTTTCCTTTACCCCAACAGTGCAAGAAGCGTCGGCAGGGAATGAAATGGCGGCTGCACCGGAAGACACTCAGGTTCCCGATCGTTCCGAGTTGATTGCAGCCACCATGCAGGTGGATAACCCCAAGGTGATCTTAAGGGGTCAAACCTCTCTACCGCCGGGAACCGTCCTGAATGTAGAGATGAAGCCGTATGCGAAGGAAGATGCATTCGAGCAGATTGAAGCGGGCCAAGTGGAACCGGATCCCAAACCGGTCCTGACCTCAGAAGCCGTCATCGGTGACGATGGGGAGATGGAGCTTACCGTGCTGAGAAGACCCGATAACGAGAGCAGCTATCGTGTTGATCTCATGCTCATACCGGACAACCAGCCTGAAGAAGTCCAGACGGATGTGGAAGAGGCAATGGCAGATGGATCGGTTCCCGTCTATTCCAACGGAAAGGAAAGTAGTGGGATGCTGTTCTCTGCTATCATTTCCGAAGAGGAAGAATGGTACGGAAATCATTTTACGTCCGATATGAAACCTCCTGCCAACTAAAAAAAGAGCCCAGTGGGCTCTTTTTTGATTCGTCTTCAATAATGGCCTTCAGCTTCGTCCTCTTCCGGCATCTGATACTTAGTGAAATAGGCGCCGATGAGAAGGAAGGCAACAGACAGGCCCCAGCTGATCAATCCGATGAAGTCAAATAATAGGGCGAGGATATTCAAAACCCCGACGGATAAAAAACAGATCGGTGTGAGGGCCGATTTGATCCCGGTCACTCCATGCGCCTTCCTTTTCCTTATGACGACCCTGATGGTCCAGAGGAAAATCGGGATGAAGAGGATCGCAAGCAATATGTCGAACATGATAGATGACCTCCTTGCCCTCAGTCTATCACAAATGAAAATGACCGTGTATCATGCATTGAATCTTTTCTTTCGGTATTCATTGAAGGAATCATCGTCCAGATCCTTTTTACTCAAGCGCCCGTCATCCCACTCCGTCATCGACCCCTTCGTAAGGGTGACACTTCCGGTGTCGGTCCGCTTTATCAACAGAGGGGACCGGTTGAAAGGGGATTCCGGATGGACAGATACTGTTTTTTGAACTTCTGCCAGTTCATTTAGATCCGTTACGGGTTTTGTGGTGTCGAATGCATACCCGTTCTGCCACTCGTCGGACCTATACGACAGCTTCATCTGAAGGATATAATCCCCATGGGAAGTGTCTTCCTTTGCTATCCTGAAGTCTCCGTTTGCAGACGTTACGACTTCCCCTGTCAGAGGGACCGGTTTAAGCGGGATATTCCCCCCGAACCCGCCGTCCACTACCCAGCTTTCTCCTCCATGCTCGAGAAGGATCAGGACATGGGTCCGTCCGATATCATGGAAATCCCCTTTCCCCTGATGATAGACGACTCCCCTTACAAGCGTAACACTGAAGCCCGCTTCCTTGAGATAAAGGTATAACAGACCATTCAAGTCATAGCACAGTCCGCCCTCCCCCCGCACCAGGATCTTCTCCTTCAAGGATTGTTCTGAGAAGGGTGTGAGACGATCTTCTATGATGGCCATGTTCTCAAAAGGAACCGCCTTGGCAAATGCCTCGAGAAGGACCGGTATCTCCGCAAAAGCGGGTGACCAGCGCTCTTCCATGCCGATTCTGCGATTTACGTCTTGCTGTACGTTTTCCATGTCATTTCCTCCTGCTATAATCGTTCCTATTAGTATGGCAGGATTCCATTCATTTAGCAGTACATATGCTTATCCATACTTTTTCAGGTAATGGCTGATGGTCACCATGGGCCAGATCCACTGGTAGCTGTGATAATGGATATAAAGATTCCCCGGTAAGCCGGCACCGGTAGGGTAATCATCCTTTTCCTCCAGAAGGTCAAGCAGGGTCTGCATGCCCGTATCAATGGCTGGGGTCGGTTCCTCCTCCAATGAAATCAAGGCATCCAGTGCCCACGCCGTCTGGGATATGGTCGCTCTAGACAAGGGGATATAATGTTTCACTTGATCGCTGAGACATGATTCTCCCCATCCGCCGCCGCGGTGCTGAATTTTTTCTAGCCACTGTTTGGCAAGCACAAGATGATGGTCATCCCCTGGCACACCGACAGCCCTCATGCCCGTAACGGCCGCCCAGGTCCCATAGATATAACAGACTCCCCATCTCCCGTACCAGGACCCATCGATCTCCTGTGCTTTCTTCAGCCAACTGACCCCCTTTTTGATTCCCCTGCGGTTCTTCTTTAGTCCCGCATATCCGCCTAGGAACTCAAGTGCCCTACCTGTAAGGTCCGGCGTCGAAGGATCGATGGCCGCTGCTTCTGCTCCGTTGATGGGAAAGAGCGTGAGAAGCTCATTCGTTTTGTTCGGTTCAAATGCCGGCCACCCACCATCAGGATTTTGCATCCCGACCATGAAGTCCACCCCCCGCTGCCAGGAGTCCCGCATCTCAGGCCGGTCGACTGCTGTTGATGTCAGGGCCCTCAAGGCAGCAGACGTATCGTCCACATCCGGGTGAATCGTATTACCCGCGGTGAATCCCCAGCCCCCGGGAGCTACCGGGGACTCCATTCCCCAATCCCCATAGCGGAATTGCTGATGCTTCTGCAAAAATTGTATGGATTTCCGAATGGATCCATCGGCAGCCGATCTCCCCGCCGACTGAAGGGCATAGGACAATAACGCCGTGTCCCATATGGAGGATGGGGAATTCTGTTGATGATAGCCCCTTTCCGTCTTAAGGATCATCGCCTTCAATCCTTCAACGCATTTCTCGATCAACGGATCATCCTTGCGATACCCGATGGACAGGAGTGCATAGATCATGAAGAAGCTTGAGCTGAAGTATTTCATATAGGTCCCGTCAGGCTCGATCCTTTCCAGCATATAGTCCCGCGTGAACTGTTCGGCACGCTCCTTGAGGGATGACGACAGTCCTCCCATGCTTCCAAGAGCACCGGAGATCTTATTCAGGAAGTGCCTCTCCCCGTCAGGTATTCGCTCTTCCCCTTCCCGGTTCATCGCCTTCAATTCCCCTGCGATTCCCTGCGGACCGTGTGCGTACCCACGGCTTTTCAATAACAGGATCGGAGCCATATGGGCCCTGGCATAGCTTGAAAAGTCCCAGAATCCCACGGGTGAGGAAGGAGGAATAAGGACGAACTCAATCGGGACCGGAAGAACCTTTTTCCACTTCATTCCGCCGAGTATCGCCAGCATGAAGCGGGTAAGGGAGTGAGCTTTTCCTACACCGCCGTTATCCTGGATGAAACGCTTAGCACGTGTGATCCTCTCATCATTTTCTTTTATTCCGCTCATTCGCAGGGCGACATACGCTTCGATTGTAGAGGAAAGATTACCTTCCTCTTCATCCTTGAACAGTTTCCACGTCCCTTCTCTCGTTTGCAGACAGAAGAGACGCTCCACAAGTTTATCCACCCACTGGTCTTCCCTTCGACCCAGGCTACAGAGAAGAATGATCATGAACGCATCGGTCATGGGGCTGTTTTCAAAACAAAACGTCCAGCTTCCGTCAGGATTTTGACGCTGTTCAAGTTGTTCTGCCATCCTGTCCAACTTGGACCTCATCCGTTTCTTCACAGTGCCACCCCCCTTTTGCTCGGTCTCATCACATGTATATGTCAGGGTAGGCCGTGGTAGAAATAATCAAAAAGGACCCCGGACATCAATCCGGGGACCCTTCTTCCGTGCTATACGTTTCAAGGAGATCCGGGTAGTCGAGCATTTCCTTTTTCCCTTTATCCGTGAGCTCATATACACCTCTCTTGACCCTGTCGTACCATCCATAGTAATTTTTCTGAAGGATCAGTGGGGTTTTATCCCCTGTCCCGAGTTCTTTGAGGGATTTCGGTGAAAGGGGTCCATGGCGATCGAGCAGGACGGCAATGTGAATGCAGCTTTCTTTATAAGCCGTCATGATCTTCAGCTTATTGCTTCCCCCCACATTGTAATCCGCGCTCCTTCCTTCGATTTCCCTCACAAGCTGCGCACGCTTTTTCTTGCCATATGAAAGGCTTGCCTTCCGGTCAAAGGGAGCCGGATGATGCACGAATTCTAGTTTATCCCCCTTGGCATGGGGCGACACGGTGATCAACCCAAGCTCCAGCCTCCTCACCAAGTGACAGGCATCCCTCCACCTTTTGGACCTCGTCCGTTTCGGTCTCGGGACCGCTATGTATACCATATCTGTCAGTCTGAGCCTCTTGGCGGCCTGTACGAGAAGATCCACCGTAAGGGAAAGCTTCATCTCCACGATGATCAGCTCTTCCCCTTTCATGGCCGTTACATCACAATCCTTCACCTCTCCGTTGACACGGTAGCCCAGTGAATGGAAATGATTGCGTATAGGTGGATACAGATCGGACTCTTTCATATTGATCCTCCTATCAGGTACTGCCTGTTGATTGCAGATTCCTCTATGAATCTAGCGTTAGTGAAAAGTATAGACCATTTTCAACAAATGAAAAACCTCTCGTCACTAAAAACCCCCCGGATCCTGAACGATCCGGAGGGCAGCCAATCATTTTCTTATTTTGTGGATTTCATCCGCGACGAATTGAACGGATGTACCGACGATTACCTGAATGCTATGTTCTCCCACAACATGGATACCTGGCACACCTGTGCGCCTGATCCTGTTTTGATCCACGACGTCCATATTATCCACTTCGATTCGCAGACGGGTTACACAGTTATCAACGGATGTCACATTCTCGTCTCCACCAAGGCCAGCATAGATCTCAGTAGCCATGGCCGAGAACTTATCTTCCTTGGATGTCTCAGGCTGAGCCGTCTCTTGAACGGCTTCTTCCAAGTCATCTTCTCCCCTTCCAGGTGTCTTAAGATTGAACTTCACAATCAAGAAGCGGAAGAGGAAGTAGTAGATCAGTCCGAAAACGATTCCCTGTACGAGGAGCATGTAAGGAGCATTGGCGATCGGCAGTCTTGAACTCAGTAAAAAGTCGATAAGTCCTGCCGAGAAACCGAATCCGGCTGTCCAATGGAAGAACGCCGCTACCGCAAGGGATAAGCCCATAAGCACCGCATGCACAAGGAACAGCACAGGGGCCGCAAACATGAAGGCGAACTCAAGGGGCTCTGTCACACCAGTGAAGAATGAGGCAAAACCAGCCGCAAGCATGAGGGAACCGATCTGCTTCTTCTTGCCAGGCTTTGCCGTGTGGTAGATGGCAAGTGCCGCAGCTGGAAGACCGAACATCATGATCGGGAAGAAGCCGGCCATATACATACCCGTAATGCCTTTATCCCCTTTTCCAGACCAGAAGTTCCCGATATCATTGATTCCCGCGACATCGAACCAGAATACGGCGTTCAACGCGTGATGAAGGCCTGTCGGGATCAGCAGGCGGTTAAAGAACCCGTATAGCCCGGCACCGACATAGCTGAGGGAACTGATGGCCTCCCCGAAGGCGATCAATCCTGAGAAGATCAACGGCCATAAGAATAGCATGATGACGGAAACCACCAGCATGGATACGGCCGTCATAATCGGCACAAGGCGCTTGCCGCTGAAGAAAGCGAAGGCATCAGGAAGCTTCACTTCACTGAAGCGGTTGAAGTTCCAAGCCGCTATGATCCCGCAAAGGATCCCGATAAATTGGTTGTTGATCTTGCCGAAGGCTATATTGACCGAATCAACATCGACACCCTGAAGCATGGCCACGCTATCCGGGGACAAAAGGGTGGTAATGATCAGGAAGGCCACCAAGCCGCTGAGAGCCGCCGATCCATCTTTTACTTTTGTCATTCCGAGTGCAATCCCGATGGCAAACAGGAAGCCCATATTGCTGATCAGCGATTCTCCTCCCTTGATCAAGAAGGCGGCAAACGGATTATTCCCTCCCCAGCCATCAGAATCGATCCAGTACCCGATCCCCATGAGAATGGCAGCCGCAGGAAGGACTGCAACCGGTAGCATAAGAGATTTACCGATTCGCTGCAAATAGTTCATCATACACATTTCCCCCTTTTTTCTTTAAGATGCTCAACACATTATAATTTCATAAACCGGGGCAATTCTATAGGAAAATGAACATAATGATAAATTGCCCATGCATCTGCCTCTTCAAAGAGACAAACAGGACATAAAATCCTATAGTAGACGATATTCGGAGATTGTGCAATTTAGAAGAAAGGGGAATGGATGTTTTTTAGTCTCTCACCACAAAAAAAGACCCTCCGGATTCCCTATTCCGAAGAGTCTTTCCCTCTTATTAAGGCAGCTGGGTCGCACCCATCAGGTAGCGGTCGCACTCCCTCGCTGCTTCCCTGCCTTCGTTGATTGCCCATACGATCAGGCTTTGGCCGCGTCGCATGTCACCGGCGGCAAATACGCCTTCCACATTGGTCTTGTAGTCGCCATATTCCGCCTTCACGGTTGAATTTTGATTCGTTTCAAGTTCCATGGCCTTGATGAGATCCTGTTCGGGACCACTGAATCCGATAGCGAGAAGAACAAGGTCGGCTGGCCACGCCTTTTCACTTCCCGGGATTTCCTCACGGATTTTGTTGCCTTCTTCATCATACCGAAGCTTCACATTGACCGTGTGGACTTCTTTGATATGCCCGTTCTCGTCACCGACGAATCTCTTTGTCATAACAGCATAAGCGCGGGGATCGGTACCGAACGTTTCTTCTGCTTCCTTCTGGCCGTATTCGACCCGGTGGATCACAGGATACTGCGGCCACGGATTACCCACCTCATCACGCATGGCGCCTTTCTTGTCATAAATGTCGAACTGGGTGAGGCTCTTGCAGTTGTGTCGTACAGAAGTTGCAAGGCAGTCCGTACCCGTATCCCCGCCTCCGATCACAATGACATTCTTGCCGGCGGCAGAGATATACTCCCCATCACCGTGGTTCGAATCCAACAGGCTCTTCGTGTTGGAGTGCAGGAATTCCATAGCATAATGGACGCCCTTCAATGCACGTCCTTCCACCTGTACATCGCGATGGACTGCAGCCCCTCCGCACAGGATGACGGCATCGAAGTTTTCACGCAGCTGTTCGACGGTATAGTCCTTCCCGACTTCTGTATTGGTCACAAAGTCGATCCCTTCTTCCTCAAGGATCTTGACCCTGCGCTCCACTACAGAATAGGGGAGCTTCATTTCAGGGATCCCGTACGTGAGAAGACCACCCACGCGGTCATGCTTCTCAAATACGGTCACTAGATGACCCGCTTTGTTCAGCTGGGCAGCCGATGCAAGCCCGGCAGGACCGGATCCGACGACGGCAACCCGTTTGCCCGTACGGTGCTCCGGCGGCTCAGGGATCACCCACCCTTCCTGGAATCCCTTCTCGATGATGGAACGTTCTACGGTTCGGATGGCAACGGGCGGCTCGTTGATGCCGAGGACACATGCCCCTTCACACGGTGCCGGGCATGCAAACCCTGTGAACTCGGGGAAGTTATTCATTTGATGCTCCCTCTTCAGCGCTTCCTTCCATTGCCCCTGGTATACGAGATCATTCCATTCGGGGATCAAGTGATAAACCGGACAGCCCGTAGTGGAGCCATTGATCTCCATTCCCGATTGACAGGTGGGAACGCCGCAGTCCATGCAGCGCGCTCCCTGATTCCTTACTTCCTGTTCCGATAGGGGGAGTGTGTAGTCGTCCCAGTCCTTCGTCCTTTCACCAGGATGCCTTTCCTTTAATGTTTGCCTGCTGTATTCCATAAAGCCAGTCGCTTTTCCCATGAGTCCCCCTCCTTTTCTACTTCGCTGTTTCTAGCACTTTCTTTTTCTCTTCCTTCGTTCCTTCTTCAAATGCGGCCATCTCTGCATCGAATTTCTCAAGGCCCTTGCTTTCGAATTCACTGATCCGTTCTTTCATTTTCAGATAGGATTTCGGGATCACCCGCACGAATTTCGATAGATAGGATTCCCAGTTTGCAAGGATCTTCCGACCATTATCACTATTGGTATACGAGACATAGCGCTCGATCATTTCATACAATTCTTTCGATTCTTCGGGATCAAATAGCGGTTGCACATGGACAAGCTCCTGATTGCAGCGGCTTCGGAACGTTCCGTCGTCATCCAGTACATACGCGACGCCTCCGGACATTCCGGCAGCAAAATTCCGGCCCGTCATACCCAGAACGACAACCTTTCCACCCGTCATATATTCACATCCGTGATCTCCGACTCCTTCGACCACCACGTCGGCACCGCTGTTACGGACACAGAAACGTTCTCCCGCGATACCATAAATGTAAGCCTCCCCTGATGAAGCACCATAGAAGGATACGTTTCCGACGATAGTATTGCGCTCAGGGATGAACGTAGCCGTCGGATCAGGATGCACGATGATTTTACCTCCGGATAACCCCTTCCCGACAAAGTCATTGGAGTCTCCGACAAGTCTCAACGTAAGGCCTTTCGGAATGAAAGCCCCGAAGCTTTGACCGGCCGACCCCTTGAAGGTCAGGCGGATTGTATCTTCCGGAAGTCCCTCCGCACCGTAGCGCTTCGTGATTTCACTTCCGAGCATCGTTCCCGTAACACGGTGGATATTCCGGATGGCTGTGGTCCACTCCACTTTTTCACCTTTATCGATGGCGTTCCGGCAGCGTGGGATAAGCTCCTGATAATCCAGGGTCTTCGTCAATTCATGATCTTGTTTGCGCGTTGCATACCGGGTCACTTTAGCAGGCACATCAGGCTGATAAAGAAGGGCGGACAGATCGATTCCCTTTCCTTTCCAGTGGTCGATGGCTTCATTCGCTTCAAGGACATCGGTCCTTCCGATCATCTCATTGATCGTCCTGAATCCAAGCTGGGCCATGATCTCCCTTGCTTCCTGGGCCACAAAGCGCATGAAATTCTCGACATGTTCAGGGTCACCCATATATTTTTTTCTCAGTTCAGGATCCTGTGTGGCAATCCCGACCGGACATGTATTCATATGGCATACTCTCATCATCACGCATCCAAGGACCACAAGGGGTGCAGTTGAGAATCCATATTCTTCTGCTCCGAGCAAGGAGGCGATGACCACATCTCTTCCGGTCATCATCTTTCCGTCCGTCTCCACGACGATCCGGTCCCTTAGATGATTGAGGAGCAGCGTCTGATGGGCTTCTGCAAGACCGATTTCCCATGGAAGTCCTGTATGCTTCAAGCTCGTTCTCGGAGCGGCACCGGTCCCTCCGTCATAGCCTGAGATCAGGACCACATCGGCCCTTCCTTTGGCTACCCCGGCAGCAATCGTCCCGACACCGACGGCAGAAACAAGCTTTACGCTGATGCGTGCGCGTGGATTGGCGTTCTTCAGATTGTAGATGAGCTCGGCTAGGTCTTCGATGGAATAGATATCATGATGGGGCGGAGGTGAGATAAGCTCCACTCCAGGGGTAGACC
Organism: Rossellomorea marisflavi; assembly: GCF_001274775.1. Taxonomy (GTDB): domain Bacteria; phylum Bacillota; class Bacilli; order Bacillales; family Bacillaceae_B; genus Rossellomorea; species Rossellomorea marisflavi. The sequence goes on from NZ_LGUE01000004.1 coordinate 79,738, forward strand.
CCCTTACTTCTGCTACCCAAGGATAGACTTTCTTACCAGGAAGGTGACCTCCTTCTCCCGGCTTCGCCCCTTGGGCAACCTTGATCTGGATCTCATCTGAGTTGACCAGATAATGACTGGTGACACCGAATCTCCCTGAAGCCACCTGCTTGATGGAGCTTCTGCGGGAGTCTCCATTTTCATCCGTCTGGAAGCGTTCTGGATGTTCCCCGCCTTCACCGGAGTTGCTTCTGCCTCCGATCCGGTTCATGGCGATGGCGAGCGCTTCATGGGCTTCCTGACTGATGGACCCGAAGGACATGGCCCCCGTCTTGAAGCGGCGGCAGATACTTTCCACCGACTCCACTTCGTCAATCGGGATGGATTTAGCGTCCTTGAAGGAAAGCAGACCTCTTAACGATTGCAAATGCTGCTTTTCTTCAGTGAGCATGCGCGAATATTTTTTGAAAAGCTCATAATCATTCGAACGGCAGGCGTGTTGCAGCGTATGGATCGTACTTGGATTGTATGCATGGTCCTCTCCCTTGTTCCGGTATTGGAACTCATCACCTGATTCAAGGGTCCGGTTCGGGTCCTTCCGATCGGCATAGGCTTTGTTATGGCGCAGGAGGACTTCCTTCTCGATCAGATCGATCCCGATTCCCCCGAGCCTCGACGGCGTACGGGTAAAATAGCGATCGATGACATCGTTTTGGATCCCTACGGCTTCAAAGATCTGTGCACCCCTGTAGCTCTGAATGGTTGATATTCCCATTTTCGAGAGGACCTTGACTACTCCATCCGTTGCAGCCTTTACGTACTTATCGACAGCTTCGTCGAAGGTCTTGCCGCTGATTTCACCGTTTCCGATCATGCTATGGAGGCTCTCATACGCAAGATATGGATAAATCGCTTCGGCACCATAGCCGAGCAGGGTGGCAAAATGATGGACTTCCCTCGGCTCCCCTGATTCCAGGAGAAGGCTTACTCTCGTACGTGTCCCCTTCCGGATGAGATGATGGTGCAATGCGGATACGGCCAAAAGTGCAGGAATTGCAGCCTTCTTCTCTTCGACACCTCGATCGGAAAGGATGAGGAGGGTCGTTCCTTCCTCTACTGCTTGATCTGCTTGTTCAAAGAGGCGTTCCAGGGTAGGAGTCAGTTGATCTCCTTCTTCCGTCACCTCGAAAAGGATGGACAGCGTGACGGCTTTGAAGCCCTCTTCACGCTGTTGACGCAGTTTTTCAAACTCTGTACCCGTAAGGACCGGTGTCTCGAGGTAGATATGGCGACAGCTAGCGGGTGTCGGTGCAACAAGATTCCCTTCGGCACCGATTGTCGTCCCGACAGAGGTGATGATCTGCTCCCTGATGGCATCGATCGGCGGATTCGTCACCTGTGCGAATAGCTGTTTAAAGTAGTTATAAAGAAGCTGAGGTTTCTTAGAAAGGACGGCGAGGGGTGAATCATACCCCATGGACCCGACGGGATCCTTCCCTTCAAGCACCATAGGCTTGATGAGCTTATTGAGTTCTTCGGTCGTGTAACCGAAAGCCTGTTGCTGCACCATTACCTCTTCTTCTGGTATCGTTTCCGGCTCCCTTACAGGATCGGGTAGATCCCTCAGATTGAATTTATTCTGATCGAGCCAGTGGCGATAGGGTTGTTCGGAAGCAACACGCAGCTTGATTTCCTCATCAGGGATGATCCGTCCCTTTTCAAGGTCCACTAATAGCATTTTCCCCGGCTGCAGACGATCTTTATAAACAATATCATCAGCGAAGATATCCAGGGCACCAACCTCGGAGCCAAGAACGATCATGCCGTTCTTCGTCACATAGTATCTGGCTGGACGCAGGCCGTTACGGTCAAGACATGCACCGATTTCCTTGCCGTCAGTGAATACAAGGGCAGCAGGCCCATCCCACGGTTCCATGAGACAGCTGTGATATTCATAAAAGTCTTTTTTCTTAGGATGAATGGTGTCATCATTTTCCCATGGCTCCGGTACCATCATCATGGCTGTATGGGCAAGGGATCGTCCCGATAGATGCAGGAATTCGAAGCAGTTATCGAACATGGAGGAATCACTGCCTGTCTCATCGATCACAGGAAGGATCTTTTTAAGGTCTTCGTCATTGAATGCACTGGATTCGCATAGTTTCTCCCTTGCTCTCATCCAATTGACATTTCCGCGAAGGGTATTGAATTCACCGTTGTGGATCGTATAGCGGTTCGGATGCGACCGCTGCCAGCTCGGGAAGGTATTCGTGCTGAAACGGGAGTGAACAAGAGCGAGCGCAGACCTGAACTCAGGATGATTGAGGTCGATGTAGAAGGAGTCCAGCTGCTCAGGGACCAGCATCCCTTTATAGACGATGGTGGTCGAAGAAAGACTGCAGATATACACATCTTCCTGTCCTTCCACATTGGCTGCCTCATTTTCAATCCGTTTGCGGATGACATACAGCTTGCGTTCAAAGTCCATTCGTGTCTCCATATCATCGGACGCACCGATGAAAACCTGACGGATGAACGGTTTAGACTTGGATGCGACTTTCCCCACGAAGGAATCATTCAACGGCACCGGTCTCCAGCCAAGAACCTCCTGACCTTCTTCCTCGATGATGCGTTCAAAGATTTCTTTGCTTTTCATTCTCTTTTCATATTGTTCAGGAAGAAAGACCATCCCGACCCCATATTCCCCTTTACGTGGAAGGAAGATGTCCTCTTTCTCGCACTGCTTCTTGAAGAAATGATGGGGGATTTGAGTAAGAATACCAGCACCATCGCCGGTACTGGTATCAGCGGACTGTCCTCCGCGGTGCTCTAGGTTACAGAGAATATTGATCGCATTTTGCACGATACTATGTGATTTGCTTCCATCAATGTTGGCAATCATCCCGATCCCGCATGCTTCATGCTCATGTAGGGGGTTATATAATCCTTGTGCCGCCGGAAGATTCGTTTTCATTCAATGTCCTCCTCTACTCACGTGTATAAAAATTGAATAAATACCACCTGATGCATTTAATTGATTTTCGTTAGTATATCATGAAATTTAGAAAAAACGAAAAATTTAGTCATTAAATCCACCTCTATTTATACCAAAATAGTTGGAAAAACAGGCGTGTACAACAACACGGATCTAGTGGATTTCCGCTAATTTTCAGAATCTTTAAAACCTTGATCTAACAATAAAGTAATCGTTTACATTTTATTTCTGAAAAAGCGCGTCCACAGATGAATTTTCATACAAAAATATCTTTAAAAAAATTTTTTTGTCAGACTGTTTTACAAGGTGATTCCAGGTCGATCTTCAAGGATGATTTCGGAAGAATGATGAGAATGGGCATCTCAGCGGAGGACACGGCCGTGCCAAGGTAAGTGGATATCAACGTTATTTACCCACAATTCCTAAAGATCAAACCGTAGTACAAAACGACTAGCATTCACTAGCATCCTTTCACTCTAATGGAACTATATACCACAGAACTACCCGCCTCTATAATGAAGTTAGAAATAATATTTCACAGAATTATTAGTTAATAGTGAAGTGTTATTTCACCAAGTGTTTTGAAAGCGTTTACTATCCGAAACAAGAAAGGGAGGAGTTCTATGAAAAAAGGAAAGAAGGCAATTGTCGTCATCCTGCTTCTGGCCCTGCTTGCCCCTATGTGGGCTGGACAAGCTTCTGCATCGGCACAGCCAAAGCATGAGATGCGTGCCGCATGGATTGCCACTGTTCAGAACATCGACATGAAGGCAGGGATGGACAAAGCCGCCTACACGTCATGGGTTCAATCGACTCTGGATGATCTTAAAGAAAGGAAATTCAATACGGTCATCTATCAGGTGAAACCGACCGTCGATGCTCTCTACCCATCAGACCTTGCCCCCTGGTCCAAATACATCACCGGTAAAGCCCAAGGAACCGATCCGGGATACGATCCACTCGGCATCATGCTTGAAGAAGCCCACAAGCGGGGAATCGAGCTCCATGCATGGGTGAATCCCTACCGTGTCACCATGCCGGGCATGACCCTTGATGACCTTGATCCCGGCAATGTGGCAAAGCTTCACCCTGACTGGGTGCTGAAGTACGGAAGCCAATACTACTTGGATCCAGGTCTGCCGGAGGTCCAGGAATACCTCATCGAGACCGTGGAAGAGCTCGTAGCCAATTATGATATTGAAGCTGTGCACATGGATGATTATTTCTATCCGTATAAAATTGCCGGACAAAACTTCCCTGACCAAGCTACATACGAGAAATACGGCAAGGACTTTGATTCGATTGAAGACTGGCGCAGGAATAATGTCGATGTCCTCGTCAAAGATATCAATACTTCCATTAAAGATATGAAGGAATGGGTCCAGTTCGGGATCTCTCCATTTGGTGTCTGGAGGAATATCGCCAAAGATCCAACTGGAAGTGAAACGACAGCCGGCCAGACGAATTACGATGATCTTTACGCCGATACCCGTCAGTGGATCAAAGACGGCAGCATCGACTATATCACTCCGCAAATCTACTGGTCCCGGGACTTTGCCGCTGCAAACTATTCCATCCTCCTCGATTGGTGGAGCAATGAAGTGACCGAGTACGCCTATGAGCACCCCGTTCATCTCTATATCGGAACGGCTGACTACAAGGTTGGTGACAACTTCGATCAGCAGTGGTACGACCCGTATGAACTACCGGAACAGATCCTGGATAACCGTGAAAACGGCACGGCAAAAGGACAGATGCATTTCTCCCTTCAGCAGCTCTATAACAATCGCCTGGGATATGCCGATATCCTGAAGGAAGAAATCTATACAGAAACAGCCTTGACGCCGCCCACTCCTTGGAATAACAGGGAACTGCCGAAAAAACCGACCAAAGTAAAAGGGAAATCCAAACATGGCAGTGTCAAACTTGAGATTGAAGATAAGAAACACACGGCGAGAAAGTTTGTCATCTACCGGTTTGACGGACCTCGTGAAGGCGATTACAATGATCCTGCCAACATCATCGATGTCGTCTACGCAGATGAAGATTCCTATACAGACGTTCCTCCTGGTAAGGGACTCTACACATATGGAGTGACATCTGTATCCGATACCGGTCTTGAAAGCCGCGACGCCAAAACCGTACGGATTAAACATTAGATCAAAAAAGTGCGGACAGGCCCGTCCTCAGACGGGTGCTGTCCGCACTTTTTATGTTCGTTCACTGTTGAGCTGCCAGAACGGTTTCCCTCATCTTCTTCGCTGCCTCCACCATCACGACGAGTGCTTCGATGGTTTCGTTCGGTCCGCGTGTTTTCAAACCACAGTCAGGATTGATCCAGAACAGTTGCGGATCGAGGACGCGAATGGCCCGTTCAATGTTCCGAGTCATCTCCTCGAGCGTCGGAACCCTTGGGCTGTGTATGTCATAGACGCCGAGACCGATACCTTGACTATAGGTGTTTTCCTCAAAGGAATGAATGAGATTCCCATGACTCCTTGACGTTTCGATCGATATGACGTCCGCATCAAGCGCTTTGATGCTTTCGATGATTTCCCCAAACTCCGAATAGCACATATGGGTGTGGATTTGCGTACTGCTTTTCACAGATGACGTCGCAAGTTTGAAAGCGTGGACGGCAGCATCTAGGTAGCCTGCCCTCTTTTCTTTCTGCAGGGGCATCCCCTCCCTGAGGGCCGGTTCATCGACTTGGATCATGCGGATTCCGTTCGCCTCGAGGGCTTCGACTTCTTTTCTCAAGGCCAGGGCAATCTGATTGGCCACATCATAACGCGGAATGTCTGTCCGGACAAATGACCAGTTCACGATCGTGATCGGACCAGTCAGCATGCCCTTCACAGGTTTTTCAGTCAGTGATTGCGCAAAGACCGTTTCATCCACTGTCATCGGTTCTTGGAAGCATACGTCCCCGTGAATGATCGGAGGCTTCACACAGCGCGAGCCATAGGACTGCACCCAGCCATTCTTCGTGAAGGCAAATCCCCCAAGCTTTTCACCGAAGTATTCCACCATATCCGTCCGTTCAAATTCTCCGTGCACCAGTACGTCCAAACCGATTTTCTCCTGGATGTCGATCCACTTCGCAATCTCTTCCTGGATGAACGTGCGGTAGTCCTGATCGCTTACGTCTCCCCTCCTCCACTTAAGCCGTTCTTTCCGCACCTCTTTAGTCTGAGGAAAGCTTCCAATCGTAGTGGTGGGGAAGAGGGGAAGACCGAGCTCTGACTCCTGAACGACCCGCCTCTCAGAGAATGGAGCACGTTGAAGGACTTCATTTGCGGCCAGTTGTTCACTTTCTCTGAGTGTCCGGGATTGTTCGATATTGTCGAGTCCGTCATAGCTCTCCTTCAGCTCATTGGAGATAGAAGGACGCCCTTCCTTGACTGCCTCCGTAACCGTAACGATTTCCTGCAGCTTTTCATCTGCAAAAGAAAGTGTGCGTTTAAGGCGTTCCCCCAGTCCTTCCTCTACTTTGACCGTGACGGGCACATGGAGCAGGCTTGATGAAGGCTGAATGATTAACCGATCCTTCGAAACAACGCCCTCCAATTCCTTAAGCGAGGAGAGAGTCCGTTCAAGATCTGCCCTCCAGATATTCCTCCCATCAATGATCCCAGCAGCCAAGACCTTATCATCAGGGAATCCATGGGTGGTCAGTGCCTGACGATTCCCACCACCATCGTGTACTAAATCCAATCCGATCCCATGTACCGGAAGCCTGACCACCCTCTCATAGCGACTGACGCGATCAAAGTAGGTTTGAAGAATGACCTTGATACCAGGTGCTGCCTTGATCAACGTGTCATAGACCTGCTCAAGGACCGTCCACTCATCCTCTGTCAGGTCGGTACAAAGCACGGGTTCATCGATTTGAACCCATTCGGCACCAGCCTCTTCAAGCTCCTTGAGAATGGAAGCATACAACGGGACGAACCCATCGACCACGCTACCAAACTCTTCGGGGTCATATCCTTTGGACAGCTTAACGAACGTAACCGGTCCAAGGAGCACCGGCTTTCCAATGATACCAAGCTGCTCCTTCGCTTCCTTGAAGTAGCGAAGCGGGGGATTATCGGCCAAAGAAGGCATAGCCCCTTCCAGTTCGGGAACGATGTAATGGTAATTGGTGTTGAACCACTTCGTCATCGTGGATGCCACCGCATCCCCCGTTCCCCTTGCCATACCGTAATACGTTTGCAGAGAGACCTTCCCTCCCCCATGACCGAACCGCTTCGGGACCACCCCGAACATGGCAGCCGTATCCAATACATGATCATACAGGCTGAAGTCCCCGACAGGAATCAGGTCTATCCCTGCATCCGACTGTTTTTTAAGATGACGAAGGCGGATCTCATCTGTCTTCACCACAAATTCTTCTTCCTTTAGCTTTCCTTCCCAAAATTGTTCCAGCGCTTTCTTCCACTCTCGTTTTTCACCGATCCTCGGGTAACCGAGATTTGAACTTTTCACCATATTGCTCACTCCTTCTCATTTTCTCTCCAATAAAAAAATCTCCCTTTCAGAGAAAGAGAGATTTTGCGCGCAATGAATAAACGTCGACATTCCTATTATGTCAACACGCGTTCCTCACTCCCCTCTATGACCCGTAGAGCTTAAGTGCACACAACAGGCAGGTCTCCTGACTCAGGTTCATCACGCCTTATCCCTTCCCATTCCCTATAGAAACAGTGGATGTGATAAGTTGCTTCCCCTTACAGTGGCGGGACCGTACCGGACTTTCACCGGTTTCCCTTTTCAGCCATGCTTCCACACGGCACCTGTCGCATCTTCCTATTCAGTTCTCACCTCAACGAAAAAAGCCTCTCCACGATAGAGAGGCCCGGTAAACGGATGTCCTCTCTTATTTTCCAAAGCATGACGCTTTGCAGGAATTAGCACCTTTTCAACAAGTGTTGAATGGTTGCCGGGTTTCACAGGGCCAGTCCCTCCACCGCTCTTCATAAGAGTATCAATCATATATTTGTCCGTTGAATAGGGTAATACTAGCATGCCAGCTTTTACTTTGTCAAAATATTTCTAACATTCGTCCGAAGGTCCTACATGCCGTAGGGATCGCTACAGCTAAACTCGTTGCCATAAAGAATGCCCCCTCTGGCACTTCAGAGGAGGGTCGACTTTGCATGGAACGAAGGAAGAAATTCGCGGTGGACGTCCAGCAGTTCATCCAATAATGGTTTCGCTCTTGAATCACTGGTGACCAGTGGATTGATCGTCATGGCGAGGAGGGCTTTTTCGTAGGAGCCTGACACGGCTGCTTCTGCCGCGGTCCGCTCAAAGGATTTGATCTGTTGAACAAGTCCACTGACGGCTACAGGAAGTTCACCGATATGGATCGGTTTCGGCCCTTCTTTGGTCACGATACAGTTCACTTCCACGGCGGACTCATCAGGGATGCCCGTGATACTGCCATCATTTCTGACGTTCAGGGTCTGTACATCCCCTTTATCATTGAAGATCGAAGAAATCACATTGCAGGCGGCATCGCTGTAGTAGGCTCCTCCGCGCTCCTGAAGCTGCGAGGGCTTCACATCAAGGTCTTCGTTTTTATATAGTTCGAACAATTCATCTTCCAATCGCTGGACGACCTCGGCACGGGTTGTCCCCGTTTTGAATTCCTCCAGCTGCTTCTCGAGGATCTCACTGGTTTTGTAAAAATACCGGTGATACGGACAAGGTATGACTCCGAGAGCCTTCAAGAAATCAGGGTTCCATGGCAGTGGGGCGATATTTTTCATGCTGAGCTGCTTATCCTCATCACCCATCAGTTCCAGTACCTCATCAAGGACGGACACCCCATCGACGGTGACATCCAGTCCGTACACCATATGATTCAAGCCGGCAAACCGGATATCGACGGAAGCGACCTCTACGCCAAGAAGCCTGGCAATAGTCATCTTCGTATTGATCGGCAGGTTGCATACGCCCACGACTTTGGAATGCTTGCTGTATCGGAGCAACGCCTCCGTCACCATCCCGGCCGGATTGGTAAAATTGATCAGCCATGCATCAGGGCAAAGACGCTGCATATCCTCTGCAATCTCAAGAAGAACCGGAATGGTGCGGAGGCCTTTGAATAGTCCACCTCCCCCGTTCGTTTCCTGCCCGATCATCCCGTACTTGATCGGCAGCCTTTCATCCTGGATCCTTGCCTTCAGCTGACCGACCCGCATCTGGGTTGTAACAAAATCCGCATCCTTCAGTGCTTCCTCCCGGTCCAAAGCCAGGTGAATGGTCATGGGAACACCAGCCTTAGACACCATCCTCCGCGCAAGACTCCCGACAATTTCGAGCTTTTCTTTTCCAGCAGGGATATCCACCAGCCACAGCTCCCGGACAGGCAGCTCATCATATCGATTGATCAATCCTTCAACAAACTCCGGCGTGTAGCTTGAGCCACCGCCGATGGTCACGATTTTTAAGCCTTTATTCATGCTCATACCTCCTTATCCTTTCACTGCAAATGCCAGCACAAAGCTGATGGCAAAACTAACCACTACACCAAGCCATAAACGCTTCTTCTTAATAGAAGGATTCTCTACAGGCCCTTCAATCTTGAGTAATACGAGACTCAACCCTAGAGAAGTCGAAATTCCCGTTGCCAGAAAAATGCTCCACTCCTTTGGCAAACCTGCACTTATGAAAGGCTTTGACAATAATAATAAGCCGATGGATACGGTCATTAATAAGATGAATACACTTTTGAATCCAATCCTCCTGGGGATGACAGTCTCAGTCATTTCCTTCACTCTCCTTAGGGTACATAGTGAAGAAGCGGGATCCATGGATTCCCGCTTCACTGTTTACTCCCTTGCATATATTTCCATTTGCGCAGTCAAGCGGCTTGTTGATCGTTTTCTTCCACCTGCACCATTTTTTTGTCGTACATCTTGAAGAACGGGAAGTAGATGGCAAACGAAATAGCGATGTTGATGAAAACCATGACTACAGCCCGCCAATCTCCTCCCGTAGCCAGGAATGCACCTATTGGTGCCGGCAGCGTCCACGGTGGCATGATATAGGTTGGTGATATCATACCAGTAGCTGTTGCTACATAAGCAATGGTAGCCGTAATAAGAGGAGTTATCACAAACGGAATGATCAGGACCGGATTCAGGACGATTGGTGCCCCGAAGATGATCGGTTCATTGATATTAAACGTAACAGGTACGATACTGGTACGACCCAATGCTTTCAAATACTTCGAACGAGAGAAGAATACCATGGCGAGAGCTAGCCCTAGAGTAGCCCCTGATCCACCGATCCAGATGAACCATTGGTAGAAGGTTTCCGGTGCGATATGCGGAATAACCTGACCGTTTGCAACAGCGTCGGCATTGTTCACTAGGAACACTTCCCATAATGGACGAGCAACGGTTCCTACTACTGATACTCCGTGAATTCCGAATGACCAGAAGAATGTAATTAAGAAAACAGGAATCAATACCCCAAAAATGCTGTCCCCTGCCGTTACAAGAGGAGCGACTGCCACACCGATCAAATGGTGAAGATCAAGACCTGCCCAAACGGTGATGGCCGATACACCCAAGATGACGAATGCAACAGGAATCAGTGCTTCAAAACTTCGTGCCACGGATGGTGGTACCTGTTCTGGCATTTTGATTGTAATATTTCTCTTTTTACAGAACCTGAGTATCTCGACTGCGAGTATCGAGACGACCATGGCAACGAATAATCCATGTCCCCCGAGGTTTGTCATCGGAAGCATCCATGCGCCGTCAACTGCCTGAGGTGTAATAGTTAAGAGAAGTGCAGCTACGGACATCTGAGCGCCTGAAAGAGGATCGAGGCCATAGCTTTTCGATAGATTGTATCCTATCCCGAAGGCTATATAGAGCGACATGATAAACATGGTGACACGGTATGGAATCAGGATCTCCACAATATTATCTGCAGCCCACTGCTTGATGTCACCGAATACCCCTGCATCAGGAAGCGGTGGGAACGCCACAATCAAAAAGAATGACCCTACGATAATGAACGGCAGTGCAGAAATGACCCCATCCCGGATTGCCTGCAGATGCCTTTGCTCCGACAGCCTCGCCATCGGACCAGATAAGTTGTTCTCCAAGAAACTCACAAATTTTTGCATGTTCCTACCCCCTTGTTCTTCCTCTTTAGTTCGTCAATTCCTTGACGGTTTTCAATAATGTGGCCCCACCGAGCGGCGAGTAAGCCTGTGGCGGGATCGGCCCGCATGGTACATTTGCCCCGTCAGCCGCTTTCTTCACCTGATCAAAGCGGTGCCTGATCTGCGGTGCGACCATGCAGACATCCCATCCCTTGGATATCTCATCGGCCACTTCCCCCGTCCCGATTGCCAGGACGTCCATTTCTAGCCCTTCTTTCGCCCCTTCTTTCTTCAATGCATTGACGACGATGGAACTGGACATCCCACCTGCACATACAAATAATACTTTCATCAATCTTCCTCCTTTTTCATTCGTTGGACGATATTATGGGTCTCGACGATTTGTTCGAAGACGCCATGTCCTTTCTTCATACATAATGCAACAAACAGGGCGTCTATGATGACGAGTTGCGCAATGCGTGCCGTCATCGTACCGATCCTGATATTGTTCTCCTCTTCCGAGATCGTCAGGACGATATCGGCAAGCTTTCTCGCCTGGGACTTCCCATGCTGGGTAAGGAGGATGATTTTCGCCCCTTTTTCCTGTGCCACGGTCATGAGCCTGAGGATTTCCTTCGTCTGACCTGATGTTGAAACGACGAACAGGACATCGTTCTTCGTCATATTCGCTGCCATCATCATCTGGACGTGGATATCCCCCGCCTGGAAGGCAAGGTAATTGAGCCTGAGGATCTTCTGGGTGAAGTCCTCCGCCACGACAGCAGAACCTCCGACTCCGTATAGATAGACGCGATCGGCGTGGTGCAGTGCTTCCACCGCACGCTCGAGCTCCTCCACCGAGAACAGTTTCTCCGTGTTCTTGATGGCTTGGTACGTATTCATCGTCACTTTACTGAATACTGTTTCCAAGCTGTCCTCAAAGTGTAAAAGTGTGTTCACTTCGGGATTTTCCGGTTCCTCGATCCATGAGGTTTTGGCAAGTTCGATCTTCAACCCGCTGAAGGAGTTGATGCCGATCCGTTTGCAAAAACGGATGATCGCCGCCTCGCTGCTCCCGCAGGATGAAGCTAGTTGCTTTGTGGTCATTTCCATCACTTTATCCGGATATTCCACTACATATTCCGCTACTGCGTGCTCAGAAGGAGTGAATGCCTCCATCTGGCTCTTGATGTGTTTTAAAACGTGAAACTCTGTCATGGTCACCTCCAAAAAAATGAGTTGTGTTGTAAAGGCTTTCAATTTACTATGATTATATGCGATAATGAAATTAAATTTCAATATATTTTTGAAATTTCTAAACTTTTATTTTACCAAGTAGTAGAAAACCGTTCTATAAGAGTACTAGGAGGAATAGGAAGATGACCAAAAACGTAGAAGTAGAAATCTTTGAAATCATTTCAAATGGAGGAAATGCAAAAGCCATCGCCTATGAAGGACTTTCCATGGCTCACGAAGGGAAGTTTGATGAAGCCGATCAGCTTTTGAAAGATGCACATGTGGAGCTGAACAAAGCGCATAACACCCAAACATCGCTGATTCAAGCAGAGCTGAACGGGGACAGCTTCGAAAAGTCCCTTCTCATGATCCATGCCCAGGACCATCTCATGACTTCCATCAGTGAGATCACGCTCATTGAGCAGATGATCCCTATGTTGAAACGCATCCACCAATTAGAAACCCGATAAGGAGGAAGAATAGATGAGCAAACGTCTCGGAGTATCGATTTATCCCAATCATTCAAAGGTGGAAGATGACAAAGCGTATCTTGAACTGGCTTCTTCCTATGGATTCAAACGAGTATTCACCTGTCTTCTATCAGTAGATGGGGAAAAGGACACGATCCTGGCAAACTTCAAGGAAACCATTTCATATGCAAAAGAGCTCGGCATGGAAGTCATTGCAGACATCTCACCGCGCATCTTCAAGGAGCTGAACATCTCTTATGATGATCTCTCATTCTTTGCCGACCTCGGAGCCCATGGCATCCGTCTCGATATGGGGTATACCGGGCAGGAAGAATCCATGATGTCTTTCAATCCGTATGACCTGAAGATCGAGCTCAATATGAGCAATGCCACAAAATACATCGACAACATCATGACGTATCAGCCTAATAAGGATGCCCTCCTCGGCTGTCATAACTTTTATCCGCACCGCTACTCCGGGCTGTCTTATCCGTTCTTCGTCGAGTGCAGCCAGAAGTTCAAGGATCTCGGGATGAGGACAGCGGCCTTCGTCTCTTCGGAAGATGCTACATTCGGACCCTGGCCGGTAGTCGAAGGGCTTCCTACCCTTGAAATGCATCGGGATCTTCCAATCGACGTCCAGGCAAAACACCTTTTCGCAACGGGGCTCATCGATGATGTAATCATCAGTAACGCATATGCCTCCGAACGGGAATTGAAGCTCCTGAGTTCTCTTAATCTTCAAAAAATCACGTTCTCTGTGGATATAGTGGATACTACTACGGAACTTGAAGAAACGATTTTGTTCCAGGAGCCTCACTTCTACCGCGGGGACGTGTCGGATTATATGATCCGCTCCACCCAGAGCCGGGTGAAGTACCGCGGCAGGGAGTTCGCTCCCCATAACACCCGTGATATCAGACGGGGGGATATCATCATTGAGAATGACCTGTACGCCCAATATGCCGGGGAGCTTCAAATCGCCTTGAAAGATATGAAAAATTCCGGTAAGACCAATGTGGTCGCCCGGATCCGCGAAGAAGAGATCGTCCTCCTCGATTATCTGCAACCATGGGGCAAATTCGCCTTCGAAAAAAGAGGCTGAGAGATGGGGAGAATCATAGGAATAGACGCAGGTGGGACGAAGACACAGGCCCTCGTGATGGATGAGCAACGGAATGTGCTCTTTGAATCCGTTGCCGGTCATGGCAATCCTTCTGTATCATTTCAACAAGCCATGGACCATCTTACGTTGGTTCTCAAAGAATGTCTGCATGACGGAGAGGCGGACGCCATCGTCATCGGAATGGCCGGGCTTCAATCGGGGCCGCTTGAGGAACGGGTGAAAGACGTACTTGCACCCCTTTCTCCCTCCCCTATGTGGATCATCAGTGATGCCGAGCTTGCTTTCGACAGTGCGATCGGGGACGACGACGGGATCCTTACCATTGCGGGAACGGGCTCCATTTCCCACGGCCGCCACGGTACGATGACAGGTGTGTCCGGTGGATGGGGCCATCTTCTCGGTGATGAGGGAAGTGCCTATTCCATTGCAATCCAGGCCTGCCAGATCATCACTACTGAAATCGATCGAGATGTCCCCCTTTCTCCCCTCTCACAGGCAGTGATGAAGGAGATCGGTGCTGTTGACGGGAAGGGGTTGAAAGGATTCATCTACACATCCGATAAGGGGGAAATCGCCTCCTTGTCCAAGATCGTGGATGCATGTGCGCAGGACGGGGATGCTTCTTCCCGGATGATCCTGCAAAAAGCCGGGGCTTCCCTGGGGATGCAGACCGTTGAGCTCGCCCGTAACCTTTCTCTTTCATCCTTGAAGGTGGCCATAAAGGGAAGCGTTTTGGAAGCAAGCAACGCAGTTCAGACATCTTTCAAACAGGTAGTCTCAGAGGCCTACCCAGATGCAACTATCCTTTTGAGCCCTATGTCCCCGGCCTTGGGTGCCGTCACGACTTTAACAAGAATGAGGAGGAAACATTAAATGGTCAAACGTTTAGCAGTAGGGCTCATGTCAGGCACATCCGTCGATGCGGTGGATGCCGCCCTCGTATCCTTGGAAGGGACGGGAAGCAGTGCAACCTGCAAGCTGATCCATTACGCCTCCACCCCCTTCCCCCAGTCAGTCAAAAAGAAAATTTTCGAGGTCATCAGTGAAGATCACTCATCCACTCCTGCCCTCTCAAGCCTTCACTTCGAGCTTGGCCGCATCTACGGGGAAGCCGTCATCGGTCTTTGCACGGAAGCCGGTGTTCCGCTGGAGGATCTCGATGTCATCGGGTCCCACGGGCAGACCGTATTTCATCAGCCTTTTCCCACGGCGGATTCTGTCCCTTCCACTCTCCAGATCGGTGAGCCGAGCGTGATCGCATACATGACGAATACCGCCGTTGTCTCAAATTTCAGGTCTATGGACGTCGCTGCGGGAGGCGAGGGTGCCCCCCTCGTTCCCTATACGGAATACATCCTCTACCGGTCGCCTGGAGTGGGGCGACTCCTTCAAAACATCGGGGGGATCGGGAATGTCACCGTCCTGTCCAAGGACGGTTCCCTTGAAGACGTGTACGGATTCGATACAGGACCGGGCAATATGATCATAGACGGGCTATGCGAGAGGCTTTACGGCAAGGCATTCGATGAAGACGGGGACATCGCTTCCACTGGGAAGGTGCATGAAAAGATGGTGGAAGAATGGATGGAATGGGAAGCTGGTTTCTTCTCAAGGAAGCCCCCTAAATCCACTGGGCGGGAACAGTTTGGTGACATTTTCATCGACCGCATCATGGATAAGTTCTCTCACCTTGCGAAAGAAGATCTCATCGCATCGGCGACGTACTTTACGGCACGCTCTATCGCAGATGCCTATAAAACGTTCATCTTCCCTCACTATGAAGTGGATGAAATCATCATCGGAGGCGGAGGGAGCTATAACCACACCCTCATCCGTTTCATGAAGGAACTGCTTCCAACCTGTACGCTCCTCACGCAGGAAGAAATCGGCTACTCATCCGATGCCAAAGAGGCCATCGCCTTCGCCCTTCTTGCCCACGAGACGTTGAACGGACAGCCTGGAAATGTACCGGGTGCAACGGGTGCCGGGGGTTATGTGATCCTTGGTTCCATTACTCCTGCCCCTCTTCCCGGAAAGAACTGAATCTACAAGAATACTAGAAAGGCGGGATCACCCATGATCACTTCGTCTATCAAGCAATCATTCATCCGCATTGTAGGAGAAGCTTTCTACTATGACAGCCCCGCAGAGAGGCTCGTCTATTCATACGATGCCACCCCTAACTATCAGGCGATGCCTGATGCCATCCTCTCCCCTTCTTCAGCAGAGGAGATTGCAAGCATCGTGAAAGTGTGCGGAGAGCATGGCATCCCGATCGTACCGAGGGGTTCCGGCACCAACCTCTGTGCCGGAACCTGCCCGACCGAAGGCGGGATCGTCCTTCTCTTTACCCGTATGAATCGCATCCTGGAACTCGATGAGGAGAATCTCACCGTCACGGTCCAGCCCGGTGTGATCACAGGGGAACTCATAGCCTCCGTTGAAGCCATTGGCCTCTTTTATCCACCGGATCCAAGCTCCATGAAGATTTCCACCATCGGCGGGAATATCAACGAAAATTCCGGTGGCCTCAGGGGACTAAAATACGGGGTGACACGTGACTACGTCCTGGCTCTCGAGGCAGTGCTTCCGAATGGAGACATCATCCGAACGGGCGGTAAGCTCGCCAAGGATGTGGCCGGCTACGATTTGACGAGGCTCCTGGTCGGTTCCGAAGGGACGCTCGGAATCATCACTGAAGCGACACTGAAGCTCGTGCCCCTCCCGGAAACGAAGAAGACGATGCTTGCCACTTACGGAGACATGGAAGCTGCGGCCAAAAGTGTTTCCCATATCATCTCGGGCAAGATCATTCCCGCAACACTGGAATTCCTCGATCAGCCGACCCTTGCCGTCGTCGAGGATTTCGCCAGGATCGGTCTCCCTACAGAAGCGAAGGCCGTCCTCCTCATCGAGCAGGACGGACCCGCTGAACTCGTCACAAGGGATATGACGAGAATGAAGGAGATCTGTTTGGAGCACGGTGCCGTATCTGTTGAGCTTGCCGCTACACCTGAAGAAGCAGAAGCCCTCAGGACGGCAAGACGATCCGCCCTCTCTGCCCTCGCCCGGTTGAAGCCGACAACCATTCTCGAGGACGCCACCGTGCCCCGTTCTGAAATTGCCACGATGGTCTCGGCCATCAATCGCATCGCCGAAAAATACAAACTCAACATTTGTACGTTCGGGCATGCAGGTGACGGGAATCTCCATCCGACCGTCGCAACCGATGCAAGGGATCACGAAGAGATGGAGCGGGTGGAAGCGGCCTTTGCCGAGATTTTTTCTGAAGCGATATCGTTGGGCGGTACAATCACGGGGGAACATGGCGTGGGGATGATGAAGGCGCCATATCTTGAATGGAAGCTTGGCCCCGAGGGGGTGAATGCCATGAAACTCATCAAGCAGGCATTCGATCCAGGTAATATCATGAACCCGAATAAAGTATTTGCCAAAGAATCCAGGAAGCGCGTGGTGATTTCACGATGAGTGAACGAACGAAGATGCAGCAGGAGTTCAAGGAACGGATGGATGAGGATGAACTTCTTAATTGCATGAAATGCGGATTTTGCCTCCCCTCCTGCCCGACCTACATCGAATCGGGATTCAAGGAATCACACTCTCCCCGCGGCAGGATTGCCCTGATGAAAGCCGTCGTCGATGGGGTCATCGAACCGGACGAAGATGTAGAGCGTTCACTCGATCTATGCCTGGGCTGCCGAGCCTGCGAGCCCGTCTGTCCTTCCGGTGTGAAGTACGGGCATCTTCTGGAAGAAGCAAGGGACATCATCAACAAAAACAAAAAGCACTCCATCCGAGAGAAAGTCGTGAGAAAGACGGTATTTTCCGGTCTATTCCCCCACCCTGACAGGATGCGGACTGCCACTTCCCTGCTCGGCTTTTATCAGCGTTCAGGAATCCAGAAAGCCGTTAGGGCATCGGGACTCCTGAACATCCTGCCTGATCACTTGGCGACGATGGAAAAGGTCCTGCCCAAGGTGCCAAGACGCGGTGATATGACCGATCGTCCGCGTCACTTGGAGCCTGCAGGCACCAAAAAGAAAAAAGTCGCCTTCTTCAGCGGGTGTCTCATGGATACGCTGTTTCTCAGCACCAACAACGCAACGACAACCCTCCTCCAACAGGCCGGGTGTGAAATTGTCATTCCTCAAGCCCAAACATGCTGTGGAGCCCTTCATGGTCACAGCGGAGAGAAGGACGGAGCGAAAAAGCTTGCCAAAGAAAACATCTCAGCATTTGAAGATTGTGGAGCCGATTACATCATCACCAACGCAGGGGGATGCGGTGCCTTCCTTGTGGACTATGACCATCTATTGAAGGATGACCCGGAATGGAAGGGGCGGGCAGAGCGTTTTACTGCTAAAATCAAGGATGTTTCATCCATCCTTGTCGAACTTGAATTCCACCGCAACGATTTGAAGGTAGCTCCCCAGATCATTACGTACCAGGATTCCTGTCACCTCAGGAACGTACAGAAGACGTTCCTCGAGCCACGCATGCTCCTTCAGGCCGTCGGTGGTGCCGAGTACCACGAGATGAAGCAGGCCGACCACTGCTGCGGTTCTGCCGGCATTTATAATATTGTCGAGTCCGAGATGTCCATGAAAATACTGGATACGAAAATGCAGCATGCCAAGGATACAGGGGCCGTGACCATCATCACCTCGAATCCAGGATGCCTGCTTCAAATGAAGCTCGGAATCGAACGCGAGGGGCTATCGGACACTGTGCGGGCCGTTCATATTGTCGACTTCCTCCTTGAAGCAATCCGCACTGAGACAAATATGTTTTAGTCATAATAAAACCCGAATCATTTGCCTATGATAAAGCAAATGATCCGGGTTTTACATTCGTTTAATGAACATTCAAATTTCATCGTTTCCAGCGGTTGATCGGAGTGCAAGACGAAGACTCCAGCGGGAAGATGATGTGAGACCCCGCAGGCGTGCCGAGGAGGCTCACGGGCTACCCGCGGAAAGCGTAGTCTTGCACGGAGATCATTAGCGGTATTAAGATCCTATACTGATCGTGTTTGGCATTATAGGAGCCTTTTTTAGTTTTGTCCCATCCTTCTTCCTTTCTCCAACCTACTGCTTCTTCGACTTCGGGAACATGAAATACACTAAAAAGAAGAAAACAAGACCATATCCCGAGAGAAGCAGAATGGCAGACTCCGCTCCTTTTGTCATCCAAAGACCGATGGTCACCAAGATCACAATCAAAAAGCTCGCCCACACCCATTTGTACATGTCCCATCCTCCTCATGAAAGCGTCCGCTTTCTACTAGAATGTACGCATGGCTCGATGAAAAGTTTCACAAAAAAGGAAAATCCAGAAACCTTATTCAGCTTTCTCCACCATAAAATAGCTCGTAAACCCTGAACTTCTCATATGGATTCTCGGCAAATTCCCCGGTCAGGTCCACTTCTGCTTTCAGACGGAAAAGCGGATGCTCTTCCATATAGTGAATATACTCATCGGAGCTATAGTACAAGAGGATATCCACGTCCCTTGGATCCTGTTCTACCGAATGAAGTATGTTATTGATGACGCTCATGAAGATCTGGACAGAAAACGGGTTGAAAAAATAAAAGCGATTATCCCGTGGGTGGATGACATATTCCTCTGCCAGACACTCCTTGAAATGGACGTTATTCTTCCGGATTCCGGCATGCCTGAGATAATGATCCAAGTTCACCATGGCATCCCGGTAAAAGTCCCTGTTCATTTCAATCCCGATGGTCGTGCATTTGAACCGGTGGTGAAGATAAAAGTTCAAGCGCCCCTTCCCGCATCCAAAATCCACCACCCGGTCGGACCTGGAGAAAGGATACTGCTCGCAAAACTCATCCAGCGCCTCATACGGCGTCGGTTCATATCGATGATAGTGAAAGGACCGGTGGAAGCCCATTTGTCGTTTACCTGTCTCGATGTGGAGCAGGCGGTCATAATCTGTTTTCATAAGAATCTCCCTAAGGGGCTCGAAGCCCTTCGAATTAGGTCCATTATACATGAATCCTCTTAAAAGAATGGAATCCCGCACCTCCGCCATACTAAATACATGAACTTCCCGCCCGCATGTGGTAGGGTGAATGTGTTCTAAACAAATGGATAGGAGTGATCGCAGTGCAAAACAAAGAACAACGCAAACAAGAAATACTCGCTGCCCATCTGGACAGACATGCGACGAAAGAATTCGATCCCGAGAAGAAAGTTTCCGATGACGATTTCCGATTCATCATGGAAGTCGGTAGGCTTTCTCCCTCATCATTCGGTTTTGAGCCATGGCGCTTCCTCGTGATCCAAAGCGAAGAACTCCGTCAAAAGATCAAGGATGCCGCATGGGGAGCCTACGGAAAACTTCCTGATGCGAGCCACTTCGTGATCCTTCTCGCCCGGACAAAAAAAGATACCCGCTATGATGCTGACTATCTCCAACAGCACTTCAAAGAAGTGAAGCATATGCCGGATGAGCATCTACAAAAGTATCTGAGCCGGATCGAAGAGTTCCAGAAAGAAGACTTCAACCTTCTTGATGGTGATCGCCCGCTTTACGACTGGGCAGGCAAACAAACCTATCTTGCACTTGGCAATATGATGACGGCTGCAGCCGAAATCGGAGTGGATTCCTGTCCGATTGAAGGCTTCCACATCGAAAAGATGAATAAGCTACTTGAAGAAGAGGGACTTCTGGAAGATGGCCGCTTCAGCATCTCCGTCATGGTGGCATTCGGATTCCGCGTGAAGGATCCGGCAGAAAAAACCCGCCGTCCGTTTGAAGATATCGTCAAATTTGTATAAAGAACATAAATAAAAAGGATGGGACAAAACTAGTATAAGATCTTAATACCGCTCATGATCTCCGTGCAAGACTTCGCTTTCCGCGGGTAGCCCGTGAGCCTCCTCGGCACGCCTGCGGGGTCTCACATCAGCTACTCTTCCCGCGGGAGTCTTCGTCTTACACTCCGATCAACCGCTGGAAACGATGAAATTTGAGTGTTCATTAAACGAATATAAAACCCGAATCATTTGCTTTATCGCAGACAATTGATTCGGGTTTTACTATGACTAAAACATGTTTGTCTCAGCCTCTTCTTCATGCAATTCCATGATTCAATTCGATATAAATGGTCGTTCCTTTGTTCGGTTCGCTTTTAACGGTGATATTCCCTTTCATGGCATGGACGATGATGTGGGCCGCCATGACCCCGAGCCCCGTGGACTCATCCTTGATGGTAAAAAAGGGCTCCCCGAATCGCCTGATCTGATCCTTCGTCATGCCCACTCCCGTGTCGCAGATCGATATAATCACTTTCTCCTTCTTTTCCACCTTCACCGTCAGTGTCCCTCCAGCAGGCATGGAATCAATGGAATTCCGCATCATATTCATCATGCATTGACTGAAACTGCGCGGTTGTCCTCTGACCAGCACGCCTTCCTCCAATACCAGGTTCACCTTTACTTTCTGCTCCAGTGAAAATGCCTCGAGATCTTTTGCAACTTCCATGACCGCCAATCTGACGTCGATCGCTACGGGCTCATCCGGCATGGAATCCGTAAAGGTAAGATAATCCTCAATGACACCTGTTGCCTGTTCGATGCCAACAAGTGACAGTTCGATGAACTGCCGCTGCAATTCTATATCCTTCTCCTCCCTGATCAATTGAAGAAATCCTTTGGAAGAAGTCAGTGGATTCCGGACTTCATGGGAAATACTCGCCGCGAGCTGCCCTACCATATTCAGCTTATCCAATTGCTGTTCCTTCCGTTTCAACATGATGAGGTTGCGGATCATTTCGGCACATAATATGGCAATGATCGAAGCGGCCAAAGGAACGATTAGAAGAAGCATGTATTCCGCGAATTTAGTCTTAGGGTCATACATCTCGCCAAATGATAGATTGAAAAGCGACATATAGGTACAGAGGATGATCATGATCACCAGTTTCCACTTCAACGAATACTGAGCGAATCTTTTACTGATCATGGAAATGACCAGAAACGCAAAGAGATAATTGAAGATCACCAGATGGATGAGTTCCGGACCGATGAAAAGGAATCGAAACAGGACGATGACCGCGACCAAAATGATGGATACGAGGGGACCGAAGTAAAGGCTAGCCAGGAAGAAAGGAATCCTTCTTAAATCTGCATAGACACCTTCTGTGATTTCATAGCTGAACAACATGCATAGTAGAATGACAGGTATCGCCACCATAAGGGCACAGACCCTGGAAGGGAATTTCTTCTTCATATCATAATACAACGCAAAGAAAAGCAATCCGGTAATGATGAATAGAAAATCCAGTAAAAGTAACGTCAAGGCTTCCGGATACATCGTATCCCCCCATCCTGATCTTCTGTCATGAATGAACCTTTGGAAAGGCACACACCTGTAACCGAATGGCTGCCGTGCTTCCTCCTATCAGGACGCCCCTGGCGTTGAACAGTGGGTGACAGGTTACATCATAGGCCGCGTCGCCGTCGGAAAGGGTAAACACGATCTTCTTGCTCATGGTCTGGCGGCGGCTGATTACTTCCTTCTTCATTTGCATGAGCTCCTCGGAACCGCTGCCTTTTTCCATCTCCACATCCGTCCTCCCGACAGCAAGAACAGGATCAAAATCTGCGTGGGGATTAAAAAGCCATGTATAGCGAAGATTCAGGTCAAAGTGGGCCAATACCACCTTCGAATGCCGCAAAGCAAAAAAGAACGGACTCTTTTCCATACCGAATACAGAATAGTGGAAACCAAGCAGGTCAGCGAGGTCCTCTGCCAGCTTTTCACTAGGAGCTCTCAAGCCATTCTCGATCTTCGAATAATAAGATCTGTCAATATGTACGAGTTTGGCGACTTCATCCTGGCTTAAGCCCTTAACCTTCCGCATCCTGCCAAGCCAAGTTCTCTTTTTGTGCTCCATCTGCATCCCTCCGAGTTGTTCCTAGTTATATTATACTGAGAAGGGATTTAAAAGCTATGTGCCTATTTTGTCACTCTTGCTAAATTCCGTAAATTTGTTAAAAGGAACTAAAGAAAAGGTAATATCAGAAAATGAAAATAGGTCTTATGAACTTTGTTTTTAGAATTTTCATCCTTGTAAGGAGGTTTATTCAAAGGATGATTCCATATAAACAGCCCGCCTAAATACCCAGGCGGGCTTATCTTTTCATCGTTTAAACCAATCTGCCCCTTCGTCCATATGGAGGAATGGAATCTCGGTGTCTACTTCCCCTTCGATCCTCTCTGCTGCAATCTCTTTTCCTTCGAGCCAAGCCGAAAAATTGAATTCGACCGGCTCTTTATCACCGCCCAGGACAAACCAGGCCTTGCCCTCTTTAGGGAAATAGGCGGACGTATGAATGGTCCCCGCCCAGCTTCCATAAAGATCGGAGAACACCCCTTTATCACGGTCATTCATGAGGCGGAACGCTTCCCTTGCCTCCAGTCCCGGATGCTCTTTCAATATGGAAAGCCTTCGCTCTGAATCTCCAAGATGATTCCTGTTCTCCTCTACCTGGATTTCGAAATGGTTCGTACACGCGTGGTCTTCCCTTACCCTGATCCCACGGGGAGATGCCTCCACGATCTTCGTCACCCCACCGGCGTCATGGAGAACATAGCTGAAGGAATTCCGATGGGGGATTTCTTTCAGCATGGCGACTGCTTCTGCTACATCCCTGCATGACTCAAGCAGCATACGTCCGATCATACAGCAGATGAAACCCGGTCCCGGATTCTTACGATGCATAAAGTTATAACCTACGGCCAAACCGCACTCATTCATACCGTCCATGCGGCCTGTCGTACGCTGGCTCGGACCGATCATGGCATATCCTCCGTCAGACGGCTGGAAGAGCATATATCGTCCCTCATAGGTTTTCGGGTGGTAATCATAGTTACGGATGAGGTAGTCATGGCCTGTCATGATGGAGCAGCCGGATTTACCATAGGGGACCCTGTAGCCGCCGAACTCCCTTAAGACTGATTCCATTGGCCACTGAAGGGCCTCCTGGAGGCCAAGGATTTCCTCCCACACAAAGGGGGCGAATCGTTTGATGGCCATCTTTGCCTCCATAGGATCGATCACAAACCTCGGCTTTCTCACTTTCCACTGATTCTCCCTGTTCCGCACCGTCAGGGAGTCCTTCAACTTCTCTCCCTGAAACTTCCCGAAGTCGAAATGTGTACCCCTGAACTGGATGATATCACTATGGATCTGCTTCATAACTTCAAACCCTCTTTTTCTCTATTTTCCTTCATCATAAAGGATGCAATTGAAGAATGAAAGCAAACATTCTCCAATTCAAAAGAGGATGGGACAAAACTAAAAATGGCCCCTTTAATGCCGAACACAATCAGTATAGGATCTTACTACCGCTCATGATCTCCGTGCAACCGCTGGAAACGATGAAATTTGAATGTTCATTAAACGAATGTAAAACCCGAATCATTTGCTTTTTCGCAGGCAAATGATTCGGGTTTTACTATGACTAAAACATGTTTGTCTCAGCCTCACTCTCTTATTTTTTGATAATATGATCTATGATCCCATATTCCAGTGCTTCCTCTGCCGTCATGAAGTAGTCCCGGTCGGTATCCATCTCGACTTGTTCCAAGGGCTTGCCGGTCCTAACCGCGATGATGTCATTGATGTGCTTACGCAGTTTCACGATCCGTTTCGCGGAGATCTCAAGGTCCGTCGCCTGCCCCCTTGCTCCTCCGAGTGGCTGGTGGATCATGATTTCACTATTCGGAAGGGCCATCCGCTTCCCTTTCGTCCCAGCAAGAAGGAGCATGGCACCGAAGGACGCGGCCATCCCCGTACAGATCGTCCTTACCTCCGGAGTAATATAGTCCATCGTATCGAATATGGCAAACCCTGCAGAAGTCGATCCTCCAGGGCTATTGATGTAAAGGGAGATATCCTTATCAGGGTCATCGGCCGCCAGGAACAGGAGCTGGGCGACGATGCTGTTGGCCATGGCATCGTTGATCTCATCGCTTACCATGATGATTCTGTCCTTGAGCAGCCTCGAGTAGATGTCGTAGGAGCGCTCCCCGGTACTCGATTGTTCAATCACATACGGTATGGCATTCATCTTGTTTCCTCCTCCATTATGCTGCGCTGGAGAGGTTGAGGGAGGAATGGACATGCAGGCGTTCCCCGCTGACCGTCGACTGACGGGCAAGCAGCGTCGGGATAAACTGAAGAAGAAGGGCAGGATCCTGTGCACGCAGGGTACGGATCAGGATGGCATCCAGTTGGTTTTGAATGTCGGACGGCTCCTCCATGGCAGGCTCCTCCTGCAGATTTTTCAGTCTGTTCCTTGCACGACTCAATAACGCCTTGATCCCGGTTTCACTCATGTTCAGTATGGAAGCAATCTCTGGAATCCGGAATTGAAAGGCTTCTTTCAGGACGAAGGTGACCGTCTGCTTCGGGGTGAGACTTCGTAGAAGGTGGGTGCATTCAAAGCCGGACAGCTGATATGACTGCTCATAAGACGTAGCTTGAACCGTTTCCCATCGCCGCTTACGGGTTATATCAATCCACACGGAATAAGCGATACGCTTCAGCAGTGCCTGGGTCCACTCCTCTTGATGATAATGTTCCAACGCTCTGGCCAGAGACTCCTGTGCAATCTCGTCTGCATCCCACTGATTTTTCGTCAGAAAGCGGCAGTAGCGCAGTAGACCGTCCCTTTGCTCCTTCACACCCCCTGGGGGAGGCGACTTTTCAACAGGTTGCATATTCTTCACTCCTTTTCTTCCTCTCACACTACTAACGGATGGGATGCCGAAAAAGATACGGGTCACACCAATAATTCTTTCAGGCGATTAGGATCATCCACCCTGATGGCCACTTCACGCACCATGACCTTCCGACCCATGAAAAGGGTGGCTTCCGCTTCCTCCTTCAATGTGATAACCACCTGGGGCTCCACTTCTTCAAAATCTTTATACATCAGGAGAAGGCTGTCTTCACCTGGTTTTCCTCCCCAATCCATGTGTTCAATATTTTCGATCGGAAAGACAATCCTCTTTTGAAGTCCCTGTCCGATATAGATCATCCCGTCCCTCACTTCAAGGGGATGCAGGCGGGCGATCTGAATCTCAGCAAGGAACAGGATGATCCCGTATACATTAAGTATCAGAAGCACGATCGACAGGACAGGCTGCACATCATGGAGCCACCAATGCAACCCCACCGATTCCAGGACGATGGCATGGATCAACATGAGATTCATGGCTGTGTGGCTGGTATTCTGATGCATGGTCACCACTCCGCCATGGACCGGTGCTTTCCGCCTCCAGCTCATCAGACCGTAGTAGATGGCAAGGACTTCAGAAGTGATCATCCTGACGATAAAATGATCCTTCACATTCTCTATGGCAGCTGGGAGAAGTGAGAATAGGAGACCGTTTCCAGACTCCCTCATATCCCCCCTGATCCCCGGAATTTTCTTTACCAGGAGAATAACCAGTGCAAGCTCACCCATGACCACGAGCACTTCCACCGCCAGACCGGCATACAGCAGAACCGTGTACTGAGCAAAGTGTGCTTCAGGAAGGATGAATCTTGCGAGGACTAGACCGAATACCACGATACCCGCAAGCTGCTTTTTAGAGAGCTTGAATGCTGCATACATCAAAGCAGGCAGGACGACCAACAGGTCAAGGAGGCTCCCGAACACCACTGCCTTGCTGATATGAATATCCAGGTAGAGTTGTACTGAAGATTGATACAGGAGAATATTGCTCAGTAAGATGACGGGCACGAGCATGAGCGCCCATTTTGACATACGTGTCCTTCGGAAAACCATCGATTCACTCCAATCCTCTTATCCTTTTTCTTACATTATAGCAAGAAGGTTTAGATTTAGGAGGAATGACTATGAACATTCTTGAAAATCAAAAAAGGCAGCGCGACGCTGCCTTTCTTCAACATGATATTAACGATTCTTAACGGGCACCCATACCTCACAGCGAAAGTTTTCTGCCCCGGCGTCTTCCATCGGGTACAGTTCGAACTCAGGACCACCGCTGTGCTCAAATCCCGTGGACGGGAACCATTCTGTGAAGATCCTCTCCCATACGCGCTGTATGGCCAGAGGCATCGGACCCACCACCTCAAATACCGCCCAAGTGGCAGCAGGTATCGTATGGGTTTCATAGGCTACCGTAGCCGCCGTATGTTCAGCACCGATGAAATACGTGAATTCATCCTTGGTGCGATCTTCGTGCAGGCACACGCCCATAATCGAATCGGCGTTGGCAGCCCTGCAAATCTCCCGGTCAATCCCATCCCTGTTCACCTGCTCCCAGAGTTTGGGGATATCCCTCAGGTTTTCTCCATTCTGCGTGCTCATCCTTCTTCCGATCCCGGCCACTTCAAACGCTTCTTTTTTCACCATACGATAATTCATCTCGTTCACTCCCATTATCTGAAGTTTAAAACCCAATTTCGGATAAGCCCTGACAGACGCTGTGCGGATTTTTGAAGGTGGTACTCCATGAAGCTTCCGGAAGGCTTTCGAAAATGACTCCGGCGTTTCATATCCATACTTCAGGGCAACATCGATCACTTTTGCATCTGTCACCATGAGTTCCTGGGCGGCCACGGTGAGCCTCCTCTTCCGGATATACTCCGCAAGCGGGCAGCCGGATATCACGGAAAACATCTTCTGGAAATGATGATGGGAGTACATGGAGATCGAAGATAACTCATCCGGATCGATGACTCCGTCCAGATTCTTCTCAATATAGTCGATGCACTGATTCAACCGCTCCAGCATTTCCATCTGATCCCCTCCTTATGTAGAATACGATGAATGGGTGAAGCCTTCCTGTCTTTTTAGGCCTAATGAGGACAGATAACTGAGCTTAAAAAACACCACGTTTCCTCTAGTGTTTCCTTGCCACAACGGTCATGGATACAAAGACTGTACTTATAATAAGGGCTAGCAGGATATTCATCACTTGCATCGCGGTGATCTGAATGGAGCTGAACTGAAGAAACGTTATAAGAATAATAAAATAGCCAAGAATGGCGAAATAAGAATAAAACATCCCCTTCTCCCGGATCATTTTCATGCGTTCGTCTTTCTGAATGAACTGAGGGTGCAGATAACTCATGCAGAATGAGATGATCGCGAGCCCGAGAATTGGAAGAGCATGATAGGCAAAGGAATTAGCAAGGATACCGATGATGAGTACAAACAAACCTTGCACGCCGAGTAAAATCCCTAAAAACAAATATGTTCCTCTTCGTCCTTTCATATGGTTCATTCCCCTTTCTGATTTTCATATAAAAATAACTCCTCAATACTGACATGAAACACTTCCGCCAGCTGAAATGCGAGCTGTAAGGAGGGATCATACTTGCCTTTTTCAATGGATATAATGGTTTGTCTCGATACGCCGAGTTGTAGAGCAAGCTTTTCCTGGGATAACCCTTTTGATTTTCGGTATTCCACCAGTTTATTTTTCATGGTCTACCTCCTTGTTGTCATCATAAAGTAAAGGAAACTTTACGTCAAGGAAACTTTACATTTTACAAAATATGAAACCATCACGTTGTGCATTTCGTAAATATATGAATCAATCATTTAAGGACGTGATCACTATGATGCAAAACCAGATCAATCAGTATGAAGACATTTATACCACACTGAAAAAGCGCCTTCGCTGGCAGGTTTCCGATCACCAGGTACTCATGTTGACCGCCTCCATTTATTGTACGAATGATCATCCTTTCGACGTGGAACGCTTTATGGGCATAAGCGAGATGATCAAAAAAGAATCCGGTATGTTTTCACACATGAAATCGCAGTTGCGCTTCTCATGCGCTGCCCTTCTCGACGT
Source organism: Rossellomorea marisflavi (assembly GCF_001274775.1). GTDB lineage: Bacteria > Bacillota > Bacilli > Bacillales > Bacillaceae_B > Rossellomorea > Rossellomorea marisflavi. The sequence continues at coordinate 108,562 of NZ_LGUE01000004.1, forward strand.
AAAAACCGAAGGTCCCCACCTGCAATTCGAACGCCTTCAATCCCTTTACAACCGGCTCATTGAGGCAGGATTCAAAAAGGGGGTCTACACTCACCTTGCCGCCCTGGCGGTACTGGGGGAAGAAGAGATCGATCCAGATCTTCCAGAACGCGCGCTTACCCTTTATAAACGGATGGCAAAGGAGCATCTCTTCCTCACCGGTCACAGCGACTATCCTTTCGCCATGCTTCTTGCAAAAAAGGGGCAGGAGAATATCGTGGACTATATCGAAACCTTTTATGATCAGTTGAACCACGAAGGCTTCCGCAAGGGGAATGATCTTCAGACAATGAGCCATATCCTTTCCCTTCAGGAGGAAGAAGGACCGGAAGTCATGATCTCAAGAGCCCTGCGCATACACGATGCCCTTCGTTCTGAGGGGATCCGCATGAAACCGGCATACTATCCGCAAGTCGCCCTCCTGTCATTCGTCAAGGATGCAGACTGCGGGAGGATCCGTTCCATATGGGATAACCTGAACAGCATCAAAGCCTTCAAATGGCATAAAGATGTGAATTTCATGATGGCCGTGAACTTCTATGTGAGTCATCACTTGGAGGATGCTTCACTCGCCCAAACCAGCTTGTCGACGACGATCGAGACGCTGATCCAAGCACAGCAGACCGCCATGATTGCCACCTTGTCTGCAAGCGCCGTCATCACAAGCTCGTCCAACGATTCATGATGGAACTGCTGGCATTCGCCCTGCTCCCCCTCTCTGTGACATTGCTCATCATCATTGCAGGGATAAAATTAAAAAAAAAAAACGATCTCCCTCTCTCTTCTATACTCCTTTTGATGAGATCACCGGGCAGACTGAAGTGGAATTCCACGAAGAACAGGACATCCCGGCGGAAGAGGAGGAGACTGGAGACGAACCGGAAAGGACTCATCCATGATCAGCAAAGTTCAATACATCATCATATTCATCTTCGCCATTATCTCAGGAATCACAGGAGGCTTTTTTGATCTTCCTTTTAGAGCATTGGCAATCGTGATTGCAGCCTCTGTCCTTTTCATTGCCTTGATCCCCTACGTATATTTTCTATACTGTTCCACCAATACATCTAAAATCGAACAGTTTCTTTCTGCACGAAGAAGACAACCAATACTCGGCTTTTATTGGGCGCTGGGACAAGGGAATCCGGACCTTGTGAAAGGCCAGCTCGACAAGATTCTCGGAAAGTACAAGTCTCCCTCCCATCAAGCGGTTTTCCTCTTGGCCGAGGCTTCACGCCGAGGGGATGTACGGAGCGCTGCTTCCCGTATCCAACAAATAAAACAGCCTCCAATAAGGGAGTATTACGAGGTTCACATGTTGCTGGAGGAAGGACGATTTGAAGAAGCCAAAGGGAAGGCAGATACCCTGCAAAAAGATTGGATGAAAGAAAGCATCCTCGGCCGACTCCACTCCCTTAACGGGGATGCAGAAGCAAGCAGGAACCATTACATACTCGCCGCTCAATGCTGTAAAGGGGTTCAGCGGTATCTTCTGGAGGGGATGTACTGATTTAGAGCACACAAATGAAAGGAATACACACGTGTTAGTTAGAAGCATCGGATTACGTAAATGTTGAAAAGTATAGGACTTGAACCACGCTTTGAAGTACGACAAAAAACCGGGCGCATCCATTCCATTCAGGAATAGGGAGCGCCCGGTTTTTGCATTCTACTTCACTTTGATGATGATCTTCCCTTTTGCATGATGGGTTTCACTCAGGGCATGGGCATCCTTCAAGCCTTGTTCACTGAGGTCGAATGTCTCACCTATTACCGGTTTGAGCTCTCCCTTTTCATATAGGTCTGCCAGCTTCTTCAGCTGTTCGCCGTTCGGCTCCAGCCACAGGGATTTCGTTGTGAAATCGGCTGAATACTTTTCAGGGGGCTGATCGGCAATGGAGACGAGCTTACCACCCTTTTTCAATACCTTGAAGCTGTCCTCCTGAACCTTGCCACCCATCGTATCGACGACAAGATCATAGTCTGATAAGAGCTCGCTGAAATCCTGCTCGCGGTAGTTGATGAATTCGTCTGCACCGAGGGAACGGACAAACTGCTCATTTTTACCACTCGCAGTCGTAGCGACATAGGCACCAAAGCTCTTAGCAATTTGAATGGCATAACTTCCGACTCCTCCTGATCCTGCATGGATCAATACCTTGTCGCCTTTTTTGATTTCACCAAAATCAACCACACACTGCCAGGCCGTCAATCCAGCAAGTGGGATCGCCGCTGCTTCTTCGTAGCTCATGGAATCAGGCATGGGTGCCAGCAGATGGGCATCCACCGGAACATACTCTGCATAAGTCCCCTGATTCGTCGTTTCCGGACGGGCGAATACCCGGTCCCCTACGGAATAGTCGCTGACGTTCTTACCGATTTCAGAAATGGTGCCGGCTACATCCCAGCCCAGGATAATCGGGAATTCAAAGTCAAGCATCTGTTTCAAGTATCCCTCTCTCAGCTTCCAGTCGATGGGATTGATTGCCGTCGCATGGTTCTCTACCAGCACCTGATCATCACCGATTGCCGGCTTATCCACTTCCTTTTCTTCCAAAACATCCTTGCTTCCATATTGATTGATCACAATTGCTTTCACAGTGGCTTCCTCCTTCATAATCTTCATACGGTATATGTTCCCTCAACCTGAATAAGAATAAACACAGGAACTTCAAGGTTCATTTGTTGGCGTCACCGCTTCATTTGAGGTAACGTTTAAGCTACATATAGAGAGGGAAAACTCTCACTATCTCATCAACCAATCAATTCAGGAGGTTCATTTAATGGAAAAGTATGCCTTATTGATCAATGGTCAACAAACCGGTCAGGATCTCGACACGATCGAGGTCGTGAATCCCGCCACATCCGAGGTGATTGCCACCGTTCCGAACGGGAGCACGAAGGAAGCAAAGAAAGCTGTCGATGCTGCTTCTGAAGCGTTTAAAAGCTGGAGTGCACACTCTGCCTACGAGCGGAGCGAACTGGTGCGGAAATGGCATGATCTCATTCATGAAAACCGTGAAGATCTTGCCCGCACCATGACGCTCGAGCAAGGAAAGCCCCTTAAAGAAGCCCTTGGGGAAATCGACTATGCCAACGGATATATTTCATGGTTTGCAGAAGAAGGGAAACGGGTTTATGGAGAGCAGATCCCGGCTACCCAGCGGGATAAGCGCATGTTCGTGACGAAGCAGCCTGTAGGTGTCGTGGCCGTCATCACGCCGTGGAATTTCCCTGCTGCAATGATTACACGTAAGGTCGCCCCTGCATTAGCGGCGGGATGCACCGTCGTCATCAAACCGGCTGAACTCACACCGCTGACAGCCTTCAAACTTGCCCATCTGGCTGAAGAAGCCGGCATACCGAAAGGCGTCATTAATGTTGTCAGTGGTGACTCCAAAACCATCGGGGAAGCATGGACAGATGATACGCGCGTCCGCAAGCTCACGTTCACAGGCTCAACACCCGTCGGTAAAATCCTCATGAAAAACTCTGCGGATACGATGAAGAAGATCTCCCTTGAGCTTGGCGGCCACGCTCCATCCATCGTGACCCAGGATGCGGATCTTGATAAGGCCGTCAAAGGTGTGGTGGCTTCCAAATACCGCAACGCCGGCCAAACCTGCGTATGCACCAATCGCATATATGTCCATGAATCCATCGTAGATCAATTCACTGAAAAATATGTTGCAGAGGTCAAAAAGCTGAAGGTCGGAAACGGACTGGACGAAGGCATAGACATCGGCCCCCTCATTGATGACCGTGCTGTAGATAAAGTAAAAAAACACATTGAAGATGCCGCGGATAAAGGAGCTAAAATCGAGACCGGCGGAAGCGTGAAAGAAGGGCTGTTCTTTGAGCCCACCGTACTCACCGGTGTAACGGACGATATGCTCTGCATGAGCGAAGAAACATTCGGCCCCCTTGCCCCGATCACCACGTTCAAAACGGAAGAAGAAGCCGTTGAGCGCGCCAACGATTCCATCTATGGTCTCGCAGCGTATGTGTTTACGGAAAACATCTCCCGGGGAATTGCCATCTGTGAGCAGTTGGAATACGGGATTGTCGGATTGAATGACGGTGGCCCATCCGCTCCTCAGGCACCGTTCGGCGGATTCAAACAGAGCGGCCTTGGCCGGGAAGGCGGCCATCAGGGAATGGACGAATACCTGGAAGTGAAATATATTTCTGTCGGATTATAATCCTTTTCGCGTGGCTGAGACAAACGTGTTTTAGTCACCGAACAACCCGGATTCATCTGCCTGCGATCAGGCAAATGAATTCGGGTTTTTATTTTGTTCCAGTACCAATACGATTATATGGTTTCCAGCAGCGGTTGATTGGAGTGCAAGACGAAGACTCCCGCGGAAACCGAAGTCTTGCACAGAAATCATGAGCGGTATAAAGAACCTATACTGATCGTGTTCGTCATTCAATGGTCCTTTTTAGTATTGTCCCACCCTCTTTTTTTGTTGACCTTCACGTAGCGTCCTGGATTACAGTGAAAGCTATCAACAGAAAGGAGAGTGACAGAATGGAAGCCTATCCGATGCCCATGTTTGTGAAAATGGAAGTGAGAGATATCGAGCGTTCAGTGAAATGGTACAAAGATGTCCTGGAATTCAACGAGGTCTATTGTCATAGAGGGGAGGAAAACCAGATCGTAATGGTCCATATCCGCGGTGAAAGATACCAGGACCTTATGCTGATTCCGGCGGGATCCCCTGTTCTTCCTGAAGGATTCACCATCAACCTGCAATGGAAGGACGTTGATCTGACTGCCAAGCAGGCACCCGAGTCCAATATTATGGAAGGGCCAGCCGATCGTCCATGGAATGCAAGGGAATTGGTCCTGATCGACCCGGATGGCTACAAGCTGACACTATCGGAATTGCTTCATAGGGGGATGTCGTTCGATGAAGTCAGGAAGGGATTCTAAGCGTTTACAGGCTACCTGTCAATATGTCAGAATAAATACTATATTTAAAAAACGAATTGACGAACGAATTCTTTATGTGCTAGATTACTACTATAGTAAATGTCAACGACGGGAAAGAGTAGATCGGGACACTGTTGCAAAGAGAGCCGGCATTTGGTGGGAGCAGGCGAACGGTACCCTATTGAAAATCATCCCTGAGACGCAGTGCCGAACGGAGTAAGCACTGCCGGTTTTCCACCGTTAACAGGAAGACGTATGTTGGTACGTTCAAGTGTCGCTTGCTTTTTTTAGCAGGCGGAATTCGGGTGGTAACGCGGGTATAAGCTCGTCCCTTTAGATTTGAGGGGCGGGCTTTTTTGTTTTTCCAGGATAGAATCAGGAGGTTCAACATGACGAATAAAAAACATATGATCATAGCAGGATTCATGCTCTTTTCCCTCTTCTTCGGGGCAGGGAATCTGATTTTCCCTCCCACGCTTGGCATGGAATCGGGCAATGCGTTCATTCCAGCAATCACCGGCTTCATTCTCTCAGCGGTATTCCTACCCCTCATTACGATCATCACCGTTTCTCTTTCGAAGAATGGGCTTTTATCGATCGGTGAGCGGGTTCATCCCCTTTTCGGAATGATCTTCGCTGTCATCGTCTACTTGTCCATCGGCGCTTTTTACGGGATACCCAGGGCCGCCAACGTCGCGTTCGAGCTTGGATTCGAACAGATCCTTCCCGTACAGGGACATATGCCGCTCTTCTTATTCTCGCTCATTTTCTTCGGTCTGACATTTGTGATCTGTCTGAATCCGAAGAAGGCGATCGACCTAGTAGGACAGTGGCTCACGCCCGCTCTGCTCATCGTATTGGCTTTTCTATTCATCAAGGCCTTTTTCACCTATTCCTACGGGGAAGCACCGACTTCAGTAAAGTTCCAAGACTCCCCTTTCCTTACGGGATTCATTGAAGGCTATTATACGATGGATGCCATCGCAGCCCTTGCTTTCGGCATCGTCATCATAAATGGGTTCCGCTCCAAAGGAATGAGCAAACGGAGTGAGCTTGTGAAGGGGACGATCGGTGCAGGATCGATCGCCGCTGTGGGACTCATCCTTGTTTACGTGTCCCTTGGATGGATCGGTAGGGTCATCCCGGCTGACCAGGCAGTGGCCAATGGCGCAGAGCTTTTGGTACTGGCCTCAGGACAACTTTTCGGTCCGAGCGGAAATCTGATTTTTGGTGCAATCGTGATACTTGCCTGCCTGACAACCTGTGTCGGCCTGATCAACGCATGCGCCCAATTTTTCCAAGAGCGCTTCACCGCCCTTTCCTATAAAGGGTATGTCGGGGTATTCACCTTGATCGGGCTTCTCTTTACGAACCTGGGATTGAATATGATCCTCAAGATTGCCGGACCTCTTCTATCCTTGATCTACCCTGTAGCCATCGTTCTGGTCGTCCTCTCCCTTGCCCAGCACTTCCTGGGGAAAAGCAGGAGGATGTTCATCCTATCGGTGGGGATGACGGGTGCGTTTTCACTTTATGAAACGTTCCACAGTTTCAATCTGGTTCCAAAGGTTCTGGAACAGGCCGTTGACTGGATCCCTCTATCGGCAAATGGGTTGGAGTGGACCCTTCCCGCTCTTCTCTGTGCCATCATCGGCTTTGTGTGGGACCACATTTCCGGTTACAGGCGTACGAGTGAACAGTGGCATGGATAAACGAAAGGCAAGGTGTCTTCACGACACCTTGCCTTTTATTCTTGACGTTCCTTTTCAAGGAAGATCTCTTCAAGTGTAGGTTCATCGACTTCCACTCGGTAAACGTCGACCTTGATCCGGTTAAGGACGCGGATGATTTCCGCAATCTTCTTCTCCTCCTGTACAACTACATGAAAATGGGTGTCCTCCATTTCTACATCACGACCATTGATGGTAAGCCATTGTTCCAGATCCTCTTGATCACGTACAGGGATGGCTGAATGTTTGACTTTCACTTCAATATTCGAGCGGTAAAATGCCCTCAGCTCTTCCATCGTGCCGCTTTTTATAATCCGCCCCTCCTTCATGATGGCAAGACGGTTACAGATCTTTTCCACTTCGTCGAGATTATGAGACGTCATGAAGATCGTCTTACCCTGTTTCTGCAGGGAACGGATCAGGTGCTGAATCTGCAGGACCGACTCTGCGTCCATTCCTGAAGTCGGTTCATCAAGGAAGATCAATTCAGGATCATGGATGATCGCCTGTGCCACTCCAAGCTTCTTCTTCATACCGAAGGAGAACTTGGAGGTTTTTTTATGCTCGTGCCCTTCAAGGCCAACGGCGGCCAGCACCGACATGCACGTTTCCTTGGCCACCTTCTTCCCCGATACACCGGCAAGGAACTGCAGATGCTTCAGTGCGGTCATGGATTGATAGAATGTTGAATAATCAGGCATGACGCCGATCTTGTGCTTGATGGCATTGTGATCCTCCTCTTCTCCCAGGAGGGAATAGCTACCGGAAGTTGGGATCACGATGCCGGTCAGCATGTTGATGAACGTTGATTTCCCAGCTCCATTCCTCCCGAGGAACCCGAAGATTTCCCCTTTCTCCACCGTGAGATCGATTCCTTTGACTACCTGATTTTTCCCGAATGACTTCGTCAGCCCTTTCGTTGTAATCATCAACATCCCCTCCTTCTGAAGAATACATATGACAGTAACAGTAAAATGAAAGCATCAACGTACATGAGCAAGAATGTATAATCTTCCCTGACGAGATAATAGTTCGGATCAACATACTTCATCCAGCTGAACCATGGATTCGAGGTGTAGGCAAGCCAGTACCCGAGGATCGGGAGGAGGATCCCGGCGATGATGCTCATGAACATCGTCAACGCAGGTACCGCTACCACCGTCGACAGCAAAACCGTAAAGGCGACCTGACAAGCGATGAGACCCATGAGCTGAAAGAATGTGAAAGCATCGAACCGGTGAGAGAAGATCGCGATGATCACGTGGGAAACGGTGATGCAAGCAAACCAGAAGGCCAGGATCCCGAGGAACTTGCCTGCCACGATGGACTTTCTTGACGTCCGGGTCAGCAGGAACCTCATGGTCCGCTCATGCATCTCCCGGTTCATCGTGTCATGGGACAATCCCATGACGAACAGTTGCCCGAATACAATCATGACCACCAGCAAGCCTGCCGAATGGGCCATATCCGCCTCATCGGGCGTTAACTCCAATGCGCTCTCGAACATCGAGGAGAATTTCGCAAAATAATATGTGGGGACAAGGAGCATGAGGATGATGGCGATGGACTTGAACCCCTTGAATAATTGAAAGAATTCCCTTTTGGCTATGGCAAACATATGAACACTTCCTTTTCTTATTTGTCTATACAAAAAGGATAATCCACTACATTTAACGCAGGTGAAATCTCACCTTAACTTTTCCTTAATTCTCTAATTCTACTAAAACTTTGATGATATGATAGGGGTAACACCGTTAAGATAGGAGATTAATGATGAATGAAGCACGATTATTGATTGTTGATGATGAAATGGCACTTATGAATATGCTTGAGACCCTGCTCCTCAGAGAGGGAATTTCAAAGATTGATAAAGCAGAGACTGCCTCACAGGCACTTGCCCTATGTAAGAGTCATACCTATGATTTGATACTCTTGGATGTGATGCTTCCTGATCAAACAGGTTTTGAGATTTGCCCATCGATCCGCGAGCAATCCGATGCCACGATCTTCTTTCTGACCGCCAAGGCAGGCGACCTCGATAAGTTATCGGGATTTGCCGTCGGGGCTGATGATTACATCACCAAGCCCTTCAACCCCCTCGAAGTCGTCGCAAGAATCAAGGCACATCTGTCCAGGAGGTTGAAGATCAGTACGATACAGGATCAGACCGTACACAGCTGCGGACCCATCGAAATGAACACATCTACAGGGGAAGTGTTTGTACGGGGCGAGGCCGTTCGACTTCCTGCCCAAGTATACCAATTATTACTATTCTTTTGTAAGCACCCGAATCAGCTTTTCAGCAAGGGGCAGTTGTATGAGCAGGTGTGGGGAGACGCCTTCATGGGGGAAGATAACACCGTCATGGTGCACATCCGGAAGCTGCGGGAGAAAATCGAGGAAGATCCCGGAAATCCCGAGCTCATCCTGACCGTGCGGGGACTGGGGTATAAACTGGAGATTCCTAGGGAAAGCAGATGAATATCCATACTCGATTCATCCTCCACCTCCTCGGTCGCCTGATCCTGACCGGCTTCCTTTTATTGCTGTCGCTCTTGATCATTTTCTTATTCATCGCGTTTCTCACCATGAATTCTGCCATTGAAAAAGACCTCACCACCGCAGAAGGACTCTATTTTTCCGACAGGTTTGAGATCAAAGAAGGCAATGCAACCATCGACGAACATCTACAAAAGGTTCTTCAAAAGCAAAAGAGCTGGTTGATCATCCTGGACTCCAAGGGAGACATTGCCGGATCCTACGGTGCGCCCGATTCCGTTCTCTCTTCAAAACATCTTCTGTCGGCTGCCGATGAGGTCCCTTTCACCGATATCCAAACCTGGGAGATCTTGAATATGGACGATGAACCGTCCTACGTGATGCTGGGGAAACATCATCCTGAGGAGCAGTGGATGAGCAAGGTGCAAGATGAGGTCGATTGGGGTAAAGGAGAATGGTTGCTCTCGACAAAAGATCAGCGGCAAATGAAAAAAGAAGGGGTTTGGATTCAGCTGACCGACCCAGATGGCAAGGTTCTTCAAGCTTATGGAGACCGGCCACCTTCAGAGGACTACACGTACCAGGACCTCCTTCAGCTGGATGATCCGAATCAGACCGTGCACCAAGATCCCCTATCAGGAAACATCCTGATTACAGGGATCCATCCTCCTGCTGAAGCACCCATTTCGGTGCCGATCCATAACGGGTGGTTCATCGCACTTATCGTCATTGCCCTCCTGATCTTGTTCAGCACCTTTTGGTATGCACGGAACCTCGGCACCCCTCTCTTGATCATGGTGAAATGGATCAAACAGCTCTCTGACGGCCAATACTCCCAACCGGTCAACCAAGTCGGGGAATCCACGATCTATAAAAGAAATGGGAAGCTTAAACGGAATTATCGCCTGTACAAAGAGCTTTTCAGCCAGCTATCCAAGCTGACGGACACACTGAAGAGCAACGAAAGGCACGAAAAGAAGGTGGTCAGCTCTCGGGAAGAGTGGATCAGCGGACTATCCCATGATCTGAAGACCCCTTTGTCATCCATTACCGGATATGCCCAGATGCTTCAGTCCGATCAGTATGAATGGACACCTGAAGAAATAAGGGACTTTGCTGGTACAATCGTTGATAAATCCGCATTCATGAAGGATCTCCTTGATGATCTCACCCTCGTTTACCAGCTCAACAGCCAAGCCTTGCCCATCAGGAAAGAAAAGACAGATATCAACGAATCCATCCGGAGGAGCATCATTTATTTCATCAATACGGCACAAGCCGATATCCGCTTCCTTCCTGCAGAAAATCCTCTGCTCGGGATGGTGGACCGTAAATGGTTTCAGCGAATCCTAGACAATCTGTTATCAAATGCCATTAAACATAACAGAGACGGTACTACGATCACCATCTCCTCAGAAGCCATAGAAAACCAGCTCATGGTCATCAAGATCGAAGATGATGGAGAAGGAATGGATGCCGAGACCCTCTCCCACTTGTTCCAACGCTTTTACCGCGGCACCAACACCAGTGACTCCGGCAGCGGTACCGGGCTCGGGATGGCCATTACGAAACAACTGATTGAACTGCACAACGGTTCCATCAATGTACAGAGTGCGCCTGACGAAGGAACAAGGGTAAGGCTCATCCTTCCCCTATAAGACCTGAGTTGGGGAAAACATTAAAAAAGTGCCCATTAAAAAACCCGGATTCATCACCCTTATCTTAGGCGAATGAATCCGGGTTTTTCTATGACTGAAACACGTTTCTCCCAGCCTCTGCTACTTTTTCTGGATGTCAGTATGCACCTTCAGAATACGTCAGCTCATAACCGTGGGAGTAGATTTCAAAGATATTGCCGAAAGGATCTTCTACATACACCATCCGGTAAGGGTTTTCACCAGGGTAGTATTCCCGGATCGGCATGCGTTGCTTGCCGCCGTGCGCCTTGATTTTCTCTACTAGGCCTTCGATATCTGGATCCTGGATGGCAAAATGGAATAAGCCGGTCTTCCAGTATTCGAAGTTGTTCTCAGGGGCTTCATTCTGTGGGAATTCGAATAGTTCAATTCCGATCCGATCGCCTGTGGCCATGTGGGCAATCCTGAATGTATCCCATTCGTTACCGAATACGTCACGGCACATTTGTCCGATGGCACTATCATCGTTCTCAACATCGGACGGCTCCATGATGATATACCAGCCGAATACCTCCTGGTAAAACTTCACTGCTTCATCCAGACTTGGCACGCTTAGGCCGATATGTGAAAATGATCTTGGATATGGTTTCATATTAAGTGTCCTCCTTGAGTTGAATTGCCCTCATTATAAACGGCGATTCATTCGAATGTAAGTATGCACTTTTTTGTGAGATACTAACCTGGAGGTAAGAAAGGATGAACTGAATGACAGTGGAGAAAAATGAAAATGGAAAGCTGAAATGCTCCATTGAATATACGCTGAAAAAAATCGGCGGCAAGTGGAAAACCGTGATCCTTTGGCATCTCGGAACGGATGGGGTCCATCGCTACAATGAATTGAGGAGACTCCTGCCAGGCGTCGCACACAAAGTGCTCAGCCAGCAGTTGAAAGAGCTCGAGGAAGATGGTTTCATCATCCGGACATCTTACGACACCGTCCCTCCAAAAGTAGAATATAGCTTATCCGATTTCGGTCGTACGGTGATGCCCGTCCTTCAGGCCATGCACAAATGGGGACGTACCCACGGTCCTTTCTCCGATGAAGTTTCTCCGGTTGACATATCGAGGAATATCGATTAGTCTAATCCACATGGAAAACTACGTAGATATTTTCAAAGCGTTGGCTAACAGCACTCGATTGGAAATGTTGAAATGGTTGAAGGATCCCTATGATCATTTCGACAAACCTTCTGCACATCTTTCGAAGAATATGAGTGAAAAAGGAGGCGTGTGCGTTGGTGATATTTCGGAAAGGGCCGGGATGTCCCAATCCACTGTTTCGCACTATTTATCTATGATGCAGAAGGCTGGATTACTGGAGTCGGAACGTCACGGAAAGTGGACGTACTACCGAAGGAACGAAGAGAATTTAGAGAAACTGGCGAAGTGGATCAAAGAGGAGCTTTAAGCCTCTTTTTTTAAGTTTTCATATCGATATTATTCGAAATATAGATTTAAGGAGCCATCATACTATGAAGCTATGGGTTTATATCGTCGCCCTCATTGCAGGGGCATCATTAAGTACAGAGGGGGCCATCTACGGCGAGCTCGGGAAAACGATCGGGAAATTGGAAAGCAGCTTTTATAACTTTTTCGTCGGAACGATCATTCTCGGTATTGTCCTGCTTTTCCTCGGAAAAGGCTCGTTGTCCCATTCCCTCAAAGCACCAAAATGGCAGCTCACCGGTGGATTCTTCGGGACCATCTATCTTACCATCCTTGTGATCAGTGTTCCACTGGTAGGAGTTGGACTGTCCATGATCAGCGTCATTGTCGGACAGATGATCATGAGTATGATCATCGAGCACAAAGGATGGCTCGGAAGTGAAAAAATCAGCATCAACAAAGAGAAGGTCATAGCTATCATCCTGATGGCTGCGTCCCTCATACTCATCTATTAAGGAGGTCCAAACATGTCTGCATTCATCCTGATCGCCGCCATGCTCGGCGGCTTCACACTAAGCGCACAGTCCTCCGTGAACGGGGCACTCAGCAGGAAAACCGGTACCTATGAGACAGCGTTCATGACGTTTGCTACGGGTGCCATGATCTTATTCCTCATCATCCTCTTCTTCGGAGACGGAAATATTTTCTCTATATTCGATGTTCCTAAATGGCAGCTGGCTGCCGTTTGGTTCGGCGTAGGATACCTGTTCCTCACGGTTCTTGCCGTTCCGAAGATCGGGGTTATCGCCACAAACGTATCCACTGTCATCGGACAGTTGACCATGGGGATGATCATCGACCATTTCGGATGGTTCGGCGGGATTGAGATCCACCTGGACTGGAAACGGATCCTTGCCATCGTCCTTATGCTCCTTGCTTTACGGTTTATTTATGTGGGGAATAAGAAAGCCCAGGAACAATCTGCATAAGGGGCGTCAGTCCAAGTCTCTCGATGACAAAAAGCCAAGAATCCATCCATCGGATTCTTGGCTTTTTTTGATTCATTCCATCTATTCGATCACGATCCGTTTATCATATGTTTTCATGTACGAAATACCTTTCACGATGAGTGATTGAGGTTCATCGTTTGTATTGAAGAGGAGGGTGCGCTCATGGATAGCCTCTCCGTCCCTTTTCGTATACTCGTCATCCGTAGTATGATCGAGCTTGACAGTCCCGCTCCCGGTCTTGATGCTCACTCCGTCTAGACGCAGCCCTTCCCCGCTCTCGATTGTTACGAAAGCCTGCCCATCTTTTACCCCGCTTTTCTTCACCATCACGTTCTGATCATTCACTTTAAACGTTTCAGATGCCGAGAGGGGTACGGAGATGTCCGCTTTCTCCTTTACAGGGAATGCTTTCACAACAAGTTCCAGATTGTTCAAATCGTGTGGCAGAGCGTCGAATTCCAGTTCAATATCATCGGAAAGACCCCAATTGGATGAGCTGCCTGATCCCTGCCACTCAAGAGCTTTGCCGTCTGCGACAAGCTCAATTTCGCCAAGTGGATCGTTGATCTCTTCATCCAGCTTCATCTTGCCCTTGATGACCGTGATGGTGGGGGTTGCCGTTATACTCTTGAACGTGATGGAACCATTATCGAATGTCACAGTCTTATTGATCCCCTGCTTGAATTTGGTTTGCAGTGCTTGATCCGGCCGGTAGTTGAAGGTAAGTTTTTTTCCTTTCACCCATTCATCGTTTTTGTAGTGGTCAAGATGAAAGGTAAGCTCTTTGGCAAAGGCATTCGGTGGATCATATCGGATTTCACCCTTAAGTTCTGTCCGGTCTTCACTGACGACCGTCTTTGCACTGATCATATATTCCCTTGTCAAGAACCCGGTCAGGTCACCCGGCTCCCACGTATCTCCTTCTTCCACTCCGTTGGCATTATGCAAAGTGTAATACAGGATGAATTGATTCTCATCGACAATGACGCCATCGATCGTGATCTTTTCCCCTTCTCCTAGAGAGTATGTCTGGTCGATGACCTGGCCCATCCCCGCTTCGTTCAGATCTTGAAGTGTACCATTCATGACATCCTCTGCTCCTATTATTTTCTTTCCGTAGTAGGCAAGGGCGGGATATTGAAACGAACCGAGGATCAAGAAGACTGCGGCTGCGGCCAGTGCTACCTTCCACCCGTTCTGCTTCCTTCGCGGCCTATCGTCGAGGGCTGAACGCAGGCGCGCTTCCAAGTCTTGTGGGGGCTGGATACTCTGCATTTTTTCTGCTTCTTCCCTTAGTTTCTTATCCACTTCATTCATGTGCTGTCCCTCCAAACGTTTCCCTTAATTTCTTCAAACCTTGGAATACCCTGGACTTTGCCGTTCCCACCGACACGCCCATCACCTTAGCGGCGGTTGAATAATCAAGATCCAGTATATATTTCAGCCTGATGGCCTCTGCCTGGTGCTCATTCAACTGCAGAAGCATGTCTTGGATCTCCATGTCGCGGTCACTGTTCTCCAATGGATTTGAGGATCCCCCCTCATCTGACCACTCTTCTTTCAACACGAGACGATTCTGTTTACGAAGCATCGTTTTACAAAGATTCACGAGTATCGTTTTGCTCCAGCTGTAAAAGGCCTCCGGATCGTTAAGCTGGTGAATTTTTTCATAAACGGTGACGATCATATCCTCCATGGCATCCATGGCATCATGCTCGTTCCCGACGTATACGTAGGCCAATCGATAATAGTTTTCCTTTTCTTCCATGATCAGTTGAAGGAGCGCCTCTTTGCTGCCTTTTTTCGCCTTCTTCACTGCGCTTCTGAGATTCATTTCTCCACCTCTCTTTCCTGTAAGAGTATTTGGATGCGTGAAAAGTTCATTGGTTTTCATTTTTTTATGTAAGAGCCTGTCCAACACCCTGTCAGAGAAAAACCGTCACGGATGACGGCTTTCCCACTTTCTTATTCTTTACCTTCGTGCGGAGGGCACGGGCATTTGACAACGACCAGGAATGGGCCTTTTTTCAACTGTTCATCCCCTACTTCTGCCGTTGCCGTTATCGTGATGATATCCACCTTTCCTTTTGCAGGCACGATCCGGGCAGTATAGGTGCCATCCGCCTTCGTGACTGCTGGATTCGGAAGGATATATTCCTCTCCATGCGACGATACGACTTTAAAATGGACAGCTACGCCTTCAACCGGGCGATGGTCACACAAGACCTCACCGGTGATCTCTTCCCCTTCACAACCAACGAACAACGGGGTGCAAAGAGTCAAACGGGGATGTTTGCACCGCTCACAACCCACAACGGTTTTACAGGTTTTCGAGATGGTCCGCGACCCGATTTCAACACTCGCTGTGTAGGTGGTGAGTTCGTAAGGTCTTTCACCGGGTACGATGGCAGACGTTCTGAAATACCCTTCCTGATTCGTAAACACAACTGCTGGTTCAAAGTCGAGAAGCGGACTGGTCAATGTTACCTTCACTCCTGCAAGCGGCTCACCCTTACAGAGGAATCTTCCCTTTATTTCGGCACGACAGCGGATTTTCTTTACACATTCCAGTTCCAATTCGGGGTCTTCACATTGACAATCCACCTTGATCTGTTGGGATTCCGAAGACACCATTTCTCTTGAAACAATGGCTTCTGCCCTGATGGTGATGACCTCTGTGACCCCGACACCTGCACGGATGCTTGCCGTGTATTCGCCCATTTCATTCGTAAACGCCGGATTCGGATCCACGGTGACGGCTCCCGGGGTATCCGAGGTAACGACAAAGGTAATGGCCGCATCCCTTACCGGTACCCCATCACAGGTGAGACGGCCTGAAATCCGCTCTGCAGGACATCCGATGTATTTTGGCGTATTCAAGGTAAGCTTCGGATTGCGACACTTCAAGCAAATCACTTTCAGCTTGATGGTTTCGGTAATGGTCTTGCCAGCCACTGTCACCCTTGCCGTGATGACCGTCTCTGTGAGCGGTGTATTGGATGGGACGGTCACTTCCGAAGTGAATGATCCCATTTCATCCGTCAGCACCGGATTGGGATCAAAGTCAAGGATCGGACTGGAAAGCATCACTTCGACACCGGCAAGGGGCAGTCCCTCGCATGTCACCTTCCCTCTGATTTCACCTTCACAGTTGATTTTATATGGCTCTTCAAGAATGATCTCTGGATGTTTGCACACACATTTCACTTTGATCTTCTCATTCTCGGAAACTACCACTTTTCCGTCGACAACGGATGAAGCCTGGATCATCACCACTTCCTCCACACCGAGCGTAGTGGTCAAGACAGCCGTGAACCTTCCGTCTTCGTCCGTGGTGACAGGGTTCGGCGATACTGCAATCGCCCCTGCCGGTGAGGTGGTGAACGTGACGAGATTCCCCTTGAGCGGAACTCCGTCGCATGTTAACCTGCCCGTTACCTTTCCGCCGTCACATCCGATGAACTTCGGTGCTTTCAGGGTCAACAGTGGATTCCGGCACTTCTTACAGAATACTTTGACCGTGATGGTCTCAGTGGCTCCCCCTCCTGTAGTGGTAAGGGTCGTTTCCTGAAGATCTGTACCGAATGGGACGATTGCCGTCGTACTGAACCTGCCATTTTCATCCGTGACGACTGGATTAGGTTCGAATTGAAGGAGTGGACTCGAGAATGTGACCTCGACCCCGACGAGCGGGAAGCCTTCACACGTCAAGCGACCCGTAATTGGGGATTCACAATTGATCTTCCCGGGGTCATCGATGGTGATGACCGGATTCTTGCACTCGCAATCGACTTTGATCGTTTTGACTTCTGAGGAAATCAGCACCCCTGCAATCACGGTCCTCGCCTCGATGGTGAACGTACCCACTGTCCCAAGCTCCGGTACGATTCTTGCAGTATAGGACCCATCCTCCCCGGTGATGGCGGGATTGGGAACAATCGCGACCCCCTCTTGCGGCGTTACGACGAAGGCTATACTTGCCCCCGGGAACGGAATACCGCCGCAGGTCAGCTTACCGGTAAGCTCCGCTCCTTCACAGCCTATGACCTTTTTCGGAGTGTTGAGGGTAAGCTCAGGATTACGGCAGAAGAGGCATCCTGCCGTAACAATACGGCTGGTGGAGACCTCGATGCCGCTCACCACCGCTGAAGCCGTTATTTCTGCTTCCTGGAATGGGGTCCCGCTTGTAACGGTCACTGTGGAAGTGAAAACACCATTCGCATCGGTGATGGGAGTGTCCGGTTCAAACTGTAGGAAAGACGGTCCCGAGAGTGATACAGGGACATTGGATAGTGGAACCCCGTCACAAAGCAGCGTACCTGAAATGATTCCTTCACAGTTGATCGTGGATACCTTTTTAATGAAAATGACCGGATTGACGCACTTCACACAGCGCACGGTGAGTTGACGTGCCTCGGATACCACTTCGATTCCGCCGATCCTCGTTGATGCCACGATCGTGATTGTTTCATTGATTCCAATGAACGGAACGACGGTTGCTGTATAAGTGCCGTCATTTTGGGTGATGGCAGGGTTCGGGTTTATGACGACCCGCTTTGACTGGGATGTGATGGTGAAGGTGATGGGTGCTCTTGCAATGGCGCTGCCATCACAGATGAGTCGCCCGCTGAGCGGTGCCCCCTCGCAGCCGACGGGTCCTTCAATCGGATTCAAGGTCAGGGTCGGATTCGTACATACGATGCAGTCAACCGTCACGATGATGCTGTCGGTTACACGCTGACCTCCTACATCTGCACCTGCCGTCACCACGACTCCTGACGTAATCGGCGTACCACGCGGAACCGATACGGTCGTGGAGAAACGCCCTGATGCATCCGTGATCGGGGTAGCATTGGCAAAGTTCACTATCCCGGGATTAGCAGATAGTTGGACGACTACACCCGCTACAGGTTGAAAGTCACAGAACACCCTTCCGCTGATGACCCCGTCACAGCTAATGGAGCCGATACGATCAAGCTGAATGATCGGTTCTTTGCACTCGTTTCCCGGATTCGGAAATAACCCTTCGCAGCTCTTTGGAGGCGGGATGATCTTGCAGGATAACCCTGAGGTTTCTCTCCCTTTTTTCAACATCTCAATCAGTCCTTTTCAATACACTTTCATGCATCATATGCAAAAACCAGTAGGCTGTTCTCCCAAGTTCATGACATCTGCCCGCCCTCACAGCTCATACTGAAGGGACATAGGATACATCAAAAAGCGGTGTATCAAGCATGAGCAGAAACGTTTTTGTTCTTTTCTTCCTTACCCTGTTGGCCACTGTCGGCTTTCTTCAGAGAGACACCATCGGTTTGATCCTCTCAGGGGATGAATCCTCCCTTTCTTCCTTGAAGGAGTCTAACGGATTCAGCCTTTACGGACTTACTCTGCTCGTCATGATTATCCAGAACTCGTTTACCGTCATCCCTCTTATTCTCGTCATTTCAATAAATGTAACGATTTTCGGTTTCTGGCAAGGATTCCTATGGAGCTGGATTTCGAGTATCATCGGAGCCGGGATCGTCTTTCTTTCCGTCAGACAGCTCTTCCTTCAGAGCCTTTCTTCCCGAATCGCTCCTTCCCCCCACCTGAAGGAACGTGGATTCACGTATGTATTCCAAGGACGGATTATCCCTATGATTCCCACGAGCCTCGTCAATATCGTGGCTGGTGTCAGCGGAATTTCATTCCGGCATTTGATCACCGGGACCATCACAGGCAACTTTCTCTACTTTTTCTGTCTATCACTGATCCCCTTAGGAGTCCTTTCCATGTCCTGGATCGAGATCGGCGTCGTCACTCTTGTTCTTATCACGATCATGATTTTCTATTACACAAAGGTCCGCGGCAGACGATGAATGGCTGCCTTTCATCAAAAAGGACAAGCCCATTTTCACTTTGTTATACATATAGTAGAACAAATCTGTTATAATAAACATATAACAAACAGGAGGTGATCTTTTGCTGATCCAAATTGAACCACATTCTCCCATTCCGATCTATGCCCAAGTACGGAATGGAATTGTCGAGGGCATCGTGCGGGGTGAGTTGAAGCCTGGGGATGTACTGCCATCGGTCCGGTCCTTTGCCGCTGACCTGGGCGTCAACATGCACACGGTCAATAAAAGCTACCATGAATTAGAGGACAAAGGGATCATTCAGATCGTACCCAAGTCCGGTGCCGTCATCCTTTCGCCCGACGAACCGACAAAGGAACGGATCGACATGATCGCCTCCTCCATCCGGCCGCTCCTTGCCGAAGCACTGGCAGTCGGAATGACGGAAGAACAGCTGCAGGATATGATCAGATCCATTCAATCAAGTATCAAGGGGGAATAAACCATGCAATCCATTTTATTGATCGGTATGATCGGCATCATACTCCTTATACAAGTGATGCTGCCATTCATCGTGAAACGCACCGTTGTATTCGGGGTCACGATTCCCGTAGAGCACATACGAGACGCTCACTTGCTCCGCTTCAAAAAAATCTATGCGGCGGTCACCGCCATGCTTTCTGTAGCCGGCATTGTCCTGTTCTTTATGATAACCGGCACAGGCGACCTTCCTGAGGAGCGGCTCATTGCTTCAGGAATCCTGCTTCCATTCATCATCATCTTCATCTCCATGTCCCTCTATGCCTACTTCCACATGCGTGTGGTCCGGTACAAACGTGAAAGCCAATGGTTCAAAGGACGAAGACAGGTACGCGTGTCGGAGCTTACCTCCAGGTCCAAGGATGAAATGCTCCCATGGTACCTCTTCCTGTTTCCGGTTGTAATAGGTGCCGTTCTCATTGTCTTTACCCTGATGAATTATCAGCTCTTTCCAGATCGACTGCCGACCCATTGGGGCCCTAATGGGGAGCCGGATGCCTTCACAGCCAAGACCAAGATAAGCGTCCTGACGCTGCCATTTGTTTCACTGCTCATGAGCGCCATGTTCCTCGCCATCCACGAACTGACGCGGAACTCAGGAATCAAACTGAGCGCCGGCAACATTCCCGCATCCAAACTCCGACAGTTCAGGCTGAGGAAATACTCCAGCTGGTTCTTGTTCTTCATTTCCATGGCAACGACCATGCTATACTGTTTTCTCCACATTAAAATGGCTTACGAAGATCTATTAAGCGGATCCCTCATGCTCTTTGCACCGCTTGCCTTCTCTGTGCTTGTCTTCCTGGGAGCTGTCGTGATGGCCGTGAAGGTAGGAAAAGCTGATTCTGACCTGGACCGCACAACGATCATCGATGAGGGAGGGGACACCGTCAATGAAGACGATGATTCCCACTGGATCGGCGGCATTTTTTACTTCAACCGTGAGGATCCTTCCTTCTTGGTGGAAAAACGATTCGGTGTCGGCTGGACGATAAACTTCGCCAGACCTACCGGCTACCTTCTCATCCTTGCACCGGTTGTCGCCATTTTGTTGCTTACCCTGCTATAGAATTAGAGATACGGTTTCAAGCACCCAAAAAGCCCTGTCCGCTTTGTGTTCTGTACGATTCTTTTCTAGAGCGCACAGAATTACCCGATGTAGTACCACCCAAAATAAAGGAAAACTCGCCGCGTAATGGCGAGTTTTCCTTTATTCCTATTTTCCAGTCATATCTTTTCTTAAAAAGTCCTCAAATGTAACGCTCCCCACATTCTGCGTTGGATTCGTGTTTTTACCCTCCAATAAAGATTTGTACAGTTTTCCTGGGAAGGATACATTGTATATCCTACTTGGTTCGTTACTCATCCCTATTTTCAAATCGGCCATTTCTCTTAGTTTCATGACTTTCGGACCTGCAAAATCGCCCGTTCTCCCTTGGGGTCCTTTTTCCGTTAAATCAATTAAATGATTGGCAAATTCACCTACATCCACAGTCTGGAACTTGATGTTCCCAGGAATAAAATAACCCTTTAAAAAAGGCTTCGACAAAAACAAAGAATCTACAAAACTATGGAACTGAGTTGCACGAACGATTGTATAAGGAATATTACTTTGTTTCAGCACTTCTTCTGCTTCATGTTTATGCTTGTAATAGTGATATGGTATATCTTCGATCCCAACAATCGATGGATAGATGAAATGTTTTATGTGTGTGAGTTTACTCAAAAAGTTCGTGAAACCCGATACTTCAATTTCCTTGGTTTTCTTCATTGGGCTGGTTGCTGTGTGAATGACCACATCTATATCTCTTGCGGCCACTTCTAATCCTTCACCTGTCAGCATATCACTATAAACCCAGTCAAAACGATCACCATATTCAGGTTTTCGTCTTGAAGTCATGAGGACACTACACTCACGCTCTTTAAGTTGATTAAGTACCGCCGAACCTAGGCGCCCTGATGAACCAGTCACTAATATCCTCAAAAGCAGCCCTCCCCAATGAAAGAAAAACCAAACCGATCAGCTCCATTGGTTATAAAAGAAAGCAGGCAGCCGGCTGGATCATAACGTTATATTTCAGTCGCACCATACGTATGGTCCATTATATAATGCCATGTCTGCTTGTATGCCAAAAAGGAGATATGAAGACTATTTAAACAAGAAAAAAGACGTGTACTACTTCACACGTCTTTTCAAGTGGTGCTTCTCAGGAGAGCACCCTGCCTGGAACCCTTCAGACTCCGGACAAGGCCCTTCTACATATTTATCACACTACGGTTGTAAGGATGGCGTCGTGGGCTGTAACGTATTTGTACCCAAGATCTCTGGCCACGGCTTCGTATGTGATGAAACCGTTCGCCACATTGACGCCTTTCGCAAGGGCCATATTATCCTGGATCGCTTTCGCCACTCCTTTGGTGGCAATCTGGAGAGCGTATGGAACGGTCACGTTCGTCAAAGCAATCGTGGAGGTACGCGGAACGGCACCCGGCATATTCGCTACGGCATAATGGACCACTCCGTGTTTTTCATACGTAGGATCATCATGCGTGGAGATATGATCGCATGTTTCGATGATTCCGCCCTGATCGATGGCTACATCCACAAGGACAGATCCCGGTTGCATGGACTTGACCATATCTTCCGTCACAAGCTTTGGTGCTTTGGCTCCAGGGATCAAGACGGCACCGATGACAAGATCGGAATCCTTTACTGCATCTTCAATGTTCAAGCGGTTCGACATCAACGTTTGAATATCATTGCCGAAGATATCGTCGAGCTGGCGCAGGCGCTCGGCGCTCAGATCGATCAAGGTCACATCCGCTCCAAGGCCGACAGCCATCTTCGCTGCGTTCGTCCCGACGACTCCGCCTCCGATGATGGTCACCTTGCCACGTTTCACACCCGGTACTCCGCTGAGCAGGATTCCTTTTCCGCCCTTCGGTTTCTCGAGGAATTGTGCACCGATCTGTGTAGCCATGCGTCCTGCTACCTCACTCATTGGAGTCAGAAGAGGCAGGGTACGGTTGACCTCCACCGTTTCATAGGCAATCGCCGTCACTTCCTTTTCAACCAGTGCCTGGGCAAGTTCCGGTTCTGCTGCAAGGTGCAGGTAAGTGAACAAGATCAGTCCTTTGTGGAAATACACATATTCAGACGGAAGTGGTTCTTTCACTTTCATGACCATGGCTTTATTCCACACATCAGCTGCCGAGGCTTCGATTTTCGCTCCCGCTTCTTGATAGGACTCGTCAGTGAAACCGCTTCCAATTCCAGCTCCAGATTCGATATATACGGAATGACCTGCCTTCACCAGGTTCAGGACACCCGCTGGTGTGATGGCTACACGGTTCTCGTTGTTTTTGATTTCTTTAGGAATTCCAATCTGCATCGCTACATCTCTCCTATAATCATTGTTTGGTTAATTCTGATTATATGGATTCTTCACAGTAATTGCATCGTGGAAAATAGAGAAAAAAAGAAGACGGGTTTGGAGAATTCCACAAACCCGTCATTTTTTCATCTGTTCGATTTTAAGATCCAAGTATAAGGTCATTTTCTGATTCGGGTCCTTCAGATCCATCTCGGTGATCTCCCCGATCCTCTTCAGGCGGTAATTCAGTGTATTGGCATGAACATGAAGGGCCTTTGAAGCCTCGTTGACGTTGCAGTCGTATCTCAGGTACATATCAATCGTCTCAAGAAGCTGGGAATGGTGCTTCCGGTCGTACTCCATCAATTTCTCCAGGTGATAATTCTGATAGCCGTCACGGACGCGCTTTTCATACAGCTCATCGATGAACTGGAAGATCCCAAGCTCCTGATACGTGTAGATCCCGCTTGCCTCATATTTAAATCGATCCTTGATCGACAGCACATACAGTGCTTCTTTATAGCTGTCACGGATGCTTACAGGTGAGCGGTAGAGGGTACCGGCTGCTCCTTTCAGCTCAGGGACTCCGAGTCTGCTGCTGATCTCTTCAACGAAGTCACGGACAAAATCCTTGATCTGCCTTGCCGGCCCTTCATCATGGAACGGCCTTACGAGAAGGATCAGCTGATTTTCATCAGTCGTGCTTGTGATAAGTTTAATATAAGAAGAGGCCTGGATATAGTAGTTTACGTGACGCTCAAGGGATTGCTGTATTTCCTCTGGGAACTCAAAAACCACAATGCCCGTGGACCCGTTCATGGAAAGATGATACTTATCAGAGAGGGAATCAATCTTGCCTCGATCTTTCAAATGCCCGGTCAACAGCTGCCAGAAGAAGTCTTTATGCCCCTCTTCCCCCGCCTTTTTCCGTATTTTCAACGATAACATCTGATTCTTGACGACCTTCCCCGCTTTACGGAAGAAATCCAATTCTTCGTCTGTGATATCCCACGTCACCTGGCCCCATATGAAGCCGAGGATCTCATCGTTCTTCCATACTGATATCGCTACGCGCTTCCCGAGACCGACTTCTGCGATGGCAGGGATGATGACAGGCTCGTCACTGTCGAATAGCTTCGGGATGACTCCGTTTTTCCAGAGGCTTTTGATGACATTATCGGGAACCTTCCTGCGCATGATCGTTGCCATGCGGGCAGGATCCACGTCATCATCATGGGTGCTGTATGCAAGGATGCGGTGATTGGCATCTTCTATCGTAATCGGGCATCCGATTGTCTCACTGATGGCATCAGCCAGTTCTTCTAACGATTGGAATGGTCCCTTGAAAGGGTCGAGTTGCTCTGAGGATTTGTCCATTCGTACCACTCCTTTTGCGTTCGATTCATTGATCCGTTTTTAATCATAGTAGATGTACGGTTTCCGAAGCAATGGTTTCCCGACATTTCGGATATGTTTTTCAAAATGGACCACCCGTACATTTCCATCCCTACAAACATCATCCACCCATTTGTGGAAACACACAAATGTAAACGCTTCAACTTTCATTTTTCGACAAAACGCTATCCACATTCTTGATGATACTATATATAATAAGAGTTGGAAACTCACATATTCACAGACAGCTAGAGGAGGATTCGATGTTAGACGTACTAGACAAGATCAATTCATTCTTGTGGGGAACACCAAGTTTAGTACTGTTATTCGGAACGGGCCTATTCTTGACACTGGTATTGAGAGGCATTCAGTTCCGCAGGCTATTCTATGCATTTAAACTCGCATTCACGAAAGAAAAACCTTCTGCTTCGACAGATTCATCCGAGGGGGATATCTCCAACTTCAAAACACTGATGACCGCATTGTCGGCTACGATCGGGAACGGGAATATCGCAGGGGTGGCCACGGCCATCACGATCGGCGGACCCGGAGCCATCTTCTGGATGTGGGTCGTCGGGCTCGTGGGGATGGCGACAAAGTACGCCGAAGCACTGCTCGCCATGAAATACCGGGTTAAAAACAAAAACGGAGAATACTCCGGTGGACCGATGTACTACGTGGAAAAAGGTCTCGGGCGAAAATGGAAATTCCTCGGCGTCGCCTTCGCCCTATTCGGCGCATTTGCAGCACTCGGAATCGGCAACAGCGTCCAGTCTAATACGATTGCCGATGTCATGACAGCAAGCTTCTCTATTAATCCATGGATTACAGGGATCACCCTGGCTGTATTGACAGCACTCATCATCTTCGGGGGCATACAGAGGATCTCGACCGTTGCATCCTTCTTCGTCCCGATCATGGCGTTCCTTTATATAGGAGGATCCCTTTTGATCATCTTCATCAATTATGATCTGATCATTCCCTCCTTCTCCCTGATCTTTGAATATGCATTCAACCCTGTTGCAGCTGCAGGAGGATTTGGTGGAGTCGTAGTCGCAGAGGCCGTGAGGAGCGGGTTCTCCAAAGGGATTTTCTCCAATGAATCCGGACTCGGAACGGCAGCCCTTATTGC
Source organism: Rossellomorea marisflavi (assembly GCF_001274775.1). Lineage (GTDB taxonomy): Bacteria > Bacillota > Bacilli > Bacillales > Bacillaceae_B > Rossellomorea > Rossellomorea marisflavi. The sequence continues at coordinate 134,140 of NZ_LGUE01000004.1, forward strand.
GGGGAATGCCAAGACCGACCATCCGGTTAAACAGGCGCTTGTCGCCATGACCGGTACGTTCATCGTGACCATCATCGTCTGTACGATGACAGGACTCGTTTTGCTCATTACAGGATTCTGGGATCCTTCCGGCGGTTTGCTCTCCGGTGTGGCCCACGATCCTTCCTTGGATGGCGGGGCCCTCACAAGCGCCGCTTTCGGACATGCCCTCGGCACGGCTGGGGAATACATCGTATCGTTTTCCGTCGTGTTCTTCGGATTTTCCACGATTGTCGGCTGGTATATGTACGGGGAGAAATGCTTTGAGTACTTGACCAACTACCGCTTCATCATACCGTATCGCCTCGTGTATGTGATCGCAACGTTCGCGGGCGCCATTGCCAACCTGAATGTCGTCTGGAAATTCGCCGACATGGCCAATGCGCTCATGATGATCCCGAACTTGATTGCACTCATACTCCTGTATAAGGTGATATCAAGTGAAACGAAGCACTACTTCAACGAATACCTGCCTTCGACAACCAATAAAAAGTAACCAAAAAGCCCCGTCCTTCATCCCGGACGGGGCTTTTGTTCATGCGATGATATAGTCTCGGTACCGTTCGGCATCACTTTCCCTGCATTCCACTTTCAGGATCGTGCCTTTCTCATCATACTCGGTTTCCAGAACGGTTGCCTGCTGGTTGAAATACGAAATCAACTGTCCCTGGTCATACGGGATGAGCATCGTGCATGTCTTATAATCGCCGAAGATCTGTTTTTTCACTTCACCCAGCAGTTCTTCGATCCCGATCCTCTGCTTGGCTGAGTAATAGACACCGCCTTGTTCCACGCGGGGGATGTCCCCGCCCACAAGGTCCGCTTTATTGAAAGCGTACAGGATCGGTGTATCACCGACTCCGATGTCTTCAAGCGTCTTATCCGTCACATCCATCATCGTATCGTGATGAGGGTCGGCCAGATCCACCACATGGATGATCAGGTCTGCTTCCACCACTTCCTCGAGGGTCGAGCGGAATGCTTTGACAAGCTGATGGGGCAGCTTGTTGACGAAACCGACCGTATCGGTCAGAAGGAAGGATTTTTGATCCGGAAGCGTGATGTTACGCACGGATGTCTCCAACGTGGCAAAGAGCATATCCTTCTCGAACACCTGCTTGTCGTTGTTCTGGTGGAACCGCTCGATGAAGGCATTCATCGTTGTCGACTTGCCGGCATTTGTATAGCCTACAAGGGAAACGACGGGAATGCCGCTCTTTTTCCGCTGCTTCCTCTGTGTGCTCCTCAGCTCCACGAGTGAGTCAAGTTCCTTGCGGAGGGCCGTGATCCGGTCCTCGATGCGACGGCGGTCGAGCTCGAGCTTCGTCTCACCGGCACCACGGTTGGCAAGTCCTGAACCTCCACCCTGTCTGCCGAGGGACTCCCTCCGTCCAATCAGACGGGGCAGCATATACTGCAGCTGTGCAACTTCCACCTGAAGCTGTGCTTCCCTGGTCTTCGCGCGTTCAGCGAAGATGTCGAGAATGAGCATGGTCCGGTCCATCACACGGAGCTCAAGCTTTTTCTCCAGGACCCTGATTTGCGAAGGTGAAAGCTCATCATTCGAGATGATCACATCCGCTTCCCACTCTTCTATGAGGGGAATCAGCTCATCGATCTTCCCTTTTCCTAAATAATGCACATGGTCGGGACGCTGCATATTCTGAGTGAACTCACCTACCACGTCCATATGACGTGCTTCTGCAAGCCCCTTGAGCTCAAGCATCCCGTATTCAAAATCATTGTCTCGGTCTTTCGTATTCACGCCGATGGCGATTGCTTTTAATTTTTGTTCTTCCATTCATTTCTCACTCCTTAATCGATCTTCCCTTAGGGAAGGATCTGGATCGGTCCTATAGACGAAAAAAAGCCCAGACCTCTGCCTGTGCTTTTCGTAAACGGAAAAAGGCATGGGGAAATCCGCACTTCCCCATCATGCGCCAACCGGTCGGTATTCAATTTCAATGATAAGGCTCCACGTTCGAGGCTCCCCTTATAATCGATCAGACCAATCCCATTTACCCTGCACACAGGCAGAGCATTGAACGTATTCAATTATGCGTTCCATTCGCGGATTCGTAGTCTGATCAAGATCATTTGGAAAACCTCCATTCCTATAAGTACAGTCATCTTACCATAGAAACCGCGGGAATGAAAGGGATTCCTCCCGACAGATTATGCAGTCTGTCTGCGTTCCTTTCGCCAGATCTGCAAGAAGGAAATGCCTAGGGAAATCATGAAGCCTATCGGGTATAAAAGACCAAGTACAATAAGTTGTGTCTCATCCGATAAAGAAAACCTCCCAATGAACCACTGAGGTACATAAACAAATACAGGGAACAACACCATAATGATCGTTTTTGTCCAAAGCGAGAACCCAACCAAGCATAAAGCACAAAGGATAAATCCGATAACCCTTCCTGTCACACCAAAGGTCACTGCGGCCTCCCCCATCCACAGATGGATAAACGCGACCGCACCAAATCCGATGGTCATAATGCCGCCTACAGAGAAGAACAGCAACAGTTCCTTTCTTTTCGACATCACTCTTCCCGCGGTCGCTTTAAATGCCCAAGCAGTCAACAAACCGAATAGAAGAATCATGAGAGGGTATCCGATGAACTGGATCCAGGAATAAGCCATCGTCCCATTGATGGCATCTCCCATTACATAGAATGAGAGAGTTCCGACTATGAGGAGCATGCCATATTTAAAGATGACCTTCCTATCGACTGGCATCTCCTTCGCAATCTGAGCCATGTACGCTTTCGGAGTCAGACCTGTAATATCCTGAACACTTTTCCCGTTATTCTCTGCCTCATGAAGATGGTCTTCAAGCTCTCCTGTGATTTCTCTTACCTCATTCTCATTCTTTCCGCTTGAAATCAAGTAAATATTCAGGCGGTCCAGGAAGTCCCTGCTTTCCTTTGAAACATTCATTCCGCTTCCTCCTCTATCAATCGATTTACGCTTGTCGCCATCTCGTTCCATCTCTTTTTGAATTGGTCCAGCTCTTCATGTCCCGCCTCCGTCAAGCGATAGTATTTCCGCTTTGGTCCTCCCGATGGCTGTTCTTTCTGGATCGTTGTCACCAGCCCATCCTTTTTCATGCGCAGGAGCAATGGATAAATGCTTCCTTCCTTCACCATCGTGAAGCCGTGCTGGGCCAGTTTCTCGATCATTTCATAGCCGTATGTTTCCCCTTTTGAGATGATGGAAAGGAGGCAACCCTCCAGTACACCCTTCAATAATTGGCTCGATGACATATCGTCCTCCTTTCTCCCTCAACTATTTTGCTTTACAACATAGTTAAGGAAAAAGAATGCAATGCAAACTAGGTTGCATTACAAAGTAGTTGTAGTTTATCAAATGTTTCCATATTTAGCAATGTAATTTTTATAAAAAATGTATAAATGAAAAGCCCAAGAGCTGGCTCTTGGGCTTTTCATGATGGATCTTATTCAGTTCCCTTCTTCCATTCATCTTGTTCGATCAGCATCTTCCCTGGCCAGGTGTACGCCATGATGCCTCCGTCGGCCTTGATGTCTTCTCCCGTGACATATGAGCTGTCATCAGATGCTAGGAACAGGGCTACCGTCGCCATTTCTGTCGGGCGACCGAGTCGACCCATCGGGGTGATCCACTTATTGGCTGCGCGGAACTTCTCACCCATGTCATCCTCTTTCCCACCGACAAGGATATCGATGAGAGGGGTTTCGATCGTACCCGGAGAAACGGAGTTCACCCGGATACCGTGGCGTGCATAGTCGATGGCCATTGCTTTGGTAAAGTTGATGATGCCTCCCTTGGCGGCATTATATCCTGAGCGATCAAGGTCCGCTGCGTGTCCAGACATGGATCCGTTATTGATGATGGATCCGCCATTCTCTAGCATGAGGGGAATCAGGTATTTGCTGACCAGGAATGTCCCGCGTAGATCAACGGCAATGATCTTATCGAATAGCTCCACAGGATATTCGTGGACCTTCCCGCCCTGCTCATCGACTCCGGCATTATTGAAGAGCACGTCGATCGTGCCATACGATTCCTCCAGATGACGGGCAAATGCCTTGACGCCTTCTTCACTGGAGACATCCAGATGGTACGCCTCTGCATTGCCCCCTTCTTTCCGGATGTTCTCGGCCGTTTTATTGACTTGCTTTTCATCAACATCTGCAAGGATGACCCTGGCTCCCTCTGCTGCAAATACGTTCGCCGCAGCTTCACCGATCCCCGTTGCGGCTCCTGTGATGATGGATACTTTGTTGTCTAATCTTCCCATGATACTGAATCCTCCTGTTTGATTGGTTATCTAAAGGGAGTTTTCCCGATTTGTGAAGAACTAAACATAAGGATGTTTCCACCACCCCACCCACTTATACGCTGCAACCGGTTCATCTTCCCTATTACATCCGCGTACTCCACCCCAGAAAAACGAAAACCAGATGAAGCAGATCGATCATCACATCTAGACAGATTTTCATGAGCATGGGCTCCTCATCCTTTCCATTCATTTCCTAACATTAGTAGCCATCCCCTTCTTCCCCTGCTATAATCAGTGCATATTGAGTAAAGGCGGGATGAGATTGAGAGAAGCCATCATTTCCATAGTAGAAGTGATCAATAACTTCCACGACGTAGTCATTGAAGTCACAGATGGCCTGGGGTTGAACCTCACCGACAAAGATTTGCATTTCTGGGTGATGGGCATCATCGGGATGCTCGTGTTCTTTTTTGTCTATGCCGTATCCAAGGCAGCGGCCAAGATGCCGTTTGGAATAGCGGGTCTCTCTTTTATGTACACACTTACTTTCATGTTCGTCCTTGTTTTCGCCATCGAGATCCAGCAGGCGATCACCCAGCGGGGGAACATGGAATTTGCTGATGCCATCATCGGCCTCTGGGGATTCCTCGCATTCTTCCTGATTTACGCGTCCATAATAGGCGTTTTCCTTGTTCTGCGATCCTTCTTCAAAAAGCCGCCTAAAAAGAAAAGAAGCCCTGGCCGAACGACCAGGTCCTCTCACTAGCATCCTATGACACAGCACAGTCTGTTCTTCAGCGTATTACGCAAAATGGAGCAAGGTGTCCATGATGTAATGTACCAAAGGATCAACAGGACCATGGCAAGTGCAAAGTCTGCGCAGCCTTGTATCAAATGAATCTCCCCCTTTCTTACTCCTATCATATGCACGGAATACTAGAGGGTATAAGCTAGATTACTAGATTCAAGAAAATAGGCTGTACAAAAGTGAACACCGTTCCTTCTTGGGGAACGGTGTTCATTTGTTTAATTCATCACCCATTTATCCTTCAGGAACATGATGCGCCCGATGATGAAGATGACCACGACGACGATCAGATTCGTGCCAATCATCATGGATAAGTGGACGGGATCGACAACACCGTAGATCAGCTCTTTCAAGATACTGAACATATTCAGGATCGGGATAAGGAAGTGATGGGCGGCAAGTTCGTTGACGCTGACTCCCGAAATGAACAAACTCGGAAATACGGCAAGCATCATCACTGGAGTACTATAGCTCTGCGCCTCTTTGATCGTTTTTCCCGCAATACTCGTCAGCATCAAGATCGATGCGTTAAACATGGCGTACACGACAGCCACTACCAACGCAAGCCCTACGATAAGCGGAAGCTGATCCCCGAAAGAAATGCCTTTCCTCAAGTTTTCAGTAAAGAATGCAATTTCCACGGTCACCACGAGCAAGGTGATCATCCCTGTAATGAGCCCCAGTGATGAGATGGTCAACCATTTCGCCCATAGAAGAGTAGAACGCTTCACCGGCGTGATGAGGAGGGCTTCCATTGTTTTCTTTTCCTTTTCACCGGCAAACAGATCAGCTGATACAGGTCCCGCCCCTATTCCAATGGCAAGGGCCATCATCATCGGGATGATCAGGGCAATGAGGAAGAGCCCGGTATCTTCTTCAGACAACTCCTGCTGGGTCATCGTGAAGGGTTGGATCGTCGATTCATCCAAGCCTTCACTCTTCAATCTTTCTGCCGTGACAGATTTTTCAAAGCCTGATAGATAGGCAGTCACTTTGCTCATCAAGAGGCTGGAGTTTTCACTCATGGAATCACCCACGATGGTGACTGTTGCTTCTTCCCCTCTCTGGACGCTCCCCATGAAATCGTTGCTGAAAACGACAGCTGCAAGGGCATCTCCGTCTTTAACACTGCTTTCAGGATCTTCGACTTTGGCCACATCTATACTCTTATCTCCCTGGAACAAGGCCAATTGCTCGTCTGATACATCCTTGCTCACTGCAAGTGTGTAGGAATCTCCCTCACTGTCAGACATCATCCCCTCATAAAAGAAAGTCAATGCCGTCATCATGAGAATAGGCAAAAGCACTGTTAACAGTAGCGTACGTCGATCCCTGAAAGCATCCTTCATTTCCTTCTTAAAGATATTAAGAAGCATGGTACTCATCTCCCCTCACAAGCTTGCTCATAAAGATGAAGTTCAGATCGCGGCTGTTTTCTTGCGCGTAGAGGTCTTCCAACTGTCCATGATAGACGAGTTCGCCTTTATGGACCATCGCCACCTTGTCGCACAGCATCGTGACTTCCTCCATGATATGACTCGAGAATATGATCGTCTTCCCATCCCGCTTCAGCTGATGGACAAGCTGACGGAACACATTTGAAGATGTGATATCAAGCCCCGTCGTCGGTTCATCGAAAAGGATGATCTCCGGGTCATGGATCAGGGTGCGGGCAATCGCCACCTTCTGGCGCATCCCCTTCGAGAACCCGCCGACTTTCCGCCCAAGATAATCCCTCATGCCGAACATCCTGGCGAGTTCATCGATCCTTACCTTCGTGTCATGCTTGCTCATCCCGTACAGGCTCGCGAAGTACTCAAGATTCTCCTTCGCCGTCAGGCGGTCATACAAACCGGTCTCACCGCCAAAGAGCACGCCGATTTTCCGCTTGATCTGATCCGGATTCTTGACCGTATCGTAGCCCCCCACCTTCACGCTGCCATCGGTCGGCTCCAGAAGGGTCGCAATCGTGCGGAGGAGGGTCGTCTTGCCGGCCCCGTTCTCCCCGAGCAATCCGACCGTATCCCCTTTCCCGATGGTAAAGCTCACATGCTTCAGTGCCGTGATGGATTTTTTCTTATCCTGGAATTTCTTTGTGACCTCATTGATTTCAATCATCTTCACCGCTCCTTGTTTGGTTTCTTGTATTTATCTTACTAGGGAAAGCGCAGGCCGTCTCCGGAGTGGTCGCGAATGTTCCTTTTTCTGTCGTGAAAATGCCATAACCCCTCTTGAAAATGGTAAAATGGTCAGAGAAATCCAAATGAAAGGCGATTGCTATGAAAATTGGTCTTGTTGACGATCGGGTCATCGATCTTGATAAACTTCAGGTCATCGTATCAGGTGTGGAGGGTGCAGACATCGTCTTCTCCACCACGTCGGCCGAAGAAGCCTATGAACAAATAAAAAAAGAAACGGTGGATCTACTGATCTGCGATATTGAAATGCCTCATCTATCAGGCTATGAACTGGCGGATATTATCCACTCCCATGCCCTTAGCATTGCCGTCATCTTCGTAACGGCCAACAGCGGATATGCCGTCCACGCCTTCGAACTGAATGTGCACGACTACATCATGAAACCCTATTCCAAGGAGCGGCTTCAGCAATCGGTACAGCGGCTCATGGAAAAGTCCAAATCCGCCGAGATGACGGGCAGGCTGTACTTGAAACAAAAGAACAACATCCATATTATCCAGAAGAAGGACATCATCTTCATCGAGCGTTCCGGACGTTCCACCACTATATACACAAGGAACGAACAGATCAAAACGTATCTCACCCTCAATGAACTGGAAGGAGAACTAAGGGAGCGCGATTTTATCCGGTCTCACCGATCCTTCATCATCAACATCCATTACGTGAAGAACTTTTCGTTGTATGCGAAGAATTCATATGTGATCACTTTTGAAGGCATTGAAGAACAGGCCATGATCACCAAGGAAAAAGTCGACTTCCTGCAAGAGCATTATTTTTAAGAGGTGTACGCATATTGACAAAACCATTCATTCACCGTGGTATCATCATCGTCTTGGGATTCATCCATCTCCACGGGATCCTCACGGGCTACCACTGGATCGTTTCTTATCTATTACCTGCGTTCTTGGTCATGGGGGTGATGTACGCCATCTCCCGCAAAACCCCTCTCCATTCAATGGGTAACCGCTGGGATGGGATGTTCTATCTCCTGCAGCTTTTCCTGATTGTCCCTTCTCTCATGGGAACGGCCTTGATCACAGGAATCCTCCTTCTACTTGTCTTTATAGGATTGGAGTGGCTTCGCACGGATTTATCAGAAAAGCTTTCCATCATGATGATCGAGAAACAACACTTTGAAACAGAAAGACTACATTTGAATGAGACGTTCCGGATCGTCAGGAGCGAGCGGCATGATTTCCTGAAGCATGTCTCAGCCCTCCACTTCATGCTCGACCACGACCAGCATTCCGAAGCAAAGATGTACCTGAATGACCTAGTGGACGGATATGAAGAAACCAACCTCTCCATCAAGGGAGAACGCGGGAGCATCGCGGGCATCCTCCATCAGATGTATCGTGATGCCACCAAGGCAGGTCTCAGCATGGTGTATGATACGGACCTCCCTCTTTCGACGATGCCGATGACGGATAAAAAGCTGGTGATGCTCTTAGGGAACCTCCTCTCCAATAGCATCGATGCCGCAGCTGAATGGCAGGAGGAAACCGGTGAAAAAGGGACCATCACCATGCAATTTTCCAAACGGAGTGGCCTTTATATCTTGAAAGTCGTCAATCCTAGCCTCAAGATTCCAGGGCCGGTCCTGGATAAGCTGTATCAAACCCACGGGATCACCACGAAATCCGGAGAGCACCAGGGATTAGGGTCCGCCATGATCATGGAAATTGTGAATGAGTACGGAGGCTACCTTGATTTCATCCACAAAGATCAGCACTTCGAAGTAAAGCTTAAATTCCCCGCCATCCACTAAAAAGGAAGGAGACTGTGTCTTCTTCCTTTTTTGCATTTTCCTGATTCATGAAATTCTATATAAGAATGGTTTCCATACAGTGAATCCTGAATGACCCCCAACTTCCTGCCCAATTTTGACCAAAACGTCATATATTATGGGTCCAATGCTTGATTGAGTTCATCCCTCCAAAGGGTATACACTATAACGTAATGGACATCGCATTCATCGAAGTTCATGCAGAATCAACTACTGAAATGGGGTGCATTTTTTGACCGCCACTGTTACAAAACGACAAAGCATCATCCACGGTGCACTGAAAACCTTCGCAGAAAGAGGATTCGCTGCCACTACCATTCCAATGGTCGCAACAGAAGCAGGCGTGGGAGCAGGGACGATTTATCGTTATTTCGAGAATAAAGAAGTTCTCGGCAATCATCTCTTCCAAGAGAATGTCACCCGCTTCACCGATGCATTGCGGACGGATTACCCGTATTCGTCATCGATCCGGGAGCAATTTCACCATATCTTCAGCTCCATGATTTCGTTTACGACCTGTAATCCTCATGCTCTTTATTTCATCAAGATGCATAGCAGCGCCCATTTCCTGAACCAGGACAGCCATGATTGCTTTGATGAGCTCACCAAGCTTCTCGGGCAATTTTTTGAATCGGGAAAAACGATGATGGAGCTGAAACCTCTGCCATCTCCCGTGCTATTCTCCATCATCTATGGAGCATTCCTGGAGCTTCAGAGAATCGTGGAAACGGGTGATATCCAACCCGATGCTTCCCTTCTGAAAGATGTGGAAGAAAGCTTATGGAACGCCATCCAATTAATCAAACCGCAAGCGGAATGAATATTCATTCCGACATAAAATCACTGAAAGAGGTGCCATGACCACATGACTCAAACAACCAGTTATCCTCTCGCACGAACCTATGGACCACTCGGCAGCATGCCGCTCATCGACCGTGAAAAGCCGGTCCAGTCATTTATCAAACTCGCACAGGAACTCGGTCCGATCTATCAATTCCAATTCCCGGGACACAAGAGCACATTTGTATCGGGAGCCGAATTGACCAAAGCCATTTGTAATGAAAAACAATTCGATAAAAAAGTCGGCCCCGCCCTTCAAAAAGTGCGCGCATTCGGTGGTGATGGACTGTTCACAAGCGAAACCACGGAGGTGAACTGGAAAAAGGCCCATAACATCCTCCTACCCAGTTTCAGCCAGCAGGCCATGAAAGGCTATCATGCCAAAATGGTCGACATTGCGTCCCAACTAATCCAGAAATGGGCGCGCTTGAATCCGGGGGAGGCTGTTGATATTCCAGAGGATATGACCCGCCTGACCCTTGATACGATCGGACTGTGCGGCTTCAACTTCCGATTCAACAGTTTCTACCGGGAAGATTCCCATCCATTCGTCGATTCCATGGTGCGCGCACTGGATGAAGCAATGAATCAGAATCAGCGTCTCGGCATCCAGGATAAACTGATGATCAAGAATAAACGTCAGTTCAAGGAAGATATCGAGTATATGTTCTCCATAGTCGACAACCTGATTGCAGAACGGAAGGAGAACGGAGATCAAGGAGAAGACGATCTTCTTTCTCATATGCTGAAAGGTGTGGATCCAGAGACAGGTGAAGCACTCAGTGACGAGAACATCCGCTTCCAGATCATCACCTTCCTGATTGCAGGGCATGAAACAACCAGCGGACTGCTCTCCTTCACTCTGTACTATCTGATGAAGCATCCAGAGGTGCTAAAGAAAGCCCAGAAGGAAGTAGAAAGCGTCGTAGGCGATGGGATCCCTGATTACAAACAGGTGAAACAACTGAAGTACGTAAGGATGATCCTGAACGAATCACTCAGGTTATGGCCGACCGCTCCGGCCTTCACGCTTTATGCGAAGGAAGATACATCCCTTCCAGGCGGGTATTCCGTAGCCGCAGGGGATGAGTTCACGATCCTGTCCCCACAACTTCATCGCGACGCATCCGTCTGGGGCGACGACGTAGAATCCTTCATCCCAGAACGATTCGAGAATCCTTCCGAGGTGCCTCATCATGCGTTCAAGCCGTTCGGAAACGGACAGCGCGCGTGCATCGGGCAACAATTCGCCATGCACGAGGCCGTATTGGTACTCGGTATGGTCATCCAGCACTTCGATTTCATCGAGGACACAGACTATAAGCTTTCCATCAAGGAAGCATTGACCCTGAAGCCTGATGGGCTGACCATGCAAGTGAAGCCTCGCAAAGGAGCCGTGTCCTTGGCTGCAGCACCCGCCACAGCTACAGATGAGAAAAAGGAAGACGACTCACAAGTGATCGACTCACACGGTACTCCCCTTCTTGTCCTGTATGGATCGAATATGGGAACGGCCGAAGGAATTGCCATGGAGCTTGCCGAGAAAGGCCGGCGCTTCGGATTCGATGTAGAGACTGCTCCCCTTAATGAATACAGCAACGGCCTCCCTCACCAAGGCGCCGTACTCATCGCATCTGCCTCTTATAACGGGAATGCCCCGGATAATGCAGACGAATTCGTTTCTTGGCTTGAAACCTCACCTGCCATCGGAGATGTACACTTTTCCGTATTCGGGTGCGGGGATAAAAACTGGGCCAATACGTATCAGCGCATCCCATTCCTGATCGATGAAAAACTTGCAGAAGGCGGTGGGATCAGACTGACCAGCCCTGGATTCGGAGACGCAAGCGATGACTTCGAAGGTCAATATAATGCGTGGAAAGAAGACATTTGGCCGGCTCTAGCCGATGCATTCGACCTTGATCTCCCAAGTGAGCAAACAGCGGATACAAGCATCGAGCTTGAATATGTGAGCCACGTCAGTCACACGCCGATCGCCCGTGCCCACCATGCATTCACTGCCGTAATCAGCGAAAATCGCGAGTTGCTTCATAAAGATAGCGGCCGAAGCACACGTCATATCGAAGTCAGTCTCCCAGAGGGAATCAGCTATCGTGAAGGAGACCATATCGGAGTCCTTCCGGAAAATCCGCCTGAATTGATCGAACGGGTCCTTGAACGATTTGCGTTAAACGGGGATGATTATGTTCAGCTGAATGCCGAGAGCGGAACAACCTCCCATCTTCCATCAGGCATGCCAGTGAAGATCTCCGAGTTGCTTGCCAACCATGTGGAAATGCAAGAACCTGCAACACGCGCACAAATCCGTGCAGTTGCTGCCACAACGGTTTGTCCTCCCCATATTGTGGAACTGGAGGCATTACTCGAAGATTCAACTTACAGGGATGAAGTATTGACAAAACGCGTCACCATGCTAGAACTCGTGGAAGCCTACATGGCATGCGAAATTCCATTCGGACAATTCTTGTCACTACTGCCTGCATTGAAACCGAGATTCTACTCGATTTCAAGTGCTCCATCCCATCAGGAAGGAAAAGCGAGTCTCACTGTCAGCGTCGTCCGCGGTGCCGCATGGAGTGGAAAAGGGGAGTACGCTGGAATTGCGTCCAACTACCTTGCCAATCGAACTTCAGGTGACAAAATCGCCTGCTTCATCCATACACCACAATCGAACTTCCAGCTTCCCGAGCAAAGCGAAGCACCGATCGTCATGGTGGGACCAGGAACGGGCATCGCCCCATTCCGAGGATTCATCCAGGAAAGACGCCATCGCAAGGAAAACGGAGAAACATTGGGTCAGGCACACCTCTACTTCGGATGCCGCAACCCGCAGCATGATTTCCTTTACGAAGACGAACTGCGTAAAGCCGAAAAAGAAGGCCTCGTCACCCTTCACACTGCCTTCTCCCGATGCCCGGGTGAAGACAAACGCTACGTCCAGCATGCACTCGCCGGCAATGCCGACGTCATCCTCCCACTGCTGAAAGAAAGTGGACACCTTTACATCTGCGGAGACGGAAGCAAGATGGCACCCGACGTGGAAACCACCCTGCAACAGCACTACCAAACGTTGTACCAAACCACCCAGCAAGAAGCCATCGACTGGCTTCAAACCCTCGAAAAAGAAGGACGCTACGGTAAAGACGTCTGGGCAGGTGCGTAAACATATTGAAAGAGAAGCAGGCCGCATGGCCGCTTCTCTTTTTTTGTTGTGCCTGGCACCTTTTCCCCTTTTTGTGCCTGGCACCTTTTCCCCTTTTTGTGCCTGGCACCTTTTCCCCTTTTTGTGCCTGGCACCTTTTCCCCTTTTTGTGCCTGGCACCTTTTCCCCTTTTTGTGCCTGGCACCTTTTCCCCTTTTTGTGCCTGGCACCTTTTCCCCTTTTTGTGCCTGGCACCTTTTCCCCTTTTTGTGCCTGGCACCTTTTCCCCTTTTTGTGCCTGGCACCTTTTCCCCTTTTTGTGCCTGGCACCTTTTCCCCTTTTTGTGCCTGGCACCTTTTCCCCTTTTTGTGCCTGGCACCTTTTCCCCTTTTTGTGCCTGGCACCTTTTCCCCTTTTTGTGCCTGGCACCTTTTCCCCTTTTTGTGCCTGGCACCTTTTCCCCTTTTTGTGCCTGGCACCAGCATTGCATTCGGTGCCAGGCACAAAAAAACAGCCGCAACGATATCGTTGCGGCTGTTTGTATTAATGGAACAATCCGGATTCCTTGGATTTTTTCATGAAGGCTTTGGTTCGTTTGCTCAGCGGTTGTTTCAGGAACGTGCCCAGGAAGATCGCGATGGCCCAGAATAGGACTAGGAACAGGATATCCTTTGTGACACGCTCCCAGACGATTCCGCCTACCGCTTCTCTCATAAGGTCGATCGCATAGGAGAATGGCAGGAATGGATGGATCATCTGGAAGAACTCAGGCAGCAATGCAGTCGGATACGTACCACCCGATCCTGCAATCTGAAGGACAAGGAGGACGATGGCCAGTGCTTTACCGACGTTTCCGAACACCGATACAAATGTGTAGACAATGGTGATGAATACCGCACTGATCAATAAGCCGAATAGGACGAACCATCCTGGTGACGAGATGTCTACTCCGAGAAGGAAGATATCCCCCAGGGTGACGATGATTGTCTGGATGAACCCGATTGACAGGAAGGTCATAAGCTTACCGAAGTAAATATGCCTTTCTTTGAGGTCCGGAATGCCTTCCATCACGTCGGTAGCAAGAAGGGAGATGAGGAGCAGACCTCCTACCCAAATAGCAAGGACCGTATAGAATGGCGTCATGGCCGTACCGTAGTTCTGAATCGGATACAGGCTGTTTTTGTTCATTTTCACCGGTTCTTCAAAGAAACTTTTCTCCAGTTTCGGATCATTTTTAAGGAGCTTGATGATTTCATTGATGTCTGTCTCGCCCTGGATTTCTCTGATCCGGTCTGCGAGTTCATTCACTTTTGTGTTCACATACGGGTATTCACCCAACACATCTTTCAATGTTTTCTCCCCGTCTGAAAGATTCCCTTCCGTACTGGAAAGGATTTTCTCAACTTCAGGAATGGTGGATTGGATATCAACCAAGATCGAACGAGCATCGCTCAGCGTCTTTTTGGCGCTCGCCACTTCTGAGCGGACAGCCGGTTCGATGTTATTGTTATATTCTTTCACAAACGCATCGATATTGGCACTTGTCTCAGCAGAACGCTCTTGAATGCCGTTGATGACATCATCCACTTCCTTCTGTTTTCCAGAAAGGAAGTCGTTGATCTTATCCCCATCCGTTTGGACTTGTTGAAGTTGTTTCTTCACTTGAGCCAACTGTTCAAGAGCCTGATCAATCTGCTCCTGGTTTTGCTGGGACTCTTCGTTCTGATTGTCCTCCCCCTCTTGTGGTGGAGGGTTCTGTTCTTTTACTTGCTGGAGGCTCGACTCAATGGCCTCAATGTTTTGAATGGTCGAATCCACCTGTTTTTGGACATCGTTTGAAATGGTGTCGCCTTGACTAAGGTCGATATCGGATGTCTGCACACTCTGAAGGAAATCATTGATTTTCTTTGATGTGCTTTGAGCCTGCTCAAGGTCTTTTTGTACCTGAGGTGCAATTTCATCCAATCGTTTTTCGGCCTTATCAAGGAAGGCTGTTGTGTTGTCGATGGTTTCCAACCCTTCATTGGTCACCCGGCTTGCTTCCGGGATCATGCTTTGGGCATCATCGATCATCCCCTGGGCCTTTTCAGCATCAGAGAGTGAATCGTTCAAGGTCTTCCCGATGTCAGGAAGTCTTTCTTCTGCTTCAAACACATAGTTCTCGAAATTTTTGATATCAGGAAGATCGCCTTCGATTTCCAGTCCAAGCTCATTGAACATATCAAAAATCGTTTCATTCACAGTCGAAATGAATGAGCTTGTAATTTTATCAACAATGGCCCCTGCCCCTTTTTCCGTGATCTTCGGGGCGATGGCGTTGATTTTTTCATTTACATAATACTCAAGTTTCGCTTTCTCAGGCTTATCTTCAATGACGGTCGAAAGCTTTTGAGAAAAGTCCTTCGGAATGACGATGACAGCAAAATAGTCACCGTATTCCACTTTGTCCATGGCTTTCTCACGATTGACAAAGTGCCAGTCCATATCATCGTTTTTCTTCAATTCCTTGACAAGGTCTCCTCCGACGTCGATCGATTCGTCCCTGATCGTCGCTCCCTCATCTTCGTTGACGACCGCTACGGGTAGCTGGTCGGTCTTTCCGTACGGATCCCAAGATGCTTCAATGTTAAACCATGCATAGAGGGACGGGAGAATCATCAAACCACCGATGACGATGAGGGCTACATAGTTCGTAACAAGATTTCTTCCGTCCCGCGAGAATATCTTCCAGCTTTTTTTCATGTTCTCTTACTACCTTTCTGTCGTATCTTGTATTACCGTTTACTATACCCATTTTAGTCGTGAACAGGCATCATTTGGTCAATTTAGCTATTATATCGCAATAACGTTCAGGAAAGAAGTATGTTCATCTAACTGTCACATACAATCTTTTCCCCATCTCTGTATATTTCCGGGGAAATTTGCTGTCGAAAATCCCCAGTCACGCGGAGGATGCATAGTGATTTAAAACAAAAAAAGACCCCCGAAACCGGGGATCTTTCTCTCATGATAAAAGCAGAAATTATGCTTTTACAACGTTAGCAGCTTGAAGTCCACGTTGGCCTTCTTCAACTTCGAAAGTCACTTTTTGACCTTCGTCAAGTGTTTTGAAGCCGTCGCCTTGGATAGCTGAGAAATGTACGAATACATCTTCTCCACCGTCAACTTCGATGAAACCGAAACCTTTTTCTGCGTTGAACCATTTTACTGTACCTTCTTGCATGTTATTTCCTCCTGCGTGGATTGTGCTCCACAATTATTACTATTATTGCTCAATTCAGGTGGAAGGATTGCTCCCTCCCTATATACCGAACAAAAATAATTAACTTAATAATAACAGATAGTGGGAGATATAGCAATGGGGTTTCGGATTTTTTTCTTAATCAGTTCGAATTGTTGTTTTACTTCCCCTCATTCTTCATATAATGACCCACCGCATCGCGAAGAAATTCTGCCATACCATTCTGGTACTTATCGTAGTATGACCTGAAACGTTCATCGTCCACATACATCTGTACAAGGCCTTTATGGGCTTCCCTATTATAATGACCCCACTGGCGGGTGATCCATTCTTTGTGGAGCTGCGCAGCTTCCTGTGCCTCCTCACCAGTTGCATCGCCCTTTTCATGCGCTATTTTTAGCAAGGCTATCATTTGTTCTTCCAGGTGCTTGGTTTCTTCATATGTTTCCTTGTCCATGCTCAGGAGCTGCTGATTCGATGCATCTATCGACTCGTCTCCATATTTCTCCCGGATCTCTTTCCCGTATTCCTTCTCGTTTATATCGACGAGCCTTTTCTTGAACCCTTCAAACTTTTCCCGATCACTCATTGTGGCTCCTCCTCCCTTATCTTCCAACGTCTGATCGACATTTCGGATCAACATCAGCAAGCGTTCCTTTTTCTCGACTAGCCGGCTCCGATGCTCTTTCAGCGCTCCCACTGAATCAAAGTCTGGATCATCCAATATGAGCTTGATCCCTTCAAGCTCCATACCCATTTCCCGATAAAACATGATCTGCTGAAGGCGGTCGACCTCCACCCGTCCATAGATCCGGTAGCCGGATGAATTGATCCTGGACGGTGTCAGCAACCCGATTTCATCATAGTACCTCAGTGTCCGCGTACTGACTCCCGCCAAATCACTCAGCTTCTTTATTGTGTATTCCATGTGGCACCTCCTAGGTCTACTGTACACGTTGACGTTGCGTGAAGGTAAAGGGGGAAATGAAAAAACCACTCAATACTATTAATGAGTGGTTTTATGTACTAAAACTTTTGCCTATCCGTTTTTTATATTTTTTTCTGTGGATTCTAAACTATAAAGATACCCTCTAGAATCATAGTTAAATTCCTTGAATCGGATTTTACAGAAAACAATAACGAGTTGTTCCGGCAAAACAAAAATAGTTACATAAGCAATTAGTAAAGGTAAATAGGTTAATATTGCTTCCTCCAAGGAAGCAAATTGAATAGTTCTAATCGTATATTGTAAAAGTAGGAAGAAGCCCGTTGAAGCGATCACAGCAATAGGGACATACGATTTTGTTTCAAACTTACTTCTCGTTACATCCTTACTACTTCCTTTTTTATAGGCTCCTTTTCTTAGTAGGATGGCAAACCTTATACTGGTAACCAAGAGGATTAGAACACCTAAAATTATTGCATAGTAGGTTAATTTAATTAGGATTTCACCGCTTGCATTTCCCTGTTGACCCATAAAAAAGAAAGCAAGGGTAAATTGACAAAGTGTAAAAATGAATTGTGATACAATGACGGTGAGTGCATACTGTAACCAACCTATTTTTTTATATATAAATGGAACGGCAAATACAATCGATAATATTGAAATTACTACAGTCATACTAAACTGAATGGTTTGGAGTTTTTCTACATTAGGATAATTTGTGGAATCCGAACCTACAGTATAGGTTAAAACGTATAATAACCAGACTATAGGAACACTTAGAAATAATGCCTCCGCAAGTTTTTTTGGGCTTTGTCTCCCTGATTCAAGGGGTTTTCTTAATACAGCATAATGATCAACTGTTAATTTGCTCACCTATAAAACAGCTCCTGTCTCAATATTATCACCTAAACCATCCTTTCACTCTATCCATCATTGATTTTTTCGACTTTCCAAATTTGTGGTTAAGTATAGCATTAGCGCCTATGCCAGCAACTACGCCTATTGCAGTTCCTACTCCAGGTATAGGAATCATTGCAGTTCCTACTGCAGTGAATGCTCCCTGAACTGCACCGCTTACTACCGTATCTACTACAGTATCTCCCATAGCTCTGGTAACCGCCCCACTACCTTCTTTTCCATCAGCTTTGGCATCTTGTAAATTACTATAGAATGTTACGCCAGCTGATATTGGTCCTAAACTTTTTAGTCCACCCTTTAATACTCCACTATCCTTAATCGCTTTTAAATTCCCAGCATCTTTTACATTATCTACTGCTCCTTTCCACATTGCTTTACCAATCATTTTGGCTTTTCCTGTAATCCCTTCGTTTCCGTACATGTGAGCAATTTCAGGATTTTTATCTAAAACCTGCTTACCAGTGGTTGACCATCCATTCCTTCCTTTATTTTTTGATGCATATGCAGCGTGCTTTAGAGTAGCCTTATTGGTTTTAGCTTTCTTAACATGTTTGTCTTTGTACTTTTTTCCGTTTTTAGGTAAACCTTTATTTAACTCTTTATTGGCAACAGAGTCTGGTTTAACCCCTAAAGACTTCAAAGAATCCCTGGTTGCCAATACTTTATACTCTACTTTCCCGGTACTTTTATTTACTATTCTCTCGAAGGAAACACCCTCTTCTTTGAAAGCATTGAATAATCTATATCCTTGTGAAACACCACCGGCTAATGTCTTCCCATCAGATAAAAGTTGAACTACACCTTTAGTATACTCTGTGTTGGCATCAACAAATTCTTCTATTTTATCACCATCATCTTCAAGCAAAAAGGTGATATCCTCCGCACTCGTACCATTCAGCTTCATTCCCAACGGAGTTAATCCTGAATATTCCTTCCATTCTTTTGCAGGAAAGTCCACATCCACTTTCCCATCCTCCATTAATCCTTCAATATCTTTAATCCAATTTTCCATCATTGCCAAGTCTTCCTCAGCTGACGATAGAGATTTTGATTGTGAAGAATCAAAATGGGAAAGCTTATCTACAGTTTCTGTGATTTCTGATTTGGCACTTTGGATACCTTGGATAAATGTAGAGTCTTGAATTGCTATTACGGAAACAATGTCACTGATGGAACTAATTGTACTATTGGCATCTGAAACAAGACTCTCGGTATGTTGTTTGATTCTATTAAGGCTCTGTTCGAGCTCATGGTCCAGGAAAGGCTGATGGATGTAGCCATCATCGCTGGACTCGAGTGTGCTCAATTCACTCTTCACTTGCTCCAGAACAGATTTGTAATCGGTGCTGAATTTAGTAATAAACTCTAGCAGTGGGATATGGCAGTCTTCATAAAAAGAACGGATAGCACTTCCGCCCTTTCCTTTTAGTGCCTCTTCCAATCCTGCGAATGTTGATATGGATTTCTTTAATAATTGAATCTCTCCATCAAGGGTGTCTAACATCGTTGTATTCCGGGAGATTCCTTCTTGAAGTGTTTGTACCTTCAAAGTCTTCATGTAACCTTCTCCCTTACAGTGTATTCTTTAATGTAGACTCTTAGATGTACTAAAAATAATAACCCCCGATAAACATCATCAGGGGTCATTCCATTACTCAGCCCCCGCGCTCATCTCCACATAGGTCTTCCCTGAAGGCGACTGCTTGTAGACGACGAACATCGGTGTCGATTGGGTTTGGCCACTTCGCTCAATGTACTCTACGATTTCCCAGAACTTGTATTGGGAGAATTCATCAAAGTTCTCCATCACGCGGGACATGACCATATCCTTCAAGTAGAAGTAGCTTCTGAAGTGAACGTTCTCACTCTCAGGTAAATCTATGCGGTCTTCCTCGATCGGTAGGAAGATTTCAGCTGTCATGATTTCGTCTTCTAAAGGGTTGCTCATGATGCAGAAGAACAGATCGCCTGTTGGGTTGTATCCGTTGTTTTCGAGGATGCCTGCAAAGTCTTCAAAGGCCATTTCCAATTCTTCGGGTGCGAATCGATAAAGCTTCGAGGCTACATTCTTATACGTCAGGGTGTGGTCAGTGAATAGCATGAGGCACACTCCTCGGAACATAGAGATCGATGATGATATCACCGTATACCTCTAGCAGGACACAGTAGAATTGATCTGTGAGGGGGATTCCGTTCACTTCGCCATACGTTTTCACTTGTTCAAAGGCCGTTGAGAAATCCTGAATTTCCTGTGCCTGCCTTAAGACGAGGGCATCTTTCAGGTCCAGCCTGCGTTCATATTGAATGTCTGAATCCTCGGCAAGCTCGACTTCGTCATTCACCGGCATATAATACGTAAAGGTCCCGCTATCTCTTTTTGCTTGATATGTAAAGATGACGGGGCCGTTCCTGTATACTACCTGTTCCAGTTCTGCTTCCTCCATGACAGCAAAGCCTTCCTGCCAGTCCTCCATCTTGCCTTCCATCTTATACACTAATACATGATCAAATTGTAAGGATTTCTTTTCGATAGCCATGACCTACTCCCTTTCATCATTTGTTTTTATTTTCATTGAAACCAGCTGTTCTTCTTTTCGTGTGGAGACACTTTCTTTTCCAAAATAGTGGTTGGTACATTGGGTATAAATTGGGCTTCACCCTTTGCCGTATCACGCTTCAGTGTCTTGCCATCGGCTTCAAAGTTAAAGCTGATGAATCTCTTCTTACAATAAAGAAGAACCAATTGTTCCGGCAGGATGAAGAGCATCATATAAAATAGCGCAAGTGGCAAGAGCGCAATGATGTAGAATTCGAGGGAATCAGCATTGAAATTTCGTATGATATATTGAAGGATCAGTACGATGCTCACACCGATGACGATGGCGAGCGGTACGTTTGATTTCAATTCCAGGTTCATCCGGCTTTTCCACTTTGCCGATCCGTACTTGTATTCTCCGTTTTTCAATAGCCGGAAGAAGCGGAGGACGGTAACGGCGATCAGGAGGACCCCGACCCCGAGAGTAAGCAGTAGCAGCGTCGTGATATTCCCCTCAGTCACGCCTTGTTGTGTTCCGATAAACATCATGGATATCAGATACATACAAACACCAAAAAGGAATTGGCTGGCAAAGATGCTAATGGCGTATTGGACCTTCTGATACTTCTTGAAGAATGACGGAGCGCTTGCCATCACGCACAGGATCGAAAGCAGGATGGTGATGTAGAAGTGCGCACCCTTCACCAGTCCGATTGCCGGGAAAGCAGAGGAATCTTCCATCAGGGTGTAGGTTAAAAAGTAAAGGAGCCAGCTGATGAACACCGAAACGATCAGGCTGGGTGTGAGGGCAGCAGGGCTTTGCCGCCCACTCTCGAATGGCCCTTTCAACACATAAAAATGACTTTCAGGTACATCTCTTAACATAAGCGGTACGCTCCTTTTGTTCTAAACATCATGCGAGCTATCTGAACCAGCCTTTCACTACGTCCATAGCGGATTTTCCTTTGCCGTCCTTATCTTTCCCGAATTTATGGTTCAGAAGGGTATTCACGGCGATTCCCGCCCCCATCCCGACAAGGGTACCGACACCTGGAATGGGGATAAGGGCCGTACCGGCTGCAGTGAAGGCCGTCTGTACAGTGCTTGAAACCCCGACGTCAATGGCCGTATCCACTGTTGCGCGCTTCGTTGCTTCTGCACCGGTCAATCCGTCAGCTTTTGCATTTGTGTGGTTTTCATAGAATGACAGACCCGCAGAGATCGGCGCAAGGCCCTTCAGGCTACTTTTCAATACACCTTTGACAGGACCGCTCTCTTGAAGGGGTTTCGCAATGCCTTTGATGTCGACGATGTCCTTGTATGAGTCTTTGACACCTTTTGCCGTAGCTTTACCGATGGTCTTGAATTTGTCTTTGGCAGACAGCTCATTATTGTTCCAATTCTTAAGATGTGGATTTTTCTCGAGGACTTTCTCCCCAACTGGTGACCAACCTGTCTGGCCTTTCTTTTGTGTCGCGTATTTAAGGGTGACGGTATTGTTTTTAGCAATTTCCTTATGCTTAGGAGAAAGCTTCTTACCGCCCTTAGGTACACCATGCATCAATTCTTTAAACGCACGTGAGTCCGGTTCTACTCCCAGTTTGCGAAGGGCATCCGGTGTCGCGGTGATGCGGTAGCCGTATTGACCTTTCTTGGGATCCCATACCTTATACGTCTTGAGACCATTTTTCCTTGCTGCATAGAAGGTCCTCAAACTTGTGAACGACAGGGTTCCCCGGGACTTCAGCTGATCGAATTGATCCAGGTTCTTCTTCGCTGTAAGCAGGAAGGAACTCGCGCCTCCGCTTACATCACCGGTTTTATCCTCATCATCTTTGATTTCGAGTTCTTCTATATTAGGTGTCGTCCCATTCAATTTATTCGTTAGTGGGTTGAGCTCGGCATATTCCTTCCAAACGGTGGTCGGGAAATTCACGTTCACTTTCCCATCTTGCATCAATCCCTCGATATCAGAAATCCAGTTCTCCATCATGACGAGGTCTTCTTCAGCAGTGGAGAGTGCCTTCGACTGGCTGGAGTCGAACTCCGTCAGCTTGTCGACTGTTTCAGTCAATTCTTTTTTGGCGCTTTGGACGCCTTGGATGAAAGAAGAATCCTGGATGCTGGAGATGGAGACGATATCAGAAATGGAGCTGATCGTACTATTGGCATCTGCAACAAGGCTTTCCGTATGCTGCTTGATGCGGTCTAAGCTCTGTTCGAGTTCCTGATCGAGAAAGGGTTGGTGGATATATCCGTCTGAGCTTGGTTCGAGGGTGCTTAGTTCACTTTTGATCTTTTCGAGGGTGGACTTGTATTCACTGCTGAATTTCACAATGAAATCAAGAAGGGGCACATGACATTCATCATAAAAAGAGCGGATGGCACTCCCACCCTTTCCTTTCAGTGCTTCCTCCATTCCAGAAAAGGCGGTAATCGATTGTTTAAGAGATTGGATTTCTCCATCAAGGGTATCAAGCATGGACTTGCTTCGGGAAATCCCTTCCTGAAGTGACTGGACTTTTAATGTTTTCATCTCTCATCTCTCACATTCATATATTATTTGCGTTGCATCCCGCCGGCGATGGTGGCATCGGCTTCCCTCATGGATTCGACGGCTTGCCGTGTACTTTCAAGATTTTTTTCCAACACACTTTTATAGGAAGCGAGGATTGTATCGAGCTTTGAGGCCAGTTCATTCAGCTTGTCGGCTGTATCGAGGACATTCCCTTCAATTGACCCTTCGCTTTTTGCCTTCAGCCCCTGCAGAGATCCCTTCACATTTGATATCTGGGACTCCACACTTGAATATTCTACTTTGATCTCCATGTTGACACTCCTCCCTTGGCATTTTATGTACCTATTCGTGTTCCTACTATTTTCCTTCCTCATTATTACAAAAACCATTTTTGTCTTATATAGGAAATTCGGATTGTTTTTTGTTTTCTTTCTACTACTTTTTTGCTAGTTTTCATTTTGGAACTAATATCCTCATACCCCATATTCAGAATATTATTCCAATTACCTGTGAAATTCACTGAAAAACCCGATTCCCCCCTTGATTTTCACTTAAAAAGAAGGTCGATAGAAGGAGCTATGCCTCTCTTTTACAAGAAAGAGGTCTGAGGATGAGTCTTGGGTTTCGAGAAATTACATTGATTCTTTTTGTGGCTTTATTGTTTTTTGGTCCAAGCAAGCTACCTGAGCTAGGGCAAGCAGTCGGGATCACGTTGAAGGAATGTATAAAGGCGACCCAAGGGATCATGGAGGATGCGAAAACGGGGACAAGAGGATGAAGAAGCAGATCTAGGAAAATCTACCTTTTTTTCGTTATCAAAACAGGATGAAATACCCGCGTTCGAAGATACTGTAAAAAAAGAAACCGTTCTTATGTTAAGTTAATGTAAATTTTCGATCAAAATTCTACATATTTTCGACAATTTGCGATATTATTATGAAGGTTTATTAATTCCATATTCGAAATGTTGGAGGTTTGAAAATATATGGTTTTCAAAAAGAAGGATAAATTCGGTACGATTTTGAGCAACATCGCAGAAAATCTGAAAGAGAGTGCTCATTATTTCGCTGATTATAAATTGAATAATGTCAGTGACCTGAAAGAATTCTCTACAACCATGAAGGATTATGAAACAAAAGGCGATAACTATGTGCATGAAGTCATCCTCGACCTGAACAAAGTGTTCATCACACCGATCGAGCGTGAAGATATCCTTGCCCTGTCCATGAGCATGGATGATGTACTGGACGGTCTGGAGCACACTGCGGCCATGTTTGAAATGTACTCGATCACTAAGGCAGATGAGTTCATGCTTCAATTCGTGGAAGCCATCCGTCAATGTTCAAATGAAATCGAAGAAGCCGTCGAGCTCCTTTCAACAAAAAAATGGATCAAGGTGCGTGAATCTGCAATCAAGATCAAAGACCTTGAATCTAAATGTGACGGGATCCTGCGTCAGTCGATCAAGCATCTGTTCAACACAGAGAAAGATCCGATCCGCATCATTCAATACAAAGAAATTTACGAAGAGCTTGAACTTGTAGCGGACTATTGTCAGAACGTAGCAAACACATTCGAAACCATTATCATGAAAAATGCGTAAGGAGCTTAGTTCAATATGGATACAGTATTAATTCTGACCGTCTTGATCGTTTTCTTTGCCCTTGCATTCGACTTCATCAATGGATTCCATGATACTGCGAATGCGATTGCTACTTCCGTATCGACCAAGGCATTGAAGCCAAGACACGCCATTATCATGGCGGCTAGCATGAACTTTATCGGCGCCATGACCTTCACAGGTGTGGCCAAAACGATCACGAAGGACATCGTTGACCCATTCGCCCTTGAAAACGGGACGATCGTCATCCTGGCTGCATTGATTGCCGCCATCATCTGGAACCTTGTGACATGGTATTTTGGGATCCCAAGTAGTTCCTCACATGCCCTGATCGGTTCCATCGCAGGTGCTGCGATTGCTGCAGCTGGATTATCATCACTGAATTATACAGGCTTCATCAAGATCGTCGAAGCTCTTATTCTATCGCCAATCCTTGCTTTTGTGGTCGGTTTCATCATTTACAGCATCTTCAAGGTTGTATTTAAAAACCGTAATCTTGCCAAAACGAACCGGAACTTCCGAAGCATCCAGATTGCTACGGCTGCCCTCCAGTCGTTTACACACGGTACCAATGATGCTCAGAAAGCGATGGGGATCATCACCATGGCCCTAATCGTCAATAATTATCAAACCTCCGACGATATCCAGACGTGGGTACAGCTTGCCTGTGCCACAGCCATGGGACTCGGAACCTCCATAGGTGGATGGAAGATCATCAAAACGGTCGGCGCCGGTATCATGAAGATCCGCCCGGTCAACGGAGTGGCAGCTGACCTTACAGGTGCGGCCGTCATCTTCGGTGCGACAGCGATCCACCTTCCTGTCAGTACGACACACGTCATTTCCTCATCGATCCTTGGTGTTGGTTCTGCCCACCGATTGAGAGGAGTCAAATGGGGTACGGCACAACGTATGCTCATCACCTGGGTCATTACCCTACCGATCTCTGCTACGCTGGCAGCCCTGATTTATTATGTAATCGATCTTTTCTTATAAAAAGCAATGCAGACCGTACCGATCCACCGGTACGGTCTTTCTTTTTCCGGAAATATTATTTACCCCACATTTACCCTTACTAAACCTCTTCCCACTCAAAAACGTCCACCCTTTATCAGGAATGGACGTTCAGATTCGATCTTAAGGTATACGCCTCCACCGAAAACATGACGTTTTCTTTCGAATGAAAGATGATGGAGTCGTCCGATACCCGGGGAAAATAGCGGGCGGTCAATACGTGCTCCCCGTCATTCAAGAAAAGCTCCAGTGAAGAGTGGTCCAAGAAGAGATGAAGCTTTTGGACGCGGCTCACATCCACCCTCCTTCTCTCCGTAGATCCGTCATCAAGGCGACGCCGGGTTAATGTAACCCTGCCCTTCTGACAATCGTAGTGAATTTCAGCTTCATTCCTGAGGCGGATAGAGAAAGAGCCTGCTTTCAGAACATCGATGATGAGTTCCTTGCTCTCAACCCCCATCCCTTCAAACTTCCACTTTTCACCGGCAAGGAGTTCTTTTGAACGGACGCTGAACGCACCTGCCCTTAGCTTTTTCAGTTCATTGACCGGTCGTTGGAGTACAACGCCGTCCTTCAGTTCCAGTTCCCTCGGAATGGTCAACGCGTGGATCCAGTGATAATTCAGTGTGGGATGATAGGGCTCCTGAGAATCTGTCATCCCCATCCAGGCCACGAGGATACGCCTCCCCGCTTCGTCAGTCATCGTCTGTGGAGCATAGAAGTCAAAGCCCTTATCAAGCTCTGAAAAATCCCCATGTGAGAATCGGGATGAATCAACATCGAGTGCACCCGTCATATAGCCTGATTGAAAGAGATTCTGATACCGATCTTCCTCGGGTTCGATCCCTTGGGGTGATATCAATAAGACGTCGCCTTCATCAAACTCCAATAGATCAGGGCATTCCCACATATAGCCTCCCAGTGCGTCACGTCCAGCACCCGCGATAATCCCTTTATAATTCCAACGATAAAGATCATCTGATGTATACAAGACGACGGCACCGGCACCTTCAGACGTTTGTGCTCCGATCACCATATGCCAGGTGGCTCCCCTTTTCCATACCTTCGGATCCCTGAAATGGGCGGTGAATCCTTCAGGCAAGGTGATGACCGGGCCCTTTTTCTCAAAATGCACCCCGTCTTCCGAGACAGCAAGGCATTGATACGTTTCCCTTTCACCCGCATCGTTCTTCACGTTTCCTGTATAGAATAGGAACAGGTGATCATCCGAAACGACTGCTGACCCAGAGTAGCAGCCATTCCTCTCGTACCATTCACTCGGCACGAGGGCAATCGGTTCATGTCGCCATGTGGCAAGATCCTCTGAGGAATAATGGCCCCAGAATTTCGCTCCGTGACTTTCTTCAAGGGGATTCCACTGATAGAAGAAGTGATAGCGCCCCTTGAAGAAAGACAATCCATTCGGGTCATTCAGAAGTCCGATGGGCGGCAGGAGATGATAGTTCAATCGGTATGGATCAGCTTCTGCCTTCTGGTGAAAGGACTGTATTCTTTCTTCTACAGCTGTGAGCAGTCTTTTTTCATTTTCATTCATATGCAAAGCTCCTTGCTGTCATTATTTCTCCACGTCGTTTTTCAGTTTATCCGAATAGCCGAACATCCACGTAAGCGCAAATGCAACTCCGATCGCAATGACGTTCACCAAGATATATAAGAGGATCTGACCGTTCAAGTATAGA
This sequence comes from Rossellomorea marisflavi, assembly GCF_001274775.1. Taxonomy (GTDB): domain Bacteria; phylum Bacillota; class Bacilli; order Bacillales; family Bacillaceae_B; genus Rossellomorea; species Rossellomorea marisflavi. The sequence continues at coordinate 161,734 of NZ_LGUE01000004.1, forward strand.
AGCGTACCCGGGATGACCGTGATGGCCATGCCTGTTCCCTTCAAACCGACAATGGATGCGATGAATCCACCTACTCCTCCCCCGACAAGACCCATGATGAACGGTTTCCCATATCTCAGATTCACCCCGAAGATGGCGGGTTCAGTGATTCCAAGGAAGGCAGAAAATGATGACGGGAGGGCAAGTGCTTTAAGCTTCTTCGACTTGGTTTTCAATCCGACGGCAAGTGCAGCACCACCCTGTGCAGCGATGGAGCAGGTGATGATGGCATTGTACGGATTGCTTCCAAGATTTGCAAGCAGCTGGATTTCGAGCATATTGAAGATGTGGTGGACCCCTGTCACGACGATAACTTGATTGAGGGCACCGATGATCAGTCCGCTAATCCCAAACGGCCATTCCAGGACCGCAATCGTTCCGTCAAGGATGACATTTTCCAAGCTGTGGAAGATGGGACCGATGGCAAAAAGGGCGAGAGTGATCATGATCAGTAACGTCAGGAATGGTGTAATGATCAGATCCAGTGCTTCCGGGACCCTTCTTCGTATCTGCTTCTCAAGCTTCGCACCGAGGATCCCCGCGATGAACGCCGGAAGGACCGAGCCCTGATAGCCTACGACCGGGATGAACCCGAAGAATTCGATGGGATGTACATCCCCGCCTGCTACTCCCCATGCGTTCGGCAGCGATGGGCTCACGAGCATGAGACCGAGTACCAGCCCGACGATTGGCGAACCTCCAAATACGCGGAACGTGGACCATGCCACAAGAGCCGGAAGGAAGATGAAGGCCGTATCAGTCAAGATTTCAGTGAATAAGATGAAGTTTTGAGAGATATCATCTGGCGTCATACCGAATAAGGCAAGGATCTGTTCCTGCAGAACCAGACCTCGTAGTCCCATGAAAAGTCCAGTCGCCACAAGGGCAGGAATGATCGGAACGAAGACGTCTCCGAATGTCCTGATCGCACGCTGGAAGGCGCTTCCGCTTTTCGCGACTTCAGAGGACTGCTCGGACTTCGTGGACCCTTTCAACCCAAGGTTCATGACTTCTTCATAGACCCTGTTCACCGTACCCGTACCGAAGATCACCTGGTACTGCCCTGAATTGAAAAAGGCCCCTTTCACTTTATCCGTTGCTTCCACCGCTTCCTGGTCAATCGCTTCCTTGTCTTTCACCATGATACGAAGTCGTGTGGCACAATGGGCTACAGAGAGGATGTTTTCATCCCCGCCGACCGCTTTGACGATTTCTTCTGCAATCTTTCGATTCTCCGACATAGTCATTCTCCCCTCCATGTTCATTTGTGGAATCGATTACACAACATTGAAAATAAAAACACTTAATCTATGAGACCAAATGTGAAATCGATTACACAAAATCATAAAAATGATGTAATCGATTCCACATCATCAGAATGAAACCGATTACTTAATTCGGATTATACACTATCACCTTGGAGAAGTCGAACATTTATCAGTCTTTTTTCCGGAGAATTTCCACCACTCTTGATGGCTTCCAGGATCAATCCTGCTGCCACTCTGCCAGACTCCTTATTCTGATAGTCCATTGTAGTGAGGGAAGGCGTGATGTATCTGGAAAGCTCCGAAGCACCGATTCCTGCGAACGCAATGTCTTCAGGAATCCGTAATCCTATTGACTTCACGTAATTCATGGCGCCGATGGCCAGACGATCGGTCACGGCAAATACTGCTGTCGGAGGTATGGCAGCCCCCATCATGCGCTCCATGGCAACAGCTCCAGATTCCACATCGAAGATCCCCTTCTCTATCCAACTTTCTTCTATGGGAAGGTTTCTTTCCTGCATCGCTTGGAGGTATCCCTTTTTCCTCAACACACCGACAGCCGGGTCTTCTTCTGAAACCCCGATGAATCCGATGCGTTCATGACCGTGATCGATGAGGTGTTTCACCATGTCCTTTGCTGCCTGATATTCGTCAAAGATCACATTCGGCGTATCGTCTACCTCTTGCCCCACCACGACCACCGGTATATCCAGACGCTGGATTTCAGCCTTCAGCCCGGCTCCATTTGTAGTAGCTGAGAGGATGATTCCATCCACATCTCGACTCTTTAGGAGCCTGAGATGTTCAATTTCTTTTTCCGCACTCAAGCCCGAGTTGGCAAGCAAAATCTGATATCCCTCTTTTGCCAGGACTTCATCCAATCCGCGGACAAGCCTGCTTGACGTTTCCGTGCTGATTTTCGGCAGGATGACACCGATGACTTTCGTTTGTTTCGTTCTGAGGGATTTTGCATTTTCACTCGGAACATAGCCTGTCTCCTCAATCACTTTCAGGATCCTTTTCCTTGCTTCTTCCCCCACATAACCTGAATTATTTAAAAAGCGTGAGACCGTGGCACTAGAGACCTCAGCCATCTTCGCTACTTCTTTGATCGTTGGCACTCTGCATTCCTCCTTACAAAAGCCCGGACCCTTCCATTTTACCCGAAAGCCGCCCTGATGAACATGTTACAGAAAAAGAAAAAAACCTCCCAAGGGGAGGCTCAAACAGCAGAAGATTTGAATCTGTTCACGATAGAGGCGATGGGACCGGCCTTCCTGACCGGGAGAGAGTGTACGATTGACTCCTTTCCCGGTTCTTCGAGCTTGGGAGAATACACGTGTTCTCCCGTCATGACGGTGCGGATCGCTCCGATCAATTCATCTCCCGTGCTGTCTTTGATCAGGTAGCCATGTACACCCGATTCCATCACCATCCGCTCGTTCCCCGGATCGGCAAACGTGGATAGGATGATCATCTTGATGCCTTTGGAAGCTACATCTCTTATGAAGTCCTGTGCATATAACCAGCTGATGTCGGCAATGAAAATGTCTGGTGGGTCTTTCTCCAGGATGCTCCCTGCCGATTCAAGGGAGTCTGCCTGCCCGATCACCACTGCATCTTCTTCCAGTTCCAAAAGGGTGCAGATGGTTTTCAAATATGCTTCATCCACTTCTGCGACAACAATAGAAATCATGCGTGTCTCTCCTCTTCAACCTGCGATTATAATTCCGGTTTGGCTTGCGGAGTGATACGAGCAGACTTTTGGACCTTCGCTGCCTTGAAGGTGACAAAGTTCTTCCGTTCTTCGTCCCACAGTTTGAATTTAATGGAACTGAGACTTGTCATCAGTGAAATCGTCGGGACATTCTGCAAAGGCTTCGTGTTATTATGAGCCTCTTCAAGCTTGTAGTTCGGAACCCTCGGGCTCAGGTGATGGACATGGTGATACCCGATATTCCCCGTCAGGAATTGAATGGCCTTCGGAAGCTTGTAGAACGAGCTTCCTTCCACTGCCGCAAGCACATATTCCCACTCTTTATCTTCCTCGAAATAAGAATCTTCAAACGTGTGCTGCACATAAAACAACCAGATTCCGAAAGCACCCGATATCATGAAGATTGATCCTTGCACAAGCAGGAATGGAAGCCATCCGAGCGTCAGGCAGAATAATGTGACCAGGACTACCAATACAAGGTTGACGAAGTACGTATTGTTTCTTTCTTTTTTTCTGGCGTTCTTACGATTGAAACGATTTTTCAACAAGAACACATAGATCGGACCAAGGATGAACATCACGAACGGATTACGGTAAAAACGGTACGCAAGACGTGTTTTCAGAGGAGCTGCACGGTATTCGTCCACCGTCATCGTCCAGATATCACCGGTACCCCTTTTATCAAGGTTTCCGCTTGTTGCATGGTGGACAGCATGGTCATGTCCCCATTGATCGAAAGGAAAAAGGGTCATGATTCCCATGGCTGTACCGACTGCTCGATTGACTTTGCGGCTTTTGAAGAATGAGTAATGCGTGCAGTCATGGAAGATGATGAAGATCCTTGTCAAAAATCCAGCTGCCAGGATGATGGGAACGAGGGCCAGCCAGTAGGATACAGATAAACTCTCATAGGCGAGGAACCATAGAAGGAAGAAAGGCCCCAACGTATTGATCAGCTGCCACACACTTTCCTTTGTCGTGGATTTCTCATAAGGAGCTACTTCTTTTTTCAGCGTTTTTATATTCGTCATGTGAGTACAATCCCCTTTTCTCTTTGTGTTACCCATAGTATAGGGGAGAGAGTGTCATGGTGTTAGTAGTAGGTGTCATATGAAGGATATGACACTTGTCATATTTTCAAACGGGGCAGGAATGAGAATGCTTTCACAGCAGGGGTTTGAGGAAGGAAATTAAAATCAGGAAAATCTGAAAAAAGTCATATTTCCTGCGTAAAAAACATAAATACCCACTCCATCTTTGTCAATGGAGTGGGTATTATTCATGAGCATACAAGTACTTCCCGGACGAATCGACCTTTCTTCACTTCGCAACGGTCTTCTATGGAGAGACCGGCATCACGGATGGCCTCATCGACATCCTCAAGGGTCACGATCACGGCTTTGTCAGCTATCCGTTTAGCACTCTGAAGGAGCTCTAGCTTCTCTTCATCTGTTATGACCGAGCAGAGATTATAGGGCAGATCGATGATGGCCGCATCATAATGATCGGTTATGTCATTGATGTCCATGAGGCTGACCTCCCCTTCCAGTCCGAAGTGGGCGATGTTTTCCTTCACTCCATCCAAAATCAATGGATTTCGATCACTTCCTTTGATATCCATCCCCATGGACAGTGCTTCCACCAAAACGGTGCCGATTCCGCAGCACGGATCGATAAGGGTGACACCTTCGGGATCCGGTGCGGCGATATTGGCTACGGCACGGGCCACACGTGTATTCAATGAAGTCGAGTAGCTGTGGGGCTTGGACTGGTGCTTCAGCCATATGGCTTCATTACGGGCATACTCCCCTAAGACCCAACCGCCATCAGTTTCCATGATGCCGTATAAGATCGTCGGATGGACCAGCTCCGCTTCCCCCTTGAGCTGGAGGCCGACTTCCTTTTCGATCCTGCGCACTTCCTTGAACCCTGTTTTTTCCCGGTCGGGATTTTGCACATATATGACCTTGAAACCATCTACGGCAGCCAATTGATGGACGTTTCCAAGGAACTCCTCAAAGCTGGCTCCTTCCGTCATGACGGTGAGACGTTCTTTTATAAATGGACTCCTGCTCGGATCGATCAAGCGTGTGCTTTCCTGGATCAATGAGCTCGGACTTTCGCCGAACAACGTCCTTCTTTCCAATGCGCACAGCGAAACTTCGTTCGGTTCCCAGGAGTAGGTATATAGATGTTTTCTGATGATAATCAACTCCGTATGAAAATAGCGTACTCTTCCTATTGTATCACAGCTATTTCGTACAGTCGGCATGCTTGCCGGGGCCCATTTTAGAAATAGATGTAAAATAGACTTTACAAAATGTAAAGTTAACCATACAATATGGGTATAAACTCAAGAAAAGGAAAGTGATGGGATGCTAACAAACCGTGTAAAAGAATTGCGGGCAAGGCATGGAATGACACAGGGCCTGCTTGCTGAGTCCGTCGATGTGACGAGACAGACCATCGTCGCCCTGGAAAAAGGGAGCTATATCCCTTCCCTGCTTCTCGCGATGAAAATAGCCAAGGCATTCGGACTGCCCGTTGAAGAGATATTCTATCTGGAGGAGGAAGAAAGATGAAATTGATGAAACTGTTTTGGATGTATGTCGTAGTATTTGGTTTATTTGGCTGGGCAATGGTGGAGTTTTTTGATATGACCACCCAAATTGCTGCGTTCAACAAAAACCCGGACGGAGACGTCATGTTTGAAGGAAATGCTTTCCCTTTTCTATTGATCTTGATCGTGTGTAGCATCCTTTCCATCCTGTCCTACCGCTCTAAAAAAAGAAGGAAGCTTTCCCTCATGGTTCCGGATGAATTCCAGGAAAGCGATGAAAGGGAAAAGCAGATCACTGCGGAAGCCTGTAAGACCGCCTATATGAGCATGATGATCGCCGCTCCGGTCATCGCCGCTCTGCTTGTCTTTTATCCACTCGTTGCTGAAAAGCTCCCCTACTATCCAGTGATTCTCTTCATGCTGCTGCCCTTCGTTCAGGTGACGGCGTATCTGATTCATTGGAAGAAGGCATTTTAATCAGTGTTAAGACAAAACAAACGAACTCGATTAGGGTAGGTTCGTCATACAGCTCTTAATTCCCGTACAAGACTGCGCTTCCTGCTGGAAACAAATCAATCGTCATGTTCATGACACCAATTAATGACCCGAACTTTTTGCCTGACCGCAGGTAGATCGATTCGGGTTTTACTATGATTAAAACACATTTACCTCAGCCTTTTCATGGTATAATTTTAATGAATTCCCAATAAGAGGAGAAGTGAAGTCATCATGAATGAGTACATATGCACCACATGCGGCGTGCAATACCATTCGGCTGCAGAACCGTCATCTTGTCTGATCTGCACGGAGGAACGACAATATGTGAATCCAAACGGTCAATCATGGACCAACCTTGAGCAGCTTACTGCATCAGGAGTATACAAGAATGAGATTGTTCAAGAGGAAGAAGGGCTTTACAGCATCACCACCACTCCTTCGTTCGCCATCGGTCAAACCGCTTATCTCATCCAGAAAGCCGGCTTCAATGTTCTGTGGGATTGCATCACCTACCTTGATGCAGAGACCATTGCGACCATCCGTGAGTTAGGCGGCATCCAGGCGATTGCCCTGTCACACCCGCACTATTACTCCACCCAAGTGGAATGGGCAGAAGCGTTCGATGCCCCGATCTATATTCACGAAGACGACCGGGAATGGGTGACCCGGCCGAGTGAGCGCATCATCTACTGGAGCGGGGAAGCGCTTGAACTGCACGAAGAAGTCACCATCCATCGCATCGGCGGGCATTTCAAAGGAGGGAGCATCCTCCACTGGAGAAGCGGTGCAGACAAGCTCGGCGTGCTCCTCACAGGTGATGTCATCCAGGTGGTGGCCGATCGGAACTGGGTCAGCTTCATGTATAGCTATCCGAATCTCATCCCGCTCCCTGCCTATAAAGTGAAGGAGATGGCGACCCAAGTGAAGCCGCTCCCATTCGACAGGCTATACAACGCATTTCACCGGATCGTCACGCGTGGAGCGAATACGAAGGTTCAGGCCTCGGCAGAACGCTATATCGCCGCACTGGAAGGCACGCTCTTCCATACATAACAAAAAGCATCCCGTTATATGGGATGCTTTTGTTTCATCCTGTACAAATCATGATGAGATGGCCGTCAGGATCCTTAACGGTAAAAAACGAGAAATCATCGAAGCTTGTGATGGGCTGGACGACTTCAATTCCGATTCCCTCCACGTATCCATGGGCTTCATGAATATCGTCCGCATGAAAATTAAAGATCGGGAAGCGGGCGGGCACGATGTCCTTATGCTCCCCTTCAGGTCCTGCATCAAGCGTAAGACTTGTATAATCGGCGACCGGGATCGTATGGACCGGTCTGGTGACATCGTCCAGGTCGACTTCCTGTCCGAGAAGATCAGCATACCAGTGGGCAGAGGCTTTCAGATCACTCACATGGATAAAGATGGTATGGATTCTGTTTTGAATGGGCGTTTTCATGATTCACTCTCCTTTTTGTCTTCATTCAGTAAGACGGATGAAACGATGAAAACCTGACAGGCTTTTTTTGCAGATTTTCCCTGCGGACGGCTTCCATACAACCTTATCCCCGAAATCAACATAAGGAAAACTTATTCTATCACCATTTTTTGCCTATCAACCTATCACGGGAAACGGTATCATGAAGGAAACGAGAGGACTGATTCCATGAAAGAACATGATCTTCACACCTACTGTATCAATACGGACTTCCAAGGATCTATCCTTGTGACAAGAGGATCCCAGGTGGAATTCAAGGAGGCATACGGCCTGGCAGACCGGGTGCACAACATACCCAATTCCACTCACACCCGCTTCGGGATGGCTTCGGGCTGCAAGCTCTTCACTGCAATCGCTATCCTGCAGCTGATCGAAAAAGGCTGCTTTTCCTTGGACTCGCGGCTACGGGATATTCTGCACATGGAGCATACTTCCTTTCACGAAAGCATCACGGTTCACCAACTGTTGACCCATACTTCCGGCATCCCGGATTATTTTGATGAAGAAGAGATGGATGACTTCGAGGACTTATGGAGAGACCAGCCCTCATACCGGATGGAATCACCGGCTGACTTCCTCTCCTTGTTTGAACAAGAGCCTATGAAATCCACGCCCGGTGAGCGCTTTTCCTACAATAATTCCGGCTATGTGCTTTTGGGCTTGATCATCGAGGCACACGCAGGAATCACATTTTCCGAATATGTGAAGACCCAGATTTTCAAAGCGGCAGGGATGGAAAAGTCGGGTTACTTCAGGATGGACCTGCTACCGGATGGAACAGCCACGGGCTACATCGGTCTAGGGGATGGGCTGTATAAAAGCAATATCTACTCCCTTCCCGTGAAAGGAGGACCGGACGGAGGCGCCTATACGACAACAGAGGATGTCCATGCCCTGCTCGATTCCCTCTTTAAGCACAGTCTCCTGACGAAAGAAAGCACGGACCTCCTCCTGAAGCCCCACGTGGAATGTGGTACGGGAACCTTTTATGGATATGGAGTATGGGTGATCCAGGACGAAGGGGATAATGCGCCGGTTTATTCGTTGATGGGCCTTGATCCTGGCGTGAGCTTCAGATCCGTGATCATCCCGGAGGACGACCGGATGATCACCGTCCTATCAAATTGTGACGAACAGGCATTCTCCCTGATGACCTTCATCAGGAAGAATGATATTTAATACAAATGATAAAAGTAGGCTGCGTTCAATTCTACATCCAGTTCTTCGGCAGCCTGCTTCATCAGATCCCATGAAAAGCAGTAGAATCTCCAGGAGATGACGAGGTCGTCCTCGATCTCGATACGGTGAAGATTGTTGAGATACCTCTTCCCGTCCTCCTTCTCCTCCAGCTCCACAATCACCGGGGCACCCCATAGCAGACGGTACTCCCCGATGATGGCTTGTTGATCCTGGACAATCTGATACCAATCCCCCAAGGAATGTCTCTTTGTCTCTTCCAGGCCGATCTCCAGCCCTGAATGGACAATCTCCGTCTGGATCTCTTCATGAAGGACGGAAGCAATCTTTTCGGGGTCCTTGGACCGGAATCCTTCCAGCATGGTGGCGATGACCGGATCAGCTTGAAGAGAATCCACAGATCCACTTGTTCCTGATTTGGCATTAGAGACAGGACTATACTTCCGCAAACTCTTTCGTGCACGGCTGACATTGGCATGGACGGACGCTTCCGTCGTCCCGATGATATGAGCCACTTCCTTTCCTTTGTATAGGAATGCATCGGTCAAAATGATCGATACGTATTGAACAGGGGTAAGAATGTGGACGAGATGCTCCAGATTTTCCAGAAGCTGATAGTCGAATTCTCCCGCTGCATTGATTTCCTCCATGTCCTCCCTCATCTCGATCCGTTCCTGCTTCCTCCTCTGATCGATCCAACGATTCGTTGCAATCCTGAATAGATAGGCTTTAGATTCGATAGGCTGATAGAGCTTGGCAATAATGAAAACGCACGGAGGAGCGTATCCTGGACCAGATCTTCTGCATCCCACGGGGATAGCGTCAAGGTCCGGCAGTATCTCCATAGATCGGACCGATATGGCTCGATTTTTTCTTTAAATTCCCTCTCCAGGTCCCGAAGGGGTGATCCAAGTGATTCAAGGTCTGCATTCATCTTTCCGCTCCACTCCATTCTCACAATCTACTTTTGTTAATGGTTGCCTGCATATCCTGTATTTCCTATAATATGGGTATGTGACAAAATCTTCAATACTATGAAACGATGAGGTGATTCTATGGCTTTATATTTAATGGCATTAGCAGCCATCATTGCAACCACGGGAATTGGGATTGTAATACGGAAAGCCATGAGGGAGATGGCGGCTCATCCTGATCAGCGTCAACAGATCCAGTCGAGGATGTTCATCGGGGTGGCGATAGCAGAAGCACTCCCATTGATCCTTATCGTCCTTGGCTTCATCATGATCGAGTCCTTTACAGGATCCGTCGTCATTCCTGTGGCCATAACGATTGCGGTTACCGCCGTCAACTTTGTGGTGTTATTGCGGACATTTTTGGACGTGGTGAAAGATCCCCATGCGGATAAGCAAACAAAAGCGATGGTACAGACCACATTTTTCATTGGGTATGCCCTCATGACGGCGGTCCCCATCATCGCCATTGTGGCAAGTCTCATTGCAGCAGGTTGACCCCACATAAAAAAGGAGGCGCATCGGCCTCCTTTTTTATTGTTGATTTATTTTACGCGTTTCCTCCACTTATCAGACAGGTCCTGAATATGGGAAGGTCCGGTACGACAGCAGCCACCGATGATCTTCGCACCTGCTTCGAACCAGGCATCGGACTGGTCAATGAAACTTCCGCACGCTTCCTCTCCATGCCAGGTTTTGGTTTCCGCATCATAGGTTTCACCTGAATTCGGATAGACGATGATCGGTTGATCTGTATGCTGATGAAGGATTTTGACGGCGTCCGTCGCTTCCGGGATCGGTGCACAATTCACACCGATTGCTGCGATCTGTTCTTCGTCCTTGAAGGCAAGTGCGCAGTCTGCCACCCTCGTACCGTCACTGATCCGGGACCCATCCCTTAACGAAAAGGACAGCCAGGCATAAACACCGGGATATTCATGCAATAAGGACACCAACACTTCCGCTTCTTCAAAAGAAGGGATGGTTTCAAACGCCAGAACGTCTGCTCCTGCTTCTATAAGTGCCTTAATACGCGGACGATGGAAGGCTGCAAGCTCTTCTTTAGGAATCCCGTAATTCCCCCGATACTCGGACCCATCTGCCAGATACGCTCCGTACGGTCCGACAGAGGCCGCTACGAAAGGCTTATGACGTCCGTTGTCCCGACTGCCTTCTTCATCCCAGAATGAATCCCTTGCTTCTTTTGCCAGGAATACGGTTTGCTTGATCAAAGCAATGGCCTCTTCCTCGCCTATCCCTCGCTTACCGAAGCCCTCCACTGTTGCCTGGTAGCTTGCTGTGATAGCACAATCGGCTCCCGCTCGGAAGTAGTCCGTGTGGACGGCCGAGATCGCCCCCGGGTTCTCAATGAGGGTCCGGGCAGACCACAGGGGATCATCGAGATCGCATCCATGGGACTCCAGTTCAGTGGCAAGCGCCCCATCCAGGATGACCGTAGCGTGACTCCTCAGGATGGCTTCAATGGGATTGTGTTTCACTTGTGTTGACATACTCTTCACTCCTTTTCTTTTTCACATAGTTTGTCACATAGTACGCTATATAACAGAAGCCGACGAACGGGATCGTGCAGTAAAGTGCCACCCTCTGACCTTCGTCGAATGCGATACCGATGACGGATGCAAGGCAGAGAACGAACGATGCAATCGGGACGAATGGATACAACGGCGTCTTATATGCCAGGTCCTTCACACTGTTGCCTTCTTTGATGAAGCGTCTCCTGAAGAAGAACTGGGATGCACTGATGCTCATCCAGACAAATACGACGGCCAGTCCGGAAATCGACACCAGTAGGATATAGACCGTGTCGGGTGCGTAAATGCTTGATAAGAGTGCAAGCCCGCCTCCAAGCATGCTGGTGATGGTGGCTACGAGGGGAACGCCCGATTTGGTCAATTTACCGAAGAAAGACGGTATGGTCTTCTTGTCTGCAAGTGACCAAAGCATCCTGGAAGAAGCGTACAAGCCGGAATTGGCTGCGGAGAGGATAGCGGTGATGATCACCACATTCATGAGGTCTGCCGCATATGGAATCCCGATCCTGCCGAGTACGGCGACGAATGGACTTTCCAATACGCTTGCCGCTTCACTTGGGAGGAGGGCAGAAAGAACCACGATCGTCCCTACATAGAAGATGACGAGTCTGATAAGGGTCGTCCGGATCGCCTTTGGAATCGTTTTGGTAGGCTCCTTCGTTTCACCCGCGGCTACCCCGATCAGCTCGGTGCCGGAGAAGGCGAAGTTGACGGCAAGCATTGTCATGATGATAGCAAATGCCCCATTCGGGAATAACCCCGCATCGGTGATATTCGTGAAGAATGGTGCCGGGGATGAATCGGCAAGGGGCACGAAACCGACGATGGCAGCCCCTCCTGCAATGATGAAAAAGACAATGGCGACTACCTTGACAAGGGAGAACCAGAATTCAGATTCTGCAAAAAATCGGACCGTGAACGCGTTCATACCGAAGATGATGGCTGCGAATAACCCACTCCAGATCCATACGCTGACTGATGGGAACCACCGCTGCATCATCAGACCGGCAGCCGTGAATTCAGATCCAAGGGCAACCGTCCAAGTCAGCCAGTACAACCAACCGACGGCATAACCGGTACCAGGTCCGATGTACTTTGCCGCGTAGCTGTGGAAAGATCCCGTCTCGGGCATATGTACCGAAAGCTCCCCGAGGCACATCATGACAAGATACACGACGATGGCTCCGATCAAATAAGAAAGGATCGTACCGAATGGACCTGCCTGATGGATGGTATACCCCGAGCTGAGAAAAAGCCCCGTTCCGATCACGCCCCCAAGGGAAAGCATGATCAAATGCCTTGTTTTCATTTTCCTCTTAAAGTCTTTTGCTTCAATTTTCATGTTGGCATCCTCCGCGTTCTTGATTCTGGGATGAGCAGACAAACAAAAAACGCACTCAAAACGAGTGCGTTACCGACAAATAAACTGCTTATCTATCAGGTTTGATCACCCGCTGGAATTAGCACAGTTTCTTCAGAAGAAGATCTGCTGCTGAGGCTTCAAAGGGCCAGTCCCTCCACCTCTCTGGATAAGAATTATGAGATTGGTATAAACATTAACAAGAACCCTCATTCCTGTCAATATAAAAATAATCACACCAATAATATGTAAGCGCACCCACACCTTACCCTTTGTGGAAAAACACCCATTTGATTATTTCCATGGGAATACGGGAACGTATATAGAAAAAGGGGGATGACACCATGCCGGAAGGACCGGAAATCAGAAGGGCTGCCGACCGTGTTCAAAAAGCGCTCGCCCATCTTCCCGTCATGGAGATTTTCTTTGCCTTCCCACAGCTAAAGGGATATGAAAGTCTCCTTCAAGGGACAAAGATCACAAGGGTGGACACGAAGGGAAAAGCGATGCTGATACGCTTTGACAACGGCTATACGATGTATTCACACAACCAACTGTATGGGCGATGGTACGTCAAGCAGGCCTATGAATACCCAAAGACCAACCGCCAGCTGCGCGTAGCCATACACAATGAAAAGAAATCCGCTTTGCTCTACAGCGCCTCTGATATTGAAGTCATGCGGGATGAGGAGGTCCATTTACATCCCTTCATTGCACGGGTGGGACCGGATATTCTCAGTGAAGACGTAACAAGCGGAGACATCCTGACCAGGATGGAAGCATTCAGGAGGCGCAAATGGGCGCATCTGCTCCTTGATCAAGGTTTCGTTGCCGGTATCGGGAACTACCTTCGGTCTGAAATTCTATTCGTCTCGGGGATCCATCCGACACTCCGTCCCATGGACTGCCGTGATGACCAGCTGACCCTTGCCGCTGAAGCCATCATCCATCTGATGAAGCAATCCTATGAAACCGCCGGGATCACCAATGACCTGCAATTGGTAGAGAAGCTGAAACAAGAAGGCTTGACGCGGTCCCGCTATCGCCATTGGGTCTTCAATCGCGAAGGTGCCTCATGCTATCGCTGCGGAACAGAAATTGAAAAGATCATGGCTGCTTCGAGAAGGTTGTACTACTGCCCACATTGTCAGTCCAAATAAAAATGAGGTCGGGACTAAACAAAAAAATAGCATTTAACACGAACAGTATACGTTCTATATACCGCTAATGATTTCCGTGCAAGACTGCGCGCGGGTAGCCCGTGAGCCTCCTCGGCAAGCCTGCGGGGTCTCACATCAGCTACTCTTCCCGCTGGAGTCTTCGTCTTGCACTTCAGTCAACCGCTAGAAACAAGTAAATAAGAATAGTCATGAAACAAATTAAAACCCGAATTCATTTGCCTGATCGGTGGCAAATGAATTCGGGTTTTACTATAGCTAAAACACGTTTTTCCAACCCTCTATTTATTTTTAGATTACTCCGTCCATCCCTGCACTCGTCATGATCCCGTCCAGGGCCTCTACAAAGTAGGCGTGGTCAAGTCCCTGTTTGACGACGATGTCCTTCATGATCACACCCAGTTCAGTGGAAATCCTCAAGTATTCTGTCGTCATATCATCAAGCTTCTTCCTTGTTTCGGCGGCATTGTCCACGTTCACTTTCTCAATCGTTTTGATCATGTCTTCTGAGATTTCCAGGTATTTGTCCTGTGTTTCTTTGTATTTCTTGATATCTCCGTCCACTTCCTTGCTATTGTCGATCGAATCAAGCAAACCCAAGGCCTCATCATGCATGCTCTTATAGACAGGTTCCTCTATCTGGATGGTCTGAAGTTCCGATTTGACCATCTGTACATCCTCTTCGGTCATGTTTTCCTTAATGTAAAAATCGGGATTGCCAATTCCATAATCGTAGTACAACATGACCTCCATCATCCTGGCCTGGAATAAGGCAAGCTGAATCTCTTTATCGAAGGCGGCAAATTCTTCTTCACTGGCTTCAATACTGGGTCCCTGACCAGGCATCGTGGTCTCTGCATCACCTGTAGCCGGACTGTCGAACGCATCGGAAGAGTCGTCATTGAATGGGTCTTCTTCAGTGCTCAGTGAATCATCCTGGACGTTTCCATCTGCCGGAATGTCATCGATTGATGCCGTTCCCTCTTCGCCAGAAGCACTACCTTCTTCTGAATTGATTCCTTCTTCCTCTGTTGCGGTTGCATCCGTCGATTCTTCCGCATCTACTTCTCCAGATTGATCACTGTCATCTTTCTTGGCGGTCTTTTCTTCACCCGTTTGTTCCGTCTTTTCTTTCTTCTCTTCCTTGTCACCGCTGATGGCCGTCTGCAGGCTGCTGCAAGCCCCCAGGGTCAAAATCATCGCCAGTAGAATGCTGAACCATGCTGCCTTTCGCTTCATGTAGCTACCTCCTTATTTGTCAACCATTTTGTTACCAGTTTTATACCCGCACTCTCTCACGGCAAACATATTTTTACAAAGTTTGGTGCTTATTGGTGTGTTTCGACACATGTAAAAAGGTGGATGAACCGCATGGCACCAGTCAAATTTCACATCAAAAAAGACCACCGAATTACTCAGTGGCCTTCTCTGATTTATTGGATGAAGAAGCGTCTGTCTCCTCATCCTTCGTTTCCGTATGGTAATTGGCTTCATCCTGTTCCAACAGATCTTTCAATTCATCCTGTACGGTTTCGTCGCACATTTCGACCTTGGACCTATATGCTGCCCTGACGATGACATGGGAAGCGACTGGCGCCGTAAGGAACACGAAGAAAATGCCCAGGAACAGCCTGATGCTGAACACCCCTTCCATGATGAAAAAAAGGAAGGCACCGATGAGGGTGAACAGGACCCCAACAGTGGAGCTCTTAGAAGCTGAGTGAGACCGGGTGTAGATATCCGGCAGACGGACGAGCCCGATGGCACTGAGCAAACTGAAGATCGTTCCGATCAGGATCAGGAAGACGGCGACGACTTCAATCGGACTTGTTACGTTCAAAGACGACACCCCTCTCTATATAGCGCGCAAATGCAAGCGTGCCGATGAATGAAAGGATCCCGATGAGAAGGATGACTTCGAAGAAGCCCGAGTTCTGGAGCAGCACCGAAAAGATCGCCACCGCAGAGATCAGCTTGACCCCCAGGGCATCCAGTGCCTGGACACGATCGGGTGCTGACGGTCCCTTGATGATCCGATAGACGGTCGCAAGGATGGCAATGGTCAGGACGACAAGGGAACAGATTAATATGGCTTTAATCATTTCTGGTCACCCTCTTTATGGCAGTCTCCAGCTTCTTCTGGGATTTGTATGCCGATTCTTTCGCACTTGGAAGATTGATCCCGTGAAGATAGAATCGTTTGTTGTCATCGGAAACCTCCATGACGACGGAACCCGGGGTCAGGTTCAGCAGGAGGGCAAGAAGCGTGACTTCAAGCTCCCCTTCAAGATCGGTCTCAAGCTTGAATACACCGGGTGATACATCGATCTTCGGCTTAATGATATGACGTGATACCTGAACGCTCGAGACAAACAGCTCCCGGATGAAGACAAGGAATAAATGGATGATGGCCACCAGCGACTCCAGGTAGAACTTATGGGGCAGGAAACGCCTTAAAATGAACAGGACCAGTATACCGAATAAATACCCGCTGAAGAAGGTGAGGAAACTGAAGCTTTCCTGAAAGAACATCCATATGAAACCGATCAGAAGATTGATCAGGATTTGCATGGGCACGGGGTACCACCTCTTTTCTTATCGATTGACACCAATGACGGCTTCAATGTAAATGGACGGATTCATCAATCCATCCACCGCAATATTCACATACTCCTGTACACCTTGTGCTCCGAGTCCAAGGAAGATGGTGAGGGCGGTGAGGATACTGATCGGCCACATGAGGCCTTTGATACTTCCTTTTTCTTTTTCCTCGGTCAGCTCGGTATCTCCAAGGAACCCGTTCATGAAGATCTTCATGATGGAGTACAGGACCATGAGACTGGTCAACAGACCGATGCCACCGAGCCAGAAGTACCCTGCCTCAAATGTCCCCTTCGTGATGAGGACTTTCCCCAGGAACCCTCCGAATGGCGGAATCCCTGCAAGGGACAATGCGGCAATGAAGAACATCCAACCGAACAATGGATGAAGCGTGATGAGTCCGCTGATGTTCCTGAGCTTGCTTGTTCCAGTCAAGTGGATGATCGTCCACCCTAACAAGAAGATCAGGGCCTTCACGATCATATCGTGAATGAGATAAAAGATGGATCCTGTCATTCCGTTTGGATTGAACGAAGCCAGACCCGCCAGGATGAATCCGACACCGACGATGACGTTATACGTCAGGATCTTCTTGATATCCCAGTAGGCGACGGCCCCTATCGCCCCGGACAGCATGGTGAGGGCTGCAAGGATGCCGATGAGGAGATGGGTCACCTGGGGCTCATGATAGAACACAAGGGTGAACATCCGGATGATGGCGTAGATTCCCACTTTCGTCAAAAGGGCGGCGAATACGGCTGACACGGCCGTCGGTGGTGCTCCGTATGAACCAGGGAGCCAGAAGAACAGGAATAGACCGGCCTTCAGGCTGAACACTGTGAGCAGGACGATGGCGATCGTTGTGATCAGCCCATCCTGCCCCGCTTCTTCCACCCGCAGGGATAGATCGGCCATATTCAATGTCCCGAGGGTCGCATAGAGATATGCAATCCCGACGAGGAACAAGAAAGACGAGATGATGTTGATGAGGATGTATTTCAAACTTTCCCTGAGCTGCACCCTCTCCCCTCCAAGGGAGATCAGCACATACGAAGCGACAAGCATCACTTCAAAGCAGACAAACAGGTTAAAGATATCCCCCGTCAAAAATGACCCGTTCACCCCGGTGATCAGGAACAGGAATAGCGGATAGAAGTAATGCTCTTCCCTGCTCCTCCCGATCGACCGGAAGGAATAAAAGAGACAGCATAGGGCGACGATCCCGGAAATCAAAAGCAGGAGCGCCGAAAGCATATCCGCTACCATCGTGACACCGAATGGGGCTTCCCACCCGCCCAACTGAAGGGACTGTGGACCGTTCACTTTGATTTGCTCCATCAGTACGAAGGAGACGGCAATCGATGCCACGAGGGCTATGACCCCGAGGAACCGCTGAAACGGTATGTTTTTTCTGAATATCACCATCACCATCCCCGCGATGATCGGGATGATGATGGGCAATATGATTACATTATTCATTCTCATAACCTCTCATCTGTTCTGTGTCATCGGTGCCTAGCACTTTGTAGGCACGGTAGCTCAACACCAGAAATAGGGCCGTCGTAGCGAAGTTGATCACGATCGCCGTCAACAGGAGGGCCTGAGGCAGTGAGTCCGCATAGGTGAGGGATTTGATCCCGAGAAGGGGCGGTCCACCTTTCTTCAGCCCTCCCATGGTGATGATCAACAGGTTCACGGCATGGCCCAGGATCGAAGTGCCCAAAATGATCCGCAGAAGCGTCTTTGTCAAAATCAAATAGATTCCAATGGCAAAAAGGATACCGACAACAATGGACATCAGTGTTTCCATCAGCGATCATCCCCCATACTCAGTATGATCGTCATGGACGTCCCGATGACGGCGAGGGCAACACCTATATCAAATAGGACCGCAGTGGCGAGCTCCGTCTTCCCGAAGATGGGAAGGTCGAAGTAATCATAGGTCTGGAACAGGAACGGCTTATCGAATACCATCCCACCGACACCCGTCAGGACAGCGATAAGGACACCGACGGCAGACAGGACCTTAAAATCGACAGGCAGGTTGCGACGGACCGATTCCATATCGAAGGTGAGGAAAAGGAGGATCAAGGCTGACGAAAACGCCAGACCGCCGATGAATCCGCCACCGGGGTGATGATGGCCGGAAATGAATAAGTTAATGGCGAAGGCCAGGATGATGACGATGGCCACCCTGGTGACATTCTTGATGATGATATCATTTGGCTTTTTCATTCTTATCCCCTCCTCCCCTCATTTTGATCAGTGTGTAAACACCCAGCCCGGCAATCGATAGAACCAGGATTTCAAGCATCGTATCAATCCCCCTGAAATCGACCAGGATCGCATTGACGATGTTTTTTGCACCAGCGATTTCATACGAATTCTCATAGTAGCTCGAGATGGAATCAAACATTCGTGTACCGTTAGCAGAGAGGGCAACCAGGGTCACGACCACTCCCGATAAAATGGCGATGACGGCGTTCGTCAGCTTGAATGGGATCTTGCTTACTTCCTTCTTCAGCTGAGGAAGATGGTAGAAGCATAACAGGAAGAGCGTCGTCGTAACGGTTTCCACCACCAGCTGAGTGAGGGCAAGATCC
The DNA here is from genome assembly GCF_001274775.1 of Rossellomorea marisflavi. Lineage (GTDB taxonomy): Bacteria > Bacillota > Bacilli > Bacillales > Bacillaceae_B > Rossellomorea > Rossellomorea marisflavi. The sequence goes on from NZ_LGUE01000004.1 coordinate 180,780, forward strand.
GGCGCCCTGAACAAGACGAATAGGAATGATACGAGGAACCCTAGGGCCCCTACGGAAACGACAGCTGTGAGCCTCGTTTTGGCAAACAGGACCGATAGTCCAGACAGGACCAGGATCACCACAAACCCTGCTTCATAAATCGTGATCGGACTGTCGTTCGATGTATCAAGGATAAACCCTCCGGTAAGGAAAAGGGAGCCTCCCACCATCAGGATGAAGAACACGAAGATATAAACAAGATAATCCCTCAAGAACCCTGTCATATAGCGATCCGTCACAGCACCTGAGACTTTCTCCATCTTCTCGATCCCGACATTGTAGGCGTTATTCAGCGTCAGGGCCTGCGGATATTTCAAGTATAGACGGAACCATTTTCGAAGCGTCTTGTAAAGCATGATACCGAAGACGATGACGCCAAAGGTCATGAACAGCTCCATATTGAATCCATGCCATGCGCTGATTTCTTTCAGCTTGATGGTTTCATGAAGCTCGGGAAGGATGGCGTTGAAAGCGGGTTTGTATAGATAATCCCCCATCACATTCGGTACGAAGAATGAGATGATAACTATCAGAGCCAGGATAACCGGACTCAATAGCAACCCGAATGGCGCTTCATGTAAGACCTTCCCTTTCTTCGCGAGCTTGTTGCGCCCGCCGAATGTCTTGAATACAAGGATCATGCAGTATACAAAGGTGAAGACACTGGCCACCCAGCCGATGATCGGGATGAGGAGGCCGATGAACCCGACATTGAAAATCGACAGCTCCGACGCTTTCACCAAGGCAGTGAAGAACATTTCTTTACTGAGGAAGCCATTGAACGGCGGAAGGCCCGCCATGGCAAAACTACCGATTACAGTCAACGTAAAGGAAATCGGCATGAATCGTACGAGCCCTCCAAGTTTCCGGATATCACGGGTACCGGTTTCGTGGTCGATTATACCGATTACCATGAAGAGGGCACCTTTGAATGTGGAGTGATTCACCATATGGAAGATCGCCGCGAATATGGCCGTCCCATAGACGGTGGATTCATCCCCATACCCGAAATAAAGGGCTGCGGAACCGAGCCCGAGCATGCTCATGATCATGCCAAGCTGACTGATCGTCGAATACGCAAGGAGTGCTTTGAGGTCCGTCTGGCGCACGGCGTTGACCGAGCCATAGAGGAGTGTGATGAGGCCGACCCCGGATACGATCCAGAACCATTCGGCCGATCCCCCAAAGAAAGCTGTGAAGCGGGCGACGAGATAGATACCGGCTTTGACCATGGTCGCTGAATGGAGATAGGCACTGATGGGTGTCGGTGCTTCCATGGCGTCCGGAAGCCAGATGCTGAAAGGAAATTGGGCGGATTTCGTAAATGCTCCCAACAGAATCAATATCATGGCAGGAAGGAAGAGTGGGTGATCCTGAAGGCCATTGGCCTGTGACAGGATGTCCCTTATACTGTTTGTTCCTGTCATCATGCTGATCATGATGAGGCCCGCAAGCATGGCGAGTCCGCCGAACACGGTGATGAGCATGGACTTCTGTGCTCCGTAGCGTGAACGCTCCCGTTCATACCAGTACGCGATGAGGAGCAATGAGGATATACTCGTCATTTCCCAGAACACATACAGGACATAGATATTATCCGAGAACACCAGACCGAGCATGGCTCCCATGAAGAGGAGCAGATACACATAGAAGTTGTGTAGCGCTTCACGGTGCTTCGACATATAGTAAATGGAATAAAAGATGACCAAGCTTCCGATCCCGGTGATCAGAAGGCCGAATAGAAGGCTGAGGCCATCGACGGTGAGGACAAAGTCGATATCGTACGCAGGAATCCATGATACAGATGCTTCATACGTATTTCCGGCTGCGAGATTGGGGATAAAGGTTAATAGGTAGATGAAGACCAGAAGTGGAACAACAAGAACGAACCAGCCGGTATGGATCTTCGGTGAAACCAGTTTATAGATGAATGGAACCAAGATGGCGAACAGAATCGGGAGCAAGACGGCTAGATGGATCCAAGACAAGTGAGCCCCTCCTTTTTGAATAATTTTCAACAATCCATTTCTTAATCTTTCGGAACTTCTAGATATAGTAAGAAATCCATTGACGACTATTATGGCATGCGTTATAGTCATACATAGTTTGAAGATAGCAAGGGAAATTCACACAGCTTCGAGGTGAAAATAATCATGAAACCAATAAAAGAACGGATGGATGAAAGCATCCTTGTATGTGTCTATTACGGACCGAACGGGGAGCGCCTCATCCAGCGCGGATGCAAGATCGCCAATATGATGAAATGCCCTCTTTACATCCTCACCGTAGATCCGAAACCCTTCGATGAACTGGATGCTGAGAAGTCGGCCTACATTTCCCAGTGGAAAGAACTAGCCGAGAAGCATAATGCCGATGCCTTCATCATAAAAGATAATGAAAAACGCCCGATTTCAAAGGTGATCGCCGAAGTATCAAGGGAGCGGAACATCACCCAGATCATCCTTGGACAGACTGCCCAGAGCCGCTGGGAACAAATCGCGAAAGGCTCCATCATCAATTCGTTGCTGCGGGAAGTCCCATTTGTGGACCTTCACATCATTTCAGTGTCCCGCGCCCTCAAGAATCCTGATGGACACTTTGAAAAAGGCTGCCGTGCTTATCTCGTGGAAGAAGATGATCAATACCGTCTTACGTTCAAGCACACAAAGGCCATGCGCTATGAAGGAATCTTCTTCAAGGAATCAGGGACCGATTTCAATAATGGGCTTTTCAAGTTCATGAAAGACCGGGAAACGCTCCAGGTTCAAGTAGAAGAAGGAATCGTCAAAGACTTGACGAATGTTTCCGTACAACCGAATGATTCCGAAGATGACGACTATCTATAATTTCAACGCGAACCTCCACCTTGATGGGTGGGGGTTTTTCTTATGCTTTTTACAGGTTCACATCCACTTTCACCAGACGGAGTTCGTCCTGATGAATCCCGATGTATCGTAAGGTTTCCGACGAAGAATGGTGATGAAAGGTTTTCATGAGGATGGAAATGGCGATGCCTTTCCTGTATGCATGATATCCGAATGTTTTCCGTAGGGTATGGGTGCCGATCTTCCCTGGTATCCCCACTTCTTTTGCGGCCTTGTTTATGATGCGATACGCCTGCTGTCTGGTTATGGCCTGAGCGTGTTTCTTTGACTTAAAAAGAAAATCCTCAGGTGAAAAGTCAAGGGGACCGAGATACGCCTGCAGTTCTTCCTGAATCTTTCCGTTCAGATAGAAAGCACCTTCCTCTTCACTTTTGGAGTCCTTTAGACATAAGAACTCCTTCCCTTTCCCTTCTTCCCAGACGTCAGCAATCTTCAATGACAGCAGATCACTGATTCGTATTCCCGTATTGATCCCGAACACGAACAGGAGCAAATCCCGCTGGGACTGCGTTCGCAGGATATCCTTGATGGCATTGATGTTTTCAATATCCCTGATGGGATCGACATATTCCATCCAGAACCCTCCCCACTAATGTAACTTAAATAAATCGTAACATAGATTATGTAACATAACAATGAATAAACGTTGAACATTCTGATGTGTGTCAGCTCATTCTTGTCCACACTGGTACCGGTAGTTTTCTCATAAAAAGCAAGGACGATACTTTCGTCTGGTTTGCTTCAATCTTATGTAACATTTGAACAAAATTCCCCTTTTTCCAAGCATTAAAACGTTCCATCCACACATGAAAAAAATCCGCCAGGACTTCAGGCGGATTTCATTATTTTTTATTGATTCGCACATCCGGAATGAACCGCTTGATTCAATCGAATGGCTGCATCCTCCACGTCTTCAGACCCGGAGATGGCCGAAATGACCGATACACCATCCGCTCCAGCCTCCATCACGGCAGCCGCATTCGTTGACGTGATCCCTCCGATTCCGACCAAGGGAATGGAGAATCCATGTTCTCTGAATTGCCGGATGATGGCGGTCCCCTTCACGCTTTCGGCATCGTCCTTCGAGCTTGTCGGGTAGATGGGGCCTAGTCCGAGGTAATCAGCACCGTCCTTGATGGCACGCTCCGCTTCCTCGATTGTGTGGGCAGAAACCCCCACCCATTTGTCAGCTCCAATTCGCTTCCTTACGATGGAGGCCGCTTCATCCTCCTGCCCGATATGGACTCCATCTGCATCAATCTCCATAGCAAGGTCGATGTCATCATTGACGATAAAGGGGATGTTCGCCTCCTTGCATACCTGTTGGAGTGCTGTCGCAAGCTTTTTCTTCTGAGTACCTGAGAGGGCCCCCTGCCCTTTCTCACGGAATTGGAAGAGAGAAATCCCTCCGCGGATCGCTTCTTCCAGAATGTTCACGGGATCCCGGTGACAGTTGGGGCTGCCCATGATGAAATACAGCTTCAATGCATCTTTGATTGCGGATGTCTTCTCTTGCATCACGCTTCCCCCTTTTCCACCTTGAAGGCTTTCTCATCAACAGCCTGAAGCCTGGACAGCTCATCAAGGAATGCGGCGCAGAAGCTGCCTGGCCCATTTGAGTGCCGCTCTGCCTTTTCTGCTGCAACCCCGTAGGAGGCAACGGCAGCGACCGCACTCTGAAGCGGCTCATGTCCTACGGCTGCGAAAGCCGCGGCAACAGAAGATAATAAGCAACCAGTCCCTGTCACTTGTGTCATGATGGGATGACCATTCCGTATACGGTAGACTGTGGACCCGTCCGTCACCACATCCACCTCACCCGTCAAGATGACGATGCAGGAAAACTGACGGGATGCCTTTACAGCCAATGTGGCCCGGTCTCCATCTCCGTCACCCGAATCGACTCCTCTCATCGTCCATTCCTCTCCAAGGGCGGAGGCAATCTCTCCCGCATTCCCCCTGATGATGGATACGTCGATCTCTTTGAGGATGGTAGCCGTCATCTCTGTACGGAAGGTCGTGGCCCCCGCACCGACTGGATCGAGGACCACAGGAATCCCTTTCCTATTCGCCGCTTTGCCAGCCAGAATTATCGACCTTACTACACTTGAAGAAAGGGTCCCGATGTTCAAAACGAGCGCATCGGCAATCCCTGCCATTTCTTCCACTTCTTCTTCGGCATACGCCATCACCGGCGATGCCCCGAGGGCCAGAAGACCATTTGCCGTAAAATTGGTCACCACCACATTGGTGATGTTGTGGACAAGCGGTTGGTCTGTTCGAAGCTTCTCTACTAGTTCAAGCATTCCCATCTCTCCTCTTCTATGTATGAGCCGCCCAGTGCGAAAGGCGGCTGTTTCAACAATCATGTCCCACAAAATGTGCGGTATGGTCCGTCTTCCGGATTTTGTGGATGTTGATACGCTTCAGGACTTCCCTCATGATCATATGGTTTCGTAAGCACGTGAAGGAGTGTCGTCAAAACGGACAGGTCTCCTTCCTCCACTGCGGCATCAAGCGCCCGTTCGACCTGATGATTCCTCGGAATCACAGCCGGGTTATGGTCGCGCATCAGCTTTCTCGCCTCTTCTTCTGACTCCGGCTGTTCATCAAGACGCTCTTCCCATCTCTCCTGCCACTGGGCGAATCCGACCGTACCAGCAAGGGGATTCCTCTCTTCCCTGTCATGGGTCAGATCAAGAAAAGTATTCGTGTAGTCGGCCCCGTGATTACCCATCATCGTCAGAAGATCTTCGACCAGCTTTTGATCATCTTCATGCGGATGGAACAAACCGAGCTTCGACCTCATACCGTCCAGCCAGTACGCGTGATAGAGGGACGGATAAGTGGAAAGCGTCTCCTGTGCAAGCTCAACCGCCTTTTCTTCATTCTCATCAAGGAGAGGCAACAGGCTTTCGGCGAAACGGGCGAGGTTCCATCCTGCAATCGGTGGCTGATTTCCATACGCGTAGCGCCCCTGCTCATCAATGGAACTGAAGACTGTTTCAGGATTGAATGCATCCATGAACGCACATGGACCATAGTCGATGGTTTCTCCACTGATCGCCATATTATCCGTATTCATGACCCCATGGATGAACCCTACAAGCTGCCACTTGGCAATCAGTGATGCCTGGGCGTCCATCACCTGTTCAAGGAGGGAAAGATAAGGCTGGTCTGTCCCCTTCACACCCGGATAATGTCTGTCGATCGTATAATCCGCGAGGGCTCGCAAGTCTTCCAGGCTCCCCGCTTTGGCGGCCAGTTGGAAGGTTCCCACCCGGATATGGCTGGATGCGACCCTTGTAAGAACGGCTCCATCAAGCAGTCGATCCCTGACGATGTTCTCCCCCGTCTTGACGACGGCAAGGCTCCGGGTCGTGGGGATGCCAAGGGCGTGCATCGCCTCACTGATCACATATTCACGAAGCATGGGACCAAGCGCCGCCCTTCCATCTCCCCCGCGTGAGTAGGGGGTACGCCCGGCACCTTTGAGCTGTATGTCCACCCGGTTCCCTCCAGGGGTCACTTGTTCACCAAGGAGGACGGCACGGCCATCACCCAGTCTGTTGAAATACCCGAATTGATGCCCTCCGTAAGCCTGGGCAAGGGGGTGTCCTCCATCCGGCACACGATTTCCTGCATAGACGTCCACATCCTGATCGGTAATGCCAAGGGATCTGGCAAGCTCTTCATTGAAGATCACCCATTCCGGTTTTTCTACAGGAACGGGTTTCATTGAAGAGTAGAAGAATGGGGGCAACCCCTCATACGTGTTTTCTAGTTTCCAGCCTGACTGATTTGTCATAATGGCTCCTTTCATCTCCAATAGATTTCGTCTTTTGTCCCCATGGTATCATATTTTCCGTCCATCCGCCGAAGTGAAGGGATGGGATGGGAAAAAGAAAAAGCTGCATCCGATTATGGATGCAGCCTTCATGTTTCTTATTTTCCTTCCAGGCGACTGATGCGGACATCGAGGTCCGGGTGAGTCGAGAAGATGGAGGACTTTTTCTTATTATTGATCTTCAACGTGGCGATGGCGGTATCATCATTCCCTTTCATGCGCCCAGTGTAATCCTTCAGCATGCGGAGGGCATGAACCATCTTATCCTTACCTGCAAGATCCGCTCCGCCGCGGTCAGCATGGAATTCACGGTGACGGGAATACGCGAATACAACAAGGCTTCCAAGGATGGAGAACACGATCTGGAAGACAACCACGGCGATGAAGTGGACAATCGGCGCAAGTTCTTCTTTCACAAAACGTGTAGCGATCCAGGCTGCGACACGGGAAAGGAACACCACGAAGGTATTGACCACACCCTGCAGGAGGGTCATTGTCACCATATCACCGTTTGCCACGTGGGCAACCTCATGGGCGATGACACCTTCAACGGCATCGTCATCCATTTCATAAAGCAGTCCGGTCGATACGGCCACTAGTGATTTCTTCTTGGAAGGGCCTGTAGCAAAAGCATTCACTTCCGGTGAATCGTATATTCCTACTTCCGGCATATGTGTAAGACCTGCAGCCCTTGAAAGGCGGTGGACCTTCTCAACGACACTCTGCTCATCCGCCGTCAATGCCCCATTCGGGTCAAGGACACGGACATTCATCATGCGTTTGGCCATCCAACGGGACATAGCAAGTGAAATGAATGAACCGGTGAAACCGATGATTGCACTGAAGATCAGCAGCGCAACCAGATTCAGACTACCATCCGAATTGATATAGCGTCCTGCACCTGTCAGTGAAAAAATGATACTGATGGTCAGAAGGACGAGTACGTTCGTCAACAGAAAATAAAATATGCGTTTACCCATCGAGATCCTCACTCCTATTTTCAAGTTCAAATGAACTTATATATGAGTTTATTATACTGTTTTTTCCTATAAAAGACAAGAATAAAGTGCACACAAAACTTCGATTGACGAGCCAGTTCCCAGTCGATACTATAGTAGAAGATAAAGCAAAGAAACGGAGCGATTGTGGTGGAGACCTACAAACTTACACGAAAAAACATGGCCGATCTTCTCATGGCCCTATCCGGACAGATCTCCCTCAGTCCACAGGAAATCCTCATGGAAGCTTGGGGAACATGCGATCCTTCACAAGGAATGCCGTCCATATTGGTCAAGGTCCTCGACTCACCCATCGGGAATACAGGATTCTCCCTGAATGAGATCGTATCCCTCGGAAATCAGATCGAGTTCACCAACTTCCCCCAGAGTACCGTACAAAACTGGGTGAAGCGGGATGTAAGGGCACTCATCGGATCCCCTCTCCACGGAAAAAAATATACGACGACCCAGGCCGCTATGCTCTTCATCGTAGAGGATCTGAAAGGATCCCTTGATTTTGAGTCCATACGCGGGGTCCTCACCCTTGTATTCAATAATATAGAAGATCGCCATGATGACATCATCAATCCGATTGAACTGTACAGCGCCTATGCTTCTGTATTCGACCGCATCCATCATCACGCCCTCCCCACTGCTACCACCGCCGGGGACACTTCCGTCAATGAAGCGATCGACCAGTTCATACAGGAAGAGTGCAGGAGCCTGTTGCCCGCCCTGCAGGATGTGACAGAAGAAGATTTGACCGTCGTTTGGCATGTGCTGATCGTAGCCGCCATGACCGTCCAGTCTGCCTACTATCAAGCGACGGCCAAGAACTACGTAAAAACTGCATTGGATCTTCGCCGGACAGTAGATCTGCCTGATCAATAAAACGAAGCGCCCCCACGATCCAGTCGACAGGACCATGGGGGCGCTTCGCACTTTCTTCGTCCTCGATCTCCTTCAAAGGCCAAATCCGCCTTTGTTCAAATAGAGGACAATCAAGCTCAGAATCAACAAAAGGAAGGGCATTCCCGACTTGGCAACCGGGTCCTTCACACGGAGGAGATGGGTGAAGATCGCACCCACCATCGTCACGGCCGCGAGCAGCGCTCCGATAGCCGCACAGGTTTCATTCCACAGCCCTGTGATCAGCAGGACTGCTGTGATGACTTCCACCACCCCAGTGAAGATCCGGAACCAAACCGGCATCCGGTATCGATGGAATTCATCCACCATCTGTTTCGATGTGAACTTCATCCACCCGAACATGAGAAATCCTGCACCAAGTAAAATCTGAAGGACCATGGCAACCGTACCCATCATATCCCGTCTCCCGCCCCATTGATTTTTCGATACCCAAAGAGGCATCTGATATATAGGTATGCCTGCAAGAGTGGATACATTCTCCAAGCCGGGTGTCACTTCACTTGTTCAAGGAACAGATAGTCTTCTCCCGTCACCATCTCGACTCGATGGGCCCTCTTCCCGTATGTGACGGTGTGGCCTTCTTTATCCCGCTCTCTCCATCCCGCAGAAAGAAGCCTTATTTTATAGGATAGTGGGAGATCCCCTTCACGGGCAGCCGGTTTCCATTTGTAGTTTTTGATACTTTTCGTTTCATTCATCACATGTGCCGACACAGGGACAGGGAATCCCTGAAGGTCACCGGACCCCTTATACCCGAAGATCACAATCGACCCATATAACAGGATCGACACGATCCCTAACGCTGAGAATCCCCATTTTAGTCTTGTTTTCCAGCTTCCATCCCACTTCACCTTTACCATCAGTTCAGCCTTTTGACAAGGTAATACTGCTGGTGGTCCGGTGTCGGATGTGACTCCACCATACCAGCTACAGTGTACCCAAGCTTCTGATAAAAGTGGGGGGCCTGAAAGCTGAACGAATCAAGCTGGATGAGCCTGCACTGGTTTTCCTTTGCAGCCTCTTCCATTTGACGGAGCAGATCTTGTCCATACCCCTTCCCCCTGAGCTTTTCATCGACCCAAAGAAAATCGATATGCAGATGATACCAGAAGATCGTACCGGTGATCCCGCCGAAGACAATTCCGTCATCATCTTTAAGCATGAAGCCCACCTGCTTCACAGGATGCTTGACTTCATCCGGGAGCCTGTCCCTATTGTATTCGATCACCCTGCTTCGTATCAGGTCGCGTTCCTCCTGGTTCCATTGTGATGTGATATTCATCGATGTCCTCCCTTTCATGAGCGAAGGCTCTTCACAAACCCTGTGCTCTTTGCCGTATACCCCATTCGTTCATAGAACCGGTGAGCGTCTTCACGCTCCGTGCGGTTCCCGCTGTTCAGTCCCATGCCGCTTGCCCCCAAGCTTTCCGCCAGGGTTTCCGCTTCTCTCAGTAGCTCCCCGCCGATGCCTTTATTCCTGATCGATGGATCCACCACCAGGGCGATGACCCTCGCATACATCTCATCTTGAGTGTACAGATAGCCCGTATGGAAGCCGATCATTCCCACGACCCTGCCGTCGAGTTCCGCCACCAGTGTATAGTGATCCTCTTTCTCTACGATTTTTTCAAGCCGTCCACGCATCTGTTCAGATGTGGACGGATAGCCGAGAGAACCCATCAAAACCGTAAGTCTCTCGTAATCTTTCATGTGTGCGTTCCGTATCATCTCACAGCCCCCCAGTATTATCCATTATACAGAGAGAGAATCGTATGATAAATACCGAGTTTCGGAGGACCACCCTTAGCCGTGGCGGAGATATACTTTTCTATGTTTGATCAGCCATTCGTTCAGGGAGAAAAGGACGGGGATCCAGACAGCCACAAACAGTAACGTCCACGTGATACCGGACATCATTCCGTTTTCTTTCAGGACACTGGCAGCCTCTAGACTGAGGGAAGCAGGATTGAACAAATCAACTAGGGGATCCAATCCTGCAAGCATCCTGAATAGAAGCAGGATGACGATCGACACGAATGCCACAGAACCACTTCCCCGCAGGAGCGTGCTGACCGTCATGATCACACTGAGGATGAACATGCCCCACACAAGATAAATCGAAAACGCCTTTATTCCTATACCCACATTCACTCCATCGAATAGATAATGGGAGTAGAACATGGAAGTTCCGAATCCCGCCATCATGCTGAAGGCAATCAAGCTATAGGCTGCCACCCATTTCCCTAATAGATAAGAGCGCAGGTTCAGAGGTCTCGTCATCATGAATGAAAGTATCCCCGATGCTTTTTCTCCCTGTATGATCCCCATGAACGAGAGGGAGATGATGATGAGTCCCATCTGATCGAACTGGGATGCGAGGGTGGCAGCGAGTATGGTGTTGCCGTCCAGTACAAATTTCGATGGATCCACGGTAACCCCCTGCTCTCCACCCATCATTTCAAGGATGGAAGGAAGATAATAGCTCGTTACAGGCTGCGTAGCCCCTAAAAGGATAAAGACGACCGGCAGCCAGATCCACTTATACTCCAATGCCATCTGCCTGCTTTCTTTCTTGAAAATGGTCCATGTATTATTCATGACTTTGTCACCATCCTTATAAAGATCTCCTCCAGTGAATCGCGGCCCACTTCGAATTTGTGGATATCCACTGAGTGGTCCAGCGCTTCCTGCAAGAGTTTTCCTTTATCTTGAACTAGATCTTTGAGCAGGATACTCAAGCTTCTCCCTGTGACATTGACTGATTCGACAAACGGCAGCCCGGCAACATGATTCAACCAGCCTCTTTCCATGGAAGCTGCATCCAAACGGATGATTTGCCGGGAGTACCGATCCAACAGGTCTTGGATCATGGCATCTTCCACCATTTCTCCTTCCGTCATAATGACGAAGCGCTGACAGAGTTCCTCTGCGTCACTAAGAATATGCGTGGAGATGAGCAAGGTCGTTTGAGTTTTGATTTCTTCCAGGATCGAGAGCACTTCCCTTCTCCCGATAGGATCAAGGGCCGATACAGGTTCATCCATAATGACCAGAGAGGGCTTATGTAAAAGTGCCTGGGCAATTCCCAATCGTTGTTTCATCCCTCCTGAGAAGGTGGCGATGCGATCATTTGATCGTTTGGCAAGTCCAACCTTATTCAAAAGCGCGCCGATATCATGTTCCAGTACAGAGGGAGCCATACCGGATAGGCGTCCCATGAAAGCCAAGTGTTCACTGGCTGTCATCCATTCGTAGAAGGCGGGATACTGAGGGAGGTAGCCGATTTCCTTTTTCATAGAAGAGATCGGCTTATCATTCAATAGAATCTCTCCCATGTCAGGTTCCTCCATACCCGTCATCAGTCGCATCAATGTTGACTTCCCTGCACCGTTCGGTCCAATCAGACCTGTGCAAGTCCCCGCATCCACCACCAACGAGAAAGGCTGGAGGGCAACATGACCCTTGTAGGTTTTACTCACATTCTTCACATCAAGTCTCATCTTCTCTTCCCCTCTTTCCGACCGAACACAAAGTAAAGGACAGGACCAATGGTATTCCCAAACACAATGATCAACACCCACATACCCTTATGGTCCCTGAACTGCCTATTCTTATATAAATCTGCCATGGCCAATGCGATCAATATCAGACTGATGATCACGATCGGCAGGATCAGTGGCAATAAGGCCTCTATATCCAAAAAGGGAAGATCATCCAACCCATAATGTAATGTCATTTTCATCATCCTTTACGTTATCATTATTGATAATGATAATTTAAAAGTAGAAGAATTGCAATTCTTATTCTCATTTTTTATAATGAGATTACAAACCCCACGTAAAGGAGCCTACCATTGAAAAATAAAGCCGAGTTGATGATGCATCCCGTCCGGATGAAAATATGCCAGGCGCTCATGAGGAACAAAGCAGCTGGCCTGACGCCTTTAGAAATGGTCAAAGTGATTGAAGATGTCCCGCAGGCCACACTTTATCGCCACATCCAGACCCTTGCCCATGCAGGGATCATCCGTGTGACCCGTGAGAAAAAAGTAAAGTCTGTTTCTGAAAAATATTATGTATTGAATGAAGAGGAAGCCACCATTTCCAAAGAAGAATGGAAGGAAGCTTCAGGTGAGGAAAAGCTCCTCCACTTCTCTCGGTATCAGCTCATGGTGTCGGCTCAATATGAAGATTATCTGAAACAAATCGGAGACGATGAGGACAAAGCATCTTTTTCCATGGTTGAAATGAAATTGAGTGATGCCGAATACCAGAAATTGCAGACGGAAATCGGGGAGATCGTGAAGAAATACTACACCGGCGCTACACAAGAAAAAAAGGATAGGGAACCACTGAGAACCATCGCCATCACGATGATTCCCGATTCCCCATCCCACTAAAAAAATGCGTGGGGCAATGAATACCCCACGCATTTCTTACAATCCGCCGCCGAACCAGCTATTTGCCTTGACCCTCTCTTCTTCTTGAAGCACCCGTTCCTGATCGTTCGCCACATCAAAGGAGGATTTCTCCCTTCGACCATTGATGAGGGCAGAGCCGAGACCGAATACGACAGCGACACCAATGATGATCCATAACATAAGATTTCACCTCCCCTTTGATACTCTTACTAGCATATACGATTCACGCGGTAAAAAGTTTCAATTTTCTCACTCTTTGTGTGAAGTATTTCCCTCCATGACAATTTCATACTTCCCTCCGCCCCCTTCGATGACCGTGAGGCTGGTGGCATGGATGAAAGGAGGAGACCACAGCTTGTCCAATGGAAGTCCCTTTACATGGGCAAGCAGGGCTTTGATGAAGATGGAATGGGTCACGACGAGAATCGTTCCCTTATGAGCCTGGACCTTTTTCAAAAACGACTCCACGCGTTCCATGACCTGATTAAAGGTCTCTCCTGTTTCTGACTCATAGACATGTGGGTTGTTCCAGAACGTGTGAAAGCGTTCCGGATCGGCATTTCTCACTTCATCCTGTGTCCGTCCCTCCCAATCACCCATTCCGATTTCCCTCAAATCTTCATCGAATGTAATGAGCGCGTCGTCAACAATCAGCTCTGCCGTCTTCCTTGCCCGGCCAATCGGGCTTGAGTATACGGCCTCAAAGGAGACCCGCTTCAATACCTGAGCCAGGGCCAGGGCGTCTCCTTCTCCTTCCGGTGTTAAATCCGAGTCTTTCCACCCCTGCATCCGTTTCTCTCTATTCCAGTGTGTTTCCCCATGTCTAGTAATATATAATTTCACCATATGTCACAGCTCCAATTCGTAGTGGAGAAAGGTTTGATCCTGGCGGTACCCATTCTTTTCATACAGCCTGCGCGCCGTTTCATTGTCAGGTGCTGTGCTGAGGCAGATGGAAGCAGCCCCCGTTTCCCCGGCAAACGCCCTCGCCTTATGAAGCAGGGCCTCTCCGACTCCAGCCCCCCGGGCTTCTTCAGACACATAAAGATCGTTAAGGATCCATGCCTTTTTCATGCCGATGGAGGTGAATGTCGGATAAAGTTGAGTGAATCCAACTATTCCGCGATCATCACCTGCAAGAAAAATCACAGAGTCCCCTGTTGTTAGACGCTCTTGAATGAATGTTTTTGCGCCTTCGGGATTAGACGGTTGCTTGTAAAAGATACGGTATTCATTGAATAGGTGTGCGACTGATTCAAGGTCGCTCAGTGTTGCTTTCTTGATGTTCATGGAAATCTCCCCTTCTCTCTTAGTAGTTAAAGTTTACCATCCCTACCCTTTTGGTTCATTTCTTTTTCAAAATATAGGTTGGGACAAAACCAAAGAGGTGCCATTTCATGACGAACATCATCAATATAAGTTCTTAATGCCGCTTATGATTTCCGTGCAAGACTTCGCTTTCCGCGGGTAGCCCGTGAGCCTCCTCGGCAAGCCTGCGGGGTCTCACATCAGCTACTCTTCCCGCAGGAGTCTGCGTCTTGCACTCCAATCAACCGCTGGAAACAATGAAATACACATGTTGTTTACGAACAAATCAAAAACCCGAATTCATATGCCTGTTTATTGGCCAATGAATTCGGGTTTCCCTATGACTAAGACATGTTTGCCCCAGCCCCGTTCCTTATCAAGTTACTTACTCAGACTTGCAACGACTTCCACATGCACCGTGTGAGGGAACAGGTCGACTGGTTGTACATCATCGAGCTTATACCCGAAGGCTTCAAGTTCTTTAACGTCTGTCGCGAACGTATCCGGGTTGCAGGATACGTAGACGATCCTTTCCGGCTGGGCACGGCCGATCCGTCTCATCACTTTGCCGCCTGCACCTGAGCGCGGGGGATCAAGAAGGAGCAGTTCGGGGCGTCCGAAGCTCTCAAGGATCTCGTCGATTCCATTTCGTGCATCCTTCGCAAGGAAGGTGGTGTTGGAGATATGGTTGTCACTGGCATTCCGTTTCGCCGACTCGATGGAGCTTTCCACGATTTCAATGCCGGCAAGGGCGCCGACACGACTTGCGAATGGAAGGGAGAATGTACCGACACCACAGAAGAGGTCGATCATTTTTTCCGTTTCCTTCGGTTTGCCCATTTCAATGGCGAGATCCACAAGCTTCTGTGCCTGTGTCGGGTTCGTTTGGAAGAACGTATCGAACCACAGTCGGAATCGGTACCCGTCCATCTCATCATAAATGAAATCACGACCGGCAAGGACATGGATTTCTTCTGCCTGGGTACGGTCTGCCCAATCGGTGTTTTCCATCCACAGAAGGCTCTTCACATGCGGGAATTTCGCTTCTACACGTGCTTTCAGATCATCGACGGCAGCCTGAAGATCACCCGTCGGGGCTTCAGTTGCAAAAACGCCCAGCATCAATTCACCTGTGGCAAAGGACTGTCGGACCATCAAGTGACGAAGGAGGCCTTCATGCGCCTCTTTGTCATACCCTTTCAGGCCGTGTTCCTTGGTCCAGGCGGCGACTTCCATCGCTGCCTCCACCATCTGCTCGCTTGCGATCAAGCACGTTTCAAGGGAAATCACCTTTCGGAAGTTCCCCTGCTCATGCAGTCCGAGCTCCCCTTCTTTGGAGAAGGTGAACTCCATTTTGTTGCGGTAACGCCAAGGGTTGTCCATTCCCATGGCATCCCTCACCAAGGCAGGATCGAATCCTTCTGCTTCCAGGGCATGTTTGACGTGATTGGTCTTTTCCTTGAGCTGGCCTTCGTACTCCCAGTGCTGCCATACACAGCCGCCGCAGCGATCAAAGTGTGGGCATGGAGGGGTTGTCCGCTCGGGACTCGGCGTGATGATCTCTTGAGGCATCGTCCTCCAGCGTTTTTTTTCCGGCTTATCCACCGTCACTTGGACTTCTTCACCAGGAAGGGTCTGAGGGATTGTAAGCTTCAACTTTCGTTTATTACCAAGCTCGTTTTCGCGCCACACGCTGGCACGGCCCGAGCCTCTGTCGTCTAATCCATGTATTGTCGCAACCATCGTTTCAGGGTTGGATGTTGTCAATTTCGGGTCCTCCTCTATAAAACCTGTCTAACTCTATACTTTAGTAAAATCGGGCGTGGATTGCAACTGGTATTTCTGCAGGAAAGAACCCGATTGTTTCATCGCCTTTCATTGAGGGAAGAGTTAGACCATTAACTGTAAGGGAGTATGATGTAGAAATGGGTAAATCTATCACTGTAGATAAAGATGTGAAGCTCTTCGTGGAAGATATCGGGGAAGGTCAACCGATTGTTTTCATACACGGTTGGCCTGTGAATCATAAAATGTTCGAATATCAGATGAACGAATTGCCTAAGAAAGGCTATCGTTTCATCGGGATCGATCTTCGTGGATTCGGACAATCGGACAAGCCGGCGTTCGGCTACGATTATGACACCCTTGCTTCTGATATCGGAAAAGTCGTCAACGAACTCGGCCTGAAAGACTTTTATCTCACCGGCTTCTCCATGGGTGGACCGATCAGCATCCGGTATGCAAGTAAATTTGCAGGAAAAGAACTGTCGCGTTTGATCCTGATGGGACCGGCAGCCCCGATCTTCACCCAGCGGGACGGCTACCCGTACGGTATGAAGAAGGAAGAAGTCGATGAGCTGATTGAAGGAATCAAAGCGGATAGACCGGCCGCACTGAAAGACTTCGGAGGGAATTTCTTCCACAGCGAGACGTCTGGTGAGATGGATGCGTGGTTCCTGGGTCTTGGACTTGAAGCCTCTTCACACGGAACCATTGCCTGCGCAGAATCTCTCCGGGACGAAGATCTTCGGAGCGAGCTGACTTCAGTGTCTGTACCCGTCACCATCATGCACGGAAAGCAAGACCAGATCTGTGACTACGCCTTCAGTGAACGATTAGTCGAAGAAATGAATGATGCCGAGCTGATTCCGTTCGAAGAGAGCGGGCATGGTCTTGTGTACGATGAAAAGGAAAAGTGCAATGAAGAACTGTTGAAATTATTGAAATGAGCGTGGATGGCCCTTCTTCGGAACGGGCCATTTCTCATGCCCCTCACCATGAAGTGGTGCTCATTTCGCTAAATCTCGTTTATCCCCTTTATACAAAGGGAAATCCATATGGGAGGTGAACGATATGACAACACTTGAATGGATTGCTGCTGTAGCTATCATAATAGGAATCTTACAGGCAATCATCATTGCAGTAGATGTATGCCGGGCTCCCCAGAGCATGTGGATCATGAATGTGACCTGGCCCATCACAGGATTGTACATGCCGTTGATCGGTTTTTGGCTTTACTTCAAGATTGGTAGAAAGGACGGTGGGCACCAGCACGCCCATCACGAAGAGGGAATGCATCACACCCATAAACCGTTTTGGCAGAGCGTCATCGTCTCGACGAGTCACTGCGGAGGCGGTTGCTCCATTGGGGATTTAATCGGAGCTCCCCTTGTATTCTTTGCAGGGTGGACACTGGCAGGCAGCATGCTGTTGGCCGACTATGCGACAGAATTCATCCTAGCCTACATCATCGGGATTGCCTTTCAATTCTACGGGATGAGGAACAAGGAAAAGCCGTTGGGTGAAGAGTTGAAAAACGCCGTAAAAGCAGACACATGGTCACTCATCTCTTTTGAGATCGGTATGTTCGGCTGGATGGTCCTCACACACTACGTCTTATTCATCCAACCTCCCCACCCCGACAGCCTCGTCTTCTGGTTCATGATGCAGGTTGCCATGATGATTGGATTCGGAACAAGCATGCCAGCAAATTGGTTCTTATTAAGAAAAGGCATCAAGCATGCCATGTGAAATTCCAATGGGTTCCTTGGATAGCACGCGGTTTACATCGAATTGTCGTTGTCCAAGGAGCCTTGTTCATTGAGGTCGTTTTTCAACCCAATGCTTGCGATGCAAGTGTGAATAACATCCCATTCCTCCCATGGAGGTCATTTTCACCTTGTACCATAATCGGGGAACGACTATCTTCCACGAAACCGAAGCCTTCTAGATAGCTGTGAAAAGCCTCATCATCTGTCGGTGTATCCAATCGGACACTCCCCTCACCCATTTTCAGAAGTTCCTGCAGGAGCCCCGCAGCTTCATAGGCAGTAGGTGCGACAACAGGTCCTGCCACCCGGTGGACGGAACCTTGCACACACATCCCATATCCTATCATCTTCCCAAGGGAGTCCTTGAGTACTACGGCTGAAATTGACCGTTCGTATCGTGCTCTGAGCATACCGCTCCGGTCTCCACGGAATGCTTGAGCGTCCAACTTTGCCACTTCTTCAATATCCTTGTATGTCATCGGCGCTAGGAATAACTCATGCTGCATCTGTGCTGGATGAAAAGGAGAAGCGATATACTTCGTAATCATCCCGGTCTCCTTGAAACCCATTTTTTCATAGAGGGGTTTCCCTTCCTTTGTAGCAACAAGCAGGATCGATCGTTCACCTTTAGAAGCAAGAACTGATTCCACCAGCTCCCTTCCCAGGCCCCTCCCCTTATAGGCAGGGTTGACGATGACCACACCTAGGGCGGCAAGCTCATCACCATATGGGAACAGGGCCGCTGATGAAATGACCTCACCCGAATCCAGACGATGACCAACCATCCTTCCGCTTTTGAGCACCTCTTCCACGTCTTCTTCACAATAGTCCCATCCCACTTCACGAGAGAGCTGAACGATATTTTTTTTATCAGATACACCCACATTTCCAAGCTTCATCCCAATCACCCTTCTCACTAAAAAATATGCTTCGTGCCTTATACCGTCTGTATTTCTCCTCAGCCTATAAAGTTTCCTTCATCCAACCCTTTTCACCGGTCAAAACATATGTTTCTTCTTCAAATAAGGTTGCTGTAGACCCACTCACACCGGGCTTGGTACGATAGAAACATAGAAAATAGAATAGGGTGAACATATATGAAAAATACCTCAGGCATTGCCTTCTTATCCGTACTCAGTAATTCCTTCGTTGTCCTATTAAAATTCATCGTCGGCATCCTCACCGGATCCGTCGCTGTCATATCAGAGGCCATCCACTCATCATTGGACCTCATCGCCTCTCTGATCGCCTATATCTCCGTCCGTATATCAGGAAAACCTGCAGATCCGGAGCATCCGTATGGCCACGGGAAAGTTGAAAATATTTCGGGTACGATCGAGACCCTGCTGATCTATGTAGCGGGAATCTGGATCATTTATGAGTGTGTCCATAAACTCATTTACCCTGAACCGATCAAGCTTCCGATACTCGGAGTCGGCGTCATGGTCCTCGGAGCCCTCATCAATTTCATCGTCTCCCGGATCGTGAACCGAGAGGCCAAGAAAGTCAATTCCGTGGCCATGAAATCAAATGCCCTCCACCTGCTTACAGACGTGTTCACTTCCCTCGGAGTCGCAGCGAGCCTCCTCCTCGTCACCGTCACGGGATGGACGTTCCTGGATCCCCTGATCGGGATCGGGCTTGCCATCTATATCATGATCGAAGCAACGAAGCTCATGAAAGAAGCCTTCCCTCCCCTCATCGATGCCCGTCTATCCGATGAAGAGGAGCAGGTGATCCTGGACGTGATCGATTCATTTCAGGATGAATACATCCAGGTCCACGACTTCCGTACGCGGCGCGCAGGAGCCATCGAATATATCGACTTCCACATGGTTGTGCCGTCAAAAGAAAGCATTGAAAACGTCCATAAGCTATGCGATCGCATTGAAGACCGGATCAGGCAGGAATTCAAGAAAGCCGTCATCTTTATTCACCCCGAACCCGAGACCCATGTCGAGAACGCCAGCGGACTTGAGAGGTAAACGAACGCAGGATGCACTCCTGCGTTTTTTTGTTCTTCCATGTTTCTGACTTGGCTACACACCCCGATGTTTTCGTTGCCCCCGCTTCCTTAACCTTGTTTGCAAACAGGAACACCTACATCATTCCCATGATTCAAATAGAACCCTCAATTTTTATAGGTAGAACGAATAGCTTGAAAGCATGATACACTTATATGAAACGATAATTTTAATGGGTGGTGTTTGCATGAAAAAGAGGATAAGCGGCCTGTCCCTTTTACTCCTTCTTGCCGGAACGATGGTTGTCCTAGTCATCTATCAGACGGATGAAAAGAAGGTTGCCTCTTATGTCAAAGAAAAATATGAAGAGGATAGTAGAATCATTGATAGCAGATGCGATGATTGCAAAAAACAGAAACACAATCGCATCTACACCGTACAACTAACCGATCACCCCTTTGAAGTGTTCGAAGTATGGACAAATAAAAAAATGATCCGATTGGAAGTTGAAGGTGACAATTATGCCATGGGGGAGCCGCTCAAATCGTTCAATTCGGATCTTTCTCATTCCAAGGAATCGGATGAGCTCAAGCAATACGGGTTTAATAAGATCCACGTTACAAGGTTTTATGACTCCGACGATTCCGGAGTGCTTGAAGAACCCTTTGTCCATGATGGGAATGTGGCATTGTTTATGTATGATGAAAGACAGGGAAATCCAGGAGAGAAACTTCTGGCATCCGCTCCCGTCATCAACGCGGTCAATCAAGAGCTATCATCCACGGGAGATACGCTGGCCTGGGTGTACGTCATCGAACAATCTGATTATCAGACTGTCCATAACAATGATATGGATGGTTATAAGGATGCCATGAAGCAGGCAAAACGTGTGAATATCAAGGATTTATTGAAAGCTGAGGATGTAGAAGATATCCGGGAAAGCATCGTGGATGGGAATACGAATTAGATCGTCCGTTGATGGGTCGCCGATAAGGAAAAACTGATGCTTCATTAACCACTTCCGGCACCGTCAGGATTTCCTGCTCAGCGCCCCCCATATCAGAAGAGGCGCAGGTCTACCGCTTCTTCTCATACCTTCTCTTCGTGAACTTCCAGGACAAGTACCCGTATACCACTCCAAAGGAAAGGGCAGAAAGGAACGTCTGAAACAGGTCGATATCTGAACCACTGATATAAGACAACAAAACGGATAAGCCGAAGAACGCTCCTCCACCCGCCAGGATGCCGACTATGATTAAATAGTTCACCTTTCCCATCCTCTGAGCTCTTTTCCACGCTTTTTCTTCTGAATAATTTCCCACTGGATTCCCCCTCCCCACCGCTACGCCTTCATATCCCAAGCTTACCACAAGAAAACAGAAAAAAAGAGCAGGATCCCCGAAGGGTCCCACTCTTATGATGCCTGGCTATTCGTTTCTTCTTCATCACCACTGGATTTTCTCTTTCTCCATGTTTTCAGAAGCGGAACGATGAAAGAAAGGAATGCAATCGCTAGCAGTGTTGCGGAAATTGGTTTTTGCACGAAAATCAGCAGGCTTCCGTCGGATATCGTCAGGGCCTGTCTGAGGGAACGCTCCATCATCCCTCCGAGAATGAAAGCAAGGAGCATGGGTGCTGCAGGGAAGTTCATGCGTGCCATGAAATATCCGATGATCCCGAAGATGACGAGGAGGAATAAATCGAATGTCCTGAAGCTGATTCCGTACACCCCGATGATACAAAACATGATGACAAGAGAGATCAGCATCGGCTTCGGTACCTTCAAAAGCTTCGAAATATAAGGGATCAAAGGAAGGTTCAAGATCAGCAGGATGACATTCCCGATATACATACTGGCAATGACTCCCCAGAAAATATCCGGATGATCACTGATCATGAGCGGTCCAGGCTGAACGCCGAGGACGATCAGGGCACCGAGCATGACGGCCGTTGTACCTGAACCAGGGATCCCGAGGCTCAGCAATGGCACGAACGCACCGCTTGACGCACTGTTATTGGCTGACTCCGGGGCTGCGAGTCCGACGATGGCCCCTTTACCGAATTCCTCCGGTTTCTTTGAAAGCTTCTTCTCTGTGATATATCCGAGGAATGAAGCGATGGTTCCACCTGCCCCAGGAAGCACCCCGATGATGAAGCCCATGAGTGACTGCCTCGTGACCGGAACGGAAAGTTCCTTCACCTCGGCTTTTGATAATTTCATGCTCCCGAACTCACTGTCGAACATGCTTCGTTCTTTCCGCTCACGGATCAGGGAGGTCACTTCCGCAAGTGCGAATAATCCCAATGCGATCACAAGGAAATCGATCCCTTCCATGAGATTGATATTCCCGAATGTGAAGCGGGCGGTCCCTGTCTGGGAGTCGATTCCGATCGTTGCGATGATGAAGCCCACCGTTGCGGAGATCAGCGCCTTGATGGTTGAACCACTTGTAAAACTTGCGACGGTCATCAACCCCATGAGCATAAGGGCGAAATACTCAGCCGGCCCGAAAGAAATGGCCACTTTCGCAAGGAATGGGGCGAAAAGCGTCAGCAGGATGACACTGATCGTCCCGCCTGTGAATGAAGCCAAAGCTGCGATGGCCAGGGCTTTGCCCGCCTTCCCCTGCTTGGCAAGGGGATAACCGTCAAATGTAGTCGGGACCGCCATGGACTCTCCCGGTGCATTGAGGAGGATGGAAGAAGCAGCTCCTCCATAGGCCGATCCGTAATAGACACCTGCCATGAGGAGGAGGGCAAGTGCCGGGTCCATCCCATACGTGATGGGGATCATGACCGCAATCGCTGTGATCGGGCCGAGACCGGGAATCATCCCGATGATGGTGCCTGTGACGACACCGATGAATACGAATGAAAGACCTTTTAAGCTGAGTGCGACTTGAAATCCTGTGAGGATACCTTCAAAGATGCTCAACCGTCATCCCTCCTTTAGAATGGCAGGATCCCCGAAGGGAGTTGTATTTTTAAAAATGATACGAATAGAAAATAAATGCTGAGAGGTAACGCGAGTGAAACAATGATATTGCTTACCCACTTTTTGTAGCCCAGGAATCTTGAATTGATGCTGATGAATAAAAAGGTGGTAAGGACGAAGCCAAGCGGTTCCAATAGCAGAATGAACATGAGGACAAATCCCAGGACCGCCAGGATGACCTTGCCCTCTCCTTTTGGAAGCTTTTCTTCCTCGTCTTCTTGCGGTTTACTGAAAAAGAGCAGCACAGAAAGGAATAATAGAATGAATCCGAGAACGATCGGAACAGCATCGGAATCCACCGGAACATAAGGGTATTCAGGTAGTGTAAAGCTGAAATATAAGTAAATGACCGAGATAACGGCAAGGATGATGCCCATTTTCTTATTCATCGTATTGATCACGATTGCACACCGCCTATCAGGCAGGGACGATGGAACCCATCGCCCCGCGCCGGTATTTGATTTGATTATTGACCCAACCCGATTTCGTCGAGGAGGGCTTTCATTTCGTCATTCTGTTCTTTCAGGAAATCGTTGTATTCGTCACTTGTCATGAACATTTCATTCCAACCGAAGTTTTCCCTGATTTCCTTCCAGCCTTCAGAATCGTTCAGCGCCTTGAATTTATCTTCATAGTACTTGATCTCTGCATCACTCATATCAGGCGGTCCGAAGAATCCTCTCCAGTTGATGAAGGTGGCATCGATTCCCTGCTCCTTAACAGTCGGAATATCTTCCAATACCTCTCCTGTCATCCGCTCTTCAGAAGTCACACCCAACACTTTGATCTTGCCTGCCTTTACTTGTTCGATCGTCTCCCCTACCCCAGTGGAGTAAACCTGCACACTGCCGTTCAGCAATTGCGTTAGCGCCCCCCCGTCCTGGTCGGACACGTACTTGATCTTTTTCACATCCACTCCTGCGGCCTTAGCCACCTTGACGAATTGAATGTGGTCCATGCTTCCCGGAGCCGAAGTACCGACGATGGAGATGCTTGAAGGATCTTTCTTCATATCCTCGAATAGTTCATTGAGATTATTCCATTTCGCATCGGCGTTCACGGCAAACGCACCGTAGTCCGCAATCATATTCGCAAGAGGAGTGAAATCTTCATATCCATACTTTGATTGCCCGTTCAGTGGAACAAGCAGGAGCGGCGGGGATGCAACGAACATTTGATGTGGATCCTTTTGGGCAAACACAGAAGACCAGGCCACTGCCCCTCCCCCACCGGGTTTGTTGACGACCCCGACACCTTTGTCGATCAGTTTATCTTCTTCAAAGACTTTAGCCGCCATCCTGGCTGTCGTATCCCATCCGCCGCCCGCTCCTGCAGGTGCGACAATTTCAATCGCCTTCGTCGGCTTCCACGGACCGTCTGACTTTTGACTGGATGATTGTCCGGAACATCCCGCCATGAATAAAATCATAGATAATACCGTAATCGTAAACCTTTTCTTCATTCAAACCCCTCCTCTTTCATGTGTAGTATCAGGTGAATCTGTCCTCATCATAAAGGACTACATTATAAATGTAACCGTTTTCATAATAAATTGGATTTAAACCCTTTTTGCACATTTTGATCATTGTGCTCACGGAAATGGACATGCCCTTCTATTAATTTCTAAATATATTGAATTTTATATTCGATTATTTTAGAATAATAGAAAAGGAGGAATCATCCATGAACTACCATTTGTCCCAGATGCAAGAAAGCCCCACCGTTTCCGTCGATTGGTCACCCGTATGGGAGATCATTCTCGGTATCAGCGCCTATACACACCGGAAGCTCCGCCATACCTTTGATTGTGATGAAGAGTGGTCCCAGACAACCCTGTCTGAAACACTCAAGGAGGATCTTCGGATAATCGAGGATACCAACCAGTGGTTTGCCCTCATGATGTTGCAGGCAACGTTCTCCGCCTCCACGGTTCAAGACTTCTCGGATGAACTGTGCCGGATGGAGGAATCGACATTTTATTCAACCATTCTTCCCTACAAGGACCGGCATTCAGAAGCACTGCGCCTTCAAACTTCTCACGATCGCGACTTCCACCGCTATGCTAATGAGTTCAAGACCCATGAGTTTTTCGGCGGGTATATTGCCTCCCTTGCCTCCCATTCGTTTTCACAAATGAAAGACCTCTTCCAGTCCGTACAGAATGGTTGGCAGGAATTTATGGAGGAAAAAGCAGAATGGGGCAAGTGGAAGTCGGCGCTTGATCGAGAGGCCTCCTTCCATGTCATCGACAAGGAAGCTTCCGTAACCGAATCGGTACAGCGGATAGCAGGGACGGCATACGTACCCGAACCATCCATCTGGGAGGTCAAGCTCATCCCCCAGATCTCCTATCGTCCATGGCTCCTTGAGCAAAGGACCCCTGATACGAAACTATTCTTCTATCCATTAAGGGAAGAGTATCTGTTGGAACAAGGGGTGCCGGGAAAGGCGATGGTGAACGGGTATAAAGCATTGGGGGACGAGCTGAGGCTCAAAGTCCTCCATCTTCTGCAGCATGGACCACTCAGCCTCCAGGAGTTGAGCATAAAGCTCGATGTGTCTAAGACGACGCTTCACCATCAGCTGTCACTCTTGAAAGCTTCCAAGCTCGTGACGTCCGCCAAAGGCGTCTATTCCGCAAACCCGCAGCGGATCTCTGAACTCCATGAGGATCTCTCCTTCTTCTTGGGAAAAAACCATGAAGAATAAAGCATTCAAGGCCCTCTGGGTCGGGGAGATCGTCTCTGAACTTGCCGGGGCGGCAGGCGGCATCATCAATGGGCTCATTCTGTATGAGCTGACGGGTTCACGGGAATGGATGGGCCTCCTTTGGCTCGTCTACTTCCTTCCGTCGCTGGTCTTGCAGGGGATGAGCGCGCCATTCCTCAATCATGTGGCAAAGGAAAAAGTATTGAAGAGGATCCAACTGCTGCGATCGGCCGCTTATCTGTTCCCCCTCATTGGGTACGTAAGCGGAATGGACACACTTGTCCTCAGCGGATTAATTCTGCTCCAGCTGTGTCTGGGGCTTCTTCAACCGATCTATGCAAGCCTGTCCTTTTCCATCCTTCCTGACCTCTGCCGTGAGGAGGAACTCACGGAAGCCAACGGGATCCTCGATGGAACCATGAGGCTCATGAGCTTTCTCGCTCCCGGGGTGACCGCCCTCCTTCTCATCGTGGTTCCGACCCAGCTGATCTATGCCCTCTCTTCAGGATTGTTCCTATTCAGTGCGCTGTCTCTGTCACGGCTTCCTCAAACAGAGGCCGCGGAATGGATAAAAGGAAGCTGGTGGCATGAATTGAAGGAAGGCTACCGCGTCTTTTTCCGCTATCCCGTCCTAGTACGGATGACGGGCCTGTCATCACTGGTCCAGTTTGCCGTGGGAGCGGCCATGGTGCTTTCCATCCCATTCATACGTGGGGAAATGGGCGGATCGCCATGGGAATATGCCCTCTTCTCGGCATCGTTCCCCATCGGCTATGTACTCGGTACATGGATGTTGAAAAAAATGCCCCTGTACTCTTGGATCATGTATGCAGGACTCATCGGTGGCGGCCTGTCGTTCGCCCTTCTCTGGATGGCACCTTCGATCCCGGTAGCATGGGGATGCGAACTGTTGGGAGGACTCCTGTTCCCTCTCTTCAACGCAAGGAGCGCCGCGATTTTCCAACAGGCCGCACCGAGGGAACGACTGGCACAGCTCAGTGCCGTCCGGCTCCTCATGCTGCGTATCACCATGCCCCTGGGAATCCTGTTCGGCTCGAACATGTTCTTCACCCTTTCCACACGGAATGCTTTTCTAACGATCGGCCTCATCATCATCGTACCAGCGTCCTTCTTCTTGATCCGCTCCCATTATGGAGTTGATAAGAACGGTAGAGCCGCAGCGTGAAAAGGCACGGAGGGATCCCCTCCGTGCCTTTTGTTAGAAGCTGACGACCGCCAGGATGGAAATGGCATTCAAAAGGACAACTCTCAGTCCCCACCTGACCCGGAGGAAGCGATATACGAAACCTAGATAGATGTCTCTTTATAAGCTCCCTAAACCTCTGACTCCCCATTTGTTTACTTCTTTTAATCTTGTTCCCTTTATCCCACTCGTTATCCTATGGAAACTTCATATATATTTTAGGAAAATATTCAATCCTAGGACCACCGCCTGCTATGATAGTGACTATACAAAGGTACTCGTCGTTGAACTAAGCAGGGAAACGTTCAACATTTTTCATATACCCCGTATAATCTCCGAGCGTTGATACGTTATATTGATGAGAAGATGAAGAGGAGGAGAAACAATGAAGCAGGATATCGCGCAGAATATAATAGAAGAAACGAGAATGGCAAGGGATGCTTTTTCCACCATGGTAGATGCCTTTTCTAAAGATTTGTGGTCATATTGCACCTATATCACGGGATCCCCGTGGGACGGTGAAGACCTGTATCAGGAAACACTGCTAAAAGCATTCGGGATGCTTCCGGAGCGCTGGAGTGATCTCACGGATCAGAAATCGTATCTGTTCAGGATGGCCACGAATGCGTGGTTTGATTTGTGCAGGAAGCGAAAGCATGAGGTGGGCCGTCTCCCCGAAGGTGACATCAGTGGTGTACCACCCATGGACACCCTTGAGTTGGAGGAAGCACTCCTTAAAGTCCACGAATCCCTTACCCCGAAGCAGGCGGCTGCCTTTCTCCTTGTGGATGTCTTCCGCTTCAGTGCAGAGGAAGCAGCAGCTATTGTCCACACGACGCGAGGAGGTATCTACGCGGCTCTTCAGCGCGCCCGGCAGAATCTTAAGGAAAACCACTCGTGGGAAGTGAAGCCTTTGAAGACCAAAGACAACGAAACGAATGAGACCATTGACATGTACCTTGAAGCCTTCAATACCGGCAATCTCGATAAGCTCCTCAGCCTCTTCAGTTCAACCGCCCACAATGAAGCATTCCTCGGTTTCCAGGAATACTCCAAAGCAGAAATGAAGAAAGGATCCATGCGGTTCGGGCTGCCGGGACACACTGCAAAACGGATCACCCTTTGGGGAAGAAACGTCATCGTGGTCATCACCGACGACGGAGAGCTGCACGATATCCAGGTGCAGGAAGTGGAAAACAATCAGATTGTGGTGCATGAAAGTTATTTCTTCAGGAAAGAATTCATGTTTGCTGCAGGAAAGGAACTTGGGGTAGCCGTTCAGTTGAAAAAGCCGCCTGTGGATTGGCGATCATGAGAAAATGGAAAGCCGTCGTAGTTCTCCTCCATGAAATCTATGGCCTCAATGATCACATGAAACACTATGAGAAATGGCTCCGACAGCAAGGATTCGAGGTTGTCATCCCTTCCTTGATCCCTTCTGTGTTCAGCTATAAGGAGGAAGAAGTGGCTTATGAATCGTTTATGAATGAGATCGGCTTTCAGTCTGCCTCGAAACATGCGCGCGAAGTCATCGAGGAGTGTAGTCGCACCTTTGAACGCGTGTATGTCGTGGGCTTCAGCATCGGTGCGACGATTGCCTGGATGTGCAGTCCGATGCCTGAGGTAAAACGAACCGTCTGCTTTTATGGCTCTCGGATCAGGGATTATGGAGAGATTCGTCCACAGTCCCCCACCCTCCTACTGTATGGGGAAAGTGAACCATCATTTCCGGTAGAAGAGTTCATCCGTCACATAAAAATAGAACATGTAACGGCCCTATCAGTGGCTGGAAGCTATGGGTTTGCCGATCCATTTTCAAAACGATTCCACAAGCCGTCCTATGAAGTCGCCCTTTCCCTCTTATCCAATCATCTTCATTTAAAGCAAAGAGGCTGAGACAAACATGTTTTAGTCATAGTAAAACCCGAATCATTTGCCTACGATAAAGCAAATGATTCGGGTTTTACATTCGTTTAATGACCATTCAAATTTCATCCTTTCCAGCGGTTGATCGGAGTGCAAGACGAAGACTCCTGCGGGAAGAGTAGCTGATGTGAGACCCCGCAGGCGTGCCGAGGAGGCTCACGGGCTACCCGCGGAAAGCGAAGTCTTGCACGGAGATCATGAGCGGTAGTAAGATCCTATACTGATCGTATTCGGCATTAAAGGGGCCTTTTTTAGTTTTGTCCCATCCTCTTACTTTTTCGGTTTTTCCAGATGAGCCAGGATCCGATCAAGCTTCGCCTCCACCTCATCGATCCGCTCATTCCTTGCCATCGACCGATAGACGCTGCGCCGGATGAACAGCGTGAAGGAGACGAAAAAAAGGACAATCAAGCCGAAGAATAAAACAAGAAACAACCAATTCATGAATTCCATTATCTTTCCTCCCTTCTTCATAAAAGAGAAAACGCCAGGATCAAGACCCTGACGTTTTCTCTTTTATGAAGTCACCTGGTAGATGACAGCCATTTCCTTGCCGAACCGATTGCCTTCATCTTGAAAGCCAAGGCTTTCATATAGACGATGGGCACCCAAATTACCCGGATGGTACCCGACGACAATACGCTCGCACCCTGGTAGCTCCGACATGATGGCAAGCATTTCTTCCGTTGCCCGCTTGCCGATGCCCTTCCCTTGATGCCTGCGATCGACCATGATCCGGTACACCCAATAGCCGTCGAGTTCTTCCCGTTCCGTGTTGAACATAAGGAAGCCGACTACCTGTTCCTTTTCATAGATGGCAAATGGTTTGAGACCGGGCTCGAATTTGGATTGTGCAATGGAGACGGCATTGGACTCCATATAGGAAGACTGTTCCTCCGTAAGCTCCAGTTGACAGCACTCATACCAATTTTCTTCATTCACTTCGACCAATTTGACTGATTTCAATGCAAGTTCCCCTTTCAGATGAGGGAAAGCGCACGGGGCGTTTTCCCATGAGTGTAAATCGATTTCATCATGAACGCCTCCTTTATCATTAGGGCTATGCTTATGCATGCAAGAAAATTATACCATACAACCCGCAATAATTTACATAATAGTTAAAATAATCAACGGTGGGTACATGGGACTTCCACCAACAGGGAATACTATCATCCTTGAAGGGGGAATATGCCGTGGAAGATATTTTGATGACCATGTATCGAACGACTTTCAGTTTCATCCTTCTTGTGCTGGCAACCCTGCTTTTCGGCAAGCATATCAACTCCCACAAAAACCACTACAGCTTTGCCCTTTCCATCACGATCGGCTCCTTGATCGCCAATATGGCCTTCAACCATCGACTGCAATTCAGTTCCACGGTGATCTCTTTCGGTGTCCTGATCCTCCTGTTCTATATTCTTCTCCTGACATCCGCCAAGTCCCGGAAGTGGAGGGGTCGCCTATCGGGAAGACCGACCACCCTCATGGAAAAAGGGAAGATCCTTGAGGAAAGCATGAGGAAGCTGAAGTTCACGATGGATAACCTGAATCAACAGCTCAGGGAACAGGGAATCTTTGATATCACGGAAGTGGACATGGTCGTCCTCGAAGTGAGCGGGATGCTGTCTGTCAGGAAGAAAGCACTCTACTCTCCGCTCACACCGAAGGATATGAACCTCGCTCCTTCGCCTTCAGGACCCCTTGCCGTTGAATTGATCATGGACGGGAAAGCAACGGAAAACCTTATCCCACCCCACCGTGATCAGCTACTATCTATTTGCAGGGACCGGGGGATTTCCTTGGATGACATCAACTATGCCGTTGTCACAAGCAGCGGGAACATCTTTATCGATGAGAATCGTGATGTACTCCGCTGAAGCGGGAGCGATATACCGCCTCACACTGTTGAATATTATGTATGAGAAAATCGGGGATTCCTGGATGTGCCAGGATTTCTTCCGTTGTCATCCATTTCACCTCATCGACTTCGTCGGGACTCTTCGCGTAGGGTTCTCCTTCCTGAAGCGTGCATATGTAGACGATATCAATCACACTAATGCCCGATGCCGTTTGGAAGATCGAACTGTTCACATACTGGAGGTCGGTCACGTTGACACCCACTTCCTCATAGATTTCCCTTTGCAGCGTACGCTCAAGGATATCAGTGGATGCTTCTTCCCGTTCACATTTCCCTCCCACGAAGGAGAGCGCGCCCGGAGCGTGCTCCTCTTTATCGCTCCTTTTGATCATCAACCAGCGATCCCCACGGCGGATCGCCCCTTCCACATTGACTACAAACATATTCAAGCCTCCAATAGCTGTGCCATATAATATTCATCATGATACCGCCCGTCGATGTACAATGACTGGCGTTTTGTCCCCTCGATCTCGAACCCCATCCTCCGGTAAAGGGCGATGGCCGGTTCATTATCGGTGACGACCGTCAATTCAAGCCTGGTAAGGGAACGTTCCTTTGCCCACTCTACCCCTTCCCTTATCAGTGATTTCCCTAGCCCTTTGCCTCGCCAGTCTTCCCGGATACCGATCACCATATATGCCCGGTGGGATGTTTTCCTTGTTGTTTCGGTCAGGATCATGACGTAACCCACGAACTCACCGAATCCTTCCGCAGCCAGTATGGTGGAGGAGTCACCAATCCGCTCCAGAAATGTCTTGAACTGCTCGGGCGTCGTCTTCCTCTCTCCTCCCTCCATCATCATATACGGAGAAGTCTTCTCTACTTCCTTCATCAGTCTAACGATCTTCCCTGCATCATCAGGATGGACTTTCCGAAAATCCACACAACCGCCTCCATATTATGGTAAAATAAAACTATCTTTTGAAAGGAGTGATCTCATGCCCGTCTGTCAACACTGCAACACGGAATGGACATGGCAACAAACCTTCAAGAAGATCTTCACCTTCAAGCGTTCCCTCACCTGTCCGGAATGTGGCGCAACTCAGTATCTGTCGCGGCGTTCGCGCAACCACATGAGCATCCTGGCCATGATCCCGTTGGTAATCGGCTTGCCGCTTGTCGGATTATCCCTGCCTGCGTCGATCATCATATCGATCCAGCTCGTTACGTTTGCTGCGGTCCTCACGTGGATGCCAAGATTCTACACCCTTACAAATGAAGAAGAAGCCATGTGGTGAAAAAAGAGGGCCCCGGAAGGCCTTCTTTTTATGGTAGGTTACTTATTTTTAAACTTCAGGGGCACGGATTGATCCAGAAAAACGGTTTTTTCGTACCCGTCGATTATAAACTCGGTGGGGATTAGGTCAGGAGCTGGCTTCCCTTGCTTGAACATTTTAAACGATTGCTTCACCGTAAGAGACCGAGGATAATTCCCTTTCATGACTTCCTCATAGTCCCAATCTTCCTCCTCAAACTCTTTTCCGTTACGGTCAAGATACACGCTCTCCATTTCCCCATCATTTCGAAAATCTCCACTGCCCTCTGATTCTTCCTTCGACATGATGTAAACGGTATCGAAGTCTCGATTATCCGTTAGAGGCATCTTCATCGTGACTTCTCCCGGACGGTCTTTTGACGGTTCTTCCACCACAATGCTTCCACCTCCGTATTCATGGACTTGGGGGAAGGGTTTAGTGGAATCAATCTTGAATGTTAGCTCTTCCGGCACATGCATTTGAAGTCTGGAAAACACTAGCTCCGGTTCCCCCAGCTCTTCGAAATACAAGGAATCAAAATTTTGACTGTAGGAGCTCCATCCATCATCGTAATCGTCCTGGTAGACCGGCCAACTGAACCAGTTTATCGATGCAGTCTTTTCCTCCGTCTTTATAGAATCAAAAAGCAACTGAAAGATGGACAAAGGCTCTTCTTCCCCTTCACGGATACTATACGTAAGGGCAGTCGTAGTGGGTGCGATGACAAGCTCTTCCAGCCTGACCGGCAACCCTTCCACCTCGACTTCCTGATTCAGTTTCAAAACACGGGATTTATTCTTTTCAACAGGGATTTCGAACTCCCAATCTCCTCTCGTCATCTCCATTTCTTCCATAGCGTTGGTTGCATACACTTCCATAGTGGATTTCATATCGGGGCTCATCGCTATCAATTGGGTAAAACTGAGTTTTATGAGGGGATCCTCCACATCATCTACGATCGGGGGAAGTGAGAAGGATCCTTTGTGTATATTTTTTTCTTCCACATTTCCTTCCTCACTTTTCCCCTCTTCCATGAAGATGCCCCTTCCTTCTCCATTAAGGAAGTCAATTTGATTTTCGATAGTGAACCCATTTTCCGTATCCACCATCAAGCGCCTGTCCTTCTCCATATCTTCAATTTCATAATAAACCAGCGTCTGGATTTCATCGGCGATGGCGGTCTTGATCGTGATCTTCACACCATTGTCTTCTGCTGTAAGGTTCAGGCGTTCACCGATTCCAGATTGATAGAACTCACGAAGCAGGGGGTCTTCGTCATTCTTCCAGTCTGCATATGTATAGTAGATCGAGGCGAATCCATCGGTCATAAAACCCGTAAATAGTAATAGAAAAGCTGCGACCAAGGCAATGATGCCCGTGCGCTTCCGCTTTTTGTTCTTTTTCTTTCGTTTCTCCATCTCCGTGTCGATCAGCCCATCAAGCTTCAGCCGGAACCCTTCCGGAACATGGCTCTGCTCAAAGAATTCCCGTAACTCCAGAAGCGTCTCCTGAAATGTGGCAAGGTCTTCCTGACACCCGGGGCACTGGTGGATATGCATTTCAAATGCGACCTTCTCCGTCCGCTCGATGCTGCGTTCAAGATAGTCCACGTACAGGCGGTGGTACTCAGGACATCCTTCCACATCGGGGTGTTTACGAATGAAGCGGATCCCCCTGAGGAGGTCTTCCTTCACTTCATCCTCCGGCTTCTTCATGACCGAAGAAACATCTCCTATTGAAAGACCTGCGCCATATACAAGTAAAACCGCTTCACGTTCACTCTCATTCATCCTGCTGATCACCGAAGGGAACTCTTCTCCCTCCACCGGCCTCGCAATCCCCCTGCATTCTTTCATGAACAAAGCAATGAGTGCATGACGGTCCTTTTCCCGACCATGCTTCTTCTTTTGATCGTGAAGCGTAAAGATGCAGTTGAAAAGGATACGTGCAATCACCTCGTCCCCACAACCATGGGAGCGGCCGATGGCGTAGAGGAGAGGCTCTATCTGCCGGAAGATCATGAGGGTCTTATTCAATTCCTGAACCTCCATCCCCATCTCATTACGGGATGCGGCGGGCATTTCCATAGTCAGCACTCCCTGTCTAAAAAATCAGTCTATTTATCCCATTCTAGCATATGCTTCCTTCTCTTACAGCCCGTCTACGTGAGAAAGGAATTCTTTAAGGATCAAGGAATATACCTGCGGCTGTTCACTGTGGACAAGATGGGCGGCAAACGGGATGACCGCAATCCTCACATCTTTGTCAGCATAATAGAGTGCCCCGTTTCTTTCTGCCGCCTGCCCTTCGCCCACCATATACAGGATGGGTGAATCGATGCCTTCGAAACTTTCTGTTTCTTGGAAAGGATACCAGTCCTCATCCCAGCCGAGTTGAATCAGCTTCCTCCAATTGGATCGATGAAGCCCATCAAAATATTGGCACGCTTCCTGGTTTTCCAACAGCCCTTTTTGCATGTCCACATCTTGACGATGAAGCTCCGACCAGTTACCGGGTTTTTCAGGCGTGATCCCCGACAGGGTGACGCTTTTGATCAGATGGGGATAGCGCTTTGCGAAGAATAGCGCCACGATCCCCCCTAGGGAGCAACCAACCAGATGTACGGCACCCACCTCCAGATGCTCAATCGTCTCGGCAAGATCCTTCGCCGAGTCTTCAAAGAAATTCTCATACTCATCAGAAATGGATGAACCGTGCCCTCTCAGATCGGGGCGGATGACCTGGTGCGTCCCCTTGAAGAAGTCTGCCTGCTGTTCGAAATCGGTCAATCCCATTTGTAAGCCTGTGTGAAGGAATACAAGGGGTGTCCCTTGTCCTGTCATGTCTGTATGTAAAATCATCTTTCCTCTCTCCTCCTTAGCGGATGAATAACCTGGCGAACACCTCGAGCAACCACGACATCATGTCAACGATGACCCAGCGGCTCTTCTCCGGCTTCCTTTCTCCGGAAAAGATGTCGTGCTCGCTCCGCAGCTTCCTTCCCATACAACCACTTCCTTTATTTAGCAGTACAGGAGTAAGTACGTTTGAATCATTGATTTGGTTTCAACTGGCGGGTAGATAGTGCAATGAATGTCTCAATATTTTCCTGAATTCGATCGAGGGCCGATTCCCATACGCATCCGCTGATCAGATGTTTCTGCATGAACTCCTCGACCGTCAGTGATGCGGTGTCCTTCAACATCGCCATTAAGCGTTGCTCCTTATCTTCTGCCTCTTTCAACTGATGATAGATCCCCGTACTGAGCAGGTGGGCCACCGTATATGGGAAGTGGCCGAACGGTTTCCGAGTGATATAAAAATGGCGAAGTGATGCCCAGAAGGTCGGATCAAGAGTCTTCATATCCGGTCCAAATACGTGTTCTTGTGCCTCGGCCATCCACGTGTTCATCCTGCGCGCATCGACTTCACCCATTCGGCGGTTTTCGTACAGCATTTCCTCGAATCGATGGCGGACATGGCTATTGAGGATGGTGCCGATATCCCGGCTGATCTGCTGATCAAGAAGATGCATTTTTTCCATGGGAGAAGCAGATTTCATGGCTTCCTCAATAAGAATCGATTCGAACAAAGTCGAGGCAATTTCCGTGAATGCTTGTGGACAATCCTGAAGAAACATGGGATGGTCCTCTAGAAGATGATAATGGTAGGCGTGGCCAAGCTCATGGGCTAACACACTCACACTCTGAAGGTCGCCTTCATAGCTCATCATGACCCTCGTCTGCCGCGCATTGGGAAAGTGTGCGCAAAAAGCACTGACTACCTTGTGACGGGACGGCGCTGCATCGACCCACTTGTGGTTGAACGCATGCTGGACAAACCGACCGGCATCCTCCGAAAAAGCTCCGATGAGATTCCCGATCAAGATCTTGGCTTCCTCATAAGGGATTGTCCCAAATTCCGTTTCCAAAGGGAGAGGGGCGAATTGATCCGTCCAGTGCAGATCCTTCTCCCCTTGAAGAACCAATTTATGCTGGAGGAACTCGTTGAACATCTCCTTCCGCTCAAGGACAGAGGCCCACATATCATTGACGGACTGTTCCGTGATCCGGTTTGTTTCATAAGTCGACTGAATGGGATCCTCACCCCTGCTGATCCGGAATCCAGAGATGTGATTCAATGCCTTGGCACACCAATGACTGACTTTCTCCCACTCCTTGGTCCATTCCTTGAAGAACTCGACCCTCGATGGCCGATCGTTCGAATAATAGACAAGCCTTACTGCTTCACCGAGGGGAACCTCTTTGCCTTTCCATCTGGGTTTCACTTGTTCCGAAGCCATTCCGTATAGCTCAGCCCAGGCATGGAGACCATCCGCTTCGAGCTCATGGCTCCCAGGAGAGGGCAGACGCCAGGTGGACAGTACGGGCCTGAGGGAAACCAATTCCTCGGAATCGGCCAGTCGACTCCACTCGTCATCCGCTAACTGACGACATTCCCGCTTCACCTCTGACTCGATCTGTTTATAGCGCCCCATCAGCTCTTCTGCCTTCCCGTCCAACTGTTTACCCATCGGATCTTTCTTATCTTTCCAGGTGATGCACACTGCCAGTTCAAGATATTCATAGCATCTCGAATAGATCTCTTGAAGGGTCAAAATTTTTTGTGACAGAACTCCATTCTTCGTAACTTCCTCTAACTCAGATGTAATCCGTGCAATATCCAAGTCCACATCATCGGGTATCAGTGGGTCGAGAGTCCATTCGTCCATCATCCGTTCGTCACCCCACTCTTGGATAATCTCTTTGTATAAATCACAGGAGCCACGAGCTTCCCGTTTTCTTCACCGACTTTCTCGATAATGGCAATGCGGTCAATGGTTCCCGAGATCGGCTCTACATGCTTCTGGCAATAACCGAACACGTCGGACAGGTTTCCTGTAACAGGCTGGTTGGCCAATGTGCAATGGGGAATCCACTGTTCAGGCTCGTATAGCTCGTTGGAAGCCTCTTTGTAGTGGGCAAATGCTTGGTGATAGGCCCCGTGCAGCTTCAATAGATCGGTGGTGATGACCGGAGAGAGGAAGACCGTGTCGTAATTCAGGAACGAGCCCACGGTATTGAAGGTGAGGGCTACCTCTTCCTTCCCTTCACAGTAGGCTTCAAGCTCTGTGATGAACGTCTCCTTGTCCAATTGCTCATAACTTGCTAGAGTCAGATGGGGCTTCCCATCCTTGACTTTATTCACATAATACGAGATGGATTGATCACAGAGCTCCTGCCAGATATCCATCACCTTTTGTTCTGTCTCTTCATCGAATAACGCGACAACCCAATACATGCAAGTACCCCTTCCTCTTTTCCATACATCCCCATTATTTCAAATAATCTGACGTTTGACAATGCAGCATGGGGACGGTTCCTGTGCGTCATTTTTTTGACGCATCGGAACCGTCCCCATGTCTCATGATTTAACCCATTTGATGATTTCTCCGATGCTGGCGTTCTTCCCATAGAGGAGGATGCCGACTTCGAAGATTTTGCCGGCGATCTTGATCATCACCCAGATGCTCAGGATGAGGACTGCGATGGCACCGATGATTTCGAGCCACGGCCATTGATCGAGTAAGGAAAGCCTCAGGATCAGGATGGCCGGTGAGGTGAACGGCACATAGCTGGCAATCGTCGCGATCAATCCATTCGGATCAGAAAGAACCGGTGAAATCAGGATGAACGGGAAGAATGGCAGCATGAGGATCATGCCTTGGAAGTTGCTTGTCGAGCTCATATCCTCCATCGTCGCACCGAGTCCGACAAAGAGAGCTGCGAATAATAGATAGCCAAGGAGCGCAATGAAGACGAGGAGCAACAGCTCAGGAACAAGCAGATAGTCCATGACCGGAAACTCATCGAAGCGGATCGCAATCGCAGGAAGAGCGACGGCAATCCAAAAACCGACCTGCAGGATCCCAAGGAAGAAATATCCGATGATCTTCCCTTGCATCAGCTCACTTGGGGTAAGGGACGACAGGATGATCTCCGACACCTTCTCCTTTTTTTCCTGAGAAGCGCTTTGCACGATCATCATCCCCGTCATGATGATGGAAAACAGGACGAGGCCCGCCGCCGCTCCAGGCACTGCTTTCCGCAGAAAGTCACCTGATCCGTCCTCGCCAGCAAGTTCCTGCGCTGTGAACGAGATATCGGTGGAGACCGCCTGAAGCTGCTCATCCGTGAGTCCTGCCTCCGTCAGCCTAAGATGCTGGAGGGGCTGCGCCAGGATCTGCACGTCCGACGCAAACGAATCAGGGATCTCTTCCGTAGTCAGATAGTTGATCTGACCCTTTTCCACAGCCTCTTTGGTCAAGGGGATATACGCCATATCCTCCTCATCGCGGAAATCCTTCTCCATTTCCTTTTGATCTTTATCCGTCAGCGTCACGCTCCAATCCAGATCCGCCTGCTTCAAAAGCGGTGCCACTTCATCCTTCCAGATCCCCGTATCATCCTTTACATACACATGGACGGGCGTGTCCCCTCCCCCTGCAAATAGGGACGGCAGGACGGCAAAGATAATCGCAATCAATGGTGTGAGGACAAGTGAAATCAGGAAGGATTTGTTCTTGACGTTCCTCTTAAACTCCCATTTGGCTACTTTTAAACTGTTACGCACTTTTTTCACGTTCCTTTCCTTGCTTATCGGTGGCGATATCGATGAAGATCTCATGCAGGGTGATGCGGTCGATCTTCAGTTCATGGATGGTCATGCTCTCAGGAAGCTTACGGATCCAAGACGGGATATGCACATCGGGTTCGAGATAAAGCGTCGACGTCTGTTCCGACTGCTCGATCCTCGACACCTGAGGGATGGTTTCCAGGAGTTCCAGACGATTGACTCCCTGGATCGTGCATTTGAAATTCGCGTATTTCTCCTTCACTTCGTCCATCGTGCCGCTGATCACTTCCCTTCCCTTATGGATCATGATGAGGCGGTCGGCCATTTCTTCCACAAGGTTCATCTGGTGAGCAGACAGGAGGACGGCCATACCACTGCGCGCCAATTCACGGATTTCGTCTTTGAACACTTCCTGACTGACAGGGTCCAGTCCGGAAAACGGTTCGTCCAGGATAAGCAGTTTCGGTTCATGGATGATGGAAGCGATGAACTGCACCTTCTGCCCCATCCCCTTGGACAGCTCCTCGATCGATACCTTGTCTTTCCCTTCAAGTCCGAATTTCTTCAAGTAATGAAGGGCACGCTCCTTGGCTTTCTTGATCGGGTAATCCTTCAGTTCTGCGAAATACAGGAGGATATCCATGATCTTCACATTTTTATAGAGTCCGCGTTCTTCGGGAAGGTAGCCGATGGCATGCTTCGGGATGACTCCTTCTTCTTCTCCGCTGAACTGGATATGACCCTCATCCGGGAAGAGGATCCCCATAATGCTCCGGATGGTCGTTGACTTCCCGGCTCCATTCGGTCCGAGGAGGGCTGTGATCTCCCCTTCCTTCACATCGAAGGACACGCCGTGCAGGACCTGCTGTTTTTTGAACGTTTTCTGGACGTTGCTGACCTTAAGAATGGTTTTAGGCATAATGCTTCACTCCCTTTGTTAATAATTCAGTAACGACCGTTTCCAAATCCGGCACCTGCTCCTCCATGATAGAAATCGAGTGCTGACAGAGGGCATCCCTTGTTTGATCTGGATCATTTGTCAAGATCACCTTGCCGTAAGTCCGTTTCAGTTCACCAGGCAATGGTTCGTCAAAAGGGACAGGTTGATCCAGCCACAAAAGTCGGTGTGAGGCGACCAACTCATCCTTCTCAACCGGCTCCCCCACTTCATCTCCCTCAAAGAAAATCAAGTAGTCTGCGAGCTTCTTCAGATCATCCACATCATGCGTGGCCAATAGGATCGTCTTCTCCCCCGTCTCCATGATTTCGGCAAGAAGATCGATGACGAGCTTACGGGACGGAATGTCCATGGAAGCCGTCGGTTCGTCCAAGAGCATCACGGGCGCATTGCACCCCAAGGTAAGGGCTATGCTCAGCTTCGCCTGCATGCCCGGGCTGAGTTTCTTGCCTTTTTTGTTCAGCGGGATATCCAAGGCTGAAACGACCCGCTGAAATAACGATTCGTCCCAGTCCGGATAGTAGCGGGACATCAGCTGTCGGAGATCTTCACCTGTAAGAAAATCCACTCCATTCATCTGCTGTGACTGATAGGATAGGTGGGATTTCCATTCCTCATCGTCACCATTTACAGGCTTTCCGAAGATCGAGATAGTCCCTTTGTCCGGCTTTACCAGATTCATGATCATCTTGAAGAGCGTGCTCTTCCCCGCTCCGTTCGTTCCTACGAGGGCGCAAATCGTCCCAACCGGGATGGTCAGATGTGGGACGGATACCGTGAGGCCCCCAACGGTTTTCTCTACATCTTGTATGGTGATCGGGTCGTTCATTCCTCTTCCTCCTTTAAAATGGCTTCCATCAGTTCACTGATTTCGCTATTGCTTAATTCATGCTGCCTCGCGATTGTGACGGCTTTTTTCAACGCATCATGGACGGCTTGCGATGCAACCGACTCCTTCTTGCCGGCGTCGATTTCGGCAACGAAGGTCCCCTTCCCCTGCGAGGTGCGGATAAAGCCTTCGTATTCCAGGTTCTGATAGGCCCGCCGGATCGTAATCGAGCTGATTTCTAGATCCTTCGCCAGCACCCGGATCGACGGCAGGGGAGATCCGGCCGCAAGCTGACCGCTTGCAATGAGGGCTTTCAGCTGATGCTCGATCTGATGATAGATCGGTTCCCGCGAATCCTTTGATAATCGGATCGGTATATTCATTGTTTTTCCCCCTGCTTACATATAATCCATTTTGTTCATTTGTTTCAGCGCATGGCGGTATGCCCACCATGTGCTTAGTGTCGGGATGACGATGGCCATCAGGACCATCAGGACCGGATGATCGGCACTAAAGAAAATCGACCATTTCAAGATCCCCGTCTGAAGCACATCTTTCATCAAGAAATACAATGCGGCTGCTCCTCCCACCAGCCAAATAAACGATGTGATGAACCGCTTCTTCGAGATGCGATCACCCATTTCCATGGTGACGGATGCACTGCAGGAAGAAAGGGCTATTCCGGTCCAGAACATGGTCAATACAATCAAGTAGCGAACATTTAATATCTCTTTGAATGCATCAGAGAAATAATAGGTCATGATCATAACACCCACCGTACCAATCGTGATGGGAACATAAAGACAGATGAATCTACTCGTGATGATCACACTCCTTTTGATTGGCAGCTGATTCAATAGCAAAAAGACCGGTGCTGCGTAAAGATCTCCATCAATCCTCCGAGCGAGGCTGTCTTTGGAACGGGACCATGCGGGCATAAAGAAAAGATAAAGAAAAAAGAACAAATCAAACGCAGGTTGAACCGTTCCAAGATACCCCTCCATGATTCCGGAAAAAAAGAATCCATACAGTGCTGCCAGCAACAGCACAACCGGAATATGCTTCACAACATATCTGAAGTCGAATCTTGCCAGCCAAATGCTTTCTTTAATCGTATTCATATCCGAATACCTCCATGTTCAAGTGTTATACTGTGTATATGTATATGCACAGTATAAAAGAAGATACCTTACAAAACAAGATGTTTTTGGAAAATAAAACAATTAAAACCCAATTGAACAAAAAAAGAAGCCATCATTCAGCTTCTTTCATTCTCCCAATATTCAATAATATGACTTGATTGCGCCACATCGGCAAACCACCGCAGGACTCCATTATGATGTTGGATGATGTCTTCTGCTTTCAGGACTCCTGAATCCCAGGTACTATGGGCATCGGAGACGAGCGTCACCTTATACCCCATGCTGAAGGCACGCCTGCACGTCGTATCTACGCACACTTCTGATTGGATACCGGTAAGAAAGAGTTCCTCCACTCCCCGTGTCTGAAGCTGTTCATGAAGATCCGTCTGATGAAAGGAATCAGGGGTCAATTTATGGATGACCGTCCCTCCTTTCACCTGTGGATGGATCTCCCACCCTGATGTCCCATGTTCCAATGGCTTTCCTTCAGGCGCCTCATGCTGGATCAGAAAAACTGGGATGTCCATTGACTCTGCTTTTGCTTTCAGGGTAGTGATTGTCTGCAATAATGCATTTGCATTGTGCACTTGTTCCCCTTCATTGAACATGGCTTGTTGGACGTCTATGATAAGGAGCGCCCGCTTACTCAATCCCAGATTCTCACACGATTGACCCCCGCCGTGCGCAGATAATCGAGAAGTTGACCAGTATGTACAGCCTCATGGTAAGGAATACGGAGAAGCATATCACCCAAGTCCCGAACGTACCCTGATTCACTTCGATCGATGCTGATTTCCTTGAGGTCCTCTTCCGTATAAGAACGGATGGTTTCCAGGAATGCCTCGTGATACCCAGTAGCAAAGGCAAGCTCATCTTCTACATTGGTGTACGGCCGGCTTTCAAACGGCGAGTCGAACGCGTCCAGACTTCCTTTGTTCTTAATGGCTAGGTGGTAGTAATGTTCACTTTCCAGTACATGTCTGATCATTTCAAGCATGCTCATCGCTTCTGCATCCGGTCTCCAATGTAGCTTATCCTCTGGAATGCTCCTCCACACGTTTGTGCTCCTTCTTCTTACTTCCTCGATGTTAAAGATGATCCACTCAATGCTGCTCATATGATGCCTCCTGATATGTGTAATGGTTGTTTATCAATAGTAGAAACTCGTCCAATCCTCCTGTAATGTGCCGGATCTCCGGCAGATGATAAAACGTGGTGCTATCATTCAAAGACAATGGTACTTTC
The DNA here is from genome assembly GCF_001274775.1 of Rossellomorea marisflavi. Lineage (GTDB taxonomy): Bacteria > Bacillota > Bacilli > Bacillales > Bacillaceae_B > Rossellomorea > Rossellomorea marisflavi. The sequence continues at coordinate 223,540 of NZ_LGUE01000004.1, forward strand.
GAATAAAGGTATATGCTTTTTTCCCACGCAAGTGCGATCCCAAGCTCGACATGAGTGCCTTTGCCTCCAGGAAGCAAGACGATCACCACATCCGCCTCCAAGATCGCCCTTTTCTCGTCTTGACCGATACGTTCAAGGTCTTTCGCGGTGCTCGCCCGCTCATTTTGAGTCCAATCATACGTCAGTCGGTGTCCCGCTGCACGAAGAGACTCGGTCACGGCCCTCACCATGGGAATGTTTTTAAAGCTCGACGCCACATAAAATTTCATGGCATTCAATGTCTTTCTTCAAACGTTTTGCGGAAACCGTAGAATGGGCGATAGGATTGTTTCTCGTAAAAGGTCTTTGACGTGGAACTGGCCAGCATCTCCACCCGGGTGCTCGGGTAGAGGGTGTGAACATAGTCCAGGAGTCTCGCTCCGATTCCGCATCCCCTGAAATTCTGGTCAATCAATAGTTCACAGATGAAAAGGGTGATGTGTTGATCCGTCAGCCCGCGGATATACCCGATGATCTCCCCCTCCGATTCAGCCACATAGGCGATCCCGGAATCGAGCCAGGCCTCCTTGGTCAGCTCCCTCTTACTCACAAGATTATTCCACTCTTCCTTTTCATTGAGGCTGTGGATTGCCGGAAAATCTTCTTCCTTGAACTTTCTGAATGTGACTTCACGGTTGTTTTTCAGTGTTAGTTGCATGGTTTTATTCACTCTTCCTGATTTTATTGTTGGAGCCGCTTGAAGACTTGCTTTCTTTTTATAAAAAAGCATCAATACCTTTTTGACTGCACCGTCATGCCGGTCCTCAATTCCTGCAATCACCTTTCCAGCTCAATATGCTCCCTCAACAGCTTCCACCCGTCATCCTCAAGCCGCCAAACCAGCAGGCACTGTGCCGAGTAGGCTATCCCCTGGATCATATTCGTCTCACGCCCTGTTAGCAGGACCTCACCCCCGCCCCTTTCCACCAAGGAGGTGAGGTGAAACTGTTTCTCTCCTCGATCAATCTGACGCAATACGTCATCCAGACCGTAATCATGCCCATAGGGTTCAATGCTTTCAAGACCCGCCTTCGCCCAGTATCCTGTAAATGATTTGGAGAAAAATGCCCGGATTCCTTCACTTCTTTTCGAAGCATATCCTTTTGACCACTCCACAAAATAATCCTCTACAACTTGAATGACCGGGTGCTGATCCTGATGATCCTCAAACAGGCCGATCTTGTTTCCTTCAGGATCTTCAAATGTACACCAAGATGCCGGCACACCGTCTCTTCGCTGTATCGGTTCAATCTCCAGATCAAGTTCAGTCATCAGCCGCCCGCGCTCCTTCTCAACAGACCTCACCCCCATTCGCATCGGACCTCCTCCAGGCTCTCCTTCTGCCAGCTGGAACCAGGAACCCGGGACCAATTCCCATTCGGCAAATCCTTCATGAGGAACGAAGTCCGGTTTACGATTGAACAGTATTTCATACCATGCAAGACCTTCCGAAAAATCCTTTATCCTCATTTGAATGGTCACACTTGAATACGCCATTAAACCACTCCTCCTTTTTAATATTCAACACGCTGCGTATCGAAACAGAAACGTCATACCTTGGCGTGGAGATACCCTGAGTCTGTCTTCAATGCTTCCATTTCAATGGTGATTCCTTGCAAGCCCCTCCCGGACCCCGTACACTGTCCATAAGAACCTATTGAAAGGGGAATCATGCATGGCACAATCTATCGAAGGAAAGATCGCGTATATTACCGGGGCCGGCCGCGGCATCGGAAAAGCAACCGCACTTGAGCTTGCTAAAGCAGGCGTCCATCTCGGACTCATGGCACGAACGGAGTCCGCCCTGGAGGAAACGGCCGAAGAAGCCAGAACCTATGGGGTGAAGGCCGTTACGGCACCTGTTGATATTGCAGACCTCTCAAGCGTCGAAGCAGCTATTTCTTCGCTTCAATCCGCACTCGGTGATGCGGACATCCTGATCAACAATGCGGGAATCGGTGTATACGGAGAGTTCCTTGAACTCGAGCCTGGAGAGTGGAAGCGTGCCTTCGAGGTCAATGTATTCGGCACCTACCACGTGACCCGCACCGTCCTTCCTCAGCTTATCGAGAAAAACGGCGGGGACATCATCATGATCTCATCCAGCAGCGGACTGAAAGGAACAGCGAAAAGCTCTGCTTACTGCGGTTCGAAGTTCGCCCTTCAGGGATTCTCTGAATCTCTCATGCAGGAAGTGCGACCGCATAATATCCGCGTCATGACCTTGAATCCGAGTTTAGTAGCCACAGACCTTACGTTTGGTGATAAGCTCGAAGAAACCGACACGAGTAAATATATGCAGCCCGAAGATCTGGCCGAGCACATGGTATCACTTCTCAAGCTGGACCGCCGCATCTTCATCAAGCAATCCCTTCAGTGGGCGACGAATCCTTTCTGAGTATACAAGCCTAAGCTATTCCGCTATACTCTTAATCATTAGCTCTGAAAGGACTGAAGCCAGTGAACATCAAGAGAATCGTAACAGAAGACGAATTGAAAGAAGCATTCGCCATCCGCAAAGAAGTCTTTATCGATGAACAGGGTACCCCCGATGATGAAGAATACGATGCTTACGACAACCTCGAAGCCGATTGCACCCACATCCTTATTTATCAGGACGGGAAGGCGGTTGGTACGGGTCGCATCCGCACAGTGGAAGGAACCGGGAAACTTGAGCGCATCTGCATCCGTGAGCCATTCAGGAAAGGCGGCGTTGGGCGCCATATCATCCAGGAGCTTGAAGACATCGCATCTGAGCAGGGCCTGAGCCGCGTAAAGCTGCATGGTCAAACCCATGCCGAAGGGTTCTATCATAAGCTTGGATATGTATCCGAGCCCGAGATCTTCTATGAAGCAGACATCCCCCATAAACTGATGAAAAAAGAATTAAAGTGATAAAGGCGCCCACTGGGTGCCTTTTCTTCTTATATCCACTCCTCTACGCACGTCACCGTCTTTTCTCCCGCGTCGAGTCTGATCCGTTTTCCGATTGCCAGAGGATGCATCGGGTGAGTATGACACGTATCGAACTCCGCAAGGACCGGCAGTTCTCTTCCATCGAGCTGCTCCAAGAGGAAATCAAGTGGCTTCTTTCCCGTCCCCCCATCATCGAACTGTTCATGCTTCCCAAGAATGATTCCCGCCGCCTTATCGAACAGTCCATGAACCTTCAGCATGGCAAAATTCTTCTCTACGACAGAGGCATGCTTGCCGCAGTCCTCAATCAGGAGAATGTCCCCTTTTTTCACTTCGGGAAAATACTCTGAGCCGATAAAGCCATACATGGTGCTGACATTGCCGCCCATAAGCCTTCCTTCTGCGCTACCAGGATTTCCTGTCACCCATTCATTCCGGTAGAGCGTCTTATCCGTCGTCTTCTCCGCCCAGTTCACGGGTTCATCCGACCAGAAAGGAGGCATCGGGACTTCATACGGTACGACCGTGTCGTTCATGAAATAGTCTTCAAAAAAACGATAGGTATCATCGACCAAGGGAGGAAACTCTCCAAACGATGGCACAAGGGATGGTCCGTAATAGGTGGTGATCCCTGTTTTCGCATGGATGCCCAACAGGATCGCCGTCGCATCCGAGTAGCCCACCAGAAGCTTCGGATTGTCCTTGAACGCCTCATAATCGATATAGGGGAGCATACTGTTGGAATTCGTCCCCCCAATCACCGACATAATCATGGCAAGGTCAGTGCGTCGCAACAACTCATTCAGTTCATCTGCCCGCTCCTTCGGGGTCCCTGATCGATAATGATCCTGCTTACCCGTCAAGGCACCTTCCACTATGGTAAAGCCCTTCTCTTCCAAAAAGGCCTTTGCCCGCTCAAACCTCACCTTTGAATGCGCCGAAGCAGGCGAGGATGGAGAAAAAATCCCGATCTTATCTCCTTGGTTCAATCTGTTCATGCCTCTCTCTTCCTTTCTTGTTGCAGGGCTTTCCGAATGAGCCGGATCTGCCCTCTATGGTTGATTTCATCCTCCATTACATGGAACCAGATGAAGTAGTGATTCGAAGGGTACCCGTCCCAACGGCACTCCTCATAGAGCCACTCATCCGGTTTATCGGCAAGGACTGTGAGGGTCTTCTGCCGGACACGATGCAATCTTTCGATATAAAAGGAAAGAGGGTGTCCAACGATTTCCTTGCGGCCACGGGCTCCCAGCCCGTATGCCGCGCCCCATTCCTCCATTTCTACTTCATTCGGATTCCGTCCGTCGAAGAATTCAATCTGGAATCCTTTCTCTACGGCGGCCATATGAAGGAGCAATGCCCCGATGGTGTTACCATCTGACGAAAGAAGCCCATCCAGTTCTTCCTGTGTGCACCCTTCGATGGAATCAAGCGTCGTCTTCCGTGCATAGTTTATCTGGGATACCAGATGCCCGATCTGGGAGGCGTACCCTTTTTGTTCCTTTATATAGATGTCCATGATTACCGTGATCTCCGAAGGATGATTCCTTGAAAATCGAGATCCCTGCCCAGCTCTTCTTTTGCCAGGCACCGAAACGATTCGATCTTAAAATGCCGTTCAAGGATCTCTCTCAATCGTTCATTCGTGTAGAGGGCAAAGAATCGTTTAGGCTCATAGAAATCCCCTTCCCATATCCCCTCTGAATCCTTGCCTCCGTAGACACCCATGAAAAAGACCCCGCCTGGCTTCAGTACCCTTTTGATCCCTTCAAGTACGCCGGGAAGTTCATCCTTCGGGCAGTGTAGCAGGCAGTTCATCGCCCATACGGCATCGAACGCTCCATCGGGGAACGTTAACGAATCATAGCTCATGACCTCTGCCTTAAGCCCTTTCTCTTTGCACAGCCGGATTGCTTCCGGTGACAGATCGGTGCTGAACGTATCCAGTCCTGCTTCTTTGAAAACTACGCTATCCTGCCCTGACCCGGCTCCAATCTCAAGGAGTCTGGTCTTATTTTCCCTGATCAGGAGCGACAGGAAGTGGCTGCGCACTTCCGCCTTCCAATCCTCCTTGAGCTCGCGATCCCTGGAGATGGCAGCAGCATTATATGAATCGGTTAATTGATCTTTGATTTTCTGCATGTGTACCTCCTTGTTTTAGAACGTATGTTCTTAATTCTACAGAGATACTTCCGATTCCTTCTATTCTTCTATACTTTTTATCTTTTTTATCGCATCGATTATGCGGATCACCTCCTCTTCACTCCTGATGGTAAGGAGATGATCAGCTTCTCCTTCAGAGGGGCCGTTTCCGTGATAGCCGTTCTGTCTCTGCACCACTTCTTCATATGAAGTGGTGGTCGTCCTAAAGATCGTCGTGCTGCGGCCCGATTCACCGATCCGTTTGAAAAGGACGGAATCGGGGATTTGAAAGTCGACCAGGATCGTCTTGAAGCCTTTCTGTCCAAATCTTGAGAGCAGGTCACGCCTCCCATCCCGGTCCAGATTGGAGTTGCTCAGGATGATATGATGTCCGGTATGCTCGACCGCATGGTTTAAAATGGTCTGTGAAAGAGCCATTTTGAATGTATTTGGGCCCTTCTCGGGGACAAGCTTCCGGTAGTGGGTGTTGATGAACTCTGCCTGAAGATCCTGATCGAGGACGATAAAATCAGGCAGCTCCCTTTCCAGCGTCCGGGCAAAGGTGGTTTTTCCGCTGTGGGTCTTCCCTACGGTAAGGACGGCCAGCCTCATTGATTAAACTCCACGTGGATGGGATGACGGGTGTGCTCCAGCGAATCTTCAATCCGTTGGCGGAAGTTGGAGTGGGTCACCATGCTCAGAGCCACATCCACCGGAAAGAACCCCACTTCCAGGCTCTCCGCGGATGTCGTCGGCTCACCGCCGATGACCTTACCAAGGAAGAGGGTGTTGCAGATCGATTGCTTCACATTCTGATAGATTCCACAAAATTTCACGATTTCGATATCGATACCCGACTCTTCCTTCGTCTCCCGGATGGCTGCGTCCGTCAGGGATTCTCCTTCTTCGACCTGCCCACCCGGCATCTCCCATCCCCTTCGCGGCCCCTTGATCAAAAGGATTTCCCCTTTTTCGTTCAGCACGGTCACGGCCGCAGAAACAATATGCTTGGGTGGTGTGTATGACATTGTCATGATCAATCCCCTTTTCATAAATTATCCAATTCTATTATTTCAGAAAAATCCAGCATACTCAATGCTTTTCAGCCTGCATCCTTTATTGAAGGGATTTCCAGACTCATAGCGAATAGATGATAGAAAGATCTTTTCCAATTAAAGGAGGTGTCAGGATGTTTCGAGTAGGATCCATCTTTATTCCGGTGACGGATTTGGAGCGTTCAATGGCGTGGTATGAGGAGCATCTCGGGGTGAAGAAAATCGACGAGTGGGAAGACGGGGTCGGGTATTGCCTGCCTGACGGGCTCACCCAGCTTGCCCTGGTAAAGGTGGAGTCCCGTCAGGAAACCGAGTTCACGATCAAAGGCGATAGGAAGAATGCGTATTTCAATTTCCTCACGGAGAATATTGAAGCCACTCATGAAGGTTTCAGAAGGCACGGTGTCACGGTCACAGCGATTGAAGATTTCGGGGGTATGAAAGCCTTCGATTTCAACGATCCCGACGGGAACCCGTTCTCCATTGTGGATGAAGTAACCGGAACACCTTTTCACAGCGAGGAAGTACGGAAACTTCAAGGGAAAAGCTAGAACAATAAGAAGGAAGCTTTCCGCGGGAAGAGCTTCCTTCTTATTTTGCCATGAAATATTTACGCTCCGGCCTGCCTACGATTCCGTATTCAAGCTCCGCCGTTCCTTCCCCCGTTGAGACCATGTACTCCAGATACCGCCTCGCCGTTGCACGGGATGCCCCCATCCTGGAGCCCATTTCTTCAGCTGAGATTCCTTTGCCCGTATCCTCCACGATCGCCTTCACCTTACTCAAGGTGAGTGGATCGATCCCCTTCGGCATGCCGCTTCCATTCAGCGGCGTTTGATGCAGACCGAGCAACCGGTCGATGGTGGCCTGGCTGACCTCTTCCTTCTCCTTCAGCATCTCCCTTCTCTTCTGGTACTGCTGCAAGGTGGAGGTGAACCGCTTCAAGGATACGGGCTTGATGATGTAATCAAGAACCCCGTTCCTGAGGGCCGTCGCCACAAGCTCCCGGTCGTTCGCCGCAGTGATCATGATCACATCGACATGGGGGAATTGGCTACGAATCGCCGGCAGGAGATCCGTCCCGAGCTGATCCTGCATGTAGATGTCGAGAAGCAATAGATCCGCTTCCTCTTCTCCCAGCAGGCGGAGGGTTTCCTCCCCGTTCAGGGCCTTCCCGGCAACGGTGACCCCTTCGATCTTCTGGAGGAATCGCTCATGGATGGACGCCACCCTGAAATCATCCTCCGCTATGATCACTTTGATCATCCTTCTTCTCCCCTTTTCTCTTCTTTTGGAATGAACACGGTAAAGACCGTCCCTCCGCTTTTCGGTACATGAAGCTCAATCGTTCCGCCAAGCCTTGTGACCGTCTCCTTCACCAGCGTCAATCCCACTCCCCGGTTCTTCCCCTGTTTCGAAGAGATCCCACGCTGGAATACATCCACATCGTCAGGGATCCCGGCTCCGGTATCGGCGACTTCGAACACAATATCCTTCCCGATATCGGTGGTAAAGAAAGTGACTTCCCTCGTCTCCTTGTGAGCAACGGCATCAAAGGCATTATCCATGATGTTTCCCAGTATGGTGATTAGGTCACTCATGGCAACCCTTTTTGGTAACGGTTTCAAAAAGCTGGTTGGATCGATGCTGAACGTCACTTTATATTCAGATGCCTTCCCGATCTTTCCTAATAGGATGGCCTGCACCTTGCGATCATGGATCTGTTCGAACACGATCCGGTTCTGGCTTCCATGCACGTCGGCCTCTGAGTGGATGAGATCGATGGCCTCCTCATATTCCTCCAACTGCAGAAGGCCCGAGATGGCATACAGCTTATTGGTGAACTCATGGGTCTGGGCACGAAGATCTTCAGAATACTGCCGGACCTCTGAGAGGGTATTGATCATTTCCGTCACTTCCGTCTTCTCACGGAAGCTCGCCACTGCTCCGACAATCCCGTTCTTATCCATGATCGGTGTCCGGTTGACGATTACCACTTTTCCGTTCAGGAGCATTTCCTGATCGTTTTCATAAATATCGTTCCGCTGGATATCATACATTTCCGTATTCGGTATCACTTCCTGTACCGGCACCTGGGTCTTCCGCCCACTCACACCAAGGAGCTTCCTCGCAGAGTTATTCATCATCGTGATCAACCCCTTCTCATCCACGGCGATGATCCCTTCTTTTATGGAAAGGAGGATGGCATTCCGCTCCCGGTACAGAGCCGCAATCTCCTTCGGCTCCAACCCGTGTGTATCGCGGCGGATATTTTTCGCCAGAAGGACCGCCCCCACGGCTCCTGCCACCAATACGAGAATCGAGACGATCCCATACGTACGGAGCTTGTGAATGAACAGCGTGTGAATATCCTCCTCGAGGAAGCCGACGGACACGAGCCCGATGATCTTCCCGTTATCATCAAAAATCGGCGCCTTTCCGCGCAGGGACGGACCCATGGAACCGACGGCCTTGGACGTATAATACTCTCCATTGATGAGGGCCCGGTCATTATCCCCTCCCACCATCCGCTTGCCGATCTTCTCTTGCTGCGTATGGGAATAGCGAATGCTGTCCTTATTCCCTACCACGATGAACTCCGCCCCCACCTGCTCCTTCATCTGGATCGTCATGGGCTGGATGATCTTCGCTGGATCCTCTGTATGAAACGCTTCCCGGATACCAGGGATAAGGGACACCGTCGTCGCCACCTGCAGGGCCAACTGACCAACTTCCTGCTCCGTTTCCTTTGATTCAAAATAAGCAAACGTGCCGCTCAAGAGAAGGATGACCGATGACAGCAACGTCAGGATCAAGACCAGAAGCTTTGTCTGCAGCGATACATTCATCCCACTGACCTCCCCGGTCTCATTTCTTTCATTTTAGAAGGACGTCCGCCGTTTGGCAATATAATTTCTGAATATTCAGATGTAACGAGTGATCCCTTATATTTTCAAACTAAAGAAGGGGACACGCTGGTCATTTAGACTAAGAAAGATTGAAATAAAAGTGACAGCTGAGACTAAATGACAGCTCAAACCTAAATAGTGCCACTACATAGGTCCTCGATTCCCGTTTCAAAGCAAGAGACGGAAGAAGTTGAATGCATCATATTGATACAGGATAAATAAATAAAATTTCCCATCAAGAGGGTTAAATCCATAAACTGGAGGGTAATGGTATTTCAGGTGACAAAAGACTCAAACTCCTCGGAATAATCACAAATCCGAATGACAAAAGATTCATGGCAAGACAATCCTTCCTGGTGACGTTTTTCCTGTTTTTGAATTTATGGGTACATTCACCTGTTAATACTTTACAGTTTCTTTTACAATAAAGAAGTTCTTTTACGTACATCATCCCATTAGGAGGATTGTTAACACATGAAACATAAATGGAAACTGTTCTTATGTGGTATAAGCATCTCATTATTATTAGGAGGTTGTTTTGGAGTGGACAGCGGAAAAAAATCAGAAGCGAAGAAGACGGATACGAAGCAGGGAGTCGATGATCGCCCTGAAGATAGGTTTGAAAGCGCACTCACCTATACTGGTGAGGGGTATGACCTACCTGGAGGAGAAGAAAACGAAAAGATAGCTAAAGAGCATAAGGATGAAGTAGTAAAGGCGACTAAGGATTATCTGAAAGAAAAGTATAATACGGATATAGAAGTTCACAACATGGTAGGAAACAAAGATGGAGTCACAGTCTTCTTTGAGTCTATTGGTGACGTACATTTTTACTCTACAGCAATCGTTCCAATTGACTCAGATAATCAAAAAGTATTGTCTGATAAAGTTTGGACGTTGGAAGGTGAAGTAGAGAAAGGGATTGAAACAGGATTGTACGCCTTGAAGATGAAGGATGAATTTAAAAATTTGGACTCTCTAATTGAATCGCTAATAGAAGAAGACAAAAACATTGTTGGTAGAAAAATTGAAGCCCTGCAGAATGTTGGGGGTAACGGCTTTATGACACCTTACTACATTGTCCAGCCATTGGATGCCGAAGAAGCCCTTAAAGATGCTTATGACCTCTATATTAGTAGCTCACAAAAGAATACCGATGAAATAATAAATTCTATAAAAGAAATTAATAACGAGGACTTTTTATTCTCTATACAATTTTTCATGAAAACCGCTAAAGAGCAACCCAATAAAGACACTTTCAACAAAGTTAAGGAATCATTAGAAACGTCCAATAATCTCCCTAGTGGAACTTATGTTATCCAGATAAACGATAACTATATTGATAAAGAATCGTCGGAAGGTTACAAGAAAAACTCTATAAGTTTAGAAGTTTTCGAGGGAATAAAAAAAAATTAGGGTGATTACTAATGAGCCAAACAAATACAAACATAAAGGCAAAAACATCAGACCCAGATCTAGTAGAGCTTGCCGGGTACCATTCATATAAAGACTTAAGTAAAGACACTATATTTAAAGTAAACGGAACAAAATTTTTAGTGTTAGATACTAGATATGAAGATCCCACAGGTCTTGACGCCATGACTGTTCAAAACCTAAAAAACGGAGAGGTTTCAATAATTTACCAAGGTACTCAAGGTCAAAAGAAAAATGGAAAAATGGACCTTTTAACTGATGCTCAACTTCTTAGCGATATCAATGTAAGACAATTGGAAGCTGCTGATAGTTATTATGTGGAAATGAAAGAAAAATACGATTCACTTGGCGGCGTGACCTCCGTTGCAGGTAATTCACTTGGTGGACCGTTAGCCTCAAGTATAGTAGTAAAGCATCCTGAAGACGAAGACAACCTTAGGTGTGTAACTTTAGACCCCGCATTACTACCCAAAGGAATGATGGACCCTAACAAAGAATATAAAAATATAATAAATTACTATGGAGACAATGACGTTTTAACAACAGCTCTTATAGGATTAGATCTTGATAAACGAATTCCAGGAGAAAGACGTGATATATCATTTGGTTTCCCTTTTGCCGATGATAAACTTAAAAATCTCGGACCTTTTCATACTGGATTTTACGGCGACAATGAACATTATGTAGTGGCAGGAGAGAAGATAAATGTTGCAGCCGATGACCATATAATCACCAGTATCTGGACAGGAGAGCCTTTATACAGCGGAAATACTGAGCGCATTGATATTACACCCGAGGCTCTTGCTAAACTCTCGAAGGCTATGATCGGGGATGATTTGTCGGTTCACGGTAAGTATACAAGTATAGATAGTTATATGAATAAGTCACAATCACTAGTAGAACAAGAAGGAGAAAGGTTCACTGCACGATTGAATGAACTCCAAGATAAAATTGAAGAAATTACTGAGTCACATTTCAGTCATCCCTTGTTCAAAGGCATGAGTACCTTAGCTGCTCCTATCCTATTGGAGTTGGACATTTGGATCGCCCTATTGGGTAAAGCAGAATCCTTTGTCAGGTCCATAAATAAGGTACTGGACTCTCCCCCGCTTGAGCTAGTAGAGCATATTGTCAACATTGACCTAAATGTAGCTAATATATTTGAACCCCCACGTGAGTTGCTCTCTCAATTCAAAGAGAATATAGTAGATCTACTACAAGGTTTCAAGCAATTGAGCGAGCACTTAATACCCACACTTTTAAGCGGTGGGAAACAGGTTGTAGAAGATGTGTTTGTAAATGATTTAAACGCACATTACAAAATCGTCAACCAGAATATTGAGAAAGTGTCAAAGCATATTGAACTGTTTAACTTTAAAACAAATTTCGTCAGGGCAGAGATGGTCATGCGTGATAAAAATTTGGCTGACTCAATCACAAATAAGGGCTCATTACTTGCAGTCGCTCCTTCGATGCTGAATAGTTCTGGGGAACCATTAACGGAATCAGACCATATGCTAGTTGGTATGAAATTAGGTGATCTGATTCTCGATGAAAGCATCGCCATTCTCACTGCTTTTGGGAATAACATTATCCAAGCAGTAGTAGGAACCCTAATAGGAATTGTTTCAGCACTAGAAGGGTCCCTTGAAGCAACAATCCTGCAAATTAAGTCAAAAGCTAAGATAGACTCAGTCGCCATTCCTATGGATTTCTTGGGGCTATACTCGAATCTTGCAAATAAAGTGAATGCTATAGCTGAGTCAGCAATCGCCCCGCTTGAAGAGATTACTGGAACACTGGGTGGAGTTAGAGATGGACTAACTAGAGTATTCTTTGGTTTCCCTAACATTGTGAATGAATTTAAACCCTTCCTTCAAAATGCAATTTTGGATCAATTTAAACTAGCTGAGATCAACATTTTAAACGGCGTATCTTCTTCTCTACATGGAGAATTAGAATTGCTCTTCGAAGATATAATCTATCAACTTAGTGAACATAAGGGCAATTCCATCACTGCACTTCACGATACTTCCCAAAAGGTAAAAGCCGATCTAGAAACCGTTCGCGAACAAATTGAACGGATTACATTCAGTTAGTTCGAATATGGTTTCTTATGACTACTTAATGTAATTAAATTGAATAAATGTATTTATAATGAACCTGAAGAAGGGATATCTATTCTAATGATATCCTTTCTTTTTTAACTGATTTGATAAAATTACACTTTCCCCTTGAAGAGCTTCCTTTTCAACTTTCATATTAGTGGATATTTTTTGTTATGAAATGAATATCTAAAGTGTTCAAATATACTACTAGAAAAGATAAGATGATGGTCTACCAGGAGATCAAGCACTTCCTGGAAACCCTTTTATAAAGAAATCACGGCTCGGATATCCCGTTGGCAATGAGCAGCAGATAGATCATGAAGCTGGTCACGATGATAAAAACGCCATTTGCCAGAATGCTGAACAGCTTCACGAAGCGTTGTTGTGACCTCATCCCCATGAAGAGAGCCAAGATGAAGCCCGCGTCAATCAAGGCAAACAGGGCGATGGGCAACCACAGATCGGCTTTCACCAGCTTCCCGATCGGGAACACGAGAATGGAGGCCACCAGCAGGACAGCTGTCAGGGAGACCGCCTGCAGGGAACGTTTATCGAGTTTTTCATTTTCCATTTTAAGTACCTCCCAAAAATAATCGATTGGAGTGCATATGTATCATTAGCTTAGTCATTCTTACCCTAATCCTTGGTTTCGGATTCATGATTTCAGCAATCAGGGACCATTCAAAACGTGTCCAGGAAAAACAGGACCGGCAGATTGAATTGCTTCTCGAGCTTAAGAAAGAATTAGAAAAGGATAACAATGAATAAGGCTTTTTGTAACCTTTTTATCGTCGCAAATTTTTCAGCAACTTACAAGGATTGCTTCACGTTCCATGAATAGTTGAAAACGAAAAAATCCATCGCTGTTGCCGATGGATTTTTCATAATGTCACCACACCTGCCAGCCTCCCGATGGTGATGAAGACCGACGTCCAAAGAAGGGATCCGATGGCAACGAACAGGAAGTACTGTTTAAGATCCATGCGGGCAATCCCGGAAAAATAGCAGGTGATATGCCGTACGCCAGGAATGAAATAGCCGATGATCAAGGAATACGATCCGTACTTCTCCATCCACTTTTCGACCCTTCGCATACGCTTTTCCTTCAGCCCGACCCATTTCCCATATTTATCAAGGAACGGTCGACCGGCTTTGTAGCCGATGAAGTAACTGATGGTCATCCCAACAAGGGCCCCTCCAAAACTGAACAATACGGCCAGTTCATAGTTGAGGGTCCCGACATTTGTGAAATATCCGACCAGCATCATCAGGACCTCATCCGGGACAGGCAGTCCGACGATCCCCAATGTGAGTAATAAAAAGACGGCAATATAGCCATAATTGGCGATGATTTGTTCTACTGATTCCAAGTCCATACAGCATTAAGCTCCCTACGTGAATTCCAGGCAATGATGTTCCATATTCTTATACGGTTCAACACCGGCAAGAGTTTCAGTTCATGGATATTCTTTCAAAACACTTCTACCATCATACCATAGGGAGCAGGTTTTCTATAGATTTTTCCAGAAAACCCATGTATTATTATACAAGAATAATTAATATGAAGTGGTATGTATGATCCTTGTTTTATCCCTGCCTTTAGGTGCGCTGTCTTATTATAGTGTCATATCATTTTTAGAAGTAAAAGAAGCCATTGTCCGCAAGCCCGCTTTGGTGCAGCTGAATATTCTCATGGTGATCCCGATTGTGGCGATAGCGATCTTATCATTTGTCGTATACCTTCTTCACACCCATCTCGAGGATCGCATTTCTCATGCACTACTCGTCCTTAGCTTATGGCTGCTGTGCACCACTGCACTGTTTATTATCCGGAATGCCGGTAATCGCAGGCTATCTGTGATCATCCTAGCCTTAATCAGTATGGTCGCAGCCATTGCCATGACCCCGATCGACTTTTATAATACCGTGTTCGAGGGACCCCATTATGGGCTTCCCTTAGGGATCAGTATATTTTTCATCATCCTGGTTTATATAAACTGGTTTCGTATGGCCCGTTCCATCACCGCTACAACATAAAAACGAAGCCCGCGTCAGAGGACGCGGGCTTCGTCTCTTTACCTAAGCTGATGCACTTGGCTCTTTTCTCTGCTTGTTGATCAAGACCGCAAAAAAGGCAACCATGGCAGCGCCGATCAGAATCAAGGATAGGGTCGGGATCTGAAGCAGCTTGAGGATGACGCTTGCTGCTACGATGATATACAGAAATGCGAGCATGCGTTTCACCTTATCCGTTGCAAAGTTCTTCAGCTGGGTTGAGCCGATTGGTGTTCCGATCAGTGCGCCTGCGATGAGAAGGACGCCGTGGCGATAGTCAAGTGTTTCTCCTGCTGCCATGTATGAACCGATCCCGGACAGGACGATGATGGAGGCAGCCGTGATGCTCGTTCCGATCGCTTTTTTCAGGTCCAGCCTGATCCATTTTGACAGGAGCGGCGTCATGACGAATCCACCGCTGACACCCATGAGGGATGAAATGACCCCTGTGATGAACCCGATCACCGGAACGGCACCCTTGCCTTTCGGTTTCGCATCGGACTTCTCCTTCCTGAAGAATTGATAGGAGAACCATCCAAGAATGGCAATATAGGCGATGGAGATGACGAGGGATGCACCATTTGATGCTTCAAGCCATTTCACGAATGGCGCCGTGACCGTTGACCCGATTACACCAGCGATGCCGAGGATGATGGCAAGTCGTCCGTTTACATTTTTCAATCGTATATGAGAAATCGTGCCGGTCACCGTGGATCCAAGGGTCAGCATCAAGGAGAGGATGATTGCCTGACTCGGGTCATAGCCGAGGACCAGGAGCGTCGGAGTCAAAACGATTCCTCCACCTATCCCGAAAAACCCTGACAGGATCCCGATGAACGCACCACCGATGATAAAATAAATCCATTCCATTTCTGTTCACTTCCTTCCCTTTAATTATACAGCGGGGAAGTTTATAATAGAAATGAATAATACGAATAGTGTTTATTACGTTTCGTAATGGAGGTGCACCTATGCAAATCGATTGGATCCGGACGTTCGTCACCCTTGCGCAGCTGCAGCATTTTACGAAGACGAGTGAATTCCTGAATTTGTCCCAGCCGACGGTGAGCGTCCATATTAAGAAGCTCGAGCAGGCACTCGGCGTTGCCCTCATCAGCCGCTCTTCCAATTCACCCGCCTTTCAATTGACGCCTGCTGGACAGAAGGTATATGAACAAGGAAAGAAGATGCTGGAAATCGCCCGTTCCATGGAGCACATCCATGATGAAAAGGAAGAGTTCCATCTTCGGATCGGGTCCACGCATACAGTAAGCGATGTCCTGCTCCCTGACTTTGTGAAACAGCTGAAGCTGATGTATCCCCATGCCCATCTGCAGCTCAGGATCAACAATCATGAGACGATCGTGGAGGAACTGAATCACGGCGAAATCGATTTTGCTCTTGTGGAAGGGACCAAGGGGCTCGAGCCCTTCCAGGTAGAAGTCATCGCACGAGATGAGATCCGTTTCTTTGCCAGCAATCGCATGAGCCTGGAATCGTCCCCCATCATTTTGAGAGAGCTGGGTTCCGGAACGCGTGAATATGCGGATGATCTCCTGCGATCAGAGCGAATCCAGCCTGTGGAAATCCTCGAGGCAAGCAGCCACTCCCTCATCAAGCAGCTCGCCATCCGGGGCCTTGGGATTGCTTTTCTTTCCACTTCCATGGTGAAAGAGGAGCTCAGGCAGGGGAAACTTGTCCCCATCGATCCTTTTGTTGTCTACCGGCCCTTCTATTTCGTACACGCCGGAAAGTCCGGTGAGGGAAGTGTCGTGGACAACCTGGTCCAACTTGTTAAAGGTTTGTCATGATGAGGAAATCCTTTCACACCGGCTGCATGTATAATGGAAGTACGACCACATGGAAAGGAGCTTGAGAGATGCGTTCATTCGATAGAAGCCAGCCCGATCTGCCAGTGTGGATCTCGGCACAATCCAGGGAATACGAAACGGAGACCCTCCTCCAACTGCTTCAATCGATGCTGACCGATATGGAGGAAAGTGGACGCACCCTCGTCATTTTCTGTATTGGATCCGATCGGTACGTAGGAGATTCATTGGGGCCACTTGTCGGAACGATGCTCACCCGGTTTTCGATCCCTTCACCTGTCTATGGAACCCTTGAAACGCCCATTCACGCTTTTAATCTTAAACCAACGTTGAAAGCCATCCAGAAAACGCACCGTGACCCATTCATCATGACGGTGGACGCTGCACTCGGGAAACAAGATGCGGTCGGTTCCATCCTTTTCAACACCGGCCCCCTCACCCCGGGGAAGGCACTCGAGAAGATGCTTCCTGAAGTCGGGGACTGTCACTTCCAGGGGATTGTGAATTCCGCCGATCCCCTTCCCTCTTCCCAGTTCCTGAATGACACCCGCCTGTACACCGTGATGACGCTCGCTGAGCGAATATCCGCCATCATTCAAGAAGCCCATATACGCAAAGAAGCAGGGACCCTTTGAGGTCCCTGCTTCTTTTATTAGAGAATGGCTCCTGTGATGAAACCAACGATGATAATGATGACGGAACAGAATAGCGCCCATTTGATGGCATATTTCTGAAGATCACCAATATCGGTTTTCACCATCCCTACCAGCAACAGCGTGGATGCCACAAGCGGACTCAGGAAATGGACCGGTTGCCCGAGGACAGACGCCCGTGCGATTTCAAGCGGACTCACCCCATATGCCGCTCCTGCTTCTGCAAGGATTGGAAGCACCCCGAAGTAATATGCATCGTTTGATAACACAAAGGTGAATGGCATGCTCGTGATGGCCACGACGAGAGGGAAGAATTTCCCCACGGACTCCGGGATGATCGAGACGAGGGAATTCGAAATGGCATTGACCATTTCCGTACCCGAGAAGATTCCGGAGAAGATCCCTGCTGCGAATACAAGAAGCACGACGGTCATGGCATTCCCCGCATGGGAGAGGATCCGCTCCTTCTGTTCTTCAAGATTCGGATAGTTGATGACGGTGGCCAAGACGAAGCCGAGAAGGAAAAGCACCGGGATCGGCATGAGGCCCATGACCAGGATGGTCATAACCGTCACGACGAGGATCAGGTTGATCCAGCGGAGTTTTGGACGCTTGCAGCTCTCTTCCAGGGCAAATGATGCTGCGGCCTCGTTTTGGCTCAACTCCTCTGTGCTATGTTCATCAAGGGAGATGACGCCGATCCTCTCCCGTTCTTTCTTTCCAAGAAAGTATGACATCAGGAGGATTGCACCCATCCCGGACAACATCGTCGGGATCATCGGGATAAAGAATTCATTCGCATCAAGTCCCAAAGCGGCAATGGCCCGGGTCGCCGGTCCTCCCCAGGGCGTCATGCCGCTCATGATGCTGACAGACATGAGCGAAATCGTGGCGAGGATCAGCGGGTTCATCCCGATGCGCAGGTACAGGGCGAGCATCGCGGAGATTGTGATCATGTGGGTAGTCGTCCCGTCCCCATCAAGGGCGACAGTCATGGCAATCACGGCCGTCCCAATGGCGATCTTGAGTGGGTCACCTTTGACGATCTTCATCATCTTCTGGATGAGGGGATCAAACAGCCCCGCATCGATCATGATCCCAAAGAACAGGATGGCGAATAATAAGAGGGCCGCTGAAGGCGCAACGGTCTTCAATCCTTCGAGCATCATATCCCCCAGTTGCAGTCCGAACCCTCCTATGATGCCGAATATGACAGGCACGAGTACAAGTGAAGCCACCGGCGAAAGTTTTTTCGACATGATCAAATACGTAAAGACAACCACCATAGAAATACCTAAAAATGTAAGCATCATTTCATCCTCCTTATAGAAAACGCTTTCAATTACCGATCTGTTTTTTCAGAAAATTGATACTATAAGAATATGGGACGCTTACAAATAAGTAAAATATAGAATTTTTACTTATGCATATAAGTATTTTTTATAATCCAACAGAGATATCGACGTGCTGATTCAAAAAGTCCACAAAGTGCTTCACCGTCGCAAGCTGAAGGGAAGATTCATTATACATGAGCCATGTATCCCTTTGGACAGGCGTCCCGTCTTCGTATGTCAATCCGTACGTATACAGGTTGTCGGAGGGTCGCAGACAGATCTCAGGCAGGATGGCGACACCGAGGTCATGCTTGACCATTTCCTTGCACGTTCCCTGGCGATCCGTATCCATCGTCGTTGAGGGCGGTTCATTGAAGCGGTCATTCCACCAGCCCGTCATCAGGTTTTTCAAAGAGGAGTCGGTGTTATATTGAATGAACGGAAGCTCCGGCAGACGTTCGATATCGACTTCGTTCTTCGATATGAGAAAAAGTCTTTCTTTATGAAGGAGCTTCTTCTTCCCGTTCCATTGATAATCCCCTCGCATAATGCCAAGCTGGACGCTTGATGAATCGAGCAGCCCTTTAATGAACGTACTCCACCCCGTCTTCACGCTGAACTGGACGTTCGGATAGAGGGTTGAGAATTCTTTCAGGATCTTCGGAAGCTTGTACTGGGCAAAGTTGCTTGATACACCGAGTCGCAATGTGCCACGCACATCATCTCGCATGTTGAGCATATAGTCCTTCGTCTTTTGAAGCTTCTCCTGCATTTCTTCAGCGTACTGGGCCAGATACAAGCCTTCACTCGTCCACTCGATCCCCCCTTTGATCTTATAGAATAGATTGATTCCAAACTCCTTCTCCAGGTTTTTAAGGCGGTACGTCAATGCCGGCTGGGAGATGTAAAGCCGCTCTGAAGCCCTGCTGATGTTCTTCTCTTCCAGCAGGACGCTGAGAGCGGTCCAATCCTTTTCATCCATGCAAATCACTCCTGATTATAAGTATTTTTTTGATGTTTACGACTAAATTATCTATTTTACTTATAGCTATTCTTATCATACTATAGGGAGCAACAAAAGTGGATTCCTGAAAGGTGGTTTTTTCTATGAAAGTTCCAGTTGTGATCATGCGCGGAGGTACGAGTAAAGGAGTGTTCCTGAATAAAAAGGATATGCCCGGGGACCGTTCCCTTTGGGAGGAATTTCTCCTGGATATCATGGGGAGCCCCGATCAGCGTCAGATTGATGGTCTCGGAGGGGCGAATTCCCTGACGAGCAAGGCTGCCATCATCCAGGCTTCCTCCATTGAGGGGATCGATATCGAGTATACCTTCGCCCAGGTGAGCATCGGAAATCAGATGGTGGACTTCAGCGGAAACTGTGGTAACATCTCGTCAGCGGTGGGACCGTATGCCATTGAGCAGGGGCTGGTAAAGGTGAAGGAACCACTCACTGCCGTCAGGATCCTTAATACGAATACAAATAAAGTCATCACGGCAGAAGTGGAAGTGGAAGACGGCAGGGTGAAAACCGAAGGGACTACGACCATTCCTGGTGTACCCGGATCCGGTTCGCCAATTTACCTTTCGTTCTCAAATGCTGAAGGGGCCGTGACGGGACGGGTCTACCCTACTGGAAATCCTGTTGATTCGATGACTACAGGAAGCGGGAGCACCATCCCTGTATCCATCGTCGATGCCGCCAACCCCCTTGTGTTCGTGCATGCAAGGGACGTCGGACTGGAGGGAACCGAGCTTCCCGAGGATTTCTCTGCTGAAAAGCTTGCGGAACTGGAAGATATCCGTTCCCGGGCAGCTGAACTATGCGGTTTTGCATCCAAAGAAGACTCAACCCGTCTGTCACCGGCCATCCCGAAGATGACCATCATCGCACCTCCGAAAGATTATGTGGATGTGGTCGGGACCACCCACCACGCTTCCGACATCGACTGCCTGATCCGCATGATGAGCATGCAGAAGCCCCATCAGGCACTCGCCATCACCGGAGCCATCTGTACGACGACCGCCGCCTTCCTGAATGATACGATTCTATCGGATATCCTTGAAGTGAAAGAGGATATTGTCAGACTTGGACATCCCGGGGGTATCATGCAGACCAAGGTGGACCTCGTTGCCGGACATATCAGCGCCATCAAAGTCGTGAGGACCGCCCGGACGATCCTTGAGGGATCCGTCCATACGAAGAAAGATTACACCTCTGCCGTCCAGTCGGCATGACGAGCAAAGAACCGGATCGCCTACTCTTGCCATCCGGTTCACTCTTTTCCCCACTTTTCTGCAAATCGGCGAGCCTACTTGGTCCACTCCGCTTGGGTAAAATTCCACGTAGCGCCCTTCCTTCACCCCTACATCAATATAGAAATAGCTTTCCAGTTTCCCAATAGGATGCAGGTCATAGGCGAGCCCGGTGAAGAGATGTTCTTTACCGTCGTGATCGATGTAGATGATCCCCTGCCCATAAGGCCCTCCATATTCGAGCTGGGTCTCAAATTCCACTCCATGCCTCAAACATATTCCTTGGTGAGCAGTTCTTTCATGTTGTCCTTCTTATAGATCCTTTTTCATATAAAAATGGGAATGGTCCCTGCCGACGTTTTCAAGGGTGCCGAACACGTCATAGCCATGCTTCTCGTAGAATCCCCTCGCCTGAAAGCTGAGGGTGTCTAGTTTGATGAAGTCGCAGCCTCGTACAGATGCAATCCGTTCAGCTTCCTGGAGGAGCCTGCTCCCGTGGCCACCGCTCCTCAGACTTTCATCCACCATGAGGATCTTGACCTCCATCCAGTTCCAGCAGATCTCTCCCACAAGGCCTCCCCTGATTTCACCCGTTGCATCACTGAGCGTCAGTGTGATCTCCTCATATCGCCCCTTCAGATCTTCGGGGAAGTGCTTGAGGTTGAAGGAATAGAGCTTTTCTGAAATGCTTTTAGCTGCTTCGTCACCTTCCGTCCGTTGAATGGTTAGCCCATCTGAAAGGAATGCATCGGTCTGCTCTTTATGGTGCAGATCATGCTCCATCAGTCCAAGGAAATAACGAACGATGGAGATGTCTTTTTCACCGATGGTCATGATGTAATCAGCGTTCAATTCCTTGATCTCTTCTATGATTCTAAGCTTTGTTTCGGTAAATTGCCGGAACAGCTCCGCTTTTGATGCCTTCTCCATCCGTGTGACTGCCTCATGATTGAATGCATCCACTTCCGGGGCAGGGGACATGCTTTCTGCTGACCCGATTTCCCTCAGCCGATGATCCAGGAGGAATTCATCCCACGCAATGAGGTGGGCAAGTGTTTCTCCTATGTTCCATTTCCCTGGTTTGAGTGGGGTTTGCCATAGGGTATCGTCAAGCTCCATCAGGGATGCTCCCCATTCGACCATTGCATGTTGATGTTGGATGATGGTTTCCATTTCTCAACCCTCCTCCAGCCAGGCGTGGACTTTTTTCTTCATGTCTTGATCAAGACCCGCGGCCGATCCTTCATCTTTCATGGCTTTCTTCGCCAACTTCTTAGGGAACATACTTTCAAGGGAAGATTGATGAGTGCTTCCGTCATCGGGTTCTTCGTACTTCACCACGGTGTAGCGATTTCCTTCATCCTTTAATTGAATATGGGCAGGGAGAGAGGCTCCTGCTTGTATGTCGTCACCGGTTGCCAAGTGATACCCTTCGTATAGGGTGTAAAGATATACATCGATGGTACCGTTCCCTTCTTTCGTACCATAAATCTTATGTACTTCAAATTGTTCGTCCGTCTTTTCGAACTTAGGTTCATTATGTTCGACGATGGCGGTAGAGATCACGTTATCCATTTCCGGAGTGACCTCCTTGTCCCCGTTCGCTATACCTTGGTTGCAGGCCGCAAGCAACGGGATCATGACCAGTGCCGGTAACCAGCTCCTTTTCCTCATCTATCATGACTCCCTTCGAATGATCCGATGGTCACTTCTGTTTCATATGGAATGGTCAGGCTTCCCTCTTGGCAGTGCTCCCGGAAAAGTGTTCCCAGTGCGTTTACAAATGACTGATACTCGGGGTGATCGGCCGAAGGCGTGTAGGACAGCGACAGACCATGATGAATCAATTCCTCTTCATCGAGGGTATGGGCATTATCCATCTGTACGAGTTTGATGTCTGATCCGAAAAATTCCCGTTTCGCTTTTAGATGATCACCGCTTGAATTCCCCGCCGTCTGCTTGATTGTGAAGTCCTGCAGCACATTGGAATACGCCTCAACGAACGGATCATCCCCCTTCATCGAATTCCAGATGAGGAGCACCCTTCCACCCGGTTTCAAGATGCGCTGGAACTCCGTGCGGCACCGGTCTTTATCCAACCAGTGGAACGCCTGTGCAACGGTGATGAAATCAACGCTTCCCGTCTCCAAAAGGGTTTCCTCTGCCGGTGCTTCCATGTAGGAAACACGTTGGTTGTCACGGCAGGTATGACGACATTCCGCCAGCATGTCGGCACTTGGTTCCACGGCCGTGATGAAGGCATTCAATTCTCCCAGCAGGCGTGTCAGTCGTCCTGTCCCGGCACCGATGTCTGCCATCCGTGATTGGTCATCAGCTCCGAGGCTTCGCATAAGTTCAAGGATGCCTTTTGGGTAAGGCGGTCTTCCTTTTGTATAAGAAGAAGCCCTTCCAGTAAATTCTGTTTTCATCATGATCTTCCCTTCCACATTTTGTATTACCATCCATTTTACGCTTTTTAAAGATGTTTACAATAAAAAAATCAAACCGCTCCCCGTTTTGGAGCGGCTTGATCCTTTTTATTTTATTAGCTTCAGTTCCAGACTGTGGGCCTTGTAGACCGTCTTTACTTTGGTCCCTTTTGGAAGCCCGGTCGTTTCGATATGATTGAACACTTTATGACGGTCCAGTTTCCCGTAGGTCATGACGGTGACGGATTTGCCGGGGCGATGCTCGCTTGGGAAGTGTACCTTGAGTGTGCCGCCGAGCTCCGCTTCCCCTTTGATGACGAGAACATCTTCGCGGCTGTCTACATCCACCTCAAGAACGGATTTCTTCGATTGGCTGTAATCGCCATTGATGACGAGTTTCCCTTTACTTTCTTTTTGAAGGGTACCTGTTTCCACCTCCACATCCCCTTTTCCGAGCGCCGTTTCAGATCCAGCAACCAGGGTCCCGCCATCCAGAGTCGTGTCTCCCCTAAAGGAGTTATCTCCTGTGAGCGTCAATTCACCAGATCCTTTTTTCGTCAGGGATCCCTTCCCTGAGATATCGTTTGCCCATGTATCTTCTGCATGGAATCCGCCTTTGGAGGCGTCCATCTTCACCTTGACGTCTGTTTCAAACGAACCGAATCCATCTGCGGCTGCGTATAGGTTCAATCGTCCCCACCCTTCAAGATCATCAAGAAGCGGGTAACCGGATGCGAGTCCCGTTGTGGAAAGTACGCGGCGGCGTTCCTCGTCGCTCAGGTATGGAAGACGGGTTTCGAGGAGCACCTCAGCTCCCTTCGGCACGACCATGGGCTTCTTGGTGGAACCGGTCGGTTTGAAGCCATAGGTGAGCCTCTTCAGGTATGCCTGTTTATTGGCATCCTTATCGGCAAATCGGTCCGGTGCATTCCCATCCTGCGTCAGTAGCATGGTGTGAGCTTCCTCATAGGCGCCTTCCTTCAACGCTTCATTATCGGGATCTGCGAGGATGGCAGCAGCAAGCGCCGTGGCCATCGTGCGGCCTCCCATCACATCGAGGGGTGAATGAACCCCGGCAACGAGGCGGTTATCCCCGAGCTCCGACGCGCGCGTCAGCATTTCCTGATACCGTTCGGGAACCGCATAGGCAATGGCGAGTGCCGTCAGATAGGCGGCGTTCGTATGACCGCTCGGGAACCCTCCGTCATTGGTCGGGTCCTCCTTCAGCGTCGGACGCAGTTCCGGGACGACGATGGACGGATCGGTCCACCGGAAAGGACGCTTGTACGAGTAATAATCTTTGGCCGAGCTGGTTGACGAGTACTCCCCCCTGAGGGTTTCCACAAGTCCGGCCATCTGTCCGAGCTCAGAGTCAGTGGTGCCCGCGCCTGTCCCTTCATCGGTGTATTTCTTCGTCAGTGCATCCTGTGGGATCCCCGTGATGGTGGTGGTGGCGTTGGCATCCCTCCGGTAGATATCCGTGAGGGACCCGAGTCCATCAAGGGCACTGTAACTCTGGCTCACGCGGTCATCCAGATAGGCGGCATCCGCTTGAGCCTTTGAGCGGGAGGACGTCTTGTCCAACACGGTTTGAATATTATGTTCATGGACCGATTGATCCAGTACGACACCTGAATCCCAGGTTTCCCCCGGTTGCCAGATTCTGTTGTACTGTGAGAGGACGCTGATGGTCGGATTGCTCGCGGTCTTATTGCCCGACACATTATTCTTATATGTATCGATGAAGTAGCCTGACGGCGGTTCCGGTACCGGATCCACCCCTTGTTTCGCCCCTGCCTGGACGCCTCCAAGAGCGCTTTGTGAAATCACAAGTGATAGTACGACGGCCGAAATCGGCTTTATTGCCTTCATTTTCTCCCATCCCTTCTGTCCGCATTGAGCCGTGGGTGACACCACTCTTTGCGCTAATCTCCGATTAGGGTAAGCGCTTTCTCTTTTACCTGAAAAAAATCGACTTCCCTCTCGGATTCAAACTGATTATAAAGTAAGTAGACTGAAAATTCAATCTCACTAATATAAAACAGGTCCTACTTCCCATGATGGGGGTTGAGACCTGTCTCTTCTAGTCTTCCTTATACCAGCGGTCATCAAAGTTGACATTGAGGGCACGGCCAAACTCAGAACCGAAACGGATGAATCCACGGCCCCTTGCCGTAATGATTTTCCCATCCGTTACAACCAGCTCATCGCGGTAAAGGGAATGATCAAACACGCCTGCCTTCTGACGTTTTTCTTCTGTCATGCCAATCGTGTATCGTTTCCCTTCAAGGACCCCTGCCTTGGCTAGAAGGAATGGCGAGCTTGAGATGCTTGCGATGACCGCCCCTGAATCATGAAACTCTTTAATGAAACTGAAGATCGTTTCTTCCGCTTCTAACTGAAAAATGTCCATGCATCCGGTCAATAGAAGACTGTCGAATTCGGATTTCTTGGCCTCCATGATCGATTGTTCGGGCATCACCTTCAGCCCCGCCTCCCCCCTTACCGGATTTCCGTCACTGGTGAGAATCCTGACAGGCTTACCGCCCTGCATGAGAATGGAGAGGGCGACGCTCAATTCATATTCGCTGAATTGTGGATAGAGAAGAATGGCAGTTGACTTCATCGCCTTCTCTCCTTTTCAAAGAATACCAGACTCAGAATATCGTTGATTGTGAGCGTTCGGACCTTTTCATACCCTGATTTTTCATAAAACCTGATGGCGGGCAGATTCTTCTCTGCTGTCGCCACTTTGTAGAGAGAATGGGGATGTGACCGTTCCAATTCCTGCAGAAGCTTCCCGGCAATGCCTCTGCGGAAGTGTGCAGGATCTACGATGAGACGGTGGATGTCCACCTCGTTTCCTTCTTTTTTATAGGCAATCGCCCCGCATAGAACACCATCTTCAAACCAGCCCAGGAATGTTTCTCCGCATTGTTGCAGGTCTTCGGTGGTTTCTTTCAATGGCGGGATATCGTCCGTTCCAATCAGCCCTGCTTCTACCTTGTAAGAACGGAGCTGCATGGATAAGACGGTTTGTGCCTGGAGCGGATCGTTTATATCCATCGTTGCAATCATGATGAACCCTCCTTTTCCTTGCATCATATCACTGTCACCCCATCTTGAGAATATTTTTCCATTTTCTGATACAAAAAAAGAAGCACAAGGGAGCCCCTTATGCTTCTTGTACTTCTTTGGTGAACGTGAAGAATGCGATGGCCCCCAGGAGGGCGGTGGTGAACAGGATGGCTCCCATGGGAACCGGTGAAGCTTCGTTGATCCCGACAAGGGGAGAAACGATGGCGCCGACGACGAGGGGCAGCATCCCGAGGAGGGCACTTGCACTGCCTGCCCTGTGGCCCTGTTTTTCCATGGCCAGGGTGAAGGTACTCGTCAAGATCATTCCGATCGAGATCATATACAGGAAGATCGGGATGACGATGGTGGCCAGCGGTCCTTGGATGAAGGTGGCAATCAGCAGGATCGCCGTCGCACTGATGGAGACGATGACGGCTGTCTTCAATAGATTCCGTTCTCCGACATACTCACTGAAGCGCCCGATGATGAAGCTCCCTGAGATGATGGCCAGTCCGTTGATACCGAACAGGATGCTGAACGTCTGCTCCGATACTCCGTAGATCCCCTGATACACGAAAGGTGTTCCCGATACATAGGCAAAGCTTCCTCCGTGGATGAGTCCGATCGTCAGGACATATCCGATGAAGGAGCGGTCTACCATGAGGCTTCCCATCGTACGCATGGATGAGCCGAGCGTACTCGGAATCCGCTTCTCGGGCGGAAGGGTTTCCTTCAGCTTCAGGAAGATCATGAGGACGATGACGAATCCGATCAGGCACAGTGCATAGAAGATCGTATGCCAGCTGGCGAATGGCAGCAAGAGGATCGCTCCACCCGTAATCGGTGCGATCATCGGTGCCGTTGCATTGATGACCATGAGGAGCGCGAAGAATTTGGTCAGCTCACGCCCCGTGAAAACATCGCGCACGACGGCACGTGATAGCACGATTCCGGCAGAAGCCGTGAAGCCTTGGAGGAATCTTGCTCCGATGAGGACGGTGATGTTCGGTGCCAGGGCACAGAACAAGGAGGCCAGGGCAAAGAGGAAGATGGAGATGAGAAGCGGTTTCCTCCTCCCCTGCGCATCACTGATGGGACCGACGATGACCTGTCCGATGGCAAGACCGATGAGGCAGGCCGTCAGACTGAGCTGGACCATCGAGGCACTTGCTCCGAGGTCTTTGGCAATCCCGGGAAAACTGGGTAGATACATATCGATATTAAGAGGTCCCAGTATACCGAGCATACTGAGAAGGAACGCGAGGGCGATCCGCTCTTTTCCTTGTGGTTGTTGATTCATGGCTTGAACACCTTTCTACTGCGTTGAAATTCTTGTTGATTTTAGCAGAGCCCTCTCCCATTTACAATACATTTGTTTCAATTTCCGGAAGAGAGCGTTTTCAATTTTCTAGTCTGAAAGTATATGATTTCAACGGGGAATAGAATCAAAAAAAACAGCCCCCATTGGGAGCTGCCCTTCTTACCACCAGACCCCGTTGGAATATGGAAGTCTCGGCTGGTTTTCCGCCGCCTCGGCATCGGCTTTGGTTTTGTGCACCGTTCCCCTCGCATGGTGCGGAGGGGCATAGATGGAGTAGAGCTTGATCGGGGTGTTCCCCGTGTTGATCACATTATGCCACGTTCCTGCAGGCACCATGATCGCAGATGCATCCTTGACGGGCTGCTGGTAATAGAGATTCTCCGGACGGTCGCCCATCTGTACGATTCCCTGCCCTCCTTCAAGACGCAGGAATTGATCGGTGTCAGGATGGATCTCAAGACCGATATCCTCTCCCGGTTTGATGCTCATGAGGGTGACCTGAAGATGATTTCCCGTCCACAGGGCCGTGCGGAATGTATTGTTTTCTAGTGTCGCTTCCTCGATATTGACGGAGAATGGACTCGGGCCATAATCCTTGAGGACGACACGCTGATTCCGGCCTGCCCCGATGGCACAAAGGCGCTTCGCGTGCTCCCATCCGCCCTGATTGGCGTTCAGCAGTACGCCATATACCTGGGAATGCTGACCTGAAGCTCCCACTCTCGAAAACTCTTCATATCTGCTCAGTTCCCGGTCATAGGCAATCTGAAGTCCTTCCTCATATGAGCGGAATGGAATGGTTTCGATATGGCATACCGGCGCCGTCCCCGTCAGGGACATATACCAGTTCGTCAACTGCCAACACATCCTCTGCTCATTCTCCATCAGTTCTAGGAGGGTGTCCTGCGCCTCCCGGTCACCGGTTTCGTTCACCAATCGACTGTACAGATCCACGGAAGAAGCCTTATGGCTGATTCCTGCTGTTAAGTCTGCTATTTCATCATGTTGCACGGTTTCCCTCATCACTCCGGTCTCGACGGCCGGCTCCACATAGCAGTATGACTGATTAAAAGGCATGCATCTCAACATCACTCAATCCCTTCACATGAATATCCACGATATCATATGCTTCCAGGGCGGATGTGTGTATGCCTATTGCTGCACGAGCGGGAAACGCACGGTGACCGTCGTCCCTTCTCCTGGTTCGCTTTCAAAATGAATATGACCGTCGTAGCGCTCGACGATGTTGTAGCAGATCATGAGACCGAGCCCGGTCCCCTTGCTCTTCAATGAATAAAAAGGCGTCCCGAGATGATCCACCTGCTCCTGCGTCATCCCCCTGCCGCGGTCGGTCATCGTAATGAATACATCTTTTCCGATCCTTGCTGCTTTCACAGACACCGATTCCCCGGAATCAGACGCTTCGATGGCGTTCTTCAACAAGTTGACGAATAGCTGCTTCACTTCCATAGGATTGGCAGCGATCAGGCACTGTTCATCCACCTCAAGCTCGATGCTGTTATCATGAAGGATCCCGTACATGGACAGAAGCTCTGTCACGTCCCTCAGGATCTGTTCCATGTCGACACGATCCACTTCGTCCGTCTGCTCCGGTTTCGAGATGGAGAGGAACTGCGAAATGACATGCTCCGCCGTATCCAGTTCATTCAGCATGAGGCTGAAGTTTTGCTTATAGTCCTTCGGCAGATGCTCATCCTGTGAGTAATACTGCAGGAACCCTTTCACCACGGTCAGCGGATTCCGGATTTCATGGGCGACGGCTGCCGCAAGCTGGCCCGTCGTTTTCATCCGTTCAGCCTGCTGCACTTCTTCGTAATACATCCGCTGCTTCTTGATACGGCCATTCGTCAGGTAGAAAATGAAATAAAGGATGATCTGACTGGCTACGAAATTGACCAGATTGCCGGGAATATCCGAATAGAAAAAAGCGTAAGTCCTTCCTTTATCCACCCAGCCGATATACATGGCCATACACGCGACAAAGAATATGTTCAACGAAAGCGATGAATAGAAAAGCTTCTTATCGAAGAACAGGATGGAAAGCGCCGGGACGAAACAAAGAAGCACAAACGCCGACCACGTACCCGGATACATATAGAACAGCGCATAGAAATAAACCGATACCGTGAGTACCGTGATGGACCGAAGCCATCTCCGTTCATGAGTCGGATACAGGAGGAGGCAGACAGAGATGATTACCACCATGATCCCGTGCACCGCTATGCCTGACCCTGCGGGATTATCCACGATGACCCCGATGATCATGAGGATAATGGAGACAACCGCCACGGTATAATAATTCCTTTTATGAAATCGTTCGCGAAATTCTCTCATAACGTACTCCTAAATGAAAAATAAGAAAAGATACCTGCAGACGAGGTATCTTCTTCCGATTTTAACATTGTACCATTATATGGATTGGTTTTGTTCGATTTTTTCTCTGGAAGTTTTTCCACGGCTGGGAGCTCTTGCTTTCCCCCCTAGGAATCCTGAATTTGAAATTACCGGCCCGGACAATCCGGACCGGCACTCGGTTATATACCTCCGACGGTCGCACCGCCTATTTCCGCTTCGCGTCCGAACAGTCGGGCGTACACACCATCCCGGTGGAGGAGAAGGTCGCCATGCGTCCCTTCTTCCGCGATCCGGCCGTTTTCGAGGACAACGATCTTATCGGCAGCAAGGACGGTGGAAAGCCGGTGGGAGACGATGATGATCGTCTGGTTTTTACCGGCGCGGAGTACGGCTTCATTGATTTTTGTTTCCGTGATTGGATCAAGAGCCGAGCTCGCCTCATCAAGTACCATGATCGGTGCATCCTTCAAGATGGCGCGGGCCAGGGATAAGCGCTGCTTCTGGCCGCCCGACAGGAGACTTCCCCTCTCCCCGACGAGGGTGTCGAGTCCGTCGGGAAGCGTGGTGATCAGATCCCCCAGGCCACTTGCTTCAAGGGCTTCCATGAGCTCTTCATCCGTGGCGTCCCGCTTACCGATCCGCAGGTTTTCGGCAAGGGACCCGCTCCGCATCATCACGTCCTGGGTGACGATGGCCATCTGGGACCTGAGCCAGTCCGTGTCCCACTCCGTCACATCACGGCCGTCCACTTTGATGCTGCCTTTCCCTGCATCATAAAACTTGAACAGAAGATCGACGATGGTGGATTTCCCCGAACCACTAGGACCGACAAGGGCACAGGTCTCGCCCGGTCTGATTGTGAAGGAGACGCCTTTGAGCACATCTTCTTCCTTACCAGGATAGGTGAATGTCACATCTTCAACCTGGATATCCCCCATAGCACGCTTACCACGGATCCCTTTGCTGGATTCTGCATGGGATGCTTCTTCAGCAAGGAGGATCTCCGAACGGTCAAGGGCCGGACCCGTCCGTCTCACTGACAACCAGTTCCGCAGGAGGCGCTGCATTTCATTCGCCGCGATGGTGACAAGGCCGCCCGCTGTCAGCATCTGACCGCTCGTCAAGCCCTTATCCCAGATCAACAATGTGGAAATCAGGTAAACCAGGGCAAGAGCGAATCCATTGTAACTTGATACGACCACGACGGACTGCATGCGGGCCTTCAGCTCTTTGATGGAGTGCTTGACGAATGTATCCCTGATGGCGACAACGCTCTCCACTTCACTGTCGGATACCCCTGAGACCCGTGAAAGATGGATCCCCGTCACCGACTCGCGCAACCGTTCAAGGTAGCGTGACGCTTCTTTCCGTGCATCGGCTGATGCCGCACGGGTCCTCGCCCCGACCAGATTGGACGTCCAGTAGAAGAGGACGCCGAATACAACGCTCGCAATCATGAGGTACGGATGGATGAAGAACAGGACAATGCTGTAGATGAATACCCCTTGTGCACTTGCCATGAACGTGGAGCCTTCCCACGCGAGGAAGTTATGCAGGGTGTCCGGATCATCCGACACCCTTGCGAGCATTTCCCCGGTGGAATTATGATGATAAAACGAATACGGCAGGACCTGTAGATGCCTGAACAGCCGCAGCTTTTGCCAGTTCGTCACGGTCTTCGCGGTCTGATGGCAGAAATATTCATCGATGACCATCATGACGAGGTCGAGGACTGCCGAAAGGATCAACAGCCACATCAGGCCCCAGAGCAACTTGGAGTTCTCCCCTGGGAGGATCGTATCCACGAGCCAGCTCAAGGCCAATGTCGGGATCAGGGCTGAGAACACCTGAGAGATGGCGATGACCACGGAATCCGCGATCACCCATTTTTTATAGGGACGGAGGAAGGACAGGACCCTCCTGCCGTCACGGCTTTTCTTTGGTGAAACCGTACCGGCGCTCATCCGATCAGCTCCCTTTCCAGTTCGCTGTACTGAGCTTTGTACAGTTCATAGTATTTACCCCTCTGCATGAGGAGTTCTTCATGTGTTCCTTTTTCCGCGATGACCCCTTGATCGAGGAGGATGATGACATCCGCCTTCCGCACCGTGACGAGACGGTGGGCGATCGTAATGGTCGTCCGTCCAGGGATCAGTTCTTCAAGGGAAGCCTGGACCCGTTCTTCGGTCTCGCCGTCCAATGAAGATGTGGCTTCATCAAAGATCAGGACGGGTGGCTGCCTCAGGATGGCACGGGCCATGGCGACGCGCTGGCGCTGCCCGCCTGAGAGCTTCAATCCACGCTCCCCGACGATGGTGTCATACTGCTCATCGAGGGACTCGATCAATTCCTTGAGTCCCGCGGCATCCACCGCCTGCTCGAGTTCCTCCTGCGTGGCGTCGGGCTTACCGTACAGCAGGTTCTGACGCAAGGTGCTGTTAAGCAGGAATGTTTCCTGAGATACGACCCCGACCTGCTGGCGGAAGCTGTTGCGATTGTACTCATATAAATTCTTGCCGTCGATCTCGACAGAGCCTTGATCCGGCTCATACAGACCGAGGAGGAGCTGGACAAGGGTACTCTTCCCTCCCCCGCTCGTGCCTACGATCCCGATATGGCTTCCGGGATTCAAGGAAACCGATACGCCCTTCAGCACCTGCTTGTCACTGCCAGGATACGAGAACCATAGATTCGTAAGATCAATTTTCCCAACGACGTCCCCGAAGGCAGGAAGGTTCTCATCATGTTCTTCCGGCAGATCGAAATATTCATAGATCCGCTGAAGTGCCGGGATGGCCTGCTGGATCGTCAGGGCATGCTCCGCCATGGAACGCACGGGCTGGAACATGATGGGGATGAACGTCAGGCAGGCGACAAGGGTCCCGACCGTGATGCTTCCCTTCCAGATGGCGAGGCCGCCGACCAGCATGACGACACCCGGTGCCGCGATATTGAACAGATTTCCGAGACGCCAGTTCACCTTTCCGATCAGGGCCGCACGGATGGAGAACGTCTTCCAATCGGAGAGCTTCTTCTCCTGCGCCCCCGTTTCCTGATCCTGCGTCTGATACGTCCGGACGAGCCGGACGCTTTCGATGCTTTCCTGCAGGTGATTATACATGTCAGCGCTCATATCGCGCTGAATGGCACTCATCTTCCTCATCTTCGTCCCAAGAGTGAAGGACGGGATGATGTAGATGGCGAACACACAGAACATGACAATCGCCGCCGGCCAGAAGAGCACGAAGACGGCCGAGAATGCCGCCACCGCTCCGACCACCTGCTGGAGAATCCGCGGAACAACCGTGTTATTCAGGTTCTGGATCGACTCGACATCATGGGTGAGCCTGAAGAGCATATCTCCCCTCGGGGTTCTCGAGAAGAATGACATCGGCGCGCGGTGCAGCTTCCGGAAGGCCCGGATCTGCATGTCGGTGATCACATCGAGGCCGATCTTCACCTGGACGAACTCCTGCATCGTCTCGAATAGGGATTTCCCAAGGTAGGCACCGAGGACCCCGCCCGCCACCCATAGAAGGAGGGTAAGATCGCCGCCCACGATCACGTCATCCACAAGCTTCTTCACAAGAACGGGCGGTGCGATGGTAAAAAGACCACCGATAATAGAAAAGATAAGAGCAATCAAAAGCATGCGCCAATAAGGCTTAAAATGATTCACTGTCGTGCGTACTAGATTCATGGTGCTTCCTCCTCACAAAATACTATTTTATTACAATCGATGGGAATATTCACTATAAACTGAATCTTTTTATGATTAAAAATCATTCGAAGCGTTTTCATGAGGAGAGGAATGGTGGAGGATAATAGGAAAGGCAGGACCATGTCCTGCCTTTGATCAGTGGGAGGAACGTGCATCCACAGGTTTATTCTGCTTCCTTCGCCCTACAGTCATGTAGATCGTAGCAAACAGGACGAGAAGGAACGTGGATCCGTACATGGCTAGCGCCCATTCTTCCCTGCCTTCCGTCCCTATGAATAATCCATGGGCCCAGATCAACAGCCAGGACGGAAATGCAAGGTAATGGGCTTTCTTCCACGCTGCACGTCCGATCGTTTTCATGAAGTCGGACGTTACGATGACGATGAGCAGCAGATATAACCCGATTGTCCCAAACCCGCTCAGCACCGGCTCAAATGAAGAGGCAAACGGGATAAGGAGCCCTGTGAGGCTATACGGTTCATACGAATCGAAAAGCAGGAGGAATCCGTGTAGTCCACCGAGAAGGAGGGCGATCTGTCCGATCTGCTGATGGAATTGAAGCAGGAAGAATTTCTTCTTCGGCACTCCCCTCAGGATCCCGCCGAGCACCGACAGGGTCAGGAGAAGATAGGAAGTGAGTCCGAGGACCCTGATGCCGAACCAGATCCAATTCATCCCGCCACCTCCATTGCGCTGTAAAGGCCTTTATTTCCCCCGGCCGCCACGCGATCATCGTTCAGATAGACAAAGTAGGCGGCATCCGGGAATTTGGCTGCCTCCCGTTTCGCCTCTTCATAAGGAAGGATGCAGAAAAGCTTGGCGACCACCTCCGCCTCCATGGCAGAAGATGCGATCACGGTCGATTGCACGACGTCACTCGTGGCCACTTCGCCGGTCCGACCGTTCAGGATGTGGTGATAATCCTCTCCCTCATGGTTCCAGCGCCGATGATGGATGCCTGACGTTGCCATCGCCAGGTCTTCGATCACAAGCTTGATCATGTCTTTTCCCGGAAGCTTCGGGTGAGCGATGCCCACTCGCTGGCGACCGATGGCTACGAGATCGCCTCCCGCATTGACCAATGCCTCCGTGACTCCCTCACGAGTGAGCATCTCCCGTGCACGGTCTGCGATATATCCTTTCCCGAATCCACCAAAGTCGAAGTGAAAGTCTTCGAGCTTCATGATCCATTCCTTCGAAAGCCATTCCATCGGCTCATAAGTGAAGCCTCTTGTTGGTTCTCCGGACACTTCAGGTGCGTACGACTCATGGAACGATGCTGTGTATCCGATCGCCTTCATTGATCGTCCCATGAACGGATTCACCATGTATCTGACCTTTCTTGTAAGGATGAGGGATTTCTCGAGAAGGTCCGCTATGGTTGCATCGAGAAATACTGGAACGTGTGCTGGTAGTTGGTTGAGCTCATCTACAGGATTCCCGGGTATGAAACGGCTGGCCCTCTCTTCGAATCCCTTGAACATGGCCTGAAGCTTTCTTTCCTGCTCAAGGGAGAGGCCGTTTGACATGATGGTTGCGTTCATGGCTGCGAATGTATGGGTCATCGCTTCGACACCCCCGAGCTGCCATGATCCTGACTGAATCCTTCGGACGGGGCCTGGAAGAATGCATCATCTTCGTCGTCATCATGGTCAAAGTTGAACTCTCCCCCATCTTCCCTTTCCTGGATCATCGACTGATCCCCGCTTCTTCCACCGTCATCAAATGACCCTTCCGCCGATGCACCGTTCACCTCTTGTGTGTGATCCGCGACAAGACCGCCGAACGTCAAAAGTGACAGGGTCACCGTTGATATCACTGTCCATTTCACCTTTTTGGTCATCCTTCATTCTCCTTTATCATTGATTAAGGATACTGTACGACGGAATGGTGAAAATTGAGTGAAAAGGCGGTTCAGATTGTTGAAGTCATCAAGACGCCGACGGGATCTGTCCCCGCGAGCGGTTCACGCTGCCGAACCTCCACCGACTCAAGGGACGATTCCTGTCCACGTGAAAGCTGGAGCTCCCAATCGGCTGTACGAATCAGGCAGGTTTCCCCCTTGTCCTCTGCTTCCGCTCCCAGAAGCTCTGCCAATGCCGAAAGCCTGCCTGGGCGGTCGATGTTCAGCTCAAGCCTTGCGAGTGAAGGGAATGCTTCCGACCGTACGGCTTCTTTTCTCCGCTGAAGCTCCACCCTGAATCTCCACGGGGTGGAAATGAAGGTCCTTCGTTCCCCTTCGTCCACCCTCCATCCGAGGAGAGACGCATTTTTCAGCACTTCGTCATGCTCCAGATCGTCCATAAGGAATCCTATATGATCGAACCGGTCCCGCTTTCCCTGACCGAATGTGATGTTCACCTGCCCCTGCACCATTTCAATAATGCGGAATTGGACCTCTTCTTGCCTGAAATCTTCCCATTCGAGGGGCGGATTGAATTCCCGCATCTCCCCGTTTGCCCTTCCGATGCGCTGCCGCGTTTCAAACCCGATCCCTCGGTACCACGCTTCCATTTCTTCTACTTTATCCGTCCACCAATGATAATGAAAACATTTCATCTTTTTCATCTCCTCTACTACTATCAGCATATCGTTCTCTCACGCGACCTGCTTCGGCAAAGGGGTGGAAGAACCTCTACGACTTTAGGAGGAAAAAACAAAAAGCCCCTCATCAATAGGAGCTTTCAGTAGAAAAATGACATTGGACGTTCCGGCGGAAGTGGGATCACCACGCGGAATTCCGAACCTCCACCACTTTCACTTTGGACGGAAATCACACCTTCATGTCCCTCGACAATCCATTTGGCAATGGACAACCCGAGGCCATGACCGCCTTCTTTCCGTGTTCTTGCTTTATCCACACGATAAAACCGGTCAAAGATGCGCAGCTGGTCTTCTTTCCCAATGCCGATTCCCGTATCTTGTACGGAAAGGATGAATGTCCTGCCAGAAGCGTTTTGGTCGATCCTGCAGGAGAGGGTGACGCTTCCGCCTGAGGGCGTATACTTGATGCTGTTGTCCAAAAGGATATACAGAAGCTGTATCAGCTTGTCTCGATCCCCATGGATAGGGAGTTCTCTTGACGATTCAAGGCTGAGCGTAATTGATTTGTCCCGGGCCAGACGGTCGAAGGTTTGAAGGATCTTCTCTGCATCGGGTGCGAAGTCGAACTCTTCCTTTTTCAAGACCAGTCGGGCTTTTCCTTCATCATCTGAGCGTGCGAGGGTGAGAAGGTCGCCGATGAGGCGGTTCATCCTTTTCACCTCGGCTTTCAGTCCCTTGACCATTTTCCTTGTGAAGGGATCAGATTCTTCGTCCCCCATCTCGAGTGCTTCCACAGAGGACAGGATGACGCTCAAGGGCGTCCGGAGTTCGTGGGATGCATCCGCTACAAATTCCTGCTGTCGCCGGTAGGACTGCTGGATCGGGACGAGGGCGCGCTTCGACATGAGGTGACTGAGCCAGACACCCAGGCTGATGAAGAGGACGGCAAGGGCACCAAAGACGAACAAGATCCATTTGAATAGACGGTAAAAGGAGGATATATCGAGGCCGATATACATCCTTCCCACCACCTCCCCTTGAGACGTGATGGGCTGGGACAGCATAAGGACCCTGAGATCGAAATCTTCATACCCTTCATTCTCCGTCACATCGATGGAGTCTTGCCGGATCTGGCGTTCATCCGGTTTCCAGTTGGACAGTTTATCGAGGAAGGTATCCCTGAGATCCGGATAGATTTCATTCGTTTGCAAGGGCTCCCCGTCACTGTCCAGGATATAATAGAACACCTGATTTTCGCTGAGGACGGAAGGTCGCTCCTCCCCCCTAGGTTCTCCGCGCCTGTGGGCACCTGCTTCCTGCAGTTCCTTGATCTCATGTTCCGCCAGGCCCTTGAGTTCCCGTTCCTGGTCGTAAAGCACGGTCTTATAAACGATGATCAAGGCCAACAGGATGAAGACCACTAGAAAGGCTGTGATGATGACGCTATTGAACAGGGTGAGCTGCATCCGGGTTCTCGTGAACAAATCCCTTGATTCCCCCAGAGAAAAAATCGATTTACGTTTCAATCCTGTACCCCACTCCCCTGACGGTTTCGATCAGGCCTTCCCCGATCTTCTTCCTTAATAATTTGACGGTGGCATCCACGGTCTTGTGTGAAACGTCGGAATCGATTCCCCATATCCGGTCGAGGAGAAGGTCCCGCGAGAGCGTGTGATTCTGATTGCGGACCAGCATGTCGAGGAGCTGGAATTCACGGGGAGTAAGGTAGATTTCCTCCCCGTTCCGCATGAGGCTGTGGCTCG
Organism: Rossellomorea marisflavi; assembly: GCF_001274775.1. GTDB lineage: Bacteria > Bacillota > Bacilli > Bacillales > Bacillaceae_B > Rossellomorea > Rossellomorea marisflavi. Next base: position 261,505 of record NZ_LGUE01000004.1, read on the forward strand.
TCCGGTTCAATGTGAATCCCCTGATGCCGATGGTTTCTGATTGAAGCGGGGCCAGATTCCGTCTGGACAGGGCTTTGAGCCTGGCATGAAGCTCTGCAATCTCAAAGGGTTTCACGAGATAATCGTCTGCACCCGCTTCGAATCCTTCTACACAATCCTCCACGCCGTCACGGGCCGTGAGCATGAGGATCGCACCTCCATAACCACCGGACCTGAGGCGACGGCAGATCTCGACGCCATTCCCTCCAGGCATCATCCAGTCCATGATGATCACATCATAATAGGAGGCAAGGGCATAGTCATGGGCCTCTTCCCCGCTGACCACCCAATCAATGCGCTCGATCCCCTTTTTCTTCAATAAATGGACGATCAGCTCACCGAGTGTTTCATCGTCTTCTGCCAGTAAAATATGCATACCTGCCACCCCTTTGACCTTTTTTATCCAATGTAGCAAACATAAATGAAAATTTGGTGAAAATGCAGGGATTTCTTCCTGTTATAATCAAAGCAAACTGCTTATCAAAAAGGAGGCATCCCAATGGAGAAAGGTATGTTCATCAGCATCCACCCAGAGTACTGCACCCTGTTATCCGAAGGCAAGAAGGTGCATGAATTCCGGAGCGTGAAACCGAAGCGGCAGACGGATTTCCTGTGGATCTATGAATCGGCTCCATCATCTGCCCTCACCTACATAGCCAGGACCACTACACCCGTTGAATTCCCGGATCAAGTGGAGGCTGGGGGATGGTGATGCGCGGTTCAACGAAGGTGGCACCAAGTACCGGTTCGCCTTCCCCATCCTAGAGCTATGGCGTCTGGAGGAACCGCTCCCTTTCGCCTATCTGAAGGAGCACTTCGGATTCCACGCTCCCCAGAGCTATGCCTATCTCGATCGCTACCCGGCCCTCGTCGATCTGGTACGCAGGGAATCAATCCTTGTGAAGATACGATGAGGCATCAGCGTCGCCATTCGTATAGAAGGTCAGGCAGCTGCTCTTCATTCTCATGCCCCCGGCCGATGATGCGGAAGCCGTGCTTTTCATAAAATCGCCTGGCTCCCTCATTCACTTCGAAGGTATAAAGGGTCAGGATGCCGGATGAGGCTTCCTTGGCACGTGTCAGGAGTGCCGTCCCGACGCCATTCCCGTGATGGTCGTTATGGATATAAAGCTGACTGATCTCAGTCCTATTGTAGGCGATGATCCCGATCACCGATTCGTTTGAAAGGGCGATTTCTACATCATGGGTTGCGGGCAGGATTTCATTCAGGAAATAGAGGTGCTCCTCGAAGGAATGGATGTCCTTTTGGCCGATGGCTGCTTCCTTGCTTTCCCTCCACATCTTGACGGTTTCCGGACCGAATCCATGTTGATAAGGGATGATCTTCATGACTGTTCCCCTTCTTCCTTTTTCCATCATTATACTACGTGGATAGAGGTCCGCGCTTCCGGCTTTCTCCACATTCTGCTACTATTAGGATAAGGAGTGATGAACGTGTTTTCTTTTCATGATAAAGAATTCGAACAGGCCTACGACCAAGAAGTGAATGAAATCAACGCTCAGCTCGATAAGGAAATCGTCTTCGCCATGATCGGGGATGTGAACGCCGGCAAATCGTCGACGATCAACATGCTCATGGGCGATGAAGTCGCCAAGGTCGGCGCACAGCCCGGGGAGACTTCCCTCATCGAGAAGTACGCCTATACCGATAAGATCATCTTTGCCGATACACCCGGACTTGATGACATCAATCAGAAAAATTCCGCCGAAACGATGAAGTTCTATAAGGAAGCCGATGTGATCCTCTTCTTCCTGAATGCGGCCGGAACCGTGTTCTCTGAAGGAGAGCGGAAGACATTCGAAGAGGTCCGCAAGATGAACCGGAACATCATCTTCGTGTTGAACAAGATCGATGCGGCAGAAGATATTCCCGGATTGGTGAAGTACATCCAGGATCATACGAATTACCGCTACAAAGTGACGCCGATCTCTTCCAAGACAGGCGAGAATATGGAGATGCTCCGTGGTGCGATCCTCGACATCCTCAAGGAGAAAAAAAAAGATATCCTTTTCGCTAAACACCTGAAGGAAAAATCATCGACGGCGAATAAATGGATCATCGCAGCAGCAGGATCCTCCACGGCCATCGGTGCTTCTCCGATCCCAGGCTCCGACATGGTGCCCCTGACCGCCATCCAGGTCGGCATGATGGTCAAGCTCGCCACCCTTTACGATAAGCCCCTGACAAAGGACCGGGCGAAGGAGCTCACCATCGCCACCCTCACCGGCAACGTCGGAAAAACCCTGTTCCGCCAGATCGTCAAACTCGTCCCGGGAGCAGGAATGGCCGCAGGCGCAAGCATCGCAGGCGGCATGACCCTCGCCCTCGGGTACGCCATCAAATACGCGTACGAGAACGATATCGACCTGAATCCGAAAAGTTTGAGCAAATTGTATGAGATGTTTTCGAAGAAAAAAGAAGTGTAAAGCAAAAAGAAGCACGGGCCACGGCCCGTGCTTCTTTTCCGTTTCTATTGTATGGAGTTGGACGGTGCACAAGAAATGACGCATGAGAACAGTCCCCATGCGTCATTTTGGCACTCAATATAATGTTTGAAGCGATTCTTTGCTGAATGCGCGGATTTCGTCAGTGCGTCCTTCTTTGATTTTCTTGACCCATTCGGGGTCCTGGAGGACGGCGCGCCCGATGGCGATGAGGTCGAATTCGTCGTCTCCGAGGCGTTCGGTGAGCTCATGGATATCGGTGGCTTCCGCTTCTGAGAATCTGGTGAATTCACCGTTCAGTCCGACGGATCCTACGGAGATGACGGGTTTTCCGGTGAGCTTCTTCGTCCAGCCCGCGAGATTCAGCGGCGATCCGTCGAATTCAGGTTCCCAGAAACGGCGCGTCGAGCAGTGGAAGATGTCCACTCCCGCTTCGACAAGAGGGGTCAGGAATTGCTCAAGCTCTTCTGGTGTCCTGGCGAGCTTCGCACCATAGTCGGTCATCTTCCACTGTGAAAAACGGAAGATGATCGGGAAGTCCGGTCCGACTTCACGCCTGCATGCCTCGATGACTTCGACTGCAAATTGCGTGCGTCCTACAAGATTGCCGCCATAGCGGTCGGTCCGCTTATTCGTTTTCTCCCAAAAGAATTGATCGATGAGGTATCCGTGGGCACCGTGTAACTCGATGCCGTCGAATCCGATCCGTTTTGCATCGGCTGCCGCCTGGGCATAGGCTGCGACGAGCTGTTCCACTTCTTCCGTCGTCGGCGGCTCAGTCACCTGTTCCCCGGTAAGGGTCAAGCCTGACGGTCCAACGGGCAGTGCTTCGGCGTTCGGAAGCTCGCCCTTCTTGCGGGTCATCCCTACATGCCATAGCTGGGGAACGATTTTCCCTCCTGCTTCGTGGACGGCCTCGACCACTTCTGCCCAGCCTTCAAGGGCCTTTTCCCCGTGGAATAACGGGATGCTGTCACCAGATACGGATGCCGGATGGTTGATGCCGGTACCTTCCGTGACGATCAGGCCAACTTCATTTTCTGCGCGTCTGCGGTAATAATCGACGACGGGCTGCCCCGGTACGCCCCCTGGTGAAAACCCGCGCGTCATCGGTGCCATCACCGTACGATTCGGCAGGGATAGGGCTCCATATTTGAAAGGTTGAAATAACGGATTCACAGATTGACTCATGAAAGAATTCCTCCTTATGATGATCTATACATCATTATTCCAAATCGGAATGGAGAAAGAAAGCAATCTGTTTCCCATTAGCCCATCCACATGAGTAAGACAAAACCCGACCAAACTGAAACGGCTCCTCCGATGATGATTGAAACCGTCATCCAGATGGAGAACCTTTTTTCTTCCATACTCCCTTTCCACCGCATCACGATCAATCTGATCACGGAGAACGCAAATAGCCCGATGCTGAGGATCGTCAGAATCATCAAATAGTGAATAGGATCCAACAATCCGGAAGCAGCGTGAAGCCCATAGGCAAGGTCTTGGGCTGTGATTCCGATATACGTCGCCGTCACCAGCAGGATGAAACTCCACCAATTCCCCTTTTTCATTTGTTGACCCCCACTCTTTTTCTATATATTACCACGAAAAGGCCACCGGGGAGAATTCTCTCCGGTGGCCTTACAAGGTTCCCATTATGAAACGAGGGACTCGGGCTTTTTCACTTCCAGATACTGAATGTGATACCCATCCTTTTTGTGCACTTTGAAAACGTACCCGTGAGACTCGAGCTCTGCTTCGCTTTCGATGGTGTTCGAGAGGAACCAGCCTCCGATCGTATCAACGTCTTCATTTTCCATTTCGATTCCGAGCACTTCATTGGCTTCTTCGATCAGGAGCTTCGCATCGATGATGAAATGGTGGTCTTTGAGCTTCCTGACCGGCGCCACTTCATCCTGGTCGAACTCATCGCGGATCTCTCCGACGATTTCCTCGAGGATATCTTCGAAGCTCACGATGCCTGAGGTGCCGCCATACTCATCGACCAGGATGGCGATGTGGGTGCGGAGCTTCTGCATCTTGAGAAGCACATCGTGGATAGGTGCCGTTTCCACCACTCGGATAATGGGGTTGATATGGGCTTTGAGGGAGAAATCTCCCCCCGTCCTCTTGCCCTGCCTCAACCGTTCAGTGAGGAGCTCCTTGACGTTGATGAAACCGACGACGTGGTCTTTATCCCCATCGATCACCGGGTATCGCGTGAATCTCTCGGATTTGATCAGATCCATGATTTCATCAAATCCCTGGTCGACGGAGACGGTTACCATCTCTGTTCTCGGGACCATGATCTCCTTCGCCAGTCGTTCGTCGAAGGTGAAGATATTATTCATGTAGGTCAGTTCGTTCTGATTGATTTCCCCGCTCTCATAGCTTTCAGACATGAGGATCCTGAGCTCTTCCTCGGAGTGGGCCGCATCGTGCTCGGAGGCGGGCTTCATGCCGAATGCCCGTACAAGGAGACGTGCCGATCCGTTGAGGAACCAGATGAACGGGAATAGGATGCGGTAGAACAGGATGATGGGACCGGCAGTCAGGAGCGTGATCGTCTCTGCCTTCTGGATCGCCAGCGTTTTCGGAGCAAGCTCCCCGATGACGACGTGCATGAAGGTTGCAATCATGAAGGCGATGGCAATGACAAGGACGCTTGAAAGGGACTCGCCGACATTCAGGAAATCGAAGATCGGCTCGAGGATGACGGCGAAAGTGGACTCGCCCACCCATCCGATCCCGAGGGCGGTCACCGTGATGCCCAGCTGACAGGCTGACAGATACTCATCCAGATGACTGACGACCTTCTTGGCCGAAGCCGCTCCCCTTTTCCCTTCGAATACGAGTTGATCAATCTTGGTGGACCGCACCTTCACCATGGCAAATTCCGTTGCGACAAAAAAAGCGGTGAGGGCGATCAAAATGGCAAAAATCGTTAAGTTTATGGCTGTCAATACATCGTCTTACCCGAAGGAAGACTTCCACCTCCAAAAGAATAGTTCAAGCTACATGGTCCTCCATGGACCAAACGATAACGTGATAGTTACTAGAATTATACAGGAGAACCATCCTGTCACCGGTGGATAATATGACAATTGTGTGGAGAATGGGCTGCTTCACCGGTAGTTCCTGGTTGTGTTTATACGATTTACCAGTTGAATGATAGCGGATCCAATCCCTCCCCGCATAACAAGACCGAATCCGGACGAGCTCTGTCCTCATACGGATTCAGTCATGATTGATACATGATTTAAGCTTCTATTTTGCTTGGTTCCTTCAGCGTCGTCATATACGTTTTTCCCCATTCGTACATGGATTCGAGTATAGGCATGAGTGTTTGACCTTGTGAGGTGAGGGAATACTCAACTTTGGGAGGGACAACGGGATAGACCTCACGGTGGACGATTTGGTCTTCTTCAAGCTCCCTGAGCTGGTTGACGAGCATGCGCTGGGTGATTCCGGGCATGAGGGCTTTGAGCTCGCCGAATCGTTTGGTCCCTTCTTTTCCAAGATGCCAAAGGATGAGCATCTTCCATTTACCGCCGATGACGGAGAGGGTCAGTTCTTTTTCACATTGGAATGTTTTCTCTTCTAAGCGTGACATATGGCCACCTCCTGAGTGGATTCTATCCCTTAGTATACTTTTTGACACTATGTAAGTAAAATGTGCGTACTTACATGGATTCACCTCATGCGTTATAGTGAAATGGCTGAAGGGGTGACCCGCGCAGCACAAATTTTCTCAAGGAGTGAAGGATCTATGAAATTACAACTTGCACTGGACTTAGTCAACATTCCCGAGGCGAAGGAAGTCGTCAAGGAAGTAGAAGAATACATCGACATCGTGGAAATCGGAACTCCTGTCGTGATCAATGAAGGACTGAAGGCTGTCAAGGAAATCAAGGAAGCATTCCCTTCCCTGTCTGTTCTTGCCGACCTTAAAATCATGGATGCAGCAGGCTATGAAGTGATGAAAGCTTCAGAAGCAGGCGCAGATATCGTGACGATCCTCGGAGTGGCTGAAGATGCCTCCATCCAAGGTGCCGTCGAAGAAGCGAAGAAACAAGGCAAAGAACTCCTCGTCGATATGATCGGAGTGAAAGATATAGAAAAACGCGCGAAGGAACTGGATCAGTTCGGAGCAGATTACATCTGTGTCCACACTGGATATGACCTTCAGGCAGAAGGCAAGAACTCATTCGAAGACCTTCATACCATCAAGAGCGTCGTGAAAAACGCCAAAACGGCCATTGCAGGCGGAATCAAGCTTGAAACCCTACCGGAAGTGATCAAGGAAAATCCTGATCTCATCATCGTAGGCGGCGGCATCACATCCCAGGATGATAAAGCAGCGACTGCAGCGAAAATCCGCGAGCTCATTAACCAAGGGTAATCCCATGCAGACGACAGGCTATATGAACGAAATCCTGAAGGAGCTGTCAAAGGCTCCGGACTTGATCGGGGACCGGTCGGCGGAACAGCTGACCAACCGCATCATGGAAGCCGGTAAGATCTTCACGGCCGGCGCCGGACGTTCCGGACTGATGGCCAAGTCCTTCACGATGCGCATGATGCATATGGGACTCGATGCATATGTGGTCGGGGAAACGGTCACGCCGAACCTTGAAGAAGGGGACCTCCTCATCATCAGCACCGGTTCAGGGGAGACGAAAAGCCTTGTACCCATGGCAGAGAAAGCGAAGGAGCTCGGTGCGACCGTGGCGGCCGTCACGATCAAACCCGACTCCACCATTGGAAAACTGGCCGATATCGTCGTGGAGCTTCCCGGTTCACCGAAGCATGAATCAGGCGAAGAGCGTGCCACCATCCAACCGATGGGCTCCCTCTTCGAACAGACGCTCCTCCTGTTCTACGATGCGGTCATCCTCCGCTATATGGATAAAAAAGGACTCACATCCGATACGATGTTCGGCAGGCATGCCAATCTGGAATAGGAACACAGAAACGCCCGCGAATCTTTCGCGGGCGTTTTGTATTGCAGGAAATCCCCTCCTCACTGCCGTATATAAAAGGGAAAGGACGTGAAACGGATGACATGGAAACAGGAACTACTGAATACGAAGCGGGGATGCTTTGAAGTCTTTCGTAAAGGAAGAGGTGAACCTTTATGCGTGACTCATCACTACTCGGCATTCAATGCTTCAGGAGACCATTTTGCCGACGCCTTCACCGAAACACATGAGGTGTTCCTTGTGAATATGCGGGAAGCGGGACACTCGGAGCGTGCACATGAACCGTACCAACTTGGTTTTCTCGAAACGGTATTCGACCTCGAAGCAGTGAGGGAGGCCCTTGGCTTTGACTCATGGACGTTCGCCGGCCATTCCACCGGCGGGATGATCGGGACCGTGTACGGCATTTATTTTTCCCAAAGTCTGAATTCCCTTGTGATCGTCGGTTCGGCAGCAAGGGAGTTCATGTCAGGATCACCACAGTGCATCTACCATGAGGAACACCCTGACTACGTGCGGATGCAGGAGCTGAACATCACTTTGAAAGGATCCAGCCTTCCGGAAGACGAGAGAAAAGCACTGACCCGTGAGCGGATTTCGTTTTCTTTATACAAGCCGGAGCGGTTTCCATCACTCTTCCCTCCCCATGTAACGAAGCGGATCAGCGCCACGCGCATGGACTTCTTCAATCGGGAGATCCAGCTTTTCGACGTGACCCGGAAGCTGCACCTCATTGATACGCCAACCTTGATTGTCTGCGGCCGTCATGATGTCCAGTGCCCTCTTCTTTACTCGGAGGAAATGCGGGAAGGCATTCCGGGCGCAGAGCTCGTGGTGTTCGATGAGAGCAATCATTATCCGTTCCTCGAGGAGAAGGAACGCTTTCGGACGGTGAGTGAACGCTTTTTCGGAAAGGTTCAAAGAGTGAGTGAAGCATGATGCTCACTACCGGCACCTTTATACTCACAGCCCTGATCAGCTGCTGTCTGTCGAGCGTGATTTCGCTCCCTTTTTATATCAGGACCGGACGGAAGTGGTTCGCACTCTTCATCGCTTTTGCACTGCATGCGCTTATTATGGCAAGTGTGATCCTTATCCTTCATTCCGACTCCTCCAAACAGATCGAGAGGTTTCTTGACACGGCATTTTTTCTCGCCTTCCTCCCCTTTGCCCTCACCTACGTCAATTACGTGTTGATTGAAAGAGCAGGCAAGAAGACCGTCCCTTCTTCATAATTAGTAAAACAGCCCCCGCCATTTCTAGGCGGGGGCTGTCATGTTTACTGATTATTCACGTCTGCGTCTTTGTCATAGATGTAATGATAGTCATCACGATCGATCGGCGTGTAGCCTTCAGGTTTGTAGAAACGGAGCAGATCTTTGTTGACGATGCTGTCGGAGATGGAAAGCTCGGTCTTCGCCTGCTTGCTCAGCTCGGCAAAGCCGTCACCCTCGATCTCTTGTCCGTCTTCGTTGCTGTAGTATTTGCCGTTCACCGATGTGATGTTCGGGGTGATGAAATCTCCGTTACGGAACGGGATGACTTCACGGTGATCCTTGCTCAGGAGGTCGGATCCGATCTGCAGGTAATCCTTCGTATCGACTCCGAGGAGATGGAGCACGGTCGGCATGACGTCGACGGCACCGCCGTACGTATCCTTGGCACCGCCTTTGACACCCGGTGCATGAATGAATAACGGTACCCGCTGGAGCTGGGCGTATTCATAATCATCGATGTCTTTCCCGATGATTTCTTTCATGGCTTGGTTATGGTTCTCGGAGATTCCGTAGTGATCTCCGTACATAACGACGATCGTGTTGTCATAGAGACCCGATTCCTTCAGCTGGTCGAAGAACTGCTCCAACGCTTCATCCATATAGTGCGCTGACTGGAAGTATTGATTGACAACTTTATCATCCGTGTCGGCAGCCGGGAAGTCGGTATCTCCCTCATCCATCTTGAACGGGAAGTGGTTGGACAGAAGGATGTACTTGCTGTAGAACGGCTGCTCGAGGCTTTCAAGGAGCGGCTGGGATTCTTCCACGAATGGTTTATCCTTCATGCCGTAGTTCTTAATGTTATCCTCTGACATATCGTAGTATTCAGCATCGAAGAACTTGTCATAGCCGAGTGACTTGTACATTACATTCCGGTTCCAGAATGTTTTGTAGTTGCCGTGGAAGACCGCGGAAACATAGTCATCCTTCTTCAGGATGGCCGGAGCCGATTGGAATGTATTCTGCGCCTTGCTCACATAGACTGATCCTTGTGCCATCGGGTACAGGGAGTTGTCCATCATGAATTCTGCATCGGACGTTTTCCCTTGCCCGGTCTGATGGAAATAATTCTTGAAGTAGAAGGTTTCATTATCATGAGCCAGTGAATTCAGGAACGGTGTCACTTCCTGCCCATCGATCTCATAGTCGATGATGAAGGACTGCAGCGATTCCAGGGAAAGGTACACCACATTCATGCCCTCCGCCTTGCCGAAATAGGCCGGATTCGGCTCTGCATAATTGGCTTTGATATAGTTTTCCACACTGGTGATGTCGCTGCTGTCCGCCATGGCGCGCTGTCTCGCGGTCTGGACGTTCTGGACGATATCATAGATTGTGAAGTTGTATGAACCCAGGTATTTCACCAAGTAGTTGCGGTCGAACGTACGGGTCAAAAGCTCTGGACGATCCTTTTCCGCGAGATGGAGATTGACGGAAAATACGATGGCTGCCATGGCAATGACAAGACCGGCTGATTTCCATTTCCGCTTGGCTGCAGGTTTTGAGACCTTGAAGGCCAAGAGGGCGATCAAAAGGATCGTATCGGCGAAATAGAAGATATCCCATGGAGTCATCAGGGAGAAGGCACTGTCACCGAGCTGCCCTGCATTGGTCTTTGTCTGCATCAGGACCGGGACGGTGATGAAATCGTTGAAGAAACGATAGTAGACGACATTGGCATAGAGCAGGAATGATAGAACGAACTGAATGACAATCAATAGGGTTGATTGCAGCTTCCCTTTAAAGAACAGGGCAATTCCCAAGAATAATAGACTTGAGCTTAACGGGTTTAAGAATAGTAGAAATTTCTGCATGCTGTTATCGATCCCAAGATTGAATTCAATCTGATAGGCAGCATACGTTTTCATCCATAGGAGCACGACGGCTAACACAAAAATGGCTATGGGCCCTCTGAAAACATTCTTAGTTGATGTTGAAACTTCTTGCATGTTACGCACCTCATAATTGGAATGGTTTAGTAAACATGGATCGGATGCAGGCCTTTGAGGAGCACGGTCGGGGGTATCTCCCAAGTATCTTCAGGCATGCCTCACATGTTTAGTAAACGATTTATTACCCCGAACGAAAAGTATTGTTAAAACTTTACCATTCTACCTGAATTTCAGCAAGAATACAACTGGAGATCTGCCTATCTTCGAAACTCCATCTTCAGGCCGGGAGCGGGCTCCGACGATTGCTTCAGGAGTTCGCGCGTATCGGTGCGGATCCAGTACCACTGGGTCATCGCACCGAATCCGACCTTTACCTTGAAGGAGCCGTCCGGCTGTTCATCCGCATGGATCTCGATGAGCTGCTCCTCTTCTTTGAGGACATTGAACGCATGGAAGGACCGGACATAACCTCCTTCGAGAGGCAGCGTGCGGAGAAGGAGTTCAACCGAAAACGTTTCAATGGGAAGATGATGGAGTGACACCCTCTTCTCTCTCCCATCTCTCTCGATCATCACATGATCTCCGGCATACACCGCTCTGACACCGCCTCCACCGGTATCCTCAACGGAAAGAGGACGATTTGTGGCCGCCATCAATCGGGTCACGGTCCTTCGGTTCCCCATTTCTTCAGATGTGAGGGTCTGCTCCCTCACCAGCACCGCGCCGCCCTCTTCGAATGAAATCCGTTCACGCGTTTCCCCGATGATCCTCTCCACGCCTTCTTCTATTAGATACACCTGTTTGACATCTTCAGATGCCTCCAGACACCCAAGGCCATCTTCAGACCTCTCTTCCAGCACATGATGCAAATAATCCCCATGCCCCCTCGCCAACGGAATATCCCCTGGTGAGGACATCCAGAACAAGGTGAGCTGCAGCCCCTCTTCTTCTCCCCCGCCAGAGGGATCATGCTGCCATTGATCAGGAGCATCCCGCTGATCCAAACGATAAAAATGCCTATGATGGGTGCTTCCATCATCCGCTTGCCACCTGTCGTCGGCAAGGAATACAGGCTTTCCCCATTCCGTCAGGCCGGTCTCCTCGATCATTTCCCGGACGACGGCTGCTTCAGAATTTTCTCCCTCCTCCACCGTCCCTTTGGGGATCTGGATACCCGCTTCAAGGATCGGATGCTGGAACACCAATACCTGGGGTCTTCCATCGTGGTTTCTTGTTATGTATCCGTACGCTTTTTTGATCGGTTCCACTCTTTCCTTCTCCCTTCCCATAAAGGACTCATTTCTTCCATTTAAATCCTTCTTTCATTCTACCGGATTTTTCTCTATACTAAAATGAAACTTCTGAGGAAATTATGCACATATGGACATCATTTTTCTATTAAAAGGCCTGCTCATCGGCTTCACCGTGGCAGCACCCGTCGGCCCGATCGGGATCCTCTGCATCAACCGCACCCTTTCCAAGGGGCGCTTGACGGGATTCGTATCAGGACTGGGGGCCGCGTCAGCCGATGCCATCTACGGATGCATTGCCGCATTCGGCCTGACATTCATCACGAGCTTTTTGATCAGCCAGAAGCTGTGGCTTCAGCTGATCGGCGGACTCTTCCTCTGTTATCTCGGTATCCAGACTTACCGCTCCAGGCCTGCAGGTCATGCTGCTTCTGCACGGGGTGGCGGACTGCTGAAATCCTATACCTCCGTCTTCTTCTTGACGGTGACAAACCCCATGACCATCCTTTTCTTCATCGGGATCTTCTCCGGGATCGGTCTCGGAAAGTCCAGCTTCGACATGGGCTCGGCCCTTCTCATGGTGACGGGCGTGTTCCTTGGATCAGCCGCATGGTGGCTCTCCCTGAGCTTCGGCGTCAGCCTGTTCAGGAAAAAATTCTCGGATGACAGCCTCGCCTGGATCAACCGTCTATCGGGGATCATCGTCTTCGGTTTCGGGGTGTTCGCCCTTCTTCAATTGCTCTGATGCACCTTCTTTTATGGAAGGTGCTTTTTTTTGATAAGCACCCCACTTGACATACCCCCTATAGGTACACTACACTGAACTCAAATGAGAAAAACAGGAAGCAACGAGCTTCCGGGAGGTGATCGGATGGAAGATGGATTGAATGACGGCATCTCCTGCCGCAAGAGTCATCACCCAGAAGAGGTGAAACGGAATCTCACCAGCCGGCTGAATCGTGTCGAAGGGCAGATCCGCGGCATCAAAGGCATGATTGAAAAGGACGTGTACTGTGACGATGTGATCACACAGCTTTCGGCGACCCAATCTGCCCTTAACAGCGTTGCAAAGATCCTCCTCGAGGGTCATTTGAAGGGCTGCGTGGTGGACCGTCTCAATGAAGGGGACGATTCGGTCCTCGATGAATTTGTCGTCACGATTCAAAAGCTGATGAAAAAATAACCCGTACCGGAAATACCCAACCAAAAGGAGCGATTATCATGGAACACATTACATTGAATGTACAAGGAATGTCATGCAACCACTGCGTCAATGCCATCGAGAAGAATGTAGGCGGTCTTGACGGTGTTAAAAAGGTCAACGTAAGCCTCGCGGATGCCAAGGTCGAAGTGGAATTCGACAATGCCGTTGTCGGCCTCGACGAGATCAAGGAAACCATCGACGATCAAGGCTATGACGTTGTGTAAAGAATCAAACGGGGGTGCAGATCATGCACTCTTTCTTTTTCACATCAATATACCCTTGCCAGGTATAAAGGAGGCTTGACGATCATGAGTGCAAACAAGAAGGAAACCACCCTGCACATCTCGGGCATGACGTGTGCCGCCTGTGCGAACCGGATTGAAAAGGGACTGACTAAATTGGACGGTGTCGAAATGGCCACCGTGAATCTCCCCCTTGAGAAAGCTTCCATCTCCTATGATCCTGCCAAACTAGGTGAAAAGGACTTCGAAGAGAAGATCGACGCTCTCGGGTATGGAGTCATCCATGAAAAAGCCGAGCTTGAGATCACCGGGATGACCTGTGCCGCCTGCTCGGCCCGTATTGAAAAGGGGCTGAGTAAACTTGATGGCGTCGCATTTGCAAGCGTCAATCTCGCCCTTGAGAAGGCGGTCATCTCCTATCACCCTTCTCAGACCTCTGTCAGCGACATGATTGCAAAGGTTGAAAAGCTCGGGTACGGCGCCCACCGGCCATCTCAGGAAGATTCGAGCGATCACAGGGAGGAAGCCATCAAGGTCCAGAAGCGGAAGTTCATCCTTTCGGCCATTCTCTCCCTTCCGCTCCTTTGGACGATGGTAGGCCATTTTTCGTTTACTTCCTTTCTGTACGTACCCGATTTCCTTACTAATCCCTGGGTCCAGCTGATCCTGGCCACACCCGTGCAGTTCATCATCGGGGCACAATTCTACATCGGAGCTTACAAGGCACTGCGGAATGGAAGTGCGAATATGGATGTCCTGGTGGCCATGGGGACATCCGCCGCTTACTTCTATAGCCTGTACCAGGCCATCGTGACGGCCGGAAGCCATCACGGGCCCCATCTGTATTTTGAAACAAGCGCGGTCCTCATCACCCTGATCCTCCTCGGGAAGCTGTTCGAAGCGAACGCAAAGGGACGTTCATCCGAGGCGATCAAGACGCTCATGGGTTTGCAGGCGAAAACGGCCCGTGTTTATAAGGACGGGAAGGAAATCGACACCCCTGTCGAAGAGGTGATGATCGGAGACATCGTCATCGTCAAGCCTGGCGAAAAGATCCCCGTCGATGGAGAAGTGACGGAAGGTTCTACCTCCATCGATGAATCAATGCTGACGGGTGAAAGCCTACCCGTCGACAAGGAAAGAGGGGATTCCGTATTCGGTTCTACGGTGAATCAGAACGGTTCCATCCGGATGAAAGCCCAGAAGGTCGGACGCGATACGGCACTTGCCCGGATCATTAAGGTGGTCGAGGATGCCCAGGGCTCAAAGGCACCGATCCAGCGCCTCGCGGACAGGATATCAGGCATCTTCGTTCCCATCGTGGTGGGCCTCGCCCTCCTTACCTTCCTTATATGGATCGTCTGGATCGAGCCGGGTGACTTCACCCAGGCCCTTGAAGTGTTCATCGCCGTCCTTGTCATCGCATGTCCGTGCGCCCTCGGCCTTGCCACACCGACTTCGATCATGGCCGGTTCCGGACGGGCGGCGGAATTCGGGATCCTGTTCAAAGGCGGGGAGCATCTGGAACAGACCCAGCTCATCGACACCGTGGTGCTGGATAAAACCGGGACCGTCACGAACGGAGCACCCGTCTTGACCGATCATCTCATGGCTGATTGGGTGAAAGAGGATGAATTCCTGCGACTCGTCGCCTCCTCGGAGCAGCAATCCGAACATCCCCTGGCACAGGCCATCGTCCAAGGTCTAAAGGATAAAGGGGCACTCCCTTCTTCCACCTCATCATTCGAGGCCGTTCCCGGTAAAGGCGTCCGCTCCACAGTCGATGGACGGCATGTGCTGATCGGCACCAATGCATTCATGGATGAGAACGGGGTGGAAACCGCCTTTGTCGCAGAAGATAAAGCAAAGCTTGAATCACAAGGAAAAACGGCCATGCTGGTAGCCATCGATGGACGATACGCCGGACTCCTCGCTGTTGCCGATACGGTAAAAGAAACCTCAAAGGCTGCCATCGAACGGCTCCAGAACATGGATATCACCGTCATCATGATGACGGGTGACAACACGCGCACAGCAAAAGCGATCGCCTCCCAGGTGGGCATTCAAGAGGTGATTGCAGAGGTCCTCCCCGAAGGAAAGGCCTCTGCAATCAAAAATCTACAGAAATCCGGTAGGAATGTGGCCATGGTCGGGGACGGCATCAACGACGCCCCTGCCCTTGCCACGGCCAATGTCGGGATGGCCATCGGCACCGGGACCGATATAGCCATGGAGGCCGCTGATATCACCCTGATCCGTGGTGATCTTCACAGCATTGCCGATGCGATCCTGATGAGCGCCAAGACCATGCGCAACATCAAACAGAACCTCTTCTGGGCCTTTGCCTATAATACAATCGGCATCCCCATAGCTGCAGCCGGGCTCCTTGCCCCTTGGGTGGCAGGGGCCGCCATGGCCTTCAGTTCGGTGTCGGTCGTGTTGAATGCATTGAGACTGCAACGCGTGAAAAAATGGAGTTAACCAAAAAGCCCGCCGGATTCCGGCGGGCTTTCTTCTTTTTAAGAAGTCACTTCAGCTTGAATGAAACCGTCTTTCCTTCAAACAGTTCCTTTGCTTTGGCATTTTGAAGATGGGCGATCTCCATTTCAAAGGATTTATCCTTCCAGATCTTTTCGTATTTCTCCTTATCCAATACAAAGATCTGCAGAAGTTCACCGGATTCACCAGGTTCGATCACATCATCGTACGCGTAACCTGTGAGCATCGGTTGGTCGAGGGTGTAATCCGCTCCGCCATCGATAAGCAGCTTCGATGTTGGCGATCCCTGGGAAAGCTGTTCTTTCCCACCGTTCTCAACCTGGAGCTTAACGGTAAGAAGCACCATATCCCCCTTGAAGTTGCTGAACTTGGGTGCTTCCACGGCATTCGGCGTGAATTCAGCAAACTGATATCCTTCGAGGGTGAAGGTCAGATCGCCGATTTTTTCATTCGTGCCGATCCCTTCTTTTTCATCCACCATGACCTTTTCACCCATATCATTCTTTGTGGTGAGATCCTGATAGAACTTCTTGTTATCTGCCACCTTTTTGACTCCTGCTTCTGTCAGTCCCACGTTGAAGATCCCCTTTTCACCGATGAGAGAGTTGTAATCGTCCTTCTCAGCTTGGGCTGCAGGTACTTCAATGGCAACAGTTGAAACATCCATGGCCTTCTCCAGATCACCCTTACTCATCGTGTAGGTGTAGTAGCCTGTGATCGTTTCACCTTTTTTCCAAAGATATTCATTGTCCGGAGTGAGCATCTCTTTGATCTGCTTGTCCTCAGGCAGAAGCTCACGATAATTATCATAGGATTTATCCGCCCCCGAGAAGGTCATGTTTAAGGTCGGATTGTAATAGACATCCTGATCCGATTCATTTTTCAACGTATATTTGGCAAGGACAACGGCACCATCCTCTTCTTTTTTGAAAGGTGTCCTGTGCTCCTCATCCAGCCCGTTCAGCTCAAGGACCTGATACTCATCCAATGATACCTTGATGCCCTCAGTTTCATATTCCTGTTCAGGCTTCGTGTTTTCAAACACTTTCTTTGCGGACCCGCCCGTTTCTTTCTCCATAAAGGTAATCAGATCGCTGAACTCCTGATTGCCCGAATCCTTCGATTCTTCCTTTTTCGTCTCTTCTTTCTTCCCGTCACCACTTGCTTTCTCGTCTGCCTGTCCACAACCGCTCACCGCGAACGCAACCAGCACTGCAAGCATGATGCTTATCCATTTTTTACTCAAAATCCCAACCTCCAATCAAAACTAGGTACAGTCTATCATGTTCTAGTATTTGTAAATATGAGAGGAAAGTAGGTTTTTCCAAATGGTGGGATACAAAAATATGTAAAATAATTCATTATTTAGGTATAAAAACCCAAAAGAACCCGACAGGATCTGTCAGGTTCCGACCAATTTCTTTCATAAAACCCATTAATACCTAGGGGACTTCCTTCCCATTTATTGGAGGTTCTTCTCAATCTCCCCGTAGGATACGAGCTTCTTCTTGATCCGCTTCAAGTACTCGAACTGGGAGCTCAGCTTCGCTTCGACATTCTGCTCGTGCTGAAGAAGGAGTTTTCGCCTCTCCTCTTTTGTGGCATCCCCCTCCATATAAAGAGCCACATACTCTTTGATTTCCCTGATAGGCATGTCCGTTTCACGGAGGGCCCGGATAAAATAGATCCATTCAACGTTCACATCATCATACACCCTGATTACCTTATCGTTCCGCTCTACAAATGGCAGGATGGACTCTTTCTCATAATATCGCAGGGCGGAAGCTGGTACACCCGTCATTTCCGTGATTTGTTTCATGCTGTATGTCATCGGCCTCATCTCCCTATTTAGCTTGCTCCGTTAAAGTGTCCTCTATCACATACTGAAGGAGCTTTCAACAACCGCCCCACCAGTGGGCAACAAAAAAATGCCGGGATACCCGGCAAGTTCTTTGCTGGATTACAGTTTACAGTCCAGGACACCAGCTTATGCCCCTTTTCCCCTTCCTCAGTTTGAATACGAGGAAATTCGGGTGGATCAGGTCTTCCCTGTACTCAGGATCCTCCCCCACCAGTTCATCCGACGGTCTCGGTTCTACCATTTCATCAATCTCGAAACCTACTTCCCTGATGGCAGTCATGTACGTGGTCAGGCTCCTATGGTAAAAAACCACTTTGTTCTCGGCCTCTTCGGGAAACGCCTGTTCATAGACCCCTTCAAGGAAGTATCCGGATACTCGCCACGCTTCCTTTTTACCCCGTCCATCCCGGATCCATCCGCTTCCCGGCGTGATGAAGCACGGGTGGAGGATGGAAAAGATGAGGGTCCCGCCTTCTTTCAGGAGCCGGAAGCATTCCCTCAGAGCCGCCGTGTGATCTTCAAGATCCTGAATGACCATATTGGACACGATCGTATCAAACATCCGATCATCCAGGAAATTCAGATTCTCACAGTTTCCGTGGTGGTAGTGGATCCCGGATGATTCCGGCGCCTTCGCTTCGGCAAGCTTGAGCATTTCCGTGGAATAATCCACGGCCGTCACATGGGCCCCCTTCCGTTCGAGGAGCCGGCTCAAATACCCTTCCCCGCAGCCTGCATCGAGGATCTCCGTCCCTTCCACATGCCCGAGGAGGGAGAAGATCGCGGGATTCAAGAGGATTCGCCTGCTCCGGTCCCCTTCCTCCGTGTAGCCTGCCGTGAATGCCTCCGCGTGCTCATTCCACCGCTCGATCGCTTCGTCTGTTGATAGATTCTTTTTCAATGTACGCCCTCTTTTCGTCAGAAAGTCGTAACGTTACGCTCCTTGTGCACTTCTTTATTTTCACCTTGAATCAAAAAAATAAATAGACTTATATTCCGTTTTTTTGTATCATGTAGATAGAGTCATACCTATAAAAACAAGCCGGAGATTTCCATACGAAATCTCCGGCTTTTCTTGTATCTACTGCCTCTTCCCGAGGTGACGGATGATCAGGATGATGGCGAGGATTCCCATGGCAATGAACAGGAATGATTCCACGCCCCAGCCCGACTTCAGGATCACCCATGAATCATAGAGGGCGAAGAAGCTGACGATGGCCAAGGTGAAGTAGATGAAGAGCAATAGTTGTTGTTTCATAATCGGTTTCCTCCCGGCCTTATTTTGGCATAGAACGGGTGCGCCGGCAAGGAGCGATTCGCATTTCATAAAGGAGGACAAGAAAATGATCCGCTGGAAAAATCAACGTGAAGAAACCGAAGAACTCTCCCTCACTGAAAAGGACGGGTGCATCACGATCCAGAGCACGGTGCATCATTCAGCAACGGAAATCCGCTACAGCCTAGAACTGGATCGATCCTGGACGTTCAGGAAAGGGTCTATCCGCATCGGTGACCGGTCCTTGACCCTTCATGCCGACGGATCAGGAAGCTGGTCCGACGGGGAACACGGGCCCATCGAGGAGCTGACCGGAGCCATCGATATCGACATCTCCTGCACCCCTTTCACCAACTCCCTTCCCATCAATCGAATGGAGTGGGTGCAGGGCCGAACCGTGAGTATGGACGTCGTCTATCTTTCAGTGCCTGATCTCACATTCCGGAAGGTCAACCAGCACTACACCCTTCTCCGGGATTCAAACGGTATCAGGGAATTCTGTTATCAAAGCCCCACCTATGAATCCAGCATCTTTGTAGACAGGGAAGGGCTGGTGGTGGATTATCCCGGCTTGTTCCTGAGAATCTAGTTTTCTGTGTAATGAGAGAGCGAAGCCGGATCAAACAGGAAAACGCCCGGCAGCATCTGGGTCCCTTGCTGCCGGGCGTTTTGTAAAACCATCACTTCACTTCCATGGTTTCCTGAAAAAAGAGAGACTTGTAAAGGGCAGCGTGGGCAAGGATATGCCCCAGGCTCCCTTCTCCTGCATAGTGCGTCTGATCGGTGAAGTCGACATCCAGTGGAGACCAGTAGAGTTCATTCTCTTCTCCGTGCACTTCGACGTCACGCGTGCATCTCCCCGCGTAGACTTCCAGGTCGAATCCCGAGAGATGATAGGTCAAATCCATGAAGTGGAAGAGGGAGACATCTTCCCCCGTAAGGCCCGATTCCTCCTCCATTTCCCTGTAGGCGGCAGCCTGACCTGATTCACCCTCTTCGATCTTCCCTCCGATAAAGTTGCTCAATCCTTGATACGGATCCTTCCTCCTCCTGCACAGAAGGACCCTATCCATCGCTTCATTAAAGATGACAATCAGATTATATCGTTTCATGGCCGGATCCTTTCTGTTGTCAGAGTCCCTTGTCTATGTGCTTGATCACGACATCTCCCGGCTGGGAGACGCGGGACAGGATGAAATTGAAGTTTTCCTTGTTTTTCGGTACTTCGAACGCCAGGGAAACAATTGCTTCCCCTCCCGGTTTCATCCGGATCCCGTTCCAGTTCTTGCGGGAAATGACCTCGGTGTCGACAGGCTGGTATTCTTTCCCGTCCTGATCCTTTAAGAACTGTCCTGTGATCTTATAGTCATCCCACTCATCTTCCGTCGTCAGGTTCTGGATCCGTGCTTTGATGACGATGGATTTCGTGTTTGCTTTGGCTTTCTTAGGTTCATCCAGCCTGAACGTATACTGAAGGGGATCGGCGTTCCACGGCTTTTCGAATTCGATTACTTTCCAGAATTCGCGGTCCAGGGCCACCTCTTCGCCTTCCGGTTTGGCTTCAGGTTTAGCATCCGATTTTGTTTCGTCTTTTGAAGGGGCGGTGGATGTTTGGATTGCTCCATCCGTCCCCTTCACATCCTTGGTATCAGCGGTGGTGACAGCCGGTTTCGCGTCAGGAATCGCTTGAGATAAGATGGTGACAAGGCCGATGAAGAGGATTGCTGTCGCCACACCCAAGGTGACCTTCACCCGCTTCTCCGTTTTCCCCGAATGCTCCGCTGTGCCGCCAAGCGCTTGATAAGGTTGGACTTTCACCGCTTTGTGTGCCGGGAAAAGTGCTCCCGCCATCCCCGTCAGGATCGGGATGACAATGGCCAGGGCAAAAAATGGCGCATGCTCCAGAGGCGGTTCCCCGTAGATTTTCCAAACAAATACAAAGGCGATGAGGATGCCGATGATGCCGGCGAACAGTCCGCTGAATGCCCCTTCAAAGAGGACCAGGGAGCGGATGGAACGATTCTTCCAACCGATGGATTTCAGCAGGGCGATCTCGGGCTGACGCTCCGATATGTTTTGCCACATGATTTCCGTTGTAGTGAGGATGGCAATCAATAAGGCGACGCCCATGGCAATGTAATGCATCGAGCTTACTTCCATGGCCACGTACTCCCCGAGCCAGGTCGCGAACATGACCCCCTTCAACCGGTAGGTGATGAAGAGGAACACCACGAACAGGCTGGTCGGAAGGGCAATGGAGACCACCGACAGGCAGCTCCGCTTCCATCTAGACAGGAACGAGTTCAGGCTCATGGACCAGATTGCAGCGGATGGGATCAGCCTCCTCCCCATATGGGAGATCTCTCCTGCCTTCATGGATTCATACGGTTTGATCTTCCCGACGAGATACGCAGGGATCATCGTTCCGAGCAGATAGATCAGGATGCCGAACAGCCCCATGAGAAGGAATCTGAACGGCGACGTCTCCACCGTGGAGGTGACGGTGAAGTATCCGAGGATGATCCAGCTCACCACCGACACGAAGGTCCCGAGGATCAGGGCTTCCGTGAAGAGCATCCGCGATAGCTGGACCGGTCTCCAACCGATGGATAATAGGACGGCGAACTCCTTCTTCCTCGTGTACATCATGATGAGGTTCGATGAGAACACGTAGATGATGGCCACCAGGATGACGCTTGCGATCACCCCGCTCAAGCCTACTTTAGCTTCCTTGAAGATCGTCATGGATGAACCGATTTTGATCCACGGCTGTTCCACCCAGCCGATGGACTCTTCCCCTTTGATGCCAGGGATATGGGTCAGGGCCGGCTGAGGCGATGAACCGAGGGTGATATCGGTGATGAGTCCGGTTTCGTCCTCGATCCGCTTGGCGACTTCCTGTAGCGTCTTTTCACTTTCATCGGTCATGGCTTCCACGCCTGCGACCTTGATCCGGATCGACGAAATCGGCTTCTCTCCCATCAATTCCGCTGCGGCATCAAGGGTCGTCAGCATCATCGGCGGCTTTGTCAGGAACCCATACGGATTGTTCAGGGGCTTCATTTCCTGAGGAGGGTTCACAGGCTCACCATTTTGATCGAGCACGAGATTCGACTTCGAAGGGAAGTAGGTTTCCATGGGAAGCTCTGTCAACGGATCCTTTGAGATGTTGAGCTTCGCAGGGTCAAAGATTCCCTTTACATCAATCTTCACACGCTTCCAATCTTGGAAACTCCCATCCCCGAACATCTTGACGGGACGATAGGCGTCGGTTTCAGCGAGGGGTACCCCTTCAGGGATCTCGTAAGGCTCCACCTCATAGGCAAACGGCCATCGCTCGGAAAACGGACTGCTTACCGGGCGGTAGTTGACCGGGGTTGCTTGAAAGGCGATGAAATTCTCCTTGGTGGTGCTCAATTCGGGATCAGGATACATCGCCTGATCGAGGATCTTTTTATGGGCCTCCTCGGTTGTGAAGGTATAGGACTTTACCTCTTCACCCGACTGTTTCTCCAGGTAGTCTTGCCCTCCGCTCTCCTTTACCTTCTCCATCGTTTTCGCCTGTTCATCA
The DNA here is from genome assembly GCF_001274775.1 of Rossellomorea marisflavi. Lineage (GTDB taxonomy): Bacteria > Bacillota > Bacilli > Bacillales > Bacillaceae_B > Rossellomorea > Rossellomorea marisflavi. Next base: position 284,067 of record NZ_LGUE01000004.1, read on the forward strand.
GTGGAAAACGGCAGATCAAGTTTCATGAGCGTATAGGTGACCTTGCTCTCTACGTACTCCCTGTTGCTGAGGAGGACGGGAATCCTGGTCTGGGTGAAGTCTTCATCTTCATACTCCACCACTTCGGCTTGATCGTCCGGTTTAAAATATCGGCTCCCTGCTTCATCAAGGACGGACTGATCAAGTCCGACAAGGGCGCTTTCCGCTTCCGGATCCACCCCGGCGATCATGACTTCAGAACCCATCTCGAGGGACTGTTCGCCCATGAAGGGCGAAGCCCCGTACTCCTTCCCGAGACCTTCCGGTTGCCAGTTCCCTACCGTGAAGTACGTATTGCCCCCATCTTTCCGGATGCCTGCACCTGTATCCGTTTCATCGGTGATCTTCAGGCGGTACACTCCGGGCTCCGATATGGTCAACGTATTCATCTCGATGGAATTGTTCATGAAGCCGATCATGGCGATGGGCGCTGCGACATCAATGTCTTCCATCGTTTTGATTTTTTCATACTGTTCCATCGTGATGCCACTGGAGAGCCCACTCTGATAGTTGGGCTCGAGGAGATTCAACTCTTCCGTGACGCTTCTCGTATCAGGCGGACGCACGACGATATGATACGAGGATTCCCACCTGTTCTGCAGCTCTTCGACGATCGTCCCGTTGTTTGCCTGGGTGACCCCGACCAGGTAGCTGAGGCCCGTGCTGACGATGAGTGCCCCGACGAGGAGCAGGATAAAGCGCCCTTTATTGCGCCACCAGTTATTCCATATGAATCGGATCATACCCGGGCCAGCTCCTTATCCGACAGGATCTTCCCGTCTTTCATCTCGATCATCCGGTCTGCCTTGGCAGCAAGGGCCGGATCATGGGTCACGAATATCACCCCGCAGCCCTTCTCGCGATTCAGTTCGGTCAGAAGGGAAAAGATGATGTCCCCTGTCTCCGTATCCAGGTTCCCCGTCGGCTCATCGGCAAGGAGCCAGTGGGGCTCATGCACAATGGCCCTGGCGATCGCCACCCTCTGCTGCTGCCCGCCTGAAAGCTGGGACGGCAGGGAGTTCATTTTATCCTTCAGCCCCACCCGCTCGAGGACGGCTTCTGCCCGTTCTTTTTTGTTATACGGTACATTCCTTGAGAAAAGGGGAGCCATGACGTTTTCCAGTGATGTAAGGGTCGGAAGCAGATGAAACTGCTGGAAGATGAAGCCTATGTGATTGAACCTGAAGTCGGCGAGCCCGTTTTTGTTATAGGTTTTAATGTCTTCGTTATTATAGAGTATACTCCCTGAAGTGGGACTGTCCAATGTGCCGAGTATGCTCAGGAGGGTTGATTTCCCCGACCCCGATGTCCCGACGATGGACACAAACTCGCCCTTCTTGAATGTGGCATTCACTTCATCAAGGGCGCGCGTCTTGATGCCGTCCCCCTGGAATTCCTTCCTCAACCCTTTGCATACGATGGAAAAGTCCATGTGTAGATCCCCCTATTTTTTATCTGATTATTTCAAATATAGCAAAATCGGGATTGTTTTCCTATAACTTTTACAAATATATCTAATGGTTGGTGTGGGAGGGAGAGGCGGTATGAGTGGCATTGGACCGGTTCCGCTATTTGCCAGGAATGCATGGGATGGCGAGCAGGCCATTCAGCCCGGAGGAAGGCGCGACGTTTGGACCCTTCCCATGATCAGCGTGTCGTGGTAGGTTCCATCGCTCAACCGTTTGTAGTCCACCAAGATGCCTTCGGTTATAAAGCCGTACTGTTCGTAGAGCTTGATGGCTTTATGGTTGTCGGCGAGGACGGAGAGGGTGACCTTTCTGATCTGCTGGGCGTCTGCCCACTGCAGCGACTGTTCAAGGAGCTTGCGGCCGATGCCGTTTCCCCAGTGGTCCTTCAAAAGGCAGACGCCGAATTCAACTCTATGGGCGGAACGTTTCAGTGGACTTCCTTCGCACCGGGAGAATCCTACGATCTCACCGTCCGTTTCCGCCACGAGGAAAAGATGATTGGGTGTTTCTTCATCCGTTTGGATGATTGTGCGGAATCCTTCAGGCGTGATGATGGCCTCCCCCTCTTCACGGTCCATGAATTCCGTCTCGCCATCGATGATGGGACGGATGGTGGATAGTCGGGGTGCATCATATGGTTTCGCCTGGCGTATGGTATAGTGTCTGGTCATTGAGTCGGTCACATCCATTTCGTGTGAGATTTTCAGTCGAATATAATAGGGATGGTTTGTTTCCGGTCTCCTTTTATAAGGGTGACCGTCGCTTTTTGATCACTTTCCCAATCGATCTTGATCTCATCAGGTATCTTGGTTTTCGTCATCACCTGATCTCCGTACCGTATATCGATGACAGGATCGGGGAATTCGTCCACTTTCACCACTTCGATGGTGTGAACGTCATGGGGGGAAGAACTGATTTCAAGGGTGGTTTCACCGGTCCTGAAAAAGAGCCATCCGATGATGAATGGGAGAAGGAGGATGGGGAGGACGACGGCAAGGAGGCACCCTATCCCGGTCAGGTTCTTCGTTTTTCTTATATCGATTTCATCTTCATGGTCTGTTCGTGGGTTCATATTTGGACCTCCCTTCCATTTTCAGAGTATCATATACGGTAGAATTTGGTGGATTTTTATTAGAGAGGCGTTGGAGGTGGTAGGCCATTTCCTTTGATTTCATTAAAAATTGTCTTCTTTTGGATAACACGGATTGCCTTATTACCGGCTTTTTGAATTTTTTTACCGTCAATCGGATTTTTTCTACCGACTTTGAAAAATTTGTTACCAACTCTCTGATTCTCTACAAAATCCATTACCAACTTCATTGGCTTCTTTCCGACTTGGGTGCGGGTTGACCGGGTTCTTCCATTTATCCTCTACTTCCACTCTTTATGACCGACTTCCCTCACATGAACCTCAAAAAAAGAAGCAGGCCGCGGTCGGCCTGCTTCTTCCTATGAAACCTGTTTCTTTTCCCCGAGCATGACCGTCAGACTGATGAGCGTGACGAGGATCGTGGCACCCATGTCGGACAGGATGGCGATCCAGAGCGTTAGCAGTCCCGGAATCGTGAGGAGCAGGGCGATGAGCTTGAGTCCCAGGGCGAGAGTGATGTTGATTTTGATGATGCGATTCACCCGTTTGGCAATCTTGATGGCCGTTGGGAGCTTGCCGAGGTGGTCCTGCATGAGGACAAGGTCGGCGGTTTCGATGGCGCTGTCGGTCCCTTTCCCCATGGCGATCCCGAGGTCGGCCGTGGCGAGGGCAGGAGCGTCATTTATGCCGTCGCCCACCATGGCCACGCGGCCGGTCCTGGTGAGCTCTTTGACCTTGGCGACCTTTTCGTCCGGCAGCAGGCTCGCATAGTAGTCTGTCAGTCCGACTTTGCTTGCGACTTTCTCGGCGGTGCGGTCGTGGTCGCCCGTGAGCATGACCGTACGCTTGATGCCTGCTGCGTGGAGGCGTTCGATGATGTCATGGCTCTCTTCCCGGATCTCATCGGTAATTCCGAAGAGGCCGAGGACCTGCTCTTCATCGGAGACGATGACCAGGGTGTAGCCTTCCCGCTTGAGCCGTTGGATTTCACCGTTCATCTCGTCTGATAGTACGAAAGAGATGCTGTTTTCATTCCCAACCTTGTATGTCCGGCCGTTCAGGATCGCCGAGACCCCTTGCCCGGTGATCGTGTTGATCTCGTCGGGTTCGATGAACGTGAGGTCCTCTTCTGCCAGTCGCTCCATAACGGCTTTGGCGATGGGATGGGAGGACGATTTCTCGATGGACCCGGCGATGGTGAAGAAGCGATCGTCGTAGATCTTCACCTGCTCCACATGGGGTTCCCCTTTTGTGAGCGTGCCGGTCTTATCGAAGGCAATGGTGTCGATCTTGCCGAGCTGCTCGAGGAACACCCCGCCTTTGACGAGGATCCCGTTCTTCGCGTTACGGGCGATCCCTGAGACGATGGCAATGGGAGACGACAGGATCAAGGCGCACGGGCAGCCGACGATGAGGACGGCAAGCCCTTGGTAGAACCACGCTCCCCACTCCCCGTTCAGGAACAGAGGCGGGATGACGATGACAAGGACCGCAATGATCATGATGAGTGGCGTGTAATACTTGGCAAACTTATTGATGAACTGCTCGGTCGGGGTCTTCGTCTCCTGTGCTTCTTCCACCAGATGGAGGATCTTGGCGAGGGATGAATCATGGTATTCCTTCTGGATGGATACCTTCAGGACCCCTTCGTTGTTGATGCTTCCTCCGAACACGGCTTCTCCCGGTTGTTTTTCAACCGGCATCGCTTCCCCGGTGATGGCGGATTCGTTCACGGAGCTTTTGCCCGATTCCACGATCCCGTCGGACGGGATCTTCTGTCCCGACTTCACGAGGACGATGTCCCCCACCTTGAGGCTCGCGATCGGTACGACTCTCTCTTCCCCGTCTTTCAACAGGATGGCTTCCTTCGGTGCGACTTTCAGCAGCTCTTCCATGGAGCGGCGCGCTTTCTCCATGCCCATGCCTTCGAGGAGCTCGTTGACGCCGAACAGGATGGCCACAAGCGTACCTTCCTTCCATTCACCGATGGAGAAGGCTCCGATGAGGGCGATGGTCATGAGCGTATCGATGTTGAACTTCAGGCGGAACAGGTTCTTCGCTCCCTTGATGAACGTTGGATATCCGCTGATGGCGGCGGCAGAAAGATAGAGGGCGATGGATACAGGATGATCGATCACAGAATCAACGAAAATCGCCAGGAGGAAAATGACCGCAGATATGCCGAGGAGCAGTTTCATCCGGCTGCTGCTTGTATGGGAATGGTCATGGCCGTGAGCCCCGTGGTCATGATCATCCTTCTGGATTGCTGCTCCATCCGCGTGCAAAATCTTCTCCACACGTCCCAGGTCGACCCCGTCGGCGAGCTCCATTTTGCTGCTATTGTAAAGGATCCTGGATCCTTCCCCGTGATCAAGCTTATTGATCTCCTCTTCCATTTCCCGCGCGCAGTTGCTGCAGGATAGACCCTGGAGTTTGTATTCTTTCATTATGTGTTCCCCCAGTCGTTAGTGGTGCCGTGCGTGGTGGATCGTTTGCTGCAAAAGATTCATCACATGATCGTCATCCGCTGAATAAAATAGGGTCGTTCCCTGACGGCGATACTTGACGAGACGGAGATTCTTCAGGAACCTGAGCTGATGTGAAACCGTCGTCTGCAGAAGTGAAAGCTTCTCGGCAATCTCGTTGACCGAATGCTCTTTTTGCGCCAACAAGTGCAGGATCCTCACCCGGGTCGGCTCCGATAAGGCCTTGAATGTCTGTGTGACCATGAAGAGGGTTTCTTCATCAATGGCATCACATGTGCAGAGATGGCTTTCTTCTATTTTTTCTGGCTCGATTGCTTCATTCTTGTTCTTTCCCATTTTCAAACTCCTATTCTATTTGAGTATATGACAATGTGTTCATATATGATATGTTCATCATAAGAAAATGGTGCACCCAAGTCAAGGCATGCACCACATTTTGTACATCATTATTCAGATTTTTCTTTCCTTGCTCTATCCACCGCCACCCATATGTAGTAAAGGATCCAAAAGAAGATGATGATCAGACTCCCAAACAGGAGCTGATGGTACGGGATGAAAAGGAACACAAGGACGATGAAAATCAGAATGGGTGGCAATAGTTTAAAATATTTTTTCCAGTCCACCTCTGGCATCTCCTCCTTCCACCTTTCTTCCATCACCATACCACGTTTCGCCCTCATGGAAACATTAGGAATCTCTGCGACCTATGGCGTATGAAAGAATCATCCTTTTACACGGTGGCACCTCCCCCCGATGCCGGTACACTACCTTTAACAATTTTTTTAAGGGAGGAAACATCATGATTAAAGGATTATACGAAGCCCATTTACCCGTCAGCGACCTTGAGCGCTCGGTTGCATTTTATGAAGGGCTGGGGCTGAAGCTCGCGAAGAAATACAAGAAGACCGCCTTCTTCTGGATCGTGGAGAATGAAAGCTGGATTGGGCTGTGGGAAGGCGAGCAGGCAGACATCCCCTACCACGCGTCCATCAGGCACATCGCCTTCCGGGTCGAACTGGAAGACATGCGCACGGCGAAGGAGTGGCTGAAGGAACGCGGCATCGCCATGAGGGAAGCGTTCGGATTCCAACCTGTGGAGCCCATCGTCATGCCCGATCAGGCGCACGCCATGGTTTATTTCCATGACCCGGATGGGAATTCCCTTGAGTTCATCTGCAAGCTGGACAGTGAGCCGGTAGATGAACCGGATATGTATTTGAGTGAGTGGGAGGCGTATATAAAGAACAAAGATCTGATGGCATAACAAAACATGTACCATCCGCAGAGTGCCTCGCAGCGGAGGAGGGACGACTCCTGCGGGAATGGCGGGCAGGTGAGACCCTGGAGGCGCAGCCGAAGCGGCTCACCGCACGCCCCGCGGAAAGCGGTCCTCCGGAGCGGAGAGGCACGGACCCTATGTCAAAAAGGAAGCACGTGATTCCCTTGCTCCCATCGGCTGAGTGCGGTCATATCTATCAGTCCACTCTGAGGATATCCAGGTGCTTGGATGTCGACATCAGGTCTATTGTGTGATCCCCTTTTGTGTAATAAACGGAAGCGCCTTCTCTTTCTCCTTTTTCCCATCCGTTTGCCTTCAGGACCATTTCATACCCAAAAGGTATCCCGTTTTCTTCAGATGCCCTTGACCAATCATACTGATGACCGTTTTCGTTCTCCCCGACCAGTTTCGCATGTGTAGGAACCGGGAAGTGGTATAGATCCTCTGACGGCTCGTAAAGAGATAATGTGATGAAATAGTACAGTGGTGCTGCAGCGATTAAGACTGTGGCTGTTGCAAGGATCCAACCGATTTTTTTCTTCATTTTCCCCACCCCATTTCAGTTATGTAGTAGTAAACCTTTTCCATATTTCCATTGTATAATTTTTCTAAATGCAGGTATACTGCCAGCCTGGCGAAAAAACAAAAAAGGAAGCACGGGGTCCCCATGCTTCCTTTTCCTTTATGCTTTCAACGCGTCGTATTGGGCGATGATTTCTTTGGTGATGGCACTGTCTGGATCGAGTGCGCTGATCTCTTTGAGTGCGCCGGCTACGCCGTGTTCTTTGATGATGGATTGGACTTCGACGGCTTCCGGATCTTGCGGATTGTCGAAGAGCAGGGCAGCTGCGATGGCTTTTGCAAGATTCGTGTAGCCGAGGTCAGCTTTGGCCGCTTGCGTGGTCGGGCGGATCAGGCGGTCTTCCGGTCCGAGTTTACGGATCGGTGCGCGTCCAACCCTGGTGACGCCGTCGTTCAGGTAGGCGTTTTGGAAGCGGGATATGATCTTCTCGATGTAGGCGAGGTGATCCTCTTCATTCAAGCCGTATTCCTTCACGAGGTAGGCTCCTGTTTCTTTCAACGTTTCGCGCACTTGAGTGGCAATGGCTTCATCGGCAAGGGTCTGATCGATCGTTTCCTTCCCTTGAAGGTAGCCGAGGTAGGCGATGACGGCATGTCCTGTGTTGACGGTGAACAGTTTGCGCTCGATGAATGGAGCGAGCTCATCCACGATGGTCATTCCGTTGACCGGCGGGATGGTTTCAGACGTTTCCACGACCCATTCGTAGTAAGGTTCGACAAGGACGTCGAGTGAATCCTGATCCTGGATCGGCACGATGCGGTCGACGGCGGAGTTGAAGAAGTGGACGTTTCCTTCCATCTTGCTGACGGTTGCTTCAGAAAGGTGCTCAAGGATGTATCCTTTCAACAGGTCGGTTGCACTGATCTGGTTTTCACATGCAATCACATAGAGCGGCTCGGATGTTTTCTCCAGGCGCGCTTCGATTCCCTTGGCGATGAGGGGTGCGATGCGCGGCAGGATGTTCGGTCCGATGGCCGTTGTAAGGTATGTCGCTTCAGCGATGCCTGCAACAACTTCGTCTTCCTGGTGAAGGTTATTCAATCCTGAGACGTTGGTGATGGTTTCAGACTCGTTTGATTCCGTTGCCAGCTTCACCTGATAGGTGCCTTCTTCGTTCAGCTTGTTGATGATGGTGTCGGCAATATCAACGAAGGTGACGTGATAGCCTGATTGGGCGAATAGGGCCCCGATAAAGCCCCTGCCGATGTTTCCTGCTCCAAAGTGGATGGTTTTATTCATCATAATCATTCCTTTATAAGGTTTTGTTGAACATAGTCTAAGAAGAGTTCTTCAAGTTTTCGATAGATCATGGCCTCGTTGGTGGAGGAATAGATCATCATGGACGCCTGGTTTTCGATGAGGCTCGTGGAGATGAGGCTGAGGATTTCGTTCTCCCTCTCACTCAACCCTTCCGGAGCGAGCATGAGGAGAAGGCTCTTCATCTCCATGGGCTTCCCGTTCATCCCTTTGATGAGGAACGGCTTGTCCAGATGTGCCACCTGGAACACGAGCTGGGTGACGTGGGGGTCGAGGCAATGGAATAGCCCCATATTCGTTCCTGGGATCCCAAGTCCGCCACGCTGCTCCCTTTCCATCAGCTTGTCCATGACCTTTCCTTCATCTGTCACGAGGCCATCGAGCTTCGCCTGTTGGACCATTTCGTTCATGACGGTAAAATGATCCGTCACCGACTGCTTCCGGTACACGCGGAAGTGATCCAAGATCGATTCGATGCTTGTGTGGACGTCTTTGATTTCCTGGAGAAGTCCGCGGATCTCCGTCGGCTTCTTCTCTATCTTCACCGGTTTCACCGGCTTCAGGTACTTCCTGCTTGTGATCCGTTCGATGTTGTTCTGGACGTACGTCTGAATAATCGCGATATCCTCTTCGCTCAAAAGCGGACTGACAAGGATATAATCAAGATTGGTGAACGGAAGGCGCACGGTGGATATGACGATATCATAGTCGTCGGGATCGGCGTCCCTGAAGTCATTCAGGGATAAGATGCCGACGGGATTGATGATCTTCAGTTCCTTCTTGATTCTGCTTGCGAGCATCTTGGACGCTCCGATGCCTGTCGGACAGACGATGACGGCATCGACCTTCACCTTCTCTTCGTTCATGAGAAGGGCCGATCCGAAGTGGAGGACGATATAGGCGACCTCCGCATCGGGGAATATCATGTCCGGAAACTCTAGCTCCAGGCTGTCCTTCACGGCGAGGAACAGGACCGGGTACTTCTTCTTGATCTCATCCGTCAGGGGGTTGAAGAGCTCCATCTTCTGTTGAAGGCGGAAGATCGACGGTCCCATATGCGCCATGAGCCCCTGATACAGGGAGAAATCATCCGTCAGATCGACGGTGAGCTTGGCCGAAACATCGCTCACGAGTTTCTTCACGAGATGACCGAGGAACACACTATCATAGTAAGTGGCTCCCGGTTCCTGCAGCTTCGATCCCCGAAGGATGACCGACCAGAAGGCGACATCGGCCTCTGTGATCGTCACGGAGAGCCTTTCCCTGAGAACGTCTGCGACAGACTTCATGAGGCTGTATTCCCTTGATTCATCGGGGGTTCCAGCGCTCTGAAGGACATGCCCCCTCCGCACCCGCTGGATGGAGAGGCAGATGTGGACGACAAGGCCGACGAAATCACTGTCGACCAGGTTCACACCTTCCTGATCCAATACGATTCCGAGCGATTCATAAGTAGCAAGGAGAAGCTCAGGTTCATAAAATCCGAGAACAGGCAGGACGCTATCCTGCCCTTTTTGCAGGGAATAGAGGCTGTCGATGATTTCCTCATAGAAGTACACGATGGAGAAGCTTGCCAAGGCATGGCGGCGGCTTCCTTCATCGGCTGCTACTTCCACCCCCACCCCCCGCTTGCGGGTGAGCGTCACGTTGAACTTGGCTAGCCAGTCCGCGACTTCATCGAGGATGGTCGTCAGGCTTGAAATACTGATGCCCAGCTCATTGGCCAGAACGCTCATCTTGAAAGAGGAGCCTCCCTCGAGAAGGGTGACGAGGAGCCGCAGCTTCCTCTCTTCAGGTGTTTCATCCGTTGGTTCGGATTCAGCCAGCTGTTGGATGAGCCTGTAGATGTTTTCATTTTTCCCGCTGATGAAAAGGCCATCGGCAGGTGTCCGCATGAGCTCGAGTTGATGCTGCTTCAGCACGCCCTCAATGGACTTCAGGTTGCGCTGGATCGTCCGTCCGCTTACGTTCAAATACGCAGAAAGGGAGTGGACGGTATGTTTACCCGAGGTTTTCACAATCAGTTCGATGATCGCTTTTTCCCTGGATGTAATGAACATACGTCTCCCCCCTTTCTTTATCTACACTAGTATAAGAACATCCAAATCGGAAAAGCAAGCGTGCGCCTCTCCGATTTGGATTCCATTAGTTGCTATTGATGATGTCTTTGATTTCTTTTGCAGAAGAGGCGAGGACCATTTTGTCGACGTTCTCCTGCTCGGAGCAGATGACCGCGATGCTTGAGAGGATCTCAAGATGCGTGCCGTCCTTACCGGCGATACCGAAGATCAGCTTCGCTTTCTCTCCGTTGAAGTCGACACCGTCTGGAACCTGGATGATGGTGAATCCGGATTTCAGGACTGCCCGCTTCGCTTCTTCCGTTCCATGCGGGATGGCTACGTTATTACCCATGTAAGTCGTCGTGATGCCTTCACGGTCGATCATGGCATCTACATAGCTGTCTTCCACGTATCCGGCTTTGGCCAATGCTTCACCGGCAAATCGGATGGCTTCTTCCTTCGTTGCGAACGATTGATTCAAGAAGATGTTCTCTTCTAGTAGAAGATCGTCATCTCCTGAGTCAGGAGCGTCAACAGGTGCTTCCGCTTCTTCCACAAGCTCTTCTTGAGCTGGTGTCACGTCAGCCTGAAGGCTTCCGATCAACTTGTCATACTCGGGACTGGATAGGAAGTTATCCACTGAGATGTGGTACGCACTTGGAAGCTTGCTTTGCGCACGCGGCGTCAGCTCTTCCTGTGTGATGACCACTTGGGCATCGGCCGGCAGATTGCTGATGGCCGTGTTGGTGACGGTCACACCTTCAATGCCTGCTTCCTTCACTTTCTTACGAAGGAGTGAAGCACCCATTGCACTGGACCCCATTCCGGCATCGCAGGCGAAAATGATTTTGTTTACATTCTCAGGAAGCTGTCCGTTTGATTGCTGGTTGAAGTGACCGGCAACGGAGCTTTTCTTCCCTTTCATATCTTCCATTTTTTTTGTTGCGTCTTCGATGTTTCCATCGTCTTTTTTGCTTGATTTCAAGATGACGGCGGACACGAGGAAGGACACGACTGCAGCCACGATGATCGCCGCGAAGTTCGCGATGTACGCTCCAACGTCTCCAGTCGGTGTCACCAATCCAATGGCTATGACACTACCTGGTGAAGCCGGTGATGCAAGACCTCCGCCAAGAAGGACAAGTGTCAGTACTCCACTCATACCACCAAGGATGACTGAAAGGAGCAGTGCCGGTTTCATCAGCACATACGGGAAGTAGATCTCGTGGATCCCCCCGAAGAAATGGATGATGGCGGCACCCGGTGCGGATTGCTTCGCTGTCCCTCTTGAGAAGAACATATACGCAAGCAGGACACCAAGACCCGGTCCAGGGTTTGCTTCCAATAGGAAGAGGACCGATTTTCCTGTTTGTTGAACCTGCTCGAGACCGATCGGGGAAAGGATCCCGTGGTTGATCGCGTTATTCAGGAACAAGATTTTGGCCGGTTCGATCAAGATGCTTGTCAGCGGCAAAAGATGCGCTGCGATCAGCCAGTCGACACCGTGGACAAGGAGCTGGGTGAATGCATCCACCGCAGGACCGATTCCGAGGAATGCAAGGATGGCGAGGGCTCCACCCAGGATCCCTGCTGAGAAGTTGTTGACGAGCATTTCAAATCCTGAACGGATCTTCCCGTCAATCAGTTCGTCAAATTTCTTGATGACATACGCACCAAGGGGACCCATGATCATGGCGCCGAGGAACATCGGCGTATCAGGCGCACCGACGATGACACCCATCGTGGCGATGGCACCGACGACACCTCCCCGCTGATCGTGAATCAATTTACCACCCGTATACCCGATCAAGAGTGGTAACAGATACGTCACCATCGGGCTCACTAATTTGTTAAGGCTTTCATTTGGGATGAGGCCGTCTGGAATGAAAAGCGCAGTGATTAATCCCCACGCGATAAAAGCACCGATATTCGGCAGTACCATGGAACTCAGGAAGTTACCGAACTTCTGAATCTTTACTTTAACAGTAGACTGTGCCATGTAATTTCTCCCCTTCTATAGTAGGATTTATGACATAAGATCACATCTATATGATATGTCACCTTAGAAACGTCATACAACCTTCTTGAAAACTGACTTTGTCGCGACACCCGTGACAAATGTAATGTATCTGTCTTGACAGTTCAAAATAAAGGAAAATTATCGGATCTGGTCGAATGCATAAATTGAGGTGATCAATCATGGAAGAATTGAAAGTGGTGATCGGCGCGGGACCCTACCATAATAACCCCGACTGGATCCATACCGATGAGCTGGAGCTCGACCTTCTTATAGAAGAAACATGGAAAAGGACATATGAAGTAAGCAGCATTTCGGCCATTCTCGCCGAGCACGTGTGGGAGCATCTCACTGCAGAAGAAGGACTTGAAGCCGCCAAACGCTGTTACCGCTATCTCAGAAAAGGCGGATACGTCCGCTGCGCCGTACCCGATGGGTTTTTCCCGGATGAGGAGTATCAGCATATCGTTCAGGTAGGCGGACCTGGACCGGCGGATCATGCTGCAGCCAGCCATAAAATCGTCCATACATACAAAAGCCTGACTGAGATGTTTTCACAGGCAGGCTTTGAAGTCAAATTGTTGGAGTATTGTGATGAGGACGGACAGTTTCACGCTTCCGAATGGGATGAAGCAAAAGGCGTGATTTTCCGTTCGAAGAAGGTGGATCCGCGGAATCGGGAGGTCTTGACGTTCCCTTCTTTGATGGTGGATGCGGTGAAGAATTAACCCAGTGAACGGTGTAGGAGACGCAGGGACTCTGCCAGGCAGTCATCGGTCCCTTGCGACTCTCTCCGGTCAGGAACACCTGCCGCCCCTATGACAAACAAACATCGTTCTTTCCCAAACTCCCCGATCACACCAATGTCGATGGCCATATCCGGTAGTCCTCCAGTCATGTGATTGAGTTGATGAGGCGGTATGCCTTCCACTTCTTCCTGTTGGCGGACCAGGCCATTCATGATCGGCATCCACACATCGGGACGATAATCATATCCTTCCACCACTTCGATCAGCATCTGCATCAACTCCTGAAGCATCCCTTTATTTTCAGGTGAGCGGGGATCAGAAGTGACGCACATATGATCAAAACGCCTTCGAATCATTCTATTCACATGGTCCCATCCCCCTGCCAAAGTCACCACCTGTTCAGCAACGACACTGTCATGGCATGCAATCATGACTTCCACGGCCTCCCCAAGCATGAGTGACTGCCTGTTTTGAAAATGTGGATACAATTCACGACTATCTTCATCAGGGTTAAAGCGGATAGGTTGGATGACCTCATCCCATTTCATTCCTCCACTCTCCACCATACCTGCGACTGCAAATCCAATCGCTACTTTTCCTGCCGAAGCAAGCGGCATAACCAACTCCTCATTATAGGATGCTGTGATCCTCCGATCCTTAGAGGAATAGGATAAGAACCCAGTGCTCCCATGCACCGCTTCCAATAAATCAATCACTTCTTTCATCGTTTACCCCTCTATCTTTTTTATAATCAACAAACACTTTCAGAGGCCGGATGGATTCCATCTCTTCAAAGCAAGCGATCACTTGATCCCGTATGATCTCCCGTTCAAACAAATCCGTGAGATAAGGCGTCTCTTCATATGTACTGAAAAACCACTCACCATGTTTGCGATAGTCATAGCCATCACTTGAAGCGAGAATCCTCAATTCCTTCTCGAAAAATGCTGAAGGAAGCGTAAATTCATCACGATTCCCATCTGATAAAACACAGATGGTCCCCTCCCCCTTCATGACGTTCATTAGCGTGAGGAACGCAGCACTGTGGGCTGAGCACTCCAATCCAGCATCATAGGAATCTTCTATTTCAGCTTCGCTGCGATAAATCCTGGCGGCACCAAGTCGCAGCGGCAACGGATGCCTCGCTTCATCGGGTTCCACCACATCCACATGCCTCACCCCGAGATGATGTTTCAAGAAATGAATCGCCAAGACGCCCATCGTCCCTGCTCCTGTTACAAGGACACGATCTTCTTTCGAAAGATTCAGCTTCAGGACGCCCTTGGCTGCATCACAGGAAAGCGTATTAAGTAGCGCATACTTCCACTCTACATCCGCAGGAATTCTGACCGCCTTACTGGACGGGGTGACCCCGAATGTCTGCTGACCGTAGAAAGCGATAACGCGGTCGCCCACCTTGAAATCGGTCACGGACTTTCCAATCTGTATGACCCTCCCCGCGCTTTCATACCCGACCTTCCGCGGATAGACCGGCTCCACATCGGTCGGGTCCGTCCCTAGATATTGAGGCATTTCAGCCCCGATGCTTATTCCGCACGCATGGGTTTCAACCCGGATTTCGTCCTCTGATAGTACGGAGTCCCCTTCACTGATCCATTCCAACTTCCTTGGGGCATTCAGGACTAGTCGCGTATTCATATTGATCAACCTCTCTTTTCTATAACCCCCTACCCCCCTTTGACAAGGGATGGTAAGTCGTCCTACACTTGCACGTAGCTATATTTTACCAAAGGAAGGGACGTTCGCATTTGTTTTTATTGTTTTTAATGGCTGTAAGTACCCTGATCGGATTTGTTCTCTTAGGAATGGATCAGCTTGGCATGGTGATTGGTTTCGGGATGATCCTGGGGTGTTTGATCAGGGGGATTTATTTATTGAAAGAGATTTTAGCCAGATTGGAAGAATGAGCGGAGTCCCCACACGAAATGTGTTGGGGCTTTTTCAATTCTTTATTTCGGAAAGATGCCCCGTATCATTCAAAAAGTGAACCAACCTCTCCTCCCCGTCCTTCTCCAACAGATGCATTCCTGTGTCACCCGTGATAAACCAGACACTCTGATCAACCGGATTCCCCATAAAGATATTCAGAAGCATGGATAAAACACCGCCATGAGCGACGATGATGATCCTGTCTGCATGCGTTGTATGTATGATCCGGGAGAAGATGTGCTCCATCCTCATCCGGAACTCAATGAATGTTTCCCCTCCCTCCACAGCTTCGTGAAGATACTGAGGGAGGGGGATCTTCTCAGCTTCCACAAACGGCATGCCGGCTAAGATTCCATTATGTTGTTCCATCAGCTCGTCTACATAGCGGACGTCCTTGCACCCCACTTTATTTGTCAGGATATCCGTGGTTTCGGCAGCTCTTTTTAACGTACTGGACCAGATGATGTCTGGTTTGAAAAAGCTTTCTACTTTTGCCGCCATGGCTTTTCCTTGTGTACGACCAAGCTCCGTCAACGGATAGTCGGCCCTTCCTTCATGTACGTTCAAGACATCTGCCTCGGACTGTCCGTGGCGAATCAATAACAGTTTCAAATAATTCCCTCCTCATCACTAGACAAAACTAATACCATTAGTTATATTGTTATTATCATTAGTTTCAAAATTCATTTTCTTAAAGGAGAACGCCATCATGCGTCTAACCCGTATAAATCAGATCCATCAGTTATCTTTTCTGCCACGGTTGTTTCCTGTGAATTGCTATCTTGTTGAAGAACAGGATGACCTGACCCTTATCGATGCCGCACTACCTTATAGTGCAGAAGCGATCCTGGCATCTGCCGAGAAAATCGGCAAACCCATCACCCGGATTGTCTTGACCCATGCCCATGACGATCATATCGGTGCGTTGGATAAACTGAAGGAATCACTTCCTCATGCTGAAGTCTATATTTCCAAACGGGATGAACGACTTCTTCGCGGGGATGTTTCCCTGGATGATCACGAGCCCCAGACACCTATCCGCGGCGGCGTGCCAAAGAACATCCAGACCCGTGCGGATGTCCTTCTAGAAGAAAATGATGTGGTCGGTTCCCTCCGAGCCATTTCAGCACCGGGGCACACACCGGGGTCAATGGCTTTCTTCGACCAGAGGGACGGTAGCCTGATTATTGGAGATGCTTTTCAAACGCGCGGAGGGACGGCTGTTTCCGGGCAACTCAATGTGCTCTTCCCGTTCCCTGCGCTTGCAACTTGGAATAAAGAGGTGGCCCTGAAAAGCGCTCAAAAGCTGGTTGATCTGAAGCCCACTCTCCTCGCCGCAGGTCACGGAGTGATGATACCGTCACCTGAATCGATCATGAACGAAGCCATCTTAAAGGCAAAAAAGAAAGGTTGAATCAGTATGTCACCACGAATCGGAATGGATCTTGATATCATCGTGAAAGCAGCAATCGAGCTTGCTGACCGTGAAGGGATGAGTGAGGTCACCCTTGCCACTTTGGCAAAATCATTAGATGTCCGCCCCCCTTCCCTCTATAATCATGTAAAAGGCGGACTCCCTGCCCTGAAGATTGAAATGGCCAAACGCGGCTATTCCCAGTTGAACCGACGATTGACGGACGCTTCAGTCGGCCGTTCAATGGATGCCGCTGTCCTCGCCTTCGGTATGGCCTATGTACAATTCGTCCGGGACCATCCGGGACTGTATGAAGCCATGCTCATGGTAGCGATCGGAGCCGATGAAGAGCTGCAGGACATCCAGGATCAAAGCATCAGAATCATCATACAAGTCATGGAGGGCTATGGTCTGGGCGAACATGGCACCCTTCATGCCGTCCGGGGACTGCGGAGCATTCTCCATGGCTTTGCTTCATTGGAGCAGCACGGAGAATTCGGGCTTCCCCTTGAAAAGGATGAGAGCCTGACAAAAAGCATCAACGCTTTTCTTGCAGGAATCCGCTGATTAAAGGACTCCAATGATTAGATGGCTTAGAAGGTTGAATGCTGCCCTTCGCTTCACTCTGGAGCTGATGGGTTTGACGGCAATCGGGTATTGGGGATTCCATATGGGAGATGGCTGGATGGGGTGGCTGAGCGGGATCACCCTCCCCCTGTTATTCGCAATCGCGTGGGGAATGTTCGGTTCTCCGCGCGCCCCATTCCCACTCCCCCAAAATGGTAGGCTTATGCTCGAATCCTTGATATTCGGGCTTCCAGGCGCTCTTCTAATGGGGTTGATGCCTGTGACGGCCATTATTTATCTAATAGGTGTGGTCCTCAACCGTGTGCTCATTGTATATTGGAAACAAGAAAACCTGATTCACACATGAAAGGAGATGCCTCTAACATGACATCCAAACGAGTCTGCGAACACGGACATGTTTATTACAAGAGCAGTGATTGCCCCACATGCCCGACCTGTGAGAAAGGAAAAAAGCCTTCTGAAGGCTTTCAGTCCAAGCTTTCGGCTCCGGCACGCAGAGCTTTGGCCAGTGAAGGGATTAAGAGTGCAGAGGATCTGTGCAGGTACACGGAAAAAGAAATTCTTTCCCTGCATGGGATCGGTCCTTCCTCGCTTCCTGTGTTGAGGGATGAACTGGAACGGAATGGGCTTGTTTTTAGGAAGTGAGTTCTCCTTCTTTCCAGCTTATACTTGTTACCATATACAACAACCCAATGTACAATATCCCCAAGGAGTGATGAACATGCCAGATAAAGAACCCTTCAACTATGTAACCGATCACATGAATAAAATCGAAGGATCACCAATAAGTACAGACCCAGGGAATGGAAGCCTCCCTAAACCGATACGGTGGATCGGTATCTTCATCATCGGAGCGTTTGCTATCGGGGCTTTATTCATCTTGATTGGCAGCTTCATGAATTGACGACTGAATTTCCTAGAGGGAGATTCAGTTTTTTTATTTACAGGAAATGTCCACCAATTTATAGAAGTACTATGAGGAAGGATGTGTTGAGATGAAACCTGTAGATATTTTGACGATGAATAAGACAAGCTGGGAGCAATCGGCCGAGCGCTTTTTCGGACGGACGGCCCTGCCGGAGTTCGGGCCGAATGCCCCGAGTGAAGATGAGCTTCACCTGTTTGGAGATGTAAACGGAAAAACCGTACTCGATATCGGGTGCGGGAGTGGACATTCCCTGGCCTATATGGGGAATCAGGGGGCCGGTGAGCTGTGGGGCCTCGACCTGACCACAAAGCAGATCGAAGCGGCGACGGGTGTGCTTTCGGAACAGAATGCCACAGTGAAGCTGTTCGAATCCCCCATGGAGGAGAATCCCGGGCTTCCTATGAACCATTTCGACGTGGTGTACTCCATATACGCCCTGGGCTGGACGTATGATCTGAAGAAAACATTGAGCCATGTCCACTCGTACCTGAAGCCGGGCGGCACGTTCATCTTCAGCTGGGAGAATCCCATGCACGACCGCCTCCAGTACCGGGACGGCGAGTTCGTCATGACCAAATCGTATGTAACGGAAGGTCCTGAATACAATGAGGGGTGGAATAAAAGTGTCGTGATTCACCACCGAAAGCTGACCACCTACATCAATACGCTCATACAGTGTGGATTTACGATTGAAAACGTCATTGATGAAGTAGTGATTGCCGACACTCCGTCTGACAACCCGGAACGTTGGTACGCCAGTAAGAAAGCGGAATGGGTGCCTTCCACGTTTATTGTGAAGGCGAGGAAGATGTGAGGGGCTGTTTCCCCTCTCTACTTCTTAATGAGTTCCTTAATGGCCGAAATAACCACATCCGGCTGATCACGTTGTATGTAATGAGCACTATCTTCTATGACCCTGTATTCTCCCATTGTAGACAATAAAGAGAGCTCTTGCTGCATATCATTCCAAAGTGATTGTGCCTCCTCTGAATAGTGATCCTTCTTTCCTGCACAAAGAACAACGACTGGTATTTGTAGAGGCTTCTTCTCTGCAGACTTGCATTGATCCAAGCTCTCCTGAAATTCATCGTAGTTGCCTTCGAGGGTGAATTGTTGTGCATACCTGATTTTGAATTCGTCAGACATTACAGGGAGAAAACGTTCCCTATAGTCAACGGGAGTGGAGTCCACAAGAATCAGTCCGGCAACTTCATCAGGATACATGCTTGCAAACAGCCTAATATTTACTCCTCCAAAAGAGTCCCCAACCAAGATCAAAGGGCTTGTGATGCTTAATTCATGCAGAACCTCCCTAAGTTCTTCAACCATGTGAAGACTGGTTCTCTCCGACCTAGTTGGATCGCTCCTCCCCAACCCAGCTCGATCATATAAAATCACTTGTGCATGGTCAGATACGTTTTCCCACACCCCATCCCACACTTTCGAATCATTTCCATATCCAGCTTCAAAAACAACGGTGTGACCACCTTCTTCTTGACCTGTCATCCTTACAAAGATGTTTACATCTTTTACTTTCACCCAACGTTCATTCATAGTGGTTCTCCTCCTGTATTAAATCCATTAGAATCTTGCCATACCTTAGACAAACGAGCGTGTAGTATGCTCCTGCTCTCCTTCATTTCAGGCACATCAAGCACATCCCTTGCAAACAAAAAACGGCTGTATTATAGTAGTCCTGATCATCAATTGACATATCAACTAATTGCGCACAATCAATTGGAAACTCGAGAAATAGTTCCCATGATTATTTTTGTCCCAAACGGGAAAAGCAATAGAGTAGCCAAATCAAAGGAGTGTTCATGTTGGAAAACTACCAAGATCTTTTAACAAAACAACGTACGTATTTCCGTACGGGAGAAACCAAAAGTGTTGCTTTCCGTATTAACACATTAAATACATTGAAATCACTTGTTCAGAAGCACGAGCAGGATATCCTGGATGCTGTGAAACAGGATCTGAATAAATCCGAGCTTGAAGCAAAACGTGCCGAGGTCGGCCTCGTGATCGGTGAAATCGACTTGATGGTGGAGAATCTTGAAGAGTGGGCAGCGACAAAAGAAGTGCCGACACCTGCTTCCCACGAAGGAGCAAAAAGCTTCATCCAGCCTGAGCCGTATGGTTCTGCACTTGTCATCGCACCTTGGAACTATCCATTCCAGCTTGCTGTGACACCGCTTGTTGGCGCCATTGCCGGTGGGAATACGGCCGTATTGAAGCCTTCCGAGCTTACACCGAAAACATCTGCCCTGCTCTCTACATTGATCAACGACAACTTCCCTGAAGAATATCTTCATGTTGTGGAAGGCGAAGTTGAAACCAGCACGGCCCTATTGAAAGAAGACTTTGATTACATCTTCTTCACAGGCAGCACGGGCGTAGGTAAAATCGTGGCCGAAGCAGCAGCGAAGCACCTGACTCCGACTACGCTTGAACTGGGCGGTAAAAGTCCGACGATCGTCCACGAAGATGCCAACCTTGATGAAGCAGCTCAGCGCATTGCACGCGGTAAATTCGCCAATGCCGGCCAAACCTGTGTGGCACCGGATTATCTTCTTGTCCACAGCAGCGTAAAAGATGAACTCATGAGCAAATTCAAAGAAGTCATCACGGCTTCTTATGGTGAAAACATCGTCGAGAACCCGAACTTCGGACATGTAGTGAGCGAGCGCCACTTCGACCGCCTTGTCGGCTTCCTCGATAACGGAAGCATCGTGACCGGCGGGAAACATGACCGCGACAACCTGATCATCGAGCCGACCATCCTTGATAACATCTCATGGGATGACTCCGTGATGCAGGATGAGATCTTCGGACCGATTTTGCCTGTCATGACGTATGACAGCCTGGACGATATCATCGAACCGATTGTGAAACGTCCGAAACCACTTGCTCTTTACCTGTTCTCTGATGACGAAGCCGTACAGGATGAGATCCTGAGTACGATTTCCTTCGGTGGTGGATCCATCAATGATACGATCAACCACATGACATCCCACTACCTTCCATTCGGAGGCGTAGGCGATAGCGGAATGGGCGCCTATCACGGGAAAGCAAGCTTCGATACGTTCACTCACTTCAAGAGCGTGTTGAAACGTTCAACGAAATAATAATGAATGATCCCGTATTGCCATCAGGAGTTGCGGCAATACAGGGTGAGTACTAGAAAACTTTATAGTCGAATCTAAACCCCCAGAGTTACCGACTCTGGGGGTTTAGATTTATATATTCCATCCGGGCACAGCGAAGATCAACAAGAGATCATTCAAATGATTCAGCAGTCTCAATCAGCTCTTCTTTGGTGATTTCCTTTTCAGACTGCTCCCCATAATACGTCAGACGATAATGGATTTGATCATCAGTCCAATCCAAATGCATCACACCGGCATCATCCTCTCCATATTCACCTTTCACGTCCCCTATTTCCACTTCTTCATATTCGTTATCTGAACTGTTCGATACTTCTTTCCCCCGAACCATCATCAGGCCCAAATGGCTTCCTTCTCCATATAAATCAAATGTCACTATTTCATGACCAGCAACTGGTGGGTCGAATTGAGCATCCTTTACTGCAATCGGAGTCTTGCTTGGCAATTTAGGCTTGAAATCCTGTTGGTTCAGTTGTTCTCTCAGATCGCTATTGTCGAAATCATGTAAGCTAGAATCATTCCCACCATCTGCGTTGCTACAGCTCATCAAAAGAACTGAAATGACCAATAACCAAAACATTGGTCTTCTCATTCACACACCCCCTTTCGGAACGGTGGTATTGATCAGCTTTTTAAACTAGGCAATGCTCAGGTTTCAATCTAACTTACCTGTTTGGTTCATGCAACAGTCATTAATCACCGGTCCATCCACCAACTTAATCTTTTGGTCCTTAGATTGCATGTTCTTCGAAGCAAGCAATCACCTTCCCATTAATGGTCTTTGTGGGGCACTCTATCACCTTTCAAGGCATGTGAGACGGCTGCTTCAGCGTGTAAGGCCGTCGTATTGAATAATGGTACAGCCACATCCTCCTGTTTAATCAACAGGGAAATCTCCGTACAACCAAGGATCACACCCTGGCATCCCTTATCGATCAACTTCTCGATGACCTGCTGATAGACCCTTTTGGATGCCGCTACTATTTTCCCGAGACACAGCTCCCGATAAATAATATCGTGTACAAGCTGGCGACCTTCTTGGTCTGGAACAACGACTTCAAGACCATGGCGGGATGAAAGGCGGCCTTTGTAGAATTCTTCTTCCATCGTAAACGCCGTGCCAAGAAGACCGATTTTCGTCAGCCCTGCATCCTTGATGGTTTGGGCAGTGGCATCGGCGATATGGATGAGCGGAATATTGATGGATTTCTGAACGTCATCGGCCATTTTGTGCATCGTATTCGTGCAGATCAGGAGAAAATCAGCGCCACCGCGTTCGATCTGCTGGGCTCCTTTAATCATCAGCTCTGTAGCCTTGTCCCACTCATCATGATGCTGAAACTGCTTGACCTCTTCAAAATCCACCGACATCATGATGCTTTTCGCCGAGTGGTGGCCACCGAGCTTTTGATTGATGCCTTGATTGATTAGGCGGTAATATTCACTGGATGACTCCCAGCTCATACCTCCGAGTAATCCGATTGTTTTCATTTAGGTATCCTCCCTTTCACTCCTTGCCATACAATCCCTAGAAGCCGGTCCGCATCCTCACCCGGAACGTTCTCCGACAGCCTAGCCCCTGCAATCACCGCTTGCCACTGGAGCACCTCATCACGGTCCACCCCGCTCTTCTCGCAGTATAGTGCAAGGTACTGCTCGGCGATTTCCTGATCGAAACCAACATACAAGAGATAGGTGCGAACCACATCTGCGCGGATGTCCCCCGAACTGGCGTCCACCCAATCGAGGACCCGGATCCCATCCTCGGTTTCCACCAGATTGAATAGATGTAAGTCACCGTGACACAGCTTGGTTCCTGACAATTGATCCACCTGTTTCAACAGGCCCATCTTCTCTTCTGAAGATAGTGATGAGACGTCCTGCAGCTGCCTGATCAGTTTATCTCTCATCGGTTCAAGTCCCGGCGCTTCTTTCTCATGGATCATTATCTGGGTCTCGACTGACACGGACAAATAGTCCTCCATAAGAGTTCGGTTCTTCATGGCGAGATCTCCGAGGGTTTCTCCCTCTATGTATTCCATGACCAGGGCCTGTCTTCCGTTGAAAGTGGTGAGTTCAAGGACTTCCGGCACAGGGATGCCAAGGGAATGGATGTAACGCTGCTTTTCCGCTTCCTTCAGGGCTTCGTCCCCAGGGAAGCCTTCCTTGTACACCTTGACGGCATGGCCTGCATCATTCAGATAGATCTCCGCCGTGTTACCCGTGGCGATGGGTCCCTTCATATCAACCCTTCTTCCTTCAAGAGCTCCCATAGATCCTGCTTCTTCCGCTGGAGATGCAGGGCCTTCATGCCGATCCGCTCGGCCCCCTGGATGTTCTCGATAAGATCGTCGACGAAGACGGCTTCTTCCGCGCGGATGTTCATCTCTTCTAGTGCGTAGCGGTAGATCGCTTCGCTCGGCTTCACTTTATTGACGGTGGAAGAGAGGATGATCCGCTCGAAATATTTCCGCAATCCGAGCTGGTCGAATACCCAGTCCATGCTAGGCACGGCGTTTGAGATGACCCCGAGGCGATAATGCTTTGCTTTCAGCTTCTCTAGCACCGCCTTCACTTCCATGAACATCTCGCAGTGGCGGGCATAGTGGCAGAAGTAAAAAAGTTCCGGCGCGAGTTCCCTTGCCCCCATTTCGTCTGCAATGACCTCGTAATAGCGTTTGAAATAGCGCTCCTCTTCTTCCCAATTCGTGATGAACGGAAGCTCCAGCATCTTCGCCTTCCCGATCGCCGTCTGCACATCCTGTCGCTCGAATCCCCGTTCTGCGAGAATGTGATGAACCCGGTCTTCCCCTTTTTTGACTGTGTCGAATAAAACGCCCCCTGCATCCAGGAATATGACGCGCTCCATACTTGTTCCTCCTTCATAAAAACAGGCCCTCAGCTCATGTCTGAAAACCTGTCATCTTCTCTATTGTTTATGATCCATAACGGCAAAATAATTGTCTTCATCATCAGCGAAATTGAACACACGCTGCGGGCCCATCTGGACGATTTCCCCGACGGTCACGCCCTCTGAGGATAGCTTCTCATACAATTCATCAAACCGGTCGCTGAAAAACATGATGGAAGGCGTTCCGAGATTGAGCTCCGGCGACATCTTGGCGATGAGCTCCTTATCATGAAGGATCATCCTCGTCTCCGCCTCCGCTGTAGGAGCGATTTCCACCCAGCGCATATGGCCGTTATCCTCTTCCGACTTGATGTGGAAGCCTGCTTTCTCACTCCAGAATGCCTTCGCCTGATCCTGATTGTTCACATAAAGCATGATTTGACCGATTTGATTGATCATGTTTTGATCCTCCTGGTAAATGGGGTATGTTTCTTCATTCGCCATGAAGGCCTGTTTTCCTGCCATGATCTTCATGTTTCCACCTATATTTACGCTGAATGGACAAGAAGGTTTCAAAAAGTTTGATACAATAAGGAAAATTGTCTGAGGAGGAAAATGATGAAGTTTTTTATTGTGGATGCCTTTACGGATGTTCCGTTCGGCGGGAATCCTGCCGGAGTCGTCCTGGTGGATGAGATGGATGAATCCTTCATGCAGCTATTCGCACGTGAGCTTGGCTATTCAGAGACTGCTTTTGTGGAAAGGAAGAGCGATTCTTCATTCCACGTGCGCTTCTTCACGCCGAATACCGAGGTGGATCTGTGCGGACACGCCACCATCGCTGCCTTTACCGTTCTTTTGGACAAGGGACTGGTAGAAGACGGTCGCTCTTACATCATGAAAACCGGAGCGGGCGACATCACCGTCCATTTAACGAACGGCCGCATCATGATGGAACAGGCACCACCAAGTCTCGGGGATCACTGTGAAGATGTGGTGGAACTGGCTGGGCTCCTGGGAATCGAAGTGTCATCCATTGGAGGGGCCCTGCCGCCTCGTGCCGTGAGCACCGGGTTGATGGATCTCATGGTTCCGGTCATGAGCAAGCTTGCACTCGACGTCATCAATCCGGATATGAAGGCCTTGGCAGCTTATCAAGAAAAGCACGGGCTGGCCGGGATTCACGCGTTCACCCTGGATGTCACGGATGCCCATGCCTGCAGCCGGAATTTCAGCCCCCTTTACGGGATTGACGAAGAATCCGCCACCGGGACGGCGAGTGGCGCTATGACGTACTATCTGTATCATTATGGGGTGTTGACGGAGTTTGACGAGGAGTTCCGGTGTTTACAGGGTGAAAGCCTCCAACGGCCATCGGTCATTACGACAAGGCTGACTGATCCTGCGAAGCCCCGGGTGCGTGTTGGAGGGACTGGTGTAATCATTTCAGAGGGTATAATTAGGATATAAGGAAATTTTTTCTTTCACTCTTGCTTCCAAAGCGTATACTATTATTGTGACATAATAAATACAGGAGTGAATTCACTTGAGACGATTTTTCTTCACCTTTTTAAAAACCCTTTTGTTCTTCAGTTTATGGGTAGTTGGCATATTGATTTGCTCCATACCTGGTGTAGAAGAACCACCCTACATACGCGAATACGCAGCTACATTGAGGCTATGGTGGGAACTCACACCATTGTTTGCCACATTGTTAGCGAGCATGGTCATGCTTGTATGGGTGGAAAAAAAGAAGCTACGCATTAATCTCTTCCGCTCTCCGGCCAGAGACGTCGGACTGGGCTTGTCCCTGGGGATAATCTGGATTGGTGTGGCCCTGTTAGCATGGGGAATTGGGGACAACCTCCGAAGTGGGTCCATGGAGTCTATCCCACTATTCTCCGTTTGGCTCCTTGCAGTGTTAGTGAACGTCATCATGCAGGAATGGTTCGTCAGGGGGTACCTCTTCCAGCTCATCAGGAAAAACGGGAATACCCCAGTCGCCATTGCCATCACTACCCTACTGTTCACCGGTATGCACGGGGGAGCTTTTGAAGCTGGAATCATCCCTGTCATCAATATTGTGACCATGAGCATATTTGTTTCCCTTCTACTTCTTTATACGGGAAATCTTCTTGCTCCTATCATTGCTCACTTCATATGGAATGCGGTAGGAGGCCTGGTCACGGGTACCGTTTCACTTGCTGAAGATTATCCTTCCCTCTGGAACTGGACTGTCAGTGGCAGCCCGCTTCAGTCTGGCGGTATTGCTAAACTGGAAGGGAGTATCATGGTTCTTGTACTGAATCTCCTTCTTATCACATGGATGAGCTGGCTTTTGACATCAAAGATTCGAAGGACTGGTACCATCACTCCATCCACGATATAAAAAAGAAGGCTGTCCAATCGGGCAGCCTTCCGTTCTTATCGCTGAATCTTGTACACGCCCCCGCAATGTGAAATTTGCTGATAGGTCAAACCATTGACATGCGACTCTAATTCGTTCCTCACAAAATAAAACTCGTCCTCATCCCAACGCCTACGATTGTCCTTCCGACACGCCTCAAGGTCTTCCCTCGTTTGAAACGAAATGTCACCGATCAAGAGTTTGCCCCCGGTCTTCAACAGACCCAGCAACTCCTTGATCAGCGCTGTCTTCTTTTTATCCGTAAGGTGGTGGAGCGTGTAGGTGCTGATGATGACGTCATAGGATGACTGCTTGATGACAGAAGGAATCCCTTCCTGCAAGTCCGCTTGTATCAATTCTGCAGCTGGCATCTTCTCCAAGGCTTTCGCCATCATTTCCCTGGAAAAGTCGATTCCGGTGATCGTGTGACCGTGATCGTAAAGCCTGCTTGTGAGAACCGCCGTCCCAAAGCCGATGTCGAGGATTTCAGCATTGTCTTTCCCCATCGCTTCCTTATAAATCACATTCAAAATTTCCCTGTACCCCGCAAACGGGTACTGGTTGCTTTCCTCACTCTTTTTTACCGTTTCATCGTATTGGTCCGCCCATAGATCAAACCCAGTACTATTTAACATATATGCCCTCCGTTAATGTTGATTAATCACGGGCATGGTGTTGGTTTTTACCCGCGACGTGCCTCTATCAGGTTGGTTGCAAGTGTTTGGAATTTCATGGGGATCACGCCTTTCGATTTTGTTGATTCAATTGTAACATGAACAAATGGGTTTAAATGGTTAAAAATTTTATCTCATCGAAACCACAACGTTTTTCCAAGCTATCCGTCTAAGCTATAGTGGACACCAACGAAAGGAGGGAATGATCATGACCGATTCCCCGAAAGATGAGATATCCCGCTTATATGATGAGCACAGCCGCTCCATCATTCATTTCATTATCCTTATGGTCAAAGACTATTCATCGGCAGAAGATCTCACTCACGATACGTTTGTCAAAGCCTATACGAAGTGGGATTCCTTCAACCATCAAGCCAGCGAGCGGACATGGCTGTTCAGCATCGCACATAACGTAACGATGGATTACATACGCAAACGAAAACCGGCCCTCTTCATGAAGGAATTCTTCCAACGTCAGCATGACTCTGC
This sequence comes from Rossellomorea marisflavi, assembly GCF_001274775.1. Classification (GTDB taxonomy): domain Bacteria; phylum Bacillota; class Bacilli; order Bacillales; family Bacillaceae_B; genus Rossellomorea; species Rossellomorea marisflavi. Next base: position 311,564 of record NZ_LGUE01000004.1, read on the forward strand.
TCCCTTGCCAGATGAGTTTGTCATAACAGAAGAGACTTCGTCCGAACTTCATTTGGCCATCGGCAGTCTCAAAGATTCATATCGAAAAGTCATCATTCTGAGAAAAATCAAGCAGTTTTCCATTGAAGAAACCTCAGAGATATTGGGATGGTCAGAGAGTAAAGTGAAATCCACCCTTCACCGGGCCATGCCTGCACTTCGGAAACAAATTGAAAAGGAGGGCTATTGGGATGAAGAGATCATCTAGTGAAACGCAACTCGATCAACAGCTGTCGGAGCTGGAATCCAATATGAAATGGCGTGGAGAACGTGACCTGAAGAACAAAATTCTCTCTACGATTGATACCAAACAGCCTCTTCGAAAAGGCTGGTTACGCATGACAGCCTATGCTCTGACCGCATGCCTCTTTCTTTTCGGTATCTTCATAGGATCGGCTTTTGTTTCCCCTACAATGGCAAAGGTGGCTTCTAAAATCCCCTACCTTAGCACCATCTTTCATTCTGAAACCTTGCATGAACGTTTATGGGAGGAATTTAAAAAGAATGACATCAATGTGATCGGTATTTCCGGGACACGGGATATCATCGTTTCCATTGAGGGTTCAGAAGAGGATCTTCGTAAGGTCAGTGGGAAAATCAAATCCATCTCAAGGAAAGTATTTTCGGAAAAAGGATATGATGCTACTACTGTGGAAGTGGTACTTCAAGTTGACAAGATTCCACAGCCATCGGAAATGGAAGAGAAGTTAGACTTGGCATGGGAAGAAGCAAAGGAAAAACTCACGGCAGTTGATGTGACCATTTTGTCTGGCGGTATTTCTTTAGAACCGGACTCCGACCACGTATCCGTGGAAGTGAGCATTCCAGCATCTGAATCAAGAAAGGAAGAAATCAAAACCATCATTCAGCAAACATTTGAGGTTCATGGCACCAAGGATTTGGATGTTAAACTCCAATCAGTCGATGTAGAAAAAGAAAAAGCAAGATCAACAGCATGGAATGAGTTATTCCAAACGATGATCGAAGGATTGATGACCAAGAAAGAGTACCAGGTCACAGGGTTTGCTTATTCGTTCTCCCCTCCCCCTCTTCAGATCATCATCAAAACGTCAATCAAGGAATCAGATCCTGATCGAATAGAAAAAGTCGGAAGGATTGAAACAGACATCCATCAATTCCTTCAGTCTGATGAAGTACAAAAGAAAATCAATAAGGAAGAGTACCAGCTAGTAATCAGAAGTAAGGAAGGGAACAAAATCAATTAACTATGGAGGTGTAAAATTGAGGACTCTCATCCCAGTTATCTTATTAATAGTACTTTCCACGGCCTGCTCAAACGGAGCCTACAACTCCGATGAAGCAATCGAACGTGGTGATGTCGTGGTACAGAACGGGGTAGAAAATCCGGGACCCTTCGTAGAGTTTTTGAAGAATGTGGAGGATAAGAATGAAGCGACACTGAGGATAACGGGGTATACCAAGGAAGGAGATCCGATTTTTCATGATCTGGAGTATGACGGAAGTAAGTTCGGATTTTCCCATGATGACTCCCATGATAAATTTGGCGGTGAAGATATAGGGGTTACAACAGACACCTGCACTGAATTGGAGCAAAGGGAAACAGCGAATGATGAAATAGGGTTTTATTTGAAGGGGTGCTCTAAGGAAAAGGAGCACCCGCTTCTTGAACTATCAAAGGAACAGTGGGAAGACCGCTAAGAACCTGGTTCCCATCCATGCAAAGAACCGGATGCACGCAAGCATCCGGTTCTTCACCTATTCGGTTTATTTAAAATCAAACTGGTCCGGATCCGGCCCGATGCGTTTGTGCTCATCGAGGGCGTCCAGGGTTTTGACCTGTTCTTCGGTCAGTTCGAAGTCGTAGATGTCGATGTTTTCTTTGATGCGCGATTCTGTCATGGATTTCGGAATGGTCACGACGCCGTGTTGAAGATCCCAGCGAAGGATGACCTGCGCCGCTGATTTGCCAAGGGACTCGGCGATTTCGTTCACCGTTTCATGGTTCAACAGCTCGGCGTTCATGAGCGGGGACCATGCTTCCACCTGGATATCATGTTTTTCACAGAATGCACGTACTTCTTCCTGTACAAGCTTCGGATGGAATTCGATCTGGTTGATGACCGGTTTCACCTCTGCTGTTTCAAGAAGATGCTCGAGATGGGATACTTGGAAGTTGCTCACACCGATTGATTTGATGCGGCCTTCTTTATAAAGGGCTTCAAGGGCTTTCCAAGGCTCCATGTATTTGTTTTGGCCTGGCCAGTGGATGAGGTACAGGTCAAGATACTCAAGGCCGAGTCTCTCCAATGTATCGTTGTAAGCCTGGATCGTTTCATCGTATGAAAGACCGTCATTCCACACTTTGGATGTGATGAACAGCTCTTCCCTCGTCACGAGACCGGCGTCGATGGCGTTTTGGACACCTTTCCCTACGCTCTTCTCGTTTTGATAGATCGCAGCCGTATCGATGCTGCGGTATCCGATGCGGATCGCGGTTTCCACAGCTTTCTCCAGGTCTTTTCCTTCTTCGACACGGAACACGCCGTAGCCGATTTCCGGCATTTGTACGCCGTTATTTAGTGTAATGGATTTTGCACCCATGAATGAACTCCTCCTTCAAAAATCGTTTCTATTTCAGTATGTACCATCTTCCCAAAAGATAGAAGTAGGCACTTTCATGTGCGATAGGCACTGACAGGTAACCTTTACCCGCTGAAACTATGACAAAAACATATCCAAAATGTTCCACTATGGTAGAATAGTTGATACGAAAGGAGCCTTATCATGAATATACACAACTATCTACACGAACACTTTCCCGGGCTCACCCTCGAGCCACCGCTTTTTTATTCATGGCCGACGGGGCTGCGGTTTGAAATCGCCAAGCCCGGAAGTGAGCACCTGGACACAGACAACCTTGAGCAGATGGGCGAAAGGACGACAAGCTTATTCAAGGCGGTTTTTGAGAAGGACGATGATGTGATCCTCTTGACAGATCTCCTTGGTCTATCCGATTCTTCACTACCGAAGACCAACATCTTTCTCAAATACATCAAGGATAAAGACGTACGCAAGAAGCTGCGGGTTGAACGGTTAGACACAAGGTTTGATGAGGAGGAGACGGTGACTCATCGCTTCTCCCTGCAATGCAAAGCGTTCGACATCCGCTATCGGCCGCTCCTGATGGCGATCTGTCATGAAGATTTCAAACATCCTACACGGATCCTGAAGAATCGTTGGAACATAGGAATCGACATTTACATCGTCAACATCACCAGGCACCTCATCTACCATCTCTATGACGACCGCGGCTGCGATATTATTTCAGCTGAAAAAGATACCATCCTTCCACTTTATCATTCGGCATCCCCTTGGATCCTTGAGTATGATCGGGAGCAGATCGATGAGGTTTTCCTGAAAGAGGAAACAGTATGAAACAGGCATTCCCCACCATTGAAACCAAACGGCTGACACTCGTAAACACCACCGCTGACGATGCCAGATTCATTCTCGCACTCTACAAGGATCCCCTCGTCTGCCGGTACCTCTATGATGAGGAGCCCTTCACCTCGATCGATCAGGCAAAAGAGTGGATCGACTGGCATGAGTATCCGGAAGACTATGGACGGAACCGTTGGATCATCCGAAAAAAAGAAACCGCCACCCCGATCGGAACTTGCGGCTTCGACCAGTGGGACATCGTGAATCATGTGGCTGAAATCGGCTATGATCTCTGGCACGAGGAATGGGGAAAAGGATATATGAGCGAAGCCTTGACCGCCGCCATCGACAGTGGCTTCCGCAACATGGGGCTCAACCGGATACAGGCATTCGTCGCCCTTGAAAACACGGCATCCTGCCGGTTACTCGAGCGGTTGGGGTTTGAAAGGGAGGGAATCTTCAGGGAGAAGCATTTCTTCCAGGGGGAGTACTACGATCACTACATCTACTCCCTCTTGAAGAAGGATTGGAAAAAGGGCGGCTTGTGACCGCCCTTCGGGGATGTTCATTTGACCACGCTGATTACGAGGCCGTCATAGCCTTTGGAACCGACGGTCTGAATCGCAGTGGAATCGATACGGGGATCACGCTGGGCAAGATCCATATACTCCCGGATCCCGATGACGCGCTCGTCCGTGGAGGCGGCATCCACGACCTCTCCATTCCGTACGACATTATCGGCGACGATCACGGATCCTGATGTCGTGAGGGCAAGGGCCCATTCCAGATAGCGAGGATTGTTCTCTTTATCGGCGTCGATGAAGACAAGATCAAAGACGTGGCCCGCTTCCTTCAGCTTCGGCAGCGTATCAAGGGCACTCCCAACCAGGACCTCCACCTGCTCAAGGAATCCCGCACGCCGGATATTCCCTTCTGCGATCAATGCGTGGGCCTGATCGACTTCAAGGGTCGTCACCCTGCCGTCGACACCGACACCCTTTGCCAAGCAGATGGTACTATAGCCGCCAAGTGTACCGATTTCAAGCACCCGCTTCGCCCCCTTCATCTGGGCCATCAGGGTCAGGAACTTTCCTTGCAGGGGAGACACATCGATCTCGGGAAGGCCGGCTTCACGGTTCGCCCCAAGCACCCGTTCCAATTCATCGTCCATTAACAGCTTTCGTGCAAAATACTGATCCACTTCATTCCACAACTCAGAACCCATATGCACCGTCTCCTAATCTAGTATTTTCACACCTTCATTATATGCTAAAATGTTCCATACAGGAAATCGTAGACTCAACTGAAAGGACGGAGCCCCCATGCCAACCATCCCAAAACGAATCCATATCATCGGCTCCGTCGGAAGCGGGAAAACCACATTGGCCCGCGCCCTCTCTACCGCCACCAGTATCCCCTTTCACGAACTCGACAATGTGGTGTGGGAACGGAGGCAGGGCGGAGACCGAAGACGCACAGATGAAGAGCGCAACGCCGTCCTCGCCGACCTTGTGAAAGCGGAGAGCTGGATCATCGAAGGCGTCCACAGCACTGCCTGGGTAGAAGAAAGCTTCCGGAATGCAGACGTGATCCTCTTCCTCGACACCCCCTACTATAAGAGGATGAAGCAGATCACCTTCCGCTTCCTCCGTCAGAAAACGGGCCGTGAATCCGCTCACTACACGCCGGACTTCACGATCTTCAAGAACATGTTCAAATGGAACGCCCTGTTTGAAAAGGAAACAAAACCGTATATCCTCAAGCTCTTCAAAGAAAGAGGGTACCCGCTTCTCATCCTTCACGACAATCAACAGCCCATCGACTGGGACTTACGAAAGGAGAAACGCCATGTATAAGTACACGCTATGCTTCATCCAGCGAAACGATGAAATCCTCATGCTCAATCGCGATAAACCCCCGGTACTCGGTCTATGGAACGGAGTCGGCGGCAAAATGAATGACGGGGAAACCCCGGCGGCATGCATCCTTCGCGAAATAGCTGAAGAAACAGGCCTTCACATTGCCCCGGAACATATTCAGGATAAAGGGACCGTTTCCTGGAATACGGATGATGGCACAACGGGCGGAATGCATCTCTTCACGGCCGTGATTGCAAGTGACGTTCCCTACTCCACCCCGATCAGGACCCTTGAAGGGATTCTCGACTGGAAGTCGATCGATTGGCTACTCATGGACCGGAATCACGGGGTCGGCTGCATGATCCCTCATTATTTCCGAAGGATGCTGCAAGAAAAGAACCGATTCCACCACCGGTTCACCATGGAAAACGGGTCGGTCTGCGCCTACTCGTATGAAGAGATCCCTGCGTGCGAAGGAACCATTTTTGTCCAAACGTAAAGAAGACCCTGCATCACTGAGCGCAAGGTCTTCTCTCTAAGCCGTTTTTTCCTTTATAAAGCGCAGCACTTCTTCCTTGAAGGCATCGGGCTCTTCATAATGAGGCGTATGGCCACTATGCTCAAAGATGGTGACTTCACCGTTCGGGGCGTCGTGTTGGAACGCCTTGATCTGCTTCTCGCAAGTGGTTGCATCATATTTCCCCAGCGCAAGGAGCATGGGATTCGGCACGGTACTCAGCAGGGGCAGGAGGGATCGGAACACTTCCCCTTCTTCGCGGAGAAGATCGAAGTGGAAATCAGAGCGATCATAGAATTCATCCCATTCTTCTTCAGAATGATAGGATTCATAATCTGTGGGGTTGTCGTGATTATGGCGGTAGATTTCCATGCGGCGCTCCCCGAGGTGATCACTCAGCTCCATATACCCTTCCGTCAGTTCCCTGATGGATACATCGGCTTCAGCAAGCTCCCTCCCCTGTTCGGCGAGATCGCGTTGTCCGTACTTTTCCAGCAGGCAGGACGTTTTCCGGATCAGGCTCCGGGATGTGAGCTCAAAATCGAACGTCGGTCCCTCGAAGATGATTTTGTCAATGGACCCGGGGTAGCTGGACGCATACAGAAGAGCAAGGAACCCCCCGAAGGAATGGCCGATGACCGACCACCGTTCGATGCCGAAGTAATCCCGCAGTGCCTCACAATCCTCCACAAGGTCACGGAGTCCGAACTCTTCCCCTTCCTCGATCCCTTCCGACCTGCATACGCCCCGCTGATCGATGATGATGAGGCGAACATGTTCACCCAGACGCTTCGCCTGGTGATAATAAAAGTCATGGCTGCCTTCCCCAGGTCCACCGTGAAGATATAAAACAGCCGGAAGATCTTTCTCTCCAAAGGTCTCTACATACAGCTTCTTCCCTCTGATTTCAATCAGTTCTCCAATCATAGCAGCCTCCCAGAATTTCTTTTCTTTCATTCTATCACACCATTTAATAAATGATGTAAACAAAGGATGATTATGGTAAGTTAATTGCATAAGAACCCTTAAGGAGGAAACTGCAATGAAGGATCATTTCTCCCATCCGGCAGAAGAAGCCCTCAACCGGTACATCAAAGCGACAAACACCCATCGCTTCAGCGAGGTCGAAAAACGTCTTCACCCAGGGGCCGTTTATTATTTCTCCGACCGTACCTGCTCTTCTATAGAAGAAATACAGACTTACTTCGAACATGCCTGGGCGGTTGTAAAGGAGGAAGTATACGGGGCAATTGATGTGAACTGGCTTCAATTAGGAGAGCAGCAGGCTCTTTGCGTCTATCGGTTCACGTATGAAGGCTATGTGGATGGGGAATTTGTGAAAGGTCACGGGAGAGCGACGAATGCGTTTGTCAAAGAGGAAGGGCGTTGGCTTCTCATACATGAGCATTTGAGTGGTGAACCTGAATAGGCGGCATCCTTCAAACCTGTATATGGATAATCATGAACTTTATGGTAGAATAATAGTAATTCCCAAACAGTTAGGAGAAGACAGATGTCAAAAGGATTACTGGGTGTGTTGATAGCCGGTGTACTTAGCTGGTACATTGTCGGGGTCTTCACAAAACATTATGATAGTAAACTATTATTTGCGATTATTGCCTGGGGACTCATTGGGTTCCAGACAGGGAAAAAGAATCGTCAAGCTGAAGCGAATTAACTGGAGGAAGATCTGTGTGATACAGGTCTTCTTTTTTATCTTTACAGGAAGGATTTGTGGTACAGTATATTTATCATATTTTTCCAAAAGGAGTGGTTGAGTGAGATTCCTTCTTCTTTTATCCGTTATGCTGGTGGCGGGGGGATGCAGCAAGTCCCCTTCAGAGGTACAAACGAAAGTGGAATGGGCCGATATTGTCCGTTGGAACGGACACAACTACCTCCTTGATCAAGACTTTGGCGAAGCTCGGGCCGATGAGAAACTTGGTGAAGTCTCATTTTCCTTGGTCGGTAGTGAGGAAGAAGATAACCCAACGTATCAATTAAAGGACGGGGAAGCCACTTTCGCTTCCACGGGAAGTGCGATCCAATCAGTGGCGGGGATTCCCGTAGAGAAGGCCGTTTTGGTCGAGGACAATATGTATACCACAAGGGAGGAATGACAGGAATCAATGGGAAAAAGACTAGTTACCGTTTTATCTTTGGCACTTGGCATCCTTCATTTGATGCTGATTTATCTCTTTCTTCGTGACTGGCAATCGTTTACGACTGCATTTGGTTTCGTCAGTTGGGTGGGTTCGATCCTGTTCGGTATGATCATGTTGCAGTTTCATCGGACAACAAATGCGCTGATGGGAAATTCTCTTTCAATCAGGTTGGTCAGGAGTTCGACCTTGATGGTGACGGCGATCGGTTTGACAGCGTACCTGATTGAAGGAATTACCTACTGAATTGCGTAGTTGAGACGCCCATCAAGGAAAGAAAAAAAGAAACCCCACGAATCTATCCATGGGGTTCCAGCTCTACTTGCCGCGATGACGCGCTTTTGCTTTTTGTTTCTTTTTCTCGTATTTCAGCTGTTGAAGCCTATCCCGTTCGATGCGATTCTCAATTCTCGCTTGCACTTTTTTGTGTTCAAGCGCTTCTTTCATGGCTTCCTGGGCTTTGGTCGAAATTCCTTTTTTCATTTCTTTGGCGGCGAGGCGCTGCAGGCGTTTCGGGTTGATAGGTCCACGTTTCTTAGCTGCCACCCCAACTCCCGGCTGTGATGATTCGTCCAGCAGCCTGGATAAACTTCCATGAATGAATAACAGGATGTCTTCCTCTTTCGGTTCGGTGCCGAATACATGGCGGAATGCCTTAAGCTTGCCTTTCTCCACTACTTCGACGATGCCGACCCAGTACTTACCATCATGGTAAATCGTTAAGGTCATAACGATTCCCTCCTCTTTGTTTACTGAAATGATGGACATCCCGAGGAGGGGAAGGTCACTGACACGCCAAGCGTGCATCCGGACTACCAACCGGATCGTGTTTTTACATTTCATTTCCATTATACTATTTTTGTATAATGAATGTCATCCTGAAAGGAGAGACTCCTATGGCTATGATTCTAGCTTGTCTGTCATTCATCACGGTTTTGTTGCTCTTCAGGGGGGTTGCATGGGCGGAACCAAAACCGTGGCATGAAGTCGGGAAGCATCTTGTTCTGCTCTTATTTGGCCTCCCCTGCCTTTTCCTAATCCCGTTTTTCGCCTATGAAGTGTGGCTCGCAACCGGCCTTCCACCTGACTTCGGAGCTGTTTATGTGATGGGCGGAAGTTCTGCTGTCGTGACACTTTTCGGGATCATGTCCTATTTCAGCGGAAGACGATCCTATTTAAGACAAAAAGCGAGTTCACGCTGAACATCCTGGGGTAACGCATCACCGTGCTTTTGCAAGGCTTCCTTGATGCGGTGCTTTTGGACAGAGGTCGGGACAGTGAAGGTTTTGTTAAAGGTCCTGAGCCATCTGTCCACCTGGTGGCGACCGAGTTCCCGGATGGCCGGCTCAGTTGATGCGCTCATTTCGATACTGTAGCGGATCCCCTTCCATTTTGGAAGGGTCCCCAGTAGAACGGCACACTGCAAAGCTGTATGAAGAGTGTAAGCCCCGGCATACAACCCGTAAATCCTATCTTCGAACGCATCATACCCGATGTGTTGCAGCGCTCTTCTCGCTTCCTTCGCCACCCCTCTATGCGCATGATCCAACAGGTCGACCAGCTCCTCCTGATAACGTCCGTCTCCGATGAAACCAAGTGAACGGATCGAGGCCTTGACGATTCCCGGCTCACTTCTTTCCAGGAAAGGAAGGATCCTCTCTGCATCACCCGCATCTCCTGTTTCACCCAGACCCAGGATGGCTCCCCTAAGAGAGGTTCCTTCCTGGATGGACTCCCGGTAGATAGGAGCAAGATCGGCGACTCCATTTTCCTTCATAAGGTAGCGGGCGACGGAACGAATCATTCCGCTCCGGTCAAATAGGGCATTCCTGACTTCATTCTCATCTTCTGGATGCATGGAATGATAGCGCCTTAAGACATCCGCCCTGATTTGAGGAAAGCGGTCGTGTTTCAAGACGGGATAGGCAGCCTTGAAGGCATCCTCCGTCATGTTTTCCGTGAACGAACGGTAAAGCAGAAGTCTGGAATGCGGCTCTGACTCCCTCATCATCCACTCTATGAGCTGGCACTGTGTAGCCCGGACCCCTTGAAGGATCGATCTGTAGCTGAAATGGCGGATTCTCGGATGGTTGGATGAAGTCCCTTTAATAAGGGCGGCACCTTCTTCCGTGAGCATCGAGAAGATCACCTCAAGCAACGCCTTATCAGCCCGCTCTGATTCTCTCCATTTAAAAAGGATCGGCAAATGGTCGACGAACGAATTGGCATGCTCCGGTCTGATCTTTGACCGGACGAGATGATTCGCGACTTCACTGACTTCCTTTACCCAATCCATGCAGCGCAAGAGTAAAAATGGTAATGAGAGAATGGAATCCATTTCTTCATGTGCTCTCAGTGCCCGTTCGCGAAAATAGCCGTTTGGATGAAAGGTAGCGAGGCCAAGAATGGTCTTCTTCATATCTTCACTTACGTTTCGCGGCAAAAGGGTGAGCGGATCTTTCCGGGACCAGTCCCGGGACCAATCCATGGACGTGCGTTCCCGGAAAAGGACATCGAGCCTGATGAGATCGGTGCTGACTAATGTGCTCACATAGGTGTGGAGCTCTCTTGCTGCTTTTTCTTTTTTCCGTGTGAGCAGCTGTTGGAATTGATCAGGGACCTGCGAGAGGTCTCTTTCATGCTGTGTATTCTTCATCTCATTCCCTACCTTTCGTTTATTTTGCCAATAGCGTGATCTCCACCACTTCTGGCCGATTGAAGATCCGGAGTGGAATGATGCTGTTGCCAAGTCCTCGATTGACGACCATATTTGTGTCTCCATCCTTATAGAGGCCCTCCGTATATTCAGGAAACATCCCTTGGTCAGGAGCCACCAGTCCCCCGATGAACGGTAGACGGACCTGGCCGCCGTGGGCATGACCGCTCAGTACAAGATCCATGCCGGATGCAGCATAATCACTGAAAAGCTCCGGTCTATGGGAAAGAAGGATGTTGAACCCTTTTTCCTTTCCAACTGACTGAAGGGCAGCTGGCACATCTCCACCGGCAGGGTCATCCACCCCGAGGAGCCCGATTTCTTCCCCATTCTCCTTGATGGTGACTGCATCATCCTCGAGGAGGACGGCGCCTGTTTCCCCCACTTCCTCCCTTAGTTCCTCCCACCGGCCTGACCACCACTCGTGATTTCCTGAAATGATGTATACCGGTGCGAGGGTGGAGAGTTCCTTTAGGAGGGTGAGTCCAGGACCTGGATCATATCGCTTAGCGTCGACAAGATCTCCTGTGAATACTATTAAATCAGGCTTTGATTCCTTCACCCTTTGAATCAGCCTATCCTGATTGGACCCGAATGACTTTCCATGAAGATCGGAAAGCTGGACGATCCGATAACCATTGAAAGCTTCTGGGATCTTTGAGGATTCTATTTCAAGCTTCGTGGTGACAAGGGCATTATTTTGAACGTAGCAAAACAAGCCCAGAACAAGGACGATTCCACTCAACACCACCCACTTTTTCATGTCCTGAACACCCGTTGGAATGCCTCCTTGAGACTCTTGTACTGCTCTTCATTTGTATCAGCAATCGCTTCGTCCCTTGTAGAGGGGCGATCTTCATAGTCAGGCAGGCTCCCAAACTGGGAAACCGTGAAATCTTGACGGGCGCCGTCTATGATATTGTAAAAATGCCAGCTTCCTTCTATTGTGGTTTTGGCGATTTCACCACCAAGATGATCATGAATGACGAGAGCCGTCACCCCGCATTGCCCTCTTGCCGGATTTTCCGCTGTCCACTTCGAGCTGCTCTTGATGGACCATGCCTCGAGCAATCCTTTTTCTATGGTTTTTTTCTCCATTTCGCCCCGCCCCCTTGTCTTTTCTATTAAAATAATAGCAGAAGTATTTTCCAAATTCAGTTTTTTTGTTACAAAGGAGGAACATACGTCATGAGGACACAACAAATGATAATAGTCGTGTTGAATGGGATCATTGGTGTATTGATTGCCCTACTCCTTTCGAAAGAACTGGATGTCATTCCAGGGATCTTAGGCGGAGTGGCTGGAGTAGGTGTAGTCTTGATCTTGATGAAAGTCTTCTCAAAACCCTCACCCCCCAAACGGGATGAACAGTCAGTTTACATTATAAGGAAATTCTCAACCATTCTCCTGACTATCACACTACTGCTTTTATGGGTAGCCGTCTTCGCGCTGTACTACTTGGGATATGAAAGTATTAACATCAGTTATTTGAACGGGTATTTCATGGTAGCGGGGCTCGTGTTCCTGGTTGGATTGGGAATCATCAACAGGCGATAGAGTCATGGTTTCTGCCATGAATCAACACACAGTGTCTCGTTACAAAAGGAGGAATCGATAATGATTGAACTTCAACCGATCGGCTTTGTCTGCCAGGTCGATGAAAGTGGAGTGTTTGTGAATGAGTCGAGTCTGGAACGGGTGCATCCCACTTTCAGGCCCGTGGTGGAAGAACTGACGGAACGAATCGCTGACGGGTTTGGCGATATGATTCACAGCGTGTATCTGAGGGGATCCCTGCCGAGGGGCCTCGGCGTGGAAGGGATATCGGACATCGACCTGCTGGTGGTCACCCATCAACCGTTGACGGACGAAACCAAATCCCGCCTGCAAGCATTGGACACCGGTTCACACCCGCTGATCAACGGGGTCGAGTTTGCCGTATGCACGCTGAATGAACTCTTGGAGCCCCGGCGCTTCCACCTGATTTCGTTCATGATCAAGGTGTATGGCGTACATCTTTATGGCAAGAACCTCCAGCCTATACTCCCTGACTTCCGTCCAGATGCGGAGCTTGCCCGAGACCATATCGCATCCATTTCCGACCAGATTGTCCTTGCGGTAAAAGATCTGAAGGGAAATGAAGACCCGGAAGATGTGATGGACTGCTGCACATGGATCATGAAGCTGATCATACGGTGCGGAATGGCCTTTGTGATTGAGGAAGAAAGAACCTACACCCGCGACCTGTATCTTGCGTATCAGCTATTTTCATCGCACTACCCTGAGAAGGAAATGGAAATGAGGCAAGCCGTGGAATATGCCATCAATCCGGTGTGTGATCCAGAGGAGGTCATCCGATTCCTGAGCGGATTTGGGGATTGGATCGTGACAGAAGCCGAACGCTGGATGGTTGTACATAGAAAGGAGCAGGGTCAATGAACTGGAGTATTACAGAATTGAACAGGGAAGCAGCTGAGGAAATCCTCGCGTGGAAATATGAACCACCCTATGACTTTTATGAAAATGAAAGGTCGGAAGAAGCCGTGGCGGAGCTTTCAGGCGGTGAATATCGCCTGGTCTTGGATGAGTCGGGGCAGATGTACGGATTCTTCTGTACCGGTTCTTCCGCCCAGGTTCCCATCGGTCATGAGTTCGGTGTCTATCCGGACGATCATGTCGATTTCGGACTCGGCATGAATCCGGCATTCACCGGGAGAGGAACGGGGGCAGCTTTCACGGCCTTTATACTAAAAGAGATCCGGAGGGATACGTCCTTGCCGATCAGGCTTTCCGTGGCGACGTTCAATAAACGCGCAATCAAGGTATATGAACAGCTCGGGTTCCAGAAGGTCGATCACTTCCGGACCCGCAGTGCGGAATTTATCACGATGGTTGAAAATCGAGGAGGTGCGTAACATGACTACGGTTGGGATACTCGGAATGATCCATGATGAAGAGTGGCAAAAAATCTATCATTTTCCCCTATCACTTGCAGAGGAACTGATCGTCGAGTTCAATCCCGATGTCATTCTGCGGCGAGGTACATCCGGATAGCTGGAATCTTTACAGGGAAGGGGGCGATCCACGGGGAATCTACGAAGAAACGCAGCCTGAATACCCCGCCCTGATCTTCCCCCTGTGTGAAGAAAAAGGAATCGAGTTCATCCCGGTGAACTGGTTCGAGTTCGATGTGTTCAAAGGGCGCTTCGATTCGTTTCCCCAGCATAAAAAAGAAGAGCTCGACGCGGAACTCTCCCGTTGGACGGCACGACAGCTGGAAACGTGGGACAGGGGAAGCATTCCTGTCAACTCCCTGGATTATGACCGGATCACCCGGGAGAAATATGAATGGCTCCACAGTATGAGTCCCGATGTTGAGGACATCAACTGGAATGCAAGACATTTCATCATGCTACAGCGCGTGAAGAACGCCATTCAGGCTCATGAGGGGAAACGGATCCTCTGTGTACACGGTGCCGACCATAACTATTGGTATCATAGTGCACTGCAAAAGGTTCCTCAGGTGCAAGTCGTTTATCCGTTACGCTAACGAACTGGATGTAACGATCGAAATCGGATGGAGGGATGACAGGATAGAGGCCACTCATTGATTTTTAGGACTCTCCCCTCTCCCTCCATTTGATTGAGATTTAACTTTGACCACATTGATGACCACCAAAACGATGGCTACCGTCAAGGTTCCCAGGATATAAGGGATAAACAAGACGTCCACAAATAAACTGCCGATAACGCTCCCGATGATACTGCCAAAGAATATCAATACTGCTAATGCACTCATTCTCCACTCCGAAGTCAGTAATTCCTTCAAGAGAACCGCCTCCTTTTTGGATAGGACCACCGTCAGGTTCCTTGGAGGTTATGTTCCCTGTCCACGACTCCCATAACCATAAAATTGGAAAATGATTAGAAGGTTCACCGTTCCTCTCCAACACTTATGACGATTTTCCCATTACTCTTCCTGTTCTCCATGAGCACATGCGCTTCTTGAATCCCGCTCAAACTGAACTCATGACCCACATCCACGGTCAATCGGCCTGATGCGAGCATGGGGATCACGGCATCTGCGGTTTCTTGCAGGGTCTCCGGTCTTTTTTTTCGTGTGGTACCGAGGCTGAATCCCAGTATGGAGCGGCAGCTTGAGTGGAGATCGACCGACCGGATCATACCGGGAGGTCCTCCAGCGTTGCCGAAGTGAACGAGCCTTCCGTAGGGGGCGAGACAGGTGAGGCTTCGCTCCGTGACCTCACCTGATATGGAATCCAGGACGATATCGACTCCGTTTCCACTCGTGAGGTCGTTCACCCGTTGGGCAAAGTCTTCTTCCTTGTAAAGGATGACCTCGTCCACTCCTGCTTCACGGGCGATTCCTGCTTTTTCCTCGCTTCCGACCGTCCCGATCACGAGCCCCGCACCGAACTGCTTCGCCAGGCGTGCCGCAGTGGTGCCGACTCCACCTGCCGCTGCATGGATCAGGACGGATTCCCCCTTCTCCATACGGGCCACATCCGTCAGCAGGCGATGGCTCAGAAAGGAGACGACGGGGCTTGCGGCTGCAACGGTCATGTTCATCTCATCAGGAATGGGAAACACCAGGACCTCTCGTGCGATCACATATTCCGCATACGATCCGTTATCCGGAAAACAGATGACCCGCTGACCTACGGATACGCTCCTGCAGCCTTCTCCGATTTCTTCCACTATGCCCGCAGCATCAAGCCCCGGAATGAAGGGAAGTTTATTTCCCTTTCCTCCTCGGCGCGCTTTGATATCGGCAAAATTGACGCTCGTCTTCACCACCCGAACGAGCACTTCTCCCGCTCCAGGCACCGGCCTGTCCACCTCTTCTAGGTACATTCCCGTCACATCTCCATATTCCTTCACCACAACTGCTCTCATACTTTCCACTCCTCCGGCTATGATTCTAGTTTAAGAATAGAAGATTTTTCCTGATAAGCAAAGATGGTTTTTTGGATGAGTGGTCATAAGGAGGGCTTATCAATATCTGTTCTATCCATAACAATTTAAAAAGAAAAGGGATTCCAACTATCTGGAATCCCCTTTCCCCTTTACCGTTTCTTCTCTAAAAATGCACGCAAAATCTCATTATATACTTTAGGACAGTCCATATTGGCAATATGGCTGCCACCCGGGATGAGCCCCGCCTCGATGGCCGGGTTGGCCTTCTTCATGAATGCGACGGCATCGACTTCGTGGGGATCGATGCTTCCGTTCAGGATGAGGGCCGGTACCGACAGAGCGGCAAGGTCAGCGGCGCTCACAGAAGGATAGTCGTAGGTCATCCGGTCGAGGACGACCTTCCGGATCTTCTTCCACTTTTCGCCGTGCAGGTTGTTGAAATGTGCTGCCACTTCCGGCTCGTGATCTTCAATGCTGAGGAAATGGCGGTACTGCTCTTCCATGATGCCTTTCAGCTCATCAGGGATGAATGGTGAATAGCCGGTGAGGACGATCCCCTTCATCCGTTCCGGTGTGCGGAGGGCGAGATGGATGGCCAGGGTTGCCCCGAGTGACAAACCGACCACATAGCCTTTTCCGTGCTGTTCAATCTGTTGTTCAACAAAGCGGATGGCGCCTTCTATGTAATCTCCTTGAAGCTCTACGGTTGAATTCCCGTGCCCGGGAAGATCCAGTGCAATGACGTCATAGTCGTCTTTGAACGCTTCGATCTGGTGGGAGAAATGAGCTTGCCCCGTTCCCATGAAGCCGTGAATCAGATAGAGTTTTTCCATGACTGTTCTCCTTTTTTTATCAGACTGTGCGTAATGGCAGGTCGATGAGCGGTTCGTATTGCTTTTTCTCAGTATTCAATTCGTACACCCGAATGGAGGTGACACCAAAACGCGGGTACGGGACGAGTTCCCTTCTGGCCTGGTGTTCCATGACACCAAGATCCGTTTTTCCCACCCCGTCCCGGATGGATGAAGGATACAGCTCTTTTCCCAGTGTCAAATGCGGCACGAATGCCTCCAGTTCAAAGTACTGCCGGATCTCTTCTGGTGAAGGAGAGACAGCCTGGACGACCTCACGATGAAGATCAAAGAGATCAGGGGAATGGACAGTAAGATACAGGATGGTCCCCCCGAAATAAGCCGGTTCCCCAAGACTCAGGGAAAACGGGCGGAAGCGTGAAGCCACACCCTTCACTTCATCCAGCCACTTCCGGTCAGGCGATAGTCCCCCTTGGGCTTTCAGGGTGATGTGGGGCTCCACCCCTACGTTTCCCATCCACCTGTTCTGAAACTGTTGAACCCTTTCCAGGTACTCTTCTGGGGGTACGATGCCGATAAAGTATTCCTTTTTCACTGGCTTTCCCTCCTTTTCCACGCGTTATGTTGTGAGAAGACGGTACACATCGCCGATCAGCCCCTTCATCTGATGGATGCCTGTATTGCCGTTGGTCATGATGACCCATGCTTTTCCCTCCAATGGCTCGGCGACCATCATGGATTGAAACCCTTCTCCCCAACCGAGGGAAGAGATCTCGGTGGAGCTTCCTCCTCCATCCAGGAACACGCCAAGTCCGGCCCAGGATGCGGCCCCTTGCGGAGAAACCATGTCCATCGCATACTCTTTGGAAAATAAGATCCCCTCTCCGTTTAAAGAATGGAAGAGCTCCTTCACGAGTTTCATCAAGTCGGAAGGCGTGCTCCATAGGCCCGCAGCAGCTGCATACGGATAATGGGGGATCCGGTCCTTCATCACGGAGCCATCGGGCTCGTGTCCAGAGGTCATGGGAAAAGTCGGCTCGTACATGCTTCGCTTCATTCCCAGTGGACGGAAGAGATGCTCGTCGATTGCCGACTCGAACGGGGTATCCAGTACGTCTTCCACCACCTGTTGAACGATGCAATAGCCGGCATCAGAATAAGTGAACTCCTGGTTTGGCGGCTTGACTGCCTCGATGCGTGCGGGGCATGCAGGCGTTTCTCCATTAAGGATCTTCGCCATATCAGGGCGGCCTGGATGAATGCCAAAGCTCCCCTCCGGATCCTCGATGCCACCTTGATGACTGAGGAGGTGGCGAAGGGTGACGTGGCCATCACCACTCTTGAGCGACCAGGACCTCAGGTAGTCTTGAACGGGATGATCCAGTGAGAGCAATCCTTGGTGGCATAGCTTCAGTACCAGCATGGAGGTCGCGAATTTGGAAATCGAGCAGGCGTGGAAAAGGGTATCTTCCGTTACGTTCCCTTTGCCTCTTTGAGCCTGGCCGAGGGAGAGAGTGGAAGTGGTTTGGTTGTCCAATATGGCGAGACCGATTCCAGGTACTCGTGTGTTCAGCAATAATTCATTGAGTTTATACGTCAAGGACTCTTTTCTGTTACTCAAAGCCACCACTTCTCCTGCGGCAACAGGGTAGTGTTCAATCCCATATTTTGTTCAAACCAGTCTTTCATCAATGTTTTCTTCACGAGGTATTCAGAAGCAGCATGGGAAACACCGATGAGGGACATCCCGGTACCAGAGGCGTATGCCATCATCTTTGAGAATCTTTCACGGCCGTACTCACTGTCGATATGGCAGTGGATTTCTCCCGTGATGTATGCCTGGGCCCCTTTTTTCTCGGCTTCTTCCATCCACTCCACCTTGTCTCCACAGCCTGCTACGACGGCAATTTTACGAATCTTCTCAAGGCTCGGTCCTTCGCAGTCTACATAAGGAATGGAGAAAACCGATTGAAGGGTTTCCTTCAGTTCCGGGGAATTTATTTCCTCTATTTCCCCGATAAGGATCAGATGCTCACCACGATCATTGGCAAGAAATCCGTCTGTAACCGTCATACCCAGTGCAGCTGCCATGGCAGCGCTTGTTCCCAACGACGGGTGATAGTCCAAAGGGATATGACATGTATAAACGGATAATTGCTTTTCTTTCAGCTGTTCTATTAAGCCCGGCTGAATGGGGACGAACCCTCTCCTCCATTCCCCTTGCGGATCTCCGCATTCCATGAGGAGAGGATGGTGCATGAAAAGAAGATCTCCCGGTTTCCCTTCCTTGATGAAGCGCTCGAGCACATGGTCTGTTGGAAATACAGCGAGGAACACTTGCTCAACTTCACTGGCCCCACGGATCATCAGTCCGTTAAAGTACGAAGTAAACTCTTCTTCAAACGCCGCTTCCCAATCAAATGAAACCGATTCATACGCAGCGGGCAGGAATCTTTTAAAGGCGGGGTCGGCCCCATATGCCTTGACCTCAAACTCCTGATTCAACTTTTTCACCAATTCTTCCAGTCTCATATCAGCACTCTCCCTTTCTCAACCCTCTCATCACTTCATCCCCAAAACCCCGGATATCGGCCAGGTAGTCATATCCCTCATACAAACTATTAAACAATCGAACCGCAACGGCCCGGTACTCCGGGATGACGAGACACGCGCAGCCAGAGGCACCGAAGATCTGGAAGGAGCCGTCCGGCAGGGTTTCGCCCAGTTCGTTTTGCGGGTGACGGCTCTGTCCTTCTTTCAACCACCAAAAATAGCCAAAGGACGGTTGCCCGGACCGATGGACGGGGGTGGTTACCTCCCGGATCACGTTTTCGGGGATGATCCGTTTTCCCTCCTTCATGCCACCCATCACATGGAGGGCCCCCCATTCGGCGAGTTCCCTCGCATTCACAAATAGATTGCGGTCCGTCCCGTCGTCGGCACCCAATCGGATCGTCGGATATCCGAGGGAAGACACGTCACAGACAAGATGTTCTGCCGCTTCCCCCATCCAGTCTGTATGGGACCACATCCCATGGGGTCGATGAGCCGTTCATGAAGGATCTCCCGGATGGTTTGACCCGTTGCTTTCTGTATGATGGCGGCCACGAGATCAGTCCGTTTCCCTTCCAGTACGGTGCCCGGCGGAGCCACCGCTTCTGCCTTTCCGTCCGTCCACTTCAATCCTGTGCTCCTCGTAAGCAGATGTTGAAAGGTTGCCTCACCCGGGATTCCGGGCAGATAGTCATTCAGGGGATCGTGGAGATGGCGGCGGCAAGGGCGATATAGGT
Organism: Rossellomorea marisflavi; assembly: GCF_001274775.1. GTDB lineage: Bacteria > Bacillota > Bacilli > Bacillales > Bacillaceae_B > Rossellomorea > Rossellomorea marisflavi. The sequence continues at coordinate 331,320 of NZ_LGUE01000004.1, forward strand.
CACGCGGACGGAATAGACGTTGAAACGCGAAGAAGCATCGATGCTCCTCGCCCCTGTCCGGTCATGATGGAAACCGTCGTACCATTCCTCGACGACCCGGTTATCCTTCATGACCACAAGGGCTGCACCTGATGCTTTCATCGTACTCTTCATTGTTTTCATATGGGACCTCAGCCCATGAAATGGATCACTCATCCCGCTGCCTCCTCAGCTCACTTCCGGCTTCAATCCTGCATAGAGATCCACCGGGTAAAGCTCGTCATTCTTCATGTGGTCGATGATGTTCCGCAGGATTGAGGGTTCCCTGAGATCTGCATCGTCCATCGTCTCGAGCTCTGCAAGGGTCACCCATTTCCCGTCCTGGACCTCCCCTTCTGCCGGGCGGAAGCTTCCCCCGGTCACCACGCCGTTGAAATGGAACAGGACGATGCGGCTGCCTGTATCACTGATGAATGGATAGACGCCTGTCGTGGAAGTGAGCCGGACGGAGTAACCCGTCTCTTCCTTCACTTCCCTCCAGGCAGCGTCGGCAATATCTTCCCCTGCTTCGATCCGGCCTCCGGGGAAATTCCACTTGCCCCTGACCCCTGGCTTATTTTCTTGGATCAGAAACACCTGATCCCCCTGAATGAGGGTAACATTGACGACTGCGATTGTATGTTGCACGATGTTCATGTTGTCTCCATCCTAGTAGGCCCTGACCGGTGAAATAAGCTGAAGGTGGGTGGCATTGCCTTCAGGGCGAATCACCACGGGCTTCATGATGCCCCCGAATTGCAGGGTCACGGTCTCTTCCTTCACCGATCTCAGCGCTTCCATCAAATACTTCCCGTCGAGGGTCATCTTCATTTCCTCTGTGCCTTCGATCTCCATGATCCTTTGGGATTCTTCGATATTCCCAAGCTGTGTGGCGGCAGAAGAAAGCTTCATCCTTCCGTCGTGAATGGTGATGTATACATTATGGTTCTTCCATTCCCCGGCAAACAGGCACGCACGGTCGACGCCTTTCAACAGCTGCTTCGTCTCCATCTTCACGAGCGTCTCACTGCCTTCCGGAATGAGACCCGATACGTTGGGATACTTCCCATCGATCAGGCGGGAATAGAGGCTGGTTTCACCGAGGCGGCAGTGGATATGATGCTCGTTCATGGCCACCTCCACTGCGTCTGTCTTGCCGTCCCACAGCTTGATGAGCTCCCCGATCGCCTGATACGGGACGATGCATGACCGGTCGATATGTTGATCGATCATCGTTTCACGGTAGGCGAGGCGATGTGAATCGGTGGCTACCGATTTCAGCCGCCCCTCCCCCATGGAAATATGTACACCGGTCAGGACCGGTTTTGCTTCACTTTTCGAAACGGCAAATACGGTCTGCTTCAGCATTTCCATCCACCGCGAGGCATCAAGCTGAAGCGTTTCGCTCTCTTCCATGACGGGAAGCTTCGGATAGTCATCGGAAGGGGAGCCCTTCAGCTTCGTCTTGATCTCCCCGCACCGGATATCGGCCGTCGTGTCGTCGATCAACTGGAGGTGGATCGGACCCGAGAGCTTCTTGACGATCTCAGCCAAATACCTGGCAGGAAGGACAATCGCTCCCGGCTGCTCAACGTCGAGCCTCCCCGCTTCAGCAGGCAGCTCCCTCGTGATAATCAGGTCGGAATCGCTGCCGACAAGCGTTAGCCCTTCATCCGTCGCTACAAGATGCACACCCGTCAGTACCGGCATCGGCGTTCTCGTCGAAACCGCCCTCACCACATCTCCCAACGCCTGGTGGAACACCTCACTCATAATCGTGATCTTCACCACATTTCCCCCTCGGAACTTTTCTATTATTCTTACAATTACGCACAAACATTTCCCTACCCGAACTAGTTTACCAGAAAACGAAGGGGGATATGGATAAATATTACTAGAATCTGCATGTATTTTTTATACAGGGGCCTGTTTCATGAGCGTTTCGATCTTATCTTTCATGCCACCATTGCTTGTATAAAGCAGATAGGTTTCGCTCCTGGTCTTGATTACCACCCGGTCGGTGTGGCCGTATGGGAATCCGAGTCTGATGGCCCGCTTTTCTTCCCCTGCATAGGTTTTGTCCTCTGACACGGGTGAATACAACACGTACACCTTTCCAAAGTGTCGGGACCAAGATTAGGTGGTCCATTTCCATCCAATCTGTATTAGATGGCACATACAAAATGCCACATTCTGCAAGTCAATATATTACAAGATGATCACCTCCTTATCATGGTACACTTAGCTTCAACATGAAATAGAGGAGGTGTGCTCCATGAATCAGGAAGAGAGGACGGTCCGATTCGATCATACCCTGCAAGTTGAAGCCTATCGTTTTGAAGGGATCATGCAAAAGTTCCCGAACCATTTCCATGAATATTACGTGATCGGTTTCATTGAGCACGGGAAAAGAAAATTAACATGTAAAAATAAGGATTACATCATCGGCACAGGCGATGTCATCTTTTTCAACCCGTTTGATACTCATGCATGTGAATCAATCAACAATGAAACACTTGATTATCGCTGCCTCAATATAAATGCTGACATTATGAAGAAAGTAGCGGAAGAAATCACTGGACAAGAGTTCCTCCCTTCTTTTACTTCACCTGTCGTTTATCAATGTGAGCATTCTTCCACTTTGCACAAGCTCCATCAAATGGTGATGGACGAACGGAGTGACCTCGAGAAGGAAGAAACATTTTACTTCCTTCTCGAGCAACTGATTGAAGCGTATTCTCTCCCTCATGAACAGATGAAGGAGCAGAAAACTCCCACCCAAGCAGTTGAGCATCTTTGTACCTATTTGAAAACTCATTACTCCGAGAGTATCAAGCTGGATGATTTGGCGAAGATCGTCAAATTGAATAAATATTCTTTACTTCGTTCGTTTACCCGAACGTTAGGGATAACCCCTTATCGCTACCTTCAAACAATCCGAATCAATGAGGCCAAAAAACGACTTGAGAGAGGGTTAAAACCCATTGATGCAGCACTTGATTCAGGTTTTATCGACCAGAGTCATTTCAGTCATTTTTTTAAAGAGTTCATCGGATTGACACCAGGACAATATCAAAAAATCTTTGATAAGTCATGATTCATATAATAGATGGAAGGAAAGATTTTCATGTATACAAGCGAGAAGCGCTTTTCCAATAGTCTAAAGTCGATTGCTAGGGATCAACATCTAAAAACCTATCTACAGAATTCTTCTGAATTATATCCTCTGCTTGCAAAGGGAGCTAAGAGATTTGTAGCGGGGGAACGCCGTGAAGACGGACTCGTTCGGGCAAAAGAATTCCATACTCAAGGACATGCAGTATCCCTTGAATACATCGGGGAAAATACTATCACTAAAGAAGAGTGCGTCAGATCCAAGGAGGAGTTCAAAGGGCTGATTACTGATTTGGGCAGGCTGGGAATGAAGGCGACCGTCTCTTTTGATCTATCCCATATCGGAATGATGGTATCAGATGATCTTGCATTCATCCATCTTGAAGAACTGGCAAGCGCAGCCGCTAAGAACGGTATTTCGTTAATGATCAGTATGGAAGAATCCCAAAAAACAGATCGGATCCTCTCCCTTTATAAAAGAATTTCCAAAACTCATTCTAACGTAGGCATTACACTACAAGTTCATTTAAATCGAACCTCTATTGATCTCGAAGATATCCTCTCCTTATCCGGTAACATTCGACTTGTGAAAGGAGCCTACCAAGAAGGAGAGGAACAATACATTCCGCGATCATCAGAGTTGAATAATCGATATATCCATTTTGTCACCACCTGTCTTGAACATGATCACCCTATATCGGTTGCCACTCACGATGAAACCATCCTTACTGAATTAAAAAAGAAAGACCTACTACGTAACCCTCGGGTTGAAGTAGAAATGTTGGACGGAGTCAGACCAGACTTATTAAGGAGGTTACATGATGAGGATGTTAATACCAAGGTCTACGTCACCTATGGTAGTGAATGGTATTTATATGTTGTTCATCGGATTGCGGAATACCCACCCAATATCTACACATTTATATCAGACGTGATTGAAGAGTCGATGTAACATCATCCTCCTACTAATAAAGAAAGGGACCCTGGATCAGGGCCCTTTTCTTTATATTCCCGACCAGTATTCATCCACTTCCTGTTGCATCAACTCAAGCTTCGACACAACGGTGGACTTTGGAATCTGGTAGTTCTTATCGTATTTGCACATCCTGCATGAACAGTTCAGTTTCCCCTTTGCCAGTTTCCCCGGGTGAACGATGAACGGATGGAGGATGGATTCCTTCTCATCTCTTCCCCATACATTGCGGACGACGTACAATTTTTGTTGTATGACGCGACGACGCTGGTGCCGTGTAGTGGCACGGTTTCGATTCTTCATGATTGAAGACCTCCCTTGAATGGAACCCGCCTGCACGGGGTCTCAAGGTCTGTCCCCTACAGGCAGGTACTAAGGAAAGGCTTCGCTGCTTCAGTACCTGACATATTTTCTCACGTCCTTATCCCTATCAGTCTATCATGTTTCAATTCGCAGGCTCAAATCCTATGGACGGTCCATCTAAAAATAAATGGCGCACCGGAACCGTCCCCACGCGTCAAAAATAACCCAAAAGTCTGACGGTCTATGGTACTATATGAATAGAAAAATACGGAAACAAAGGATGGTCGAACCATGAAATGGATCCTTCAATATACGCGGAACGCCCGCGGTGTCACCCTTGTTGAAATTCTTGCGTCACTGGTCATCTTAAGCGTCATCCTGGCGGTATTCGTGCCCCTGTTCGGCCACTCCATGACTTCGACGAAAGTGTCGGAGGATATGCTGGATGCCACCTACGTCGCCCAGACGACGATGGAAGAGCTCCATCAACAGATGACCACGCTGAATGAAACCTCGATCGGCTCATTGAAGAACATCACCTACCTAAGAAAAGACACAGAGCGCTACTACTATAAAAAAGAAACGTCAGATGCCTATATCGAAATCTCCATCAAAGCACCGGTGGACGGGCTATCCAGCGTCCTGGTCAAAGTGTACCCGAATTCCGGGAAGAGCAAGCTCCTCGCTCAGATGGAGACGATCAACCGCTGGGGGAAAACACCATGAAGAAGCTGATCCATAATGAACGCGGCGTCACCCTGATCGAAGTCCTGGGGGCCATGGTCGTCCTGTCCATCGTCATGGTGCTGATCGCCAACGTCCAGATTTTTGGACAAAAGCAGTTCGTCAATCAAACGGAACAGGTCTCCCACGAAGCAGATGTCAGGCTTGCCATGAACATCCTGACGAAAGAAATCCGTTCCGCCACTTCTATCTCTGTTACCAACAACACCATCCAGACGGATACAGGCAAGATCGAGCTTAAAGGTAGCACCCTGCAAAAAGGGTCCAAAACAATTGGAGAGAATATCGCCTCCTTCTCCGCTGTCCAAAAAGACGGGAACATCACCCTTACCATCAAGAGCAAGGCAAACGGAAACCAAAAAGCATCCTCATTATCCACGACACTGTACATAAGGAAGTGATCAGTCATGTTTAAAAAACACCTCACGAATGAACGGGGCATGTCCCTTCTGATGGTCCTCCTTCTCATGACCGTCCTGACAGTGCTCGGGATGGGTGTGATGAGCATCGTCATCAATAATACAAAGACCACTTCATCCGAACGGGACAATCAATCCGCCTATTACATCGCTGAAGCCGGCATCACCAAGCAAATGAAAGCTGCTGAGGATGCGGCACGCAAGCTTTACCCACTTCAAACGACCGCAGCCGGATTCTACACCAACCTGGAGTCCCAAATCGTGAAGACGTCGACTCTCACTGATTTTGCCTCTTCATTCGGAGAGAAGCCTTCAGCCAAAGTGACCATCGCCAAGGTATCAGGTGAAAACCCGCGTCAATATAAGATCACCTCTGTCGGTACCATCGGAAAACGTTCCAAGCAGCTGGAGAAGACGTTTACGATCAGCTGGGAGATGAAGGGCGGGCTTCCCCTCAACAAAGACCTGGCCGTATACACCGATACAACCATTTCCCTTTCCGGTGGAGCCCACATCAAAGGTAATATGGGGACGAATTCCAAGGCCGCAAGCACGATTCGATTCGAAGGCGGTGCCGGGATCGACGGGAATATCTATGTACCGAAAGGATCGGAGAATATAGCCATCTACAAACCTGATTATATGAAGGTCCCGCAACCTCAACCATTCAAGGAACAGGCACAGTTTCAGCTACCTCCTTTTCCTTCTTACCCAAGCTACCCGCTCCACCCTAATGTGACAGTGGGAAATGAATACAATAAATATAACGTCATCAACAATGGGGTCCTGCAGGTGGATAACTATCTTGCAGCTGATTATGAGCTCAAGCTCAACAGCAATATTGCCTTCAAAGAAATCAAAATGGGCTCCAATTATACCCTTTATATCAATGTCGGAAGTACGGACAAAGCCATCGTGGTGGATCACCTCAACGTCCAAAACGGACATATCATCCTGAAAGGGACAGGCAAACTCACGATCTACGTCAAGAACGAGATCAGCATGGGATCCGGGAGCACGGTGAATAATGATGGCGACATCAAGCGCCTGAACATCTACCTGGCCAAATCCACCGCATCATCCAACGTCAAACTGGGAGGCAATCAGAAGATCTTCGGTTCCCTCTATGCAGAAAATGCAGATATCGAAATGAACGGAAGCGGCGGATTTCAGGGTCACATTTTCACAGGAGGAAAGAATGTGACCATCACCGGTGGTGCGCGTGCGTATTCCACCCTCATCTACGCTCCGAATTCGACATTTCAAGTACTTGGAGGTGGTACGGTCAAAGGCATGATCGTTTCCAGGTCGTTTGAAGGAGCTGGAGGGGCAGACGTCATCTATGAATCAATCAATCTCAATGAAGTCCCGTTTGCACCAGGCGGAAGTACCGAAATTCCTGTTGGACTCATCACCTCCGACCCGGTCCGGGAGAAATAAACCTCCCAATACTACTAATAATTGGTATAATAGGCGAGGATCTATTCGGAGGTACTTACCATGAAACGCATCATCAAATCGATTATCATCCTAAGCTTTATTGTCTACATCGCTGTCTGCGTGAACCTGCTTTTCCTTGATCAAAGGACATTCGGGGCAAGTGAGATCACGTACGCCCAGTACATCCGCTTCAGCTCGAACTTCATACCGTTCCGTACGATCTGGAGCTATGTGCAGGCTCTCTTCACGGGGTCTCTTCCCCTCAACATCCCGATCACGAACCTGGGAGGGAATCTCATTGCTTTCCTTCCAATGGGTCTTTACCTGCCACTCCTTTTCCGTAGGATGCGCAGTGTCAAAGCGTTGATCCTCACCATGACCATCATGATCCTGGGTGTAGAATCGACCCAGCTCATCACCAAAACGGGAAGCTTCGATGTGGATGACATCATCCTGAACGTCAGCGGCAGCCTGATCGGCTATTGGATCTTTAGGTGGGATTGGGTGCAGAAACTGTTATTCGTATCCAAAGAGAATCCTAAGCGCGGGAAAGCGGCATAAGAAAAGGAACGGGAAGCGTGACTCCCGTTCCTTTTTCTTATAGCTGCTCTTTCCATTTTGCATGAAGGGAACCTTGTGGCTCCTTCATGGCACCGGTTTGAATCATGACTTCTTCGTATACGGAAAGGACAAAGTCCCTTGAAGGATGGTCAACAAGTGGAAGAACGGCCTCTCTTCCAGCAATCGCTTCTTTCCTGGCTTCTTCAGGTTCTCCTTTACGAAGACGGATCAGAGCAGTGTAGGCATACGCTTCTGCTTTGGTGGCGACATCATATGGGTGCCGGGCCATGGGATTCTGTACGTGGACTTGAGATAGATACCCCAATGCCTTGCCATGCTCACCGAGATGGAAATAAGCGATGCCCAGATACAGATTCATATAACTATCCATCACAAGCTTCATCGCCTTGTCTTTAACGGGGTTCTCCTCATAAAGGGCATGAAGGCCAATGATTTCTTCTGGATTTCCTTTTATTAGATAGGCGTGCAGCATCTTTAAAAAGTAATAGGCAAACCGGACTTCTTCTGCATCCGTCATCTGGATGAGCAGCGCCAGACGATCATGGTAGTAGCGGTACCTCTCCATGTCGCCTTGAATCAGGGCAAGATATCCACCGTTTGAAAGGATTTCATGGTCCCGTGTCATATCCCGCGTCCGGGCACTCTCCTGTGCTGCTTCATATAGAAATTCCCTGCCTGCTTCCCGGTTACCGAGAGCCAGGTGAATCCCACCGATGTTGTAAAACACTTTGATCTTAAGTGCGGGGGTCTCTGTCATCTCAGGCTCTGTTTCCATCAACCTTTTGAGCTCCAGGATGGTCTCCAGTGCTTCTTCATACTGACCGTTCAGAAAATGGAACATGGAAAGATCCCGACGGGTCTCCGTCGCTTTTTGCCTGTGCCCCAGGTTGAGAAAGACCCCTTCGGCTTTCTCAATATATTGAGTGGCGCCTGCCTGATCCCCCTTCAGGGCCAATAGATAGGCATACATCTTAAAGACCTCCGCACCGTGGTACGTGTGGGCAATTTCCTCGAGATGAGGATGGATCAGGCCGTACACCCGGTCAGGATCGGTGAATCCTTTTTCCGATAAATACTCCTCGACCTGTCTCCAAAGCTCCTTCGTTTCCCCTTCACTCTCCCCGATCAATTCACTGACGCCCACTTCAAGCATCCGGGCAATATGCCGGAGGTTGTCCATGGTGGGGTTGGATTTCCCATTTTCAATCAGGCTCAACATGCTCACCGAAAGCTTATCGCCGGCCACATCAGCCAGTGTTTTCCCTTTTTGCTTCCGGATCTGCCGAATCCGCTTTCCTATCTGCCCCATCACGCGACACCTCCAACTTTAATGATACTCATTATATCACACTCTGAATCTCCCTTACTCATAAAAATTTTAATTAAATTCAAATTTTCAGTTCCATTCCTTAGAAAATAGTGGTACGATTTTATCAAACTTAAAAACCATAATCTGGAGGTATTTCCATTGAAGGCTTCCCCTACCAAACGGAACATCGTTCTCATGCTCATCAGCGACGTCACATCCACCTATGGCAGCACGGTGTTCAATCTTGCCATGATGTGGTTCATCTATTCGGAAACGGGCTCTGCCTTCGGGGCGTCCGTCATAGCGGCTTTGAGTATGATTGCCATGGTGGTGGCAAGCCCCCTCGCAGGCGTTCTCGTCGATCGTTTTGATCCTGTGAAACTATTGCGGCTTGCGCTTCTTTCCGCGAGCATACTCTTGGGGATTCTGTTCGTCTCCTCCCTATATGTAGAGGGACTCACTCTTGTCTTCATCATCTATGCCGTCGTCTTCCTGCTTTACCTTGCCTACAGCATCACGAATCCAGCAGAAAACAAGGTCGTCCCAAATATCGTAAGTAAAGATAAAGTGGCATCCCTATACGGCATGAAATCCTCCACCAGCCAGCTGTCTTCCCTGGCCGGCAATGCGTCCTCAGGGTTCCTGATCACCTTGTTCTCACTGGCCGGAAGTATACTCATCAACTCGGTCGCCTTCTTGTTCTCTGCCTTGGCATTGACATTCATCCGGGTGCTGAAGCCATTTGATACGGAAGCTGTGCAAGAAGAGCGACCGTCCATGCGCACCCAGATGCGCCAGGGAGTGGAGGCGATCAAAGACCACCCGGTCCTGAAGAAAATTGCCCTCCTTTGTATCGTCATCAACATCGCTTCATTCGGTCCGCTCCTCGTCGTGCTCACGAGCAGTCAGTACGGGGGAGATGCGAAGGACTTCGGCTTCCTGAATTCGGCAGGACTTGTCGGCGGCGTCATTGCCGGGATCATCATCGGGTACATCCAGAAAAAGGTCCGGCCTTCCCTCCTCATGGCGGCAGGCTTTATCTTCTCTGGGGCCCTCCTGGCTGCCATGGCCCTGATCCACACCATGACTATCGCCTTCATCCTTTACGGATTCGCTATGTTCTTCGTCACAACAGCTAATATCATGCTGCAGACGATCATGGCGGTCATCGTCCCGGAGAATCTCCGCGGACGGGTGAACGGGATCCTGACCAGCGCCTCCGTCCTCTTGATTCCGGTGTCCTCCCTATTGATGGGCTGGCTCACGGATCTTGTGGGCGTATCATGGGTCTTCCTGTTCTGCGGGCTATGGATCACGGCCATCGGGTGCGTGACGATGCTCATGAAGGACACGCGGAATATCGATATCGAAGAATCCCTGGAGAGCTCAACAGCCTGACTGTCCCAAATCGAAAAGGCATGAACCGGTCGACGGTCCATGCCTTTTTGTATCACCCTTGGAGATCCCTCTTTCTGTACCCCCATGCACCGACCACCACGAATAGAACGGCGAAGGCACAGGTAAGCAGGAACGGACCTGCCTCGAATGACTCCACCGGCAGACGCGGAATATAGCCGAACGGAGTCAATCGCTTCACCATCTCCGGAAGGTCGAGCATCCCACCGAGGTACACAACCAGGAATGAATAAACAAGATAACCCCAGGTGAAGATGAGGAGCCGTGGCCACACCCCTATGAAAAACGTGCTCACAGCCAGCATGCACCACTGAGCCGGCAGATACACCATACCCGAGGCGATCATATTGGCAAGTGGGATGGGCTCTTCCATCACCATCGATGCCGATGCCCATAAGCCCACGATGGCGAGCAGGATCACGAGGCCACCCCATAGGATCGAGATCAGGACATACTGCCAAAGGACACGCATTCTAGACACCGGACCTGCCAGAAGGTGCTCAAGGGTCCCTTTTTTCTCCTCGCTCCTTACTTTATGAAAGAATAGGAGGGGTGGGATCGTGCCAAGGACAGCGATGACGATCATCATGAGGGTCATGAATTGTTCGGTCAGGCTGTGGCCGGATGCATCGGGAAGCATGGCGGCAAGCTCTTCATTCCCCGACAGGAATGCTTCAAGGTCGCCGAAGACGGAACCATAGGAGACGCCCAGAAGCAGCATGCCGATGCTCCAGGAGATCATCGACGTCCGCTGTATCCTGAGCATGAGACCGAATGGACCGGCAAGCCACCTTGATCCTCGCTCCCTCCCCCCTTTCGCCGGTATCAGACCGCTTCCGATGTCCCTGGAAGCATTCAACCTGAAGCCCAACCAGACCACAAGCACGATCCAGCCCGCCCCAGGGAGGAGCGGCCACCATATATTCTCCACGAAGACCCGGGTTTCAAGGAGCCAGCCGAGGGGGGAACACCAGGTGAGGAACAGATCGCCCACGTCCCCGATGGCCCTCAGTAGATAGGAAAGGCCGAGGAAGGCAAAGCTCCAGCCAAGTGTCCCCACCGTGCTGCCGAATAGCTGTCCCGCTACCAGGGTCACGGTTCCGAAGATCATGCCGGCACTTCCGACGGCGATCCCATAGAGGAGGGAACCGCCGAGGCTTATACTGTCAATCCCAAGGGACACCAGCCCGCCTGTCAAGAAAACGGCCAGACCCCCATTTGCCATGAGGAGGAGCACCAGCACGGCCGACAGATTCGCCGCCCTTCCCACGGGAAGCGCACGGATCATCTCCATCCGTCCATCCTCTTCCTCCCCCCGCGTGTGACGCGAAGCAAGCAGGATGCTCATGATGGCTGCCGCGATCATGGTGAACAACAGCATCTGATGACTGAGCATCGCCCCATCGGTGTAGTCCGACAGGCCGTATCCCTTCCCTACCATGGCGGTCATGGCGGGATTCTTCATCGTTTCCGCCATGGCCTGCCTCTCCTGGTCATTCCCGTACATCCCTGCGTACGACAAAGCGGTCACAATGGTAAGAACCGTTAAGGAGACGACCCATGCGGAAAGGTAGAGCCGATTTCGTCTGAGCATCAGGCTGATCAGGGTCCCCGTTTGATGAAATCGTCCCTCCATCACCCTTCATCTCCTTCATAATGACGCATGAACAGGTCCTCGAGGGTAGGCGGTGAGCTCTCGATCTTCACCAGCCCCTTTTCACTGATGGCCTTCATGATGGAACCAAGCTCATCCCGGTCCGCCTGGAACGTCATGCCTGCACCGGACACCTTCAGGTCATGGACCCCACTCCTCTGCCCAAGATCATCCATGGCCTCCTTCGTTTCAACATAAAGTGTCGTCCGCGTCAGATGACGCAGCTCATCAAGGCTTCCCTGCTCAACCATCGTCCCCTTCCGGATGATCCCCACCCGGTCGCATAATCGCTCGACCTCCGATAAGATGTGGCTCGATAACAGGACGCTGTGCCCCCGCTCCTTCGCTTCGAGCACATACTCCTGGAACACCCTTTCCATGAGGGGATCCAATCCCGACGTCGGTTCGTCGAATATGAACAGCTCCGAATCAGACGCGAATGCCACAATCAGCGCGACCTTCTGACGGTTCCCCTTCGAATAGGTCCTGCACTTCTTCGCCGGATCGAAATCAAAACGCTCCATAAGCTTCTTCAGTCGCGAGGGATCTGCTCCTCCTTTCATCTTCAGGAAGAGGTCGATGACTTCTCCCCCGGTCAGGTTCGGCCAGAGCGTCACATCACCCGGTACATAAGAAAGGCGCTTATGAATCTCGACCGCATCTCTCCACACATCCTTTCCGAAGATGGAGGCTTTCCCTTCCGTCGACCGGAGGATCCCGAGCAATATTCGGATCGTTGTGGATTTTCCGGCTCCATTCGGACCGATGAACCCGTAGATCTCCCCTTGGTTGATGGAGAGCTGGACGTTATTCAGTGCTTGAAACGAACCGAACGTCTTTCTGAGCGCTTCTGTGTGTACAATTTCCATTCTGATACACCCCTCGAAAGTTATGAACTTTTTAAACTACTTTATTTCATAATATACAAATATAACGGATTCCACAACAAGTTTTGAACTTATTCATTTGTTATATTTCATAAAATTAAGTACACTAATGGAGAGGTGAATGAAATGGATGGATTCCAACGCCGTCGCGAACAGAAGAAACAGGCGATCCTTCTTGCCGCCCTGACCCTTTTCATGAAGAATGGCATCCAGAAGGTATCAATCGCTGAAATCGCCAAGGAAGCCGGCGTTTCCCAAGTGACGATCTATAACTACTTTGAAAGCAAGCATCAGTTGACATATGACGTGTTCGTCTTTTACATCGAGAGCGCTTCTTCCCAGTTCGAGGAACTCGTGCACAGTGACCTCCCCTTTCCTGATAAGATCCGCATGATCATGTTCAGTAAAAAAGAGGTCGCCCAGCAGATCCATGAGGAATTTTATCAGTACCTGATGAAACAGTATTCAACAGAAGGAAATCTATTCGAGAACCTTTACGAAGAAAAAGTCGTTCCTTACTTCAGTCAGCTGATCCAGGAGGGAAAAGATCAGGGATACGTGGATGATTCCCTTTCAGAGGACGCGATCCGATTTTACCTGGAGATGCTCAGGACCTATATGCAGAATGAGGAAAACTATACAAAGGCGCTTCCCCTGACGGAGGATATCAACAAAATTTTCTTTTATGGCATCATGAAGGGGAAACAGGAATAGAAAAAGGAGAGTGGCATGCCACCCTCCTTTTTATAGGTTTTCATAGATTTCAAGCAGCGTCCCATCCGGATCGCGGAAATGAGCGACCTTGATGCCCCACTCCTCCTGTTCCACAGGTTCCGTTATGAAATCGACTCTTTCCTTCCATTCCTCATAAGCACGGGCAACATCCGCCACCTTGAAGATCAAGGCCACGCGGTCCGTCCGGGAATCATCTTTCCGGTACACATCGCCGACCGCTTCCGCCATCTGCCTGCGGTCGAAAACCCCGAGCTTCATTCCACCGAACTCGAAGTCCGCATAGTTCGATTCCTCATCTCCCCATGCAACCTTGAAACCGAGCACGTTCCGGTAAAATAGGAAGCACTCTTTATAGCGGTCGACCAAAATCCTTGTATGGGTCAATTCCATCAGAACTCCCGCCTTTCCATGGAGGCATAAAACCGGGCACTGGTGGAGGGCATGAAGGTGACATCGAATCTTGCCACAAGCTCTTTTTTCACCCTGGATGCGAGTCCGCTGCCCTTTTGGTTGAAGGCTTCCTCCATTTCGATTCCACCGGCCCGGAGTTTATCATGGTCCCAATCGATCCATTCCCCGTATGTTTGACCCCACTCATCCAGCTCACTTGATAAAAGATCGGAGAGGCCCACCCCTTCCAACTCGAGGTTGCTTCCGCACGAATGGCACCAGACAGGGTCGGCACCGACATCGCCATCGATCCGGATTGTTGCGGGTGTACCGGTTATACATTCACAGTTCATCATCCTTCATTCCTTTCATCAAAAAAATGCCGACTTTTAAAAAGTCAGCATCGCACCTCGCTCATCGAACGTCGAAGAAGGATTCCACGCCACTTCCCACAGATTCTTCTCCGGGTCGGCAAAATAGGAGGTGCGCCCTCCCCAGAAGGCGTCGCTCGGTTCGCGGAGGATGGTGCCCCCCTTCGACCGGATGGTGTCGATGATGCGGTCGACTTCATCTTTTTCTTCCACGTTGATGGCGAGGGTGACAGGCTTGTAGCCTTCCGTCGGTTTGGCAAGGGGGACACCGGCATCCTTCTCAAGCTCTTCATGAGGGAACAGGGTGAGCATGACCCCGGCCGTTTTGAAGACGGCGTATGTATCCGAACTGAAGTCTGCTTCCTCCCATTCCAGTGATTGATAGAAGGCACGGAGCTTCGGCAGATCCTCCGCCCCCAGTGTGACGAGTGATATTCGCTGTGGAATCATATTCATTTCCCCTTTCCTCTCCATCGTACAGGATCCTCTTCAGGAATGATTGTAAAAATCGGACAGTTTGAGCTGGGACGGGGTCTTCCCCGTCTTCTTCAGGATGTCGTGATAAAGATGGGACTGGTCATAAAAGGAGGCGGACGCTTCCCCGACATTTCTGCCTCCACTTCTCACATAATCCGAGAGAAGGGACTGGAACCGGATGACGGCGCTGAACTTCTTCGGCGTGAGCCCGACGTAGTCTGAGAAAAGCCGGGAGAGGGTCCGGGTGGAAAGGAACTGTTCGCCTGCGACCTCTTTCACGGACAGGATCCCTCTGCCTTCCAGGATCAATCTTACGGCTGCCTCCGCCTGGATGGACCTGGAGGACTGTGTATGGTCCCCGCTTCTTTTCAGAAAAAAAGCATCCAGGGATTCCACACTCAAGTCTGTTTCAGCGAGCTCTGTCAATTCCCTCACAAGTGCCGGTGAAAGATCATCGAGAAGCACCGAGGTGCCGGCGAGAGTCGATGCCTGTTCCCGGATGATGCGATGATACGCCCCCGGATGAAAGCGGATGCCCCATGTGGCCGCCCCGTCCCCTCCCGGACTGACGGCATGGAAATATTCATCAAACATGCCGCAGTAGGACCATTCGTACCGGCCAGTGAGGGCATCCCTGTCATAAATGATGTCGGTGCACCCATCGGGAACGATGACGCTTGATAGCCGCGCACCCTTCCCCTTCATCGGCACCGACTGCCAGTAACAGACGATGTAAGATGTGAGGGCGGGGTGTGGTCGATATTCCCGGTAATCCGTATTGGGACTTGTCATGACAATGGGGCGGAATGGCATCATGTTAATTCTCCTTTGAAGGCAGGGTGATGATGAAGCGCGTTCCTTTACCCAATTCGCTTTCGATGGCCACTTCTCCTCCATGAAGGGAGATGATCTGCCGCACGATGGAAAGGCCGAGGCCGGTCCCCTCTTTCGTGCGAGAATCATCGACGCGGTAAAATTTATCGAACACCTGCGACACTTCATCTTCAGGGATGCCGATTCCCGTGTCGCTGATGATGACCCGGGTCCCTCCGTCCTGCTCGAGGGTGATCCCGATCGTCCCGTCTTCGCGGTTGTATTTAATGGCGTTCGTGAGGAGGTTTTCCCACACGTTCTCCAAAAGCTCTTCATCGGCCCTGACCGTGGCGACCGGGATCTTATAAGAGAGCTCGATCCCTTCTTCATCCATCCGCCAGCGGTACTTCCGGATGACGGCTTTCAGCTGTTCATCCAGACGGTAATCCGTCACCTTGAGAGGATAGGCTTCCTGGTCCAGGGAGGTAAGGAGCAGGAGCTGTTTCGTCAGATTCGACAGCCGCTTCGTCTCACGTTCGATCACCTCGGCATATTCAATCCGTTCTTCCTCTCCTTCTGCGGTCTTCAAGAGATCTGCATAGCCCTGGATGTTCATGAGGGGCGACTGGAAGTCATGGGAAACGGAGCTGATGAACGACTTCCGGGCCCGGTCATTATGAAGGAGCTGATCCTGCATGCGGTGGAAACTCTCGGACAGCTCCCCGATCTCGTCCTTCCGGTGGATATCGATGGGGTAGCTGAAGTTCTCCTGTGACACCTGCCTCGTCGCTTCCGTCAGCTTCGAAATCGGACGGGTAAGCTGCTTAGCGAGCATCATCATCCCGACGATGTTGAGTATCGCGATGACGGCGATGAACCCGGCAAGGACCGTATGAAAGTCCGATGCCAGAAGCTTTGTATCGGACCGGATGAACAGGCCATAGGTGTCTCCGTCGTACTCGAACGGCACGCCCACCGTGTTCTGGAGCTCATTGGAGAAGTGACCGAACATGAAGTTCAGGGTCGAGAAGTTGCTGATGCCGTGATACACATCCCCCTCTGTCAGGACCCGTTCTGCTTCTTCGGGAAACTCTTCATTCTTGAACGGAAGGCCATAGAAACGCTCGTCCCCTTGTCCGTTCGTCACATAAATCTGATAGCCGAGCTTCGAGACGGAATCAAGATACCGGTCGAATGTTTCACCCGAATGATGCATGGCATCAAGCACCTTCACGATCTCCTTGGCCCGGTCCTCCTGCTGCTGGTCGGTTTTCTTCTTCGTGTAGTTCATGTAGAAGACGTTCGCGAGGAAGAAACCCAGCACCGTGCTGACGACCAGGATCAGAAGGGTAGCGGCGATGAACTGCTTGTAGAGTGTCTTCATCATGCCCCCTCCAATCGGTAGCCCACCCCTCGGACCGTATGGATTTCCACGCTTGAGCCGTGCTTTTTCAGGCGGTCCCGGATCCGGTTCATATGGGTGTTGAGGCGGAGCTCGGTCCCTTCTTCCTCAAGGCCCCAGATCTCCTCGATCAATAGCCCCCGGGACGTCACCTTATTGGCCCGTCCCATCAGGGTGTAGAGGATTTCGAATTCCTTCAGGGGCAAGATCAGCGTTTCCTGATTGATGACCACCTCGAAGGTCTTCCGGTTGATGGACGTGTTCCCCATCACGATCTCATCCCGCATACTGCGCTCATAGCGCCTGAGGATCACCTGGACGCGGAACAAAAGCTCCTTCGGTTCGAAGGGCTTCACGATGTAATCCTCCGTCCCGGAAAGAAATCCTTTTTCCTTATCCTCAAGCTGTCCTTTCGCGGTCAACAAGATCACAGGGATGGACAGGTCCTCCGTCAGGATCTTCGTCAGGTCGAACCCATTCATCCCCGGCATCATCACGTCGACGATGGCGAGATCCACCCTTTCTTCCTCCAACAGGTGCAGGGCTTCATCCGCATCCGATGCCTTCAGCACGTGGTAGCCTTCCTTGGTGAGGTGGATGGATACGAGACGCTGGATATGGAGATCATCATCTACCACAAGGATCTTCATGGCGCATCCCTCCTTTCTTCTATGATTTTACGCAATTGGTGTAAGCCGATTTCCATCTCATCCAGCGATGCATACGCAAACGACAAGCGGATGTGATGAGCATCACCAGGGTCATAGATATATCCTGGATTCAAGAGGACCTTCCGCTGCAGTGCCTTCAGAAACAAGGCTTTATTCACAATGGGCGCGTGGAATCGGATCCAGATATAGAAACCTCCAGATGGACGATTCCACGTAGCAATATCCTGATACTGCCGCAATAAGATCTTTTCCATTCGTTCCGCCCTCTCCTGCAGACGCGTACGAAGCCTCTCCACATGCCGATCATACCTTCCGGACATCATCCAGTGAGCGACGATTTCTTGTGAAAACGCACTTGAGCCATAATCGGTCTGCATCTTGATATCAGCGAGTCTCTTGATGACAGGCGTCGGGGCCACGATCCATCCGATTCGAAGACCGGGGCTTAAAGTCTTCGACACACTGCCCAGGTAGAGGACATGGCCAGCTTCATCCATGGCCTTCAACGGTGGGCTGCCTTCCCCGAACTGAAGTTCCTGATACACGTCGTCTTCAATGATTGGAATCCGGGCGTCACGACAGAGGGTGTAGAATGATTTTTTCTCCTCTACTGTCCAACTGTAACCCGTAGGATTATTCAGGGTCGGGACGCAATAAAAAAGGGATTGCCCCTTTAGGCTACGAATCGTGGAAGATAGTGTTTCTGCTCTGTTGACGGCTTGCATCCGCATGCCCGCTGATTGGAACGGATGGACAGAGTTGAGATAGGAGGGACCCTCCTGGAACACCGTCGCCCCTTCCTCCAACAAACCGACGGCGATGAGTTGGAGGGCCTGCAGGGCTCCTGAAACGATCAAGATATTATCAGAGGATACCGTGATACCCCGTTTCTCAAGTCGGGCGGATAGGGCTTCCCGGAGCTTTATGCTGCCTTGTGGCGATGAATATCCGATGGCCCGTGCATCAAGGGTAATGGAACGAAGGGATTCTTCCAGTTCCCTGGCAGGTAGGAGGTCCGGTGACAGTTCTCCTGTGCCGAGTCTGATGATATCGTCTTTTTGCTCATAGTCATTGATCAATTGAATGGTGTGGTAATTGGGCTTGTGGACGCCGGTTTCAATGTGACGCTGCCAGTTTGGACGCGCTTGGTCCATCAGAAGGTTCCATGCATTCCCGGTAACATAGATGCCGGAACCGACCCTCCCTTCAAGATATCCGTCTGCTTTCAACTCATCCAAGGCTGTCTGGATGGTACTTCGGTTCACACCGAATTCTTCTGCAAGCTTCCTTTGAGGGGGAATTCGCATATCGGTGCTCCAATCCCCTCTTTCTATCAAGGCTTTAATCCGATCGGTGATCTGCCGATGAATGCTGATCACGGCGTGACGATTGGGTTTCCAGTCCATCCTGTTCTCCTTTGAAAATTGGATGGGTGAAAAACCATCCAATTGGTTGTTTTCTTTTAGTTGTAACACAGTATGATGAAAGAAGAAAGGAGATGGTGCAATGGACGCCCTTCTACATGGTATCCTACTGGCATTTGGTCTTATCCTTCCTTTAGGTGTGCAAAATGTGTTTGTCTTTTCCCAAGGGGCAGCACAACCCTCCCTTCCGAAGGCACTACCAGCAGCAGTCACTGCTTCCCTGTGCGATACCCTACTCATTCTGTTATCAGTCACCGGCTTATCCGTCATCGTCTTTACGTTTGATTGGCTTCGGACAGGATTGATCATCGGCGGAGTCCTATTCCTGGTCTATATGGGGTGGACCCTCTGGCAGACCGAAGAAGCAAGTGCTTCGACTCATGGTGCCATGCCGCTCAAACAGCAGATGGTCTTTGCCCTTTCCGTCTCGCTCCTCAACCCCCACGCCATCCTTGACACGGTCGGGGTCATCGGGACGAGCGCATTGGCATATACCGGAATGGATCTACTCCTATTCACCTGTGCCTGTATCGGTGTTTCATGGCTATGGTTCCTCGGACTTATCTTCGCAGGATCTACCATGAAGCATGTTGATCCGACTGGAAGAGTGATGACGGTATTCAACAAATGCTCTGGCCTTTTCATCTGGGCCATGGCCCTTTATCTTCTCTCCGGTTTGGTTTAAAAGAAACCACAGGCCTCATAAGCCTGTGGTTCTTCACGTTATTCCGTTGCTTCCTTCTTATCCTTCTCAAAGAAGAGGATGAGGGCCGGAAGCAGCATGCCGCGGACCAGGAAGGTGTCGATCAGGATCCCGATCGATACCATGAATCCGAAGATGAACAAGTCGGCGATTGGCATCGTCATGAGGGCTGCGAACGTGGCCGCAAGGATGACCCCGGCCGACGAGATGACGCCTCCTGTATTGCGTATGGCGATCTCGAGTCCTTTCTTCACTCCATGCACCCTGCGTTCTTCCATGAAGCGCGAGACAAGGATGATGTTGTAATCGATCCCTAGGGCGACGAGGAAGATGAAGGCATAGACCGGAACCCTGGTGCTAATGGCATCATATCCAAAGAACACGTCGATGAGGAAAAGTCCCGCACCCAGTGCCGATGCGTATGAAATCAGGATCGTTGCCATCATGTAGAGCGGCATCTTCCATGAACGGGTCAGGAAGAAAAGAAGCGCAAGAATCAGGACGCTTTCCAGGACAACGATGGTTAAAATATCCCGGTTGTTCACGTCGCGTTCGTCGACGAGCTTCGCCGTCACACCCGCTACATAGGAATCACCTGAAATCGATGCATCCTTCAGGAGGCGATCGCCATTGTCGCGGATATCTTTCATGAAATCCATCGCTTCCACTGAGTATGGATCGGTATTCAACGCGATGCTGTACGATGCAGCGTCACGATCATCCGTCACACCTGTCAGCCTGACCGATGCCACTTCTTTATAGGAATCCAGTTTTTCCTGAAGGGCTTTCACGGATTCATCAGAGAGCTCTTTTTTGCTCTCCACCAAGAACGTAGCAGGAGCGAGTTCCCCTTTATCAAACTGTTCTTCGACGATTTCATATCCAACGCGGGATGGCAGGTCATCCGGGAAGGACTTGACCATATTGAATTCAAAATCAAGGTTCAGGACGTTGGCGGCGGTGATGATCATGAACACCGCGACGGCCCCTCCGGCAACAAGCGGTTTCTTCACCACGAATTTGGCGACCGGACCCCAGAATTTGTGCTTCACTTCTTTCTCTTGGCCATATTTCGGTACTTTCGGCCAGAAGGCTTTACGCCCGAACAGGGTGAATAAGGCCGGGACAAGGGTGATGGACGCGAGCATGATCACAAGCATGGCCATTCCGAACACCGGCGCGAAGTTCGAGTAATCTCGGAAGTTCGCGAAGAAGAGGATGAGCATGGCGGCAAGCACGGTACCCCCGGCGAAAAAGACCGGTTCTCCCGTCGCCCTCATGGCCTGCTTCATGGATTCGTACTTGCTTTCATGGCGGTTAAGCTCTTCACGATAGCGTGAGAACACGAACAGAGAGTAGTCGATGACGGCAGCAAAGAGCAGGATGCTCATGATCGACGTCGTCGAGTTGTTGATTTCAAGACCGGCAGACCCCATGAGGGCGATGGCCTGATTGGCAACCTGATAGACGATGGCCGTCGCGAGGAGCGGGATGATCGCGAGAAGCGGCGAGCGGTAAATGGCAATCAGGAGTACAAGGATGATGAGCACGGTCGCAATCAAAAGAACGAAGTCGGCGCTTTCAAAGAGCTTCACCGTGTCTCCTGCGATCCCGGCAGGACCTGTAATGTAGAAGTCCGTAGCCGATTGCTCCTTCGCCACATCGTTTCCAATCTCGGAGGCCATATCGATGATCGTCGAGTATTCGTCATTCCCGAGGCCTTTCTCGAGATTCATCGGGACGATCATCGTGGAACCGTCTTCCGACGTGAACCCTTCCAGGGCAGGTGGCGGCAGCTTGCTGATGTCCACGATGGAATCGATCCCTTCGATCTTTTCAGCACGGATTGCCTCCAGGATCTCATTGGCATCCTCTATGTTCACCTTTCCATCTTCATTATGAAAGACGAGGATCCCAGGGGTTCCCTGGTCGTTCGGGAAGTACTCTTTTATTTTTTCGTCTGCGACGATGGACTTGGCATCATCGGGCAGGGACTGGAAATCCGACACCTTGTAGTCTGAGAGCTTCGGTCCGGCACTCAGGGCGATCATGACCACGAGCCAGGTGATGATCGTGATCCACATCCCCCGCTTGGTCGATACCCAGTCGGTGATGGGCGATAATAATTTCTTCATGTATGACAACTCCTATGAACAGAATGATTAAGCTTACGGGATCATTCTATCAAGGGAATATAAACTGAATATCAATTCCTTGTGTCAAACTCCTTCAATGATTGAAGGAAGTGTGAAGAATGTAGAAGTCCGTTCCATTCCGCTGCGGGCGCCCGCTTTCCACGGGGAGGGAGTCGAGCCTCCTCAGCTGCGCTTCCGGGGTCTCGATCTTCCCTCTTTTCCCGTTGGAGTCGGGCGCCCTCCGCTTCATTTCACTCAGTGGTTTTTGATGATGGGTTCATTTACTCACCTTTCCTGACACCCACAACAATCCAATTGTCAAGAGTGCTCCTGTCAGTGCACTTTCTCCCGTGATAAACAGCAACCTTCCCACATCTTCCCACTCTCTAGTGCCCAATAACTGAGGCTCCCAATTGAAAAAGATCATATAGACCAAGACCGGCACAAAGGCAAACGGGAATACCAACCAGAAACGCTTTTTAATATTTTCCGGTAATCTCAGTTCCAAGCCTATTCCCTCCTTTTTAATACGGTACTCAGGCAGCTTTCAAAACCAACAGATTCTTAAGGACACAACTCAGTAAAACAGCCCTGTCATAACGACAATCACCAATGCCACCGTGAAGAAGCCGTAGAGAAAGGCCCTGGTCATGGATACGATATCGGGGAACATGTCGTTAAGAAGGTTCGCTTTTCTGTTTATGTTTCTACTTCCCCTTTTTAAGAATATGACGGGTGAACCATTCAAGGTTTTGTTCCATGATCCGTTTGTGAACCTTTGGATGGTCAGAGCTGTAGCCCATTCCTGTGAAGAGTTCGAGTTCAACCTCCACCCCTTGTTCCTTCAGGCCTTTGTAGAGTTCATGGGCGTTCTCAACCGGCACCCTTGCGTCGGCTTCTCCGTGCTGGATGAGCGTCGGTGTGCATGCGGATTGTACATACCATACCGGTGAACTCTTGGCATAGATTTCCGGGTCATTCCAAGGAGTATCGCCGAGATAGCTGAGGACGTTGGAGGGCAGGTCGGTCGTCTTGTAGTTTGTCACCCAGTTGCTGATCCCTCCGCCGACGGATGCCACCTTGAAGCGGTTGCTGTAGATGGACGAGAACGCGGTGATGAATCCTCCCTGGCTCCACCCCATGATGCCGACCTCGTCCGGGTCTACGATCCCTTGCTCCACCAGGGCGTCGACACCTGACATGATATCTTCATGATCACCGATCCCCAGATTTCGGGCATTCGCCTTCATGAAGGCATCTCCATACCCCGTGCTTCCCCTGTAGTTCGGCTCAAGGACGATGAAGCCCTTTGCGATGAACGACTCGACGGGATACTTATCATTGAAGGAAGTCGATTGAAACGGGAAAGATGCCCAGTTTGGACCACCATGGACCAGGACCAGGAGTGGCTGTGCCCGATCTCGTTCCATGTCTTCAGGTATGGATAGAACCCCTTCGATCGTTTCGCCATTGGGATTGGACCAAGTGATCACCTTTTTCCGGCTGATGCGTTTAGAGCTCAGCAAGGCATTCTCATCGGTCACCTTCACTCCATCCACGTAAAGTTCCGGTGTTTCATTCGGATGTGCCTTCAGGCATGCCAGATGATGGCCGTCTGATGATATGGAAGCTCCGAGCGTGTAGCCATCCTCATGGTTGTAAGGTTCGAGGTTTCCATCCGGTTGGAGGAGCCCGATCCTCCCGTTCGTCCGGTCCTGCCATTTCACAAGGATCCCTTGTTCTGTCCAGCGGATCGGAATCCAGGTGGAATCGACTTCGGATAGGGGCTGCTCCCTTTCCCCCGTCGTCAGGTCATGAATCTCAAGCATGCTGTCCGGGATATGGGTTCGATAGTAATCCTTTTCCTCACGACTCACCGTATAGCAGATGTGTGTCCCTTCCGGCGACATGCACACCTGTCCACCAAGGCGTCTGCTTTCTTCAATCTTTTTCACCACTCCAGTGAACCGGTTCAACAGGTACAGCTCTGCCTTGTGAGCGTCATCCGCACCCGGTCCCGGACTCGCCAGGAAAATGATCCTTCCTCCATCGAGGGAAAGATCAAAATCCAAAATATGGACTCCTTCTTCTAGTACAGGCAGGAGTGAACTCCTCTCTTCATGATCAAGAGAATGGAGCCGGTGATGCCCGGTATGAGTGGGGGCGGTATAGTAAAGTCCCTTGCCTGTCGGATCCCATTTGTATAGAGCGATTCCGCCTTCTACATCCGTCAGCTGGACTCGCTTCCCTTCTTTCATAGACTGGATGAAGAGTTGATTTCCGTTGGGCTGTGTACACATAAAGGCAAGCTGATCCGAACATGGCGACCATGATGGACGGAAGCCCGGTCGGACCTCGGCCGTCTTTTCACCTTTTTCATGTACTTCGATATGGGTTATGTATGCGTCTCGTTCCCAATCTGCTGTCCGTTTGACGAAAGCCGATCGTTGGCCGCATTCGCTGATGGTGACATCGGATAGTGTCGGTAGGGAAAGAAGGTCTTTTATGCTTATGTAGTCTGATTTTGTATCGTTCAATGGAATCCCGCCGCTCTGTTTTAGTGGTGCCTGCCGGATGGCAGGGTTTGGTGTTAGTTTAACATAAACTTCCATGTTGGATGTCTAGAAATTCACGTTTGGGATAGGGTCTGCATTCCTTATTGGACGTTCCATTCCGCTGCGGGCGCCCTCTTTCCACGGGGAGGGAGTCGAGCCTCCTCAGCTGCGCTTCCGGGGTCTCCATCTTCCATCTTTTCCCGTTGGAGTCGGTCGCCCTCCGCTTCATTGCACTTTTTGATCATGGTGGTTCTGATGGTTCATGACAGGATAGGTGTTGGTCTGTGCCATCACTACTTCTTATTTTACAGGAACGAGCATTTCACACCGATGCTGCCTGATCAGTTCATCGGTGTAGCGTTCGACGATGGGATGGTTTCTTATGGATAAACCGCTCTTTTCAATATCCGATGGCATGTGCCTCCACCATTCCGTTATGGCTTCTTCGGTGTGGTCCAGTGTGAATACGGCGTATTTGCCCCCTGTAAATATCCCCTCCATTGCACCTCCTGTCACCTCGGTCTCTGCGGTGATCACTACGGCTGTGTCGTAGCGGCAGGCTTCCGGTGGCGTGAGATCCGGGTGGTCCTGCGGGATTCCGAGTATCAACGAATTCTCCAGAATGTCATTCTTTCTTGCCCACGATTTCACCTTTTCCATGAGTTCCTTATTTGCTTCTCCTCCATACGGGCCTATGTTCCTGAAATAGGCGATTCTCATCTCTGGAATCTCTTCTATCATCATATCAATCTCCTCCTCCACTTGAAGGTAATATGGTATAAAATGTTTTTCAAGGGGATTTTTAAAAGTCGTCATGTATGATAGTGTGAGAACAGTATGGTGATTGGAGGCCTTTCCTTGTTAAAGATCCTGCGGATCCTGCTTGCTATCCTCACCGGGTCATTCGCTCTTTACGGAATGCTGGCGGATGATTTCACTTATGTCCCCCTTATGCTTTTGTTCATGGGCGGTATGATCCTTATCATGGGGATTGAAGAGTACAAGAATAATAAAAAGGTTTTAGCTAGTTTGCTCATCGCGGTATGTCTATTTATCTTTTATACCTCGTTTGAGACCATGCTGCGCTGGTAAGCCGCAAAAGAAAATGCACCGTCATCTGACGGTGCATTTCTTCATAACCCGAACTGTTCTTTCATGGTGAGTCTCCCTCGCTGGAAGGAAATGATCACCATCTTCTCGTCCTCTTCCCATCTGTAGACTGAATCGTTTTCGCCGTTGTCTTCCTCGCCTTCCGGTACGCCAGGTTGACCGATGACATCCACGACTTCCGGATAGGTCATGCCTTTTTCAAGATCGTTGAACAGGTCGAGGGTGAACCCCTGCTCTTCTTTTTCCACCTTGCCATTCGAGCTGGTCCATTCGACGCGACATCCGGAGAGGATGATCAGGGCGGCCAGGAAAAACAGGATTGTTTTGAACCGGTTCATGGTTTCCCTCCCTTTTTCTACCTTTACGAAAAAGGGTCGTGCAAGGTTTCACGAATCGCTGAAATTCACCATCCACTCTCCGGATTCTCCAATTCCTCTCGCTTCGTCTTTTCCCCGGTACGTGAAATGATGGAAGTCGGCATGGGAACCGGATTGGGTATCCATGTCGTGGACGGCGATGCCGATATAGGTTCCGGTGAAGCCGCCTGATAAAAAGTGGACCGGGATGGCATCGTCTACGGGCAGCCATTCTGCGTTACTGCGATAGTAGAACCTTGCCTCGCTCCCGAGTCCTTCCACCTTGAGATCAATGGCGCCATCTCCGAGATCGATCATGACCGGATGAAGCGTCGATTCCCCTCCATCACAGGAAAGCAGTCGCAGCACCCGTCCGGATTCATCCAGGGTAAGATAGCAGTAGAGATAATTCTCATCATCGAGATAAAGCATGAGACCTGCGAGCTGATTGAACGTCTCCGGCTCGTATTCGATCCTCGTCTCGGCCTCGTAAAAGAAATCCTTCTGGCGCACGGCGAGGATGTGATGGTCGAACAGGGAGTGCGGCGAGCCGCCGGACCGTAGGCGGAGAGCTCCTTTCCTGCTCGTCAGGTCGCACCATGAAGGGTCCTGGGGAATGCGCAGAGTGTTCCACTCCTGGTGAAGGTTCCCTTGGAACTCATCGTGGAAATCGGTGGGTTTGACCTGACGGACGGGTTCTTTCGTCTCAATGGCCGTCTGCAGACTCGGACCGTTTCCGCCGTCTGCCAGCCTTAGCCACCCGTCTTCGCTCCACGTCACTTCCTGGATCGCCGTCTCGCGACCGAGGATCGCCCCGCTCCCACCGAGGGGACGCGTGCACAGATAGGCCATATACCAGTTGCCCTCGGGTGACTGGATGATGCTGCCGTGGCCGGCGCATTGAAGGGGCGATTCCGGCTTATCCCGGGCCGTGAGCATCGGGTATTCCGGGTCCACTTCATATGGACCCGTGATGGCACGGGACCGGCAGACGGTGATGGCGTGGCCGGAACCCGTCCCTCCTTCTGCCGTGATCAGATAATAATAGCCGTTGTGGCGATACAGATGGGGTGCTTCCGTTTTGGCAAGCTCGGTGCCGTCAAACACCTTATGGACCTGACCCGTGAGCGCTTGCCTAATACGATCGTATTCTTGTAAAACAATTCCTGCCGACTTATTCCCCGTCGTCATCCGGTAATCCCAGATTTCATTGAGGAGCCAGGTCTTGCCGTCGTCATCGTGGAAGAGCGATGGGTCGAAGCCACTGCTGTTGAGGTAGACGGGATCCGACCACGGGCCGCTGAGGTCGGGAGCGGTGATGACATAATTATGACTGTCCTTGAACGGTCGCCTCGTGCTTTTCACATCGGTATAGACGAGATAATAGAGTCCGTCCGAGTAGCTGATCTGCGGGGCCCAGATGCTGCCGTTCTTCGGGTTTCCCCGGAGGTCCACCTGATCGGTGAGGGGATCGGATTTGTGTTCCCAGTTAACGAGATCGCGTGATTCATAGATACGGACGCCTGGAAGCCACTCGAATGTGGAGACGGCGAGGTAATAGGTGTCCTTCACCCGGAGGAGACTCGGATCCGGATGAAATCCAGGCAATACGGGATTGGTGATGATGGTTTTAGGCATGTATGACTCCTTTCCTGATCGGTTGTTTTCGGAAGAAGCAGAGGGCGGCAGAGAGGAAGAAGAGGAACGCCAAAGGGAAGGCAACGAGCTGGGTGCCGATCAGCGTGGCTCCTCCCGCTACTATCAAGATGATCCCGGCCCTTCCCGGATTCCGGTTTCCTTTCAGGAAGAAAGAGGCAAGGGCAATCAGGCAGAGGACCACGAGAAGGGTGATGGCAAACCATGTTGACAGCGTTTTGACCGCCTCGAAATTCCGGCCGAGCTCATCCCCCGGAAGGTTCCCCTGCAAAAGGGGGAATACCTTGTCGGCATAGGTCGCTTCATCCATGGGCAGGATCGTGAGGGCAAACCCTCCGAGGAAAAAGAGGCAGAGGAAGCCCCCGGACAGGGTGATGAGGAGCTCCCGCTTCCTTGTCACCCCTCTTCCTCCTCGATGAAGGTGATCCAATCCGGGATGATGAACGCACCGTCTCCTTCGTAGTGGTTGCGGTCTTCTACGTAGGTGGCGGTGAGGCGGTTCGATGCTTTATCCCAATCATCCCATCGTTCAGGGTGAAGATGCGCCCCCATCCAGCAGCGGGAGAAGACGGTCTTTCCATACGCCCGCCACGGCCGTCCGAGGTAGACGTTCCCCGTTCCTTCTTCTGCCGTGATATAGCATTCCTCGAAGATCAATCCGCGTTCCTGCCCTTCAGGTGTCGACGCTGCGGAAATGAAGCCGACCCCGTCATCGGGTCGCTTGAGGGATTTGATTTCGCACTGATGGAAAAGCCCTTCCCCTCCCCCAAAAATGAAATCAATCGTCCCCTCGATCATGCAGGAGTGGAATTCGGCCCTGCTTTTCTCGAAGCGGACCTTCAGCTGGGGGGTACAAAAGGGAAGGCCGGTCTTCTGGACTTCGGGAAGGGGTCCGAGGCAGACCGTATCCTGATAGCCTTTGAAGCGGCAGTTCTTGAATGTCACACGATCCCCTTCCGAATACATGGCGACGGCCTGCCCGACCACTTCTCCCGGTCCCGCGTCATTGGTGATCGTGATGTTTTCAACTAGCACGTTCTCGGCATTGATGAATACGGTGGCGGTCCGGAATGTGCCGATTTCCCCGCCGTTTCCATCAGGCTCCCTCGCATAGCGGCCGTCGACGATTTCCACGTCGCCGATCCCGCTCAGGATCAGGTTATTTTGATAAATGGCCAGGCGCTCCCTGTAGACCCCGCTCAGGATCGTGATGCGGACTGGCCCCTCGATCCCTTTGCAGCGCTCCAGTGCTTCCCCGATCGTCGATACGGTGCCAACACCGGCTTTCCCGACAACCATGCGCGTTTCTTTTACAGATGTTTTCTCAGAAAGGTTTTCCATATTTCCCTCATCTCCTTCGTCTCTTGGTGGCCCCCGGTCAGGATCCTGCCCTCCCAATGTTCGGGGTAGCCCTTACCGGCGTAAGCCTTGGTCAGTTCTCTATCCAGATATCGTGCCCCTTCCACCGGGCACATCCGGTCGCTTCCCCCCGTGAGGCTGAGGCGGGGACGCGGAGCGATCATTCCCTGGATTTCATAGGTGGAACATGCCTTCAGCAGTCCCGGGACGTAATAGTAGAAGCCGTGATGATCGAGCCCCCTTTTCTCGAGCAGGGTTTCCGTATCCACCTGGGCTGCGATATCAATCGTCACCTTCACGCGCTCATCGAGTGCCGCAAGCCACCAGCTCAGTAGTCCGCCCATGCTCATCCCGATGGTCGCGATACGTGTGTCATCAAGGTCTTCCCTTGTTGCGATGTAATCCAGGAGCCTCATGCTATCGAAGAGGCGCATGCCCCAAAGGGTGCGGCCGTATAACAGCATCTCTTTCACTAGTTCACTTTCGAGCTTTCCTTTCCTCTCTTCGAATCCCCAATGATCGATGGCCAGGACGGCATATCCCATGGCGGTGAACTCCCTTGCAAAAGAAGGGTCCTGCAGGTAGCCGGCACTCTCCGTCAGCTCGTGTTTACCCCTGTCAAAGTCGCCCCCATGTGAATGCTGGTAGACGACGACAGGGTGCGGGCCCGAGCGGTTCAACGGTGTGAGGAGGATGGCAGGGACGCTCTCCATCCCGTTCAGGTCGATCATGAGATGCTCCGTTTCATATGCATCCCCCTTCTCTTTTGAAAGCGTGGTCCCTTGAAGCGTGGCTTCCGGAGGCGGATCTCCGAGGAGCACGAGGAGTTTTTCCCGCAGAGAGGCTGTCATGAGAGCGTCACCTCCACCGCTTCACTGCCGCTTGCAGTCTTCGACAGGCAGTCCCTGACAGTGATTGTACCGCTGTTTTCCACGTGGAACGGCGGGCCCTCATGGTTCTCGATCGTGACGCGGTCGAAATGGAGGTCGCTTGAGCAGCCGATGAAAAAGCCCCGTTTTGCCATATCCTCAATACCGGTCATCATGGCCGGCTTACCCGGGATGGCATCGTCCGCCATGGAGATTTCGATGTGCTGGAAGCTGACGACCGATACGTGCTGCTCGGCGAGTCCGTAGATGAATCCCGCTGCCGCATGGACCCGTCTCGCCGTGATATGGGAGAAGTGGATGCGCCGGAACATCGGCGTTTCGTCTGTGACCGGATACGGATTTTTATCCCATACATATTGGTCCTTTCCGCGCGGACCGCAGAAGTAATAAAGATTCAGGATGAACGGACAAATCACATTGTCCATGACGATATTCGTCACGCGGATGTCTTCGACGACGCCGCCCCTTCCCCTTCTCGACTTCAGGCGGATGCCGCGGTCGGTGTCCTGGAAGACGCAGTTTGAAATGGTAACGTTGCGGATATCACCGCTCATCTCACTCCCAAGGACGACGGCACCGTGACCATGGACCATCGTGCAGTTCGTGATCGTGATGTTTTCACACGGAGTGCGGTCCGGGGAATCCTCGGTCCCGGATTTGATGGCGATACAGTCGTCCCCGACATCGATGTGACAGTTGCTGATCCGCACATTCTTGCACGACTCGGGATCGATCCCGTCGGTGTTCGGGGAGTCGGCAGGGTTCAGGATTGTCACATTGTCGATGGTGATGTTCTCGGAACGGATGGGATTGACGGTCCAGCTCGGGGAGTCCTTCAGATGCACATCACGAAGGGTGATTCCCTTGCAGCGGTCAAAGCTGATGAGCTTCGGTCGCGGGTAGAGGAGGCGGTCCGGTTCGTTGCGGAACACATGCCACCATTCTTCCCCGTTCCCGTCGATTGTCCCGTATCCCGTGACCGCGATTTGTTCGGCATCCTCCGCGTACAGGCACGAGGCATAAACATCGCGGTTCACGCCTTCCCAGCGTGATGCCACGACGGGATAATCCTCCTGACGGTCGGAGAACAGAAGGGTCGCCCCCATCATCAGGTGGAGCTCGATGTGACTCTTCAGGAAAAGGGCGCCCGTCAGGAATTCACCCGCAGGGACAACCACCCTTCCCCCGCCATGACGCTCCGCTTCATCGATGGCCCGCTGGATCGCTTCGGTACAGATCCTGCCTTTACTTACTGCTCCAAACTCGGTGATGTCGTAGACAGACATGACGCGTCTCCCCCTTCCAGTACCGCTTCGCATTCGCATAGGGCCTGGAGGAATGCCCCGAGTCCTTTTTGATCGTTGCAGATGATCGGCTCGCTGATGTAGTACGCGTAGGAACCGTCCCTTTGATCAGCGCCGCCGAGCCCGGCGACCTGACAGTTTTTGTTCAGGTTCACCAACCCTTCATTCGTCAGGAGGACGAATTCTGATATAAGGCCTTTCCGGGATGCGGCGACATCTGCTTCCCACTCCTCACGATCCAATACTCCGAGACGGATCCCTTTGGCCATGGCATAGACGAACATACTGCTGCAGGAAGCTTCAAGGTAATTCCCTTTCCGTCCGCCCTGATCGAGAACCTGATACCAGACGCCGGTTTCGTCCCGCAGTGATTTCACCTTTGTGAGGATGGATTCGAGCATCGTCGCCAGATCGTCCCTTCCCGCCGTGTCCTCCGGCAGGATCTCCAGCGTATCGGCAAGGGCCATGACGTACCAGCCGA
Organism: Rossellomorea marisflavi; assembly: GCF_001274775.1. GTDB lineage: Bacteria > Bacillota > Bacilli > Bacillales > Bacillaceae_B > Rossellomorea > Rossellomorea marisflavi. Next base: position 363,011 of record NZ_LGUE01000004.1, read on the forward strand.
CGGATCTTCCCCAGATGTTGGCTGACAAACCAGTTCCTTCATGGGCCCATGGCTGCTGCTTTTTCTCATCCCACGCGTGATGCAGAAGGCCGGTCTCCCGGTTCAACAACCGCCCGTAGCTTACACGGAACTGACGGATAATGTCCTCGATCCCTTCCCCGCCGTGCCACGTCATGAGGTACTGTGCATAGAACGGGGTTCCCATATACAGTCCGTCGAGCCAGATCTGATGAGGATAAATCTGTTTATGCCAAAACACCCCTTCCGACGTCCGCGGATGCCGGGACAGCTGTTCCCTTAAAAGGTCCGCCGCCTTCCTGTATTTCTCGTCGCCTGTTTCCTTGTGGAGCAGGAAGAGGAGCTTGCCGTTGTTGATGTGATCGATATTGAACTCTTCCAGCCGGTAGCCAAGGATGCTTCCATCTTCTTTGATGAAGTGATCCATGTTCTCTCGGATGTACGCCAAATACCGTTCGTCCCCCGTCCGCTTCCAGAGGGACTCAAACCCTCTCAGGATCACGCCGTAATCATAGGACCACTTTTCGTTATAGCCCCTTTCTCCATAAAGCCTCGGCGTCCGTTCCATGATGGAGTCCGCTGTTTTCGTTGCCCATGTTTCGTTGGTCATGCCTTCACACTCTCCTTTAGCAAAGTAGGAAAGGAGGGAGGTCTCGTGCCCCACCCTCCTCGATGATCATTGACTCGCCTTGTAGGCTTCTTTGTACTCTTCCTTGATGGTTTTACCGCCTTGGTCTTCCCATGATTGGACGGCTTTCTTGAATCCTTTCATGTCGATCTCGCCGAGGATGTACTGATAGGTGGCATCGGTGATGATCTTCTGAAGCTCGGTTCCTTGGCTTGAGTAGGTTCCAGACTCGAGTGGGACGGCCGGGTTCAGGACGGCATAGTCAGCATTTTCGGCAATCATTTCATTGGATTTCTGCTTGATCGGGTTTGGATCTTTTGATTCATATCCCGTTTCCCGCGGCCTTGAAGCTGCAAGTGGCTGTACTTCCTGCTGCCAAAGATTCTGGTCGATGATTTTGTACAGGCCGTCGGCATCTTCTTCATAATGCGTTCCTTCGATTCCATAGGTCATCAGGCTATACAGCTCTTCATCATGGAGATCATTGACGAACTGAAGGATCTTCTTCAATTCGGCTTCGTCCTTTACTTCAGAGCGAGGGAAGGCAAGAACGCCGCCGACACCGTTCCCTTCAGACCAGATCACGCGCTTGTTGTAGTCTGTTGACGTCATGTCGTTGATGAGGTCAAGCTCCATATCATCCTGGATGCCTTTGGCCATGTTCTGGAAGTTCTGCCCGTCGAATAATCCACCGAAGTAGATCCCGGCTTTCCCTTGGGCGAACGTTTGCTGCTGGTCGGTCTTCGCCATGACGGCAAAGTCCTTGTTCACCCAACCGTTGTCATACATCTTCTTCAGGTAGTCCATGGCTTTGACATATCCTTCTGTTTCGAATTCCGGTGTGAAGTTGCCTTGTTCGTCGACATCCCATTTATTCGGGGCTCCGAAGTAGGTGGCAAGCGTCTTGAACGAGCTATACACCAGGTCGCTCCGGTCGAGCAATCCTACCGTATCGTCCTTGCCGTTCCCGTCGGGATCATCCTCGGTGAACGCCTGGGCCACCTTCATGAGATCCTCTGTTGTTTTCGGCATGTCGAGTCCGAGATTGTCGAGCCAATCTTTGCGGATGACGATCCCGATCCGCGACAAATCTTTCTGGAACGGCACCCCGTACAGCTTCCCTTCAATGGAAGCAGACTTCCTTACATCCTCCGAAATGTCCTTCAGATTCGGGTAATCATCAAGATAGTCCTCTACATTCCAGAACATGCCGGACTTCATGGCGTTTCGCACCGAGGAATTATCCATCATGGTGATTGTCACGATATCGGCCAGGGAATCAGACGCGATGGCGGTGTTGATCCGCTCTTCCTTGGACGCATCGGGCACCCAAGAGAATTCGAGTTTCGTATCGGTCTTCTTCTCGATTTCATCCACGATGGTGTCTGTAGGCGGCGAGGCGGTGTGCAGGATGTTCATCCATGTGATCTTCCCGTCCCCTCCTTCCGATGAAGAGCTGGACCCTTTTTCCCCACTGCAGCCGGCAAGAAGCAGCATCCCGGCAAGGCCGACGCTACCCAATCTTGAGATCATGCGTTTGTTCATTGTGTTTCCCCCTTTTTGATTGTTTGGTTTCATTATGATGAAGCGCTTCCATTCTTGTGAACACCTGATTGCCCATCCATGCAAGCAGGAAGAGTGGAAGGCTTGCTCCCAAGAATACGAGAATACCAGGAAAGATCGACCAGAATAGACCATAAAACACGGCTATGATCAGGGTCGTCACGAGTGAGTACTGCAGGAATGACAGGCCGATCCAGAAGGCCGTTTTGATTTTGAAGAACATTCCTTTCACGTTGTAGTTCGCCATGACCGGGAAGATGAAAAGCAGGGACAATCCATATGCGAACAACAGAAGGAAGAGGAGTCCCTTCACGTACCACTGCGTCACGAAAAGAAGATCAACGATCAGGACCGTGCCTGCGAACATGTACAGCAGGCTTATAGCCGTCGCTTCCCTGAACCCTTCCTTTACGTACTGCCAGAACGTCGAAGCAACAGGAACGTCCTTCCCCCGGACCCACTGACGGCAGACGCTCACCGCTGCATAGGTCGCAGGACCGACGCCGAAGATCACGCCACCGCACAGGGTGCACAGGAGCCAAAGGGCATTCACATACACAAGCTTCAGTAACAGGATACAGATGGCATTGAGCTTCTCAACGGACTTCATCTCGTCTGCCTCCCCATGTTAATACACTCCGTCTTCGCCGAATTTCTTGGCAAGCTTGTTGGCCATGATCACGAGGACGAGTCCCACCAATCCCTTGAACAGGCCGACGGCTGTACTGAAGCTGAGCTGACCGTTCCGGAGACCCGCCGTATAGATATACGTATCGAAGATTTCCGCCACCTGGCGATTCAGGGAGTTTAATAGAAGATACACGTGTTCGAACCCGAGGTCGAGGGTGGAACCGATCTTCAAGATTAATAGAACGATGATGACCGGACGGATGGCCGGAAGCGTCACATGCCACGTCTTGCGCAATCTGCCTGCCCCGTCCATCTCGGCCGCTTCATAGAGTTGGGTATCGACGGCGGTGATGGCAGCGAGATAAATGATCGTCGACCAGCCGAGCTCTTTCCAGATCACCTGTCCGATATAGATCGTACGCGTCCAGTCGGGTGAAGTCAGGAAGCTGATCTTGTTGAACCCGAGGGATGCCAGGAGTTCATTGATGATGCCTCCGTCCACATTCAGGAACACATAGGAGATCGATACGATGATGACCCAGGACATGAAGTGCGGAATGTAGATGAGCGTCTGGATCCCCGCCTTGAAGTACCTGTTCCTCACCTCATTGAGCATGAGTGAGAGGATGATCGGCAGCGGGAAGAAGATGAAGATATTGAGTCCGAACAGGATGAGCGTGTTCTTCAATAGCATGTAGAAGGTCGGCTCGGTGAACAGCCGGACGAAGTGCTTCATCCCGACCCATGGACTCTCCAAGACTCCGAGATACGGCTGATAATCCTGGAACGCAATGACCAGGCCCGCCATGGGCAGATATTTAAATATGACGAAATAAAGAATTCCCGGGAGGATCATCAGGTACAGAATCTTATTTGTCTTGATGCCTGCCCAGATTTGCTTCCTCCTGATGATCCGCTCCTGTTTCGCCGACAGGACCGGAAGCGAGGAATCCTCCGTCTTCACTACAGTTTCCATTCGTCTCCCCCTTTGACCACTTTCTTGTTCCAAGCATACTGATTTCAGGAGGATTACGTATATAATCATTTGGTGATGGCGCTTACAAACGTTGGTGTATCAACCTTTCACGTGTCATGACTATCCAAGGTGATTATCCGGGGCACATTCCTTATCAGGGGCGCCACCCCCTACTGGGAAAGTGATTATATACGGAATGAAACCGCCGATGCTACAGTGAACGTACGCTACGTATCTAAAGGAGGATCTCTGTTATGAAAGAGCCTAAATGGAAGCGGCGTTCAAAAAGCGGGGTTGCTTTCTCCATCGTGAACAACACGCTGCTTGTTCTCGTCGCACTTGCTTGCTTCATTCCGTTCGTGAACGTCATCGCCAGTTCATTCGCATCGACACAAGAAGTGATCGAAAGGAAATTCATCTTATTCCCGAAAACCTTTTCACTCGATGCCTACCATTACATACTGTCCACCCCCACCCTCTTCAAATCACTTGTCGTATCGATCGGGGTGACGGGGATCGGGACCCTGGTCAGCATGGTCCTCACAGCCCTCATGGCATATGGGCTGTCGAGACGCTACTTGTTCGGCAGGGGGTTCATCAACTTCCTCGTCGTATTCTCCATGCTTTTCAGCGGCGGGATGATCCCGACGTTCCTGGTGGTGAAAAGCTTCGGACTCATTGATTCCTACTGGTCTCTCATTCTGCCTGTCGCCATCAATGCCTTTAACCTCATCATCATGAGGAACTTCTTCCAAGCGCTTCCCGACAGTCTGGAGGAGTCGGCGAAGATGGATGGATGCACGGATTTCGGTGTGTTCATGCGGATCATGCTGCCGCTTGCCATGCCGTCGATCGCGACGATTTCACTCTTTTATGCCGTCACATACTGGAATACGTATATGACTGCCATCCTCTATATCAATGATTCATCGAAATGGCCGATCCAGGTGCTTCTGCGCCAGATCGTCATCGTCTCAAGCGGGATGCAGGCAGAAGGCTCGTCCGTTGACGTCGTGCCCCCTGCCCAGACGATCAAGATGGCCGTCATCGTGATCGCCACGGTGCCGATGCTGGTTGCCTATCCATTCGTCCAGAAGTACTTTGTCAAAGGGGCCCTCGTCGGTTCCGTGAAGGGATAAAGGGGAAAAAGAAGAAATCCGAACGTCATCCGCTCAAGCGGCTGGGTTCGGATTTTTTTGTATCAATGCCGATGTTTCTTCCGGTAATCGCCCGGGGTCATATCGAGGCGCTTCTTGAAGAAGCGGATGAAGTTCTGGGAATTGCGGTACTGAAGTTTCTCGGCGATCTCCTTCACCGTCCACTCCGTTTCCACGAGCCATCTCTGGGCCTTCTGGAGACGGTAGTTCATGAGGTAATCACCAAAGCTCTCGCCGTACTCCTTCTTGAACACATTGCTGAGGTAATTCGGGTTGTAATGGAGCCGGTCCGCGATCTGATCGAGGGAGAGATCCTGATCGAACTCCGTTTCCACGATGTAGACGATCTTCTGAGAAAGGGACTTAATCGACTGCTCCTTCTTATCATGGGTCGAGCGGATCACCGGCTTCAGGAGATCCTCCGTCAACCGCTTCCTGATCCGTTCCGGACTGTAGGCATTCATGGCCTCTTCGTAAAGGGGCTTGATCCTGTCGAAGATGGCGAAGTCCGCCCCGAGGAGCTGCCCGAGCTGGACGAGGTCATTGATGATCCGCGTCAGGGTCACACCGATGCTGACGGGATTTTTATTCGTTTTGAAGATGTCCGCGATCAAGCTGTCCATATGGGACACGGCTTCGTCTTCCTCTCCCGATCGCACCGCCCCGAGAAGCTGGTTGTGGAGATCAAGGGGAAACTTCGAAAGCGTGGCATCATTGACCAGCTGGGAGATATCCGAGAAGAAGATGATGGATTCCGCCCCGACGTTCACGCGATAATACAGGGATTCTTTTGCGAGATCCACAGCCTTCTTGCTCTCGACGATGGTGGTATATGGAGCGCTGATCCCGGCGCTCAAGGTGACATGGAGGTTCTCTTTAACCGCCTGCTGGATGCTTTCATAATACTTGGCGATCTTCCGCTCCGGTTCTTCTTCCGTCTCCGGGAACGCGAGGATCGTCGCCTGCATCTCATCATTCAGGACGATGGGGATGAAGCGCTCCGATTCCGGGATGCACTCTGCCACCACCTGATTGATGGCCAGGCGGAAGAGATCCCCCTCCACCCCCTGCTCTTCAAAATCTGTGTCCATCTGGATGACCACTGTGTAGAACACCTTATGATCCACGTCATAGCCGAATTGCTCCAGGCGGTTCTGCACTTCTTTCTCCGACAGGCGATTCCGGAACAGGCTGAGGACGAACAGGGTCTCGAGCTGCGGCTGCTGCCTGGTGAGATCTTCAGTGAGAAGCTCATTTTGATCCACCACCTGCTCAATGGAGGCGGCCAGGAGGGAAAGCTCATTTTCCTTCGATGGAACCCGGGGAAGGGCGAGTTTCTCCTGGATTTTCCGGATTGGCTTTGAGTAGGACTCTGCCAGGCGGTACGAGATGAAGCCGACAAGGAGGATGAGGAGGAGTGAAGTGATCACAAGCCCGATCGCCGTATTGCGGATGATTGTGCCGATTTCCCCCTGGTTCACTTCCACCATGTAGAGCCACTGGTTGTAGTCGGACAGGGCATACACATAGGTGCGCCCGTCCTTTGCCCGCATCATGGTCATGCCGTTGGCGGCTTTTTCTTTGAGACGGTTGAACTCTCCGCTCGTGAGGCTGCTATCCTTTTCCTGATTGGAATAGAGGAGCTCGTCCTGCTTATTGTAGATCTCGACGTACTGCTCTTTGTTGCCGACAATCTGATCGATGCTCCGCTTCGGGATGCTCGCCGTCCCCATGGCGAACTTCTCACTCCGGTAAATGGGAAGCGTCATGATCATCTCGATCTGTTCCCCGTCGGGACGCCAGAAAAGGCTTTGGGTCTTGCCTTCTACATACTTCTCCTTGAAGCCATCGAGCTCTTGTTCCGTAAGCGTTTTCAACGATCCGTTGATGATGCCCCACTTCTGATCGAGGCTGATGAGATTGTACGCACTCCCCTCGATCCCGAGCATTTCGATGTAGCTCATTTCCTTCCGGATATCCTGATAGCGATCGAATTCCGATTCATAAAAGGGCGTTTTGAACGTTTCCTCAAAACTCGACGTCGAGCTGTAGGCGGTGAATCCGTATTCGATGGTCCTCACCTTTTGCTCCACATTATGCAGGACCTGCAGCGTATAATCACGCTTGTCCTTCAGGAATGATTCCTCCACCGAATTGTAGGTGGTTGTATAAATGAAAATACAGAAGCCCAAGACAAGCCCCACTCCTAAAAGGAAGAACGGGACGAATAGGCGATAAAAGACTCTCGATTTCTTGAACATGCTCCCTCTCCCCCATCAAGATCCATGGCGGCATCACAGAATGTGATCCTTTTTCTCTATAAAGTATTCTGAATAATAGCACATTTATATCGTATCACAATGATTTCCACTCGGGTATACGCCTGGGGGAATTTCCTTTTTTTCAAAAAGAAAAGAAGGGCTACTGCCCCCCTTCCCTCCGTACCACCTGTTCGGCATTCCGTTTCGGCTCATAGCCGAGTTCGCTCCTGGCATTGTCGATGGACCAGGGTTTCCCAGGGTTATCCGACACGCCGTAGTAGGTGCCCCCGGCCCGTGATGATTCCATCGCCTTCTCAAAAAGCCCGATCAGATCCTCGTGTGAAAGAAGCGTCTTCATGAGACGTGGATCCTCCTGCACATCCTTCTCCTCGTCAGCATGGACGCTTCCGATGCGGATATTGAACACGGCCGGTCCTCCGGGTTCTTCCCGGGAAATGATCTCACTGATCTGCTCGGACGCGTACTTCAGCACCCCATAAAGCCCCTTGGATCGCGGCTTATCTTCAACGGTGATTTCACGGCCAAGGAGGGAGTCCCCACCTTTCTCATACGCATCCGTCGTATGATTGCTGCTCGCAAAAATCACCTTCGGAATCCCGAGCTCCATGGCGGCCCTCATCAGGTAAAAGCTTGAGATGAAGTGGACGCGGGTCATCTTCATGAACTCATCCGTGTCCTGGAGGTCCTTCTCTCCGCTCACAGTGAGAAGATTGATGAGGATATCCGTGTCTTCCGGAATGCTCTTCTTCAGCTCCGCTTCGTCCGTGGCGTCGACCTTCACACCATTTTCTACCCACTCGGGAACCTCCTGATCCAGGATGACCATTTCAAACCGATCACTCAAACCATCGTGGAGGACCTTTCCGACCGTACCGGCTCCTCCCACCATCACCACTTTTCTCATGCATCATTTCCTCCTTTCCGGAATGGGTAAAGCTGTTCGTTGATGAGTCGGGTGTTAGGATACACTTGTTTGTAAATGGTATACACCTTTTCATAAGCGGCTGCGGCTTCTGCGCCGGGACTATACCGTTTTCCGTATCGGATGAAGGTTTCTGCCGCCTCTTCTATAGAAGAGAACCATCCAGAACCTGTTGCCGCGAGGATCCCTGCCCCGAGACCCGGTCCCTGCTCGGTGACAAGGCTCACCACCTCGGCGCCGAAGATATCGGCCTGGAGCTGGAGCCAGGCGTCGCTTTTCGCACCTCCGCCGATGCTTACGATCGTGTCGATGGTCTTCTCTTTTGACCGCAGGATCTCGACGGATTCTTTCAGGGAAAATGTGATCCCCTCCATCACCGCCTTCACGAAGTCCCCTCTCGTTTGAGAAGCATCCATTCCGATGAAGCTGCCCCTGATGAGGGCATCGGCATGGGGCGTGCGTTCGCCTGATAAGTACGGGGTGAACAGCAGCCCGTTGGCACCGGGAGGTACAGTGGCCGCCTCCTGTAGAAGGTGGTCGAATGATTCACCGGCAGCGAATGTATCACGGAACCAGCTCAGGCTGTGCCCTGCAGATAAGGTGACTCCCATGGCATAATAGCCCCCCGGGACGGCATGGTGAAAATGATGGAGCGCCCCTTCGTAGTCGACGTCGGCATCCTCCTCGTAGCTCACGATGACACCGGAGGTCCCGATGCTGCACATCGTATCTCCCGGCGTAAGGATGCCGGCCCCGATCGCTCCGCACGCATTGTCTGCGCCGCCCGTGAAGACCGGTGTTCCTTCGATCAAACCTGTCTCCTCAGCGGTTTCCGCATTCAAGTTCCCTGCCTTTTCGTCAGACGGAAGGATCGGCGGGCACAGTGCTACTGGGATACCGAAGAGATCGAGAAGATTCTTGCTCCACTCGCCCGTTCTGCTTTCCAGAAGAAGCGTTCCCGCCGCATCGGACGGATCCGTGGCGATTTCCCCGGTCAGGCGGTAGCGGACATAGTCCTTCGGCAGCATGAAAACAGACGCATGCTCAAAGAGTTGCGGTTCATTCTCCTTTACCCACAGAAGCTTGGGAAGGGTGAATCCCTCAAGGGGACGGTTTTTCACAACACGCAGAAGCTCATGGAGACCGGCCGTCTCTTCAATGAAACGGCACTGATTCGTCGTCCTTGTATCATTCCACAGGATTGCCGGCCTGGCCACGTCCCCCTTTCCATCAAGAAGGACGAGGCCGTGCATCTGTCCGGAGAATGAAATGCCTTTCACGTCTCCTTCTACTGTAGAGAGCTCCTTCAGTGCCTGCACAGTCCCCCTGACCCAGTCATCGGGATCCTGCTCGCTGTAGCCGGGCGCCGGGCGCATGACGGAAAATGACCGCTCGGCTTCCTTCACCACGTTTCCAGCACGGTCGAGGAGGAGGCATTTCACTGCACTCGTTCCGAGATCCACTCCGATCACATATTCCATTGGATCAACGCACCCCCAAAATGGCCTGATTGACGATGGCCTTCAGACGCTCCTGCCTGCCTGAACGATTTCGGATCTCCTTCAGGCCGAGGGCATATGCCTCCAGCTTCTTGAAGTCAGTCCGCCCTTCTTGGATCTCAAGGCCGATGCCGGAGGTGAAACTCTCGTAGCGCTCCCCGATGTTTTTCTCCAGCACGCCGTCATCCATGAGTTTTGCCGCCACTTTCAGTCCGACGGCAAAGGCGTCCATCCCGGCGATATGGGCATGGATGAGATCCTCCGACTCGAAGGAGGCACGCCTCACCTTCGCATCGAAGTTCAAACCGCCCCTTCCCAGACCGCCGTTCTGAAGGATTTCATACATGGCAAGAGTGGTGGCATACAGGTCGGTGGGGAATTCGTCCGTGTCCCAGCCGATGAGGGGATCGCCCTGGTTGGCATCGACGGATCCGAGCATCCCCCGGATCCTTGCCACCCTGAGCTCATGCTCGAATGTATGACCGGCAAGGGTCGCGTGATTGGCCTCGATATTGAATTTAAAGTGCTCTGCCAGACCGTATTGCTGCAAGAATGATAGACTAGTAGCCACGTCGTAATCATACTGGTGCTTTGTCGGCTCCATTGGCTTCGGCTCGATGAGGAACTGGGCATCGAAACCGATCTCCCCTGCATAGTCCACCGCCATCTTCAGGAACGCGGCCAAATGATCCTGCTCCAGTTTCAGATCCGTATTGAGGAGCGTTTCATAGCCTTCGCGGCCACCCCAGAACACATAATTCTCCGCTCCAAGCTCTTTCCCGACCTCAAGACCTTTCTTCACGCTCGCCGCCGCATACGCGAATACATCGGCAGAACAGCTTGTAGCAGCCCCGTGCACATAGCGCGGATGTGTAAATGCATTGACCGTATTCCACAGAAGCTTCACGCCGCTCGACTCCATGTACTCCTTGATCATGGCGACGATCACATCCAGATTCCGGTTCGTTTCCGAAAGACTTGCTCCTTCCGGGACGATGTCCACATCATGGAAAGCGAAATACGGAAGGCCAAGCCGATCATAAAATTCAAACGCAGACTCCACCCGCGCTTTTGCACGATCCAATCCGCCAAGGGCATCCCATGAGCGCCTCATCGTCCCCGCACCGAACGGATCTGATCCATCTGCGTTGAACGTATGCCAGTAGGCAGCGGAGAAACGCAAATGATCCTTCATGGACTTTCCTGCGATGATTTCATCGGGATTATACTGCTTGAATGCATACGGGCTATCAGAATCAGCTCCTTCATAACGGATGACTGGAATCTCTTTGAACTCGGGCATATCATTTTTCCTCCTTAAGGTAGGTTCTTGTATACGCTTTCTTTACTCATTATAAATCAAGCCACTTCGTTTATTCAATAAACAAACTAAGTTTTCTGAAAAAATGATATAATGAGATCACGAAACGGATAACAGGAGGACATCAATGAAGCAATCGTGGAATCAAAGCAGTATGAAACATGAAAACAAACGCCTCGTCCTTCAGCAGATCATCGCAGACGAACCGATCTCGCGTGCGGATCTCGCCAAGCGGTGCGGTCTCAATAAAGCCACCGTCTCTTCCCTTGTGGCGGAGCTCATGGACGAATCCCTTGTAAAGGAAGCCGGCATCGGGGAATCGAGTGGCGGTCGCCGTCCCGTCCTGCTCTATTTCTCCCGAGAAGCCGGGTATGCCCTTGGACTGAATGTGGAAGCGGCAACGGTGGAGGCCGCGCTTACCGATCTGAAGGGGACGATCATTTCCCAAGAAACGTTCCCGGCTGGTGATACGGCTTATGAATCCACACTCCGCACCATGGAGGAAGCGCTGGATTGGGCACAGAAGGTGGTACCCGCTTCTCCCCATGGCATCATCGGCGTCGGCGTCGCCGTTCCCGGCATGATTGATCGCTCGGGCACCGTGTTGAACGCCCCTAACCTGCAGTGGCGTGACCGCCCATTAAAGCACGATTTGGAAGATAGGCTGAAGCTGCCCGTGTTGATCGAAAATGAAGCCAATGCAGGCGCCTACCGGGAATATCAGACACGGCCAGACGCCGATGAAAGCCTCGTTTATATCAGCATCGGAACCGGGATCGGCGCTGGGATCGTGCTCAACGGATCGCTCTACAGGGGACAAAGCGGCTATGCGGGTGAAATCGGGCATATGACCCTCGACTTCCAAGGACCACGCTGCACGTGTGGCAACAGTGGCTGCCTGGAACTGTACGCATCGGAACCTGCACTCGTGGAAAAGGCCAGGGGATCCGGCCTGGAGGATTGTAAGGATTTCGACTCCTTGGTGAACAGTGCAGGGAATGGCCATGAACTGGCCCTCTCACTCTTCACAGAAGCCGGCCGCGCACTCGGGAGCGGGGTCGTCAGCGCGATTCACGCATACGATACGAAGCATATCATCATCGCCAGCCGTGGTGGTGAGTGGATGAAAAACGCGGTACGCGATACCGTGAGAGCAAAAGCCCTCCCCCATTACCGGGACGATCTTGATCTCGTCTTTCTCGACACGCGGCTCCCGGTCGCTTCTCTTGGAGTAGCCGGGTTGATGGTGGATGAATTCCTTAAAGGACAGAACGCTGTGGAAAAGGGCAGAGAATAACATTGTCCTTTATCCAACGTGATGAATGCGTCTTGAAAGGCTACTCGACAAAAAAACCGACAAAAGGAGAGTAATCCCCATGTCGGTTTTTTCGATTCTTCTTATTCCAATTCCTGATCTGTGATCTCAACGTCCCACTCATCTGCAAGCTTCTTCAGATCTTTATCGAACTTGACCGCTTTCTCTTCGATTTTCATCTGGGTCTCATCCGCTTTCGTCATCAGTTCCTCGTCCTCTGTCTCAAAGGCTTCTTGTTGAACGTCGAGGTTTTCCCTGCTCATTTTCACGACTTCACGCAACTGCTTTGCTTTCGCCTCTACCTCATCTGTCTTGAACTCCCACGAATCGATTTCCTTCAGCATCTTATCATATTGCGGCTTGGCATCTTCGATTCCGGCAATGAGTGCTTCGATATCATAACTGGTCACTGCCTCTAAAATCGGCTCATTCGCTTTTTCTTCCATTTCAATGATCTTATTCAGTTGTTCATTATTGAACTCGACCAGTTCATCCGCCTTGCCGCTCCCAAATACACCAAGGCTGCACCCTGATAAAAGAAAAAGTAGTGCTGATGCTAACATAAGTTTCTTCATTCTAATTCCCCTTTGTAAAGTTCTGTTTTATGGTTGTGTATACGTGTACCCATACTTCGCCGCGAGCTCATTTAGATCGTCATGGAACGCTGCCGCAGACTTTTCGAATTCGTCCCCTTTGGCAATCATCTCTGCTTCCTTCGAGGGGTCATCAAAGGTTTCCCTGTAGAGGACGAGGGATTCTTTATACAGGTTCACTCCCTCTAGTGCTCCTTCTTTCGCTTTCTGTAGTTCTTCCGAGTCCACCTTGATGGCTTCGACCCTCTCGATCACTTCATCATAATCGATGATGGCCTGATCCAGGACCTCGATCAGTTCTTCTACAGGCTGTTCGCTTGCTTGCAGGATGCGATCCTGAATGTCCATTTCCAGTTCACCGACTTCTGCCATATCTACATCCACAAAGTGCTCGAACTGTTCCTCAGGAGTACCTGGAGAAGCCGCACCCTCGCTATCCTCTTTGAGGGCATCCCCCAGTGAACCGTCCATTTCTTCTTTCAGTCTCTCAAGCTCTTTCTTCGATTCTTCCAATTTCGCTTCTGCTTCTGCGGTTTTATCCTCTGCCTCCGAATCAGCTGTAAGGACCTTTGCCGCCTTCTGTAACCCGCATCCGCTCAATAACAGTGCAAGTAGCATGATGATCAGTATCTTCTTCATTTCCTATTGCACACCCATTCCCTGCCAATTTCTAAACCTTTCACATAATACCATTTCTCTGGGTTTTCCATAATGATTCCATCGATTCATTTTGTTTCAGCCGTCCAGTCGGGACTGCTCTCTCTTGTGTCTTTTTTCCCAGAACCGTTTAAAAAGTGATAGCCTGGATCAGGAAGGGGGAGCCAACTCATAGTCAATTCCATATCCCTTACTGATGTCATCCACCAGGGTGCGGTATCGCTCGACTGACTCTCCGTATTCCAGCGTCTTTTCTTCCACCTTTGTGCTCAAGGATGGGTCATCAATGGTCTTCCGGATGAGATCGAGTGTATCCCTGTACAGCTTGAACCCGTTGACGAGTTCCTCCTTCACGGGCTTCAGTTCATCGGATTCTGCCGGAAGGCTTTCTGCCTGTTTGACCAGGGACCCGTATTCCGAGATGCCCTCATCCAGAGCCTCCCGGGCGGCTTCCTTGTCCCCGTTCATTTCATAGAGATCGACCCCGGCCTGCACCTTCTGGCGGATCGCCATTTCCTGTTGACCGATGGCAGGGACGCTCACGGCGATGAACTGCATGAACTGTGCCTTTCCTTCCGATTCCTCTCCCTTTTCACCCTTATTCATGCTGTCATTGCCCTCAGGGGAGGCAGCAGGGGCTTCTACGACGTCCTCTTGCTCTTTCGGTGCAGTCTCTTTCTCCGATGACGCGTCATCCGGTTCCTTTGGCTGAGACTCCGTCTTCTCAGCCTCCATGCCCCCGCATCCACACAATAGGAGGAGGAACAGGACTGGCAACAGGAATTTCTTCATTGCGTGATTGACCATACTCCACACCTCGACAGGTTTTTCCATCATGTTGGCAATTGCTCACTTTGATTTACCCATATTTTGAGAGGATAACCCTATTTTTGTAACTTTTTGCCGATGACTTTTGATCTGGATTCCTGGTCATAAAATTCGAGTGGTGGCCGTGTCGACATGTGGGAACCTGAAAGTTTGGGATCGTCACGATCGCCCAACCGCGCTGCTTTTCAACTAAACATCATTGTTCAAACGAATACCCATACTCATCGGCAAGATCCTCAAGATGAGACTGATAAGTCCCTTTTGCCCGTTGATACTCAAGGTTCTTTGCAATCATCTCCTGGTCTTTTGAAGGGTCATCGATCAATTCCCTGTTAAGAATGAGATACTCCTGATAGATACTGAATCCATCAAGCGCCTCTTGCTTCAACTTGACCAGCTCATCCGATTCCACTTCGATGGCCTCCATCTTTACGATCAGCTGCTCGTATCCTGCGATGGCTCTTTCCAATGCATCCTTCATCGCCTGATCCTGATCCTTATCCTCGGCAGATTCCCTTTGGGCTTGGGATAGATTGACTTGTACGTTATATTCCATTACTGAAATGTCACTCATATCCCCCTCTATGAAAGAGGTAAACTCTTCTGCAGGGGTCATGCTTCCCTTCTCGGAAGAGTCATCGGCAGCAGCATTGGCTTCCGTCTTCTGATCTTCGTCCTTCCCTTTTTCGTCGGTTGCTATCACCTCTGCATCCTCCGCTCCTTCGTTTGACGAGCTCACCTTTCCCACCTTCATCAAGCTGCATCCGCTCAGTAAGAAGGCAATCAGCACAAAAACTAGTAACCTCTTCATCTTGGTGACCCACCCATCCTGTTTCGTCTTTTGTCGTTCAACCTCTGCACTGCCAGACTCTCTTATTCAGGCTGGCCGACCTGATAGTTGATGCCATACTTCTCGCTGAGCTCTGTGACCATGCGATGGTACTTTTCCACGGACGCATCATATTCGGCGCCCATGATGTTCGCTCCGGTCCACTCGGAAGGATCATCGATGGCATCCCTGATCATCCTGAGGTATTCCTGAAAGAGCATCACGCCATGAATCAATTCTTCCTTGAGCGGTTCCTGTTCATCCATGTAGGTCCGGACATTTTTCGCATCCTCAAGGATGGATTCGTATTCCTTCATGGCCCAATCCACCGTCTCAAACGCGGCCTCCTTGTCTCCATTCATTTCGAAAGCAGACATTGCCTCATACAATCTTTCCTCTACAGCCGCTTCCCGTTGGCCGATCGGAAACACTTCCTGTTCAATGAAAAGTAACAGTTCGCCTTCCCCTTTGACCGGTTCATCTCCCCGCTCGATCTCATCCAGCTTCTTATTCGCTTCTTCCACAAGTGCATTGGCTTTGTCTAAATTCGATGGTTTCTCGGACTTTTCTTGGGCTGTCTCGGTTGCTTCCTCCCCGCCGGTTTCCTCTGCCGGGGAACTGGACGGAAACACCTTTCCAAGTTTCGTCAGCGAGCATCCGCTCAGCATGATTGCTACGAATACTACCATCACTATCCTCTTCATCCCATCCATCACCTTTCCTTTTCCACCTATGTGTCCGATCACAGCACTCATATTTTTCCATAATGATTCCAATTACTCATTTTGATTTACCCATTTTCCACGTATTAAATCCTTTTTATTACATTTAAAGAAAAAAAAGCATGAGGTGGATCCCTCATGACACTACTGTATTTCTTTCCAAGCGTTTTGATTTAATACTCACAAGGGTATATCATTTATAGCTCTATGAAAGGGGTGCTATTCATGAAGTACACCATTAATAAAGACTCTGTCACAACCGATACCACCTTCGGGAATCTTTCCGTATCGACCAATGAAGAGGAAGGATATCGCCCGTTTCAATTATTCATCGCTTCCCTTGCAGGATGCAGCGGAACATTGCTTCGCACCATCTTAACGAAAAAGCGGATGGATGTTGCTCATATGGAACTCGAAGCAGACTACGTGAGAAATCCTGATAGAGCGAACCGAATTGAGGAAATCCATTTCACTGCACTTGTTAAAACTGGAAATACCCTGACGGAAAAGCAGGCAGAGCGCATCTCACAGCTCGTTCTGACTAACTGCGGCATGATTCAATCGGTCATATCCTCCATTGAGATTACGTTCAAGATCCAAATGGTGGATGAATAACCTATTCACAATAAAGAAACAAAAAAAGATTGCCTGATGCGCCGGCAATCTATTTTTGTTCATTATTTTTCACATGAGAATAGCAACACGACAGGAATCCGCAGGCGCCGCTCATATTCCTCATCACTCGAGAAATGCTCCCGCTGAGGATGGCCTTCCCGGAGGGTATCCACGCGGAAGCCCGCTTCGGTCAGCGCCGTGAAATACTGCTCGGTCGTGCGGTGATATTTCACCACCGTCTGATCGATCCACGGTTCCTTCCGTTCCCCCGTACGGAAATAATCATCTACAATCCAGCTTCCGCGCCGTTCCCCGTTCTCCTTGCTCGTGAAAGAGGACGTGGTGAGGGGATGCTGAAGGCTGAAGATGAAGCGCCCGCCAGGTTTCAGCGTCGAGTGGATGCGCTTGAGAATGCTTTCGATGTCTTCTATGTAGTGCAGGACAAAACGGGATGTGACCAGATCAAAGCTTGCTTCAGGGAATGCATAGGTCTCCAGTGTTTCATGAAGGATGGTCGCCTCGGGGTTACCGGCAAGCGATACCCTTGCCGCCTCCACCATCTGACTCGACCCGTCTACACCGGTATAGGAGCCTGCTCCCCCTTCCAGGAGCGCAGTCCCGAACGCCCCGTCACCGGAACCGAGGTCCAGTATCCGGGCACCCTCATACTCCCCAAGCAGCTCAACCATCACCGGTCCTTCGATGGCATTATTCGGACTGTCGCGCCTGCCCCTTCGCTTCGTATACTGATCAAAAAACGCTTCATTATCATAAACGGTCGAACCTCTGTATTCGGTCATCTGTCCTCTCCTTTGTTTGAAGTGGTGCGTGCATCGCTCTCCACTAGATTCGACATGGAGGTAGTTTCTTCCTGTGTGGTCGTGGGCGAACTTCTAATTGATGCACTGATGGGCAGACTGTTCGGCAAACTTGCTTCCGTTTTTCTACGTTTGTGAAAATCCAGTGAAGGTCCACACAACAAAAGGTTTATATTAACATTAATGGATGTTGGATAAAAGATGCCGATTATGTGTGAATGACCGGCTTGTTTGAAAGGGGAGATAGTAGAATGACTAGAGACAAAATGTCCTCTCTTATCCTTCTAACTTTTAGTGTTTCGCTGATTTTAATGGTAACGTATGACAGTAAGCCATCTTGGGGACAGTGTATTTTCATACCCATCGGGTTGGTTTCAAGCCTGGCCACGTTGGTCCTGTTCATTTTCTGTTTGGAAGCCAGGAATCCTTAATGACTGATACATGCGCACATGACGATTGACATCCGGTACTTCCCTCAGTGGAAACCGGTTTTTTTTGGTTTTAATGGAAAACTCTTATTGACTATTCAGTTGAACTGTATTATCTTTTTAATAAGTTGAACTATATAGTCGAACTGAATAAAGGATGAGACGATGAAGCATAAATTATTACCACTGTCGGAAACGATGCACTATATCCTGCTCGCACTGCGCGAGCCCCTGCATGGCTATGCTGTCATGCAGAAGATTGAAGAAATGAGTGATGGCGCGGTCGTGCTCGCAGCGGGTACCCTGTACGGTGCCGTTGAGAATCTGAATAAGCACGGCTGGATCGAACCGGTCGGGGAAGAAGGCCGGAGGAAGGTCTATCAGATCACGTATGACGGAAATGCCGTTTTAAACGTAGAAAAAGAACGATTGCAGCATATTTTATCCTTATATGAAGGAAGTGGATCGGGTGAAAAAGCTTAAGATCTTTTTTGATATCGAGAGAGAAGAAAAGTGGTTGAATGAGCAGCTGGCGAAAGGATTCCGCTGCACCAAGATCAGTTCGCTGGGTGTCTATACATTTGAAGAAACAGACAAAAAACATGTGATGCGCTTGGATTACCGTGACCGGATGAGGAAGGAAAAGGACCTTGAGTATACGAACATGTACGAAGATTTCGGCTGGAGCAGCATCGCCGCTTCCAAAATGGTCGGGATCCGCTATTGGCAGAAAGAAGCGGACGGACACGATGAGCTCTTCTCCGACCGCGAGTCCCTGGCAAAATACTATCAGCGGTTGATGGTTTATTCCGGATGGTTGGGCATCACCCTGTTTGCCATCATGGTTAACTATATTTTCATTCAGAAGCCCAGCTTTTATCACGACGGCCTGTGGCACATGGAAGGGTCCCTCTTCTGGAAGGCGTTCCTTTTTGAGACACCGTTCGCCCTATTGAAAGCATTGCCTGTCCTCATGGTGATCTTGTTCATGGATGGTTATTACAGGGCCTATAAGAAATATAAGGTGTTAAAAACAGCATGAATGATACGATCAGGATGTGTGATGACTTAACGCATCCTTTTTTCTTTCCCCTTACCGTGTGACAACAATGTCACACCATCCTCCATTTTGTTCGCTGAATGAAACGATTCCCGCCTGACTCCTCCCTATAATGGTAAGTACCAACAACGAGCCAGGAGGAATCATCGTGAACATGTACTCTCTTATCGGAAAGAATCTCAAGAAAAATCTCAAAAACTACTATCTTTATATTTTTGCCCTGACTTTCGGGGTGTCGCTGTTCTTTGCCTTTGCCACCCTGCAGTATGATCCGTCCATGGATGCGACGAACGGGTCGATCAAGGGAGGGGCGGCCATCCAGGTGGCGTCCTTCATGCTGATCGCCATCATCGGGATCTTCCTTATCTATGCGAATGCGATCTTCATTAAACGACGCAGCAAGGAAATCGGGTTACTTCAGTTGATCGGGATGTCGAAAAAGCGAATCGTGTTCCTATTGAGTGCGGAGAACTTCCTGCTTTATGCCGTGGCCACCGTCCTCGGAATCGGCGTGGGATTTGCCTTTTCAAAGCTGATTACGTCGATCCTCTTCAAGGCAGTGGGGATCACGGCGGTCGCAAAGCTTCATTTCTCCATGGCCGCCATGGAGCGGACGCTCATCGTCTTCTCTGTGATCTTCCTGATGATCCTGCTTATCAATGCCGCCTTCATCAAGAAACAGAGCATTTTGAGCCTGTTCAAAGTAAAATCTGCTTCTGAAATGAATGTAAAGAAGCAATCTGTATGGGAGATCCTGATGGGGATCCTGGGCCTTGGCCTGGTATCGTCGGGGTACTTTGTGTCAACGAAGCTGTTCGGCGGGGATTTCACCTCGACGGTCGAACTGATGGGTGCCATGATGTTCATCTTGGGCTCGGTCATCATCGGGACGTATTTCTTCTATAAAGGGTCTGTGAGCTTTGTGTTCAACGTGATCCGCAAGCAACGAAAAGGATATTTGAACGTGCGGGAAGTCCTGTCCCTGTCCTCCATCATGTTCCGCATGAAGACGAATTCCATGCTCCTGACGATCATCACGACCGTCTCAGCACTGGCCATCGGGCTCCTGTCCCTCACGTACATTTCGTACTATTCAACCGAGGCGTCTGCCAAGAAGCAGCTGCCGGATGATTTTACCTTCCTGAAGGAGGAAGGGTTGAATCAATTCGAGAAAGCCCTTGGGAGCAATCACATCGATTACAGCGAAAACCGCATCGACGTGCTTCAGGTGGCGGTCGATCTGGAAGGCATCGTGTCCGGTAAAGTCGACGGGATCGCCATGGATCTAAGCAAAGCGCAAATGAGCGTCATCTCTGCAGATGATGCCGGGTTGAAGCTTGGCAAAGATGAAGCGATCCTGACGGGGTACAGTGATATGCTGAAGAACTTCATGCCGATGAAGGAGAAAGGGGAAATCGTCCTCCAGAACAAAGAAACGAAGCAGCCCCTCGAGCTGATCAAAACGATGGATGATCACTATATTACCTGGAAATTCACAGGTGGCGGGTTCCCTGTGGTAATCGTGAACGATACCGTCTTTCAAACGATGAAGGACCATCTGGATCCCGAGCTTCAGGGTACGTCCAATATCAATCTGGGCGTCAACATCAAGGATGACCGTCAACTGGAGAAAGCGAACGATCTGTACGTGAGCCTGTTCGGAAAAGAAGAAACCCTGTCGGATTCCCGTCCGATCTACATCGAGTACCAAAAAGCCAATATGGGGATCTCCGTATTCATCGTCGGCTTCCTCGGACTCACCTTCCTCATTACATCAGGCTGCATCCTTTACTTCAAGCAGATGGATGAAAGCGAAGAGGAACGTCCGAACTACACAGTCCTCCGCAAGCTCGGCTATTCACGGAATGACCTGCTGAAAGGCATCCGTTTCAAGCAGCTGTTCAACTTCGGGATCCCCCTCGCCGTCGGCCTCCTGCACAGCTACTTCGCCGTCAAATCCGGCTGGTTTTGGTTCGGAAGTGAGCTCTGGACGCCACTCCTGATCGTCATGGGACTCTACACCGTCCTCTACTCGGCATTCGGCGTACTCTCCACCCTCTACTCCCGCCGCATCATCCGGGAATCCCTTTGAAAGAATGGGGACGATTTTTGAAGCAACGGATGACTCGTAGGGACGGTTCTTATACCACAATTTAATCAAAGCGATGATAATGGACGATTCCCTTTTTTACAGGAATCGTCCTTTTTTGCTGTGTTGACATTCCCACATTCTGGTGGTAAACTGAATTTATCTCGAATTCGAGATAAATCAATATAAGATAAAAAGGAGGACGAGAACATGATCAGCAGCTTGCAGCGCATCAATGAGCTGGCTCGTAAAGCACGTGAGGACGGATTGACCCCAGGGGAAGTCGAAGAAAGAGCGGCATTGAGGGAAGAATACCTGCAGGAAATCCGCGGTCAAGTTTCCTCCACCATGAGCAGTTTGACCATTGTGAATGAGGACGGCGAGGATATCACCCCTACCGCCCTGGTGATTGAAAAAGCCATTCAGTATCGGAATTCACTTCCGTTTTAATCATAGAAGAAAGAAGGAATTATCATGGAAATCGGATTGTATTCTATAGGGGAACATTTGAGGAATCCCATGAACGGGGATTATATTTCTGCCCAGCAGCGGATCCGGGAATTAATTGAAACAGCCGTATTCGCAGATGAGGCAGGGCTTGACGTTTTTGCCGTCGGGGAAAGCCATCAGCGTTTGTTCATGACCCAGGCCCATACGGTCATCCTCGGTGCGATTGCCCAGGCCACGAAAAACATCAAGATTGCAAGCTCCGCCACGGTTCTCAGTACATCTGATCCGGTGCGCGTGTACGAAGACTTCGCCACCATCGACCTGATCTCGAACGGTCGCGCGGAGATTGTGGCCGGCCGCGGGTCGCGTGCCGGTGCCTATGAGCTTTTCGGGTATGATGTGGACGATTACGAAGACTTATTTGAAGAGAAAATCGAGCTTCTCATGCAGCTCAACCGCGAGGAGAAAGTGACGTGGGAAGGCAGATTCCGCGCCCCGCTCCGCCAGGCCACGATCCTTCCGCAGCCGCTGAAGGGGTCCCTGCCGATCTGGCGGGCCGTCGGGGGACCGCCGGAGAGTGCCATCAAGGCGGGAAAAGCAGGGATACCCATGATGCTCACAACACTCGGCGGACCGTCCACGGGTTTCCTTCCAGCGGTAGAAGGCTTCAGGAACGCAGCCAAAGAGGCGGGCCACGATCCCGCTTCCCTTCCCCTTGCTACGACGGGCTTCCTTTATACAGCCAAGGATAGCCAGACGGCCTTGAGGGAATTCTATCCCCACCTCAACAGCGCCATGATCCAACTGAAGGGTGGCGGTTACCCGCAGGATCAGTTCGCCGCAGCCACTGATTACCGCGATGCCCTGATGATCGGGTCGCCTCAGCAGATCATCGAGAAGATCCTCTATCAGCATGAGCTATACGGCCATCAGCGCTTCCTCGGGGAAATCGATCTCGGCGGCATCCCCCTTGATCAGATTAAGAAGAATATTGAGCTCATCGCTACTGAAATACTGCCGGCTGTTAAGAAATATACGAAGTGATAAATAGGGACGGTTCCTATGCGCCGATTTGATGGCGTACGGGAACCGTCCCTTTGTTTTATTTACGATAGTCTTTCAGGTTCAGGACCTTTCCTTTTCTTCCTTTTTGTTGGTGGTACCCTTCCCGCAGGCCGACCGGAGAATGACCTTTCAAGATCCATTTTCTGGTCGTATTGTGAAGTTCCATCATAAGATCAATCAGAATCGTCATTTCTTCCCCATCGGGGAGTTCAATGGATTCCCCCAATTCATCCATAATGAATTGGAACTTGATATCCACTCTCATCATCCCTACGATCATGTTCAATGTTTCATCAAGTTCTTCTTTTTTCATCTCATAGAGAATCCGGAAGAATTCGGAAAGTTGCTTAACAGCAGGGGTTTTCTCAACGTAACGTGGGTTCGCTGCCAGTTTCAGCTGCTCCTTCGTAAACGGGTAAAATTCAATATCGGTTCTTTCCATTTGTGCCTCGCGAATATCAAGCTCACTTTCCACCCCGGGGTGTAGCCAGCTAAACATCCCCTGTTCGAGATTCAGGTCATAGAGTCCGACCAGATGCAAAACCTCTCTTATTTTTTCCGTGAAGGGTTCTTTCATCACATTCTCCAGGTGTTCATACTGCTGTGGTGCATAGAGGGCACCCTGCATATTCAACATACCTTTCACCACTTCCACCCACTCCGTATTGCGCTTGATGGCTCGTTTGAGCTCTTTGCTCTGTTCAGAGGCAATCACGGAGAGCACTTCTTGTGGCATGATCAGCAAGCGCATGCCGTCTTGTACGACTGGGAACACCATCCCTAGATCTCTCAGCACCGAAACCATAAGACTTGATACGTCGCCTGCAGGGTAGCGTCCAGCCGCATTCACCACCCGTAAAAGAAGGGCGTATGCGTCATTGGTCAGAATCGAAAGTTTGTCCGGGATCCTTGCCGGAATTTCGTTAACCAGGACTTCTGCCAACTTGGTTTTGTTCAGCTGGCTGACACCCGTTATCGCATACATTTTCCTGATCTCTGACAATTCATTTTTAGTGAATTGGATTAATAGTTCATGTAAATCATGACTGTGATAGGGTGTCCACAGCTTCTCTTCAAATGTATGATGGAGCTTCACTAGCGTTTCTTCCATTTCATCCATGATCCGTTTATTTGATCTTTCATCCACAATCTTACCTCCTTGTTCAACGTTGATACCTTCAGTTTCCCATATCCCTACTGGTGATTCAACGATGAAACATAGAATACGGTTCCTGTGCATCGATTGTCCGATGCACAGGAACCGTCCCCCCTTCGTCATTTCAACTCCACCTCCCACTCCTGCGCCAGTTCTTCGATATGTTTGTTTAAGGTCGTAACCTTTATATTATAGGCTGCGAGCAGGTCATCGGATTCTTCCATCAAGGAATCATAGATGGCCTTCAGTGCGTCCTTGAAGGAATTCAAGGTAGTTTTCTTCTACGTCCCGTGCCAGGTTCACCAAGTTTTTGACTTCATAGCTTTTATAGGTCCAGCCGTCTAGCATCAAGAATATTTTCATACCCCAGTATGGCATTATTTTCGATAGCAGCCACCACTTGATCAAGATCCTTGTTCGGTCCCTTCGATGCTTCAATCATTTATTTTCTGGCGTCCGCCTCCATTGAACCCAACTCAACCAGATCTTCATTGATGAAGGCCGTAAAGAACGTATAATCCACGCTGCACCAGGCAAGGACCATCGCGGCCATGCAGTCTAAAAATAGTTTTTTCATAGGTGGCTCCTTCTCCTGTCTCTTATGTACCAAATCGGGGATTGAACATCCCAACCAGCCATTTTACAACATTCCCCACTATAACATGGATATCTTCACCTAAAAAAAGGATCTTTTTATCCATTTCACCTATGGAATGATTGGAATGAAGGAAATAAAGGGACGATTCCGTTCAGGCATCAGCCGATCGGAACCGTCCCTTTCTTACACACGCTGGTCTTAGCATTTACACGTCTGACTGTTTTGACGCACTGGAACCGTCCCCGTGCTTCACTCATACACTTCCTCCCGGGTGTGGAAGTGGTCGGCGATGATGGTGGTGTCGAGGTTGGCTTTGTTGACTGCGGTGGGCTGGAGGAGGACGGATGGGACTTCGATTTTGCCGTTGTTGATTTTTTTGTCGGTGTCGATGTATTCGCCGCGTGCGATGGAGATGGCGAGGGCTGCCGCTTCTTCTGCCAGGATATTGATCGGCTTGTAGACGGTCATGGCCTGGGTGCCCTGGACGATGCGGCGGACGGCGTTGAGTTCGGCATCCTGCCCGGCGACGGGGATCTTCCCGGCGAGTCCCGCTTCCTCCAGCGCCTTCTCGGCCATGCCCGCGGTGGCATCGTTGGCGGCGATGACGGCATCGATGTCCTGCCCGTTCGCTTCAAGGGCCTTTTTCATATTGTCATAGGCGTTCTCGGGCAGCCAGTTGTCGGTCCACTCATCGTACACCACCTGGATCTCTCCCCGGTCGATGGGCTCCTTCAGTACGTCAAAGACGCCTTTCTTCAAGAGGTGGGCGTTGTAATCCGTTTCCGCCCCGCCGATATACACATATTTCCCCTTGGGAACAAGTTCGGTGATGGCATCTGCCTGTAGCTCCCCGACGCGTTCGTTATCAAAGGATACGTACAGGTCGATGTCGGCGTTCCGGACGAGACGATCATAGGAGACGACCTGTATGCCGGCCTTATGGGCTTTCTGGACGATGGCCGCGGCGGCTTCGGCGTTATACGGGACGATCACGAGGACGTCGACGCCTTCTGCGATGAGTGTTTCCGCCTGCAGCACCTGGAGGGCATCATCCCCCCGTGCCTCGGTGATCAACACTTCCGCTCCCTGGTCCTCCACGGCCTGCTTGAAGAGATCCCGGTCCCGCACCCATCGCTCCTCTTCCAGCGTATCCATGGAGAAGCCGATCTTAACGGGACTTGGCGATTCTTCTTTTTCTTTATGGACCGGCACGACCGGCTCCTTTTCTTCGCATCCGGCGAGGATCATCCCGAAGAGGAGGAGCCACGCCAGGTGACGCATCGCTTTCCCCATGCCCCATCACCCTTTATACATGTTGTCCGAGCAGGCTCCTCCGGTACTCTTTCGGGGAGTGCTTCGTCATTTTCTTGAATACCTTGCTGAAATAGTTCGGGTCATGATACCCGACTTCGTAGCTGATTTCCTTGATGCTTTTCTCTGGATTCTTCATGAGCCCCTTCGCCTTGTCCATGCGGCATTCCGTGAGAAAATCGATGTAGTTCATCCCCTGCTTCTCCTTGAACATCTTGCTGATGTAGATCGGACTGAGATGGACGGTCTGGGCCAGGGTATCAAGGGACATATCTTCGTGGGAGTGATCCTGGATGTACTGCTTGATCTGCTGGAACGTGTCGGCTTCCGTATGGCTGAAATGAGTCCGATAGGCTTCCTTCATCTCATCGAGGAGGCGCTCCGCTTCCTTCCGCAGCGTGCGGTAGTCCGTCGGCTGCACGGAAAAGAGGGGCTCCTGCGTGTCGATCCCGCTCTCACTGAGGACGCGGGACGTCATCCACAGCACCTGAAGGATCCGCTGCTGGGAATAGATGATCGGCGTCCCTTCTTTCTCCAGGGTGGTGATGGCGTTGGTCACCTGGGTATGGACCCGGTCCCACTGCCCGAGGCGGATGTTTTCCATGAGCTCCTTCTGGTCGGTCATCGCCTGCTCCCGGGTTTCGGGCTTCAGGGGGATCTCCTCGAAGAACCGGTACCGTTTCCGTCCCTGTGTATCAACGGTGGCGAGCATCGCTTCCTGGTAGGAACGCCTCACGTCATCCAGTGACGAGCAGACGTTCCCGATGCCGATGAACCAGTCCTGTTCCGCCCCGAGGGAAAGGAGTTCGCGGGCGAGGGCAGTCGCCTGGGAGCGGTAGGTGGTCCCGGTCTCCCTGAAGACGATGAGGGGAAGCTGTCGGCCATATAAGGCACCGGTCCAGCCTCGCTGGCGGATCGCCTGACGGATCTCGGAATAATGGCCATCACCGCTTTCCGAAAGGAGGAGGACCATGACGAACAGATCCCCTTCTGCCGGAACGTCCAGCATCTCCATGAGTAGATCCACATGCACATCGTGGACGTGGTCGAAAAGGAGCTGAGTCACGACGTCGGTTTCGACGAGCATGCGTGCCCTCTCCCACTTCTCCTGCTGATCGAGGCTCGCCACATGCCTACTGCGCTCCGCCTCGATTTCACCGAGGACCTTCCCGATCGTCGCCACGATCTCCGCCGCCTTGCTCGGCTTCAGGATGTAGTCCTTCGCCCCGAGCTTGATGGCTGCTTTCATGTAGGAAAAGGTATCATAGGCCGTCACCATGATGAACTTGATATGGGGCTGTTCCGCCGTGATGGCCTCGATGGCTTCAAGCCCGTTCATCCCCGGCATCTTGATGTCCATGAGGACAAGATCAGGACTGAATGTGGCCGCCATGTCAACGGCCACCCTTCCGTTTTTCGCCTGTTGGATGACGAGATCGGGGAAATGCTTCTCCAGGATGAGCTGCATCCCTTCCCTTTCCATCGGTTCATCATCCACGATGAGCAATTTGATCATGATTCTCCGCTCCTTCCCGTTTGATTCGCAGTGTGATGGTCGTTCCCTTTCCTTCTTCGCTTTCAATCGCAATCACATCCTCGACGCCGTAAAAGAGGCGGAGGCGCTTCACGACGTTGCTGAATCCGATGCCGGTGGAATGCCCTTCCGGCAGCGCTTCTTCCTCGACGATCTGACGGATTTTTTCCCGGGGCATGCCCGCTCCGTCATCGCTGATTTCAACCGCGATCCCGTCGCCCTCCTCATACACCCGGAAGCGGATGCTGCCTCCGTCTTCCTGCGGTTCGACGGCATGGATGACGGCATTCTCCACGATGGGCTGCAGGGTGAGGGCCGGGATCTTCGCGTCCAGGCAGGAAGGATCGATGTCGGTGGTGAACTGAAGGCGGTCGGCAAACCGGGCCTTCTGGATATCCATATACTGAAGGAGCACAGCGATCTCATCCCCAAGGGTGACGGAGCGGTTCTGGCGCTTCAGGTTGTAGCGCAGGATGCCCGCCACGCTCACGAGGAGGTCACTCGTCTCCTCGGACCCTTCCATATAGGCTTTCTTCGACAGCGTGTTCAGCGTATTGAAGAGGAAGTGGGGATTGATCTGACTCTGAAGGCTCCTGAACTGACTTTCCTGAAGGAGGAGCTTGCTTTCCTGGAGCTCCCTCTCTAAGGCGGCCTTCTGCTTCATCTCCGAGATAAGATTGTTGATGTTGATCCGCATCCGGTCGAAGGTTTTGGCGAGGAAGGCGATCTCGTCATTCCCCTCCACCTTCACCTCCTGGCTGAAATTCCCCCGGGACAGCTCGTTGGCGGCCTTCGTCAGCTTGAAGACAGGGCGCGTGATGCCGAGTGAGAACCAGTACGAAGCAATCAGCAAGAGACAGGTGATGAGGAGGAGCACCCAGATCCCGAGCTTGATCACTTCGGCGGACTGCTCCATGATCCCCCGGTAGCGCACATTGTACGTCGTGAGCTCCTTATCGATGAGAGTGAGGGTCGTTTCGGAAATATACCCCGAGATCCGATTCGCCTCGGCAAACTCCCTCGCCGACGCTTCCGCATCGTTCTCTTCCTGGAAAAGAAGGAAGCGGTCCGTCGTCTCAACAAGACTGTCGATGAGATTCAGATAGTTTGATAGGGTAAAATCATTGTCCCGGTTCCGCAGGCCGTCCACGACGGTCTTCCCGTCCTTCATCTTTTCTTTGCTCTCCTGCAGTTTCGCTAGATTCCCATCGGTGCTCTCGACCATATAGTTATTGAGATCCGTGACCACCTGCTGGCTGTTCCGCGATACCTCATTCATGCCGAGGTAGCGCTGGAGGATATCATTGTATTGTTCGTGTGTGCGGTAATTGTAGTAGGTCAGGGCAAGCCAGATTGCTGACATGATGATCATGACGACCGTGATGAGGGTGAGGATCTTTTTCTGTATGTAGGTCATCGGTCGTCACCTTTCACGATCTTCACGTTGGTGATGTAGCCTTCGGGGTCAAGGGGCACCGTCTCCCCGTTCAGCCACTCCTCCATGAGCTGCACGCTCCACTTCCCCATGCGCTCCGGCTCCTGCTCGACGACGGCGTTGATCTTGCCCTTGGCAAGGAGCGTCATGGATTCAGGACCGTCATCGAAGGAGTAGATGAGGTACCCTTCTTCTTGAGAGCGCTTACTTATTTCCTCGATCATGGCCCCGAGATTTCCCGCATTCACCGAGATGAACGCATCGACATCGGGCTCACGGTTCATGACCTCACGGGTCGCCGTGATGATCTGATCCCGTGCGCTTCCCGTTTCCCCTTCCACGATCGTGATGGAAGGATGGTCATCAAGGACTGAGCGGATGCCTCGTATTCTCTCATTCTGATTGTATTCGCGCTCGGCATCCACCATGAGGACGACCTTGCCCACATCGCCCATTTGCTTCACCAGGGCATCGGCCATGAGCTTGCCCGCTTCGAATGGATCGGAGCCGATGTAGGTGCGGCGCAGGCTCTCACTCATGGGGACGTCATTGGCGACCGTGATGACAGGGATCCCGTTGAAGGAGGCTTTCACCTTCGTCAGCTCCTTGAACTCGGGCGTGTCCATGCCCTGGATGAGGATGCCGTCGACCTTCGACTGGATCGCGATCTCGATGTTCTTCAAAAATTCTTCTTCATTCTTCCCGTATGTCCCCCACACCTCGAGACTCACGCCTTCCTTCTTCGCCTGCTCCTTCGCCCCCGTCGCCACCTGATCCCAGAACGGCGTCTGCGTATCCTGGGTGATCAGGACGAGCCGACGCTGCTCCTTGGCAGCAGGCATCGTTTCCCGAAGAGGACCTTCATCGGCCAAAAATACTTTCTTCGCTGATAGGAACGTCAGATGACACAGCATCAGCACCCCCACACACAGCACCACCAACCCGATCTTCCTCACGTCCCATCACCTCCCGTACATGCCAAATCTCCTATGCCTATCATAGCACGGCAATGCCCCGTGCGCTCCCTATTTTTTGCAGGTGCGCGGGGACGATACTTGTGTGTCATGTCACGCCCCTTCACTCACCAAACGCCCAAAAGGACGACCCTTTTGGGGCCGTCCTGGTGCGTCAGCGTTTTTTGCGGGTGAGCACGTCGAAGATGACGGCGCCTGCGAGTACGCCTCCGCGGATCATGTATTGGTAGGAGATTCCTACTCCGAGAAGGTTCATGCCGCTTGTGAGGGAGGCCATGACGATGGCACCGATGATGGCGCCTGTCACTTTCCCTACTCCACCGGCACTGGATACGCCGCCGACGTAGGCCGCGGCAATGGCATCAAGCTCGAACAGGGTCCCGGCCGTAGTGGTGGCCGATTGGAGCCTGGAGGTGAAGAGGATTCCAGACAGGGCGGCAAGCATCCCCATGGAACCGAACACGATATACGTGATTTTCTTGACGTTGATCCCGCTCAGGTGAGCCGCTTCGGGATTGCTTCCGACGGCGTAGATGTGGCGCCCGAGGACGGTTTTCGTCGACAGGAAGTGATACACCACCACAACGAGGAGCATGATGACCATCGTCCAGGAGAAGCCGTTGTATCCGGCAAGGATCCATGTGACGTAGCCGATGATGGCTGAAATCAATACGAGCTTCAGGGCGAAGATCGGCGCTGAAATGACTTCGAACTCGTACTTGATCTTATTGCGTCGTGTGGAAAATTCGCTGTAGATGTACAGGAGGATGCCCACGACTCCAACCAATAAGGAGAGGAGGTGAAGGCCGTTCACCTGTGTGAGGGACGGGATGAACCCGTTCCCGATGGCATTGAATTTGTCATCCTGGATGATGATCGTCCCGGTCTTCTCCGTTACTTGAAGGAGGGCTCCGCGGAAGATGAGCATGCCGGCAAGGGTCGCCACGAAGGACGGGATTCCGATTTGTGCCACTAGAAGTCCGTTGAAGAGTCCCACAACCGCCCCGAGGACGAGGATGATGGGAATGGTCAACCACGGGGACATGCCCGCCTGGGTCAATAGGATCGCCGCGATGGCGCCCAGGAATCCGGCAGCGTACCCGACCGATAGATCGATGTGGCGGATGACGATGACGAGGGTCATCCCCACGGCAAGGACCGCGATGTATCCGGCGGAATCCAATAGATTACTAATGTTCCTCGACGTCATGAACAGCCCGTCGGTCATGAATGTGAATGTTAGAATGATAACGGCTAATGCAATGTACATCCCGTAGTCACGGATGTTGTCCCGGATCAGCATCCTTGTTTCTTGAAAAATATTCATCTCTGTCTACCCCCTTATTGCGTTGCTAGCTCCATGATTTTTTCCTGATTGGCGTCTTCGACTTGAAGTTCGCCTTTGATCTGGCCCTGGGCCATGACGTATACGCGGTCGCTCATGCCGAGGACCTCCCCGAGTTCCGATGAGATCATGACGATGCTGAGGCCCTGTTCGATGAGCTCATTCATCACCGTGTAAATCTCGAACTTCGCTCCGACGTCGATTCCCCGCGTCGGCTCATCGAGGATGAGCAGCTTCGGTCCGACGAACAGCCATTTCCCGATGGATACCTTCTGCTGGTTCCCCCCGCTCAGGTTCCCGACGAGCTGTTCAAGGGATGACGCCTTGATATGAAGGGATTTATGATATTTCTCCCCTACCCGAATCTCTTCGTTTTCATTGATCACGCCGGCCTTGGAGGAAATGCCCCCGAGGTTCGCAGCGGAAAGATTGCTCTTGATATCCTGGAGAAGGAAAAGTCCATCATCCTTCCGATCCTCCGTCACGTAGGCGATGCCCGCCTTGATGGCATCACGCGTATGCTTCAGGACGGTGAGGGTGTCGTTCCAGATGAGATCCCCTTCCAGCTTGTAGTGCTTGGCGTTGCCGAAAATGCTCATGGCAAGCTCGGTGCGCCCGGAGCCCATGAGTCCTGCTATCCCGACGATCTCGCCTTTTTTCACCGACAGATTGACGTTCTTGATCACGTGGCGGCCGAGCTGCGGGTCATACGCCGACCAGTTGTGAAGCTCGAGGATGTTCTCGCCGTGCTTCTTGTTCGGACGCTTCGGATAGATATCCTCGATGGCGCGCCCGACCATGTTCTTGATGATCACGGGTTCTGTGATCTGGCCCGTTGAGGCATCAAGGGTGCAGATCGTCTGCCCGTCCCGGATGACCGTCGCCTTGTCGGCGATATGGATGACCTCTTTCAGCTTGTGGCTGATCATGATGCACGTGATGCCTTGAGCCTTCAGATCCTTCAAGAGCTCCAGCAGGTTCTCACTGTCGTCTTCATTCAGGGCCGCCGTCGGCTCATCGAGGATGAGGAGCTTGACGTCCTTACTGAGTGCCTTCGCGATTTCCACGAGCTGACGCTTCCCGACGCTGAGGTCGCGGATGAGCGTATCGGGATTCACGTCGAGCTTCACTTTCTTCAGAAGCTTCTGGGCTTCCACAATCGTACGGTTCCAGTCGATGAACCCGCCGACCTTCACTTCATTCCCTGCAAAGATATTTTCATAGACCGTGAGATCCGGGAAGAGAGCGAGTTCCTGATAGATGATGGCGATGCCTGCCTGCACACTGTCACTGATTTTGTTAAATTGCTGAACGTCCCCTTCAAACACGATGTCCCCCGTGTAGGTCCCATATGGATAGACACCGCTCAGCACCTTCATGAGCGTGGACTTCCCAGCCCCGTTTTCCCCGATCAGACAGTGGATCTCGCCTTCCTCGACTTTGAAATTCACATCGCTCAGTGCTTTGACCCCTGTAAACTCCTTGGAGATATCATTCATCTCCAGCAAATACTTCTTCAATTCGTTAACCCCCTTTAACAAAAGCAATGACAGGTGGAAAAGTGGCGGGATTGCCCCGCCACCACATCCTTCTTACTCCAAACCTGTGAATTCGCTAGCTTCATAGTATTTGGAATCAATCAGCTTTTCTTTCACATTTTCTTTATCCACTACGATGACTTCCGTTTGCTTCGCTTCTACTTCTTTCTTCCCATTATCATAAGAACCGGTTGTTTCAGGTTTCTTGTCATCAAGCACGTCGACTGCGATACCCATGGCATCCGTTACAAGTGTGCGGACATCCTTGAAGACCGTCATGGACTGCTTGCCGTCGATCACATATTGGATCGATGCTTTCTCTGCATCCTGACCTGTGACTACAAAGCTCTTCACTTCTGAATCGGAACCGAATACATCCGCGATGCTTCGTGCCGTACCATCATTCGGTGCAAGGACGGCTACGTCACCCTTCATGTCCGCTCCGACTGCTGTCAAATGCGTTTGAGCCTTGTTCTTGGCTTCGTTTGGATCCCAGTTCGTTGTCACCTGACCGAGGATCTTACTCATCTGGTCACGGCTGAGTTCTGCCGTATCCTTCAGGCCTTCTGCTTCACTTGAGTTGGCAATCTTGAATGTGCCATCAGCGATTTTCGGTTGAAGGGCTTTCCAAGCTCCTTCGAAGAATAGGAACGCGTTGTTATCAGACGCTGCCCCCGCATATAGGTAAAGCGGTACATCCTTACCTGTTGCGTGGTCGATCAAGTATTGACCTTGAGCTTCCCCGACCGCGACGCTATCGAATGTCACGTAGTAATCAACGGCATCCGTGTTCGTGATCAATCGGTCGTATGAGATGACCGTTACGCCTTCTTTCTTCGCAGACTCGACAGCCGCTGCTGCAGCGTCCCCGTCCTGAGGCGTGATGATCAAGACATCGATGCCTTTATTCAGCAATGTTTCCACATTTTCTTTTTCCTTGGCAGATGAACCCTGGCTGAACAGGATCTCAACATTGTAATCCGAATCCTTCAGCGCATCTTTGAAACGTTTTTCATCCTGAACCCATCTCGGCTCATCCTTCGTCGGAAGAACGATCCCGATATCGACACCGGACTTGCTTTTTCCGCCTGAACTACTGCTGCTGCCACAAGCGGCCAGCATCCCCATGAATAAAGCCAGAACCATTAAAAATGAAGCCATTCTCCACATCTTCTTCACACTTGAATCCCCCTTTAACGTGTTGGTACATCTTGATTATATGGGTCCTTCATCATGAATGTAATCGCTTTCACTAGCACTCTTTTGGTATCGTCTGTATTTTTTTGGTGTTGGGGGTTTGGGAGGAATAGGATGGGTGGAGTAGGTGCGGTCACGCCCTAAAATCGAAGAAGCCATCAGAATCATCAATACTTACTGCCTAGAAGTCAGCGCGACAACCGATTCTCACCTGCTCCCCGTGAATAATGGCATTTACAACCAGAAAACAGGTGAGCTTTAACCCTTCAGCGAGCAGTACATCTTTCTGACCAAAATTAACGTGGATTACACTCGTAACGCTACGAATCCAATCATTAAAGAGTCAGACGGTACGCATTGGGATGTTGAGTCTTGGCTGGCAGGACTGTCGGTAATCCGAGAGGTCAATGAGCTTCTATGGCAAGTGATCGCCGCAAGCCTGCAGCCGAACAAATCGATTTGGTTTTATTCAGAATCAGGACGGCCAGCTCATCAAGAATCTGCTCGAGAAGGGAAACTATTCGTCTCTTTCCGTGGTCAATTTCAATCATGAATTCAAGAAGCAGGACTTGCTTGGTGTGGCCGCTAACATCGCTGATGAGAACGACGTGGACAAATATATCAATTCCGTGAAGGATTACAAAGCGAGCATCAGGGGGGATGACGTCATCATCAACCGGAAGCATAAGGATCCGGCGCGCGTGCAGTTCAGGGGTCATAATATCCAAATGATGAACGGGCTGCCGAAGACGAAGGTTAAAACTGGTTCGTTTTATCGTCGTTTGATTATAGTTCCGCTCATCAAGTCATTCACCAATAACGGGGAGAAAAGCTTTATCAATTCGGACTACATCGCCCGTAAAGAGGTGCTGGAGTACACCTTGTTCAAAGCCCTGTCCCTTTCATTTGATGAATTTATCGTACCGCAAGCCTCCGTCTATCTTCCTGATCAGTACCGTGAGAAGAATAACCCGGTGCTCGATTTCTGGAATGAGCTACATGAAGAATCTCATCCCAAATAAGTTCTTATACGATTTGTATCAAAAATGGTTCGAGCATAGCAATCCAAGCGGCACCGTGATTGGGTAACTCACCTTTTATGACCAATTGTCCCCTATCATCGATGCGGACGGGGCGTGGGAAAATCATAATGGTACAGATAAAACCAATATTCGAACCGGTAACAAATTGGACGCACGGAATACGTCTTGGATAAACCATTCCGCAATGGGGCGCCGTCCCCGGGGAGTAA
Source organism: Rossellomorea marisflavi (assembly GCF_001274775.1). Classification (GTDB taxonomy): domain Bacteria; phylum Bacillota; class Bacilli; order Bacillales; family Bacillaceae_B; genus Rossellomorea; species Rossellomorea marisflavi. The sequence continues at coordinate 397,816 of NZ_LGUE01000004.1, forward strand.
GCCTAACTATAATGGGCCGAGTCAGAAAATGGCCCGAGACTTTACCAGGAAGGGCAAATACAGAGGAATCGTACGGGTATGACTTGCTTAGGGGCTACCCGCCACACACAGTTGAAAGGAGTGAATTGTATGGCTGTCGCTGGATCCTTTGCCATTGTGCTCATGCTCCATCATCGTCTCGAAGACACCCTCAAAGGCATTCGCAAACAATGCATTTCTTGAAAGCTACTTTGAGATGAAAGTCGGTCCTCCCTTCCGCCATACGCTTGAATTGAAAGGTCACAGGCTGATTCATCGACATCTGGGCAAGAAGACGTCCATTAATCTGTATCAGGTCGATGCTGTGGGTATCCGGAACTTTCGGACCAAGATCAAGTTGATAAATGGGAAAGCGATCACCCTGCCGATTGAATTCCATCATCAATCACAAATCTATGCCATCCTTAAACACCATCGCCCGGACGAATTCTGCAGCGCCCTTTCTACGCGCACTAAGTAAGTAGCCCTATCAAATGGATGGAACAATCTTTTCTATATTTGTAGGCGGTGCTTCAACCGACATGACGCTAAACTTATATGTGGGTAGAGACTCTTACAATGTTTATTAATTTGATTTGAATCAAAACCCCTCTTTGGAATAAGAGGGGTTTTGTAATCACGTTAGACAACAGGAGAGCGACTTTATCGCTTTCCGTTATTAAATTTTAGTCAGCATTCGATTTTTATGATAGGACAATGTATAGTTGCAATATTAAGAATAATATTATTAGATAAAGGTAGCATAGATATTATGTGGGGATACATAAACTCTCATGAATCAACTAACATACTAGAAAGGATGAGTCACCATCGAAAAATCAGGAAAAAGTATACTATTGGTACTGGGTTGGGTTTCTGTCATTTTGGCCTTTTTTAGTTCTTTTTTATTTGGGGTAATTGCTATAGGTTTAGGGTATGTATTACGTAAAGATTATGGCGCACGATCTCAAGGCCTCACGCTCATTATATTCGCAGTTATCTTTATCATTATTGGGCTAATCGCCGGACCTTTGCTTGTTTCTTATATGGGTAACCAATAATAGTATCCCAATCAATAAAAAAACCGCAAAGAACTGACTTTAGAGAACAGTAGAAGGTTTCTATGACGGCATTATCAAAGCAATTTCCTCGTCGAGACATGCTTGTGATAATGCCTTTTTTTACAGTATCCCTAAAAATCATTGGAGGTATATTGAAATCCTTGATCACTATGAAGGACGCATCCAGATACATTTTGACCCTCACACGCTCCTTTCTACGTATCTAACACCAACGCTTCTAACACCAACGCTTTATCCTGTTTATCTCCTATGGTGTAAGCAAGAATTTCATTATTATACAGGTCCTTAATTGTTGATAAATATATCATTTTCTCCTCATAAGCAAGATAGCTAATATCTGTCATCCATTTTCCATTCGGTTCCGTGGCAGTAAACTCTCTGTTTAAGATATTCGCGACAATTTCACTTTCACCAGCTAGATAGTTTTGTCTTTTCTTTTTAACCTGGCACTGGATGTTGAATTTCTGCATGATTCGCTGTACCGTATTTCTATTGAGTTCGAGATTATGCTCTTTACGCAAAATGCCGCAAACCATCAGGTGCCCAATGCGAAATTTCAACGCAACGCATAGATTAATGATTTTCTCCTCTAACTCCGACGGTCCCCATGACTTTCTACAACAACGATAATAAGTAGCCTCATCCACTCCAAGCATTCACAAAGAGTCATAACGGATTATTTATGTTTTAACATCTCTACGATTTGAACGAATACTTCTGGGACCACTTCCTATCGATTTCCCTGTACTTTACCACCAATTCCTCACGCATTTCATAATAAGCGACTTTCTTTCGTAACTGAGCTAGTTCACTATCCTCATCTGAAACTTTCCCATAAGAATATTGTTTCCCAAGAGGTTGAGCAAACCGATGAAACTCTCCATTTTAGAACCATCTCACCTAAGTCTTAATCTGAAATCGATTCTTGATTCCAAACATGTCCGTGAGCTCTTGATTTGGATAATTTCCTTCTAATTTTAAACGGACAACTTCTTTCTTAACTTCCTCAGGATAAAACATCTCCAAATGTAAATGAATTACTTACTACTTGAAGGTGTTTTATTCAGTCTCATTTTGTTAGGTCTCTCTAGTACGCCTCGGGGTCCCTCCATTATTTCATCAACCTCGGTACGACCTTGATATACACCAGCTCCCCCACGAGCTCGACGATCGTCTGGGTGACGATGACGGCTGCGGCGAGCCGTGCCCAGTCCCCCGGCAGGGCAAGTGCGAGGGGCAGCACGACCAGGGAGTTCCGCGTGCCGGCGCTGAAGATGAGGGCACGGCCTTCCCCCGTGTCGAGCTTGAACATGGCCGCAATGGCACGGGAGATGATCGGGCTGATGACCAGGAACAGCACGTATATCGGGATGACGCGGACGATTGCATCGAGGTCACTGTACACCTTGCCGATCTGCGAGGCGACAACGACGATGAGCACAAAGGCCATGAACGGGACGGGAAGCCACGCGGTCCAGTCGAGGAACCGGGCTCCGGCCGTCTTCCTGCCAGCCCAAATTTGAGTGAGGAGCGCCATGATGAGCGGCACCACGATCAGGAAGAGGAAGGCTTCAAGGAAGGGACCGACGCGCACGATTCCCGCCATGTTTCCGCCTATGAACAGCCATAGGTATACCGGTAGCAGGAGCATCTGCACGACGAACAGCACCGGTGTGGACGCAAGCATGAGCTTTTCATTCCCTTTCCCGAGCTGGGTGAACACGATCACGTAATCGATGCACGGCGTGAGGAGAACGAGGCATACGCCCAGCAGGACGGGCGGCGCCAAAGGAAAGGGTGTGATCAGGACCCAGACAATGACAGGTACCGCGATAAAATTCGCAATCAATAATGCCATCATGAACCTCAGATTCGACAGGGCTTCACGAAGCTTCAGGAACGGGATTTGCGTGAACATCCCGTACATCAGGATCGCAATCAACGGTGAGATCGCCGCATCCAGACTGCTCCCTGCTCCAGGACTAAGGAGCCCCACTGCCCCGCCGATGAGAAGGGCGATGGCATAAATCCAAATTTGCTGGTTTTCCAGTTGGTTTCTAGTTATCTTCATTTCTTACTCCTTCTATCATTCAATACTAGTAAGTGTAAAGGAAGGGATCGGGCAACTCAATAACGGCGCATGGGGACGGTTCCTATACGCCAAAAAGATGACGCACCGGAACCGTCCCCATGCACCACCAAAAAAAGAAGCACGGGGGCTGCCCGTACTTCTCTTCATTCAGTTCCCGTCGTAGAGGGTTCTCTCTGCGAGCTGGGCGAGTTCTTGTGCTTTTGCGCTGATTTCCTGGATGGTGGCTGAGAATTCCTGGATGGATCCTGATTGGGTGTCGGTCAGGGTGTAGACTTCCTGGAATGATTGGTTCAGGGACAGCAGGAGTCCCTGGATGTTCTTGGTGATGTCGTTGATCTGGGTCACGTTCTCTTTTGAGTTCGTGGCGAGCTTGCGGATCTCGTTGGCCACGACGGAGAAGCCTTTTCCGACTTCGCCTGCACGTGCCGCTTCGATGGCCGCGTTCAGCCCAAGGAGGTTACTTTGATCCGAGATGCCTTTGACGACTCCGGAGATTTCGCCGATTTCCTCTGCGCTGGAGCTGACGTCTTTCATCTGGTCAGTCATATCGGTCACACGGCCTGACAGTTGGGTGACGGAAGTGCTGATGTCTTCAATAGATGCAGCGGTTTGCTCGACGATGACGGAGAAGCTTTCGGCCATCTCGAACAGGGCGCTCGCCTTCTCAAGGCTCGTCCCGATCCCGACGCCTCCGATGACGTTGCCTTCGTCATCATGAAGGGGGATGGCACGTGCGATCAGGGGAAATCCGAACAGATCCTTTGGAAGGACCGCCGTCAGTTCTTCGTTGGCGCGGATTGCTTTCGTGACGATATCCTCGTCAACGAGGGGATCACCCGGCTTGACGTTCAAGGCGAACGTCTTCCCGGGGATGTTGATGATGAGCTTTTCCGTGTCATAGATTCCGACGGTGATGTCATCCTGGATCAGGCTGTTCAACAAGGGCGCGACCTGGACGAATGATTCTAGTACACTTTTGTTTGCCATCTTCATTCACATTCTTTCTATTAATATGGTAGTTGACGCTGACCGTAGTTGACAGAGATCCATTTGAGGGTCGTGAATTCATCCAGACTCCACTCCCCGTTCATGCGGCCGATGCCGGATTGTTTCTCCCCACCGAAGGCCACGATCGGCTCATCGTTGATGGTGATATCGTTCACGTGGATCATCCCGGTGTGGACCTTCTTCGCAAACTCCACTCCGCGCTCCAGATTCGATGTATGCACGGCGCCGCTAAGCCCGAAGCGGGTCTCGTTGGCGATGGCGATCGCTTCCTCTTCTGTGTCGAACGGGATGATGCACACGACTGGACCGAAGAGCTCTTCCTGGGCAACGGTCATATCCGTCGTCACATCTGCGAGCACCGTCGGTTCGAAGAGGCGTCCGCTGTTACTTCCTCTGAGTACAGGGTTCGCGCCTTCTTCGATTCCTTTTTCAATGAGGGCGGCGAGGTTTTTCGCCTGGCGATCGTTGATGACAGGCCCGATGATGGTGTCCGGATCTTTCGGGTCACCCGTTTTCAATGTCGACACCTTGGCCGTGAATTTCGTCACGAACTCATCATAGACCGAGCGCTGGACGAGCACGCGGTTCGCACACATACAGATCTGCCCCTGGTGGGTGAAACGGCTGAAGGCCGCTGCATTGACGGCGTATTCAAGATCTGCGTCTTCGAGTACGATGAAGGCACTGTTTCCACCGAGCTCAAGAAGAGGCTTCTTGAAATTCTTCACGGCCACTTGACCGATGTAGCTTCCGACGCCCGTTGAACCGGTGAACGAGATGATGCGCGGGATCGGATGCTCCACGAACGCGTCCCCGATTTCCTTAATATCTGCAACGACAACGTTCAGAAGACCTTTCGGCACCCCTGCTTCTTCAAAGATTTTCCCTATGAGGGTCCCGCCTGTGATCGGGGAATCTTCATGTGGCTTCAGGACGACGCCATTTCCGGCTCCGAGTGCAGGTGCCACGGATTTAACAGATAGGAAGAACGGGAAGTTGAATGGACTGATGACGCCCACGACCCCAGCCGGGATGCGGTACAGTCTGTTTTCCACGTCATCGATCGTAGATGGCAGGATCTTGCCTTCCATGCGGATCGGGAAGGTGGCTGCTTCTTTGATCATGTTTTTCACAAGACCGATCTCGAATACGGCCTTCAATCGTGTCCCACCGAGCTCATCGATGATGATCGAGATGATTTCTTCTTCATTCTCTTCAATATATTTCACAGCATTTTCTAGGATGTCGCGCTTCTTGAACGGGTTTACTTTATCCCACTGGAGCTTCGCCTCTGCGGCTGCTTGGTAGGCTGCATCTATATCTTCTGTGTTTGCAAGCTTATATGTAACGATGGATTCACCGTTGTACGGGTTGATGTTCACCATTTCACCGGTGCTGTTCCCGTCTCTCCACTCGCCTCCGATGAATTGTTTTCCTAATGACTGTCTATTCATGCTAAAACCTCCAGGTAGTAGATATCTCCAACACTCTTCTTATCGGCTATTTAAGGAAAATCTTTACTGGGAAATGGATATTTCATCCCATACCGTTTTCACTATTCACACTGAGTCCTACACGCAAGACTTATTAGTAAATAAAAACCGACCCCAGATGGGATCGGTCATGTGTTAGCAGTTGAAAGGCCATTCCGGAAAGTCACAGCTGGAGTTGGCGTCCTGGTCGACGAATTCAGGGTTTCCACGTGGGAAGCAGAATTCAGCGAGGACTTCGAGGGTGACGTTGGCATGGACTTCGACCTGTAGGCAGGCGAGGAGTTCGATTTCGAAGAACTGATCGGTAAGGACTCCACCATCTACCATACATTTCACTTCAAGGAGCGAGCAATCGATGTTCCCGGCGTTGAGGCCATCCGGAATGCAGACGGCGAGGGAACGGTCGAGATAGGCGCGATACTCGATGACGCATGAGCCACCCTCCTCCACCTCAAGGGTGAGCGTGACTGGGATCTCGATCCTGACGTTCACAACGCCAGGCCTTCCGTTCTCGTACCCGATTACGCGGCAGCTTGCGGCTCCGGTGCTGCAGGAAATCGTCACGTCTTCGCCGAGGGCGAGGGCGTCTTCCACGATTCCCCTGCAGTCAGGCGGGATCATGACCTTCTGGGACTCCCTGAACGGAGCGAATACCCAGTCGTACAGTTTGTCGGCTTTGATGCATTCCGGACGCAGATCGTTCGGCGGTGGTGGGTTCACGTTACCAAGCTGGATATCGAGCCTCAGGACCTGCCCTTCAAGAAGTGTGACCTCTACGAATTTCTCCGGATAGCCGAACGCCCTGACCCGGATCACATAGCGTCCAGGCGGGAGGCCGAAGAGGATATAGAAGCCATTTTGAGTCGACAGCGTCGAGCGGATCGGTACGTCGGAGCCGAATGGATACACCTGAACAAGGGCTTGAGGAACCGGCTCTCCTGTTCGCACATCCGTGATGAAACCGGTGATGACGGCCGGATCTCCGAGGAGATTGAAGTTTTCCTGGATGGTTTCTCCTCCGATGATCGTGACCTCCCTCATCTGGGTCTGGAAGCCTGTGGCCCTGACGACGAGGACGATCGGACCTGAAGGTAATCCATCGATGGAATAGTTTCCGTTGATGTCTGCTATTGCCGCACCAAGAGGCAGTCCGTTCACTGAGAAAGCAAGGACCAGGGCGTTTCTGATCGGCTCTCCTGTCAAAGCCTCCCTGACTGTACCGATGACGGTTCCGAAAAGGAGCCTCAATGACTCATCCACCGTTAACGTCTCCGCCACTCCCAACTGGATGGAGAGCGTTTCTGTGAGATAGCCTGTCGCTTCGAACCGGAGATTATAATTGCCCGGCGACAAACCGTTCAATGAATAATTCCCATCCTGATCGGTGTTGGTGGATGCTACGATAATTTCCGTCCCTTCCAGAAGAAGGATCACGGTCGCGTTTGGAATCGGGAGTCCGGTCACGATATCAGTCACCACTCCAATGATTCTGGAAGGCAGCTTTGTGAGCTCGGCATCGACCGTTTTCGTCTCACCAGGGTTAAAGAACAGGATGAACGTTTCCGACTGGTAGGTCGGAGCACTGTATACCACTCGGTATTCTTCAGGCAGGAGACCGCTGATGACGTAACGACCCTGCTGATCCGTCTGCACCGATGCAATCGGGATTGTTGTACCGATCGTGAAGACCTGGACAAGGGCGGCAGGGATCGGAAGTCCCGTCACTGCATCCCGCACGGTCCCTTGGATCGAAGCGGACTCTGCAATCAGCCCTACATTCACGGTCACAGTGGCCCCTGCAGGAAGGGCGACCGTTCTAGCTTCTGCTCCATATCCGGTTGCACTGTAAATCACGGAGTATAAACCAGCTGCGATACCCGGCAGTTCATACATCCCGTTTGCATCTGTCAACGTACTCGTAATGAAGATCCCGTCTTGGTTAAACACTCTTACAAGAGCACCCTGGATGGAGATCCCAGTTCCTTGATCGAATACCCTACCGGTGAGTGTAGCTGGATTCGGATCCAGGAACGCGTCCACCACCTCTACTTCATTGGGCTCTAATGTGATCTGCCTCACAACGTTCCCGTATCCATCAGCCGAGAAGATAAGATTGTACTGCCCAGGGGCTATATTCCCAAGGGAGTAGGTTCCATCACTGGATGTCAGGGTGCTGGTCACCTCGATGTCCGTATTCTGGATCAACAACCGGACAAGGGCGCCTGCAATCGGCAACTGGGTAGCGGCATCGTAAACGGTCCCTGTCACGGTTGCAGGGAACGGTCTCATCGGAATATTCAAGATCTCAGATTCACCCGCAGATAAGAACACCGTATTGGTTGAGAGGGAGTAGTTCTGCAATTCCGCAATCACATCGAATGTCCCCGCAGGGAGACCGGAAATGATATATCGCCCATTTTCATCTGATGTTACACGACGGACCAGAATATTTGTGCCAGCAAGCCTGACTTCAATGACCGTTCCAGGAAGAGGTGATTGATCGACCGCGTCAAATACTAGGCCACTCAAGGTTGCAGGATTCGATTGCAAAGAGAAATTCACGGTGTTGGTGACATTCGGCAGGATCATCGTTTCGGCAAAGCCGGTTTGGTATAGTGGATTGACTGCGACGACCGTGTAATCTCCAGGCGCCAGGCCACCAAGATAATAGAAACCATTCGAATCCGTGTGGATGAAGGCAATGATGGTACCCTGGTTATTCACGACCCGAACAAGGGTATCAGGTATAGGTTGAGATGTGGCAGCATCGCGGACGGTCCCTTGCACGGCACCGGGATTCGGTGACAGGAACAGCTCTACCGATGTGACACTATTGCTCACGACCTCTGCCGAAACAGTGGCTGTACTATATCCTTCTTTGCTGGCCACCACCACATAGGATCTAGGTGAAAGTTGGGTTGTCTGGAAGAACCCATTCGCGTCGGTCAACGTCGTTGTAATGATCGGGCCATCTCCGGAGAATTGCCTGATGGTGATGGACGCATTCGGGATCGGAAGGTTCGTTACAGCATCCCGAACGGTTCCTTGGATGACCCCCGGATTCGGTTGAAGAGCGAAGCTGACGTTACTGATCACGTTCGGCGCAACGGTTACGCCTGATATTTCCGGACCGAAATTGGTTGCATTGGCTGTGACGCGATAAGGTCCCGGTGTGACCCCTGTAAACGCATATCGGCCCGCTGTATCTGTGACTGCAGTGGAGACGACCACTCCTGTCAAATCCGTCAACGTGATGGTCGCATTGGGTATCGGGGCACCTGTTGCAAGGTTGGTCACAATCCCGACGACCTGACCCGGATCATCCGGCAAGAAAAGCACAACCGTCAGGGATTCACCCGGATTGGCGAATACAGATTTGGAATCGGTTCCGAATCCCGGCGCATCTGCAGATACAATCAGGGTCCCTGCCGGGAGTTCAGTGAATGTGACATTGCCTGCGGCATCTGTCGTGCCATTTGCGATAACGATATTGTTTGCCGTTTTGATTTGGACTTGAGAACCCGCAATAGGGGTTGAGGTGCCAAGGATCAAGACCGTGGCCGTAACGGTGACAGGATTTGGCGTAAGAACATTGGTGACCGGTACCGTCTGACCTGCGTTGACAATCGCGGATACGGTAGAAGAGGCAAATCCGGGAGCTCCAGCTGTAACGAAATAGGTTCCTGGTGCCAGCTGTGGAACCTGATACGTACCGTCCGGATTGGCAAAAAACGTCGAGACCACAACATTATTCTCGTTCGTAACGGTGACCTGAATGTTATTCCCTGTAATCGGATTGCCATTGATATCTACCACATTGCCCGAAATACTGCCTGGATTCGCCTGTAGTGCGATGTTAGCGGTACTATTCTGGTTGCTGAGTACGATTGCTCCGACCTCTGAAGTAGAGTAATTGGCAAGGGATGCCCTCACGATATAGGTTCCAGGAGCCAAACCATTCAGTACATAGTTCCCGAATAGAGAAGTGGTGGTCGTTGCAATAGGCAGTTGAGTCGTCGCATCGAGCACGACTACAGAAGCACCTGATAAAGGCGCACCTGTCGCCAGATCCGATACATGACCTGTCAGATTCCCTGTATCCGGCGACAAGAAGAAATCGACATTCATCAGATCTTGCCCGATGGTAAGGGTAACCCCCCTCACCTGCTGCCCGTAGTTCAGAGCGGTCGCCACCACCGTGTACGAACCTGCCGGAAGTCCCCCGACTGTGTAAAAGCCGTTGGCGTCGGAAGACCCTGTCGCAACCAAGATCCCGTTGGTGTTCAACACTTGAACGGCTGAGGTTGCAAGAGGTGCGCCTCCGGTCGTGGTGATCCTGCCCGAAACCGATGCCGGATTCGGAACAATCGTCAGGTTTACGACCGCTGTCCCTCCACTGGTCACCGTCGCCCCGCCTTGTGCTGAGGTATAGTTCGGTGCACTGGCCGTTACGGTGTAGACACCTGGGGCAAGATTATTGAAGGAGAACGTCCCATCCGGATTCGTAATGAATGAATCAATGAACACATTATTGACATCACGCAGTTCGACAACAGTATTTGATACTTCCGGTGTGACGGTTCCGATAATCTGGCCAGGGAATGGCTGGAGCTGTACTGCAATTGGCGTGGTCTGCCCGGATACTACGACAGCACCCACCGAGCCACCTTGGAAATCCTGAGCGCTGACTGTAACGGTATAGGTATCAGGCGCAAGTCCCGAAACGGTAAAATTCCCTGCTTGATCAGTCAATACGGAAGTAATCAATATACCGCTACTGTTAATGACGGACACCGTTGCACCTGGAATCGGTGTGGAACCTATACTGCTTGTGACCGTTCCGAACAGGCTACCTGGATTGGGCACAAGCGCCACATCCCCGGTGGCCGTTTGATTGGAGAATACTTGGACCGTGGCACTATTCGTCTGGAAATTGGGCGCTGAGGCGACCACGGTATAGAACCCAGGTGCCAGATTCCCTACCGCATACTGACCATTTGTATCGGAAGAGACGGTGGCAATGATGGATCCACCGGCATCCAGGATCCTAACCTGTACGTTGGCCCCGGCAATCGGCGTTCCCGTTTGAGCATTCGTGATGGTCCCCGCCAACGAACCTGGATTAGCCGCAAGGATGAAGTTCACAACGGTTGTGCCACCGGATGTGATCGTTGCCCCCTCGGAGCCCTGTTGGAAGTTCGTCCCGCTCGCCACCACGATATAGTTCCCCGGAGCAAGTCCAGGAACCGTATAGGTACCATCATTGCCCGTTACTGTCGTCGCTACGATGGTTCCTGTACCGGAACTGGTCGTGACCGTGATATTCACACCCGATAGCGGTGTCGAGCCCGTGTCTGTCACCAATCCCGTAAGTGTCCCAGGATTCGGCGTCAGCGTAGCATTGAGGACCGTCGTCTGCCCAGATGCAATCGACGTACCCAGTGTCAACGTTGAATAGTTCAACGCCCCGATTGAAACGGTATAAGATCCTGGAGATAGCCCAGGAATCGTGTAATTCCCAGCAGCATCGGTCAAGACACTGGCAATCTGTACGTTATTTTGGAAGATGGTCACAGTCGCATTTGGAATCGGCGCACTTCCCGGATCCGTGATGGTACCAGTAAGAGTCCCTGCAATCTGAGCAAGCTCCGCATCGAGGATCGTGGTCGTATTACTGATAACAGTCGCACCCTTTGTCTGACTGCCATATCCGGTGGCAGTAAATACAAACGTATAAGATCCAGGGAGAAGATTTGCGAATGTGTACTGCCCACTCGCATTCGTGGTGAACGCATCAATTACAAACCCCTGACTATCGATTGCCTGGACAGTGGCCCCTTGAATCGGGAGCTGTGTCGCAGCATCCCTCACTTGACCGGATACGGTGCCCGGGTTCTGTTGAAGGAATAGATTGGCTGTCGTGGTAGCTCCTGAAACAACTTGGGCGGAAACTGTCGAGGTCGAATAGCCAAGCGCCACGGCCCTTACTTGATAACTGCCGGGTGCTAAATTTCCAAACGTGTACTGGCCGGTGACGTCAGAAACCGTCGTTGAAAGGAGAATACCAGTTGGAGTAAGCAACTCCACGGTAGACCCTTGGATCGGTGCATTCGTCACGCTATCCCTCACCGTCCCGGAAATCGCACCGGGATTGGCCACCAAGACAAAGTTGACAATAGCCGTCTGATTGGCAACGGTCGTAACCCCTGCAGTCTGGGATTGAAAGCCTGCTGCGTTGACTGAGAGATTATAAGAGCCTGGAGTGATGCCAGTGAAACTATAGTTCCCCGCCGCATTGGTCGTTGTCGTAGCTACAACGGTCCCGGAAGTGTTCGTCAATACGATGGTCGCATTATTGATTGGGCCACCACTCGATACATTACCCGTGATATTGCTAGTAAGCGGTTGGAGAGCAATATTGACCGTTTGTGAACTGCCGCTCGAGACAGACGTATTGACCGAAGCGGTCGTATAATTGGTCCTTGAAGCTTGAACGGTGTAATTGCCAGGTACGACATTGGTAAAGGAATAGAACCCTGCCGCGTTACTTGACGTGGTGGCAATCACAGTCACACCCTGTAAGAGCGTCACCGTCGTATTCGGCAGAACAAGACCCGTGGTTTGGTCTGTAATGGTTCCGTTTATGGTGGCTGCAGCAAGCACATTCACATTGACGACGGTCGTATTGGATGTCAACGTTCCACCAGAGTAACTATCCACTCCTGTAGCCACTACCCGGTCCAATAATCGAGTCCCACTTGTAGTGTAGCTGCCGATTAACGTGAATGTCAGGGTAGCCGTAGCTTCTTCGCCGAGATTCCCTACATTCCACGTGAGTAATTTAGTCGCAGGATTATAGCTGATCAGTCCTTGCGTCACACTGTTTACGACAAAAGAGGTCACTACATCCGGACCGATCGTATCCTGAAGGAAGATTGTCGTCGCGTTCGAGTCCCCCGTATTTTGGACCCTGATGGTTCCGGTCCAAGTCGCTTGTTGTCCCAATACAACAGAAGTCGGCCCACTCGTCAGCTGTTTGGTTGTCCTCAGCCTCGCCCGTACATCCGCATCATCGGCTGTGACGGGATTACTGAATGCATTGGTAAACGAAAATCCTTCGCTCGTACGGAGTGAGTCTTTGTTATAGTTGTTCGAATTTGCCGACGTAAACGACACGATCCTGAGCTCTGACATGTCAGTAATACCCAGTGTGGAGAAAAAAACGCTTGCTGGCAGGAACCAATCCAGAAAGAAATCCTGGGTTCCACCAAGAGAAGAATTAGCCGGGGACACACGCGCAAAGTCGAAATTCGTGATCGGCCTGGAAACATTCGGTGCACCGTTCCCATTCGTCCCTTCGGCCTGATCGGTCCATGAATTGACCTGCACCACCGTGTTCCGGACCAAGCCCACACGATTATTCAGACCATCCACATTGAACAACCAGTTATAGGTCCCCGCCACACCAGTCGTATTGATGAGCACACCCCATGAAAAATTCCGAAAACCCGTCAGCTGCGTATTACGCGGGTCACCGTCCAATCGAATCCTGAAATAAACATTCGTTCCATCATAGGCAAAAAAACCTGCGGGAAACGTTGAATTCCCGACGATATCCGTTGAAGGCGGATTTTCATCCCCCACTACATCGAATAGCGGGACACCACCAACTTCAATCGGTGTAAATTGATCATTACTCGGAAACGCCAAAACCCAAACCCCTCCTTATATAGAATCTCTATATCTTATTGGGGTAGGACAAATCGGTATAGTGCGTATGTCCAGAACTGGAAAAAGAAATCCCCTGCTGACAAGCCATTGAAGATGGTTCTCTGCAAAGTGAACACCCAATCCTCGATTGAGATGCACGGACAGACAACTGAAAACATGAAATGATTCACATGCTTAACCACATTAAGGACTACACACAAAAAAGGTCATCACCCCTCAAAAGGATGATGACCTTTACGCCCATGTTAAAAATAGATTAAAAAATTTTAAGATTGAATTCCTTAAAAAGGTTTATGTTTAAAATGGCAGGGTAAAACTACAATTGCACAGATTTGATTACTTCGATATGAATTACTCGATACCTACTACGAGCAATTACCCCGGACAAGAATCTACTAAAGAGGATTAGGGCTGTTGCACCTAGTTCTTATTTTTTGGAAGTGGGTGTTCTTCTTGGAGATAACACAATATATTGGACGAAGGCTCAGATACCACCGAAGGACACAAGATATCACCATTCAAGAACTGAGCAAGGCAACCGGACTATCCATCAACTTTATTTCGTCCCTGGAAAGAGGTAAAACAAATGCATCTATTAACAAAGTTGATATTCTTGTCAAAGCCCTGAATATCTATTGGGTGGATATACTCCCATCCAAAGAAGAGTAATTCCCATTTTCCAATTGGAAATTTTACACTTAATAAGTCTTATTTTTACTACTTTTAAACGTAATTTAATTGGGAATTTATGAATATTGCTTGTATGGGATACACTGAAGTAGAATGGGAACGAATGTTTCCAAGTCAAACTACAGGGTGTGTTCCATACGTGATATTCCACATCGAACGTACTGGTTGCAGAAACCGAGAGAAACCTTTGGATTGTGCTTATGAAATCAAAGGTAAATGGTATGTGGAACTTGATGACCTATCCGAACTGGTCGGGATCATTGAGCAGTTTAGCGAAGCGGTGATCATCAAACAACACTACCTTAATCCAAACAGCGAAGGCATTCCATCGATCCTCATCCAGGATAAGGAATGCAATTGCTGCTCTTAATTCGGCAGGGAGAGCCCATCTCCCTGCTCTTTTCATGAACACAATCTACCAATACCCTCAACTCTGAATCCTCAAACCTCCTACTATTTTTATTTCTACCCTTTCTTCAGGTGAAGATCGTACATATGACAGAATCGGTCTCATTACGGAACGTATGAATCATGATTTTTTTTATGCAGTATACAGAGCCATCCAGTTGCAAAAAACACGCCATTCCCGGAATGGCGTGTTCTTCTTTACATCACGATGATCAGGGTAATCAGCGCCAGTATCGCTGGCACCCCCTGTTTCACGATGATTCCCTTATTGGAAGTGAAACCGCCAAACAACGCAGCGATCACCACGCAAATCACAAAGAACAGTTGAATCATATAGCCTGTCGATGTGCTTCCAAGAATTAATCCCCAGAGAAGCCCTGCAGCAAGAAATCCATTGTACAGGCCCTGATTGGCGAACATCGTGGCCACATTGGGATCCCCCTGGAGATGCTCCGGCAGATTGAAAGCCCGTTTGGCCATCTTTGATCGGATAAAGAACATTTCGAGGATCATGATGAACAGATGCTCGATTGCCACGATCCCTACTAATATAATTGCTATGATTTCCACAATAATCTCTCCTCTACTCGTACATCCCTTAATAGTATGTTCAACAGTTGTTCTTGACAAGCAGGAAGATACAGAAAAGTTGCAGACCAGAATGTGATTTTCAACTTTTCCACATTCATTGAGCAGGTAACCCGGAAGAATAAAAGGACAAAGATTGGATGCAGAAGATACTATGTTCTACCATTACTGAATCAAACTGATAGATGTTATCCTACCTTTTTTGCTCCTATACTCCATTAATCTTTTGAAAATCGCTGTTTTGACCTTATAAGATAGTGAGCTTGAATCTTGTAGCCGTATAATGACCCGATCTCAATACTTTGTATTTAGTTAAGATTCACCTAGAAAATTGATCACTCGCTTGATGAGAAGCTTCGTCGCGTCGTCATCGTAAGACGGTAAACAACTCTCTGTGAAGAGATGTTCTCTTCCTTCATATAAAAAGAGTTCAGCGTGATTGGTTGATTTGACAAGCTCACGGGCCGCATCAATGTCACCGTCTTCAACAAAAAAAGGATCTTCAGTCATTGCGTGGATTTGAACCGGTACGTCTTTGGGCCACTCGGAATCGAATGCCGAGGGCGGAAGGCAGGCATGGAAAAACAGTGCACCTCTTGCGCCTTCACGGGTTTGAGCGAGCTTCTGTGCAGCCGGGACACCTAATGAAAAACCTGCATACACAATATCATTTGAAAGTTCGTTAGCCGCCTGAACGCCACGCGCCGACACTTCTCCAAATCCAATCCCCTTCACGAATTCCAAGCCCTCTTCCAGCGTAGAAAAAATGCGGCCATCAAATAAATCTGGCACATGAACAATATGTCCTGCATCTCTCAATCGATCCGCTATTGCTTCAATTCCCTTTGTTCGGCCCAAAACATGATGGAACATCAAAACCTCTGCCATCTTCTTTTCCTCCTACCAATTAAGTTACCTATCTATTAGATTCAACGGTAAGACTCTTATACCTTCAAATACATTATGAGATACAAGCGATCATTCTGCTTTAGTGTCATTCATTGAAACACCACTTAGTGGCCAATACACTCACTTTATATAGTTTATTTTGACCACAGGATAGGGCATCTCTTAACTCACTCACAACCTCGGATCGACCGGGTCGGCATTGCTTGCGAGCGTTCCGAGGGCGCACTCGTGTATGCGTTCGAGGCTCTCCCCGTCAACAAAGCGCCTGATGCCTTCAAGGCCGAGGGCGAATTGCCGGAGGGCAAGCTTTTGTTTCTTGGACACATTCCGTTTTCTTAGGCGGTCCAGGTTCCCGGGCTGCGTGTAATCCATGCCGTAGATGATGTGGAGATACTTCAGACCCCTCACCTTGATGGCAGGCTGGACGAGCTTGCCTTTCGACCGCGCCAGGAAGGTTTCCGGCTTGATCACGATGCCTTCATGTCCATCCTCTGTCATCTCGAGCCACCAATCGATCACATCCTGCTCCGAGGCATCATCGCCGATCACCTTGAACTCCGTCTCCACGAAGAGAGGACTGAGGCGTGCGAACTCCCGGTTCTTCTCCATATGCCATGTATGAGGCTGATCGAAGAATGTTTCTCCGCTGTGGGCGAGCACGTGGAACGGGGCGATCTGGATATCCTCGAGGGTTTCTACGTCCCAGCAGTAGGTTTCATACACATCCTTGAACACGCCGGCATGATGAAGCTTCTCTTCATACTCCGTGAGCCAGGCGCTGATCCCTTCATGCTCCCCGACGGCTGCTTCAAGTTTCTCCGTCAGCCTCCCCCGGTCCATGAGCGCCTGCTCCGCCACGTGGGCGTATTGTCGATGGATCAGTTCCTTCGCCTTCAAGTTCCACGGCATGATCTCGGCATCGAGGAGCACATAGTCCGTGCCGTATCGGGCAAAATACCCGTCCTTCTCCAGACTCTCCTGGAGGGATTGAAGGACGCGACCTTCCACATCTTCGTGGAAGAAGCGCCTCCCTGTGCGAGTATAGATGACACCGAGGGTTTCGCGCCCGATCGCACTCTCCCCTGCTTCCTCGTCCTTGAATAAGAGCACGATTCCCCTGCTGCCCATATGCTTCTTCTCAGCCACCATCCGTTTGATGCCAAGACTCCGGTAGTAATCGATGGCGTCCTGCGGGTGTTCGAGGAACCCGTCGATCGTCGATGCTTTCGGCGTCGGGCTCATGGTCGGCGGGATGTAGATGAGTTCTTCGACAGGGACCGTGTAATGGGAGATGGCATCGATCGTCGGGATGATCTGCGCCTTCGGTATCGCCACTTCCCCATACGTTTCCGTCTCCACGCTGTAGCCGTTCTGGAATAGGGCGATATTCGGCGGATCGAGTCGCTTCTTCGCGAGCTCTTCGAGAGGATTTGAATCACTGCCTGAATAGTCCGCTTTTCCCTTCACCGATAACAGCGTCCGCTCAGGATACCGGTAGGCCGTAAGCTCTCCTCCGAAAACGGCACCCTGATCAATATTCAGGGTGTTATTCATCATAAGGGGCCTCGGTTTCGGATCATGCCCCCATAGGATCAAGAGGCTATTGTGATGATGAACGGTCCAATCCTTCCTCACCGGGCGCCCGTCTCCATGGAAACCATCGGTATCACCATACCGGCAGAAGTCACTGATTGCATGGGACTCCTTCCCGATGAATTCATCCTTGATGCCGGCATGGGCACAGACTGCGACCGGTACCGCGCTTTGCTTCAACACAAGATGGGACGGGGCCTTTAATAGGAAGCTACGCCATGTTTCTTTCAGCTCATTGACCGCCTCTTCCCCGTGCTCCGCTTCGTATCGCTCAAGCGTCTCCACGATCCACTCATCTCCGTGGCTCAAAGTGACGTTCCTGCCCCCAAGGTAGCGCGCGATCTTCCATCCGTGATTGCTGTCGATCATATGGGCAAGCCCCCGGTCTACATGCCGGTGGAAAAAGGTCATCGCCTCAAAAGACTTGGGACCACGGCTCATGATGTCGCCGAGTGAAAGGAATGTGCGCCCGTAGGGATGGATGTAGAATCCGTCTTCATTTTCCTCATAGCCCAGTTTCACGAGTAGCTCAATCAGTTCATCAAAGCATCCGTGGACGTCCCCGATGATGTCGACTCCATTTCCTACATCAAGTTCCAGCGGATTGGCTCCCCGGATCCACTCGACGGAATCAGAAGGACGGACCGTATAGATAGCGCGGTAGCCTTCTTTCTTCACGAAGCGCTTCTCCCTCTTGAAAACCTGGTACTGCTGCTTGATGCGGCGTTTCCCCCGGGGGTTGTCCCTGTGGAGATCGCGCTCAAGGAGTTGATCCTGATCAGTATCAAGGATGAGGGCCACGACGGGAACATGGTTCTCCTTCGCCATGGCGATGTAGCGCTTCCGGTCATCAGGATGCAGATGGGTGGCATCGACGAACGTCAGCTTGTTCATGCGGCAGCGTGCCCCGATCACCGCATCCATCATCCCGAACGCTTCCTTGGAGATCTGCTGGTACGTTTCATACAGCGCATCGGCTTCTTCCTTCGGCCTGTCCTTCCAGTCGATGAATTCCACGTCTCCGACGAGCTTCCTGAACTCATCGGAGCTCACGATTTCGGACGGTAATAGAATGTCCTGCTCGACCAGTCCGCGCAGGAGCGTCGACTTGCCGCTATTGGACGGCCCTATGAGAAGGACGATGCCGGCATGTGGGATCACAATCTTCATCATGATTCCTCCTTTCGTGTGAAAATGGCAAACTGCGTCGGCTGCCCGTGGGTGTCATGGTCATCACCGATTCCCTGATGGGTGATATCATACGCTTGATCCCCGTCCATATTCCGGCACCAGGTCTGGAACTCTTCACGTGTCCATTCGAACCGGTGATCGGGGTGGCGGTATCCTTCCCCCATGTCGTACACCCGGTTGTACTCGGCGTTTGGCGTCGTGATCAGGAGGGTGCGCGGTCTGTAGGCACCAAGGATCGTCTCCATGATCTTCGGCAGGCGGTGTTCATCGATATGCTCGATCACTTCGCACAGGATGATCACATCCTTATTCCGGAGGCGCTCATCATAATAGAATAGCGACCCCATCACGTTTGTCGGTTTCAGGAATCCCGCCTGACTTTCCGCTTTCTCGAAACGCTTCAACGCCTTCAGGGCGGCCTGCTCCGAAGGCTCGACAGCAAGGATCTCTTCTATTCCGGGAACAAACCCGAGGCGTGTGGCCAGCTTTCCTTCCCCTGAGCCCATGTCGACCACGCTCGATTTCGTTTGTAGTCCTTTGACCACTTGGATAATCGACTCATACCGGGTCTCATTGAGTCTCGGTTTTGCCGGCTCCGACTTTCCTTTCCCTTCCTCGGGAAGAACATGGCGGTATACATCCTTGAAGCGGAGGGCCCGCTGCAGGATGAATGCGCGTTTCGGGTGATCATCGAGCCACCCTTCCCCGTATCTCTCAATCTTGTCGATTTCCTTTTCATCGATATAGTAGTGCTTGTACTGATCAAGGACCGGGATGAGGACGAACAGCTGCCTCAGTCCTAGTTGGAGGGTCGTTCTCCCTTTCAATGTGATGAACCTGGCGGCCGGTTCCCCTTCGCTCCGGTCGATCCCCACAGAAAATCCAAGGGGCTCGAACAGCTCGGTGATCGCCCCGTCCGACAAGGAGGATGCGAGGGGGCCGAACTCGAACGTGAACGGAAAGGCATGATCCACCCACTCCGTGTAGGCTTCCTTCGGTTTGCCGTTCAGGGCCGTGCCGAGGGCCGTGCGCAGGAACGTACAGAAGATGCTGCTCACGGAAAATTCGCGGTCATTGATGTAGGAAGTGATGTCATACTTCTCCGAACCGTCCCTCGACAGTTCGATCGGGTCGGGCGTCACGAAGAAGGTCACTTCCACCTCATCCTCACTGAACGTGCTGAAAAACATCCGGACGAGATGCCCGTTCTGACTACGCTCGTAGAGGTTCGCCGGGTTCTTCGCAAGCAGATGGGAGATGACTCTCGCATCCTTATCTGCCGTATGGATCGTCAATTGCATGGGGATCCTTCCTTTCTACTGGGTTATTAATTCACTAGTATACCAGTTCAGGATGGAATAAGTTTCAATAATTGTTAAATGTTCTTGCCAATTTTCATAGAAGAAGGTACAATCCATTTATACCTTGTAAAACGATGTACACAGTAACACGATGCAAAAGGAGGAATGACGGTTGGACAAAGAAATCATGAAGGGCAGCATCGACATCCTGCTTCTAACCCTGATCAGCTCGGAGGATATGTACGGCTATCAGATCGTGAAGGCGCTGAAAGAAAACAGCGACGAGCTCTACAGCATGAGCGAAGGCACCCTCTATCCCGCCCTGAAGCGGTTGGAGAAAAAGGGATGGATCCGCTCCTACTGGCAGGAGCCCGATACGGGAGCACGCCGGAAATACTACGCCATCACCGAAGACGGGAAGGCAGAACTGAACCGAAAATTGCAAGAATGGAACAACGTCAACACCCTAATCAAGAGATGTTCGGAGGGACTCGCATGGATCAAACCATTGAAGACTACATCGACCGCATTGTAAACAAACTCGACATGGACGAGATCGACCGACTCGAGCTGAAAGAAGAAATGATGGGGCACATCGACCTGTTGAAAAGCGATTTCATCGCACAGGGTCTTGAGCCGGAAGAAGCGACCAAGGCGGCACTGCAAAGCTTCGGCCATGAAGAAACCCTGAAGGACGGGCTGAAGGAGTCGTTTTCCCCTTTCAATAAAGGCGTTCTTCTATTCCTGAAGCTGGCCGGAGGTGCCTATGCCCTTGTGCTGCTATGGGCACTGCTGCTGCAACGAATCGTGAATAATATGGTGGCCTACTTCTCCACTCCTTTCTACTTCAATCGATACTTCTTCATCCCTGAGGGGGCAGGATACTTCAATATGGACGCGTGGGTGCGGAATGCAAACGTCATCCCGTTTCACAGCCTGTATGAATACACAACAAGATGGAACCATTACAATGTCGATATCATCTTATCCAACACGTTCGGCAATATCCTTCTCTATATCCCACTCGGGTTCTTCCTACCTCTCCTCATCATGAAGGGTGCGGGGATGTTGAAGGTAGTCAAACAGTCAGCCACCCTCATCTTCCTTGTGAATCTGGCACAGTATGTGCTTCATTTAGGACGCTTTGATGTGGATGATGTGATCCTCGGTACGGTTGGCGCGTTGATCGGGTATCTGATTTATCGACCGTTCATGCGCTTGTCGAAGGGGATGGCAAGTCGGCGGGTTGTGCAGGCGTAGATTTTACTTAAAGGGTTCTAGTAGAGGACAAGTAATCAATCGCATTATTCATTTCTACGGATTCTTTTGTTTGAACACGCTATATAGATAGAAAAGGAGACCCATCCTGAACGAATTGGGTCTCCTTTTTCTATTATCGGCCTTTTACTTCTGTTCCGATTGCACCAAAATCTTCACCTGATTCTTCTCCTTGATCAGACTCTGGAAGCCTTCTTCGATGACATCATCGAGGGGAATCCGTTTGGTGACGAGTTTGTCTGCTGAGAAGTAGCCTTTTTGCATGAGGGAAAGGACGGCCGGATACACGTCGCGGTAGCCGATGATGCCTTTGACGGTCCGTTCCTTGATGACGATGTCATTCGGAAGGATTTCCGCTCCCTGTTCCCAGATGGAGACGATGATCGTTTCGCCGCCGATCCCTGTTGACTGGATTGCTTGGCGAAGGACGACCGGAACCCCTGTCACTTCGAAGGATACATCGACACCTCCACCGGTGAGGCGGCTGATTTCCGCCACGGTATCGTCCACTTCGGCCGGGTTGACGACAATGGCTCCCAGTTCTTCTGCCTTGGCTTGTCTCTCAGGAGAAAGCTCGACGGCGTAGATATCGGTCGCACCAGCTGCTTTCAACGCTTCGATCACAAGGAGCCCGATCGGTCCGCAACCGAACACCGCGACTTTATCCCCTGCTTTTACTTTACTTGAACGTACCGCGTATAGTGCCACGGCAGACGGTTCCACGAGTGCGCCCTGTTCATAGGATAGGTCATCAGGAAGCTTGAAGAGGAGCTCTTCATCGACAGCCACGTATTCACTCAAGCCGCCGCCGCCGCCTGCAAGTCCGAGGAAGCCCATTTGCTCATCGAGGTTATAAGCCCCTTGGTGACCATGTGTGGCAAAGATCGGTTCCACGACGACGCGGTCGCCTATTTTGTAATTGCTTACGCCTTCTCCGACTTCCACGACTTCACCGGAAAACTCATGTCCGAGGGTGACAGGCGCTTTTTCGCCCGTAAGAGGATGGGGCTCATCGACCGGGATGAAGATCGGTCCGCCCAAGTATTCATGAAGATCACTACCGCAGATTCCACACCATTTCACTTTCATTTTCACCTGACCGGCACCTGTCACCGGTTCTTCGATTTCTTCCAAACGAATGTCTTTCTGGTCATGCCATCTTAGTGCTTTCATCATGTGCCATCTCCTTCTGTCTTGTCTACACCCTCAGTATACAACGAACGACACTTATGTTAAATTTAGTTAATATTAACGTTTGTTAAGCAGAACGTAACTAAAAAGAGGTTTACTATGACGATTGAACAGTTGAAGTACATAGTCGAAATCGGAAAAACCGGCTCCCTGAAGGCAGCGGCAGACCAACTCCACATCACCCTCCCTGCCCTCAGCCAGTCAATCAAACAGCTGGAAAAAGAACTCAACATCCCCATCTTCCATCGCTCTAGAAGGGGATCGATCCCGACCGAGGAAGGACGCCGGCTCATCGAAAAAGCCCAGGTCGTCCTCTTGAAGCTCCAGGACTTCATGGATGAAGTCGAAACCTACACGGAAACCATGAACGGCGAAATCAAGGTCGCCACGTATCCCGGCCCCATGGAGATCCTCGTACGCGTCATCACGGAGCTGAAGCGGGAATACCCGAACGTCAAGGCGTCCGTCTATGAAAACAGTACCGAGTTCATCATCGACCGCGTCCTCGAAGGCGAGGTCGACGTCGGCTTCATCACCTATACGGAAAAAGAAGAAAAGCGATACCGCAATCTCGTTTTCAAAAAGCTCGTCGACGGTCATATGGTGGCAGCCGTCAACAAGCACTCCCCCCTCGCCAAAGAAACGCTCATCACCCAGGACATGCTCATCGGGCAGCCCATCGTCCTGTACAATGACAAGTACATCCAGGAATTCATGAAGGGCTTCAGCTCCCTCCCCTTCGATATCCTGTTCACCACCAACAACGTCGACACGATCCGCCTCGCCCTCGAGACGAACACGGCCATCAACATCGGCTTCGACTACGCCTTCCGCACCGACGCAGGATTATCCCGAAGCGACGAATACGTACTCGTGAACTTCGCCCCGCCTTATTATAAAACGTATTCCTTCGGGTATTTTTATAACGCCAATAATGGATTGTCCCGGGTGATCCGGGAGTTTTTGAAGCGGGTGCGTTCGGTGATTGTGGATTAAGAAAAGGACGTGGAGATCCACGTCCTTTCCCGCAGAGGGGCATCCACGGACTCGTGCCGAAGACGTCCAAGATGTATCTGTGAACTCAAGTTAAAAAGCTCAAGATACTGAATGAAAAGAGAAGGGAAAGGACGAGGATCGGAATGTTGAATTCCCTTCTGGCCAAGGTCAGAACACCGAATATTCCGAACAATAGACTCGTACCACCCTCTAACCATTTCTCGAAGGTGATGTGCGTGTCGATATTCCATACGTTCAACATGAGAGAGATATACACAAGGATTGCGCCTATGGAGAACGAGTAAATTTTAATACGCATGGAGTAATGGTCCAGCCGATTGGAGGGGCTGACCCTGGTATGACCCAAAACGTTTTTCGCCCTTACCTTTTCAAATACCGGGTGGAGCTGTGGGTAGATCGGCTGCATGTAAGGAGCCCTGCCTTCCATCGATTCAAACCCCCATGCAAAGGGTTCACCAGCGACAGGAAAGACCATATCGTCAGACGAAGGATGTTCATCACGATAAGCAGGATGCGTCTCGATCTCAGGGTCAATGGAAAAAACGACCCTTCCCTTTTCCACTTCGCCGAAATATCGCTCCTTGTTCCGAAGGGCACCCCATTTCACCACCGATCCTATATTGGCAAGCGGATTGCGGAAAAATGTGTACATGGGCAGAGAAACATCGACAGGCATCCAGCCCGACTCCTCCAAGTACACCTCGTTCCACGCATGGAGCTGGTGCCTTCCCCGGAATGCCCCGATCATCATCCTGCACGGGATCCCGATGGAACGGCAGTAAGACGCAAACACGGCCGAGAGCTCTCCACAGTCCCCTTTCTTACTCGTTGTGCAAGCTTCGAATCCCCTCTCCTTGATCCTGGCCGAATACTTGTATTCTTCTACAATATGATCAAAGAGTCGCTTCGCTTGCTGACGGGGCTCCGATTCCCCACTCATCATGGCAAGCACCCTTTCCCGAATCTCCTCATTCACCGGAATCAGCTGACAATCCCTTAGAAAGTACTCCCTCTCGTCATCACCGATCCCTTTTCCCCATTGATAATCATAGGTGGCCGTATACGTAAGCTCTTCCTTTCCATCCAGTTCAAAGTAAAATTGCTCCCCCAGGAAGGGATGCACGGTCCGCTCGTCCGGTTCATGACTGAAGGTCACCCCCTCCGTACCCGGTGCGGCAGACAGCCAGATCTTCACCGGCGCATCACTCGTATTCCTATAACCATAGACGATTTCCGCTTGTGACATCCTCAACATCCTTTCCGTGGTCCTTTTTCTACGGATCTCCCAAACACAGAATCCACTTATATGTAAATTATCCCAAAATCAAGGATGCAAACCAAGCAGTAGGTCATACTTCTTTGAGAAACGGAATCCGGTCATACCACCAGTCCGAATCCCCCCACCACCACAAGCATGAGGACGAAGCGGACAAGCTGATGGCTGAATGTCACCTTCCCATTCATGAATTTCCCATTCAGGATGGCCCCGAGCTGAATCACGAGAAACCCTGCCGCAAGTAATGCCAGTGCCCCCAGGGTATTCGTGAAGAAAACGAGATAAACGGCCATGCATAAGCTTCCGGCCACGAACAGCACAGCGTTCTGAACCGGAATATCGCCCTTGAAGAGCTGGACCGATCCTGTTAAAAGGTGAAGAAGTGCGTAGAGAGATGCAATGACGATGAGTGTGATAAGCATAATGACCTCCATATTTTAAGTATTCAATCTATTTAACATCGTACCTATCATTCTATCAAACACACACTTTCAAATCCAACTAATTCCAAATAAAGAAATATATGATATAGTAAGATGGACTGTAAAAAGAGACCAACGGAGGATTCACCATGTGGATTATATTAGGACTTTTCGCAATCGCAGCAACGGTATTAAATCTTTTCCTCTATTTCTCTGGAAAGGATCACAAACTCGCCATGGCGCTGGGGCTATCATTCACCGCATTGACGATGTGTGCAGAGTACAGTCTCGTCTCGCAGTGGGTAAAAGCGGGAGACTGGTCAGCCCTCGAGGATGTGGTACCCGGTATGGAAAAGGCCTTATGGGTTCTTGTCATTGTTTCCATCCTACTAAATACAGCACCGATGATTGTAGGCAGAGGTAAAAAATAAAATCGAATGTGGAAGAATTGCGCTACATTCGTCATAATACTTACCAGAAATGGGTACTTGTGTTAACAAGGATAAACACAGAAAAGGAGGAATGCTATATGAGTTATTGGACGTGGCTCATCATCTGTATCCCCATCATCGCCGGGGTCATCGCGGCAAATTCTTCGAGGAAGGGTAAACAATGAACGTCATTCGCCGACCATTGACTCTCATGCTATTGGCCATGCTTATCATCGGCGGGTGTTCGGAATCCGCCGATAAGCCAGAGGAAAAGGAAGAAAAAGAGGAAAAACAGACCGTCCTGCAATACGAAGGAAAGCCTCTGAATATCGCCGTTGTCGGGGAAGACGGACCCGCAGACTTCCCCGGGGTCACCTATCACACCTACTCCATGCAGAACCTGGCAAACAAAGACCAACTGGAGTACGACGCCATCATTGTCATAAAAAGCGAATTTGAAGAAGCAGCAAAGAAAACCTTTACCCCTTTCTTCAACTCCATCGACATCCCCGTCTTCTTCTCCGAGGCGGATGATATCGGCCTGTGGGCCTTCACCAATGAAGAATCGACCCTTGATACGGCCAAAAGAAACAGCGCCGGATTTATTCAGGGGTATTGGAACGGAACGGCTGAACGTGACTCAAAGGGTTGGAGCTATTACTTGCCCGATGATCCGACGGAAGCGGACCGGACAAAGGCCTGGGTCGGAGTGTTCGAGACGGTGGAATCGATTGGGGAGTGAACCTTTAGGGGACAGCCTATCAGATCATCATAGCAAGCATTCATAAGAATCCCAACGACGTATATTAGAGGTGATTGGAATGTTTACTGAAGGTTTTTGGCTTGTGGTTATAGTGATACTGATTATTTTTAGTGTTTATGTGACGGTGAAATCGAGTCGTTGCTCAGCCAGATTTTTTGGTATTAGAGTTTCCTTTAAGCCAAATCCCTTCTGTGAATGGTAAGAAGAACAAGCGATTTTCAAGTTGGTCTATCAGAAGCACCGATGATTGAATCACCTAACTAACGGAAGGCTTTGATGCCTACTAGATGCGATGCCTGAAAAAGGCATAAACCCAAAAAATACATCACTTAAACGTTAACCAAATATTAAAGATAGAATACAATCTCCCACACTAAGAAGAACACTTGATAAACCAAAATGAATACGATCAGTTCCAACAACATATAGAGAAGGAATAGGCTTTTCTGGACGATCCACTTCCGACCCGCCACTCTTCTGTGGATCCAGTAACCTGTCGCCCAGAAGGAATAGTGCAGTCCATTTTCGATCCGTTGAAAAGTGGTTTGAGGCGGTTCATTCATAGACCTTTCGAAACGGGGGACCCAGTATTCTTTCACAACAAAAATGGCGAATGCCATGACGAGTTGGTTACACATGACTGCAATCATCAAAATCCTAAGCAATTCTTCTATTACGGGTATCTCCATGTTCTGTACCTCCTCTCTGCCCCTCCCCTATATGCTACCAAATGAAAGAATCGGAGTGTCAACGATTTATAATCTAATGGGATGATTTCTTAATTAGATGTTCAAATACTGCAGGGACGTGGATTCGATCCGAGTCGAAAATGCGGGCTTATTCAAGAAAAAATCAAAAAAACCTCCTCCCAATCAACCGGAAGAAGGTGTTCTGTCGTTAATCCTTATATCGAAGCACATATATAAGAATGACCGTGCAGCAACACTTCGTCAACGTTTCTCATTTCCCTGGCTATCGGACCCATTTCATCCGGTGAGCTGCATCCATCTATCCTTTTTAAGAAAACATATAAACAAAAGGCCAACAACCCGAGACTCACTCAAATTGTTGGCCTTTTTTATCTTTTTCGAAGCAATCGTTTGATGCCTTCGGTACAAATGACACTACTTGCTATCCCAACGTATACGCTTGATGACATCACTTTTCCCATATAATAAAAACCAGTCCCCGCCAGACAGTCGAGGAGAAGGAATTTCTTGATACTCGAACTGTGGATGGCGCAGAAGATCACTTGATGCTGAGCTTTCATCCCCATGATCACACACCTGTTTTTTTCAAAGGATATGACGGATGCGGATTGTCTTATTCACCCCAGAA
The DNA here is from genome assembly GCF_001274775.1 of Rossellomorea marisflavi. Classification (GTDB taxonomy): domain Bacteria; phylum Bacillota; class Bacilli; order Bacillales; family Bacillaceae_B; genus Rossellomorea; species Rossellomorea marisflavi. Next base: position 425,636 of record NZ_LGUE01000004.1, read on the forward strand.
AAAAAAGGACCCCGGTGAGTCCTTCTTCATCATCATTTCCCGTAAACGGAAAACTTGTCTTCAATTGGTGTCCTCTTCTTCGCCGGCGGAACCTCATCAAAGTAGCCTAGGTGCAGGAATCCGGCGATTTTCTCGCCCTTTTCGACGCCGAGCAATTCATGGACCTTCGGATCATAAATATGAGGATTTGTTTTCCACACTACTCCGAGCTGCTGTTCCCAGGCGAGGAGCTGGAAGTTTTGGATCATGGCGCCGATGGCTCCGAAGTTCTCGTCCCACTGCTTCTGACGGGGGTCTTCGGTCATGACGACGACGAGGATCGCCGCAGGCTGGCTGAAGTAGTTGCGGCGGTTGTCCCTCATATCGGGCGGAAAAGTTTTCACGAGATCCTCTACGAATCCTTCTTTCTCATCCGCCGGTACGAAGATGAATCGCCACGGCTCACGGAGTCCGTGATTCGGTGCCCAGACGGCATCCTCCAATAGGCTCAGCACCGTTTCCTGTGTGACTTCTTTATCAATGTAGCCGGCTTTTATGGAGCGGCGTTCGCGAATCGTTTTAGCTATGTTTGTCATGATTGTATCTCCTTATCTGCTTATCTCTCATCTAAATGATAACAATTCTCACTCTCAATTGCAATCTTTCTATAGGAAAGGAGTCCCCTTATGAGTAAAAATATGAGGGGACTCCTTTGGATTGTACCGAAAGTTTCTCTCCATGTCCGCATAAGGTGTTCCTCACATAATAAGCGGACATAGAGAAGATAGATAGTGGGTTCTTATCACATGCTGCCTGTTCATGGTGACCATATCCGGAGGTAAACAACAAATTATTATTGAAAAAGAAAAACTTTTTATTGTTTTACAATAAATAATCCTATACAATCATGTCATAGAAATCATTTACCAAGATTCTACATGTACAAATTCATCGGAATGGACGTGGACATCATCGGATTTACAATTATTTTTTTGTTGGTGATTGGATTGATCGCATTTGGTTCCATCATGACAGCGCACATGGTGAGGAAGACAAACACCAGGCCTCCTAGGAAATTATCCTATATTGTTTTGAGCCTCCTGATCCTTAACTGGATTTTCTGGCTTTCAAGCGGATATGAATGGTTTTCCGACGAAGTGGCCGGGGCCATCTTCAATCCTATATGGGGTGTGCTATGCGCAGCAGGAGTGGCTGCCAGCCTTTATGAATTGCGGCATAACAAGAGCTTCGCCTTCCCCGTTGGCGCATTATCTGGTATCACTTTGATGTTCGTGATCCTCGTCAACGGCATTACCAGTATGTAAAAGGAGACGTGATCTACATGAAGCTTTTTGCCTGGGTGCTGGTGGCACTCCACCTGATCATTACGATCCTATGGATTGCCAACTCGCCTGCCCTGTTTTCACTCGCCGGGATCGTCGCCTGGCTCCTCTTGATCGCCGGAGGATTCGTCCTCTATTTCAAAACAAACCATATGGCGGTCATTGTCTCCAGTTCCTTCATGGTCTTCCTGGTCCTCTTGACCGGACTGATCGAATGGACGGTTTCATCCATGCCTTAACATAAAAAAAGAGACTCCCTCGTTGGCGAGTCTCTCACAAAGGAGAATGCTTTATGTTGAAGAAAACCATCATGAATGTGTACAATGCGGCCCTGAGCGTGGGTGCTTTTTATCTCGGTGGTTCCATGATGTCAGGTAAAGGGATCTTTGCGGCCTTCCCACCAGAGTGGGCAGGAGATCTGCCTTTTGACAGCTGGATGGCTATGGCGATCGTGGGCATGATCGTTTTCGGACTGGGCAATGCGGTCGTAGCAATCAGAGGGTTCATCCGGTATGACCCGCAGATTTTCTTCTCGACCCTCTTCATGGGCGCCCTGCTTTTCATTGCGACGATCGGTGCCACCCTATCCGTGGGAGAATGGTACTTACCATCGGTACAGCTCTTGATCGCCAGTATTGGCCAGGTGTTGCTGGGCCTTGGCGCTTTCATGCTTCATTTTCTTCGTCCGGAATCGGCAGGGGTCACAGAATGACCCCCTCTGCTCTTTATTTTTCTAAAAAGCCATCCTCGAATGTCTTCAAGAGATGCTCAAGGGTCACGGGGTCACTGTACGTCGATTCCTTGCTGTTGATCTCGATGACATGACCGTTTTTCACGGCCGGGATGTTCTTCCACGTGTCGGTCTCCATGAACGAATTGTCCACATCGGGATTCTTGCTCAGGACGAGGTAATCTCCAGTGAAGTCGCCTACCGCTTCCGGTGAGATGACGTGAATACCCGTTTCCAAGGCGTTATCCTTCACGGCTTCCGGCATGTTGAGCTTCATGGCCTGATACAAAATCTCAGAACCACGGGCATAATTGTTTCCGAAGACATAGAGTTCCTTTTGCCCGGTTTCAATGACGGATACCGTGGCGTCGTCACCGATCTTCTTGCGGATCTCCTCCCCGATCGTCGCGGCACGCTCCTGGAAGTCATCCGCCCACTCCTTCGCTTCTTTCTCTTTATTCAACAGCTTGCCGATCTCGATCTGTTGATCGATGTAATTCAGTTTCCCCCATGTGAAAGCGACGGTCGGCGCAATCTCCTTCATCTTATCGAGGTTCTTCGTCTGACTTCCGGCAATGATCAAGTCCGGGTCGAGTTCGATGATCTTCTCGAGCTGATCGTCACCCACCACTTCCACATCTTTCAGCTTGTCGGTGAAGAGCGGGTTCATCTCGGTCCACTCATCGATCCCGACGAGCTTCCCTTCGAGGGAAATCACATTCGGACCATTGGTGAGGGCGACGATCCGCTTCGGCTCTTTCGGCACCTCCACCGGTCCCTGCTCTGATTCATATGTAAATGTCGATGATTCCTCCTCGGACGAATCCGTTTTTGTTTCTCCGCTGCTGCACGCCGCCAAGAGCAGACAGACCATCAATATGGTAAAGAACGGTGCTTTTTTCATGTGGTTCCCCTTTCGTTTCTTGATAATGAGAATCATTTTCAATTATTACTTTACGGGGGAGGAGGCTGGATGTCAATGGAATGTTCCACAATTTTCTTAGATTGGAAGAGTTCCGCTCCATTTCGCTGCGATGGCTCGCTTTCCGCGGGGCGTGCGGTGAGCCGCATCGGCTGCGCCTGCTGGGTCTCACCTGCCCGCCTTTCCGCAGGAGTCGACCCATCTCCGCTTCATTGCACTCATCGGATTGGTTGGAGGGCCATCCTTCACTTTTAAAAAAATAAATAATTAGTGAAAAAGAAGTGTTTTCCGATTATCCCCATCAAAATAAAAGGCTTTCATTTTCTTAATTATAAATCCATAGACCTATTTTCACCCCATTTCCACTTCTTCCAGCCAGTCTCATTTCTGCCAAAGGGTGTTGACGCAGGAAACAGTCCGGCGTAGAATAAGGCTCACGTTAAACAAACACAACTTCTTATCACGAGAGGTGGAGGGATTTGGCCCTTTGATACCTCGGCAGCGGGCTCACTTGAGCACTGTGCCAACTCCAACAGGCGGATGCCTGAGAGATGAGAAGAGTACGGATCTTTCTTTCCTTATGGATCTCCGGCCTCTTCCTGTCTCAGGAAGGGGCCTTTTGTTTACCCTGAATTTCATAATTTCTTATCCAGAGAAGCTGAGGGACTGGCCCGATGACGCTTCGGCAGCAGACTTTCCACAAAGTACTGTGCCAATTCCAGCAGGCAACGCGCCTGGGAGATGAGAAGGGAACCATTGATTCCGTGTGAATCCATGCCCTCTTCTCGAGAACTCGGGAAGAGGGTTTTTATTTTTAACCACCAGGAGGCATGACGAACATGATTGAATTCAAAAGCGCCACGAAAGTGTATCATAGCGGCGGAAAGGAAGTCCGGGCCCTCGATGGCATCGACCTCCGGGTTGAGCAGGGGGAAATATGCGGGGTGATCGGATTCAGCGGTGCCGGGAAAAGCACGCTGATCCGCACCGTGAACCGATTGGAGCGATTGAGCTCGGGGAAGGTGATCGTGGACGGCCAGGATCTCATGGCCCTTTCACCGAAAGACGTGCGCGAGGTGAAGCGGAAGATCGGGATGGTGTTCCAGCACTTCAACCTCCTGAACTCCAAGACGGTCTTCGCCAATGTGGCGATGCCCCTCATCCTCGCCAAACAATCCAAGGCAGAGATCCAGAAGCGGGTGACGGAGTTGCTGAGCTTCGTCGGCCTTGAAGATAAAGCGAACCAGTACCCTGATCAATTATCAGGCGGTCAGAAGCAGCGCGTCGGCATCGCCCGTGCCCTTGCCACGCAACCGTCGATCCTCCTGTGCGACGAGGCGACATCGGCCCTCGATCCGCAGACGACGGGCTCGATCCTGAAGCTGCTGAAAAAGATCAACCGTGAGTACAACATCACGATCCTCATGATCACCCATGAGATGTCGGTGATCCGGGAAGTGTGCGACCGGGTGGCGGTCATCGAAGGCGGGAAGATCATCGAGTCCGGATCCGTATTCGACGTCTTCTCCTCTCCTCAGACCGAGACGGCGGCGAACTTCGTGAGCTCCGTGCTGAACGACTCCATCCCGGAATCGGTCCTCGAGCTTGTGCAGAAGGAAAACGCACCGGGACGGATCTACAAGATCCGCTTCGTCGGCGCCTCATCGGGTCAGCCGCTCCTGTCACAAGTGGCGAAGCGCTTCGACCTCGATGTAAACGTGCTGTTCGGAAATATTACAGAGCTGCAGGGCACACCATTCGGTCATCTCATCGTCGAGCTCATCGGCTCCGAGAGCGAGATCAACCGTGCACTGCTTGTCATGAACGGAGAAAACGTCACCGTGAAGGAGGTCGCACCACATGCTAGTTGATTCACAGCAGATCATCGATGCACTCATTGAAACATTGGTCATGACCGGCTTCTCCCTCCTCTTCTCCACCGTGATCGGGCTGCCCCTCGGGGTACTCCTCGTCATCACGAGGAAGGGTCATCTATGGGAGAATGCCTTTATTTTCACCATCCTGAACGGGGTCGTGAACATCTTTCGTTCCGTCCCGTTCATCATCCTGATGGTAGCGATCGTCCCCCTCACGCGTTTGATTGTGGGGACATCGATCGGAACGGCCGCGGCCGTCGTGCCACTGGTCTTCTATGCAGGACCGTATATTGCACGATTGATTGAGAACTCCCTCCTTGAAGTCGACAAAGGCGTCATCGAGGCGGCGGAATCCATGGGGGCGACATCCACCCAGATCATCTTCCGCTTCCTCGTCCCGGAAGCGCTCAGCTCCCTCGTCCTCAGCCTCACCATCGCCACCGTCGGACTCGTCGGGGCATCGGCCATGGCAGGCGCCATCGGCGGAGGCGGACTCGGGGATCTCGCCATCACGTTCGGCTACCAGCGCTTTGACACCTGGGTCATGGTCATCACCGTCGCCATACTCATCGTCCTTGTACAGGGACTGCAATCATCGGGTAATTTCGTATCGAAAAAAATCAGAAGAAGATAGCGAGGAGATACAACATGAAGAAATGGATCATTCTATCACTCATTCTACTAATCGGCGGGTTTGCTGCAGGCTGCAGCTCAAGCGCCAGCAAAGACGAAACGAAGGTCAAGATCGGCGTCAGCGGTTCCGATAACCGCATCTGGGACTTCGTCGCCAAGAAAGCGAAGAAGGAAGGCATTGATATCGAAATCGTCCGCTTCTCCGACTACGTCCAGCCGAACCTGGCCCTTGAAGAAGGCGAGCTTGATGCCAACGCTTTCCAGACGATTTCCTACTTCAACGAATTCAAGAAAGAGCATGACCTCGATCTCACACCGATCGGCACAACCGTCATCGCTCCCCTCGGCCTTTACTCCGAGAAATATAAATCAGTAGACGACATCCCGGATGGCGCCAAGATCGCCGTGCCGAACGAAGCAACCAACATGGGAAGAGCTTTCCTCCTCCTACAAGAAGCGGGCCTCATCGAGTTGCCTGAAGACTTCGACGGAAACGGATCACTGGATAAAATCAAAAAGAATCCGAAGAACATCGAGATCGTTCCGGTCGTAGCCGGCCAAACACCGCGCGTCCTGCCTGATGTCGCTGCATCCATCATCAACAATGGTATCGCCGTCGACGCCGGATTCAACCCCGTGAAGGATTCCATCTTCCACGAAGATGACACGGCTACACCTTACATCAACATCATCGCCGCACGTACAGAAGACAAGGACAACAAAACACTCAAGAAAATCGTCGAGCTCTACCAGGAAGAAGACACAGCCGACTTCATCGAAAAAGAATACAACGGAAGCACGATCCCGACCTTCGTCCCACTGAGCAAGATCGGAGAATAATCCTGAGGAGGAATGGAAATGAGTACCGTCGTCGACACATTGAGAGATCAGATCATCGCAAGTCTTGAGGAAAATAAAGAAAAGTACATTGCCATTAGTCATTCGATCCACGACCGTCCTGAGATCGGCAACGAGGAATTCTACGCTTCAAAAACCCACGCAGAGCTTCTGGAGTCGGAAGGATTCACGGTGGAACGCGGGGTGGCGGGACATGAGACCGCCCTCCTTGCCCGCCGGAAATCGGATAAACCCGGCCCGGCCATTGCGTTCCTCGCCGAGTACGATGCCCTTCCCGGCCTCGGTCACGCCTGCGGACACAACATCATCGGCACGACGAGCGTATCGGCGGCCATCGCCCTCAGTAAGGTGATCGACGAAACCGGCGGAGAAGTCGTTTTGCTAGGTACACCTGCCGAGGAGGGTGGCCCCAACGGCAGTGCCAAGGGAAGCTTCGTGAAGCACGGTCTCCTCGAAGGAATCGACGCCGCCCTCATGGTGCACCCGGCGAACTCCACACGGATCACATCGAACTCCCTTGCCGTCGATCCCCTGGATTTTGAATACATCGGGAAACCCGCCCATGCCGCGGGGTCCCCACATCACGGAATCAACGCATTGGACGCGGTCATCGGACTGTTCAACGGGATCAACGCCCTTCGCCAGCACGTGACCGATGACGTCCGGATCCACGGCATCATCACCCATGGAGGCGACGCGCCGAACATCGTACCGGAATACGCCAAAGCCCGCTTCTTCATCCGCGCCGCGACCCGCAAAACCTGCAGCGAAGTGACCGCCCGCGTGAAGGCGATCGCAGAAGGCTCTGCCCTGGCAACGGGGGCGAAGCTGAACGTCATTGCCTTCCAGAATGAAGTCGACAATCTGGTATTGAACCGGACGTATGACGCGGTCTTTAAAGAAGAGCTTGAACGATTGGGCGAGTATGTTTCAACCGAAGAGCGAAACGGACTCGGCTCCACCGATGCCGGCAACATCAGCCAGGTCGTCCCGACGATCCATCCCTATGTCCAGATCGGATCCGAAAGCCTCGTCGCCCATACGGATGCATTCCGCGAAGCAGCGAAATCGCCCAAAGGGGATGAAGCACTGATCCTCGGAGCAAAAGGGCTGGCACTCACGGCCTTGCGACTGGTCACAGACCGTGACGTGCTCGCTGAAATCAAAGAAGAATTTACTAGAAGAAAAGAATTAGAGAGCTGAAGTTCGTGGGAGTCCCCTTGGTTGGTCATAGGGGGCTCCTTTTTTGATGAGTTGGGGGTTGGGGCTAGTGGATTGTGGCATTTTTTTATGTGAAATCACTTTGAGTTGGGGGGATTAGGGGTGGATGAGGCTTCATTGGTCTGAAATGGAGAGTTTCGAGCTTAAATCACACCCTTTATTTTCCATTTTTTAGCTTCCTTCCTATTTTTCTACCGACTTTTGAATTTTTTCTATCAACTTTTAAACTTTTACTTTCAACTTTCGAAATTTTATTACCAACTTTTTTTGGAAGGGAATTTTTATCGTCAACTCTTCCGGTTTATTTTCAACTCTATTCTTTTATTACCAACTTTCACTCTTTATCTCCAACTCCCCACACCCCATTTTCTGGTAGAATAAGAGGGAAGTGAAAGGAGCCTGAACCATGATCATCCTTCCCACCGGCGTCACCGGATTTTTCGATTCGCAGTCTGGGGAACCTCCCCTGACGGATCTATCCCTATTTCAAAAGCTTTGCTACAGCATCGCGGCTGAATCGGGTGGCCGGGTACTGACATTCGAATCCGCCGATGTTTCAACGAATTTCGCCTATGCCCGGATCAAATGGAATGGGGATGAGCTCTTTGTGCTGTTCAATGAACATTACCCCTATCTTGCAATGGCCGATGCCATCGGGTTCGGTGGGATCTCCTTCGTCGACAGAGTGTTGTTAAAAGAAGCGTTTTCCCCGTACTACAGCGTGTTGGAGACTGGTGAACTGAACACACCCATCGAACCGCCGATGATTCAACACCTCAATCGGGCGGAACGGGCGCAGGTTTCCTATTGGAAACCGAAGACTGTTGGGGAAATCGTGTTTCATTATTGGGATTAATAGTAAAAGGAGTGAAGTCAATTGATTACCATCCAAAAAGCCGAAAGGTCCGATGCCGAGAAGCTGACCGATATCATGAAAAGAACGTTTGATGAAGAAGCACGGAGATGGCTGTCTGATGACTCTATCGTCGATTACAATATTCAGCCCCCTGGATATTCTTCGGTCGAGATGACGATCTATATGATCGAAGAATTGGTCTATTTCAAGATCATTGCACATGATGTAGTAGTGGGCGGGATAATTCTTACTATGACGGGGAGCTCCTTCGGCAGGATCGACCGCATATTTGTCGATCCCGACGTGCAGGCACAACACATCGGGTCAACGGTCATCCGTCTCATCGAAGAGGCATTCCCTGACGTGAGGACGTGGGATCTGGAGACGTCCAGCAGGCAAGTGAACAACCATCATTTTTACGAAAAGATGGGATATCAAGCTGTATTTCAGACAGAAGATGAGTATAGCTATATTAAGAGAATCAAGCTCCAATCCCCCGCCGGGAACGTCGTGGAGCAGCAAGATCTATCCCTTACCCAATATGAGGACTGCAAGATGGAACACACGGACCACTATCAAGTCACATTACAGGGAAGTTCCTTCTGCAACAGCAATTTGATGAATACCCACTTCAGCAATTGCAACCTCCGTGATTCTACCTTCAAGAATATCAATCTCACCCATGCCTCTTACGCTGACCTTAACTTTTCCTACAGCAGCATGAGGCTGGTCACGATGGGGGGCGTCCGTTTTATGGATACGAGTCTCGGAGAAAAGCAGGACCCTCTTTCGTTCGAACGCTGTGAACTACAAGGTACGACCATCAAGAACAGCAATCTGAAAAACGTACAGATTACAGGCAGTGATATATCGGGAATGACCATAGACGGAATCTCGGTAGAAGAACTGCTCGACGTGTATAAGCGCCATTCTCTACTATAAAAAAGACAGCCACTCCCCGTAAAAGGTTCCATTCCCTTTTGCAGTTGAGTAAAATGCATATCAAAAAAAAGAATAGCTCCATTCATATGAATGGAGCTATTCTATAAATCGATCAAGGTGCACTTCTGAGAAACTCATCGATGAATTCCATCATTAGACCGTAAACAAGAATACCGAGCGGCAATCCATTGATCACTAAAACAATCATTCTCTTTGCTAAATGTTCTTTACTGAACATGGAAACGATACTCAGTGGTATGCCGAACACCGAAAGAAGGAAGGTAAGGAGTAATAACGGTCGTATAATGGGAACGACATGATCCCTGGTAATGGTCAGAATGAGGAACAGTGGCAGAAGAGTCACCATAGCTAGTGCAATATAGGATGAGATTTGAGTGAACATCTTCAGATTATTCCTTTGCATGTAGCACACTCCCTAGCTTAAACGATGGCCTCCGTGTTACATCCCAGGCTGTCTTTTCCCTACTCAAACGAATGCGTCGTCGCCGTAATCTTCCCGGACGGGTCCACACTGTACTGGGCCACGGCGTTGGTGGCGACGGTCTTATTGGTGAGGCCGTCTTTGTAGTTGAACGACACTTCCCATGCTTTCGAGGAGCTGCTGAAGACAGTGTCGTTCGAGAGGAGTTCGAGGTCGTTGATGTTGATCGGCTCACTGGCGGTTTCATTATAGATGTGAAGGTCCTGTTCCAGTTGGACGATGGCAATGAATTCGGCGTCCGTACTGTCGATGGCCTCGGCTTCATTGTTCCCACACCCCATCAGGAACAGGATAGCACCGACAATCAAGAATGAACATTTTTTCATACAACACTTCCCCCTTTAACCAATTTTTCGATCTATCCGTTCAAAATCTTCTTTTCCGTTCAAGCGGGTATCTTCTGCAATGGGAGCCTCTCTCCTTTTCACCCCTACTCCCCCATACGCCTCCTGATATCCTTCCACCATGAGCTTGAGGGCGATGATGGCGAGCGTCAGAAATAGGATCGGTACGAAAGGAATCCATGTATAGGTAGTAAATAGATACTTAAAATCTTTTCCAATGAGGCCCGACCACTCGTTTGAGAGGGAGGCAATGACGACATTTCCGAATATGTCCTCTTTCGGTGCCCCTCCTCCAAAGAAGATGCCGAGGATACCGAGGTGGGAAAGGAGGATCAGCACTTGGATCGCTTCCCTCAAAAAGAGGACGACGAACCGCGGCTTCAGGAACGGAAGAAGATGCTTCCGCAGGATGTGGCGCCGATTCCCGCCGAGAACTTGGACGCTTTCCATGAACTCCTGCTTCATGATGTCCTTCACTTCGTTGGACACGATGAGGGTGGAAATCGGGACGGCGGCCAGGGTGAGGACGGCGAGTTCGATCATCACCCGTGCGCTGAAGGAATAGCTGAACTCTCCACCCACGAGGCCGTCCCCAAACAGCACCCAATACAGCATCATGAAGGCAAGGAGTGTGATGGGATAATAATAAAAGGTTTGCAGGAACGGACGGATCCACGCGGTGAACTTCGGAACATACAGGGTCATCACAGTCCCGATGACGGCAGACAGGACAAAACGCAGAAACGCCACAAGGAAAGCGATGCCCAGGGTGAATTTCGCCCCGACCACCATCACGAGGAACATGCTTTGCCCCAGGGCGTTGGTGCCGAACGGGAGGTGGTCCATCGGTCCATAGGGCGGTTTGATCGCCCCTTCCGCTCCGAACTTCAACGGAACGACAGGGATGGCATCACCGTACACCCACCCGTAAACGAGGCTCCCTCCCAGTATGAGGCCAATGAACGAAAAGCCGATCACAAACGAGAGATTTTTGAATGCCTTCACCCCTCTTCACCTCCGACGATGCTTGATTTCAGCTTATTCATCCCCTGCTCAAAGAGAAGGATCGGAACGGCGAGGAGGAGGATGCTCACGGTGGCGATTTCCGGGGTCGGATGATGATAGACGAACCAGGTAATGCCCCTCGTATTGAAGATGATCTCCAGCATGATGAGGTTTGAGAGCATGAACGCCAAGATCATCTTGGAATGATAGAGGAGACCCATCAGCCCATTGCGGAACACATGGACGAATAGCACACGAAAATTCGTCAGCCCCTTCCCCCTCGCAAGCTCCACGTAGGGCTTCCGCAGCTCTTCATCGAAAATAATCGTCAGCGTCCGGTACAGGAAGACGGTCGGAAGGATGGTATAGGTGATGAGGGGCAGGATGAACGGACGTTCATAGGCGCCGACGACATCAAAGAACAGAATCCCCGTCTGCTTGAACAGGAAAATGATGAACAGCTGCGCCATGGCGATGACGAACAGGTCGGGCACCGCCTCCAGGATGGTGGACAGCTTCATGAGTGCCGTGCGTTTTTTCACAGATAATTGGAACGTGATCATGATGAGGAAGACCGCGATGACAAGGGCCAAGATGAAGCCCAAGAAAAGGATGGAGAGCGAATAGCCGTAGAACTCAAAGACGTATGGAAACAACGGGTATTTGCTACCGATATTGTAGTCACCCGTGGAATACGTGATGGAACCTGGTTGAACCAGTGAAACGACCAACCCCTTGAGGCTGCTCCAATAGGTGGAGAGACTAAGATCGATGCCTCCCTGGAAGAGCGTGATGAAGGCGCCGAGAAGGATAATGGAAATAAGAATGATGGCTGTTTTGGTGAGGAATCGGATGCAGACACCCCCTTTTTCTTCTTATTTTAACATAAAATACCATAAATGATTGTACTAAAAAAAGAAAAAGGACAAAATAAGAATGATAACCCCCACGATAAACAGCCCATATAGGAACGAGAGCGTTTTGAAAAGGACGACAAAGTATGTAGCAGGTGCGAGCTTTCTTGAGATGAACAATAGAAAATCCATGATCCAATGAACAGGAAGGATTTCCAACGTGGGGTGATGAAATTCATCATCCTCTTGATACGTCTTGAAGACGATATGAAATGCGTTCCCGGCAACATAAAGTAATAGGACCATGACAACTACTGCAAGTATCTTTTCCAATTATTTCTCCCCACAATCGTAATGAACTTAATGAGAAAACTAGCTGGTCCACACTGTCTTTTTTCTCCTATCCATGTCTACTATCTAGTTCCAAGTATACTATCTTTCCAACACCTAGCATTCTCGTTTTGGAGTAAAAAGGATTTAACATCTTCAAACCAGAATAGTACTAGTATTGGAGGGATATCCCATGAGTGAAAAACTGATCCGCATCGGCACCATCTATCTACCTGTTACAGACATAAACCGTTCTGCAAAATGGTACGTCCGCCATCTTGGCGCGAAGCTGAATTACCAAGATGACGACAAAGCCATCCTCGACCTCGCCAACCAAAGCATCTTCCTCGTGAAATCCGGTGAAGGCGAGAGCGCGAACTTCACGGATCACCGCGGAAATGAGCGCTTTTCCGTCACATTCGAGGTGGACGGATTGGTGGAACTCGAAGCCCTGCACGGGGATTTCATCTCCCTCGGGATGGAGGTCGGGGCCATCGAAGACCGCGGCCATGCAGGGCGGAACTTCGTTTTCTACGATCCGGACGGCAATGCGTTCGATGTATGGAGCGAGCTTAGTCCGTCATTCCGGCACCTTGCCCATAAGGAATAACGGCAAAAGAGCTACCCACACAACACGCTGGGTAGCTCTCTTCTTTCATATACCGGTTTTGATTCCGAATCCGACGAGGAGGAGCCCCGCTACTCTTTGGAACATTTGTTGGTGTTTTTTATCATTCAACCACTTCTTCGCATAGTCCACTACATACACCAGGATCAGGAACCAGGCGGCTGCCAGTCCTGTCAGGATCGAGGCCAGGATGATCAACTGCTGGTTGACATGACCGTTCAGGTTGATGAACTGGGGCATGATGGTGATATACACGATGACGGTCTTTGGATTGAGCACATTGCTGAGCATGGCCTGCATGAACGACTTTTTATGATAGCGGCGGTCAATGGGTACGTCTGCGGAGCGTTCCATTTGATCCACGGCAAGGATCTGTTTCGTGATCAGGCTTTTGATCCCGAGATAGATCAAGTAGGCAGCACCGAGGTATTTAATCGTGGTAAACAAAACCACGGATTTGGCAATCACGACGGATAATCCTAAAACAGCAATGCCCGTCCAGAACGAAAGGCCCGAGAGCATGCCAAGAACCGTAAAGCGTCCTGCTTTCGGTCCGTAACTCAAGGTGTTCTTCATGAGAAGCATGGTATCTGCGCCGGGAATGACGACCATGAGCGTAGCGACAGGTATGTAAGCAAGCAAGTTGTCCATGTGTCCTCTCCTAACATGATAATAGTAGTTACTACAGTAACTACTAAAAAGGATACCAGAATCGATTAGAAATAATCAATCTATTTTGATACACTAACAGAAATAAACCCATGCACACGGAGGATCTATGAGCGAAACCCTTTTAAAGACACTGACCAAGCTGCATTTTACCGAATACGAAGCCAAAGCCTATCTGGCCCTCCTGGAAGAATCCCCACTCACGGGCTATGCCGTAGCGAAAAAATCCGGCGTACCTCGATCAAGGATCTATGAGACCTTGGATCACCTCGCTGGAAGGGGAGATATCCTCGTCAGTCCGGGCACCACCCCTCAGTACACCCCGATCCCGGCAAAAGAGCTCATCAAGAATCGGCGCAGGGAAGCGAATGACCACTTCAAGCTGGCTGAGAAATCACTTGCGGAATTTGAACAGTCTTCCCATGATCGTGATAACATCTGGAACATCACCGGTCGGAACGAAATCATCGACAAGGTGAAGAACTGCATCGCCACCGCACAGACGAGGATTCTTCTTGAAGTCATGGAAGAGGAATATGAGGAAGTGGAAGAGGAGCTGAGACAAGCAACCCTTCGCGGCGTCAACGTCACCATCATCGCCTATGGGGACATCTCATCCGACTTTGCCCACGTCCACCTCCACTACATGGGCTCTGCCATCAAGGAGGAATACGGCGGCAACTGGATCGTCATCAGCGCCGACGACGTGGAAGTGGTGGCAGGCATCGTCTCCCTCGGAACCGACAGCCGCGCAGCCTGGACAAGACACGTCGGATTGGTCATGCCCATCACGGAAGTCATGATCCACGACCTCTATCTCATGGAAATCATGAAGGAACACCGGGATGAGCTGGAGAAAACGTTTGGAAAGAACCTCGTGAATCTCAGACGGAAATTTTCGATCCATCCTGATTTTAAGAAGCATTATTTAAAGTGAGATCATACTAGATCATTGAGTAGCCGATTGTCATTCCACTAAAGGAGGTTTCACATTGGATACAACCAAACAAAACAGCAGCGCTTGGGACATGAAAGTCGAAGAAGGGGCGAGGTACACTCTCCCTGTCAGCAGTGAAGAAATCGAGAAAAGCAAAGCCGGTGAGTGGGCCATCACGGTCACCACTGAAAAATCGGTACCGAGACACTGGTTCCCCGAATCCATTAAGGGATTACGAATCCTTTGTCTCGCATCCGGTGGTGGCCAGCAAGCGCCGATTTTGGCGGCAGCTGGAGCAGACGTGACGGTTACGGATCTTTCAAAGAAGCAGCTGGAACAAGACAAAAAGGTAGCAAAACGCGATGGCCTTTCCTTGACCACCGTACAAGGGGATATGTCAGACCTGAGTGCCTTTGACGACGGCACCTTTGACATGGTCGTGAACCCCGTTTCCAACCTGTTTGTCAAAGACGTCCACGTCGTGTGGCAGGAAATCGCCCGAGTGACAAAAGACAAAGGAATCTTAATCGCCGGCTTCACGAATCCATTACTATGGATCTTCGACGATACCCAAGAACGGAAGGGTATCCTTGACGTGAGACACCCCATCCCTTCCTCCACACTGGATCATTTACCTAAGGATGAGGTGGAGAGCTACACCCAATCCAATCAAACCATCGAGTATGCCCATACATTGGAACAACAAATCCAAGGACAAATCGCGGCAGGATTCGTGGTGACAGGATTTTATGAAGATGATTTCGGTGGCACCCGGATCCTCGATCAATATATCAAAACGTTTATCGGTACCAGGGCAGTCAAAATGAAGATTGAATCCTAAAGGAAAAAGGCGATGCCTCCACTCGGAAGCATCGCCTTTCCCATTCTATCCTCTAACCTTCAGCGCCACCCACACGGTCAGCTTACCTTCCCCACTTTCTGCCCAGATCTCCCCGTCATGAAGCTCGACGATGCGCTTGGCAATCGCAAGGCCGAGGCCGGAGCCGGCGATCTTGGTGGAGCGGGCTTCGTCCAATCGGTAGAACTGGTCGAAGAGCCGGTGCAGTTCTTCTGGGTCCACAGGGTCGGATGGATTCGAGAGACTGGTGAGCACCTGGTCCCCTTCCACTCTCATCCTGAGATTGATCGTCCCTTCCAGGCTGTACTTCTCTACGTTGGAAAGGAGGTTATCGAACACGCGGATCATCTTCTCGATGTCCACGGTGACGAGGACGGGGTCTTCCGGTACGTCCATCTCCACGTGAAGCCCCTTCCCTTCCAGGATCGGGGTGTACTCCCCGACGAGCTGGTGCAACAAGGCAGCAAAATCGACCCGATCGGTCTGGAGTTCAACCTGGTGATGGGTGAGCTTCGTGTACTCAAACAGCTCGTCCATGAGCCCCTTCAGCTTGAGGGACAGGCGGTAGGTGGTGTCCACATACCCCTTATCCCCCGGTGACTTCTGGTCTTTCGCCAGCTGCAGATAGCCGATGATTGACGTAAGCGGCGTCCGGAGATCATGGGACAGATTCGTGATGAGCTCACTTTTCGACTGCTCGAGCTCCCGTTCCCGCTCGAACCGGAGCCGGAGCTGATCCGTCATCCAGTTGATGTTCGCGGCGAGGGAGGACAGCTCGTCCTTCCCTTTCACCGGTATCTCATACGTCCAGTCATGATCCACGATCCGTCCGATGCCCGATTCGATCTGCTCGATGTAGCGTGTCACCGGACGCATGAAGAGCACGAACAGAACAAGGAACACCACGACCGCCAGGGAAAAGGCGAGTAAAAGCTGTTGATTGTAGGTCGTGGGATTGATTGCCTTGAGCCTTGACGGGGCCTCAATGACCACGTATCCCAAGCCTTCCTGGAACATAGCCGTGGAAATGAAGGGTGCCTGCTTCTCGTCACGCCCGCTGGAATAGTCATTACGGAGCTTCTGCTCAAGGAGCTTCGGCAGATCTTCACTGTAAAGCTTCCCCGTCCGGTACGTCACATCCCCCTCGGCATCGGTGACGAGGAATCCCCACTCTTCGTGCTGATCCTTCACCGTTCCGATCGCTTCTTCAATCCCCTTCGAATCAGACAAGCTCACGTTTCCCGCTTCCAATGACGCCTTCCAGTCGGCCAGCACCTTCTCCACCTGATTGTTGACTCTTTCCTGCTTCCTGTAGTCTTCAAGGGGAGTGAAATAGAACACCGTGAGGAAAAACGTCACCGTCGCCGCGGCCAGGCAGGCGATGAAGATCAGGATGAGCCTCACATTCAGGTTCAGTTTAAGGGGCAGGAACCTCATGCCTTATACCCCACGCCCCACACGGTCTTCACATAGAAGGGCTTCTTCGGATTCTCTTCGATTTTGTCGCGGATATTGGTGATATGCACCATCACCGTGCTGTCGGATTTAAAGAACGGTTCCTTCCACACCGCTTCATAGATCTGCTCGATGCTGAAGACCTGTCCCTGATTCCGCAGCAACAGGGATAGGATATGGAATTCCTTCGGGGTGAGGCGCACCTCGCGACCGCCGACGGTCACTTCATTCGTCCGCTCGTTGACGGTGAGATCCCCTTTTTCAAGCAGATGGGAGGGTTCGCTGTTCCCGGAAGTCATCTTGTAGCGGCGGAGCTGGGATTTCACCCGGGCCATGAGCTCGAGGGGGTTGAACGGCTTGGTCACATAATCCTCCGCGCCGCTCGCGAGGCCATGGATCTTATCGAGATCCTCGCTCTTGGCTGACAGGAAGATGATGGGCATATCATACGACTGCCGGATCGTCATGCACGCCTCCACCCCGCTCATCCCCGGCATCATGACGTCCAGGATGATAAGGTCGACAGGGCTCTCCTCAAGCACGCCGAATGCTTCGTGGGCATCAGCCGCTTCCAGCACCCCGTACCCTTCATTTTTCAAATAAATCGCAATCATGTTCCGGATGTCGGCTTCATCATCGACGATCAGGATAGTCGTTCCGATCATATGGTCCACTCTTTTCTCTTCATCATTTCATCGGCCTCGCGGCAAGCACATAGGCAGGAGGTACGTTCCACCACACCCGCTGCCATTCCATCCCTGCGAAGTATCGCTCGAACAGCGCCTTTTTCATCATGGAATACTGGAACGTGACGAACACGCCTCCAGGCGCGAGGACCTGATTGGTTACTCTTAAAATAGCGTGTGACACGGCATTTGGCAAGCTTGCGAACGGAAGCCCGGAAACGACCGCATCCAATTGCCTGATTCCACACGTCTTCATATGCACCCGCACGTCCTCTGCCGACCCGTGAATCACCACCACATCGTCCCGCTCACCGTACCGGTCATGGAGGAGATCACAGAACTCACGATTTTCCTCGATCAGCATCAGCACGGTCCCGTCCTTTTTCCTCCGCAGGATCTCTTCTGTGAACACACCCGTACCCGGCCCGAACTCTGCGATGCTCCTCACCTCGTCGAAGTCAATCGACTCAACCATCTGACGGGCAAGCACCTTCGAACTCGGCAGCACGGCCCCCACCGTCCTCGGCTGTTTCACATACTCCTTCACAAACTGCAGCGCACTCATCATCTACTCCTCGCCCTTCTCTACTCGTTTCCACCAGACTACCGGACGGACCTTAAGAAAAAGGACGGGGAAATCTTAAGGAAAGTTAAGATTTCCACTACTTGGATATGCTACACTCAAATCATCAACCGTTGGAGGCCACCCATGTTACCAAGAAAAATCATGTCCGCATGCATATCAGGACCAATCTTTGCCATCATCCTGGCTCTCGTGAATCCGAATCCCTTTGAAGAGCCCATCACATCCCTCTGGGACTATGCCTCATCCATTACGCTCGCAACGCCAGCTTATCTTCTCTACAGCTTTCCCGTCATCTTGATTTACGGTGTCATCACCTCGGTGATAAGCGATAAGCTGGCATCCATGGTCCGCTCAGCAACCAATCGGTATGAGACAGTCCTATCATGCGTGCTCCATCTTCTATTCGGACTCGTACTCCTCCCATATTCACTGGGAGCCGCCCTGTTATTCTTCCTCATCGACCGCAGGCTCCAAGCACAAAACCGGACATTCAAACCGATTCACGCTTTAAAAAGCCTGATCCTCCCCCCGGCACTGTACACCTTCTGTTTGGGATTGGTGTACATTCAGGGGGTTTTGGCATAAAAAATGAAGCATGGGAACTGTTCCCATGCTTCATTTTATGATTTCTTCCTATAAAGAGAGGAACCTATCAGTCCGATGCCCACTACCGCCAAGATGATTGAAAGGATCGCCGGAACAATTCCCACCTTCCAAAATGCCGTTCCGAATAAACCGTAGCGCGAATCCCAACCAAATCCTTCTTGACTAAGAACCGTGGAATAAATCGCTGCGGTAATCAGCGTCAATCCGTATAAAATGGCACTGGATAAGATCAGCACCAACCCTGTCGCAAGTTTCTTCATGAACATTTCCCCCGATGTCTGATTTTGGACGTCGCATGGGGACGGTTCCCATGCGTCACTATTTTGACACACAGGAACCGTCCCCACACGTCATGCATAAAACCCAATGGCATTCAAGATCGCGACCCCGCCCACCGTCACCAGGATGCCCGTCAACGCCGCAACGAAGGCCGACCTCATCTTCCTCGTATCCCACCATACCGTCACTCCGACGATGACCGTGAAGATCAGCCCGAAAAAAATTGACGCCATAGGATTCGTCGGCGTCAGCCAGTCATACCAGGATAGAAAGTCCATATCACTCACCTCCACTCCAGAAACACCTTACATATATAATTCCACATTAAGAAAATAATTCCTTTTCGGAGAATGGGGACGGTTCCGACGCGTCACTTTTTTGACGCATAGGAACCGTCCCCATGCGACACTTCACCTCAAGCCTGCGCCGTCAACGGATGCTTCACCCCATCGGGGATCCCTTCCCCGCTCTTCATGGGCAGGACGAATAGCACGTCATCCCCGTGGAATGCATCTGTCTGCATCCCTTCCGTCTCCTCCGGTGTGAAGTGAAAGACGATCTGCCTTGTATCACCGTCTGCAAGCTTTTCGGCAATCTTTCTGACATCCACGTTTTCGCGGCATGCGACATCAAACAAATCAATCCGCTCCCCGTCACGCTGGAACATCACCACCGCATCTTCTTCCTCGAGATAATAGAGGTTATCCGGGAAGGCATAGAGCGCATAGAACATGAACAGCTCACCTGTGTTCTTCGTCCCGAAGCGATTGGATACCGGCAGCCTGTCCCTGGCGATCCCGTATGCAAGATTGCGATCTGCTTCCTCCTTAATATCAAGCTTCCTCGCGTTCATTTTACCGGCGGTGCCTGGCACCATGCTGAACAGCGTTTCTTGCTGCGCCTGGAATCCGAACTTCGGATAAAACTCCAAGACGTTTTGGTTGGCAAACAGATAGACGAAGTCGACCTGATCCCGGTATTCCGCCAGCACGCTCTTTAGGAGATCCGTCGATAAACCGCGATTCCGGTAGTCGGGATGGGTCATGACGGTCCCGATCTGGATCGCCTTCTTTTCTTCTCCTTTTATAGTAAAGTCGATCAGGTTCACCGACACGTTGGCGATGACCCGGTCCCCTTCGATGAAGGAAAAGGGCACGTATTTCTCTGTCCAGTATCCCCTCTCATGCCACTGTCCGAAATGGATGCCGAATGTATCTTCGGCAAGCTGGTTGAAGCTGTCACGTAAGTTCTTATTTTCTCGAACGTTCTTACTGAG
The DNA here is from genome assembly GCF_001274775.1 of Rossellomorea marisflavi. Taxonomy (GTDB): domain Bacteria; phylum Bacillota; class Bacilli; order Bacillales; family Bacillaceae_B; genus Rossellomorea; species Rossellomorea marisflavi. The sequence goes on from NZ_LGUE01000004.1 coordinate 446,013, forward strand.
TTCCACACACATTCCCCTTTGCTTTATCGTTTTTACCTAACGCTGCTACCCATTCCCACCCCCGGTGAATTCGCATCTCCTTTTCCCTTATGTTACCATTTCAATAGGAGGTGACATCAGATGCAATTCGTTGAAACGGCCCTCTTGTTCCTGGTCGTCTTCGCAACGTTTTATTCGTGCCTGAAACTATTCAACGACCTTCCGCCAAGTGAAAAAGCACAGAATGCCTTGGCAGTCCTGCCTTCCTTCACCGGAATCCTGGCATTCCTGCTCCTGACGTTTGTCGAGCCGCCCTCTGATCCATTATTTGGACTTTTGACTGCCAACCTGTTTCCCACGGTCATGGTCGCCATCACCCTTGGTCTACTGATCCGGCTGAAAACCATCCGGGAACAGGATGCATGAACGCAGGCTGCTGTGAGGCAGCCTTTTTGATGTGTCAGACTTCTATTTCCTCTTTGACCCATCCCCCATCTTTTAAAAAGTCGGCTCTGGATAGCGTTTCTTTTCTCAAGCGTTCCCGGTACGCTGTGATCGTCCCATCATGGGATACGACGTATACATGACGGGCTCCCTGATCCTCAGCCCATCTCAAAAAGACGTCCACCCATTTCGCAAACTTGTCTGAGGGCATGGTATTGATTCCGGACGTCCATATATCCTGTCCCATCCCGGACTCCACTTCGAATTCCGGGAACTCTTCCCTGATGACTTGCCTGTCCAACATCAGGTCGCATGGCAAGGTCACCGCCCCCGGTTTCTGCGGGAACCTCCTGGGAGACACCAGCGGATGGACGACCCGCCGGCAACCCGATTCCCCGGCAACCAGGCTGGCCGTTTGCAACGTCCTTCGCGTAGGGCTCGCCACCACCAGGTCATCCTTCGTCACCGTGAAGACCATCGCAAGACCCCTCGCCTGCTCTTTCCCCGCTTCCGTCAACGACGGATCTTCCATTTGCAAGCTTCCCGGCACATCGAGCGTATGCTCACCCTGTCCGTGCCGGATGAATGTGATTTCCATCGTCTACCCCTTCCTGTGGCGCATGGGGACGGTTCCCATGCGTCATGTAAGTGACGAACGGGAACCGTCCCCATGCACCATTTCCATGATCACATATGATTTGCCGCCTTTGGTGAAGCGGCGGTCGGTTTCACGCAGACCGAAACGGGTATAGTAGCCGGCTTTCTCGGTGCGTGCGTTGCACCAGATCCGGCGGATGCCCCTGGTTTTCAGTTCCTTGAGAACATGTTCAAGCAGGCGGCTTCCGTACCCCTTTCCCTGCTCCCCTTCAAGGGTGGCGAACTTCCGGAACTGGCACTCGCTGTCTTCGATGAAGAGGGAGATGACAGACTTCAACTCGTCTTCATGAAAGAGTCCATAGTGAAGAGCCGTATCGTCACCTTGGAGCTTGATATAGTCATAGGGTTTGTCCGGCCACATGACGGCGTGGCGGAGACCCCAGGCTTGAATTTGCGTAATTTGTTTGATTAACATGTTCCTATCTCCTCTTGGATGACCGTTTGATGGTAAAGAAGTTCGAACCGATGGCTAGGACCACACCCACGACCAGCCCCACCTTCCAGTAGACCGACCCATTCAGCTCTGTAAACAAAAAGCATCTGAGTACGATAAGGATGAACCCTGTCGTAAAAAGGATTTTCCCTGGCATGGTGAATCTCTTCAACACGACGCCACCCCCTTTTTTCAAAATACTCCCCTACAACCTTACCATATTTTCACAGATATTCCCCTTTAAATTCCCATTAAAAAAAGACACTTACGCTTCCGCAAGTGTCCCTCCGTTTTCACTCCACTACATCCACCGAAATCAGGTCCTCCACGCGTACCCGGACGAACCCCTCATCACCGCACTCGATCATCAGATTCCGGTCCCGTTCATTCAGATAATGAATTGTACCTGTCTTCATTTCACATTTTCCTTTCAATTCATTCCATATCTTCATCCGCAGGAGAAGGTGGTACTCCATGGCATAGCGGATCCGCTCCTCCATCTCGCTCAAGGCGAAGATGTCGACTTCTGGTTTCGTATCGCGTTCGAATTCCTCCCATATATCCCTCAGTTCCTTGACGTGCTCCGGGAGCATGAGCGACGTCCATTTGATTTTCCCTCTGTCTCTTATCATTTCAATCACCTCTGCCCGTTATTATAACCGAACATTTGTTCGTTTATAAAATGAGACGTATTGAGACAGAAGGCTTATCCGCTGCCAATTTTTGTTTTTAACGAACGAGCAATTTATATACCAGCTTAATTCCAAATGTGACTAAACCAATGCCAACAACAAAAGCTAGAGCCAATAATCCGAAGAAATATAAACCTTCCATAAATACCCTCCCATTCATTTGGCTTCTTATACCTGGATCGTAACATAAGTGGAGGTTGATCTTAACGGGAGAATTTGACTATTTACTTCATCTGCAACTTTCTGTGGTGGTCCATTTAGAATAGGGGTCATTCAAAAAGCATCCCTTGCAGCAGAAACAAGCGGCTGATATGACACTTTTTTATGATTGGGGGGGCTCCCCGCTTCCTCCACCAATAGTCTCATGCCCACCCGGCCTTTTGCCCGTCGTATCCAACCGTTCGTCAAGGTACAGTATAGAAAAGGAGGTCATGACCATGATCAAAGGATTATACGAAGCCCATCTTCCCGTAAGCAACGTGGACCGCTCCATTGCCTTCTACCAGGGACTCGGGCTGGAACTGTCCCACCGCGCAGGGGACGGGCTTGCGTTCATATGGATTGAGAAAGAAATAAGCTGGATCGGGCTATGGGAAACGGATTGCGTTGAACTCGCGTATCACCCTTCCATCCGCCATATCGCCTTCCACGTATCACTGGAGGAATTGAAGCAGTCCGTCCCCTGGCTGATCGAGCGCGGATGCACCCCCCGAAAAGCATTTGGATTTGAACCTGTGGAACCGTTCGTCATGGCCCACAACGGGATGGCCCACGCAAAAATCCACTTCCCCGATCCCGATGGAAACAGCCTAGAGCTGATCTGCCCTCTTGAAAACCGGGGGGATGTGACCGGGATGATGTACTTGAGTGAGTGGGAAGCAAGGCACTGAGTGGCGCATGGGGACGGACCCCTTGCACCATCAGGACAGGATTTCCCCATCACTCCACCCGAACCCCACCAGACCTCGTCTCAATCTTCACCTCATGGCTTCCGCTCCCCGATACCCCACTGGTGCCTTTTTTCGAGGACGATTTCCCGTCCAGGTTCACGCCGATCGACTGGCTGCCGCTGTTCGTCGATACATCTAGCTTCAAATTGGGGCTCTCCTCTTCAAACCTCACTGTTGCCTTCCCGCTTCTCGTCTTCACCGAAACCGGCGCCTGAAGGTCTGTCACATGGAGATCCACATCGCCGCTGCTCGTTCCCACCTCGATCCGGTGCCGCCCGAGCTCTTCCCCTGATACATTCCCGGACGACCCATCGAGTACGAGCGTGCCCGTGAAGCTCTCGGGGATCCGTATTTCCAAGGACGGTTTCTTCTTCAGATTCACCAGCCGAATGGCATTGCTGTCCACCTTGATCGTCAATCGGTCTCCGTTCCGGTCAAGGCTCACGCCGGGACCGCCATCATACACCGTCATATGGGTCTCCACCTCTTCCCCCTCACCAACTGTCACCTTGACATCCGTACTGGCAAAATCCACGGCCACTTCCCCCAGATCTCCCGCCGATTCCTTCTGTACCAGCACCTCTTCCGACCCTTCCCGGCATCCCGCCAGCACCATCGCACTCACGATGACCAACATGATCTTCTTCATTGATCCTTCCTCCTTTGGTGCATGGGGACGGTTCCGATGCGTCAAAAAAGTGGCGCACACGAACCGTCCCCATGCGTCATGCCCATTATAGAAGATGACGCAGCGTCACCTTCAACTGATAAGGTGTTTCGTTCTTGCAAGTGACGTAACGTCATCTTTTATACTGAAAAAAAGGAGGAGATTCGGAATGAAGAAAGAAGATATGGTGATATACGGATGCGTCATCGCCGGTGCCGGGATCGGGCTCGTATTCGATGCAGCGATTCCAGGGGTTCTGGTGGGACTCGGTCTAGGGTACGTGTTGAAATCCGGTATGGCGACGAAGGATAGAGAGGAATGATGAAGGTGCTCCATATCAATGAAGTCAAGAAGATGAGCGGGGTGTCGGTGCGGACGCTACGCTATTATGATCAGATCGGCCTGCTGATTCCTGCAGGGAAGACGGACGGCGGGCACCGCCTCTATACATCGGCGGAACTGAAGAAGCTTCAACAGATCCAGTTCCTGAAGTCGATCGGCTTTCAACTGGCGGAGATCGGGGAGATCCTCGAGTCGAAGGAGTGGGACTGGGCCGAGAGCCTGAAGAAACAGCTGTCGTATGTCCTCAATGAAAAGGATAGGTTGTCCGATATTGAGAAATCCCTGCGCGAGCTTATGAACGGCCTCGCAATCGACGGGGAGGAATTCCAAATCTCGAAGATCATGAGCCTGTATGCCAGGGGCAAGAAGGACTCCCTCCTGAAGTCGCGGGATGACTGGGATGTGCATGACGAACGCGTCCTCGAGCGCCTGCCGAATATGAACAGCACCGACCCCGATTCCCTCGAGTGGATCGCCCTCCTCGGCCAGCTCAAGAAGTATATGGACCTCGGGCCATCCCACCCCAGGATCCAGGGCATCATCCGCCGCATGGACGAGAAGCGCACCCTGGACTTCGACGGAGAAGATGCGTTCCTCGACCAGCTCTGGGAGATCCGCATGTGCCCCGAGAAATCCGAAGAACACCGCCTCTATCCCGTCGATCAGGAGGTCCTCAAGCTGATGGCCGAAGCGTACGATCTCTATCTGGAGGAAACGGATGGGAACTGAACTCCTCCTCTACCTCGGCGGCCTGGCCCTCCTCGACACCCTGAGCCCGACGATCATCGGCGTCACCCTTTATCTGCTTTTAGGCAATCAACCAAGGACAGCATCCCGTCTCTTCGTCTACCTGTCCACCGTGGCCATCCTTTACGTGGTCCTCGGCATTGTCATGATGCTCGGCTTCACATCCATACTCGACGCCTTCAGCTCACTGACCGAGCATGTCATCGTCAGCAGGACCCTGTTCGCCATCGGCGTGATCCTCTTCATCGCAAGCTTCTTCATCCCCACCAACAAGAAGCGCACCATCCCGCTGCCGAAAACGGAAAGCCTCCTGTCGATCACCATCATCGGCCTCACCACCTTCCTCATCGAAGCCGGCACCGCATTCCCATATTTCGCGGCCATCGGGCTCATGACGTCGGAAGGAGTCCCCCTGTATCTCTGGCTCCCCACCCTGATCATTTATACCTTCATCATGGTGTTGCCGGCTATATTGATTTTCATTGGCTATCGTCTGATGGGAAAGTGGCTGGAGGGACCTTTGGAGAAACTGAGGTTGAAGCTTGCGGAGCATTCGAATTCGGCTCTGAGCTGGGTGATGTGTATTGTGGGCGTGGTGTTGATATTGAATACAATCTAGGATAGTTGAAACTGAACGTCATCCCGGCACCTCCCCTCTATAAATGAAAATCTACGCATCTTTTTTTCTAAATATTGTATAATGAACAAAAACGGGGTGTTCCTTTGAAAAGATCATTGATGCTTTTTTTCATCATCGGACTGGTTCTGATGGCAGGCTGTGGCAAGGAGGACGCATTCGATATACATGAAATAACCGAGTATAAGGATCCCCCATCCACTTACTATATGAAGGTGCAGTTTACTCCTAAGAACATCGGAAAAGGGACGGTACTCAAATCGATCACTGCCGGGAACGTAGAACTCAACGATGCTTATATAATAGATGATCGGGATAAGAACTCCGTTGAAGAATACAACATTCGAAAACTAGCCTCCCTCCCAATCCAAATAGAGAGTGACGAACGATACTCGGTTATCCTTTTATCTGAGGATAAAGCTCTCCTTGAACAGAAAGAAATTGATTTCAGCTACAAAACGGGTTCAAAAGAATTGACCTACACCCATGAAAAGTAAAACACATCAACGAAACAGGAGTAACCGTTGCATGATAAAGCAGAGGTTGCTCTTTTTTATCTTGTATTAACAATTATTTATTGTAATTCAATAAACAAGATGATACATTCATCTATAAGAAACCATAAGAGGTGACCTGCATGAAACAAGGTTCAACACTATTCCTCAAGGTCGTTCTGTTCTGCATGGGCATCCCCGTCCTCGCTATATGCGTCGCAGGGGCTGTCCAGTTGGTCAGGAATCCGGCCGATCCGGAGTACGCACCATTACTCTATCCAGCCGTTGTGCTGATCTATATCACCGTGATCCCTTTCATCATGGCACTGGTCCAGTCCTTTTCGCTCCTTGGGCTCATCGATCGCCAAGAGGCGTTCTCCGATCGCTCCGTGACGATCCTGAAGAAAATCAAACGGTATGCGCTCTCGGTCAGCGTTCTCTACGTTGCCGCGTTGCCGTTCGTCTTCATGATGGCTGATAAGGATGATGCACCGGGGCTGATCATCCTTGGACTCGTCCCGATCTTCGCCTCCCTCGTCATCGCGGTATTCGCTGCCGTCCTCCAAAAACTATTACGTGAAGCCATTTTCATTAAGTCTGAAAATGATTTGACGGTGTGAGGGGGATACGATGGGAATCATCATTCATATCGACGTCATGCTGGCCAAACGGAAGATGAGTGTCACGGAGCTGGCCGAGAAAGTCGGCATCACCATGGCCAACCTCTCCATCCTGAAGAACGGGAAAGCCAAAGCCATCAGACTTTCCACGCTTGAAGCCATCTGCAAAGCGCTGGACTGTCAGCCTGGGGATATTCTGGAGTATGTGAAAGAAGACGAAACATCCTGAAAAAAACGCCCTCTTCCTACCAAACGGAAGAGGGCGTTTTTCTCTATTATGTATGCAATCGTTTATTCATAGCCTTTAAGAGTACATGCTGAATAACTTCTTTACTGCCCAGTATACCAAACCTATGCATAATCCAAGAAAGAGTAAGATACCTAAAACAGCGACAATCGTTTCGAACATAGAATCATCCTTTCTACTATCTAGTTCTCATAAGATAGGTATCTCTTGCTACCTTATGCCTACTCCTTCTCCCCTCTATCCCGCCACTTAGATCGCATGTTATAAAGAAAATCACTCCCAAAATACACAGCCACTCCCACCAGCATGATTATGAATGAAGCCCCTGTCTCGGACGTCTGTACATACGTATAAACGGAATGCCCCAACAGAACGATCAATAAAATGGAGAAGGCCGTCCCACTCGCTTTTGTTGAATTCCTCTTTTCTTCCTCCGTCATCTTTCTGAAGAACATGTTTTGCCCCCTCTCCTTTTTCGTTTTCCTCCACTATACACCTTTTGACAAAAATTGTATCCACCCTCCCTTCAATCCCATCAGTGGCATATTCAGGAGTCTATTGGTATGATAAGCTCCGGCAAAGGGAATTGAACATCGATTGGAGAGACAGAAGAAATGAAGAAGATTGAAGTGGATACATTGATTGAAGGCGGCCACAGCATGATGAACAGTGTTGTGATAGATACGGCGAAAGAACTGAGCGGGGCTCACTTTGTGGTGAAGCTTGATGAGCTGTTAAAAGAGCGGGGCGTCACACAGAAGCAGCTGGCCGAGATGACGGGGATGAGGGTCGGAACGATTTCCGAAATGGTAAATGGAAAGGGAACCACCATCAATAAAACTCAGCTCTTTTCTATCATGGCAGCCTTGAAGGTCACGCGCCTGAGCGACCTCTATGAGGTGGTCCTTCCTGAAGAGATGCGCAAAGAGTATCTGATGCTCAAAGACGAATGGGTGAACGAACGCAAGATGCCCCTGGCCGTCAAAGAGATGTATAAGAAGAACGTGTTGAAGGCTTCCGGCCTTTCACTTGATTGATCAACCATACGCCCCATGTGCAGGGCGTATTTTTTTATGGAGAAAAGACATCCTATACGAAAAAAGGGACGAGGTATGACGAATGAAAATGTGGTATGTTCTCTCCATTTTATTAGGTTTCATCCATCCTCATACTGTTGCAGGAATATCCACGCCTGAACAGGCTCTGCTTGAAGACATGCGGGAAGACGGATACATAGAGATCGAGGATGCCGTTGCCGCGTTCGAAGATCAGCAACAGATGGAGGTCAAGCTCCCCCGTCCCCCATTTCACGCCACGATCGCACTGGGGAAAGCCTCGCCTGACACACTGACCCTCCAGTGGTTCAACACGGTCAACCATGCCCATATCCGGGTCACCATCGGCAGCCGGTCATCCCTCAACAAGAGCCATGCGGTTGTTGTCACTCTGAAGAACGGTGTCAAAGCCTTTTACAGGGAGGATCCGCCTCATCACACCCTGTCATTTATCAGCGGCGGGCTCACGTACGACATCCACCAGTGAACCGGTTGTCACGAATCAACGCGAGATGGTGGAATTCGCCAATAGCTTCAACTAGCTGCGGCCCTGTTTTCAGGGTCTCTTTTAGTGCTCCATCGTTCTCCCCTTCTTCCCCACAAACCGCCCAAACTCCTTCATAAACTCCACCTTCACCGTCCCCACCGGACCGTTACGATTCTTGGCGATCTTGATTTCCACTTCCCTCCCGCTCTTCGTGTCGGTGTGATAGTAGTCATCACGGTAGAGGAACAGGACGACGTCGGCATCCTGCTCGATGTTGCCGGAGTCGCGGAGGTCGGTGAGGCGCGGACGCTTGTCTTCCCTGGATTCGACGCCCCGTGACAGCTGGGAGAGGAGGATGATCGGGATGCCGAATTCCCTGGCCATTCCCTTCAGCTCCTTCGTGATGTACCCGATGGCGAGATCGTGGCGGTCGAACCGTCCTTTCACCGTGATGAGCTGGAGGTAGTCGATGAGGACGAGGAACGGCTTGTCGGGATGCTCCTGTTTCAGGGTGAAGATCTGCTGCCTCATCTCCTGGAGGGTGATCATCCCATTTTGCGACAGCTCGAAGTCCGATTTGTACACGTCGTTAAGGGCTGCATGCATCTTGGGCATTTCGTCGACGGTCAAGTACTTATAAGGGTTATTCCACTTCATCATATTGATGCCCGTAAGGCTTGAGAGCAGGCGCTGCATCACTTGACGCGACGACATTTCCAGGGAAAAGGTGAGGGCGACGCCGTCTTGTTTGATGCACTCCCACGCGAGCTGGATCGCGAACGCGGTCTTCCCCATGGACGGGCGCGCCGCCAGGATGATGAGCTCACCCTCCTTCCAGCCCCCGGTAAGAGCATCGAGGGATTCGAACCCCGTCGCGACACCCGGCAATCCTTCCCGCTCATGATAGAGAGATTCATAGAGCTCCACCATCAATTCCTTCTTCGACTCTTCCTGATGCGTCATATGGGTCTTCATGCTCCCAAGCGCCTTGTACAGATCATGGGCCGATTCCGGCGTGTAGTCCCGGAGGAACTCATGAGCCGAGTCTCGAATGAGTGAAAGCTCATACTGCTTCAGGACGAGAGATTCGAAGTGGGCGACATTCGCCGCCGTCGGGCAATGGGCCGCAAGCTCCAAGAGGAACTGCACCCCGCCGACCTGCTCCACATCTTCCCGCAGCTCGTCCACGAGGGTGACCGGGTTGACATCCAGCCCCTTTTCCTCAACCGCCCGCATGGCGGCGAAGATCCTCCGGTTATGCCATTGACTGAAATGCTTCTCCTCCAAGGTGATGTCCCCGATTACACCCGGCTCCAGTAGCACGGCCCCAAGGATCATGCTTTCTGCCTCAAGGATCTGACGCAGCAGCTTTTCCTCATTCCCAGGGTGGTACTGCTCGATATCCCTTACACTGTTCAATGCGTTCCGCCCCTTCCTTTTCCCATTTCAAGATCATGTCCTTCAGGCGCGTCTCCTCGACAGGCTCTTCGTACAATTCACTGACGCTCGGTAAAAATCGGCTTTCACGAATGTGCACCGTCAGCCTTTGCTGCACCCGGTCATACGTGCATCCCTTCAGCTCTTCCGCCCAAACCTCCAGCATCGACCGCGAAAAGGGCTGATTCGGATAGGCCGCCTGCATCCTCTTCAACACCTTCCCCAGTTCATCACGCGTCATGGTGCGGGACCACATCATCGAACAATTCGTGGAACTTCGCCATCACGGTATCGCCCTTTTCCTTCCGTGACTCCCACACCTTCTCGATGTAGATGGCGCTGTTGATCGCCCCCTTCTCGGCAAATAACGCCTCCATGAACGCCATCAATTCCTCTTCGGATTCCTTTTCACACAGTCGTTCCAGTGCCATGGAGTCAGCAGGTGAAACGCTGAGCCCCTTCCCCCGCTTCAGGATGAAAAAGTCCGTCACCTCCTGCAGCTTACGCGTACTCATCAATCTCTTCACAATCTTCTCTTTCTTTACAATCTTCTTTATGTTTTCACATTCATTTCGCATCCCTTTCACATCCATTTCACGTCCATTTCGCAAAGAAGCCCCCCAATGCTCAGGGGCACGGAGCGTGATGATCAATCCATAGGCAAACGCTTCAGTCGTCAGAATCCCCACCTTCTCCAAGCGCTTGATGGATCGATGGATCCTGGACAGGGAATACACCTCTTTCTTCCGGCCGTCATAAAACCACAGATCCTTTTGGAGCTGCTTCAGCGACGTCACATACTGCCTCGAAGACAGCTCCACTTCCCCCACGCGCAACCCGGCCTTGAACGTCACATGCGTCAGCAGCCAGATGAAGATCCGCATATCCGCCTGATGATGGAACACATTCATCTCCACGATCTCATTGTCAAACTTACTCCAACCTTCCATCTCCACACCACTCCCATTTCAACATATGTATCTACTCTGTATATAGGCTCAACTTGCCGAAATGGGTACGGTGGACGAAAAAAAGCCTTTTCCACGGAAGAAAAGGGTAAGAAGCGGTATTCGATTTCAGCCTGAAAGTTCGTCCTGTACCATAGCCGTCATCCAGATCCGACTTTGTTTAGCACCAACCAAACAGGGAAAAATAGAAGTATTACACCAAAGGAGCCGATCCCCATGACCAAACCAACCATCAAAGCATTCATATTCGACGTCTATGGCACACTCTTCGACGTCCATTCCGTGCAGGATACGTGCAACAAACACTTCCCCGACAAAGGCGAAGCCATCAGTCAATCGTGGAGGAAAAAACAGCTCGATTATTTCTTCCTGAGACAAGTGATGGGCACGTACGAAGACTTCGTCACGGTCACCCGCGAGTCCCTCCGCTATGCCCTCATGGAAAACGGAGCCCAATGGACGACGGAAGCAGAAAACGAATTGATCGACGCCTACACGCACCTCACCCACTACTCTGAAGTCGAGGGCGTCCTCCAAGAGCTGAAGGACAAGGAGCTCGTGATCCTGTCGAACGGCACACAGCACATGCTCGATAGCCTGATCGAAAACGCCGGTCTCGCTCACCATTTCGACTCGGTCCTGAGCGTCGATGACGTCAAGCAGTTTAAGCCCGCACCCGCCGCCTACACCCATGCCCTCAAGGAGCTCGACGTGAAACGCGAGGAAGTGCTCTTCATGTCCTCCAACGGCTGGGACATCTCCGGCGCCAAGAACTTCGGCTTCCACACCGCCTGGATCAACCGCGGCCATGCCCCGACAGAACAGCTCGGACTAGAGCCGGATGCGGAGTATGACGATTTAACAGGCATTCTTGAGTGGAAATAAGTAAAAGGATCCGATGCTGCTATCGGATCCTTTTTATGCGTTACAGGAAAACAGATACAATTCATTACCGTCTTACTTTACAACCTCGCTATGATCCAATTCCATAATCATCCCTTACTCCCTGCATCAACTCACACTCAACATATAAACCAATAAAAACCCAATCGCGTATGCCAGCACCACACTGAGAACAGAAGCAATCATCAGGGCTCCCCCCATCTTCCGGTCCCTGAAGTGATGCCAGAGGATAAACCCAGCCACCAGTGCAACCAGCGCAAGCACCATGGACGCCAACAACATGGCCGCAACCGCAGCCACCCAGCCTACAATCGTCGTGAATGTCTTTCCTCCTGTTTCGTTCATGCGTTGACCCCTCTTTCGGATTTTTCTTTTAACCTATACCTATGCGTACAGTCCGCCCATTTCCCGGATTCAGAAGAAAAATAATGAAGATCGCAGCTTTTCCTAAGGATTATTTTCATGCAATTAGTGTGTGAGGAGCGCAACCAAGACGGGAAATAATAATGCGTGGATGTACGATATCAATATCCTTTTATTTGTAACTAGTTTCTTGTACATGTTTAAATGTCCATCTTCATAAAAGACCTTCAACATAACATGTTTTTCTTTTACAGGCATGTAGATATCACACATGCCAAAGACAATCATCACCATAAGAATGGCGACTTCAAGCTTGGGTTCAAAAAGGACGATTCCACTATAGATCGTGACTGACATAATCGAAATGATTACCGGGATGATTACATATGCCGTTACTTTATTCCACTTGGACAGGACATCTAATTTTGTCTCCGAATTCAAGTCAGCACCTTCTATTCTCTAAAGCTATGGTTGGACTTTATGATCGTCTCGGAATCATTAACTAACAGGATACTTTGTAAAAGTATGACAGGTTCCATACCATCTTCCCTTACGTTCTTCCCTCAATGCATGTTTATCGCAAAAAAAGCTGTAATGGCCGTGACCATACAATATTTCATCAAAGTTCCTTTATATTTCTTGAGCCTCTCTTTTAAACGTAAGTCTCCATCGGTCCCATACACATTCATACATTCATCCTTATCAAAAATGGGTTGATACAACACACAGTAAAGAAAAGGTGTCGCAATCAGGGCCAAAACGCTCTGGCCGTGGATATCTCCAAATGAGTAGACCAGATAAGGGATGCCCGCCCCTGCTGACATGATCATCGGCACGAGTACGAAGGCCAGGAATTTGTTGCGAATGGTCATATTTTCAGTTGATGATCCGTTACTCACCCTATCACCTTCCCCTCTTTCACTTGCTAGAGCGTTAGATCCATCTACGCCCACACCACCTATAGCACTCTACCAATCAACCAAGGCACCAGATTGATGCTGATCACGCCCCACACCGTGACGGCAGCAATCCACCAGATCATAAATCGGGTCGAAGGGTGCTTCTTTCTCTTCCGGATGACAACCAGGGTGATGAGTCCAAGTGGAATCAAGATGGTGACTAACCATGTGACCATATCATGCACGCTCCCCTCTGTTTCATATACCCAAACTTTACCATGTAACTGGAAGAAAATGAAGGGAAAAGGGGCGGCATCCTTCTGAATGAAGATTTGAATCCTCCCCCCAAGAAGCTTATAATGAGGTGGAATTTGGAACGGTAAACAAGATCCGGAAAGGTTTAGATAGGATGAAACAGACAGTGTTAATCGCAGAGGATGAAGAGATCCTCCGGGAAATCAGTAAGAATTATTTTGTGAATGAAGGGTATGAGGTGCTGGAAGCCGGCGACGGAGAGGAGGCGCTGGAGCTCTTCGGGTGCCACTCCGTTGATCTGATCGTATTGGATATCATGATGCCCCGCCGTGACGGTTGGGACGTGTGCCGGCAGATCCGGGAGCAGTCGTCGGTGCCGATCATCATCCTGACGGCACGGTCCGATGAGGAGGATACGATCCTAGGATTCGAGCTCGGGGCGGATGATTATGTGACGAAGCCCTACAGCCCGAAGATCCTCTTGGCGCGTGCCAAGCGCCTCCTCCAGCAGCGCACCCAGCCTGCTACAAAGGACGATGACGCCTTGACGACGGGCGGTCTGCAGGTGAACCTCGGGGCGCGCACGGTGAAGGTGGCAGGTGAAGAGGTCTCCCTCACCCATACGGAGTTCGAAATCCTGTCATACCTCATGCTCAATGAGAACATGGTCATCTCCCGGGAGCAGCTGATCATCAAGATCTGGGGCTATGAATACCAAGGGGATGAGCGGTCCCTAAATACCCACATCCGGAACCTGCGCTCGAAGCTCGGGGCATGCGCCGGGATGATCAAGACGATCGTACGGGCCGGTTACAAGTTTGAGGGACTGGTATGAAGAGCCGCCTCTTCCTCAAGCTCTTCTTCCTGACCCTTGCCCTGTGCATGCTGATGGTCGGGGGAATCTACATCGGCCAGACGCTTTTCTTCGATGAGTATTATGAATCGAGCAAGATCGGCGAGCTCTCCGATTCCATGGATGAGTTCCAGAAGGAATACCTGAAGCTCGACGACGGGGAACGGGCGAACCATGAGCTGGAACGCAGCTTCCATCAGGAGACGAATGCCTGGATCACCGTCCTCGATGAAAAGGGCTATGTGAAGACCCTTGAAGACTACACCCTCACGATCACGGGTGGATTCGTCGAGGAAGGCGGCATCGTGGCCAATATGGACCAGGAGTACACGATCCCCCTGGCCTATCTCGAAAACTCGCTATCTGATACGTCGATCCTCGAAGCCCTTGAAAACTACCGGGATCACGTCCTTGAGGTCAAGGCGATTGCAAAAGGCGACGAGCTGTATCCTTACGAAATGGTCGTGGATAAAGAACATCACCTGAACAACCGGGAGAGCCCCTTCGAGATCTTCGACGGCGGGATCGACAGCTACATGGACTATATGCGGAACCGGGTCCTCGACGAAAGGATCGATCACACACGGGACCAATCCCTCAAGAAGAAGATCCTGTACGGGAAGGTCGATGCCACCCAGACACCTGAACAATACCCGTTCCAGATGAACCCGGTTTTATCGAATCGCGTGTTCCTGGAGCAGGTCAAAGCATTTCAGGCCGATCTGCTCCTCCGCCCGGGTCACGATCCCGTCGAGTCCTCCCCGAAGAGCTATGAGCGGAATGGCGTCTCCTATAAGATCCTCGTAGACAAGAAGCTGGATGAAGACGGGAAACCCCTTTATTTCATCTCGATGACGTCTCTCCAGCCGATTGATGAGGCGATGGAAATGCTGAAGGATTATTACATCTACGTGATCATCGGAGCGGTCATCCTGGCCCTCCTCGGATCTTTCTATTATTCGAAAAAGATCACACAACCCTTGGTGAACATCAACAAGACGGCAAAGGACATGGCCAACCTTCAGTTCGAGCAGCGCATCCCGATCAAGACCTCCGATGAGATCGGCGAGCTGTCGGAGAGCATCAACAATCTATCCGACAACCTCCACCGCCATATCAACCAGCTGCAGCATGAGATCCAAAAGGAAAAGCAGCTCGAACATACGCGCAAGAACTTCATCGCCGGTGTGTCCCATGAACTGAAGACGCCCCTCAGCATCATCCAGAGCTGCACGGCGATCTTACAGGACGGCCTTGCCAAGGACCGCACGGATCACTATTTTGAAGCCATCAACCGGGAAGTGAGCCGGATGGACCGGCTCATCGTCGACATGCTCGAGCTCGCCAAGTACGAGTCCGGCACCTTCCAGCTCCAACCGGATGCGTTCCCCGTCAAAGAGGCGATCCAAAACGTGTTCAACCAGCTCATGATGAAGATCCAGGAGAAAGATCTCCAGATTCACATGGACGTGGCAGACGTCACCGTGCTCGCCGATCAGCACCGCATCGAGCAGGTGCTCAGCAACCTCCTGTCAAACGCCATCAAGCACACACCGGCAGCAGGACAAGTGACCATCGAAGCCCATCCCGAAGGCGGCCACGTGCGGATCAGCATCATCAACGAAGGCGAGCCCATCGAAGAAACCCAGCTAAAGAGGATCTGGGACCAGTTCTATCAAGAGAAGAAAGCCGGACGTGCCAAAGACGGCACCGGCCTCGGACTCGCCATCGCAAAGAACATCCTGAAGCTCCATGACGCAGAGTATTACGCTCAGAACACGGACCGCGGCGTTTGTTTTTCGTTTACGTTGAAACAGATGTAGCTGCCAAACCTTTGCTCTGTTGCGTACAAATAGCTCTCCTCCAAGGGGTTGTAATCTAAATGATTTATTTGTAAATAAACTGATACAAAAGGATGAATCATGTGTTACAATCTTTTGGGAGGTGCGTAAGTATGAAAAAATTCTTAGTAGTCGTACTTGTTGCCCTGCTCTTGGGAGCTTGTGGCGCAACGGAAACGAAGGAACCAAAGTCTGTCGATTCCAGTGAAAAATCCGAGAACGAAACCAATAAGGAAGAAACCAAAAAGGAAGAGCCTAAGAAGCTTAACCAGGAAATCGCTGACACAGAAAACATCAAAGCAACCTTGATTTCTGTGGAAAAGAAAAAAGACGATGTGTTTGGTGATACCATTGAGGTCATGTTCGAGGTTGAAAATAAACGTGATGATACCATCGAAATTCAAGCAAGGGAAGTTTCCGCTGACGGCAAGATGGTCGATGAGGGAATGCTCAGCATGAGCCAAGAAATTTCAGGTGGCAAGAAAGCCGATGCTATCCTTACCATTCAAAGCTATGACGAAGGAAAAGAGATTCCTGAGCTAAAAGAAAATCTCGAAATGATCCTTTACGCTTTTTCATGGGATAACATGGACTTTGAAGAAGAGCACAATGTAAAAATAGACTTCTAACATAGAAGGAGGACGACTTAAAAAAGTCTCCTCCTTTTTTATTGCAGTAAATCAGGTGTTCCATAACTACGCTCGTTCGTTTTATTCAATTCATCCCCCCTTTCCACCTCTATCTCCGAATTTTCGCTCTCTATCCATTCAATGTTTATATGTATCCACTCTACACTCCAAGGTTTTATACCAATCTTCACCTCATCTTTATCTCACAGCGATAAAGTATGGAGTGATGCGGATACGCGCATATGAGCTTTTCAAGAGTCGTGAACGACCAAATATAGAATGAATTTCACACATGAAAGGTGGATACACAGTGAAGCGTACAGTCAGACGAAAACGAATCAGAAAAAGAAGGGTCGGCCTTCTCCTCATCGTCGCCCTCCTCCTCGCCTTCGGGATCAAAGGGTACATCTTCGCCAATGGGAAGCCGTCCCTCCATAAGACCAGCGCCGAGGAGGAAACGGAATTCAACGGATCGGACGAGCAGGTCGACAACACCAATGTACTCATCCTCGGGAGCGACGCACGCGGGGACGAGCGGGCACGGGCCGATACGATCATGATCGCCAACTACTCCTCGAACACGAAGGAGCCGAAGATCGTCTCAATCATGCGGGACACCTACGTCCATATCCCCGAGCACGGCTATAATAAAATCAACGCCGCGTATGCTTTCGGTGGCCCTGAACTCATGAGGCAGACGATCGAGGAAAACTTCGGCATCCCCATCCACTCTTATGCCGAAGTCAACTTCAACTCGTTTGAGGAGATTGTCGACGCCGTCGCACCGGACGGGATCGAAGTGACGCCGACGTATGAAATGACTCAAGACAAAAAAGCCCTCGGCGTCCAGCTGACCGAAGGCACACAAAAACTCCACGGCAAGGAGCTTCTCGCCTACAGCCGCTTCCGCCATGACGGGAACGGCGACTACGGACGCGTCGAACGCCAACAGGAAGTCTTCGGCAAGCTGAAGGAAGAAGTAAGCAGCTTCTCCACCATCACCAAACTGCCGAAGATCGTTCGCATCGCCTACAACTCCGTCGACACCAACGTCCCTTACCGCACCCTCCTCTCGGTCGGAACCGATGTGGTGCGCGGCAAGACCAAGGACGTGGAAACCATGCGCCTCCCGATGGATAATACCTACCATAACACCCGTTATGATGTCGGCGCCGTCTTGGAATTTGATGAAGGCGGGTTGGAAGAGAATGCGGCTGAAGTGCAGGCGTTTTTGGAAGAATCGTGATGGGGCAAAAATAGGTGATATGAAGAAGACCCAGAGTTGATGGCTCTGGGTCTTATATGCTTCCATTAATAAAGGTAGCCCAATAAATCTAAACATCCATTTTCCCACGTCACATTTCCGATTTCCTTCATCATCAGTTCATTCATGACTTCCATTCCCAAACCTAAAGATTTATGATTTTCATTATCTATTTTGAGCCATGTACATTCGTTCATTACGGATCGGTATCCATTCTTTAAATACAAACCCTTATCATCTGCAAATAAAAGTAAGAAATCAATTGATTTATCTTCACTGAATTTTTCAATTTCTGAAAGCAACAAAGAGCCTAATCCATTTGAGCGGTATTCCTTTTTGACACATAGATCAATGACTCCAAGAACGTTTACAGGATGGCCATTTAGATTCATCACTCGATAATCCAGTCCCACTTGAGCAACAAGCATATTGTCATCATTCAAAACCAAGTATCTAAAATGAGGCAATTGCTTAAAATAAATTCTTTCCTTCGGATTATCCTCTCCAAAACTCTCCAACAGTAAGTCTTGAATACTTCTTCTTACCGCATCATCAAGCTCATACTCGTGTACTCTTTTGATTATCAACTTTTTTCACCTGTCCTACATTAATCCGTTTAATCCTATATCTCATTGAGCGCAAGGAGACTTATACGATACGGGAATAGTACGCGACATCGGCAACCCTGCCCAGCAAATTCGATTCGGGCAACACCGCTACCAACGTAAATCCTAGTTTTTCGATTAACTTCTTTGACTGCACATTTTCATGATCGATCGTAGCCGATAGGCGTTTAAGATGTAATGTGCTTCTACAATGCTCGATGACCGCGGACACCGCTTCATGCGCAAACCCGCATCCCCAATGCTCCCTCATGAAGCGATAGCCGATTTCGCCAAGATACCCTTCTGCTATAGTCGGAATCATGACATCCCCGATGAATTCATCTGTCTCTTTTAGTGCCACCGTCCATTTTGTTTCAGTACGATTTCTGATCATTTCTATCATGCCTTGTTCATCACGAGGGGGATTGATTCCGAGGTATTTTCTTACTTCCTCATGGTTAAACATTTGAAGCATGTTAGGGATGTCTTTTTCAGCTCTCGGACGTAAAACCAATCGATCTGTTTGGATGATCGGCGCTTCTTTTTTTGTCATGATGGATTCCTGCTTTCGTGCATTGTGTAAATAAAAATGGTCACATTGTCTATATGCTGCAATGTTGAGATCCCTGTTCTTCTGATGCTACTTAACTGTTCAGGGGTGTGTAGCGTGGATAGGCTTTTATACAGGTAGAGGCAACCATTAGCCTTTTTCAAATATCTCTTGTTTATTTTCCACTATTCTGGCTACTTTCATTTTGACACGTGGAACTCCATCTTTTTGATAATAATCATTTAATATAGGCTCTACTTCATAGTTGTCTGTACAAAGGATCTTAGGAGAAAATTGCTCAACATACATGTCGCCATAACCTTTAACACAGTTCGCCATTGTATCCAGTGCAATTAAACTTAAAGGTCTTCCTTTGTTCAGCCACGTTTTCATTCTCTCCCAGGTTGGGAAGCATACGGCTGCCAGCCTTCCCCAATTATCGTTAAAACTCATGGAAGTTGACTCAATCCAATCAAGTACATTACTTGAACGGAAGCGGTGTAAGCAGGTAAAAGCCGCTATTGGCAATTCTTTTTCACCTACCAGTTTCAATTTCCCAAAGATATTACTCAATCCCTTTTCGGATGGCAAACTACTGGCTGTCGCCCAAGAAATCGGGTAAAGTAAATCTTCCTCATAATTCTCCCAAAGTTCTCTTACCCACCCTGAAGCAGAAGCACCTAAAACATCAGCTACAATTTCCAACATTCTCGATTTCACTTCGTAATTTCCGGTTACATAAAATCTAGATTTCACTGAACTCAAAGTCTTTTCGATATCGTGTTTTTTAAGGGCATTTATTACATCATCCTCAAGAAACCATTTGGTGATCGAAAAGTCTAATAAAGACTCCAAATTATCTCGAACCTCTCGTAATGTGGGTGCTTTATCTTTTTTTGTTACAACTATATCTTCTTCTGGTTGGAAAGCCTCTCCGTTCTCTTCATAAAAATCATCATGCAATGAAAATTTATTAGGGGAATGAACAACCGCTAAGTTGTACCATTCAATAGGTCGTAATGAATATTTCACTAACCTTTCGTGACATTGATTGCATAATTTATAAGGTTGACTAGGGTCATCAGATGTTTCTACAACGTTAATCTCGTTTCTTTTACAGGCTTCACACAAATCAGTTATCGCCACTGACACCACTCCCTTTTATTGCATATATATTAATGCCCACCCCAAAAACGATACTCATAAAGATCAAAGTCCATTTCATGCTCCAGAAAACGTTGAAAAAACCCCTTCTCTTCACGTGGAATCTCAAAGGAGCCAGTCACCGGATGCGCTGCTGACAGGAGGAAGATACTTCGGCACTCATCCAGGGGGATGCAGGTCACGTCCTCTTTCCCCACGAGGATCTTGGACTCACTGTCAAGATCATTCCATCCAATCTCCCAGATGGCGTCTTCTTCGGAAATCCCATACGGAGATGGCTCCGATTCCACAAAAAGGCCATGGGTGGCAGACCATTCGATGGCCGATGGACAGTTCACGTGGGAGCCAATATACATATAGTAATCCGTCCCCAAATGGATGAAGAAACGATCCTCATACAGCTGGCACCAGATGAAATCCCGTAACACCATCTTCATGATCAAGCGCAGGGCACCCAGGTCGACCAAGGAATCTTCCTTCAGCACAACGCCTTCAAATTCACTCTCATATAAGAAAGATGCCCGATCCTCTTCTGTTATGCTCCCTTCCAACCCCAGAACACGCACGGATTGGATGCCGTTCTCCTCCATAAATGCAATGGCAGAATCAATATAAGCCTCCTCTACCCGTAGATAGTCATCGAGCGTCAATTCGTTCCCATCAAAGGTCTCCCCTATATCAGAAGGTGAAGTCCACTCCTCTATCAAGGTGTAGTGGCCATGCTCATCCCTGAACCTTGGATCGTACTTCGTGACACGCCACTGGTACTGTATGTGTTTCACGATCCGACTCCTCCATTATTTCTGTCATGTGCGTATCTTTCCTTCACTATACCATATATTTTTCCAATATTATCAAATCAATTGTAGTATAATGGAAACAAGATCCATTTGCGGTAAGGCAGATCAACAGGGGGTATGTATGAATAAGAAAAAGGTGATTCGGATTGTCTCGGTTCTCTCTCTAGGGACCGTTCTACTAACGTTATGGGCTGTTTTTTCTTACAAAGAATCTGATAAATTTGGTGGATTTCCTGTCCCTCAATTGGCGAAGAAAACAGTGAGTAGGGAGGACTTTGAATCGTTCACATGGGCTGGTACTTCTGAAGCTAAGGAGGATGGGCTTCCTTTCCTTTACCGTTCGCATATCAAAGCGGGAGGATGGAAAAAAACGTTTACAGAAGGGACTCTGACGACGTATCAAAAAGGTGAACATAAAATTGATGTGATCGCACAAACAGGCTATCTTTCCATAAACGTTAGTAGAGAGTAGTCGTGTATTCTGCATGAACCAATCCCTTAATAATAAGGTGGTTGGTCCTTTTTCATTTCGAGACATTCTTTCATCACCAATTTTAAAAATCCAAAAGAAGTCTGAATCTTTACAAAAAACCTCTTGTAAACCTCTCACTCCCTCCCCTATCATGGCAGTAGTGGCACCTTAATCCAGTATGCGCATCGTGCCGATGTTCATATAAAAAACTACATACAGGAGGCTCTCCATGCTCAAGAAAACCATGTTGTTTGTCGTTGCCCTTGTCCTTTCCTTCTCCCTGTTCCTGCCGTCCGCGTTTGCCACTCCGCCTGTCACGCCGTCGAAAGCGACGTCCCAGTCCCAGCTGAACGGACTCACGGTGAAGAGCGAGGGGGCGATGACCGGCTACTCCCGGGACAAGTTCCCCCACTGGATCAGCCAGGGCGGCGGATGTGATACCCGCCAGGTCGTCCTGAAGCGCGATGCCGATTCGTACAGTGGCAACTGCCCGGTGACGTCGGGCAGCTGGTACAGCTATTATGACGGCGTCACGTTCACCGATCCTTCCGACCTCGACATCGACCACATCGTCCCACTAGCTGAAGCATGGCGCTCCGGTGCCAGCAGCTGGTCCACCGCCCAGCGCGAAGCATTCGCCAATGATCTGAGCGGCTCCCAGCTCATCGCTGTCTCCGCAAGCAGCAACCGCTCCAAGGGCGACCAGGACCCATCCACCTGGCAGCCGCCCCGTGCCGGTGCGAAATGTGGCTACGCCAAATGGTGGATCAGCACCAAGTCCAAATGGAACCTGAGCCTGCAATCGTCCGAGAAGACCGCCCTTCAAGGGATGCTGAATAGCTGCGTATACTGATAGACTAAAAGAAAAACGGACGATCCTCATCGGGATCGTCCGTTTCAAACAGGAGGCCAAACCATGGAAACCAAATCAAGCACGTTCAACGCAAGCCATGGCGTCATGACCGAAGAAGTCGGCGTCATCAGCGGGGAGCTTGAGCTCGTCACCACCTGCGATGAAGATGGCATCCTCTCCCTCAAGATCACCTATGTGGGTGCAGAAGAATGGTACACCCTGCCCGGTGAGGAGTATCGGCTGTTTGATGCCCGGGATCATGAGGTGGTTCATGGGATGCTGGTGAAGGTCCTGGAAAGAAGCTGAGTTTCTACTAAAATATAATCAATGCCAAAGACGCTTGGAATCCCAAGCGTCTTTGTCTTTTCTATCTCCTACTGAAATAGGGACCAAGCCAATCGGTCTCATGCGTGAGCACGAACGTCCAACGGAACTGTTTATCTACGACATAGACGTCGCGGCCCACTTCACTTGATAAGTCCTTCACATCAAAACCCGACGCATTCTCAAGAAGCAGGGCGTCCTCCGTGTCCTGAAAGAAGATGAAACACTTCTGTTTCTGTTGATCCCTGAAGGCACCTTCCGCCATTTCACCTTCCAGACATGTCCTCTTCTTGTAGCTGAACAGATGCCACAGATATCCACCAAATCCATCCTGGTCAGACAAATAGATCGACTGTTTCTCCTTTTCGCTGAGGTGACCGGCAAAATGGGTTTCCCATTCTTTCTTCAAGTACGCTCCCCATCCAGGGATGTCCCGTACCTTGATGTTTTTTTCTTTTAATCGATCGATCAGATTCATTGCAACCCTCCATGAACTCCTCAGCGCGTTAGAGCCTATCACGCTTCTCTTCCGTACCCTCGACCTCTCAAAATCGTGGCAACGGCTATCCTGTCCTGCATGCAAGAGAAGGCATTCTTTTTGGCCAAGCCAATCAGCTTATCATCGGAGAATTGGTCATAATACTCGATGCGAGCTCCTACTTTTTCCTTATGTTCATCAAGCTTGTCGCGAAGACCAGAGAGAAAGGATTTCAGTTTGAATTTCCATGGAGAAACCTCTGCAAGTTCCAAGGCATACTCACTCATGATGACATGGGTCACATCGAGGCCGACGATTCTCGTAGAGCCTGGATAATCCGTCACCTTCAGATTCATGATGATACCCTCTTCCACAATGATGCGTATCGCTTCCTTAAGCGCTCCGTAGTCATGCTTAAATTCTTTCTCGAACAAGGGGGCGATGATCGGCTCCCCTTGCTGATGGTACATTTCTGCTGGAAACCACGGATCTTCAGGGGTTTCGATGGCCCGGTATATGTTCACCTTGTGGACGATGGTATAAATGAGTGCGTCAATGTTCATGATTACTTTTTCCCTGAGGGAGTATTCCTAGACTGACCGGCGTCGCTCCTCTTCGCCCTCCATCTTCCATCATTGTTCTTTGAACGGACCTGACCCTTCGTCGGTCCACTTTTTACAATCGGTCCTTTGGTTTCTTTTGGACTTGGCATATTCCTCATTCTCCTCTATTATTCGTTTACTTTATTTTAACGAATTGCTAGTGATAGGTAAATCGAAACATGACATAAGACTCCCTGAAGAGAAAATAACGTAATACCTAAACAAAAAAACTTCCCAGAGAATCGGACCAACCATCCACTCTCCAGGAAGCTTTTTCTTCATCTTATTTCACGTAATTCACAAACATCTCCACCGTTTCAGGATCAGTATGGTTGAAGAACAGCGACTCCTTCTGATCAAGCTCGGCAATCTTCTCCATATCCTTTTTGGACAGTTCAAAGTCGAACACGTCGAAGTTCTGGATCATGCGCTCTTTGGTGACGGTCTTCGGAATGACGACGACGTCGCGCTGGATCAGGTAGCGGAGGGCTACTTGGGCAGGGGTTTTGCCGTATGGTTGGCCGACTGCCTGGAGCGTTTCGTTGGTGAAGAAGTCGTTCTTTCCTTCGGCAAATGGTCCCCATGATTCGATCTGGGTACCGTATTTCTTCATGATTTCCTGTGGTTTTTGCTGTTGGTTGAAGACGTGGGTCTCCACTTGGTTGACCATTGGGGTGATCTCACTGAATTCGGCGATGTCGATGAAGCGGTCCGGGTAGAAGTTACTCACGCCGATCGCTTTCAGCTTGCCGGCCTTGTAGTATTCCTCCATGGCGCGGTAGGTGCCGTAGTAGTCGTTGAACGGCTGATGGATCAGCAACAGATCGATGTAATCCGTCTGCAGCAGGCGAAGGGATTCCTCGATGGATGCCTTTGCCTTCTCGTAGCCCGCGTTCAAGATCCACACCTTGGTGGTGAGGAAGAACTCTTCCCGCGGCAGTCCGCTTTTCTTCACGGCATTGCCGACGGCCTCTTCATTTCCGTACGCCTGGGCCGTGTCGATGGAGCGATACCCCACTTCGAGCGCCTCGCTCACGACGCGCTCGCATTCTTCAAGATCCCTTACTTGATACACGCCGAAACCTAAGATCGGCATCTCGACTCCGTTGGATAATGTCACATTCTTCATGGTTGATTCCTCCTATATGTGGTTGATCACTTTCATTCTAATCCCTTCGAGTTACTCGAAGGCAAGCCCCAACCCTATCATTTACAAATCAAATACGATGGGCTATCCTTACGTTACCACCTTCGAGTAACACGAAGGCAAATCGTATGCATATGGAGTGATCATGTTGCTGACCGTCAAAGAAGTATCCAGGCTCCTGGATCTCACCGAGCACACCATCCGCTTCTACACCGACAAGGGCCTCGTCCCGAGCCTGAAGCGCGATGAACATAACAAGCGCCTCTTCGATGAAGAGTCCATCAGCTGGCTCACCGGCATCAAATACCTGAAGCAGTGCGGCATGAGCGTCGAAGACATCAAAGCCTACGTCGACCTCTGCCTGGAAGGGCACGACACCATCGAAGAGCGCTATGCCATCATCGAGAAGAAGCGCGCCATCGCCCATGAACAGCTGAAGGAAGCCCGGGAACGGGTCGACTTCATGGAGGAGAAAGCCCGGCACTACCATGAGATCCTGACAAAAAAGATCCCTGACGATACGAATCCGGGCAAGTGGCATAGGGAAGTTCAGTCGAACTAGAAACGAGCTTGTCCCTCAAGAGGGCAAGCTCGTTTTTAATAATACTATTTTGTTTTTTTCGAAATGTTTATTAGTTTTGTCTTATATAGCGACCATGGACTTCTTTCACCTTGATTATGTGTATAGAGGGTTTTATACCCAGATCCATTACTTCTAAATATTCCTATGGATGGAAATAGTGTATGGTATCCTCTCATTTTTGTAGTCCCATCTCGATAGATTTCAGATCGAAATTCGTATTCTACATTGGGAGAAGCTATATAATATGGGTTATTTGCTTTGTGCTTGAAATTGATATCTACCATAGATTTTGTTTTTTTCGTTACTCCAAAATAAACGTTATTGCCTGAAGCAGTTTTTGAATCTTTAAATTTGTATGTTCCGTTGGAGTTTTTTGTATACCGCTTAGTAGCTCCTACACCCTTTGTTTGAGTAGTACTTCTATCACTCCATTTTATCTTTGCCGTTAAGGTAGTTCTAGTGCTACCCGAATCAGTAATAGATTTTCTCTTATCAGTTGCAAAATAATATTTAGAAGTTCCTGGTCCTTTTAAGTATCCACTAGCAAACTTCTTAGAGTTCAATATCATAGTATTAATTTTAATCCAAGTATTAGCAGGAAGTGTTGCCATTGTAGAAAACTCACTAGATTTCGTTAAATCTTCTAATTCCATATCTTCATAGGTTGGTGGTAAAGTTTTTATGGGCGTTGTAGTTTCAACAAAGTCAAAGGGTTCTCTTTCAAGATCATCATATAAAGTTCCTATATCTTCAGTATACTCTTCCTCATCTTGAACTTGTTCTTCATCAAATTCATCCGCCTCTCGATTTTCTTGCTCTTGTGCTTTTTCAAGGTAGAGTGCAATTTCTTCCTTAATTTCTTTAATCCTATCTTCCGTCATCCTTACTCTAGTTCCAATAGTAAATTCATAAGAAGAATTTTCTTTAAGGTTTTCACTTAAGTAAAGGTTTTCAGTAGAAGTAGATACTTCTTCCCCATCTTTATAAATAGTATACTCTTCTGCGTTTTCAATTACTGGCCAGTTTAAGACTACACTATTTTCATTTGCTAGAGCATCAACACCGACATCGCCATACTCGTCATCTTCAATAGGAGTAAAAGCCTTCACATATGCTTTATCTATAACTCGGTTCTTATTATCTATTGCAGCAATATAATATTCATTTAAACTGCCTTCTTCTAAATCTGTTTGAAGAAAAACAGAATCTTCTCCAAGATAGATAATCCTATCTTCATATACGATCCCATACTTAATAGCATTTGATACTTTGTTCCATTCAATCGAAATCGAATTAGGTGATTTTTTTATATTAAACTCTTGCAAATTAAACTTTGAATTATTTGCTTCAGCCCTATCGCTTCCCCAACTCAATCCTGTTGTCATAAAAATTAAAAACGCAATTAATGTTACAAAAAGTATTTTTTTCAAATTAATTCCTCCCTTTCCTAAAATTATAACATATATCCTTGCTAAAAATTACAAATTTTATTAAAAATGTATTTAAACACCTTTATTTACTCATAAAAAAACTCTTACGCACTTTCCGTAAGAGTTAGATATTCTATGATTCACTGCTATTATGAGATCTTCATTCTAAAGAAAATAACAATTAAAGTTATGGAAATAATAAATGTTATCAATGGGAAAAGTATTGGAAATCCTACCGAAGGATACCCTTGAGTTAATTGAGTATGGTAACCAATTGCTTCACTACTGGCACCAGAATAGTTTATTACTTTCACTAATTCGGGATTTTTTCTTAATTTATTTATTGAATCTATTCTTGTAATTAAAACTTCCCCTTCTTTATCAATACTAATTAGTTCCCATGAGTTAGTTGATATTTTTTGAACTATTACTAATTCTTCAGTGGAATCCTTATTATTTGTTTTAAGCGAAACACCTATATTACCGTACCTTAAAGTAACGGAATCACTTAAATTAATATCCTTCTGAAATGTATTATATACCTTGTTATTAATCGATAGGCGCACTTTATTACTATCACCAAAATACTCCTTAAGTAAAACTTCATTAGAATAAAATCTATACGTGCGTTCATAGCTATTATTATCTTGATTTGTTAGTTCTTTAATGTACTCAGTGTAGTTATTGACAGTATTTTTTTTACCCCCTTTTGTAATAAATATATGTGATGCTGATAAATTAGGAATTTCTCGGTATGGTGGAGAATCTACAACCTCGTATAGCTTATTTATAGAATAAGCTTCTTCTCCACTTCCTTCTACAAATTCCAATGATTTAATTGAAAATTCATTATTTATTTTTCTTTCAGTAATAAACTCCCTCGCCATTAACCAAATAGTAAAAGATGATGAGAGAAATAAAATCACCCCAATTATTAAAAAAATATACTTACCATTCATAATGCACAACCTTCCCTAAAAATTCCTTAAATGTAGTTTAAAACCATGAACTATAAACATCTTACACTATTTTTGTTACTTTTTATAATTTCAAAACTCCTAATTTCTTTATCTTTATGATTTTCATTTCATATATGCACATTTAAGTGAAAGCATTCAGCATAGTTCTCATTATGTATAGTATCCTTAATATATTATGAACATTAATGACTTTCTCTGTTCATTAAATTTTCATATATATAAAAACACTTTCAAAAATGCACTTACACATTTTTGAAAGTGTTAGATACTTTTATATATGCTTTAATAACCTAATACCCCCAGGATAGATTTGAATCTAATTAGAAAAATTTAAATGTATTTATAAGAGATTCGTACCACTCATCCGACACAGGCTCCAACCATTCAGGTGTCCCTGCCGTGATGGCCACATGGGAGAACCAGCTGTCCTTCGTCGCCCCGTGCCAGTGCTTGACACCGTCATGGGTGACAATCACATCACCCGTTTTCAGGCATTGAGCTTCCTTTCCTTCTTCTTGGTACCAGCCTTCTCCTCCGGTGACGAGGAGGATTTGATAGCCGCCCCGGTGGATGTGCCAGTTGTTCCGGCATCCCGGTTCGAACGTGACGTTCCCGACGCCGACATTCACTTCGGGATCGGCGACCAGGCCTTTCAGGTAGCTCTGCCCGACAAAATACTGGGCATACCCATCATTCTTCTCTCCAATGGGGAAGACGCCCCCGTTTTTCAACACGTCATGCTTTGCCATAGGGCAACTCCCTCCTTACTTTTTATTGAATACCGGGAAGAAATCATGCTCCCCGTAGCTCTCGAGGCTTTCCACGCGCTTCAAGGCGTCCATGTCACGGTCGCTGATGACAAAATCAAGGTCCGCATTGTTCTTCATATGATCCGGGTTCGCCGTCTTCGGAATGACCACCATCCCGAGCTGGAGGTCATAGCGCAGGCAGAGCTGAGCCACACTCACCCCGTAGCCGTCGGCGATTGCCTTCACTTCGCTGTGGTCGAGGACCGCACCGTGGGCAATCGGGGAATAAGCTTCCACGAGGATTCCGTTCTCCTGACAGAACTCGATGAGCTCCGTCGGCGTGTGGCTGACGTGTGCGAGGATCTGATTGACCATCGGCTTGACCTTGGCATGGGCCAGGATGTTCTCCACATCATCCTGAAGGAAGTTCGACAGGCCGATTGCCTTCACCTTCCCTGCTTCATACGCATCTTCAAGCGCCCTCCATACGTCCACGTTTTCCTCGAAATACCGCTGCTCTTCACGGAACTCCGCCCAAGGCTGTGGACTGTGGACAATCATGAGGTCGATATAGTCCATCCCGAGCTTATTCAGGGATTCATCGATGGAAGCGGAAACCGCTTCATACGATTTCGCTTCCCCCGCCACCTTCGAGGTGATGAAGAGCTCTTCCCGCGCCACACCGCTCAGGCGGACTCCTTCACCGACGCCCGCTTCATTCTCATACGCCTGGGCCGTGTCGATATGACGGTATCCGATGGCAATCGCATCCTGCACCGCTTGTGACGCCTGCTCGTCATCCAAGAGCCACGTGCCGAGACCGAGCTTCGGAATCTCAATGCCGTTTGATAATCTGCTTGTTTCGTTGAACATGTGATCGTCTCCTTTTTAGTCATATCATCTATTGGTCCAACCATTCTCTAACATCCACATGCGAAATCGCATATTGCTACGATACCGCACATCTGTGTATAATATAAAACGACTCGGCCCGTTCTTCAATGATCAAACCCCCTTGATCTGTGCGTTTTCGCACGAATGTGGCCACATTGTACGACATCAGAAAAGGAGTCACCCATATGACCAAGATCGACCGCAGGGTCCAGAAAACACAGGACGCCATCAAACACGCCTTCATCTGGCTCATGGCGGAGAAAGGCTTCGACCACCTTACCATCCAGGACATCTCCGACCGCGCCAACGTCGGCCGCAGGACCATCTATGATCACTACCTCGACAAATTCGATATCCTGGACCGCCTCATCGACGAGCACATCCATGAGCTCCGTGTCCTTTGCCGGGGCGCCGCCGACCTCAGCTTCGAGGAAGGAAACCTGATCTGGTTCGAGTACTTCCAGCAGAACGAGGCCTTCTTCACCACCATCCTCTCAAGCAAAGGAGCCCCGACCTTCCGCACAAGCTTCCTCACCTTCGTCATCGAGGAACTCAAAGCGGACGTCGTTACGACCACGGGATTGAACGAAGGTTTGAGCCGTGAAATCGTCCTGCGATTCTTCGGGGCGGCCATCGTCGAGATTGTGGAAGCATGGATCACCGGGGGACTTACGGAACCTGCCGAGGTGGTGGCGAGGCAGATGGGGAGTTTGTTGGACCGGAATCTCTAAGGAAACACGTCAAAAAGGCTGCCACTCGGCAGCCTTTTTCCTTATTGATACATCCTTAACGCTTCTTCTAGAAACCCTTTATATTTCTCCACGTACTGTTCTGGTTCCACGATCCTCACCTTATTGCCAAACCCGGCCAAAAACTGATAGGCAAAGTGATTCTCAGGCAGTTCCATCGTGGCTTCATATGTCCTTCCACGAGCGTGCACGACGGACTGCTTTCCAAACCGCTCAATGAATTGATCTCTGACACTAATATCGATTTCGGCTTTCACCATCATAGACATCATCGGTGGCTGTTCCATGCCATTTCCTGCAGAAGGTTGGGGCCGTGGTGTAAACGAGCCCTTTATCTTGAGATCCGTCATCCTTGTCACCTTGAACGTCCGGTGATCCTCACGCTCCATACTGTACCCGGCCACATACCATTTCATCTCATGGAGCTTCAGGTGATAAGGCTCCACGGTTCGGCGGCTGATGGCCCCTTTCTGATCCACATAATCAAATTTAATTAGCCAGTGGTTTTTAATGGCGTCCATCAGAGTGGATAATTCCTCGTTCAATCCGCTCTGACCCACCCTATCAGAAAAGGTCATGAAGAGGGTGGGGGTAAGATCGAGATGACTCATCCCCTTGATCTTCCCGATCGTTTGTTGAACCCCTTCATTCGATGACAGCTGGCCGAATCCATCCAAGGCCACGACGATATGCTCAATGTCCCTGTGGGTCAACAACCGCTTATCAAATTTATATTCCCCCATCAATCCGTATCCGCCCTCCCGACCGTGCGTGGCATAGACCGGTATATTCGCATAGGTCAGCGTATCCATATCGCGCTGGATTGTTCGCTTCGTGACCCCGAAAAGCCGACTCAGCTCAGTGGCAGATACCCGCTCCCTCTGCAGAAGCAACATCACAATCGAAATCAATCGCTCAATTTTTTGCATAACGTCCTCCCAATGGCGACATACAGTTGTCACCTTTCCCTCATTATACTACCGATAGACCCATAAAGGAGGCAACACACAATGAAATCAATCGTTTATCTTCAATTCAACGGCCAGGCACAAGAAGCACTCACATTTTACGAAAAAGCCCTGCAGGGAAAGGTCCAACAAGTGACCTTTGGCGCAATCCCTCAAGAACCCCCGCTCCCGGCCGAAGAACAAACCATGATCATGGAGTCGCTACTCGACTTCTCTGGAAACACCATCATGATCTCCGACGTTCTTCCGTCCATGCAAGCAGTCACGGGTCCCATCACTCCCGGAAGCAATGTGATCATCAGCCTGATCGACGGCGATCCTGATCTGAACCAAACGTATTTCGACCATCTGTCTCAAGGAGGGACCATCATCATGCCCCTCTCGTCCGTTCCGTGGTCATCAAGCTTCGGCATGGTGAAGGACCGATTCGGCGTGGTATGGAAATTCAACAGTGACGCGAGTACATTTTTGAACCAGCTGGTTTGATTACCATCCCTCACTCCACTTCCAGTATCACAAGTGGGGTGGTTTTTTATTTTAACCCGGGTAATATTGACGACACCATTTTATCCGGGTATAATACACTATAGTAAAGGAGTTGGAAAACATGACGAAAACCTACACCGCATT
Organism: Rossellomorea marisflavi; assembly: GCF_001274775.1. Lineage (GTDB taxonomy): Bacteria > Bacillota > Bacilli > Bacillales > Bacillaceae_B > Rossellomorea > Rossellomorea marisflavi. Next base: position 477,854 of record NZ_LGUE01000004.1, read on the forward strand.
TTCAGGCGTCAAAAACGTTGCTAGTGGGCCACTGGATCAAGTCGTCTCCACCATCAAAGATCAACTGGACAGCGACGATTGGCCCCAGGTCCTCATCTTTGACGATGCCACCGGCAGACAGATCGATGTTGATTATCACGGTCCGATCAATCCAAAGGCAGAATCAGGAGAACAGACGGAAGCAGCCCAGCCACGACGAGTCGGCCGTCCTAAGCTCGGCGTCGTTTCCGGCGAAGTGACCCTCCTCCCCCGTCACTGGGAATGGCTCAAGAGTCAGCCCGGCGGCGCATCCGTCACCCTTCGGAAGCTCGTCGAAGATGCCCGACGCGGAGGAGCGCAGCAGGCCAAAGCATCCCAGGAAGCCACCTACCACTTCATGACCTCCATGGCCGGGAACTTCCCTCATTACGAAGAAGCGCTGCGCGAGCTCTATGCAGGAAATCAGTCGGCGTTTCACCAGCATATAGAGGACTGGGCCGTTGATGTGAAGAAGTATATGAAGGAGCTCTCCAGTACGGCATTCACTGAGGAGTGACTCACATTTGGAGGTACTCATATGAACAGACCCTTCACCCTGGACTGCGGTAACATCCTGTTAAGAGAATTTCAACCATAGGACGCAGAATCCATCTACCACTTGACGTCCCAGCCGGAGGTCTATGAATTCCTGCCCGACTGGCGTTCCACAAGAGAGCAGCGCCTGGACTGGCTGACGAATTACGAAGTCCCCGATAACGAGGCATTCCTCTCCTCCCTCCCCACCATCGGTAACGGGTGGCTCAAGCTTGGAATCATTGAAAAAGAGACGGGTGCCTTCATCGGCTTCTGCAATACAGGGATCAAGGAGGAACTCCCCGAACCCAACAGGGAAATTGCCTTTGCCATCTCCAAGCACCACCGGAATAAAGGCTACACGACTACGGCCGTAAAAGGACTCATCGCCTTCCTGGTTGAACAGACCGATGTGAAGCAGGTGAATGCGGTGGTCCTGCCCCGGAATCATGCTTCGAGAAGGGTCATTGAGAAAAGTGGCTTCAGGTTTTGTGGGAGCATGGAGATTGATGGCGAGATGCATGGTCATTATGTATTGTCTACGTGATATGGGTATGGCACATAGAAACGCCTACCATAATAAGGGAATATTTGTTCTGATTTAAAGGACGTATTCATTCATTTACTGGAGGTCCCTATGAAAAACAACACATCACTCGCACTCGCTGCTTCCCTCATCGCATTGATCGGCTTTCCGGCACTCTTTCTCGTCCTCTCCCTGATCACAGGGCAATGGATGTTTCTTGCCTGGAGCATCGCGCCATCTCTGGTTGCCGGGCTGACCGGACTGATGCTGACGCGGAATCAGATCAAGAAGGAACAGCGCACCGCGTAACCCAAAACAAGCCCAGAAGCATGGCCTCTGGGCTTGTTTTGCTTATAATCAGGAATACTCCCCCACCAGTCGGGTATAGATTCATCAAACACCTAGTATTCCTGGTCCTATCCATCATCGGTAAGCATGACATGACATACATACTCCTGTGGAGCGGCGGTATTATATTGGGATTCTTCCTTATGTATCTAGTGGGTAGGAAAAATCGAAAGAGTAGCAGTTAGGTAACAACGCCTTACATTCTCTAATTAGGAAGGTGATCCGAATCAAAACAGCCTCAATCGTCCTGCATGTCCTCTTCATCATGACCCTTCTCTTTCAGCTGGGCGCCGTCCTGATCACCTCTTCAACCTTCGACGACCTGACCGTTCCCATCCACTTTTCTATTGATGGCACCGCTGATAACTTCAGAACCAAAGAAGCGGATTCCTATGCACACTAAGAAGCAAGCTACCTACAGGGCAGCTTGCTTCTTATTTTTCTATTAAAGTCGATCGTCCGCAGATCAAGCAACATTCATCACATCAACCCAGCAAACCACAACCCAAGCGTCGTCCCAACATAATTCCCGATGATATACCCGAGCGTACCTACTACGAGGATCGGCCCAATCAAATCCTTCCATCCCTTCGCAATGGCCATGGCGGCAGCCGTTGTCGGGCCTCCGACGTTGGCGTTGCTGGCGAGGAGGATTTCTTCAAGGTCATATTTCAATAGCTTCCCTGCACCGAGCGAAATGCCCAGGTTGAGGATGACGATGATCAGGACAAACACTAGCAGCAGCGGTGCATTTTGAATAATCAACGGAATCGATGCCGGTATTCCGATTACGACAAAGAACAGGTAAATGAGGAATGTCCCGATTTCCTGGCTGCCGTTGATCGATTCGAAGTACTTCGGAAACAGGGCCAGTGCCAGGAAGGTCAGCGTCGTGAGCATGAGGTACTTATCCCCGAACAGCCCGTTCATCAGATTCAGGAAGAAGGACGCATCGTCACCAGACGGGATGAGTCCGGCAAATAGTTCGGCGATCTTGAATGACACCACAACAAGCAGGAAGGCGGTTCCGACCGACAGGGCTATATCCTTGAGGGACATTTCCTTCCGCGACCAGAATCCTTCGGCAAGCGTCTTCCCGTCTTCCTTCATGCCCCCGCTCTCCACCTTTTCCACATGGGGCGCACGGAATCGTTTCCTGAAGAAGCCCATGGTGGGGATCGTCATCAACACGATGAAGTAGATGGCCATCATCAGATTATCCGCCACCACCGCAGACGACACCATTTCTCCCGGCGGTGCGAACTTCGCGGCCATGGCGGCAAAGTTCACCCCTCCCCCGACATACGAGGCACTGAGCATCGCACCGAGCTTATCAAGGTAGGGAATGTGATCCCTCAATAAGAAGAAACTGATAATCGTCCCCGCCACCGTCCCGACGGAACTGATCAAGAACAGGATGAGCAGCCGCCCGCTCTCCTTCCACACCTTCTTGAAGTTCACATGGAAGAGGAGCAGCGGAATCGCAAGGGGAATGATGAACGTCCACACGGCATCATACACCGGTGACTCCGTCGGGATCACACCCGTATTCGATAGAATGATAGCCCCGACCAGGGCAATGATGGCTCCCGATATCTTCGCCGCCCAGCTATAGCGCTGTTCGAGGAAGATGCTGACGGAAGCCCATACAACGATGATTCCCCACAGGGTTATGTAATCGTCCGGTTGAATGAGAGCTTGGTTCATGGGGTTGCCTCCTTTTTGTAATCTTTATTCTATCGTACCCATTCCAGAAAGAATTTTCAAAATATTATTCCTTATCGAGGCGGTACCCTATCTTCAAGCCAACCCCCTTTTCCAAATAGTGTATACTATACGTAGATTCAGTTAACAGGAGGAATAGAAATGTCCATTGCCACCTACTCAACGTTCAACCACTATAAAAAAACCATTCAATCATTATCTTCACCAACTCAAGAAGCCCTATTGAATGAACCATTCCTGCTGGAAAAAGACCCAAAGAAAAAACTCGAAATCTACTATGCTCCATTTGAGCATCTAAATACCAATGCAAAGGTCGTCATCGTCGGGATCACCCCCGGCCTCCACCAGATGAAAAAGTCGTTCGAGACGGTGTGGAACCTGAGAGAATCCACCCTCACAGACGACGAGATCCTTCACGAGGTCAAAAAGAACTCAAGCTTCGAAGGGCCCATGAGGAAGAACCTCATCACCATGCTCGATGAACTCAACCTCCCCGCTCACTTGGGGATCACTAGCACCAGCGAGTTATTCGGATCACATAGCCACCTGGTCCAAACCACCTCCGTCCTTCCCTATCCGGTCTTCTATAATGGGAAGAACTACAGTGGATCTACACCGAACATAGTGAAAACAGATCTGCTGCGAGACTACATCCTTCAATCGTTCCCTAAAGAAATGGAACATATGGACAATCCGCTGATCGTTCCTCTCGGGGTGAATGTCTCCAAGGCCCTTGCCTATCTATCGGAACAAGGTCTGATCGACGCCGCGTGCATCTTGGACGGCTTCCCCCATCCTTCTGGAGGGAACGGGCATCGACATCGGCAGTTTGCTGAGAATAAGGAGGAGATGATGGATAGGATAGAGAATTACTTCAAAGGGATTGCAACGGAATGATCTGTTCATGATTAAACAGCGCCTTGTTAAGAAGGGGGATATGATAGTGCCATCTATAAAACAAAAAGCAGAAGCATGGCTGTTTCAAAACATAGAAACCCTTCGCTTATATAGAGATTCAACTATATATTTTCCGCTAGTCGGATTTGCGGATGAGCCCAAAATATATATCTCTCTATCAAACCAGGAATTAGAGATTGGCTACATAAAAGATATCTGGTATTCACCTTGTAGCCCTGAACCGACAAAATACAGAAAGCACGTTATGTACATGACTGATCATCTTTCCGTAGAAGATCAAACAGAACAAATCCTTGGTTTACTTTTAAAAACCATCCAATCAAGAAAACGACAATATCGATCATGCCTATTCTGTGGGATAAAGGTAAACCCTGAACACCGTTATGATAAAGATACTTGTCATGGATGTGCGACTTATCATTATGGGATAAAGTATTGAGTGAATAATCTCATGACCATATGGCTGTTTGAATAGCATCGAGCAGATCTATTTGAACTTGAAAAGGATGCCCGTAAGACTGGCATCCTTCTTCACTATTTAACTATAAACGACAGATCCATCATAATAACTCATATACTCCATGAAGATAGGTTTTAAATCTTCTTTTTCCAGCAGGGGTGACATGATGACGGGATAGCTTTTGTTGAATTCAAAGATGACTCGTCGTCCTACACGCTCATCCTTCCCTAAGTCTTCCCTACCTGTTATTTTAGCTTTCAGGGCTTTCGATAGATCCAATTCATAAATAATATCCAAAATATTAATCAAAAACTGTTCATTACGGAAGATCTCATATTTGATTATATAGTTGTAAAGGTCTAGGTTATCCACTAACAGCGTGTAGTAATGTTCTCTCCACTCTTGATCTGCAATGGCATCATTGATGTACTGCGCTCCCAGGACGCACTTATAAATGTAATTTTCCCAGTCGAATTTCTTTAGGACAATGTTATTGAAGTGACTGATCCCTTCACGAATCTTAGGATACTGCTCCAACAGGTAGTCCCGCTTGGTAATCAGCAGGGAATGCCAGAATAATTCATTTAGATGGACATCTCTGTCCGTATCCAAGTAAGAGTGAGAAATCACTCGAAATGCTTCCATGAAGAGATCTTTCTTCTCAGCTTCACTTCCTTGGGCTATATAGATCGGAAAGTGCGGTGCTTCATCAAGATGAACCACTTCGTTTGTGAAGTACTCATCCTTCAGCTGAATCTGGTCGTCTAAAAAATCCTTATAGAATTGTTCGTTATGTTTGTAGCCACTCTCCAGCAGTCTAACTTCCACTTGAAATTAACCCCTTTACCACAGATGTATATTTTTCGATCATCTTATCTGAAATTGCGTAAATCACTTCATCAATCGTATCAATACTGATCTCCTCGACCATCTTCTTCCTCATCAAATGGTACAGTTTAAGATCCAAGGCATGAGCAGGTGGATCAATTTCCAACAAATCGACAGATTCATGGTCTTCACCATTATTTACTATAAACCGCTGCAAAGCGGCATGCATACCAGCATATACGTAAGGATTGTTGAGTGTATTACTCTTTGGAAGATTATTAAATTGGAACTCTTCACTACGATATTGAATCACGATGGTTTCGTGACCAAGCTCAATTTTGATGGCAGATTTCAAGTTCGGGTTAAGTTTCTTTTCAAACAGTTCCAGTGGTTTTGTGGTACTTCCTTCGAACATAACAACATTTGAATAAGCCAGAATGGAATGCTTTGGAACAACCAGATCTTCTTTAAATTGATCGTAAAAAGCGCTAAGATCTTCATTGTCTGTAAAAGCAATATCATCTTTAGACTGAATATGCAATTGTATGGACGTCCGATTGCTAATAGAGATTCTGGACTTCAGGATCTTCACAGAGCTCTGGTTCAAATCGAGCCTGAAGAACTTGTTGTCCTTGGATTGAATAATGAGGATGGCCTGGGCTCTCCCATTCTTTAGAAGTTCATTCATAAAGTCAGAGTCCAGCTCGTAAGTGAAGTCGAATTGATAGTGATGAACGTTTTCTTGAAGCTCTACTTCCAGAACAAACTGACTGGCTGTATAGCTTTTTGACGAGTTGGTAAGTACAGGGTATGGGAAGTTGGCATCTTTTTTGTAAATCATGTTACACCTCGATGTAATATACGAATTTTAGAGATTTATTAAAAGAGCCTTTAAGCCCCAGTTGGAGTTCAGACACACCTTGATGAATCCGTACATCCTTAATGACATTTTGATCCAATGCGTACTCACGCCCCGATTGAAGGTCGGATACGATACTGTAATTGTCTTGGAGATTGAATTCATCGGGATACTCCACACCCATTCCATCAATAACGGCTAATGAAATATCACAACTTGTTTCACCATTGATCATTTCACTGGTGGTGAAATCAAATTTTATTAATTCTTTATTATTCAGAATGACTCGTTCCACCATTTCAGGGTTCGCACTGTATTTTGTTTTCAACTCTTCATTCAAGTCATTCTCCATATTCTCTGTTTTCTTCCGTTTAAGAGGATCACGCTTTGGCCGCTCCTCCCCACCTGATTTTCCATTCTTGTTCTTCTTCGTTTTTTTCGGGACGCTCGTTGACGCCTTCACAACAGATTTCCCTTTATTAATCATGACCGTTCCCATACTGTCTGAGAGATCATTCTTAAACTGGGTTTCCACCACATATAAAATGTCTTCTGTATTCATGATCCCGTCAGTTGGATTATTTTCTTTAACGGCAGCCTCAATGACCTTGGCCATCTCACGGGAAAGATTATTAATAAATCGCTTAGCGCGCTTTTGCAACTTAGCATCCTTAATATGTTCCCAAGACAGTTCCGTATGGGACTCGTTCTCAAGGGATTTAATATAGGAGTCTTCGTCAGAGCCGCCAATCATCACAGCATTATACGGTTTATTCGCATTCGCCGTCACCTTAAAGTCCTCAATCTTCATTCCGATTGTACGAACAATCGCCACACGTCCTTTGGGAATCTCCTCATCGTACCGGAAATAAAGATTGAAACGGAAATCCCGTTCACCATCTGAGACGATTAATTCTCTCGGCTCCTGATTTAAATATGTATCCACATACAATGGCGTGAAAATTTTCTTAGCCTCCGTAACATCCTGATTGTAGTAGTCAGGATTCGTTACGTAACTGGTTATGGTGTCACTCGTCAGCTTTTCGTCGTTAACATTCACTTCTAATTTGCCCTTTAGGATGGAGACAAAGAAGCTGTCACAAATGCTTTTAATGATCTCGTTCTCGTTATCGTACTCTTTTCGAAGGAATGGAATAATGATTTTCAATCCACGGGTATCTTTTGCAAATACCGGTTTAAAGGTATTTTCGTACGGATAGAACCTTGTTTGATCCTCGTTTATATCTGTAAAGTATCCTGAGGATCGGTAGTATTTGCCTTCATACTGGTGCTCAATAAGTTGAACCGTGCCCCCCAGATGCTGATCACCGTGCTCATCACAGTTAGCAAAGTACATCATGTGTAGATCAGAAGCTGCATTCGAGGCAATTTTACCTACTCCATGAGAACCTCCCCGTGAGGTTTCCCGCTCAGAGTCCGCTTCCTCAAAGTGCACTCCCTTATTATAGGCATAGATCCCCCATGTATCCTGTGCTGAATTACTCTGACCATTCCGGGCACCTGTCAGACCACGTGTATTAGAATCTTCAAACGAGATATAGCGCACTTCGTCCTGATTCAATTTGTTCAACATGTGCTGAATGGTTTCCCGTGTGTAGCTATTACGTCCCTGAAGACTTTGAATTCGTGCAATAACGTCCTCTATTCCTGGTATATCCTTTTTCTTAATGCTCCCCGTTTTTATGGTTAACGTGACAGGTCCCTCATATCCGATCAAACGTCCATCCATTGAATTTTGCGTATTCTCTCTGGTCAAACCGGTTACACGCATATTATAAAACCGTTCTAAAATCTTATTAAAATTCGATTCTTCAATATTAGGAATCGGTGAAAATTTCCACAGTGGGCCTATATGCTGACTGGTCATGATTTACTCCTCTTCTAGTACAATGTATTCATTCTGTATATATCTTACATGATCACTAAATATATGTAAATTCAAGGGAGATAAGACCATGGATGCACCCTGAACATTCTATGTCAAACTCCCCTGGTTCTTCACTTTATCAAACTTTAGGAGTAACAATCTTCATCAACCGCCTTAATAAGAGCTGCTCCTCCTCAAGTTGAGTGAGCGAATCCAATAGGGGTGGTGGGTTCTCTTTATAGGAATGCAGTTCTTTTCCTACTTCATACAAATAATCAACGGCGGTTTCCACTTTGATGGAATCACACTGTGTATTGCAGTAGCAAAGTTCTGAATATCAAGCATCGTCATCGCAAACCCATTCTTTTCAAGATGATTCAACTTACCTTGGCAAACGCTTGGCTCCTACCCCGACCAGCTTATGCTCAATTCCCAAGGACCTCTTTAAGCCTCCATACACTTCTTGTTTGTACAGGGGTAAGCCTTGAAATCATACTCCGCCAGTAAGTACCCAAATAACGAATTACTCCAGTGAACAAAACTACCTGAAGTCTAATTTGCTTCCTTCAGCTTTTGTACTATATCGAGAACCGTGAATTCATTTATCGAATAAATGTATTCAGCTTGGATAGGATCTCCTCTTTATAAGATTCCTGATATAACTCGTTTTTAGCTTTGAAGGCAGGATACCGCTTGTAGGACAGTTTGATGTAGGAATCTATGAATAGTTGATCGGAAGGTTTTGGTAAGCAAGGCAGAGACATTTCTTTTTATTAATACCTATGTTTATACTAACCGATTATCCAGGTGGAAAATTGCAGCGACTTCATTTTAAAGAAACATAAAAAATATAAACATTTGCTATCCATTCGAATGTTTTATAAAAAAGTAATTCTTAATGAGGGTTTGTAACATGGTTTGAGCTTTTTCCTACAGGATACAAAGCTTTGATTAACCCACTTTCTAGTTTACTTACTATCTCAGAATGGAAAAGTAACTTAAAGGACAGGTGATAAAGTATGAGTGATGTTTTAACTAAAGAACAACGAAGGAAAAACATGAAGGCTATAAAATCAGTGTCGAAACTTGAGGCAGTTGTATCTAAACAATTGTGGAAAAGAGGATTTCGTTTCAGAAAGAACTCTAAAGATCTATTCGGCAAACCTGATATATCAATTAAAAAATACAGAGTAGTAATTTTTATAGATTCCTGCTTTTGGCATCAATGCCCTGAACATAGTAATATGCCAAAGACCAACGCGGAATTTTGGAAAAAAAAATTAAATCGAAATGTGGAACGGGACATGGAAGTCAATAGACATTATAAAAAAAATGGGTGGAACATTATGAGAGTATGGGAACATGAGATTAAAAAGGACATCGATAAAGTCATAGAAGAGATAAGCATGTTCATTATTAAAGCAAAACAATAAAGATTACATGTTATCTCAAAACACAATACCAAAAATTAATCATCTATCCTTCCTACTTGCTAAACTTGAAAATCACTACATTTCTTTCGTCAAGTATTTTCCTTTCGCAAATTCAATAAACTTCTCTACCGTCCATAAACGATCTCTATATTCTGCAGGATACATTTTATGGTATGGTTCTGGTACAACAAGGGTTACTTTTTCTTCTGCCATCTCGTCTAACTGATTCGCAGAAATACCTTGTTGTAAAGTTAATAGATGCTTTTCTGAGATTCGATTTGCTTCATTTAAGATCTGTCTCCACCTATCCTTACAAGTAGTTTTTGCACCTAAAAATATTAAACTACTTGTTGGGTAATTACTATCAGAATAAGCATTATTTGATGGTAAAAGAAAGTCAGGCTTTTTATTACCTTCAGATTTACCTGGATGAGCAAATGGTAGTTGGAAAGAATTTAAAAGAAAATCTACATGATGCTCTAAGCTCTGCCCTGCTCTGCTTTTACGTCGATTTAGTATGGAATTTGCTACGGTAATTAAAGGTTCCACTTCCAAAAAAGGCTTTGTAAGATACTCTTGGTATAATTTCTTTTCAAGTGTCCTAAATGTTGCGAACTCTGTTTTTACCCATTCTAATAAAAGTTGATCTGAATTTTTTTTTGTATTTTTATATACTTTGTAATGAATTGCCCTGGATATTGTAGCCATATTAACTGTTGAAGGAAAATCATTATATAATAAAACTGTTTTTTCTATTTCCTCTTCTAATTTCTTGGACATGTTCAGCTCTTCTATAATACCATGATTATACACTGCATTATTGTTTACTAAATTCAGTGAAAAGGTTTGGGTGAAAAGCTCAATTTCATCATCTGTATCTAGTATGTATACTTTAAAGTTATCTCCACCCATGGGCAAGAAAATGATTAGATTCCCCAATTGTCTGGCCTTATCAAAAGGTGAATTGGTCCAGAATCGTGTAATACGGTATTCGTTCCTTGTTCCTTTTCCGTAATAACTAACACGGCTATCAAAAGGATAGAGACCTTCAATATCAATCTTTACAATTCTGTGTTTATTTTCTCCTTTGGTTCCTGCTTCCTGAAAGAAGATACCCCACGCACTTTTAGAGATATGTATGCCTTCTTGATGTGCATTAGTTAAACCTACATCATTCGCTGTTACAAACTTACAATAAAAGCGGCCAATATGCTTGGCCGCTTCTAAAAGACTGCTTAATTTTCCGGAATTATTTTGTGACATATTCCAATCGACCTTCTTCCGCGATGTCTTCAATTGTTTTGTCCCTTTCAAGAGCCTGAACCATCTTTTCAGCAATTAAACGGACTACAGGTACTGCCACACTATTACCAAATTGTTTCCACGCGGCAGTTCTGCTCACTACAATTTTAAACGTTTCTGGAAATCCTTGCAAGCGCGCACATTCACGCGGCGTCAATCTTCTTGGATTCTTTTCTTCACCTTGTGAAATTAAAATTTCACTTCCGTCTTTATAATATCTCGCACTAAGAGTTCTCGAATAGGAGTTCAGGTCTGGAAGCCCGAAACCAAAACCATTCCCCTTTTTGGAGTGCTTTTCTTTATACCCCTGTAAATAATCCCACAACTTGTCTGACAGAGTAAACTGCTCATCAACTTCATCATCTAAAATAGAGATTAATGGAGGGCCTTCTTTAGGAATTTCAGGAAATTCAAATTGTATTGGCTTTTTAAAGCCCACTATATAAATACGCTCTCGGCTTTGTGGTACTAATCCTTTTGCATTAATTACCTGGTCATATACGGTATATCCCAGCTCTTCTTCAAGAACCTTTTTTATTACTTTAAATGTATTACCTTTATCATGACTTTTAAGGTTTTTTACATTTTCCAAAAGAAAAGCCTGAGGTTGTTTTTCTTTAATTATACGAGCTATATCAAAAAATAACGTACCCTGTGTTTCATCAAGAAATCCATGTTTTCTACCTAAAGAATTCTTTTTTGATACACCTGCAATACTGAAAGGTTGACAAGGAAAACCAGCAAGCAGAATCTCATGATCCGGTATTTCTTTTTCATTAACCTGTCTTATATCACCAATTGGTTTTTCACCAAAATTTGCTTCATAGGTTTCTTGGGCTTTCATATCCCACTCACAAGAGAAAACACATTCTCCATATTCTTCGAATGCTAATCTAATACCACCGATCCCTGCGAACAAGTCAATAAATCTGTATAACATAATATTAAGCCTCCCTCAACTTGTTCTAGTAAACTTATTATACCAAAGTATAGTGACTTTGGGTCGAATTATGTGTTAAAATGTTTTAGTTACTTTTTAAACAATACCCTATTAGAAAGGGTGAAACAAGTGGCAAATGTAGCAATCTACTATCAACAAGCAGAGGAAGAAAATCCGGATGAGGCAGTACTCATTGTAAAAGAACTCATAAAAAAAATTAGAGATAAACACAAGATAATGAAGGTTTTCATTGACAACTTTGGGGAGGATTTTGAATTTATGGAACTCTTAAATTCCCCACTATTAGAGTTGGATTATATATATATTAATAAACCTATTAACAATGATTTTGATAGGCAGCTCCTTGACCAACTAAAAAAAACTGAAAAATTTGAAGTAGTATATTTCACTTAGTAATTTAAAATTTGAATGCTCATAAGATTTAAAATTTATCCACTTCTATAAAAATAGATTATTAAGTAACATAATTTGCGTAGTCTTGCTTTTATGCATAACTAAGTAACTTCTTATATATTGATTCTTGTCTTATTCATTCCCGTGTGACACCTAATATTTTTCCGACTTCCTCTAAAATCCTCTCGATAGAATTCTCTATATCAAACCTTAGGCAAATAACTCCTTTCTCTTTTATGGTTAAAATTGTAAACATTTCTTTAGCGTTTAAAGCTAGATCATTTCTTTTTAAATTGTTTCCTGATTCAAGACACCTTAAATGTACACTTAGACATGTAAACTCTGAAAGGATAGATAATGTATCTTGATAGAATACCTTAGCTTCTTGCTGGGCACGTGTTAACAATACATATAAAAGCCTTGCGTGGGTTTATCATTCGGAAAAGTATCATGCATTAGATCTATTCCTTTTTATAAAATTTCGTACAGAGACCCTGAAAAGAAGGCGAAAGTACCTTCAATCCGCCAAAAAGTCTTCCAAAGCTCGGTTTATTGATTGACGCTTGACCGCTAAGCCAGAGGATTTGACCGAAGAGGAGCAGTCCCATGTCTTCTCTTAGCTGGAGGAAGTCTGGACGACGCGGCAGCTACAACTACCTTCTTCAATATATTCGTTTTGTCTTGAAATCCTGAAGAACTCACCCACACAACCCGTTTCTTCGCATCCACCCAGAATCAGGTTACTAAATTCAACCACGACTTGTGGTGAAGAATCAATCATAACCAAAGTAGAAGTTAAAACTAATTAGATATTATTTTCCATATACCCTCTGGACTGTCTCCTGTTGGTTTAGAATACCTCCTTTTCTTAAGTAAGTAGCAGCCCACCTAATATCGTACTGCCAAGTACAAAAAAGATCTCTGGAATTTCTCAGATCATGTTCATGTTTATTTAGAACTAATCGGCTTGTATAACCCCCGGCATATTCTTAATACTAATATCCCCAGCATCTCTTATCTGCCAATCCTTAATAAATCTAGCATAGGCTAATGGCTCCCCATGCCGTCTTATATTTTTTGAAAAGTCCACTATCTTACAGTATTCTGTCCCCCCAAACCTTTCACCTCTCAGCCCTCTCCCTACCATTTGTTCATATAAGATAATACTGGAAGTTGGTCTGCATATAAGGATATGGTCGGTCTTTGGTGCATCAAACCCTGTTGTTAATACTCCATAATTAAATAAAAATTCAATATCACCTTTCTTAAAAGCATCTATATGCATTCTTCTTATAGCCTTTGGAGTATCAGAAGATATCACAGCTGATTTTCTCCCGATTGAATTCATGACCATTGCCATAAATTCAGCGTGATCTACAGTACATGCATAAACAAGTGAAGACGATTTTTCTGGAATCGACTTCATATATTCTATAATTTGTATGTTTCTATTTTCATTGTTAGCAAGATCATTTAAAAATTCCTTACTCAGGTCATCATGTTCATCATCAACATAATCAGACACCTCTATTTCTTCTCCGTTTTCATGAAGTAAGAAAATTGGTTCTGCCAAATACCCTTCTTCCCTAAAATAAAGGAGTGGATTCAATTCATACCTTCTCATATCCGGTAATGAGGGGTGGATTAAATAAGCTTCAAACTGATTTACCAGCGTCATGGTCTCTTCATTACTTCGTCCGGGTGTTGCTGTTAATCCACAAATGGGAAACAGGGTGGGACCCACCAATTCTTCGCATTTTTGAAATAATACTTCATAAATTTTTGTAGTAGCATGATGTGCCTCGTCAATAATCATCGCACCGCAGTTGGACAAAATCTCATTTAATGCTTCATCATTACTTTGTATCCTAGAATATAGTTGCTGAATACTTGATATAACAGCACCACCAATTAAGCTGTCATATTTTACTAACTTCCCACCAAAATATCTGTAAACCCTTAAAGATTCAGGAAACTCCCTTTCTTGCCACATCTCAGTAATACACGAAATTGCCTGTTCACATAGTTCTTCTCCTTGGGCAATCCATAACAAATATTTTCCTTCCTTAAAACGGGGTTGCATCCAGTCAATAAAACTTTCCACTGCTACCCTTGTCTTGCCCCCACCGGTTGGTAAAGTAACAACGCATCGTGTTTTTTCCTGTTCCCTATTCAATACAGATAGCATTTTTCCCTTTAAATCCTGCTGATACTCTACAAGAGGAGGCACCGATTTCCTTGGTTCAATGTCCTGCACAGGTTCTGCGCTGTGATCTTTAGGAATGGATATACCTGAAAAAGCTAATGGAAAACCCAATGTCTGAACAAAATCTTTAGCCCACCGCCCTCCCATTACCCACCTTTTACCGGCTAAAGCTTTAGGCATATATGAAGGAGATTGTATTTTCCGGTTACTAATTGGATTTCTATCGTATAGATTAACTAATTGTGCACCCTCGAGTTGTTTTAATAATGACGCTCTTAGTTCTCTTACGACATCATTACTTCCTGCGAATAAAAATAATCCTTTTTCAACTATTATCACTCGGGCCAATTGATAGTCATCCATCATTCCTAAATCTAAGTCCATCAGCATTTTATTCAGTTTTATATACTTATCTGTTCCAACAAATTTAATTAATAGGTTTCTATCAATTTTATATAGATTAATTAAACTTTCCACTGTTTGTTCTATTTCATTTTCTGTTAGAAAGCCACTCAAATTTACATCCCCTAAAATTAATTTTATATAGACTATTTTACTATTCTTCTAACTAAACTGGAATGAAGAGGAAGATAAATAAAAAAGAACACTATTAGCTGTCCTTATTATCTCCTGTCTTTTCCTTGCAAAAATCCGTATAAAAGCCACCGCCACCGGCAAATAAATCAAGCACTTTAAGTTTCCTTATGCTGATACTTCCTTTTAATTAATAATCCAACTCTCCTACTCTATCAAAGATAATCCGGTAAGAGAATCACGAACTTCTTCCGGAGAAATTAAATAAATTTAAAATGACCCCGGATTTTCACCCGACGTCATTTCAAGTATTAGTAAGCTTTTTTCATCTGATTTTCTTTCATTAAAGAATGATATTGCTTCCAAATATCTTTCGCAATATCGTGATTTTCGATAATTACACCTGTTTCAATATTTTTATGAAAACCATGATAAGAAAAGTTTGCAGATGTCAATAACAACTTACGTTGGTCTATGATAATAAGTTTTGCGTGTAAACTTGTATAAGCACTCGAGTCCCTGCCAGTCCAGTGATAAACATTTAACTGATAGTTCTCTTTTTCCCAGTGTTTCATGATCTCCTTGAAATTTTTTTCTACGTCATTAATGATAATATTAACGCGGCAGTTTTTCTCAACTGCCCTTTCTACACTCTTCAATATATCCTTAACCGACTCTTCCCTGAATGAAAAACTATATCCTACAATAAAGACCTCATGTTCAGCAGACTCTATTAAATACTTCACTGTATTATAAGTGTTGAGTTTTATTAGGCCACTTTCAAGATCAGGACCTGTCCATACAGGTGAAACTCTTGGTTCATGCTCTTTGTATTTTTTTGCCATCATAAAGGCCAATTCAAGATATTTTCTTACTTCCATTATTTGAACATCGTTTCTTTCAGCTTCTTTAAGCATGTCATAGGCTAAAAACTCAAGTTCAAAAGGAAACCTTACTCTAGACTGCCAGGTGATAAATTCATTAGTAAGTGTACCATTATCAATTTGCTCAAAAAGTCTATCCAGCATGTGTTCATTAGACGATGAAAAACATACTGAAATAAATTGTACTATTTTTTCATTCAATTTATTCAATTATAAAGAACTCCCGTTGATGATTGGCTACTGTATTAACTAATAATGAACGATCAAGATACCGATTTGATTTCTCGCAAGAGGTTTCAGCTGCCAACATACAACTGTGACAAGCAGCACCATTTACATCTTTTAGTTCATAAACATCTTTTTCAGCACATTGGGGATCTCCGGAACAATATTGCGCAGCTGAAAGGGTACGTGCCAATATAGCCTCAAACTTATCTTTTTTACCCAATTCAACCAATCCTCCAAGGCTCCCTTCTGAATCAACAGTAGCCGTATAAATTAATATACCGGCCATCCCCTTTTCGGGATCAGAATAAATCCTTTCTTTTAAAGCTGATGATGAATAGCCAGAATGCATCGTAAACTCCCTTATTAACGCATGAGAAAGTGTGTGAAGCAATACATATCTCAGTCCAGGAAATGGAGGGATTTCATTTACAGGTACCTTTCTTTCCTCGTACATCGCAATGTGAGCAGCAACCATGCCAGCTTCATAGGTTTTATGGTCATTTTCCCACGCTTGCAGTTTTTCTTGGTTAACTGTTAAAAAGATACCTTCACCATAAGTTTCGACACCAGGTAAAAAGAGTTGTGGTGTTGCACTTAGCGGAGCCAGCTCTACTTTAGCGGTACCAGATTGATTATCCTCATTGGAATCATCAGTTTCACCTGAAAGCCTGGCAGTTAAATCCGGCAAAGGATGTATCCTTGTAAAACCCTTTAATACCATTACTTCTTTAAGCCGCTTAACCCGTACAAGATCGGATATATACTCCTTAAATCTTTCCGGTACGACTTCCGGCTCTGTTTCAAAATCAATTTCTTCATAATTATGGTGCTCTGTAAGTAAGGCATGGTACTCAGGTGTTTTCAAATCAAGATCATTACTACTATTAGTTTCGTCCCTTAACTTCTGCACGATATTCCATACTTTATCCAACCCCAGTCTATTGATGTCTGGGATTCTCTTCATCATAAAATCGAACATAGGTCTATTATCTAAAAGCTCATCATCAGAAAGATCTATATGTTCTTTAATAAAATCTTCTATTCCTTCCTGCTCCAGCGCTTTCGGAATAACTATAGAACTTTCAATTGATGAAAAATAAATGTTTGATGCCCCTCTTAACAAAAGTTCTTTATCATGTTCACAATTGTTCTCAAAATCTCTTAACCAAGGCCTTCTCCCGCTGCATTTCCCCAATATCTTATTATTGGAGAATGCTTCACTCACAGATCTCTCTTGATTACACGTTTTACAATAAACCACAAGATCTTTCAGGGATCCTGTTTCTCCTTTATCCTGCAAATATAACTTGCAAGATTTAGGGTCGTATTTACCCTTCTTGTGAACATACACTCCCCAAGGAAAATCATTAATGTGACCTTTTTTACACGTCACGATAAAACGGACGGGATGGGTTTTAATTTTATTACAAGGTTCTCCTTCCGCGTCAGGATTTTTACAGTAAAGTACTCCCTCCTCTTCCACGAATTCCCTACCTCTGTATTTTCCAATCTTTCTGCATTTTGGACAAACATGATATTCCGGAAAACGGTAAGCAGGTAAAGTGCCAAATTCCTTACTTTCATTTATGGGTATTGCTTTTATCTGTTGAATTCCCAATTTCTTCTTCAATCGATTCTCTTCAATTGTCCTAGATTTTGAAACATCAAATGTATCCCATTTATCAATACCACCCATTATAACGGAATAGTCCGGTAAATCTACTATAGACCCCGGACCAAACGTCGTGATAAATTGACTCGGTCTCAGTTCTCCAATCTTATTATTCAATAAAATCAGTCCTTTCCAATATAGATACCGGCAGCCGGCTCAACATCTCTCATAGAATTCGGAGTATTATAGGTGCCTCGTGAAGAGTCTTGTCCTAATGGATAGAGAAGATTTGACTCATTTTCTTTTTTTCTGAAAGAGGAATAAATCAATCTACTTTTATTGGAATCTTCTTCCCAACTATCGATCAGATGCTCAAGATGTTCTTCAATTTCTTTTGATGAGACCCCCATCTTGCGTGCTCTTTCCAAAAACACTTTAATCATGTCTTTTGCCAATTCATTTACTTTATCAACATTATTAGCCGCTGTATTTTCCGATAGTTCACTTTCACCCAGTCGTAGCATAGATACTAAAACAGCCGCTAATCCTCGATCCCGTGCTCTTGATGCAAAAGGGGTAACACTTATTGGCTCAACATACCTATAAAGTGCTGCGTGATATGCATAGAACTCTTCATAATGAGAAATATCCCTTGGTCTCGCCCAGTTATAAGCTGTAATGATCAGACCAGGATGTCTTCGGCCTACCCTACTTGTAGATTGAATATACTCTGCTGTTGTTTTGGGTTGCCCGTTTACAACCATTAACCCCAACCTTGGAACATCCACACCTACAGAAATCATATTACTGGCAAGCAGCACGTCAACAGGGATTAACTTTCTTTCCTTATTGAAAGGCTGCATTAGACGATCCAATAATGTCGGTATCTTTCCTGAGTCGATACGGCTTGTTAACTCTGGAACATCTCGATCCAATTCCCTTTGAACAAATTTAAATCTATTTTCATCTGTATACTGTTTCTCCAATGTATTCATTCTGGCGGGAACGTCATCTTCAATTAATCTCACTGCACCGCCAAGCTCCCTGATACTATTATAATAACCTACTAAAGTTTGGTAGGGATCAAGAGCTTCAAGATTAAATTCAGATGACCTCTCCATGGCCGTAACACTAGATAACAGATTAGCAAATATCCTTAGTTGAGATGTCTTCATACTTCTACCTGGAGCGAACAAGCCGACATACATGCGACCTGGTACTTCATCAATGCCTCTTTGTTCAGCAAAAAATGAATTTTTGTGTGTCAAACCAGGGCTTGGGAAAATTTGTGTGTCCCTTGTATATAGTCCACTTATCTGTTTATGTGCGTTTTTTATTGTTGCCGTTGATGCAATGATCTTCGGTCTATATTTATTTCCATTAATTGACACTGATGATAAGTGATCCACAGCTGTCTCATAAAGTCCCACCATTGTTCCAAGTGGACCCGAAATCAAGTGAAGCTCATCTTGTATAATTAGATTTGGAGGATGTACTTGATCCGTGTTCGATAAAGTGGTAGTACCTGAAACATTTTTTATGTTTGTAAGTTCGTTTTTGGAACTCCCATTAGACATAAATCCCCAACCGGTAACCTCTCCCTTTACCCGACCAAAGAGATTCTGTATTTGAGGTTCCCATGGCATGCGGGCAAACTTATCTACTGTTCCTATAACCATATCTGGTAGTAACCGATATATTTCTTCATCCGTCACCAGTACAGGAAGTCCTTCTCCACTTGAATTTGTTTTATGAAAACCACATTCTTTATTAGGACAACATATAAGTAATCGCTTCTTTTTTTCTTTCACTTTATATGTAGTATAAAAGATAGCAGGATTTTTTTTATCATCTACAAGCTTCTCCCCGCACCATGGACAGGAAACCAGTTGAATAGGTGTTCCATTAATTCCATTTGGTTTAAAAAACTCTATTTTTCTTTTTATCGCATCTTCTTTAGCACTTATAACTTTTTTAGCATCTTCGAATTTGTTCGGAACACTATTATCTCCAACCCATAATCCAATTCTAAATCTTGTGCTACCCCATTTCTCTGGATCGTTCTTTCTTATTTCCTCGCAAGCACAAATCATTGCGGTTGCACGTTGGAACTGTTGGACAGTTAATAACCTAAGAGTATATCTCATGATTACAGAAACACCGACATCTGTTCTGTAACCTTTGACTTTTGTTAACCTTCTGTAACCTAACGTAAATGCCGCTAACCCTAAGTAGGCTTCCGTTTTACCTCCTCCAGTTGGGAACCAAAGTAGATCAGCAATATCCCTATCTTTGGAAGATGGATCTACAACCCCCTCTAGGTTCTGCAGGAAAAAGGCAATCTGGAACGCCCTCCACTCAGACTTAATAGCATGAACTGATTCTCCGCTTTCAATAGCTTCGGTATGTGCCCTTTGATCCGCCATTACTTTATTTGCAAACAAAAAAGCTTCTAAAGCGCTATCATCTTCACTGAGTTTTGTAAGACCTTTATGCATCCGTTTTAATGATGTTTCACATTTCTTAATGTGCAATATAGCTGTCTCTTTGTAGCTTTCTTCTATGTTGTCTATTTCTCCCCATCTTTCTCCAATCCAATTTCTGTATTCCGTTAATAAAGGCATAAGTGAATCTACGATTTCTGACGCAGACCTCTTTGAAGCCAATATATTCATATCCAATGTACCGCCTTTATTCCATTCAGGAGGTAAAACCATCGGGATCTCATGTGCGGGGATAACTTCCGTCTCTAGTGAATTCGCTCTGGAAGTTTTATCATCCACACCTTTCCAACAGACAGCAATATTATGACCGACACCATAGACACCTTCATTACGATAAAGGAGTTCATTAGATCTGGTATCTTCATCCTTGAATCCTTTATTATTATTTGAGAATGCGTTCCTCACCATAAAACCACTTGGACTGGAAACGCGAATTTTTGGTTGAAACACACACATATGATCAATTTCAAGTTTATCCGTTTCCTGAATGTAACGATTAACGAGGAATAAACTTACAGCATATGAATTTTGATAAGGTCTAACGATCCATTCGACTTGAATTGATTCTTTTATCTCTTTATCTTCAACTGATTCTTTTCGAGGTACTCTCTCTTTTTGTTTTACTCCCAGCCCTTCCATTAGATCTATTTGTAATCCTTTTAGCAAAAAAGGAATACGAACCCAATTTTTTTCCAATGTTTCTTCATACATTCCAAATTCAATGTCCAAATTAATTAACGGTTTTTGTTTATCAACTAGAAAAGATAAACCAATTGCAGAAGGATTCATCGCTTTTGCAAGAGGGGCAATAGAATCGAATGCTTCTTTAGACGTTTCTTTTCCATTCATAGAATCCGCTTCATTCTCTTCAACTGCTACACTTGACTGCATTGGCCAAAGAATACCTGCCAGGTACTTTTGTAAAGGTTTATTATTTATCGTTTCCTTCTCGTCTTCGCACCCAACTATTTCATAACGTAAACGCTCCAATAGTTTGTCCCTGACTTTACTATTAGTTTTTGCCATTTTTTACCCTCCAAGATTTATTTAGACTATTCTATTACTATTTTACCAAATCCCTTAAACTATTGGGTGTTTTTCTGGTAATATATTGAAAGGACAGTTACAAAACATTAATCGACTGAGGAAGGCGTTTTGTATGGACAGATTACTTAAATTATTAAACACTCAACAAAGGGAGGCCGTCACGACCCCATCAAGATATACACAGATCGTAGCAGGGCCGGGGACAGGCAAAACAACCACACTCGCTGCAAAGATTCTCTATACACAGTCTGAGTTGGGTATACTGACCAACAATATATTGGGTATCTCTTTTTCACGTTCCGCCAAGTCACATTTATTAAATAAAATGGAAGAGTTTACAACCCTTATAGGATACGGCGGAAAACCAGTTATTTTAACGTTTCATAGCTTAGCTTTTCGAATTATAAAGTACGGCATTCACTTTAATGAATCACTCTTCCGTCAAGGAGTTGAAACCATTCACACTGAAAACTTCATTGATTTAGATCCGTTACTAACTAAAGGCTTATGCAGTGAATATGCCGATCGAAAACTTGTCAATGAATCGATCTCACAAGCTTATAACTTAATTAGACAAGGATCACTTGAAGCCAGCCCTGTTACTAACTGGAGAGATATCCCACAAGATGTTCAATATCCTGTGAACACATATACCTATGGAAGAATTTTAATTAGGGGACGTGATCTAGCAACTTTCTGGCGAAGAATAAATAAAATTAAAAAAATAAAAAACACAACAGACTTTCAAGGTCTCATTAGCGAAGCAACTCGTATTCTGTCTCTAAAACAAAGAACGTATCATCATGTATCAGAACGTTTCAGGCATATCTTTGTTGATGAGTACCAAGATACCTCCTTGGCTCAAGAAGGACTTCTTCTAAGATTAATAGATAGAGATCAAACCGTTACAGTCGTTGGAGATAAGAACCAGACGATATACACATTTAACGGGTCAAATAGTACAAATATGGATCGTTTCTCTGATTACTGCAAAAAATATGCTCCGGAAAGTTCTGAAGTTATACACCTTACTCATAATTACAGATCCACCAGAGAAATTATTCACGTAGCAAATGAGTTTATTGGGGAAGAAACAATTACCCCCGTAAATAAGAGAAATGGAATTAAGCCAATGGTTGTTGAAACTCATTCTATTCAATTGGCAGCCGAATTCATAGCAAAAAAAATTAGCGAACTTGTTGAGGATACAACTGTTTCTCTTTCTGATATTTGTATTCTTTACAGAAAGAATTCGGAGCACTCCCCTCAAGCCGATAAAGTATTTGAACAACTTGGTCAATATTCTATTCGCTACGATACAGAGCAACAGCACAAAGAAAATACGGAGTCTCTTATAGGGCAAGTATTAAAGGTGCGGGATGAGTATGAAGATGAACCGTTAGAAGAAGTCTTTGAAAAATTGAAATTAAAAAATGCATCAAAGGAACTCCTTCAATTCATGATTGAAGTTATGAACCAAGGTGGCGTGGATACAGATGACCTGACAGAACATATTGTTGAAATAAAGGAAGAGGCACAAGAGGAGACAAGTACAGATTCTATTACAATTAAAACAGTACACGAGGCTAAAGGATTAGAGTATCCCATTGTATTTATCTTGTACTTGGGAGATCGCGAGTTTCCACACAGCAGCCGTCCGAATATTGAAGAGGAAAAACGATTATTATATGTCGGTATGACCCGTGCACAAAATCAGTTGTATGTACTTGGCAAGAAGGGGATCGAATTCGAAGGATTTCTTAATAATTGTATTGATTCAGATACCACACATATTCATTATTACTCGTCTATAGCCGAAGAAAAGAATGAGGGATTTAATAAAGCTGATAAAGATATAATCGACCAAACAGTAAAACAACAAGAAGAGGCAGAAAAAAAAATAAAGGATGAATTAAGAAGGTTAATGGATTTCTTTTAAGGAGGAGCAAGATGTCAGACCCTATTGAATTAACCCAGAAACAAAAAACATGTGTCACTTTTAAACCAGAAGGAGATCTACTGATTCAAGGAATTCCAGGGAGCGGAAAATCAACTATACTGCTAGCAAGAGCAGCTTACTTGAAAGAAACTCTTCCAAATACCTCTTTGCTTGTCCTGACTTATAGCAGGACACTTACTAATTATGTCCGTCAACTTTGTGCGAAGACTATTTCTAAACCCATTGATGCTAAGACCTTTCATCAATGGGGACAAGAAATGCTTGAACACACAGATTACCCACATACCCGATTAATAATGGGTGATAATAGAAAAAGCGCAATCCGATTCGCCAAAAACATTGTAAATAAAAGATATGATACAGTTCATTTCCCTAAGATAAAAGTAAATTCTAATTCTAAAACTGACAAGGACTTGGTACAGTTTCTTTGCGATGAAATTGAATGGATTAAAGGCGCAGGAATAAGTAGTAGAAAAAAATACTTGGAAATAGCAAGGGTAGGTAGAGGGACAGATGTTCGCGTTACTAAATTACACCGGGAAACAATTTATGATATTTTAGAGAAATATAATGAAATACTTTCTAACCACTCTAATTATCAGGGGATCGATGGAGATGATTTAGCCAAGATACTGGTTGAAAAAGCAAATCAAATTCCGGAACACCTTAAACCTGATCATATATTAGTTGATGAAGCGCAGGACTTGCATTCTTTACAACTAAAAGCTATTAGTTCAATTGCTAAGAAAAGCCTAACTATTGGTGCAGATAAAGGTCAACAAATTTTTAGACGCTCTTTCACTTGGAAAGATGCAGGAATAAAAGTTTTGGGCAGTCGAAGTCAATTATTAAAGCAAACGTTTAGATCCACTCGCGAAATTATTAAATTGGCTAATGACTTCCAACAACAAGATAAGAAATATATTAGAGACGAGGACTATTGCCGCGCAGAAGAGCCAAAAATTAATGGAAAAATTCCAGAATTAATACTTTGTCCAGATCAAAAAAAGGAAGATAAGATTATTATTGAACATGTAAAAACTGTGAGAAGTACCTATCCCGATAGCACTATTGGGATTATTGCCCATTCAAATAAAAAACTAGAATACCTTAAGAAAGTTCTAGATGAAAAAGGGTTTCCTGTATACCTTGTTAAAGAGGAAAATGCTGATATTATTTCTCCAGGGGTAAAATTAATTACCTTTCAATCCTCGAAAGGATTAGAATTTGATCATGTAATAATTACAGATCTAAAAAAGGGTAAAGTTCCTTATAAAGCCCCTTCACCTGGAGAAGATGAAGAAGAGTTTATGTCACGAGAAAGAAAAAAACTTTACGTTGCCATGACACGGGCCAAAAAGACGTTATTGCTCGTTGCTCAAGAAGAATATTCTGTATTTGTGGATGAATTAAATAAAGATCTATACTGTTTAAACACATAATGCCGGTAGCGTAATGGACTTATAGTCTATTCCGCTACTCTTTTATGAGGAAATAATTGTATTTCTGACATTTTCTAATATTACTCATTAAATTTAGAAACAATTTCAGCCTCAATCAGGATTAAACACCTTGGTGTTTTTGCAACTCATAAAGCTACATAAAAAGACAAGATACTAACCTATACACGCAGCTCAGAGATGTTTCTATTTTTTTAAAATTATTCTTATACATAATAAAATTGGTTAATAACTGTTCCTAAAACATTACACCCCCCACAACACTTCATAACCATTCTTTATCGAATAATTGTACATCTTTACTAACTTATTCTCACTATAGTTCCCCATCTGCCCCACCAACAATGGTTCCGCTACCAACGCCTCATTCCTTGACACAATAGTGTTCAAGTATTCCTTCTTAGGCAACTTGTCACTCTTAGATGTATTGCACGTGTTACACGCCAAAACCAGGTTCCAAATCTGATCCGACTGCACAAACGACCAAGGAATAAAATGATCGACATGTGTTTCTCGCTTCTGTCCGGTCAGCTTCTTACCGCAATAGAAGCACTTTGCCTCGAAATGGGATAATAGTATCTTCTCGTAAGGCCGCAAGGATCCCCTTTTCGCAATGCTTTCCACTTTCTCCAACAGATGATTGATATGAGGAACTTCGTTCAGTTTCTCGATCATGGCTGCCATGTGATAATTGGTCAATTGGACGATTAGCCTCTGGTAGTTCATCATGAATACATGGACTGCCGGGCTGAATCGTAACCGTTCTGTCCGGTGATCAAATGCATAGAAGGTAGCACCCGTGTCCCCATATAGGGCCCCAAAGACGTTTTCTTTCATGGTGGTTTTGACCTTGTTGATCAGACTGATCTGTAAGGAATCAGGTATCTTAT
The DNA here is from genome assembly GCF_001274775.1 of Rossellomorea marisflavi. GTDB lineage: Bacteria > Bacillota > Bacilli > Bacillales > Bacillaceae_B > Rossellomorea > Rossellomorea marisflavi. Next base: position 503,372 of record NZ_LGUE01000004.1, read on the forward strand.
CAAACACCATTTGTGGTGGTATGGAATGACGCGCCTGCTCCTCTTTCATGATTGTGACCACCCTGGCCGTCTTCCCCCGGTTCTGATAGATCAGATTATGCTGGACGATAAGGTTCCAATAAACCTTTGTGAATGTGTATGCCAGTTGATCATAGGTCAGTTCCAGATTTTCATTGACCTGGTACAGATTTTCGATCAATGCCTTCATCAGGGCATATTTATACGTTGATGATTTAACAGACTTTGAAGAGAGGACGATGGTGAACGTCCTCCAGATTTCTTCATCCGTCAGATAGTCAGCCCGCAATTCTCCGACTTTCAATTTATGGCTCATTTCATTCAATCCTTTGGTTTTATTCCTTTACATCAATCAGGAAGATTCCTTCCTGGAACCCTCCCCGTTCCTGCTTCTTTCGGAGTCGGATGCTCTCGATTTCTTCCATGGAAGATCCATGCGTTTTGGCGATGGCATGTAATACTTCGAGGATGTCAGCCAGTTCTTCTTTTGCTTCTTCATTTGCAGTGGCATTCATATATTCATCTACTTCTTCCAAGCACTTCGTCTTCAACTCTTTTATATACTCCTCATTCGACAGGATCGTCGTTGAGACCTCTTTCCCTTTTGCTTCGATGATTTCAGGTATCTTGTCACGTACCAGTTTATTATATGTTGGCATGTTACTAGTTTCCTCCTCACCCTTTATCTATTTCATCGGCGTTTACAGGACTTCCTTTAATCCAATTAGGTTGTTGAATCGGCTGATGCCCATCCTTCATTGTCTTTAGTTATCAGGATTATCTTCTCATCAGATGCCAAGGCTTTTCTCATTCCTATTCACACCTCTAACCGCTCTTTCATCCCTTCCAAAGTGAGATACTTCCCATTTTCTTTCCTATGTAGCATTGCATGACAATTCGGGCAAACAGGTATTAAATCTGTTCTTGGATCAACCACATATCCCTCTTTGACCTTATGAAGGGGTGTGATGTGATGTACATGAATAAAGTCTCTTCCCAATTCCCCATACGTCTCTTCGAAGTTTATCCTACACACTTGGCACTCCACACCGTAATGATCTATGCATTGTTGACGAGCAATGGGATTACGTTCATAGGCATTGACCGTAATCGTTTTGCGCTCCCCTTCCCATAGGTCGGGCAAATCGTCAGGATATGTTACTGAAGATACATCATTTGCAAAGTGGGACATGATGTAGTCACGGAGCTCTCCGGTGAGTTTCATTGATCCCTGGATGTTCCCTCTTAACCCTCGCTCTCTTAATCGAGGAAGAGTCAGATCATCCTTATCGGCTACATCCACCAACCGAATGCGGGTCTTTTCCCCTTCGATCGCTTGACTGTATTTATCGGTATCCAACCAGAACGATTGATCATAAACGGTGTCATTTGAATGGACCAAGCCGTCTATCACTTCCACTTTATACATCACCTTTTTTACACTTCCAGATACATATAGAAATAAGATATCTCCGTTTTCATAGTTATAGGAACGTTTCCAATCAAGTGCTTGAAAGTGGCTGAATGCCCGCTCCAAATCGTATTCATCGGGATTTGCCGGTACCAGCCAGATTCGGCGGGCATTTTTGTGATCCTTTTCTTCCAGCTGCTGGCGACGAGCCGCTGATATTGTTGGAGGGGCAACAAAGCGATAGATATCCCCATCATAGTAGTAAGGAACATGATACGCATATCCTCTTTCGATAGGGTCATAGCATCTATGAATGCTAATGTTCAGATGCTCAGATAAGTACCTCGCCGCATCTTGGATTGAGTCTGCTTCATAAAGCGGTTGGCTGTTCTTCCTGATCGAAATCGGTGTCCGGGTGGTACGTTTTCGAATATACTTCGGATTCACCCTGACCCTCTCATTCATACAATGCTTTTTCCAGTAATAATTATCCCTATTAGTGGCTCTACACAGGAGTGTAAGCTCATCCTGGATCTTTCTGTCTTCAAAAAGAAAGTAATCCCGGTGGTTCTGATTGCTAAGCATGCTCATAAAAGAATATCCATAGGTTGCATGCTTAATGATGCCCGATGTCTCTTTTGGGATGAGTTCTGCTATTTCCCCGATACGAAAGCTTGCTGATACATCTTTCTGTTGGTCCTCAGCTGCCCTCAAAAATAGGACAAACAATTTATCACCATTTACTCTATTCACAATGCTGGTAGTTGAAAACAGATGATACCCTTCACAGTCCCAATCAAAGTCCTCCATGTTCTCCCTCCCTTTAAATGAGTTTCAGTCCCTTTAACTCGATCCACTTGACCAGATTCTTTTTACTCGGTTCATACCATTGCGAACATAAATAATAGTCCTTATCCATAATACGGACGGGTCTGGAATAGTATCGATTATATCCTTTTTCATCTTTTACCTGCTGTTTGATGTCAGATGTATGATCCAATGGTTTCAATAAAGGGAAACCGAGATTGAATATTTTCTTTGAATAGACAGCAGTGGTGAACCGGTTGATCTCTTCAAGTGAAACCTGATTCGATTCCAATAATCTCCTCAAGGAGGTATTAGCAATGACCCCTACCTTTTTTTCATAATACCTTTCTTTTCCCTGCGTTTCCTGGGGGATGACTTGATTTTCAGACGAGGGATCTTTCAACACATGCCTCTGAAGTTGCAGTCTAATCTTGTCCGATAAAATCTGACTTTCCCTCATCAACTTATGAATCCGCTCACAATTCTCCCAGTGTTCCTCCCATATATCTGAATCTACGATATCTTCAAACCCCAATCTTGTAGGTGTACTCCATTTCTCAAACGCATCCAATCTATCAATCATATCGGCAAGATCTTGAACGCCACGAGTATAAGGCGAGAGTTTTGCCCCACTCACCATCCAGTCTTTCCAATGGGAGTTACCTTTGGATTGATTGCACTTGCCGCAAGCCGGAACCAAATTGTGTATTTCGGAAATATACCCTGTCGGACGCTTGTTTTGTACCAGTGGTCGAAAATGATCCCATTCAGTATGACGGTCTCCACAATACGCACACTTTATGGCGTCTTTCATCCCAAGCAGCGTCAATACTTCATTTACTTCTTTTTCCGTTGGAGGGATGCAAGGGATAATCCCGTTAATGAATGAATTGGTTATACTAGAGGACCTTCCATTGATTTTTACAGGTACAGGCATTTTAAAATGTTGTGTCATGTCCAAACCCCTTATCATTTTTTGAGGTGATGCAAGAATTCGGGTTAATGCTATGTAATAATATGGTAGCATATAAGGAGTATTTTACTAGTGTTTATTGAAAGGATGAGACCTTGATGCCTATAGCTGAAAGAGACTACTGGAGAAATGATCGATATCGACCCAAAAAGAAAAAAACACCCAAATTGACTTGGGGCTTTGTAGGACTTATACTCCTGGCCTTGTTTGCCAGTGGACTTCCCATGAAGATTTACAATGAAGTCACGATCCATCACGACCAAAAGATACGAAGTTACTTGGAACAACGAGAGCAATACTATAATGCCAGTGATCAACGTTTCAAGCAGCTGATTAATAAACTGAAAGAGAATAACGGTAATCTTTCAACCTTGTCATTGGAGATCAGCGAAACCGATGTGACACTTGCACGAAATTATCAAAAGCTCATTAATCTGGATCCTCCCCGAGACTTTAAACAGCTTCATGACAAAACGATCGAAGAATGTATTATCAGGCAAGCAGCCGTCAACTACCTCATCTCCTCTGATGCTATAAATGCCTATAAATCTGAAGTGTTATCAACCTACATAGAAGAAAGTAACCAAAAAATAAGTGAATTGCGTCCACTTCTCATTGAAGGGTTACAAAAGGCCGACTTGAGATATCAGATTGAAGAAGATGGAACATTAACCTATTGGGTGAAAGATGACCATTTGAGATTGGAATAAGTATAGGGTCTGCCCTTGATTAACTGAGGGTGGACCTTTTTATGCCCAACTTCCTTATAAGTGGTGAATATGCCAATCAAAGCATCCTCTCTCAAAAAAACTTCGTTATATTCCCTATAATTGTAAAAACTTGACGTTCTGTCTGTTCCGACCTTCTTTATGCAACTTGATAATGGTTGTAAAAAGGGGCGTAACCTTTGCCAGAACGTGATTTATACAAGAAATATCTAGGTATTCATCTTAGAAATAAGAGGCTTGAGATCGGCCTGACCCAGGATGAACTGGAGGAAAAGGCAGGTCTGAGCGAAACCGTGATCAGCAAAATTGAGAACAGCGAACGACTCCCCAGTTCCTTCACCCTCTATTTGATAACCAGCGCAATGGGAATAAGCATAGACCAGTTGAATCAAGACATTACCCGATCCCATCCATGAAGAGACCAAAGAGCCAAAATAATTGCAAGCATTCCATTTTCCACGGAGGTGATCAATCATCGTCAAAAAACCACAATGGACCAAGATGATGGTAATCCAGAATAAGAAGACCCTCACCTATGAATTCATCGGATTTAAAGACGAACAGGCGTATGGAGAGATCTATGTCACCAATGACGAGTCGAAGACCTCCATCTTCCGGGGGACCGGATTGAAGCAGGTCATGCGGGATGCAAAGAAAGGAAGCTGCAGGCGTTGAGCTGCGGCTTCCTTTTTTGATGGGCTATTTTCTATGCATAATCCTAGGTAACAAATGCACCATTCCTTTCCCCATGAACCAATTGTTGAACGAATTCATTCACAACGTATGCGGCTTATGATACGCTTATCATATCTTTATTTCCAAATTAATCCTTTTGAAGATTGAAAGAGAGGCTGATCCACATGCAAAACGCCCCAAGGTTTAGACCGGAGTATATTCCACTCTCGATAATGGTCATCATGAGCATCGTCCTACTATTAACACTGTTTTGGGGTCTTGCCTCAATAAAGGATATCATCACAAATGTCTTAGTCATCATTTTGCTTGGGTTTATAACTGTAGATGTCAAGAATCATTCTTTAGAGAGCAAATCGTTGAGGCCCGCTTATAAATATGTTGTCATGATCATTCTGCTCTCTCTTTTATCTTTATTTTAACTAACACATCTTGCTAGACTACACTTCTTTATTTCTTTACTTCTTCATAATCCCCGCCACAAATCGCGTCAACACTTTTCTCGGAAGTGATCGATTACTGTCACGAAACCACAATGGACCAAGATGATGCTATTTCAGAACAAGAAGACCCTTACCTACGATTCGAAGACCTCCATCTTCCGGGGGAACGGATTGAAGAGAGTCATGCGGGATGCGAAGAAAGGAAGCTGCAGACGTTGAGCTGCCGCTTCCTTTCTTTGCGTAATGTGGTGGAGTACTACATACGTCGCACTCTGATGTTTAAAAGGGTACTACCTAACGCTCACTAGTATAACCATTTGAATCAGGGATAACCTATTCGGTGGGGGTGCTAAACGTGAGAAAAAATTTCGAAATCAACATGATTAAATGGCTTTATTTCTTTGGTATTTGTTCCTTTGTTATGTTAGTTAATAAACCTCTTGCAAAGGACTGGCTCCTTGTTTTCTTTATAAAGAGTTATTATGCATCGTTGGTCGATAAGTTGGTTGTATATAAAGGGTATGTTGAATATCCCACACGGTTTCCGAAACGTGTTAAAACGAGCGTATTGTTCGATTACATCCTTTTTCCGATTACATGTGTTTTTTATAATCAAATCACTAAGGATTCTCATATCCTTCAATGCCTGATAAAGGTCCTGTATTTAAGTGTACCCTTGACCCTTATTGAGCTATGGCTAGAAAAAAACACTCAGCTTGTAAAATATAAAAGAGGATGGAATGGGAGCACTACTTTTTATTCACTTTCCTTTTCCTTTTTAGTAGTCAGGTTTTCAATGTATGTTATAAGACGTTTATTTGATAATCAAAAAAGACCGGATCACACCTTATAGCGTGTATGTGGAAGCAGGAAGCTCATCAATTTTCATCCGAAGTAAACTATACGGTTTCTCTCGCAGGTCTTTTCCATAATGGAACCTTGCCTGCCGATGTAATTGATTTACAATGACATATAGGTATCGATCTGGACCAATTGAAAAAGTATCCGGCCATAAGATTCTCGGATCATGTGCAATGGTTTCCATTGTGCCATCCGGCCATATCTTTCGGATACTATTGTTTTCATAATCTCCAGCATAAACCGTCCCTTTTGCATCTGTAATCATGCCATCCGATGCACCTTTTTCTCCCCAATACTCCACATGATAAGGTAGATCCGTGTCCGGGATCGTTTTGTCTCTAAGGGCCTCTGTCGAGATTGAGAACAAATGACGGCTGGTTAGTGGAGCAAAATATACTGTCTTCCCATCGGGGGAAATCGCAAGACTATCAGAAGCTAATGTAAATCGGGAAGTGGAACCATCTTTGTTTCGATTCATTAAAATCCGACCTTCAACCTTCGGTAAAAAATAGGGATCGGGTGATGTTGAGTTTGCCCCATTTAACCGCCTGAATGCGTGTCCAGTTGATAAATCCACAACGATAATAGCTCCTGGTCCTTTCGATGATGAATCCGTGATATATGCATAACCCGCTTTCCCTACACGGAAATCAAATCGCACATCATTCAGATACGTTGTGGCCAGGACAACATCTTCCGAAAAGGTATAAACCTTTCTGATTGTATTGGTTTCTAAATCAACAGCGACTAATTTCGCTCCACCTTTAATCGGTTCGGAAAAATTGGGTGCCGCTGTATCCAATACCCATAGCGTTCCCCTTCCATCGGCAACTACACTTTGGACACTGATGAACGTCATGGTGATATCCTCGTAGTTCTCCACATTCGTTTGTACATCAGGATAAGGCTGTAATGTATTCTCAACAATTTCCCCCACAGTAAACTTGACATCGTCTCCCCACTTCGGAAAACAAACAAAAATACGACCCGTTTCAGAAACAGTAACACCTGTAGGCATAGCCCCATAAAATGAATGAACTAATTCTAATTCACCGAAATATTTTTCACTAGGTAAGAAAGGCTTCATGATATCCTCCTTAAGCAACACGGATATCACCTATATATGTGATAAGTTTCTTCTAGTGCATGTTTCAATTTACTTAGTTATGAGGTCATACTCGAATGATGCTCCCGAGTAAAGTAAGGCACTTGAATGGAAAACTCTCTATTTCTTCATAATCCCCGCCACCAAACGCGTCAACACTTTCCGCGGCAGAAATCGCCCCATTTGTGTGGTCGCATAGTTCGACTTCCCGTCGACGACGAAGCTGTTTCCTTTCGCCAGGGCGTGGAAGGCGGATTGGACGACTTGTTCCGCTGTCCGCATTTTCCCGACGGAGACGTCTCCGGCCGTTTCAAAGAATGAGGTGGCTGTGGCCCCCGGGCAGAGGGCAAGTACCTTGATCCCCTTCTTCCGGTATTCTTCCCAGAGGGATTCGGTGAAGGAGAGGACGAAGGCTTTGGTTGCGCCGTATACGGCCATGTAGGGGACGGGCTGGAATGAGACGACGGAGGCGAGGTTGATGATGGTGCCCGAGCCTTTTGCCACCATGTCCTTCAGATACAGATGCGTCATATCCACCACCGCGGCCACGTTCACCATGACCTGGTTGTGATCGGTCTCATGGGGGTTGGTGAGGAATTCACCGCTTGTGGCGAAACCGGCATTGTTCACCAGGTAATCGACGGTGAGCCCGAGCTCCTGCGTTTGCTTATAGACGTCCTTCGCCCCGTATTCCTTGCTGAGGTCGGCCGTGATGACCGTTGCGTTCACGTTCCATTGCTCCTGCAGTTCTGTTGCCAGCTCCTGCAATTTCCCCGTCGAGCGGGCGACGAGGATGACGTCCATCCCTTTGGCTGCGAGCTGCGTGGCAAATTCTTTCCCGATACCGGATGAGGCTCCTGTGATCAATGCGATTTGGTTCATTTGTTTCTACTCCCTTTCTGCGTTTATAGGTTTAATCATTTGAACATTTAGGTTGAAAGAAAGGATCTGAAGCCGGATGACTAAAGATCGCATGTACTTTCCACTGTATGAATCAGTTGCTTCAGCAGTCCGACCGATGGCTCAAGGGCCAATGAGTAGAGACGCTGTGTGCCTTTTTGCTCGATGGTGACCAGCTGATTGTCCCGGAGGATCTTCAGATGATGCGAAATGGCTGGTCGTGATAGCGTGGAATGCTCAGTGATTTCGTTTACGGTCAAATGGTCATGCTCTGCCAGCAGCAAAATGATGTCCTGCCGTGCCGGATCACTCAATGCCTGCAAGAGCGGAATACAGGAACGAAACACGTCGATGGCCTGTTGCCCCATATCCATCCCCCTCTAATGTCTATTTGTTTAAGCTAATCAACTCAATGATAGTCAAACGAGCGCCAAACTTCAAGACTAACGGGCCCTCTCCTGGACATTTCGCACCGTCGCCGTCACCCATTTCCTCGGGATGAAGCGGATGCTGTTGGCAAGCAGCTTATTCTTGAATCCCGGGATGACGATGGTCTTCCCTCTCATCAACCCGTCATACCCGATGCGCGCAACCGTCTGGACATCCATCACGCCGCTCTTGAACAGCTTCGACTCACCCAGATTCGCACGGGACTTGAACCCGGTCTCCGTCGGCCCCGGACATAAAGCCGTCACCGTGACACCGCTCCCCTTCAGTTCGTTCTCAAGCGCCTCCGTCAGAGAAAGCACATACGATTTTGTCGCATAATACACCGCCATGAGCGGTCCCGGCTGAAAGGCAGCAGAAGAAGCGACGTTCATGATCCTCCCCCGCCCTCTCGCCTTCATCCCCGGCAGGAACAGCTTGGTCAACGCGGTCAATGCCTTGATGTTGATATCAATCATAGACAGTTCATCCACAAGATCGGTCTCATCAAAAGCCCCATACAAACCGAAGCCGGCATTATTCACCAGTACGTCGATCTCGATATGCTTACCCTTCAATTCTTCCTTCAGGCGGTACGCTTCCTCCTGCTTCCCAAGATCCATGGCAATCACAGTACCCCGGATCCCGTACTGCGCCTCCAGCTCCCCCTTCAGCTGATTGAGCTTCTCTTCACTTCTTGCCACAAGTACAAGATCATAGCCGTCTTTCGCAAAGAGCTTGGCCAGTTCCAGTCCGATGCCGGATGAAGCGCCGGTGATGAGTGCGGTTTGATTGGTCATGGTTGGATCCCTTCCTTTTTTTATGATTAGTTATTTTGTTATGTTTAATCACTTAAACGTTTAAACATTTAAACATATTGTAGTGAATTGATTTGATGATGTCAATGTAAATACTCTAATGGTTTATTTAAGACTCAATCACGTGTGGGTCTATATGAATTCCAGCCGAATGCAGCTCTTCTTGAATCTGATGCTGCTCTTGGATATTTGCTAGCTACTTTAGGGCCTGGAGAATACAGTAGAATAGCCATTAGTCCATCAGAAGTAACTTCTCATTATTCTATATAAAAACAACACGAATGGCTCTATCGTCTTTGCCCATTGGACCCTCTATATTCAATTTCAATAATGGCCTGTTTAGCAGCTTCTATTATTTCTCCGCTAGAATGATGAAGAAACGTCTCCAGGATCGATCTATATTTACCCTTTCCTGAAAAACCCATAAACGTCAGAACATACGTTAACTGTTCTTCATTGAACGTCGATAGAACTGGCACCAGCAGATCCAATGATATGTCAGAAGCAATGTCTTGATTAACGAGTCCGTTATGAATCGAATGAAGAATACTTTCTTTTACTGCATCATCCTTTTCCATAGGAATATGCGCTAGGAGTAGATCAATCCCTTCTATGAGCTTAGGGCTGTCCATACCTCCATATTGGAACCTATCTCCAATATCTTCAATCCCTCTCTCCTTCTCAACTTTATCCTCACTCGATAATAGTCTTTTTATTTCTTCCACTACTTTCATGAGCCTACCTCCTTTCCTTTATTACAATTTTATAAAATAAAGAAACCTTAAGAAGCGCATCTTGCTAATCAAGGTTTCTACACAGCACTATTCCTCCAACACAACATTGGAACATACTACCGACAACCACGGTTTCGAGTAGTCTATCGTGAAAATCCCCACATGCTTGTGCTTATCCGAACTTCCTTCCAGCTCTTTAAAGAGAAAAATTGTTGTGTAAAAAAGCACAATGTATGAATAATTATGGTGGGAAGGATTCCATTTATCATTTGAAGTGAACCATGTCATAAGGATAGTACGGAGTATCCTTTAAGGCAGTATCATCTAACTTTAAGATCTTTACGATGGCTCCACTTTCATAACTCCAATACCCGTTATACGTATCATGTTGACTTTTATGTGAGTCATACCAGCCTATATCTTCGTGACCAGGATACCATTTAGATTCTAAATAATATTTTAATTTCTCTATGGCCTCATTTTCGCTGCTCGCATGAATAACTTCATATAGGATGCTATAGGGATCTGAAAACATAAATGATGGTGTTGTACGATTCAAAATTTTATTGTTATCATTCAACAAAAAATCTACTAGGTAATCTTTCAATTGGGATCTTACAACTAACTCTCTAAGCTGATTTACATCGTGGTCTGGAACATTAATCATATTTCCAATAGAAAGCATCCACACCAGTCTGACATAGCCACTTTCCTTGTTCCATTCCTTATTCATTATTTGGACCATTTCAGAATACAACCTTTGGATATCTTCAATTGGTGCTCCCATAGAATATAAACAGTTTAACTTGTTAAAATAGCTATTTTGAATAATAATATAAGCTCTTTTTAAACCTGTATCCTCTTCTCCTCGTTCCCGTTTCACTTTCTCAGCCATATCTTTATACTTAAGTATTTTACGAGTTTCATTTTCTAAATACTTTTGAAAATAATCTATTCCTCTACGCATATCTCTCATTTCTATATTCCCCCTTCTACTTATCAATTTTCCCAAACGAGTTTAGGGTAGACTTAGTAACATTACCATTTTCATCTATTCTTATTAATAAGCTTTGAACATTTTCTGGATTTAAGATCATTTCATCCCTAATCATTTCAGCAAGCTCCTGGCCAACAGCATCTTCTAGCCTATTACTACCTAGAATCCAATCCTCACTCATCTGGAGACCATCTTTTGTATTTGAAAGTTGTGCCTTATTATACTTTGCTTCTGCTATTACATATTTAGGTGGTGGTGTTGCATTCTCATATACACCATCTATTCCTTTATTAATTTTTTGGTCTAATGTTAATACACGATCATCACTAATTCTTGTATAGGTTTGATTTTCAAAGAAATCATCCATTTTAATTTCCCCATAGTTCCCTTTTTGCTTTGTTGTTTCTAAGGTTATTTCTCCATCCTCTACTGAATCAATTACCACTCGCTGTTGTTCTCTGGCCACATCTATTGATTCTATTACTTTTTCAGATTTATTACTGACTTCACCCTTAGTTTCCTTTTTACTATCCCCAGTTTTCCAAGAGAACCTAACATGACCATTCTCATTCATCACCAGCTTCTTAAACGTAGAGTATGCCTCAGAATTAACAGCTTTTGAAACTGGTCCTGATGCTACTTTTTGATATGTTTTCTCCATTATCTTGTTTAGCTTTTCCGGATTCAAGACATTTTTCGTGTTACCTATGAACTCTCCAAGGGATCCCGAAATGGCTTTCAAGTCCATCACTTGTTTTCCTGTTTTAGAGAAAAGAAGTTGTTGAGCCATTTTCTCCTCTTGGCCATAGACATATTTGACCCCGTCATGGATGGCGGCTCTAACTTTGGCGGTGTTCATGACCTTGTAAGGAATATCTTGATTGGAACTTTTTTTTCCGGCTTTTCCAGCTTTGCTTGCTTTGCTCACTGTACTGACCTTGTCTGCGCCCTTGATCCCTACAAGCGAGGTCGCCACATAGGTTGCTACATAGGCTTCGAATCTTGTTCTGCTTCGTTGGTCTCCCTCTATGACCTCTTTTTCTACAGATTCCCAAAAACTCTCTCCCATGTATTTAAGTGTATCGATTGGGTGTAAGAGCGCATGAAGGATGCCCCCGAAGAATCCAAATGGATCGGTGAATAAAAAAATTAAGGAATCTATTATTCCTATTAGAATGTCTAAAATAGCTAAAGTAAATCCTTCCGCTGTTGCAAACAAATCTGTGACCATCCCTGACAATATCTCTTTGGAGAAGTCGATGGCAAACGATTTCCAATCTGTTTCATTTCCCTCAAACCTCTTTGTAGGTAATAAAACTGGGTTGAAATCCAATTTTTTAAAAATCGGACTTAGCTGCATGATTTGCTTCTCCAAGGCATCGACCTGCCCTTGTAGTGAAGAGAGGGAAGCAGTCTGGGCATGATCAAACTCATACACCTTTTCGATACTATGGCTCATTTCTCTCTCGGCCTCGGCCACATATTGCATGCAGGTCTCGTCCTCAATCTTTGGCAACGTGACGATATCTGATACATTTTTGATCGTTTCATTGGCTTCAAACGTCAGGTGCACCGTTGTCTGCTTCGCAAAATGGAGACCTGCCTGTAATTCATTCTCCAAAAAGCCCTCATTCATGAACCCATCAGGTGCTGGCTCCAGATTCTGAAGCGCATTATTCATTGACTTGATGACCGATTGGTAGCCAGATAGATACGATTGATACTGTTCGAGGAAGGGTAGGTGCATATTGCGGTAAAAATCCCTGATGGCGTTTCCGCCTTTTCCCTTGAATGCCTCATCAAGATCGGTAAAGCCCTGTATGGCCTTCGCAACTTGGTCCGCCTGTTTTTTCTGAGAGGATAAGGTCTCCTCTATTTCTTTTATTCCCTTTTGAAAGCCGTCTACGTCTAGTATTTTCATAGAGTGCCTCCCCTATCGACCCATAGAAATCATGGAATGGAGGCTTTGGTCGGTATCTTCCATGTCTTCCACTGATTGCTTCGATGTTTGCTGGTTGTCCAGCAGGAGTTCTTGGTAGGTCTCGAGCATTTTCTGGCATTGCGCATTGAGCTCGTTCAGCTTGTTGATGACTTCAAGCTTATTCGCTCCGCCAATCTCTTTCGGGAATGATGCGTCCCAGGAATCGACTGACTGACGTAACTTTGACAGTGCCGCTTCCGCCTCTTCATACTGAATCTTGATCTCCTTGCTCATGTGATCGGTCCTTTCTATATCTAGTCTCGTAATTCCAACATCCATTTAAATTCCAATTTGTTCAATATCGTACCATCAATACCATTTATATACCACTAATAACCAGACTTTTAACAAAAATAGGTATTTCATTACGGTGCATTGGTCTTGTTTTTGATATTCACATGGGAGGGGCAGGTTAAAAAGGTAAAAAAGAAGCATGGAGACCGACTCCATGCTTTTCTCTCTTTCATAAAAAAAAGCACGGGATATCTCCCGCACCTCTAGTTAAAATCGATTGATGAATTCGAAGACGACTCATCCTCTTTTACACAATCAATGGCGATGACGATGGCGATCATGACCGTCTCCATCTCATCCTGGAGTACGTTCACCTTATAGCTGTCGCCCCATGAGAACCATTCCTTGGCAACCTCACCGACGACTTCTCCGTGCTTGAGGACCTGGAAGTTCATGTCCCACCAGTTGCCCTGTACTTCGATTCCGGCTGCGTCGATTGTATAGCGGTCCTTGAAGAAGGATAGTTCTTTCTTGATTGTCAGGACCTCTTCACCGCCCACTTCTACAAAGAACTTCGGAAGGAAGCTGAGCGTCTTTTTCGTGATGAGGGCGACCTCTTCCCTGCTTGTATCCATGATCGAAAACGTCTTGGGGATCCGCATGAAACTCCCCTCCACATAGAACCGGTCCTGCTCATCCTGATCCTTCACCGTGAATTTCTCATTGAAGCTGAACACCTTCTGTTTAATATAGAGCTGTCTCATGAGCCTCGCCTCCATCTTGTCTAATGACTCTATATACGATTAAAAGACTAAGTTGGTTTCATTTGTGACATAGGGACGGTTCCGGTGCGTCAAAAAAAGTGGCGCATGGGAACCGTCCCCATGCGCCACTCTTATTACGTCAGACTCTCTGATAGCTCCGTGAAGATGACTCCAAGGGCATAGGCACCGGCATCGGGATGACCCAGGCTGCGTTCGCCGACGGTTCCGGCGCGTCCCATCCGGGCGACGATGTCCTTGGTTTTCTCGGCTCCCTCTACTGCGGCCGCTGCTCCTTTTTCAAATGCAGCTTTGACGTCGTCTCCGTTTGATGCGCTGTCCGACCAGGCGTCCGCACAAGGGACGAGGGCGTCGATGAGGGTTTTGTCGCCCACATCCGCTCCCCTTCCGAAGGATCGCTCGCCTGTATCCTGGATGCCCTTCACTGCCGCCTGCAGCATTTCGGCGAATTCTGCTACGGTCAGTTCGGTTCGGTCACCGGCCGATTTCCCGGCTGCGCGGAAGGCCGATCCCCAGATCGGACCGGACGCCCCGCCACAGTATTCCATGATGACCATGGAGCTTGCGTCGAGGAAGCTTCCGATGGTGAGTGGGTCTTGGTCCAAGATTGATTTCCACTCCCGTTTCAACTGCTTGAAGCCCTTCGAGACGCTCATGCCGAAATCCCCGTCCCCTGCGTGGGAATCAAGCTCACAGAACGGGACTTCATTCCGGATGATGACGTCGCTCATCTTGTCCACGAGGTAGATCATGTTCTGGAGAGATACCTTATTACCCTTGATCTCCCCATGCTCGGCCGCTGTTTCCACCTCGAAGGATACAGGAGTCGATTCTTCCTCTTCCCCGAAGTCGATGTACTCGACCCCTGGCACCGGTCCGTCCACCCTGAACGCAGGAGCCAAGCTCTCACTCGACAGCAGCGTGCGCAGTTCATCATCGAGTTTCATGAAGGTCAGGGACACGCCCGCCATATCGATGCTCGTCATATAGTTGCCGACGAAGGCACGGTTGATCGCGATCTTTTTCTCCGAAAGGATCCGGGTGACGGCGTTATTGAAGAGATAGAGTTCCTGCAAGGGCGTGGCTCCGAAGCCGTTCACCATGACGGCAAGTTCGGTTGAGTCGCCTTCAAGCTTCATGTCCTTCAGAAGATCATTCACCATGCGCTCTGCCAGTTCATCGGCGGATGCTACCTTTTCACGACGCGTGCCGGGTTCGCCATGGATGCCGACGCCGTACTCGATTTCGTCGTCGGCAAGCTTGAACGTAGGCGATCCGGTTGCTGGTACCGTGCAGGAGGTCAGGGCGAATCCGATGCTGCGCACGCTCTTCGCCGCTTTCTCCGCCACGGCCTTCACTTCCTGCAGGCTCCTGCCTTCCTCGGCTGCCGCCCCGGCGATCTTATGTACAAACACGGTTCCCGCAACACCCCGGCGTCCCACCGTATACAGGCTGTCTTCCACTGCGATATCATCGTCGACCTTGACGTATTCCACCTCGATTCCGTCCTCTGAGGCCAGGTGGGCAGCGTTCTTGAAGTTCATGATATCACCGCTGTAGTTCTTGATGATGAGCAGGGCACCCTTCTTCCCGGCCGTCGCCTTGATCGCCTGATACACCTGAATCTGCGAAGGTGAGGCAAACACGTCACCGCACACGGCCGCGTCCAACATCCCTTTCCCCACAAGACCCGCATGGGCCGGCTCATGTCCGCTACCGCCGCCGCTGATCAGCGTGACCTTCTCTTCATTTAACTCCTTCTTCTTCATCACCTTGTACTTCTTCATGAACTCAAGCTCCGGATGAGCAAGCGCCATCCCCTTGCACATCTCCACCACCAAGTCCTCGGGCTTATTCAACACCTTCTTCACATCCAACGCCTCCTTGAGATTGTCGTTGGGTAAATTATCTCACTGGGCAGATGAAAATGAAAGCGTTACGCATGTCGGATAGTGGCGCACAGGGACGGTTCCGGTGCGTCAAAAAAGTGGCGCATGGGAACCGTCCCCATGCGCCACCCTGCATCAAACCGGCTGACCGGCCAATGCTTCGATGATGTCACCTTTCAATCTCTCTTCTTTCCTCTCGTTTTGGACGACCTTCTCCACTTTCACAGTCCCAATGATATGGCGGATGTTTTCATCGGTTTGAATGAAGCGTTCATTTTGTGTGTACAGTTCCCGGAACCATTCCCTTGCCTGAAGCTCTTTGATATTCCTTTCAATTTTCTCCTCCGTCGGGTCACCCTTCATGAAGCTGACCATCGACATGCAGAGATTGGCAAAGATCTCGATTATCAATTCTTCCCCTCATTCCTCTTCAGCGTTATGATACAATCATTCTATTAAAAGAAAAAAATCCCTTTTTGTTTGGCTGTTTTAAACCTTAATGTTATTCTCTCAATATAAAACTCCATTATCTTTTAGCGTGTTTCTAATGTGATTTCCTTCTGGACTAGGAAAAATTTCAATGAATGTGATTAAGCCATTTTGAGTTTCAATGGTACCTATGCCATCAAGATTAAATTCCTCAATGTCTCTATCTTCTTCATACGTAGTTAAGTAAAATGAACCACAATCAGGTTCACCACAATCACAAAGAGTTTTTATTCGTAGGGTATCGACTTGTATGCCTAATTCAAAGCGTGAAATATTATTCGTAAAATAATTTTTGATTTGTTTTGCTAAAGAAGGTAAAACTTCTACAAGTAACGGGCTCTGTTCCACAGCCTCACCAACTTTCAACCTTTGCTTTCTATACGTTTAAGGAAGAATCACACTTCCATTTTTGAAAGACACAAACAATCAGTAAGAACTGTCATTTCCAATAGAACCATAGTACGCGACAGAAATGAACGACTCAAGGAGGTCTTTACATGACAACCCCCGCCTACATAGAACTCGTATTCGAAAACGTCGAATCCATCATCCTGAAACCTGACCGATTTCTAAAGCTGGAGTTCGGTCCTCTGGTGAAAGACGAAGATAACCATACCCAATATGATCAGTTCTTTACGGATGAGGTGCTGATTCACATCTCCTATGAGGACGCATCGGAACTGGCCTACTCTCCGGCCAAATCCGATAATCCCCTTGGCGGCTACACGCATAATCCCGACAGCAATCATGTGGCAGACCGCCCGAACATTCTCGGCCGCCTCCTGCTTTATCCCGATCTCACCCACATCTATTACATAGACGAAAACGAGAATGAGATTTCATCCGTAATCGTTCCGTGGAGTGAGGAAGACGAGTATCAGAATGAGTATATGACGGTGACGACGGAGCCAGGCTATGTGGAGGTCAGGGTCCGGAAAGGGTAACGGGGGCAGAACCTTACCACACGAAGAAGCTTGGTACCTCCGAGACTTTTTGTGTGGTTATCTACCCAAACCAACGTCAATACCCCTTGGAATCAATAAAGAACCGGATTGTACGCCGATACGTCTTCCAGTCCTTGTATCGCTTTAAAAGCCGGGTTTCCAGTTCGTCATCGATCACTTGCTCTCCCCTGTAGATGCCCTCCCTCTCCATATTGATCAGCCGGTTTTCATACTGACCTACTGATATTTCCCGCAGTTTGCGTTCTCCCTATTTGATTTGGTGTTTATTCCTGAGATACTCCGTAAATTCCATTCGCCTACTCCATTCTAGTAGTCTTTGTCCATTCCATATTATGTAATTATATGGTAACACATTCACAATCGATTGTGCTCCTATTCTTTCCAAAGAGTAGTTCCTCAAGATCTTCGAGAAGGGTTGATTTCGTTCCCATAACATCATAGTCATTCAGTCAAAAGTCGGTTCTCCCTTCCCCCATCCTCCGCTAGACTGTTGATAGAAGACCGAAGGAGGAACTTGACATGCTGGTAAAACGAATCGTATGTACGGTGGAAGCCCATCAACGCGGGTCATTTCACATGGCGCAGATGGAGTGGGTTGCTTTGAGAACGGTCGAGGGATTCATTGCCCAGTTGGGCGGATGGGACACATCAGACGCATCCATCGCATACATCTACTCTTTCTGGGAGAATCGCGATCGATATGAGAATTTCATGGAGAACATACATGACGAGATCTTCGGCCATTCAAACCAGAGTGCTACTTATACCTCAATCAAGATCGAGTTGTTCGAGGGGGAGGCAAGTGGAACCGCCGTCAATGAGCTATTAAGAGATTGTTCACTCATCAGAACCAGCATTATCAATCGTGAGGAACAGCCACTTAACAATAAGCAGAGCGATGAAACCCTGCTATTTTCTGATTCTACCGGAGGAACCCTTTTGTTCATGCGCAGTGAAACAAATGGCATCCCTCCCTGTACAGTAGGGGAAACGGAGGAAGCATTCACGATCACCGAAGACTGGTTCGTTCATCGTAATGACATGTAAAAAGGAAGCTGCATATTGAATCAGCAGCTTCCTTTTCTTACGTTCAGTTCTCACCCAACCTTCTTCACTCTGAAGAAATTCGAGACAAACAACAAGCCAAGTCCAAACATGAATCTAGATGAGGCATAAACAGGCTGATCCATCAAGAACATCCCCGCTACTAGCAACAAGCCATACCCCACTATCACCATGACTTTCCCGCTCACTTTCTCCTTATACATCTTTCCATTGAATGAAAATTTCCGATTAATTTGGTTCCTACCACCCATCTAAAACATCCAATTTTATCCTTATCTTAGTTGAAATGGGCGTACCATTCAATGTGCTGAAGGCAAACAGTTATCAAACAATGGAAAACGTCCGATAAAACACTGAAGGATCTACCCAAACCAAACGTACACACCCTTGCAACCAAATAGGCCACCACATACGACTATATAACGTAACAGAAAGGAGAACGCACATGGATATCGCATCATTAGTGAAAAAGGCCAAAAAGGGCGATGATGAATCGTTTGAGCTGCTCATCGGTTCTGTCAGGGAAAAGCTGTACCGGACGGCGTATGTATACGTCCGGAATGAACAGGACGCCCTGGACATCTATCAGGAGGCGATTTATACCGCTTTCACCTCCATCCACACGTTGAAGAAGCCCGAACGGTTTTCGAGCTGGATCACGAAGATCATCGTTTTCAAGGCGATCGATTTCATCCGGAAGGAGTCACGCCATTTTACGACCGATGATGAAAATGTCTTTGCCGGGCTCCTCTCATCCGATAATGCCGATTCGAGCCTGCATTCCATGGATCTCACGGAGGCCTTTACCTCACTGAACCCCACGGCAAAAACGATTGTTCTGCTGAGGTACTACCATGACCTGACCACGAAGGAGATCGCGGCGCTCATGAAGTCCCCTGAGGGAACGGTGAAGTCACATCTAAACCGGGCGAAGAAACAGCTGAGACCGATATTAAAGGAGGGCTATCTGTATGAATAAGGATCTATTCGAAAACATATCTGTACCCGTTGAAAAGCTTGTGGCAAGGGAAAAGGAAGCGATGATGCAGGCGAAGCGAAAAAGGAAGGTGAGAAAGGCGACGATGCGCTCCCTCATGGTGGCGTGTGGGATATGCCTTTCCCTCCTCGGCTCGGGGTTTGTATCGACGGGCATGGCGGAAGCATTGTCGAGCATCCCTCTCCTCAGTCCGATTTATAAGGATTTCAGGGACATTGCATCGGATAAAATCGAACAGGATCACCTTGCGACCCCCATCGACAAACAGGACAGCCACAACGGCCTCACCATGACGGTAAAAGAAGCCGCTTATGACGGCAACCGCCTCATCGTGACGGTCGTGTACACCGGATCAAAAGGCGTGACGCTCAAAGAAGAAAAAGCCGGGCGGCAGGAAATCACCATCAACGGCCAGCCGATTAAACCGGCAATCGGCTCAACAGGGCAAGATGATATAAAGCCGAACACCATCATCGAGCACCACCAGTATACCCTCTCCAACTTGGATGAGTATGGTGATGCGATTGATATCGAAGTCCAAGGAGACAACCTATTTGGCTATGAGGGCCAGTGGAATGTGGCTTTCCCCCTTGAGAAAATCAAGCGTGACGTCACTGCCTTCTCCCCTGATGCCACTGCGAAAACCGAAAACGGAATGTATGCCATCACTGCCGACAACGTGACCTTCTCTCCACTCTCAACCCGGATCGACCTCTCCGTCGACTATCCGGCCGAACTGGATGAAAACGACCGCTGGCCATGGTTCGAATACACCGTCGTCGACGACCAGGGCCGCGTCTACAATGGCATGAAGCTCCAAACCGGCATGGCCGACGGGACGAATGGCCATCATATGGTGCTGACGCTGCCTCCGATGGATGAAGTACCGGGGTCTCTTACACTGATGCCTAGTGAACAAAATCGGGATGTGTATGATTTGGAACTCGATGAACTGGAACTGCTCATTCCTTTGAAGAATCTTAAGTCCCAAAACTAATAAAAGAACGAAGCCGGATCCCAATTTCAACGGAAACCGGCTTTCTGTCGTTCTTGCTGAATACCTCTGACCCAGATTGGAATCTTCTCCCTCTTTATCACCCATAAATGAAACTTCTCATTCATTCCCGACGTAAATAAAGCAAGGAGGCGATGACATGTTGTGGGGCGCAATCGTAGGTAGTTTATTTGCAAGCTTATTCCTATTCGGATCCGCCTATCTGATCTGGTACAAAAAAGACCTCACCTTCATCGCCGGATACGATGAAAAGAAGTTCAAGGGAGACAAGGACCGACTCCCCAGGGCCTACGGCATCTTCTGCTTGGCAAGCGGGATCCTGACTGTCATCCTCCCTTTTGCATTGGAATTCATCGGCTCTTATGCAGGAGCCATATTCGGCATATGGATCACAGTGGGGGTCGTTGTGTTGGCGTTTTATTCACAGTCATTGAATAAAGGCTCCTAGTTTTCTAGCAGATAGTGCATTCCTATGCCAAGATTATCATCCATTTAATACTTATAGAAACAAAAAACAGAAGTCAATCGGAGGATACAGATGAAACCTAAGATTGTTCTAACCTTACTGATTGTAAGTGTAGGAGTAAACCTGTACATAGGGGGAAAATGGCTTTTGTTTGATCGTCCATACGAACCGCCCCCCGAAGAAGCAATCATTCTTGGGGAGATGGTTCAAAAGACAGTCGAAAGTGAAGAGTACAAGGATTTAGCTAAAGCAGAAAAGGTCATCGCCATCGAGACGGGAATTGACAAAAATAAAGGGGGCAGATTCCCCTACAATATGATGACTAGTGTGCGTACGGATAAGGAAACCCATCTATTCTCATGCAGTGATGACAAATGTACAAAAATGGAATTGATAGGAACCAGTTATTCCATCTACCAAGACGAAGAGCCGAGGCTGCCACTCAAAAAGTAGATTGACTACCTCCCCCTTCACCACAAGTTAAACGTTACCTACCCTGACCATCACAAGGAGGACCTGCCATTGAAATACCCGTCAAAAGTAGACCTGTGGCTCGCCATCCTCATCTGGGGAAGCATGCTCGGCACCATCGGAATCGGCCTTTATGCTATCTTCTATGAATCTTCTTCCTATTGGGAAGTGATGTTTCTACTACTTTCTTGCGTGCTTCTTCCCCTGTTTATATTATGGGGGTGCCTTACCACTTACTACCTGTTGAGCGATACCCATTTGATCATCCGATATGGTCCGTTCAAAAAGAGAGTTCCTTTAGACAGGATCACCTCCGTCAAGAAAACGAGCAACCCCTTATCGAGCCCTGCCCTTTCCCTCAAAAGGCTTGAGATTTCGTACAATACCTACGATATGGTGCTGATTTCACCCAAGGATCGAGATGCGTTCATCAAGGTCTTGTCCGAGCGGTGTGAACAGCTTACTAGTTTAAGGAGGATTTAACGATGAATACGGAAGAGTTTTATAGACTTTGTCATTCCACCGATCTCTACAAAAGTGTCGAGCAGAAAAATAGCGACATCACCGGAGGCAACATCACACGGGAAGAGATCGATCTCATAGAAGAATGGGAAGGCGTGGAACGGGTGATGATCTCCGGCCTGAAGCAGGATACATTCGACTACTTCGTCCAACACCATGCCCACAAATTCAAGGCCATTCTATTCTGGAAAAATAAGCTCGTGGAGGACTGGTCCGGTCTGTCCACCCTGAAGGATGTGGAATTCATCGGGTATTTCCATAATCAGCGGATTACGGAGATGTGGGATATGACGGGGAATCATGCCCTAAAAGGTCTTTCCATCAGCGACTTCACCAGGCTTCATTCACTTGACGGGATCCAGAAAGCCCCTGCCCTGGAACGGCTCCACTTCGGTGATGCCGTCTGGCCGGCGAGTGTGCTGGATGACCTGAAGCCGCTGGAGGGCTCACGCTTGAAGGAATTCACCTTTTCTGGCAAGAAGATCAAAGATGAGGACGTATCAGTGTTTACCACGATGCCAGATCTGGAAGTCATGAACTCACCGACCAACCACTACACAACGGAGCAACTTGCGTGGCTGGTGGCCAAGCTCCCACACGTCGAAGGCTACGCGTTGAAGCCCTACATACAATTTGAGAATCGCTCAGAGAAGGACGTCCTGATCTGCGGGAAACGGAAGCCTTTCTTGTCATCAGGGAAGGATGATGCGAGGATCCAGAAGTATGCTGACAAGTTTGAAGAGTTGGTCCGGCAGTATAAAGAAGGATAAAACCAAAACGCATGTAGGCCACTTCCCTACATGCGTTTTTTAGTATTTGTAGGGAACGTCAGCAGCATCTCCCGTAACCAGGTTGATGAGACTGACCGCCACCGCCACCCATTCGGTCATTCCAATCGTAGACCATTGACGTTCTGAGGTTTAAAGGGAATCAATGAGTCGCTCGAATCTGTCTGGCACTCAAGATAACGCCAATCGTCACGACGATTAATATCAAGCTGCTCCAGAACATGATGTCCTGTATCGTGAGGCCGACCGTTAAGAGCATCGATGTGACCCCATATGAAATCGGAGTAAGACCCATGGAACTGATTGTCATCAAGCTCATGATCCTGCCGAGGTATTCCTTCGACACTTGCCTTTGAATGATGCTGATCACCGGTAGCGTCGTGATCTGGATGAATCCACCTACGAGGAATATGCTAGCCAGTCCTGTTGTGAAAGTGGTCGTCTGGGAGAATAAAAGGTAGCTGAACGAAAGACACAGCAAGGAATACAAGGCGATCTTGCCACGATGGCGATTGGTGTTCCACGCGAACATGATGATCGAGCCAATCAACAGACCGATTGATAAGGAACCTTCAATCAGGCTGTAGGATAAGGCTGTACCGTCGAGGACGTTCCGGACGAAAATGGGAAGTCCCATGAACAACGGACCGACGATGATAAGATTGATCAGGACGGAGATCAGGAGCAGGCCTTGGAGGAGACTTGAGCCTTTTATGTAAAGCAGTCCTTCCATCAGTTCCTTCTTAAGGGGGGTCCCCTCCACCCTTTCCTTCTCGACCTTGCTTTCGCGCATGAAGTAGAGTGGCAATGTGCCAGCTGCAAGAAGGATGGCAACGATGAAGAACGTAGTCTGGAAGTTGAACAGCGTGATCAATACGCCGCAGACGAGCGGTCCCGCCAGCATGGAGAGCTGGTTCGTTCCTTGGATCAATGAGTTGGCTTTCGTCAAGTTATGATCTTCCGTGATCATCGGGATGATCGAGTCTCTTGCAGGGTAGAAGAAGGCACCCAATACCCCGAATGCGACGGCATAGATCACGAATATGAAGATGGGGATTACAGCGTACGCAACAAGCACGATGACCAAGCTGAAAATCAAGATCACCCTTGTAAGATCCGACCAGAACATGAGCCTGGTCTTGTCCCATCTATCAGCAATGACACCGCCGATGAACAATAAGAAGATCTGGGGCAAGGTGGATCCGATCATCACGAACCCCACTGCCGCTTGGAGATTGAGAATCGTTACGATGTACCAGGATTGTGTGAATAGGAACATGGAAGCACCTAGACTTGAAAAGACGCTGGAGGCCAACAGATAAATAAACTGCTTGTTCTTCCAGATGGAATCTTGCTTGACCTGGAGCTGGATTGATTGTTCCATTTTTATTTTCCTCCCTAACTAACCAAATAGACTAGAGTCATTAAGCTGAGATTGAACAACGCATGGGCGACCATGGGCACGTAGATAGAGTTTGTCCGTTCATAGAGTATGGCGAATACCAATCCATTCACAAAGTTGACGGGGAGGATATCAATGGATGGAAGGTGGACCAGAGAAAAAATGAGCGCGCTGAACACAATGGCTTTCTTTACTCCGAACCGATTGCGTAACGTCGGATAGATAAATCCTCTATATAAGACCTCCTCGTAGATGGGGGAAACGATGACAGAGGAGAACACGGCTAGAAGGATCGCAAAAAGATACGTGTCATCCACAGCATTCGATCGACTATTGGGTGACACACCTATGATGCTGTACATGGCGAACAATAATAGGAGCGAAACAATCAAGGCCCCAAAGGTGTAAAGGAGAATCATCTTCTTATGCTGAATGATCTTCTTCGCATTGAATATGCCGATCACTTTCCAACTGATGCTGTATTTCCTCACTCCCCACAGATAAACAGTCGCAAAGGCGACGACTGCGAGGAACATTCCGCCAATCGTTCCCGCCTCCAACGAGCTCAGTCCCATCCGTGATAGACCCGGCTTAATGAATAGATCGGCGACCACGAAGCCGGCGACCAGATTGATCGCCAGTACGATCATGGCATCCTTCAACTTCCAAAATGCACTTCCCATGTTGACTCACCTCTTCCTGAATTTTAAAAAGAAAGGCTTAGCAACATGCTAAGCCACTTCT
Organism: Rossellomorea marisflavi; assembly: GCF_001274775.1. Lineage (GTDB taxonomy): Bacteria > Bacillota > Bacilli > Bacillales > Bacillaceae_B > Rossellomorea > Rossellomorea marisflavi. The sequence continues at coordinate 528,096 of NZ_LGUE01000004.1, forward strand.
CCTTTCTCATGTCCTTTCCGGTTCTTCCTCCCCAACTTCATCTTCATCTTCGCTAAGGTTTCATAGGCAACCGGAACGATGAACAACGTTAGGACCGTAGAAGAGATGAGTCCCCCGATGACTGTGATCCCTAGGCCACTTGAGATGAGTCCGCTTCCGTCGGACTCTCCTGTAATAACCAGCGGTGCAAGAGCCCCAATGGTGGCAAGGGCGGTCATGAAAATCGGACGTAGTCGTGTCATGCCCGCTTCCAGGATGGATTCTCTTGTGGAATACCCTTGTTTTTCCTTTTGAACAATGCGATCGACCAGAACAATGGCGTTGGTGACGACAATCCCGATCAGCATCAAAGCTCCGATCATGACGGAGATACTGATGGGTTCGTTCATGACGACCAGTCCGACCAAGCTTCCAATGATGGCATACGGTAATGAGAAGAGGATGGCAAGGGGGGCAAGACCGCCTCCGAATGTCAACACCAATACGAAATACACGATCATAATGGCACTGATGATGGCTATCCCTAACTGTGTGAACGATTCATCGATCTGATCGGCCACTCCGCCGACTTCTACTTCAATGCCATCAGCGAGATCCAATTGATCGACCTCTTTCTGAACCTTGGATGTTACAGCTGCCACATCATCACCGGTGATACTAGCCGTGATCACACCGTATACCTTCCCGTTTCGCTTCGTGATGGAGGCTGGAGCCGTTTCTTCCTCTACTTTCACGAGCTCTGACAGCTTGACATTTTCATTCGTCAGCGTTTGGACACGTTTATCTTCCAGTGAAAAGGCAGATCCCTCTTCTTGACCTTGGGAAACGTTGACCGGGATCATTTCTCCCCCCTCATTCAAGCTGGTGATCTGGGTGGAGGACGACCCTTGACTGAGAACATCAAAGATTTGGAGAGGCTGGATATTAAGGCTCGCGATCTTTTCAGTATCAAGGACGAAACCAAGTTGTTTTAAGGATTCAGACGTACTGGCCTTCAATCCAGTCAACTCATTTTCACTTTCTAACGTTCCATTTATCTTTTCTACTGCTTCGTTGACTTCTCCGCTGTTGTCCCCGTAGACGAATAGGGAGAGGGTATTGTATCCTGATCCGGAACTTTGAATGTCCCATTCTCCTTTATTCACATCTTTTAACTTGGATGCCAGTTCATCCTGTTCTTTTGTGATATCAGCCAGCTCCGGGTGATAATTGATGATGAAGAGGACTTGCTTGGTGTCTGACGGGTTCAAGGGGTTCCCTTCCCCGAAGGAAGCCTGGACGTCATTAAGATGGTCTCTCTCCAATAACACATCTTCCGATTTTTGGATTTCTTTCTTTATATCATCATTTGTTGATCCTGGGACAGGATTATAGGATGCAATGATGACCTTGTTCTCGCTGTCAGGGATGAAACTCACCCCGATCATCGGGAGAAGGAACAGGCTCCCGACCAAGAGTACATTCACGATGACAAAGCTGATGATTTTATGGTTCAGGCTCCAGTTAAGAAGTCTCTTATATGGTGACTTCCTTCTCTCTTTGGAGCGTTTGCTGTTGTGCTGGATGTTTTTGCGTAACAATAAGTGAGCCATCATCGGCACGATGGTGATCGATACTATTAGAGAGGCCAGCAAGGCAAACACGATCGTCAACCCGAACGGTAGAAACAGCTCACCCACCGGTCCATCGATCAAACCCAACGGTAAAAATACGCCGATCGTGACAATGGTGGAAGACACAATCGGTGAAAACATTTCAGCCGTGGCCTCTTTGATCAATTCAAACCCCTTCAACGTTTCACCCTTCAATGTCATCCTTCTGAAGATATTCTCGATCACCACGATGGAATCATCCACGACACGGCCGATTGCCACAGTCATGGCCCCGAGTGTCATCAGATTCAGCGTGATGTCCAATTGATTCAAGACCATAAGGGAGATGATGAGAGACAATGGGATGGACACCACCGCTATGATCGTCGTTTTGATGTTTCTCAGGAACATCAAAATGATCAGGATCGCAAACGCCGCTCCCATTAAGGCCTTTTGGAACATCACATGCACCGAGTCCTTGATTGGATCACCTTCATTCAACACAGAGGTGAAGGCCAGTGAATCCTTCTTCTTCTCAAGCTCTTTCATCTTCTCTTGGATTCCATCGACCACTTGGACCGTATTCCCGGCCGCATTCTTGTAAACCTGGATCCCAATGGCCTCCTTGCCATTCATCCTGGATACGGATTTTTCCTTTGTGACCTCATTGATCGTCGAGATTTCACTCATCTTGACAAATGTCTTCCCATTCTCTGATTCACCTGGAGACGGTACAACGGGAATTTCTAAGTTTTTGAGATCCTCTGCCGACGTAACGGAACCTTTAATCACGGCAGACTGCTCTTCATCATCCACCACTTGTAAGCCTAAGGGAGCATCACTACTGATGGATTGGATATAGTCAATGACATTTTGTTCAGTAAGATTGAACGCATTCAAATCCTTATCGTTGAACGACACTTCCAGTTCTTTTTGGATCGTTCCGACCACTTTAATGTCTGAAATGCCTTCCACACTCTCAAACTCGCTTTTGATGGTCGTTTCTGCATAATGACTCAACTCTTGCAAGCTTTCATTCTCATCAGTCAATGCCAGAACAAGGACCGGCAAGTCGTTATAGCTGACCCTGGCCACCCTCGGCTGTTCTGCGTCCGACGGTAAGCCGAGGGACTGGACGGCTTCTTTCACTTCCCCTTCTGCATCTTCCATATTTTTCTTCAGATCATACTGGATCTGAATGGAAGAGGCATTTTCGAATGAAGTGGACGTAACGCTTTTGACACCTTCGAGATTTGAGACCGTATTCTCGATAGGCTCGGTCACTTGTTCCAGGATCTCATTCGGTGAAGCTCCTGGATAGACGGTGGTGACATCGACGACCGGCTCATTGATATTCGGCAATGTTTCAAGCTTCATTGAGTAACCGGAATATGTACCAAAGAGGATGACGAAGATCGTCAGTATCCAGAGGGCGAGTTTGTTGTTAATAGAGAAGCTTATCAGTTTTTTCATGTGTATGGATCTCCTTTAACGTCTTGTAGGATTAAACTTGCATTATGTCCGCCGAATCCAAAGGAATTAGTCATGGCCACGTTGATCGATGTATGCAACGGAGCACCCCTGACGACATTCAACCTGAGCTTCTGATCTACTGGATCCGTATTAACCGTTGCGGGGATCAAATCATGGACGATGGAAAGGACGGTGGAGACTACCTCTGCCGCGCCCGATCCTCCCAGCATGTGGCCGGTCATGGATTTGATGGCATTAATAGGGATCCTGTGGCCATCCGGACCGAAGGCAAGATGGATTGCTTTTGCTTCCATTTCGTCGTTTAACTTCGTACCTGTCCCGTGTGCATTGATGTAATCGACATGGCTTACTCCTGCTTCTTCCATGGCCTTTTCCATTGCTTCAGCTGCCAGCAATCCCTCCGGGTGAGGTGCCGTGATATGATAGGCATCTGTTGTGGCCGCGTACCCGACCACTTCAGCGAGGATTTCAGCCCCTCTGGCGACGGCATGATCATATGCTTCCAATACGACCATACCGGCTCCCGCTCCCATGAGAAACCCGTCCCTATCCTCACTAAACGGCCTGCTGGCTGAACCTGGATTCTCGTTTCCCCTGCTCATGGCGTGAATCCGGTCAAGACCCGCCATGTTCAATGGCTGGATGCCATCATCCGTCCCACCTGCAATCATGATATCGGCGTAGTCGGACTGAATATATCGGAATGCCTCTCCGATAGCATTGGTACCGGATGCACAAGCGGTGGACATCGAATAAGCAGGCCCGGTAGCGTGTATCTTCCTCGCTATTTGGATGGGCGCATTGTTGATCATCGCACCGATATGCTTTTGAGGATCGATTTCGCCTCCATTTAATTGGTTTACGTGGTTTTCATGGAGGAATGGATCTCCACCGTTACTGGACCCCACAATGACCCCAACCCTGCTCGGCTCATGTGTCAATTGAGTCAATCCTGCATGCTCCCAGCCTTCAAGCGCTGCGGTCATGGCGTATTGAGCAAAGGTATCCATCCGTTCCCATTCTTCTTTTTCAATAAAAGGATGAGATTTGAAATCTGTCACTTCGGCTGCAATTTTTGTTCCATATCCGTCTGTATGGAAACCGGTGATGAGCCGTCCACCACGTATTCCTTCCGTGAGACTGGTCCAAAAATTTTCCCGGCCAACCCCGATCGGACTGACTACGCCACATCCACTTATGACTACTCGACGCTTCACGTAATGATCTCCTTTCGAGTTCAAATGATCTCACTTCCTCATTCTATTAAAGTGCCAAAAGAAAAAACCTAGAAAATCACGCAAATTTTCCACCATTCTGTAAAATGCGGAAATAGTACCAAAAAAGGCTCCCATGACGGGAGCCCTTCAGTATTATGATCGAAGGTAGGAAACGGTGATTTCTTCAACCTCTGCGACTTTCAATCCATTGACAGATGCCGTTCCCCTCCCTTTAAATGCCTGTGAGCGGAGCTTGATGATTTCAAATTCCAGATCCAATTGGTCACCGGGGTGAACGGAATGAAAGAACCTCACATTCCTCACACCTGATAACAATCCCAGGCTCTTCTCCTTTTCCGGAAGCACGAAGGCCCCCAATTGTCCTATTGCCTCTAAAATAAGAACCTCGGGCATCTTGGGGTTCTCTTCATTCCGATTCATGAACCAGTCCCCTCTCGATACCAATTTGATTCCTTTCGCATAGGTGAGTTCTTCCTTACAGACCACTTGATCTATCAATAAGAAGGGGTATCTGTGAGGAAGGACCGATTGTATATCGATCATACGTTCATCCTCCCTTTCATCAGGCAAGCTTGATAACCAAACTTGCGTTATGACCTTGAAAGTCAAAACAATTGATCATTGCAATTGCTTTATTCCCCCACCTTTTCTGCTCCCTTGTAAAAGCTAGGGTTTGCAAAGCAAAAATGGTATTCGTCACCCCGATGGCTGCCATCAAGTTGCCTGTTTTCCTTTTAAACACGTGAGTCGGGACTGTTGCTCCTTGAAAAACTGCATCCATGGCCATCTCCTCTGCTCGATCATAGGACGGGATTCCCGCTGCTTGCGGGATCACGATGGATACCTCCTTGGGCGTGACCCCGGCATCTTTCAATGCTGAACGCATCGTCGCCGTATACGATTCTTCCATACGATCCAAGCGGGTCCCCATACTGAACCCCATGACTGTGCCGAGTATATCCGCGCCTCTCCTTTCAGCCGACTCCATCGATTCCATCACGATGGATCCTGCACCAGCACAAAGGACAGGCCCTTTACTGTCTTCAGTGTAGGGATGATAGGCTCGCTGATCGGATTGGGAAATATTCAAACGTTCGTATCCCTCACGCGTTAGATCGGATATATCTCCTTGAGTTCCTCCTGCTACAATCAGAGATGTTCCTTCATTCTGAATTGCCCTCAATCCATGTCCGATGGCTATTAGACTACCCGCCTCTCCCGCAATGATGGTGCCGGAAGGGCCATGTGATCCATTTTTGATGGCAATTTCTGCAGGTGGTGAGTTGATCATGGAAGCAGATGAGTAGTAAGGACTGACCCTTTTCGGCCCTCTTTCCAGTAACAAGAGATGGTTATCCAATAGGAATTGATCTGCCCCGTTTCCTGCAGCTCCTACATATACTCCCATCCCTTTTGTCTCGTGAGGGCTGTTTATGTTGGCATGCGTCAAGGCTTCCATGGATGCAACCATGGCATAGCGGGTGAAACTGTCGAGTCTTTTTCGTTCTTTCTTCTCAAAATACTCGGTGACATCTAATGGGCGTACATCTTCAATAGATTCAAGAGCATTCGATGGTTGGAGGCGGCTCCATGCTTCCTGTACATTCTTTCCTAAATGATTGACCATACCGTACCCGGTTATGGCAACATTAGACCCCATGATTATACCTCCTTCTTTTTAAAAATGACCCCTGCTTAGCAGGGATCATCAAGTGTATCAGCGAGAAGATTCTTCTTGTTTTTGTTTCTCGATAAATTCAACAATGTTGTTGACGGTTTGAAAGCTTGTCGTATTGATTGCTTCCAATTGCAAATCGAATTTCTTCTTCATGAGATTGATGAATAATAGGACGTCCATGGAATCCAGGCCGTATGGGGACTTTTCCCCGAACAAGTGGACATCATCTTGAATCTCCTCTGGAGTCACGGATAGGTTATATGATTGTACAAATTCCTCTTTGATAGCTTGTTTCATTGTTTTATCATCCTTTCAAATCGGTTTGAGTGTATTTTAAACAAAGTGAGCCCCATACGAATCCTGCGCCTATGGCAGAAAACACAACCACATCACCTTCAGTTATCTTCCCTTCATGAAGCGCCCGGTAGAGTACAGAGAACAAGCTTGCTGATCCCGTATTCGCATAGTCTTGTACGGTGAAAGTGGTTTTAGACGGTGACACGTCCAATTCCTCAAGTGCTGCTTGTACGATGTTCAGGTTTGCCTGATGAATCAGAAAATGGTCGATATCCCTGACCGAAAGACCGGCCTTGTCAATGACATTCCGAATGGATGATGGGATGTTCTTCGTGGCCATCTTCCATACTTCTCTTCCGTCCATCTTGACGTATTGACTGCTTTCAATTGTTTCTCCATCGGCCAGTGGAACGGTTCCTCCTCCTTCGATTCTGACTGCATCATTCAGAGTAGAATCGATCTCCCAGGAGAGAAGTCCATTTCCTTCACTCGTTTTCTGAAGGATCGCTGCCCCTGCTGCATCACCGAAGAATACCCTGGTTGTTCGATCATTTGGGTCGGTTACTCTCGAAAGAATTTCCGCCCCGATCACCAATACATTGTTGAACTGTTCATTTTGTAAAAGATGCGTGCCGATCACAATGGAGAAGATGCCTCCTGCGCAGGCAGCTTGGTTTAAATCAATGGGAATCGCCTTATGCGCCCCAATGGCTTCCCCTATGACCAAGGCAGTCGACGGAAGGCGTTGATCCGGTGTCGTTGTGGTCAGAATGATGGCATCGATCTCGGCAGCTGTGATATTCGCATTGGCGATTGCTTCTAGACTCGCTCGGATACAAAGATCGGACGTTACTTCCTCTTCTTCTAAAAAGCGCCTTTCTTTTATTCCGGTACGGGTTTTGATCCATTCATCTGTCGTGTCAAGAAACCCGCTCAACTCCTCATTTGTGACCCGATTTCCCGGTACCGAGAACCCTGTCCCGTTGATTGTGACTGGGACCTTCAGACCTGTTCGATTTTCTGTTTTGGGCAGAATGACTGTTTCCACATTCATTAAACATGCTCCTTTACTGGAAAGTCTCCATGGATTTCATTTAAGGGTGGGGGCACATCGTTAATCGTAATCGTTGCTTCGATAATGACCGTTTGCCCTAAAGCGTACAGATCCTGTGCTTTCTCCCAGATATCGTCCAGCTCTTCCTTTGCGGTTAGACACAGGACGGATAACTGCGGATGCTGAAGCTGGACAAGGGGAGTATCCGTGTTGACGAACGGCGAAGGGGATGCATGTTTATTCTGGTACTCCAGCCATCCATAGCCTCCATTCTTCAACACAATATAAATCACGGGAATCTGGTTATGGGCTACTGTCATCAATTCGGGACTGAACAAATTAAATGCCCCATCGCCCACCAATGCCACGACCATTTGATCTTTCTTGGCTTTAGCAGCGCCGATACTCGCCGCACAGCCGAAGCCCAAGCTTGTTTGTTCACTTGGCACAATGGAAGTCTGTCCTTCATTAAGTGTAAGATAAGGATAGAAGTAGGACCACATATCCTGAAGACCGTTCTCATGTACGAAGATACCCGGAAGCTGTTCACCTCTTTGGATTCTCTCCAGTATATGGACGACCTTTAATGGCGACTCCTCATCTATCACTCTTCTACTTTCGGTCACTAACCTATTCTTCGCTCTCTTCACGTCACCCCTGGAAGCAATCTCTATTGACTCCAAGGCATCATAGAGCAAGCTAAGGGATTCGCCCACATCTCCCACGAGTTTAAGGCTATTGAATGAATGATTGAAGTGATCTTCATTGAGATTGATTTCAATCAGGTGTTTCTCCTCAAGCATGGCTTCCCAGCCAAAGAGTGCCGTTTCCTCAAGCTTGCTTCCAAGCGATAGAACGAGATCGCTTTCTGCGATGATCTCTTTCATGACCTCTGGACAATACAACCCTGCCAACCCACAAAACAGTGAGTGTGTCTCAGGGAAGCTCCCTCTTCCTGAAGCCGTAGAAAAGACGGGTGATTGGAGCCGATCTGCAAGACGTGGAAGCAGGCTGTGATCCCCGATTGTCCTGCACCCTCCTCCCAGCAGTAATACTGGTCGCTCAGAATGTTGGATGAGTTCTGAAGCGGCATGAATCGATGTCGCAGATGGCACTGGTTTACCGGTGTGCTGGGCAGGTACGTCCCCATCTACATCTTCTATTTCAATTCTTCCGATATCTTCTGGTATTTCAATATAGACAGGTCCTGGCGTTCCATTCATGGTCAGGTAAAGGGCTTTTTTCAGGACCCAGTGAATGGATTCAGCACTTTCCAGCCGGTGACTCCACTTGGCCAGTGGAGATACCATATCCATTTGGTTGGCTTCCTGAAAGGCTTTCTCTTCTCCGTATTTCAACGTACTGGTGCCGGCTGCGATGATGAGTATCGGCACACTTAAGGACCGTGCTTCCAGAACACCTGTCAAACTATTGGTGAGGGCAGGCCCCTTCCCCACATTACAGACCCCGAGTTTCCCCGAAGCAAGGGCATATCCTGCAGCCATGAACAGGGCATTCCTTTGGTCCTTCGTAACGAGGTATTCGATTGCATTCTCCTGCACGTGGTTCATCAACTGCAAGTCATCACTGGGAAGCCCAAAAACAATCTCTGTATTCAGCTGGCTTAACCGGTCAGCTACAATCTTCAGCACACTTTTAGGCATCTCTCATCCCTCTCTTCCCCACAGGTCATGCAGGACCTTCGATAGTAACAGAGGGTGGATATGAAGCTCTCCTCGATAGGAAGCATAATTGGCCATTGGACCGTACCCTCCGAAAGGGGAATTCCCATCTTCAATTTCAAACAGGGTCTGATTGACGGAAACCACGTGCTTCTTTTGTAGATAGGACAGTAACTCGTCACTGCCATCACCGCAGTAAAGTGAAGCCCCCATCGCCCTTTCCAAAAAGTAGCCTTCCTGCAGCGTGGACTTCAATTGTTCGTCCTGATCGTAAATGATGACGTTGAATATCGGAGAAAAATATTCATCAATCGGGAGCTTATCCGTGATGTGACTCACCAACACGGTCGGTTGAAGCACCTTTTGATGGTAATCAATCGTCCCACCATGTCTGATAAAGGCGCTGTGCTGATTCAAGTACTGGCCAACCGATTCCAAGGTAGACGTATAGTGAATCTTGCCGTAATCTGCTGTCAGATCAAGATTGGAACCATATTTGAGCTGTTTAACCTTTGCCAGCAACTCATGAATAAAGGCATCACTGATTGTCCGATGGACGTAAATTGCATCTGGCCCCATACAGTCCTGGCCGCTATTGAACATCCTTGCCGCAATCAGATCCTCTGCTGAATGTTCTATGTAAGCTGATTCCGTGAGGATGAAAGGATTGACCCCTTGACCGAAATAAACAAATAGTTGATCATCTGAAAGTTGGAATTTGATATTCTCAGCATTCTGGTATGTCCCAGTGAAGACGACTACATCTGATTTCATGGCCGATTCCCTGATGTACTTCCTATGGGATAGTTCCAATAAGGTGATGGGAAGCTCATGGACCTTCTTTAATAAATCGTGCAGTCTTTTTGCTTGGGGGGACACCATACTGGAACTTCGGAATTCAATTTCTTTCGTATAGTAAGATGGTATCAGCAAGTATAAGACATAAGAGTACAAGAGGACGTTGGAAGGCATGAAAACAGACATGCGGTCGATATCAGGCGGCTGATTCCTTCTGACTTCGTCATACCCTTTCTCCAACGTCTTGATTGAACTGTCAATCTCCTCTTCAGCGGTTCTGTAGGTTGAAACCTCTGTCAGGATGTCACGTATATCCGAACGGTTTCGTTTGATGAATTCAATTGTCTTTTCAATAGAACTCCTCCTACGTTCCATTAACGAAGAATTCCGTTCCAGTATATTTACATTGACCATATCATTTCTTCCTTCCTATTTGCTTCCCACTCATTTGCCATCGCCAGGATGGCTTTCTGATCGACCTTTCCGTTCGAGAGCGTTGGAAATTTCTCCACGCAGGCTACGAAATCAGGTCGTAGTACTGTGCTTAGACACTGATTAATCGCTTTTTTCATGGAGGATTCTTCCTGCATAACCACTTCGGCAAAAAGGAGGATTCTGGACCCTTTTTTCTCATCTTTAATGGGAAACGCCTTCGTTTTCAATCCGAGTTGATCCTCGAGCTGTTTTTCGATTGAAGCCGGGTAGATCAAGTAGCCGTTCCTTAATATCTCATTCCCTCTCCGACCAATAACATGGAGATTTCCATCCATATCCTTAAAGCCGACATCCTTCGTCTGGAACCAATGGGATCGTGGTGGGATGAGATCCGGACTCCCTTCCACGATATACCCTTCCATGACATCACCGGACTTCACGAGTATTTCACCGGTCTCCCCTGGAGGTAATTCTACGCCGGACGGATCGATCACCTTAAGCTCGAGACCAGGAAGAGGCTGTCCGCATCCCGTTTTTGGTGATTCTGTGTTGAGCGCCACATTTCCAAGTTCCGACAAACCATATCCATCCAGCAGCTCCATACCCATCAAACGTCTGAAATCCATTCCGAGTTTCCTGGCCAGAGGGGATCCCCCTATGCACCACATCCTTACTCGGGAACCTTTCAACTCCGCTGCGGTGTCATGGCGTTTGGTAAGCAGTCTATTCAAGATGTAATAAGTAGAAGGGACGGCGTCCACAACGGTTACACCCTTCTCTGTAATCGCCTTGATGATCGGCCGAATTTTTTTGTAGTCGCAGACGACGAGTTCGCATCTTTTCAACCACCAGATGAATAGGAACGACAAGCCGTAAAAGTGTGTGAAGGGAACAAGTGGAAGCAAGACATCCTTCTCCTCGTACTTCATTCGCTCCATCGTACTTTCTATATTGTCGAGAAACGAGCGACCTGATTTTACGATTCCTTTTGGAGCACCGGTTGAGCCTGAAGAATACAGGATTAACGCATCTTTTTTCTCCTTCCATCTTGAGAGACTTAGAGCGGACTGCTCTGCTGAAGGAGTGATCCTTTCCAAGGGGATGACAATGGTCTTCATTTCGGTGGACGGGGTAAACCATCGATCAGACAGGCACATTCCACACCCCAGTGCCCGTGCAGTGGCCCTTACTTCGGATTCCTTCATTTGTGAATCCACCAGAACGATTGAGCAGTCCTTTTGGATAAGGGCGAAAAGTGTGACGACCATATGATAGGAATTGTCTGCCGTCACCAGTACCCTTTCCCCTTCTGTTAAACCCGCGGAACAGAGGGAATCGACATAGTTCCACACGTCTTTCGTAAATGCAAGTCTGTCAGACTGGTACACTTCTGTATGAATCATGGTTAACGTTCCACCAGCATGTCCACCATTTTTTCCGGGCTTACTTCTATCGTCTGGACGTCTTTCTTCAGTAATTGATTAAATAGATTCTTTGGTCCGACGACATAGATATCCTTCAATCCAAGACGGACGATTTGTTGCTTCACCAAGTCCCACCTGACCGGGTTATCGTAGCCGTCCAATAACGATTGCTTAAACTTCTCAGGGTCTTGAACGAGCTCCCCGGACACATCCGATATAAACGTACCCTTCAGCGGTTTGAAGTTGAACTCCTTGAAGATCCCGTTTTTCAATTCCTGATGCAGGGGAGCGAGAGTGCTGCTATGGATCGGTTGTTTCATTGTATGGAGGGAAAAGCATTTGGGTTTGTTGTTAAGGTATTCCTTTAACTCCTTGATGACACCGGCAGGGCCGCACAAGCAGACGACTTTTTCAAGGTACCCCACCAACTCCAGTGGCTTGTTGTGAGCATGGAATTCTTCTACGATTTCCCTCGCATCCTCCAGTGAAAGATTGTAAATAAAATGAGTTTGATAATCTCCTTCAAGACGATGATAGAATCGTCCGGATACTTTGGCAGACTCATGGGTCAGCCAGACAGCTTCCTCGTAAGTGAGCGTTTCTGTAGCGACTGCGGCCCCCATCACCCCGAAGCTCGGTCCGATCGTGTATTCGGGTCTACTGCCATACAGATCGGCATAATGATCCATCAAGGCCACAGAATTAGCGAGAAATGCACATTCTTTCACTTCATATTCCCTTTCATCCGCTTCCCTGAAAGCATCCATCAACGAATATCCGATCGTAGAGCTCGCTTCGGAAAACCGCCTACGTGCATGTGGACTTTGGTGAATAAATGCCTCTACCTCTGAATAGTCAGAAGGAGCTAAGCCTGGTAATAATAATGCTTCCATAAGAAAATCACACCTGCCCCTTCACGTAATGTGGGAATTTCCCCCTGATCTCTTCCATGGTGACGAGCGTCTCTACTTCAAAAGGAATATCAGTAAACTGTAGAGATTTAGAAATGAATTGACCTGGCCCCAGGACAAAAAGCTTCTCTACGCCTTTTGATTTAAGCGATTTAAGGACCTCATACCATTGCACCGTGACCACATATTGTCCAATGATTTCATCACTCACTCCGTCACCATCCGTAATAGCTGAACCGTCTACATTGCTAATAAGTGGCGGCTCGGGGCGCAGTGGGCTGATGGTCGGCATGAATTGTTCTGCGAACTTACTCTGGACATCCGTGAGAAGCGAGCAGTGTCCAGGAGGACCGAATGGGATTGTGACGCCTAACCCTCCTTGGGACATGGCCATCTCGGCGAGTTTGTCCAGTGAGTCGAAATCTCCATTCACAATCATTTGATTGGAACATGCGTACATACACGGCTCGGCATATCCTCCCGACTCCCTTACGATCTGCATATTCTTCTCCATGATGGAACAATCAATATTGTAGAAGAAGAAAACGCCATATCCCTTATTCCGTTCGTCTTTTTCTTCTAGGTCGCACATACCCTTGACCATGCGGATGGTATCTTCAAAGCTAAGGGCCCCACTGCAATGGATCGCCGTCATTTGCCCAAGACTTGGGCCAACATAGTACGCGGGACTCCCAAACGTCTCCTTCAGCATGTCATGTAACGCTGTGCTGATGGTCACAATGCTTGGCCTTGCAATATCTCCCTGGTTGATGACGGCGATATCCTCCGAGAAGAAGCGCTCGGCAAGGTCATAACCCAAGATGGCACTGGACTCCTTGAATTTCTCTCTCACCTGAGGAAATGCCTGATATAAATCCAGGAAGTTCCCGGATTTCAACGTCATCAATGGGGGAAACAATACAGCTGATTTCATTTAAACACCTCCGTTTTTCACATAAGACCGCCGTCGACGACCAGCGTTTGACCAGTTATATATTTTGATTGAGGAGATGCAAGGAATGCTACCGCTTCAGCGACATCATCGACCTCTCCTAAATGCCCCATGGCAATTTTCTTTTTGAATTCAGCCATCTGATCTTCAGGAATCCGATCGACCATGCCCGTGTTGTTAATGTAGCCCGGCGCGACTGCATTGACCCTGACACCAAACCGTGCATATTCCTTCCCAAGCGACCGTGTCAATCCAATCACCCCCGCTTTACTCGCACTATAGGCGCTCAACCTGTCCATTCCCACCAGGCCAGCCAGAGAGGCAATATTGATAATGGATCCCCTCTGTTCGGTTAACATGTGGAGGGAAACTGCATGAATGCAATTGATGGTACCCATGATATTGGTATGGATGATTTCCTCCCATTTTTCGACCGGGTTACTCGGAATCAGTGCCCCTCCATAACTCACTCCTGCGTTATTTACGAGGACATCGATACGGCCGTATGTGGATAGAATACGCTGAAAGGCGCCCTGAACCTCGTCACGGTCATTCACATCAATTCGTTCGTATGCAATTCTTTCATTGCCTGTGGACTCTTGTATCTTCCTGACCAGTTCTTGAATTTCTTCCAGGGAGCTTCTATACCCCAGGATCACAGTGGCACCCAAGGATGCGAAGTGGTTCGCCATCCCGGCCCCCAGTCTCTTGGAAGCACCTGTCACGACAACGACATGACTATCCCAGCTCATTTTTTCTCACCTTTACCAATCAGTTCCGGAAGACAATGCTCTTTCCAATAGCCATTCATGTACTCATGAAGTTCTTCCCGGATCAATCGTTTTTCTTCTTTCGGTATGCTGTCTTGCGGGACATTTTGTTCGTCTGCATAATATTCATCCCGCAGGATGGAAGAAACCACGGCATCATGGTACTCACCATCAATGAAGAAGTGGTCCCGCATAATCCCTTCAATCGTCACCTTGTTCTTAATCAAGAAACGGACCGAACGCAGATTGTACAATCCGTTAATGAATTGGACCTTGTGGGCGTTCCTACTATGGAATAAATAGTCCATGATAAGGAGTGAGGCTTCTGCACCGTATCCGTTATCCCATAGTTCCGGTTCCCCGATGACCCCTCCTAGTACATAGCTCCCTTCATACTTCTGGGGTTGCCATGATACAAAGCCAATCTTACGATCATCATGGGTCAATACCATCGCATAGCGCGTATTGCCCGATTTAATATCTTTCTTGATTTCTTCCGTTGTGGCAAACTCCAATGAACCCCTTGCCAAAGCACTAGAAGTAGACGGTATGACCCATCTAGAAAACAACTCGAAGTCCTCTTCTTCTATCGGTCTTAACTTAACCAGATATCCTTCCATCGATTTTCCCCTTTCTCTATGAACATAGAAGTGTTTCTCCATTACATCTTAAAAAAATGTCCTTCTTAATACACCCGTATTTCACGCAATACTAAGAAAAGAGCCCATCATCAGATGGACTCTTTGAACAGTTGGTATTATGATATGGAGGTTAATGAGGATAAATGTTTAGTTGAATGGGCGTATAGTAGATTTGCTCTGGTTATTTTGACTGCCAAGCCCACCCGGGATTTGACTCTTAATTTTTGCATGCTTGCAGCAATATGATATTCTACTGTCCGCTTGCTTAAGTAGAGTGTATCAGCAATCTGCTGATTCGTTTTGTCATTGATCAATTCTTCAGCAACCCGTAGCTCCATTTCAGTCAGAATCTCCGGCAGATCCACCATATGATCCTGCTGTTGACCAGTTAAGGTTGCCGGGAACAATGAATCCTTCAGCTCTTCCGAAATGTAGAAGCCTCCATTATTTACAACGGTCATAGCCGTTATCAGTTCCTCCACACTATCCTTCTGTACAATAGCCTGAGTATTTAGGATATAAGGGAGCAGGTGCTTCTCACTTTTTCCTATCAACACAATCTTCTTGCATTTACCAGAAGGCAATTGGTTCACGATTTCTTTTTTATTTAGATGAAAAATGGCTATATCATAAAAGTTTACAAACAGTGAATCGTTAAGAGAGGAAGCATTTTGCAATAGATGACATGAGTAGCCTCTTTCAGACAACGTTCCCAAAATCTTTTGAGAATGACTTTTTTCCTTTATATAATCGACAATCAATACCCTATGCCCCACCTGATTTCACCTCTGTTGATCAAAAATAGTTTAATGGTGACCAATGATTGGATCATCAATATCCTTAAAAATTACTACTACGCTACCAGAATGATTACCATGGCCCACACTTCCCATCACGATTGACGTTAAAAGAGCCACAAACATGAATTTTTTTAGTCCTTTCATACTGTTTTCGCCTCCCTTCCTTTATCCTAGTACCATTATTGTACAAAATTTTGTAAAATTATATATGCATTTACGAAATATTATGACAAGTATTTCACTACAATACAGGAGGAAATATGGATCACATCGGGAAAAAAATTCAAGAAATTCGCATGAAGATTGGATATTCCAGACAGTATGTATCTAAAAACATTTGTGATGAATCGACCCTGTACCGGATCGAAAAATCTCTTCAACTTCCCCGCCTAGATGTTCTTCAGAAAATTTGTCATAAGTTGAATATTTCAGTCGATTTTATCCTTACCCCTGACCTTGAGTCTCAATTTGTTCATATGGATAAGATCAAAAAGTTATGCCGAGAAAGTTTATACCAACAAGATTTCGACTCAATTCAGTACCTCATTGAAGAAGCAGAAACGTTCATTTCGGAACACCCCAACTTAGAAGACGATGAGTTTCTTCGTTTTGTGAATTGGCAAAAGGCCATACTCATTCATAAAATAGAAAAAAAAGCCGATCGCGCTGAAACGGCTTTTCGTAAATTACTATACAAAAATAAAATTATCAGAGAAATCGACATTAACATCGCCAACTCGCTTGCATTGGTATTAATAGAGAAAAAAGAGTTCCAAGAGGCGGGTTCCCTCCTCAGGAAATCATTGAAGGCAGCTGAGGACAATAATCTCATAGAGGATAAATCCCTCTATCCTCGTCTCGGGTACAACATGGCTTATATCTATTATATAGATGAAAAGTATGACTCCTGCCTTGATCTTGCCCACAGGATACAATATTATCTACTGGCTAATCATTTATTGTATTCAAAAGGGGAACTATCTCATTTAACTGGGATCGTTTACGAGAAAAAGAATGATCTGGAGAGTGCTTCTGTCTATTTTTCTGATGCCATATCGGTTTTTTCACTGGAAAATAAAAATGATTTCCTCATTCGCTCCTTACGAGCACTTGCGGAAATCGAACAAAAGAGGGGTAATTCCATAGAGGCTACCAAACTACTTGATCAAGCCGAGGAGAAGATTGACAGACTAGGTGATCATCCTGCTGCCGAACAGATGAAGACAAAAATCAAGCACACCAGGGAACGGTGTGCCGGCGAATCATGACATGATTTAAACGGTTTGTGTCATCTCAATCTCTATTACTGATCGCACAGTAGAGATCGTAGACGATATATCATCATCAGAGATATGTCGATGAATCACCGCTCTGATTCTTCCATACCCCATCTCAGAAAATATCAAACCTTGATTCTCATTCAATGCTAAAAATCGTTGCCACGTACATATGTCCTCATCGACGGTAAAAATGACGATATTGGTCTCCACCTCTTCGGGATTGATCTTGATTCCTGGAATGGATGATAGTCCCTGGGCTAATTTTTTGGCCCTTGTATGGTCATCTCTCAATCGTGAAGTCATCTTTTCCAATGCCACCAGCGCAGGCGCCGCCATGATTCCAACTTGGCGCATACCGCCTCCGAGCATTTTGCGTAATGTCCTCACCTTCTTGATATGTTCTTTCGATCCTGCTGCAATGGAACCAATCGGAGCAGACAAACCTTTTGACAGACAAAATTGCACAGAGTCGGCGTATTGCATAATCTCCTTGACGTCTACCCCAGCTGCACAAGCTGCATTGAACAATCTTGCCCCATCCATATGGATGGGTATTTTTCGCTTTCGGCTGAACTCATATACTTCCTTGAGATAGCTCAGAGAAAGGACTTTACCACCGCAGCGGTTATGCGTGTTTTCAAGACATATCAATGCCGGAAGTGCAAATTGTGGATCCTCTGGGTCAAAAGGGAAGACTTTCTCTAAGTCCTGTATGGCCAGTTCACCGTTCGGCTGAGTGGGGATGGGTTCATACATGATCCCTCCACAGACGGATGCCCCTCCTGCTTCAAAGATGTAGATATCGCTTTCGTCCCCGACCAATACCTTGGATCCCCTGGGACAATGGGCCATAATTGAAGCCAGGTTCGCCATCGTCCCACTAGGCATGAAGCAAGCAGACTCCATTCCAAGAAGCTCCGCAGCGAATTCTTCCAACCGATTGACAGTAGGGTCTTCACCGTATACATCGTCCCCGAGGGCAGCATGCTGGATCGAGGCCATCATTTCTTCAGTAGGTTTGGTTATGGTATCACTTAAATAATTCATCTACTATACTCCTTCTCTTCGATTTTCACCTGTTTTGATGCTTCTTGGAGAACAGACAACACATCATTGGCGTCTTCCCCTACAGCAATCATGTACCCGATCCTCCCATAGGCATTCCTGGCTGCTTCAACTTCATCACCGATCTGCACAGTCAGCCTGGTCTCTTTGATCCCCTTTACATGCTGATCCTTTATGGGATTGATTTCCGTAATGACACCACTCGTTCCAGGCACAATGAATTGTATACCTGCATAACAGCCTGAAGGGTGGTGTAATTCAGGCTGAATGCCCAGCGAAGCTTTAATCTGTTCCTCCAGAAGGTCGATGTCTTTTGATAACCGGATTAGTTCCGGAATCATTCCACCTGCAAGGCGGCCATTGAACTCAACTAGGAACAACCTGCCCTCTGCGACCTTTACCTCGATGTGGCTAGGGCCTGTGAACCACCCCAACGTGTGAAGGATTTCAAAGGCCCCTTCCTCGAGGCAATCATGAACGTCCGACGATAGATCATCAGCTGGGAACAGATGTCCTTGTTCCACCCGGAATGGGTCGCCTCCGACTTGTTTTTTTGTTATGCCGATCAGAGTGTGCTTCCCATTGAAAGAGAAGCATTCCACGCTGTATTCCTGACCTTCCACATACTCCTCTACAAGGACCATGTTCACAACGGGCTGATTCCTCGTGTTCAGTTTGACCTTGAGCAGGCGACGCGAATGATTGAGCAGATCAGAGAAATCATGACATACCTTCACACCATTAGAACCGCTGTCATCCACTGGCTTGACGATGCATGGAGTAGGGAACTCATGCCGTTTTTTGACTAGGTCCTCTTCATTTTTAACCCCTGCATAGAAAGGCTGATAAAGCGTTTTGCTCTGTTTTAATTTTTCCCGAACAGCGAACTTATTCCTTGCAGCCGCTACCGCTTCAGGAGGATTACCTGTAAGCCCAAGAGCAGAAGTTAATCGCGCAACGGTATGAATATAAAATTCACTCGTGGTGGTGATACCCCCGATCTCTCCTGAATGGAATGCATCTTTGATTGCCGCGAGAATCTCCTCATAATGATTCGTATCGCATATCATGAGTTCACACTCTTGTTTCTCCAGCCCTTTGTAGATGCTTGGATCCCTAGTGATGAAGACAGGGAATACGTTCAGGGAATGAGCCTTTTGAATCGCCATCATACCCGTGCCTGTTGTATTGGCTTCAATAAATAACAGCTTCTTCATTCGAACACTTCCATTGCTTAAAATTAAGGTACGACCACTTTTCCGTGTTCTGGATGGTAGCTACCTCTTCTGGTTGATCATTTAGGGAATATGGGGTTAATCGGTGTTCCGTAAAGAAAGCTTCTTGATAAATGGTGGTGTAATAGCGATCTCCCCTGTCTGGAAACACGCACAGGATTTTCATCGAGGGGTCGACGTGAGAACTGAGCCAGTTGGCGACGGCATAGACACTTCCGGAACTATTTCCGGCGAAAATCTTTTCATGTCTTGACAGTTCAATTGTCCAGTTGAATGCCTCTTCATCGTTTAACCAGTGCACCTCATCAATGATCGAGTAATTGACATTTTTCGGTTGAAGGCTATTGCCAAGACCTCCTTGAAGTCTTTTCGGCTTGTCCTCCTGAAAAAAGATGGAACTCCCTGCAGCATCGACTGCCACGACTTTCAGATCGGGATTTAGTTCCTTCAGTCTTCCAGCTGTTCCGCATAGGGACCCTCCGCTTCCGACCGCTCCGACAACAATGTCTACGTTCCCGATTTCATCCACCACGCTATCCGCTAGTTCATGATAGGCCAAAGGGTTTTGAGGATTCTCATATTGCTTCGGCCAGAAAGCATCTGGGTGTTGTTCAAGCATCTCATAAAGGGCATTCAGCCTGGCTTGCTGCCATCCTCCTGTCGGACCCATCTTTTCCACTACATGGATGGTCGCTCCCAGCGCCTTAAGCTTGGTATGAGTCAGCGAATCGATACGGGGATCAGTGATGATATGCACTTCATGCCCAAGATACGATCCAACCAGCGCAACCCCTAAGGCGAGAGTTCCGGAAGAACTTTCTATGATGGGGGCGCCTTCTTTTAGAATACCGCTCCTTTTTGCTTCCAGAATTATTTGTTTGGCGACTCGATCTTTCATTCCAAATGGGTTGTACATCTCCAGCTTGGCATACACGGGAGCTAAGCCGTTAACATTCCCTTTTAATTGTATTAACGGTGTCTTTCCTATTAAGTCCACCATTGTCATGACCATTACACCGGCACCTCCTTCTTCACATAATGACTCGAGCATGAGTTGAACACCTCGACTGGGTAGCCCAACTGTCTCAAGGATTCCAATCCGATTTCTCTTTTGGTTGTATAATCAGGATCATCGTCAGATAGAATGATTCCAATATATGTTCCACTATGAGCGGTCACAACTCCTACCCCACCAATGGAATCACAGATTTCCCTCATCGAATCAAGCGTTTTCTTCGGACGGTTTTTTTGATTCAGAATGGCACTTCGGGTGGTCACCCTACCGAGTAATTTCAAATCATGATGGCGGAGTGCCGAACTCATATCAGACAGCAGGGACTGATATTCCGTCTTGTCCACCTGTGAAACTTCCCGCTCTACCTGATTGTATTTGATCGTATCGATCTCCCCTCCTTCATCCAAAGCCAGAATCGACAAGGGAGGGCAGCTTCCAAGGGATTCTCTTAATTCGAGCTTTTTATGATAGTAGACCACGATTCCTGCATGCATGATCCCGTCGGTTGGCTCAATATCCCTGATGAATGACTCCACCACCCCCACTGGTATTTCCATACCAAACACATCTTCAATTGCTCTCGAAACGGCAATCATGTCTGCAGTCGAACTGGCCAAGCCCTTCCCTTGCACTAATTCGCTGTCTATGACCAGATGGCCACTGACTGGTTTATCGTAGTAGGATAATAGTTTTCTGGCCAGGTCTAAGGATTTCAGCTTTCCTTGTGGGGTAATGGATAAGTCCCCTGTGACCGACGGATAATATTTGCACTCCGAATACTTCTCAATGGGGAAGGTGACAAGAAAGTTCTGTTCATTCGGCAGGACGCCCTGTAGCAGTTCGCCGAATGTCCCGTATGATTTCCCCACCCCGTACCTTTTGTTGGCTGTGTAGTCAAGGTGATCCCTCTCTGGGCTCATCATAAGCTCCCTTCGTTAGGTTCCCAGTTCTCCAGCTCATCCAATTTGGACAGGACCCTATTTTTGATAGAGATGAATGTTTGCTGTAACGCTGCTTCACGCTTTCCATATGACTCCATCATCTTCCCTACAGAATCATCATGGGTGGAACCCTCCGTTATCTTCCGGTCGATTTCCCGGCGGAAGTCAAAGATTTCAAGCAGTTCTTGGTCCGATATGTGATTAATGAATCCTTCATCCTTACACATACTTGTCAGGTATTCATTCGACACTTCGTCAGGCTTCCGGTCATGCTCGATATAAAAGGTAATGAACCTTCCGGCAATAACCTGGGCCGTGCGATAGGGAATATGATTTTTTAACGTCAATTGGTTTGCCAGTGAAAATCCTCCGAAAAATTCCGTTGAGCATGCAGCTTCGGTTTTATCGACGTTAAATTCAATGTGCTGAACGATCAGGAGAAACAAATCCAATACGTCATCTGCATTGTTTAATAAGAGTGGCAAGCTTTTGGACGATTCCTTTGATACTTCTACAAGATTGCTGTAGGGAGTGTTTCTTTGCCCTAGGATCATATCCATATAGAAGCCCACCAAGTGACTTGTCTTTCCCCTTGCCCGTTCGAGAAGGGGGAAATTCCGTTTTTGAGGCATGGAGGATGAAATGCCCGACAGTTCATCTGGGAAGGTGATGAACTGCTGTTCACTGCTTCCCCACATGAGGAAATCAGTTAGGAACCGACTTAAATTGGTTGCGAGATACGACAGACATTCGCCCATCTCCAGTACCCACCCCCGAGATGCCACCCCCGCCAGTGCATGCCCCGTATAGGAAGTGAATCCAAGGAAGGCCGCCATCTCATCGCAATTCCACGGAAGCTCCTGACCGGACATGGCACCTGATCCCAGCGGGCAGCGCCCATTGATCGACTCTAGTACGTGCAGCATTTTGCTGATGGTGTGCAGGATATGCTCACTGACAGCTGTTAAATAATATGGAATGGTGATGACCTGTGCCGATTGATAGTGGGTGTACCCAGGCATCATGCAGCCTGAATAGAGAGAGCATTTGTTAAGGATCTGTTTATTAATCTGGAACATTTTATCGAGGAGTCCCAACCACTTCTCCCTGCCGTACATCAGCTGAGCCGTCGCCTGGTAATCATTCCTGCTCCTGTCCACATGCCAGTTTACGATTTCCTTGTCCATTTTTTCATTTACATAGCGTTCTATGGTTAAGGCGATATCTGTCAGATTATCGCCTGACAAAGTGACGAGTTCAGTCTTTTTCATCTCATTCAGAGCCGCCAGAATCGGCACGATATCTTCACGTCCGAGTAAATCCATCTTTTCATATCGTTGAAGCAACACTTTCTCGATGGAGATATAATGTTGTAAATAGTGCTCAAGCTCGTAATCGAATTGTGGTTTCAGTACCTTACTGACGTAAAGTTCATGAGGATTCTTCGCGACTCTCCCTGTTACTTGGTTGACCATCTGGATTGCCCCCTATAGAAATTGGTTTAGCTTATCGGCTAAGGATTTCACATGATGCGGTGAGACGACATCATGATGACGACCCGTTATCTCGATGGGGATAACTGTCCCTTTGGTACGTATTTGCCAGTCTTCGGGATGAACAAGATCATGAAAGTGATTCGGATCTTTCTCTACACAATGGAACGCGATCAAATCGGATTGTATCGGCCCTTGAAAATGATAATGATCACAAGCAAAATTATTCGAAGCCATGATCTTGATGACCCTCTTAACATCCTCGACCTCCGCAAGTCCAGGGAGTAATTTGTTTTTCTTTGCTTTTGCCAATAACACCGAAAGCTTTGCCTCCATGTTCATTCCCTCGAATTGGACCATGTCTACCCCTAAACTTTGAGCCCAAGCCATCAGGGGCTCTTGCCGACCTTCCACCTCATGGTCTCCGTTGAAAGGATGAGCATCAATTAACCCGATGAATGAGCAAACTTCTCCCATTTCTTCAAGGATCCTTGCCATTTCAACTGATAGGGTGCCCCCCATGGACCAGCCTGCAAGCCTATAAGGCCCCTCTGGTTGGACTCCCCTGATTTCTTCTACATACTTCTCGGCCATGGAGCGGATGTCTTTCAAGGGCTCGCAATCCCCTTCATATCCAACAGACTGGATGCCGAATATCGATACGTCCTGCTTCAGCTCCTTTGCAAGAGATAGATAACACATGACTCCTCCCCCTCCTGGATGAATGAGGAATAAGGGGGGATGATTGGACGTTGTCTGATTCAATGGCACGACCACTCCCCCGTTATGCCCTTTCACTTCCAGCTTCTCCAGGGCGTCTGATAGTGATTCAATGGTTCGATGCTCAAATAGGATCGACATCGGAATGCTTCGCTTAAGGTCGCGTCGTATGCAACCCACCACTTCGAGCACTTTGATGCTGTGACCGCCAAGGTCGAAGAAGTCTTCATTGATTCCAATATCGTCAAGGTCCAATACTTCCTCCCATATGGCCGTCAAGGCAAACTGGAGTAAGGATTCTGGCTGCTTTTTATGTTCCTGGGAAACCAGGTCGTTCTGATCAAAAGGCAGTTCTTTCACCAGTAGCTTCCCGTTTGAATTGACCGGTATTTCGTCCATGAACACGATGGCATTGGGAACCATGTAATAAGGAAGTTCTTCTTTGATGATTGCCTTGATCATGGCTGCATCAATAAGGGAATTCTTTTGCTTTACGACAAACGCAAACAGCTTCTTCTCTCCCTCGATGTGATTGACGGCCACCGCTGCATGCTGTACTCCCTGAATCGTCAGGATCACATGCTGGATTTCACCGAGTTCTATCCGGAATCCCCTTATCTTGACCTGAGAGTCTTTTCTGGAGATAAAGATAAATTCACGGGAATGGTTTTGCTTGACGATATCCCCAGTCTTATAGAATCTTTTTTCGCAAGATCCTTCCCATTTCACATTCACAAAGGCTCCTTCTGATAATGTCTCATTATTCAGATAACCTTGCGCGAGACCATCCCCTCCAATCCATAGCTCCCCAGGTATTCCAGGAGGAACTAACTCCCCATGATCGTCTACAACTAGTAACTGATAATTTGCAAATGGCCTTCCGATGGGGATGACTTGATCCGTGTCGGATTCTTTGCAGATATAAAAGGTGGAAGCCACTGTAGCCTCCGTCGGTCCATACACATTGACAAGGGGCGTACGATTCCCCATCGCCCGATAGTATTCACCGACTAAATACTGGCTGAGTTTATCTCCCCCTGTGATGATGTAGTGTAAAGAGTGGGAACCGGTGAAAGACGGCATGGTGATCAGCTTCTCTATCAAGCTGTGGAATAATTGTGCCCTTGTCACCTTTTCCCTGCACATTAAGTCAGCTAAATACTCCACATCAAATTGACGTGACGGCTCGCTCATGATCAGTGTATTGCCTGACATCAGCGTACTGAAAATTTCAGTCATGGAGGCATCGAAGGAATAATTGATATTATGTAAGACTCTCTCTCCTTCTCCAAGAGGAAACTCAGCAAGATAGCCTGCTATATGATTGCTCAGAGAATGATGGCTGATCGAAACACCTTTTGGGTTCCCTGTGCTTCCCGACGTGTAGATATGATAGGCTGAAAGATCTGTAGGTGAAGATCCCTGGAGCAAGTCGGGTGCAGTGGATGCGAAGGATACTGCCTGCCCAGTTGTGAAAACTGGAACATCCACTTGAACCCTACTCTCTCTATCTACCAGTAAGAGGCTGGATTGCGAGTCCGATAGGATGAACTTCCTTCGGTTCTCAGGGAGTGCAGGATCCAGTGGGAGATACGAACATCCTGCTTTCAGGATCCCGATGATGCCTGCAATTTGTTCTTTGGACCTTTCCATCTGAATGGCTATAATCGATCCAGGATCAACCCCACTTTCATGGATCATATTCGCAATCTGATTCGACCTGTCACTGAGTTCCGAATAGGTCCATTCGCCGTGCTGATCCTTTAATGCACAGAACGTCGGGTGCGACTGTGCAGACTTCTCGACTTGCTCATGTATGAAAGATAGAGGTGTCGGAAAAAAAATAGGAGCCAGCATTCCGGACTTCTCTTCGTCTGTTAAAATAGCCAATCTGGATATCGGTTTTTGAGGGTCATTCAATATATCTTCTATTAATCTGATGTAATGATGAATGAATCTCTGAACGGTTTCCTCTTTAAATAGATCGGAATCATATTCAATTTCCCCCACACCCGTTTGATCATCACAGCTAACATAGAGGACAAGATCGAATTTCGATGTCTGGGTGTTGATTTTCTCGTGCTCCATCTCAAACTCATCTCCCCCTTTTGAAGGGGCCTTCTCATGAAAGGTGAACATGACCTGGAAGAGGGGATGGACATTCGGGCTTCTCTCAGGATTCAGCTCTTGAACGATTCGTTCAAACGGTACCTCCCCATAGCCATGGGTGTGAACAAAATTCTTCAACGTACTCTTGAGGAAATTTTCAAACTTGCTGTACGGTTTGATTTTTGACCTGATCGGCATCGTATTCACGAAGAACCCAATTAAATCGTGCGTGAATGATTCTTGCCGGTTTGCAACAGGAGTACCTATGACAATATCCTTTTGTCCAGAGTAGCGATAAAGCAGGACATAAAAGACAGCTAAGAAAAAAGCACTGGGAGTGGAGCCATTGGCCACTGCATATTTCCTTATGGCTGCTACCAGATCCTCCGGAAAAGAAAATTTCACATTGTTTCCGGATTTGGCGGCATGCTTGGGGCGGGTGAAATCGGTCGGCAGTTGCAAGGAAGGCGGTGCCCCTTTTAAGTACTCCTTCCAAAAATTAATTTTCGATGTGAGCTGATCACCTGATAGCCTTTCTTTTTCCCAGCTGGCATAATCCGCATATTGGAGTTCCATCTCTTCCATCTCTGACTCCCTGCCCTGCTTCAGCAGTGGATAGATGCTTAATATCTCGTTCTTCAATACGTCGATGGACCATGCATCGAAAATGGAGTGATGGACGTTGATCAACAAATAATGGAGGTCTTCTTCAGATTGTATGAGTTCAAACCGAATCAAGGGTTCTTTACTTACGTCAAATGGTTTCAGGGCGAAGTTCCGAAGATAAGTTGGGAAATCAAAACTCTTCCCCATTTCCTGAATGGACGTTTGAATGAAACTAAATGGAGGGTTGACGAGGGAAACTTTTTGTAAAAGTTCCCCGTCCACCTGACAAAACGTCGTTCTGAGCACTTCGTGTTTTTCAACTATTTTTAGTAGTGTTGCCTTTAATAGAGTCGGATCAAGCCTCCCTTTCATTTTGAAGATAAAAGGGATGTTGTACGTGGGCGTGTTGGGTTCCATTTGTTCAAAAAACCATATTCTTTCTTGTCCAAATGAGGCTGGTAGTAAATAGACCTCATGATCAACGTGTAGTTCGTTCATATTGACACATCCTTTTATTCCTTCACCAGGTGCTTAGTTCTTTTGATTTTTTTTATGGTAGGGGATCCTGTTATCTTCCCTTGTGTATCTAAATAGGCAGCGAGCGAATGCACGGTAGGATACTGGAATACATCCTTCAGCTGGAGCTCCCGCCCTAGACGATCCTGGATGGCTGCCGCCATACGAATAATAAGAAGCGAGTGCCCTCCAAGTTCGAAGAAGTTATCGGTGTTATGAATGTCGTCCCTTTCAATAAGTCCCTTCCAGATCTCCAGAAGAATGGCTTCAGTAGGTGACTCCATCGGAATTGACCCTTCCCTTTTCGAGGGCTTGTACCCTCTCAATTTCCGCCGGTCCACTTTGCCGCTGGCCGTGACGGGCATGTGTGGAACAGGAATGAATTGACTTGGAATCATTGCCATCGGAAGAACATGGATTAATTCCTGTCTGATTGACGGGACGACTTTTTCATTTTCGACATCTACGTAAGCGGTGATGGTCGTCTCTCCGCTGATTTTGTCGTCCAGGACGTAACAGTCGTTCACTCCCGTGAGGTTCTTGATCGCCGCTATGATTTCATTTTTGTTGGCTCGAACACCCCGAATTTTGATTTGATCGTCATCCCTGCCATCGATTTGGATCATACCGTTAGGCAGATACCGCGCCAAATCCCCCGTAAAGTACACAGCATCATGGGGATCATCACTGAATGCGTTCTGCTTGAACCCATTTTCAGGAAGATGGAGATATCCTTTTGTCCGATAAGGAGTCCTGACCACGATTTCCCCTAGCTCCCCAATCCCGCATAGTGTTTGGGCTTTATTTAAAATATAGAGCTGGGTATCCGGCAGGACATTTCCGATCGGAAGGTGCTCATATTGATCCAGCATCTCTTCCTCTCTCTGGAACCCTTTTGCAAGAGTGGTTTCGGTTTGCCCATACAGGCAGATGATATCCGCACCGCTCCTTCCCTTCCACTGCGAGACGAGTTTCTGGGATAAAGGTTCTCCGGCGAAGAAGATACTCTTTAGTGAAGGAAGCCGAGCTTGTGGTGATTCCTTCAGCCACTGTGTCGATAGGGAAGGAACCGCATGGCATCTTGTGATTGCTGCCTCATAAAGGAAGTCCATACTTCGCTCTCCGTCCCTTGGTATACACAAAGCAGCTCCACTGATTAAAGGCAGGAAGGCATCCCTCAAATAAACATCGAAGGTGACATTGGTCAAATGGGCGAAGCGGTCCTCAGGTTGGATATTGAATTCGTCCCTTTGCCAATGGAGGAAGTGACTCAACCCATCGTGAGTTCCGACGATTGCTTTTGGTTTGCCCGTCGTCCCCGAAGTGAAATAGATATAGGCTTCTTCATTCTGACCCCGGCTCACTCCCGATCCATTCAGGCTGTTTTCAGTCGATTCATGTAGCAGATCATCCATATCCACCACCCTGACTTTGGATTGTCCGAACGCTCTTGGGCTGTGGACCGGCATGGTCGTAAGGATCAGAGATGCGCCGGCTTCTTCCAACATGCTACCTGCTCTTTCTTCCGGGATATTCTCATCGATTGTCATGAAGATGGAGCCTGCCTTTAACACCCCTAGGATGCCGACAATCGTTCGATAACTTTTCTTCCCATAGACGGCAACGACTTCCCCTGGAGAGATTCCGACTGATGGCAGACTATTGGCAAGAAGATCGACTGTTTGAACCAACTTCCCGTACGTAAAATGGAGCCCCTTTTCCTCTATTGCCGTACTGTCCGGAGCTTCCTTTGCTCTTCTCTCGATTAACGAAGTAACACGGGGATAAGATTGTCCTCGTAGATCAGCAGAAAGATCCGGTAGGTGTTGATCCCCTGTCACCAACGAAATCTCCGCCACCCTTTGATCGGGATTTTGAATGGACGATTCCACCCATCTCTTCAATTGGAGGAGAAAAGCGTCCATTCTTGCTTTACTGAATAAATCATTCCGATACGAGAGACTTAAATGGAATCCATCTCCTGTTTCTTCTATATAAAAGGTCATGAAGAATTTTGATTGGATTTCATCCACTTCCACTTCCTTCACTTCGACCCCGTTGATGACATACGTTTTCTGTTCTTCAAAGCTCCGATAATTGATGAGCACATCGAAAAGGGGATTCCGATTCAAATTCCGTTCAGGCTGAACTTCCTCCACGATCTTCTCAAATGGTCGATCACCATGGGTAAACGCGTTTAGGATCGTTTCTTTGCTTTGCAGGAAAAAATCCGTAGATGTATGGTCCTCATCCACTCTCGTCCTTAGTGGAAGTGTGTTCAAATAGATCCCGACCGACTTTTCCAGCTCCTGAAGATTCCGATTGACGACGGGAGTCCCGACGATTATGTCGTTTTGACCAGCCATCCGGGAGAGCAGAGCCGCATAAGCACTGTAAAACACCATGAAAGGAGTCAGCTTCCTGCTTTTGCTGAAGGTCTTAATTTCGTCCGATAACTCACCCTCAAGTGTCATGTGGATTGTATGATTTGTCCCTCCACTTTCTATGTGATCAGTCGGTAGTTGCAAAACGGGTACATGTCCTGACAGTTCGTTTTTCCAAAAGGCCATTTGTGCCTGATTCTCTGGGGAATCCTCGTACTCTTTCTGCCAGAGGGTATAGCTCGGATATTGAACGACCTCCGTATCGTCAGTGAGGACCCCTCCCGCATATAACGTCAACAATTCCTCCTTGATGACGTTTAGGGACCACCCATCACAAATGATATGGTGAAAAACGAGGATCAGGGTGCTTTTCCCCTTCTCATTCACCACTGTTCCTTTTACTAGTGGTCCTTTGGAGAGATCAAATGGCTCTTTGCATTCCGATTGGATGATTTCCTGAATTCCCTCGTTGCTCTCGATGATATTCAATTCTACTGACATTTCGTGATTCACCCGTTGGACAGGCGATCCATTCTTGTTGTGAAAGACCGTTTTCAGTGCGTCATGCCGTTTCATCAACTTGTTAATGGTTGCCTCAAGCTTCATGGCATCGGTATGGCCTTCAAATGATAAAACGAGGGGCATATGATAACTGGTCCCCGGATGTAAATGCTCTAAAAACCAAATTCTCTTCTGTGCATCCGACAATGGGATTCCTTCCTGATCATCGGCTTTGGCTGTCAACCGTTCGTAGTTGTAGGTGGCAGAATCCGATTGGACCAGTGCCGCAGTAAGACCCGAGACAGTCGGTTTCTCAAACAATTGCTTTACAGGTACCGATGTCGAAAACAGCTTATTCACACTGGACATGATCTGAACAGCAAGCAACGAATGACCACCAAGCTCGAAGAAATTGTCATGTATGCCTATTTGACTCACTTTCAGTTTTTCTTTCCACACCTCAAGCACCCGTTCTTCTTGTCGGGACCTAGGCTCTGCATAGGTGGAATTGAGCACAAGATGTGCTTCTGTTGCTTCTGGAAGCTGATTTCGCGCGACTTTCCCATTGGCATTCAACGGAAATTCAGTTAGTTGGACAAAGAATCCAGGCACCATATAGTCAGGCAATTCCAATTGAATAGATTGCTTGATGACGAGTCGAATATCTTCCTGCGCGTCACTCGTGAAATAGGCTGCCAGTCCAGATTTTTCATCATTCTTCACCACCAGCACCACTGCATCCTTCACACCTTCGACAGCCCGGATCTTACTTTCAATCTCGCCTAATTCAACCCGCATCCCCCGAATCTTAACCTGGTTATCCTCTCGTCCTAAAAACATGATGTCGCCTTGTTTTGTGAGGTACCCCCTGTCACCGGTCCGATACATCTTTTCGCCTGTATGAAACGGATCATCTACGAATGAGGTCTTTGTTTTCTCAGGATTGTTTAAGTACCCCCTGGCTAGGCCAATTCCGCTAATATACAGATCACCCGGGACGGCAAACGGAACAGGATTCAAATGTGAATCGAGTACGTAGATCCGATTATTATCGATTGGTCTGCCAACCGACACAATTTCACTGAGGGGCTCGCCTGCGTTTTGATGATACGACTTACAATCAAAACAAGTAGAATCAATGGAGACCTCCGTTGCCCCCCACGTATTAAATAAATCCCCAGGCATTTTTTGATAGAATGCCTCCACAAGCTCTGATTTCAATGCTTCACCGCTTGATACAACCACCCTTAAACGGGACAGCTTCGCTTTTTTCTCCTCTGTCATTTCCTCCACGACCATCTGTAGCATACTTGGAACGAATTGCAGAAGGGAGACATCGTATGTCATCGCATAGTCGAGAATACTGACAGGATCTTTATGCATCCCTGGGGGAATGAGGGCAACGGTCCCTCCCACCATAAGCGGCCAGAAAAACTCGATTGCCGCATCATCGAACGTGAGAGTCGTTTTTTGCAGTGCCACCTCTCCTTCCTGCATGTGATGCTTATTTTGCATCCAGCATACCCGGTTCACCCATCCCTGGTGGGTACTGCTTACCCCTTTGGGGGCACCGGTGGATCCTGAGGTGTAATAGACGGAAACCAGGTTGGTCGGCGTCATGGACACACTTGGCTTTGTCTTACCAAAACTTCTGATATGGGCGGACTCACTCTCGTAGTTCAAGATTTCGATGGAATCGGATTGAAGGGTCAATGAGCCTACATTGGTCAGACAAATGGTGGCTTTCGCACTCAACAGAATATCCGTCATCCGATTCTTTGGTATGTCCACATCAATCGGCAGGTAGGCCCCTCCCGCTTTTAGAATCCCCACTATACCAATGACCATTTCCACAGAGCGGTTCATAACAATGCCTACAGGGGTGTCAGGCGACACTCCTTTCCTTACGAGCAAACGGGCAAGCTGATTGGCCCTTTCATCCAGCTCTCGGTAGGTCATCTCCATCCCTTCATAGACCACAGCCCTTTGGCCAGGTGTGCGTTCTACCTGCTCTTCGAATAACTCATGTAATAGAACATCAGGAAATACGTTTTCTGTATCATTCAGCCCGTGGATGATATGCTGCTCCACATCCTCTGACAGCAGGGATAATTCCGTAAGTGGCGTGGCGGGACAGGAGACCGCAGACCTTAACAATTCAAGGAACATGGATGTAAGATCGTCCATATGCTCCTGATCGAAAGCGCCCGTACGGTATTCCCACTTTCCGATCATCTCCTCCCCTTCATTTTCCAGGAAGAGCGTTAAGTCGAACTTTGACGTACCATTCGAAAGCAAGGTAGGTGGACTGATGGTTACATCATCAGCGGGATGTGTAAACTCCGGGAAATTTTGAAACGCAAACATATACTGGAATAAAGGATGCTGCGTCAGTGTCCTATTAGGTTGTACGGCTTCCACAACCTTTTCAAAGGGTACGTCGCCCCTTGCTATTGCCTCTAATGATGAGGTCTTGACCGTGGAAAGCACGTCCAGAAACGTCATCTTTTCATCCAACAGGTCCCGGATCACTACCGTATTCACAAATAACCCGATTGTCCCCTGATCGCGTTCATCATTCCTTCCGGCAATAGGGGTGCCAACAACGATATCCTTCTCGTGTGATAAGCGATAAATAAGCAGTTTGTACAGGGCAAGCATCCCCATATAGAGGGTGGCACTGTTCGCTGTGCACATTTTTTCCAACTCTTTCAG
The DNA here is from genome assembly GCF_001274775.1 of Rossellomorea marisflavi. GTDB lineage: Bacteria > Bacillota > Bacilli > Bacillales > Bacillaceae_B > Rossellomorea > Rossellomorea marisflavi. Next base: position 560,442 of record NZ_LGUE01000004.1, read on the forward strand.
AAGTTCAGTCGGAATCGGGAATGTCGTGGTCTCTCCTTCATTCGATGGTACCTTCAGTTCCTTCTGAGTTTTGAATAATTTAATTTGTGGAATGTCTCCTTCAAGCTTCGCTCTCCAGTAGTCCACATCGGCTAGCATTTCTTCGCTATCCACTGCCAGCGCTTGCCGATTGACATAATCCTGATAATCGGACTGTGGACCTTCCTCATGGGGAGCGAATACAGCATGTAAAAATACCGTCTCAGACCATCCATCAAAGATAATATGGTGGAAGTTGTAATAAAAATAGTAATGCTCTTCGCTAATCTTATATAGGTGGAATTGATAGAGATTGTCTCGGGAAAGATTGAATGCGATCATGGCGTCAGCCTTCATCTTCTCCAGGCAGATTGATTCGGCTTTGGGTTCCCCGGACAAATCCGTAAAGTGCAATTCACTCTTTTTCTCCTGGTCTATTACACAAAGAGGTTCCCCTTGCCTGGAAATGAAATTGCTCTTCAATCCCTCCTGACTGGATAGAAGCGCATCCAGCCTTTCTCTTATATGCTCAGTGTCTATCTTTCCATGTACTTCTACATAACCAGGTAGATTGTATAAGTGACTGTCGCCTTCCAGTTCATTGATGAACCACAGCCTTTTTTGAGCGTATGACATCGTTTCTCCCAGGCTTCGATTTCCTTTCGGCTCAACCTCTTTCCTCACAGGCAGTTGCTTCCTGCCTTCTAAATAGGCCGCCTGCTGCTGAATGGTCGGATACGTGAAAATGGTTTGAAGATCGACTGGAATAGAATAGATCTCTTTCAGCTTCCTTGATAATCTGGCTGCGAACAGCGAGTTTCCGCCCATATGCAAGAAATGAGTGTCGGTATCGGTAATGGTATGACCTAAAAAAGACTCCCATATATTCTTAAGGTGGGCTTCCATCGGGGTCAGTGTTCCAGACAATGGTGACTTAATCATTTGAAAAGGCGAAGGCAACTGCTTTCGGTCGATCTTTCCGTTGGCGGATAAGGGGAATTCGTCCATCGTGACAAAAAAGGATGGAATCTTGTAATCGGGCAAGTATTCCCTTAATGTTTCTCTTAACCGATTATCATTCCAGTTCTCAGAATCCGTTAGCGTTACATAAGCCGTCAAGTAGGCTTGATCCCGTTCTTCATAAGCTGTCACGATACTATGCTTGATACCGGACTGTCTTTCGATGATGCTTTCGATTTCCCCAAGCTCGATCCTCATCCCCCTGATCTTCACCTGGAAATCGTTTCTCCCTATGTATTCAATCGCCCCGTCTGACCTGCGTTTGCACAGATCCCCAGTCCTGTACAATTTTTGGCCATGACAGAATGGGTGTTCAATGAATCGTTCCCTCGTGATGTCCGGCCTATGGTAATACCCCTTAGCAAGGCCAGCTCCTCCGATATACAGTTCTCCCTCTTCTCCATCTCGAACAGGATGGCCATCCGCATCCATGATGAATAATTGTGTGTTGCTGATTGGAAAACCGATAGGAACCTGTGAACTGGATGGGTCACCGGTACATTTCCACCACGTTACATCGATGGCTGCCTCGGTAGGTCCATATAAGTTATAAAGGTCAGTCTGACCATATAAAGAGAAAAACAGTTCTTCAGTCGATTTCTTCAACGCTTCTCCACTGCAGATCACCCTTTTCAGAGGGGAAATGAGTTGTGGAGATACCCCTTCCAGGAACAACTGAAGCATAGATGGTACAAAGTGCACCGTAGTGATCCCATACTTCACGATTGTCCTCGCCAGATAGTCTGGATCTTTATGACCCTGCGGTTCAGCGACAACCAATGCTGCCCCCGTCATGAGCGGCCAGAAGAACTCCCATACTGAAACATCAAAGCTGTATGGGGTTTTCTGCAGGATCCGATCATTCTCCGTCAGTTGAAAGTGTTTCTGCATCCATTGCAAACGATTATTCAATGCGAGATGAGTATTCATGACCCCTTTGGGTTTGCCCGTGGATCCCGACGTATAAATGATGTACATTAGCCCGTCCCCGAAACAGTCAGAAAGGTCTTCCTTCCCCCGGTTAGTCCAAAAAGCATCCTCAATGAATAACGGGGTATTCGCTTGTGTTGCCGCAAGAGTGATGGACTGCTCGTATGAACTAATGATCACCGGTGCCTCGACTTCCTCCAGAAGTTCATGAATCCTACGGGACGGCAGGGAAGGATCAATCGGAACATAGGCTCCTCCTGCCTTCAGTACGCCCAGCAATACGGTCACTAATTCTACTGATCTCTCTAAACAAATCGCGACCGGCTCTTCACGCTTCAACCCTTTTTCTATCAAAACGTGAGCGATTTGATTTGCTCTTTCATTCAACTCCCTGTAAGTGAGTGAAAGAGAATCAGAAAGGACAGCCGGGTTATCTGGTGTTTTCTTCACTTGTTTCTCGATTAACTGATGGATAAGCAGGTCATGGTCCGGGAATATCTCGGATGGACCACTTATTCCATGTATCATGTTCTTCATGTTATTCTCCTCTCTGCCGCCACTTTTTTATGACCAGACAAGCATTATGTCCTCCGAAGCCGAATGAATTACTCAGCACATGCTCCACTTTTCGTTTTTGTGCTTTATGGGGAACATAGTTCAAGTCCATCCCCTCATCCGCTTCTTCATAATTGATGGTAGGCGGAATCAGTTCGTTCTGTATGGTCAATACACTGGATATCAGTTCCGCCGCCCCGGCTCCGCCCAGCATATGTCCAGTCATCGATTTGATGGAACTCACCGGTACATCCACCGATTCAGGCCCAAACACCTGCTTAATGGCAATTGTTTCGGTATAGTCATTTAACTTCGTACTGGTTCCATGGGCATTGATATAGTCAATGGCTGATGGTCTTAATTCTGCATCCGCCAAGGCATTCATGATTGCTCTTCTGGCACCTCGAGCCTCGGGATCAGGCGCGGTAATATGGTAGGCATCCGTCGTGGCACCGTATCCTGTAAGCTCTGCAAGGATCGGTACCCCCCTTTCCAAAGCGGAATCCAATGACTCCAGTACAACCATGCCCCCACCAGCGGCAATGACAAAACCATCTCTTTGCTTATCAAAGGGACGGCTCGCTCTTTGGGGTTCTTCATTATGTGTGGAAAGAGCTTTGATTCGGGAAAAGGACGCTAAATCAAGAGGGGTCACTGCCCCCTCTGCTCCTCCCGCCACGATGATATCCGCTTCACCGTACTGGATGCTCCTCATGGCTTCTCCGATGGCGTTGGCGCTTGCCGCACATGCTGTAACAAATGCACCGCTCTTCCCCCGTGCTCCCAATAAAAGAGAAATTTCATTAGCCGGGGCATTGATCAACATGCCCGAGGCCAGATATGGGCTGATTCTTCTTGGTCCTTTCAACATGATTTTCTGATAGTTTTCCAGGATCATTTTTGTGCCGCCCATCCCTGAACCGACCAGGACACCCACTCGAAACGGATCCAATTCCCTAAGTGAAAGGGATGCCTGATTAATGGCCTGTCTGGCTGCTGCCATTGCATATTGGGTAAAGGTATCCATCCTGCTTTGTTCCTTTGAAGAAAAATGATCGTCCGGGTTGAATCCTTTTACCTCTCCGCCAATCCGTGTTTGGTGATCAGTGGTATCAAACGACTTAATATAATCAATTCCACTCAACCCATTTGATATATTCTCCCAAAACGTTTGGATTGTCAGACCTGATGGGGAGATGATTCCCATCCCGGTAACCACGACTCTTTTTTTCATAAGAAGACCCCTTCTTTTATGATTTCTGTTTACATTTTACAAATAGCGCATTTTTCCTACATCCGTATATTCCGCAACTTTTCACGTCGCTCTTCTCTCACAGTGGACGAACCCGTTTCCATGCGAGGCGCGATCAAAAAAAAAAGCCGGAAGCCCGGCTTTTTCTTTTTATACTGGTTGCTTTGCTTCCACGGTCATGATGATCTTCTTGATCTCTGGTAGGTATACGTCTTTGCTAAATCGTGATTCGAGATGTTCTTCTAAGTTAAATGCGTGAATTCCTCGGTCATCCTTGACTCTGATTACGGGATGGATATGCACGCTCTTATCAGGATCTCCCGGTTCCCTCGGGATACTGAAAGATTCCTGGAACTGATGAATGTCTCCATACTCCATGGTCAGGAAGAGGAGCGACTCATCATTCATCTCGACGAATTCATTCTTCGTACGGTATCCCAGTGAAATCCAGTTATCACCCTGAAGCTTCAACAATTGCCCCACATAGCCCGGCTGCAACCATAAATCCGGCGATTCATTGAGTTCTTCCAATACATAGTCCTCCACTGGCATGGTCAACGCTTTCGACCTTGAGTCGATGGCACCGGTCTTCTCAGCCAAATGATGGGCAAGAATCTTCGAATTGTATCTGAATCCATGAATGAAACCGCTTGTGGTGGTGGTACGATAGTCCAGCCCATGTGTCTGAGCCCCCGCGAAATAAAGCCCCTCCACTTCCGTCGATTCAAATGTACCGCTGATGGACGGGAACTTATTGTGTAGCCACTTGATGTCAAAATCTTCAACTAAAGATTGAAGGCTTGACTTAAACCCGGTTGCTGCCACCACTTCATTGAAGAATAGTGTCTCGACCTCTCCATTTGCGTGAATATACTCAACCGTCACATCAAACCCGTCTTCCACCTTTTCAATGTTACGGATATGACAGTCCAGCAGGGCGGATTGATGCTTTAACTGATAATTTTCAGCAATGATTGAGTTGACTGCCCTAATGTTTCCTACGTAATGTGTCTTGAACGCAAGCCTAGCTGACGATGGGCTTGCAAGCATAATGACATTTGCTTCATTCAGGATGTCCTGAGCGCATTCCGTCCCGCTGTTGCCTTTCCCTAAAATCAGCACCCTCTTGTCACGATAATATTCTTTTGCGTGCATATCCTCATACTTCGTCACATGATCAATCCCTGGTATATCCGGTGTTACAGGTTCCAATCCAGTGGCTACCACAACATATCTGGTCACGAAGACGCCTTTGCTCGTGTGCACCTCAAATAGTCCATCTTCCGTCTTACTGGTACCGGTCCATTTGGTATTGGTATGAACAGGCAGTTCATACGCTTCAACCAGGTCGTTCAACATATTGACGACGGCTTCCCTCTCAGGATAAAAGTGACGGCTGTAGTTCCTCATCAAGATTTTCTTCTCATTGGTAATGAGACTGTTCCAATCAAAGCGTTCAGAGAAGCGACTCTCCGGGGCTTTTCCGGTATATAGCTTGTTATTACTGATCAGCTTTCCGTGTACAGGGAACTTCGTAAAGGAATGACCTGCTTTATCTGACGCTTCGAGAATGGCGATATTCGGAGTGATGTTTTGTTCCTTGCATAGTTCATAGTAGGTGATGGCCGTCTGCACCCCACCAGGTCCCCCTCCAATAATCACTACATCATAGATTGATTTGTTCATGAATTATCTCTCCTTCACTTTATTATATTTGATAAGCGGGAAGACCCGTCGTTTACCTAGATTCATTGAGTAAGAAGCTTTATATAAAGGCATGGCCAATGCAGTGGTGATGATCGCCATCCAGACAAGGATGGTAAATAGATTCTGACTGATCAACCCGTAAGCAAGTCCAACATTCAGGACAATCAATTCCATCAGACCCCGCGCATTCATCAGTGAACCTACAGCAGATGCATCCCTCCAGGAATAGCCCATGCGTTTCATGACAAACATGCTACTGAAATATTTACTTGTTACAGCGAGCACCAAAATGAGGACGAACAGGAGAAAGATGGTCATGGTCAAACCGTTGAAATGAGTGTTGATTCCTGAGTAAGCAAAGAATATAGGGACCAAGAAAACAACGACAAAATGTTCTAACCGCGTATTAAGCTGTTCTTGGAACTTCTTGCCCTTAGGCATAACCAAACCAAGCATAAATCCTCCAAACACTGAATACACGCCGATAAAGTCAGTGAGTGCAGCAGCGACCAAGACAAGAACCAGAACCAACGCCATGTTCGCCTGTGTTAACAAGCCAGTCTGTTCGACCTTATCCCCCATCTTCTTGAGTAAGGGTTGGACAACCAGGAATAAGATGAGGGTGAAAATGGTCGTATAGATGATTGTCATAATGCCGCCCGTCACTGAGCTGGTTTCAACCAGCGCAATCAGGATCGCCAGGGCAAGCCAGCCTAAAACATCGATGATGCTTGCAGAAAGCAGGGTCGTTGCACCGATCTTGGTATTCAATATGTTCCGCTCCTGCAGGATCCTTGCCAGCATCGGAAATGCCGTCATGGAGAATGCAATTCCGACAAACAATGAGAAGTACAGAGTGTTTCCTTGAGGTTCAAAGTATGTGATGAAAGCAAGGGAAAGGCAAATTCCTGTGAGTAAGGGTACAAAAAATGCAGATACCGCCAGGGAGCCCGCACTAGTAAAGAACTTCTTGTCGTACCCCTTGAAGTTAACTTCAGCGCCCACCAGGAACATATACAAAGCAAGGCCAAGGTTGCTCAGCATATACAAGATGGTTTTAATCTCCGCTGTAAAGAGTGAAGCAAATGCATCCGGTGCGATGACTCCAAATAGTGTTGGTCCCAACAGGACCCCTGCAATCATTTCCCCCAGAACCCGGGGTTGGCCGATCATCAAGCAAAGCTTTCCTACTATCCTTGCTGCAGAAATGATCAGGATCAATACAACCAACAAATTGACAAACAAATGCATATCGGAACTCATATCTATCCTCTCTTCCAGTTACTTTATTCCCCCTGAATATTACATGGGTACCAGATTCCTCACATCAGTAAATAACGCAAACATTCCTTCTACCTATTGGAAATGATTCTTAAACCGAGTATTTTAATAAGTAACAGGAGGTGGAAAGTGGATGACAATATCGCATTACACTTTATCGCAACAGCACGTGCACATTTGGATGATTGATTTGACTATTTCGAGGGATACGAGTGGGGATGTCTTGAGCCGAGAAGAAATGGTTCGTGCTGAACGATTCGTTGACCTACAATCCAAAAGACACTATATGACGTGTCGCAGTGCACTCCGGATCGTGCTGAGTTATTACATGGACTTGGCTCCTAAAGCTATTCTTTTCACGTACAACGCCAATGGAAAACCATACATAGCTCCTTCTCAGAATACCCATCAACTTCAATTCAACCTAAGTCATCATGAAGAGGCATGTTGCATCGCAATCACAGCGTCTCAAGAAATCGGAGTGGATATCGAAAGCATGTCAGGACCGTCATTAGAGGACGCCATGGAGATGTTTATCTCTCAAAGCGAAATGGAAGCACTCCCAATCGTAACCGTTGAACGCTCGACATCACTTATCCATCTTTGGACACAAAAGGAAGCGTTACTGAAGGCCAAGGGTACAGGACTACAATCCGACCCCAAGCAAATACATGGCTATGTGACCCCTTCCTTTCCCCTCATTAATTCACCCCTGGAAGGATATAAATTAAACTCGTTCACCATGGGAACGAATATCCTCTCCCTCTGTACGGAGCACGACATTCACTACGACATCAAACCTTACGAATCCTTAGAAAAACAAAAAAACGTAAAATAGATACAAGGATCTATTTTACGTTTTTTGCATACTCAGTATATACTTTTGGGTATACTCAGTATATATTTAAGTATATACTCAGTATACAACGAACATTCTTTAGGAGGCTAATCATGATATCCGTAAAGGGACTTGAAAAAAGGTATACCATTGGAGATACGGCTTTTACCATTCTGAACAAAATAGATATGCAAGCTGATAAAGGCGAATTCATTGCCGTTATGGGTCCTTCCGGCTCCGGAAAGAGTACCTTCTTAAATCTATTGGGTGGTCTTGACACACCTGAGGCAGGTGAAATCACCGTCAACGGAAAGAATATCCATAGTCTTAATGAAACTCAAAGAACACTATTCCGCAGGGAACATGTGGGATTCATCTTTCAGAACTATCAGCTCCTCCCGAATTTGACGGTAGAAGAGAATGTGTCGTTTCCTATGTATTCTGGTAAAAAAGATAAACAGGAGATAAAAAAACAGGTGAGTGATTTGCTCAGATCAGTGAGCTTGGAAGGAAAGGAGAAAAACTATCCTTCCCAGTTAAGCGGGGGGCAACAGCAACGTGTGGCCATTGCCCGGGCGTTGAGTATGAACCCTAATCTGATATTAGCCGACGAACCTACGGGGAATCTCGATCGTCGGACGGGAACAGAAGTGTTGCGACTTCTCTCTTCCCTTCACCAAAAAAATCAGCTTACCATCATCATGGTGACTCATGACGTCTATGCGGCAAGCTATGCAGATCGAATCATCTTGCTGAAAGACGGTGTAATCGAATCAGACATTCGTCAAACGGAAGGAGCAAATCAGGATGTTATGGCAAACCTCTTGGCGAAACTTAACTCGTAAGAAACTACGTTCTTTCTTGACGATATTGGCCATCGTTCTCGGAATCTCTTCCATGTTTGCCGTCATCAGTACGGTTCAGACCGCGAAACAGGTCACCATGCAGAGGCTTGAACTATACAATGGAAATGCTGACTATTCGATTTTAAGCGAACGTGATGCCTTTCCGGAAGAGGTTTTAGACCTGGTATTGAAGAATGAACAGGTGTCCAGCGCAACTGGATTGATTCATAAGCAAAGTTATGTAGAAATGGATTCCCCTGAGCACTCATTGGATCAGAAACGCATGAGACTGACTGGCTTATCAACGTTGGATAATGAGTTACTCTCATTAGATGCCGTTTCCGGTGACATTCATGAAGAGGGCTTGATCCTCCCTGCCACATCGGCAGAAATCCTTGGAATGAAAGTCGGAGACGAGGTCACGTTCCGTGTTCCTGATGGAATGAAGGAGATCAAAGTGGCTGCGATTGTGAAGGATACCCCTTTGTTGGAAGGTCCGAACGACTGGGATGATGCAACCAACAGGAATTGGAGGGGAATTGTCCCATTATCCACCCTTCAGCAATGGTATGGCCTTGATCAGCAAATACAAGAAGTAAGAATGCATATAAATGATCAGTATGCAATGGATCCTGTCGTGAAGGACCTTCATACAGCTCTGCAGCCCTACGACGGGGTTTATCTTCAAAAAATCGTTCTGGACGAAAAGCAATCCAATCAATTGGAAGATCTCTACTTCATGCTTTATGTCATAGGTGGCTTGGCCATGTTCATCAGTGCCTTTATCCTGTACAATACGATATTTGTGTCGATTGTCGAAAGAAAAAGCGAGATCGCGGTCATGAAAACAATCGGGTACACTCCCTTCCAGATCAAGAAGCTCTTCCTATTCGAAGTACTGATTCTATCCGTCATTGGTTTGATTATCGGAGTGCCGATCGGCTTTGGTTTAGGCAGTGTCTTGCAAAGCGGTCTGTTCAGTTCCTTCCAATCCAATATTGACTTCTCAATGGACTATCAGTGGGCACTTGCCGCATCCATCGTTTTAGGAGTAGCCATACCGGTTGTGGCCTCTCTCATACCTGTCACCCAGGCGAGCAAGATTGATATTATCAAGACACTGAAGAAAGTCCCAGCGACGAATACCAACATGAGCAAATGGAGAAGTGTGGCAGGGGGCATCCTCATTCTCTTATCCCTCTTGCTGACCTTCGTCAACAATGTCTTATCGATTGGTTCTTTGTTGTTAGGCTCCGTTCTCTTCTTCCCCATTATGGTCAAAGGGATCACAACGTTGGTCTTGAGATCATCATTATTAGGCTTTGAAGGAAAGATTGCCGCCAACAATGTATTACGAGCTCTGAATCGGTCGTCCAATATGTCCCTTATTCTGGCTTTGGCCATTTGTTTGGGCTTATTCGTTTCTTCGACCTTCACCTCACTTGAAAAGAACATCGATAAAAGTGTCACCCAGTCCTTCGGTGGAGATATGCAAATCACATCTGAACACTCATTAAGCGAACGAGATGCAGGCAGGATGTCAGCAACCAATGGCGTAAAGGATGTTCACCTGTATAAAGAAAGGAATGTCACGTGGGTAACAGAACAGCAAACCCGTCAATTCTCCATCATCCGTACCGACCTGGAATGGAATGCCGAGCATCCTCTCTTCCACTCGATTGATACTGAGTCCGATAAATGGAAGGATCGATTGAAAGAAGGAGGCATCCTCCTGGGCGACTTTGCATACCGGGAGTGGGGAGGTTCCCCAGGAGAGAACATTACGATTGTCATTGACAATCAGGAGCATGAACTTGAAGTGCTGGGTAAGGTAACTACGAATCAGTATGGGGGGTATACCGCATTTATGAGCGGAGATCCATTTGATGAGCTTTTTCCGGGAGTACTCTCCTATAAAGCCTTACTGACATTGGAAGACGGCTACAAAGAAGATTCGATCAAGAATTCTCTAGTCACGTCCTATCCTTTTGATTTCTCTGAGGTACAGACAGTCGATGAGGAAGTCAACAAGCAAGAACGTGCTCTCCCGGGGGTAAAGTCATTATTTAACGGACTTCTCTTCATCGCCATCGTCGTATCCGGTATTGGAATTATCAATACCCTCGTCATGAATGTGATGGAGCGGCTGAGGGAAGTGGCTATCATGAGAGCTGTCGCCTTTACTAGTTTCCAAGTATATAAAACCATCTTTTATGAAGCGCTTATTATTGGAATCAGCGGGGTGTTGATCGGGATCGCAATGGGCATCTTCACGATTTTCCTGAATGCGGTCACCACATCAGACGAATTGATCGGGTTCACCATACCTGAATCCACGCTCTTACTCAGCATCATCATGGGGATCATCGTCAGCGCATTCGCCTCACTGATTCCTGCAAGACAAGCGGTGAAACACAACATCAATCAAGCACTGAAACAAGAGTAATATCCTAGGAATGAGGAATCACTATGTCCGTTAAACATGCCATCTTAATCCTATTATCTCAGTCCTCACGACACCGGTACGATTTAAAGGTCTCGTTTGAGTCCATGGTCTACAATCAATGGGAAATCAATGCGGGACAGATCTATACAACGATCGATCGGCTCGTGAGGGATGGCTTTGTTGATGAAATAACTGAAGAAAACACCGATTTACGTATCTACCATCTAACTGAAAAAGGACGCAACGAGATTGACCATTGGCTGCTTGAGCCGGTAGAAAAGCCATTGTTGAAGGATGACTTCTATTTCAAGCTATTATGCGCCAAGCAAGTTGACTTCCACAATCTCGAACGCATGGTCAAAGAGCAAAAAGAGTCAATCATCCGTAACATATTGGAGCTCCAGTTGCTTAGAAGGAAAATAGACATCACACCAGAGAACGAAACCATCCTATACCTGATCGACGGGAAGATCCTGCATTTGGAAGCTGATATGAAATGGCTCGATATGTTACCTAATTAACGGGAGGTAGAACCATGGATTTTATTTTGGAACATAAATGGGCATTCCTGATTGCCGCTGAAGTCTTTTTCTGGATCTCTATTCTGAGCTTCCTCGTTGTACGTTATTGGTTCAATATGAAAACATTGAGCGTTGTATTCTTCACATTGTTCATCGTAAACGACTTATGGATTGCCACGATGGGCTTCATGGATTACTTGAGAACCGGGAACTTCACCAGCTACCAAGTCGTCATCCTCGTCATCATTGTTTACGCACTCACTTACGGGAAGACCGATTTCAAGCGATTGGATGTTTTCATTCAAAAGAAAGTAGCGAAATGGAAAGGAGAGCCCATTCCGGATTTGTCAGGACCTATTGGACTACATGGAAAAGCAAAGGCCATCCAGGAGATGAAGCATTTTTCGATTCACTTACTGATATTCGGTGTAATCCATGGTATCCTCTTCTTCCTATTCGGATTGTCCACTGAATTTGATCAGATCAACGGATTGAGCCATTTCTTCTCAGAATGGTTTAGTGGTAAGCAGGCTCTGCTCCCATTTGATAACGCGTCGGCAAATAACTTTAGCAGGATCTGGAGCCTTGTTCTAATCATTGACGGTGTTACCTCCCTCTCCTACACTATCTTTCCAAAGAGCGAGAGAAAAACCGTTTCATCATGAGTACAACGAAAAACCCCCATCCTCGAACCGAAGATGGGGGTTTCCTCTATTCTAAAACAATCGTATTACGTCCCCACAACCCCATCCACCTCATCACGGATCTCCCCGACGATCTCTGTCAGGATATCCTCCATGGTCACGAGGCCGACCGTTTTGCCGGTGCTGTCTGTGACGACGGCCATGTGGGTGCGGGATTGCTGCATCTTGAGGAATACTTCCTTGATCGATGCGGTCTGTTTGAAGCGCGGGATGTCGTGGATGTAGTCCTTGATATCCCCTTTTCGTCCGGCGGCGATGGCGGTCATCATTTCCTTCGTGTTGATGAAGCCGATGAACTGGCCGGCGTCGCCTTTGGTGCGGTCGTGGACCGGGTAGCGCGTGTATTCGTAGCGGTCGATAACGGTGACCATGCTGTCGAGGGACTGATGCCTCTCGAGGGTGATCATGCGGCTCGCCGGGATCATGATGTCCTTCAGCTCACGCTCGTCAAAAGCGAAGATGTTCTTCAGGTAGTCGAGCTCCGTCCGGTTGATCGCGCCGCCTTCATAGCTCTGGGCGACGATGAGCTTGAGCTCTTCCTCGGAGTGGGCAGTGTCATGCCCCGACGGCCGGACGCCGAATGTCTTAAGGAGCAATCGTGCCGATCCGTTCAATACGGTGATGAACGGGCTCGTGACCTTGCCGAACCAATAAAGCGGCGGTGCCAGGAGAAGTGTCATCTTCTCCGCGTACTGGATGGCGAGGGTCTTCGGTGCGAGCTCGCCGATCACGACGTGAAGCAGTGACACGACCGATAGTGCGATGGCGTACGAGAGCACGGTGATCATGGCGGCCGGGACGTTCAGTTCGACGAACACCGGCTCGAGGATCTTCTGGACCGTCGGCTCACCCAAAGCCCCGAGAACAAGGGCCGTGATGGTGATCCCGAGCTGGCAGGCGGACAGATAATAATCCAGCCCTTCCACGACTTTCTTCGCGATCTTCGCTTTCTTATTGCCTTCGGCGATGAGCTGGTCGATCCTCGACATCCTCACTTTCAGGATGGCAAATTCCGCCCCTACAAAGAATGCAGTCAATAAGATGAATATGACGATCAAAAATAGATTAAGTGTAATCATACCGTCCAATTAGCTCCCCCTTCCTGAGGGGTTCACCTCCAGTGAATTCATGAGGGGCTGGGAATCATCTTCTTCCCTTTCCCCTTTATCCGGTTGAAACAGGATTTGTTTGATCTGATAGTTATCGAGCTCGGTCACCGTCCAGGCGTGAGTGCCCTGGGTGATGCGCTGCCCTTCTTCCAGTCCGTCGAAGCTCTGGGACTGGATCCAACCGGCGATCGTATCGATGTCATCCCGGTCTTCAAATGTAAGTCCGAAGCGATCTTCGAGTTCATCAAGGAGCACGCGGCCGTTGATGAGGTAGTCTTCGTCCCCGCTCTTGCGAATATCGGCGACTTCATCTGCATCGAATTCATCGCGAATCTCCCCGACAAGTTCCTCCAGGACGTCCTCCATCGTGAGTATCCCGGCGGTTCCGCCGTATTCGTCCATGACCACGGTCATGTGGACACGGTCCTTCTGCATCCGCTTGAAGATCTCCTTGATACGCGTGACTTCCACCACATGGGGCACGTCGCGGATGAAGTCTTCAAGGACGATCTCCCGCCCGGTCACGATGTGGTTGAGCAGTTTTTTCGCATTCACGATTCCAAGGATCTTATCTTTATCGCCGTTTTCCACGACGGGATAGCGAGTGTAGTTGTGCTCATCCATGAGGGCGATGATGTCAGCCGGCTCCATGTTCTGGTCGATCGTGACAAGGTCGGTCCTCGGCACCATGATGTCCTTGGCCACCCGTTCATCAAAGGAGAACACGTTCTCCATATACTTCAACTCGGTCTGATCGATCTCGCCACCCTGGAAACTTTGGGCCATGATGATCTTCAGCTCTTCCTCCGAGTACACCTGTTCGTGATTTGCTGCCGGCACCCCGAACATCTTCAGGAACAACCGGGACGTGCCGTTCAGCACCTGGATGAACGGATACATCACCTTCCCGAACCAGTATAGCGGCGAAGCGAGAAGCATGGTCGCCTTCTCCGAGAACTCGATGGCGAGGGTCTTCGGTGCCATCTCCCCGATCACCACGTGCAGATACGTGACGACAGCGAGGGAAATCCCATATGAAATGACGGATGCGACTCCGTCCGATACGCTGAGCCAGTTGAACACCGGCCCCATCAGTTCTTTGACGAACGGCTTCGAGAATGCCCCGAGGCCGAGTGCCGTCACCGTGATCCCAAGCTGACACGCTGAGAGATAATAATCGAGGTCCTGCACGACCTTCTTCGCAATGACCGCCTTCTTATTCCCCTCGGCGATCAGCTGGTCGATCCTCGACGAACGGATCTTCACTACCGCGAACTCCGCTCCAACGAAGAACGCCGTCAATCCAAGCAATACAAGTAACAACACGATATTCGATAGGATATATATGTCCAATTCATCCCCCTGATGAGGGATTCACCTCCACAAAATGATGTCTGTCAGCGCATCATCATGTCCGGTCCATGGAGTGTGAAGCAGGACGTACCGCTTTTCCCCCGGAGCCGATCATGATGAACACTTTTTCCGATTAATCCATGAGCAACAAAGGCCCACAACGTATACTTCAGCTTCTCGACCCCAAGGGAACTCCCTCCAAACTGTCACGTGACGGTTATAGTTAGAATTATTATACGATGGTTTGAATGGTGATACAAGGATAATCTTACGACCCTTTTTTCTCCATAAAAAAAGAACATCCTTTAGGAAGGAAGTTCTGTCTCACCCGGATGGGTGATCTGGATATTTTCCACTTCACAGCGCAAGGTATAGAGTCGTTGAACCAGTGGATGTTCGTCTTGGATGGAATAATTCCATCTCTCCAGGGTCCTTTTCCCCACCCGGCGGTCCAGCATAACAAGTGCTTGAACCAATACATCATCCGACTTCAAAAGCTCGTTGATCGGGGATTGGATATAGTGACTCACCACTGAAAAAAAGTCGTATCGGGCGTAGATCCCCTCATGCAGCAACTGCTCATGGGCAAGTTCCTGGATTGCCAGGATCGTTTCCACATCACGTTCATCCTCACCCCACTCACTTCGGATTTCTTCTTCCCGGTAGTACTCTTCTCGCATAGACGTCATCGAACACATGTTGAACACTTCCGCCTTATCCACGGTCATGACGGCACGGCCCATCTGATCATGGGCTTTCCGGTATGAAATCACGTGGAAGTCGATCCTGGACTGCAGAGGATAACAGATCAGATTCATGAGACGCTTCTTTATTTTGCTCCAAACCATACGTCATCGGAGTCTCCTTCCCTATACACAGATGATGGTAAAAAAACCGATCCCTAAACGAAAGCGGGACCGGCTACTAATCGATGGTGTTCTCAAAAAAGTGGATCTTACTAATCAGGTACTGAATGAACTTCGGAAAGAAATACGCTCCGAAAAACGCGCACGCAAATGCTTCAGACCACATTCTTAACCACGTCAGAATAAAATGACTGTCATATCCGAAGTTGATGGATACCAACATGAATGAAATAAAGATCGACATGCACAGAGCCGTTACGAATGCCGTAATGACCCTTCTATATTTGGAATGGATTCTCATACGCTTCTTCCTTTTTACATTGTGATAACTGTCTGATGGTATCATAGATGAGGAGAAGGGTCAAAATCACTCTTCCGAAATGAGAAAGAAGGTGCACCATCCATGCTGCCCAATCCCATACGAATAAAAGGGTTCACCCGCGGAAACCGGCACGAAATGATTGACCACGCCGTCAACACAATCTCCAGATGCACCGGCTGGGTGACCAATCACTCCATGTATGCCAACAAAGTCATCGTAATCAACTTCGAGATTGAGGCGAGAGGAGTGAGGGAACTCATTCTATCACTCAACCAAAATGGTCTCATCTTGTTTGAAGAGAGCCGATCCATCATAGACCAGTTCCCGGAAGAAGTGCTCCTCGAGAACGGGGAGGAAGAACTGAAAGGCTCACTCAACATTACCTTTGTGAATGAAGAACCTGATCAACGCCATCATGTACCACCGATTCCGGGATAATGGGCCCATCGGCTGTTTCCCTTGAATCATTCCTCTTCCTCAAACGCCTTCCCCGTCTTCACAAACGAATCGATATCCCGGTCCAGATACACCCATCCCTTCCACGCAATGTGGATCGTATCCTTCAGAAAATACGGATCGTATTCGTGATCGGAGTAGTCTGTATACGCGAAGCCATTATCTGCGATTTGCGAGGTGATCCGCTTGTAGTAGTCATCCCTTCCCTTCTTCGGGAAGCCTGTGTAATCGTAGTACTCGCCGTTTACGGGCAGGATGACGAAGAGCGGTTCGGCTTTCGATTGTTTCAATACGTCCATGAGCAGCTGGAAGTCATCATACTCCTTGGATACCCCGTAGGAGTGATCCTTGTTCTTGCCTTTTTTGGCCGCGATCTCTCGGGCTTGTTTTTTGTATACCTTGTCGTCGATGTTGAACCGGCTGTGCTGCGTGTGGCGCTCACCTGTACGGTCGGCCATCTTCATGAGGGATTCCCACGATTGACCTTCGACCTTGTTCGAGGCATTGCGCTGGGCCGATGAGATCGTGAACAATGAATAGTACAGATCCTTTTTCTCGAGCACCTTGCCGTACAGGTTCGCCACGGCTGACAGCCCTTGGTATGTAGCGGTTTTATCATGAAGATACGCATCGTACAGTTCATATACGAGCGTATCGTTTTTCACCGTATTATAGGACATCATCCGCTTCATCAGCTTCGTTTTCGTGTCTTCATCGATGATGGAATTGGACGGGAGGTCCATGGCCTGCAGGGCTGAATAGTTCGGGGCGAAGTGATTTTCATCGGTCCCATTCTTCACGAACCATTGAGGCGAGACGATGATCACCATCTGCTTCTGTTGGAGCTGACCGGCGTGGCTCGCCAGGTTGATGGCGTGGATGATGGAGGTGGTGCCCCCTTTTCCGACGAGGAACGGCTTGAAGCCGGCATCATTCACCTTGAAATAGTTCGAGGGGTGGTACCGGTCCCATCGCGAGAATTCGGAAGATCCATAGATTGGTAGATACGTAGGGTCCTCAAGCATCTCATCCTGCAGGTAGGTGCCGGCAAACATGTTCGAGTTCAGGGAACTAGCTGCCTCATCGAGCCGGCCGTCGGGCATCAACTTCACGAGCCACTTGTTCGGTACCGATATCATGCCGATGAACAGCACGAATGCGAGGATCATCGGGCCGAATACGTGTCGCTTTTTCTTCATTTCAGATTCTTCAGCTGCTTGATGATCGCATTTGGCGTGTTCCATACGTCACGGTCAAACTCCGTGATCGGGACGAGGATCCCGAGCCTGTCCTCGAATTCGACGAGCATTTCCACGGTGCCGAATGAATCGAGGAGACCCTCTTCAAAAAGGTCCATATCCGGTGTTTCTTTCACCGACTCCTCCTGGCAAACCTCTGCAAGTATGTCTAATACTTCTTGTTCAAAATTCATATTCGTGTTTCCTCCTAGTGGAATGGTTGTCCTGAGAATAGATAGAATCCGAAGCAGATCACATGGAAGGTGATCACAATGGATACGACGGTCGTGAACCGGTTCGCCGGCCACTTCTTATGCTTCTTGTTCCATTTCTCGAAAAAGTTATAGCTGACCATGACGGCCGCATGATAGAGTCCGTAGACGATGTACTGGATCGCAAGGCCATGCCACACCCCCATGAGGGTGAACAGCAGGATGTAGCCGAGATTCGACAGCAGCATCTTGTTCTTGATCCAGCGCTTCTTCTTCATGAGGAACATGAAGCGCATGAACACATAATCCCTGAACCAGAAGGACAGGGTCATATGCCTCCGGTTCCAGAAGTCCTTGATGTTCCGGCTCAGGAACGGCTTGTTGAAGTTCTCCGGGGTCCGGATGCCCATCATGTAGCTGATCCCGACGGCAAACGCCGTATACCCGGCGAAATCGAAGAACAGGTACATGCTGTAGCCGTACATATAGAGAAGGTTATAAAGGATCTTGTTCGACGTCATATACGGCAGATTCATGATGAAGTAGGTATTGACCGCATATCCGATGATGAACTTATAGAGGAACCCGATGAAAATCTTATGTAATCCCGAGTACAGGAGGGATTGATAGTCCGCAGCATCCCATACGGTCCCCTCATCTTTCTCGAATCTCCGGTACCGGTCGATCGGTCCCGAGGAGAGCGATGGGTAGAACAGCATGAAATAAGCGATCCGGTAGACCGGTGGCTGCTCCTTGATCAGGCCATCCCGTATTTCGATGACCATCTGGACGGCTTTGAACGTCAGGTAGGAGATTCCGAGGAATGTGGCCCAGTTATCGAAGGCTAGAAACGGAAGCACCTTGGATAGAATCAGGGGCAGGAGGGATAGCGCCACCATGAGATAGAACACGACTCCTGCATTCCGCTTCGAGCGGTACGCCATATACCCTTTGATCAGCAGCACCTGGAACACGGTGAAGGCGATCAAGGTCGCGAACCCTCTCGCATCCCCCGAGAAGATCAGGGCCAGGATGACCACCGAGATGATCAGGTTATAGACACGGAAGCTCTTGCCCTTTAAGCCGAGGATGACCGTCGGCAACAGCAGGATTCCGATGATGATAAAGAATAGAAACGAGCCATATACCGTCATGCAAGAACCTCATCCTTAATGCGCTTGCGGTCGAGTTTCCCATTCGTCGTGATCGGCAGGCTCCCTTTGTAGATGAACTTACGCGGGACCATATAAGAAGGCAGCGTCTTCTGCAGCTCCTTCCGGATGAAGGACGTGAGATGATGCTCCTTCTCGAATGGATGATCCCCCGGGATGATCGTGGCGACGAGATAATCGATCTTCTCCCCATTCTGGTGAGGGAGGACGACCGTCGATTGCACGTACGGGCACTGATTGATCTGGAACTCGATTTCCTCAAGCTCCATGCGGTACCCGTGAAGCTTGATCTGGAAATCGAGACGTCCCTGGTAGAAGATGCAGCCTTCACGGGCATAACCGGCATCCCCTGTGCGGTAAGCCCACGTTCCCTGATACGAAAAGAACGACTTCTCCGTCAGATGGGGCGCACCGAGGTAGCCTTTACTCACGCTCGGACCGGCAATGATGATCTCCCCTGCTTCCCCGTCCGCTGCAGGCTCTCCTTGTTCATTCAGGATGAGGACCCGGGTATCGGATTTACTGTACCCGACCGGCAGCGATCCGTGATCGGCCAGGATAAGGTCTGTGATCTCGACCGAGGTGACGGCGACCGTTGCTTCCGTCGGCCCATATGTATTGAAGATGACGGCTTTCGGGAATCGTTTGCGGAGCTCCTTCGCCACCGAGACCGGCAGTGTTTCCCCGCAGAACTGGAACAGCTCGACGTTTGGCATCTTCGCTTCATTAAATCCTGGGTCCATGAGGCACATCTGCATGAACGAAGGGGTCGATGTCCACACCTGGACGCCCGATGCTTCAAGGGTTTCAAACATCACTTTCGGCTTGTCGACGCAAGATTTCGGGAGGGCAAACAGGGTCCCGCCCGTCACAAGCGATGGATACAGGTCCATGACGGATAGGTCGAAGGAGAACGGTGCCTGATTGAGGAAGACTTTGTGCTCCCCGATCGGGAAATCCTCTTTCATCCAGTCCACGAAGCTCTGCAGGTTGCTGCCCGTGATCTGGACCCCTTTTGGATTCCCCGTGCTTCCTGACGTGTAGATGATGTAATACACTTCATCGTCTTTGACCCACGTCCCGGGCGTCACGCTCGTCGGTTCGTTCCAATCGAACGCGTCCAATGCCAGAACGGGAACGGAGGCAAACGGGATGGGTTCACCCGACACATTGATGATCAGTCCGGCGCCCGAGTTCTCGATGATGGACCGGACCCGCTCATCCGGGATGGAGGTGTCGATGGGGATGTACGGGAAGCCTGCCTTGACGCTCCCCAGGAAGGCGATGGGCATACCCGGCTCCATATGTCCGTAGACGACGATCGGGGTCTGGCGCGGAAGGATGTAGGCGTCCAGCAGATAAGAGGCGAGTTGATCGGATCGTCCCCAAAGCTCCCCGTACGATAGCGCCTGCCCATTCGCTGTGAAGGCCTGCTGCTCCGGTGATTGTGTTGCATGCTCTTGAATGTCTAACAAAAAGTCCATAGTTCGATTCCCTTCTCCACGTTAAAAATCGTTGTAAATATAGCTTCCGGTATTGGCACTGTGGAAGCTGTATAAAAAGAATAAAATCAGCAGGATCGCCAAGTAGAATGTCGTGTGCACGACCCATCTCACGGCGGTCCGTTGATAGAAACGGCTTAATTTATCCATGGTTGTCTCCTTCAAATTTGTACCCCGTCCGGATGACGGTGCGGATATAGTGGGATTCCGTCCCGAGCTTGCTTCTCAGCTTCCGGATGTGGGTGTCGACTACACGGCTGTCTCCGTCGAAGTCCATGCCCCACACCCGGTCGAGGATCGTATCCCTGGATAGCACAATGTTCTTGTTCTCGATGAGCAAGAGCAGGAGATCGTATTCTTTCGGCGTGAGTTCCACTTCGGCTCCGTCCACTTCCAGACGGCGTGCCAGCGTATTCAGGAGTGCAGAACCGAACCCGATCATATGACCGTTCGGCAGATAGCTTTCCTTCACCCGCTTCATGAGGGAATTTGCCCGTGCCACCAGCACCCGCGGACTGAAGGGCTTCGTCACATATTCATCGGCCCCGAGCTCGAATCCGTGGATCTTATCGCTGTCAGCCCCCTTCGCGGTCAGCAGGATGATGGGGACACCCGACTTGAGGCGTACACGGCGGCACACCTCGAATCCATTCACCTTCGGCATCATCACGTCCAGGATGAGGAGGTCCGGAGAGATGGAATCCAGCATCTCCAGCGCCACATCGCCATCCTCTGCTTCGTGTACCTCCCATCCATCCTGGATGAAATAGTCCGAAATGATCTCCCTGATCCTCGCTTCATCTTCCACAAGCAAAACTGTTTTACCCATTTTCTTCGTTCCTCCAGCCTGATTCTTCGATTAGTGTAAAAGGGTCGTATGTCTTTTGTGTGTCCTTTTGCCTTTAATTTGTAAATAGTATAGTAAATTGGACTCCATCCTCGAGGTTCTCGACCTTATACTCACAGTGATGCATATCGAGGATCTGTTGGGCGATCGACAGTCCGAGTCCAGTCCCGCCGGTCTGGCGGCTGCGCGACAGCTCCCCGCGGTAGAATCTCTTCCAGATATGATCGAGCGTGTCTTCAGGGATGTTGTCGCCCCTGTTCCGGAGGATGAAGGTCGTGTCGTGGTCATCGCTCTCGATATCGATGGAGATGGTGCTTCCCTTCTCCGCATGGCGGATGGAATTCACCAGGAAGTTCAGCATCACCTTCTCCATCCAGCCGTAATCGGCCACGATCGGCAGCTCCTTGGTGGAGCCGATGACGACGTCGAGATCTTTTTCCTTCAGGGAATAGACCAATTTATTCGAAGCTTTATCGATCAGGTCACTCAATAGGAAGGAAGTCTTCCGCAGCTTGATGGTCCTTGCCTCCAATTTGGCCAGGTCGAGCATGTCCGTCAGCAGCCCTTCCATCTTCTCCGCCTCTTCGACGATGACCTCGAAATAATGATCCTGCTTGTTCGCCCCGATGCCATCCTTCAGTCCTTCCGCAAAACTCTTGATGATGCTGAGTGGCGTCTTCAGCTCATGGGAGGCATTCGCGAAGAAGTCCTGTTGGACCTTCTCCATCTCATTCTTCTGCTCCATATCGGCAAGGAGCTGGACGTTCTTCTCCTCGAGCTCCTTCAACGCCTGATCGAGATTCCTCGCCATGAGCAGCATGCTGTTGGACAGATTCCCGATCTCATCTTTTTGACGGACGGGGGAATCGACGGTGAAATCCAGCTTGACCATCCGCTTCGCCATCTTGTCCAACTTGATCAGGGGTTTGCTGACCAACCGTGAGAAGAAGAACGATAGAATGATAATGAGGAAGAGCCCGCCGATCCCCAGATACAAGTAGAAGAGCTGGAGGGCATTGTTCGTGTCCTGGACTTCCTGCAGGGACGTTACGGACACGAGGAGTTCGGTCTTCCCGGCTTTCGTTTTCACCGGATCGATGATGACCATGTTATGCGTCCCGCTCCACGGCTCCGTCCAATCGATCTTCTGCAGCTTCATGTCCTTGACCTTCTTTTCCTGCGACGGCTTCAAAGGGAATAATTCATTCAACGCATCGAATAGCAGTCCCTGCTGGGTGTTCCATGCCTTCGACCGGGGCAGGACCCGTTCGACCACTTCCCCCGTCACCTTATCCGCATAGGACGCATCCACGTCCTCCCCGATCGACGGGAAGCCCTTTTGGGTAATCTGGAAGGGATACATCACCGTAGGGGCATCCTTTTGTTCCTGATCCAGTGCTCCCCACACCGTCAACGTACTTCCTTTATCGATTGCCGCCGCCTTCAGTTCCTGCCCATATGTATTCATGAAGAACGACAGCGACACGACCACAAGCGTCCCGTCTTTTTGTTTCAGCGTGATATGATACGGGTCATTCAACGTCAGATTCCCATCCGTGTCAACGATGGTCAGCTGACTCTTATTCTCCGACATGAACTTCACGGCTTCCCGTGACGCCCGATGCGAGCTCCAATCCTCATTCACATAATGCTCAGAGAACCTCTCCAGCGCGGACTCCACGCCCTTGATCTTGTACTTCTGGTAAAAATCCTGAAAAAAGAGCATATGCGCCAAAATGATCATGCCGTAAAAGCACATGAACACGACAACCGTCAGTAGAAATAGTTTCAATGTAATTCCTTTACGCTTCATAAAGCCTCCTGGGTCCTTGATGATGTTTTTGCAAGTATACGAGTCTGATATGTTCTTTGTGTGTAGATGAAAATCGCCTGTGAACAGAAATGCAGTTAATCTTACTACAATTGGGAGCGAGAATCCAGATGGTGTCATATACTCCCAATATGCAAAAATATAAATAATTTATAATAAATATTCAGAACTTTGCCACTTTAAAGTTGTAAATCAATCGCATCCATTGTATGATGAAGGAGACAATATGTCATTGACCCCCTTTTTACCCCTTTGTTTGTGCAAAGGGGGTTTTTTATTGTTGGGATGATAAAGAAGTGTCTTGTTGAGTCCTCACTGCGTAGCGGATCCATTGTTGATTCGACTTCACGATCAGGTTCTCGCCCAAGATCAGCTCCCCCTTAACCCCCGATGAAACCCTTCACTCTTCTGTTTTCAACCACATCAAATTTGGGTAATTATATTAAAAATGGAAAAATAACCCTTACCGACCACATTCCACAGAAGGGGGATATTTCAGTGAGAAAACCGATTCTGATCGTCATAGGCATCACGGCGCTTATCACGCTCATCATCAGCATCCCGAACATCACCGCCCAGGCAAAATGGTATGCGTTCGAACGTCATAAGAACGTGGACACCGTCACAAAAACCGTCACCCTGCATGACCTGGCTGATATGCTGCACGACCAGAGGACCCTGGCCGGGGAACTGCAGGACTCTTCCACTTACTCCCTCATAGGGGATCAAGTGAGAAAAGGCCTTGATGACGCTTCCCGACACGAAGTATACCTGCAGCAGCACGATGAAATTGACTCGATCAAAATCAGGCTGCCCATTACCTCCTACAAGGATAAGAATAAAGCGATTGAGTTTATTTCTGGAGAGGGAGAGGTCGTGGAGACATATAGGAAGGAATGATTCTTTCATTCTTGCGTGATAAGCCAATAGAACATCCAAAAATAGTAAAAGGAGAGATTACTTGTACCGTACCATTGCGATCACAATTTCCGTCTTGGCCATAGCCTCTGCGATTTATACGTTTGTTACCAAGTCTGATCTAAGCACTAGCATCACGTTATGTGTATCTGCTTTGGTGTTCTTCCTCCTGGGCGCATTGGAAATCCGGTCTATTATTCATCTGCACGTCCATGCTGATCCTCGGCGTGGCCATCCAACTCGTATTCTGATCGTTTAAGAGAGCGATTCTCCCAAAAGAAAAAAGGCCAACCGCCCTACCGGTTAACCTTTCATCCTTCTTTATAGGTTTCCTTAAATGATCTTCTAACACTCTACTGAAATTATCATTCCTTATCTAAAAGCCGGTTCACGAATCTTGGCAGTACAAAACTTGCATGATGAAGCTCAGGGGTGTAATACTTTGTATCAAGTTCCGAAATATTCTCCATTGACACATCCAATGGATCATACACTTTCGAACCCATCGTAAAGGTCCACATCCCGCTTGGATAGGTTGGGATATTACACGTATATAGGCGAGTGATCGGAAATACCTCGCTTGCGTCCCTCATGACATGTTTGATTAGCTCCGATTTGAACCACGGGTTGTCTGTCTGGGCCACAAATATCCCATCTTCTTTCAGTGCTTTGGCAATGCCCGCATAAAATCCCTTCGTGAACAAGCCCGCAGCGGGACCAACGGGTTCTGTTGAATCGACCAGGATGACGTCATAGACGCCTTCGCTCTTGATGATGTGCTCAAACCCATCTCCGATCAGCAGTTCAGCACGGGCATCCCCGTAGCTGGATGAAATCGTTGGCAGATGTTTCTTCGAGTATTCCACCACTTTGCCATCAATCTCTACCTGCATCACACTCTCGACATCTGGATGCTTCAGCACTTCCCTGATCGTCCCGCCATCTCCTCCACCGACGACCAACACCTTTTTGGGTGAAGGGTGAGTGAATAATGGGATATGCGTGATCATTTCATGATAGACGAATTCGTCTTTCTCCGATGTCATGACCATCCCGTCGAGTAGCAGCATATTGCCGAACTCTTCTGTCTCCAGCATTTCTAGCTGTTGAAAATCCGTCTGCTCGCTCTCAAGCGTGCGACGAACTTTCCCGGTGATTCCGAAAGACTTCGTTTGTTTCTCCGTAAACCATACTGACATTTTATCCAACTCCCAATTAACTAATTAACTTTAATCCAATAGCCGCGCTCAACACCATGGCCATGAAGATGATTCGTAAGATGCTCTTAGATTCCCCATAAAATAAAATCCCGACCAGTCCTGATCCCACGGTACCGATTCCGGTCCAGATTGCATAGGCCGTACCCATTGGAAGAGACTGCATCGACAAACTCAAAAATGTGAAGCTGCATGCAAGCCCGACCACAAAGATGAGATAGGATGATACGCTTTTTTTCCGGGTGATCAGGTTCAATCCCGTTACACCGACCACTTCAAATACCCCTGCAAGAATAAGGAATATCCACCCCATTACGATTCGCCTCCCTGTTCCTGACTCTTCCCTGTCACCAGCTTAAGCCCGATGACGCCTGCCAATAACACAAGGATCAACACGACTTTAGCCACCTGGAACGGGACATTGAAAAAGACCATTTCCGCAATGACCGTACCCGTCGTTCCAAGACCGGCAAAAACGGCATAGGCGGTCCCGACCGGCAGGGACATTTGTGTAGCCTTAATCAGGAACCCAAATGATAAGACGATGGCTGCGATTGTCGCTGCCCACGTGATGAAATCTGTAGAATGTTTCAATCCGATGACCCAGCACACTTCAAATAGGGAACCGAGTACAACGAACGTCCACGCTTTATTCATTCATGGCACTCCCTTTCACTTACGCCTTTCCAAAATACTTCCAACGAGTGGTCCAAACGTTTTTCAAGTCGGTCAGTTCGTCCATACATTAATTCCACCAACAGTCCATCCAGGATTGTCAGATACGCAACAGAAGCTTTTTCAGGTGTCATTTCACCGTGTAATTGTCCATACTTTTCAAACAGTTGAACAAATAAGGATTCTAAGCCTGATATATATTTCTCAGTCCCTTCCTTTATGGGCTCTTCCAATTCAACAGGCGGAAAAAAGGATGTCCTTAAGAAGAATTTCATATTTGAGTCTTCCCGGTATCGAGCAAGATAGTTAGCAGGAAATTGGTTCAACATATTGCGAATTGAAGTATCACTACCGACAAGATCCATTTCAATGAAATCCAATTCATGTTGAACGGAATCTTCAAAAGCACGGATGAATAGATCTTCTTTACTTTTAAAATGCGAATAGATGGATTGCTTTTTAATACCCGCTTTATCTGCGATCGCAGATAGAGAAGCACCTTGATAGCCATGAAGGGCGAATTGCTCAAGGGCAATCGCTTTTAATTCGTTTGATTTCATTTTCTCCACTCCCTTACGAACGTTCGTAAGTTATTTTATCCAGGTAGGGGCTGAATGTCAAATGTTCGATTGGCTCTCCTTTCGATTGTCACAAAAAAGACACGGGAGTGAACCATCATGGAGCATTCAGCCAGTAAGAAAATTGACAGTCCGCCGGGTGGTTTGACATGCTGAAAAGGGAAAGTCCGGTATATGAAAATACATGATGGATTGATTTCCTGAATGAGCTTCAATCCAGTCAAAAAGTGGGGAGCAAGAGGATGTTTGTCTTTCAGAAATACGTGTGGAAGTTTTTCTGTGTATGGTTTGTGATTGGATTGCTTCTAGTCGGTTTCTCGCTCTTGCCGCCTTGGCTCGAGTGGGCAAACACGGTGTTTTTGTTTGCTTCAGGGTTATATGCATCGTGTTATCTGTGGAATGTATTGCCAAAGGGACGATTCATCATTCCATTCATCTTTTTCGGATCCATCGCGATTGAGTCCATCGGTACCCACACCGGCCTGCTATTCGGTGAGTATACATATGAAGCAGATTTCGGACTGATGTTCCTCGGTGTACCGATCACAATGGGACCGGCGTGGCTATCGGTCATGGGAGCCAGTTTGGCCTTTTCTAAATTGTTCTCCTTCCGTCACAGGACCGTGACACTGGTTCCACTTTTTGCAGTGTGGTTGGACCTGGCCATCGATCCCGTGGCGGCCAATGTAAAATCCTACTGGATCTGGGCCGATGGCGGATTGTATTACGACATTCCTTCCCAAAACTTTCTCGGAAGGTATCTGACAGCCCTTTTATTTGCCATCCTGATCTCCAGATTTGAACAAAAAACGACGATGATGGAGTTAGAGAGGAATAACCAGTACTTGTTCTTAATGCTGCATATCCTGTTCGGTTTTACTGCATTTATTTCTGGACTTTATGGGGTCTTGGCGGTCGGCGTCTCATCGAGCATCTGTTACTTGTTCTTGAAAAAGATCCGCACGGAACCATGATTCGACCGGAATAGGAAAAGCCTGGCTGCAGCCAGGCTTTTATCTGTCGTAATGGGATGACACTCATTCCCATGTAGACCTTATTCTCCGACCATCCCTTCACCATCGCGGTCATCCATATATTCATAGAGCCATGAATCCCTCGTGATCGGCATCTTGAATCCGGCCGCTTTCGCTTCAGCAATCGTCACCCTGCCGTTATGATCCGTATCAACCTTGCTGATATCACGAGTGCCTTCCTGTGTTGCGGGGGCCTCTGGAGCCGCTTCAGGTTCGGCTTCTGCTCGTGCATTCACGTCATCCGGGTTCACGTTATCGAAGTCATCCGTCACGGTCCGTCCCTTCATGATGTATGTATACGTGTAATGATCGGGAATCTGCGTTTCTGTATCGGGATAGCTGATCTTTGCCACGAAGTTTGTCACTCCTCCGGCATCGCGGATCACTTTTTCCATGTAGGCTTGATCCCCGTGACGGTTGAGGGTGCTGTCCTGAGGCGTGATATTATAGGCATTGGACACTCCCCCCAGTGAGTCGGCGATCACATGCCCCTGGTCGAGGTAGGAACGCTCCGTCCCCGGAACATCGGCTTCATCGTAATAATACCTGCCGGATGATTTGACCGGCTCCTTTTTATCATCCTGAAGAATGATTTCCTTCGCCTCCACGCGGATCAGCTGTCCATATTCATTGGTGAACGCCCAATATTCCCTGTCACCGAATCCGATATCCACCCGGACATTGGGCTCACGATCACCGGACCTGTCACCGCCGTCGACTTCGATCAGTTTATAGTCGCTGTAGTCAATGTCCCCATTGATGCTTGTTTCTGTCGGAGCACTGGTTGCAGGTTCGCTTTTACTGTCTTCAGGTTCTGCCTTGGCTTCCTGCGCCTCACCTTTTGCGCTCTCCTTGTTGCTTTCATCCGTTTTCTGTTCGCTTACTTGTTTCGTATCCTCTTTTGCTGACGACTGATCTTGCTCCTGTGCACAAGCCGCAAGCGTCATCATGACGAGTGAAACCAATAAGAAGGCTGCTTTCTTCATTTCCATTCCCCTTTTTTTATGTAAATTTCAAAGTCTTCTTCAATGATTTCCTCTTTACCTGTTAATAAAAGGGATTGAAATGATTGAAATAATTTTTGTATTTCTTCTTGTTGATTTATTAATTTCAAACTTTTAATGTATTCTTTTTCGTCTTTATACCTCGTTATTTCTATCCATCTTGTATTATCAGCTTTGCTGTTTAAGTACATTGTATGTGATTCAATATATTGGCTATAAACCATGGATGCTTTTTCTTGAATTTGAAAATATTTATCTACTTTATCTTCTTGGATATGATATTGATACATTTTAACAAACATATTTCAAATCCCCCCCTTACCTATTTATGTTTGTATGCTAATCTTCAAAAAATAAATTTTTGACGCCAACGAATATACTTATTCTACCATCATTATACAGATATTCGAACATCCGATTGAGTCATATGTTTAGCATGCTTACCAATTACCGCCTCCCCACTGCTGTCTGTGTCTAAATCATGACGCTTTCCAAATTATAGTCCTTTTCCCCCTCGCCATCAATCAAACATTTGGATGATTATGGTATGGTGAAAACAGACCGACCTTTGAAGGAGGATGTAAAATGAAAACGCTTTACAAACCCACGCGCTGGAATCTGAACACCCTTTTATCAGGACTTGATATGGACCGGTGGGACCAACAGTTGAACACGATTGGGGAAACCTTGCTTTCGTTCAATTCAACGGAAATGCCCGAGGAACAGGATATACGTCGCCTTTCTGACATCATCCAATACCTTGATTCAGCCGAATCCTTCTATTACTGCCTGACGGTGGAAGAAATCGCCCCCACTACATTATCGTCATTCCACTCCACGATCACATCCTTAACTTCAGAGGCCCGTACCATCCGCTCCAACTGGCAGGAATTGCTTGACACCATGAGCCACGCTCAACGGGAGGGCTGGTCTAAGACCATTCCCAACCGTCTTTTCATAGCTGAACTAACCTACAGGAACAGGTCGGTCGGTTCCCTAACAACCTTAAAGTCCCTTGAAGAACGTTATCTCGTTGAAGTCGGGAACCTGACCGTACATGCCGATCTCGGAGAAGGCGAAACGATTTTGCCTTTTTCTGAAGCCAATAAAATCGCCATGACCCATGCTGATCCCGCCATCAGGGAGCGCGCATTTCAGGGTCTGAACCGCGCGCTACAGGAAAAGGCTCCTGAAGCAGCGTCCATTTATAACGAAATGGTCGGGTCGAGGCTCGAGGATCACAAGCAGGACCATGTCGACTACCTTGATGACTCCCTTGCCGCGAATGGGATTTCCGGTGCGACCCTTCAAGCCATGTGGGACGCAGTCGATGCCCATCTGGATGGGTTCTCCGCATACCTCACCATCAAAGCGAAAGAGCACAGTAAAGAAAAACTGTCTTGGCTGGAGCTTATGACGTCACCTGAAGATGCTTCACCAAAGGTCCCGTTCCCACAGGCAATCGAAGGGATATTGACCTCCCTCAAAACCATCGATCCCAAGATGACGGACTTTGTAAAAGAAGCCCTCTCAAACGGCTGGGTGGATGCGGAAGCCCGCCCCGGAAAACCATCCGGCGGCTTCTGTGCACCGTTCCTCGCTCAAGGAGAGTCAAGGATTTACCTCAGCTATGACAACAGCCTGGATAGTGCAAGACGACTGGCCCATGAGCTTGGCCATGCCTGGCATTTCAAGCAGATGAAAACCAGGAACACCCTTAGCTCACTGGACGAAACGCTTGAAATGACCACGGCCGAGAGCGCTTCGATTCTATTTGAAACGGCCCTGATCGATGAGGTCATCCAAGGGACACATGACCCGGCCATCAAAAAATCCATCCTTGGCTGGAAAGTGGAGCGAAACATCAACTATTTGATGTCTATCCGGGCTGCCTATCTATTTGAAACGGCCTTTTATGAAAAGCGGAAATCAGGACCGCTCCCGGCAGAGGAGATGGAAGCTCTCCTCCTCGCCTCGCAACAAAAAGCGTATGGAAACAGATTAAAAGAATACGAACCGTGCCTGTGGATGAAATACCCGCACTTCTTCCGGGCTGACCTTTCCTTCTATAATTATCCCTACTCCTTCGGCTTCCTTTTCAGCATCGGCCTACTGGAGCTTGCCCACGAGCACGACGGATTTGCCCACAGGTTCCAGTCGTTCCTGAGTGAAACCGGCATGTTGCCACTGGAAGAACTGACGAAGAAGCACTTCAACATCGACCTGTCCCATCCTGCCTTCTGGGAGCAAACAATGAGGCGGGTCGTGGAAGATGTAAACGAATATAAAAAGTGCACGTAATGGGCTAGATGGAAGAACAAAAAATCGGTTTCCTGATGACAGGGAACCGACTTTTTTTGAAATTCGATCTTCTACAGCTCTTAAAACCCATTGAACAAATTACCAATATCTGTTACCATATCCCCTTAATCGAATAATCATAAAGGAGAGGATCGGCATGGGTGTTTTTGATATCACTTTATTGTTTACAGTAAGCGCAGTAGCATTAATGATTTCAGAAGTATCAACTATCAAAAAAGAAAATCAGCAGCTTAGGGAAGAGCTTGATGAACTGAAGAAAAGGATCTCGTAATCTGTTTCCATGAGTCTCATTCTATCCTCACTTTTCACAAAGAGAATCCTGCTTTCGCATCAAGTCATCCCTTCCCGGAGGTTTGGCAGCATGCGCCAACATTCCCGCAATGGTAACGGTCACCAACACCACAAATAGGGCATGGAGTAATCCGATCTTCTCACCGAGAAACCCCAAGAACGGTGGTCCGACCAGGAAGGCAAAATATCCCGCTGAGGCCACTGCACTGACCCTGACCGCCACTCCCCGCGGATCATCACCAGCAGCCGATAACCCTACCGGGAAGCCGAATGCAGCACCTAGTCCCCACATCACAATTCCGATCATGGCAATCGGTACATTTCCTCCGAAGATGACAATCAGTAAACCTGCAATGGCCAGCAAAGAAGACACTCTCAGAACGAATACCCTGCCCGAGCGATCCAATACGCGGCCTCCGACCATCCTCCCGATTGTCATCGCTCCTACGAATAGGCCAAACGCAAAGGAGCCCGTGGCAGGACTTACATCATAGCCATCCACCATAAGGATGGGGAGCCAGTCATTTGCCGAACCTTCTGCAAAAGCCATGCCAAGTACTATCAAACTGATCAGCAACGTCCTAGGTTCCTTCCAAATGGCCATTCTTTCCTTGAACCCCATCGGTACAGCGTTGGGTTGGCTACGATCCTCTTTCCCTGTACCAATTGGTACATACTTGGATAAACTACCCATCACCGCCACTGTGAGGAAAGCGATTCCTAGTAGATGCACTGGTACAGGAATGCTGCTTTTAATCGCTGCAGATCCAATGATGGCCCCAACCAACGTTCCGACACTAAATGCGGCATGAAACCCAGTCAGGAGAGACTTTTGGGTGGCTCCTTCGACCGCTGTCCCCTCAACGTTCATCGCCACATTACAGATCCCATTGCCAAATCCGAAGATCCCAAGTCCGAGGAAGACGAGGCTGCTTTGGGTGAGAACAGAAACACCCAGACTGACGGTCAGGAGCCCGATTGCACTGATGGCTACTCCTGTAACCATGGAGAACCGAGCCCCTTTCTTAGCAATAAGATGACTTGCACACGTCAAACCGATGATGGCCCCAACAGACATACCGAAAATAATCCATCCAAGTTCGGCCGTCGTTGCGCCGAGTGTATGCCGGATCTCAGGTGTCCTTGATACCCATGTGGCCATGGATAAACCAGGAAGGGCAAAAATAAAGTAGATCGACATCCTCCAGGCTTGAATTTGTTGTTTAGTCAGCGATTGGTTCACATTGCACCCCTTTCCTACCTTCTCGTTCGTAAAAGTGCCTAAGCCCCATCGTCAAGAGATCACTTGTAAAAAGGACAATAATGCCCAGCCAAACAAAAAGGAAATTAATCCTCCAAAAAGGATCAACCCTGCATACTTCAACATCTTCCTCTACCCCATTCCTAACTGTGTCTTGAAAGAGACTGCTTTCATAGCGTAATCTCCACGTGATTTCCTTCCGGGTCCAATACGACACTTTCATAGTAGCCATCTCCCGTGATCCGCGGCTCTCCGAAGATGGTATAGCCATCTTCCCTTAATCGTTCCGTCAATTCATCTACATCCTCCTTGGACCCCACCGATATCGCCATATGGGCCCATCCCAGCTGGAAAGGTTCTGCTTTTTTGTCGACTTGGTGCATCTTCATGATCTCGAATCTGGCTGCA
Source organism: Rossellomorea marisflavi (assembly GCF_001274775.1). Lineage (GTDB taxonomy): Bacteria > Bacillota > Bacilli > Bacillales > Bacillaceae_B > Rossellomorea > Rossellomorea marisflavi. Next base: position 593,175 of record NZ_LGUE01000004.1, read on the forward strand.
CCTGAAAACGTGAGGAAATACGATGAGAATCCTCTCATTTCATTGGTATATAAGTCATTGCAAGAAGCATGAAAATACTTCATGTAGAAGGCCTTTGTTTTTTCCAAATCATTTACCCAAAGGGCGATATGTTCGATTTTCACCTATGTCCACTCCATTCGATAGTAAATTTTTTTGTGCCTATCCGTTAGCTTCCAATGCACGGATAGGGGTGAAACCGACACTTTTTAAACTCTTTTAATAAGTTGGTGCTACTATATCACAAACGTACTTTCCCTATCTAGTCTTATTTTTGAAAAAAAATGGGTTTGCCATAGCATTCTCAGCCTGTTATAGTATGAATGACTACTTTTTAAACGATTTTAATAAGTTGATATAGAAAGGACTGGGTTCAGATGAAAAGCAGATCTGAAGACTATCTCTATCGCATTCGTCAGTTCTTCTTAGTACATGATTCTGCCACTACTGCCGAGATTAGCAAGCATCTGACCATCAGCTTCCCCACTGCTACCAAGTTACTTGAAAACATGGAAAAACAGGGAGAAGTATCACTAGGTGGGTTAGATGAGTCCAACGGCGGGCGGAGGGCAAAGCGCTACCGATACAATCCCCACTTCAAGCAGGGGCTCTCCGTCTATGTGGAAAAAGACGAATTAGGATTTATAGTATTCAATAGTTTCGGCGAGGTGTTGGAGGAAGGCATGGTTGCTGATTCACTGGGCAAGGGGAATGTGACCCCTTTGCTTCAATTGGTTTCCGGGCTGTTGGATCGATTTCCCAGGATTTCGGCTGTCTCGCTCGGAGTCCCAGCTTCAGTCAACGGGCAAGGAGACATCCTCTATGCTCCTCATTATGAAGACCTGCATGGGCTTAATTTAAAAGCACTAATAGAGGAGAAGTTCGGAACTCCTACTACGGTTGAAAATGACATGAACGCCGCCGTTTTGGGCTATAGCTACAACGATTCCTACGTTGAACCAAGCTCGTCCACCTTCATCTATCTCTATTTTGGCCATAACGGTCCAGGGGCGGGTCTCCTTGTGAATGGAGAGTTGGTTCGTGGAAAATCCCATTTCACAGGGGAGATTTCCTTTGTACCACAGGTTCACGGGAAGAGCTTTGGGCAATCCCTCTCCCAGGAACAAATTTCACCCGGATCATTACAAGGTCATGGAGCGGATGCGGTCGGACAACTGATCGCTACCTTCACCGCCATCATCAACCCCCATTCCGTAATTTTCTCTGATCAGGAGATTGGTGGTTCTGACATCACGACCATCTTACAAAGAAGCCGTACGTTTATTCCAGAAAGCCATCTCCCTGAGCTGGTAATCAGTAATTGGTCCAAGGATTATTTGAGGGGGCTTCAGCGGTTGTGCATAGAACTTCTTCTGGATCAGACTTCCCTTACGTGATGAACGGAACGTCCTTTTTGTAAGCCATTAAACAGGAGGAATATGAGCATGAAGACTGAAAAAGAAAAAATGCTTGCCGGGCATTTATATGATCCCGGTGATACCGTTTTGGTACAGGAACGCCAAGATGCCAGGAGATTATTAGATGATATCAGTCAGCCTCCTACAGCTGACCCCAGAAGAGTGGACTTGTTAAAAGAACTGTTCGGCTCCACTGGTGAACAGTTTCATGTTGAGAAAGAATTTCAATGTGACTACGGTTCTAATATTCATGTAGGTGAAAACTTCTTTGCAAACTTCAACTGTATTATGTTAGATGTCTGTGAAATTAAGATCGGTCACAATTGCTTCTTGGCACCTGGTGTTCATATCTATACCGCCACCCACCCCTTAAATTATAAAGAGAGGGTTTCTGGCTTAGAATACGGAAAACCCGTAACCATCGGGGATAACGTGTGGATCGGCGGTGGAGCGATTATCAACCCAGGTGTGACGATTGGGAATAATAGTGTCATTGCCTCTGGTACCGTTGTGACAAAGGATGTTCCCGACCATGTCTTGGTTGCCGGGAATCCCGGTCGCATCATCAAAACCATTTAAAGAAGGAAAAGAAGGTGAAATAATTGCGCGTGCAGAAAGTAAATATCTGTTTGATAAGAGGACTTTCCGCCACCAATACCTCCTATTTCGTTCAAAGAGCACGGTCCTTCTCTTCACACGTTACCCTGTACAAGGAAGGGTGCTGCGCCAATGGAAAAGACCTGATGGAAGTCCTGGACCTGGATGTTCGTTTTGGGAATCATGTCACGGTGATGACTGAAGGAGAAGATGAAAGTCACGCGATTGTAGCATTGGTAGCCCTCCTCTCAGGGAGTTAGGATCTATGAACCTATTCATGACAACAAAAAGAAGCATCTTTCATCTGAGTATGAAAGATGCTTCTTTTTAAAATAATTTCTGCGTATGATAGGTGAAAAAATACCAAATGTCCTTTTCACTCAAAGATCAGCTTCCCCCACATATCTTCTCATAAAGATACCTCGCATCCTCCCCCACACCCTGCAGCAAGGCGGATCCCCTCCTATGCTGCCAAGGCAGTCCGATGAAGTAGAGGCCCTTCTCGGGCGAAACGCCTCTGTGGTGGAGAGGCTTTCCTTCTGGGTCCAGTACACCAGCAACGGATATCCAGTCAAAATTCTGTCTGAATCCTGTCGCCCAAACAATATTTGAAATATCCATCGTGGTGCCATCCACAAAAGTCACCCGTTCTTCCTCCATACTCTTGAATCGAGGCTTGACGACGACTCTCCCTTTCCTGATCAATTCCTTCAGTTCCTTTCCGAAGATTGGATCAGGTTGTTTCCGGAGATACCGCCCTGGACCGGAAGATGACGTGACGCTCAACACGCCCAGACGCTTGAACCACCAGAAGATGCTCTTCCCCGCTAATCGCTGAGGCAGGAACTTCATCTTTGATCCGACAGACAGATAGACGGTTCGCGTTTCGGCCAGTTCCACGGCGATTTGCGCACCTGAATTGCCGCCTCCCACCACGAGCACCGACCCGGGAACGAGTTGATCAGCTTGCCTGTAGCTGGAGGAATGCAGCTGATGGATGGTTCCAGACCTTGCTTCCGCCGGGAGTGCAGGGGTCTGAAATGGTCCTGTCGCCACCACTACCTGCTTCGCGAGCAGGATTCCCTGATCAGTCGACATCTTGAACACTCCGGTCTCCTTCTCCAGCTTCACCACCGTCGTTTTCAGCTTCAGGGGAAGATCGAACCTCTTCGCATACTCCTCCAGATAAGAGGCCACCTCATCCTTCCCTGGGTAAACATCCTCCTCCCCACTAAGAGGAAGACCTGGCAGGGAAGACATCGACCGTGGGGTAAAGAGCTTCAGCGAATTATATCTCTTTTTCCAGCTCTCCCCCACAGAGCTTGCTTGATCCAGAATCAGAAAGGATCCACCCGATTTCTTTAAGTAATGACCCATGGCCATGCCCGCTTGCCCACCACCGATGATGATTGTCTCGTACATCTTTATCCTCCTAATCTTATTATATGATTATATATTCATATAATAAGATATATAAGTGAAATTGTATATATTTATTCCATAAATATGCAAGGAAATCCCGTAACAAAATAAAAACCCAACTCCATACAACGGGGTTGGGCCTCATTCCTGAATTGGTTCTGATTTTAATACGACCTCTCTCAAGTCAGGGCATATTCTATTGCCAGATCTTGCTCTATAGAGATCGATTTGACGTGTGCATCTTATTTTCGTTCAAGAATGTTGTCCATCTTGATGGAAAACTCCTCAAAATGAATTTCTCCATTGGCAAATTTCGTGCTAAGAACAAAGATTTCCTCATTTTTCGTCCTTGCACGATTCGTTGTTCGTTCAATCCATCCGTCTTCTTGATCCACTTTGTCTACCACATTCGTTCGGTTCAAGAATGCTTCATAGTACCTCAATCCGAATTGCCTTTGGGAGATGGCATCCATATGAATGCCGTCGGGATTAGCCGTCATTCCCTTTGAGGTTACTAGATACGTATGTTCTTCGGAATGGGCAACGTCAGCTAGCACCTCGTTCACTTGCTTATACTCCACCGCACTCTTTCCGAATCCCGATTCCCCAAGGTACTCTCCCAATTCTCCCATGATAATGGGGATATCCGGAGCATTCAATTCCTCTCTCAAGTGATTGAATAACGTGCAGACTTTCTCCTTATACGTTTCATAGCGCCCCCCGTAGCTGTCGCTTTCTCCCTGATGCCATAGGATACCGACAAGTTCACTCGTTTCCATGGCAAATCTCGCTTCGGAAATGGCATGTCTGGTCAGGATCCCATCAGACGACCACTCATCTATCGAACTTCCTCCCTCGGCGCAGGGGATCAAACCGATGGACTCACCCGGGTGCTCCTCTGTCCAAGCTTGAGCGAATGACGCTGCCGGGCCCACACCAGCTACGTGGCGATCTACATTCAAGGGCTCAGCCATCATCTGCCACCTACCATTTCGCAGCATGTTGATATGCTCATTGTAGATCGGAGGCACGTCCTCTATGAATCCTCTTCCTGCCATATTCGATTGGCCGATTAATAGTACGGATTTCATCTAATGACCTCTTTCTTCGTTTATTAACATGGTATTTTTGATGTTACTTCAAAGCCTCCAGGGTGACTTCGGCTACCTCGGCAATCAGCGCATCGTCATAGTCTGCATCCTCTGTATCGTGGCGGGTCATGATTGCCATAATGATCGGCTCCCGATCTGGCGCCCAGACCACGGCGATATCATTTCTTGTCCCATATCTTCCGGCCCCGCTCTTATCAGCGACCGTCCAGCCATCAGGTGCGCCGGCACGGATCAGCGTGTCTCCCGTCGCATTGCCTTTCATCCAATCTATCAGAATTTCACGCTTATCGTCCGGAAGCAAACCGCCCACTGCAAATCCTTGAAGACTCGTGGCAAGGGCCGCCGGAGTGCTGGTGTCACGGGTATTTCCCGGGGTGAATTCATTCAAAGCCGTCTCGTATCGATCGGATTGTGTCACGTCATCGCCGATCTCCCTTAGAGATTGCTGGAATTGTTCAGGGCCTCCCAGTTCCTCAAAAAGTAAGTTGCCGGCCGTGTTGTCACTGGTCCGGACCGCCGCCTCGCTTAGTTCCGCCAGGGTCATGCCGGTCTCAACATGTTTTTCCGTTATGGGAGAGTACGAAACCAGGTCATCCTCGGTGTACGTGATGACCTCCTCTAGTTCATCCATGGAATTCTGTTTCAACACAAGTGCAGCCGCCAGTGCCTTGTAGGTGGAAGTGAAGGCAAAACGCTCCTCCGATCGATAGTCGATGGTCCGGTCCGACCCCGTATCGATGGCATAGATACCTACGCGAGCGTCATATTTATCCTCGATATTGGCAAAAGTCTCATCGGAAACTGTGCTCTTCTTCTTTTCAGGTGAAGATTCCGCTGATTTCTCCGGCTTCATGCAGGCAGATAGCGTCATCAGGACCAGTAAAATAAACATCGTGACCATAAGGATTTTCTTATTCAATACCATCACCTCTTTCTTTCTATACTACAGACACGTGTGATGGGATGGCTATCCATAATCAGACCTGCTACCAATGGTTTAGGTGCCTATTATTCTTCTGTGTAGTTCTTCCGAAAGGGGGATGGTGCGTAGATTTAATCTGACATAAGAACCCTTTGTTGAAAATAGAGTTTAGTTAGCGTGTGCGACAGCTTTGACTTCAATCCATTGCTCCGGGAACGCCAGATGAGTCACACCGATGAGGCTGCCGGCCGGTCTGTGCTGCCCCAGGTATTCCTTGAACAGTCGGATGACCGAGTCGGAGTGCTCTTCCGGATGAGTCAGAAAGACTTCCACATACGCAAGATTGGCCTTCGTGACATCGAATTCCTTCAATACCCGATCGAGGTTCTCAAATGTTTGAAGGGTCTGAGCTTCAATATCCCCCTTGCCCACAAACGCTCCATCCTGATCGTGTGAAAATTGACCAGAAACATAAATCGTTCCGTTGACGCTGTATCCTTGGGTAATGCCGTGATCCCATAAATTGTGGTTGTAGGTTTTAACATGTACCATGAAATCCTCTCCTTTATCTCAATGTAAGGTCAGTATAAAATGGAAACAAAGAGAAAAACAGTACGCACAATAAAGATAGGTACTATCAGAAAGGATAGTGTCAACATGAGTATGGCTGAATTTAACGAAAAGGGAACGATTCAAGAGACATCCTTCGGGTATACGTTATCCGTCATTGGAGGTAAATGGAAGATGCTGATTCTGTATCTCCTTGCGGAAAATCAACCCGTTCGCTTTAATGACATGAAAAGAAGGATCGGAGCGATCACCTTTAAAACATTGAGTTCACAACTGAAAGAGTTGGAAGCAGACGGGATGGTCAAACGAAAGGAATATCCTCAAATCCCGCCTAAAGTAGAGTACAGTCTTACACCCAAAGGTGAATCCCTATTGCCATTATTGGAACAGTTATGTGAGTGGGGAGAGAAAAACCGCAATACCTGATGGATGATTGATGATGGTCATCTCAGATATCCACCATTATTCAAATCAAATGTCGCCCCCGTATAGTGCTTTGATTTGTCTGAAAGCAAAAATACCACTGTATCCGCCACGTCCTCCGGCGTCACTGGCGTCTTGATCAACTGATGATTGACGTATTCTTCCTTCCTCCAATCAGGAATGGAGTCCATCATAGGGGTGAATACCATGGTGGGAGCCACTGCATTCACCCGGATCGAAGGGGAGAAATTCATGGCACTGCTTTTCGTCAACCCAAGGAGGGCCGCCTTTGATGCTCCGTACACTGCGTCAGAGCTTCCTTCCATCCCGGATACAGATGATAGATTCACAATGACACCGGTTTGATTTTGTTCAAGGATATTCTTGGCGAAGAACTTCGTGAAGAAGAGAGCCCCATTCACGTTGATGTTCATCACCCGATCGACCTCCTCAGAAGTATAATCCAACAGATTCTTTGCAAGATAGATCCCAGCATTATTGACCAACCCATTTATCGTCGGGTGTTTTTCGCTCACCCATGAGAAAAAGTCTGAAACCTCCTCATGGCTGCTTACATCAATTTGATACGTATGTAGTTTTTCTGTCCCCAGCTCTTGGATCAATGCTTTGAGCCCTTCTCCATTAATGTCACATCCGATTACGCTCGCACCTTCTTGGAGACAGGATTTTACGACCTCTTTCCCGATTCCTGAGGCGGCACCGGTGACGATGACGGTTAAATGTTTCAACATGATGACCCCTCCTTTACCGTTTATAGACTCAACTCATAATGAAGAAATGTTTCATCTTGCCTGTACCCATTCCGTTCATATAACCGCTGGGCTTCTAGGTTATCGGGTGCGGTGCTGAGGCTGAGTGAGGATGCCCCCGTTTCCACAGCATGCGCTCTCGCTGCCTGAAGCAAAGCATCCCCAACCCCCTTCCTCCTTGCATCCTTCGCAACAAATAAATCATTCAGAATCCATGCCCTTTTCATGCCGATGGACGAAAAGGTCGGGTAGAGCTGGGTGAAGCCTATTGCCTTTTCCCCTTCAAAGCCTAGGAAAATGACAGAATCATTCCCAGACAGGCGATCTTTCAGATACGTTCGTGCACCTGCAAGATCCGATGGCTTATTGTAGAACATGCGGTACTCATTAAACAGGATGGCTACTTCTTCTAGCTGCTTCGTCGTGGCTCGTTGGATATTCATGATGATCTCTCCTTTAAGTTGGGATAGTTAAAGTCTACCATTTTCAAAGTCTTGATTCACGGACTGTTCTTTCACACATGAAAGCAGTACTCCTGCCAGGGTCAATACGCAGCCTCAAATGGCCTCCAAGCATAGTAATCGGCAGCTTGTTTTGTCGTTTCCCTTCTATATTTAATCAAAAGAATTCATAAGACTCTTCACAAATAATAGGAGCCTTGCAAATCAAATCCATTTGCAAGGCTCCTTTTACTTTTATATTTTAATAACTTTAGCTAAGTATGAAATGAATTGTTCCCACTCTTTTGTTATTAAAGACGAGCTTGCAGGAACTGTTTAATTAAAGTGGCACTCGTTTTCAACTCTTCTTCTAATGGGAAATGGCCTGTATTCAATAAATGCACTTCGCAATCATCAAGATCCCTCTGGAATGCCAGAGCACCTTCTGGTCCGAAAAACATGTCATTTTTACCCCATATAGCGAGTGTAGGTGGCTGGTATGTTCTGAAGAATTCCTGCCAGTTTGAATACTGCTTTACGTTGTTTCTATAGTCGTATTGCAAAGCAAGCTGTATCTCGTCATTTCCTGGACGATTCAGAACAAACTGATCCATATTCCAAGCGTCCGGACTAATATGTTCGGGATTACGAGTACCGTTTGTATATTGATATTTTGTAAAGTCTGAAGATAAAAGGAATCTTATTTTATTTTTGTTTTCCTCAGTAGGATTTTCCCAGTATGTGCGTACAGGATCCCAGGCTGACATTAACCCTTCTTCATAAGCATTTCCGTTTTGGGTTACAATAGCCTGAATTCGCTCAGGGTGTTGGCATGCCAGCCTAAACCCTACTGGGGCACCATAATCATGTACATAAATACTAAATTTCTCTACGTTTAATTGCTCGACAAACTCATTGATGAGGGAGGCAAAGTTACTAAATGTGTATTCGAATTCATTTATTTCTGGCTGATCGCTATTCCCAAAACCCGGATAATCTGGCGCCACCACATGAAACTCCTCCATTAGTTCCGGTATTAAGTTCCGATACATATGAGAAGAGGAAGGAAAACCATGAAGCAATAAAATTGTTGGATTTTCCGGTTGACCAGCTTCTCGATAGAAGATATTTACGCCCTTGATACTAATACTTTTGTGAGTTACTAACATACTACCACCTCATAAGTTTATATTTTCACTTCTAAAAGGGGCAATCGAATGTAGAGCTCCCAATGGAAAAGCCATTACAAACGATTTTATAACCACTAAAAATACTTTTAGAAGTTATAAACAAAGTTACATTACATTATATAACTTGTCAAAACTATTTTAACGGTTATAATTACAATGAGGTGATGAAATCATGGATAAATCAATATTCACTTTGGGTGGAGCCTTATGGATAAACCTTGTCAATACAACTTACATCTCTAATAAACAAAAGATTGATATCTTAGCTAATGCATCAAGTGCACTTCAATGGCTGAAGGAAAATAATCTATTGCGAGAGTCTGATGAATTACATTTAGAACAAAAAGAATCATTAGATTCATTAATTGTTGAACTTCAATCAATCCGTACTCTTTGTAACATCATATTGTCTGAGATCACCCAAAGAGGAGAGCTTTCGCTCGAAACAACCAATAGAATTAAAAAAGTTGTCGAAAATCTGCAAATCAACCCAACCATTAATTCAAAAAATGATAAATTGAAGATGACATTCGAGGGGAAAACAGTTGAAGATCACGTAATGTACAATATTATGGAGTCCATGATGAATACTTTCGAAAACACTTCTCTCGAGCGTATTCGAAAGTGTAATCATGAAGAATGTAAACTCTATTTCGTCGATACATCTAAAGCAGGAAAGAGACGTTGGTGTAGCATGGAGCTTTGCGGAAACCGCAAAAAAGCAGCCGAGTTTTATTCGAAGCAAAAGAAATAATAACCCTAGTATCCTCTTATGATCGACGCTTTAATGACGATTTCCGAGATCGCCACCGAAACGGGTGTTAGCAAGGCTCTATTGTACAAAGAGCTGAATAGGCGCAACCTAAAACAGGCTACCGTATGATTGGCAGCCTGTTTTGTCGCTTTCCTACAAATAACTATATCGTAGAGTCGACCGTCACGTATATTTACTTGTAGACCTTTTAAGAATCCTCAACTGGATGGGGTTCGGAACTACACGGTAATTGTACTTTTATAGTCGTTCCAATATTGATTTGACTTTCGACACTGACAGTTCCTCCATTTGCCACAATTAAATCTCGAGCGATTGCCATCCCTAATCCAGTGCCCGAGTATATCTCCGTATTTGTTCCCCTGTAGTACCTTCTAAAGAGGTTCTTAACGGTCTCTTCGTCCATTCCCACCCCATTATCCGTTATAAGTAGTATACAGATGTTGGGTTCTGTTCTTAATTGAACATGAACAAAAGTATCTGGAGGATTGTGGTTAATTGCATTCATCAGTAGGTTATGCACGGCCCTCTCAATCCATCTTTTATCCATACGGACCCATATTTCGCTGGATGAGTCATCTATGCTGAAAGGCGGTGTCTGAAAACGAGGATCAGCGTTTAAAGGAGAAAGAATCCCATTCATAAACCCATTCATTTCCACTAGTTCTTTATTTGTTGGTAAGGTCTCTTCGACTTGGAACGTTATACTTAAATCATTAATCAGCCCTTCCATGTGATTCGACTTTTTCTCTATCTCTTCAAGGAAACTTCTGGTTTCTTCATTTGACCACTCATACCCTTCATTTAGAAGAAGGGCCGAGTATCCCTTCATATAGGTAAGAGGGGTTTTTAAATCATGTGAAATTCCCGCCATCCATTCCTTTTTTTCTTTTTCAAGCTTAATCCTTTCCTTAGCAAGCTTTTCAAGATCCTCAGACAATTGTTTAATAGACACAATTACTTCCTTATATAATCGGAACCTGGTTTTTAACCTACCGCTACGGGAATAAGCCTTTTTGATCACCTCTGACCCATCACCTTTGTGCAAGTTCATCACTCCGTTAGCCATGACAGATAATGGGCTCCCAAAATACCAAGAGAATAGAATGCTCCACCCCACTACATTAATGAGGAAGGTAAGCAATACAAGGACATCATAAAAGGGGCTCTGCTCTGTCACTCCCGTAGAAGGAAGGAGTACTTCCATCGTTAGCATGGATGTCAGTCCCATGCTTATCAACCATGTAATTAACCCTATTATGAAATATAAGACGAACATCACCTTCGTTCTAATCATGGAGAAGGTATAGGAGGCACGAACTTGTACCCAATTCCCCTCAGATTAACAATAAGGAATGGATTCCTAGTGTTGTCACCAATCTTCTTTCGGATCCTGGATATATAGATGGTGACAGTCTTTTCCTCACCAAATACATCTTCACCCCAAACGCGCTCATACAATTCCCCGCTCGAAAACACTTGATTCGGGTGCTGAAGAAAAAACGTGAGCAGATCCATTTCTTTTGCAGTACACTCTACTTCCCTCTCTTCAACCACCAGCCTTGCTTCTGAAGGGGTAAGTAATATGTTCCCGTAAGTGAGGCTTGTTTGACTGCTCTTCGGTATGGAACGTGCTTCATACATCTTTTTCCTCCTGAATATCGCTTTGACTCGTGCAACAACTTCCAATGGGTTGAATGGTTTCGTAATGTAGTCATCCCCACCGGCTCCGAGACCAGTTAATTTATCAAAATCACTTGAGCAGGAACTTATAAAAATAATGGGAGCTTCCGAGTACTTGCGTATTTCTCTACATACTTCAAAACCATCCATATCCGGTAACATCACATCTAAAAAGATCAGATCAAATTCTTCAGCTTGAACTTTTAAAAGGGTGTCCTTTCCGTTCACACAGGAGGTTATATGTGAGAATCTTTCCTTTGTTAGTGTTACTTCCAATAGCTTGATCAGCCCGACTTCGTCGTCGACAATCAGTATTTTTTCTTTATTCATACCTATCCTCCTGCACATTCATGTTATATGTAAATAATACCATTATCTTCATGTGTACTGACCAAAATTACTTTCTTTTTCCTTCTGGTTTACTTTCTATTTACTTTAGTGGCTTACATTTATTTAGGAAGAAGAATTAAATTCAGAGGTGAAAATGATATGCAACTATCCATTCAGAATCTATCAAAACTCTATACTAATAAAACAGCTATTAACGATCTATCCATAAACCTAACACCTGGAATCACTGGACTTCTTGGTCCTAATGGTGCTGGAAAATCGACCTTCATGAAGATATTAGCAGGTATTGAACAACCTAGCGGAGGTACTGTGACATGGAACGGAGCCTCTCTGGAAGAGCAAATCAACAAATACAGAAAAGTACTAGGTTATCTCCCCCAGGATTTTGGAGTGTATCCCAATCTTACTCCTATTGAATTTTTACAATACATAGCTGCTTTAAAAGGGTTAGACCATCGTTCTTCAAAAAAGCGGATAGAGGGACTACTCGAACAACTTAACCTCCATCAAGATCGCAAACGACCAATCGGTGGATTCTCTGGTGGAATGAAGCAACGTGTTGGAATTGCCCAAGCACTATTGAATGATCCTTCCATTCTTATTGTAGATGAACCGACGGTGGGGCTTGATCCCCATGAACGTATGAAATTTAGAGATATCATCCAATCACTTTCAGAAGATAGGATCGTAATTTTATCAACTCATATTGTTTCTGATGTTGAGTCGATATCAGACAACATCGCCATTCTTGCCAATGGTTCTCTAGAAGCTTTTAAGAGCCCCCAATTCATCATACAGTCATTGGAAGGGAAAGTTTGGAGTGGCGTAATTCCTTCGGATAGTTATCAAGATTACCATAGGAATTATAAAATAAGCAGTTCAGTCCAACGCAGCAACGGACTCCATTTGCGAATACTCTCTGATCAAAGGCCATTTCCTGAAGCGAACTTGGTATCGGCTAACCTAGAAGATGCTTATCTTCTTTATACTGGAGGCTATCGGAAATGAATACATCCTCTATTATTAAAACACTCTTCGTAAAACAAATTAGAACCACGTCATTTGCTTTTATCACACTCATTTGTTTGCTGGTATGTTTCATATGCGTACCAGCAAACAACGCAGGATACGAAGTCTTTTATATAGGGGGCGTCAGGGGGATCTATAATTCCGCTTGGCTTGGAGGTATGCTTGCGATGCTCTCTACGCTTCTGGTTTGGTTATTCGGTTTCTATAAGCTTCGAAGCCAGGTTACGGAAGATTACACTCTTGGAGTATCCTCACTGATAGCGACAAGCCCCATAAGCGACCAAAAGTACATGTTTATGAAAGTCATCTCCAACTATTTGGTATTGCTTCTCATTCAGAGTATTTTAACAGGTGGATTTATTGTGATGCAGGTTGTCAGGGGAGAAGAACATTCTATCCACCTATTACACTATTTACTCCCTTTCTTACTTGTATGTGTTCCTTCATACTTAGTCCTTGCTTCCTTGAGCGTTTTGTTCGATGTATGCCCCGGCTTGAAAGGGTCATTGGGGAATATTTTATTTTTTGGATTATGGTTATTTTTGAGCGTGGTAACCATCGCTTTGCCTTCTAGTTTCTTAGATGTCTTCGGCATCGACATCATCCGTGAAAGCATGGTGAATGGAGCTCAGACAGCTTTTCAAAACATTGGGAATCATGCAGAAGGTGGCAGTTTCGGATATTATCCTCTCACTCAACCAAGTTCGACTTTTGAATGGGGTGGGGTTAATTGGAATGCCCGTTATGTTCTGCTAAGAGGACTTTGGATTGTGATAGCCATTGGACTAACCTTCCTTGCAGGCTTACTTTTTCATCGTTTTAGACATTCTTCTCAAAACAGCAGCCCGTCAAAAAAACGTACAAAAGAGAAAACGCCGGTTTTCAAGCGTGACATTGGCCTTGAGTCATTAACACCCATTCACCATGCCAGGTTCTCTTTTATAAACATACTTATGGCCGATGCTCGGTTACTGTTAAAAGGGGTGTCTAAATGGAGGTGGTTCCTTCTATTTGTAATTTTCACCTCAACATTATTTCTCCAGCCAGATACGTTTAAAAACGCATACTCATTCGTTCTATTAGTACCCATTGGTTTATGGGCATGCTTAGGGAACAGGGAACGGGAAATCGGCGTTCATACGCTAATCCTTTCTTCACGTTCGCCTATTCAAAAACTATTATCCACCTGGATTTCCTGTTCTTTTTTAACATTCATTTTTTTCTCAGGCATTATATTGAGACTGTATCTTAATCAAGATAGCGATTGGATCTCTTGGGTAATATCTGCCGGCTTTCTCCCTGCCCTTGGCCTTATGCTCGGTACACTTACGCATTCAAGGAAATTATTCGACGTTCTTTACTTGTTGTGGTGGTATCTCGGACCTTTCAACGATGTTGCCAATTTAAACTTTATATCTTTTAAGACATCATTTCTCTTTGCTATCATGACTTGCCTTTTGGTTTTGGCCACATTAGGTGTTCCATGGTTTTTAAAATACAGTTCCCGATTAAAGTTATTTAAAGGAAGAAGGTAATGAAATGAAATTCATTTATAGTAGTCTACTTATTCTCACTCTTCTTTTGACAGGTTGTAGCAAAGAAGAGACCCAAGAGTTCCCTGATCAAAAGAACATTTTTGTTGAAACTGATGGACAAAACATTTCAGTAGTCCCATCAAAAACCGATCAAATTACGGTTAAGAGCGAAGATGAATTAATCACTGATGTAAAGCAAGAAGGCATTCATTTCAGCCTTGCTGATACAAAACCGATCAATTTTAAAACCAGCACATTGACTATAGCAATACCTGACAATAATCACGATGCCATCTCCCTGATTTCTACATCAGGAAAAATAAAAGGGAAGGAAGTCCATGCTGCTAAACTGTACAGTAAGTCTGATTCAGGAAGCATTCGCCTGTCCTCTATTCAGGGAGAACAGATTGAAATCGAAACCCTTTCTGGAAATACAACATTGACTAGTGATAATCAACTAACTAAGGATACCAATATTAAAACTGAGACCGGTGATATCAACATTGTCTTTAAAAAGGAAATGAATAACATTCTGCTAGATTTACAAACTACATCCGGATCGATTCATACCCCTTTCCAGAAAGATCCTACGATTGATAATGGAAAACAACGTTTAACATATAAAAAGGGGAATGTTGAACATACGCTCTCCCTAGAATCCAATTCAGGAACTATTAATGTAGATTATTCCAAATAAATTATAGGCCTGATCAGACTCTATCAAATGAGCTGGTCAGACCTATTTTGTTATTTAAATCGGCTTGTCAGTTTATATATATAAACTCCAAACTATAGGAGTATAAAATGTACGAAAATATATGTTTATCAACATTAGAAATCCCGTTATATCAACGTTTCACTATTCCTCACTATTTTAATGTATAATTACCTTTATACACGCATGTAATCGTACTATATAATGAGCTGTTTTTGATGGGATATTATAATGTAGAACCTCTCCGATCGCCGGATGAAATTACTCAATTCCGTGCGGCCCTTTTTGAGCTGGGTGGCGACCGGAACAAATTTTTGTTCACGCTCGGGATCAATACTGGTCTTCGGATCAGTGACCTGGTCAAATTGAAGGTCGGTGACATTTATGGGAAGCCTTATGCCGATCTACTTGAAAAGAAGACGAAAAAGAAACGGCGACTCCATTTGATCGCGATCCAAGGGGACATTGTTGAATACTGTATAGGGAAGCAGCCGGATGGTTTCCTGTTCCCCAGCAAGAAAACAGACAGTCATATCAGCACCACCCAGGCTTACCGGATCTTGGTTGCAGCTGGGGAATGGATTGGTCGTCGCGACATCGGCACCCATACGATGCGGAAAACTTTTGGGTATCACTATTACAAACGGACCAAGGACGTCTATACACTTATGGAGATCTTCGGCCACGCTTCCCCCATGATTACGAAGAGGTACATCGGGATCCGTGAGGTTGAGATTGCAGATAGCTTAAAGGATTTCAGACTATAAAAAAGGCATTCACCGATAACATTTATTTTACAAAATTTTTATTTTATGCTATAATTTACAAATTAATTTATTCTGTATATAATAAGACTCTCCTGGCCAGGGGAGTCTTATTTATATGGAGGAATAACTTAATGAATCAAAACGAAAACAGTATAACATCCTTAGTTTCTGCCTTTTCTAGAGCCTATCATAGTCTTTACGATTCACCGAAAATTTTCAATGATTTTTTAGCCAGGGACCTTATATCTGACGATGAATTCGACATGATTAGTAAAAATATGATTCAGGGAATATCATTCTTTAATTCAAAAATCGGACAAGAATTTCAAGAACAACCAGACAAAATACTAAAATGGATTTCACAAATACAACTTTCTCCAACTCCATTAGCCAGAGCTGCTTTTTGTGAAAAAGTGTTACTTAATGAAATCAAGTTAGGAACAAATCAATACGTTATTTTAGGGGCAGGATTAGATACTTTTTCATTCAGGCATCCCGAATTAGACAATACATTAGAAATATTTGAAGTTGATCATCCAGCTTCACAAAGTTTTAAGAAAAAACGACTCGCTGACAAAAACATGATAATTCCTAATAATCTTCATTTTATACCGATGGACTTCTCAAAAAGATTGACGGATCAAGATTTCATTCTTGCGGGATTTGACTACAGCAAAAAAACATTTTTTAGCCTTTTAGGTGTTTCATATTATTTGAGTAAGAGAGAGATCTCAAATTTACTTTCTCATTTATTTTCTAAAGTCCCTTCTGGAAGTTCGATCGTATTTGATTACGGGGATGAAGGGCTGTTCAAAAGCAAAGGTACATCTAACCGTGTAGAAAATATGATCAAGATGGCTGCAGTAGGTGGCGAAAAAATGCAATCTTGTTTCACTACAGATGATATAGAAATTATGTTAGAAAAATCAAATTTGCTTATATATGAGCACTTAACACCTTCAATGATCAATGATCGTTTTTTTTCAAATCGTTCAGATTACCTTACTGCGTTTGAAACCATTAATTATATCCATGCAGTAAAACGATAATAATTCCCATAAGAGCCTCTCAACAAATGTTGGGGGCTTTTTCATAAAATTGAAAGAACCCTTATGAGAGGTTAGCATCCTACATTTTCATGTAAATAGTTTTTAATCATTTGGGTACACTCTATTGATTCAATATCGCTGTTTGTTTCGAACTATTTGCTAACTAAACTTGAAATTTCTTCTTTTTTTCGTTTAACAAATGAGGAGTGCCTCCCTATTTTAAAGTTAAGTACTCTGTGTGAATTTATATATACCCAGAGTCGAGATGATCCATTGAATATTAAAGGATTCTCCTCCAAAATTCATTAAACCTGCCTTATACATGTGAAGCGTGATACATTAAATTTTATAACATACTAAGAAAGCCCTTTTCTTTGTGTACACAGTTCAAACTTCATTGTTATACACACTAGGTACCTCTAAATAAAAACAGAACTTCATATCCAGAAGTTCTGTTTTCTCACCTCATATCAGATGTTTTCTCCAATCCGATCCAACCATTCCTCCACTAAAGCATTAAAGATCCCCGGCTGCTCAATCTGCAGGTTATGCCCCGCCTGGTCCACTACGACAAATGTACCACGTGGAAATTTCTCTTCTAATTCAAGGGCATCTTGGTACCCCACCGTCGCGTCTTGTTTCCCCAGTAGGAACAAACTTGGCTTGGCAAAGACCGATTGACCAATTTCAAATGAAAAACCATAATTCTCCTGGACCTTATCCAAAAAATCATGATCCGCCACTCTAATTCCACTTATGACCTCGCTGTTGTACCTCTCCCACGTCGACTTATTCAGCACCACATTGTTGCTCCTGAAGTCTTCAAGTTCAGTCTGGCTCAGTGTGCTGATGAAATTCTCATCAATCTTCAAAACCTCGTGCTCAGGCACGGTCCGATCCTGATGATGGGGCTTGATCACAGGACAGATGAATGCTGCACCAAGGATGTTATGTTCATCCTTATGGATCAGGCCGTTGGTCAAATAACCACCGTATGACTCGCCCGCTATAGCGTACTTCTGATCAGGAATGACCGTCTGAATGAACTCATGGACCGCTTCCAACATATCATCGGAACAATTTATCCCGTCATAATTCTTCGTCAAGCCCATTCCTGGAAGGTCTATATAGATCCGCCTCCACCCATGCCGTTCGTTGAATACAGGCTCCATGCACCCTTTCATTAAACGATGATCGGGTGAATAGCCGTGGATCATGAGGATGGGGGTACCTTCTCCTATTTCTTCATAATAGATGTCTGCTTTGCGGACTTTACAATAAGGCATGTGATCGTCTCCTTTTATATGTCTATCAATCTGTTATCACCTATTATATCGTGTTTAATCTCGAAACGATGAAGTGGGAACCCCTTAAGGCAACAGGTCAGCAGGGATCTCCCTCCCTGATTCACGCATCGTGTAGAAGTGAACAGACAGGTTCTCTGCCTCTACATCTTCCACTCTATCTAATTGATCATCCTTTATGGGCAAAAAGGCGATTCCTTTTCCCTCTGAGATAAATTCCTGGATCAGTGAGAAAGAATCCAACGGATGCAGCTGCTCCTTGGGGATATGATTCTTTTCCATAAAGTCGATCGTACGCTTCCTGAAGGGACACTGTTGGTCCTGACTGACAAAGAAGTATTCCTTCGCGTAATCCACGATCGTCTTTCCCTTCGCTTTCTGTAATCCCATTGAAATCGTATGGCTCCCCACTTGTTGGAAATCTGAATCGGCATACGTTCCATACGTGATGACCATGTCCAACCTTTGATTCCTTAATAGAGAGTACAGCTGGCTGCTGTTCTCGATCGTCAATTCGTACTTCATGAACGTCCCGCTTATCCGTTTGCTGACATAGCTGGACAGAATTGATGGCGATGTGGCTATACGGTAAGGAAGGGCCTGGGTCCTTTTGATTTCATGTTTCGCTTCGTCCACCAGGTTCAAGATCCTGTTGGCATAGTCGACGAGTACATCTCCTGATGGAAGGGTGGTGACGCCTTTATTCGATCGGTGGAGTAGCGGTGTGTCCAGTTCTTGTTCCAGCCGCTTGATCCGTTCTGTAAGATGAGGCTGCACATACCCCAAGACGTTCGCGGCCTTACTGATTGATCCTTCTGTTACGACTGTCTTGAATATGACAAGGTCATTGATTTCCATATCGTTCAGCTCTTTTCCTGCTATCAGATTTCATGATGATCGGCATCATCTATACCTATTTTACACCTAATCTCTTCAGGATTATCATGAATCTATACCATTGAAAGAGAGTGATGAACATGATTGGCATGCAATACAAAGTCATCCTGCCGAAGGATTATGATATGGGGATCATCAGAAACAGGGTCCAAGAGAACGGGATGAAGACGGATGGTTTCAACGGACTCGACTTCAAAGCCTATTTAATCACCGAGGCAGGGAAGAACGGTCAACTCTATAACTCTTACACACCTTTCTATATATGGAACAACCATGAAGGAATGAACACCTTCCTATTCGATGGGTATTATGACAATATCTTGGACTCCTTCGGCTGGCAGCATATTCAGATCGGTGTCCCGTTGATCCTTGACCTAGATCCGAACTTTCCCAAAAGTCAGTACGTTGTAGAATACGCTGGACGTATTGCCGAGACTGCTTCATTAGCGGACCACTACCTTCTTGAGGCCGTCAACGTGGAAGGATCCGAAGAATGCTTGGGAAATGTAGTGGTCTATAATCCGGATAAGTGGGGCTACAGCCATTTTCGTTTTTATGAAGAGAAACCGGATGTTGAGGTGTCTGAGCACCGGACCGTGTATGAGATTTTACATATTTCGAGATAAGCAAGAAGGGAGACCCGTGACGGGCCTCCCTTCCTCCATTATTTTTTCCTAATCGGGATCCAAATCTCGCTTCTATACGTCGGTGAAGACAGATCCTTGCTTTCATTCCACAAAAGTTCCGGTCCTTCCATCAGTTCGTACCCGGATGATGGGAACCATTCGGAGTAAATCCGTCCCCACACGTCTTGAAGTGTTTCAGGAAAGGGACCGACGGATTCGAAAACGGCCCATGTCAAAGCCGGTACCTCAAGATCCGCGAACCGGGCTGGGCATTCCTTCGATGTGGCCACCCCGATCATATGATCAAGCTCTCCCTTTTCCTCCATCCGTTCCTCGGAAAAGCGGGCGGATGCACTGATCAGCCCCGTTGGCTCCACATCGGACAGGTCCTTCAATTCCTTGATCATGTCTTCCGTCAAACGCTCCCACATGGCTGCAATCTCCGGGTTCACGCCGTGGAACTGGATGGGGACGCGTTCCTTCAGGCCAACGATGCGAAATGCCCCTTTTTCTTCTATTCGATAGTTCATTTCATTTCCTCCCTTAATGGCTAGTTGGAAGGTCATCGGTGGGTACGCTTTGAGTGAAAGCCCACTCTTCCTGGCTTCTGAAGGCGTGATTCCATGAAGTTGCTGAAAGGCCCTGGCAAATGAATCAGGTGAATGGTACCCATATTTCATCGCCACATCGATCACCTTCACCCGGTCCTCCTTCAGTTCAAACGCAGCAAGAGTCAAGCGCCTCCGACGAATGTACTCTGACAATGTTACGCCTGCCAGGAACGAGAACATCCGCTTGAAGTGATACTCTGAGCATAACGCCCGCTTGGCCACTTCCTTATAATCGATTTCCTGGGCCAGGTTCTCCTCGATATACGTCAGTGCCTGGTTCATTTGTTTTAGCGAATCCATCTTCATGACCTCCTCTTCCTATACATTATCAGGGTCAGCATGCCTCCATCCGACTTTTCATGCACGGTTATGCAGGGTGGCACCAGCGAACAAACCCACAGTCTCTACTTAAGTAGAGGTGGAGGTTCTTTTAAATAAAATAACACCTCTTCCCAAATGGGAAAAGGTGTTCCTGACTATGCCTATTCACACACATGTCAGGCTCAAAGCTTTCTGAACCTCTTCAACGCTTGAGTATTCAATAGATACAGAATAAATGCGTACACGATCAATCCAAGGAGATACCCCCATATTCCCGTGAACCCCTCTCCATATACCATGACCGCTTTGATTGCTGCAGCCCCGTAATAGATCGGCATGATGTAAGACAAATAGCCGAGATGATAAGGGATCAGGTCCAAGGGAATCAATCCTGAGAAAAACACCTGAGGGATGATGGTGAATGGGATCAATTGCACGACCTGTAGCTCGGACCGGGCGAAGATCGAAATCATGGCCCCGAAGGACACAGCCGTCACAGCCAACAGCACCATGGCCACCAGCACCCAGCCGATATTCCCCACCGACTGCAATTGAAGGACATAGACGGAGTAGATGACAATCAGGACCGCTTGAATGACGGCAAAGACACCATAACCGGCCGTATATCCGAGAATCACTTCCCCACGTTTGATCGGGGTCATCATCAACCGTTCCAAGGTACCCCCGCTGCTTTCTCTTACAAGGGCCATCCCGGAAATGATGAACACCATGAAAAAGGAGAAGATGGCGAGGAACACATAGCCAAGGGAATCAAACGTTGATTGGTCTGCGTCCCCGAATACATAGGTCACATCCAGTTCTGCCTTTGGATTCAAGGAGCCCATGGCGGCTTGGATCCCGCTGGCAGCCTTCGCCGCTTTGGAATCGGGCTCATGCATGATCAGCTCATTGCCCGATTGCTCAGAGAGCAGGAAGATTGCATCCACATCCTCATGATCGTTCAAGTAGTCTTTCGCAGCCTGGGTGTCATCGATGCTGACGTCGGTGACCTTTACATCCTCTCCTTTCAACGCGGTGACAACCGGATCCGGTACAGTCGATGTATTCACTCCGACGGTGGGCACATACCCGGAATCCCCCAGCAGGAAATAGACCAGGGTCAAAATCAATAAGGGCGCAACCAGGATCATCATGATGCTTCGTTTGTCATTGATGGTTTGCCGGATGACACGCTTGGCGAGATGGATCATGTTTCAGCACCGCCTTCCACGGACCCCGATGCCATGAAGAATAGCTCATCCACCCGGCCGTTCTCCGTTTTATCGAGTAGCGTCGGCACCGCATCATACTCAATCAACGACCCGTTGTAGATCAGTGCTGCCCTGTCACACTCGGTGACTTCATCCATCACATGGGTGGATACGATGATGGTGGTCCCGGCATGCTTGATCCGCTGGAATTGCTCCCAAATCGTCCTGCGCAGGACCGGATCGATCCCGACGGTCGGTTCATCCAGGAACAACAGATCCGGAGAATGCAAAATCGAAGCCGCAAGGGATAGGCGCTTTTTCATCCCTCCCGAAAAATTCTTCACCAATTTCCTCCGGTGCTCTGTCAGATCTACGATGGCAAGCACTTCATCAATGCGCTCTTCCAACGCTTTCTTACCCAAATGATACAGACCCCCGAAAAAGGTCAAGTTGGCCTCAGCAGACAAATCATCATACAACGCATCATTCTGTGGCATGAACCCGATCTTCTTCAACATGTTCATATCGGGCATGGGGACATCTCCGAATCGGATGCTACCCTGATCTGCCCCGATGGCACCGATCATCAGACGGATCAAGGTGGTTTTCCCTGAACCGGATGGGCCTAGTAAACAACAGATCGTTCCTGCCGGGATGGTGAAGCTGATGTCATTGATCACGTTCTTATCATCAAAGGATTTACTCACATTCGAAACGGTAATCTCCATTCTTATCCCCCTCACTCATTGCTCAACATTTTTTCTTTCGTATGGTTCATGTTAGGGTAAAATATTAAACAACACGTTGTTCATTACGATGTAATCTTAGTATACGTACAGATTTTACCCTGCTCAATCATCATTTATGAGTGAAGTATAGATTAACCCACACATTCCAAGGATGTGTCGGAAAAAATGTTAGGGAGGAACCGTCAGATGAGCGATGCACATTTGGATCTGCGCGTGATCCGCACAAAAACGTCTATAAAACAGGCACTGATCGAGCTGATTGAAGAGAAAGGCTTTGAAGCGCTCACCGTCAAAGATATTACAACCAAAGCAAACATCAACCGGGGGACATTCTACAGTCATTATCAGGATAAATATGACTTGATGACCAAGTGTGAGGAAGAACTGTTGAAGGAAATGAAGAACAAGATTGCGAAGAACATCCCACAGATCATTTCGGACCTCAATGAACGTCATACCATCCCGTTTGCTTTCCTCGTCCCCTTCTTTGACTATATTCAACAAAACAAAGGACTCATGAACATACTGCTCAGTCCGAACAGTGATTCCTCTCTTCAAACCAAAATAAAAGACGTGATGACCAACGCCCTCTTCAGTCGGCACACCGAAGCCATTTTCATAGAGGAGGACCTCGCCATCCCAAAGGCGTATGTCATTTCCTATATTGCCTCCGCCCACTTAGGCGTGATCAAAGAATGGCTGGATTCCGGTGGCGAGGAGTCCCCGCATGAAATGGCCCGGATCATTTCCTCCATGACCCTCACCGGCCCGTTGGCAGCTGCGGGGATGAAGAAGTAACACGCGGACTCCATCACCAATAGAAAAACAGCGCCTTCCTTTACGGAAAGCGCTGTTTTGTTTTTTTATTCCCCTTGCTCCTCCAACGGAACCTTCTTCCCGACCCCGAACGCAAAGTAACTGATGGTCACCAGCACGAGGAATACGATCCCCACGATGAGCGACATGCGCGTATCGTCATTGAACCACATACCGACGAGGACGGCGACCAGGAAGGCAAGGGTCAGATAGTTCGTGACCGGTGCAAACGGCATTTTGAACGGGTGATCGTCGAGTTCTGCTCCCTTCATCTTCCGGAAGCGGATCTGGCTGATGAGGATGACGAACCACGGGACCATTCCCGGGAGGACGCTTGAGCTGTATACGTAGACGAACAGGTTCTCCGGTGCGATGTAGCTCAGGATGACGCCGATCCCGAGTCCGATCATGACGCCGATCGTCCCGAGGAGCGGCACACCGTTACGGGACAGCTTCGTGAAGGATTTCGGTGCTTGTCCATTCACCCCGAGTGTGTAGAGCATGCGCCCTGCGCTGTAGATCCCGCTGTTGCAGCCGGACATGGCCGCGGTGATGACGACGAAGTTGATGACACCGGCCGCTGCCGTGATTCCGACTTTGGCGAATGTCGCGACGAACGGGCTTCCGATGGAATTCAGTTCATTCCACGGATACACGGTGACGATGACAAAGATCGCCCCGATATAGAAAATCAGGATCCGCCAGATGATGCTCTGGATCGCTTTCGTGAGGGTGTTCTTCGGATCGCGTGCCTCTCCGGCCGTGATCCCGATCAATTCCACCCCTTGGTAGGCCGCCACCACTAGGGAGAGGGCGAAGAAGAAGCCCGACCATCCGCCGGCGAAGAAGCCGCCGTTTGCCCACAGGTTCGAGAGCCCGATGGCGTCTCCCCCGTTTCCGAGTCCGAAGAAGATCAGTCCGATCCCGGCGAAGATCATCAGGACGATGGTAATGATTTTAATGAGTGCAAACCAAAATTCGAATTCCCCGAAGGATTTCACGGAAATCAGATTCGCTGCGCCCAGGATGGCCATGGCGATGATCCCCGGTATCCACGCCGGCAGGTCCGGGAACCAGTACTGCATGTATGCCCCCACTGCGACGATCTCAGCCATCCCGACGATCACCCACTGGAACCAGTTGCTCCACGCCGTCATGTACCCGGCAAGTGGATGGATATATTTATGCCCGAAGGTCGCGAACGAACCGGTGCTCGGCTCGACGTACAGCATTTCCCCCATGGCACGCATGATGAAGAAGATGAAAATCCCGGCAATCGCATACGCCAGCAGGACAGACGGGCCCGTCCACTGGATCGTGCTTGCCGATCCCATAAATAATCCGACGCCAATCGTACCGCCCAAAGCAATCATCTGAATGTGACGTGCTTCCAGGCCTCGATGCAACTCTTTGTTAGCCATGCTGTTCCCCTCTTTTACGATTATTCGCTCTGATGTCGTAGAACGTGAAGCTTAATTGTTTTTCATTATAATATGTTTCCTATGTGAAAACAATTGTGTTTTCAGGAAAAACAATCATTCGTGAGGACTATTGACAAACGAACGTCCATGGAACTATCAGGATTCCTTATTTCAGTATAATTTCTGACTAGATCCTTGTACATATAATTGAAATGGAAGGCTCCTTTAGTATCCGTCTTTGTCCATACACTCATCCCCCTCCCTACGTCTTAAGCCTTACGTAAAAATAAAGCCGTGGTCCATCAAAAAGGAACGTCTTACACGGTAGAATAAGGGATAGAATCAAGTGTTGAAATGGAGTGAGAACATGAAGAAAATGTGGACTTTCTGGTGGCTGACCAACCTGTTCTGGGTGATCCTGTTCGGTGTGATCTCGGCATTCATCTGGCTGCGGGATGTGGACGGGTCGGGGATTGTGCAGTCTCCGGAAGCGAAGCTGGTGGCGTTTCTGATCCTCGCAGCTGCGTTCCTTTTCCCGGCCATCATTCAAGGCGTTTGGCTTGTGGTGAATGTGGTGATGAATCGGAAGAAAACGGTGATATAAGAAAACAGAACTTCCTTCACACAGGGAGTTCTGTTTCGTTATGTATGGAGTCGGTTGCACATAGAACATTTATTAGTTTGTTTCACTGGTGGAAATAAAAAATCTCCTAAAATAAGGTACCGATCTATGATAAGATGGGGACACACCACAAGAAAGGAGTGCGAAGCTCATGACAGACACCGGTTGGACCATCATCCTCAACGCGGTTGCCGCACTTGGTTTTGCCATCAGTCTCTTCTATTACGATCCCTTTTTCTACACACGGATGATGGCATGCCTTTTTGCCGTATCGGAAGTCGTGATCCTGCTGCAGAGGAAAGGAATAAAGAAAGGCGTGTATCTTGTCTATTCCATCATCATCCTGGCCATGATGGTCATCGCGAATCAGGTTGATCAGGATCGTATTGATGCCTGGCAGACCATCCTTCTTTGCATCAGTGTGTTTATGCTGTTAAGCACCACCTATCGAACCTTGTACCATGAGCCTCGTACATCGTCCAAACAGCTGAAGACCTGAACGGTTTTCAGCTGTTTTCATGTTTTCCCTCATGCCGCAGCAGCCACTCTTTCCTCCACACGCCTCCCGCATATCCGGTCATCGTCCCGTTTGACCCGATGATGCGGTGGCACGGAATGACGATGCTGAGCTTGTTCTTCCCGTTGGCACTACCGACGGCACGGATTGCCTTTTCATTGCCGATCGAGAGGGCGAGCTCCTTATATGAACCCGTTTCTCCGTACGCCAGGTCGAGCAGTCCCTTCCAGACACGCTTCTGGAAATCGGTCCCCTTCACGCGGACGGGAAACGAGAACGTCCGGCGGCTGCCGTTGAAATACTCGACGAGCTGATCATGGCAATCAATCAGCACGTCAGGCGTATCGTCCCCACGCATATACACCCCCTCTTCCCTTTCCACAAATAAAATTGACGACACGGCCTCGTTGGTCCCGATGATTTCCAAGATCCCAAGGGGCGTGTCCATATCCAGTTTATACTCCTTCTCCGTACAATGATCGCCAGAGATAAAACGTAGCATAGGCTTCCCACCCTTTCCAATTGATTGCGAGTTCTTCGATTTCCTCGATTGTCGGCTTTCGTTCCAGGCCGAGGGCTTCCTTCAGGGCCAGGTGAAGGCCCACATCGGCGACGGGAAACGCGCTGCGATCATGGAAACATTTCATCCTTACATATTCGGCCGTCCACGCCCCGACACCGCGTATCGCAAGCAGATTCTCCCGGATGGCCGATGCATCCAATTGGAGTAGCGCTTCTTTGGAGAGTTCCCCTCTCTCCATGGCTTTTGCGAGATCGAGGACGTACTCTGCCTTCCTCCTCGTGAACTGAAGCTCACGCAGTTCATCGATGGAGAGGGTGGCCACGCGTTCGCAGGAAGGAAACAGCCAATGCGTGCTCCCGTTGAATGTCACACTCTCCCCGTACCGCTCGACAAAGCGTTTTTTCAGCGTATAAGCGAACGTCAGGTTGATCTGCTGACCAAGGATCGCCCATACAAGCGCCTCGAAAAGGTCGGGTATACAAAGGATGCGCATGCCTTCATAGCGCTCAGCGAAAGGCTTCAGGACAGGATCCCGTGCAGCCATCTCCATGAACCCGGAAAGGTCCTGTTCAAGATCAAACCATTCCACCATATAATCGGCCACAAGCTCTCGTGCACGTTGGGAAGGGGACGTGTTCAGAAACGCGACATTCAAGGCTTCACCGGTGGAAGTGACCCTACAGAGAACCAACTCTCCCTCAACCTTCAGAAGCTTGACCACCTCTCCCTCTCCTACCTCGTGAAGTACTTCCTGGTCCGATCTGGCCAAAAACCTCAAGCACTCCTCAAAGCTGAAAGGATGCGGCAGATTGAGTTCAATCGACGATCCACGATTACTCCACTTCATCCAACTGCCCCCTCCGATACTCACTCGGTGAGCATCCCTTCATGCGACTGAACACTTTATAAAAGTTTGACGGACTTTGGAACCCCACTTCATAACAGATCTGAAGATTCGTCAAACCGGTCTCACGCAGCAGGTTCGCCGCCTTATCGATCCGGACCTTCTCCAGATACGTCCGCGGCGTATGAGAGGTTTCTTCCTTGAAGACCCGCTCCAGGTGATAGCTGCTCAGCCCCACCCCGTCAGCGATATCCTGTAGCTTCAACGGCTGCTTGTGGTGGTTGACCAGGAAGGCAATGGTCTCCCGGACGACACCGATATTCGGCGAATGCTCCTCTTCCGGTTTACACCTCTTGCAGGCTCGATACCCCGCCTGCTCCGCCTCCGCGCGCTCCTGGTAGAACTCCACGTTTACCTTCTTCGGCTTCCTCGATCGGCACGATGGCCGGCAGTAAATCTTCGTCGTCTTCACTGCCGTAAAGAACAATCCGTCATATGTCCGGTCGCACGCCATGATCTTCTCCCACATCTCTTCAAATGACAGATTCACCGCCGTCTCCATCCTGCTTCACCGCTTTCTTTCATTCTCGTTGCTTCTATTTTACCAATCCTCCGCAGGGCATTTCATCCTCATTCTTGCTGTTTGGGTCTGACGCATTCACACACCACCCTTTTTTTGGTAAAGTAAGAGTGACTATCTAGAAAAGGAAGATTTTCATGTCTTATAAAGCTCCACTCATCCGCTCCTGTATCCTGCTTGCCGCTTTTTATCTGATTATCACCGAATCCTATTTTTACGCTCTCCTGCTCATCATCTTCTCCTTCATTTTTCAATCAAGGGGATCCCAAGGAAAAAAGGCTGCGCATTATCGAGTAAGCGACGCTGCATATCGATGCAGCTTCCTATTCATTCTCATATTGCTCGGCGTCCACTTGTACATTGTGGAACTTACCCTACCGGCCGGACTCGGAATGACCGTCATCTTCATGCTAGTGTCAGAGATCGTGTTTTCCCTCGTCTTTCGTGCTCCCGATTATTCATGATCAGCTGGCTTGCCGGTACATATACTTTCTGTATAAAGGAGGAATGAGAGAATGGATTTATTGTTCTACATCCTTATGGGACTCCTGATTGTCGCGGCCAATGTGCTGGGGTTTCTTTCTTTCCGCAAAAAGAAAAGCCTCTACTCCGGTGCCCTTACCGTCCTGCTCATGGCACCCGTCCTCGGCGGGATCGGAGGCGTGATCTCACTCCTCGTCATCCGCGATGCCTTTGCCGTCTTTTATGGACTTCAAGTAGCGTACTTCCTGCTCGTGAACAGCGCGATCATCCTTGTCATTGCCGTCATCACGTCTGCCGTCAGAAACTACCGTACTCCTTAAGGAGGGGGATCACATGAAGAAAACCTATTCCATTCTTTCAGGAGCTTTTTCCATCATGGCCATCTTTCCGATCCTCGCCGGATTGACGAAGTGGGGATTTCCGCTGTATGTAGCGGTCCTGGAAGTGAGCCTCTTCTTGCCGTTCACACTGGCACTGGCTGGACTCGTTTTTGCGCTGATGGGACTGAAAGGCAAATTGAAAATCAGCTTGGTCGTGATGAATGCAGCCAGGCTATCCCTGTCGTTGTTTCTCGTGTTTGTGGCGCTGTTTGGATTTCAGCAGCCATAAAAGTATACCCTCGAAATGAGAACCCTTCCATTTTACTAACGAACAACCTCCCTCCTTCATGCTACAATGAAACTGTCTGACATCCAAAAGGAGGGATTTACCATGTTCACATCAACCAATGATTTTCTACGCGAATGGAAACAGGAAGCCGCTACCACTCAGAAGGTGTTCGATGCACTCACCGATGCGTCACTGAAGCAGGAGGCAGGACCCGATCTTTACACCATCGGAAGTGTAGCCTGGCACGTAACGGGCGCAGCGTATTATTTCCTTGCCCAAGTAGGTGTCACCTTCGAGGCGCCAGACCTCCAAAAGGCTGCGCCGGCATCCGCCAGCGAGATTGCCGAGACGTATAAGCTCGTCAGTACCCGCCTCGCCGATGCCGTGTCGGAACAGGTATCCGACGAGAAGCTGAACGAACCAATCAGCCTCTTCGGCATGGACATGCCGTTCCAAGGCGTCCTCCGCCTCCTCATCCAGCATCAGGCCCACCACCGCGGCCAGTTGACTGTCCTCATGCGCCAAGCAGGACTGCAGGTACCAGGCGTGTATGGACCTAGTAAGGAAGAGACGGAAGCAATGCGCGCTGGGAAGTGACGTAGCATTCGTCCAAACAAAAAGAAGACCTCTCATCATGGGAGGTCTTTCATTTGATGTTATAGAATGAACACCCTTATTCTTTAAAGTACTATTCCATACCAAATCGTTCCAACACACTCTGTTCCGTTTGTGGCAGGTCCATGCCATCTTTCCATATCAGCTTGCGATCATCGGGGGTTCCGAAGTAGATGGCTTCTATCTTCTGACCCTGAAGCTCTTCCTGCTCGGCTACATCAACAAACTCATCGTCATTTTCAAATGCATACGGTAGAGTCGATTTCTCCTTGATCACCTTGCGTTTTGCCGTCACATAAAAGGTTCCATCATTCCTTAAATCGTACTTCAATCTCGAAATCCTATAGCCATCATCCACATTCAGATGAAAGAAGATCTTCCCGTCCGCTTGGCTTACCTTACTGATCTCGGCGTCCTCCGTCCCGACACTGACCACATCCCATTGGAAAAGTCCTGCATACGCAAGGACCAGACAACAAGCAAGCAGCGCTGTGACAAGCATCCCCTTCCAAAACGACCGCTTCCTCCCCTTCTTCCACGAGGACGCAATCCCCTTCATCACACGGTCATCGCTATTCCGATCAACCGTCACCTTCTCCTCCATCGACAGCCCGGCATGCATCCGCTGAAGCTCATCCCTGCATGCTTCGCATTGACTAAGATGCCCTTCGACAAGGGTCCGGCTTTCCTCACTGCACACTTCATCATGATACAGGGGCAGCAGGTCTTCGATGACCCGGCATGGTACGTCCCTCATCTGTCTTCCTCCTTCAAACGATCCTGAATTTTTTGCCGTGCCCGGTGATACGTCACCCTGGCCCAGCTCTCCGTCTTACCGAACAATCCGCTGATGTCCCGGAAGGAAAGCTCCCCGAAGATCCGCAGGGTGAACACTTCCTTGTACGGGTCTTGAAGGGAGTGCAGCACCTTATGGACCCGCATCGCCTCTTCCCGATTCTCCATGAGCCGCTCCATGACCGCGTCCCCACTGGACTCGGCCGCTTCTTCCGGCACCAATCGCTTCTGCTTTGATAGATGAGTAAAGTATGTATTCTTCGCGATCTGGCACAGCCACACATTCATCTTGCACTGCCCCTTGAAGCCATCGATCGCCTTCAGCGCCTTGAAAAATGTCTCCTGCGTGATTTCTTCGGCCAGCTTTTCATTGCGGCTCATGGACAGGATGAATGCATACACTTCCCGGAAGTGCTGATCATAGATCTTCTCAAATTCTGTCACCCGGCTGCCTCCCTTCTGTTGTATGACCTGGTTGGGGTAGATTCGTTACAGGATTTATTTAAAAAAATTGATTGTTGATTCTCAGGTAGCTTTTAGTTGTTTTAGCAGGTGCACGCTTCCACATGGTACGATGTCTGGGCTGAACTCTTCAGGATCATGTCCATTTGCTCGTGAATCCCGAACCCGTTATTTGCTACTTTTTTGGGATACTAGCGAAAGATCTTGTTTCTTTTCAAGCAGGGCAGGAATATCAGCGATCTCTTGCTGAAGTTTCCGTCTATATTCGGTCGGTGACACCATTCGACACCATTCGCACCCGCTTTTGACCATTTTCACCCTGGACCAACGTCCCTGATCCGTTCCCTGCATGAAATACTTGCGATTCCTCAAAAAATATTTGCGGAATCTTTGATTCTATTTGCGATAATCAGAAATGTATTTGCGAATGGGCTTTTCACTGATTTTTGTGTTTGCGAGATTCCCTGAATTCATATGATTAGCATACTTTATTTGCGAACACACCAGCTTACTAGCTAACAACAAAATGCCTCATCCCACACACGCTCTCCTAAGTATATAATTACAAGTCCCATTGAACATAGAGGACCCTGCAAAAATTTCACTCACCAAAAAGACAGCCCACCCCGTGAGCTGCCTCAACACCCTCTACCTCTTCACTTCGTAATGCAATTCCACAAACTGATTGAACGACTGCGTTCCCTTCAGTTTAAGATTCAGTCCATGATCACCTTGCCTAAATAAAGGAATCCCATTCCCGATGATGACCGGCGCGACGGTGATGATGAACTCATCCACCAACCCTTCCTGGATGAACGCGTGCAGCAGTTCCCCTCCACCAACGACCCAGATATTCTTGCCGTTTCGCCCTTTTTGTTCGTCTACAAACGACCGGACATCACCATTCCGGTAGCTCACATGTTCCGTATCTTCCCACTCTGAACGGGAAAGCACCACACATTCCTTCCCTTCATACGGGAATGCTCCCATCTCCTGATTCATGACCCAATCATACGTCTTCTTTCCCATCACTACTGTATCAACGGTGTCGTAAAATGCTGAGAACCCATTGTCCCCTTCGCCCTCCACCTGAAACAACCACTCCAATGACTCATCCTTCGTCGCAATATACCCGTCAAGGCTACATGCAATGAAGACAACCACCTTACGATCCTGATGCATCTCATCTTCCTCCTTTTCATAATCGATACATTGAGTATACGATTAAAACATGACATCCTTTGTCATATTAATACTGACTAGTTTAACCAAAGGGGCGGATGGTATGAGAGCGGATCGATTGATGAACATCATGATCCTATTACAGAACCGGGGCAAGATGACAGCGAAGGAACTGGCGGATGAGCTGGAGGTGTCGGAGCGGACGATTCTCCGGGACATGGACGCCCTGACGCATGCGGGGATCCCAATTGTGTCAGAAAGGGGAAAAGATGGGGGATGGCGCCTGATGGATCACTTCCGCAGCCGCCTGAGCGGATTGACCAGCGCTGACATGACCTCGCTCTTCCTATCCCCATCCAAAGAACTCCTTGAAGACCTCGGCCTTCAACTGTCCCTTGATACGCGACAGAAACTGTTCGGAGCGATTCCCGACACATATCGTGAAGAGGCGCAGGCCATGTGGGAGAAGATCCATATCGATTCAGGCACCTGGAGGCCTTCCAGTGAAAAAGCCCACGCCCTCGCCGTCGTGAAGCAGGCACTGTGGGAAAATAAAAAATTGTTCATCCGCTACGGGCGCACAGAAGGGGACATGAAGGAGCGGATTGTGAACCCATTGGGCCTTGTCGCAAAGGGGGGCACATGGTATCTGGTGGCAACCCGGGACGGGGACATCCGCAATTACCGGGTATCCCGGATCGTGCAAGCGAGCATGGAAGAGGAGACGTTCGAACGCCCTCCCCATTTTCACCTTCCGGATTACTGGGAACAATCCAAGGCGTCCTTTGTGAAGAACCTCCCCGCCTATGATGTGGAAGTATGGCTTCACCCCCGTATCGCCGGAAGGATCACCTTCACCGGTAAATTCGTAAAAGTATTGAAAAAGGAACAGTCCTCAGACAACGGGTGGATTCCCGCCACCCTGCAGTTCGATGATGAACAGGAAGCCATTGAATTCATCCTTGGCTTCTCCGATCAAATCAGGGTTGAATCCCCTCATCTGAAGGAAAAAGTACTGGCGGCAGCACAGGCGGTCATCGCGTTTTACCAGGGCAAATCCTGATCCTGATTTGAATGGATCGCCTCTCCCCGGGCGATCCGTTCATCTATCCAGACGGATCGCTCATTTCCTCTGAAAAACCACTCAACACATATTGACCAAAACAACCCAATTACTTACACTTATAGAAACAATTGTATTAACAGAAGCATCATGAAACGGAAAGGGGAAAGAATGAAATACATACTGATGATAGCCAGTGCGCTCTTCCTGCTTGTCGGATGCAGTCACAAAGAGGAGATAAAAAAAGAATCCCTCGGGGAAACCCGCCATGCACCAGACACGTCCATGTCCAATGAGGCCACTCCTGTTTCAACGAACGAGAATCCAACCACCACGAGCGAGCACCTAATTTCCATTTCAAAAGATCCCATCGACCATCTCACACCTGACTCCTATGAACTCACCGATTCTTCTTGTCCAAAAGGAATGATTGCACCTTCCTATATCACAGACCAGTCCATCTTCTATGTGGA
This sequence comes from Rossellomorea marisflavi, assembly GCF_001274775.1. Classification (GTDB taxonomy): domain Bacteria; phylum Bacillota; class Bacilli; order Bacillales; family Bacillaceae_B; genus Rossellomorea; species Rossellomorea marisflavi. The sequence continues at coordinate 626,682 of NZ_LGUE01000004.1, forward strand.
TGACCAAAGCAGCGAGCAGCCGCGTGATCAGATCATTGCCTTTTCCCGATCAAGCGAGACATGCGACGTTCTATATGAAGCAACGGAAGGTATCAATTCTCTCGTCGGAATCGATCAAACGCTATATTGGACCGAGTATGATACAAGGCGCACGTCCGATGTCAGCTGGACGATCCACGCATTGGACCTTGATACCGGGAAGGTCCAGGCGATCCACGAAGGAGAGAGTACAAATGAAAACCCCACCCCTATCCTGACGACCCATGACCAGTCCCTGAACTGGATCCAATACGAAGTGAAGGATGACCGGGTGATATCCCAGGTGATCAACTATGATGCGAATACCGATAAGAAGAGTACACTCGTAACAACTGAATTAAACGAAAACGGAAGTCCTGACGGGGACTATATCCTGGAGCAGAAAAGGACAGGGAATAGCCTGCTTCTCCATAAAGCCATCTCCAAGGACGGTGAAAGGAGGCTCACCCTGGAACGGGTGGCAGACGATGAGGAGCACACCCTCCTCACAGATGAGGAAATCCTGAGTTTTGATGGAGCGGATGATCGTTTTGCCTATACATCTGACGAGGGATTAACCATTGTAGATAGCGGAAAAGAGGAAACCTACAGGTTCAAGACAACTTCAAAAAGGACACCGTCGGATGCCGCCGTTTTCGTGAATCCGCACACTGTCGCCTTCAGAGATCGCACAGAAAACGTTTATCTTGCCGATCTGGATACCAGAATTGCCCTTTCCTTACGGCGTGATGGGTTTGGCCACACGGCATCAAAGCCCATTTACTTCAACGATACTCTCTGTTTTGCCGTGTTGAAGGAAGAAAGCCTGGATGAATCCGTCACGTTTTATACGTATAAGATGAAGTAAGCTTCAAGAATTCATGAAGGAGGAATGTCACATGGCGAACACTCTTCCACCCTGGTTTTGGATCGCCTATTATCTATTTTTGGCCGTCACCATCGGGGTTGCCATCTACAACGTATCCACACAAAAAACAAGACGGATGTCCCTCTTGGTCATATGGGTGGCCATCACCGTTCCCATCGTTTCGATTTTGAATAGCATCGTTGCACCGCCGGAACTGAATGAATATCAACACTTGGTGAACGAACTGCATCAAGGGGCGCTTTGGGCCTGGTACGCCTCCAGTGGCTACTTGTTCCTTTCCGTATGGTGGATCCTGTTGCTCCTCAAGATCATTGAGCGTCAAAAAAAGATTGTCACCCACTGAACCACGTCTTGATTGGCCCCATCGTCGGGGTCTTTTTTGTGCCTACCCAGCCGATAATCCCCTCCTAACTGGATATACTACCAGTTAAAGTAAACCTCATAACTAAAACGATCCCTTCCATTGAAATAACCCCACCGAACCGGCTGAATCACCTTCCCCCCGCCCATCCTCTGTGCTATAGTATTCTGGTATTCAAACGGAACGGAGTGATCACATATGAATTCGACAGCTAAAGAAATCACATTGATTATTATCGGATCCCTGTTCTTCGCGCTAGGGGTGAATCTGTTCGCGATTCCGAATGAGCTTGGCGAGGGAGGCGTGACGGGGATCTCCATGACCCTCTACTATGTATTCGGCTGGTCACCGGGCTACACGAACTTTATCATGAACGGGATTTTGCTGGCCATCGGCTATAAAGTACTGAATAAACGCGTGACGTGGTATACGCTGCTGGCGATCTTCTTCACATCGGTGTTCCTGCACTTCACAGAAGGAATGGGACGTTCCCTTGATATCATGCTCGGTACGGTCTTTGCCGGTGTGTTCATCGGGATCGGTCTCGGCCTTGTCCTCCGCTCAGGCGGTACAACGGGCGGGTCCACGATCGTTGCCCGCATGCTCAACCAGAAGTTCGGCTGGGCCGTGAGCACGAGCATGTTCGTGTTCGATATTCTTGTGGTGATCGGATCCGGGTTCGTCATCGGGATCGAGAACACGATGTACACCGGGATTTCGATTTACATCAGTACAAAGATCCTCGACTATCTGATCGACGGTTTCGATACGCGGAAGGCTGTCACCATCATCTCGCCCCTCACCGACGCCATCGCCGAGAAAGTGAGCGCCGAGATGGACCGTGGTGCGACGATCATCAACGCCCGCGGCCACTACTCCAAGGAATCGAAGGATATCCTGTATGTGGTCATCAATAAGCAGGAGCTCTTCCTCCTGAAAAAGATGATCCAACAGATCGATGACAAAGCATTCGTCGTCGTCCACGACGTGCGCGATGTATTCGGAGAAGGTTTCACCTTCCCGAAAACGTAATGAAAAACGCCTGGAATCTAGAATCCAGGCGTTTTTTCTATGAGTTCTTCTTTATGGACCTTCCGTCTCCACCTGAGCACGATGAAGCCGACAACGAGCACGACGATCGTCAACACCAGGGGTAACTCATCAAGCAATATCCCCACCACGAATTCCACTCCGACCTTTTCATCGAACGTGTATACAAGTCCGGTCCAGATCCCCGTGTAGATCGATGAGGCGATGAGCGTTGCCGTCACATATTTCCTGAGTGGCATCCGCATGATGCCCGCCACATAGTGGATCGGATGACGGATCCCCGGCACGAAAAACGACACCATCACCGCCCAGAATCCATAGCGGGAAAGCATCCTCTCTGCCTTATTCAACCACTTCGTCGACATCCATTTATTGAATAAGGGAATGCTCCGGAAGAACATCCCGACCACATAAAACCACAGGAAGGCCACGAAGACCGTCCCCCACGACGCAAGCCAGACACCGTACGGATTCACCCCGTCCGCCGCCCAGATCCCGAGGCTCGATAGAAGAATCACCTCATCCGAAATGGGCGTAAACATGATGCCTGCCGCAAGACTGAGCAATTCGATGATATCCATAGTGCACCTCCCCCTCCGTTCATTGATACCTTCATTATATTCACGGAACCTTAATGTTTCAGGGGGGAAGTTCTTAAGAATTCTTAAGGAATAACAATCAGGAGACATGGTGTTCACTTTACCAGCCACTCATAATGGTATATTATGGTTTAAAAGGACATGAAAGGTGGATTCACATGAAACTCTTCTTGCAGTCCATTGCCATCTCCATCGGCATCCATCTGCTATTTTTCCTTGGGACTTACGTGGCCGGTATCATCAGGACGATGAACTACACGCCTGACTTTGAGGCAGCTGGATCCTTCTCGTCAGAAGTAACATTCGGTACCACCTACACCTCGTCACCACTACTGCTTCCCATCACCTTCATCAGTGTCGCCGTGATCGCCGGGGCCCTCATTACCTTGTACAGAAGCAAATCGACCGCCTACTGAGGAATGTAGAATGACGGCTACTCCATCGGGTTTGCGGCTTGATGGTCTCGTTTTTCAAACGTTGGGTACTCATTACCCTGTAAACAAAAAAGAACCTCCTCATGGGGAAGTTCTCAGGCTGTCAAGAACGTCTCGACACCTGACTAAGATACTATGACCGTTATCACATTTATCTTTCTTTATATGTTTTGTCTAACAAACTTCGAATGAAATGTAGGCTATTTTTAAAATCTACATCTTTACTGTCATAAGTAAAACGGTCAATAATACTTCTTTCATATTGCCTTTTAACTTCAGAAAAATTCCTCTCTTTTAACTCGTTCTGTGTTAATTTTTTTTGAGATAAGTTAATATACTCCTCGATAATGCCTGCATTCTTATTGTCGACAAATTCAATTCTAACTCTGTAGTAGCCGACTTCCTCTTTTTCTATGCTATAAATCAAATTCAGTATTTTTTTGGTATAATCACTTTTATCATAGCCACGCTCAACAGGGATTGAGATTACAAAAGAAGGATTTAGTTTGTTTATTTCAATTTCCTTCCCCCCGTCTCCCCCAAGATCCCCATTATATGCAGTCGTAATATAATATTTTGTATTTACACTCAGCTCACTTAAATTTTCTGAAAATAAATTTCTCACAAATTTCTCTTCTAATAATTTTGAATAAGAATCTTCATAATTTGTATTGTTACTATCTCTAGAAACTATAAAAACCATCTCATTATTGGAAATCGGATTTGCTCTAGCTTGTATTAATTCACCTGCTGCAAAACCTAGATTGAATGTTTGAATTTCTCCTATTTCAAACTCTTCCTTATATTTCTCTTTTAAGTAGTCTTTCATCGTTGATTCTTCTGATGTTGAATTCTCAGACGAGATATGTCCTGAAATAAATAAGAGAACTATCAGTATTAATATAGAAAAAACAATCCACAAATTAAATTCAAATCGCTTTACAAACGACAGGATAAGCACCCTCTTATTCGAATATCGTCATGCATGATTACTTAACACTCTTCCGCGTTGGAGTAACTTTTAGCAGAGGCACCATCCAGCACAGCATTATTACAAACAACTTTTTTAAATCATGTAACTTTCTCAATAATACATTGGTCACTAGTAAAGCCAATTATTGTTATTTCAGCGTTTCAATGGATTGGCTCATAGGCGTGCCTCCTGTATGTAGTCTTCACCTAACTATACCATTATTTGTATTTATCTTCCTGACAATATAAGAAAAAAGACGCCATTGGCGCCCTTTCTTATCAATTAAGAATCTTATCCTCTTTGCTGTAGATGTTAATATGGTAGTCATCATCCTTCACCTTAGAGCTCAGTTTGTCCGACTGCAATACTTCATCGATGGCTTTCTCAAGTTCCTCTGCAAATGCCTTCGCATCGACATCCTTTTTCGATATGCTCAAGAATGCCTGGATTTCCGGCTCCGGATGGACAGAGTAGCCCACCATTCTGACGTTGTACTCCTGTTTCCCAAGAAGATCGTCTTGCAGGAGGGTGAGGATTTCCCGCCAGCGTTTATCTTGATCCCGTTTATCCATGTTAATTTTCTTGAAGGACACGTTGATTTCATCCATTCCGTGTGAGCTTACGGTTCCATCGAGTATTTCCTTGATTTCTTCTTCCGTGTCTTCATTACTAGGGATTTCAAATTGCAGCTCTCTCGAACCATAATCCACGCTCGTCTGGAGCAAGCCGATGCCCCGTTTATCTGCTTCCTTTGCCAATTCGTCATAGATGGTCATGAACTCCTGGGAATTTCTTTTTTCTTCCTCGGTCGGTTCCATAACTTCTTCTCTACCTCGGTTCACCTCTACTCCATACGCATCATGATGTCTTTTCTTTAAGATATCCTTCACATCTCGCTCTACTTCGGATTTCACCTTGGTATAGTAGGAATTGTCACCACCGATCGAGATCCGGATGACCTTCTCAGGATACGAAACTCCCATTCCCATGATGGTATACTTCTCTTCAAGTTCATCTGCAATCTCCTGAACAACATCCTCACCATTTTCCGGTACGACGATCTTACCCAGATACGGAATCTTTGCTACCATGCTCGCCATGGCCGGCGATACGAATGCCGACCCAACAAACAGGCCGAACAAGACAACGGCGGCACTCGCTGTGAGCAAGAAGCGATTGACCGGAAACTTTCTCCGCTCCTTCTTCCCTCTATGGATGGCAACTTCGATGGACCGGTTCAACCGTTCCTCAGGGATATGAATGTCATCGATCTGTTCCTTCATCTCATTTGTCCACGGCTCTTTCATCACACGCACCCCTTTTTCATCTCTGTTTTCAAATAGGAAATCGCCCTATGTAAGCGGACTTTGACCGTGCCTTCAGGACATTCGAGGAGTTCGGCGATCTGCTTCACCGTCAAATCCTTGTAGTACCGGAGGATGATCACCGTCTTGTATGGAACATCCAGCCGCTCGATCGCCCTTACCAGATCCATCCGGTCCTCGATCCCGAGGTCCTGCTCCTTCGCCACATCATCGAGATCATCCTTAAGCGTCATCTTTTCGTGCTTCCGGATGAAATCCAGAGCCGCATGAATCAATATCCTCGTAATCCACGTGGAAAAGTAATGGGGTTGCTTCAGTTTATCAATCGATACGTACGCTTTATAAACCGCTTCCTGGACCACATCCAGTGCATCATTTTCATTCTTCACATAGAGATAGGCCATCCGGTAGAGCCGGGCCTTCTCGAGCTGGATCAATTCCTGGAATGCCTTCGCATTCCCCTTCTTTGCTTTCTTCACCAAATCCACCATGGGCTTCACCACCTTTTCTATACGTTAGACAATCCTGATAGATGGAACGTTTCAACTATTTTTTCAAAAAGAAAAAGCCTCAAGATAACTTGAAGCTTATGTTCGTCTATTACTATAGCTGAATGTTAACAATAGGCGCCATCCCCATAGGATATGACGTTTTCACTACTTTATTTTCTACTTACTCAGTTCACCCATTCCACGACGTCTTCCATGGCCTGTCTGGACTTCCCACGATGAGGTTCTTCTGCACGATACCCGAATGCCGCCATGACCGAGATACCGAAGTTCTCGCTGTCAAGGATACCTGCTTCCTCGAGGATGAGGGTGGCTTTTTCATAGTTGAATCCTTCAATCGGACATGAATCGATGCCGATCATGGCGGCTGAGGTCATCATATTGCCGAGGGCGATGTACGTCTGCTTGCTGGCCCATTCGAATAATGCCCGTTCGCTTTCGTAGATGTTGATGTCCTCGTCTTGGAATCTTCTATACGCCGCCACCATCTCGTCCATCATGTGATCGGGTACTTCCTTGACGTTTCTCAACAGGTGCTGCGCATAGTCTGATTCTGGCGTCGCATTCTTACGCGCAAGGATGATGACCATATGACTTGCAGTCGGCAACTGCCCTTGTGCTCCGAAGCTTACTTCGCGCAGTCGCTCGCGGATTTCAGGATTTTGAAGGATAACGAATTTCCAAGGCTCATAGCCCACGGAGCTCGGTGATAATCTTCCTGTCTCAAGGATATAGTCAAAATCGGCATCGGAGATTTTTTTCTCCGGATCGAATGCTTTTGTGGCATGACGGAATGAAAATGCGTCGAGTACGGCTTGTTTTGTTTTATCTTTGCTCATGATTGAATCCACCTTTTCTTGAATGTGTTTGACTCTTTTTATTGTATTGAACATCTATCGTTTAGTAAAATAGATATATCAGAACGAAACGTTCAGTAATACTGAACTTAAGGAGAATCACTATGGAACTGCGACATCTGCTCACATTCAAGACCATCGTCGAAAAAGGCGGATTCAAAAAAGCGGCAGACGAGCTGGGGTATGCCCAGTCCTCCGTCACCAATCACATCAAGGACCTGGAAGATGAGCTTCATCAGCCCCTATTCGATCGACTCGGGAAGAAAGTGGTCCTCACCACCTTTGGAAAAGAGTTCTTCCCCTACGCCACCAAGATCATTGACCTCTATACAGAAGTAAAGGAAAAGGCCACCCATCATGATGAGCCGAGCGGCAACCTCAGAATCGGGGCATTCGATCACCTCACGAGCTACCGGTTGCCACAGATCCTCGTCGAATACAAAAGAAAATACCCGAACGTGAACCTGTCGATTTCGTCCATCGACTTTCATAATCTCCACTCGGAGCTTCAGAACGGCACCATCGACCTTGCCCTGATCCTCGAGACGAAGGATTGGACCCCGAAGGAGCTGACCGTGGAATCGATCAAGCACGAGCCGATGGTACTGATATCACCGCCAACCGAACAAGATACCGATCCGACACGGACCGTCCTATATACAGAAAAAACATGTGCCTACAAGAGCCTGTTCGACCGGTACATCGATCAGCAAAGTCTGGAGATCCAGGGAAGCGTGGAATTCGGAAACATCGAAGCCATAAAGCGCTGTGTCATGAGCGGCCTCGGAAGCTCCATGCTCCCGTATTTCACCGTGAAGAATGAAATTGATCAACACGCGTTCAAAGGCGACATCATTGAAGATCCGGCGTATCAAATCACCACATTCGTCGCGTATCATAAGGACAAATGGATCTCCCCGGCCATCGCTTCCATGATCTCTCTCATTGAGGATCATGCCGAGCATTGGGATTGATTGATTCTAAAAAAAAGAACTTGGGACAAATCAAAAAACGACCATCGGACACGAATAAGTTCCGTATAGATTCTTTATGCCACTCATGATTTCCGTGCAAGACTTCGCTTTCCGCGGGTAGCCCGTGAGCCTCCTCGGCACGCCTGCGGGGTCTCACATCAGCTACTCTTCCCGCTGGAGTCTTCGTCTTGCACTCCAATCAACCGCTAGAAACAATGATATCGTAATGAAATAAATCAAAAACCGGAATTCATTTGCCAAATGGTAGGCAAATGAATTCCGGTTTTACTATCTCTATTACACTTTTGTCCCAGCTCTTACTATGATGCTGTTCACCTTACTGTCTGGCACCCCGGCTCCGCATGCCTCGTTTCACCAAACAGGTCACCAGGTACCCAATCAGCAAGAGAAGGATATACAGGCGTACATCGAAGGAACGAGCATTTCGGAAACCACTTCTGAAAAGGATATCCCGCTCAGCACCGATATGTGTTCCGTTGCTCCCGATAGCAGGATGAAGATGGCCAGATTGGAAAGGAAAAAGCCCATGACCATCAGCGTGACAGCCCGCCCTACGGAAACCTTCATCATCAGCCCGGCAATGACTACCAGCAGGACGAACAGCAGTGGGTACCAATGCTGAAAATGTAGTCATCGGCATTCCCTCCTCCCTTTCTCCAGCTCCTCTATTTCCCCGATAGCACTTCCCACTCATCATATACAACGGCTTCGCCAAGCCCGCCGGTCCGCAGCCACTCAAATGCCTTCAGCACGAGCGGAGACGCATTCTCCATGGACACATCGTCTTCCGACACCCATACAGCCCCCAGGGAATCCTGCCCCTCGAATTGCTCGGGCACCACGATTCCACCACCGATTTTCCTGACAGAATAATAGACAGCGATATGATGGACATTGGTGAAGCCACGCCATTCCCATGGGAGCTTGAAGTCCGTCACACCGATGTTCTCTTCGATTTCAATTTCCACACCCGTTTCCTCGAGGAACTCCCTTTTCATTGCCTCTTGCAGCGACTCCCCGTCTTCGAGACTTCCCCCGGGTAGATCATAACGGTGAATATAGGGTCCCCCGTTCTTCAGGATGACCAGGAGCTTCCCGTCCCTGGCATAAATTCCGTACACGCCGAATGCCCTGTGAAACTTCTGAACTGTCATATTGTCTTCTCTCCGTTTCTTTCATCATTGAACAGGTGCGAGCTGAAGCTTTCCGTCTTTCTCAAAATCGCATCCTTCCAAGCTATAATGCTCTCCGTCGTTCCCCTTTGTAATCGTGAAGTTCCCACAGACATATTCTTCGATAAGTTCACCATCTACGCTGTGAGTCACCTCGATCTGCTTGCCCGTATAGTCCATGGTATGTACGACCCGTTGACCCTCGATCCCGTAACTACGATGACCTGGGATTTCCCCTCTTTGACATTCTTTGCAAATGTCTTTAACCCTTCGCTATTCTGAAACTCCCCGTGATTGTTGACCACTTCGACCGTCGCGAGACGCTGGCAACCGCACAGGATACTTACTAGAAGCATGGCCAATGCAACATAACGCATCCCCATTCCACACCCTTTTTGTTTAAATATACCATTAACTAAAATGATCATCTTGCTTTTTCACGCAAAAAAACAGGGAGTCCCTTCCCCCCTGTTCGGCTAATCCTGCTCCCCACTTACGTCCACGTCCAGCCCATCTACCACAATGGAAAACGAAACAGAGTCCATGAGCCAGGATTCAAAGCATCTTCGAATGGCATATGCGATTTCTTCTTTGGTTCCACTTTCATCAATATTCAGTTCCTCAAGGCTGAACGTTTGCTCCATACGTGCATCTTCTCCTGCCGTGCTGGCAGTGAAGGTAACGGTTGTCATGATGGATCCCCCTCTTATCTTATTAAGTATTTCTAATGCAGGACGTTCCGTTTCGCTGCGTGAGTCCGCTTTCCACGGGGCTCCCGGTGAGCCTCCTCATTCTTGCGGGGTCTCACCCTACTCGCTGTTTCCCGTTGGAGTCGGACTCCCTCCGCTGCACTTCACTCTGTGATGTAACGTGAAGTTGCAATCTGGATATTGATTGATAAGTATTCTATGTAAAGTTGCTCCTGATCACTCGTATCATACCGAACGCTCAACCTTATAAACCAAAGAGTGCATTGAAGCGAAAGGCGCTTGACTCCTGCGGAAAGGAGGAGAAGCGAGACCCCGCAGGCACGAGGAGGCTCGATCTCCTCCCCGCGGAAAGCAAGCGCCTGCAGCGGAAAGGAACGGTCACATTTCCATTTATTCAAGTCTAAAATCGAACATTATCTCCAGTGGTGTCCGTTAAGTAACTGACGAAATCGACAAGCCATTAAGAGAAGAAATAAACTCTACTGGCCACTTCCAGTATGTCGATTGTCCCCCATCATATAATTCGAACTGTCTCCCGGCTTCGCATTCGGATCGGTTGGGATATGAGGGTTATTGTTGTTTCTCCTGCGTCTCCAGTCAATGAATAACGCGAACAATAAAACCCCTACAATCAGTATGACAAACCACCACATATCGGTTTCCTCCTTCGTCGAGTGGAATCCATCTTTACTATACATACGAACTTGCTCGAGAAAGGTTTCAAATTTATTCCAGCTACTTTCAGAATGTCTTCTTATAGTAAATAGCCGATTCTTCGTATCCGATGGAAGCGTAGAATTCTCCAGCTCTTCTTGTAGCCAGGGCGATTAACCTTGACCCACATTCCACTGCAAGCCTCTCTGCTTCATCCATAAGTTGTCTCCCAACTGACATTCCTCTATATTCATCAGATACATACAATTCCTCCACCCAACTAATCGTTCCATTGGCGTAAAAGGCCGGGTGGTGAAGGAGGTAAGCGTAGCCGACAAGCCCATCTTCCATTTCAGCCACGACGACTTCCATCTTTTCGCTTTGCATAACCTGCTGAAACACATGAGAGAAAGCTTCTCTCTCTACCTTGAAACTTGCAGCAAGTTTTGCTGCCAGATTGAACAGCTCATTTTCGTCTTCCTCCCTCGCCTTCCGATACGTGATGGTCATCCCGTTCCTCCCTATCGAAACAACCATTCAAGCAGTTGCTTCCCTTGATCGACCGTAAGTTGACCCTCGCTAATCTGCATTAGGATCGAACGCCACACAGAAACACTCACAATTTCGATGGGTAGCTCCCCTTGAATGTTGAGCTCTGCTAAAAAGTCCTTGATGGGATCTTCCATTCCTAAAGGCTGTTCTTCCCCCATGAGCTTGCACATATTTTGTTTGGCGGAAAAGACTAATCCTGACAGAAGGGCTGATTTCATGGCTTCTTCTGTCTTGGTGAATAGTGCGGCCGCTCCCTCCATCCGATCAATAATCCGTTGCTCCATTTCCCTCCTGACTACGGTATAGAGTGTTAATTTCGAACCGAAGTGGTGATAGACCGCACCTGTGGTCATGTCTGCTTTGGTCGCGAGTTCTGTGATATTCACACCCTCGAAACCTTTGATGCTGAACTCCTCCAGAGACACTTGCATCAACGTATCTTTTTTTGTACCTGCGATTGGCATCCATTCTTTTTTCATACTATTCAGTTTATCACATTGACAGCTCAACAGAAAGCGTTTACGCTATACATAATCACCTTATGTTATACATAATCAAATTATACTAGGGGGATCAGTGATGGAGAAAATGGTTTTCTTGTATCATCCGGTCGACGATTTAAAACAGGCGCTCACCTTTTACCGTGAAACACTCGGGTACGAAGAAGCGTGGCGGGAAGGGAAGCATACAGCTGCCCTCACCATTCCTGGTTCCACCATCAGACTTTTACTTGAAGAGGACGAAAAAGAGCTTGGACCAGGCGGGGTTTTCCTAGTGGACAGCGTGGATGAGTTTCATCGCGAAAAAAATAATACTCTAACTTGCCTAAAAGAGCCCTTTGACATCCCACCAGGACGATATGCCGTCTATCAAGATCCCAGTGGCAACGCACTCCGGATTATTGATTTCAGTAACGAATCCTGATTGTTTCAAAAAGGGAGACACATGAGATACATGCTCTCAAGCGTCTCCCTTTTTCTATTTAAAATCCCGCCTGATCTCTCCCACGACGGCCTCACGGTCATCCCAATGAAGCATATGGGTGGTGTCTTCGATGTACTTGATGGTGATATCAGACATGCGTTTCACATCTTCAAGTAGGCCCTCATTGATAACTGAGAATTCCGCGGGGAGGGTTGCGACCAGCAGGGTAATCTTCTCACTGTCCAGCTCCTGATAAAGGTCGCGGATGGGTGACTGTGCCATGGACCGTATGGCAGCAGTCGCTACTTCGGGTGTCGCTATCAGTTTTATTTTCCCATCCACTTCCTTCACATAGTCTTCGGAAGCCTTTCGTTTGAGCGTCGACCATTCGCTTGCTTTCGCCTCTTCGTTTTCCAGGAAAGCCGTTAAGCTCGGATATTCGAATGCCGTAAAGGACTCCGTGGTGTAGTGGACTTCCTTTTCCACCGAGTTGATATTCGGCCATTTCCAGTCCGGGCTCTGTGCCAGGCCATCTACGATTTCATAGAATGACTTTTTGGTTGTATAGCCTCCGTCGATGAGAATTGTCCTGATCACAGATGAACCGTATTCTTTCATAAAGTGAAGGGCGATATCGGCTCCATACGAATGAGCCAGGAAATAGAACCCGGAGACACCAAGCTTCGCAAGAACATCATGAATCCACCCCACCATACCCGTCATACTGTATTCTTCTTCTGATTTGAATGCTTCACTTCGGCCATGGCCGGGAAGATCGATGGAAACCATATGATATTCACTCTTCAGCGCTTCACCGATTTCGAGGAAACTTAAACTAGAGTTTCCCAGGCCATGCAGGCATACGATTGTGGGCAGATATGTTTCTCCCCACGTGTTGATCCTTACCCGGTAACCATCTATATGTATGACTTGTTCTTTCATGATTGGACCCCTTCCTTGAAACATGAAGACGATGGTGCCACACACCACCGTCCATTGAAGCAACTGCCTTCTTATTCTCTATCCAACGCCTCCAAATCAACAAGCAGATCCGACAAAAGCATTCCGTTTTTATCCATTTTGTAATAAAGGACTTTCGTATCTTTCGGTATTTCAAAGCTCTTTAAAAAGATGATGTGACCATCAGGCTTAATATTCGCATTGTTCCAGCGTTCCTTTTTAACAAATGTCGTTTGGACGGCTTCGTATTCTTCTCCGTTTTCATCGATTACAATCTGACCTCTGAGGGCAAATGGTGAATCGGCATCTGTTCCTTGTGTATTCTCATTGGGAAGCATTTTCACTTCCCCCTGAAGTGTGATGATCTCATTGTCTGGGTTCTCAGGAGCGATTTTTTCTACAGGTTCTGCCTGGTCCACTACAATGGAATAGTCAGCGGATTCTTTTGCTTCACCCAATGTTACTTTATTAGCCCCGTTTTCCAAGGCAGCCAATGCTTCTTGCGATTCGTTCCCTTCTTTCTCTTTGCTCTTTTCTTCCTGTTTGATGGCGCCTGTCGTTTTTTCATCCGTACCCGAACCGGACATCACCACAACCAGATAGCTGATTCCCGCGATGACAATGAGTGCCCCGACCAATGAAAGGATGAGTTTCTTCATAAGGCCTCACCTGCCTTCCCTGTAATCATCTGGATATCCTTCTCATTTACTTTGAATTCTCTTATCGACAGTTCTACCACATTCATGATCCTCACACATACTCCCCCTTTTTTATGTTCCACCTTTACTCCCATCACTCTGTTGCTTCCTCACCCATCCCCTTCAAATCAATCAGTAAGTAAGGTCGCGGCTTCCCGCTTGTGGCCCTCCTCATGTAGAGTGGCGTTGCGTCTTTTGGCACTTCAAAGCTTAGTTGAAGAATGACATGGCCTCCTTTTAGAAGTTTGATATTGTTCCAATTCTCCCTTTCAAGGACGTTTGTTTGAACAGGTGTGTAGACATTGTTCTGATCATCCATAAGATCAAGTCCTTTCAGGGTGAACTCTGTATCATCAATTGAATATTCATCATCCTTACGTGCATCCAGATAAAACTCCCCCTGCAATGTAATGATCCGGTTATCAGGGTTCTCGGGGCTAATGGGCTCCTCTGCTTCAGCTTCTTTAAATAAAATCCTTAAGGACTGATCCTCCGTCACTTCATCATCGAGCTCTGCGATTTTCCAGGCTTGATTCTCGATTGACTGCGAATCACGTTCTTCCTCACTGTCTTTGTCCTCAGGTTTTACTTTTTTCTCCTCTTGCTTGAACACACTTTGCGTCTCTCCATCCGTCCCCTTCACTGTAGAAGGATCCACCTTTTCCGATGCTGACTCTCTGACCTGAGGTACGGCATTTGCGAGCACGGCGATCATGCCGGCAAACAGGATGATGCCTCCTGTCACAAGGACGACTTTGAACCCTTTTTCCGTTTTCTCTGAAGTATCGGCACTTCCCCCCAGCGCCTGGTACGGCATGACCTTGACCGCCGCTGCTGCCGGGAATAAGGCCCCAAGCATACCCGTAGCGATCGGGATGAGGATGCAGGCCAGAATGAACGGAAGATGCTCCATCGGGAATTCTCCGTAAATCCTCCAGATGGCCGTAATGGCGATCACCAGGCCGAGGATGCCGGCTGCAAGGCCGCTGAGGAGTCCTTCATACAGGACAAGCCTGCGGACCTTACCGTTCTGCCACCCGACAGATTTCAAAAGGGCAATCTCAGGCTTCCTCTCAGACTCGTTCTGCCAGATGATCTCCGTCGTCGTCAGAATGGCAATGAGAAGGGCGACACCCATGGCGATGTAATGCATGGCCCCGACTTCCATGGCGACGTATTCCCCGAGCCATGTGGCAAACATGACCCCCTTCAGTCTGAAAGTGATGAAGAGGAAGAGGATGAAGAGACCCGTCGGAAGGGCGATGGAGACAATGGAAAGGATGCTCCGTTTCCACGTTCCGATAAAATGGTTCACACTCATGGTGAAAATGGATGAGGAGGGCAGTAACCGCCTACCAACCGCGGTGATTTCACCACTCCTCATCGCTTCGTACGGTTTGATCTTCCGCACCAGGATGGCCGGTATGACCGTACCGAGGAGGTAGATCAGAAGACCGAAACAACCGATGAGGATAAAGCGCACGATCGATGTGGAAACGCTTGAGCTCACATAGAAGTACCCAAGGATGACCCAGCTCACAAGCGAAACGAAGCTTCCGAGGAGTATGGCTTCCATGAACAGGAGCTTCGACAGCTGATTCGGTCTCCAACCGATGGAAAGGAGAACGGCGAATTCCTTCTTCCTCGTGAACATCATGATCAGGTTAGACGAGAAGACATAGACGATGGCGACAAGGATCACACTGGCAATGATGGCGCTCAGTCCGACCTTCGCTTCCTTGAAGATCGTCATGGAGGATCCGATCTTGATCCACGGCTGTTCCACCCATCCGATTCCTTCCTTCCCTTTCAAACCGGGGACATGGGTCAGAGCCGGTTGAGGGGAGGAACCGAGGGTGATGTCAGTGATCAGACCCGTTTCCTTCTCGATTTGATCGGCCACGGCTTGAAGGCGTTTCTCGCTCACATCATTCATGGTTTCGACGCCTTTCACTTTGACCCGGATCGAGGAAACGGGCTCTTCCCCAAGCACCTTCTCCGCGGCCTCCAGGGTCGTCAGCATCATCGGCGGCTTTGTGAGGAATCCGTAAGGGTTGTTTACCGGCTTCATATCAGCTGGTGGATTGACAGGATTCTGATCCTCATCCATCACCAACGTCGATTTTGCCGGGAAGTAGGTTTCCATCGGCAGCTCTGTTAATGGATCCTTTGAGATTTCGAGTTTGGTAGGATCATATACCCCTCTAAAGTTAAGTTTTAAATATTTCCAGTCGTTTACATCCTTTCCCGTAAGTTTCACTTCCCGGTAGACTTCACTTTCCAGAAGCGGTGAATCTTCAGGGATAGAAAATGGCTTGACTTCATAAGCGAACGGCCATTTCTCCGGGAAGGGACTGTCTACCGGCTTATAATTAACAGGAGATGCCTTGAAAAATACAAAGGGATCATCCAAAAATTCAACTCCATCGGGTTTTGGATTCAGGATATTTTTAATATACGCTTTATGGGTCTCCTCCGAGGTAAACGAGTGAGTGCTGATTTCCTCCCCTTCTTGCGTATCCAGGTATTCCTCCCCACCCTTCTCTTTTATCATTTCCATCGTCTTGTCCCGCTCTTCCACTGAAGAAAAAGGGACATCGAGCTTTGAAAAAGTATAGGTGGTTTTGCTATCGACAAAGTCCACGTTACTCAAGAGAACCTGAATGTTGGTTTGCGTCCTTCCTTCTCCACGGTCCGTCTGGGTGACTTCGGCAGCTTCATCAAAATAGGAACTGTTCTCTCCCTCCAGGACAGCTCCCTTCAAGCCGACAAGGGCATCTTCAGCTTCCGGGTCTACACCAGCCAGCATAACATTTGAAAGGATCCCCAGAGGCACCTTCTCATCCTCATAATAATTCAACGTTCCATATTCACTATCCAGGCCTTCTACCTTCCAGCCGACCGTATAATAGTAGCTGGATTTGTTTTTCCGCACACCGGCACCGTCATTCAAATCTTCTGTCCAGTCTACGCGGTAAATACCAGGTTCTTGAAGAGCCACTTTTTCCATCCAGATTTCATTATCCACAAACCCGATCATGGCAATCGGTGCCGCCACCTCGACATCGTCGATCCCTTTCACTGTCTCCAGCTGTTCCATGGTGATCCCGCCGGATAAGCCGCTCTGGTAGTTCGGTTCGAGAAGATTCAACTCCTCTGTCACGCTGCGGGAATCGGCAGGTCGGACGACGATATGGTAGGAGGACTTCCAGCGTTGCTGCAGTTCATCCACGACCGTTCCCGAATTGGACTGGGTCACCCCGACCAGATAGCTGAGCCCCGTGCTGACGATGAGCGCCCCGACCAACAGCAGGATGAATCGCCCCTTATTCCGCCACCAGCTGTTCCAGATGAACCTCATCATAGAGCCATGCCTGCCCTGTCCGAAATCACCCGGGCATCCTTCATCTCGATAATGCGATCCGCTTTCGCCGCAAGGGCGGGATCATGTGTGACGAAGATGACGCCACAGCCCGTTTCCCTGTTAAGGGCTGAGAGGGTTTCGAAGATCACCTCTCCCGTTTCCGAATCGAGATTCCCCGTCGGCTCATCGGCAAGGAGCCACTTCGGTTCATGAATCAGTGCCCTTGCAATGGCAACGCGCTGCTGCTGACCACCCGAGAGCTGGGATGGGAGGGAATTCACCTTATCTTTCAGCCCTACTTTTTCAAGGACCGCCATCGCCTTTTCTTTTTTATTGTAAGAGACCTTCCGGGAAAACAACGGGGCCATGACGTTTTCGAGTGATGTAAGGGTCGGGAGAAGATGGAACTGCTGAAAGATGAAACCGATCGTTTCAAAACGGAAATCGGCCAGATCATTTTTCTTCATCTTCCGGACATCTTTCTCCCCGATCATGACGGTTCCTGAAGTTGGTGCATCCAGTGTCCCGATCAAACTGAGAAGGGTAGATTTCCCGGAACCCGAGGTACCGACAATCGATACGAACTCTCCATCATGAAACGTCAAATCCACCCCGTCCAACGCCTTGGTCCCGATTCCATCCCCCTTGAATTCCTTCGTCACCGATTCACACACAATCCCATTTCCCACAAATAATCCCCCTTATGTATTTATCTGTAAATTTAGTATATTCTAACGATATCAAATTAGGAGAGATATGTGGGAGTTTTTTGGAAAATACAAAAAACCCTCTTAGATTCCTAAGAGAGCACGGAAGGTACCCAACCAATTAAAATGCAGGAGGCGTTACAGAGAAAAGGATACTTACCTCCTCTTGAGAGGTATTTCGGTACATATGCTCGGCAAAAGGAGGGATCTTCACGCTGTCCCCTGCCTGAAGGATATGCGTGGTTCCTTCCAGCGTCAATTCAATCGGCCCCTGCATGACAAAGGCCACTTCTTCCCCCCTATGGGAAAGCGGTGAGTCGGAAGATGCTGCCCCTGCGGATAGCCGCATGATGGCCGTGACCAATGTGCTGGTGAAGTCCGGCGACACCAGTTCGTAGTGGATCCCGTCGATCATCATCTGCTTCCGTTCTTCCTTCCTGACAATCAGCTCGCTTGCATCGTGTTGCTCCATGAGGAAGGTGAACACCGGTGTATCGAGGGCTTTGGCGATGGACTTCAGCGACTGGATGGACGGTGTCGCCTTCCCCTTTTCAATCTGATTGAGCATGGATGTCGTGAGCCCTGCATCCTGAGCGAGCTGAGTTTGCGTCCTGCCCGCTTCTTTTCTGAGCTGGGTGATCTTCTTCGCTAATTCGTCTTGTTCCATGGTGACACCTCTTTAAATTAAATTTAATTATTTTAAATTATAATTGTCTATTTATGCATTACGTGTTAAATTAAATTTAACATTTTTTAACTAAAGTAGCCACCAAGGAGGGAGAACCATGATCATATTCCTATTGATGACCCTGTTCGTCGTCATCAGCCCAGGCGTCGACACGGCCCTGATCACGAAAAGGACCATTTCTGGAAGCAAAAGAGACGGCATCTGGATGGCCGTCGGGATTTCACTCGGTTCCCTCGGTCATACAATCGCCGTCACTTGTGGATTATCGGCCCTCCTCTTCCAATCAGCCTGGGCGTTCCAGACGTTGAAATGGGTGGGCGCCCTCTATTTGATTTACTTGGGGATCCAATCCCTATGGGTGAGGAAACATAAGGATGAAGGGGCACAGGTGGAACCAAAGCGCTCTCCCCTTACTCAAGGGCTGCTCTCCAATCTCCTGAACCCGAAAGTCCTGATCTTCTTTCTCACATTCCTGCCGCAATTCGTGACAGACACGGACCGGGCAATGGCATCGTTTCTCCTTATGGGGCTCACCTATACACTCCTCTCCTTAATCTGGTTCATCCTTTACGTCATCTGCCTTCATTACATCCGTGAATGGCTCCTATCACCGATTGTCCAACGGCGGATGGAGGGTGCGACCGGTGTGGTGCTGATTCTGTTCGGCATCAAGCTGCTATTCACCCAGGGAGGATGAGCCCACTCATCGCACTTCAAGTTTCAGCACCTGGATCTTGGCCGCTCGTCCTTTTCTCCGCCTTGCCGACTTCCGTAAACTCTCCTATAATGAATATACTAAAAATTCACAATCGGAGGTCCTCATGAAGATTCGTTTACTGGAAGAGAAAGACAACAAGCCGATGGCAGCGATCATCCGCGACATCCTCGAAGCCAATCATCTCGACATCCCTGGAACAGCTTACTTCGATCCTTATCTGGACGACCTATCAAGCTACTATAGTGAACAGCCTGATGCCTGTTACTGGGTCGCGGTGAACGAGCAGGATCAGATCCTGGGAGGGGTCGGCATCGCCCCCTTCAATAGGGAACAACGGATCTGTGAGCTCCAGAAGCTTTATGTGTCACCGGAAGCCAGGGGACTCGGTGTGGCCAAAGCGCTCATGAACACAGCCCTTGAATTCGCCTCAGACCACTATGATCACTGCTATCTCGAAACAATGGAACAGCTGAAGGCAGCCAACTCCCTGTACGATCGATTGGGCTTCACCAAGCGGACAGAACCCTTGGATGGATCCGAGCATGGAACCATGGATACGTGGTACATCAAACAGCTCTGACTTATTTGTAGAAAATGACCGATCGAACAATCTCAAAAAAGTACTCTTTCCACGATTTCTTTGGCAATCCGATCCTCTCCTTTATCGTTAATAGGAATAGTATAAAGGTGTGCCTGGGACAATCCCATTAAGATTGGAACGCATTTCTCTAAAAGACGTTAAGCAACGAATAAAATATCAATGGAAACATTCAGATCACGACCATCCCAACAGCGATTGGCCCTCTCCCATCGAACATGATCGTCTGTCACGGCACTTGAATCCATTAGCATCAAGGAGTTTTTATGAAACAGATCCTCAGTATCGCCATCATCCTATGTTGCTTCCTACCTCTTCACACGGAAGCAGCCGGACCGTCCACTTTGTTCGTCTCTCCCGATGGAGATGACAGCAATCCCGGCACAAAGGAACAGCCCTTCAAGACGTTAAAAAAAGCAAGCAAACTGGCCGTGCCGGGTACCACAGTCTACCTGAGGGAAGGCACGTATCCGGAACGGCTAGACATCAAGCACTCCGGGACAAAGCAAGAACCGATCCGCTTCACCCACTATGAAGATGAGGTCCCGGTGATCAGCGGGGAGACTGCATCTGCAGATGGCGGCCTCATCACCATCCGCGATAAAAGCTATATCACGATCCAGGGACTCGATGTGGGTGGCCTCTCCACCGATCAAGAAGAGCCCACCCCGTCCGGTATTTTAGTAGAAGGAAATGGGACAGGCATCCGGATCCTTGATAATCGGATCCACGACATCACTACCACCCATCCGAACGGCAACGCCCATGGCATCGCCTTCTATGGCACAGAGGCACCTGAACCGCTCCAGGATATCGAGATTTCCGGCAATATCCTCGAAGACCTGACCCTCGGATTCAGTGAAGCGATGACGTTGAACGGCAATGTGAAGGAATTCTTCATCAGTGGGAATACGATCCGGAATGTAGATAACATCGGCATCGATGTCATCGGCTTTGAAGGGATCGCCCCGGTTGAGGAATACGATCAGGCGCGCGAAGGCATCATCCGTGACAATCATGTGTATAACGTCAGCAGTCATTCCAACCCTGCCTACCATGAAGAATACTCCGCCGGAGGCATCTATGTGGACGGAGGGAGGGATGTGGTCATCGAGCACAACATCTCCCATCATAACGACCTCGGAATCGAGATTGCCAGTGAGCATCCCGGCAAACAAACGACGCGGGTCCAGATTGCCTGGAACCAAGTTTACAGGAACCGCTACACGGGTATTTCAATCGGGGGTTACGATTTGAAACGGGGCGGCACCACGCACACCCGCATTTCCCATAATCTCCTTTACGGGAATGACACCATGGGCATGGACGGGGGACAGCTGCTCATGCAGTATCATGCCACTCAGAATCTGGTGGAAAACAACATCATGATCCCCACCGATACCGGCTTGTTCCTGGTTAGCCTCCACCCGTCCAACCAGGACAACCAGCTGATCGGGAATGTGTACGGGAACCACAGCAGTGAGTCCGACCGCTGGATCTGGAATGTACAAGACATCACACATCCACCCTTCTTCCCAAGTGTGATCCACAACTAAAATCGAAAGGGGCCATTGCCCATGAAAACCGAAAAAGAAAAGATGCTTGCAGGAGAGAACTACAATCCCGCCGATCCCGAACTCGTGGCAGGAAGAACCCATGCCCGTGAAAAGATCCATGACTTCAATCACTCACCGGTCGCAGATCTCGACAAGCGCACATCCATCATCCGCGAACTATTCGGTGAAACCGGAGACCAGTTCTTCATCGAACCGAGCTTCCGCTGTGACTATGGCTCCAATATTCACGTCGGGGAGAACTTCTACGCGAACTTTGACTGCGTCCTCCTTGATGTATGCGATATCCGCATCGGGGACAACTGCTTCATCGCCCCTGGCGTACACATCTACACCGCCACCCACCCGATCGACCCCCATGAGCGGAACAGCGGCATCGAGTCGGGCAAACCCGTCACCATCGGTCACAACGTCTGGATCGGCGGACGTGCCGTCATCAACCCCGGCGTCACGATCGGCGACAATGTTGTCATCGGCTCAGGTGCCGTGGTCACAAAGGATATCCCTGATAACGTCGTAGTCGGTGGGAATCCTGCCAAGGTCATCAAGTGGGTCAACAATAAAGGGTGACCTCACCCATGGACCTTGACCAAGAGGACATTGAACGCTCAAAAACGTGGGCAAAATGGGGCTGTTTTCTGTGGGCTATCTTGTTGGTGCTGGGTCCACTCCTCTCCATTGGAGGGTATTTGTTGTACACTACCGAACTAAAAGAACGACCTTTGTTCGTAAGCGAATCCCCCAGTCGGACGAACCTAATAGAAGTGAACGAGAAAGGGGAGCCCTTTTTCTTCGGGCCTTCCTCTATCCGGATTCGCTTTGGTCATCAGCATATAGACCGGACGATCTACAATGATGGGAAAAAACTGAATGGATCGAACGCTTCTGTCCAGTGGAAGGATGATTATACCGCTGTTGTCACCTTGTACGGTGAAGAACAAGAGCCCGAGACGATTGAACTGACCCTGGAATGAATCGTGAAAAAGACCAAAAGACACCCCGATGCCTTTTGGTCTTTTTGTTAAATCAAGTGCCTAGCACAATTGTATAGGGAACAGTCCCACCGATCCTCGTGATGATGCAACACCGTGATGGATGTATTCTCCATATTCGTCTGTTGGAAGGTATCGGGCATCAATCGCTTGAGCGTCAAACCGATCAACGCCCCGTGGCTCACCACCAACACCCTCTTGCCTTCATGTTTCTGCACCACGTCTTCCAAAAACCTTACGCCCCTGCCCGCTACGTCTTCATGCTTCTCCATCCCAAGAGCCCTGGTGCGCCATTCCTTTCCCCACTTTTCGAGGCGCTCTTCTTCCGTCATGCCTTCCGCTTCCCCGCAGTTCACTTCCCTGATCGTTTCATCCGTATGATGCAGGGACAGCCCGATTTTACTCCCTATGATTTCGGCTGTTTCAGTTGCCCGGCATAGATCACTCGCGATGATGAGATCCCACGGCTCCTCGCCGGCTAACCTCTCACCCAATTTATCCGCCTGTACCCTGCCAGTTTCATTCAGCGGGATGTCGCTGATTCCCTGAGCCTTCCCCAATAGATTCCACTCTGTGATGCCATGTCTGATGAGTCCGACTGTTGTCATGATGGTCTCCTCCCACGCAAGAAATTCGTTCTATCTAACCTACTTCTACTCCAAACGTGGATTCACCTTCATTTCTCCCCACTTCATCAGCCAATTCATGGTAAAATAGGAAACACTACATCTTAAAGGAGCGACCCATGCAAACAACACTGATCATACTACTCATCAATCTCGTCACCTTGATGATCGTGATATCCAAACAAAAGAAAGGCCGGATTACCCTGACCACGAAAAAAACCGCCATCGGACTCGGCATGACGGTTCTTGTTATCAATGTCATGCTGACGTGGATGATGTAATAGAAGGAAGGAACAACCATGAACCCAACCGATGATCTATACAAACTGGACCTCTCCTACCTCGGGGCCTTCTCGACCCGCCTCGACACACCATGGGGAGCTCTCTTTTATAACGAAAATCAGTCCCGCTACTACGATGCCAATCATGCCCACGTCATCCGGGAGTGCCATGATCCGCAAACAATGGTTGCGGAAGTGGTGTCTTTTTATCAGAAAAAGAACCTCGTCCCGCGACTCTACATCCATGAGCTCCACCTTCAACAACAGTGCTGTCTGAACTAGAAAAGAATCAGTTCCAGTACGAAGAATTCGTCAGCCCCGTCCAGCTATGGAACAACCAGGTGGCGAGGGTGGCCGACAATCCTGGCGTGACCATTGAAGAAGTCACCGGGGAAAATGTCCAAGAAGCCATCGATGTTGAAAGCACCATCAAAGAATTCGGTAGCAAGGACACCATCACAAAGGTCTTCGAAGAGCAATTTGCCCACCCTTCGTTCAGCTACTATCTCCTCAGACTCAATGGGGAGGCGTGTTCCACGGCCTGTCTGTTCCAAGACGGTCTGGATGCGCGCCTTGAAAGCGTCGCGACCCTTGAATCTCACCGGGGAAAGGGATTAATCGGTCACCTCATCCGCTTCATCCAGGAAGAAACAAGGCGCAGGGGCACGGCCAACCTATGGGTTCTGCCGATCAATGAAGCCGTGGAGAAGGTGTACGCACGCTACGGCTTCACCACCGTCGAACGGATGCGGAGCGGGCATGCCTTTCTTTCCGGCAAGAGCATCAAGGACATACGGGGAGGTCATTCATGAGCTGAATATCCGAACCGTCGATAACAAAACGGGACAGTGGCATCCAAACCACTGTCCCGTTTTATTAAGATCACTTTCCCTTCTTCCTATATTCTTCCTGCAGAAGCCCATAGAGAGCGCAATCTTTATACTGATGTTTAGCATTCCGGATCATATGTTTAATCGTGCCTTCAAGCTCCATTCCATTCTTGAACATAATCTTCCCTGAAGCAGGGTTATCCACATTATGTGCAGCTGAGATCTTATGAACGTTCATCCTTCTAAAACCAAAATCAATGACCGCTTTAAGTGCTTCAGTCCCGTACCCCTTGTTCCACCATTTATAACCGATAGAATAGCCGACCTCACAATTATCCGTCAGACCATCAAAATGAAAAAGATCGATCGCTCCTATCAATTCACCGCTCGTTTTCAGTTCCATCCCCCAATAACAGAACTCCTGTGACTCATAGTTCTTCACGATTTCTTTTACCCTCTCAATGGTCTCCGATACAGACTTATGGGCACCTTTTATGAGATTGTCCATTACCCGATCATCGCTAAGCCAATGATCGAATACACACTGAGCGTCCGAGAGCTCGAGCTTCCTTAAAATTATCCGTTCCGTTTCCAGTACCGGCGTACCGAGATAATGTATCATTCGTCTCCCACCTCAACCCTATCAAGCTACTATTCATTTCTTCACATTCAAGCGTTTCTCCTTCTTCGATTTAGATATGGGTGAACGGCCGTGCCCATATCGATCCGGTTTGGGGTCTATTTCAAATAAATCTCATCAGATACTCTTTGAATATCTTCTCCATTACCTTGGGGGTGTTCTCGATATAAGTCGTCATCTGCTCACTGTTGGATTCGAATGTATCCTCGTTGCTCTCCTTCATCGCAAAATCAGATATACCTTTTATGATGATGCACTCCACTTGATTCTTCTTACAGATGTACGCAATCGCCCCTGCTTCTGTATCAGCGATCGTGATGTTATGTTCCATAAGCTCAACATAATCCTTCCACATCACCACGGCCTTATCTGCCGTGCCGATCGTTCCCCTATTAAAATCATTTCCGTAAGATGATAGATCGATATGGACGATGAAAGATTGCTTGATAAAAGGCTCTATCTCTTTAACGGTGCAGTCATATTGAACGGCTTGATCCGGCACAAAAATATCTAAAGGATGGAACCGTTCATCTATCCCTGCACATGTCCCGGCGACGATCACTTTCGTCAACCCAAAAGCAGACATCATATACTGATTCGCTCCGACCCCGTTTACCTTCCTGACGCCGGTACTGTAGAAAACAAGCTCTCGCCCATTGATTGTCCTCATGAAATACTCCCCGTAGGGATAGGCAAAACGTTCGCCATCTTTGACGCTAAAGTAACTCAGCGTCGCGTCGAACTCCCACTTCGTCGCGATACTTATACCGATCATGGTTGCCCCCCCCTTTTCCAGTGACCTTATTTTACCATAAACTGTTATTCCCTTGCGCAAATCTCAACATAAAAACAGCACCCCGAGTTTCGTTCCTCAAGGTGCTGTTTCGTAATGGTGCTGTCATAAAAGGCGACCCAGCATCAACCCGATGTAGGCACTCAGGATCCCCCCGACATAGCAGCAGCTATTATAGTAGATAAATGCCCGCTTCTCCTTCTTGAGATGAAGCTGAACCCCTTCAAGTTTGAACGTAGAAAAGGTCGTGAACGCCCCCATCATCCCTGTCCCGAAGAACAGCATCAGGGTGTGCCCCGCCGTGCTTCCTGTGAGGAATCCGAGGATGAACGAGCCAAGGATATTGACCGTCAGGGTGGAAACGGGCACGGTGGATGAGCTTTTTTTATTGATGGCCTGCGTAGTCGCAAACCGGGCAATGGCTCCGATAAAGCCGCCTGCACCGACGAGCAGAAGGGATAAGAGGCTCATTGCGCACCTTCTTTCTCCGTCAAACGGAAGCCGATCCTGCTCATGAACAGTCCGCCGAAGATACTGAGGGCAATATAGAGGAAGGCCAGTCCCGTCCGTCCGCCTTCAAAAAGGGCGACGGTTTCCACACTCAACGTCGAGAACGTAGTGAAGGATCCGATCATCCCCGTCCCGATGGCCGTCTTCACCATAGGTGACAAGGGCCATCTCTCCACGAGCACCGTCGTGAAGATCGCCAGCAGAAAACTCCCGATCAGATTGGTGACCAACGTGGCAACCGGGAATACGCTGCCGCTATAAACATACATGCCCACGAGATACCGAAGAACCGCCCCGACGGCACCTGCCGCACCGACCCATAGATAGATCATGATGAAAAACCCCTTTTGAACGAGTAAATAAATATCCTATCAATCTTACATCAATTCCAAGCCTAAAGAAAGAACGCGCAAACGCCATTCACCCTTTGACGGGAAGAAAGATCTCCACGTCTTCTCCATCCTCGAGGGCATGGTACACTTCGATGATATCAGCGGAAAGATTCCGTTCAAATCCATGTTCCCCTCCCCAGGCCACAGCCTTTTCATGAAGATCGGCCACTTTTTCAATTGGGGCCCTGCCGCTTACGTACTTCCCTCCCGCTTCCACATAGACCATCCCCGAGGGAGCATCCTGTCTTTCCTCCACCATCAGCCCTACCACATACCGTCCGGTGCGGTGCCCCTCACCCCGCTTTGCTTCAAATAGGGCGATTTCGATTCCCGTTGAATGCTTGACCTCCGCCGCCCTTTCCATCATGGTCTTAGCCAAGGCAGGAACCGATTCACCCAACTCACTGAATTCTCCTCTTGCCTCCATTCCCACCATCCTGAACGACTTTTCCACTGCTTCAAACGTCATGATCCTTCCTCCTAAATGTCTATGTCTGAAATCAAATCATCCCTATATCATTCTCGAAGACTGCCAGTAATTCCTACACCGACATACTAGCAGACGTAAAAAACACCTTAGCGATGAAGGTGTTTTGCTAAAGGAGCTATGCTTTTACTGACGTTCCCAATGTCCGGGACGCCTCAGTCGTTCGGGGAGCTTGGTATCCTTATCGCCTTTTGCCGAATTCACCTGGGACTGAGTCAAGAAAAGCGCACCGGATAAGTCCGTACCGCTCAAATCGGCGTCGCGCAGGTCGGCTCCGATGAAATCGGCTTTCCTTGCGTCTGCCCCCTTCAAGTTGGCCGCAATCATAAGCGTCCCCCTGAAATCCTGGCCACGGAGATTCTGCCCTTTCAGGTTCACCCCGATATAGTCTGGCTTTCGTTTCCTGACGGGAGTCCCTTCTCGATACACCCGACTTGTTTCCTTCAGGTACTCGTTGACCTTGAATCGGTGCGAAACGACATCGATTCCAAGGATCGCCTCCGGTGTCTGTTCCGTCAATTCCACGGTCTCAAGAGTGTCTGAAGCTTATCCCGAAAAGGCTCGGTCTCTTTTAAACAAAGCGCCTGATCTAGATACGAGAGCATTTCATGAAGTTGCTGGACAATGGGAAACACGGCGAACATCTCCTCTGCACGCTTCGGATCCTCCTGCCATCCCCGTCCCCCATAAATCCCCTGCGACACATGCTGTCCCGCGCCAAAGCACTCATATGTCACGCATCCCTTGAACCCTTCATCCAAGAGGCGATCATGGATCGAGCACAGATGATTGGAACACAGATTCCTGCATGGCACACCACCGTCCTTATCCAGCGGAAAATCCGCCGACTTCCCATACGGCAACGCCACACAGCAGAGACCGAAGCAGCTCGCGCAGTCCGATGATAGATTCCTAATCATGAACGTCACTTCCCATTACCTTTTTCCACTATTATACTCCTTTGTACGGGCGGTCTCTTCTTCTTTTTTTCTTTTTGAACCAGAGTGTCGAGAGGACATATCCGCTTAGCATCAACAGTGCAATGGAACAAACTCTCAACACGATGGATAGAAAAGTTCCCGACTCCAGTTGATCTCGGGCCATTCTGATGTAGTAATAGAGGGCGCTGGCAGCAGCAAGATAAACAAGAGAATAAAAGAATCTCACTCTTCCACCCATCTGTGCCCTTCCCTTTTGATAAACGCAAGCTCCCGTTCGTAGTGATCATAATGACCTTCATCGATCATCCGCTGGAACGCCTCATCCCCTTCTGCTGCCTTCCGCTTCATCGTTGATTGAAGAGCCTGGACGCGGCGCTTGACCACATCAACAATCCCTTCCTTCAGGTGCTCCATCCCATAGGCTTTGAAAAAGAGATCGATCCGTTCCTTTCTTAAGTGAGCATCCCTGCCGGCTTCGTAGTAGACCGCTTCCCCGTTCTCATCAAGATGCCCCACCCCAAGAGGCACGCACGTATAGAGGGCATATGCCACATCCCATACCCTCGGACCTGGCGCCGCCACATCAAAATCGATGATCCCCGCAACCTGCTTGTTATGAAAAATAATATTGTATATTGCGAAGTCATTATGACAAATGAACTCGTATGGACCCGGCGTATCATCGAGGGGCTCCCATTCTTCCTCGAACGGGAAATCACTTACCGCGTCGTGGTAGCCACGAAGCATTTTCGCAATGTCGATCAACACTTCATCCGACCACATATACGATTTGAGGGGATAATTCCCGGCTTCCCCATTCAGATAAGAAAGCACCTCTCTCCCCTTTTCATCAATCCCCATGAACCTTGGAGCATGGAGAAATCCTTTCTCTTCCAGGTGCTTCAACAGCTTATGTATCCTTTCGCTCTCAGGCTTGATTTCACGGCGGACCGTATCCTCCACTCGATACACCTGCGAGACATTGCCCCCGGACAGCTTTTCTTCTTGTTGGCTCATCCTAAAACCCCTTTTTAATGAAAATGACCAGCACCCCAAACAAACTCTTTTAAATCCCAAAAAGGAAATCGATAAACTTCATAAACAAGTAGACCATGAAGGGAAGGATCATTGCAAAACATATCGTATAGATCCAGATTCTCGCCTTATGTTTAACACACAATACCACAATCGAGAGAACCATCATATAATACAACCAGAAAAAAATGAGGGTGCTGAGATTCATTGCAGGAGCAAAGATTGACCAGTATTGCGTCAGGATTCCAAAAAACACGACGAGGAACCCCATAGTGAAAACAATGGAAAATACAGCGATTATAATGAATGGAACAGCAATCCACCCTTCCCGCTTAAACAATCCAGGATGCTTTTTATATTGGAAGTAGGTCACCGCGTGTGACATTAGGAATAGCAAAAGCGGATAGCCTAGGAATTTCGCAGACAACGACCATTCACTATCAGCTACATACCCGATCCCCATATCACTATGAAATATTACATACACAAGTCCAAGTACACCAATCTGACCTAATGTATAATACATTATTTTTTTGATATATCATCACTACTTTCTCTCTTCTTCCGTCATGTTACTCATGACAAATACAAGTAAATATATGGATTTTTACCCTTCTCTCTATGTTGTGTAAACCTTCTTGATCGGCTGTAATCCTAATAGAAAAGGAGTTTTCAAAAATTCATAAAAGACGAATACCATTACACCCCCACAAATGTATGTTTATTCCATTATAGCAAACTTCCATTTTCCATGAGGAGGCAGTTCTGAGCGAGAGAGAAAACTTGTGATGATTAGATCTATTGTAAAAAAGCTCCTACATATTTTTTCATCCCATCCATCAATCCATATTTCTACTAACAATCACAACCAATCCATTCTTTCTTCATAGGGGTTCCTCTAAATTTCTCAACCTCACCACCTCATCTTCTCCCATTCCAGCCACCTTCTCGATCCCGCCGTCTTCCATCCTGCCCATGAGCACCACACCTTTTGCATACGATTCGTCCTTGTAATACAGCGTGACGTCTCCCCACGGAGCGTAGTAGGCAAAGTCACCGGCTGAAGGAGTGTCTCCTTCAGGGGCTCCTTCGGTCGTCAACTTTTTCGGCGGATAGCTGAGCTTCTCGAATCCGCCGAAATCCTTGAAAGTGAGCTCCAGTGGAAGCTGGTCTATAAAGTCACTGCTGGTGGGATTGTCGTACATAGTGATCTCGACTTCCTCTCCCCCGATTTCTGCCATAATGATCATCTCTTCAGTCGGTTTCACAACGTTCTCCTCCTTTTCAGTCACGGTATTGGTTCCTTCACGAGGTTCGGGCGCATCCGATCCGCAGGCAGATGCGATCAGTACCGCAACGGTCACACCGATTCCGAATAACTTCCCTTTCATTCGCTCTCTTCCTCGATCGTCTTCACCACTTTTGCCGGCACGCCTGCCACAACGGTTCCTTCCGGGACATCCTTCGTGACAACGGCTCCTGCTGCGACGACGGCGCGGTCACCGATGGTCACGCCCGGCAGGATCGTCGCACCCGAACCGATCCACACACTTTTTCCAATGGTGACGGGGGATGCATACGTGGTATTCCTCGTTTTCATGTCGAGACCGTGATTCAACGTGGCGATGTTGACATTCATACCGATCAGGCTGCCGTCGCCGATGTGGATGCCGCCGCGGTCCTGGAACGAACAGCCTGTGTTGAAGAACACGTCCTTCCCGATTGAGATGTTCTTGCCAAAGTCTGTATAGAACGGCGGGAAGCACATAAACGAATCGTCTACTTCACGACCGGTAAGTTCACGGAAGATCTCGACGATTTCTTCTTTGGGATGATAGCTCGTATTCAGCTTCATCGTTATCCGCTGAGCTTCAAAACTGCAGTCCGTCAGCATGCCGTGAAGTGCCTTATCCTCGCCCGCAATCGGGTGTCCCGCCCTGCAGTATTCAATGAATTCGTCCATATTCACATGATGACCACCTTTCAAACCTATTCTTCCTTTATGGTAAGATGGTATGGTTAAAATAACAAATAC
The DNA here is from genome assembly GCF_001274775.1 of Rossellomorea marisflavi. GTDB lineage: Bacteria > Bacillota > Bacilli > Bacillales > Bacillaceae_B > Rossellomorea > Rossellomorea marisflavi. The sequence continues at coordinate 657,573 of NZ_LGUE01000004.1, forward strand.
CTATAGCAAATACACTCATATAGCTAAAACGTATAGGAGGAAACGTATATGGATATCCGAATACTCCGCTACTTCCTCGCTGTTGCCCGGGAGGAAAGCATATCCCATGCCGCGAAGGCCCTGCATGTATCGCAGCCGACCCTTTCCCGCCAGCTGGCCGACTTGGAAACCGAGCTCGGGACCACGCTGGTCATCAGGGGCAACCGGCGGATCTCCCTAACGGAAGAGGGTCATTTTTTAGTGAAAAAGGCGAAAGAAATCGTCGCCCTCGTCGACAAGACCGAGGCGAACTTCAAGCAGCCGATCGGATCCGTCACAGGCGAGATCACCATCGGCGCAGGGGAAACCGAGGCCATGGGACTCATCGGGCGGTCCCTTCATTCCCTCTTGACCGAACATCCCGGCATCCGGTTCCACCTTTACAGCGGGAATGCCGATGATCTCATGGAAAAACTCGACTCTGGCGTCCTGGACTTCGGCTTGGTCATCGAGCCGACCAACAAGGAGAAATATGAGTATCTCCACCTTCCCGCCGTCGATACGTGGGGTGTGCTCATGCGAAGGGATAGCCCCCTTGCCGCCCTCGATACCATCACACCGGAGGACCTTGCCAATCACCCCCTCATCCTTTCACGGCAGACGACCGTTGACAATGAGCTCACCGGGTGGTTCGGTCGTGACATCGGGGACCTGACAATCGTCGGTACCTATAATCTCCTCTACAACGCGTCCCTCATGGTGAAAGAAGGAATCGGCTACGCCGTCTGTCTGGAGAAGATCATCCCGACGCCGGAGGATGGGGAGCTTGTGTTCAGGCCCCTTAACCCCGGACTCCATGCCGGCTTGAATCTCATCTGGAAGAAGCACGGGATGCATTCTGCCGCGGCGAACACCTTCCTCGATCACACCCGCAGGACGATCCACGCAAAAAAAGAAGACCCCGAAGGCTGAACCTCCGGGGTCTATCACAATTAAATCGTGCTCGTATCAATAACGAATCGGTATTTCACATCAGAAGCCAATACGCGCTTGTACGCTTCATCGATCTGATCCGCCGAGATGAGCTCGATCTTCGGTGCAATGTTGTGTTCTGCACAGAAATTGAGCATCTCTTGTGTTTCTTGAATGCCGCCGATCATGGATCCGGCGAAAGAACGACGGTGGCCGATGAGGGACATGACGTTCAGTGACATCGGTTCTCCCGGTGCGCCCACATTGACGAGCGTCCCGTCAAGCGTCAGGAGGGAGAAGTATGCATCGATGTCGATGTTGGCGCTGACCGTGTTGATGATCAGGTCGAAGCGGCCTTTCAGCTTCTCGAATGTTTCCGGATCCTTCGTCGCATAGTACTCCTTGGCACCAAAGGCGAGTCCGTCTTCCTCTTTGTTCAGTGTTTGGGAAAGGACCGTCACCTCTGCTCCCATGGCGTTGGCGATCTTGACGGCCATATGACCGAGTCCACCCATCCCGACGATGGCGACTTTCTTGCCGGGGCCGGCATTCCAGTGGTGGAGCGGTGAATACGTGGTGATCCCTGCGCATAGAAGCGGTGCCGCCGCATCAAGCTCGATACCATCCGGGATGTGCAAGGCGAAATCTTCCGTCACGACGATATGTGTAGAATAGCCGCCTTGTGTAGGCTCTCCGTATTTATCGACGCCCGCATAGGTCGGCACATTGCCTTTCAGGCAGTACTGCTCCTCACCAGCCTTACAGTTGACGCATTCACCGCAAGAGTCGACCATGCAGCCGACACCTGCGCGGTCGCCCACCTTGAACTTCGACACACCAGAGCCGACTTCCGTGATGATCCCGGCAATCTCATGCCCCGGAACGAGTGGATAACTCACTTCTCCCCACTCACCGTGGGCTGTATGGATATCAGAGTGACAGATCCCTGCGAATTTGATTTCGATCAGTACATCCTTTTCATCCAGTTCACGTCGTTTGATTTCTGCTGAGCGGAAAGCCTTATCCGGCCCGTCCACTGCGCGTGCTTTTGCCATAACCATAGTAGTTCCTCCTCGAATTCTGATTGTCCCAAGTCAGGGTGTCTTGCTCCTACTGCTATCCCCATTTTCCTCTTAGGCGAAACCATCGTACCCCCTCTAGTTCACTCTAGGTCAAGCACGATGCTCTCTTTTGACAACCAGTGACCACCGTGGTATCTTTCCAATCAGATAAAGACGAAAAGGGGAACCCTCATGAAAACCTACTCCATCAGCGAGGTAGCCAAGGAACTGAATCTCACCATCTACACGCTCCGCTATTATGACAAAGAAGGACTCATGCCCTTCGTGGAACGCAGTCCGAGCGGCGTCCGCCTCTTCAAGGACTCCGACATCAGCACGCTCCGCATCATCGAATGCCTGAAATCCACCGGCATGCCCATCAAGGATATCAAAACCTTCATCGACTGGTGCACAGAAGGCGACTCCACCCTCTAGGAACGTCACGACCTCTTCATGGAACGAAAGGCCACCGTGGAAAAGCAGATGGCTGATCTCATGAAGACGATGGAAGTGATCGACCACAAATGCAGCTACTATAAGGAAGCGCTGGCTGCGGGGACGGAAGAGATCCATCGTGACAAGAAAATTGAGATCCAATAGAAAAACGCCCTGGATTGTGCGTTTTTTCACGTTCAGTTCGAATCCACCGTCAGCCGGTGCTGGTTGCAATGCACGCATTTGAACAGATACCCTTGTAACGCTCCGTCATTGGTCAGCCATTCCTTCAGCTTCTCCTTGGGCAAGTTATAGGTGGTCATGATCTCGTTCAAGTCGCCGGCAAGTTCTTCCTCCAGGTGCTCGATTTCCTTCCACCCGACATACTCCACAATCGCACAGAAGTCCCCGCAGTGACTGAGCCAGTGCTCCTGCTGCCACCCGAAGTACCCCGGCGTCCGGTAAACAAGTTCGTCTATGTACGTTTCTTTCTCCACTTCCTCACAGCTCGCATCGTCCTGAAAAGAGCCTTCATACTTATCGGCGGCCGACCCGTCCGCGATACACCACGGGCAGATCCCCTCTACATCCTCGACGGAATAGAATGGTCCCTTATACACATAGTCCCGCTCCTTGTTGCAGACCGGGCAATCGGTCTTTTCCTTCTTGATGACCTCCAGCTTGATCGGATCCGGATTATACGTAAATGTTGGCAGTGTCATACGACGATCCCCTCCTATATTCAATGATCCCTAAGGCAGAAAAAAATCAAGCATGGCCGTGATGATGATTGCCTGCGCACACGTGATCATGAGTTCATCCTTCCAGTGCGTCTTGCCGAATCGACTGAGAAGACGCGCAATGACAAAAGCAAAAAACCAGATAGCCAGAAATGTATAAAGCCAAGCCAAACCTAACACCTCAACCCATTTTTCTCCATCTTATCACATCCCCCTTATGCAGAGAATGATAGTTGACTAGAAAACAGTTGACGAATAGAAATCGGCGCCATACAATTATACCTAGATGAACTATGCATAGATAATCTATGTATGAAAGGATGACTAAGATGAAAGTGAACAAAGAATTGGTGAAAGGAAGTACCTCCACGCTCATTCTCAGCCTGCTGAATGACCGTCCCATGTACGGATATGAATTGATCAAGGTCATGGAGGAGCGCTCGAACGGGATATTCAGCCTGAAGGAAGGAACCCTCTATCCCCTCCTTCATTCGTTGGAGGAGCAAGGGGTGATCGAAGCCTATTGGGGACAGGGAGATACAGGAAGGAAGCGTAAGTACTACCGCATCACCAAAAGCGGCCAGGCCTTCATGGTCGAGAAAAAAGAAGAGTGGTCCACCTTTAAAGGTGCGGTGGATGACATCCTGGGATGGGAGAGGGTTTCATGGGAATGAACGAACCATTCAAAGACTATATCAGTGCCGTGTGCAGCCGTATCCGCAACAAAGATGTTCATGAGGAAGTGGCCCTTGAGCTAGAGGATCACCTCCATACACTGAAGGAACACGCCATGAAGGAAGGACGTTCAGAAAAGGACGCCGTGGATTATGCCATCAGTCAGATGGGAGACCCAACCACCGTTGGGAAACAGCTTCATCAAACCCATCGGCCGACATTTGACGTGGCGATCCTCATCCCCGTTGCCGTGATTTCCGTTTTTGGTCTCATTTCCATGTATTTCATCCAGTTTCAATCCAACATCACGGGGATCGGCGACATTTTTCAAAGCAGCCTGATTTTTTACCTGGCCGGCTTGATCTTGATGATTGCATGCTTTTTCTATGACTATCGGAAACTATCGCGTTATTCCGGGATCATCTATGGTGGTACGGTCGCCCTCCTTCTCCTGACCCAGTGGGTCGGGGTCCGGGTAGACGGCATTTCCTATCTTGATATCGGATTCGCCACCCTGCATATTTCCGGCATTGCCCCCTTCCTCTTGGTCGTGGCATTTGCAGGGATGTTTTATGAATGGAACTGGCATGCACCTAAAAGAGCCATGGTCGGGATCAGTCTCCTCGCGTTCCCCATCCTGCTCCTTGCATCCGATGGCTTCGCTGTTTATGCTCTCGGACTTGCAGTGGCGCTCACCCTGATGATGGCAACCAGGGCAAAGCTTCATCAGATCCTCCTGTTCGGGATCAGTGCCATCGCATTACCCGCCCTATTCAAACCTGACTTCTTCTCACCAGTCAGTGCCGGAGACGGGGCAGGAATCAGGGCTTTATTCCAAAGAGCAGGATGGTTCGGCACTGACTCAGCCGTGAACCTTTCAAACGAGATGCATACCGACTACATCCTTGCGTATATGGTCCATTCCTTTGGATGGGTGTCGGCTATCGTGACCTTGATGTTCACGATTGTTTTCACGATTCGATTGATCCAAACGGCGAAGACCACCGCCCACTCATTCGGGAAGGTGTTGACGATCGGATTCGCGGCAGCGTTTGGTACCCAGTTTGTCACAGCGATCGTGACAAATATAGGGCTCCTTCCACCGTCTGGTATCACGATGCCCTTCATGAGCTTCGGAGGTACGCATGTATTGATCGACATGATGGCAGCCGGCCTTGTCTTAAGCATCTATCGACGAAGGCGCTTGGCCCCGATTCAATCCGATGGAACGTTGAAATCATCATAACGGATGCTGATCAGGATTTTCCTGATCAGTTTTTTTCTTTATTTATATCGTATAATACGATATAATTTAAATAACCGAACCAAAGGAGAGAACCCATGACAACCGTGAAACAACTCAACCAACACTGGACCGACCTTTATTTCCACCTTCATATCCAGCATCAAGAAAAAATCTCCCACCAAGTCATCCGCATCATGCAGCTTGTGGATAAACGGGACGAAGTCAGTGTGAAGGATGTCGCCGATCTCCTCTCCGTTACCCAACACACAGCATCCGAGCATGTGAAGCGGATCATCGAGAAGGGATACCTCCTTAAAAAAAGGCATCCCGATGATGAGCGCAAGGTGATCTTGGAACTGACCGATAGCGGTCGGGCTGTGCTGTTCCGAAATACCAGTCTTGATGAGGACAAACTGCAGGCTGCCCTGGATCTCATGACTCCTGAGGAAAGAGCAACCGTATCGGAAGCATTCCGGCTGCTGAGCGAGAAGGCAAAATCATGTACGTCTTCCTGAAGATCCTCGTATCCGCCCTCGTCATCGGTGCCGTGACCCAGATTGCAAGGCGCTTCCCTACCTATGGGGGCATCATCGCGGCCCTTCCCCTGGTCAGCCTCCTCAGCATCATCTGGCTCCATGTACAGGGCGAGGCATCGGAGCGCATCAGCACATTCTCCCTCGGGGTCCTGTGGGGATTCCCCGCGACAGCCTTCCTGCTCGTCATCGTGTATCTGTCGTTGCAGCACTCCCTCCATCTCTACGCGGCCATCGGACTTGGACTCGCAGGGTGGGCGCTGTTTCTCGTCTTACAAGATGTCGTCATCAAACAGGCAAAAATCTTTTTCTTATCATAGGAGGAATGAAGAATGAATGAGCGTTATCCCATCGGGGAGTTTGAAACACCCGACCCTCTATCAGCCGATCAGATTCACCAATGGATCGAAGAGATCCGCACGTTTCCTGCAAGACTCCTGGAAACCGTGAAATCTTTAAGCGAGCATGACCTGGATAAGGCTTACCGCGAAGGCGGCTGGACCATCCGACAGGTCGTCCACCATGTTGCCGACAGTCATATGAACGCCTACATACGCTTCAAACTCGCCCTGACTGAAGAAAAACCGACCATCCGTCCCTATGCAGAGGATAAATGGGCCGAGCTATCGGATTCCCGCTCTCCCATCGCATCATCCTTGACGATCATCTCCTCCCTGCACGAACGATGGGTCATTCTTTTAGAAAGCTTGACGGAAGAACTGCTCGCGCGGACCTTCGTCCACCCTGACTCTGGGAGCGTTGCCCTTGCCGAAAACATCGGGATCTACGCCTGGCACGGGAATCATCACCTGGCTCATATCCAGCATGCGCTGCAAAACTAAAATAAGCCTTGGCCTTCCTCTTAAGGGAAGGCCAAGGCTTTTCCTAAAACAACTCATACATCCCATGATAAAAGTACTTGAACTCCTCATCCGACACCCGATATCGCTTATATCCATCATAAAAGGCATCCTTCTCTTTCCCCGTGAACTTCCCGATAGCCAGCGACTCATCATAACGCGGATCTCCCACCGTCATCCCGGACACATCGATGAAGCATCTCACTTCCCCGTCCACTACCAGCACGTTATCGGGATTGCAGTCCCCGTGGATCATCGTGGGTTTGACCGAAGCCGGCCTCTCCGCCTTCAACTGTTCCAAAAGCTCTATATCCCCGTCCGTCTCACCTGCCCTGACATACGGCTCTGCCTCTTCCCATACCCGCTCCAGCCAATCGCCTTCTCCTATTCCTTCCAACGGCTCTCCTTCATGGAATCGCTGAAGGAAATCACCGAAACTCCTAATGAGCGCAAGGCGTTCCTCACCATCGTCGACTCTCTTCAACGCCGATGTCAGGGAGACTCCCTCTATGTATTCCATTAGAAGATAACTGTCTCTATCACTCTCCCAAAATCCCAAGAATCCAGGCACTGCAACAGTTCCCTGAACGCGTTGTAGCGCCTGTGCTTCTTTCCTTAGCCAGTCACGGTAGCGGGGTTGGGACGCCTTCTTCAAAATGAACGTCCCCTCCTCGGTTTCAACCTGGCTCACTTCAGACGTGCACCCCTGTTCTTCAAGGAGTTTATGCTGGCGGATGGGGCCGGCCAACCTTTCAATCTTCTCGATCATCTCACGTCCCCCTTTCTTAAAATGGGAAAATACATGGTTACTCAAACTTCTCCGCGTACTTCCCTTTTTCGAGGATCTCGTCCGTGGTCATGGATGTCCATTCCGGTATAGAAACATCAGGATTCTTTTGTAAAAAAGCATCCATGATTTGAAGGCCGACACGGTAGTTGGACCACATCGGGATCTTCTTTTGGCGACTTCCGAAAAAAGTTTCATCATAGAGGTCTTGATTATAGGTATCGGGATTATCTGAAATCATATCCCACACCATTTTTTCCTTATTTGGATGTAACGTGTCCACCCATGGATTTTCCACATCGGGATAGATTTGCTTAGCAAATGCATCTGCCTTTCCTTCAACGACGACACCATCCAAGTTCGAGTTTTGCTCTGATTTACGGGTCTCGAAATTGACGGTATGATGATACTCATGAGCGATTGTATATTCAAGATTTTCCACGTTGAAAGCAGGATCGATCAGGATGAGGATGGCATGCTCACCGTACACCACACCATATACACCGTTCATAAGATTTGCGTTAGATTTGAATTCAGGACTGGACGGGACCACGTAAATGGTTTTATCCCCACCGGGAAGAACGTCGATAGACTTCTCTATGGCTTGCTTTATGCTCGAGTGGATCGTGTCCTGTTTTCCCTTGAATGCCTGCAGGTTTTCCTCCATTGTATCCAGGTCTCGCGGAGCCTGTAAAAATTCAAAAACCAATCATCTTCATTATAGTCGGATCATCCGCCTCACCGTGCTCAACCATTGCTTTCTTGACCTTCTGTATGTAAAGCGTCTCGTTATCCTCATCAGGATTGTCACGAACACTTTCGATATAATCTGCCATCTCATTGTAGTAATAGTGAACCTTTATTTCTTGTTCTTTGTATGTAATCGTTTCTTTGCTCTTAAACGTTTCTTCTTTTTCATCTGAACAGCCCATGAGTGCTAGGAGCAGGGTACATATAGCAATCGTCCAATAGATTTTCTTCATTCCGCTCCCCCTTCTCCATATTCAAGGTATCGAATGACCCTTGTAATATACGACTTGATGGGAGAAGAAGTATCTATCTGTAAGCAAGGGAGGTCATCGGGCTTTTTACTGTTCAACACCGTTTTCCGGAATGCCTCTTCTGATTTAACCTCTTTGATTTGGCTCGGCATCCGATCCCTTTCCCTCAAACGCTCATTGATCAGGGTAAAATCATGCACCACACACTCAATATATTTATATGGAATTCCGTATTTTTCAGCAAGGAGCGTCCCCTTCTCTACCATTTCATCATAAAGGCAAGGGCTATCAAAGATCACACTATGTCCTTGCTCAAGCAGCGACTCACTGATGGACCAGTCCAAGTGATACGACACTTTTCCTGCCATATCATGGGTAAGTCCATTTCCCACCTTTTCCATCAGGGCTGATTTCGTGACGTCATGATCCACGATGACCGCTCCCGTTCTTTTTCCTATCTCACGGGCAAGGGTTGATTTTCCCGACCCCGGAAATCCTGACATTTGAATAAACATACTCACGCTCACCTCATATCCTATTTATACAAGCATTACCTACCAACTGCCTCAGCCTATCCGTCCATTTCCCGTCAAGTGAATAAACAGCGCTTGATTCCTTCGACTTCATTACACGACTCTCCTCCCCTTCATCACTCAACCAGAGAAGAAGCTTTTTTCTGTTCACCGTTCTCAGCATCCACCTCCATGATGAAATCCGGATCTTCAAGATCGGCCATCCCCTCATCTTTCACAGCACCAGCGAACACTTCTTGGACCGCATGGATCATGAGCGCATCGTCCTCATTAAGCCTAGAATCGCCTCCAGGCTTGAAAAGATGGAATCCTTCCCACTCCTCTAAATCAATCAGCCCGTTCTCCATGACCGACGCCGGAGGATTGTTCAGAACAGGGGCGCCCGATTCCTTTTGACAACTGGCGAGTATAATACTCATCGAGACTGCAAACAGGATCTTTTTCATAGCGGCACCTCCACTTTCTTATACGTACAAAAGAGGATTAAGTTTCCATTTATTGATAAATAAAAACCGGACCCAATAGATCCGGTTTACTTGTTTCATTTCATATAGGTCCTGACCAGGTCGTAACTGCGGGATTCCGTCAGATTCGCTAATATAGACGCTCTGAGGTGGTCCCCCTAAATCCCTCGAAGACGTGGTACACTATAAAAAACTCCAGGAGGTGGCATATGAATCTGCAAAAAATTGATATCGACAAACACAGGGATGTCATCATTTCTTTCCGCAGGGATTCCTTCAAGGTCAGCTTCGGTACGGATCAAGACTTTGACGAGGATGAATATGTAAGGTGGGTCCAGAACCAATCGGCCTTATTCCCGGATGGCTTCATTCTCCTCATGGAACAGGGCGTACCGATCGGTCAGCTTGAATTGACGGTGAAAGACTATGAAGATAGCAAAATCGGGTATGTGAACCTCTACTACCTGATTCCTGAGCGACGTGGATCTGGGCTGGGAAATAAGCTTCATCAATACTCCCTTCAGTTCTTTCGGACTCACGGTGTATCCGAGTATCACCTTCGCGTTTCACCAAGCAACCATCAGGCGCTGGGCTTTTACCGCAGGAATGGGATGACGGTGCTGAAAAGAGAATTGGATGGAAAGGTCTTAAGGATGATGGGACGCGTGGAGGATGGATTGTAGTCTTCAATCCTCCACCACTGCTTCAATCTTCTGGCAGACAGCATATGGCGGAGAAGACTCCAGGATCTTACCACACCACACCTTCACCTTGGTTCCGGACTTTATTCCTTTGAAATCTGAATCGTCATTCAACCTTAAAAAGTATCCGTCGTTTTTGCTCATAAACTCATTTAATGAGAGAGTCTTGCCTTCCTCCTTCAATTCCTCGCCCTCGATCAGAATGTTATGTTCCTCTTTCTGAATATAGATTCCCACCATGGTAGGGGGTCCCTCCCCATCGTGCTCAAATTCAGGCTGCCCTTCATGAATCATCTCCTCACAACCCGTAACCAACAAGAACAGCCCCACCGGCAGGAGGAACTTCATGAAGCGTTTCATCGCACCCATCTCCTTTCATACAGTTGACAACATACAATCTCTGCTTCACTATGTGAATGATACATATTGAACTGAGGAGGCTTCCCCTTGAAAAATATGATACTGATTGACATCGAAACGGGAAGTGCCGCTCCTGATTCCGGGATCTTTCAAGTCGCCGCGCTTGTTGTGGAGGACGGGGTCATCATTGATAAGCATTACTTTTTTGAAATAAAGGACGAGACCATGACGGCCTTCGGTTTTGGGGCTGGATATGCGAAAATCTCAGATCACATAAAGATGAAACAAACCTTCCTTGAGCTACTCGACGACTACCCATACCCGGTTATTTCGTTCAATGCATCCTTGGACCGAGCCACTCTTTTACATGACGGATGGCTGGATGAAGGCAGGGAATGCTTCAGTGCACAGGCCGCCATCAAGCACACCCATCCCCATCTGTTTTCCTATACCCTGAGTTATCTCTCCCACTATTTCAAAGTGGGGTTGCCCGTTGACCACAAAGCCTATTTGAATTCGCTACTCCTGCTTGAAGTGATCAGCGGGGCCTCTCCGCTGGAGTGGAATCCGGTTCATTTAGCCAAGCCGGAACGCGATCGCAGGATTTTCGAAGGAAAGTCCATCGTGTTCACCGGAGCCAGTTCCCAGCCCCGGGTGAGCATGAGCAAAGCCGCCAGAAGTTTCGGGGCCACTGTTAGCAATACCATCACATCCAAGACAGACTTCCTTATCGTCGGCAAACGACCGGGAAGCAAGCTGGAGCGTGCCCGATACCTTGGCGTCCCCATCATGTCGGATGAATGGTTTTTGGAGACCATATCGACCGAACCTGCAAAAGAGGCATCACCTTACAATAAACTTGATGATGTGGTGGGAAAGATGGTTTACCTTGCTCCTATGCCCGCGCCGTACAAACGAAAGGTGAAGAATATCCTGGACACGATGGATGTTTCATGGGTGAGGGATTCGGAAGACTTGAAACCAGAGGTTGTCATCCATCGAGACGGATCAAGGTCCATGGAAGGATTGGAGATGACTCTATCCCTTTCGGAGTTGAATCGGATGCTGCTTCGTGAATAAAAGGTTCCGTCCTTTTGTTAAATAAATTCCTTATTTGAAGTATAATGGAAACCTCTCTATATCATCAAGGAGGCTTCCATTCTATGAAACGTTTCATCAAAAAACACCCCGTCGGTTTCACCATCACGATTTCCACCATCGTGTTCACAGCTGCAGTGAGTTGGGGCCTCATCGCCCTCATCCATTGGTCCTTATTTGACATAGACCGGCTGGAGCCAGGGGAACTCATTACAGAAGAAACGTCACCTGACGGACGCTATACCGTACAAACCTTCCTCAACAATGGCGGAGCCACCGTGGATTATGCCGTGCTGGGCGTACTGACATTCAACGAGAAAAAACGCGAAGCCAAGAATATCTATTGGCAGTACCATGAAGAGGAAGGAGAAATCAGTTGGGTGGACGATGAGACGGTGCAAATTAACGATCAAGTCCTTCATTTACCAGATGAGGTGTATGACTACAGGCGGGAATGAAAGAGAGGTTCCCTCCTCAGGAACCTCCACTTCACCTCTCCATCGCGCTGTCCCATTCCTTACGCGAAAACACTCTCCCACACACTTCCATGATCCCTTTCCCGTATTCACCTTCTGTTATGAGGGCATGCTTCCTTTTCGCTTCTTCCGTGGCATTTCTGAGGAGATAACCGTGCTCCACAGCCTTCACCATTTCCAGGTCGTTGCCGCTGTCACCGAAGGCAAGGGTGCGGCTACTGGGGACGTTGTAATGTTTCTTCATGAAGCTGACCGCGGCCTTCTTACCCGTCCCTTTGGGAATGAAGTCGACGTCGTACGCATTTTCCGGGTCTCCTGCCTTCGGGTTGCAACGGTTGATGTTGATCCCTACACCGTGATTAAACGCGAGCTGACGGATGATGCCGAGGTGATAATCGACACCTGTGTCCGAAGCGGGATAGTAATAGTAGTTCATCTTATAAGTCCCCTGCCCGAACTGGGTTTGAGGGGTCAGTTTGATAGAGTAGATGTTCTTTAAGTCATCCAGGATCTCCTGTACGACTCCATGGGAGAAGCCTGACCGGGCAATCCTCTTCTCCCATTCCGGGATGGAACGGTAGCATTGGCTTGCATTCACTTCCCACATTTCCGTCCCGAGGTTGCTTGAGATGAAGTGGGGAAGATACCGCATCCTCGCCTTCTTCATCTTCTCCTCGACCTGGGTGAGACTGCTGCCTGTCACCCATCCGATCTTCACATGTTGCTCAGACGCAAGCCATTGAAGATACTCCTCCAGTTCATGGACCATCATGAGCTGCTCCTCTGTGCATGCATGAGGGAAATACGTTTCATCAAAATCAAAAAATGCGATGTACCTGGTCTCGGCTGTCGAATGGTAAACATCTTGCGGCATATGGACACCTCCTAGTAAGATAAATTCAACGTACTCTCTGGGAACGTTCCCATGTCAATACATAACTTGGAGGGAGATTGACCAATGCCGACCATTCTTGATATCGCCCGTGTAAGCGGAGTGTCCAAATCGACCGTTTCACGGGTCCTCAATCACCATCCCCATGTCTCGGAAGACAGCCGGAGGAAGGTGGAAGAAGCCATCAAGGAACTTTCCTACGTCCGAAATCTCCGTGGCGTCCAGCTCCGCTTGCAACGAAATCACACGATCGGGATTGTCGTGCCTCTCCTGGATCATCCCTACTTCAGCCGCCTTGCGGGTATCCTTACAAAAACCTGCCGGGACGCCGGGTATAAGATGGTCATCCACCAGACCTTCTTTTCCCAGGATGCTGAATCCGAGATCTATGATGCCTTGATTCATAAAGAGGTCGATGCCTTGATCCTCACCCACTCCGCCTTCTCGGAAGAGGAGATCAAGTCGAGGGTTCAGGATCAGATCGTCGTCGTGTGCAATGAACAGTTCGAAGGGGCACAATTTGATACTGTCGGAGTGGATGAAGAGGAAGCGACGTTCATTGCCACCGATCACCTTCTTCATCAGGGGGCTTTCCCCCTCATCTTCTGCGGGGACGATATGGACTCCCCTCTCCAACAGAAGCGTTGGGAGGGTTTTAAGCGGGCACACGCCCATCACGGACTTGAGTGCGCTGACACTTGTTGTCATAACAAGGTCATCACCATTGAAGACGGGGTGGCATTGGGAGAGGAACGTTTCCGCACCGCTTCGCCACCAAAGGGGATCGTGGCAGGCAGTGACTTTGTAGCCGCAGGGCTACTCGCTGCTGCAAATGCAGTAGGTCTGTCGGTGCCGGAGGACGTGAAGATCATCGGGTTTGATGATCATCCCATCTGCTTGACGACCTCCCCGACCCTTTCTTCCATCTCGTATGCTCTGGACGAAATCGCGCTAGATCTCATGGGCAGGCTGACACAGCGCCTTCAAGGAAAGAATCCCGAGCCCCTTTTGATCAAACGAAAACCGGGGTTGGTGAGACGAGGCTCCTCTTAATGGTTTTATTTTACATAAAATCCAGATTGAACTATACTTTGTAGGAAGTAAAGTCATAGGAGGGATCATGTGAAATCCGCCATCATCGATAACCGCGGGGAGGAACATGAATGGTTGCTTATTTTTGTGACCATCACATCGTTCTTGACCTTCCGCAAAATTCCTAGATTAGAAGCCTTTCATAAGAAACTAAGGGGAACATTCAAGCCATATTGAAGATCCCATTACACCACGGAGGTACACCATGTCCGATCAAGACTCATTCAAAAACGAATCACTGCCCACCAAGATTTTCATCATCGTGTCTGTCAGTCTGATCATTCTCGCGGCCATCGGATTCGTCGTCGCCCTGATTTTCTTCGGTTTCGTCGGTCTCTTCCGGATCATCGGTATCGAGTACAGCTCTTACTGGTCCCTGCTTTGGTTCTCGGTATTGTACTTCATCTGCGGATTCATCGGAGATTTTATCGTGAAGCTGCTGTTCGGCCTCATGAGGGCATCGGGACGCTGGTCATGGAATGCATTGAAGGGAGGCTATTTCTTCTTCTCCTTCCTGATTAACTGGGGCATCATTTCCATCCTAGTGGCTCTCATGTCGTCCATTGACATACAGCCCCTGACTCAGATCGGAATCGCCTTATTCCTCGCCCTGTTGGATCTTGTGTTTGACCCGCCGAAGGAAAAGAAGGCAGACATGGAAGAAGGAGGCGAATGATCGCCTCCCTCCAAGCTAACAAATGCTAACCTCGCTCTTTTTCACCTTACCGGTCGCATCGTGGATATAGTCCGTCCCCGCCTCACAGTTCTCCGTGTTCCCCCACTCCACAATGTATTCCCTCCAGTTGTGCTGAACAGAAATAATCTCGACTTCACCAATGGAATTTTCATGTTCCTTCATAACAATGGATCGAACCTCCTTCTCTGATATGTTCGGTTGATTGGAATTGCATCCGCCAAGCACCAATATCAGCGATAAAGCCACCACGATTTTCTTCATCCCCCATCAGCCTCCTGTCCCTATAGACGATGCAACGCTACAGGAAGTTTCAAGCAGTGGATGCTCCCTTATTAAAATTGTATATTTTTCCATAAAGATGAAACTTCCCTCGTGATCATACGTTTATATATAAAAGGGGGAATGACCAATGAATAAGACGGCTATTTGGGCAATTTGTACTGCCACCGTCATGGGCCTGGTCGTTTGGACAGCCAGCAGGCTCGTACCGTTTTCCTACAATGAATACAGCTTCTTCATCGGACTTGGCGCCTCAATCCTTTTGTTCTTTTTTAGCAGCAGTGGCGGAGTTTTTTCAAGAGCTGCGACCATGGATGCGAGCGAAGCCGTCTGGAAGGTGCAGAAGGTGGAAAAATCGAAGGTCAAGGTCGGCGGGGTCTTTTATGGTGCGGTGCTGTATACGGTGGTCAGTTTGGTTATTATGATGGCTGTTTATTTCTAAGCCTTTGCACGAAGACTTATTGAAGTATTGCTTCCATCCCACTCTGGATTAGTCCCAGTGAAGATAGAATATGTATCTTAAAGGAGCGAACACTATGTTTCTATTCATATGGGGCGGCCTTCTGGTTCTCCTCGTGATCCTCATCAGCCTTCTGCCCAAGGGCCGGTATCTCTGGGTGATACCTCCTGCCGCTTACCTCGCTGTGGTCACCGTCGCCCTTCTCGGTAAAAGCAGCGATCCCGGGTATGATGTATGGGGGTTCAAATTTGCGATTGCACAATTCATCGCCATCCCCCTTTTCGTCATAACAGCAGGTGTCATCTTTTTCAGATTGCATTGGCGGAAACCAAATGTGTGAATCAGAGAAGAAGGCGATTTCCATGCAATGAGGGATCGCCTCCACTTCATTTTCTCCTTCTAATGTAGAATGACGGTATAGGTTAATCAAACCTCACCGTTTAAACACTTCCTCCATATCCTCCTGTACCACCTGCAGGTATTGTTCTCCAAGTTCCAAGTATTCTTCTTCATATGTTTGGCCCGGCGGTTCATAAGGAATGGAGTAAACCAAAACTATTTCCCACCTGTCTGCCTACAAACTTCCCATCCTCCACCATGCTTAATTGGATTACTTTTGAAGGCTGATAAGGTTCGAATATCTCAGACGTATCTTTGGTTTGAACAAGATAACGATTTAACCAGGACAGCGGTACCCCGAATGAAAATCTATAGTCACTATCATTGTAGGATAAACTTAGCGTCGGCTTAACACGTTCACCAAAGCTGTATTCATGGTATTTACTGGCCTCTTCATGAAGCCCCCACGGTCTCATTGTTTAGCGAAAATAGGAATAAAATCACAACTCTTATAACATAACCCATTCTAAAAAGCTTTCACAAACAGCACACGATCCTTCCCCTTCCCATCATAGTCAGAATGAACATGGATACCGGAGTCCGTCAGCTTATCCCCCTTCTCTATCTTGAACCCTATTCTCGTATGGTAGGCAATCGACCCCGTATTCACCGGGGAAGTGAGGCAGCGCACCTTTTGACAGCCACGACTGCTTGCCTCGGCAAAGAATTGCTCATATAATGCCTTTCCAATCCCCAGTTGACGGTATTCCGGGTGAACGCCAACAAAGTGGATATAGGCCTCCCCTTTCTTTGACTGCGAGAGGAATCCGACCAAGAAACCCGCTATCCTGCCTCCCCGTTCCATCACAAAACTTGTATCCTGGAAGTGGTCGAAGAAGACTTTCGGGAGCATGTCGGCCATATTCCTTCCACCCCACCACTCATTGATCACCGGGGATATCTCATAATAATCCTGACTATTTAATTGACGAATGTTCATATACAACCGCTCCTTTGAAAAAACCTATGTAAATGGAAAGTTATTACTGATACGATAAATTATATCAAATATTCTTAGGAGACCACCCATGCATTTCATTTTTGATTTAGACGGAACCATATGCTTTAAAGGAAAACCCCTCTCACCAGCCATAACCCGTGCACTCCATCAACTTGAAGAAGCCGGACACCGGATTGTATTCGCCTCGGCCAGACCCATCCGGGACATGCTCCCTGTCCTGCCAAAGCGGTTTCATAACGGGACGCTGATCGGCGGGAACGGAGCACTGATTTCCGAAAACGGGAACATCACGTTTTCTCGGGCTTTTTCACCGACCAATGTCGAGACCCTGATGAGCACCCTTCACGAGCATCAAGCCACCTACCTGATTGACGGGGAGTGGGATTATTCGTATACGGGCAGAACCGATCACCCGATCCTGACCAACCTGGATCCACATCGCCTTGCCAAAAATATACCCGTCAGTGATCATCCCTCCATCGTGAAGCTGCTCATCCTTAGCGCAACTGAAAAAGAAAGCCTTCTGGAAAAGCTCGGAGAAATGGATATCATCCTCCACCTCCATGCACAGGAGGACGTGATTGACTGCAGCCCGAAAGGCATCCACAAGCATGCAGCACTCACTCACCTGAACATCAGCGATTACATCGCCTTCGGTAACGACGCCAATGATATCACCATGTTTGAAGGGGCCAGGCACGCCGTCATGATCGGCGACCATCAGGCGTTACGCCCGCATTGTACTGAAAGCATTCCGTACACTACAGAAATAGAAGAGGATATCATCGCAAAGTTGATGGAATTGAGCGATGCCTTCGCATCAGAACTTGTCACATCCTAATCGTATACAGCAGGGAGTCACAACCAAAAATGTCCACCGACTGTTCAAGCTGGTGGACATTTTAGAAAACACACTATTCAATGAAGCTCTTATTACCAGATTAGGAGCATCCCGATTTAGTCAGTCCCTCCGATCTACAACCAGATTAGGATTTGATTCCCTCAAAACCTGCAGGAACTCCTCTTGATTCCTGGGGGAAACCGTCAGAAACTTTGAGGCAGAGTAGGTAATCCCTATCCGGTCCACTGAAAGCGCCGGCCCCACAAACGGACTCTTTATAAAAGCCACTCTCTCAATCTCTTGGATGGGAACCCGTAAGGTGATAAGACCATAATATATCACCACTTCCTCCGCCTCTACACGATAACCCGTCCGGAACCAGATAAGAAGGTTCACGACACCAAGCACCAGTGGGATTACAAAGATCCAGACCCACTCATCGGATAAAACCGGCAGTCCGAAACAGAGAAACAGGATGATAAGATGAAGGAATCCCATCCACCCGTCTTTTTTTGAAGGGAAATACACGTAACCACTCCTCCGTCTATTAATGGCATTGGACTTCTCGTTAAGAGGTGAACGGGACCACTCTTCCCACACCTTTTCTTCCATACAAGCTTTTCCAGCGTTCCATCTATGTGCTACTATAACGTTAGATTCATGACTCACCCACTAGGAGGATTTCCATGAAAAAAGCCACCCCGTTCCTTATGTTTCAAAACGCCGACGCAGAGGAAGCCATGACGTTTTATACGTCCATCATTGAAGATTCGGAGATCACAAGCATCAACCGTTACGGAGCTGAAGGGCCTGGTGAGGAGGGTACCGTTATGACGGCTACTTTCACCATCAAGGGTCAGGAGTTCATGTGCATCGACAGTCATATCAAGCATGGATTCACCTTCACCCCTGCCTTCTCAATCTTCCTGGAGTGCAGCAGTGAAGAAGAGATCGATCACGTTTTCGAGAAGCTTCTCGACGGTGGAAGTGCCCTTATGCCACTTGGAGGCTATGGATTCAGCCAGAAGTTCGGCTGGGTCAATGATCGATTCGGGGTATCATGGCAGATGACGCTGATATAAAAATGCGCCGGCATCCCGATGCCGGCTTTACTGCTTGAGTACATTCAGTCATCTCTTCTTGAACCGCCTGTTGATCCATCTAAACAGAAAGCCGAAACCTTTGAAGAAAAGCCAGAATGGAACATACATCAAGAAGATAAACAACCCGCTCTTCTCCAGCATCAACAATAAGTGATCAACATTCGATTTCTTTTGATTGTAATAAGCATTCAATTCTTTGTACTCTCTCCGCAAATCGTTTATGATCTCCCGCCTCTTTCACATTATTGTTTTTTCCCTTCCACGACTTCTCCATCATAAGCAGCTTGATAAATCCTGTGGATATCCGTTTCCTCCAGCACCATCGGACTCCTTGCTAACAGTCTCTTCTGTTTCACACCGTCCTTCGTCAGCTCTTCAAGGGCTGATTCGGGGATATCGAACTGGGATAATCGCTGTGGGATACCGACATCCCTGACGATCCTCACCAATTCTTCCACGCATTTTCTTGAGGCTTCTTCCTTAGACAAGTCATTGGACCTGCCTTCGATCGCTTCCAATACGTCTGCCATCCTCCCTTCACAGCTCTTCCGGATATACCCCATCACATAAGGAAGAAGGACGGCATTGGATTCTCCGTGGGAAATGTGGAACTGACCTCCAAGGGGATAGGCGAGGGCATGGACACCTGCTACGCCTGCATTGAAGAAGGCAAGACCCGCGATATAGCTTCCGTAGCTCATATCAATGCGTGCATGCCGATCGGAACCATCCCTCACAGCCGTACGAATGGATCCGGCAATCAACTTGATTGCGTGCAGGGCCAGGGCGTCCGTTGTCGGGCTTGCATTGATTGAGATATATGCCTCGACAGCATGAGTCAGGGCGTCGATCCCTGTGGCCGCCGTCACCTTTGGTGGCACCGTCAGCGTGAGTTTTGGATCAATGATGGCAACGTCCGCCAATAGGTTGTCATGGGTCACGACATCCTTCGTGGAATCTAAAGAGAGGACGGCAATGTTGGTCACTTCCGAACCGGTTCCCGCTGTGGTCGGAATGAGGATCTTCGGAAGTCCCTTCACTTGGATTTCCTTCGTGCCTGATAGGTTCAGATAATCCTCTACACGCCCTTCCTGCTGAGACAGGACAGCGGTCATCTTGGCCAGGTCGAGAGCACTCCCACCACCCATGCCGATCACCAGGTCGAAACCTCCTTCCCTCGTGAATGCCACCAGTTGTTCCCCTACAGAGAGCGGAGGCTCAGGTACCACTTCTGTATACAAGGTGATGTCGAATCCCTCTTCCTCAAGGGGTACCGTGACGTTCCGGGTCAACCCGATTTCGACCAGTTGCGGATCCGTGACAATGAGGATCCTCATTGCCTCCGCCTTCCTCACTTCAGGAAGTAGGTTCTCCAACGATCCCCACCCTGTATAGCTAAGTGGCGCAAATACTAGTTTTGAACTACTCATCTTTCTCTCCTCCTTGTTGGTCATTATCCCCTTCCCATTGACCTGTACCGAACCGCTTCCACTGGATACCTCCCAATCCCCACTTTCAGGATAGGCAAGGCTATCCCGTATCCAACTAAGAAACCGACCGTGTATAAGAGTAGATCGGACAGATCAAACTGTCCGACATTCAGGATGTGCTGCATCCACTCCAACGTCCAGGCAGCCCCTTGGAACAATAAGAATCGCCCCTTAAATCCCTTCAACACATTGGAAACGGCGAGAAGAAAATACATAGGAACAAAGATGATCAGGTTGATCACCATGACCCATTGTGAGGCCCGGTCCCCTTGTATGTCCGACAAGAAAGCAATGGGATTCCATGACACATCACCCGTCCCGATGTTATACTGCCCATCCGGCCTCAACAGACCGAAGATCAGGACCGTAAAGTAGGCCAGCAACAGAGCGTACCGATCCCATTTCGTAGCCATGCGCAAAACCAATTTCAGAAGAACATAGATTGTCAGCACGACAATCGCCATGGAGAGAATCGTCTTCTCGATATTCTCCATATTGGGAAAGAACCGCGGCAGCATATTCAAGAAATACTCCATGTAGATCCAGATCCCTGCTATCAAACTAAAAACCAACACCACTAAACTTTTCAACTTCCCATGCATACAGCCACCCTATTCTTCTTCACTATTTCTTTCATCATACCATTTTTGTATAAAAATGGTATAAGCGAGATCCTTCATAGGGATGTTCTTTTTTGTCGCTAGGGTAAAAGGAGGATCATCTTACCTTTTCCATTAACTCCCCTACCCCCTTGTCCCTGAATCTGATACTCTCTACCAACCCTTGATCGTTTACAGTGATATCGCCTGATAGATCTACCGTTCCTCTTTCATCACCGTCTCTGCTATAGACGACCTTAACTGTAAACGTAAATGAACCCTGCACTGTTTCATTTTCCTTCACGACAATTTTCTCAGCTTTCAGTTTACATCCGCTTGAGTGGGCGTAATAAGGGAAAGTGATTTTTTCTTCATTCACATACTGCTCTATGGTATCAGGGGACATATAGGGTCGAAAGAGATCCTTGTAATACGAGAGGAACAGGTCAAAATATTCCTCGCTGTTTCCTTCTTCAATATACCTATCCTCTTGCTCCATCAGGCTTTCCAGCTCATCATCCGGTCCTGTGAAGATTCTCTCCAGCACCTCTTTGATCTCTCCTTCCTGGGAAGCGGTTTGATCTGTCATCACGGTATTCAGGAGAAGGTTTCCCCCGGCGAGGATAAACAGTGCTGCTAAGAGTGCAGTCAGCAATGTTGGGACCAAGCGTTGCTTCTTCCTGCCCTTTTTCTCCATACTTTCCACCAATCTTGCGTAAACGTCCTCCTTCTCTCCCTGCTTCATGGAGACAGGTTCATAGGATGGAAAGCGAATGTTTTCATTCCCTTCACTCACGATGGTACCCCTCCTTTTCCAACTGAGCTTTCATTGCCTGCAACGCCCTTGAGAGCGTCGTCTTCACCTTGCTCTCCTTCCACCCTAGCACGTCTGCTGTCTCACGGATTGACAGGCCCTTGATCTTCCGCAGTAAGAGAACCTCCCGATACGAGCGCTTCAACCGGCTCATTGCATCGTATACCATGCGTTCTTCCTCCCCAGCTTCCACAATGTCCTCCGGAGTGGCACCACCCACCCCTGTGAACATCTCCGTCACATAGTGAAGGGGCTTCTTCTTCCGTATGAAATCAATCGTGGCATTCCGGGCGATTCGATACAGCCAATTCTTATCGCTCATTTCCCCCTGAAACGCCTCCAATCGATGGAATGCTTTCAGAAACGTGTCATGAGTCAGATCCTTTGCCTGCTCTCTGTCCCCGATCATCAGTACGATATACCGGAAGATCGCGTCGCTATATTCCACGTACCATTCGCGTATTTTCTGCTTCCTGTACCCCTCATCCAACAAGGTCACCTCGTTTCTTTCTTAGACCATTTACGGTAAAGACGGGCGAGTATGGAAAAAGTTTCATTTTTGGTAAAAATAAAAAAGTCATCCCGTTCGGAACGACTCTTCCTCTTTAGTAATTCAAATGGCAGGTCCACGAAGGATACTCACTATGATAAGGTGTACTTCCTGTTGATTAAGATTTATTCCACTAACTGAAAAACCATCATTCCCAAAAAAATCACGGCGATGATCACAACTTGGACATCACTGCCCACTATCCATTTCCTTTTTTTCGTGTGTCTATCTTCATGTTGGATTTTTCCGGCCTCTTTTTGTGGATGCTTCTCCATCGAACCCCTCCAATGATCGTAGACATCAGGGTAGATCTCCCTTTTCTATACCCTTCCATACCAGGATGAAAAACCCTTTTTTTGTATGTCGCGTAATTTCAAAAAAACCGGCACATCCATGCCGGCTCACACATCCTTATTCAGACTCCAATTCACTTTCCACGACCCACTTATGATTCTTCACCATATCCCCGCCGTCTGTCGGCTGGTAGTCGACCGTGTATACCGTCGTTTTTTCTGCAGACACGATGGTAGCTTTGGCATCTTTCATGCCTTTCATATGATCGGCTTCCAGTGTGACCTCGGTGCCGGGTTTGAGTTCTTCATCCCCTGCATCTTTGATTTCTTCCTGGATCACCCACTTGTGATCCTTCACTTCTTCTCCTCCATCAGTCGGCTTATAGTCGACGACGTAGGCAGTGGTATCATAGGCACCGGTGACCATGCCTTCTGCCCCGTCCATGCCCTTCATGTGATCCGCCTTGATGGTGACTTTGCTTCCAGTCTCGAATTCAGGGTTTGCCGCTTCTTCAAGTCCTTCAGGCATCTCGGCCGATCCTGAATGGTTCATATCCGCATGCTCGTCATGGGATTCCTTTTTGTCCGACTGACTGTCCGGGCTATTGCCGCATCCCGCGAGTGCCAATAGAGCCGCGGCTCCGATTACCAGTATGTATTTCTTCATGATCATCCCTCTTTCTATAAGGTTCTCACCTACAGTGTTACCCTTTAGAGGAAAAAATCATCATGATTTCCGGAAAATGATTCAATGGTCCAACCCTTTTTCCATTCGTTGTGCTACCAAAGCATCCCCTTCCCGACCGGTCCGCCTTAACTCACTGGCGACGGATCGACGCCTTTCCTCCGGATGATGCTGGCTGAACTTCGCTTTTCCTTCCATCCTGGAAATCGGGATCCTGAAGGCTACGATGCCTTTCTTCAGTGCATTGAGCTTGTCTGAGGAAACCTGATCCAGGGAATACGCGCTTCCGGTCCCTTCATACTGATCGACCAGTCGCTCCAGCGAGTCCAGTATTTCCTCGCTGTCTTCCATGATCTCCAGCTTGCCGTATACGTGGGCGGCCTCGTAGTTCCACGTCGGCACCTCCTGATCGGATTCATACCAGGTCGGCGAGATGTAAGCATGTGCCCCCTGGAAGACGGCCAATACTTCCTGTCCTTGCCCATCCTTCCACTGACCATTCGGTCTCGCTATATGTCCGTAGAGGACACGGTCTCTCCGGTCCACCATCAATGGGAGATGAGTCGCCCATGGGGAGCCTTGATGCTGGGAGAAGAGGATGGCGAAGCCGTTTTCCTCTATTAACTGAAAGATTTTTTCTTCCTCATTCAATCGAAAGTGCTTGGGGATATACATCTTCTTTCTCCTCTCATGCTCGCACGGATGCCCGTTTGTTTCTTTTACTGTACTGGTCCTGGCTTGTCTTTTCAATCAAAATCAGATGTAATACCAACGTTACGCACCAACAGCCCCCTGTGCCATTCGCTCATATGCCCGCATGAAACTCTTATGTGAACGATCACCAAGCGTCCCTTCATCGTTCTGGAACAAGCGTTGGAAGGTGAACGCCTTCGCTTCCTCCAATGTGGTGCCCCTGCTGTTCATGATCAGCGATATATATGCAATGAAATAGTCTTCACAAAGGTCACCGCCGTGGTTGATGGTCATGGTTATCCGCTCCTTTTATTTGATAAAGTCAACTATATGTATATGATATAATCAATAATTGATTTAGTCAAATAAACTCCCTCTCGGAAAAAGGGACGGATCTCCGCCCCCTCCACTTACAGCCTCAATACCATCCAATCCTCGTCATAATAGCACCCATCAAACTTCAACCCGTGCTTCTCGACGCCGAACACGGTAAATCCAAGGCTTGTATATAGGCGCTTCGCAGCTTCATTATCGGAAACGACGGTGAGGTTGATCTGTTCCAGCCCGTCGAACCCTTTTATATGCTGCAATAATTCTTCTAAAAGCGATCTTCCCACAGCCTTCCCGCGCATGTCCGGTGAGACGAACATGCCGAAGATGTTTCCCTTGTGGGCCATTTTTGGACTTGTTTCCCTGACGAAGGTGGCCATGCCGACAAGGTCACCGTCCACCCAGGCGCCCATGGTGAATTTGCCTTCCGATGGTGTCAATCGCTCTTGTACAAAAGAGAGGGAAAAGGCAGCCTCCCGTTCATAGGTTGAGCCGAATGCTTCGGGATTGGTTTGAAGTGCTTGCAGGCGCAGCTCCTGGTACGCTTCTGCATCGTGTTCATTCAATATGGAGATGGTCATCTGCTGTTCCTTCTTTCTTCTAGGATCATCTATCACCTATTCGCTGAACTCCCTCCATTTCCTCCTGAATACGAAAAAAAAGCTCCATTCCAGCGATCGGAATAGAGCTTTGCTTCATCATTCATTCAGTAAATCACAACATCCCCGTCCACCTTCAAGCCGACGGTATCCCCGACTTTGACCTGGGGTCTTCCGAGGACGCGGATGGAGGCGGAAGTCGCCTGACCGTTCTCATCGATGAGAAGTTCGATCAGGGAATCGTGTCCGAAGTAGGTCGTCTTCATGACCTTCGCTTGGATTCCGCTTTCGATCGGTCCTACACTGAGCTGTTCCGGACGGATCATGACCGTGACTTGTTCGGCGCAACCGGAAGGCTTATGACATGGCAGCATGCCGAGCGGACAGTCGACGCATTCTCCGCTGATCCGTCCATTGAGGAGCACGGCTTCCCCAACGAAGGTGGCCACCTTCAAGTCTTTCGGTTTCGTATAGACGTCATCCGGATTGGCGATCTGGACGAGCTCGCCGTCCCTCATGACGGCGATGACATCAGCCATGGAGAACGCTTCTTCCTGGTCATGTGTCACCATGATCGACGTTGCATTCGACTGTTCAAGGGCGTGCTTGATATCATCCCGGAGCTTGGCGCGAAGCCCCGTGTCCAGTGCGCTGAACGGTTCGTCCAGTAAGATCAGGCTCGGACCGGGAGCGAGGGCGCGTGCCAGGGCGACACGCTGCTGTTGCCCGCCGGACAGTTCATGGGGCATGCGTTTTTCAAACCCTTGCATACCGACAAGCTCGAGCATATCCAGTACACGACCCGTTCGCTTCATCTTGCGTGGCAGTCCGAAGGCGACGTTCTGTTCCACCGTCAAATGGGGGAAGAGTGCACCTTCCTGCGGTACATAGCCGATCTTGCGCTTTTCCGGGGAGAGATAGAGGCGTTCGCCGAAGGCCTTCACGCCGGAGATCTCGATTTCACCCGATGCAGGGATTTCAAATCCTGCGATACTCCGGAGAAGCGTCGTCTTTCCGCACCCGGATGGGCCGAGGACGGCAAGCATCTGTCCCTTCTGCAAGTCAAAGGAGACATTCTCCAATACTTTCACTCCATCAAAGTTCTTTGATAACTCTTTAATCGCTAAGGCCTTCATACTCTTTCACTCCTCTTACTGGAAAATGATCGCATGGTCAGGATATAGACCGGTACGCCCGAGATCAGGATCAGCAGGGCGGCATAAGGGGCAGCGGCGGCAAACTCCGAGTTCGCCGTGTGCTGCCACACCCTGATGGCGAGCGTATCGACACCCGTTGGACGCAGCAGCAGCGTCGCCGTCAATTCATTCATGATCTTCAAACAAACAAGGGCCATCGCCGCCCCGATCCCCGGTATGATCAGGGGCAGGGTCACGGTGAAGAAGACACTCATCGGCCTTTTACCGAGTGATCGTGCAACTTCCTCGACCCGCTCAGGCGCCTGCTCGTACGAGGCCCGGATCGACGACTGGGCAAGGGGGACGAACAGGATCACATATGCAATGATCAGCAATATCGAGGTCTGATAGATCCCGCTCATATAGCGGATCGCGAAGAACACGAGGGTCAAACCGATGACAAGACCCGGCAGGCTGTGGACCACATACGGGACCCGCTCGGCCATGACCGACAGCGGCCCGCGGTGTCGGAGCGACAGCATGACGAGGGGCAGGGCGATGATCACCGTCACCACGGCCCCTCCCAACCCGTAAGACAAGGTAGTGAACAGATTGCCCACCAATTCAGCAGGCTCAAAGCTTGCCGAGCTTCCGTTCAACAGCCAATACCCGAGGCGTCCGAGTGGGATCCCGACGGCGAGTACCGTCAACACAAGGAACCCCAGTTGGACGAACGGTGCTGCCAACCCGAGTCTCACCTGCTCTCTCGCACGTGAGACACCTCTTCCGACAGACGTATATTTAGCCTTCCCACGGATGTAGAGCTCCACTCCGATGAACACGAGGCAGAGGAACAGGAGGACCGTCGTCAGCATCGCAGCAGATGCTCCGTTGAAGGCCATCGTGTACTGATCATAGATCGCCGTCGTAAATGTATCGAACCGGAGCAGGGACAGGGCCCCGAACTCCGCAAGCGTATGGAGGGCAATGAGAAGCGCGCCACCGAACAGGGCAGGTCGCATCTGCGGGAACGTGACGAGCCAGAAGGTTTTCCACGGTCCGTACCCTGCTGAGAATGCCACTTCCTCCAGGGAAGGATTCATCCCCCGCAGCGCCGCAGCCACCGGCAAGTGGACAAGGGGATAGCTGTATAGCGTCAAGACCAGGAAGGCACCGAAGAATCCTTCAAAGATCGGACTCAGGGATACCCAGCTGTAACTTGATACGAAGGCGGGGACAGCAAACGGAATCGTCACGAGGACATTCCACACGCGTCTTCCCCATAGATTCGTCCGCTCCGTGCACCATGCCGTGGCAACCCCGATGACCATGGAGGCCACCGTTACCGACACGTCCAGGAGGAGCGTATTTTTCAGAAGTTCATACACACGGTCGCGGAAGATCAGATTGATCGACGTCTCCCATCCTGCTTCATACGCGCGGAGGACAATGTAGAGGATGGGAAGGCACGCGACAAAAATAAAGATAAAAACAGGTAAAAGGAGCAACAGCGACGTTCTTTTTCGCTGCGGCTCCTTCTTCCTCCATATGCCGGTCAGGGGCATTAGAGCAACCCTACTTCTTGTAGGAGTTCCAATGCCTGCTCACCATCAGAATATTCACCGAGGTCAAGTGCTTCTTTCGGCGGATTCAATTCTGAGAAAGGCTTCATGTCCTTCGTGTCCACGCTTGAGTTCAATGGATACTGTGAACTTGTATCCGTCAATACCTGCTGTCCTTTTTCTTCCGTTGCAAATTCCATGAATTTCTGTGCTTCTTCTTTATGAGAGCTTGACTTGACGATCCCTGCTCCGGATAGGGAGATCATATCCCCGATATCCCCGTTACCGAAGTAATAAAGCTTGGAGTTCATCTTGTCTGCGCCTTTTTCTTTGGCTTCATTATCCCAGTAGTAGTTGTTGATGAGGGCTGCGCCTACATCGCCTTTTTCTACTGCATCAAGGGCGATCTTGTTGTTCTTATATTGCTTGCCGTATTTCTTCAAGCCTTCCAACCATTGTTTCGTTTCGTCTTCACCATAAAGCATGATCATGGCGGAGATTTGGTTCGTGAACGCACCGCTAGTCGGTACGTAGGCTACTTTATCTTTCCATTCAGGCTTGGCGAAGTCGAATACGGTCTTAGGCAGTTCGCTTTCTTTCACCACATCCGGATTGTACGCCACTACGCGTGAGCGGGCAAGCAATCCGACCCATGTGCCGTCCGGATCTTCGTATTGGTCGTCCATGTTATCAAGTGCTTTGGAATCGATCTTCTCAAGAAGTCCCTTCTCGCTCAGCATGACGAGTGGAGCCGTTTCTTCCGTGAAGATGATATCGGCTGGAGACTTGTCCCCTTCTTCTGCCACCTGATGAGCCAATTCATTGCTGGAACCTTCACGAACATCGACCTTGATGCCGGTTTCCTTCGTGAATTCCTTCGTCAACGCTTCGGTCACTTCCGTGTGCTGACCGCTGTAGATGGTCAACGCTTTTTCCTTATCGCCGTCCTTCGCGTTATCGCCGCCGTTCCCACAAGCCGCCAGTGCACCGACGACCATGACGGACGCTGCCGCCACTGCTGCCTTCTTCGCATATGTATGAAGCTTCATCATGTTGATTTCCTCCCCAAGACTGAATGGTGTGTCATATATGGTAGTTCATTTATTAACGATGCAAGTGATAATCATTATCACTACCTTAGTATAAGCAAGAGGACAAACAACGTCAATGTCTTTAGTGAAAAAAGTTCTCAATTAGCCGAAAATGTGAAAAAAGAATGACGTTTCCATCATTCTTTCACCAGTAAGGACCATATGAAGGATGTCACAAGGCCTGCCATAGATGCTATCAACACCATCATGGCAAGGGCACTATACCCCATCCCCTTCCATCCCCCGATCGCAAATCCTACCACCCATCCTGCAGCTGACAGGAAAATCAGGATTAAAAACAAGATCAATCCTTCATGGGAGGGGCGCTTTGTATAGCGGAGGACCAGTTGGATTACAACACTTACTACCACGCCCATTATCATCATGGTTTGCGGTGTCATATCTCCACCTCCAGCTTTGACCACGGCAAGGAAATGCGTCTCATCGTCTCCATCACCAATCCCGGCCTTCTCCAGACTGATAGTTACTGCTCTCTCCCTTTTTGGTGGCCGGGTCACTATGACGCGTATGTCGTGTGTTGTTATTCCGCCTTCTCCTATAGTCGATCAAAGCAGCGAACAACAGGATACCGATAATCAAATAGAGATAAAACATCATACCCGCAACCCCCTTTCTTCTATAGTATTCTCAATCACGGGTCAGATTCCTCCTTTCCCGACGTCCCTTCATAGGCTGAGCCAGTTGACATCCCCTCCATTTGTAACTAATATGGTTACGAAGGAGGGAGATCATGATTAACACCCGCTTATCGGTCGCGATTCATATCATGTCTCTAGTGGCCATGGATCCGAAGCAATCATCCGATCAGATCGCCCAGAGCGTCACCACGAATCCCGTCGTCATCAGGAGACTATCCGGTGACCTGAAGAAAGCCGGACTATTGACGTCCCAAGCCGGAGTACCAGGGTTCAACCTGACACGGGACCCCCAAGACATTACCTTGCTTGATATCTATAAAGCCGTGAATATGGAGAAAGAGTTATTCTCCATCCACGATAAACCGAACCCGAAATGCCCCGTCGGCAAACGGATCCAGGGTACACTGGATGAAACGTTCAAAAGCGTCCAGACAGCCATGGAAAATGAACTGAATGAACAAACGCTGAAGGACATCATGAATCATCTCTTCCAATAAGAGGTGATTTTTTTCATGGTTGACAGACTCACCTGTAACATTTATAGTTACATTTAGAACAACTCATTCACCCTACTCAATCGGGATTTATTATTGAACATCCTGTAACAAAAACAGTTACAAACCAATAGGAGGAATAAAAAATGAACATCGCCATCATCGGAGCAACAGGAAAAGCAGGATCATTGATTACAGAGGAAGCCATTCAACGGGGCCATGACGTGACCGCCATCGTTCGCAGCGCATCAAAAGTGAACGCAAACGTAAACATCGTTGAAAAGGATCTCTTTGATCTGACAGGAGAAGACTTGAAAGGATTCGACGTCGTCGTGAACGCCTTCAATGCCCCCGAAGGAAAAGAGCATCTCCACATTGAAGCTGGCAGGGTTCTTACCAACGCCCTGAAAGACGCTCCGAAAACCAGACTCGTTGTCATCGGCGGAGCCGGAAGCCTGTTTGTAGACGAAGACAAAACCGTTCAGCTCTTGGAAACACCTGACTTCCCGAAAGCCTATTATGCCACTGCCTACAATGCGAGCCTCAGCCTCAAAGAGCTGCAAAACACCGAAGGCCTCAACTGGACGTACATCAGCCCAGCAGCCTTCTTCGACCCTGAAGGTCCCAAAACGGGAACCTACCAAACCGGCAAGGATCACTTCATCGTCAATGCAGAAGGTCAGAGCTACATCAGCTATGCCGACTATACCGTCGCCCTTCTTGACGAAGTCGAAGAGCCGAAGCATATCAACGAACGATTTGCCGTTGTATCGAAATAAGAATAAAAAGAAGGCAGGGAGCCGATCCCTGCCTTCTTTTACTTTAGTCTGCCTGTTCTTCGCCAAACACCCCGATGGTCTTCAGGTTATTCTTTTCTGAAAAGCGATAGCTTACATATGTAACATTATACTGCTCGTCTTTTTGAACCAGATTCCAGACAGACGGGTCTTTCACGTGAATCGTAAAAAGAATATCCTTATACCCCATGGCATTGTTCACCGTAAGGGTATGCTCTTCCCCATCTGAATTCTTCTCCACGACCTCGACAACCATGGTCGTTCTGCTCGGTTCAAACCAATAAAGACCGAGGGCACCAAGCAAGGCAACTCCCACCAGGCTGAAAAGCACTACCTTCCTTTTGTTCATCAGCGTCCCTCCATTCACTACTGGGACAACCTACCATAAAGTCTGGAGGATTTCTACAAGCTGATGGAAATTACTGCTTTACCCGCCCTTGAATTTTCTCATACTAATCACGCTCTTTTACCAAAATATGTTATAATTAATTTAATCTTACTCCTATGTAAAGGAAGTGACCATAATGGAAACGCAAGTCCCATCACTAAAAAAGTATGGCACCCTAAGCTGGCTTTCCCTCATCATCGGCGTAACATCCTTCTTCCTCGTGTTCGTCACCCCGACACGGGTAGCCAATACCGGTTCTGCCATTGGGGATTCCATCACCCTTGGCCTGATGGTCATCGGGAGTATCATCTCGATTGTTGGACTCCTCAAAAAAACGGAGAAAAAAGCTCTCTCCGTCATCGGTTTATTTCTTTCTCTTTCCTTTATCTTTTACTGGATCCTGATCATCGTACTCTTGGTAACCGGTCAGATTCCTTTTGCACCTTAAGAATCACTGCGTCAGATTTTTCATCTCAACCACTTTTCCGTCAGCCCGCTCGACCGTATAGCGGACAGAAGGATTTTGAGGGTAGGACGCATTGCCATTGTATTCCGTGATTTCAACACGATCGCCGTGGCTCACAAACTTGGTGAAACTTCCCCCGGCTCCGCTGATATTGCTGAAATGCAGAAGCATGCTATCACCTGAGGTGCCTTCCTCCACCACTTCCCATAGATCACGCTCATAGTTCTCCCAGAAAATATTTTTGGAAACCTCGTTTGCTTTGTTCTTATGAACCAATTCCCACAGGTCCACGGCTTCGTCCTTACTATCCCAGGCAGCGCCATCTCGCTGGAATTCGATCACCTGGCCATCAGGCACTGTGCCGTCTGCAAAGTACTGATCGAACGAATCGTCCTCTAACGTCAGGGCTTCCAGGGAATCTCCCTCACCTTTCAACAGCAAAGCAGTCATATTGTTATCATCACGTATAATCTTCACCACCGTATAGCCATGGCGATCCTTATACTTCTCAACCTTATACACATACTCGTACTTTTCGTTCACCGCGAGCTCGCCATTGTTAAAGAACCACTTACTCTTCACTCCATCGTCCTTCCCCTTTGCCACCCAGGAACCGGAGATGTCGAGGGACGCTTCTTCTACTCCATCAGAAGTGGCTTCCTCGTCTTCACTTTTTTCCTCCTGTTCAGCCGTCGCACTCTCATCCGATGTGGTTTCTTCATCCTCAGCCTCAACAGGCTCCGACTGTTTCTCGTCCTGTTTTTCGTCCTGCTTTACTTCAGGATTATCCTCGGTCTGAGCCTTTTCTTCCTTGCCGCAACCCGCTACTACCATGGCAGCAAGGATGGCGGATATCATCCAACTGTAGCTTTTCATATACACCAATCATCCTTTTCATATATTCCCATATGGATATTAAATTCCATTTGTCATTATTCGACAGGAATCTCCGAAATCCTTTTTATGGATTTATAAAATTTCATTATGCGTGGCCTGATTGAGGATTCCGAAATCCATTTCATTTTGCACGGACGCTTCGATCAGTTGTCATTATCTACCCATCACCTCAGCTTAATGGGACTCAAAAACGGATACGATTTCCCTTGAGCCTTAGAATCCAGATATTCCTTTAACAACTTTTGATAAAACGGATCATTCTCCTGTTTTATTCCCAAGTGTTCATATTCCCAGGCAATCCCTGTGACAATTGGACCAAAGGGGTTTTTTTCATAATAATATGAGACGTCAAACCTCCCATCAGGTAAAAAACTCATTTGAAAGCATGTCCAAGCGTCACCAAATTCCGTTTCATACTCCTTTTTAAAGTCACTGATGCAAAATGACAATTCGTCTTCAAACTGTTCATGATATTCCTCGTTCATATCGAATCGTTCAACAATGTCAGAACCACTTATCCACTCTTTTGTTTCTTCGGATAGATAGTAGAAAAAGAAAAACTTAAGACCGTCATCTTCTACAAACACTTTCACTTCAGTCCATTCCTCCACAATCATCTCCGAAATCATCTGTGCAATCCTTGAATAATAGGTCTCAAGTTTCAATGCCCCGCTCCCCCTTCTTAAAATGAAAGCGAAGAGCATCACGGATGCTCTTCGCTTTTATCAACTTATAAGTGAAAAGTCTATCATTCACCTGGGACTTCAATGGCTTACTCTCCCTGCCCATTCTTCAACACCACCGTAAACATCCCAGTCATGTTCGGGGAATGATCCATGAAATCATACTTCTCGTAAAACGATTCTTTTCCACCGGATGCAAACAATCCGACAAATGCTTTATCAGGCGCATGATCCTTCAAGTAGTCGACAAGGCTGCCCATGATCTCCTGCCCAAGGCCCTTCCCCTGATAATCAGGGTGCACGACGATATCCTGTATGTAAAAATAGATCGCTCCGTCCCCGATGATCCGCCCCATTCCGATTGCCTGTTCATGGTCCATGATGACAACAGAGAACAATGAGTTCTCCAGAGACGTTTCCGCTACATCGTAATTCATAAAATCCGTCCAGCCGACGGAATCACACAGACGTGTATATTCTTGCAAGGTGGGTGTGCGTTGTTCCAATTTGTATGTCTTCACCATTCTTCCTCCTCACTTGCTCATCTATGTTATTCGACACATCCGCTCCGTATCCTTCTCACTCCCAAATGAGTCGATCAAATGCATACCCCAGGCTCATGCCTGTCACTTTATTATCGACATGCACGAAGGATAACAGGAGATTGTTCTCATGATCTACGTACCCGATCTCTTGCATTCCCTGGTTTGAATCTGTATATGAAAAATAATTCTCACCATAGGCCGAAGTGACTTCATCCAGTGTTGAACCCAGACCGATATGAGCTGTCGTTGAACCCGTACCGCTTTCGATCACCCCGACAGCAAGGATTTCATCCGTCTCCTTATCCACACTTACATCAAGCTTTCCGTTTGTATACTGATTGTAATTCCTGTCGTATTCACCGTTTGATTCATACCCCTTGAATCCCGACTCTTCCCGGAGAAAAGTGCCCACTTTCAGTCCACCGATGGATTCACCCGACAAATTGGTAGACTGGACTTCCTTCTTGGATTGCTCCAGGGTTTGGGTGCTGCAGGCTGACAGCATTAAGAGGAGGAACAAACATAAAGCTGATAACTTTTTCATATAGGAACTCCCCGATCAAATTCTTTTCCTTAAAGCTATCACAAAAGTAAGTATTTTACATTATAAAACATCATTCTTTCTTTCCATCAAACAGATCCCTCAATCTGATCTCCTCTGTTCGACCGTCATAACTGACTGTGACCTTATCGTCATCCGTCAGTTTAATCTTCTTTCCGTCGTTGAGGATCAGGGTATCTTTGTCGGCGAATGTATACGTGACAGAAACCCCATCTCTGAATTGATCAGAAATCTCACCATATGGAAGCCAAGACGGTGGCGGGATAAGATCCCAGCTTTCATAGATGATGATCTCATCTGTATAAGGCTGATTCAGTTCATTTTGTATCGCAAGGAGGTAGCGGTCATCTTTTTTTGACTTAAAGGTCATGGTGATGCTTGACTGATCCTTCTGGATGGTGGTGTCAACATTCCCCTGATCCGCAATCCACATTGAGACAAACAGGATATGGTTCACCACTGCCAAAATCACGAACAAACCCAGCATGGATGCAATCACCACGATGATCCTCTTCTTATTCTTTGAACGTACCGTCTTGAGATAATCAATCTGCTTTCGTTCGGCGGTGCGCTGTTCCACCTGATGTTCCATGCCCTCTTCCTTCATGTCCTCCAGGTACTCCCTGCACTCAGGACATGATTCCATATGGGCCTCCATCAGTCGCCGGGTCTCATCACTCGTCAGATGTTCCAAATAGTTTGGCACAAGATCCTTGAATACCTCATGATTCATCTCGTTTCACTTCCTTTCTCATCTCTTGTTTCGCCCGATAAAAGGTGACGCGCGCCCAATTTTCCGATTCACCGAAGACGGTCCCGATTTCCTTGAACGATAACTCTCCCAGAAGTCTGAGATAGAGGATTTCACGCTTCTTCTCATCCAGCCCCCGTACCCGCTTGAAGAATTCGACCTTTGCCTCTCCCTTCAGGAGTTCCTCCTCCACATGATGGAAGCCGGCCTCCTCCACTTTCAGCCGGTCTGCCAAGCGTATCCGCTTCTTCTCCCGGTTGACTTCCTGAAGCCATACATTGCGGGCAATTGCGCATAACCAGGTCGACAACTTCGACTTGCCTTCATCAAACGAATCAAGCGACTTCATCGCTTGATAGAATGTTTCCTGGGTCAATTCCTCCGCTGCATGGCTATTATGTGTCAGCGTCATGATGTACCGATAAATAAAACCTGCGTAGTTTCCGTAAATGTCCTCCCGTTCCACCATGTCCCCCCTTTTTGCCTGCTCCTTCATGTATCCAAGATCACACCGATTCGTTA
This sequence comes from Rossellomorea marisflavi, assembly GCF_001274775.1. Taxonomy (GTDB): domain Bacteria; phylum Bacillota; class Bacilli; order Bacillales; family Bacillaceae_B; genus Rossellomorea; species Rossellomorea marisflavi. Next base: position 692,824 of record NZ_LGUE01000004.1, read on the forward strand.
CACATCTCGCTGAATTTTTTTCGCAAATAAAAAGAATCACTCACTGGAGTGACTCTCCTTCGTTCCATTTATGTCACCCGTACCACGTAGTGCTCCATCCGGTGAACCATTTCGAATCCAGCTCTCCCATAAAGACGAATGGCCTGGTCTTGTCCAGAATCCACCGTCATACTGACCGTTTGGATCCCAAGCTCGTCATGCAAAAATGCCAGGGCCGCCTTAGTCAGAGTCGTGCCGATCCCTTGATGCCTTTCAGCCGGATCGACTGCGATGAATTCAATCGTTCCTTCATTATAAGTGGGGCTCCCCTTCACATAGGCGTATCCCTTTATTCCATCTTCCGATTCCACTGCGAACACTTTATGCTCGTGATCAAGGCGTTCGAGAATATCGAGACCGCTCATGTACGTTTCTGGAAACGCTTCGTCATGCAGCTTGATGAAGGACGCATGCCTTTCCGGACTCAATTCGTCGATACTGGAATCAATCCTCACAACACTTTGCTTAGTGGCATGCATGATTAAGTGATGACTTCCCTTACAGGCTCCAACCTTATTCATAAAATTCCTCGCCAGGGTATTCTGTTCATTATAGAACCCATGGTAGGTGTGGACCTTGTCACCTAACCGCGTTGTAAGGTCCTCCCACAGTTCCAAAGCAAGCTCAGCTGGCTGCCCCTCTTTTAAAAACGGACCCCAAAGCTCCGCTGTTCCGTCCCCCAGATCGACATCTGCACCCAGCACTCCAATGATGACGTCGTTTTCATGTATGACAGTAATGGATTCTCCTGCCGGCAGGTCTGAGAATTCATGAGAAAGCGTGTGGAAGATCTCTTCCTGCATATCCCCACAATAGCCGACGTGATGTTCAACCTTTTGGTTGGAAAGAGCGATGAAAGTAGAGAGAGTATCGAAGTTGAGTGGCATAGTAGAGCCTCCTTACGCTAAAATCCCTTTCACACAAGATTCGACATCCGCTTCCATATTCCTCCACAAATCGTTCAAATCTCTTTCCTGAATGAATAACTCCGCCTTGTATATCCCATTCTCTCTTCATAAAAACGGTGAGCATCCTTCCTCGCCACACCTGATTCCAGCGCCACCAGCACGGCACCTTGTTCACGCCCATACTCATGGATGGAGGTGAGCAGTCTCTCTCCGTAGCCGTGTGACCGGTGATGGGGACTGGTGACCAGGTCATAAATGAACACGTGACGACCATTATACAAATTGGTGCAAAGCCTGATTCCTGCAAGAGAAACCAGTTCACCTTCTGCATAGAGGCCGAATAGCTGATAGCCCTCCTGGGTCATGACCTGTCTAAGACTCAGATAGCTCTCTAGCGATAGATTGGTCCGCAATGCCTTCATCACCTCAAATGATTGCGTCCATTCTTCCAGAGTGTGAAGTTCCCTTATGTTGATATCCATGTTTGTTCCTCCTTCATCTGTTTTTCTTTTAACGCCATAAAGGCACCTGCACATGACAAACTGCATCCGATCACAAGGTACGGGGTCAGGGGAGATTCACCGATCATGACCGATGCAATCCCTCCAATCGCAGGAAACAGGGCCACCATGTATCCGCTTCTCGCCCCGCCGATCTCCTTGACCAGTTTCAAATAAAACAGCCAGGCAAAGAATGACGCGCATACGGATAGGTACAGAAGTGCAGACCAATAGTGAATGGAGGGCGGCAGGGATAAGGGAACCCCTTTGCCCCATACAAATCCTCCTATCACGACGCATGCCACAAGGAACCCGAACGCATTGGTGTAGACCGGATCGACTCCCCTGTCGGCATTGATGGCAGAGCACACATCGCCGATGGATGTGATGATGGTCCCTGCAAGAGCGAGCCCCAAGCCACTCATCGACAGGGATTCCGGATGGTGGACAAGCGTCGGATACAACAGGACGAACACCGCCCCGATCCCCATTGCGCCACCCACGGCAATCCGACCCGATACAGATTCCCTCCCAACAATGGCAAGAGCCAGTGGAGTGAATACGACCTTCAGGGAGAAGATCATCGTCACTACGGCCGCGGAGCTTTGCAGCGTTCCATAGTAAAGACAAAGATAGCTCAGGGCAAAATTGCACACCCCGAACAGCAGGACCGTCACCCTGCGCCCATCTCCCAACGGTTTATCCGGCCTTCTCCATAGAAGAAGGGCTCCGAACAACAGACTGGTAAGTGCCAGCCGATAAAACAGCGATAGCTCCGGCGCGACAAGGTCCCCCTGGATCTTGACAGCGATGAAATTCAATCCCCACACCAACGTACAAAACCAATAATACATTCGAATCATAGATATCCTCCTCTTACACCCCCATTATCCAAAACATCTGTCATTTCAAAAAGATACAGTTTACACTAAACGTAAATGACAGATTAGGAGACTCCTCATGGCCGAATTGATTTTTCCCATTGACCGAAATAGCCAGATTCCCATGTATCATCAGGTATATCAGTATATCCGCACGCAGATCGCCTCAGGAAAACTTCCCCACGGAACGAGGCTTCCCTCCATCAGGGAGCTTGCCCGTCAGCTTGGTGTGAGCCGGAACACCACGCAGCTCGCTTATGATCAGCTTCTTTCAGAGGGATACCTGCGCAGTGAACATAAAAAAGGCTTCTTTGTGGAAGCCAAAATATCAGATAGCGTATTTGCCTATGAACGGACTCCGGATACTGCTGACCCTGTGGTTCCAACCAACAGGCACCACATCGACTTCCGTACCGGGACGGTGGATCAGGATAGCTTTCCCCTCGCCAAGTGGCGGCGCCATTCCAATAAAATCATGAATGACCCTTCCCTGTACTCCTATGGCGACAAGCAGGGGGATACGGAACTCAGACGGGAACTGGAGAACTATCTTTTTCAATCACGGGGCGTGCAGGCATCTGCGGACCAGATCATCATCGGCGCAGGCACGAAGTCATTGCTCCTCATGCTTCTCCTGATGTTGAGGTCCCACCATGTGATTGCCGTGGAGGATCCAGGATACGACCTGTCCAGAAAGCTCTTCATCCTCATGGGGTTTGAGGTTCATCCGACCCCAGTCACATCGTCAGGCATCCATACAGAGGAACTCAGGCAATCACCAGCCACCCTTCTCTATACCACACCGACCCACCACTACCCGACAGGCGTGACCATGCCCGTGAATCAGAGGCTCGATCTCCTCCGCTCGGCACATGAGGTCGATGGCTACATCATCGAGGATGACTACGACAGCGAATTCCGCTACATCCACCAGCCTGTCCCCTCTCTTCAAAGCATGGACCATAGCGGACGCACCATCTTCATGGGAACCTTCTCAAAAGCTCTTCTTCCCTCGATCAGGATCAGCTATATGGTCCTGCCGCCAAGCTTGCTGGCGCTGTACCGGGAAAACGCAGGGCTATTTGAACAATCCGCTTCCCCCATCCACCAGAAGACGCTGGCCCGTTTCATGAAGGATGGACACTGGTATCCACATCTCCGCAAATTGAAGGCTTTATATCGAAATAGGATGAACATATTGGTGAGGGAGCTTCGACAGGCGTTCCAAACCGATATTTATATCAAGGGCGAGCATTCGGGGATCTTTGTGGTGGTTGAAGTCAAGACCGACCAGACCGAGGTGGAATTGATTGAAAAAGCGAGCAACCATGGCGTGGGCGTATATGGATGTTCGAAGTATTTTGTGGAGGCACAGCCCCGGTACCCTCACCTGCAACTTGGGCTGGGGAAGCTGACGGAGGAGGAGATTGTGGAGGGAGTGGCGCGGTTGAGTCGGGCGTGGGAAAGGCCACCAGAATAAGAAGAACCGCTTGAGCTTTTTCTCCATACAAAGAGGTTCTATCTCTACTTTTAGAGATAGAACCTTTTTGTACTATGTCTCCGATTAGGAAATTAGTTCTTAAGATTTGGTCCTCCCGTGGGAGAGATTTCCTCTCCTTTTTCCCCGGCAACAAAGGGTCTGGGATCAATCGTTCCCCCACTCTCTTCATAGGTCATGAGGTCAGTATATTTCCGAATCACTATGATTTCTTGTTCCTCCTCTGTTACGGTATTCATCCCCCTACTATCTTTGATGCGTTCTCCAGATGAGCCAAGGAGCTCCTGCACTTTCTTATTTTGGTTACGTGGATCAATGATGGCTTCCAACCGGAACCTTTCATCGAGTTCAGGAACGCTTCGCAAAAAGACGACGGGGCCAAATTGCCCCTGACTATCCACTTCTACTTCTTCTTTTTCCTTTACTTCATCTGTAGGTTCCGCACCTCCATTCACAATACTCATATAATTGTCCTTAGAATCGAAAGGTCTCAGCTGTATAGTCACGATGGTCCCTTCCGGAAGTGTGGTTTCCCCCCGGATGATCATTCTTCGGGTAAGCAGCATCAATGTAGGATTAAGGTCCACCATCACCGCTTTCGGCTTACGCACTTCATTGCTCTTAGGTCCCTTCTCCTTCAGCCCCTCAAACGCCACCACCCTGCATCCTGCCAAAACAACAAGCATACACAGTATGAGAATCGTTAAAACCAGCCGTTTACTTCTCATCATTTCCCACCTTTTCGAGGAATCTGGAATCATTTATGAAAAAATATCTATAAACAATTTCCTAAATTACAATTTAATGGTAGTATGTTACCAAAAGATTGTCAATTAAATTCAGAATGTTTTGATTACAAAAAAAGATAAGGGGGAAATGATGAAAAAGATATCGTCAGGGCTTCTCTACACCTTTTTTATTTTCATAGGTTTCTTGTTGGTCAGCAGTGCGAGTGCCATGTTGCAGTATGACCATGAACTGGTGATTAATCTGGACAACTTCGTTTTGTCCATGAAGTCGACGCTCACGCAGATCGGGGACTTCTCGACTCTCCGCATCCCTTTGGGGGAATCCGATAGAACGTATCCTGTAACGGAAGTGTTTGCCGAGTCTTACGGGTACTCCTTCCTGATTTTGCTTGGTGCCTTTCTTTTGGCGATTGTCGTCGCCATTGTACTCAGCTACTGCTTCATGTTGCTTCCGCGGAAGGCGGGCCGGATCGTCAGCCGTTTTCTGGATGGACTTGATGCCTTGCCGGATGTGTTCATCGTCGTCCTGCTTCAGCTCTTCATCATCTGGCTCTTCAAGAATACCGGATTTCTTCTCTTCGATATCTACACCCTCGGGGAGGACAAGATTTATGTTTTGCCCATCGTCTGTCTCGCCGTTTTGCCTGTAACCTACCTCATCAAGAACTTCATCTTCCAGCTGCGGGAGGAAGAGTCCAAGCCGTATATCGAATTCTCGTATTCCAAAGGATTCTCAAAGTCTTATACGCTATGGGTTCATCTCTTCCGGAACGTATGGGTCCATTTCTTCTATCACTCCAAGCCTGTGTTCCTACTCATGCTCTCGAATCTATTGATCATCGAACTCATGTTCAACATCCATGGCTTCATGAAAGCCCTGCTGTTTGCTTCCACTGCTTCTCCCCCTGCCTTCCTGGTGGGGATGGTCCTGCTTGTCCTGCCGTTCTACGCAATTTATGCAATCGTCTCACTTTGTTTGAAAACCTGGTTAAAGGAGGGGACGACTGTTGAATAAAAAATGGATACTCGGTCTCTACCTGCCGCTTTCCGTTATCGCCCTCCTCATACTGGCCAGTTTCCTCCTGCCTATCTTCAATCCAGGGTTCGACGAGGACACGGTGAAATACTTGAAGGATGCTTCAGGGAAGATTTATGCTGCTCCACCCTACTCACCGCTTGAAATGCCACCGCTCGGAAGTGAAAAAACCGGCCTGAACCTGTTCTGGCTCCTCATTGCCGGTGCAAAATACACCATCCTGGCGACCATCGCCATCGCGTTCCTCCGGATGGTCTTCGGTTTCATATCAGGGCTGATTTACACCTTCCTTCCAAAAGTCGTGGTCAAACATGTGAAAGGACTTGCCGAAGTGTTCCAATTCATCCCGCTCGTCATCATCGTGTATGCCCTTCTGCACTACGTGGATCAGGCGTATCAGTCGGCGGCACTTGAGTCCAACACCTATATCATCATCCAGGTCATCGCCATCGCGATCGTCATCATCCCATCCCTCGGCATCTATATGGGGGAAGAAATGAAGCTGTTCATGCACAACGAATTCATCGAGGCATCCCGGACACTCGGAGGGACCAACCGGCACCTGATTCGGACCCATCTGTGGCCTCAGTTCCTGCGGCACTCCATCGTGCTGTTCTCAGAGCAGATCTCCCAGACCCTTGCCCTGCTCATCCAGCTCGGCATTCTGACCCTGACCCTGGGCGGACTCCGGTATCTACCGGGAGGAGAAGACTCCGACCCGCTCTACTTCAACGTCAATTATGAATGGGCATCCATGATCAGCATGAACACCAACGCCATCTTCGTCACCCCGTGGCTCCTGGTGGCACCACTCCTCTTCTTTGCGATCCTGATCTTCCTATTCAACACGATCAGCTCGAACCTGAAAAGGATGCTTCTCGAAACGAATGAAGAAAGGAAAGGAAGGAAGAAGAAAGTAGACAAACGTGTCAAACCAGGCAAAACCTATTCTCAGCAGGATTTTGATATGATCCGGCTTGAAAAAAAGAGCGGGTAAAAACAGAACCCCTGAGGCTCCAATGCCCCAGGGGTTCCTTACATTTCATATCTTCTCTATCACAATAAAGCACGTACTATCCGGCAAGCCCTCGATCCCGTCTTCATCCAGAACCGTCACCTTGGGAGCGAGGAACTCCTCATACCCGTCCTGGAGATAATGCTTGAACGCAACGATTTTCGCCTCATCTCCCAAGGCTTCCTTGATGGCCCCCTTGAACTCGGATGGCGTGTAGTAGCCGAATTGCTCCTGCACTTCATGGGGATAGGCTTCTTCTCCCCACGTATACGTGTAGAGGAATTCCATGGCATCATTGACCGGGAGCTTGATCCTTCCGTCTTGGAGGAATTCGTAATCCAGCTTCCTTCCCTTGAAATCATGGGCGTAACGCTTGAAGAATGCGTGCCCGTTTTCGTCCTTGAATTCGATGGTGCGGTAAGCATCCTTCGGCTCCGTCATGATCCCGTCCCTGATGATGATCCGTCCGCCTTCGCCGAGCACTTCGAATGAACTTCTAAGCGCCTGGATGATCACGTCATGATTGAACTTCTTCCCCTCGTACGGGATATACGAGAACATTTCATGGAGGATCGAGGAGAAGACAATGGTGTCGACGGACCCCGGCTCGTAATGGGCCCTCAGCTCGAGGGCATCGGCCTGCTGCACGGTCCATCGCTTGTTCTCGCGGTTTTTCCGTCTCGTCAGCTCTTCGATGACGTTGGTGGAGACATCGATCCCGACCACATTGGCTTCCGGGTGATCATCCGACAACACATCAAGCATGACGCCACCACCCGCGCCGATGTCGAGCATCAGCGTTCCCGTGGCAAAATCGGAAATAATGCGCTTATGATCCTGACCGCTATTCATGTCGGACAGATAGGTGTGTTCGTTCTGCAGGCGATCGAAGGCATCCTTCCTGAAGCCGAAGAAATCATACAGGAGGATCGTCGCCCGCTCATAGTGAGGGGACTTTTCTGCTTCCTGACAGAATTCGATCAGCTTCTCCCCTGCTGCCGAATATCGGAATCGGACCCCGATGATCTGACCCAAGAGGTCCATGGGCTCAGCCTCTAGCTCCACATGCTCATTGACCGGCTTCTCCCCGTGAAGGAGATCTTCAAGGGAGAATTCCTTCAGATACGATTCTATGATCCTCTTTTTATACAGATTGATGGTTTTCCGGCCTTTGTAATCATAGTAGATGTCTTTCATGAACGCCTCGAAGCTCACATACTGTACGGAGAGGGGATTCACCTTTTGATAGATCAAGAGGAAGATCTTCAGGAACTCTTCCAGCGTAAACTCCTTCAGGGCGGATTCGACGTACCACAGATCGGTCTTCTTGAAGAAGCTTTCCACATAACCGTTCAACCTGGCATCCGCCATATATCGGTCATACTCACGGTCGACATTCTCGCCATTTTCGATCGAAGACCGCCGAAGCCGCTCGATCCGTGCTTTCAGCGTCATTTCCACTGAACGTTCTCCGTCGATCAGGAAAGAAACAATCTGATCTGCTTCGTCCTTCACCACTTCCCAAATCTCATTCGACACCCCTTGGATGATGCATTGATTGAGTTTCTTCAAGACCACTTCCATATCCACACCGATTCCATTGTGCTCATCCATCCACTGAATGAGGGGGTGCATCTGCTTGTAGCGCACCTCTCCTCGGATATATTGACCGATCAGCCCATGGGTCAGGATCAGGGTGTAGAGGAGCTCCTCCCGCTCCAGATCCCTCAGGTGAAGGGGAAGACTCATCTGCTCCGCCGCATAAATCTGTGCTGATCCTATATTGTGGATATCGAGCTGGAAGCCCTTCTTCCCCCAGACGTTCCGCTGATGCTTCGTACCGCCCTTGGCCACTTCCGACCACACCAGCACTTCCTCGATGATTCCCTTCTCCTTTTCCGACAGATCCATTTCATTCAGCACGAGCAAGGTACGTTCCACATAAGGAAGGACCGGGTTCACCGGCATCCTCTCAAGGGAGGTGATCTGTTCCAGATTGATGTGCTGCTCTCTCGTCAGATAAAGGTACTGCAGCCACCTATGCTCCCTCAGGACATCTCGGTCCCCTGCCCTCGCTTTGTCGATAAGCTCCAATGATTTCATAATGGATCCTCCCTTTCGCTACCGTTCTTCATATGGAAAATTGTATCATAATTCACCCAGATGAAATGCCGCCGGCTCTCTGAAAAAACAAAAAAACCGAGGCGTCCTCCACCTCAGCTTGTACGTGGGACGGGATCCCACAGCCTCTCTACCTCAATCAGCTCTTCCCCGTCAAAGGTCAGTTTGTAAATATCCGGCTTCGATGTCCCCAACAGGAAGTCCAGTCCAACCCTCTCGTCGAAGTGCTGCATCATGAGTGTCATCACTGCCCCGTGGGTACCGACGGCGATTTTGTGGCCTTGATAACGGGACAGTAGCTCTTTGATGACCTCAACGGCCCGCACCTGACAACCGGCATTCGACTCTGCACCAGGCAGGGAGTAATGGGGATTCTTAAACGACTTCTCAAGGAGGGGATACAGCTCCGCATCAGCCATCCGGTTCACCCCGGAAGAAAACATTCTTTCTTTCAATTCCTCATAGAGCAGTACGGCCTTTCCAGAAAGGGAGGCGAGCTCCTCGATCGTCAGGACGGCCCGCTTATACGGACTGGAGACGAATACATCGATCCCCTCGTCCTTCAGGAGCTCCGTCACTCGTTCGGCGTCTGCCTGTCCTTTTTCGCTCAGCCCCCTGAGGCGTTCGACTTCTCCCGTCTTCGGGGAATCTCCATGTCTGATCAAATAGATGATGGTATTCATCGTGCACCTCGGATTCTGTTTAGTTGTATTACGGCAACCACGCAATAATGGACCAAAAAAGTCCTGATATCCCGATGGAGAGCCCCAACCCGCTCATCAAACCCGTTGCACTCCTAAGGGTATTGGTACTGGTTCTCCACCGTTTGAGCTGAGTCCACCCATCCAGCACCATGGGCACCTGCAGGACAAACCCGATGTAGATGGGCAAGGGGTGGATCAGGAACAGGGGGAGAAACAGCATGCCGATCAGGATGAACAGGCATCTGGAACAGATCGGCATGGCCTCCCCTCCGATATGAAAACATCGCTCTTCCCTCCGATGACAGGGCACCGTGCGGAAGAACCCATAGAGCGTGGATTTAAGGTGTGCAGTCAAATCCACAGCAATCGCCTCCACCCACATGCTTCCCTACTCCCCTTGGTACCGGCACACATTCTCCAAGGTACGCACAATCCACGCAGTCCCAGTAAGTGGAATCTTTTTTGGATGTTCTCTTTGATTGGGAGCGATAACGCCGGACCGTCGCCCCCAAAATGATGATGGAGAATACCCCGAATATCGCACAGTACACCCATTCCCCTTGGTAGCCTGTATATCCGGTTAAAAGAGAGAATAATAGAAAGGACGAAATCAATACAAAATACATGCTATCACCCTCATCAAGGTCCTTTCCCTGAAGTTTCCTATGATATGAGATTTACTATTTTCCATGAGTGATCTTACCCTTTCTTAACTGAACATGATCAAATCTTTATTCAATCCGCCCCTGCTTCTCCTATGGGAGAATGTGCAAAGACATAATCCACGATGGTCGACCCTGCGGGCAGCGTCAAAGCGTTCCAATCGGGCGTGTAGATGGTGATGGTCTCCTGAAACAGTGAATGAGAAACCACCGCTTCAAACTCGAATACATCCTCTGCAATCTCCGTGGCGTTGTGGATGTCCCCACCGAGACATTCATGGCTCAATCTCTGAATGGACATTGAAGACTTTTCCTCTCTCAATAGGGCCAATACCCCTTGATCGGAGAGTGCTTTCCCTTCCCTCGTTTGCAGAATGATTCTCACCATGTCGTTCCCGACCCATACCTTTGTTTGGAGTTTTTGATTGAAGGGGGAGACTGGCAGGGCAAGATGATCGACAAAGGAATCTGCCACCGGCTTGAACACCTGATGGACGCTCCCCATGACTGAGTAGCAGTTCAGCACTGAATCCGTGGTAATCCGGATGGAATAAAGATCGGATACTTCCACATCATCCTGCAGTAGGGAATAACTCTGATAGAGTGGCTCCCTCATTCCTTCAAAAGTGACGGTCCCCCCTACCTTTTCCCCGACCTGCTGGAATACACGATCAAACCGCGCGGAATACGATTCCACTGCCCCTACCACTTCACTGCACCGCACCGGATTCAAAAATGGGAAACTGATTTCCTCCAGCTCCGCCCTCATCTTCCTCAGTCCGAGCTTTCCGGCAAGGGGGGCGAAGAAGATCAAGGCCTCATTCGCATACGGGATCTGTTTCTCTACCGGTTTGACGTCAAGGGTCCTCATATTATGGAGTCGGTCGGCAATCTTTACCACGGCGACCCTGACGTCATCCGCTGCCGCAGAGAGAAGCTTCTGCATATTGGTAGCGTGATGTTCTTCCTTGCTCATCAGTCCCCTCTCCACCTTGGTCAAGCCGTCCACGATCCTTGAGACTTCCTGTCCGAACTGCTTCTCCACTTCATCGATCGTCACGTCCGTATCTTCAACCACATCATGAAGCAGGGCAGACATAAGGGTAGGAAGGTCTGCTTGCTCCTCCATCAGGATCGAACAGACCGCTACCGGATGCGTCAAATACGGTTCTCCTGTCGCCCGCTTCTGACCGTCGTGGGCCCGGGATGCAAATTCAAATGCCTTCTCTAAAGAAATCAAGTCACTTTGGCCCAGATAGTGTGCCCGCTTCCACCAAGCTTCCTTCATCTCACCCATCCCCCTACTCAATGTATATACCGCTCATCAATCTCCCCAAAATACGATCTTCGCTTCTCCAATCCAGGTACCTTCTTCTGTTCCCGCTCGCTCAGCTTATAGGATTCCTGATCAATATAAGCTAGCCAATCTTCCTGAAGCTCTGCCGCGTCCTTCCCATAGACCTCTTTCATCTGCTGTAGCGAATCTTTTTCATTAAAGACCTTCTCGAACTCTTCCATCCCGTACTCATCGATGAGATAGGAAACAAAGGAAGCCGACTCGATATAGGAGATCCACTGCAGGGACCGAGATGCTCCATCACTTTCCAAGGAAGGTTGAAATAGCATCCGGCTCATGGACGTTCCGCAAAGCTTCGTCAGGGGAATCATCATCCCTTCTTCTTTCACCACATTCATAATCGCATGGGGGGAAACGTCATAATTCGGATACACCGGGTCACCGTATTCCGTTTGAAGATGGATGGCAAGTCCCTCAAGTGCCCAGTAACCCCGGTCATCCTGCTCTTCCTTACCCCACAGAAGCGCATGGGAGAGCTCATGGACCGTCAGGAAATGGCCCTGATCCTTAAACAGCACCACCTCGTCCCGTGTGGCAAAAGAGATATCCTTCTGATTGTAAAACTCCAGGGAAATTTGAGAGGCAGGATCGTAATCCCCCTTCACCGCCCCCATGATCGCTTCATAGGCATGGGTCACCTCGTCCTGGATGGAACTCCGGCCGGCAGTCGAATGGTTCTCTACGGCAAACTCCACCTGTCCGACCTGGAAGGTGAACCGATCTTCTTTAAAATAGAACCAATAGATCATCAGTCCAGCGATGAGAACGATAAGAACACTAGCTGTGATCATCACTGTCTTCTTGCTAGTAATCTCCCATCACCTGCCCGGCCAACTCAATCCTCAACCACTCCACAGGTGCCTTCTTCACAAAATGCTTCTCTACAAACGCGAGCACCACATCATTCCCCGGCAGCGTCGCCCGCTCCATAGCATCGGGAAAACGGAGCCACTCATACTCGCTATGCTCCCTGTTCAGCATCACGTCCTGATCGTCCTCCACAAATCCTACGAACACCGGCGCCATGTAAATGTCAACGTTGCAGGGGAATAAAATTGGTCAAATGTGTTCCCTGTATACAACGTCCTGATGCCGATCCCCGTCTCTTCCCAGATCTCGCGCTTTGCCGCCTGCCATGCCTTTTCACCCGGCTCGATTCCGCCGCCGATGTAGCACCACGCTCCATTCAAGGTCCGGGATGCCCGCTTCAGAAGGAGCACGCGATCCTCTCCATTCACTTTCTTTACTAGAATCGCCGCAATCCCGCTGCGGCGTATAGGTAGCTCCGTCGTTTCACTCATCATCTACTGCACATCCTTACTATTATATTGGCCGGAAGGGTGAAGGATAGCTTAACTCTCCAAGAATAGCTGAAGATGTTTTTTATCAAACACACTAGAATCCCCCTTTGGGATTTTAATCCATTTTACCACTAAGATCAGAAACTTCAATCAAATCTATGAAACTACACACAGCAAAAAGGGTGCGCCGTCTTCAATGGCACACCCCTGGAATTTAGTTGTTCACGCTAATATCAAAAGGCTTCAACTCTTTAGCCGAAACAAAACTGGAGAAATCAAACTGAAGGACCGTATTCTCCAGTGTAAAATCCTTGAACGGCTCTTCTCCATCCAACTCAAATGTGGATTGGAAGTGAGCGGTCTCCCCATCGATCGTTTTCACTGTGTTCTTGCGGATGCTGTGATGTTTAGGCGGGACAGGATTGTCAGGATCAATCTTATCAAGATAATCCTGATCCACCAATAGCAGCTCATATTGAAGATTGTTTTCCAGCAGTTCAAGTCGGTCCGAACTCACGTCTGCAGGAAGACCGAGCAGCTGATAATCCAAGATCACCTGATCACCGCGCTCTGTTATTTCGTTCACCTGCACCTTCAGTCCAAGACGTTCACTCTCGAGTGTGAAGCCATCTGGATCCAGCAGCTGCTCCACCTTTGGATCGGCTACATCCACTTGAGGATAGAGAGTAAAGGAATCGATGGCCGAAGCCGGTTTCGTCATCTCCACGCGAATCGTCCGGTGGTACCCGTCTTCTTCCTGAGACTCGCTCAGTACGGTCGGATTGCCGAAACCGTATACCTTGCCGTCTTCATCCCTTGCTTTTTTAATCCGCACATCATCGTCTTTATATTTCTGAACCGTTTCATATACAAGGGACGAACTCGCCTTGGCCGTCAGGATTTCTTTCAGATGGAAGGTGACGCCATCCTGTTTGGACTCATGACTCTGGTCAAGTGCCGTCCGCGTAATCTCCTCCTGCTGAAGGGGCACGTCGAATGTCCACTCTCCTTTGACGCCATTGATGGAATGGATCGTGACGGGAAGAATCTCATTCTCGTCGATGGTTTCGTACGGATAGTTCATCTTCCACTGGAAGTCATACCCGCCCTTCACTTTCTTGACAGTACTGGAACGATCGCTCAACCACGCATCACGATCCCCCTGCCCGTCACCGTAGTTGACATCAAAGCTCACTTCCCCTGGCTCATTCTGCCCCTTCTCAACGCCATCATCCACAAATCCCGTAATCGATACCGCTACACCGTCAAAATAGGCGCTGGTCAGCTTCACCGTTACCCCGTTCTTCGTCATCGACTGATCAAGCTCCGTCACGGCCTGCTGATGTGCAAGTTCCATTCCAGTTTTATCATTGAACTGCTGGAAGATCCCCCCGATGAGCGGCGCACTGGCCAACACGCTGTTCATTGTCGGATTCACGAACCCGGATCCCAGTGTGATCCCCACAAGAGCCACTGCAGCCGTCAACCCGGTCGCTACCTTTCGCTTCTTCTTTGGCCGGGCTTGGTTCAACCCTTCCGAAATGGCACTGAACACCTTCTCCTTCGGCACCGGAATTTGCTCCATTGCTGCTTTCACCTTCTTGTTATCCATGGCACTTGTCCTCCTCATCCTGATAGAACCTCTTCAGTTCTGCTCTGCCCCTGCTCAGATTCGTCTTCACCGTATTCTCCGGAATGCCCATCATCTCGCTGATCAGCTTGATCGGGTAATCATGATAATAGAAAAGAATGATAGTTGTTCGATAACCCTCTCGTAAATGACCGATCGCATCAAGAAGCTGCTCGGACTCTTCCAGATCTGGGTCTGCGTGACCCGGGAGATTGGATAGAATCTCATCACTCAACGGAACCACTTTCTTCTTCCGACGATACAGATCACCCGCACACCGGATGACGATCCTCGTGAACCAGGTAAGGAAATACTCCGGCTGCTTCAAGGAATGGATCGACGTAAACGCCTTGAATGACGCCTCCTGCACCGCATCCAGCGCATCCTCTTCATTATTCACATACAAAAACGCCGTCCGGTAAATCCGTTCATAATGCTGCTGAAGCAGCCTCTCAAAGGCCACCTTATTGCCCTTGATCGCCTTCTTGACCAGCCGCTGGTCTTTTGCATCCATCTGGTTTGCCCCCTTTATACTTATTAGTGGGTTGGTTGGGGGAGGAAGGTTTCAGGTTGGGGGAGTTTTTATTTATACGATATCATTTACGGGTGAATTGGAGTAAAAAAAACAACAAGAACCGGTTTGGGTTCTTGTTATTTAAAAAAAGTTATTTTAATGTTAGTTTTGCTACTACCTCAACATGCGCAGTCTGCGGAAACATATCAACCGGCTGCAAATACTCCACCCGATACTCACGCTTCAAATACTCGATATCTTTTGCCAATGTCGATGGATTACACGACACATACACAAAACGCTTCGGTTTGACTTCCTTGATGGTGTCGAGGAATTTGCGGTCGCAGCCGACCCTTGGGGGGTCGACAACGACGACGTCGGGGCGCCAGCCTTCTTGTTTCCATTTGGGCATGAGGTCTTCAGCGCTGCCGACGTAGTAGTCGGCGTGGTTGACGCGTGAGGCTTTGGCGTTCTTTTTGGCGTCGTCGATTCCTTCTTTGATGACGTCCATGCCGCGGATTTCTTTGGCGCCGTCTGCGAGCCAGAGGCCGATGGTGCCGACGCCGCAGTATGCGTCGACGACTTTTTCGTTGCCGGTGAGGGCTGCGGCTTTCTTGGCTTCGCCGTAAAGCTTGCTCGTCTGGATCGGGTTGAGCTGGAAGAAGGCGCGGGCTGAAAGTTCATACGTGAACTCGTCCAGGCGTTCTTTGATGCTGTCCTTACCTTGAAGGTTGATCGTCTGATCACCGAAGATCAGGGACGTCTTCTTCGGATTGATATTTTGGACGATGGAGACGACTTCCGGCAGGCGCTTGCTGATTTCTTGGACGAGGAGATCCTTTTGTGGGACCTTCTTTTCTGTGGTAACAAGCACGACCTGGACCTGTCCCGTTTCGAATCCTACGCGTGTGACGATCGTCTTGATGATCTGGCGCTTCTGCTTTTCGTCATAGACGGGGATCTTGAAATCATTGATGATGCGGATGATTTCCGTTGTGACCTTATTCGTCAGCGGATGCTGGACGATGCACTCGTCGATGTCGATGAGCTTGTTGGAGTTCATGCTGTAGAGGCCGGCGATGGCTTTTCCGTCTTGGGTCCCGACCTGGAACTGGCTTTTGTTGCGGTAGTGCCACGGATTATCCATCCCGATTGTCGGGCGGATATCGAGCTCATCGAGATTGAGCTTCGTGTGGCGCTCGAGGGACTGGATCAGGATATCGCGTTTGGCGTCCAGCTGTCCTTGATACTCAAGATGCTGAAGCTGGCATCCACCACATTGTTCATAGACCGGGCATGGTGCTTTCGTTCTCTGGGGTGACGCTTTGCGGATCTTTTTCACGCGGGCTTCGGTGAATTTCGGATGGACCTTGGTGACTTCCACCACGACTTCTTCACCTGGCAGGGCACCGGGTACGAAGACGATCTTCCGTTTAAAGAAGCCGACCCCTTCCCCGTTGATCCCGATTCGTTTTATGGTCAGAGGAAACTGCTGTTTCAACTCGATGCGTACTTGGTTTGACTGTTGTTTATTCATCTATTCACGTCCGTTCTACTCAATACTTCTCCACAGATACAGGGAGGCATAGCTCAGGTAAGGGTCCCATGCGGCGCTCATGCGTTCCATTTCCTCGCGCGTCGGCTTCTGTTCCATCCCGAACAGCTTCTTGATGGCGTTCTGGATGCCGATATCCGCCATGGGGAACAGATTCGGCCGCCCGAGTCCGAAAAGGAGGAAGCTCTGGGCGGTCCACGGTCCGATGCCGCGGATCTTCGTAAGCTCCTTGATGATCACTTCATCGGACTCATGGGCAAGTTCTTCGAGGTTGAGCTCACCGCTTGCCACCTTCTCCCCGACGCCGATCACATACTCAGCCTTCCGCTGGGAAAATTGCAGCTCCCGCAGTTCGTCCACGGTGAGGGTCGCGATTTTCTCCGGTGACGGATAGAACCAGACGCCGTCCTTCTCGGTCCCGTAGCCGGTGACGAAACGGTGGGTCAGGGTGAAGGCGAACTTCAGGTTGAGCTGCTGATGGATGATGCTCTTCACGATGGTGGCAAATGGATTGAAATCAAGGACGATCGGCGTACCGACATGCTCCTCGAAGATCGGCTTCAGATCCGTTGCGAGAAAGTGGGCTTGGACCTCATGAAGTCCCGTGTGCCACTGGAAGATGCGGGCGATATGGGCCTGTTTTTCTTCCGATTTGTCGTCTCGCTCGAATGATAGGACGAACGCCGGCTCATCCTTTGTCCCGACACCTTTTACCGTGATGACTTCCCCTGTCGGATAATACGGGACCTTTACAAGTCTCGCCTCTCGATCCACAGCATGGAGCGGGTCGATGGACAGCCGCTCGAGCACACGGTCGAAGTCATACGGCCCCGGTATCTCGATCCTTGTTTCGCTCATTTGCCTCCCCCTTTCTATATATGCGTATTATAGCACACACCAGTATCCCCTCGCCTGCTCTGTGAAATACCTCTCAATCCCCACCCAAATTCATGTTATACTGTCAAACATAGGAATCTAGCAAGCAAGGAGGTCAACGCGTGAAGAAATCAACTTGGATCCTCGCTGTCGGAATCAGCGCCCTCATCATCCTGTCAGGATCTTTCCGAATTTATCAGATCAAAGAAAACTCCAAACAGAATCAGAAAAAAGCAGCCGAATGCGTAGACGGAGGCGGTACCGTCCTTCTCTATGAAGGCTCCATCTTCTCCCTCAGCTCCGTGTCGTGTGAACAATAAAAGGATTGCTCCATGGACGGGGCGATCCTTTTGTTATGACGCTTTCTTCAATTGATGGGCATATTTCAAGGAAAAGCTGACAATCGCGATGATCCACGCAACGATAGCCAATCCGACCGGAACATAGGTCAGCGTGCGGATAAGGCTTTCCGGCATGAAATACGTTTCGCCCTGTGGCATAAAGAAGCTCGCAATCTCAACGTTGTACATACCGGCTGTCATGAGTGCGACACCGGCGAACCCCGACCAGATGGACAGGGCATACGGCTTGATCGTTTTCACAAATAGGGACGCACCGTCGTTGACTTTCTCTGACAAGATTTTTTCCCCTGGAGGATAAGTGGTGCCGTCTTTCTTTCCACTCATCTAGTTATCTCCTTTTTTCAGCTGATGGGCATACTGGACGGTACCTGTCAAAACGGCAAAAAGGATGAATGCAAAGCCAAGGGCCGATGGGATGTAGGTAAAGAAGGCTGCTCCCGGTAACGGTGTAGTAAACAGCCAATTTGTAATGTACACCCCGTTTATCCCAATTGTCAGCAAGACGACTCCAATCAAAGCGCTCCATAACGAAAACTGATACGGTTTGAAGATGACAATTTCCTCCTCATTTCCTTCCGTAAGTCCTTTATCTCCGGGTGCTACCTGAACATCTTTCTCCATCTTCATCTCCCCTTCTCTATTTTCCTCCATGCAAGATCCAATATATCCTGATGCAACGGCATCCACCCTTTATAATGATCCGGTGCCTTCGCAGGTTCCATGAAAAGACGCGCCCCTGACTCATGCTCCCCTTCAAACGGATGGATCTTCGTTACATCCATGACGAAATACACCTGATACCCGATCTTTGGATACGATCCGTCTTCAGTCCATGAGTCGTTCTCACTATGATCCACCGTGATGTGGCCGAGCATCGTGCAGACGCCTTCCACATATCCTTCTTCCATGGCTTCACGCTTGAAGCATTCTTCCGGCGTCTCCCCCGCTTCCAAATGCCCTCCGGGAATATCCCACCCTCTTGAATGGAGATTAACGAGAAGCAGCTTCCCTTTGTAAAAGCAGAACCCGTGGGCGCTTGTAATACGCTCGAGATCCGGCAAGGCATCCGATTCTGTCCATGACAGCTTGATCCGCGCACCGCCCCATGTGACATATGTCATAGCACGCCCCCCTTTCATTCTTTCTACTTATACTAATTCCATATTATTCTTTTAAATTCCTTTTTATCCCTGTAATTATGCTAGGATGAATATGTAGGAAAAACTCATGAAATGGGGAATGTGTATGATGGTCAACACGGGAATCCTAGGGATCGGTGTCGATATTCCCGACCGCGTGGTGAATAATGAAGAACTCGGTGCCCGCTTTGGCATGAAAGCCTCGGACATCGAACGAAAGACCGGCATCATCGAGCGCCGCTACCTCAGCAAGGAAGAAACGCTCACAGAACTGTGCGAGCGGGCCGGGAAACGGGCCATCGAAAACGCGGGCGTCAATGCAGAAGAGATCGACCTTGTCATCATCGCCACGAACACCCACGACACCCATATCACCGCCGCCCTCGTCCAGGACCGGATCGGTGCCAGGAAATGCGCCGGACTCGACCTTCACTCCGGATGTTCAAGCTTCATCACAGGGCTCGCCACCGCCGTTCAGTTCGTGAAGACCGGCATGTATAAGAAATCACTCGTCGTCGCCGTGGACAAGTGCTCCTCCCTCCTCAATCCCGATGACTATAAAACCTCCCTTATCTTCGGTGACGGCGCGGCCGCGGTCATCGTAGGAGAAGTCCCGGAAGGCAGAGGGATCCTCGGCATCACCATGCAGATGGACGGAAGCGGCGGTCACCACCTCCATCTCGACGAGAACAAACATATCAAGATGAACGGCCGGGCCGTCTTCGATTTTGCCGTCGAGAAGTTCCCGGAAGCCGTGAACGAAATCCTTGCCCAGACTGGCTACACCCTAGACGACGTCCACTTCATCATCCCGCACCAGTCCAATCTCCGCATCATCGAAACGAGCATCGCGTCCCTCGGCTACCCGATGGAACAAGTCCACACTCACACGATCCGCTACTATGGCAATTCATCCGCACCCACGATTCCCATCGGACTTCACAAGGAAGTCACCGAAGGCAAAATAAAAGACGGCGACCTCGTCATCCTCGTCGGCTACGGAGCCGGACTCGGATGGGGGGCCGTCGCCCTTCGCTGGGGGAGCTGATCACTCCCCGCGATACGCCTGATACCAATGATACGGCTGGATCTCATCCAGTCGCTTGAACTCCACATGCCCGTCTTCCGTATAGATCCCTGCCTTCACCTGGGGTCCCCAGTAAAACAGACGCTCCTGGCACACCCCGCACGGAGTCAGGATCTGATACGGCGCATGCTCATCCTCACGGGCCACACAGATCGTATGCGTCACCTCATCGGCAAACTTATGCGCTTCTAAGATTGCGCCCGTCTCCATGCAGAGCTCCGTCGACGCATTGATCACCTCAGGCGCAACGCTCGTCAACAAGCGACCGCCCTTCGTCATCATCGCCGCTGCCCCGCCCCATCCGGTCGGGTAGCGGGTGTTGATGAGGTCGATGGCTGCTTCGTATAGTTGTTGTTCGGTTGTCATGGTGGTAGCTCCTTTATTCGTTGGTCGTTGTTTAATTCCTTAGTTTGAGAAGAACTCTTCCCTCAAAATCGAATACTGCTTCAGATCCATCTGCGTCCCCCTCAGATTCATCGCCTGCCGCAGCGTCCCTTCGTACGTCATGCCAAGCTTCTGCATCACCCGCTCAGACCCGATGTTTTCCGGGAAGCATCTTGCCTGGATGCGGAGGAGGTCCATATGCTCGAACCCGAACTTCAGTAGTTCACGGGCCGCTTCCGTCATATACCCTTTCCCCCAATAGGGGCGGCCGATGGTATAGCCGATTTCTGCTGTCCGATGTCGCTCGCTCCATGACACAAAATCAATTGTCCCGATGAATTTTCCGTTCTCTTTGCACTCGATCCCCCACGGCGACACGTCCTCATTCCGGTACGCCTCCAGCGCATAATCAAGGAACTGTCGCGTATCCTCAAGGGTCTGATGGGTATCCCACAGCACGTACTTCGTCACCTCGGGGTCAGATGCATACCGGAACATGTCGTCAAGATCGGTCGCTGCAATCTTCCTGAGGAGCAGTCGCTCCGTTTCGAAGATGGGCGGGTTGCTGTAGATGGATTGGATGGTGGTCATGGGTTTTCCTCCTTTTTGATTATCGTCATTCTAAGCCAAGAAATGTGATCATCACGAGTGTCCATGCGATCAAAGTGAAAGAAAGTGTCAACCAGAACGTGTTGATGGCTGTTTTTTCATCCCTCTTGATCTTTTTCATGATCGTGACGAGATTCAAACAGAATATGATACTGAGGATCGGTGTCAGGTACATACCGGTATAGAGGAAGACAATCATTGGTTTCCCCCTTAATGGAATCCATTATCTATTTGACTATTATTCCATCATTTAACAAAAACAACAAGATGATTTTCAGAATCATCGTTTATTTCAATGGGTAGAGGGGCGGATTCCGTCAACATCGGTAAATCCATATGCACGTGCCAACTCAGTGACCTCAATGGCCCGTCCGGATAGAGATGCAACATGGGCATCCATAGCCAATGCGACCACTGCGCGCCCAACATAGGCGGTGGTTTCCGTCGCCCCGTCCTCTGGGCCGAATCCAGCATCGACGACCCTTTCCGTCCTCATCCAACCGGGGCACAGCGCCACTGCCGACACGTTGTATTCCTTCAGTTCCTTCGCCATCACAAGGGTCATCCGGTTGACGGCATTCATGGTAAGATCATAGTACAGGTTAGCTGAAATCGTATTATCAAGCTGGGCGGTGATGTTGATGATCAGCCCCTTTTGCTGTGGGATCATGAGTGGTACGGCATTCCGGGCAGTGAGAACGTAGGCATGGGCACCAGCACCCATCATCGCATCCCAGTGTTCCGCCGGCCGCTCCCAGAAACGCCGGCCTCCCGCACGGGGAAGCGAGCTTTCCGAGCCGCCGAATACGCTGTTGACGAGAAGATCGATGCGTCCGTGTTGGTCTTTGATACCCTCGAATAAATGCCGGACATCGGTTGAGTCGGTATGATCACAGCGAACGGCAATCCCCTTCCCGCCGCGTGCCGTGACCCCTGCGGCCGTTTCTTCGATTGTTTCCGGTCGGTTGTCGGTTGTAGATCCGTGGATGCTTCGTCCCGTCACATAGACAGTGGCCCCAGCTTCGCCCAGCTCGTAGGCGATTCCCCTGCCTGCTCCGCGGGATGCACCGGTGACGACGGCGATTGTGTTTTGTAGTGGTTTCATGGTTAAAATCCCTTCATGTTAGGTGGTTTTGGTTCTGGACGGGTCTTGTGTGGTCACATTTTTGGGAAAACAGGATGAAATGGCATACTTTCTTCATTTTTTAATTCCTTATATATCCAATTATATCATTCCACCACCATTTTCTACCGACTTTTAAACTTTTTCTATCAACTTTGGGAAATTTATTATCAACTTTCGAGATTTTACTTCCAACTTTTTTCGGGCTGGCTTTTTTATTTTCAACTCTTCGAGGTTACTGTCAACTCGGGAACGGTACGTCCAACTTCACACGTTTATTACCAACTTCGGCCCACCTAAGACTCCAAATCTTCCAATCCATCACACTCCAAACAAAAAAAAGCCCCGGCCACTTCATAAAAAATGAAGCACCGGGACCGTACCCATGCACCTATTCGATATATGTCACGCTGGCCACATACCCATCATTCGCTTCTTCTGCCTTCAACACCCAGTTGCTTGAGAGCAGCTTCTTCAGCTGGATCAGCTCTTCCACGCTGAGGTGCAGCCCTTCGATTCCGTTGTCCAAGTCGATAAACGGCTTGCGGAATTTCATGCGAAGAAGGTTGCGAAGGCCGTTGTAGGTGACGAATTTGATCTGGTAGCCATCATTCAGGATGCTCTTCAACGCGTCCCAATCATCGCCGAGTTTCAGCAAGGCATCGAAGTTTCCTTCTGGATCTGCGTCCAACAGTCGCGTTGTATCTCCACTTGCTGAGGCATCAAGCAGTATCTCGTTGGTGATGCCTTTTTCGCGGAGGGATTCGATGGCGTAGGCGTCCATCATCGTGATTTTGTAGGTTGTCATCTATGTATCTCCTATTCTACTGTTAAGTTAAAAAACGTAGTGCTCGGCCAGTTTGATGAAGGCTTTGCCCGTGTTGACGAGTGCGCGTTCGTCGATGTCGAAGCGCGGGTGGTGATGGGAGTACTGGGTTGCCAGGTCATCGGTCCGGGATCCGACTCGGAAGAAGGTACCGGGCTTTTCCTGAAGGTAATAGGCGAAGTCTTCAGCGCCCATGGTCGGCTCGGACTCGGCCACAGGTCCAAGATCAGCAAAGAGGCGACGGGCGATTTCCGTTTCCTCCGGATGGTTATAGAGGGCCGGGTAGCCACGCAGGTAGTCGAAGCTGTGCGTCGCCTTGAATCCGGATGTAATACCGGCGACGATTGACTCGATCTCTTCCTGCACCTGGTCGCGCACCTCTGCTTCGAACGTACGCACTGTGCCTTCGATGGTGACGTTGTCGGGGATGACGTTGAAGGCGGTGCCGGCTTTGAAGATGCCGATGGTGACGACGGCGGATTTCAGGGGATCGACCTTCCTGCTCACGATCTGCTGGAGGGCGTTGACGACGGTCGTGCCGATCACGAGTGGATCGATCGTCGTGTGCGGCCTTGCGCCGTGACCTCCGAGGCCATTGATGTGGATGGCGAATTTATCGACGGCCGCCATGCGGAAGCCTTCTCCGACGCTGAAAGACCCAAGTGGCAAATCCGATGCAAGATGGGCTCCGAATACATGGTCCACTCCTTCAAGCACGCCTTCTTCGATCATGAATTTGGCTCCGCCCGGCGGTGTTTCTTCTGCCGGCTGGAAGAGGAAGATGAGTGTGCCGTTGAGGTCTTTTCCATATTGACTCAGCACCTTGGCAACAGACAGAAGGGCGGACGTATGCCCGTCATGACCGCAGGCATGCATCACCCCGGGATTCTTGGATTTGTACGGTGCGTCTTTTTCATCCGTGATCGGCAAGGCATCGAAGTCGGCCCGGAAGGCGATCGTCTTACCCGGCTTCGCCCCGCGGAGGGTACCGGTGATGCCGTTGCCGCCGATACCGGTCTTCATCTCAAGGCCGAACTCACGCAGCTTTCCTTCGATGAAGCGGGCGGTTTCGGTTTCCTGGAAGGATAGCTCCGGATTTTCGTGGAGATGCCTCCTCCAGCTTCGTGTTTCTTCAAAGTTTCCTTCAAGTTCTGTATACATCTCTTGTCTCGTCATGCTCTTCCTCCTTTTCTTCATAAAAAAAGACCTCTCCAAGAGGCCTCTTTCATCAGCCTCTTATCGTTCAGACGCATTGTCTGCTGGATTTGGCACCGTGGATCCGGTTGCCGAGGCTTCATGGGGCCAGTCCCTCCGCCTCTCTTCATAAGAGCATTGCACTATTCAGTTGAGTTCTTTCAGGACCCGGTCGATCGCATCCCTCAGCTTTGAAAGGGTCGGGTAGTCTTCCAGTTTCATATAGAAGGTTTTTGAGAAGGTCTTCACATTGAAAAAGAGGGTCCAATACGCCTCTTCCTCAAGTTCGGCTTTCTGCTTCTCAAGCATCTCAGGAAGTTTTTCCACCAGCGTTATGACTTCCCCCTCGTCCATCCCCTGCCAGATCATCTGGAGGATCGGGACGACGAGCCGCTCATCTTCATCATGGATATAGGCATGGTGTGACACCAACACCTTTTCCCATAATGCTTTCAGCAGGACCGGGAACATATCCTGATCCACTTTCGGGTTCAGCACGAGCTCATCCACCATATCGGCTGCGTGGGCGACACTGTGGGCCCAGCCCTTTTCCTCGACGAAGCCGCGCACGTCCTGTTCCTGCTCCAGGTACTCCACTGTGATATCGGCTGCTTCCTGGATTTTATCCTCTGATAAGAAATCGGCCTCTTTGTCCCGTCCGAGGACGAGTGCCATGAGGAGGGTCGTGAAGGCGCGCGTGAAGACGGAATCCGTCCCTTCCTCACCGATCCCCTTCATAAGAAGATGATCCATGGAAAGGTCGAGGAGATCCTTCAGGACTTCGGTATGGAGTCTGTCTTCCTCAATGATCAATCGGTAAAAGGTGGTGTAAATCAATTTGTCTCGGAGTACGGGATCCGGCGTCCCGATATGCTCCACCATGGCCAGGAGTACGTCCAGTTGTTTCCCTTCTTCGACATCCCCTTGCTGCAGAAGTGACTTTAATTCTGCTTCAGGTAAGAAGGTTTGACCTGTTACATCGCTCATTCGATTCTCTTGCCCCTTTGTGATCGTATTGCAGTCGAAGGACTGTTCTCTATCTCTACTTTTCTTTCCATACAATACCCAGGACATGTTCCGTTGAAACTGTTCCGCGTCTGTATGTGCCATTACTATTATTCATCGGCTAATCAGCACAGGTGTTTAGCAGAACGATGGTAAATTTACACAAATTCATTCACAGCATCCTCTTCCGACCAAACCTTGATTCCATGTCTTCTCAAGAGTGCGGTTGTCACACCTTCCCCGGGAATCTTCTCTCCGGAAAAATCCCCATTGTAGATCATGGAGCTGCCGCAGGAAGGACTGTTTTCCTTCAAGACGATCTCCGTCGCCCCCATCTTCCGGCAAATGGCGAGGGTCTCAGCAGCACCGGCTACATATTGATCCGTCACATCCGCTCCTGAACGGTCCAGCACGCGAGCCGTACCGTCGAGCACATCCTCACCCGTACCGCCCTGGATCTCGGCAGGCTCACGCGGGGTTTGGAATCCACCCAGAATCTCAGGGCAGACCGTGACGGCCTTACCCGAACTGACCATCTCTCCGATCACGTCTTCGAGGCAATCCGTCCCATTGTATCGTACCTTCATGCCTGCAAGACATGCGCTTACCACCAGCATGCCTGAACGCCCCCTTATGAACAACTATTCAATTCTTATTATTTCAAATTTTCAACCTTTGTACAACAAAAATAAAACTTTTGCCAATATCAGTCATAATGTCTCATGATGGGTGCAGAATCGACAGACCCCTTCACTTGCTAAACCTTCCGACCCGCGTTATACTTGCACCTTTGATTCTTAACGACAACTCAGAGGAGGCTGACAAGATGGAAAACTTTACGTATCATAATCCAACGAAACTGATTTTCGGAAAAAATCAGGTCAATGCATTGACGGACTTGATCCCCCAGTACGGAAAGAACGTCCTGCTTGTATACGGAGGCGGAAGCATCAAGCGCAACGGCCTGTATGATCAGGTGCTGGACATCCTGAAGAACCTTGACGTGAACGTATCCGAGCTTGCAGGGGTCGAACCCAACCCGCGCCTCTCCACGGTCAGGAAAGGAATCGACATCTGCCGTGAGGAGAACATCGACTTCATGCTCGCCGTCGGTGGAGGAAGCGTGATCGACTGCACGAAAGCCATCGCTGCCGGTGCAAAGTATGACGGCGACGTCTGGGACATCATCAATAAGCAGGTCATCGCTCAGGATGCCCTTCCGTTCGGGACCGTGCTGACCCTTGCCGCAACCGGATCTGAAATGAACCCGGACTCTGTCATCACAAACTGGGAGACGAACGAGAAGTATGTATGGGGCAGCCCTGGCGTGACTCACCCTGCCTTCTCCATCCTTGATCCGGTCAATACGATGTCGGTTCCACGCGACCAGACGATCTACGGCATGGTGGACATGATGAGCCACGTGTTCGAACAGTACTTCCACAATGTAGCGAACACGCCGCTCCAGGACAATTTATGCTATTCGGTACTTCAGACTGTGATCGAAACAGCGCCGAAACTCCTTGACGACCTCGAGAGCTACGAGAACCGCGAAACGATCCTGTACTCAGGTACCATCGCCCTGAACGGTACCCTGCAAATGGGCTACTTCGGCGACTGGGCGTCCCATACGATCGAGCACGCCGTCTCGGCTGTATATGATATCCCCCATGCCGGCGGACTGGCAATCCTGTTCCCGAACTGGATGCGCCACGTCATCGACCATGATCCGGTCCGCATGAAGCGCCTCATGCTCAGCATGTTCGATATCGAGACGGAAGGACGCAGCGACAAAGATATCGCCCTTGAAGGTGTCGAGAAACTGAGCGCGTTCTGGACCAGCCTCGGAGCACCATCCCGACTCGCCGACTACAACATCGGTGACGACCGCCTCGACGAAATCGCCGGCATCGCCGCCCGCGAAATGGAATACGGAGGCTTCGGTAACTTCAAGAAACTCGGAAAAGAAGACATCCTTTCCATCCTGAAGGCTTCCCTATAAAACAACGAAAGCCCTGTCCGCGTGTGGACAGGGCTTTTTGTCAGGAAATCCAGAAAAAATCCGTGACGTACAGGATCATCATGAAAGATAGCAAATACGCTACGCTCAGCAGTACGCGGATATATTCCTTTCTTTGCTCGGAATACTTCCACTCCATATAGGCACGGCACAACTCAGGAATCGTTATGCTCGCAAACATCGCAAACAGCAGCACGAACCATAACGACTCATCACCGCCCTGAAGGATCATCACCCATATGAACGAGGACATGAGAATACCCAAACTGACCCAGCACATTATCTTATGCCATTTCCAGTGCGTCTCGTTGTAAAAAGTGGGAAACTTCCTCCGACTCTCAAGATGGAGCCATTTCCCCAGCGCCCACTGCACCACCATGTACAGCGCCGCAAATACGAACAACACGAGCAGTACCAAAGCCATACTCGCCATCAAACAGCCTCCTTGATCAACACATGATGAGCTCACCCAACAAGCATCCTAACAAAATGGATGAGCGGTGAAACTCCATCCATGTATATTCGCCTGCCCCTTGCCTCGCCACGGCACCCGTCAAATTAGCGGAGAACCGTTATGGCTCGAGGTCGATGAGCGGTATTGAAGGAGAGTACATGTCCGACAGCTTACACAGCCTTTATGCCAGCCCGAAGAAGTTGGTGACGTAAAATGTGAACAGGAATGTCAGTATACACCCTGCTGATGCCAGCACCCGGATGTATTCCCTTCGCTGCTCTGAGTACTTCCATTCCATGTAGGCAGTGCATAGCTCTTGAAAGAACACTCCGGCAAAGTTCGAAAACAGGATAACCTTCCAAAATGATTCATCTACTCCTCGACTGATGCCCCACATACATCCCACTGCAATAATCAACGCAGATACTAAACGAACCCTAAGATCCCATTTTTTATGCGTTTCATTGTGAAACGTCCGGTAATGCCTCCGCTTCCCGAGATGAAGCCATTTTCCCAACGCCCATTGCAGAAGATAATACACCCCTAAAAACACTCCCAATATGACGATAAGCCAGATCCATGTTGCCATATAATTCCCCTTCTCCCTTTGATGGATCGTTCTTCACGATCTAGCGAACCGCCCAATAAAAGTTCGTGGCGAATGCCGTGACAAAGAATACAACCATGTAGCTCATGGTAATGATCATACGGATATACTCTTTACTCCCATCAGAAAATTTCCATTCCCAGTACACCCGTAGTGCGTTCTGAAGGATGATACAGACGATGAAGACGTAAGGCAGCACATCACGCATCATCCCACCATCCACAGACATCATTAAACTGATCAGGATGATGAACATCAACACACCACTTGTTTTAATTTCCAAATTCTTATGCTGTTCGTTGTGATACCCCTTCTTCTTTTTTTCAATCTTAAGCCATTTGCCCAGCGCCCATTCCAAAAGGATATAAGTTGCTATGAACACGCCAAGGACAATGAGCATCCTTGTACCGTTTTCCATTTGTAACACTCCTTACAGTATGCTTGTAGATAGAATCGCGATGAAAAGGGTCAGGCTGAATGCCATGTATCCTGCTTCGATAAGCGATCGTACGTATTCGTTGCGCTCCTCTGAATACTTCCAATCCATATACGCCTCGGACAGCTCTTGAAGAATAAATCCGATCAAGACCAGAATACATACAAATAAAGGGTCGAAATCATAGTAATAGGAGATACCTAATCCAAACATCATGATCACCAGGATGATCCTTCTGATGCGCTTATCCCATTGCCTGTGGGTTTCATTATAGTGGCGGTTCATCTTCTTACCGAGATGCAGCTTCCTTTTCAGAATCCTTCCTAAAATGAAAGACCCTATATGATAAACGAAGAAAAAAGCTAAAAAAAACAAAATTCCGTTCATTCTCTCTCCTCCTACCCCAAAAAAACCCCTATAGCCGTTGCAGCCAGCAGGCTCACAAACACCGACACGCCCCAGTCCACTCCCCGTCGCATGTTGAGCAGCATATTCAACGTGCCACTGATGGCAAAACAAATAGCAAATCCAAGTAGAAATGCCATCACGCTTCACCGACCGTAAGCGGCTTACCCGGAACTGGGGATGACAGATTCATCATCGTATAGGGCTCGCCGTACTCCATGGCAGCGTCGATGAAATCTTCAAGTTCTGCATTGGTTCCCGTGACCAGCTTCACGAGGTAGCTGTATTCCCCCGTAAGTCGGTGGCATTCCATCACATCGGCGTGCTCCCTGCAGAAGGAGCGGAATGCTTTGCAGCGATGCGTCTTCATAAGGATGAATGCTTTGACGGTCTTGCCTACCCGGTCGGGATCGACCTTTGCATGATATCCCGTGATGACTCCCTGCTCCTCAAGGCGCATCACCCTCTCCTTCACCGCAGGTACCGACAGCGACACCCGCCTACCGAGTTCGGTCATCGACAGCCGCCCGTCCTGCTGCAGTTCTTCCATGATCTGACGATTGATTTCGTCCATGATTCGATCCCACCTTATCTTTTAAGTCCGATCGCCATTTCTTCCGTTGTTTTTACGGCGTTCCGACGTATTTTCCTTCATGATAGCATAGTCCCACCTATCTTTTTCCAATAAACTGAATACTAGAATGAAAGAATAGGAGTGATTGGACATGGAACATTGTTTAGCGTGTGAAAAGAAGATGGATGAGGGAGTTTACCATTGCTCTCATGACTGCACCTTTTGCAGCGAATGTACGGAGAGCTTCAAAAACGTCTGCCCGAACTGTGGCGGAGTGCTGGTACCGAAGGTGAAACGGGCCCTGCTCCTCATCGATGTGCAGCAGGCGTTCCTCCACCCAAAGTGGGGACCGCGGAATAACCCTCAAGCGGAGGAAGAAATGCTGTTTGTTTTAAATGAATGGAGGCGCCTCGGCTGGGAGGTCATCCACATCCAGCACCGGTCGCATCATCCAGGGTCTGTTTTCCACCCTTCCAACGACGGCTTCCGGTTTAAAGAAGGTTTCGACCCAATCCCAGGTGAGACCGTTCTGGAGAAAGACGTGAACAGTGCGTTCATTGGAACGGGACTCGAGGAGCACCTCCGACAACTCGATGTCACAGAAGTGGTGATCGCCGGCTTGACGACACCACACTGCATCTCCACGTCGGCAAGGATGAGCGGCAATCTCGGATTCACGACCTTCGTGCTATCCGATGCCACGGCTGCCTTTGATCTTGTCGATCCCGATGGCCGCACCCTGGATGCCACCCTCGTTCACGACGTATCCCTCGCCACCCTTCACGGTGAGTTTGCCACCGTAGTAAAGGCAACCGATTATGTTAGAGCTCTTTTTCCAGACAATAGTGGGGCTTCCCTCCAATGTCCACTTCCTTAAAGGGGTAAAAGCCCTTCTTCATCCAAAATGCCAGTCCCGCCTCGTTCGAAGCGTGGACGGCCAAGCGGAGGCGGTTCCTGCCGCTTCTCCCGACAAGCGCTTCCAATTCTCCATACACTTCATGGGCGACCCCCGTCCCCTGATGGGCACGGTCGACGACGAAGAGGCTGATCCAAGCTTCTGAATCGGACGGATTCTGGAGGCAATAATCAATGACCGCCACGTATCGGCGGTCTTTTTTCACCAGAAGGCGCCGCACTCCCCGGCGTTCACATTCCTGAAACTCCGATTCTACTTCTTCAAATCCGATCGTTTCCCTATCCCTGGCCAGGCGGTTGAAGGCGGGATTGGAATTCATGATCTCCACCTCGGCCTTCATCTTCTTCCGCATCCGACTGTTCGGCTCAAACTCGAGCATGCTGCTCCATCTCTTTGATGACCCGGATCAGCTTCTGGGCAGCCTGAGCAAGATCCTCTTCCTGAGCCGGCTCTCCCTCCTCAGAGAAGAACTCGGCAAAATCCTGTCCTTCAAAACGAGGGATCACATGCATATGATAATGGTCGAGGTCGTTGAATTCCCCACCGTTTTGGATAATCGTGATGCCATCAGGATTGAACGCCGCCTTCACGACATTAGATAGGAAGCGTGATGCCTCCATGATGTCGATGGCAATCCTCGGATCAAGCTTCTCGACTTCTGTAGCATGCTGCTTAGGGAGAATCAGAACATGTCCCGGATTGAACGGCATATAGTCAAGGATGCATGTAAGGGTGGCTGTTTCGTACACCACATGGACGTTCTCTTGTTCATTGGCCAGTCTGCAGCCTATACAGTTCATGGTCGTTCACTCCTTTTTAGGTTTATTTTACCATATAAGTGGAATAAGACTCTAGGATAGATTTGTACTCAGGTGAAACCAGCGTGTATGTTCACCCGTATCGATTACGAGAGGTGTTTAGCATGGACCTGCAAAAATATGAACATGATCCCGTTTTTATATTCCATAAGTCGTGGTGGACCGATGAAGGATATGTGCAAAGGGGCTTGGATCGTGAAACCAATGAAAAAATTGAGCGTCAGGTTCCCTTCAGTGATATAAAAGAAGTCCTGATTGGGCCAGCCTGGATCAGGATGCACGCGAGATCAAGGGATAGTTCGGGAAAGAAAAAAAATCTGTACAGGCAAGGACTTCGACTGGTATTCAGAGTGGAAAGCAACGGGGATATTACCTACCTTTCCTTTCTGTCGGAAACCAAAAAAGACGTTGACTCCTGGATCCAACGTATACATACTCACGCTATTCCAGCTTATGTGACCGATCTTGACCTGCATGATGCGAAACGGGAGGATTTCGACTTTCATTATGAATCGATTATCCGGCAACCCCTTCATGAGGCTGGCCTTGATTTCCCCGAACGGGTTGATATGAAAAATGAAGAATTCGCACCGCCTCAATGGAAACCCGATTCTTTTTACAAACGAAAGGAGCGGGAGGAAGCGCGGTCCAAGTCTAGAATGAAGAAGATACGCCTTGTCATCTTCATCGGAACATTTCTGGTAGCACTAGTCTGGATTGCTCACTGGCCGCTTGATGATGACATGAATGTCATGTTTCTCATGCTCGGTATCCTGGCGCTTTTATTCCCAACCTACTTGCACAATGCCTGGAAGCCTGTTCAATCGCTCCTTGATACGGTGATGGTCGGTGCTGCCCTGTTTGCAGGGCTGACGACTGCAAATCTGTACACCCCCATCACGGCTGCGTACTATTCCACTACATGGACGACCCTCTTGATCTTCGCCGTCTTCCATAATGGCGCTTTCTTCCTGAGTCGATTCAGGAATAAGAAGGATATCCGTCCAACCAGAAAACGATAAACCAAAAAGACGACCCCCACATTGGAGTCGTCTTTTTGTTCATCGGACGATGAAGTAATTGATGAAGAGTGCCACTGACAGCAGCAATCCGAAGAATGTGTTCGTCTGGGCAGTCGCTTTCATGGCAAGTCCCGAGTGGGCTGGTCCGCCTTTTCCGAGGAAGGATTTGACGGCTTGTACCGGTTTCGGGATGCTCAGGAAGACGAGCAGGACCCACGGGCTGACGGTGCCGGCGATGATGAGGCCGATCAGCCACGCATAGGAGACGAAGAACGAGAAGCCGAGGAAGTAGACGGCTTTCTTGTGACCCATGAGGATCGCAAGCGTCTTCCGTCCGCCAATCGTGTCTTCTTCGATATCCCGGATATTGTTGGAGAGGTTGATGGCTCCGACCAGGATCGCAATCGGGATCGAAATCAGGATCGTCGTCTGATCGACGGTTCCTGTCTGGATGAAGAATGCGATCAGGACGAAGGCCGCTCCCATGCTGACGCCTGAGAACAGCTCACCGAATGGCGTGTAGGCAATCGGCAGCGGGCCTCCTGTATATAGGTAGCCGATGAGCATCCCGCCGATTCCGATGGCGGCAAGCCACCAGCTGCTGTTGGCGCAGATATAGATTCCGGCAAGGACAGCCAGCGTATAGCAGGTAAGGGCCATCTGAAGGACCGTCCTCGGCTTCATGCCGTGGCGGACGATGGCGCCCCCGATCCCTACCGAGTCTTCCGTGTCGAGCCCACGTTTGAAATCGTAATATTCATTGAATAAGTTCGTGGCAATCTGCAGGCACAGACACGCGAAAAGCATCGCTAGGAACATCCAGACGCTGATGTTCGTCTCGTACATGGCGGAAACCGTTCCGATGAATACCGGGACGAAGGATGCAGTCAGGGTGTGGGGACGGGTCAGCTGCCAAAGGATGCTGGCTTTGCTGGGCGTCTCTATCGTTTGGTGCGATTGTTTCATCTAATCATCCTTTCATGCAAGGTTAAATATACTGCTGTTGGACCCGATTTGTCCAAGCACATGCTTCAGCATAGCAAATAGAAGTTCGCGCCTCATGCGTGACTCCTGGGTCAGGCCTCATTCAGTTATATTTCTCCTTCTCTTCTTATCTTAATCTCTCCGGGATGCTTTCACAAGAGCTCAGGGGCAAGTAGAGGGCAGGAATTCGACCTTTTTTTCACCCCTGAAAATCCGGGTGATTGAAGAATGCGACAAAAAGGCGTATAATGGAGAGGATTTAGTACCAGGTCATAATATATGGTGTAAACACAATTCATGAAAAAGGTGGTCCTTCTTTTGAACCAATCACGCGCACGTATCACAGCTATCGGAACGTATGTGCCTGAGAAAAAACTGACAAACGCAGACCTTGAAAAAATGGTGGACACGACTGACGAATGGATCGTTCAGCGCACCGGCATGCACGAGCGCCGCGTCTCGGCCGATGATCAATTCGCTTCCCATCTTGCTTTCGGGGCCGTCCAGAACCTGATTGACGGGTACGGAAAAGATCTGAGCGAGGTCGACTGCATCATCGTGGCGACGACCACACCGGATCATGCCTTCCCGAGTGTTGCCTGCCTGATCCAGAATCACTTCGACATACCTGCAACCGGTGCCTTCGATCTGAATGCCACCTGTGCCGGTTTCACCTATTCCCTGCATGTGGCCAACAATATGGTATCAAGCGGGATCCATAAAAAAATCCTCGTTGTCGCATCTGAAACGCTGACGAAGGTGACGGACTATACAGACCGCTCGACCTGCATCCTCTTCGGGGACGCTGCTGCTGCCATGCTCGTCGAATACGATGAAGAGAATCCAAGCTTCCTGGCAAACCACATGGGTGCAAACGGAGCAGGCGGAGCCCACGTGTACCGCCGTACATTCGCTCCTACTCTTCACGGACAGGAGCTAGATCCATCCGGGAAGATGGTACAGAACGGACGCGAAGTCTATAAGTGGGCAACGCGCACGATCCCAGGCGGCGTAGAAGAGCTTCTGACGAAATCCGGCATCGAGCGGGACAAGCTTGACTGGTTCATCCCTCATAGCGCAAACCTCCGCATGGTGGAGTCGATCTGTGACAAAGCCGGGATCAACGTCGAGAATACCCTGACAAGCATGCAGTACTTCGGCAACACTTCTTCCGCCTCGATCCCCCTTGCTATTCACAAAGGGATCAAAGAAGGAAAAGTGAACGATGGCGATACGATGCTCCTTTACGGATTCGGCGGCGGACTTACCCATCTCGGACTCGTACTGAACTGGAGTCCCGACAGTCCAAAGGCGTGAAGGACATCCGGAGCATCCTGCCTCACCGGTTCCCCTTCCTCCTGATCGATGAGATCGTGGAAGTGGAAGAAGGAAGACGGGCGGTGGGCGTGAAGCTCGTTTCACAACATGATTGTGAAGGGTCACCGGACGGCGCCTTCCCCCGCGGGTTCATCCTCGAGGCCATGGCCCAGATGAGCGGAGCCGCTCTCCATTCCGAGAGCCGGAGCAACGGCCTTGGCATGCTTGCCGGCATCGACAACGGCCGGTTTTACCAGGACGTCTTTGCCGGTGACCGTCTGACTCTTACGATCGACATCACACGGAATAAAGGAAGGATCGTGAAAGGGAGAGGCACGGCGGCCATCGACAGCAGAATCGTCTGTGAAGCCGACCTCCTATTCGCCTTCCAATCCATGACATAAGTCCGGAGACAAAGCTTATCGCTTGTCTCTTTTTAAGGAATCAAGACTCTTTGGGTATCGTCACAGGAAATGGAATCAATGATCATAGGAAAGGGAGCCGTCATCGGCTCCCTTTTCTATGTATTTTCTTCCCCCAGGTAGTATGAGCGAATCAGGTTCCCATCGACATCTCCGGACAAATCCATGAAATACTCCGATTGCCACGCCTGGGTCTTCCTTGCCGTCTCGTTCAATCCGGTCACCCAATCGGGATAGACACGCATGGCCCTTTTCCCTTTTGAGCTGCCGGTCGTAACGATCCCTTTCGACGCCATCACCTCTTTCGGGAAAACGAACTGCCCTTTCTTTCCTTGGTCCAGGACGGTGATGATGAGGCGATCCGTACTTTCCTCCAACGTATATGGACGGTTCCGGTCATCGTCTCCCTTTCTCCAAAAGACAGTGAAATAACCCTTTTTGTTGGGTGTTTTCCTGGCGCGCCTGCTCCTATAGGTCCAATCATCCAGCGTCAGAACGAAGCCTTCATATTCCTGGTTCTGATTTTCCATCTCGAATTCATCCCTATATGGAAGTCCGGCCACTTCTAGCGCATCCATGATCAAATCCTTTGATGCCAATACGTCCTTCATTTCCACCCACATCCCTTTTCTGCAGTCCTCACGCAAGACTCTCCTTCAGGATCTTCACGTTCCGCTCAAAAAAGTCCCTATTCTTCTCTAGACCCATACGCTGGCTCCAGCCAGTGGAATTGAATGCGTCGGTCATACGGTAAAAAGGGAGCACGCGATCAAGGTCGATGAGGGGCCTCACCGAGCGGTATCCATCTTCAAATGCTTCCCGTGTCCCCGGGAACCGCTGACATACATCCCGCTCGATCTTCGTGAAATCCAGCTCCGTCGAACCGATCCGTACGCTCTCGAAATCAATGATGCCCGCCACATGATCGTCTCGCACAAGGATATTCCCGGGACGGAAATCCATATGGATGAACGACGGACCATCTGGAGGCGGCAGCTCCTTCCTCATCTCCTCGAATTGAACAAGGGCCAGGTCGAACAATTCAGGGTCTAGCACCTTTTTCGCATCTTCGGCAAACGAGTAGAACTGCGCAGGAAGGAACTCTGTCCACCTGCTGAATTCATCGCGCACGGCACCTCCGTAGTCTTCGGGACCTACCCGGATGGCATGGAGCCTGGCGAGAATCTTCCCGATCTCCCACGCCAGATTTTCACTCACCACACCAGTCGCCGGGGCTCCCTCCAGCGCCTCAAGTACCAGGAACCCGTCCTCATGGAAGGCGACGATCTCCGGCACGGGTAGATGCCCCTTGAATCGCTCCAATATCTCTTTTTCCAACCTGAACTTCTGGATTGAACGGGGAATTTTCAAAAACACCGTTTCCCCCGTCACGAGTTTCACGTTATACACCGTCGAACTGAATGACTCCGGTACTTCCTTCACAGAAGCAGCTTTAAGATTGACTTTATCCAACCACTGATGAGCGTTCATGCTCTTCCACCTGCCGTTTCCTTATGATCTAGCTGTTACACTGCACCCCGCTAATCACCCCAAGCTCCCGGAGGGCAAAAGCCACACCATCTTCACCGGAAGGCTTGGTGACAAAGTCGGCCACACTCTTCAACTCGGCCCCTGCATTCCCCATGGCGACACCCATACCGGCCAGCTGAAGCATATCGATATCGTTGCCTCCATCTCCAAATGCCATCGCCTCCGAAGGATGGAGCCCAAAATGGTCGAGTATCTTCTTCATGGCAATGGATTTCGATACGGCCGTTTCCAACACATTCAAGATGAAGGGATGCCAGCGCCTGAAGGTCAATTCGGGAAATCTCTTATGATAGAGGTGCATTGATTCGTCACCCGCAAACAAGCACATGAGAAATACCTTCTCTCCCATCTTCTCGACCACCGGTGGATAATCCTTCAGCCCCAATGTTTCAAAGAGTGCAGGCATGGTTCTCCGATCCTCGATCCCGTTCATACTGAATGAATCGGTATAGAAGGATAGGCCGTGGCCGCACTCCATGGCAAACGAAGAGACAGCCTCTACCGTCTGAGTTGAAAGGACGGAATGAAAGATCACCTCATCGCCATGAGTAGCATACCCTCCGTTTGCCGTGATGAAGGTCTCAATCCCCAGATCCCGAATCTCCGCGCACATGGAAAGGGGTCTGCCCGTAGCCGCCACCACCCTGATGCCACGGTCCAAAAGCTCCCCTATCGCATCCCTCGTGCTCGAGGGGATACTTCCATCCTCATGATGGGTCAACGTCCCGTCAATATCGAAGAAAATCATTTTGATATCTGTCACTCTCATCATCTCCCGGTCTACCATTTTACCACATTTATACAGTAATTATTTGTATCTTAGTCTCCCACTATTTTATACTGAAAGAAGCAGTGCAGGAGGGTTGGATCTTTTCGTTTGGTTGCCTTCAAATGCAGGACGCGGGCATTATACAAGCCGAAAAAACGTCCCTAACCTGCAAAATATTCAACTGTTTTCGGAGGCTATAATGAAATCAAACAAAACCAACGCATTGGCCATCCCCAGCCTGGTCCTTGGGATCATTGCCATCATCATCCCGCTCATCGGGATTCTCATCGGGATTGCAGCTGTGATCTTTGGGATAAAGTCCTTGAACCAGCTCAAGAACCGCAACGAAAAAGGGAAGGGAATCGCCATTGCTGGAATCGTCTGTGGAGCAGGCAGTCCATTCTTTCAGATGATTCTTTTTCTGTTTATCGGAGTCATCAGCTTTTTCAATTCACCACAGTGAAGAAGGACCCGGATCCCCGGGCCCTTCTTTTCTATAGATCTGCTTTTTCAATCCGACGGTACGAAAGAAAGGCGATACCAAAACCGATGAGGCACATGCCGACAGGAACACCGATGAATTGGAACAAGCTCGTCTGATTGCTTCCATCAGAAACGGTGGCATTGATGAGGAAGCCGATCAGAACCGCACTTGTGATGGTGGTAGCAGTCGACTTTTTCCTCATACCGAAGAATAAAGGGGTGAGAGAAACCCCTCCCATCATGAACGCCATGAGGAGCATGCCGGGGATATCACCTTTTCGAAACCACATAATTTGGTAAATTTATAAGTTTTAGGATTATCATTTAGGGAATGAAAATGAATGAAGTTCCTTAATTTCACAAAGGAAATAGTAAAGTTGCTTATGAGGAGGAGATTATTCCATGAAGAAACTTTCATTGGCTTTGGGAATCACTATTGTGGGTTTATTGTTAGCTTCTTGTACTAGCGGTGATGACTCGGCAGATACAAGTGCAGAAGAACGTGATAATAGGTCGGAAGAAAACAATGAAAATGGAACGGACAATCAAACTGAAGACGGCAATGCCTCTGATGAAGAAAAATCAGAACAACCTTCTACCTCCGATCAAGCAGATGACGAAGAATATTATAAAGAGTTAGCTGTTTTGGGGGAGTATGATGATGACCTCTACCCCGATGTGCTAAAGAATCTTGAACTACCTGGCATTCACGAAAACACATTAATTTATAATGGAACGATTAATCCCGATCATTCGATTCGTTTTGAATTTCCTCATGACGAAAAAACAATTGATCCTGAAGTATCAGAAGAAGGTCATTTTTCCATATCCTTTAGTGATAAAGAAATTAGAGAAAATGATGATATTAGAGTATATATTTTCGGGGGTGGACTGCCGCACGAACAGACTTTTGAACTTCCAGTACACCCCTCTGAGGAGGGCATGGAAGTCATTCAAAGTGACGCTGATACTAGTGCACAGGAAGAAGCTTTATTAGAAGAAGTTTCGCTTCCAGATATTCAAACGGGTACAAAAACTTACGAGGCTGAAACCGGAGATATGGTTGAGAATGTCCACTACTCGATTGATGGAGAAATGGTTAGACAGGATTTGCTTGTGAAATCTGCGGATCATGATAACCCCGAAGGAGAAATAGTTGTTGAATTTGATGAATCATCGGCAGCTGGTCAAACATTTGAGTTTTATATTTTAGCCAATGGAGTAACAGCTAAAATTGAAAAGCAAGTAGAAAAATCATCTGAGGATGAACAGCAAAGTGCTGATAGAATTAGAGAAGAAACAGAACTACCAGAAATCACTCTAGATACAACAAATTACGAGGGGAAAACAGACCCTAATGCAGAGGTTAAGGTAACTGATCCGGAATTACCGAATTGGATCGTGACACTTGATCTTGATGAAGATGGTAACTTCACACTCCCCCTTGAGGATCGAATCGAGGAACCCGGACAAATTATTCAATTCACCATTACTGATGAAGATGGAAACTCTACTACGATCGAGAAGGAAGTGCAATAAGATCAGTTTCTCCCTCTCATGAAGAAATTTGTATAATCATTTCTTGTCTTGTAGTATCGGAGCATCGAAAGGCTGACTTTCCTTTGAGGGCCCACTACACTATCCAAAGCTTAAGTACGGACAATCCTGGCCGCTCCGATCACACTGATCAACAGATAATAAATCCCCAAGATGGCAAGACCATCGGTAAGCACTACCCCGATATCTGTACGTTTGATTCCCCATCTCCACATAAGCGTACTGACAAAAAAGATGAGGGGGATGACCAGGAAGTAACCGACGAACGTCAGTTTTTGATTCTTCATGCTGATGCCTCCTTATACGTTTTGGCATTCTTCAGGAAGTTCCGGACTTCCCGTGGGTTCTTCAGATGGATGATGGTTTTCTCCCCACTGTAGGCTGCAAGCTTTTGAAGGATGCCCGGTCGCTTCTCCTTCGGGTACTGCCAGATCCACTTGAGGAAGGTCAGGTCCAATCGCTCCTCGCAGCCTTCCCGCATATCGGGCCGTGACTTCCCGTGATAGCGGAGCATGCGCTTCATGGCCCGGTAGCTGCAACGCCATCTCGATAGATCCAGGAAGATGATCGTATCCGCCGCATCCATGCGGAGCTCCATCGTGGAGCCGTAGTTTCCGTCGATGATCCAGCTCTCTCCGCCAATGAGCTTCCGTTGGATTCCATGTACTTCTTCCCGTTCGACCGGAACCCAGCCCGGCTTCCACAGGAGCTGGTCCAAATGCCATACGGGAAGATCCACGGCTTCCCCAAGACGGGTCGCAAGCGTCGATTTCCCCGAACCACCCGAACCGATCAATACCACCTTCTTCATACCGTGCACCTCCTAAAAAAACAACCAGGCTCCTAATACAAAGTAAGCAATCGTCAGTAAAAACGCCGGCACCGACAGTAGAAACTTCGTTCGGTAACGGACGTCTTTAAAAGGACGATACAGCTTCACCACCACCATCATGACAACGAACAGCACCAAGAGAGAAACCAAGATGGCGGCCGCATCCACCATTGTGAAAGGTGGAGTCAAGTATGGATCAAGATAATAGTTCATGATGACGATGACGGTAAACAGCAGACTTTGATAAAACATATACCGTATATAGAGCATGACGTCCTCTTTCTTATCTGTTGTAAATTCCCATATTATTGTAACATAGGGGCGAATCGGGGGACATCATGGTTTTCTCAAATTCCCCGGCCACGTGGCTTCACAACGGTTATCAATCTTCCATGCCACAATCGTCGTGCTATCCCGCACGCCGTTTCCTTCGATCGTGTGGAGAAGATCCGCCACTCCTTCCTCCACCGACTTTTCTTTAAACGCAGCAAAGATCTCTTTACCGCCGGGGTACGGATCTCCCGGACATTCCAGGAGTCCGTCCGTCGTCATGAAGATGGTGTTCGTCCCTTCCCTGAGCTCCCTCACACCTGTGCCGTAGCACGGAATTTCCCCATGGAACGAGCTTGCCTTGCCGATCCATTCGTAAAAATGGCGCTGATTCAGATTGTACTGCCCGTGGGCGGCAAGTTCGGGATGATGGAGCATGGCCACGCAGTCCCCGATCGAGAACCACCATAGATAGTTTTCTTTCCTGCATACCAATAAGATAGCGGTCTCCCCCTGCACTTCCTGAAAGCGGGCAAGGAATCCAGGCTCCCTGAAAATATCCAGAATGCATGCCTGTAACGGATTGAACACCTTGCCAATTGGCCGCTTCAGGATGGATTGAATCCGCTCTTTCTCCCCTTCCAGCGTCTCGATGACCAGGGATGCGCTCTCAGCCGTTTGATGGGCATCCAGGACGGCGGCAAATTCCCACTCCCCCTCTTCAACCCATAAGAGAGCGGCGTCCTCATTCTTGTTTGCACCTGACCCGGAATTCCCTCCGAAGCGCCCCACCACTATCCCATTTGGAAAAGTGAGGACATCCTTCTCATCTACCTTTGTATCATCGCTTCCAACCCAGCTCCACTCACGCATATGATTCCATCCTTTCTTTCAACCGCATGCACAATGACACGATTTCTTCTTCCCCGACCATGG
This sequence comes from Rossellomorea marisflavi, assembly GCF_001274775.1. Lineage (GTDB taxonomy): Bacteria > Bacillota > Bacilli > Bacillales > Bacillaceae_B > Rossellomorea > Rossellomorea marisflavi. The sequence continues at coordinate 734,272 of NZ_LGUE01000004.1, forward strand.
GCGCCTTCTCCCAATCGTATACGTTCATGGGTCCCCAGTGTTCCTCCGGGGTCCCTGGGTATCTGGCCACAAGATGTATATGGAGATGGGGGACCGAATTCCCGGACACAAGAGCATAGACATGCTCCGCTCCTTTACTCTCCGTCAACGCCCGGCTCACCCGGGACATGGCGATGCCGAATGCAGAGGCTTCCTCGCCCGTCATATCCGCCATGCCCGGTACATGCCGTTTCAAGTCGATCATCACATGTCCCGCATAGTTCGGTTTCCCCTCACGATCGATGTGACCGACATACACCCATTCATTCTCGTAAATCGTCGTTCCGGCGGTCTTGATGATGCTTCTATGTTTATTACAGATGAAACATGACACGGCCTTCTCCCCCTTTTTGGATAGCAAAAAGCCCCGTCCTCTCGGAAAGAGACGACGGGGCCGCCGTACCACTCTTATCGGTCTCCCGAACAGGAAACCGCTCTGGACCAGATGACGGTGGTCGGCCGGATGGACATTCCCTTCCATCCGCTCCCAGGCGAGTTGGGGACGGGAATGGCTGTCTTGCAGCGGACGACAGCTCTCTTGACAAACCCTGCTCCTTATTACTCCTGTTCATGGCGTTTACAAATGTTAAAGTTTTCTAATAGTGTAAGGATATTGTCGGGTGGCGTCAATCTTTTTTTAATGGTCCGTTCCTTTCCGCTGCGGTCGACCGCTTTCCTCGGGGCGTGCGGTGAGCCGCTTCGGCTGCGCCTCCAGGGTCTCACCTGCCCGCTATTCCCGAAGGAGTCGGCCGACCTCCGCTGCAATCCACTCTATTCTTCATTCTATCTGATCCACTCAAATTCCCTTATAAAGCTCCCTTACAAATAAAAAAGGAAGGGATATCCCCTTCCTTTAGCATTCATTATCCTTTTTTGATCCAGAACTTCAATACATCTCCGTCTTCTTCATGCTTCACAAGCTCATGACCGCCAGATTTGGCCCATGCGGTGAGGTCGCTTTTGGCACCTTTATCTGTTGCATGGATTTCAAGGACTTCTCCTGACTCGATCGTGTTCATTTCCTTTTTTGTCCTGACGATCGGCATCGGGCATGCCAATCCTTTTGCGTCTAGTACTTTTACTGATTCCATTCTCTATTCCTCCTTGGTTTAGCGGACCGCACAGCGGTTTGGTCCGATTTCCATTTCTCGTTGGGTTTCTTCATCAGGGGTGACTTTCCCCATATTGGTTTCACGGATTTCCTGATACGCATTCGGCTGTGGAGGCAGATTCTCGGTCACGAGCTTTCTGAATTCCCCTTCGTCTTCGATGTTGAGACCGTGGTTTTCTTTCAGTAGCTCTCCAAGGCTGCGTGCAACGGTTCCATCCTCGTTCAGCTCCTCGATCACCATGAAGTGAGCCGGTAGGACGATCAGATCATCCTGCAATTTGCGGTAGCGTGTGTAGAGACTTTCCCTCAGATCCCCTACCCAGTCTTCGGCCATTCCGGCAAGATCCGGGCGTCCGATGGAGTCGATGAACAGGATATCCCCGGATAGGAGATAGCGGCCATCGATGATGAACGAGGTGGAGCCGATCGTGTGACCTGGTGTGTATAGGGCTTGGATGTCGATGGTGGACGTTCCGATAGTCACCGAGTTTCCGTCTTCGAGTTTATTGTAGTCGAAGGTGACTTCAGTTGCGTCCTTCGGCGGCAGCCAGTAGGATCCGCCTGCTTGTACCGCCAACATCCTCCCACCGGAAATATGGTCTGCGTGAAGGTGTGTATCGAAGACATGCTTGATCTTCGCTCCTTTTCCACCGGCAAATGCCGTGTAGGCGGAGGTCATGCGCGTGGCATCGATGACCGCTGCTTCCCCTCCGGATAGAACCATGTAGGACAGGCAGCCTTTGCCGAGACGGACGAATTGATAAAGCTCTCCTCCGTCTGCAAGGTCACCGACTTTCACCGGTTCGAGATGCTCGCTCCATGCCTTCATGCCACCGCTGAGATACGATACATCAAGACCTTCTTCTGAAAGCATCTCAGCCACCATGATCGAGGATCCTTCCTTGGCGCAGACGACAAGGATGTCCTGATCCTTCGGAAGCTGGTCCATGATATCTTCCACACCGTCCAGCAGGTCAAAATAAGGGACGTTCAGATAGGTGAAATTCTTCCCTTCCACTTTCCAGTCCTGAAAGGCGTCTTCGTTCCGGACGTCGAGGATGAAAAGTGTTTCCTGATCCATGACTTTCTGTGCGACTTCTTTGCTGCTCATTGCATTGACTGACACGTTGATTCCCTCCTGTTTGGTGTCCTTCTTAGACTTCCTGATATTTTAGTGGTTCGATTCCGTATTTCCCTTCCACTCACTCATGCCCGGTACGATATTGGTGACGTTGGTGAAGCCATTGGCCACAAGTGTTTGGGCGGCCATGTCGCTGCGGTTCCCTGTGCGGCAAACCACGTAAATGGCTGATTCTTTCTGTAGTTCCTGAAGGCGCGATTCAAGTTCCCCCATCGGGATGGATACAGCACCCGGGATATGATTGAAGGCATACTCTGCCGCTTCACGCACATCAAGGATGGTCATATCTTCTGAGGCATCAATCTTAGCCTGAAGATCCTCGTTGCTCGCAACGGTCTCGTACGAACGCTCCACTGCATCCTGGTCGGATGATTTTCGCAGATAATGCTTCAGTACATCGCCTTCTTCAATCAGGCCAAGATATTGATGCCCTGTACTTTTTGCCCACGCTTCAAGGTCAGCCTTCGATCCTTTGTCCGTTGCCTGGACCTCCAGCACTTCGCCGGCGCTCATATCCTTCATGACCTTTTTCGTCTTGACGATTGGCATCGGACACGCGAGGCCCTTTGCGTCAAGTAGTTGATCAGTTTTCATGATGAATCCTCCTTTTACCAATATGGGTATATTACATTTCAAAAAAATTTATTCTGTCTTTCCTTCCCAGGCCATCATACCGCCTGTCATGTTCACAACGCTGTATCCGTGACTGTCAAGGAGCTGACATGCGCGACCGCTTTGTCCACCTGAGCGGCACACCATGACATACTCTTTTGAACGATCAAGCTCATGCATGCGGAACTCCAATAATCCAAGGGGAATGTGGATCGCTCCAGGGATCTTCCCTTCCTTCACTTCGTCTACTTCCCTGACGTCGATGATATGGACATCTTCGTTCAGTTTCGCTTCAAGTTCTTTCGGCATGATCTCTTTCATGTTGATTCCCTCCCAGTTTAAATGAATAGATTGACGTTTCCTTCTTCAGCATCTCCGAGATACGCGGCCACACCGGCATATTCGATCTGATCCAACAATTCTTCCTTTTGTAGCCCCAAGAGGTCCATGGTCATCGTACAAGCGACCAATTTCACATCCTGCTCCTGAGCCATATCAATCAAATCAGGCAGCGGCATGGCATTATGCTTTTTGATGACATGTTGGATCATCTTCTTACCAGCCCCACCGAAATTCATCTTGGATAATCCCATGCGGTCGGCACCCTTCGGCATCATCTTCCCGAACATCTTCTCAAGAAATCCTTTTTTCACATGGATATCTGAATCCTTCCGAAGGGCGTTCAGTCCCCAGAACGTATGGAAGATCGTCACCTCATGGTCGTATGCTGCTGCTCCATTGGCAATGATATAAGCCGCCATGGCTTTATCGTAATCACCGCTGAAAAGCACGATTGTTGTCTTTTTTCTCTCTGACATTCAAATTCCTCCTCTAAAATACTTATAGGGGTATATTTAAAGGCGTAAAAAGACGATGACAGCTCATCTCTTTCGCCGCTGTTTTAACCTTACGAGTTACATCTTATACCCAACAGGGTATGCGTGTCAACAGAAAATGTGCAAAGAAAATGGAATGGCGCATGGGGACGGTTCTTATGCGCCAAAAAAGTGGCGCACCGGAACCGTCCCCATGCGTCACTTTCTTGCAATTTTAATGCTGAGGGTCGTTGGTTCCGTTAAGGGAGCGAAACCTTCGAGGGCAAGTTTGACTTCTTGCTCGAATGGGATGATATTGTCTCCTAGAAATCGTTTTGCTCCATAAGAAGTGGAGTACAGGTTCCCGAGGATCGATTCGATCGTCCAGTGGATCATATAGGGTGGGAGGGTGATTTCTTCATAGGTGAAGCGGGAACGCCGGATGATGGTTTCATGACGTTCGACGGGATGTGTGTACGTTGAATCTCCTGCTCTCCGCTCCTGTCCGTACCATTTCCGGATGATTGCGTCCAGCACCTCCTGCCATCGCTCCCGCTTCCGTTCAGGCTCATAGTTGTCGATGATAGCGATACCCCCTCCCGCTTCTACACGGTCATACAGGTGCTCCAAAATCGAGTCACGGTCCATCCAGTGGAAGGCTTTTGCGATGGTGACCAGTTTGAATCGATGAGGGTTTGTCATCTTATACTCGGCCCAAGTGCCCGCGAACCATTCCACTTGCCCATTCCGGATCATGGAATGGATCCGCTTGGCTTCCTGTATCATCTCAGGCTCTGTATCGATTCCAACGGTCTTCTCCGCCCAGTCGGCGAGTCTCACGGTCATCGTCCCGGGTCCGCAGCCAAGGTCAAGGATGTTCCCTTCTCCGTCCAGGGAGAATTCGTCGATGAGGGTGCGGATCAGTGTCGACGGGTACACCGGGCGGTATGCTGCATAGTAGCCCGCTGCTCCCTTAAATAAATTCTTTCCGTATGTCGGCATGCTTTTTCTCCTTTTCACCTTGTGTGTTCATAAAGAATATTTTACCATATATGTACTATACATTCGTCAGGAGGAGCATCTTATGCGCAAGTGGGTGGAGCGACTGATCTACCTTGTCTTCACATTTTTTATTTTCCGTGTGCTCTTGTACATCTTTCAATATACATATGATGTTTGGGTTCCATTGACACCAGAGTGGGATGTTATCACCTTTTTTATTGTACTTCCCTTTATGATCATCGCATCCTTCATCATCTCGGCATTCGCGTTCCGCTATGCCTTTGATCGACGTAGTGCATAGGGGACGGTTCCTGTGCGCCCAAAAATGACGCATCAGAACCGTCCTCATGCGCCATTCACGCCAAAAAGCGAAGGCCACTTGGGCCCTTCGCTTTTTGTTATTGCTTTTTCATCATCGGGTGCTCGTCGAGACTTTTGAAGGTATATCCCCGCTTTTTCAAGTCTTGGATGGATTTCTCCATGGCATCCGCATTGTCCTGTGATACGGAATGAAGGAGGATGATGGCTCCGGGATGGGCCTGGTTCATCAGGTTGTTGTAGGAGTACTGCCATCCTTTTTGCTGATCGGTCTTCCAGTCGACGAAGGCCACTGACCAGAATACGTGTGTGTACCCTTCCTTCTTGGCGATATCCAGAGTGCGGGCACTGAATACGCCTCGAGGAGGACGGATATACTTCATTTCCTTCTGTCCAGTCAGCTCGGCGGTTTTCTCCTTTACTTTCTTCATTTCTTCCCTGATCTTTTCATCGCTCGTTTGAGTGAAGTCGGGGTGGTGCCAGGAATGGTTTCCGATGATATGGCCTTCTTTGACCATGCGTTTGACAAGGTCTTCTGAGCTGAGGAGGTAATGCCCGGTGACGAAGAATGTCGCTGGTACCTTCTCGCGTTTCAGTACGTCGAGGATCTTTTTCGTATGGCCATTTTCGTAGCCATTGTCAAAGGTCAGATACAGGACCTTCTCGTCCGGATTTCCTTTATAGAAGGCACCGTAGTCGGAGAGAAGTTTGTCATACTGCGCCCCTGCCTCGGCGGGCACTTCATTCTTGCTCTTCTGGAAGCCCCACCCGATCGATTGGTTGGAAACGGCTGCTGCGCCGGACGGCAATACGAGGGTCAGCATCACGGCAAGCATCATTACTTTTATGGAATGGATCATGTGGAATCCCTTCTTTCAGCAAAATCTATCCCTATTAGTGTTTGAGAAAGAAGGGCCTTTATGAGTACTAAAACTTTCCAAAAAGGGAGCCCCTTGAGGCTCCCTTACTCTTCAAAGTATGTGTGGTAATTCGTCGCCATCTCCGTCAGTTTCCCTTTATGATCGTCGATGAAAGTAGAGACCGTTTTTTCATTCCATTGTGCATCACCCTCGGGGAAGCGTTTGAATTCTTTGGATAGGGCAGCGGTGAGCCGTTCCCTTGGAATGGCCAATTCCTCATCAGCGACCGTGAATCGGTATTCCTTCGCATTCGGCACGAGGAGGGCGAGGTAGAGTGCATTAAAATATAACTTTTTGCGATCCAGCCTGTTTCCATTGAACCAGAACGTTTGGAAGGCAGATTCTGAGATCGATTTCGCCCCGTCATCATAAGTGACATGTAGCTTTTCTCCGGTCAGATCAAGCTCCCCCATCGTTTCACCTCCGGGGAGCAGCCTGACGATGGCACTTACATCGGAATTATCCCCCACGTAGGTTCCACTATATGCTTTGAGCTCCTTCAGATTGGTATGCTCGATCGTCGTGATTCTCTCTTCCGGCTTTGCCTGCGAACAAGCGCCCAGGAAAAGGATCGCGATGAAAACGATGAGAGTGATTTTGCTTTTCATGATCATGACCCCTTTGGTGCGGCTTATTTAAATACCGGCTCCTTGAATTTCGCCAGTTTCTCAAGTGAGGATTTATCGACTTCTTCGTGCAGGCTGTTTCCGTGGGAGTCCATGGTTACAACGGCCGTGAAGCCTTCGACATTCAGATGCCACATCGCTTCAGGGATCCCGAACTGCATGAGGTCCACTCCATCCACGCCTTTGATACAATCGGCATAGTACTGTGCTGCTCCGCCGATGGCGTTCAGATAGACACCGCCGTGATCTTTAAGGGCAGCGAGCGTTTTTGGCCCCATGCCGCCTTTTCCGATGACAGCACGGATACCGAAGCGCTTCATGATATCCCCTTGATACGGCTCTTCACGGATGGAGGTGGTCGGCCCTGCGGCCTTCACGTGCCAGTTGCCTTCCTCATCCTTCAGCATGACAGGTCCACAGTGATAGATGATCTGTCCATCGAGATCAACCGGTGCGTCGTTGTCGCTCAAATGCTTGTGGATCGCATCGCGGCCCGTGTACATGCGTCCGTTGATCTGCACCACGTCCCCGACCTTCAATCCGCGTATCTTTTCTTCTGTGATCGGTGCTTCGAGGACGACGACATTTTGCCCGTCTTCCTTCGCTGCGGCGGTTTCAAGCTCCGCTTCTGTACCCTGTGTCAGGTCCAGCTTTTCGCCTTCCTGGTAGAACCACTCGTCGATGCTTCCAGTCTGAGGATCGAGCCTCACGCCGAGACGGCGGAATGCCCAGCAGTTATAGGCGACTGACACGAAGAAGCTTGCAGGGATCCGGTTCATGACGCCCGCTTTGCATCCAAGCAGGGTCGTTTCGCCACCGAAGCCCATCGTTCCGATCCCTAGTTCGTTGGCGTGCTCCATCACATAGTCTTCCAATTTGCTTAGATCTTCATTCGGATTCACATCATCCACTGCACGGAAAAGCTGTTCTTTCGCAAGGTCGTATCCAGACGAACGGTCTCCCCCGATACCGACACCAATGAACCCGGCGCTGCAGCCTTGTCCCTGAGCCTGGTACACGGAATGCATCACGCACTTGCGGATGCCGTCAAGATCACGTCCGGCACGGCCGAGTCCGTCCAATTCACATGGCAGGCTGTACTGGATGTTCTTATTCTCACAGCCTCCACCCTTCAGGATGAGGCGCGCATCGATATAATCCTTTTCCCACTGATCGAATTTGATGACAGGCGTTCCGAGACCAAGGTTATCCCCGCTGTTATCGCCTGTAAGGGAGTCCACTGAATTCGGGCGAAGCTTCCCGTCTTTCGTCGCCTGCACCATGGCGGCATAGATAGCTTCTTTGATCTCCAGCTGATTGACCCCGACCGGCGTCTTGATCTTGAATGTCGGCAGACCGGTATCCTGACAGATCGGAGATACATTGTCATCAGCCATCTTCACGTTATTGGAAATCGTATCAAGACTCATCGCTGCCCGCGTGCCCGCATTTTCACGCTCTTTGGCAGAGGCGATTGCCCTCCGTACATCCTTTGGCAGGTTCGTTGAAGTCTCTACGATCAAATCATACATGCTTTGTTGCAGTGTCTCTTTATTCATCGTGTTCCCTTCCCCCTCATGATACAGAATTTTCACCATTATTATACTCCTATAAGGAAGTGATTGAAAGGGATTTCACAAAGGAACTCGGGGACCGGGAAAAAGATCCCCTTCCACCCGATAACGGATGAACGCGGATCTTTTTCAGTCAGTGATCAATAGTAATATGGGCCATATCCGTAATACGGTGGTGGATACCCGTAGCCATACCCATATCCATAACCCGGAGCCAGTAGCGACGCACCGAGCAATCCTCCTGCCAGGCCTCCGATGAACGGTCCACCCCAGAATGGGCGTCCGAATCCGAATCCTGGACGACCAAAGCCGAATCCCGGTCTTCCAAACCCACCGCCAAAACCTGGCCGATAGCGCTCATCAAATCCGTGTTGTATATAGGTTGGTTGTTGTTCGTATTGCATAGAAGCATTCCTCCTCTGTTTCTCACAGTGGCATCTTATGCTTATCAATCGTGATGTGTCTGGGCGCATATCACTTTTTTGTGATGCGCGCCTATCGCACCATGATCATTGTGCCAATACGTTGAACACCACGGCAGTCCAACCGATAGTGAATAATCCTCCCCCGATTCGTCCACAATTCCTATAAGAGGTGAACCACATGAACTCAACCATTGAAAAAACGGTGCAATCAACCCACGAAGCAGAATACAGCCAGTGGCTCCATCACGACCTTTTCAGTCCCCATTGGTGGGCGATCCTGCTCATCAGCCTGCTGTTTCTCGTGGTTTTTTTCATTTTGATCGACAGGCAGCGATACATGTTCATCCTGCTGGTCTTCTTCATCAGTTTCTTCGTGATCGGGAGTTTGGACGAAATCGGCAAATTCTTCGGATTGTGGGCCTATCCACATCAGTTTCTCGTCTTCACCCATCGCTTCAATACCGTAGATTTTGCGATCCTGCCCGTCATGGTGACGCTTATTTACCAATATTTCAGCAAATGGACCTACTACCTGTACGCCCATACGATCCATTCGGCCATCGTTGCCTTCATCGGCATTCCGCTCTTCATCAAGTTTCATCTGTACCACATGATCCACTGGAATACGTTCTATGGATTCCTGACCTTATACGCAACCGGTCTCCTCATCAAATATGTGTGCGATGCGATCAGGAAGAAACAGAAGAAGGCCGGGATGGACCTGTAAGGATTTTTTCGAAATAGAACCGGCTTTCGTTCTCCCCGGTATTGATAAACCCGCTCCTCTTATAAAATCCGACCGCATCCTCCCATGCCCGGTTCGTCTCAAGGACCAGTTTGACCGCCTTGAGGCTTTTTGCCGCGTCTTCGAGATGCTGGAGCATGGTTCGTCCTAGGCCCTTACTGCGCATATCGGCACGGACCGACATACGGACGATTTCATATGTGGAGACACCCTGCCTTTTCAATGCACCCGTGCATACGATACCCTGTTGATCCTTACCAACAAAAAAATGGTTGTCTACTCCGTCATAGCATGCTGCAATGTCCTTTATATCGGGATTCAAGGTATCATCGATCCAGCCGAACCGTTCCCTGAAGCCTTCCAATATAAGATTTTTCGCTTCTTCACATTCTTCCAGTGTAATACGGGAAATGTCCATGGCGATACCTCCAGGGTTTTATGCATATTTTACCATGCGTTGCATATAAAAAAAGAGCCCTCACCAGGACTCTCACTCACTTTTCTTGAATTGCTCGACCTTCGTTTCGATATCATCGATCATTTCGATGAGACGGTCGATATCGTCTATGTCAGCCTGCTCGGGATCGATGGAGTCGAGGACGTCCACGAAAAGGTTCAGGCGCTGTTTCAGGTACGTTACTTGTGATTCATTGTCATGAATGGCTTTTCCCAAAGGTATTCTCTCCTTTCAGTACCTTCCTATGGTAACGAATATCTTTCGGATTGACAAGGGCCGAACGTTTCTCAATAATGAATGAGTACCCATTTATCAAAGGAGCTTTTAATCATGAAGACAGAAACCGCTTCAAAGGGCATGACGATTGATCATGATCCTTGGGAAGCCTACCTTGACGTCGATGAACACGGGGATATGACCCTGTCGAACATCGAATTCACGACGACGACCCTCTGCAATATGAGATGCGCACACTGCGCCGTCGGTTATACCCTTTCGCCAAAAGATCCGAGTGCCCTTCCGATCGAGATGATCCTGGGAAGACTCGACGAGATCAAGACACTCCGTTCCCTTAGTATTACCGGCGGGGAGCCGATGATGTCCAAGAAATCCGTGGAGAATTATGTTCTACCACTCTTGAAATACGCCCACGAGCGAGGCGTGAAGACGCAAATCAACTCGAACCTTACCCTCGACCTGGATCGATACTTGATGATCGCCCCGTATCTTGATGTGCTCCATATTTCCCACAACTGGGGAACAACGGATGAATTCATCGATGTCGGGTTTGCCAATATGGAACGAAAGCCTACAAGAGAGCAGCGCCAAAAGCTGTTCGACCGTATGATCGAGAACAGCCGCGCCCTTTCAGAACATGGGGTTCTCGTCTCTGCGGAAACGATGCTCAACAAAAGCACCCTGCCGTATCTTGAGAAAATCCACCGTCAAGTAGTGGATGAAATGAAGTGCGGGAGGCATGAGATTCACCCTATGTACCCATCAGACTATGCCTCCAGCCTTGAATCATTAACCCTGAAAGAAACCTCCGATGCCATCCGCGATATCCTCTCATTCCGCGACGAGAATGTATGGATGCTCTTCGGAACACTGCCGTTTTATCCGTGCAGTTCTTCAGATGAAGACCTTGAACTTCTTCAGACACTGTACAAAAGCAAAAATGTGAGCGTGCGTAATGATCCGGACGGCCGTTCACGCCTGAATGTGAATATTTTCACTGGTGATGTAATTGTCACGGACTTCGGTGATACGCCTCCGCTCGGGAATATCAAGACCGACACCCTTCCCGAGGTATACGACCGCTGGAAACAGCAGCCGCTTGCAAAAGAGCTGAACTGCCATTGTCCTGCAGCACGCTGTCTGGGACCGAATGTTCTTGTAAAATCTATGTACTACAAAGACGTAGACTTCTCGACCCGGGAAGCCAGGATCACACGTTAATGAGAAAGGGGCTTATGGCTCCTTTCTCTTTTTTCATCTGATGGACAGTGCAAAAATGAACTGCTCTCCGATTTTCCCTATCTTCCTCCGCCCCGTATCATGGTAGCCTGTCTGCCTGTATAAAGTTTGAGCCGGGATATTTTTATGATTCACGACCAACACGATTTCATTGCAGGCTTCAAATTCCAGCCTGACCCATTCCTTCACGATCTGCATGGCTTTTTTTGCATATCCTTTTCCCTGCTGTCTGTGATCGATTGACAAAGCGGTCAGGAGCATGGCATGCGGATTGTCCGTGTACTCCTTCACCCTGTCTGTGGAATGCAGCAGAAAAAATCCCACCGGCGTTCCTTCCGCAAGGATCACCACCCGATACTGTCCTTCCGCTTCTTCCCACACCTGTTCAGGCAGAGCGGTAAACTTCGCCTGCTCAGGCGGCAATTGAAATCCTTTCAAATACTCGACGTGCTTTTCCTGAAATAAGCTCAGCGCTACTTCCTCTATCTGTGTCATATCCATCCCTCCTCCTCTTCATCTTACCAAACCTGCCTACTATATGCCCAAGCACCAAATCACGCTCCGCCCATATCCTATATCATCATGAAAAGAAGGTGATGCGTATGACGAAATATATGGATTATACTGCTGACTCCGCTCAGTTCAGCTTCGATCTGAACAAAAGCCCCCTTTTCAAGCTCAATAGCCAAAACCTGATCAATGTCCTTGGAGTCCAGCATCTGAACACCCTTGAAAACTCGTCCCTTCTTGATATCTTTCTCAGCAAGGGATTCTATGTGGAGCCCCACTATCATCAGAATGCATCTGAACTTGTGTACTGTATATCCGGTGAAGCCAGGGTCACCCTCTTGAATCCCTTCACAAGGCAGCTGATCAATGAAGTCATCACTCCGGGTATGGTAGCCAATGTCCCTCAAGGCTGGTGGCATTATGAGGAGGCTCTTACGGACGACACGCATCTTCTGGCCATCTTTGATGCCCCGACCCCTGAAGTCATCCTTGGCTCCGATATCCTCGCCCTTACTCCTGCGAAAGTGATGGCGGAAACATATTGTATCGACGAGAAGATGTGGAAAGATGTCACGGCACCGATCCATCCGGGTACATACATCGGCCCGGCCTGCAAGGCGGAACGACCGGTGTCCCCGTCCTATTACCAGCCTGCCCCGATCCGCTACGTGTAAAAAAACAAAAAGCACTGCGGAATCGGATTCCGTAGTGCTTTCATTGTCGTCGATCCCTCGGAACAAGTTCTTCCAATTGTGGATCGATCTGATGATAGTCTTTGCTTTTAACGTGCGCTGCATAGTTCCTCGCCTTTCGTGCTTCATACCAGAAACGGGCGCTGACGATCACAACGAGTGCCAGGCTGAAGATCATGAGATACATCGGGCTCACCTCCATTATTTCAGAATATTCTAATTATTGTATCATACTGGGCAAAAGAAAAAAAGGGGGGAATCTCTTTAATACCCGATTCCCCCTTCCAATAAACTTATCTTGGTGTTTCAGTGGCCATGAAGCCGAAATGGACATGATCCTGAATCGGAATCCAAGCCCCGACTCCCTGTGAGGTTACATTTTTGACGACGATGGAACGCTTCGTACCTTTCATGACAAGGTAAACTTCCCCATAAGTGACCTTTCCTTTTTCATTGATGGCCGGAGCATATGCATATAGATACCCCATGCGCCTCGGGGAGATGTTATATACCTGATCTTTCTTCGTACCTGCTCCGACAATCGTCTGGAAAGCAAGAGGCAGATTGGATTTTTCCGTTGCTTTGATAAGCATCATCTTCTGGACGTCTTCCGCATGGGGAACCTTTGCGGTCAAGCCACCCTTGACGGCTTTCTGGGACTCCTGAACATAATGGATCTGATGATTCGCCGTCCCCCCGCGATTATCGAAATAGTTCGTATTGATCTTCTGGAACTCCCAGTTAGGCGATGTTTCAGTTGAAGAATAGTTAAGTGGCCATTCCCCAAGATAAATCGTTGCGCGGAGACCGATCGTCGGCGCCGAGTTGACCGTCGACTCATTCAGGATCTTGATGAGGTTCGGATTCTCGATATCCACATTGGATGTCTCAATCAGCTTCTGTGCCCACTCACTCGGCTGAAGATAGGGCTGATCCTGAGTGGAATTGGGATACGTATTCTCTTTCGTGATGGTCAGGACGGAATTGGGCACCTTGACCTCGGAGCGGGAAGGCGCTGCCGGGGCCGGCTGCTTCTTCGGCTCCTTTTCTGCATGAAGGACTGCCGTCCCGGTTATGAAGAAAAGAATGATGATGGTGATGATGCGAATGGCTTTCATATAGTGGTGACTCCTTTCAACTTTCTGTTTGCCATTAGCTTTTCCTCCCCTTGGCACCTTATCCACCTTCCCATCTTGAAAGAATCTGGAAACAACAAAACCGGCCGTGATTGCCACGACCGGTCTCCCCTATAGCAGATAAAACCCGATGCCCATGATGACATAGGCTGCCAGGAGCGTCGCCCCCTCGAACCAGTTCGTCTCCCCGTCATTGGAAATGACGATGGTCACAAGGACCGCCGACACCATGGCTACGAGCTCTGGTATCGTGAATACAAGAGGCATGTTTGTCTGGAAGAACAGTGAAACCAGTACCAGGACCGGTGCCACAAACATCGCGACCTGAAGCGTGGAACCGACGGCGATTTCAACTGCCACATCCATCTTGTTCTTGAACGCCATGATGATAGCGGATGCATGCTCGGCGGCATTCCCGACAATGGCCACAATGATGACCCCGATGAACAGCTCACTCCAACCGAAGGTACGGCCCACTTCCTCGAATGTATGGACGAGGCGCTCCGACACATACGCAACGGCCACCGTGGATAAGAGAAGGATCAGGATCGCCTTCCCCTTGCTCCATTCCGCCTCTTCCTCCTCATGAGCCTTGGCATTTTCATTCTGCTGATACACACCGCGATGGGTCACCAGCTTGAAGAACAGGGCACACAGGTAAAGGGCGATAAGAATGATGGAGATCCCTATACTAAGCGTCATGGTCTTGGACTCATTCATCTCCATGGAGAAGATCTCTGGAATGACAAATGCCACGATCACGGCAAACATCAAAAGCCCTGAATTATGCCGGGCATCAAACACATTGAACTTCTGACGCTTATACTTCACGCCCCCGATAAAGAACGATAGTCCTGCGACAAGGAGCAGGTTCCCAAGCACCGACCCCGTCAAAGACGCCAGCACCACCCCGATCAAACCTGCTTTCAAGGCAAAGATCGAAATGATCAATTCTACGGCATTCCCGAAAGTCGCGTTCAACAGTCCTCCGATCCGTGGACCAGACACCACGGCCAAACTCTCCGTCGCCCTTCCCATGAATGCAGCAAGGGAAATGATCGTCAAACAATAGATCACAAACATCAGAACACTCGACCAGTGCAGCAGCGATCCGGCCACAGAAACGGGAACCCCGATAAACACCAGGCCTGCAAATACCTTATTCATACCTATTTCCTTCTTTCCGAATAAAAATATGATTTCACTTGCTTCTATTAAAGATTATCTTGTTCAAACAACGGCTAATTATCCTACTCCCCTTCCTTACAAGCAATGCCCTTTGTGAAGGTTTTATTCCCTCCTGGTATGAAAATCAATCCTCTTGTGTCCACGCGCTCATGAAATTCAAACGGGAACATATTTGAAAGCCCACTTCAACTCCCATAGGGACCTGTGGTCCTGGAATCGAGATAGAGAAAAAAATAGTCCGTTCCTTTCCGCTGCAGGCGCTTGCTTTCCGCAGGGAGGAAGTCGAGCCTCCTCAGCTGCGCTTCCGGGGTCTCGAGCTTTCCTCTATTCCTGTCGGAGTCAAGCGCCTTCCGCTTCAATGCACTCTTTGGTGTTCACAAGCGTGAGTGTTCATCAAGATCTCCATGACCCTTCTTGTAAAGCATGGACTCTTCATTGAAATGGAGATAGAAAAAACACGTGGACCGTTCCTTTCCACTGCAGGCGCTTGCTTTCCGCGGGGAGGAAGTCGAGCCTCCTCAGCTGCGCTTCCGGGGTCTCGACCTTTCCTCTATTCCCGTCGGAGTCAAGCGCCTTTCGCTTCAATGCACTCTTTGCTTTCACAAGAGTGAGCGTTGGTCGGTCATTGCGTGCATCCTAACTAACAATAAAGCACAAATCTCTTTTGAATATGATTTTCTTAAGATTATACGATGTGTGTTGATTCAGGCGGAAATCACTCCTGGTTTTGAGATAGAGAAAACACGCGGGCCGTTCCTTTTCGCTACACTTTTTGGTGTTGACAAGCGTGAGTGGTCATCAACAGCACCATGCCCCTTATTGTAAAGCATGGATTCTTCATTGAAATGGAGATAGAGAAAACACCCGGGCCGTTCCTTTCCGCTGCAGGCGCTTGCTTTCCGCGGGGAGGAAGTCGAGCCTCCTCAGCTGCGCTTCCGGGGTCTCGAGCTTTCCTCTATTCCCGTCGGAGTCAAGCGCCTTCCGCTTCAATGCACTCTTTGGTGTTATGAAGCATGCTAACTTGATAATGGGTGGGGTACCTTCATTAAAGAAGAAAATCTAAGTAGGGAATCCAAGAATACCGTCTGTCCACGATGGCTATTTTCATGGAAGGTATGTGCTGTCTCTCGTGCCAAAAACGATGCGATGTGAATCTTCCATCCCACCCTCCTAATCATCCAAGAGTGCCTTGCAGCGGAGGCCGGTCGACTCCTGCGGTTAGGCGGACGGGGGAGACCCCGCAGGCACGAGGAGGCTCCACCGATCGCCCCGCGGAAAGCGACCCTCCGCAGCGAAAAGGCACGGTCTGCCTTCTCCCTTAACCCTTCATAAAAATAGATCGGGATGCGGATCCACCTGTCTATCACGAGATGATGGGAACCAAATCCCCTTCAATCATCCAAGAGTGCCTTGCAGCGGAGGCAGGTCGACTCCTGCGGTTAGGCGGGCGTGGGAGACCCCGCAGGCACGAGGAGGCTCCACCGCACGCCCCGCGGAAAGCGACCTGCCGCAGCGGAAAGGCACGGACCCTCACCAAAAAGAACCCGATAAAACAAAAAAGCCGCCACCCATCAGGAATGACGACCACACCTCAATACTCCTTCGACCTCGACTTCACGAAAATCAATCCCAAACACAAGAACACAATAAACACCAGATACAACACATTCACCATCTCCACACCCGACCAGTGCCATACCCCGAGCAAGATCTCCTTCATATGATAAAACGGATTGATATCCACAAAAAACTTCAAATACCCAGGCAGCTGATCCGTCGGGAACATCAACCCTGATCCGAACAGCACATACTGGAACATGATGATCGTATACGGAAGCACCTGACGCGAGTTCTTGAACAGATTATGCGTCGACAAACTGAACAACAGCGTAATCCCGATCACGATCACAAACGTCAACAGGAACACAATCATATGATCCGTGATGGTCGTCTTGAACACGAATACCCCGATGGCAAGGATTTGGGCAAACCCGAGAAGCGAAAGCAGCACACCGCGTATGACGTACGTGAAAATGATCTGATAAATGCTGATGGACGACAGTACGAGCCGCTTATGAATCCCCCGCTCCTTCTCCGTTACATACTGCAGACCGATATTGAAGAATAGGACAAGGAATGAAATGAGTAATCCATAGATCGGGATATACGGTCCGAAGTTCTCAGCCCCGCCTATCGTATTACTGAAGATCTTCATGAAAACGAAAAAGAAGATGCCCGGCAATATCATGATGGGAAGGGCGAAGAAAGGCTCCCGGAAGAAGACTAGGAAATCATACTTACTAAGTTTGATCAGCGATTTATTCATTGGCCGCCTTCCTTTCTTTGATCACGTTGAAATAGGCTTCTTTGAAGTATAGGGTGCCGTGCTTATGCTTCAGCTCCCTCGGATTTCCCCGTTCTGCGATCATGCCCTTATTCAGGATGATCACTTCATCGGCGTACATATCCACTTCTTCAAGGGAATGAGTGGACAAGATGATGGTGGCTCCCTGCTCTTTGGCAACGGAGATATTCGTCCACAAATCGTTCGTTGCTTCCGGATCGAGACCGGTCGTCGGTTCGTCCAGGAAGAGGATCTTCGGTGAGTTCAGGAACGCACACGCGAGGAGGATCCGTTTTTTCCACCCCCCAGACAGCTTCTCGAACTTCACGTTCAGATGGGATTCGAGTGAGAAGATCTCGATGACGTGGCGGACACGCTCTTCATTGATGTTATGGAAGGAAGCAAACAGGTCGAGGATCTCGGCAATCTTGAGATAAGCGTACATCCCACCTTCCTGGAAGACCACTCCGATATTCGAGCGGATCTTGGACAGATTCGCTGCTTTGGACAGGTCCATGCCGATGAGCTCTACTTCTCCTGAGTTCCACGGCTTCAAGGTCATGAGGATCTCTAGGAGGGTCGTCTTTCCAACCCCGTTCGGTCCCATCACGGCCAGGATTTTATTTTCCTCCACCTTGAAGGAGATATTGTTCAAGATCGTTTTCGAACCATAGGCTTTATTGAGGTTATTCACATTGAGGATCATGGTTACCAACCACCTTCTATGTCGATTAATTTGGAATTGAAGCTATCGTTATCAAATGCAAAGGCACCGTTGATGGGAAGCTGGACATCTTCTGCCAAGTGTTTGAGCGTATCTTCATGAATGAAATAAAGGATCCGCTGGATGAGACCCGCTTGGATCATGGACTGGGGAACGGTAGGAAGGGCAGGCGTCCCACCATGGATCTTCCTGAATTCCGTGTATCCATAGCTTTCTTCTTTCAGCACCAATGGTCCGACGGTGAATTCATCGGTGTAGCATCCGTAGTGCACGGCGATCGATGAAGCGATCTGGCCCAGAGCCCTGTCTGCATCGATCAGATTCAGTTCAAGAAGCCGGTTATCGATGATCCAGACTCCCTCCTGGTCCTCCGGAGTGACCCATTGGACCCTCTCCCCGTAAAGCTCTTCAACCGAACTGGACCCGTGCATGGTCAAGAGCTTTTGAAGCTGGATATCCTCCCGTTCACTCAGAGAGGGCTCCATGATCGAGACGCTCATCCCCAGTGATGACAGGGTCCGGCTGAGGGTAAGGCTGGTTTCACTGATTCCCCAGAGGATGAAGGTTTTCTTCCCTTCAGGTCCCAGGTAAGTTTCATAAAGCGATTCCGGACGGATTGACCTCCCGAACTCATACTGTATGTAATCCTCTTTCAAAGCGGGACTTGTGAACCCCGCTAGGTCGAACAATCGCGGATGTGTCTGCAGCAGCTTCATGGCAAGCTTTCCTTCAATGCTTCCACTCAAGCTTTGAAGGGAGACGAAATGCCTCAGGACCGCTTCAAAATCCAGTTGGACCTTTTCGAATTGAGGACCGAGATTGAATTTGAGGATGATCTTTTCTTCCTTTTTATCAAGAACGATGACCTCACGCCGGTCCCTCGGATTGGATAGGATCATATAGTCGTCTTTCAACCTGATCACTTGATTCTCCATCGTCATCCTCCTAGTAGCGTATACAGCACCATCTTGTCGTCCGTGAGCTGCAGCATATTTTTGATTTCCCCTTCATGGAACCCTCCCAGCGGCACGGACGAGAGACCGAGGCTGGTACAGGTGAGAAGGAAATTTTGTGCCATGTGGCCGGCTTCGAGAAGCATGATCCTGTATGAGAGATCCATGTACTTTACCGATAGATCACGATCATTGCCCACCAGTACGACGACGCACTGGGCTTCCTTCAATGAGAAGAATCCGACGTCCGTGGAAGCGCTCAGCAAGGGAAGCTTCGCCAGATCGAGATCCTCCATTTCCACGAGCGTCCCTTCATTCACATTGAGCTTGTACACCTTTTCCTCGAGAAGCCCCGATGCCACGGAACGGATGGTCGGAAGCAGGTAGATTTCCAGGGAATAGAACTGGCCGCCGGAAGGGTAGGTGCGCTTTTTTTCCAAAGGCTCGCTGATACCGAAGCTGAACAGCAGGAGCTCCTTCAGTTCTTCTTCTGTTACATCCCTTTCGCCGAAATTCCATGATGTCCTCCTGTTTTTCATCACATCGGCAAAGGTTTTTCCTCCTGCCTGATCAAATCGTCCCGGGTCCATATGCCATTTGACACGCTTTCCATTCGAATCAAGGTCCCGGACTTCGTATTCCCGCCTCGGCGCCTTCCTCATCTGCATGAGCGGGGCATGACTTGACGACCGATGATAATTCCGGTATCGCTGTGTTGTATCCCCTGCACTGAATGTAAAATCCCACTTCACTTCGCAACCGCTCCTTCTTTCTCACTTCCCGCGATCATCGCCACGGTGCTCTCCAGATTCGGCGGCAGGCCGATCCGATTGTTATACATGTGGATGTGCGAGAAGATCAAATACGGGAGAAGATGCCGCTTTCCCTTTCCGTTGATCCCCTCGACGATCCGGCTGATCCTATCCAGCTCCAGAGAACCACTCTGCCCTCCCATGGCCCGCTGCTTCCAGTACAGGGTGCGGAACCGCTCCCTCTGTACTGGATCGATGCTTCCTTGATCGAATCGGGACCAGAAGGCAGTGTACCGCAGGATGAGCTCATGTCCCTCTTCCTCTGTCAAAGCCTTGAGCATGTCGATGAAAAAGTCGCATGCCAGGAGCAGCCGCTTAGGTATCGCAGGACCCGCAATGCCTTCCAAATGCTTGAGGGCCAGCAGGCTGCTTTGATGAAAGATGGCCTCCGATTCTGCCATCACGTCTTCCCCACCATACCGCTCAAGCTCGGGTTCGTAAGGGATCTCCTTTATCGACCTGTCTTTCACCCAGTAGAGCTCCGCATCATCCGGCGCCGTGCCATCAAAGAGTTGACGGCTGTAGAAGGCTTCCCTTTCAAGTGTGAAAGAGGGCTGGTAGTCCCGGAAAAATGCACGGCATCGCTGCTTCAGCTCGCTGATCACATCGTTTGCATGCTCCGATTGGAAACGGAAACGGATATGGGGACCACCTTGCCAGTAACGGATGAAAAAGAAGGAATAGATTTGCGTATCATCCACGATCCCACGCACCACCTGCTGAAGGAATCGATCATGCTCACTCATGTCATGGATGAAAATATGATAAGAATGCCAGTTCACTAGATTCACCTCCATGATTGCCGGGTAGCGGAAGTTCCGGATCCGAATAGGCATCCATATAGCTTCGACTCCCCTGTTTGCTTCAAGTATGCGTCATTGATATTTTTGAACGGACGGGTAAAGCGCCCTTCCCCGGAAAAGGCAGCAGACATCTCCTGCACGCACATACCGGCGAGGACATGGGCGTAGATGAATGAAGCCAACTCACCGTTTCGGACGGATAAGATGATGGCAAGAGGCAGGCGATCCAGGTTCATCGTCCGTTTCCCTTCATGAAAAAGATCATTCAGACTCTCGAACCCTCCCATTCTCTTCGGTCCGCCAGATTCCATTCGATAGACCCCTTTCTCCATACCATCAACCGACTGCACAAAGAATGTCATCGAAAGCGCCTCATAGTGTCCGGCTATCTCGAGCAGTCTGGCAAACGTCCTCCCTTCCATCACAGAGGGGCGGGCGAACAGACCCAGCCTTCCGTTGAAGGATGTCCGGTTGCCCCATCCCCTCCCTTCCATGGTTCCGGGAAGTGCCGGGATGGAAGGGGCGACCGACGCCGCTCTGGACATCCATCGCTCCATTCCAAGAAAATGAAGCTCTTGAACGAAGTCATCTTGGATGCCGACCCCGCCTTCACCGATATCGTCCCATCCGGCTTCGATGGAAACCGGCAGCTCCCCTTCATAGAATTCGATGAGGTTTCCTTTACGGAACGGGGCGAGGGGATGCATTTCATTATGGTTCCTGAAGGTAAATCGCCCCCTTTTCACTGCTGGATAAAGGTCGGCAAGTATGTGGCCGCACTCCATCAGGGCCAGTGGGAATCCAAACTCACCATATACCCCGCACACCCTGAACAGGTCGATGCAGAGGGAGAACCGATTCTCTCTTCCGTCACGCCCGACGTAGGCGAAACGGTCCCGGCCTGCGTCGTAGACGTATCGGTTTCCGCCAGCAGAGAAAACCGGTACGAACGGATGGATGCCCCTTGGAGAAGGAACGGATTTACTGAAAGGATATGGACTGAGGGGATCATAAGAAGTATAGGCAAACGTCCTCCTGATCCACTCCGCCGCTTCTGCCGGTACGTTCACCCCGTCCCGATATTCCAAGACAGTGGTTGTCGGCATCCTTCTCATCGAATAGGCATACCGATTGCGTTCGTATCGCTCCTCCGTAAAATAACGAAAAGGATCGACTACGGGAAGGGGTGCGGTTCGCATCCTACCTCCACCTCTCCTTCACTCCACGCTTCCAATCGTTCCATATTCAGCCTCTCGTTCTGCTTCCCGAATGTCATGGGCTGCAGGGACGGGATGAACACCTTCACCACCGAAAGCCCCATCTCATCGATGAGTTCATTCCCCATGTCGGTGAAATACACCCGGGGATGGTGCTCCATTACCTTCTCGACGATTCCTTTAAATGAGAACGGGAAACGCGGAGCCATCTCCTCCACACGGATGCGCTCAAGATCGGCCATCCGATCGAAGAGATAGTCGAATGCACCGCTGTTCTCCCTGAAGGCATAGTAGTTCACGTGATCCTCCATGTGGGTGACGTTTTCCGGGCTGCCGATCAGGTGGTAGAGGCCCGGCTTTTCAGCTCGGAGCTTCTCTTCATACACGATGACCGAGGTACCCGCTTCCACAAGGGCCGCGAAAATCGCTGCTTCGGGATCGAAGTGTGAGCCTGCGGCATTGTAGAGATGAAGCTGCCCATCTGGATCAGTGTTCCGGAGCAAGACCCATACGGCTGGGACCTCTGTCTCGAGGGTGATGTCGAATAAGTAGGTCTCGTATCCGAGCTGATCAAGCGTACGGAGGATCCCTTTCACATGGGGACTCGCCAGGCTTTCCTGATCAATGATCCGTGGAAGGCGCTTCGTATACCAGTGGACGAGGAAGCAATCCCGCTCCACCGCCTCGAGGATCGCATACACCAACGCCTCTTCCACACTCCCACCAAGGGCAGTCCCATTGGACGTCTCGTATAGGAAGCGGGTTTCACCCCTCAGGAGCTGATTATCGAAGTACATCATCTGCTCCGGGATCAAGAATACCTCTCCGGTCCCGACCTCCTGGCAGCTCGTCCAGTGGAGCTTGCGGTCGGGATCAAGGGGCTTGCGCAGGATGTAACGCCCAGGCGGCACCACCTTTTCCTTCTGTGCCGCCAACTCTTCATAGGAGGCAATGATGGGTGCCTTGAATCTCGGAACCATGCTTGAATACCGTTCAAGGATCTCAAGGATGGCTGCATTCCTTGATTCCGCGATCCCCGTCGTGCGCCCATATGAGTAGAACGTCCGATCATGGATGACCGCTTCGATGGCGTACATGGGGATGATATTCGATTCTGCATCGCGGAAGAGTGCCTTGCCGACTCCCGTATCAGCATCTATCAGTTCATCTTCATACCTTTTCAGAAGCTGTGAGATTTCCCTTCCTGATTTCACCCTGAAATGGGGTTCGTCTGTCAGATGAAGCTCCGTTTTCCGCTCTTCCTCCCATTCCACCCCACACTCGGGACAGAACGGATTCTTGCGGAATTTCTTCCAAGTCATCGACCAAGACCGCTTATCGATGACAAGGACGCGATTGATGAATGAATGGAGATCCACTCCATCGAGGTCGATCTCACAATCCCTTTCACCAGGTCCTCTCAGTTCATGGTCAAGGATCGAAGCAAGGTTACTTCCATTTGAAGTAAGGTATGAGGTGAAGCAGGTAAAGCAGGCGTGTCCGCGCTCCTTTTTCCACGGGCCTACGAAAAGATGGCTGCTTCGGTCCATGATGGGAAGCCCGGTTTCAGTCATGATCGTCATCCTGCTTCACCCCTTTCAAACTTCCCTACATATAGCCCTGCATCTTCCACATTACCCTGGTAGATCCATGCCGATTCCGTGATCGGGATATCCGAAAGCTCTCGTGTCAGCTCTTCGTGGATATCGGATGGAGTCTTCTGTTCAAGGGGGAAAGGGATGGCCCTAAATGAACCTTCCAGCGTCCCTCCACTGACTTCAAGGCCATTGAGCAGATGACCGGTCACCCATGCAAGCGCCCGACTCAGTTCCCTGCCAAGCTCGATTTCCGCCGTACCTTTGTAGAGCACCCGGCGGTCTTGGTCGACCAGGTATAAGACGAAGACATCTTCTCGGAACAGTGTCTCAAGGATGACCGCGATCTTATTGATCGAGTCCGTTTGTACCAAGATCGAACCGATGCGCTCTTCATATCGTGCCGGCAACGCGGCAAGTTCGACGAATTCCCCTGTCTTACCGAGGAAAGGGACCATCCCCCTGATATAAAATCGCTCCTTTGAGTAGTCTGCTACCCAGCTACTGTCATCGATGCTGCACAGATACCCTTCGATTCCCCTTGTCAGGGCGTGGATGGCCGCATCTTTATACTCATAGTCAATGCTTCGATGCGTAAAGTCCTGGAAACGGATTTCATACGGGGCCACATGGAGGTGAACGGGAAATTCCGGGCTTCCCTCATTGATGGACACATCCAGGGAATGAAAGCTCGTCCACCGCCCTTCAAGCTTTTGGATGAAGGAAAGGTCGGGATCCGCGTCCAGGAACGTCCTCTCATACAGCGGGAAGGTCGAGGTGACATCGGCTTTCCCCATGACAGCAGACTCACCGGTGTCATACAGGACGGTCACGAACTTCTTGCGATGGGGGTCCACGATATACTTGACCCATTCCGCCAGTGCCCTTACACCTGCAACCCGTTTTCCCAGTTCCAACGGACCCCCGCTCCGCTCTCTCTGTACGAGGCCCTTAGCTAGATGAAGATCGCGTTCATTCTCATGAATGAAGAAAGCATGATGACCATTGTCATGAAGAATGACAAAATCCCCGGGGTCTGCATGACCGTCTCCATCGATCCAGCGTATGGTCCGTTTTTCCCCTTCGCCTGTCTGCAGACCGTTCTCGTTGAGAAGCCCAGAAATGGATGGTGGAGCATCGATCACATCGACCGGGGTCGAGACGATCTTATCCCACACCGCCCTGTAGTCGTCATAGGCGTTCTCCACGTAACGGAGAAGGAAAGGTTCATCGTCTTCCAAGGGTTGGTCAAGGAGACCTTGATGGAGACAGAACTTGAGCACCCTTTTATAGTCCGTGGATTTCCCGTCCAGATTTGCGGAGGAACCATCGTTGAACTCCCCCAGGATTCCAAGGAACTCTTCATACAGCCCCTTTTCCATCCTCACCTTCTGAAGCGTGTCATTCTTCTGGATATGAAGCACATCTGAACTCTTATCAAATGACGGGAAGAAATTCGTTCTCGTTTTAAGGAACAAAGGACTCTCCCCTTTCTTTGAGGATCTCGTCCCATGTGGTCCCGTTTTCCTCAAGGATGAACCGGCTCACGATATAGCAGGCCACGTTCTTCTCATTGAAGGAGACGCCGATCATATGGATGAACTTATAGACCACGTTGATTAAATACTTGAAGCGGGCATGCTCCTCGTGGTCGAGGAGCCCCTCGATATTCCTCGCCATGAGTTCATCATGGAATCCACTCCCGATCTCACGGATGTTTTGGTAAAGGAGCTCACGCTGCTCCCGATGGGAATAATAGCCTTCCTCTTCGCCTGCCAGACCTTCAAGATTGGTCGTGATCAAGGAGTCGATGCTTCCGATCGTCTCGCTCCAATCCATGCCGAATGCTTCTTCGTAGTCCTTTCCTGCAAAAAGCTCACGGGGGTTCAATACGTCGTACACCCGCTCGTAGGTGTTTATGTATGCCTGCTTTTTCTTCATGGATTCAGCAATGGCGAGGACCCCCTCGATATTGGATACATATACGAGAACCGCGTATTTTTCCTCGAAGCGCGAGTAAGGGAGCACATCCCTGAAGAAGCGTGCGGTATGGCTGATCTTCGCCGTCTGATCCATCCCTCTCCACTGTGACAAGTGGTGATTGATGAAGGCCTGCATCTTGAATAGGGCTTCGGTATGGACCTTCAAGTGAAGGAATGAGTGGAACCTCTTCTTCACATAGGACTCCGGGATGGTGCCGGCTTCTACCTCTAGATGATTCAGATGGCTCACGTTGCGATGCTCGCGTCTCTCCATCCCTGCAACCACTGCCGTGTTCTTTTGATAGGCTGCCAGATTGCGAAGGATCTCCCCTTCGTCGATTTCTCCATGTTCCCTCATGCAGTGGGAACGGAAATGGGACTTTACGTCTCCCAGATTCACATCTCCCTCAAGAACGACCCTATAGTTCGGACCCCCGAACCAGTCACGCTCGGCATGGAAAGGGACACCGAGTTCCATAAAATAAGGGATCACCCAGTCGAAGTACACATGTGCCTTCTGCTCCTCACTCCCGAAAAAGAATAAGCGGATTTCCGTCAAATCAGTCAGCCTTTTCATCCATGCTCACCTCCACCTGGTATTCTATGTTATGATTTTCGCCCCCACCTATCGGATAAAGCTCCTCCACAACCAATCTTGATTCTTCCTTCAGGAGCTTGACCCATTCTTTGAAAAATAGGGGGGAAAATAGATTCATATACTGAGGTTTCATATCCGATCGATTTGATTTCTCAAAATCGTAGGTCTCTGCGTCCACAATGCGACTCACGAAGAATTCAAGGGGCAACCCGAGCTCCTTGAAGCGGGTGACCGTCTTCCGGTAATGATCGTACACCTCTTCTTCGTGCAGGAAGTGTGACGTATCGAGGAGCCATTTCTCCCTCATGATCACCATATGCCCAAGATGGAGCCTTGGGATGTGATCAATCACAGGCTGGGTTTCCTCATGGATTTCCCAAAGTTTCACCAGACCGGGATCGAACCTCGGCGTCAGCCCCGTCGAAAGCATCCTGATGCTCGGGGGCATCATATAGTCGACAAGACTTCCGATATAGTCAATCTCAAGCGGGCCATCCTCTCCGACAATCTCTATGAGCCCACTCTCTTCGTTGTAACGATAGTGAAGATCATTACTCCAGTGGGCCGTTTCATCGGCTGGATTCGTCTTGCTTCCCGGAATGATGAGACGTTGGTTCAGGAACGTCTCATGCCGATTCGCGTTGAATCCGAATCCCTCGCGTATCTCAAGGACATCCGGGCACATCTGTGCGACATATTCCTTGAAACGGGAATCTTCATAGATCGACGGGCTGTATTGAAAGTAGCGGGTGAATAGCTTCATATGACCCGCATACAGCTTGTTCAGAATATAGCCGTCCTCTGTTTTCTGGAAGAGTGCCGTAGACGAGAGATGTTCTTTGCTAAATCCGGTCCGCTCAATGAATGAATCGTACAGAGCTAGGATTTCATCTCCGATGAGTCGGCCGTCCCCATGCTTTGCTTTTTGGAAAAGGTCCCGGATCTCCCCCTTGATCTCCTCCATCACCTGTCCGCCAGGTGATTTCAAATCGGGTACACCCGCCAAAATATCGGTCCAATTCGTGAATTTCATCACTTCTTCCATATACAAGTCGCGCACTTCTTTCTTCCTGACGGCCATGGACTTCCCTTTGTACCGTTCGTGGAACCTATGGGCGAACTCATACTTGAACTGAAGCGGGATACTCGTCAGAATGGCAAGCTTCTGAACGATTCCGATCTCCCGGATGAAGGATTCATCCAGTTCAAGATCGTTGCTTGCGGGAGCCAGATAGTCCTCATAGAATAGATTTTCTTTCGTGAACGTATAACCGAAGGCTTCCTCTATCCTTGTGAGACGGCTCATGATCTTGGAATAGATCCTGAAGCGTTCCTTCCACCCGGATAGGCGATATTCATCCACCAGGCCGTCGATCGCCTCCATCGTCTCGACAACAAGCTTGATCTTATGGTGGTCAGGCAGGGAGCCGAGCTTCTTGTAAAAATCCCCGCGTACATCCTTTGCGTACTCATCGAGTTCAAAATCGGCATACAGGATCCCTTTCTTCAGAAGGCCATCAACAAAGAAGCGTTCCGCCTTCTCCTCTGAAGTGAAAGGCTGAAGGAGGGAGAGGACTTCTTCGTAAGCGATGGGACGATTGAAGTTGGAGAGGGCAGAGAAGATCGGATTGTCCTTCGCGATAAAATGGTTTTCGATATTGTTAAAGATTTTCCCCCGGTTCAAGTCGATCCGGGAAGTGAAATCCACGATTCCATCTTCATGCCTACCGGAGTAGAGGTACGTAAGATAAGGGATGAAGTCGGGATCGTTGGCAATGAGCTGAAGGATTTTTTGCCATATGTAATAATTCAATTCAATCTGATAATGGGGTGCAGGAGCTTCTGGTTGGGGTGTGAATGATTTCAGGTCGATACTCGTGAATGAGCTGAACGGACTGGTTTTGAAGGTGGAACGGGAGGCAATCCGAAGCAGTGTGCTATCGATTTTCTTCACCTTTGATTTATGCGTGTCCGGCGGGGTGGACAGGAACTTATCGAGCTTGTGATGCATCTGATGATTCACCAAGGGCAGCGGATTCGTCACGACCGGCTTTTCTTTGAAGAGGATCCACAGATGTTTACGGTGACTGGCCTCGGTTGCATGGAAAAGCGCTTCACCGGCAGCACGATCTTCTTCTATGAAGTCGCGTACCAGACGGTATTCCTCCAGGGCGTCCGTCACGGCTTCTTCCTCCTTGAGGCCTTTCCGATTGAAGACCTTCCGCTTCACATTCAGGAGGGAGGGATCTTTTGTTTCGTGAAAGTCGACTTCAAGTGCCGCCACCACTTCATCCTTCATGCGCTGGAACGACTCCAGGTGCAAATGGGATTCAGTAACAAAATCAACGAGCTCAGTGGAACGGAGTGGTGCGAAATCGCTGTAGGATAGCGTGTTTTCTCTGATCAAGTACCACGGGAAGAGCATTTTGTATACCACACTCCATATGTATTTTCTGTAAATTCAAACTACTTGAATCGTACCAAACTATTGGGTGGTCTTCTATCGTTTCGAGATAAATCCCAACATTCAGGAGGTAAGTCCCGGTTTCAAACGACTTGATTTGGGGTAAAGGGAGACCGGAAAGCCGGTCCCCCTCATTGCATCAACCGCCGCAGCTTACGCAAGCGCCACAGCTGACACATGAACATGATCCGCAGCATGACGTACTTCCTGATGAACTGGACCCACTAGTAGCCCCTGTTTCTGATAACATCATTGATTCTGATACTTCCATCACTTCGATGGACTCTATTTCTTCTAATAAGGATTCGATTTTAAGAGTAGTAGTCATCATTAGTCCCCGATTCTTCAGAATTCGTTATCCGCAGCTTGTACAACCGCCACAGCTCACGCAAGAACATGATCCGCAGCATGATGTACTTCCTGATGAACTGGATCCACTAGTCGCACCAGTTTCTGATAGCATCATGGATTCTGACACTTCCATGACCTCGATGGATTCGATCTCTTGAAGCAAGTCTGCTACTTCGTTATTTGCCGCCTTTATCATTTCATTTCCTCCCCCGATCGATTTTAGCCTCCACAGCTGGTGCAGGCACCACAGCTTACACACGAACATGATCCGCAGCATGACGTACTTCCCGATGAGCTCGACCCACTCGTCGCCCCGGTTTCCGACAGCATCATGGACTCTGATACTTCCATCACTTCAATCGATTCGATTTCCTGAAGCAATGACTCCACACTGTTCAATGTCCCATTACTCATGACCTTTTCCCTCCCTCCCCTTGGAATCATGAAAATATTACCACACTGTCAATAAAGGATTCTAGTTGAATTTTATTAACTTTTCTGAATTGTTTAACAATAACTATACCTGCATAGCACCCATTTTTCTTCCCTTCACTTCTCAGCCAAAATGAGAAAGATATATTAAAAATACCGCTATCTAGTCCGAATGAATCAACACATCAAAATGACTAGAAATAGATCTGCAACTCCTTTGTGGTGTGATGGAACAACCTTTGAACATAAGAACATTTTTGCAGTGATCCGTACCCCCTCCTGATACTAGTTCCCCTGACCCACTTATATATGATGAAAAATATTCTTTCAGGAATAATATTAATTTCATCATTAAATTCTATCCCCCACTATTTACAAGGTTCGATTACCTCGTGATCTATTATTTAACTTTTCTACTATAATGATATTTTTTTATATAAGTCACCACTTTTTTCTTGCCTTCTTCCCTTTCCGATCCTTTTTTCGATCATATGTCCTAAACCCTGACAAACGGTTCATCCTCATATTGCCAAAATGAGGGGAACCCGTTACCATCTAAGAGTAACCAACATAGACTGGAGTCCGTGCATATGAATAAACAATTATCGTTTCGCTTCTGGGTCCTTGTGGCCATCGTGTCGATCTCGGGATTCTCACAGGGGATGCTCCTCCCCCTGATCGCCATCATATTTGAACAGGACGGCGTGTCTTCTTCCTTGAATGGATTGAATGCCACTGCGTTGTATATCGGGATCCTTATTGCTTCCCCTCTCATGGAGAAGCCCCTTCAGAAGATCGGGTATCGTCCCATGATCATCATCGGCGGCATCACCGTGGCCGCCGCCATGCTTCTTTTCCCTATATGGAAGACCTTCTGGTTCTGGTTCTTCCTCCGACTCTGCATCGGAGTGGGGGATCATATGCTTCACTTTGCCACTCAAACCTGGATCACGTCGTTTTCACCGAAGGAACACAGGGGTCGCAATATCTCGATCTACGGGCTGTCCTTCGGGATCGGCTTCACCGTCGGGCCGCTCATGACCCAGCTTCTTGCCGTTCATGAGGCGCTTCCGTTCATCATCTCTTCCTTCATGACGCTCATCGTCTGGGGCTTCGTGTTCAAGCTGAAGAATGAATTCCCCGAAACAGAGAATATGGGTGACGCCACCTTCGTCGGATCATTCCGCCGGTTCGGGAAAGTCTTCCGATACGCATGGGTCGCCCTTTTGCCTCCCCTCGGATACGGATTCCTTGAAGCATCGCTGAACGGGAACTTTCCCGTCTTCGCCCTAAGGAACGGGATATCCGTCGATGCAGTGGCGGTCCTCCTTCCTGCATTCGCGGCGGGAAGCATCTTATCACAGCTTCCTTTAGGGATACTGAGTGACAGGGTAGGCAGGCAAAGTGTCCTGATTATCGTGATGATCATCGGGACCGGCTGTTTCACGGCTGCGGGATTCGTCTCCCATTCCACCATCGGACTCTTCACATGCTTCGCCCTTGCCGGGATGGCCGTCGGATCGACCTTCTCCCTCGGGATCAGCTATATGACCGACCTCCTGCCTAAGGAGCTTCTGCCAGCGGGCAATATCATGTGCGGAATCTTCTTCAGCTTCGGCAGCATGATCGGTCCGTTCATCGGTGGAGTGACGATCGAGAAGCTTGAAGGACCAAGTTTCTTCTATATGATTGCCACCATGCTGCTTATCATCTTCATCAGTCTTGTGACCTTTTCCCTTCAGACGAGGCGCAGGGAAATAGCGGAAAAATACTAGCACATAATCCTTTCCTTCTCCATATAGATGTGATAGTATAAATTATAATAATTATAAATTACTGATTTGAAAGCTTGGATCTCAATAGATTTGCTGTCATCCTAACTGGTGGCAGCTTTCGTCGTTTTATAAGGGTATTGATGTTGATTATTATTCTCATTGAGAACCATTCTTTATCAATTAGTTCCATCACACTAGAGGAGGAATCCACTATGAGTTCACAGTCCAAAGCCCTAAGCCTGGGGAGTTCCGATAGCAAACTCCCATTCCTTGAAAAAATCAAACCCCATGCCGAACTGATTGCCGCCCTTGTCAGCGGGGTCTTCATCCTCCTCGGCTGGCTCTTCTCGAAGGATGAGTCCTCCCTGAGCATCATCTTCTATCTTCTCGCATTCGTCATCGGCGGTTTTGCCAAGGCGAAGGAAGGCATCGAGGAGACCATCGAAAACAAAGAATTGAACGTGGAGATGCTCATGATCTTCGCTGCCGTCGGCTCGGCCATCATCGGCTACTGGACCGAAGGCGCGATCCTGATCTTCATCTTCGCCGTGAGCGGAGCCCTTGAAACGTACACGATGAACAAGAGCCAGAAGGAGATTTCAGCCCTTATGGAGCTCCAGCCTGAAGAAGCCTGGCTCATCACAGAGACCGGTGAGAAGAAGGTGCAGGTCAGCTCCCTTGATATCGGGGATCTGATCCTCATCAAACCGGGCGAGCGCGTACCGACGGACGGGATGGTCGTCAAAGGCACCACCTCCATTGACGAGGCCGCCATTTCGGGAGAAGCGGTCCCTGTCACCAAGTCAGCGGATGATGAAGTGTATGCCGGAACCGTGAACATCAACGGGGCCATCACGGTCAAAATGACAAAACCGAGCAGCGAGACCCTGTTCCAGAAAATCATCGATCTCGTCCAATCGGCCCAGTCGGAAAAGTCCCCTTCCCAATTGTTCATCGAACGGTTTGAAGGGACCTACGTCAAGGTGGTCCTTGCCGTCGTGGTCCTGATGATGTTCCTTCCCCACTTCGCATTGGGGTGGAGCTGGAATGAGACCTTCTACCGTGCCATGGTGCTCCTCGTCGTCGCTTCACCGTGCGCCCTGGTCGCATCGATCATGCCGGCGAGCCTCTCTGCCATCTCCAACGGGGCACGCCACGGCATCCTGTTCAAAGGCGGAGCACATCTGGAGAACCTGAGCAACCTGAAAGCCATCGCATTCGACAAGACCGGGACGTTGACAAGAGGAAAACCGGTCGTCACAGACTTCCTGACTTCTGAAGATGAAGCAGACACCCTTCAAGTGGTCGCTTCCATCGAGAATCAATCGAATCACCCCCTCGCCCAGGCCATCGTCAAACACGCCCGCAGCGAAGGGATCCAGCTTACCCAACCCGATTCTCTTGAAGACATCTCGGGCTGGGGAGTCAAGGCCGTCATGGACGGCTCCGAATGGAAGATCGGAAAGGCCGATTTCATGGGCACCGCTGCATCCAATTTCATGGATGGCAGGTATGAAACATTGGCGTCTGAAGGGAAGACGACGGTATTCGTCGAACGTGACGGTGTGATCATCGCCCTCATTGCGTTGAAGGACGTTGTACGAAAGGAAACCGTTGACGCCCTGAAGCTCCTTGCCGATGAAGGCGTTGAAACAATCATGCTCACCGGGGATAACGAGAAGACCGCACGTGCCATTGCACAGGAATCAGGCGTCTCCTCCTTCATTGCCGAATGTCTTCCCGAGACCAAGGTGGATGAACTGAAGCTTTTGAAACAGGACTTCGGGACCGTCGCCATGGTCGGTGACGGGATCAACGATGCGCCTGCCCTTGCCACGGCCAACGTCGGAATTGCCATGGGTGAAGGAACAGACGTCGCCTTGGAGACAGCGGATGTCGTCCTGATGAAAAACGATCTGACCCGGATCGCAGAAGCCATCAAGCTGTCAAAGCGTATGAAGCGAATCGTCCAGCAGAACGTCATCTTCTCCATATCCGTCATCATGCTCCTCATCGCGTCCAATTTCCTTCAAGTCCTCGATCTTCCATATGGGGTCATCGGCCATGAAGGCAGCACCATCCTGGTAATCCTGAACGGGTTGCGATTGCTTCGTTCATGATCCCACCCAAAAGACCTCAGCCGGAGAATGCACTCACCGGCTGAGGTCTTTTATGTTAATAGGATTATTAGAATGGAAATGTTTTGTTCTGACGCTTCGTCTCGTTCACCATTTGAAGTTCTGTCGCATCGAAGTCAAGGGCTGCAAGCTGCATGGCATTCTCAAAAACGATACGGTCGGATGCTGATACTTCCTCTTCGTCCATCGTATAGTGGACAATCGCAAGACCGTCTTCAAGAGAAACCTCCTTTACTTCCAGCCCTTCTGTTATGGCTGATGCGTAAAACGCGTCCTCTTGATCAACGGTCTGCATCATCTCGATGGTTTCTTGAAAAGACAAATCCTCTCCACCAGCCCCTTCATCCAACTCACTTGCTGGAATGAACCATGTTTGCTTCCCTTCTTTATCATAGAGGGTATAGTACCCCTTCGACCTTCCCCTTTCGTCAGCCACCACGATCGGGGCATCCACCTTCCGTTCGGCTACCGTGATGTTCTCTTCGCCTTCCGGATTCACAAACGTGATCTCCTCGATGCCATAAAGATGACTGATCCCGAACAGAGAATCATAAAACATCGAATGCTGCGCAGAAGTGGCGGAAAGAAGGTTTCCATCCTCTTGGAAATCCACCTTAAGATTCGGCCCCTCGACTGTCAGCTTGGTGTAGGTTTCAAGGATCTTTTGTTCCGAAGGATCATTCTCCATGAGAGAAGCTGCCAGGCGCTCTTCCCTGCTCTGATCCTTCCCGTCATCTCGTCTGATGGTGAACATCGTCAAAAATTCCCGCCCTGTATCATAGGTGTCGGTTTCAATGAAGTAATCGGGTGTCACGTTCACTGTTTCGTAGGGGGCAGCTTCGTCTTTTGTTTTTCCCTCATCGGTCTCCGTATCCATCTGTTCAGTTGTTTCCACTTCTTCCTTGGCCGTCTCATCCACCTGCTTGACATCTGTGTCCACCGCATCCTTTTCAGCACTTTGACAACCTGCCAGAAGGAATGCCATGAAAACCACTCCTGCGATTCTCATCCTTTTATTCACCTGAAAAGCCTCCTTTTTTTACCTATATCCCCTCTTCTTATCTTTATTAACATCAAAATCGTATGACTCTATAAAATCTCTCATCCTCTATATTTCTCCCAAAAACCAATTGACTTTATCGGAATAGTAAGATATCTTATAACTAATCAAAATACTGCCGATTGGACAACCAAAGGCCCTGGTCGAAATACTTGACTGGGGCTTTCTTGTTTTTCATCTGCTGTCATGAAAAATTTAAGTAACTAATTCCGATTAAATGAATATGATTAGTTTAAATTAGAATATTCCAGCGCTGATCAGACAAACTGAAGGCCGAGCTTACTCAAAGCGCGGCCTTTTTTTTGATAAAAAAAACAGGAACCGAGGGGGAACTCACATGGTTAAAAATGCATTGATTGGAATCATCGTAGCTCTTGTCTTTTATGCTTCAGGCTGCAGTCAGGGCGAAACCGCCGGTAAAAAAGGAAGCGATTCAAAAGAAGCTGTGGAATTATTGAACGTGTCGTATGATCCGACAAGGGAACTTTATCAGGAATTCAATACGGAATTCGCCAAGCACTGGGAAGAAGAGACAGGACAGAAGGTCACCATCCAGCAATCCCATGGAGGTTCAGGGAAACAGGCACGATCCGTCATTGATGGACTGGAAGCGGATGTCGTAACCCTCGCCCTCGCCTATGACATTGATGAAATCGCGGCGAAACGCGGCATCATTTCAGA
This sequence comes from Rossellomorea marisflavi, assembly GCF_001274775.1. Taxonomy (GTDB): domain Bacteria; phylum Bacillota; class Bacilli; order Bacillales; family Bacillaceae_B; genus Rossellomorea; species Rossellomorea marisflavi. The sequence goes on from NZ_LGUE01000004.1 coordinate 768,988, forward strand.
AGACTGGCAGTCGAAGCTTGAAGACAATTCCACCCCTTATACGTCCACCATCGTATTCCTGGTACGGAAAGGGAATCCAAAGAACATCCAGGACTGGGATGATCTGATCCGTGACGACGTATCCGTCATCACACCGAATCCGAAGACATCGGGAGGAGCGAGATGGAATTACCTCGCAGCATGGTCCTATGCCGACAAGGCATTCAACGGTGATGAGAAGAAAATCAAGGGCTATATGAGGGATCTATTTAAAAACGTCGAGGTACTCGATTCAGGCGCACGTGACGCGACGAACTCCTTCGTTCAACGGGGACTGGGTGACGTGCTGATTGCCTGGGAGAATGAAGCATACCTCTCCATCAACGAGCTTGGGAAGGATGAGTTCGAAATCGTGAATCCAACACTCAGCATTCTTGCCGAACCACCTGTAGCCGTCGTGGATAAGATCGCCGAGAAGAAAGGCACAGCCAAAGTCGCTAAGGCCTATCTTGAGTATCTCTATACAGAGACCGGTCAGAAAATTGCCGCTGAAAATTACTACAGACCGCGTGATCCTGAAGTGTTGAAGGAGTACGCCGACAAATTTGCCGATATCGAGCTGGTGACCGTGGATGATGCATTCGGTGGCTGGCAAAAAGCACAGGAAACCCACTTCAATGATGGGGGAACATTCGACGAAATCTACGCTGAATAGCACGAAAGGTAACAGGTGATCACATGACCAGAGGAAAAATCCGCTCAACCAAACACCATAATGTATTACCTGGATTCGGTCTGACAATGGGGTACACGACGCTCTACCTGAGCATCCTTGTACTCCTTCCCCTTTCCATGATCTTTTTCTACACCGCCAGGATGGGGTGGACCGAGTTCGCCGATACCGTGTTGGATCCAAGGGTGGTGGCTTCCTATAAGCTGAGCTTCGGAGCCTCCTTGGCCGCCGCCCTCATCAACGTGGCGTTCGGCGTGCTTCTTGCATGGGTCCTTGTCCGCTACCGGTTCCCCGGCAAGAAAATCATCGATGGACTCGTCGATCTGCCATTTGCCCTCCCTACAGCCGTAGCTGGAATCGCCCTGACGACCGTCTACGCTCCAAACGGATGGATCGGCAGCCTCCTTGGATTCAAGGTCGCATTCACTCCGATCGGTGTCGTGATTGCATTGATCTTCATCGGGCTTCCTTTCGTGGTAAGGATGGTCCAGCCCGTCCTTCAAAATCTGGAAAAGGAAGTGGAGGAAGCCTCCTCTTCCCTGGGGGCAAGCCGCCTCCAGACGTTCAGGAAGGTCATCTTCCCTGAGCTTCTCCCTGCGGCCCTGGCAGGCTTCACCCTTGCCTTCGCCAGATCCCTTGGGGAATATGGTTCTGTCGTATTCATCGCAGGCAATATGCCATTTAAGACGGAGATCACGCCCCTGATCATCCTGACGAAGCTCGAACAGTTTGATTATTCCGGGGCCACTGCCATCGCCACGGTGATGCTGGTGACGTCTTTTCTTTTACTGCTGGTCATCAATCTGATCCAATGGTGGACCAATCGTAAGTTCATTCATAGATAGAAAGGAGGAAATGCTTTGTCGGGTCATCTGCCAATTGAACGCTCAACCGCTCCAGTCATTCAGGCAAAAGGAACGACCGATCCTCAATGGGTGAAATGGTTGCTCATCACGATCGCCCTCCTGTTCCTCGGTCTGTTCCTGATCCTGCCGCTCATTACGGTCTTCCTTCAAGCATTCGATAAAGGATTGGACGTATACATGGCAGCCATCACGCAGCCCGAAGCCCTTTCAGCCATCAAACTGACCCTGCTCGTAGCTCTCATCTCGGTCCCTGTGAATGCCCTGTTCGGCATCGCAGCCGCCTGGGCGATCACAAAGTTTCAGTTCAGGGGAAAGAACATCCTCATTACGCTCATCGATCTGCCTTTTGCCATCTCCCCGATCATCGCAGGACTCATCTTCGTCCTGCTTTTTGGAGCACAGGGGGTATTCGGTGACTGGCTGTTCGAGCATGATATCAAGATCGTCTTTGCCGTCCCGGGTATCATCCTCGCCACACTGTTTGTCACCGTCCCCTTCGTCGCCCGGGAGCTCATTCCGCTCATGCAGGCACAGGGAACATCCGAAGAGGAGGCGTCCATCACGATCGGGGCAGGGGGTTGGAAAACCTTCCTCCACGTCACCCTGCCGAATATCAAATGGGCCCTGCTTTACGGGATGATCCTCGCAAACGCCAGGGCGATCGGAGAATTCGGTGCCGTATCCGTCGTATCGGGGCATATCAGGGGGCTCACGAACACCATGCCCCTCCATATCGAAATTCTGTACGGGGAATACCAATTTGCGGCCGCATTCGCCGTCGCGTCCCTGATGTCCATCATGGCCATTATCACACTTGTCATCAAAAGCTTCCTTGAGTGGAAGGGCAAAAAACAAACGGACGTCCATGTCCATTGATAGAGAGGGAATACTATGAGCATAGTCATCGATCACGTGTCAAAATCATTCGGGACGTTCCAGGCCCTTTCGGATATCAACCTCGATATCCAAACCGGAGAACTGGTGGCCCTCCTTGGTCCATCAGGCTCGGGGAAGACATCCCTCCTCCGGATCATCGCAGGACTCGAAGCCCCCGACCATGGCTCGATCCGATTCGACCATAAAGACATCACCTCCATCACGGCCAAAGAACGTGGAGTCGGATTTGTCTTCCAGCATTATGCCCTTTTCAGGCATATGACCGTCTTTGAAAACGTCGCCTACGGGTTGAAGGTAAAACCGAGGAAGGAACGTCCATCCCGCAAGATCATTAAAGAAAAAGTCCATGAACTCCTCGACCTTGTGAAACTGGGGTCACTGGCAGACCGCTACCCTTCCCAGCTGTCAGGCGGTCAAAGACAGCGCGTCGCCCTCGCAAGGGCACTTGCCGTCGAGCCGAAGGTCCTCTTACTCGATGAACCATTCGGGGCCCTCGATGCCAAAGTGCGGAAAGAACTGCGAAGATGGCTTCGGCGCCTTCACGATGAATTCCAGATATCCAGTATCTTCGTCACCCACGACCAAGAAGAGGCACTGGATGTAGCCGATAAAATCGTCGTCATGAACCAGGGACGCATCGAACAGATCGGCACTCCCATCGAGGTATACGAGAATCCCCAGACGCCCTTTGTCTACGACTTCCTTGGAAGCGTCAATATCTTCAAGGGTCGCCTTCATGAAGGGACCCTCGTCCACGGTGATCTCGTATTGAACACACCGGACCTCACGAATTCGGGAGGGAGTGAAGCGTCCGCTTACGTTCGCCCCCATGACCTCACCATCAGCAAAGAAATCCAGGGTGACGAAACCGTTCGGGCCACCGTCAACCACCTCCACATCGTCGGGGCCGTCGTCCGCGTCGAGCTGATCCGGGCGGATACGGACGAATATGTGGAAGCGGAAATCACCAAAGAACGGTACCGCGATCTCTCCCTCAAAGTCGGAGAATCGGTTTATATCAAGCCAAGACATCTGAAGGTGTTTCCACCTGAGGATTATGTTATCTAAACACAAATGTCCATTACCTGATCCGTCTAGGTAATGGACATTTGTTTATGTACACAGGGAGCCGACATGTGCTGGAGGAAGTCCTGTCTCTTTCACTCCCGCATCAGTCCACTCCCTTACTTTTTATCCGCAATCAATGTGAATAATCCCGGCATCTTTTCCTCAAATCCTTCCGGGGTTCCTTCCGGAAAGGCCCATCTGATTCCTGCTTCTTCTTCCAAGTGCTGGATTGTAAGACCTGCCCTCACCAATGACGTGATTACTTCCCCCAGTGTCCACCTTCTGATTGTATTTTTTGGGAGGGACTTTTTTTGTTCTTCGGGTAGGTGGATTGAATAGGCCACATCAACTTCTTTCATGTCGCGGTCAAAGTAATCCCCCTCAACCGCCATCATCCCATCCTTTGCCCTCAATACTTTCGACACCATCGGATGATAATCCCGCAGGATGAATCGTCCTCCCTTCTTCAACCCCTCATGTATCAGCTCGAACAATGGGTCGAGATCGAGGAAATAATGCAACACGCCCAACTCCAATACAATATAGTCGGCGTCCGAGATCTTTTGGGTTTCCGGGATGTCCAGGATGTCAGAGACGATATAGGTCACCTTTACCCCTGCAGCTTCCGCCAACTCCGAAGCGTAACGCGCATTATCCTTTGAAAGATCGACTACCGTCACTTCCGCTCCAAGGAGGGCAAATGAAACAGCCTTGTTTCCTTTTGAACCAAGCAGATTCACAATCTTTCTTCCTTTAATTCCGTTCATATAGTTCAGGTAATGTTCAACGGATTTCCGGGAATCATGTTTAATCTTTTCAGCATATTCTGCCGGAACACCATGCCGGTTGACCCACGCATCATACGCACGTCGATTCCACCCTGTCTCGTTAATCTGACTCATGTCTGTCTGGTTCACCAACATCTCTCCCATTTTTTTCTATGTTACTATTTTTAATGATAATACACGTCTTCTAAACTTTCTATTGCTTTCCTCAAAAAGATATCTTACAATAATGCTATATTAATGCAAACGGTTGCATTAACCGTTTACACTTTTGTATCTTTTTATAGAGAAAGCCATGCTTAACAAATAGAAAGATCGTGCTTTAAAATGAAAACGCACACATAGGGAGGAAGTACAAATGAAGAATTTATTGTCTTTTGATTTCTGGCAGAAGTTCGGTAAGGCCCTTCTCGTCGTAGTAGCCGTCATGCCGGCTGCCGGAATCATGATCTCCATCGGGAAGCTGATCGGCATGACCGGCGGAGACTTGGTTTTAGTGCAAACGATTGCAAGAGTACTAGAAGACATCGGATGGGGAATCATCACCAACCTGCATATCCTCTTCGCCGTCGCCATAGGGGGATCCTGGGCGAAAGAGCGTGCCGGCGGTGCTTTCGCTGCCCTTATCGCCTTCGTCTTGATCAACCGGATCACCGGTGCCATCTTCGGCGTCAATGCCGATATGCTTGCGGATCCTGAAGCGACGATTTCGTCCCTGTTCGGTCAGACGCTCGTCGTTTCCGACTATTTCACTTCGGTCCTCGGGGCGCCTGCCCTCAATATGGGCGTATTCGTCGGAATCATTTCCGGTTTCCTTGGAGCCAACCTCTTCAACCGATTCTATAATTATGACAAACTACCGGATGCCCTTTCTTTCTTCAACGGAAAGCGTTTCGTACCGTTCGTCGTGATTGCGGGTTCCATTGTAACCGCTATCGTCATGTCTATCGTCTGGCCGTTCATCCAGGGTCTCCTGAATGACTTCGGTCAATGGATCGCCACATCACGGGATACGGCACCGATTGTAGCTCCATTCATCTTTGGGGCACTCGAGCGTCTGTTGCTTCCATTCGGTCTTCACCATATGCTCACCGTGCCGATGAACTACACAGAGCTAGGTGGGACATATACCATCCTTACGGGCTCAGGCCAGGGATCTACCGTCGCAGGTCAAGACCCGCTGTGGCTCGCTTGGATCGCCGATTTGAACAACTTCCTATCCGCCGGAGACACTGCCAGCTACAAACAACTTCTTGGCGACGTAACACCGGCCCGTTTCAAAGTCGGTCAGATGATCCTGTCCACTGCGTCCCTCATCGGTATCGCCTATGCGATGTACCGCAATGTGGATAAAGATAAGAAGAAAAAGTACAAATCCATGTTCCTATCTGCAGGACTTGCTGTATTCCTGACAGGTGTCACAGAGCCGATCGAATTCATGTTCATGTTCGCTGCCCCGCTTCTTTATGTGGTATACGCCATCATGACAGGACTTGCCTTCGCCATCGTGGATCTGATCCACATCCGCGTCCACTCCTTCGGATTCATCGAGCTCCTCACCAGGACGCCGATGATCGTGAAAGCCGGACTCTGGCTCGACCTTGTGAACTTCTTCATCGCCTGTCTCGTATTCTTCGGACTTAACTTCGGCGTGGCGAACTTCCTGATCAAACGCTTCAACTTCCCGACGCCGGGACGTAACGGCAATTACATCGAAGACGAAGTCACCCAAGCTCAAGGAGCAGTCAAAAAAGATTCCGTAGCTCCGAAAGTCGTCGCCCTACTCGGAGGCGAAAGCAACATCGTCGACGTGGATGCGTGCATGACGCGCCTTCGTGTCACCGTAAAAGACCTTAGCCTGGTCGGTTCCGAACAGGAATGGAAAGCAAACGGGGCCCTCGGCCTTATCACAAAGGACAAAGGCGTCCAGGCCATCTACGGTCCGAAAGCCGATGTCATCAAATCCGATATCCAGGATATGCTGGGGGCGTAAGGATGAAGCTCCTCACCCTCAACTGCCACTCCTGGCTCGAAGACAATCAGTGGGAGAAACTCGGGATCCTTGCCGATACCATCGCGGAAAAAGAGTACGACGTCATCGCCCTGCAGGAGGTCAATCAGCTCATTTCCGAAGAGGAAGCGTTCATCAAAAAAGACAACTTTGCTCTGATCCTCCTCCAGGAGTTGAAAAAACGCGGGGTCACCGGGTACTCATTCATCTGGGACTATGCCCATGTCGGGTATGACCGCTTTGAAGAAGGCGCAGCAATTCTGACCCGGCATCCCGTTCAGGAAGAGCACAGCTTCCATGTTTCAAATGACGAGGATCCTGCCAACTGGAAAACCCGTAAGATCATCGGGATCACCATCCCCATTCGCAATGAAAAGGTCACCTTCTACTCCTGCCATCTTGGATGGTGGCAGGATGAAGAGGAACCATTCATGAGCCAGGCTGACCGTCTATTTGAAAAGGCAGCCGGTCCCTTCTTCCTCATGGGTGACTTCAACAACGATGCCGACACACGTGGTGAAGGCTATGACTATCTTATGAAAAAAGGGCTTTTGGACACCTTCCATCTTGCCCAAAAGCGAGACGAAGGCACTACCATCCAAGGCGATATTGCCGGATGGGACGAAAATGACAAAGGCTTGAGGATCGACCTCATCCTCTCCAGCCGCATGATCAACGTCCAATCTTCCGCTGCCATCTTCAACGGAACCAACCGCCCCATCATTTCCGACCACTACGGGGTTGAAGTGGAACTGGATTGGTGAATACTAGAGAATGTCCTGATGATGGACATTCTCTTTTTTATTTTAATTGGGAGATTGGTAGGGGGTAAGTCCGTTTCGTTCCACTGCGGCCGCCCGCTTTCCATGGGAGTCGGGCGGCCTCCGTTGAACTTCACTCCTTGATAATTGATAGGTTTCCACTGAATCATACCGGATTATGTAGAACCTCATCTCATTCCTAAATAGATTGAACGCTGAAAGGGGGCTCATTATCTGTCCAAGTAGATTCTGTATAGCAAAGGCGATTATCATAGATGTATTATTTATATGTGTCTGCCTAATCAGAGGTACAGTTGCAAATGTTCCCCATCAACCATCCAACAGTGCAGTGCAGCGCAGGGTGGTCGACTCCTGCGGATAGTCGGGAAGATGAGACCCCGCAGGCACGAGGAGGCTCATCGACCGACCCGCGGAAAGCGACCACCCGCAGCGAAACGGAACGATCCAATTCACACGACACACCCATCAAAAAAAGAAGGGAAGGACATACTTCGCTGATTTGCCCTACACAATCAAACATCCAACAGTGCAGTGCAGCTGAGGGCGGTCGACTCCTGCGGATAGTCGGGAAGATGAGACCCCGCAGGCACGAGGAGGCTCATCGACCGACCCGCGGAAAGCGACCACCCGCAGCGGAACGGAACGATCTAATTCACACGACACACCCATCAAAAAAAGAAGGGAAGGACATACTTCGCTGATTTGCCCTCCCCAATCAACCATCCAACAGTGCAGTGCAGCGGAGGGCGGTCGACTCCTGCGGATAGTCGGGAAGATGAGACCCCGCAGGCACGAGGAGGCTCATCAACCGACCCGCGGAAAGCGACCCGCCCACAGCGGAACGGAACGATCTAATTCACACGACACACCCATAAAAATAAAGGAACGATCTCCTCCCCTTCTCTTTCATACAAAAAGGCAACCATAGTGAACAAAAATGATCACAATGAAACTTCCACCCAGCCTCACCCGTATATACAATAGACTCAACCAAAGAACCTAGAAAGGGGAACAACATGGGCAATATCCTATTATTCTCACTCATCATCGGCCTTGCCGCCACCATCCTGATCGTCCCGATGAGTGCCATGAAAATGAAAAAGAAAGAGGGCTACCCGTCATTTGGCAAAGTATTCGGTGCCACCCTCATCATCGCCATCGTCGCGACATTCCTGTTCTACTATCTGACCAACCTTGACCAGAACTTCACCAGCGTCTGGATCCTCTTCATCATAGCCGCTATCGCAGGAGCATCACTCTCCTATGGAACTGAGCGCATGATCAAAGGAGTCCTCGTCCTTGCCGGCCTTGTAGTCGGTGTCTATTTCCTCAGCGCATTTCTGTTCAATGCAGATGAGAAATACGAATCCGCCGATATGAAAACGAAAACCGAAATCCAGGCATTCGACGAGACGGAAACACCGGCAAGCGTGCCGCCTCAATTCGCCCGGAACAAAATGAAAAAAGCATTCGGTCAAGTACCGAATACAAGCTACTATGAACTCGGCAATCTGCAGATCCAGAAGGTCAACGGCGATTACGTTTATATCGCCCCAGTCGAATTCTCGGACTTCTGGAAATGGGTGAAAGGAGACAAAACCCCGGGGTACTTCATACTGAGCGCAACGGACTCCACTGCCAACCCTAAATTCATGAAGCAGGAAATGAAATACACCCCTTCTTCCTATCTGAATGAAAACATCGAGCGCCACATCCGCATGAAGTATCCGAAGAAGATTTTCTACGGGGACGTGCAGCTTGAAGTGAACGACGAAGGGAAACCTTTCTACATCCGGACATATGGGACATTCATCTCTGCCCGTAATGGTTTTGACGCAGAAGGAGTCGTCCTTGTCGATGCATTGACTGGTGATACGAAAGCTTATCCGATCAAGGATATCCCTGCATTCATCGACGGAGCCATCTCACCTGAGACCGTCAGCCTTCAAAACAGCTACTTCGGGAACTTTGTAAAAGGCTTCTGGAACAGCAAGTTCGGAAAATCCGACGTGAAGCTGCCATCCGATGAAGGAACGGAAGCGAATGTCACGCCGGTCTTCAACAAAGACGGCGATATGTACTACTTCACAGACTTCACGTCTCCTAAAGAAGGCGTAGACTCCATGCTTGGGTATTCCATGACCAATGCCCGTACGGGAGAAGCTACGTATTATACCGGGAACATGGAAGAATCGTATATGGATTCACAAGGCGCCCTGCAGATCATCCAGAAGCGATTCATCGAGAAGAAATGGGACGGCAAGATGCCGGTCCTTTATAACTTCTATGGTGAAGCAAGCTGGTTGACGCCTGTACTCGATTCCAATGGCTTCCTGCAGAACTATTTCATCGTCTCCGCAGCGAACCCGGAAATCGCCGTGTACGCCGATACGCCGAACCAGGCGCTAAAAATGTACAAAACCGCCCTTCAAAAAGGATCCGGAAGCCTGAATAACAACTCCAAGGCTGAAGAGAAACAGGATTCCGGAAAAGTCGTTCGGGTGTATAAGGAAAAATCCGGAGATTACACGGTCGTTTCCTTCCTATTGGAGAACGGGAAGAACTATATCGTTTCATCTGAGGTCAGCCCTCTTGCCATCTACCTGAGGGAAAACGATACGGTCAAGATTACGTATAGCGATACCGAGGAGGAGTTCCTTCCGGTGAAAGACCTCACGATTGAGGGACTGTAACACACGAAAGCCGATGGGTGCACCCCCATCGGCTTTTCTTATTCTGCATTCTGATAATATACGAGCTGATCCTGCCACATCCCCCGCTCATAGATGAATCCCTTCCGCGTGCATTCGTATGTCATGCCGACGCTTTCCACCAGGGAGATGGACGGGACATTGTCGAGATCGATGTGTGCTTCGATCCGATGATACCCGATCTTGGTATAAGCCATTCGTAGTGTTGCTGCCACGGATTCTTTCCCGAACCCCTTCTGCCAGTGTTGATTATGAAGCACATAGCCGATCCTTCCCCAATTGAAGTTGTACCTCATGAGAGTCGAGACGTCGACGGTGCCGACCATCACTCCCGTCGCTTTCAGGAAGACCCCGAAGATATAGACTTCATCCTTCGCCATCATCTCATCCTGCTTGCCGATCATCTCCGCGAACCACTGCTCCGTGCACCCGGACATATCCTGATACCCGGCATCATACTTATGCTGAGATGGCAGGCGATCGAGATGTGACTGAAGCCAGTTTCCGTAATCCCACCGGGTGAAGGGCCGGATTACCAGCCTTTCTGTTTCCATCAGTAGTTGTGTTCCTGTCATCCTTTTCACCCCTACCCCTTTGTTTCTATAATCATATCAATCCGTTTTAAGGAATGGTATCTTCTTTCAACAAAAAAATATCATTTTTCCGTAACAAAAAAATCCCCCTCATCCGAGAGGGACTGCTATGTTGTCAGCATGTGCTTCCATCAACCGTGCCACTCTTCCTGCTCCTCCTCGAGATCTTCCTCCCCAAGAAACGCATTCTCCTCAAAGTGCTCAAGGATCCGGCTGACTTTGAATAGGATAAGGAACAGCGTAACGACGGCAACGGCGAGCAACACAACCATCATGATTTCAATATCCATAAGTTGTCCCTCCTTTACCAAACTCTATGTCGAGAATGGTAAAAAAAGACGATGATGGAAAAAGAAAAGGAAAATAGGGCGAATGTTCGGGGGAATTAGTACGCCTTTGCCCAGTACACCATGTCCCGCGCTTCCTTCCCACAGCACACACAGGTGTCGGCTACCTTCTCCTGCTCGAACGGGATGCAGCGGCTGGTGGCGGTGGTTTCTTCCTTGATCTTGTTCTCGCATGCTTCCTCTCCGCACCACATCGCTTTGATGAATCCACCTTTCTCGATTTGAGACTTGAACTCGTCGAAGGTGACCGCTGTGCTCGTTTTTTCTTCACGATGCGCAGTGGCTTTTTTGAGCAGGTTCTCCTGGATGTCATGGAGGAGAGCCGTGATGGTTTCTTCGATTCCCTCGATGGACACCGTCACCTTTTCCCCTGTGTCCCTGCGCACCAGGATGACCTGCCCGTTTTCGATATCACGAGGTCCGGCTTCCAAGCGAAGCGGAATCCCCTTCATTTCATACTCATTGAACTTCCAACCCGGTTTCTTATCGCTCGCGTCGATCCCCACCCGTGCGACGGAAGATAGGCGCCTCTTCATATCATAGGCAAAATCGAGGACCCCTTCTTTGTGCTGAGCGATCGGTACGATCATCACTTGAGTCGGCGCGATCTTCGGTGGCAGGACGAGCCCCCTGTCGTCTCCGTGCACCATGATCATGGCGCCGATGATCCTTGTGGTGAAGCCCCATGACGTTTGCTGGACATACTGAAGCTTTCCGTCACGATCGGTGAACTGGATGCCGAATGCTTTGGCAAAGCCGTCGCCAAGATGATGGGAGGTACCGGACTGGAGGGCCTTTCCGTCATGCATGAGGCTTTCGATCGTATAGGTGAATTTTGCACCGGCGAACTTTTCCTTTTCCGTCTTCTGTCCTTTAATGACCGGAATCGCCAGCATGTTCTCGCAGATATCTGCATACACGTCGAGCATCTTGATCGTTTCCTCCAGGGCGTCTTCATCGGTTTCATGACAGGTGTGCCCCTCCTGCCAAAGGAATTCGAGTGTCCTCAGGAACGGACGCGTCGTCTTTTCCCAGCGCACGACATTCGCCCACTGGTTATACAGCTTTGGAAGGTCTCGATACGAGTGGATGATGTTTTTGTAGTGCTCCCCGAAAAGGACCTCCGATGTCGGTCTGACGCACAGTCTTTCGGCAAGCTCTTCTTCTCCGCCGTGGGTCACCCACGCCACTTCTGGAGCGAAGCCTTCGATATGATCCTTTTCCCTCTGGAGCAGACTTTCCGGAATGAAGAGCGGCATATAGACATTCTCATGCCCCGTCTCCTTGATCTTCCCGTCGAGGGCATCCTTGATATTTTCCCAAATGGCATATCCATAGGGGCGGATGATCATGGAGCCCCTTACGCTTGAATAGTCGATGAGTTCAGCCTTGGTCACGACATCCGTGTACCATTGGGCGAAATCCTCATCCATGCCTGTGACATTTTGTACGAATTGCTTTGCCATAATTGACACCATCCTTATTAAATTGAATTCCTGTGAAACAAAAAAAGCCCCACTTCTCATTAGGGACCATTCCTGGCGGGACCACCCTAATTCAAAGCAAGGCTTTACTCTCATCATGCATGATAACGGTATCGGACCGCTGGGGTTACCAGAACTCAAGGGCAGGTTCACGAATGTTTTCCATAGGAGCTTCTCACCACGCGGCTCCCTCTCTGAATGGACACGATGTTCACTACTGATCCCCATCAATGTTTCAACATTTAGATATTTTAGATGATTATATAGAGATTCTTCTTGGGTGTCAACGAATTGTTTATCATTCTATCCCGGTCCTGTGGATTTCATACGTGGCGGGGCTGCTTTCCCGACGGATGGACAGGAGGAGCATGATCGCCGTGATGAGCATGATGATAGCACCTGTGCAAACGGCCCACCGGATGGACACGAATTCCGCGCCGATTCCGATTGAAATGGTCATAATCAGTACGAGGGCACCCTCTGCCAGTCCATAGATGCTCGCGATCCTCCCCATCATCTTCACCGGGATCTTCTCTTGGAAGAACGTCTCAAAGCCGGTGCTTGCAAATGCGAGGGCAAAGGATAGGAAGGCAAAGCCCGTGGCCGCCCATATCATGGTGTCAGATGACGCATACAGGAGATACCCTGCAGCGACAGCGACTCCCCCACCTCCCATGAGCTTCATATAGGGCAGGCGATGGGCAAATGCCGTATTTACGATGGAGCCGAGGATGAACCCGGCGCCTGCGATGCTGACCATATATCCATACGTACTGTCGGACAGATGGAGCACTTGCTTCGAGAAAGCCGCTTCCAGGGAATCGACGACGGCGGTCATGACAAGAAGGCAACTGAACAGGAAGTAAATGAGCATGATCGGTGCATGCCGTTTCGTATAGGTGCTCACGAGCTTCCAATCTTCCCGCACTGCCGATAAGGAGAAGCGGCCGATGTCAGCGTCGGCCAGAGCCTCCCGTTCAAGGTTCGGCAGCAGAAGGGTGATAAGACCCGACCCGCATAGGGCTGCTGCCGTCACGAACAGGGACAAGTGAGGCGTTCCGAGCTGGAAGAGCAAGCCTGCGATGGCAGGTCCCATGATGAAGGCTCCCGATCCGATGAGTCCTTTCAGGGCATTGAAGCGTTGACGGCTGTCCTTCGGGATCAGCTGGGTCATATACGTCCTGCTTGCCGGTTCAAACACAGCGCTCATCATATTGATGAAGAACACCACCGCATACATGGCAATGGCCACTGGCATGAGCACCACTACAATAATCGAAACAGCGCGTGAAAGATCCAGGATGATCATCAGATTCCGCTTGTTCACCCGGTCGATGAGACTCCCCGACCATGCGTTCACCACCATGCCGGCCGCCGGCTTCAATAGGTAGAGTAGCACCACGGCCATCGGTGATTGGGTTTCATTGAGGACAATCAGATTCAGGGCGATCAGGTAAATCCAGTCGCCGATATTCGCTATGCCGATCCCCGCTAACAGGATGGCTGGGTATTTCCACTTATTCATCATTCTTCCTCCCGCGATTCGTAGTAAAAACGAAAAAACCCACCCCCAAGACGTTTGGTCTTGGGGGCGAGTCTGTCATCGCGGTGCCACCCCAGTTCATCGATATGTCGCCATATCGACCTTTTCGGGTACACGTTTATACCCTAGCTCTATAACAGGAGCTCCTGTCACACCATCCCCGGCTGGTTCCGATGCACTGCTCAGAGACTTGGTTCACTCCCGTTCCTCCCTCCCCTTTTCAGCTGCCGGGGCTCTCTGTCTGAAGGTCATGAAAGCTACTCTTCTCATCATCGCATGTAATTTCCAGTATCATAGCACGGGTGGAAAAAGAAGTAAACAGTTTTCTCGACTGAATCCTTCTCAATAAAAAAAGACAGGTCCTAAGGACACTGCCGTTTTCATTATTAGCTACCCATTTTCCTGCGGGTATTGCTTGGCTTTTTCGTTTGCTGACTCTGCATGCGCTGATTCGAAGCGAGACCATTCTTGCCCTGTTTACCACTTGATTGGGCTTCTTTCTTCTTGGCAAGCTGCTGCTTCATGGCTTCCTGAAGGCTGATCTTCTTCGGCTCTTTAGACGAATCCTGATTTGTCATAATGGAATCTCCTTTTGATTCGGGATGACTCCATTATAATACACGGCGTTCATAATTGGCACCTGGTATTTCTTTATAAGGAGCCTCCATATAAAACGGGGCCTCTGAAAGGCCCCTATTATGACCGGCTTTAATGGTATCCGTTTTGACCATTGGCAGAGCCGGATGTTTTGTTTTTCGGTTTTTGATTTTGATTTTGCTTGGTGCCACCGTCTTTTTTGGACTTCTTACTCATGTTCCTCACTCCCTACTGACAAGAATGGTGAAACATGCTTAGTATGTCCCTTTCTCTCCATTCAACAGTTGGTAATTTTTCTAGAAAACAAAAGGGACCTTCTTTTTTCAAGAGGTCCCCTTTGGTTCATGATCAGTTATTCGATTGATTTGAACCGTTAGAGCTATTGCCACCCTTTGCACCGATCTCTTGGTAGAACTCTTTATCATGATTGTCGGATGTGGCTTGTCCGCCTTTTTCTCCGATGTCTTGGTAGAATTCCTTGCCGTGATTGTTCGAAGTAGCTTCTCCACCTTTGCGTCCAGCTTCTTCGTAGCTCATCTTATTATTGTTGTTTTGGTTGCTGCTACTTACGTTCTGGTTGTTACTGTTGTTGCTGTTATTGTTGCTGCTGTTGCTGTTGCTGTTATAACTGTTGTTACTGTTATTGCTGTTATTACTGTTGTTGCTATTGTTATTATTGTTGCTGTTATTATTATTGTTTGCCATGGGAAAATCTCTCCTTTTAGGTAATATTTATTTTACTGATCAGGTTTTGTATCCGGTTTCAATCTACTTGATATCTCTGTGAGATAAAGTGCTGTGTCCTGTGATTTGCCGACTTTTTCCGATTCTTGATACATTCATGTTTTACCGACTGTGCGTAAGTTGAACTGGAACTAATTGCTTTGTTTTAGTGAAGATCTGCACCCACCATAAAAATAATTACATATTTTCAATTTCCTCCCTTCTTTGTAGGTTACATTTGCTTATTTACCATCATTTTGGAAAGATAAACATCCGAAAATGCAGCTATTTTTCTGTATTTTCCACCAACCTTAGAGCGGCAGTGTTTTGCGAATGAAAAGTTTTTTTTCCCTTTAAACGCGGTTTTGTCTCTTAACAAAATACCTCTTTTTTATGCAACGAACAAAAAAAGAAGCACCCGCTGAGTCATCGACTCAGGAGGTGCCTTCATTTTTTTTGCGATGTTACGATGCAGCTGGGACCTTTTCATCTACTTCAATTTCGACTCCCCCGGCCAGCCGTTTTCTTAATGTGTAGGCAAAAGCGACGATGGCTGCTGCCGTGACTAGCCCTGCCCCCATGTAAGAAAGGTTCATGGGAAGACCGAATCCGATCGGGGCATTAAGAATGTACGTGAAGGTCACCATGGTCATGAAGATGGCTGGCAGGGTGGCAACCCAGTGCGGTTTCCGCTGCAAGCCGAGGTACATGGCTCCGACCCAAAGGGCAATCATGGCTGTCGATTGGTTGGCCCATGAGAAATATCTCCATAGGATGTTAAAATCGATCTGGGTCAGGGCGATGGAAACAACGAATAACGGCAGTGCAATCCAGAGTCGGTTCGTGATCTTAAGCTGTTTGACGTTAATATAGTCTGCAATGATCATCCTCGCACTTCTGAAAGATGTATCGCCAGACGTGATGGGCAGTACGATGACACCAAGAATGGCAAGGGTCCCACCAATGGATCCGAGCATGAGCATGGAGACCTCGCTGACAACTCCAGCTGGACCTGATTCAGCCAGGATGCTGTTCAACTCACCGGCCGGGAAGATGCTCATGGCAGCCGCAGCCCAAATCATGGCGATGATGGCTTCGAGGATCATCATACCGTAAAAAATCTTTCGCCCATTTTTCTCATTTTTTGTCGTCCTGGAAATGATCGGGGACTGGGTGGCATGGAACCCAGACAGTGCTCCGCATGAGATGGTCAGAAACAGAAGCGGAAATATCGGAATCTGGTCGGGATGAAGATTGGCTAAGGTGATCTCAGGAATATCGGCCCCTGTCACGATGAGCCCACCACCGATCCCGACTGCGCTGATTAATAGCAGTGCGCCGAATAGCGGGTAGACCTTGCCTATGATTTTATCAACAGGTAATAGGGTGGCTGCGATATAATACACGAAGATCGCTCCGATGATCACGCCAAGGGAAATCCATGCCGGTGTCAAATCGGCAATCAAGGCAGCCGGGGCCGTCACGAACACGGTCCCAACAAGCAATAAGAGCAGGACGGAAAAGGCGTTCACCACATGCTTCATGGTTTTCCCAAGGAAACGTCCTGCCAGCTGCGGAAGATGAGCCCCTCCGTTCCGGATCGAGATCATACCTGTGAGATAATCGTGGACGGCTCCGGCAAAGATCGAGCCGAGTACAATCCACAGGAAAGCGACAGGACCATAAAGCGCCCCCATGATGGGACCGAAGATTGGTCCTACTCCTGCGATGTTCAAAAGCTGAATCATGGAATTCTTCCATGTTCCCATGGGTACATAATCGACATCATCTTTTTTGGCATAGGCCGGTGTCGGGCGCTGTTCCTTCACACCAAATAATTTTTCAATAAACTTCCCGTACGTGAAATAACCGATGATCAAAATGATGATCGATACAATGAATGTGATCATCCGCTCAACTCCCCTCTAAAATGAATACGTTTTCATTTTATCAGAGATTTCTTTTCTCCACTCCTCCTTCTTTATTTTCAGGACATAGTACCCAGTTCTCAAATAGAAAAAAAGCCCCTCTTGGTGACGGGGCTTCTTGGCGTTCAGCAGGCAGCATTGTCCTTCTTGGTTCTCATGGCATTGATCTCTCCACCGATCATGATGATGATCCCGGTGAGATAGAACCAGATCATCAGGACGATGATTCCCCCGATGCTTCCATATGTGGCAGAATAGTTGCCGAAGTTCCCCACATAGAAGGAGAAGGCAAGTGAGGCCAATACCCATCCGATTGTTGCAAAGATGGCACCAGGCAAGGCACTCAGGCACTTGATCTTCATATTTGGGGCAAAATAGTACAAGACCATGAAAATGACGAAGAGGATGAGGGGACTGATTGCCCAGCGAATCCCGCTCCATAGGGTGAGGAACTGATCCGAAAATCCGAATTGCGAGAAAAGGAACAAGCCGATCTGCTTCCCGAACACGGGGAGAAGAAGTGCAACAACAAAGACCAGGATCATCCCGAGTGTAAGGGCAACGGATGTCAGGCGCTGAACGATGAATGATCTTGTTTCTTCAATGTCGTACGCACGATTCAAGCTCTTCACAATGGCATTCATTCCGTTGGATGCCGACCAGATTGTTGCAATGATACTGATGGATAGCAATCCCGAGTTACGGTTCGACATGACATCTGAAAGGGTTCCTTCAATCATTTTAAGCGTTTCCCCTGGCGCATAGTCTCTTACCACCCCGAGCAGGTCTTCCTGCTGTACAGGTAAATAGGGTAGGAGCGTGACGACAAATATGAGCAACGGGAAAAGTGACAGGAGAAAGTAATAGGCAATCTGAGCTGCCAAGCCTGTCACATCATTGGCGCTGATCTGTTGAAACAGGCCCTTGGAATACTCTTTTACCTCTTTCTTTCGAGCCATGTGCTCACCTCATTCCATTCATTAATACCCTTTGAATGAAGAATCGATGGGTTGATCCCCATCCTCCAGTTCGTTGGGTGCTTCCTTGAACGCGTCCTTATAGGCTTCAGTAGAGTCTTCGAACGTTTCTTTTGTTTCTTCAATCAGGTCTTTCACCTGAGGGGTCATCCCCTTCAATTCATCCACCTTTTCACTGATGAAGCGGAAATCCCGGGTGACCTGATCCGCCGTGACGGACAATTTTTCGTACACTTCCTTTGAAGCTTCGACCAATTGTTTCGGATCTTTTGCATAAGTGGAGATGTAGCTGCTTCCATTCTTGAGTGAAGCCCCCACTTCCCTGCGGGTTGTTTTGTCCAAAAGGGATAATAATCCCCCGGCAACCGCCCCTAAGAGTACACCCTGGAAGAATTTATTTTTACCCATATGTATGACCCTCTTTCCTAATTAATTGAGAACGTTCAAGGAACTTATCCTTTACTTTCCCATTCCTTAATAGTGTAAAACATTCCCGTGAAAAAATCCTCTGAATATGATTCTATTCCCCCTGTGTTGACAGGTGCCGCGAATCATGGAAAGATAAGCTTAGTGATTTTACGAGGAAAGGGTGCTGATCAAATGGATCTGACACAGAATACGGCTGAGAACATCGATTATATGGTAACCGCCATCAAGGAGAAATTGAACGTCGTCAATGCAGGTGCCATCAAGTCTGAGGACTTCAATGAACAAATGTATGAAGATCTTCAGGACCTCTATGAAATGGTCATTAAAAAAGATCGCTTCAGTCCGAGCGAAATGAATGCCATCATCGATGAACTGAGAAGCCTGCGCAAATAATGAAGAAAGGGGGCGTCCCCGGGCAGTAGCCCGGGGGACGCCCCCTTTTCATTCATTTAACCCATTATTTCAATAATGCAAGTGCCTCACGGTTGAAGGCAGGGATATCATCTGGTGTACGGCTCGTCACAAGCTGGTTGCCGCAAACAACGACTTCCTTGTCATCGAAATTAGCTCCTGCGTACTCCATATCCACCTTGATGGACTTGAATCCAGTAGCTTTTCTGCCTTCCAGTGCCTTCGCTGTGATCAACAATTGAGGTCCGTGACAAATGGCAAAGACAGGTTTTTTCTCATCCATGAAATGCTTGGTGAATGTCACAAAACGATCGTCTGCACGAAGCTGATCTGGTGAGAATCCTCCAGGAAGAAGAAGCGCATCAAAATCGGCCGGATTGACATCATCAATTCCCTGGTCAATGGTTACGCTGGCGTCTCCCTGCTTCCCTTTGACCGTTTTCCCTTTTTCCGATTCAATGGTCACGACTTCATGGCCTGCTTCCTTGAATGCTTTTTCCGGATCTGTAAATTCCACATCTTCGAACATATCGGTGATTAATGTTGCGATTTTAGCCATACAATCAAACACTCCTATTTTAGAATAATGTTGGTAATGGTATATGTTTACCCGGTGCAGGCTCCCTTAAACGTCCTTATTACTTTCGCGAGAATTGGGAGAAAATCGTATTGCTCTGGACTTTATACACATCTTTCCTGCAGATTGCATTGATGATCCGCATATTCCTCTCGACGGAAAGTCCCAGGTTCGTGGCACTCGATCCATGTGAATGCTCCAGATTCGTCACCGTAAAGAAGTAGTGATCACGTTCTGGTTTCTCCTTGAATTGAAGCTGATAATCACGGGAGACTTTGAATTTCTTCTCATCTTCCCACACTATTTTGTCCTCGAATTCTTCAAAAAACCATTCGGGAATATTTGGCTTATATCCAGTAGCGAGGACCACCTTGTCCGCTGTATGCGTAAATGAGTCTTCTTCCTGCCATTGTTCGCAGCTGAGTTCATACTTCCCGTCGATTTCTCGGATTTCCTTTACCTCAGTAAGGGGCTGGATCGTGATATTCAACGGATCACCGCTCGATGAATGGTGGTAAAGAACCTTGTAGATCGCGTCCAGGGTTTCCTGATCGATGCCGTTTCTTAGGCGATCCAAGGTGCCGAGTGCCTTTTCCCGGTCTTCGAATGATAAACCGTGGAAGTAATCCACATAGTCCGGTGCCAGGAGCTCCTGCCCGAGCTTTGACGCTTCAAGCTGGAGGATCCCTTCGGAACGAGTGAACCAATGAAGCTCGTATTCATGGTGCCGCTTTTCTTTCAAAAGATCATAGAAAACTTCCGCTGCACTTTGACCCGAGCCGATGACCGTGATGGATTTCCCTTTCATGGTCGATTCCTTATGGAATAAATACTTGCTCGTATGGTGGACATCTTCCTCAGGCAAATCCTCCATCCCCTTAAGGATAAGGGGCTTGCTTCCCGTACCGAGGACCACATGATCGGCTTCGTAGATTTCCGTCGCCCCCGTGGTCCGGTTCCTCACATTCACGCGATAGCCGTCCTCTATTTCCTCTACACCCGTCACTTCGCTGTTGAATTGGCAGGTCGGCAGCTGTCCTGCCACCCAGCGGGCGTAATCGTTGTATTCCTGCCTCGGCATCTCGAATGTCTGGAAGAAGAAAAATTTATACAAACGGTTATGAGTATGTAAATAGTTCAGATAGCTGAATTTACTTTGAGGATTTGCGAAGGTCACGAGGTCCGCGATGAACGGTACCTGTAGATCCGTCAAATCGATGAGCATGCCTGGATGCCACATGAATTCAGGAGTTTGATCGAAAAATCTCACCTCGAGATCCGTCCTTTCTTCCATTAAAGCAGCCAATCCGAGATTATAAGGACCGATGCCGATTCCGACACAGTCCAATCGTTGTTTCACCACAAGCTATTCCTCCTTTTCTCTCTTTTCCTTATTTTTACCCATAAACATGCCACCACTACCCTGTTTTCAATAAATCCCCTCAAAAAAAAACCGATCCAGGGGATCAGCTTTTTTTGAACGTCATGGCGTACCATCCGCCTTCTTTCACTATGGGTTCGACCGTCTCGCATATAAAGCCTGTTTTCTCCGCGAGGGTTTCCATCTCACCATGGGAGGGGATGGGATACAGATTCTGAAAGCTCATGAAGAAACTGTTGAAGGCACTGGAGAACTGCTGACCGTGCTTCGACTTCTGCATGGGACTCAGGACAAAGAAAACGCCGCCTTCTTCCAGCCACTCCGATGCCTTATGGAAGAAGTCTTTACGCTCGGAGGGATCAATGTAATGGAACAGGTTATTGGCCATGATCATGTCGAAGCCGCTTTCCGGTTCATATGAGTGGAGATCCGCACACACCACATCGATATTCGGATAAGATTCAAGCGCTTCGGTCGCCGTTTTGGCAACGCCTTCATGAATCTCGATGCCGACCATCTTTTTATCAGGATGGCGCTCCCCGATCCGTCGGATATAGCCACCTTCTCCGCACCCCAGATCCAGAATCGTCGAGACATGATGCTTCTTGATTGCTTTCTGAACCTTCGGAAAAGCGAATCGCTCCAGCAATATTGACGTCTTGGCCACGGTCGAACCGTGGAGGTCAGAGTTGAAGTGCTGCTTCCGCTGATTCCTGAGCAGTTCTGGGTAGGAAAGCAGGGCCGGGATATGCAGCTCCATCATTTCCTTGAGGAGGATACCCGATGAATGGGGATCGCTCTTTGAAGAAGGAAGCTTCCACTTCCCCCTTGTCGACACTTTTGAATCGTCCTTCCTTTTTAAGTGCTTCAGGGATATGCCTACTTCCACCCACTGCTCCAACAAGTCCATTTCAAGATTTTTCTGGATGGCGATTTCCTGTATGGTGGCGGGTCGGGAGAAGCTGTCGAACAGATCGAGCTCATATCCCACATAGGCGTGCCAACTATATAGAAACGGAACATTCTTCTTCATCCATGACCGTGCCCTCCACACCTTCACGATTTCACCGATCATATCAGTTCCTCCTTTTCCTTCCATGGATAGTCTTGCTCTTCCGTGAATGATGCACCGAGTTTCTCTTCATTTGATAAAAATGATTTACGGAGGGGAAAAAGCCCCCCTTGGACCATCCGGTCATACAGGGTTTCCCTCCACATACCGAGACCTGAGATATTCAGCATCTGTTTGAACTGGGAGACCCGATCTTTCTCCATGCGCTGAAGGCTTTTATTCCGAAGCCACCCCACCGGTCTGTAGGGATAAGAGTAGGCAAGTGCTGAAAGATGACTGAGATGGAGCTGATGGGAAACCCTGCGCTTCCGAACCTTCGGATACCACTCAAGATTGGCGGGATCCAGTCTGCCCGATGCATACATATCACAAAGCAGTTCCCCGAGTACGCTTCCGTCCTGGATCGCCATGTTCATACCTTCCCCTGCCATAGGGTGAACGGTATGAGCCGCATCACCGATCAATGCGAGATGATCTTTCACATAGGTATCAGCATGATACTTCATCGGGACCATAAGCTGGATCTGCTTCCACTCTGTAATCTGATCCACGTATCCCTCAAGATCGGGACAGAGATCTATGTAAAGCTTATGAAATTCTGAGATCGGCTTCTTACGCAATGACTTGTATTCCCCTGCAGGGATGAGATAGACAGAGCGCACTTCTTCGTTTGGAAGGGGGAAAAGACCAAGAAAGGATTGGTACGTCGACACGATCCGTCCTTTTGTCATATCGAGGGGTCTAGGGAAGGTGACCGTCAGGAAGTGATGATTGTATTTCCTCTCGCTCACTTCAATCCCCATGTAATCACGGGTAACGGAACTTCTGCCTTCTGCTCCTATGATGAATTCGCATTCGATATCAAAGGGTTCTTTTTCACTTCTGTCTTCCACTGTAACCGTCTTGCCGGAGATCTTTTTACATGCGGTGTTCCCCATATAGTGAAAGCTGGAGTATTCCTCCCCTTTGGCCCGTAGGATGTCTTTTAGCTTCTCATGATGGATCATAAGGGAGTAAGGATATTTCCCTGGAAGGATCGAATAGCTCATGGAAGAATGCTCCGCCCTCTTCCCTTTCAGTTCCACCAGCTCCAGTTCCGCTATGCGGTGACCATGGGAAAGCACCGGTTCGATCACACCTAATGAATCAAAAATATCCAGGCTTTTTGGTTGAAGAAGCTCCCCCTTATAGACAGGGCTAGGTCCGGGCAGCCTTTCAATGACCGTTACATCGATGCCGCATCTTGCCAACTTAAGTGCCAGGGTCAGTCCGCCGATTCCACCGCCGCTAATCAAAACATCCGTCTTCATTCCTTCTCACCTCTTTCCTATTAAGTAACCTCTTTCCAATTCCACGAAACGTCATAATGTGTTGTTTATTTCCCGGAAAATATCATTTCCTGTCTTCTTCATGACCAAGTTGCTGTCGAATCAACAAAAAAACCCGCCTAATGGCGAGTTTCTTCTATTGATGAGTGAGTGAGGCAAGGGGAAGAAGGATATCAACCGATGTTCCCTCTTCAACATTACTCTGGATGGAGAGCGAGCCATTATGTTCCTTGATGATTTTCTGACAGATCATCAGGCCGAGGCCCGTCCCTTTTTCCTTCGTGCTGTAGAAGGGTTCGCCGAGATGCTTCATTCTCTCAGGAGGGATGCCGCTGCCATTATCCTGAATCGAGATCTTGGCGTGGTGGCCGTCATTCTCAAGCTGGACGTTCAAGAGCCCACCGTCCTGCATCGCCTCCAGTGCATTCTTCATCACGTTAAGGATGACTTGCTTCATCTGATTGGAATCGCAATACACTTGGGCTTCTTCCACGGCGAAGCGGACATCGACTCCCTGTTTGAGACACTCCATCTTGATGAAATCAACGGAACTAGTCAGGAGCCTTGTCAATGACGTGAGTGAAAACTGTACCGCCCTCGGGCGTGCGAGAGCAAGGAATTCATTCGTGATGATCTCGATCCTGTCGAGTTCTCCCTTGATGACAGTGAGATAAAAGTCGTCTTCCTTTCTTTCATCCATAAGCTGAAGAAATCCTTTAAGGGTGGTCAATGGATTCCTGATTTCATGGGCGACGCCTGCTGCGAGCTGACCAATCATGGCAAGCTGTTCAGATTTCTTCAATAGGTTCTCGTGATGCTTCTTCTCGGAAAGATCACGGATGATGGCAGAAATCCCGATCAGTGACCCTTCATTATTCAATATCGGGTTCATATTGAAGGAGATCTCGATTGATGTCTGGTCCTTCCGGTATCGGAGAGCTTCCTGGTCCTTGATGCGTTTCCCCGCTTTCACGACTTCCATGTTTTTCTGGAACTGATGGTACTGGTCGGACCGGTGCAGGAAGGTGACCACATCTCCAACGATCTCTTCATTCGTCCACCCAAACATATCTTCGAATCGTTGATTCACCTTCAATACCCTTCCGGTCGGGTCGAGGAGGACTATCCCATCCCCGGAATGTTCGAAGTATGCTTCGAGGAGTTCCTTTGCTTCCATTAGTTCATCTTCCATATTTAATTTTTCCGTCACATCCTGACCAAACCCATAGATGCCGATCACTTGACCTCTCACCCGGATCGGGATATTGGTGATGGTGACCCGCCTCTCTTTTCCCTTACCGTCTCTCACGATGGCCAGGTAACGGGATGATGTTCCGTTCAAGGCAATCTGGAAATTCTTCACTGCGTCTTCTTGGGATTCCTCAGCGAATAGAGACGTGTAATGCCGATTGACAAGATCCGAGAACCCATATCCCCAGTGTTCATACACAGCCGGATTGACGGACTGGATAAATCCGTATGTATCCACCATCAGAATATGATCCGGGCTGTATTTCACTATGGATTTGTATTTTTCCTCGCTTTCTGCGAGCTGTCTTTGGATATCCTTCATCAGGGAAATATCCGAGATGGAGCATATGACTTCGGCCACTTTGCCATCTTTTTTGACCGGGACAATGGAGGCGAGATATTCAAGTCCTTTGTAGGCATCTTCGTACGTGTATTCTTCTCCTTTTGCCCAGACCGCTTCTAGTTTCGGACGGATTTTTTTTAGGTGGACCCTGTCGAATACTTCCTCTATCCTCTTGCCGTTCATCCTTTGAGGTGTGAGATCCAGTCTCGACAACATTTTGCCGGAGGCGAGTTCAATCACAAAGTCATGACCTTGCCTTATCACTTTGTAGGTGATCGCTTTTTGGAGACGGAGGATATTCTCCATTTCCGCCTGAAGGAGGATAAGCTCTGCCTGGGCATTTTTTTTCTCGGTGATATCGTGGAAGATGATCCCGACACTATCAATGCATCCACCGCACTTGTAATCGATGGGTGAAACGGTGATGGTGCACGTCAGTTCCCTGCCGCCTGCATGGAACCTCACTTCTTCCCCAGTGGCATCATGCCCTTTTAGCCCCTCTTTGACCAGATGGATGAAGGATGGTTCATGAAGCTCTACAAGATCATAAAAAGACTGATGGATGATTCCGTCGGATAGCCCGAATAGGCTCTGAAAGGATGCATTCATCTCCAGTACCAGGCCATTCACATTCAGGATCAGAACACTTGTAGGTGTATTCTGAATGAGAGACTGGTAGATGGCAGATTTCGAATCTTGGCATGGTGACGGGTCCGTCCCATGGTTGAACAAGAGGATGCATTCGGTACCATCCTCCAATTGTTTGCGCCTTAATAGGCAGTCGTACCCTGCGATCTGTTCCGGTTTCAATAATGTTTCGGGAGACAGGCCGTTCCCCTTCAACCATTCTTCCATTTCTTCATTCAACGAGAGGATGGATTGCGTGAGGGGATCGACAAGGGCTGCAGGAGCCGGGATGGCATCTGCAGAAAATAAGTGTTTCCGTTGCATATCAGCCATAGTACCTTCCTTTAATCATCAGTTTATACCCCTATTCTACTCCACCTTGCAACAGGAGTTAAGGAGCATTCGACTGATTTTTCCATCTAAATGAAATACCATGGGGTCATCATACAGAAAAGCCTGAGCTACTGTGGCTCAGGCTGATGAATCAAACGGTTTGTTGCTGGGTTTGGGCCGCATAGTGAACGGCGATCTCAGCGCCCACTTCGGCATTATGTTTTACAAGGGCGATATTGGCTGTCAGGCTCTTACCTTCTGTCAGCTCTTTTACCTTCCCGAGCAGGAACGGCGTGCTATCTTTTCCTTTGATGTGCTGTTCTTCCGCTTCTTTCAGCGCATTTTCGATCATTGCCGTGATCTCTGCTTCATCCATGGCATGCTCTTCAGGAATCGGGTTGGCAATGACCACTCCCCCGTTCAAGCCGATATCCCACTTGGCCTTCAATACGCCCGCCGTTTCTTCCGGGGTATCGACCTTGTAGTTCACATCGAATTCACTGGATCGAGTATAGAATGCTGGAAGTTTGGCCGTGCCAAACCCTAGTACCGGTACACCCTTTGTTTCCAGATACTCCATCGTCAATCCGATATCAAGGATCGATTTGGCACCGGCACATACGACCGCCACATTCGTCATGGACAGCTCTTCAAGGTCTGCAGAAATATCCATCGTCGTTTCGGCACCACGGTGGACACCACCGATTCCGCCTGTTACGAAGACGGCAATTCCGGCAAGCTCTGCACAGATCATGGTCGCTGCAACCGTCGTTGCTCCGTCTTTCTTCGAAGCAAGGATATAAGGAAGATCCCTACGGCTCGCTTTGATGACATCCTTCGCCTGGCCAAGATACTCCAATTCTTCATCTGACAGACCGATCTTGATTTTACCGTTCAAAATGGCAATGGTGGCTGGTACAGCACCCTTTTCGCGGATGATGTCTTCCACTTCCCTTGCCATTTGTACGTTTTGCGGATATGGCATTCCGTGGGAAATGATCGTTGACTCAAGCGCCACGATGGCTTGTCCTGATTGACGCGCCTCTTCTACTTCTCTAGAAAACTCCAAATATGATGTCAAATCCATGATTTTCATTCCTCCAATTTAGTTGAAATAACTGCTGAATTCTTCTTGCAGATTCCCCTGATTCAAAGTCGGGGAGACGGTAAAATGAGAACGGATCGTAATGGTGGAGCAGGAAACCCCGATCCGACAGGAACCGTCGGTATCCGAGCCTCTCAGATAGCCATAGATGATGCCTGCAACCAGAGCGTCCCCCGCCCCCGTCACATCAGCCACATCCACCTTAGGAGGCAGGATCGCACTTGCTTCCTGATAGGCTGTGTAGTAGATCAGACCCATCTCACCTCTTGTGATGACCACCCGTTCGGCACCTCGCTGCGTGATGGCTTTCGCCGCTTTGAAGAAGTCGCCTTCCGTTTCGATCTCCATGTCGAGGTACATCTCTGCTTCCCCTTTATTGCAGATGAACCAGGTGACTCCTTCCAATGAATCGGGAAGATGCTTGACTTTGGGAGCTGATACCGGGATGATCGTCAACGGTACCCCTTCCGATGCACATCGTCTGATGATGTATTCGATTACATCAGGCGGGAAGTTCGTATCCAGCATGACCATTTCAGATGACCCGATGATGGCCCACCGTTTTTCAATAAACGGGATATCGATCTTTTCGTAAATATTCATGTCTGCTAGGGCGAACATCATCTCCCCGTCCACATCCAGGATGGCCGAATAGGTACCAGTTGCTTCATTCAGCCTTTGAGAAGCGGATATATCGACATGCGTTTTCGTTTGATCAAGGATCCAGCTTCCTTCCGTATCCTCCCCGACCACCGTCACTAGATTGACTTCACTTCCAAGCCTTCCTAGATTCTCAGCGATATTCCTGGCCACGCCGCCTGTCGTTTGTTCAGTTGTTGCGGGGTTGGACGTTTCAGGGATCATCCGGTCGATGAACTGAAATTTCCGGTCAACATTGGCTCCGCCGATACAGGTGATGCCTTTTCTTCTTGGAAGGACATAGGCTCGTCCCAAGATCTTTCCTTGCTTCATGAGATTCGATATATGACCTGCCACAGCCGATCGGGACATATTGCTCCGCTCGGATATTTCCTGCTGGGTCATGAAAGGATTCTCTTCTATGTAGGTAAGCAACAGCTTTTCTTTTTCGTTCACTCACTCCACCCCTATAAAAAAATGTAACATTTGTTAATATTTTAAACTTTTGTCCAAAATTAAACAAGTCTGAATTTAAATATATTTTTAAAAATATAGAATTAGTGGAATAAAAACACGATTGATGCGTTTGTTTTCACAAAAAGAAAAGAGATTGGGGCAAAACCAAAAGGTATTATTCCATGTTCTTTAAACCGTTCATGATGTTCGTAGGTAGTATCTGAGCCTCCTCGGCATGCCTTCTCGCATCAGCTACACCTCCCCCGGGATTCTTGCACTACAATCAACCGCTAGATACAATGAAATACACAAAAAAACCGAATTCATATGCCTGATCATCGGCAAATGAATTCGGGTTTTACTATGACTAAAACATTCATGTCCCAGCCTCTTTGAAAATGGGTATCCATTCTCGATTAAAGTGCTTTTTTTGCATCCTCAATCATATGTCTCATGGATTGAAGTCCACCACCTGACAGATACCATTCGGCTCCATTCAAGTAAATGATCCGGTCGTCTTTAAAGGCCTGTGTCTTTTTGACAAGATCATTTTCAAACGATTCCTTGATGCTTGCTTTCGGATCGAATGCTGCGTCCCGGTCGATGACGAACAGAATACCAGGGTTCTGCTCTTTCACATACTCATAGGTCACCTTTTGACCGTGTGTAGATTTCTCGATTCCATCATCAGCTGGTTTGAAGCCGAAGACGTCATGGATGATCCCGAAGCGGGATTCCGGCCCGAATACACTGATGTCTTCTGAACTTCCCATGATCACAAGGGCGTTGGAATCGAGGGACTCCGTTTCTTCTTGGATGCTTTTCACTTCTTTATCGACCTCTGCAAGCTCTTTCTTCATTTCATCCTCTTTGTTGAAGATCTTCGCGATGGTGTTCATATTGCTTTTGAATGAATTTACATAATCCGTGCTGTCCACAGGGATATACACTGTCGGGGCAATCTCGGCGAATTCATCGTAAAGGTCCGCCTGACGCGCCGAAATGAAGATCACATCGGGCTTCAAGGAATGAATGGCTTCGAAATCGGGTTCCTTCAGACTGCCGACATTAGTGTAATCGGAGTTTTTATAGTCCTCAAGGTACGGAGGGACAGCCGCTTGCGGGACACCATCCACCTTAACACCAAGTTCATCAAGCGTATCGAGGACACCAAAGTCGAACACGACGACTTTATCAGGATTTTCTTTTACTTTCGCTTCTCCCAGTTCGTGTTTGATGGTGATTGTCTTATCATCCGATGTAGCCGAAGAGGAGGATTCTTCTTTCTTTCCGCATGCCCCCAGTAAAAGTAAGATTGCCAGTGTTAAAGCAAGGAATGTCCATTTTTTCATGATTGATCTCTCTCCTTTTATATGTTTTTTTATGAATTGAAGTACACGCAGATCCTGCAGTTGTCCATCTGTTGGACGGGTATGTCCATATCATAGATTTCCTTCAGGGAGTGCGTCTGGATGATCGACTGTGTCGGTCCCTCCTTGACGACTGCCCCGTCCTTCATGGCCACGATCCGGTCGGAATAGACCGAAGCGAAATTAATATCGTGGAGGACGATGAGAACCGTCTTCCCCAGCTCATCCACCAGCTTCCTGAGGATCTTCATGATCTGCACGGAATGTTTCATATCAAGGTTATTCAGCGGTTCATCGAGCAGGATATAATCCGTGTCCTGGGCGATGACCATGGCGATGAACGCCCGCTGTTTCTGACCTCCCGACAATTCCTCGAGGTACCGATCCTGAAGCTCGTTCAAATTCATATACTCAATGGATTGCTGAACCATCTTTTCATCTTCTTCCGTCAGCCTCCCCTTTGAATAGGGGAAGCGGCCAAATGAGACGAGCTCTTTGATCGTTAAGCGCACATTCAGGAAATTGGACTGTTTCAGGATGGCCACCCGTTTCGCCATATCATTCGATTTGATCTTTTTACTATCATGCTGATCGATGATGACTTCCCCGCTGTCGGAATCCAGGAGTCTGCTCACCATGGAAAGCAGGGTGGATTTCCCGGCACCGTTCGGACCGATGAACGAAGTGATCTGACCCTTTTGAATCGTGACCGACACGTCGGCCACCACTTTTTTCTTCCCATACTTCTTCGACAATCCTCTGATCTCGATCATGATGACTTCGCCTCCTTCAATAGTAGATAGATAAAGTAAAGCCCTCCGATAAAGTTCACGATGACACTGAGGGTCGTTGAAAACGTAAAGATCCGTTCCACGAGCCATTGACCTCCCACCAAGGCAATGATGCTGATGATCCCGGCGCCTGCGATCAGGATGCCGTGGCGGTACGTCTTGAACATCTGGTAGCTGAGATTGGCCACGATGAGACCGAAAAAGGTGATGGGACCCACCAGTGCCGTCGAGACAGCGATCAGGATGGACGACAGGACAAGCATGCGCCTCACCACTTTATCGTACGGGACCCCCAGATTGATTGATGTTTCCCTGCCCAGCGATACAACATCAAGTTCAGCCATTTGCCTCCATCCATAGATCAATACGAGGACAATGACGCCCCCCGACACCCAAACGAGGTCGGAACTGATATTGTTGAAGCTTGCAAACATCTTATCTTGCACACTCAGGAATTCATTCGGATCAATCAGGACCTGCAGGAACGAGGATATACTCTGGAAAAACGTCCCGAGTATGATCCCGATGAGAAGCAGGAAGTAGATCGGCTGCTTGCTCCCTTTGAACATGAGCTGATAGAGAAGCAAGGCAAACACGATCATGGCTGCGATGGATAGAAAGAAATTCGCGTTCTTATTCACAATCAGATAGTGACCCGACCCCAAGAAGAAAATCAAGACCGTCTGCAGCAGCATATAAAGGGAATCAAGTCCCATGATGCTCGGGGTGAGAATCTTATTATGGGTGATTGTCTGAAACACCACGGTGGAATAGGCAATGGCTACACCCGTCAGGATCATGGCCAGGGCCTTCATCCCTCTCCGCGGCAGGGCATACTCATAGCTGCCATTCAGGCCGTATAACAGGTAAGCCCCTATTGCCGCAAGGGCAGCGACCGATAGTAGCATCAGTTTTGTCCGATTACTCATATCCCTTCCTCCTTAAAAGCATGTAGAGGAAGATTGCACTTCCGATGACCCCGACCATCAAGCTGATGGAAATTTCATAAGGGAAGATGATGACCCTCCCGAGGATATCGCAGACCAGAAGAAAGATCGCTCCCAGGATGGCCGTATGCGGCAGCGTCCTCTGAAGGTGATCCCCCTTGAAAAGGGACACGATATTCGGGACGATGAGCCCGAGGAAGGGAATCATCCCCACGGTCAAAATCACGGTTACCGTCACGAGTGATGTAAGGATCAACCCGATGTTCACGATACTCCTGTAGGACATCCCCAGATTCTTCGAAAACTCCTCCCCCATCCCCGCAACCGTAAAGCGATTGGCGAAGAGATAGGCAAGTATGATGACCGGTACACTTATGTATAAAAGCTCGTATCTTCCCTTCATGATGAGGGAAAAATCTCCCTGCAACCAAGAAGACATATTTTGGATCAAATTCGCCTTGTAGGCGAAAAAAGTCGTGACAGACGACAGGACATTCCCGAGCATCAGCCCCACCAAGGGAATGAAAACAGCGTCCTTGAATTTGATCCGATCGAGGATCTGCATGAACAGGAATGTACCTGCCATGGCAAAGGCAAACGCCACAAGAAGCTTTTCCATCGTGGATGCCTCGACAAAAATGATCATCGATACAAGGATCCCGAGCCTTGTCGCATCCATTGTCCCTGCCGTAGTCGGAGACACAAACTTATTCCGGCTCAGGCTCTGCATGATGAGGCCGGCAATGCTCATCCCCGCTCCTGCCAGTAGGATCGCAACAAGCCGCGGCAGCCTGCTGACCAGGAACACTTCCACCTCATCCGTCCTTCCGCTGAGTAAATCCGCCGGCGAGATGCTGCTCACCCCGACGAATAAAGAAAGGGCCGAGAGGAGGATCAAGAAAATCAATAAATATCTTTTTTTCAGTAGCACGACCATGACATACCCTCAATCTTTCCTTCCAGTTTAATTGCAATTGAAAATCATTATCATTTGTATAACAATCATATTACAAGAGGGTTTGATGAGCTGTCAACGACTAATTGAAAATGATTATCATTATTATTGGGGCTTTTTTCTTATTGCCACTTCTAATGGAAATTGGCTTTTGGAGGAGTGATGAATGTGACCGGGATCGTTCCTTTTCGCTGCAGGCGCTTGCTTTCTGCTTCAATACACTCTGTGGTTTTTAATTTGCTTGTACTCACCTCTTGATTGTGATAATCCTTTAACCATAGTGTGCAACACCCTATTAACTGTTGAATTCATGAGAAAAGAATGGAAGTGTGAGGAGTGATGAATGCGATGGAGACCGTTCATTTTCGCTGCAGGCGCTTGCTTTCCTGCGGGGAGGGCGGCAAGCCTCCTCGTGCCTGCGGGGTCTCGCCGCTCTTTTCCGCTGGAGTCAAGCGCCTTCCACTTCAATACACTCTTCGATTCTTAAGGGGTGGGTCAGGTTACATATGCAGCTCTTAGTTAATGGGACTTACCTGTGGATGGAATTTTAATAAAAGCTTTAGAGAATGGTAGGAAGACATACCTGCTGAAACATGAACCCCATAACCCTCTTCCATTCCACAGAGTGAAGTGCAGCGGAGGGAGTCCGACTCCTACGGGAATAGCACGCAGGTGAGACCCCGCAAGAATGAGGAGGCTCAACGCAAGCCCCGTGGAAAGCGGGCTCCCGCAGCGGAACGGAACGATCTACGTTGCAACATATGATCATTGGTCATTGGCTCTACACAAAAAAGAAGGTAAATCCATCTCCACTGGACCACGATCCCATAGCCCCCTCCCCTACCACAGAGTGAAGTGCAGCGGAGGGAGTCCGACTCCTACGGGAATAGCACGCAGGTGAGACCTCGCAAGAATGAGGAGGCTCAACGCAAGCCCCGTGGAAAGCGGACTCCCGCAGCGGAACGGAACAATCTACGTTGCCTATGATCATCTGTCAAAAACTCCTCTATCCGCAGTAGACAGATAACCGGAATGGAAAAAATCAGCACACAAAAAAAGACCCCGCATCAATCGGGGTCCTTTCATCAAGAAGCCTTCTTCCCTTTCGTTTTCCCAACATCCTTCAAATAATACTGATCCGACGTAAAGAACTCTGTCGTGAGCCTTCTAACCTCTTTACTCAGCAGAAGCACAGCAATGATATTCGGCAGCAGTACCGCAGCAAGCGCAAGATCTAGGAACTGCCAGATCGTCTGGGCCGCACCGACTGAACCGAGAATGATCCCTGCCACATACACGATCTTGAACGCCTGTCCAAATTTATGCCCGAACAGGAATTCCGCCTGCTTCGCCCCATAAAAGACGATGACGATGATCGTGGAAAGTACGAAGAAGATCAAGGAAATCGTTACAAGAATCCCTCCAAAATCACCAAAGTACTGAGAAAATGCCTGCGTCGTCAAAGCGGATGGATCGTCCATGGCATTCTCACCCGTCCACACACCGGACGAGATGACAACAAAAGCCGTTGCCGTACAGACAATCATCGTATCAATGACAATCCCGATGATCGACCATAACCCTTGTCTGACAGGGTGATCCGTTTGCGCAGCGGCATGGGCGATGGGAGCTGTTCCGAGTCCTGCTTCATTAGAATAAAGTCCACGTGCAAATCCCCAGCGGATCGTTTCTGCAATCGCTGCCCCAGCAAATCCACCCATGGCGGACATCGGCTGGAACGCATTGGAGAAGATCAGTTTAAAGAAGTCTGGTACGGCACCGAGGTTCATGAAGAGGATAACGAAGGCTCCTCCAACGTAAATGAGTGCCATAATCGGAACGAAAATTTCCGTGACCTTCCCGATCCGCTTGATTCCTCCGAATACAATGAGGAGAACAATCGCAGCAACAATGACCCCCGTAATCCAACCGTCGACGTTGAATGTTTCCTGAACGGTTGAAGACACGGCATTTCCCTGTACCATGACGCTCGGGATCAATTCAATCATCAGGGCAAAGGCAAACCAGACTCCCAGCCACTTCATGTTGAGACCCTTTGTCATATAATACATGGGACCTCCGACGAACTCACCCTGTTCATTCTTTTCCCTGTACCTTACAGCAAGGACGCTTTCCGAAAACTTCAGGGCCATTCCGATCATGGCGATGACCCACATCCAGAAGACCGCACCGGGGCCGCCGAACATGATCGCCGCCGGAACACCGACGATATTTGCCGCTCCGATGGTGGATGACAGGGCCGATGTCAGGGCCTGAAGGGGTGTGACCGTCCCTTCACCTTTCGGCTTTTTGAATACACTTCCGATGGTTTGACTAAAAATGTAAAGCGGATGCCGAAACTGGATGAATCCCAATAGAAACGTCAAGTACAGTCCCGTAAGCCCCAATATGGCGATGAGGGGCGGACCCCACAGCCACTCCGATATCTTCCCTACCCAATCCAGAAAACCTTCCATTCTCATCTCTCCTTTAACGTCAGCCGCAAAAAAAGTGGTATGACAGTTATGTATGGCGCGGCTTCCTAGTGATGGAACTTTTCCCTGAATTGAACAAGGTAAACATGAAAAGGAATCAATCTGAGCTTCTTACTTTTTATCCGTCCGCAAATACTCCGGAATAAATAGGCCGCCTCCCAAGAAGAGAATGACTGAAATCACTCGAATGATGTCATAATACTCGCTGCCTTTAAAGAATGAAACATTGACCACCAGCCCGATTGCTCCGATCAACACAAGGGTGATGCCGATCCATCTTTTGAACATGTAAACCCAGCCTTTCCAGTTTTGGATACCGCCGTTCAACCACAATTGGTATGTAGCGTCCCTATTATTTAACCTTTCCCTCAATAGCTCCCTTCCGCAGATTATGGACGTGGTTAGGATTAGATAACCAGCGTTCCATTAACTCCTTTTGTTGCTCTTTCAGGTCATCCAATGGTTCTTCTACTGCAATAACCTTGCAAAATTTCGAATCAAATGCGTTTGTATCCTTTATTTTTTTATATCCGCCGAACCCCATATCATCATTAAGCAGCCAGACCACCCTGCTGATATTGGCAAATAATATTCCACCAGTGCACATTGGACAGGGCTCCAAAGAGGTGTACATCGTAAAATGTTCGCGATTCACTTTAGCCTTGAATATGGATTCGCCTGCATTCCGGATGGCCTCCATTTCAGCGTGGGCTGTCGCATCCTTTCGCGTGTGGACCCGGTTGCGCCCTGTTGCAACGATTTGTCCATCCCCATCCACAATTACCGCTCCAACCGGATACGTATCTTCTTCCAATGCTTTTGATGCTTCTTGCAGTGCCAACTCGAGGTAATATCGATCTTTCACCCTATCCATTAACATCGCCCCCTCATGATCCACCACCAAAAATGGAAGATATTTATAAAATGAGTTTACCATAGGAGTTTTAAAATATGGTTACTATTCCCTTTTTACTTTTCGTATTTAAACGCCAAATATAAAAACCGCAAGCACCGGGCTTGCGGTCTACATTCTTATTATTCCTGCGTCACTCTCGGCAACACCAGTACTTCCACACGACGATTTTTCCCCCGACCCTCTGCTGTCGCGTTATCGGCAATGGGTTCGAACTCCCCGAATCCTTTGGCGCTGAACCATTCCGGTTCGAGATTCGGGTTTTCCAGGAGGATCTTCATGAAGTTCACGGCGCGCATGACGCTCAGTTCCCAGTTTGAATCATAGTTGGCCGTGCGGATCGGTACGTTATCTGTGTGCCCGCTGATGATGATATTCCGGGGAGGATTCATCACGAGCAAGGAGGAAAGCTCTTTGGCCACATCTTGATCACTCCTCTCCACTTCAGCAGAACCTGAAGAAAAGAGGACGTTATCCCTGATCGTCAGCAGCAGGCCTTCATCCGTCAGTTTCGTGACAAACTGGAGCTGGAGATTGTTGGTCTTAATGTACTGGTTGATCTTTTCCTGCACTTCACGCAGTTCTTCCTGATCTTGAAGAAAGGCTTGTTTCTTGATGTCTTCTTTGGGCACTGGCTTTTCTTCTTCCTTCTTGTCAGTAGCAGCTCCCTGCTTTTCCTTCTGATCGCTTGAATCTTGAGGGGCGACAGGACTTGGGTAATCCATCATGCCGGTTCCGCCCTTGAAAATTTCGCTGAACACCTGGGATAATTCCTGGAATTTCTGTGCATCCACCGAACTCGAGGCATAGAGAACGATGAAAAGCGCCACAAGCAGGGTCAGAAGATCAGAGTAAGGCAACAGCCAGGATTCGTCGATATGATCATCTTCCCGCTTCTTCTTACGCCGTCTCATCTTCTTCCTCCTTCATCAGGCTGTATCGGTCTTTTGCAGGCAGATAGGAAGCCAGCTTCTGCTCGATGATCCGCGGTGACTCCCCTTCGATGATCGAAAGGATCCCTTCCACGGTCATCATCTTCAATTGGGATTCACGTTTCGATTTGCGCTTCAGTTTATTGGCGAACGGATGCCAAAGCACGTAACCTGTGAAGATCCCGAGGAGGGTCGCCACGAATGCGGCTGAGATGGCATGTCCCAATTCTTCCGTATTGTCCATATGGCTGAGTGCGGCAATCAAGCCGATGACGGCTCCGAGAACCCCGAGGGTAGGAGCGTAGGTACCAGCCTGTGAGAAAATCTGTGCGCCTGCGCTATGACGCTCTTCCATGGCATCGATCTCTTCATGAAGGACATCCCTTATGTAATCCCCCGTCTGACCGTCTATGGCAAGGGAGAGACCGTCCCTTAAGAACCGGTCATCGAGTTCCTGGATCCTCGCTTCCAATGCAAGCAGGCCTTCCTTCCTGGCAAGGTCCGCCATCTCGGAGAAAAAGGCGATGATTTCTTTCGGGTCCTGGGTGTTCTGTTCTTTAAAAAGGATCCCGAAGAGCTTTGGTACTTTCTTGATTTCATACGTGGGAAAAGCTATGACCACGGAGGCCACGGTCCCCAACAGGATGATAAGGATGGCCGCGGGGTTGATGAGTGCCATGAGGCTTACCCCTTTGAATACCATTCCGACCCCGATTGCAACCAATCCAAGTATGACACCTATAAATGACGTTTTATCCATCTGATCGCTCCACCTTATTCAACATAGTCTACTCCTAATATCGGACCCGTTTTGCTTTTTTTGAGTAGGAATCCACTTCTATTCATTTCTTGGCTGAGCGGAAGCGTTCTATGATAAACTAAGGGCAATGAATCAACAAAGGATGTGTCACCTTGAAACGTCGAATCATTACGATCTTGGCCATCATGATCCTTGTCGCCATCGCGGCAAACTGGATGGTCACTACCCAATATTCAGAACTGGCAGGTAGGGAACGTGCCCTGCTCATCGTTGGCGGCGCCCTGCTATCAGGCGTCATCTCCCTTTTCCTGTTCCGCCCCGACGAACCTCGGAAATAAACAAAAAAGCATGAAGGAAAGGGTCCAGTTCCCTTTCCTTCATGCTTTTTCTCAGCTCATCAGCTTATCTTCAATGGAACGCTGATAGTTCTTGAATACAGATGAATTCGTCTTCACCCGCTTTTTCGACAACATGGCATTGTACTTGAGTACCTTCTCATTCAGTTCCTTATGGAGCGACTTGGCTTCTGCATCGTCCTCACAGGTGCGGATCAAATCCTCGATCCTCATCATCTCACGCTTCAGTCCCGCCTCTTCCGTCGAGTACCCGGCATTCTTCATCATCCGATGGGCCATCTTCAATTCTTCGGGAATTCCGACATCATCATTCAGATCCATCGGTTTCCCAAAACCCGGAAGCTCACTGAACTCTCCATCTTCATAGGCCTTCCGGATCCGCTGCTCTGACATCAACGTTGAAAAATCCATTCCCATCCCCTCCTTACTACCAGTATAGTCCAAATCCCCCTGAAGACTCATCCACCATGCGACGATTCCTTGACATATTCCATACCCGTGAAGTAAAAACTATCCTCATCCATCCATAAGGAGTGAAGAATATGTCACGCGGAAAAGCATTCGAATCAAAGAAAAAAGGCCATCCCGGGAACTTCCCGAAGGGCGGGGAAGAAAAGCCCCATTCTGAAAAGCCTGCAGGCGATGAAGAATATATCGTGACGCAGGAAGCGTTCAAAAACAGGGTCGATCAAGACGAGCACCGTCTCTGATCATGAAGAAAGGGTTCCGGCACCGGAACCCTTTTATCTTATGAATGCGTTCTTTCGACCTCTTCCACACCGGCAAGATCAAGACCGGGTCCAAAGAATTCATAATGAATCCTGTCTACAGGCACTCCGAGATGTTTCAACCTTTCAATGACAGCCTTCATGAACGGTACTGGACCGCATACATAGTAGTCTGATCCATCACCCTCCAGTTGGTCTTCCGATAGAGCCAGGGTCCCATACACAAAGGAGCACTTCCCTTCGTCGTGACCTTGAATCATTCTTTTTACTTCCCCTTTGAAAGGGAGGACGGCTTCATTCCGTGACGCATGGATGAAAGAGACCGGTCGGGACGGCTGATTCCTGTAGGCTGTTTCAAGCATGCTCATCATCGGGGTGATCCCGACTCCGCCGCTGATCAATACAAGAGGAGTGGTTTCTTGATTCAAGACGAAATCCCCTGCCGGCGCGCTTACTTCGAGCCTATCTCCTAACTTTAGGTGATCATGGAGATAGGCAGAGACTGTGCCTTTCCCTTCCCGTTTTACTGAAATGCGGAAAAAGTTCGGATGATGGGCACTTGAAAGGCTGTATTGGCGAATGTGGGAATAGGTTTCCCCCGGGATGTTCAAGCGTACGGATATATACTGTCCCGCATCATATTCCGGCACATCCCCTCCATCTTCCGGTTCAAGATAGAACGAAGTGATCACGTCGCTTTCCTTCACCTTCTTGGACACGATGAAGGGTTTGAAATCAGCAAATCCCGCTTTTTGACTCCGGGCCTGCTTGTATAATTCCTTCTCCACTCCTATGAAAGCGTCGGCGATGACCCCGTACGCATCCGCCCAGGCCGATATTATGCTATCCGTTGCAGCATCGCCAAGCACCTCTTTGATAGCCCGAAGCAGGTGTTCTCCCACAATCGGATAGTGCTCGGCCCTGACACCTAAGCTTCTATGTTTATGCCCGATCTGCTTGACGACGGGAAGAATAGTGTGAAGCTGATCGATGTTCTGTGCAGCTGCGTAGACGGCGTTGGCCAGGGCCGTTTGCTGGCGCCCCTGTTTTTGATTGGAATGATTGAAAATATGAAGAAGTTCAGGGTGATCGGTAAACAGGTTTTTATAAAATACAGTGGTGATGTCAATTCCTCTGGCTTCCAGGATCGGTGCCGTAGATTTAACGATTTCGATGTTTTTTTGAGATAACATATCCTTCACCTCTAAAGATATATTTTTAATACATCTTTATAATATGCTCCCATCCTCCTAAAAACAATATACAAAATACTTCTTTAACAAAACATTCACATTTAGACATTCAGGCATTCACTTTTGTATAATGAAGAACAAGGGAACGGAAGGGTGAGAGAGATGAGACTAACTTTATATACAGATTACTCACTACGCGTGCTGATCTTTTTGGCATCTAAACCATCGGATGAACTCTCGAATATCAAGGAAATCGCTGATGCCTACAGCATTTCGAAGAATCACCTCATGAAGGTGACTTACGAGCTTGGCAAGATGGGCGTCATCGAGACGATCCGCGGGCGGAACGGCGGGATCAAGCTCGCCCAGTCCCCACAGGATATCAATATCGGAACAATCGTCAGGAAGACAGAAGAGGACTTCCACCTGGTGGAGTGCTTCGATGCTGCCAACAACTCCTGTATCATCACGCCTGTATGCGGGCTTAAACATGTACTGGGAAAGGCACTGAATGCCTATCTCTCAGTCCTCGATAAATATACACTGAATGACCTGGTCCGGAATCCCTTGGACTATCGCTTCCTCTTTCAAGAGAAGAACGAACCAGATCCATCCATATGAAAGAAGAGCTTTCCCGCGCCACATCAGGGAAGGCTCTTCTTTTATCATATAGAGGCCGCTTTCCTCCTTTGGGTAAGCTTTTCAATTATCTCCCACGCCCTTTGTACATACTATATTCAGGCGAAACATTTGCAAACCGGGACAGCACTGATAAAATAAGAATGTAAGTGAACATTCTGAAAAAAAAGGGGATACATACACATGTCTAATTTCAACCAACATCTCGACAAATACGCAAGTCTTGCCGTTGAAGTCGGGGTCAATATCCAAAAAGATCAGACTCTCGTCATTAATACGTCCATTGATGCAGCTGAATTCGTCCGTGTCATCGTCAAAAAGGCTTACGAAAAAGGCGCGAAGCATGTCTACGTGGAATGGGGCGATGACGTCGTTGCCCGTACCAAGTATGAGCTTGCACCAGATGAAGCATTCAAGGAATTCCCGTTCTGGCGTGCCGGTCAGGTGGAAGGCCTTGCAGAAGGCGGAGCTGCCTTCATGAGCGTCGTTTCATCCAGTCCTGATTTGTTGAAGGGCGTGGACCCAGAGCGCATCTCCAACTTCCAGCGTGCGGCAGGTGAAGCCATGTCTAAATACCGTCAGTACATCCAGTCCGACAAGGTCAGCTGGTGCGTACTCGCAGCTCCTTCCAAAGAGTGGGCTGCCAAGGTATTCCCTGAAGCGCCGGAAGATGAGCAGGTAGACCTGCTTTGGAATGCGATCTTCAAGGCTGTCCGTGCCGATCAGGCAGACCCCGTACAAGCCTGGAAGGATCACGATGCCAACCTTCATGAGAAAGTTGAATACCTTAATGGCAAGAACTATCAAAAGCTTCACTACACAGCCCCGGGTACCGATTTGACCATCGAGCTTCCTAAAGGTCATCTTTGGGTCGGCGCCGGCAGTGTGAATGAAGAAGGACATACGTTCATGGCCAACATGCCGACGGAAGAAGTGTTCACCGTTCCACTTAAGACAGGCGTAAACGGCACAGTGGCAAGCACGAAGCCATTGAGCTACGGAGGAAATGTAATCGACAAGTTCTCCGTCACCTTCGAAAACGGTCGGATCGTCGATGTGAAAGCTGAAGAAGGTGAAGACATCCTGAAGCGTCTCGTAGACACAGATGAAGGTTCACACTATCTTGGAGAAGTCGCACTGGTTCCTCACCAATCACCGATTTCACAGTCCAACGTATTATTCTACAATACGTTGTTCGATGAGAATGCGTCCAATCACCTTGCCATCGGCAGTGCTTATGCGTTCTGCATCGAGGGCGGCAAGAAAATGAGCAAAGAAGAGCTTGAAAAGAATGGATTGAACAACAGCATCACCCACGTCGACTTCATGATCGGATCTGATAAAATGAATATCGACGGAATCAAGGAGGATGGTTCCTCTGAACCGGTCTTCCGCGATGGCGGATGGGCGTTCTGATTTGTTTTCCTTAAGCCTGTGCATCTCTATGATGCACAGGCTTTTTTATGAAAAACATGAACATTATGGAAATCTTTGTGGTATTATAAAACCGATTGTTCCACAAAGGAGGATTCTTTTATGTTCAAACGGGTTTCTCTTATGACCCTTACACTTGTAACGGCCGTCGGATGTATCTTGGTCGCTGCTTTGCACCCGACAGGCCCCAATACGGTTTCCTATGATGAGCCATTGGGTGTATGGCTGTCGATCGGCATGACAGTCTTGCTGTTCATCCCGCTCCTTGTACTTTCATTCTTCGGCAACCGGATCGTGCGGATCATCTCGTCAATCATCCAGATCCCTGTGGTCATCTCGTTTCTAGGAATCATACCCATCTCCTTCTTTTTTTCCAAAAGCCTCGGAATGGGCCTTCTTGCCCTCTTCGGAGTGATCGTCAGCATTGCGAGTATCGTGGTCACCCTGAGGACCGGTCGATCAAGGGAAATAGCTTCCTAGAGGCTGTCCATTCAATGAAGAAATGAGGATATGGTTGAACGGGCGGAGGTCTCCATCGTAATCATGGAACCTGCCGTCCGTTCAAACACATAGTGGTTTCCTCCTGGTCCCCCATGAATCACGACCATGGGCACGGTTCCCCTCTCAATCCCCTCCAGCTTCACCCAATGAGATATCCCATTGATTGTTACCTGGTATTCCCCGTTTTTTTTAAACATCCGCCATCCTCCTGCCTTGTGACTTCGTGGTTTCGGCATTTCTCATTTTCTCCCATATTGTACCATCCCCTTGATTGAACGGGTACACACGTTTTTCTCCTACGAGAAGTCCCTCTTCTTCATAACGCTTGGTCAGGGCCACAGCAGCCATGAGGGCGCCGGCTACCTGGGCATAGCTCCCAAATGTGGTGACGGGCAGACCTGTCTCTTCGTCCCCTTTGATAATAAGTACCTCCCCAATCCCTTCAAGGATACATCCGAGAGCCTGGATCGTATTCCCCGAAACAAGCAAGTCGATATAAGGACCTTCCAATAATGTCCCACCGTATGCTTCAAGCCCTGCCCCCACTGCCTGGACCACGTCACCCTTCACATCCAGTATGAGACCCGCTTCCTCTTCACCGCCGTACTGCAATTCTGCCGCCACCACGTTGGCCGCGTTGCCCCCTCCTTGTATCCAGTCACCGGCAATCCGTATCCGCTCCCCTTCCGTACCATCGAACACCCGCAACGATGCTGTCCCTTGAATTCCATTCCCTGCTGCCTCAAAGCCGTTTCCTATGGAAACAAGCCGGAAGCCCCGTTGTTCCCCTTTAAGAATCACCGTCTCGCCCACAGCCGCAATGACCGTCCCTGCGACCTGGACCCATGCTCCTGTCAAGATATTCACATAATGGTTCAAACGAGACGCCCCCTCCATTCTTATTAGGTAGTATATTCAGCCTTTGAAAAAACGACTTTGTACCATTGGGATCCTGGAAATTGAACCGCCTTCACCACTCATTCCGAAAAAGAAAAAATATACAATCAATTCAAAAAATCAATCTTGTTTCTTTCTACGGCGCGGGCTATGATTATCTAGTTCACCCATCCACCTTCATGAGGGGAGGAATCATACATGAGAATCAGGGATTGGGATCGGAATTTAAAAGTTCGTTTATTCGGGGAAGCGGCAATCAACATCACATTTTGGATGTTCTTCCCGTTTCTGACGATTTATTTTACAGAAGCTTTCGGCAAGCAGACGGCCGGACTGCTCCTCGTGTTGTCACAGGTATTCGCCGTAGGGGCCAACCTGATGGGCGGATACTGCGCCGATCGATTCGGAAGGAAGCGGATGATGGTCATTTCGGCATTCGGCCAGGGGGCTGGGTTCCTCGTCTTCGGTCTTGCCAGCTCACCATGGCTCGATTCTGCTTTGATCGGATTCATCTGCTTCAGCCTCGTCGGGATTTTCGGTTCCTTTTATTGGCCCGCCAGCCAGGCAATGGTGGCCGATGTAGTGGAAGAGAAAGACCGGAGTCATGTTTTCGCCGTCTTTTATACCTCTATCAATATTGCGGTCGTCGTCGGACCGATACTTGGCGGAATCTTCTATGTGAACTACCGATTTGAACTCTTGCTTGCAGCAGGTTTGATATGCGTGTTGCTCTCGATCCTACTGTCGAAAATGACAAGGGAAACGGCACCGCGGGATGCCACCAAACTGAAGGTCACAGCAGGAAACAATCAAGCATGGTATCATGCGATCACGAATCAATTCAAGGATTATGGAGTCATCATGAAGGACAGGACATTCCTGCTATTCATCGTGGCCGGTATCCTTGTCGGACAGACCTTTATGCAGCTTGATCTGCTTCTGCCCGTCTATATCAAGGACGTCGTGGATAACGTGACTCTCTTCTCGATCGGAGACTGGTCATTGACCCTTGTGGGAGAGCAGGTATTCGGCTTGATCCTTTCGGAAAATGGACTCCTCGTCGCCCTGTTGACTGTTGTGGTCACGCGGTTCATTACGAGGTTTAGAGAACGGAATGTTTTCATTCTTTCATCCATCGTCTATGCAATCGCCATCTTTATCTTCGGTATGACGAGCTCGGTCTGGGTATTCATCTTCGCCATGGCCATCTTCACATTTGCCGAATTGATGACGGCAGGGATTCAGCAGACCTTTGTTTCTAAATTGGCCCCTGAAGATATGAGGGGACAATATTTTG
Source organism: Rossellomorea marisflavi (assembly GCF_001274775.1). Classification (GTDB taxonomy): domain Bacteria; phylum Bacillota; class Bacilli; order Bacillales; family Bacillaceae_B; genus Rossellomorea; species Rossellomorea marisflavi. Next base: position 813,172 of record NZ_LGUE01000004.1, read on the forward strand.
CCGCGGCCAGCCTCCGGTACACCATCGCCCGGACGATTGCCCCCTTATCCATCACCTTGAGCCTTTATATCGGGTATGATTGGACCTTTGCCATCCTTTCCCTGCTTGCTCTCGTAAGTGGAGGCATCTTCTACCTCATGTTCAAACGGTTCGAGGATAAGCAGGAAGAAGTTAAAGCGCCCATAGAATAAACTTGAAGGGAATGGTCCTCTGTGATCATTCCTCTTTAGGTTATGTGAGCAGAGCATCCCCCTTCACTTTCAGAAAATGCCGAATTCCATCCACCCCCTTTTTTCCTGAAAATATGAATGATAGAATAGGCAACTGTAATAACGAATCACGGCTCAAACCCGAGCCGGTCCGAGATTCCAACCATACAACGAAAGGATGTTTTTTCAATGCATGTAGGAAGCAAAGGCTGGTACGTGGAAGAACTAAAAAAAGCAGGCGTTCGACGCTACGAGGAACGTAAAGTGGAAGCCTATAAAAAACATGTTCTTGCAAACTTGCTTGAACGCTCAAAATGACAACCACCGGACGGGGCCAATAGGGTTCCGTCTTTTTTGTGGAGCAGTCGGTCGAACCCTTTCGACAAGAACATGATATACTCTTGTATAGGGGAGCCTTTTCCCATCAAACCATGTTTCAAATCACTGGTTTTGAGGAAACATATTAGAATGGCAATCCATACCAAGAGGTGAACTTCATTGAGAGAGAAAAAAACGATGAAAGAAACAAAAACAATCAAAACGGCCCATGTCCTCCCGCCTGATACGAATCATCACGGGACGATGTTCGGCGGTAAATTAATGGCCTATATAGACGACGTGGCTTCCATAGCAGCCGCCAAGCATGCCAGGAAACCGGTCGTCACGGCATCAACCGATTCCGTCGACTTCCTTCAGCCGATCAAGGTCGGAGACGCCGTCACACTGGAAGCAATGGTCACCTATACAGGTAAGAGCTCCATGGAGATCTGCGTGAAGGTGACATCGGAAGAACTCCTTACAGGCAAGACGAACGTCGCTGCCATCTCCTTCCTCACCTTCGTCGCAATCGAGGATGGTAAGCCTGCCATCATTCCTGAAGTCGTGCCAGAATCAGAAGAAGAAATCTGGCTCAACGAAACCGCCCAGAACCGTGCAGAGCACCGGAAAGCACGTAAAATGCACAGCCAGGAGCTTGCCGAGTTCTTCAGAAAAGCATATTGAAAATAAAAGATGCCCGATTGAGGCATCTTTTTTTATTTTCCTCAAGAGCCTCTTCAAAATCCCCTCCCCTTCTCCGATAATACTGTGGGACACATTGTCCGAGCACTAATACGATATGGAGGGACCATTCCTTGAAAAAAATCATCATGATTCTTCTTACCCTTGTGGTGATGTCCGGCTGTTCAGCCGTTACAAAAAGCACCTCATCACCAGAGCCTTATAGCGTTGGGATCCTTTTATCCGACAGCGGACTCGGTGACGATTCATTCAACGACCTTGCCTTCAACGGCCTTGAACGCTCACGCGATGAACTCGGCATTATTTTTGATTATGCCGAAGCACCAGATGGAAATATGGAAGGCGCTCTTGAAGAACTCATCAACCAGAAACATGATTTGATCATCGGTCTCGGGTTTTCTGTCCAAGAAGCGCTCGAAATCGAGGCAAAAAAACATCCGAAACAGGCATTCCTTTTGATTGACGCCACTTCAGACCTTGAAAATGTCACATCGGTCACATTCAAAGAACATGAGGGCAGTTTCCTAGTTGGAATGGTAGCAGCCATGACGTCCAAAACAGGCACAGTAAGCTTCATCGGGGGCGAAGATGCACCGGTCATCCATAAATTCCAATCAGGATTCGAGCAGGGTGCCCGCTACGCAAAATCTGACATTAACATCCTTACAGGTTATACGAACAGCTTCAATGATCTCAATGCCGGAGAAAGACTCGCGGGCGATCAAATCAAGAAGAAAAGCGATTTCATCTATGCAGCAGCTGGAATGTCTGGAATCGGTTCTTTGAAGACCGCACAAGCGAAAGGGGTCTTATCAGCAGGAGTAGATGCCGATCAGTTCTTTATAGCTGAAAAATCCGTCGCTACATCCATGATGAAAAATGTCGATATCGCCATTTACAATTTCATTGACAACACGCTTAATGAAAAAAAGCAGACACCGTCCTCGTATGAACTCGGTCTCAGCGAAAATGGTGTCGGCCTCGCTCAAATTCGAATCGTCAATCTTAAGCCAGATCAGATGAAGAAGCTGGACGAAGCAAAGGAAAAAATCATCTCAGGAGACATCGATGTTGAAGCTCCATAACCAATCGCTAAGGAGAGCACGTTATCATGAGAATTAAAAACCGTTTAACCATCATAGGGCTCATCCCTCTTATCTTATCCATGTTGATCATCGGCTACATCGTATCCCAGCTGATCGATATGCATGCGTCTGCGAAGGACGATGTTGACACCCTCGTCCGTACAGAGCAATTAAAAGGGGATATGGTTGCCCTCCAGCAGACCTTGTCCTATTACGCTTCCACTCCGTCTGAAGAAAATCGCCAAATCCTTGAGAATGCTATGAAGACGACTACGACCCGGGTGGATACATTAAAGAAGAGAATGGTCACTACCGAACAGAAACGCTATATGAATACCCTGGAAATCAAATACACAGAGCTGAAAAACAAAACGGAAAAAGCAATCGAGGAGCGGAACCCGGCTGAAATCAGACGGCAATCCTCGAGGATCTCAGGTCCTCTGAATGACCTCTACCTCTTGAACATCGAAACCAACGAGTGGTACGACGGCATCCTTGAAGCCAATAAACAAAAAATCACGTTCACGATCTGGACGACCCTGATCGGTTTCGTCATTGTCGTCATCGTTTCCGTTACAAGCTCTGCGATCCTCACGAGAAGGATTACCAAGCCGATTAACAAAATGGTCCGGAATGCACAACGTATGGCTGAGGGAGATCTGACTGGAAACATCGGAGAAATACAAGATAAAAAGAGTAAGTTTGAGGTCGATCATCTGCAAACGGCCTTCCACCATATGATGTTGAACCTGAGGGAAACGGTGCAATCGGTTCAGATAGCCGGGGACAATCTGGAAGCCTTCACCCACGAGGTACGCTCTCAGATGACGAACCTTGCCGAAAGTGCCAGTCAAGTGGCCGTCTCCACGGAAGAACTGGCAAAAGGCAGCCAGTCCATTTCAGAAGATATCCAATCAACCGCTTCCCTTATGGCAACCATGGGGGATGAATTCAGTAAAAACGTGAAGCAGAGCACCGCTTCTGCAGCGGATGGACGCTTGGCCCTTGCCTCAGTCGATCACGGTAGGACATCACTTCAAAAACAACAAGGGTACGCAAAGTCCATATCAGAATCATCTGATGTGATCCTGCAAGCTGTAGAGTCCTTCGCCACCTACACGGCCAAAATCGAGCAGTCGTCTCACGCCGTCAGGGACATTGCAGAACAGACCAACCTCCTTGCCTTGAATGCTGCCATTGAAGCAGCAAGGGCCGGAGAAGCGGGCAGGGGCTTCTCCGTGGTTGCGGAAGAAGTCCGGAAGCTCGCGGAAGATTCAGCCGTTGCAACGGAAGGAATCAACCGTATGGTGGGCAACATCCAGAAAGGCGTAACCGGCATCATGGAAGCCTCCCGTAAAGGACAGGAGCTTTCCATTCAGCAGGTCACTTCCATGACGGTCACCGAAGACGCCTTCCAGGAAATCTCCGTGAAAGTATCTGCCATCCATGAGAGCCTTGAGGTCCTCGAGCATGATATGAACGCTTCCCATGAACGGACAGAGGAAGTCGCTTCTGCCATCGAGAACATATCGGCGATCACGGAAGAAACGGCTGCCGGCACAGAAGAGATCTCTTCCTCCACCGAGGAGCAACTCCGGTACTTTGAACACATGACCAAACGCATTGAACAACTGAATGAAATGACGGAAGAAATGAAGAGAAAACTGGAACGATTCACTCTATGATTCTTTCATACCGCTATGAGGGTGGCATAAAACAAAAAATGCGAACATGATCAGTATAGAATTCTTATACCGCTCATGAATTCCGTGCGAGACTTCGTTTTCCGTGGGTAATCCTCGGCAAGCCTGAGGGGTCTCACATCACGCTGGAGTCTTCGTCTTGCACTCCAATCAACCGCTAATCATGGTCATGAAACAAATTTATAAAACCCGGATTCCTTTGTCTTATCCCAGGCAATGGAATCCGGGTTTCACTATGATGAATACACTTTTGACCCAGCCTCTCTCTTTTTTTATTCCTGCCCCTACGAAACGACCGGGAAGGATGCCCCACGTCTGAAAACCCTTTGAACTACCTGTTTTTCCCTCATCTTCCTCTCAAAAATTATTACAGAACGTTTAAATTTTCATAACGCAGGTAATGAGCCACAACACCTTAACATACCCCAAGAGGTAATTAAAATCCTCGTAACTAAAGCTTTTCACCAAATGACAACCCTACCCCTTTTGTCATCCTTTGTAACAATTTGTCGGTGGTAAATATCTCCACCGACAAAACCCCCGAAAATCTCCTATACTGTATAGAAGGTTATACTGTGTAGAATTCTTATAGTTGGAGGAATACGACAATGCTATCAAACTCTGAAATCGGAATCGACTTAGGTACTGCAAATATACTAGTCTATAGTAAAAATAAAGGAATTATCCTGAATGAACCATCCGTCGTAGCCATCGACACAGAAACGAAATCTGTCTTGGCCGTCGGAGCTGAAGCGAAGAATATGATTGGGAAGACACCCGGTAAAATCGTAGCCGTACGTCCATTGAAAGATGGCGTCATCGCAGACTTCGACGTCACCACTGAAATGCTGAAGCAAGTTATGAGAAAAGCCAGCAAAAAACTGGGCTTCTCCATCCGAAAACCAACCGTTGTCGTTTGTACCCCGTCTGGCGCAACATCCGTTGAACGCAGGGCGATCCAAGATGCCGTACGTGGCAGCGGAGCAAAATCCGTCACTCTCATCGAAGAGCCTGTAGCAGCTGCCATCGGAGCAGATCTTCCAGTCGGAGAACCAGTGGCAAATGTCATCGTCGATATCGGCGGAGGAACAACAGAAGTCGCCATCATCTCATACGGCGGCGTCGTTTCCTGTAACACGATCCGCATCGGTGGAGATCAAATGGATGAAGACATCATTCAATATGTGCGCAAACGCTACAATCTCCTGATCGGTGAAAGGACAGCTGAACAAGTGAAGATCGAAGTCGGTCAAGCTCTCATCGAACACGATGAACGCAAAATGGAAATCCGCGGACGTGACCTCGTCACAGGACTTCCAAAGACCATTGAACTCACATCACTGCAAATCCAGGAAGCACTTAAAGAGTCTCTCTTACATATCCTTGAGACCATCCGTGCCACGCTTGAAAATTGCCCGCCTGAACTGAGCGGAGATATTGTCGATCGCGGTGTGATCCTGACTGGAGGAGGTTCCCTTCTCAACGGCCTTCAAGACTGGCTGAGCCATGAAATCGTCGTACCGGTCCACTTAGCACCGAACCCGCTTGAATCTGTAGCCATCGGAACAGGACGCTCCCTCACGGTCATTGACAAGCTTCAAAAAGTAAAATAATCATCCGCCTCCCTTTTTTCATATGGGGAGGCTTTTTTGTCTGCAATCTTAGGGGAGTGCGCGTTGGAAAACCAGTTAAAGACAAATTCGTCCCAAGTGAAGTTTAAGATGGAAGACTAGCCCGTTCCTTTGCGCTGCAGGGATTTGCTTTCCGCGGGGAGCATGTCGAGCCTCCTCGTGCCTGCGGGGTCTCGATCATCCCCCTTTTCCGCAGGAGTCAAANACTCCCTTCCAATCCACTCTGTGGTATTGGATATGGTTAGGTGATCGTTCACAAATGTGGTTAGAAAGTCATACTAAAAAAACCAGGCATGTGTTGGCCTGTTTCGAATTATCCGATTACCCTTCCTGCGAACAAAGTGCAACGAACGGAACGGTCTAATCTTTCCTACATACTAATTTAAAAAATGATGTAGAGTCCCCCCACTCCTATGCGAATAGCGAATAGAGTGAGACCCTGCAGGCGAATCGATTGGGTTCAAGGAACACTCCATGGAAAAGGAATGACCCTAGCGAAACGGATCGATTTTGTCTTCCCCACATCTTCATTACGAAATCAAGATGACGATATCTGTTCCGAATCAGCACATCCATCTCCCACGCACAGAGTGAAGTGCAGCGGAGGCCTCCCGACTCCTATGGGAGAAGCGGGCAAGGTGAGACCCTGCAGGCAGCGCCGAAGCGGCTCACCGCACGCCCCATGGAAAGCGGGTGGCCGCAGTGAAACGAAACGGTCTCTTCCCCTACTACACACCAATAAAAAACAGGATCGTAAAACCCTTTACCAAACCATCAGATCGAACCAAAATTCTCCATCATATAAAAAACCATATTTATTACCCTAAACCCAACTTTTTCAAACATTTAGTGATCCAAAACCTCAAACTTTTCGTTAGCTTAGTAGAACTTTGAGTTTAGCACCGTTATTTAGTATCCTTATGATAACTACGTCAAAGGTTAGGAGCGAGTTATGTCCCATGATCTAAAGGATATTGAATTGTATCACCGCATCATCCATCAAAAGGATTCATCCGCTCTGCGGGAGCTCTACAGACAATACGAAAAACTCATCTACTCCTTTTCATATAAGATGACAGGAAACCGTGAGCTCGCCGAAGAAGTCATACAGGAGGTCTTCATGAAACTCTGGAAGACCCACGCCCACTATGAAGAATCCAAAGGGAAATTCTCTTCCTGGCTCCTCACAATGACCCGGAACACCTGTCTCGATGCCATCCGGAAAGGTAAGAAACACGACACCGTGGAATATATAGAAAAAGACACCCTCCAGGTTGACCATGAAACGCCACAAGACCTCCTGGAATGGAAGGAAAAAGGGGCCGCTATACGAGATTGCATCAGTGGATTAAAGGAAGATCAGCAAACGATGGTCCAGCTCTTCTACTTCAAGGGTAAGACGCAGCAGTCCATTTCCGAGGCTACCGATACACCGCTCGGAACGGTCAAAGGCAGGATCCGCCTTGCACTAAAACATCTGCATACTTGTCTGAAAGGGAAAGGAGGTCAATTCGAATGACTCAACATCAATGCGATCACATACTGGATTACTACAACGGTCATTTATCTGAACTTGAAAAAGCGGCGTTCGAGAAGCATCTTGCCTCCTGCTCAGAATGCCAGGAATTTTTGAAAGAACTTGAACAGATATCCGGCTATCTGCCCTACTCATCTGAGCCGGTCGAACCACCAACCGACCTTGAGGACAGAGTATTTGCCCATATATTGAATGAATCTGAGGAAAAACAAGAACCGGTTGTTGCTCCACGTCAGAAGCGCAGACGGCCATGGATCTTCCCGTCCATCGCAGCCGCTCTCGCCCTGTCCATCATCGGAAACGCCTACCTCTTCACTCAGCTTGAAGATCAAAAACGTGTGGTGGAGGAAGCCACGATCGATGAGGTGGTCGAGTACGCAGAGCTTGCCCCGGTCAGCGGACAAGGTACGGGAACAGCGAGCATCATCAAGCAAGGAAAGCAAACCAGCATGGTTGTCCAGGCATCGGACCTTGCGAAACTCTCTGACAAGGAAGTGTACCAGGTCTGGCTCATCAAGGATGAAAAGCCCGAGCGTGCAGGAACTTTCGTCACGAGCGGTGATGGTAAAGGATCGGTCATCTTCAAATTCAATGAAGAATTTACTGAAAAAGACTGGGATCAAGTGGCCGTGTCCCTTGAACCTGATGCCAATAGCGAGCTGCCCCAAGGGGAAATCGTCCTCGCAGCAGATATTTAAGAATGAAAAGAAGAGCTCAGCGCAGGCTGGGCTCTTCTGGTTTATGTAATGAGGGGGACGGCGGTGTCCCCCAGTGTGAAGATGAAAGGAGTGGCTTCACATAATGTATTCTATGCAAGTGGTACAACCTGTGCTTGTACCATGGCCCATTTTCACTTTTACAGCATAAATGCCGTCTTTACTTGAGAAACTATCCAAAAGGATGTGATCGGATTGACGGAGCAACAGGTGGAAGACTTGTTTCACTATTATGGACATGAAGATTTATATAAACGCTTCAGGACACCATTGTTTGTGACAGGCATATTGGATGACGCCGAGATGTGGCTGCTGGAGGATTTCTTTGAGAACTTCTCCTTCGACCGTTCGACCCTGTTTGATGAGTTCCGGTTTTGGTATCACTATTATGAAGTTTCCAAACGACCTCCATATTCCAGTTGAAACGAAAAGCCGCTCACGTTGGTGTGAGCGGCTTTTCTGTTAATAAGGATTTTTTTGATAAAAGTAGTTGGTGGATTTCCACGTGTTATCGTATTCTTTATGGAAAATATGAGTCGTAGCCGGCGAGACGGGCGGAATCAGCCAGGTCCAATCACCTGTGACTTTCCGGTCTGCCTTTTTTTCATTTTCTTCAAAGAGGCGGAACTGCTGGGCTGCCGTGTGGTGATCCACAATATTGACCCCTTGTTCTTTAAAGGAATGGAGGACGGCGATATTCAACTCGATGAGGGCTTTATCTTTCCACAGCGTGATATTCCTCGATGTATCCAGTCCCATATGGCCTGCCACTTTGGGCAGTAGATTATAGCGCGTCTCATCTGCAAGGTTACGGGCTCCGATTTCCGTTTCCATATACCAGCCATTGAACGGGGCTGCTTTATAGGAAATCCCTCCGACTTTGAGTTCCATATCCGATATAAGGGGGATCCCGTACCATTTCAGACCCAGGTCCCCGAACCATGGAAATTCAGGATGGCGCAGAGGTACTTCAAGAGCGAGATCCGGTGCGATCCTCTTCCATACAGGGGTCCGGTCGCCTATCTGGACGACAAGCGGCAGGATGTCAAAATCCGTCCCTTCCCCTTCCCATCCAAGTGCCCTGCACTTTTGGGTGAATTCGATGGAATGGGGGTCTCCCCTTCCATCCTCATACCCCGCATATCGAACCAACTGGTGATTCCAAAGGCGGATGTCCTCTTCGTCACGTTCAGACGGTCTGAATACCGTGATGGTCGGTCGGATTTTTCCGCCGTTCGTCGCATACTCCAAATGGGCTTCTAACGCCCCCAGTACCTCTTCTTCCGTGGCTGCATCCCGACGGTCGAACACCTGGAGGGAATTCCAGAACAATCGCCCGATGCATCGGTTGCTGTTACGCCAAGCAAGCTTCGCACCAAACGTCAGCTCCTCTTTCGTATGGGTATAGGTGCCCTTGGAATCAATTTCTTCATTCACTTCACGCAACCGTTCTTTCAGGTCGGATCCGCTTTTCTCCGATTCATGATAAAACTGTATCAAAAAAGCCTGTGCTTCATCCAGGAGTGGCATCAATAGTATCTCATCCTTGCTTCTTTACTGTACCTGTTAGTATACCATTCCAATAGGACTTTTTCCTTTGGGACGAATTACATCACAGGCGTTTTTCGTAGCAGTGATATTCTTGGTGTCCTTCAGGGCGAGACGTGAAGCGGATTGAACCTCGATATTCATACCCACTCTTCTCATACAGGACATTTGCCCCTTTATTCCTTCCATAGGCGTCAAGCCTTATACTCTTATACCCTTTGGAGGCTGCCAGGGATTCACATTCACCCAAGAATGCAGACCCCAATCCCTGTCCTTGGTATTCGGGATCGAGGAAATAGGCGTGCACGACCCATTCGTCGTCATACTTCCAGGAAATATCCTCCCATTCAGGAGACTGCCATTCATTCAGGGTCACACATCCCGCAAGGACTCCGTCTGCCAAAAGGACATAAAGACTTCCCGCCTCCATTTCACGAATGAAATAGTCCCTGCTCGGGTAACCATCTCCCCATTGGAGGAGCCCTTGTTGTTCCAACTCTTCCCTACAGCGCTCATAGATGTCCATGATGGTGTCGATCTGTTTTTCTTCCGCTCTTTGTAGCAGTAATTCCATTCCGATCGCCGCCTCTTTTTTCTCTAGTCTGCGGTTAATGGGGGATGCCTATTCAGGAATCTCCCACCCGATCAGCAAGGAATTCACCAGCAGATTTCCCAGAGAGGTAGGCACTCTCAAAACGGGTTTTACCTGATTCATCACGTTTCGTCAAAAACGCATCCCCGCACATGATCATCCTTTTTCCTGCCTCAAGGAAGGGCTGGTCGACAACTTCAGCCGCTTCGGCGTAACGCCACCGTTTCAACTGGTTGCCATTGCCTTCACTTCCCCCTCCAAGATATGGACGAACGAGATCGATGATGCGGGCAAGGACCTTTTCATCCGATTCGGAAAAATGCTCCTCACTCCACTCTCCTGTCATATAAACAGAGAGTACCGTGGTGGAAGAAATCCCCTTTTCCTTATGATCGACAATCCGTTCTACCCCGTATGGCAGCTGCTCCCCATCCAGATGTCCCGGCGTTGGAAGGCCCGATGGCCCCTCCAGTGTCAGCAACCCGACGAGGCAGGGGCGGAAAGCGACAGGGGCTTCCACGCCAAGCAACTCAGCTGCCTGAGGTGCAGGAGCGGTGATGAGCACATGATCCGCTTTGATCACCTCGCCTTTCTCGAGATGCAACTCGCATCCATCAGGATGTTCTGTGATGGAGAGGACCTTGGTGTTCAAACGCACGGTCAGTCCTGTTGCCAGATTTTTGGCTAGGGCATTCATGCCTTCTGTACCGGTGTAGCGGGGATGGGAATCACCGAACCAACGGCGGACCCATCCTTCCTGTAGCCATGACTCTACTCCTTTTTCGAGCTCCGGGGAGCGTACCGTGAAGAACTGGGCACCGTGATCTGCTTTCCCCTCTCCAATCCGTCTCGTTGCGAGCCGTCCCCCTACACTCCTGCTCTTCTCCACGAGAAGGATATCTGTGATCCCTCTTTCCATAAGAGTCCGTGCCGCCATGATCCCTGATAATCCGGCACCTACAATCACCACTTTTGTCTCCATGATAAGCTTCCTCCTTTTACGATAGCTGTTCTTCAAGCAGAATGTACTTGAGCTCCCTCTCTGCTTCGAGCCGTTCCAGTTTTTCATGAAGTTCTTGGAGCACCCCGAGATCCTCTTCTGTCTGGAGACGCCCTTCAATCAAAGCAATTTCCGTCTCAAGGGCTTCAAGCTCTGCTTCGATGGTGTCTGTTGTTGCCGTCTTTTTTTCCTTTTCACGTGGTTTTGTCACCGTCTTTTTCTTCTCAACCGGCCGTTCAACCGTGATCCTTTCCTGGATCTTTTCCTTCGCCCAACTGTATGGACCTTCAAAGAAATTGAGCTGTCCTTCGTGGATCCAATACGTTTTCTGGAATAGCTTATTGAGGAAATAGCGATCATGGGATACAGCAAGGATCGTACCATTGAACTCCTCTAAGGCCTCCTCCAGAACCTCACGCGAATCAATGTCGAGATGATTGGTCGGTTCATCGAGAACGAGGAGATTGAGATCCTGGTGCATGAGTTGGGCGAGGCGCAGTCTCATCTTTTCCCCACCGCTCAGCTGTCCAACCTTCCGGAACACATTCGGCCCATAAAACATGAAACGCGCAAGGATATGACGCGCTTCTCCTTCCGTCACCGCCACTTCATCCCGGAACGCGTCGATGAGACGGGCTTCCGGATCTGCCACGACAAAGTGCTGGGAAAGGTACCCCATTTTCACATTGCTACCGATCTTCACGTCCCCGTCGTCAGCGGTCATCTCACCCAGGAGGATCTTGACGATAGTCGACTTCCCAGTCCCGTTCTGTCCGACGATGGCCGTGCGGTCTTTGAACCGCAGATCCATTTGGGCGTCATGGAAGAGTGTGCGTCCATCAAAGGACTTCGAAGCTCCCACCATGGAGAAGACGATTTTCCCGCTCCGATCACCGCCTTCGAACTCCAAGCCCATCTTCTTGCGGTCAAGCACCGGACGCTTCAGCTTCTCCATCCTCTCGAGGGCCCTTTCCATACTGCGAGCCCGCTTATGAAGGCCCTCATTTGGAGGATTTGCCTGATTCGCCCATTCCCTCAAACGCTTGATGGCTTCTTTCATTTTCTTGATTTTCTTCTGCTGCTCCTGATAGGCCTGGAACTCGATCATCAGACGTTCTTCCTTCTCTTGCACAAATCCAGAATAATCGGTGTGGTATATGGTTATTTCCCCATCTTCAAGGTCATACACCTTATTGATCACATGATCCAGGAAGTAACGATCATGAGAGATACACATCACGGTGCCGCTATAATCTGTCAAAAACTGCTCCAGCCACTCGACGGCGGCGATATCAAGATGGTTCGTCGGTTCATCCAACAGAAGAAGGTCCGGTTCCTGAAGAAGGATGTATCCAAGGCTTAGCTTCGTCTGTTCTCCTCCGCTACAGGAAGAAAACTCTTTATCCAAAAGCCCCTGGATCCCAAGCCCATTCACGACCATGGCAATCGACGCCTCCATCTCATACCCCCCTTCATTGCTGAAAAGATCCTGACATCGCCCATACTCCTCAAGGATCGTGTCCAGGTCCCCCTGTCCGTCGCCCATTTTCACTTCCAACTCTTTAAGTTTTTCACCGATGGCCACGAGATCGGCGAACGCTGACTTCAAGACGTCGATTCCCAATGTCCCTTCCGGATACTCCGGTATCTGGGCAAGATAGCCGATTTTTGCGTTCTTTTTCATCGAAATTGTCCCCGAATCGGGGGTGTCGTTTCCTGCAAGAAGCTTGAATAGCGTCGTCTTTCCCGTACCGTTCCTTCCCACAAGGCCGATTCTCGCCCCATGGGGGATTTCAAAGGACAAGTCCTCAAAAACAGGATGGCCTCCGTACATTTTACTGATCTGTTGTGCGCTGCAAATAATCATTTTCCTCTTCCTTTCATTTATCCGTTAATGCGGCAAGAGGCACATGATCCACGACAAAAAAACCGTGCATAAGCAGTCCACGGCTTCTTCACCCTTAATCAGGCATAAAAAAAGAAGGCGAAAAACGCCCCCTTCTTCCGTTCTATCAGGTGATTGGAATTGAGACCTCTTACCGTTCAGTATTCATATTCAGTTGCTAAAAAAGGGCATACGTGTCCCCTTGAACGCAACAATATGAAAAATTGCACGGCAGTAGTAAATAAAATCCAAATACTTCCCACGCAATCCTACAGAACGATTCATCCCAATTCCACCTCCTTTTGGTAGCTCAAAATATAATGTTATTATAAGGCAATTCAGAATGATATGGCAACAACTTTATAAGTGCTGTGTATGCACGATTTTTGCCGAATTCGAGGGAACCAAGGTTCCCTCGCTTTTCAGCAAAGCTGAAAAGTCCTTCCCCTTCGGCTAGAAATACGTCAAAAACCAATCAGATTAGCGATTGGTAAATTATACTCAAAACGGTGCTTTTTTGTTATTTTTTTGCTATGATTTACAAACAACCTTTAACCAACAACCGCACCCCAACCAACATACCAGGAGGCTGAAAATGAAAAAGATATTGTCCGTTTCCCTTATTGCACTTGGGCTTGCCGCCTTTGTGGGGTTCGGGGCTTATAAGATATTTGAGAATGCTTCAGCTTTTGAAGAAAAAGCTAATCCTGCAAAAGCTGAAAAACCTGAGGATAAAGACTCTCCTTACGCAACCAAGGAAGAAGAAGTGAGGGAGCAGACGGGCACCATCGGGGGAATCGAGTATACCTTGAAGATCCCTGAAAACGCCGAAGAAAGTGAAATCGTCGACATCATGCACAAAATGACCCACCAGAAGGTCCGCTCCCAGGATAAATGGGGAGCCATTCCCATGATGCCGGAAACGGTCCAACCTGTTCTTGAAACCATTCAAGCCTCCTCTTTCGACCATAAAGAAGAACTCCAAAACATCGCCGAAAAGTGGAAAAAAGAAGATTTTTCTTCCATCGACAAAGACCATAACTACTTTTGGACCCTCCAGGGTGGCACTGTAGGAGAGGCCTACGGCATCATGAATAAGGAAGAGGAAGAAGCCTTCATCCAGAATAACTTCAAACAAGCGGAATGAACCTATTAAAAAAGCCTGAGGAGCGCTCCTCAGGCTTTTGCTTATGCCAAACGTTTGAAGTTTTGACCAAGGATTTCATTCATTGTATGGGCTGTGATGAACGCCTTGTTGTCTGTTTTCGTGATGAAGCCCTTTAGTCGGGAATAATCCTTGCGTCCCAAGATCGTGGTGATGACTTCCTTCTCATCAGAAGTGAAGGCACCTGTTGCCGTATGGACCGTGGCACCCTTCCCAAGCTCATGGACGATATACGACTTGATCTCCGTGCTATGGCGGCTGATGATCACCACTTCCTTATTGGAATTGAATTGTGAAAGCACATAGTCGATCACCAAGCCGTTCAGGATGACTCCGAAGAAAGCGTACATTCCCACCTGTGGTCCGAACAGGATCGTCGAAGAAAGTGCGATGGTCAAATCTGAAAGCAGGACGCCGCGTCCCACTTCAATATTGAAGTATTTGTTCAGGATCATAGCGATGATATCGGTTCCTCCGGTGGAAGCATCCTGATGAAATACGATTGCCATTCCGATTGCGGCGATGCATTGGCCGATGATGAGCTGGATGAGGACATCATTTGATAGCGGTGCATGGATCGGCGCAACCGTTTCAAGAAGCCACACAAAGAATGACAGGGCAAAACTCGCATACACTGTTTTTGCCCCGAAGCTGAAGCCAAGGAAAATCAGACCGACTACGAACAGGACCAGATTGATGAGAATCATGAATAGCCCCAGCGACATACCCGGGAACACGTGATTCATGATAATCGACAGACCGCTCACTCCTCCAGTCGCTAAATCATTGGGTGATAGGAAAAAATGAACGTTGACCGCCACAAGCAATGCCCCGACGTTCATCATCAAGAATGAAAAAATCTTTTGCCGCATCTCCGCAACCTCCTTTATATGAAATATCCGTGCTTTTAAAAAGTTGAACAACGCGCATTATAAAGCCCTTTGCACCCCTTTGTAAAGGGAAGCCGGTTAAATAAATAAGGTTTAATAATTGCGACAATTGAAAGGGTTTTAAAAAGGAAAAACCGCCGAAACGATCCGGCGGCTTTAACTAAAACTCTTCTTTTGTCCTGGCTGTATTTGTGGGATGATGATTCCTGCCAGAATCAGGACGATCCCTGCAAATTGAAAGACCGCAACCTGCTCATGAAGGATCCACATGGCGGCCAGGATGGCAGCGGGTAGCTCCGCTGCCCCCATGATCGTCGACATACTCGAATCAAGATGTGGTGTCCCAATGGCAAAGAAGACAACGGGAAGGATGTTTCCGAATATGGCCACCAGCAGGCCGAAATCCGCCATTCCCACGATTTCAGACGGCTGTTGGATGAAGGATGGCTGAAACACCGCCAGCACAACCAGTATGCCTCCCAATGAAATGATCATGCTTTTCTGGAAGGTTGGTACATTTCTCGCGGCCTTGCCGCTGAAAAACATGAACAGGGCAAACGTGACGGCAGCACCGAATCCATATAATAGCCCGAGCGAGTTACCTGTCCAGTCGAAGCCATGGGAGGAACCCAAGCCGCCGGCGAATAACGTACCGATCCATAAAAACAGCACAGAAACCAGTTTCTTTTTTGAAGGTAGTTTCCTTATATAGAGGGCTTCGATCAGAACTCCGATCCATGTGAATTGAAACAGCATGACGACGGCGATGGAAGCAGGGATGAGACTGAGGCTCATGCCATAAAAGATCCCCGTTAAACTTAAAAACACCCCTACCCCCAATAGCGAAGCCACTTGTCCGGCCGTCATCTTCACCTTGCGTGTGAACAAAAACGCTGCGAACAGCATCACCAAGCCGAATAAATATTGAAGTCCTGTGATATCCGGGACCGAATAGCCTTTTCCCAGGCCCAGCTTCACAACCGAGGCGTGGATGCCGTAGCTGCTTGCCCCGATGAGCACGCATAATGATGCACGATATGATTTCATATTGTTTCCCTTCTTTTCTGCATTTCTCTTCCCTTATACGAAAGCCACTTCCTATTTTACTAGATTCAGCAAGCTGGAGACATAAAAAAAAGACGATCGCATTGGATCGCCTTCACCATCAACGATTGTCGATGGTCTCAGGATACATATCATGATTCATCAAGCGATGGAACGCCATTTCCTCGTATTTCGTACCCGGTTTCCCGTAGTTGGTGTAAGGATCGATGGAGATGCCGCCGCGAGGAGTGAACTTGCCCCAGACCTCGATATAACGTGGATCCATGAGCTCGATCAAATCGTTCATGATGATGTTCATGCAATCTTCATGGAAGTCACCATGGTTACGGAAGCTGAACAGATACAGTTTAAGCGATTTACTTTCCACCATTTTTTCACCAGGGATATAGCTGATGTAGATGGTGGCAAAATCCGGCTGTCCGGTTTTCGGACAAAGGCTAGTGAATTCCGGACAATTGAATTTCACGAAGTAGTCCCTGTTGGGATGTTTATTATCGAATGCTTCCAGGATCTCCGGAGCATATTCGAATAGATAGTTTGTACCTTGATTCCCTAAAAGGGACAAGTCTGTAAGATCTTCATCTTTTCTGCCTGACATGAAACGTCCTCCTTATCAGTCATACGAGGCCCGGACCGGTATCCATTGCAAATGCACCCGATGTTTGGTACGCTTGAATGATAGCCCCAGGCGTATATTTTACATTTGCCCCATGGCCTGTCAACTGGTTGTTCAAGCGTTATCATACTGGAAATCCGTTCAAAAAGTCAACTAGCACAATTGTGTGATGGAAGAAGGATTTTCAATTTATTTATGGAATATAGAATAAGGTATTTTTCACCATCTCAGGAGTGATGAAGATGAATCAGCTAGTCCAGACTTTCACGAAGTCAATCCTGCAAGGGGACGTGCATTCATTGCTTGAACTACACGCATCAGCCATTGAATCGAAAATGGATCACCTGTCTTTTTATGAAAAGGTCGTCAAACCTTCCATGTATAGAATCGGTGAAATGTGGGAGAAGAATCAAATCACTGTCGCTGATGAGCATCTAGCCACAGCCACCTTGAAGTATCTCCTCTCTTATCTGATGAATGAACATAAAGCAGGGAAAAATCAGCCGAAGGCCCTCCTATTCTGCATTGAAGGGGAGCAGCACAGTCTCGGGCTGGAATTGGCAAATGAAATCTTCAAAGAACATAAATGGAACACCCGTTTCTTAGGGGCCAACGTTCCCATCAACGATGCCGTCACGTTTATTGAAGCCTGGCAACCACAGATGGTCGGGATCTCCATCGGGATGACCACTGAACTGGGCAGACTGAAAACGTGCATCGAATCGATTAGAAAAGTAAACGAAAAGATTAATATAGTTGTAGGAGGAAGACTTGTTGCCCAATATAAATTGGACTTCCTTGAGAAAGAACAGGTAATGACCTTCAATGATCTGGATGAATTGAACAGCCACCTTACCGACCTTTCGAAACAATCCGTATCACTGGAAAGCTAACCTCCTCCACCACGAGCTTTGCCAATCATAAAAGGGCCTCCCTGAATGTTATCCCACATGTCACCTTACCTCCAACACCAGTAAGGAGGGCAATGACATCCATACTCCCTAAATCTAGGAGTGATCATGTGGAAAATCTGCACCTATGCCCTATCCCTTATCTGTTGATCGATCGGAAGTTCAACGTGATCGACGCCTCCAATCCCGGCTACGAATTCCTGGATGTCGGAGAAAACTTCCTTTCCATTGTCGAGGAAGAGAGTTCACCTAAGTTTGCCAGAATGATTCATAGGGTTCCGGATGGTACAATGGAGCTCAACTTAAAGAAGGACGATGCCTTTGGCTTATTCGACCTTCACTATCGCTTCTCTGATCATCACCAGCATTATCACATCGCCATCATTTCAAAGGATGATCAGTACCAAAAAGTATCCGAAAAGATGAATGGTCTGTTCGATTTGATGGGGAATTCACCTTTTCCAAGGAAAAAAGCGAATGGGAACGAAGCTCTGGCCAAGGTTTCCTCCCTCTATTTAAAACTTTCCAATACATCGGACTGGAATCGACAAGAAGTGATGGATAAAATAAAAGAGATCGAAACCCTGCTTCAGCAGGAGTTGACTAATTAGCGAAAGGGAGAAGAACCAATGACTCTATTGAACACCATCCTCGACTACAACGAACAATTCGTGGAAGAAAAAGCGTATGAGCAGTACCGTACCACCAAGTTCCCGGATAAGCGTCTCGTTATCCTCACATGCATGGATACACGCTTGGTGGAACTACTCCCTAAATCCATGAACATCAAAAACGGCGATGTCAAAATCGTAAAGAATGCCGGCGCCATCCTGACACATCCATTCGGAAGTATCATGCGCAGCCTTCTTGTTGCCGTGTATGAGCTACAGGCAGATGAAGTCATCGTCATCGGACACCATGACTGCGGCATGAGCGCAATCGACAGCCATAAGATGGTCGATAAGATGAAAGAACGCGGCATCAGCGAGGATACCCTGGGTACGCTCAACTATTCCGGCATCGACCTACACGACTGGTTGAAGGGCTTTGACTCCGTTCAAGAAAGCGTCGCCCACAGCGTTGATATGATCAAGAATCATCCGCTCATGGACAAGAAAACGCCTGTCCACGGACTCGTCATCGATCCGGCAACTGGAAAGCTCGATCTTGTTGTCGACGGATACTAAGCCATTGACCCAACACCTGCCTGAGGGCGGGTGTTTTTTTCTTCCCGAAAAGGAACAAGCGTTCTATACTATAAGAATAAAACCATAATTTGGAGGAAATACCATGAGGCCTGAATTATCGAAAGAAACTCCTGCAAACTAGTTCAGAGAGTACTATTGGCTAAAATCAGAACTCCAACTGTTCTGCAGATCCATAGGGATGAGTGCAGCCGGTTCCAAAGAAGAAATCAGCACGCGCATCGGGCATTTCCTCGAAACCGGAATCATGTTGAAACCTGCCCGGACTGCCAGACCGAAGGCCGTACAACCGGTGACTCTCTCCCTTGATACGATCATTACGGAAGGACACCGATGCAGTCAGCACGTGCGGTCCTTCTTCCAGTCCGTCATCCCGAACTTCCATTTCAGTACCTTTATCCAAAATTTCTTCAGGGAAAACATCGGGAAGACCTATCGGGATGCCGTTGAAGCCTGGCATGAAGAGGAGAAACGGAAAAAAGACCCGTCCTATGAACGGGTCATCTCACCGCAGTTTGAATATAACCGCTTCATCCGGGACTATTTCAACGACCCGCACAACACCGGTCACAGCAGGAACGATGCCATAGCTGCCTGGAACGAGGTGAAATCTAAGCCCGGAAGCAAACGCTATTCCCGGGATTGATGATGTTCCAGTTCTCTCAGGATCGGCATCAGCTCCTTCTCTTCGTCTGTCACATGTTCCCACTGTATCCCAGCAGGCTTTTCATAAGGTGTATTCGTCTCCAGCACCCCTTCTTCCGTCACGATATAGTCGACGGCCAGGTCAAATGAATCTCTTGGAATATCATCATCCACAAGTTGTGCGCTATGGATCGTTGTGACGACGGGTACGGCCGGGTTTCCGATTTCCCTCAGGATCGCATATTCACGATCGGCATACCCTTCCCCCTTCCCCAACCGCCTTCCGTCTTGATGGATGGCTACTGAACCTACAACGATTAAATCAATGGTGGGAATCCGGGACAGAGGAACGACCCGTCCATACGCGTTCATATGTTTGATGCTTGCTGCCTTACGTGCTTCCCCTTCAGGAACATCTTCAGGCCTGATCATCACAAACCCATCCTTCAATCGGGGAGTCGGGATCAAAAGGATTTTCCCGTCCTTCAAGATTGATGCCCTCAAAGGAAGCTGCGGTGCATCGGGATTCACCTTGATGACGCCTGCACGCTTATAGATATCCAGCTCCCTTACATGGGCAGCCGACTTCTCTGCCCCCTTCACATTCGGGATTCGATTTGTCAGAGGAAACGGGAATCGCCCCAGCTTTTCGTCCGTCAGCTTTCCCCATACTTTATGCCTGATTTCATTTTTATCCATATTACTCTCCCCTTCTGGTCCGGAAGCCCATGACACAAGGGCTCGCGGACTCTTCACTCATAGACTATCATACACCCATCAAGCACATCGCCCATTCCTTCTATGTTTCAACTTCATAAGAGCGGGAAAAATAAGGACTGTAGATACGAAACATGCAAAACGCGTAAACCAAACAGGAGGAATGTAATCATGGCAACGTTTCAATTAAAAGATACAGTACCGGATTTTGAACTTCCATCCGTAGCAGGTGAAACATTCAGTTTTAAACAACACCAAAAAGAACATGACAGCTGGCACCTCATCGTATTCTTCAGAGGATCCTGGTGTCCCGTCTGCCAGGAAGAGCTTCGTGAATTCCAGGCAGGTAAGGAATACTTCGAGAAGCACAGCGTCCATATCATCGGGATCTCCAGCGACTCCCTTGATAACCTGAAGGAACTCGTCGATAAAGAAGATATCACCTTCCCGATTCTATCAGATGAAAAAATGGAAGCCATCAAGGCATTCGATGTATTTTATCACGGAGAAGATGCTCCATATGAAGATCACGGACAGCACGGTGAGCCGGCCTACTTCCTGGTAAATGAAAAAGGAGAAATCCTTTATCAGCAAAAACAAACCGGTCCATTCGGCCGTCCGCATCCGAATGAACTCCGTAAAACAATCAGCTACATCCAGAAGAACATCAAGGAATAAAGCAGGGAGCCGGTTTGATCACTCAAACCGGCTTTTTCTTAAGTCTTATTCTTTGTTTAGGGATTCCCATTTATGTTACGGTATCCATGACCCTTAATTGAGGGGTCAATTGCATGAAAAACATCCTATTGCATACACTAGATTTTTAAAAATGAAGAGGAGGATCAGCCATGCTGCCAGACAAGCAAAAACAGATTCAACTTGTATCGCGTCCAAATGGAACACCTGTCGAATCGGATTTTCACTATAAGGAGATTGACGTACCTCGCCCCGACCAAGGACAGGTTCTTGTAAAGACCCTTTATCTTTCAGTCGACCCTTATATGCGTGGTCGCATGTCAGATGCCAAGTCCTATGTAGAACCTTTCAAATTGAATGAAGCCCTTGCCGGAGGCGTCGTAGGTGAAATTGTCGATTCACAATCCGAGCATTTCAAAAAAGGCGATTTTGTCGTCGGTATGCTCCCTTGGCAGGAATATTCCTTGGCAAGCGAGAATGCCGTGCGCGCCATCGATCCTGATGTAGCACCGATTTCGACTCACCTGAGCATCCTGGGTATGACTGGCCTCACCGCCTATTTCGGCCTTCTTGATATCGGCCAACCGAAAGAAGGAGAAACCGTCGTCGTATCCGGAGCTGCCGGTGCCGTCGGATCAGCCGTAGGACAAATCGCGAAAATCAAAGGTGCCCGCGTGGTGGGGATTGCAGGTTCTGACGAGAAAGTGAACTACTTGAAAGAAACCCTTGGTTTCGATGAAGCCATCAACTACAAAACGGGTAATATCCAAGAGTCCCTTGAAGCAGCCTGTCCCGATGGAATCGACGTTTACTTTGAAAATGTCGGTGGGGAAATCGGAGACGCTGCACTCAGCCTCCTGAATAAACATGCCCGTGTGCCTGTATGCGGAGCGATCTCTTCCTACAACAAAACAGAAGAAGACCTCGGTCCTCGCGTTCAGTCTAGACTGATCAAAACGAGCGCCCTGATGAAAGGATTCGTTGTGAACGATTATAACGATCGCTTCAAAGAAGGAGCCTCCGACCTCGGTAAGTGGCTCAGTGAAGGGAAACTTCAATACGAAGAAACGATCACCGAAGGATTGGACAACGTAACAGAAGCATTCCTCGGATTGTTCGAAGGGAAAAACCTCGGTAAGCAGCTCGTAAAAGTCGCCGAACCAGGCAACTAATCCAAAAGCCATGATCACATCGATCATGGCTTTTTTCTATCATCATAAAACTCCATATGCTTCTTTTCTTCACGGTAATAGCTTAACCGATCCTCTAACGTTCCTGTATGGAACTCAAACTTATGACC
The DNA here is from genome assembly GCF_001274775.1 of Rossellomorea marisflavi. GTDB lineage: Bacteria > Bacillota > Bacilli > Bacillales > Bacillaceae_B > Rossellomorea > Rossellomorea marisflavi. Next base: position 835,308 of record NZ_LGUE01000004.1, read on the forward strand.
ATCGGGATCAGTGAAATAAATCGACTCCTTATCCCTCGAATCCCGCTCCCTTCCCCCAAGGATACACGCCCCGCTTTTTACCAGCCGATCATACATGGTACCCATTTCTTCTTCCTTAACAGAAAAAGCGATGTGAGTATAGGACTGATGAATATCCTGCCGCGGGATATCCTTTTCTTCATTCAATGCCAGCCACATGCCACTTAAGTCAAAGTAGGCTGTCGATCTTCCTTTCACCAAAAGCTCCGCATGAAATACTTCTTGATAAAAAGCAATCGATCGATCCAAATTCGATACAGAAAATAAAAAATGGTTCAATCCTTGAATCGCCATATCCCTACCTCTTCCCCTGTTTTTTCATTATACTACCATATCTTTTCACTCCATTCGACCTATCCATATGTTTAGTTCCAGACAGTGTAAGGGAATAGTATAGGCATATTCAAAGACTTACGAGGAGGATCTTCATGAAACAGTATCAGCTATACATTAATGGTGAATTTGTAGATAGTTCTTCAGGTGAAGTATCAGACGTCATCAATCCTGCTACGGAAGACGTCATTTCGAAAGTCCCAAAAGGAACTGAAGAAGACGTGGATCAGGCTATCGACGCCGCCCATAAAGCATTCCTATCGTGGGAAAAGGTCCCGTCAACTGAACGTGCATCCTATCTCCACAAGATGGCCGATAAATTGGAAGAACGAAAAGAACAATTCGTCGAGATGCTGACGGAGGAAAACGGGAAAACCGTCAAGGCGTCCGAAGACGAAATCAATACGGCGATCGATTACTTCCGCTACATGGCAGGATGGGCACTTCGCTATGAAGGAGAAATCCTCCAAAGTGAGCGTTCGAACGAAAACATCCTCGTTTATAAAAAACCGATCGGCGTTGTATCCGGGATCGTCCCTTGGAACTTCCCGATGTTCATTCTTGCAAGGAAGGTGGCACCGGCCATCGTGACCGGCTGTACCATCGTCCTCAAACCTAGTCAGTACACGCCGAATACTGCCTGTGAATTTGCCAAGATCGTCGATGAAATCGGCCTTCCAAAAGGCGTCTTCAACCTTGTGACCGGAAAAGGATCAGAAATTGGGAACCGCATGGCCGGTCATCCCCGTGTCGGTCTCGTAACGATGACAGGAAGCTACCCTGCCGGATCCAAAGTCATGGAAGCCGCAGCCAATTCCATCACGAAGGTAAACCTTGAGCTTGGCGGTAAAGCACCCGCCATCGTGACGAAGCACGCCAACATCGACCTTGCCGTCGACCGCATCAAAACCTCACGGATCACGAACTCCGGACAGGCTTGTACGAATGCAGAACGTGTCTACGTACACGAAAGCGTGGCGGAAGAATTCATTTCCAAGATCACCGAAGCTATGAAAAACACAACGGTCGGTGACCCTACAAGCCGTGACAGTGACATCGGACCTCTCGTCAACAAAGACCGGATCGAAGAAGTATCTGAAATGGTGAACAATGCCGTTGAGGCAGGCGCCCGTATTCTTACAGGCGGTAAAGCTCTAGAAGGAAAAGGCTTCTACTTCGAGCCGACTGTCCTTGTCGACGTAAAACAGGATATGGAGATCATCCAGGAGGAAATCTTCGGCCCAGTGCTCCCGATCATGACCTACAGCGACTTTGATGAAGTCATCGAATTGGCCAACGATACGGAATATGGTTTGTCCTCTTCGATCTTCAGTGAGAATCTGCATGAAGTCATGAGAGCTGCCAATGAACTTCACTACGGTGAAACATTCGTCAACCGTGAAAACTTCGAAGCCATACATGGGTACCACGCCGGACGCGGACAGTCTGGACTGGGCGGTGCCGATGGGAAGCATGGACTTCATGACTATTTGGAGACACATGTCATCTACCTTGAGTATGATGAAAACTATAAAGGGTAATTAAAAAGAAGGACCGTCGATCATGACGGTCCTTCTTTTTTTCTATATATAAGAACAAAAAAATATCGCACGGGATGCGATATTTTAAGAAATGATGAAAAAGCTGGCCATCATGATGACAAGGAGGATAACTGCTACTCCGGAGGTCATCCATAAGATGTCATTGAAATCCATCTTTGTTTCCAAAAGTCGATCTCTTTTCATGCGTGCACCCCATTCCCTACTTGCTTCTCAATGATCCCAATGACATTAAATCCAGATACTGGTGAGTGTTCGTCTTCGCATGTGGTACAGGTAAAAGTTTCTTCCATTGTCGACCTGAACTCACTTGAACACTGTCTGCATTGAAGAATATGTAAGTCCATCCGGTCGCCTTCACAGTCAAATTTTATCCGTTCTTTTCCTCTGTTCAAGTAGGTCAACATTCATCTTCCCCTATCGTTGTAAGTAGTACTTATTTACCCGACTTTTAGGGGATAAAACATATTTTAGAAGAGGTGGAAGAACTATTATTCTGTACCTGTCCGGTCTATAGTACTCATTTGGTGGAGATAGGTCGTTCCGTTCCGCTGCGGTCACCCGCTTTCCATGGGGCGTGCTTTGAGCCGCTTCGGCGCTGCCTGCGTGGTCTCACCCTGCCCGCTTCTCCCATAGGAGTCGGGTGACCTCCTTTGCTCTGCACTTTGTGCATTGGAGTGGTATCCGACTGATTCTACGCAAGATGTTATGGTCTCCGTTATGAAAAATTGAAGCTGTAGATGGGCCATTACTTTATGTGAAAATGATTAAGGGCTATTTCGAAACAGGGAATCAACTTCCTGTTTTCAAATGGGAGTGAGGGGAGAATGGGTCGTTCCGTTCCGCTGCCCCGCTTTCCATGGGGCGTGCGGTGAGCCGCTTCTCCCATAGGAATCGGGTGACCTCCTCTGCTCTGCACTTTGTGCATTGAAGTGGTATCCGACTGATTCTACGCAAGATGTTATGGCCTCCATTATGAAAAATTGAAGCCGTAGATGGGCCATTACGTTATGTAAAAACGATAATGGGCTATTTCGAAACAGGGAATCAACTTCCTGTTTTCAAATGGGAGTGAGGGGAGAATGGGTCGTTCCGTTCCGCTGCGGCCACCCGCTTTCCATGGGGCGTGCGGTGAGCCGCTTCTCCCATAGGAATCGGGTGACCTCCTCTGCTCTGCACTTTGTGCATTGAAGTGGTATCCGACTGATTCTACGCAAGATGTTATGGCCTCCATTATGAAAAATTGAAGCCGTAGATGGGCCATTACGTTATGTAAAAACGATAATGGGCTATTTCGAAACAGGGAATCAACTTCCTGTTTTCAAATGGGAGTGAGGGGAGAATGGGTCGTTCCGTTCCGCTGCGGCCACCCGCTTTCCATGGGGCGTGCGGTGAGCCGCTTCGGCGAGCCTGCAGGGTCTCACCCTGCCCGCTATTCCCATAGGAGTCGGGTGGCCTTCGCTGCACTGCACTTTGTGCGAATTGATGAGCGTTAGGTGATTCTTAAAGGGGAATGGATCCCACCTTTTCTATGAGGTTTGAAATCATTTGCATACGACTCCACACTATTTTAAAAAAATGAATGATTTAGATCCCCGTCGCTACCTTGTTGTATGCATAGCCTACTTAACTAGCACTGAGTGTACTGAAGCGGAAGGGATTTGACTCCCGCAGAAAGCAAATTCCTGCATCGGAAGGGAACGGACCACTCTTCATGAGCACCCCTCCTCACAATGAACGAAACGATGACTTTATGCCACCCTGCCCTAACTTATGGAATGGAAGTCCAACGCATTTCTAATCACCATCACAGAGTGCACTGAAGCGGAAGAGATTTGACTCCTGCGGAAAAGGAGGATGATTGAGACCCCGCAGGCACGAGGAGGCTCGACTTGCTCCCCGCGGAAAGCAAATCCCTGTAGCGAAAGGGAACGGACCCTACCCAAAGATACACCCCTACCAAGAATGCTTATCACTCAAACAAGGACTCATTCACTTTTTATGGAATTATTAATAGAGGATACACCAACAATCATCTGAAAAAGACCGAACCCAAAACCAGACCAGAAAGGAAGTGCATACGATTGACTCACGAAAGCAAACTCATCATCTCTCCATTAACCGATGATCTAATAGAAGACATTAACAAAACAAACGACCCCTTCAGACTATACGGCCGAGTCGTCCCCCGCTTACAATCGGGGAAGTGGTCCTACAAAGAAGTTCTTTTTGATGAAGAGACAGAAACACGGTTCCCCGACGACCACCTTGAATGGGACCAGTATATCGACCGGGAGGACAAAAAAGTTTTCTTAGCTTATCTGAACGATTCCTGTATAGGGCAGATTCGAGTCGTGAAAGAGTGGAATCGATTCTGTTACATCGAAAACATTGCAACGAAACGAGAATACCGAGGCAGCGGTGTCGGAAAGGTACTCCTACATCAAGCAGAGGAATGGGCACGGGAACGAAGTCTTATAGGCATGTCCCTTGAAGCACAGGATGATAATCTCGATGCATGCAGATTTTACGTGAAACAAGGGTTCAAGCTGGGTGGAGTTGATACTCTAAAACAAGCATACAACCCAAATATCGATGCCACTTTATACTGGTACAAGTTATTCTAAGGGCACAAACAGATAGCCGTGACGGATTCGGCTTTTTTCATGCCTCACGCTAAAATGTAGAAACCACCCCGGGCATCAAAAACCGGGGTGGTCTCTTATTTATCCATGATGACGTTTGACAGGGCAACGAAATCTTCGAAAGAGCGGCATTTCAACAGCTCCTTGTACTTCTTGCTTTCGGTGAATTCGATGAAGAGATCATAGATCTTGGTTGCTTCTTCGTAGTTTTTATTCCCCATGGCGATGAGGAATACGACGCCTACTTCATGCCCGTCATTCCATTCGACCGGGTGATCGAGGATGGCGATGTTGATGATGGTTTCCTTGGCGATCAATCCCAGGGGATGCGGTATAGCGATTCCTTTTCCGATCGCAGTGGAACCAAGGGATTCCCGTTCAAGGACCGATGCATGGAAATCTTGATCCACGAAGTCTTCTGCTTCCAACTGCTCACTCATGCTTTTCAACAGGCTTTCCTTGTCCACCTTTCCTTCTATGTGGCGGAATAGAATCGGCCTGAAATAGGTCGTGAGCATGGTCGATTTCAGGATCGACTCATTCATAATGGCTTCTACCTGCTTTGATTCATCGTCAGTCAGGAAGGGACTGACAATCGCCACCGGTTTGTTCTTTTTGGATAATTTCACTGTCGAGATGACGATGTCTTCACTGATGCTCTCCCGGTGTTCATATTCATAAAGGGAGATGATATCCGTGATCACCAGGTCCCGGAACGTGGCACGCAGCTTCGTTTCCAGGAGACGGGCGGTACCGAGCCCTGTCCCGCATACAATGAGCGCCACTTTTTTCCGGTCTGACTCCAGGAAGTACTTCCGCTCAAGGGCTGCCCCGATATGAAGGACGAGGTAGCCGAGCTCATCGTCGTTCACCGCGCTCGGAAATCGATCCTGTACTCCCTTCACCGCCCCTAGGGTGACCTCATAGGCCACGGGATAGTTGATTTTGATATGATCCAGGAGGGGGTTCTTCATATTCATATTGAATCGGATCCGGTAGAGCATGGCCTTCAGGTGAGAAATGAGATCCGATTTTAACTGGGTGTCGGATCGGAGGTCATAATGATGCCGCTTATAGATATACTCAAGCATATCCATGACGAGCTCATGTTGCTCATCTGCCATATAGTCTCCGTCCTTCACCTTTGGGCGCACCTTGCTCATGATCTGCAGCAGGAAGTAAATCTTCTCAGCGTCAGAGAATCCGAGGGAGAATGTTTCCTCAAGGTCGCTCACGATGGTTTCCGCCAATTGCTGATAGTCGACCGGTGCTTCGAATGTGGCAAACACCGAAATCGGGTGCTCTGTACGGATTCGTTCGATGGATATGGCTGTATGGATGATGAGATTTTCCAGAGCGATATCCGGCAGATTCAACGAGTGCTGCCTAAACTGAGCCGTCAGGATAGTGGAGATCTTCTCTAACTCCTTCATGTCAAAAAAGCGATGAAGGGCGCTGGTCCGACCGATTTCGGAGGATCCTTGCGATAGATTTTTCGCAAGGCAGAATCGGATGTTCTTTTCTTCCCCGTCCACTCTTATCCCGTGGCCCGGTTTTGACGACAGTTCCAGATGATACCCTGTCAGGATTCTGCGAACGTTTTTCATATCATTGTTCAACGTGGCTCTGCTGATGAACATCTGATCGGCCAGGTCTTCGAGCTTCGTGAATCCTTTTGATAATAAGAGGGATTTCAAGACGTATTGAACGCGGTAGTCCGGGTCATCCTGCACCACGTTCTGGCGGTTGAATTGATCACATAAGCCATCAAACGCTTCTTTTTCCCATACCAGAAGGTGATATCCTTTCTGCCTCTCAAGGGCTATCTCTGCTCCATAGGGTGCAAGACTGTCATTGAGCTTTTTGATATCGGTTCTGATGGTACGCGTGGAGACATCAAAATGGGATGCCATCTCATCAGGCAGCCATCCATCCCTCTCCAGGAATGATTGAAAGATTCCGGCAAGGCGTTTATTCAAGAATAAATTCAATTGCATCTCCTCTTTTCGACTGCCACCCAACGTGAACAATCATAGGGGGGATACCCCTATGATTGCATTCATTTTATAACGTAGGTTTGAAGCTGACAGTGTGACAAGTCCGTGATGTTTTCCATAGCTGTTGTTTCGTTCAGGGCCACTGCTTCCAACGTGCGATTCTTTACATCGACCGTCGACTTTGAAGTCTCGTATGGATTGAAGCATCGCAGGATGTAAGCATCCGACCGTTCTGCTTTCTTGATGGCACTCACTGCAGCTGTGTGGTCAGGGCTGACTTCAAACAGGCTGTATTCCTTTTCAAACTTCGCTTCTTCATCCCGATTCGAGAAGATCAAGCGCCCATTTAGGAAGTCTGCCAGTTGATACACCGCAAGCGGCGACAGGTACTCCTTCGCTGTCCTGACAAGCTCTGCATCATCAAAGTAGCCTGTATTCATCTGGTATGCAAAGGTGAACTTCAATTCACCGATCATTTGTGCATCAGGAGTTTCGATGATTTTCTCTCCAGAAGCACGACCAGGTCTGTATAGAAGATCCTCTTTGCCCATGTATCCGAACGTACGGAACAGGGTGAGGGCAATCGTGTCATAATGCTCGCCGATGATTTCATACTCACGGACTCCTTCTGTGAAGACCGTGAATCCATGACCCTCATCATGCAAGTTCACGAAACTTTGCATCGGTTCGATGGAAATCGGCTTTTCCTGCCACTCTTCTTCTTCCCACACATCGAGTTCCGGAAGGGCAACTGGTCTCTTGATTATACCAAAAGGCTGATCTGCATAGGAGAACCTGGAGGCAATATCCGTTGCGAATACTACGCGGAGACGATGGCTTAGTGCCTGGTTATCCAAGTCGACGTTAAAGTGGATAAGTGGATCTCCGGAACGAAGTGCCACCGTTACAGACAGAGGCATATCCACAGAGCATTTCCCATCGGCCCGTTCTTCCAGGTCACGTGGTACTTCCATCAACAGATTGATGTTCATGATTTCCTCTACGGCATTCCTTCCCACGTCCACCGTTCCATCCGCCCCGACAGAGCTGATGATCAGATCTTTGCGCGGCGGTGAGTAGTTGTATGAATCCCCATCGTCCCCGTTTTCTTCGAAGATCATTTGATTCTTATAGACGCTTCCTGTCGGCTTATGCGTAATGGTCAGGGTGCAATCATCTTCAAATTGGATGCGGTAGTGGTCATTTTCAATCGCATCGACTTTTTCATTCGGTTGATCTCCAAGTTCGTTTTCTTTCAGATCAAAATAGAACTGTGAATATCCGAGGGACGGGATGTCATTGACTTTGACGACCAGTTTTGCTGCATATACCTTCTCAGGCAGATAGACTTTCTTGCTTGGATTGAGATAGATATGCTGATTGAGCACATAATCGGTCAGCTCGGTTTTTTCCTTGATCGTGAAGGGCAGCTGTTCACCGTTGACATCGCGGATCGTGAATTCCTTCTCCGGAAGATAGGCGTCGAATTCCACATATCCCTTCCTTGCATAAGGAAGCGCATTGAATACTGTGAAGGAGAAGGTTTCTTCCTGATTGATCTTCTGAGCGATCATGCGCATATGAAGCTCAAGGAGATTGTCCCCGAGATCCCGCGCCTGCTTGTACCGGAAGAAGACATCCTGATTGGTTGTATCACTGTTGCAACCACCGATGCTGTCATGGGCGGCATTCTCGAACATGAGCTTCCAGATCTCCGCTACCGTCTCATGAGGATAGTCGTGCCCGAGGGAATGGCTGATTGTGAGAACAGGCTCGAGTGTGTTCGTAATGAAGTTCTCGATCTGGTTGTTCAATTGCTTGAGGTCCGCCCTCGTTGAGAAGATGGTCTTATGGATCCGGCTGTGTTTCCCTTCTGTCAGTTCTCCTTCCAATACCGGCAGTGAAGTGGCGGCTTCTTTGATCTCCTGGAGGAAGCGCTCTGGCTCGTTCAGGACATACTCACGGTCCTCATCGATTTCGTTGAATCGATTGATGAGCTCAGGCAGGTTTTTGCGGATTGGGGCCTGGTCGAAACCATTCGGGAAATAAACATGCTCCGTAGACGCTTTTGCTTCGAGTTTCCCGACTTGTTCATTGAGATATGGAAGGATATCGTCCTCGCCTTCAGGGATGTTGCCTCCGTAGTAGTAACCGAATGGAATCTGAACGGCGAAGACTTCACTGCCATCCGACCCCTTCCAGGTGAACTCCGTCTGCTTCAAGCGATTATCGGCAACCCCTCTCCAGAAGAGGAATGTATCGATGCCGAACTGCTTGTAGATCTGAGGCATCTGAGCCGCCTGCCCGAATGCGTCGGGCACATAGCCGACCGCCATGGAGTGACCGAATGATTCTGCAATGCTTTGTCCGTAGTAAAGGTTCCGGACGATGGATTCACCCGAAATGACCAGCTGGTCGGTCTGTGTATACCAAGGTCCTGTCATGATGCGCTTAGCCGCGATCAACGCTTCCAGTCGCCCCCTGTCTTCTGGATACCATTTCAAGTAGTCATCTAGGAGTGATGCCTGCGCATCCAGCAGGTAGTACTTAAAATCCTCGTTGTTTTCAAGCGTTTCAAGGACTTCCTTCACCTGCTTCGCAAGATAGATTTTCGACCGTGATGTTGTGAAATACCATTCGCGATCCCAGTGTGTATGGGGAATGACGTGTACTTTTGTTTTTGCTTTCAACATGATGACCTCCTGAGGAGAAGAGATTCCTCTTCCTTAATGAGTGATCTTGGAAAATAGCCGTGTCACGGATTTCTCCGTGACAGGCGATTGATTTATTCTAGGACGAGCTCGATCTCGTCCTCTTCTGTTGGTTTTGCCGTTTTGCTTGTTTTCACTTCTTCTTCGTCATTGAAGTTACCTAGGAGTACCGCACCGATGGCGATGATGAGGGCTCCACTGATTCCTCCGATCAAGTATGCGAACGGATTCCCGATGGAGATGGCTCCGTATAGTCCACCGATCGGTGGCATCTTGTCATAGGCACCAAGCAGGATCGTTATCGCTGCACCGGCGGCACATCCAATCATATTGAGCGGGATCATCTTCAGCGGATTACGGAGGGTGAACGGGATCGCCCCTTCTGTGATGCCGATCATCCCCATGATCCATGCACCATTCCCTGCTTCACGGAATGTTGCGTTGAATTTGCTTCTGCGGATGACAGTCGCAATTGCATAGCCGAGTGGCGGGATGCAGATCGCGATATTGATCATGATGTTCGGTAGATAGATACCGGAAGCCAATAAGGCGTTACCGGCCATCCAGGCTGCCTTATTGACCGGTCCACCAAGATCGAATCCGATCATGGCCCCGAGGATGACGGCCAGAAGGACTTTATTCGTTCCGCTCTGGGTCATGCTATTGATCCAATCAATCAGTCCCTGATTCAATGCGCCCAGAGGTCCACCCAATACTAGGGCCATGAGGATCCCCGTCAGGCCGACGGTGATGAGCGGAAGGATGATCAACGGTACGGTGCTTGCCGCTGCTCCCTTGATTTGAACTTTGTTCTTGATGAGGATCGTGAGGTAACCGGCAAAGAATCCGGCGATCACGGCTCCAAGGAACCCTGCATTCGTACTGATGGCCAGGCTTCCACCGACAAATCCTGCGGCAAGTGCCGGCTTCCCGCCGATCGAATAGGCGATGTAGGCGGCAAGAATCACATTGAGGAGTCCGATTGCCGTCCAGCCGATTCCCTGGAAGAGGTACACATAATGCAGGAAGCCTGATGCGTCTGCATAATCATCGAGGTTGCTCACCCCGAATCCGAACCCGATCATTTTCGCAATGGCGACCACCAGCGATCCGCCGATGATGATCGGCAGGGCGAACGATATACCTGTCATCAAGTGCTGTTTTGCTTCCGATAACCACTTTTTCATCTTAAGTCCCCCTTTGGCCCCTATGCGTTTGCTTTTTGAACGGCTTCTACCGCTTTTTGAAGAACAAGCTCGGCTTTACTGACTGCCTGACCAATTTTCACCCGCACGATGCGTTTGCCTTCAAAACGTTCCATATCTTCAATCGCCTTATCTGCTGCGATGATGACGAAATCTGCTTCTGATGCTTCCAACGGGGTGATTTCATTTACTTTCCCTAGGGCTCCCTGTTGCTCGATCTTCACATCATACCCAAGCTTAACTCCTGCTTTCTCCAAGGCTTTCGCTGCCATCGGTGTATGGGCCAATCCTGCGATACATGATGTTACACCTACAATTTTCATAGTGGTCACGCTCCTATTTGATTAGTAAAATACTGATACAATTCTTCTGCGGTCTCGAGGCTCTCCAGCTTCTCTTTGAATTCATCCTCCAATAGATTGGTTGCCAGGGAAGCGATGACTTTCAAATGGAGATTTTCCAGATTGCTGCTCGGCATGAGGATCCCGAAGACGTACTTCACGTCCTTTCCGTCCAGAGAGTCCCAGTCCACTTCATTCCTCAAGCGGATGAAGCAAATCCTTGCCTCCATGACGGCATCGCTCTTCGTGTGGGGCAGGGCGACGGATTCTGATAGTCCGGTGGAATATTCCTTCTCCCGCTGCCAAAGGTCCCTCACCAATGCTTCTTTGTTATCTGTTATGTTGAATTTGACCGATACATCGCCGATGAAGTTCATGATATCTTCTTTCGTTTTGAACTCCTGTTCCAGGAAGATCAGCTCCGGTGATAGTAGCAATTGTGTCACCCCTCATATTGTTGTCGTTTGCTTATGAATCTATCATAATGAAATCGCTATCATAGATGAATATAAAGAATTTCCAAAACAATCGGAAAAAATGTACACGAAAGATCCGACACACTATTTACATACAAATTTACCTATATATGTTTAAAGTGGTACCCCTCCGTTTAAATACATACCATACACTGCTTAAAGGAGGAGTACCATGAGTTTCCCTAAACTGATGAATATGTTGGAGAACCTGCACCTGCACACCCCCGATAAGATGCTGACCGTGTACTTGAATACCGACCGGAGCGATCCCGATCAGCAGGGAGGAGAATGGAAAATCGCCTTGAAGAACGGATTCAACAGGCTCGAGGAATACCTGGAGAGCGCCCCTGAAGAACAGGAACGTTTGAAGGATCTGCGTCTGAAAGTCGAAGAATATGTGCACAGCAAGGAGCGTGAACTTCCCCGGAGCTTCATTTTTTTCGCATCCCGGGACAGTGGCATCTGGGAAGCCCTCGAGCTTCAGGTGCCGGTGGAAACCAACTTCTATTGGGAAGAAGATCCTATGCTTGACGCTCTGAAGGAACTGCATGAATCCTACCCCCATACCGGTCTCATCCTCATCCAACAAAATCAGGTCAAGATCCTGACGTCTGCTTTCGGCAACCTCTTATCGAACGAATCCATGGAGTTCGATCTCGACACCGACGACTGGCGGAAGTATGAAGGTCCCCACCACGCAGACGCCAGCATGGGAAGTTCCAAGTCGAACCAAAAAGAAGAGTTCGAAAACCGGGTCAAGGCCAATCAGCAGCGCTGGTGGAAGAGTCTCGCCAGCATGCTCGATAAAAAAGCAGCTGATGAAAAGTGGGACCGCATCATCCTTGTCGGCAACAAGGAAGAAGCAGCCGTATTGGAGGAAAATATGAACAAAGAAGTACATGAGACAATCGGTAAGAATCTCCTCAATGAAAATGAACATCACGTAATCGAAAAAATCCTCGCGTAGAACAGAAAGATCCCGCCAAACCGGCGGGATCTTTCATTCTTTCATGCACATCCGCCCACTCCATTCATACACTGAAAACAGGAGGTGTGCGCCTGTGCTATCACGAATTAAATGGTTATCTTTTTCAATCGAGCTTTTCTTGGCCGTACCGATTTTCGGAAATCTCGCCGGTGAATCCATCCCGTATCTTCTCTGTCTCATTTCCCTGTGGCACCTGGGAGTATTCTTCATTTCCCGATCGGATGACCAGCCCGTTCTCGGAAGTGTGCTTGGAATCATCGCTTCCTTCCTTAACTTCTTCCCTGTCATCCGGCTTATCGCCCATGCCATCACTGCGATTGTCCTCATTTTTGAAATTCAAAAGGCTCCTGGTATGGAGTGATCTGCACAAAAAATGGAGAATAATGGTTTCATTATTCTCCTCCAAAGTAAACCTACATAACGGGAGACTTCAGGGTCTTTCCTCCACGCAACACGGGGATCCCCACTCCGACACAATAAAAAAGCCCTATGCAGTGAAACCGCATAGAGCCCTCTTCTATAATTCATATTCCCACTCATCGCGAAGCTTCAGATAAAGGATCAGCAGCGTATTCTCTAGCTGCTCATACGTCTTCTGCTCCTTGCTCAGTTCGAGCTTAGGAAACAAAATGGTGGCGATCTTCTTCGTCAGCTCGTTCCTTTTCTCGAGGGGAAGATTGGTGAAGCGTTCTGCGTACCCTTTCAACAAGGTCCAGTCCCTCTCATTCAGCTGCTTCATATTCCATTCCTCGATTTTAAGATCTTCACTCTTAAGATTCCTTCTTTGAATCTCCTTGTCCAGCCTGCTCATCCGCTTACTCTTGGCCCTTCGCTCATGAACAACGATCGTTCCCGCAACGAGGTCTCCAAGGCGTTTATGCTTGGGATGGGCATACACCATGATCATTCCCAGAACATAGTAAGCAGGCAGTTGATCGATGATCCTCATCAAGTTCCGGATCACTGAAGAAAGAAGCGTGATACGATGGCCATTCTCCTGCATCACATGGATGCCGAGTATCTTTTTCCCGATCGTCTTCCCGTTCCAGAAGTACTCCTGCCCGGCAAAGTATCCCCAGTTAAGGATGAACATCACGATCACCACACCCAAGATCAGATAAGGCGATATAGATCCAAGACCTAAATACATATCGAATCCCCACACGCCTAAGAACGTGATGAACAGGATCAATAGTGCTACGACGGTGATGATTGCCTGATCGATGATGAGGGCCGCCGCCCTGCTTCCGAGTCCTGCCGGTTCAAATTTGAGGGACACGTATTCGGGGGTTTTGACTTCCACTTTTTCTTCCATCATGAATATATCCTCCTTTCTATTGAATTTCATGCGAAACAGTTTCTATTTTTTCCTAAAATTACTATAATAAGAGGTATCATTACCGACAGGAAGGTGTGCTCATGAACGTCAAACAGTTCGTTAAACAACATCGGGAAGACTGGAAACGCCTTGAAGAGTTGATGACGGTCCTCCAGAAAAAGAGAAATGCCTCCGGGGATGCCATCCGGCGCTTCAATAAGCTCTATCAAAAGGCGGCCCAGAATCTCTCATACAGTCAGACCTATTATCCGAAAGAAGATGTTACTCAATACTTGAATGGCCTTGTATCTCAATCCCATAATCTTTTATACAATGACCAGCTATCGAGTGGAAAGCAGGTACGCCGATTCTTCTCCACTACGTTCATCGGACTGCTCCTTGAACAGTGGAAAGCTGTCGTTATCGCCATGGGACTGTTTTTCCTGGGAGCAGCAGGGGCGTTCATCGCCGTCATCGGCGACCCCCTCACCGCTTATTCCATCCTGCCTGACAGCATGGCCCAAACCGTCGATCCTTCCTCAACAGGTGAAATCGATGGAAATGTCGACTCACCGACCATGTCGGGAGCCATCATGACGAATAATATCCAGGTTTCCTTCCTTGCTTTCGCAGGCGGCATCACGTTTGGTCTGTTGACAACCTATGTGCTGATCTATAACGGAGTCCTCCTTGGAGCCCTTGCTGCCGTGTTTACCAATGCCGGACACACCTATGAATTCTGGGCGTATATCGTCCCTCATGGAATGATCGAACTGACAGCGATTTTCATCGCCGGCGGTGCAGGGCTTCTCATGGGGTACAAACTTTTTGTACCCGGCACCCTTTCAAGGGGATACCATCTCAAAGTGCAGGCCAAACGATCGGTCCAGCTCGTTCTCGGAACGATTCCGCTGTTTGTCATCGCAGGCCTCATCGAGGGGTTCATCACGCCGGCAGCGATTCCGCTCTCCGTGAAATATGGAGTCGCCCTGGTGACCGTTCTGGGACTCATCCTTTATGTCGCCATCGGAAAGCTCCTTCTAGGAAGGAACAAATTACAAGAGACCTCTGTTTAACACATCAATATAATGGGAAACGGCCGTTGAAGCCAGTTTCTCCTCACGGGCCTCCAGCATATGGAGGCCTTGTTTTTCCCATTTCATCTTTTCTTTTCTCTTCTCCATGATCTGTTGTTGCGCCATGCTCTTGATCATGGTCGCCTTCACATTGGCAGGCTCATCCTTGCTCCTATTTATGACCGTCTCATCTTCCACTCCGATTGTCAGGAATAGATGCTGCCTTCTTAAACGTTGGAAATGAAAGAGGAGACTATCTTCATTCAAGAATGTATGCACATCACTGAATAAAAGAAGAAGGCTTCGCTTTCGCTGCACCGACTGGATATGCTGGAACACAAGGGCATAATTTGATTCTGCCGCATCCACTTGAAGCGAGTAGATCTGTTCGAGGATCGTCTGCATATGCCCCATTCCTTTTGCCGGCGGAACATACACTTTGATTTCCCGACTGAAGCCAATGACGGATACATAGTCACCGTTCTTCAATGCAGCCGCCGCTACGGTCATGGCAGCTTCGAGTGATTTCTCCAGCCGATTTCCCTCTTTCAATTCAGCCCCCATCATCCGTCCGCAATCGATCAGGATCGTGATGTATTTGCCGTGTTCCGGCTCATACTCATTGGTCATGACTTCCTGGAGCTTGGCGGTCTGACGCCAGTTGATCATACGGGGGTCATCGCCCGTAACATATGTCCGGATCTTAGCAAACTCCCCGGATCCGCTCTTTTGTTTCCGGATCTTCTGCCCTTCATACATAAGGTACTGCTGGGCGTCTTCAAGAACCTTCCTCGTCTCGGTAAGATCCGGAATGACTCGAACTGCGTCATCCGTTTTAAAAGTCTTCTGCTTTGCCCATAGTCCGAATCGGCTCCTGTAGCGAAGGTAGATGCGACTAAGATTGTAATCACCCCGTACGGGTGCGACCATGTTATAGCTTCCGCTTAAACTGCTGGAAGCAGGGATTTTCCCTTTCAGGGGGAAACGGGCCTCAAACACCTGCGGGAGCCCGTCCTTCAGTTCGATGAGCATCTCGTGATGGGAAGCGTTATGGATGTGAAGGTCCACTTTATATTCAAGGCCACGTTCCAACTGATTCTCAATCTGCCTTGACATCCCCACCTCTTTTTTCTTAGGTGATAGAAGGAGATCGCACAGGCTGAGACCGATCAGGAGTGCATCGATGAGGAAAACAAGGGGCCACGGCAGACCGAATCCCCCTGCTACGATCAGGAGGCTTGAAGCAATCCCGAATACGATAAGGAGTTTTCCTGTCGGAAGGATCCCCTTATCTTGGAACAGTAACCGACCCAACAAGTTCCTGGATGATTTGGTCAACGGTCAATCCCTCCAATTCTACATGCGGGGATAGCTGGATCCTGTGTCTCAGAGCTGGCTTTGCTACAATCTTGACGTCATCCGGGGTCACGTAGTCCCTCTCTTGAAGGTATGCCCATGCCCGTGCAGCCCGGGCAATGGAAATGGCGGCACGTGTACTTGCTCCGAAGCGGATCGATTCCGTCTCACGGGTACGCCGGACGATCTGCATGATGTAATCCAGTACGGCGTCGTTGATGGTCACCCCTTCTATTTCATTCCTGATGGAGAGGAAGGTGGCCAAGTCCATGACCGGTGCATCCGACTCTGTGCGGATCCCCGCAATCACCTGGGCCAGCACCTGCTTCTCTTCTGCAAATGAAGGGAAGTCAATATCAAGTTTGAAAAGGAATCGATCCTGCTGGGCCTCCGGAAGAGGATACGTGCCTTCGAACTCCAACGGATTCTGCGTTGCAACGACGAAGAATACTTCTTCGAGGGTATACGTCTTCCCCTGGATGGTGACCTGTTTCTCTTCCATCGCTTCCAACAGGGCAGCCTGAGTCTTTGCTGGTGTCCTGTTGATTTCATCCGCTAATAGAATGTTGGTGAAAATCGGTCCCTTCAGGGTTTGGAAGGAGCTTTCTTTCATATTGTAGATGGTGCTCCCCGTAATATCGCTCGGAAGAAGGTCCGGGGTGAATTGGATCCTGTTGAATCCCCCGCCGATCAGTCTTGCCAGCGTCTTCACCATCTGTGTCTTCCCCGTACCTGGCACACCTTCCACGAGGACATGTCCCCCTGCCAGTACAGCAGACAGCAATAATCTCAGGTTCGTAGATTGACCGATGATTCTCTCTTCATATTTATTCAATAGGGCGTTTATTTCTTGATTCATAGATCCTCCACCTCTTTCCTCAATTCGTCAATCGCTTGTGACCACTTTACGTATTCCACTTGATCCAATCGTGCTCTCTGCAGAACGACCGGAAGTCCCTCTGTGATCGCCATGATCTTCTTATCCGGGAGAAGCTTGACCCTTCGCTTCAGGGAATCCTGTATATCCGGCCATTCCTTTGATGTAGGGATGCCCCAGCGGTCTTGAAGGGACTGCCTGACATAGTCCGCCTGCATTTGGAGGGATTCCTTATAAAGCTTCCTCCTTATGTACCAAGAGCCCAGTGCCCTGATCCGTTCATCGCTGAACCTCACTGTTTCCTCCCTGACCGTTTCGATGGAACCAAATCGTTTCCCTTTCAACCAGAGCCAGAGGATGGTCAAGATGATGACCTGCAACAAGAAGATGAGCATCCACTGCGGATACACCAGTACATCCCGTAATCCTGAAGTGCCGTAGTGATAGTACTCATCAAACAAGATGGCGTCTTTATCATCGGCACCCGCTTCTCTCAGGAGGGTCAGGAGGATGGGAAGATGCTCCTTCTTCAGGATCGTGTTGTTGATGAACCACTGCGGATTTGTCGAGACAATGAGTTCTCCGTTACCGAATTCGCGCTTTGTTGCAACGGCTCCTTCCCGATCACTCAGAAGGACTACATCGTCTTCCGGTATGATCCTTACATTCGAGAGCTCACCTGTTCTGAAGAGTCTCTGCCCAAGATTGACATTGTTCGTAAACTGGTCGGTATACTCCGTTTCGATTCCGAATAATCCATCCGGGTCCTCTTTGATGAGCAGGATGGTATTCCCTCTTTCCATGAAATCCTCATATCCCTGGATTTCCTCCTGGGTGGGGAAAGAAAAAGGTTCGATCATGATCAGCAGCTGATCCGACCCATCGGGAAGACGATCAGAAGGCAACTCCCACCGCGATACTTCCGGTGCTTCCTGCCCAAGGTACGTATAAAGCGCTTTTGTTCCTGTCGGGGAGGGTGATTCGGAGAGGAACGGCTTATAGTCCTTCGGCTTATCTCCTGATAGGAGGACGCCCGCCGTCAGGAATACTGCGATGGCAACGGCAAATCCGATCCATCCTTTAAGGTTTGACAATCGTTTCAATGCTCTTTCCTCCCTCCCTTTTAGCTCTCATGTCCCTTGTCTCTGATGAGCTCGATCGCCTCATCACGGAATGAGACGTACTCAGGGGCATCCACTTCTCGTTCCCCGTATGCCACTTGATCAAAGACGATCGCCAGCCTGTAAAAGCGATCAGCCCATTCCTTATTGACCTTTCTCAGCTCATCATAGTAATCCCAGTTTGTCTTCCATACCATCGCCTTCAGCCATTCCCTTTCATGGAAATAGAGCAGGAGGGCAAGGAACATATGACGCGTTGCCTGAGAATGATTGCCTGAAGCTGCAAATGTTTCGGCTTCTTTCATATGCCTCTCGTATGACCATTCCAGTTCGTTCATGGACTGGAGCGGCTTGCTCTCGTTCAGCTTCCTTCTCTTCACCCTCCTGCTTATCAGCACTATGGTGATGACCACTAGCGCAATGATGAGACAGGCGATGATACCGATCAAAATGATGGAGGATGCCCTTGCTGTCGGCTCCACAGCTGGAAATATGGCCTCGATTGCCTTTGCAATCGCCTCAAGTGCTTTGTCCCAAAGTTCGCTGAAGAAACCCGGATCCTTATGATAGGCCTGATATTCCGGATCATTCAGGATATCTTCCAACTGATCACGTGCTTTCCCTTCATTCAACAATCCGTTCCTCACCTACTTCCTATCATACTTCCAATCAGACCGTCTCATATTCATCGATTAATTGATCAAGGTCGTCCCCATCATTGCGGATTTTCAAGTCGAAATAGATGATGGCATACCCGACTGAAATAATCATCGTCGTGAATAGGGTGACAAGGTTTACGACAAGTTGATATACTACGCTATTCCCAAGGAAGAGCCCTAGCGTCAGTGGCAACACCCCAGTGATGACACCCACGATCAATGCATAGATCACGAACAATCCTACGATGGTCCATGTACGTCTTTTCGTCAGGTGCCAGCTTCGTCCAAGCGCCGGCGCACTGCCCTTTTCCATGGCTGAGATGGCGACACCGAAGCCCCAACGCACCATAAAATACAAAACCCCGACGAAAAGGGCCGTGAATAATACGATGCTCATCATGAGTCCTATAAAAGGATGGACGAGCGAGCCAAACGCAATTAGGAAAACGATGATGATCATAGGAATAATCATCATCCCACCCCCGATGAGAGAAATGAGAAGGGTGCTCCCGAGAAGGGGGCCGTAACGGGAAAAACCTTCCTTGAGGATCTGCTTATAGGTGAAGCTCTCCCCCTTCCGGATATGATCAACGCCAAAGATGATCGCACCTTGGGCAGCCGGATAGATAAAAAACGAGACAATGGTAACGAAACCGAGAAGTAACGACCCGATTAGATAGCCAGGGGTTAAGGCTTCCTCTTCCGCCGCGATATCATTTGCCCAGCTTTCAAATCCAGCACCGCTGAAGATTTCGGGTCCTACTGATACTTCTTTCAGGAAGCTCGTTCCCATCATCAGGTTGATGAGTGCCTCCAATAGGAAAAACGGACCGACCAGCGTCAGGAATACGAGGAAAAACGTTTTAAAATGCTGTTTACTCAGGCGGAACGTTTGATCCAGGATTTGTCCGAACCCCTTTGGCTTATTTAAAGAACCATTCATTTTTTCACTCCTAATCTTTCTTTTTTTGACAATATACCGCCTATTTTATCATTTCCTGCCTGCCTTTTGACGAAATATGGCTAATTTCCTCCGTTTATACTAATATTACCATCTACCCTTCTCAGATATATAGTTTCAACCCGGCGGAAATGCAAAAAAATGTGAAACAGCTAAAAAAAGACGCTTCCGGCAGGTTCTTCTCCCTGTCGGAAACGTCTTTTCCTGTGGCTATCTGGCCAAATCGTGTTTGAAAGCATAGATGACTGCCTGTGTCCGGTCCTGTACATCAAGCTTCGAAAGAATATTGCTGACATGGGTCTTGACCGTCTTCAACGCAATGAAGAGCTCGTCGGCAATCTCTTGATTCGTCTTGCCCTGTGTCATCAACAGAAGGATTTCAAGCTCCCTGTTCGTCAGCTCCTCATGGGGATGACTGACGGTCTTCTGCCTCATCCGGGTCATCATCTTCCCCGTCACTTCAGGCTCAAGGATTGATTGACCGGCATAAGTCTTCCTGACGGCTTCGGCAATGTCGCTTGCCTTGGACGTTTTCAGCATGTAGCTGACCGCACCCGCTTCAAGCGCAGGATACACTTTGTCATCATCCAGGAAGCTTGTGACGATGATGATCTTCGCTTCCGGCCACTCGGAGACGATATTTTTCGTGGCTTCGATGCCGTCCATTCCTTTCATGACGAGATCCATCAAGATGATGTCCGGTCTGAGCTCCAATGCCATCCGGACCCCTTCACTGCCGTCGGATGCTTCTCCGACGACTTCGATATCCGGCTGCGCTGACAGATAGGCTGATACACCGATCCTCACCATTTCATGGTCATCGACAAATACTACCTTAATCATGACTATCCCCTTCCTTCTCCACTACAGGCACCTTGACTTCCAGGCTCGTGCCTTTACCCGGTACACTGATGATTTTGACCGTGCCCCCGATTTCCAGGGCGCGTTCTTTCATATTCTGAAGTCCATAGGAGCTTGTCACCTTGGACTCGTTCACATCGAAGCCCTGACCATCATCCACCACCCTCAAGATGATCATGGATTCACGGATGATCAACCGGACATCAAGGCTCGCCGCCTTTGCATGACGCAGGGTGTTGGATACGGATTCCTGCAAGATACGGAATAGATGGTCCTCCACTCCTTTATCAAGATCCATCTCCTCCACCTTCCACTGGATATCAAGGGGCATCTTCTGGGCAAGCTCCACAAGGAGTTCTTCCATTCCCTGCTGAAGGGTCTTCCCTCTCAGGGCTACGGGACGAAGATGGAGAAGAAGCGCCCGCATCTCAAGCTGGGATTGCTGGATCGTCCTTTCCACCATATCAAGCTGCTTCTGTTCCCCCGGAGAGCGGGATTCAGAAGGGGTCTCCGCTATGGCAGACATGAGCATGGAGGCAGCGAACAGCTGCTGACTGACGGAGTCATGAAGCTCCCTCGCCAGGCGGTTCCGCTCCTCCGATACGATTTCCTGGACACGTTTTTCCGACTCTTCCGCTTTTTGTGTGGCAAGCTTCTGCGAGGTCCTTGCCTGTTCTGAAAGCTGCGTCCTTAGATCATCGGCTTTTCTCAGGACATGGTAAAGCTCGCCTCCATCATCCTTAATCTGCACAGGCTTCCCTTGCTTGGCCAGAAGGAGCGCCTCTTCAATTTCCCTGAACTGCTGCTTCTGCCCCAAGCCTGTCTTCACACCGAAAGCCCCCCCGATGATCAAGCAAACGAACAAGATGAACCCCACCCCGGGAATGTCCATGATTTCCACTTCAAGGAGCAGAGACCAATCAGAGAGGGGGAAAAGATAAAAATAGCCGGCCGTGACAAGGATGAAGAGCCCCAGTGACAACAGGACACTGCGTATGATCTGCTTTCCTACGCTGCTCATGTCCGTTTCACCTCGAGATCCCCCACCCACATGGAAATGACCACCTTCACTTTCTGCGGGGCTTCCTCGTAGCCTGGTGTTTGATAATAAAGGGACTCATTGAAAACCCGGGGTTCCTGATGCTCGAATACTTCGATCGCTCCCGCCAGGACGGAGTGATGGATGCTCACTTCCACATCGTAAGGAACCAGGATTTCAACGTTCCCCAGGATGTTCCTTACCGTCACAACAGATGTCCCTTTCGGCAGGTACGTATTCCCGAGATCGATGACCGTATCACCGATGATTCCCTGAACATTGATATCCTCCCACTCATAGACACCCTCAGGCGTCTTCTTGCGGCCGAACCATTCGTTTTGGATGGCTGCCCGTTTTAGCACGACGGGAGCCTTCAAAGGCGGAGCTCCCTCCTTGAATGACGGTTGCACCGTCTTGGGCGATTTTTTTGAGTCGGCATAGCGGAAGATCACATAGAGCAATAGGGCAAACAGCGAGAACTTGAAGGCCACTGTGTTGAAAATATTGACCACGAGGACGATGATCCCGAACCACATGAGCAGCCTGCCCGATTTGCTCGGCAGCTTTTTCCTTCCAAGATAGATGCAGAAGGCTGCGATGCAAAGGAAGATGAGAACACCTCCATCAAAAAAAGACACCTCAAGGAACAATAATAATATCCCGATCAGGATGATCCAGCTGATGCCGTCGGTTCTAAGTCGATTGATCAAAGCATTCCCTCCTTCCCTTGTCTATCAATCGGAAAGGGGGTGACCCGATTCGGGCAACCCCTTTTTCACTATGATTAGAATACCATGTTTTATGAAGCTGTCTCTTCTTTTTTCGTTTCTTTTTCCAATTGTGCGATCTTGGCATCGATTGTCGAGCGGTAGTATGAGTTTTGGACTCCATGCTCCAACCGGTCAAGATACTGCTCGATTTCATCAAACTTGGAGAAACGCCCATCCGTGTATCCTGCAGACGGATCCAGCACGGTATTGACCTTGCTCTGGGCACGGGCGATGTTCTCCCTGCCCATGAGCTCCATCCGTTTAATGTACATATCCTTCAGCTTGTGCTTCATCTCTTCATATTTCCGCTCCAGATCCTGCAGATCCTTCTCAGCCTGAGCCGCAGATTCTGCAATCCTAAGTGCCCTTTCTTCGTAGAAAGACTGCTCCTGAACGGCAAACTGATGAAGCTCGGTTTCTCCTGCCTTCCCTGCCACCTCTGCCTGATGCTTGCGCTTTTCAGCAAGGGATAGAGCATGATGATGCTCCTTCTTGAACTCTTCTTTCAGCGTGTATTGGCGCTCCATCAGCTTCTGGACTTTTTCTACTTCTTGCTCACACTGTCTCAAATACTGGTTGAGCACAGCGATCGGATTTTTCTGTTCTTTTTTGTCGATGACTTCGTGGATATCGGACATGACGGTATGTTTGATTCGTTGGAATAGGTTTCCCATTGTTTTTCTCTCCTTTAAGATCAGTTTTTATTCAATTTGGACCATTCACGTTCAAAGTTCGTGAACGGATCGGTGGATTCTTCTTTCACCGCTTCTTCTTTGTTCCAGTCCTTATAGATCACATAGAGCACGTACAGGGCAACCAAGCCGATGATGGCCGGGAAGTTCGAGACGGTCGAGCTGAAAGCTGCGAGACCGATCAGTGCCCACACGATTTTGGCGAACGTCGAGTCTGTTTTCAGGAATTGCTTGATGCTCACGTACATGAGGGCACCCGATATAAGAAGGACCGCGATCGGACCCAGATTCACAAGGAGCACGATGGCCGAGATCCCCCCTGCCACAATCAAACCGAATTTCTTCATCATTGTTTCCTCCTTTCTTCTTCATGTCTTTATCCTACCTGCTACGCTCGTTTTCCATAACGAGCTACAGCCAGATTTCACACTAGGACCTGAGACGTAGCGGTACTCGGACCTGCTGGCTGGCGGGGTGTTCCTTTGCTATAGAATCTGTGTTCCACGGGGAACATGTCGTGCTTTCTCGTGCCTTCAGGATTTTCATCATCCAGGTATAGTTCTAATTGAGGTCCTTGTTGGGAAGGTAGTCCGTTCCTTTGCGCTGCAGGGATTTGCTTTCCGCAGGGAGCATGTCGAGCCTCCTGATGCCAAGCAGGATTTTTGATCATCCTGATCCTAGTTAGAATTAATGGCTTCGTAGTCCTAAGTGAAGCCTTTGGTGGGAAGGTAGTCCGTTCCTTTGCGCTGCAGGGATTTGCTTTCCGCGGGGGGCATGTCGAGCCTCCTCGTGCCTGCGGGGTCTCGATCATCCCCCTTTTCCGCAGGAGTCAAATCCCTTCCGCTCCAATCCACTCAGTGCTATTGGACTGGGGGAGGTAATCGGTTTGTTAATAAGGATAGAAAGCCATGCTAATAAAGAAACTAGGATGGGGATGTCATGCTTCTCCTGCGCACAAAGTATAGCGAACGGAAAAAGCTCGCATTCAGCACATAATCATTGCAAAAAACAGGATGGCGTTAGCATGTTTCCAATCAGCACATCCCCTCTCATATCCACAGGGTGAAGTGCAGCGGGGGCTTCCCGACTCCTATGGGAATAGCGGGCAGGGTGAGACCCTGCAGGCGCGCCGAAGCGGCTCACCGCACGCCCCATGGAAAGCGGGAGGCCGCAGCGAAACGGAACGATCTAATCTCCTCCACACACTCATAAAAAAAAGATGGCGATTCCCTGTTCCGAACCAGCACATCTCCCCTCCTCCACTCAGAGTGAAGTGCAGCGGAGGCCTCCCGACTCCTATGGGAATAGCGGGCTGGGTGAAACCCTGCAGGCAACGCCGAAGCGACTCACCGCACGCCCCATGGAAAGCGGGTGGCCACAGCGGAACGGAACGATCTCCTTTCTGTCACAACCTCATTACAAGATCAGGATGGCAATTTCCCCTGTTTCGAATCAGCACATCCTCTATCCTGCGCACAAAGTGCAGTGCAGCGAAGGCCTCCCGACTCCTATGGGAATAGCGGGCAGGGTGAGACCCTGCAGGCGCGCCGAAGCGGCTCACCGCACGCCCCATGGAAAGCGGGAGGCCGCAGCGAAACGGAACGATCTAATCTCCTCTACACACTCATAAAAAAGATGGCGATTCCCTGTTCCAAACCAGCACATCGCCCCTCCTCCACTCAGAGTGCAGTGCAGCGAAGGCCTCCCGACTCCTATGGGAATAGCGGGCAGGGCGAGACCCTGCAGGCGCGCCGAAGCGGCTCACCGCACGCCCCATGGAAAGCGGGAGGCCGCAGCGAAACGGAACGATCTAATCTCCTCCACACACTCATAAAAAAAAGATGGCGATTCCCTGTTCCGAACCAGCACATCTCCCCTCCTCCACTCAGAGTGAAGTGCAGCGGAGGCCTCCCGACTCCTATGGGAATAGCGGGCTGGGTGAAACCCTGCAGGCAACGCCGAAGCGACTCACCGCACGCCCCATGGAAAGCGGGTGGCCACAGCGGAACGGAACGATCTCCTTTCTGTCACAACCTCATTACAAGATCAGGATGGCAATTTCCCCTGTTTCGAATCAGCACATCCTCTATCCTGCGCACAAAGTGCAGTGCAGCGAAGGCCTCCCGACTCCTATGGGAATAGCGGGCAGGGTGAGACCCTGCAGGCGCGCCGAAGCGGCTCACCGCACGCCCCATGGAAAGCGGGTGGCCGCAGCGGAACGAAACGGTCTCCTCTCCACCACATCCTCATTAAAAATTAGGATCGCAATCCCACAAAAAAACAGCGCCTGCCAGAAACCTGACAAACGCTGTTGCTGCTCATGCTTATTTCGTCAACTCGAGAAATTCCTCCGCATCCTGAATGCAAAGTCTGATCCCCTTCTCCCAGAACGCCTCTTTCGTGATATCCTCGCCAAGGTGCTTCATCGCAAGCTCCTCCACATTCATCACCGCCGTATCACGAAGCAGCGCCATATACTTCTCCTCATAATCCCCACCAGCCTCAAGCGCCTTCGCATAAATGCTCAACGAGAACAAGTAACCGAACGTATACGGGAAGTTATAGAACGGCACACCTGTGATGTAGAAATGAAGCTTAGATGCCCAGAAGTGTGGATGGACTTCATCCACTGCTCCGGCGTACGCTTCCTTCTGCGCTTCAGCCATAAGCTCATTCAGTTTATCTGACGATACGATTCCTTTCGCACGCTCCTCATAGAAGCGCGTCTCGAACAAGAACCGCGCATGGATGTTCATGAAGAACGCCACACTGCGCTGAAGCTTATCTTCAATGAGGGCGACCTTCTCTTCCTTCGACTCCGCTTCCTGTACCGCTGCGTCCGCCACGATCATTTCTGCAAATGTGGAGGCCGTTTCCGCCACGTTCATGGCATAATTGCGGTTCAGCGTATGCATATCCTTCAGGGCATGTGAATGGAACGCATGACCAAGCTCATGGGCAAGGGTCGATACATTGGACATCGTCCCCGAATAGGTCATGAAGATCCGTGACTGCTGACTGAGTGGGAAAGAGGTACAGAAGCCTCCAGGGCGTTTACCGGGGCGATCCTCGGCTTCAATCCAAGAATCTTCGAACGCTTTTTCTGTGAACTGGGCCATTTCGGATCCGAAACGCGCAAACTGTTTTTGGATGAATGCCGCTCCTTCATCGTAGGACATGGTGGAGGTAGTCTCTGCCACAGGGGCATCAAGGTCTGACCATGTCAGCTTTTCCTTGCCTAGGATCTTCGCTTTTCGATTAAGGTACTCGACAAATGGAGCCTTATGTTTTGAGATCGCTCCCCACATGGCATCGAGGGTTTCCTGCTTCATCCGGTTGTATTCAAGAGGCTCTTTTAAAATCTCTTCCCAGCCTCGCTTTTTATAGACATTGAGCCTGAATCCGGATAGGTGATTCAGTGTTTTGGCAAACAGCTCTTCTTTTTCTCCCCAGGCTTTTTCAAGCTTCTCGAACACCGCTTTACGCGTGTTGTCGTCAGGGTGGGAAAGAAGATTATTCGCCTGTCCTACGGAATAGCTCTTCCCGTCATGTTCGATGGTCATGGTGCCTACGATCGTGTCATACATCTGACCCCATCCATGATAGCCGTCTACTGCAAGTGCCCCGATCAAAGACTCTTCCTCACTTGATAGTTTATCTTTTGCTTTTTGACGCCATTCTTCAAGGACAAAGGCGATTTCCTTCAGTCCTTCATGCTTGAGAAGCTCAGCCCATACCTGTTCGCTGCATTCAGACAGCTGCTGCTGGAACTTCGTGAATACACTTGAAAAGTCCGCGCTGATGGTTGTCACTTCTCCCCGAAGGGCGTTTGCCTTCCTGTCGTGCATATCCTGTGCCTCGAGACAGCTGACGAATGCGCCTGCCTGTCTGAGGTTCATCATGACGTCTTTTGCTTCATCGATCAGGTTCCAGACAAGAGCTGCGTCCTCGCCTGATTGAGGAGGGTAGAATGCCACCGCGTTTTCCTCGAACCGCCGCTTCATCTCTTTCAGTTCTTCCAGATGCGCCCGGAACTCGGCTGATTCGCTGCCTCCTTTGAAGAATACGTCCAAATCCCAAACTTCTGAATATGTATGTGTTGAATGGCTCATTATGTCCTCCTAAAAGTGTTCGTTTTTATCCTTCTCTCTGCCTTTATTCGTGATGAAAGGGTAAAATTCCTGCTTTACACGTCTTTAATCCTTTCTTCCCAAACTGTCGTCCAGAGGTTTTTAATATGTCAAAAGTGGAATAGTATAGCATGGAAAACGATTTTCCGGATAAACTACGAAAAAATTGGAGGTCATCATTATGAGAGTCATTCTTAACATCCTTGCGTTTGCATTGGTCATCGTGATGAATACGCTGGCGGTCACCCTGCCCCTGAACAATCAATCCACAGGGGAGATCAGTGACCGACTGGATATCATGCTCACACCTGCTGGATACGTCTTCTCTATCTGGAGCCTGATTTACTTACTATTGGGCATCTGGGTCCTGAGACAGATCCCGAAGGCACGGAGGGATCTGCCCCTCTATACACGCACAAGCGGATGGTTCATCCTCAACTGTCTCTTCAACTCATTATGGATCGTGGTGTGGCACTATAACTATTTCGGCATCTCTGTCCTGGTTATGGCGGGAATCCTCCTTACACTGATCGCCCTGTATAAGCGGGTGAAATCGACTGATCCTTCCCTTTTGGATCAGGCACCCTTCTCCATTTATCTCGGATGGATTTCGGTAGCCGCGATCGTGAACGTCACGTACTATCTGACTGAAATCGGGTTCGACGGCTTCGGCATCCCTGATATCGTCTGGGCTTCCCTTGGATTGGCGGCAGCGACCATCCTCGCGTTCTGGTTCAGGACGAAGGAAAACGACTTCCTGTATCCCCTTGTCATCGTCTGGGCATTCATTGGGATCGGAGTGAAGAATATGGATGAGCATTCCGGGTTTGCTTATGCAGCCTATGCACTCGCCGCCATCATCTTCCTCTTCGATGTCTTTTACAGAAGGAAAAAGGTAACAGCATAGGTCCTGCACCCCCTGCTCATAGTATGAACAGGGGGTGTGTGGACTTGAGCCAAAACCAATCACGCAAAACGTCTGCTGGAACGGATATTGACGAAGTGAAACGTCTTAATGCACAATCCGGCAAGACCTATAATGAAGTGAAGAAGCTTCTCAGTAATATGCTTCACAGCGAGCGCCGTTAAACGCCCTCCATGACGAAAGCCATCCCGTTCACCGGGATGGCTTTTTATTTTTCTTTTATCTATTTCGTTCTGTTTCTTTATTCTCTGCGATCCGTTCGTTGATTTTATTCATTTCCTTCTTCCGGGTGGTCAAGCTTACGACGATGTCCCCTTCTTCCACTCTTGGAGAGGCTTCATTGCGGAAGAATTCAACCTTGCCTGTCGGCTTTTGGATGAGGAGCAGGATCGTTCCTTCCTCGATATCCTCCATATAGCTCTTGAATGGATATTTCTCGGTGACGGTTGTCTTCCGGAACACATCCCCACACTCTACCCGTTTGTTGAGCTCTTCCCACGTCGGTCCATCCTGGAAGACGATATTCCCACCGATGGTATGAACCATCTCTTCCAGGTCCTCTCCCGATTGGTTTCTTAAATTCAACTGATACAGGTTGTTCCGCCCGAACTCAGAGATGAACGACGTACAGACAAGAGCATTATAGGAATCAAGTTCCGTGGCTGCGATCATGTAATCATATGGGGTCATATCCAGACGGTATTCCGTCTTCTCTGAGAGAATCTCGCCCGAATAGAACGGCAGTCCGGCCTTCCTTGCACTGTAGAGCCTCTGCCAAGATGAATCGGCAATCAATGTGGGGATCTTCAGTTCACGAAGCGCCTTGGCAAATTCAGTACTGAACGCACTCCCTCCGACCAGGATGACACCGGGATGCTCATCGTTGGCAAGCTTCAGTTTACTCGCCAGCCACTTGATGGAGAAACCGTGGGCACATACCGTGGCAAAGACAAGGGCAAATGTCAGGGATGTCAAAATGGAGGCATCCTTGAACCCCTTGTCCAATAAAACCGAAGCGAAGTAGCTTGACACCGTAAGGGCTACAATTCCACGCGGTGCGATCCACCCAACCAGTATCTTTTCCCTTTTCGACAGATCTGTCCCGATGGTTGATAACCATATGGACAACGGTCTGACGATGAAGAGCATGAGAAGTACAAATCCAATGATCTGCCAATCAAAGATCTCAAGAAGGGTATCCACAGTCAGGGAAGCTGTCAGCATGACGAATATGGTCGATGTGAGCAATACCGAGATATTTTCTTTGAAATGCCTCATATCACTGATCGAGGCAATATGCATATTGGCAAGCGTCATCCCCATGGCAGTGACAGCAAGGAGCCCTGTTTCGTGGGTGATCTGATCAGAGACCGAAAAGCCCGCCAGCACTAAGGCAAAGACGACCGGTGATTTCAAGAACTCAGGTACATGTCCCTTTTCAAAAAGGAATCCGGTGAAACGTCCAAGCGCCCACCCAAGCAATATGGCAAAGAGCGATGCAGCAAAGAATGAAACGAGTTTAAGAATGGGGGCATCCTCGCTGATAAGGAAATTAATGATTTCAAATGCAAAAACAGCAAGAAGCGCACCGAATGGATCGACGATGATGCCTTCCCATTTCAGGATTGCTGCAGGTCTCGGCTTAAGCTTCGACTGCCTGAGGAGGGGCAGGATGACCGTTGGCCCGGTAACAATGAACAACCCTCCGATGACGAAGGCAACCGCCCATGACAAACCTGCAACATAGTGGGCACCTAGTGAACCCAAGATCCAGGCGAGGAATGCACCGATGGTAACGATCCTGAAGACCGGTTTACCAAGGCCCCTCACTTCCCTGAAATCCAGATTCAGGCTCCCTTCGAATAGGATGATGGCAACAGCCATGGAAATAAGCGGTTCATACAGTTCCCCGAATACTTCTTCAGGATTGATGAGTCCGAGGATCGGACCGGCTAGTAAGCCGACGATGGACATGACGACGATGGCGGGAAGCTTGAACCTCCATGCCGCCCATTGGGAAGCGATTCCCAGGAAGCCGACTAACATAAGGTTAAATAAGATCGATTCAATCATACAGTTTCTCCTTTAACGTAATGAAGCCAGCGGGGCCCGCTGACTTTCATGTGAGCTATGTTTAGTTTATATTTTTTCCGCGGGTTTTAACCATACCGTCGCTTCCAACTCTTTACAGATGGTGAAGTAGTGAAGCAGCATGGCGAGGACGGCTCCGCCGTTCATCCCGACGATGACCCCTTCCATGCCGTAGCGGGATCCCATGAAATAGATGCACGCGAAGGAAAATGCACTCGCCCACACCGTATGAAGCAGGGCATCCTTCACGAGTCCAAGGCCGATCATGAATGCTTGAAGGGGCAGCATCAGGAAGTGAAATAAGAAATATGGCCATAAAAGTTTCAGGTAATAGGCCGATGTCACAGAGTGGAAAAAGCGCTCTGTAATGGCGTCTCCCCAAGCATAGTACACGAATACGACCGGGATCCCGTATCCGATCGTGAGCCACATCACCTGCTTCAAGTGAGCTAGAATCCCCGGCCAATCGTTCGAAGAAGCCTTCTCTGATATCGTCGGGATGAGGACCGTCATCATGGACACGGCGATGAAAGAAGGGAAGAATCCGATGGTCAGGGCAATCCCCGCAAGCATGCCGAAATGTTCATTGGCCTCCCCTGCCTCCATCCCCGACATGACGAGTGCCAGTTTGATGAGAAAAGGCTGGATGGCATGGGTCAGAGCATGGAATATCCGTAAAAAGGTCGTCGGGATCGAAACCGACAACACTGCTTTTCTCATCTCTCCTTTCGGTAGACTGCTATGGCTATCCTTCCTTTTACCCCTTATCTCGACTATGTAAGCATGGATTAAATAGACAAATACAATGCACTCGCTGGCGATCATCGTGCCAAGTGCAATGAAGATGGACGTATTGAGCTCGAACTCCAAGAATTGATAGATGGACACAAGGAGCAAAAGCTGGATGCCTTTTCTCAGGAAATTGGCCGCAGCGATCTTCCCCATCTTCTGGATCCCCATGAAGTACCCCCTCGTAATGGAGGTGAAGGCGATGATGGGGATGACGAGGACGATCAGCCATCTGATTCCCTGATGGTAGCCGCTGAATAAGGGCGTCCAAGCGTAGACAAGGACCATGATGCCGAGTAGGATGATGGTCGTAATGAGAGCGAAACGGAACGCATAGCCAAGCATGCCTTTGTGGAGCCTTTCTTCCCTCTCGGCAAAGAACTTGGAAAGGGAGATGGGAAGCTCCATGCTCGATAAAATCACAATTAAAAAAACGGTGGGCAGGATGGACATATATGTACCAAGTCCCGCTTCACCCAGTTCCTGCGCCAATATCATATTGATGATGAATTCCAGGAGCTCGCCTGCGAATGCCGTCACCATCAAGATCAAGATTCCTTTATAAAACAGATTCATCCACAGTCCCGCCCTTTATCACAAGATGTTCTAGTCTATGACAGGCTATCCCGGAATATGAGGACAGGCAGGACGACAAAAAAGCAGCCCCCGTCAGGAGACTGCTTTCTTTTTGTTATTCCGCTTTGGCTTTTCTCGTTACCTTGCGTTTGATCTTCATGAGGATCTCATACACGATTGGTACGATCACAAGAGTCAGAAGGGTTGAACTTGTCAATCCACCAATGACCGTGACACCGAGACCTTTGGAAATCAATCCGCTTCCTTCAAGGCCTAGAGCGAGCGGGAAGAGTGCCCCGATTGTCGCGATGGCCGTCATGAGGATCGGACGTAGGCGGGTCGCTCCTGCTTCAAGCAGGGCATCACGCGTGGACATTCCTTCGTTCTCTTTGTGAATGACACGGTCCACAAGGACAATGGCATTGGTCACGACGATTCCGATCAGCATCAATGCTCCGATCAGGGAGGAAATACTGATGGTCTCACCAGCGATCAACAGGCCGACAAGGGCACCGATCACTGTGAACGGCAAGGAGAACAGGATGGCAAATGGCGCAAGTCCCCCGCCGAATGTGATGACAAGGATCAGATACACGATGGCAATGGCTGCCAGCATGGCAAGGCCAAGCTGTGTAAAGGATTCCTGGATGTCCTGGGTGACCCCACCCATATTCACATCGATTCCAGATGGAATATCCATATCATCAATGTCTTTTTGAAGGTCTTGAGAGGCTTTTGATACATCATCCGACTTCAGCTCACCGCTTACATTGGCGTAAACTTTCCCGTCACGTCTTGAAAGGGTATCGGATGTTTCACCTTCTTCGATCTTCACTACATCACCGATCTTCACTTCCATACCGAGTGGAGATTGGATCGTTTTATCTTTCAGGTCGTTGATATCTTTATAGCTTTCCTTCGGTGCATCGAGGTAGATATCCACATCTTCCCCGTCTTTCTGGATGGTGGTCAGCACAGGGCGCTGGCGGTCCTGACTGAGCTCCATGGCGATTTGGCCCGCTGTGAGCCCAAGTTCGCTCAGTTTCTCCTGATCGGCTACGAAAGAGTACTCTTCGTACGATTCAGCAAGGGAGTTCTTCACTTTTTTGTAGTCGCCTTTGTCTTCCATCTTTTTCTGAAGATCTTTGACGACAGGTTCGATGTCCTTCACGGAATCACCGTACACATAAACGGAGATCTCATTGCTTCCGGCACTGGCCGAGAAGTCCTGTGATGCCCATTCCCCTTTGGATGTGGTTTCCTGAAGATGTTTGATGACCTTTTCTTTCTCATCAGAGAAATTCTTTGTATCTTCGTCATATGATACGAAGAAAATGGCATCGTTCGTGCTTCCAGGACTCATCGGATTCTCGCTTCCGACAGAGTATTGGATGGTATCTGCGCCTTTTCGGCTTTGAAGATAGCTTTCTGCTTCATCGGCGATTTTCGCCACATCTTCACGGGTCTGACCCGGCTCCGGTTTGAACGTAGCCATGATCATCTTCTCTTCATCACCAGGAAGGAAGCTTACGCCGATCTTCGGCACGAGGAAGAGGCTTCCTACGAGCATGGCGATGGCAAGTACCGAGGTAATGATTTTATGATTCAGCGTCCAGTTCAGGATGCGCTTGTATCCATTGGCCATGCGGCTTGGTTTTTCCACATGCTTTTTCTTCGACGACCCCGGCTTGAACATCGTGTGGGCAAGCATCGGTACGACGGTGACGGCCACGAGGAGGGATGCCAATAGGGCAAATACGATGGTCAAGGCGAACGGAAGGAATAGTTCCCCGATCATTCCTTGGACCAATCCGAGTGGAAGGAACACGGCAATCGTTACGATCGTTGAAGACATGATCGGCACAAACATTTCCTTCGTTGCTTCCCGGATCAGTTCTTTGCCTTTCAGTTTTTCACCCGGCAGGGCCATACGGCGATAAATATTTTCCACAACAACGATGGAGTCATCGATGACACGGCCGATTGCCACTGTCATGGCTCCGAGCGTCATGATGTTCAATGTGATGTCCATTTCCTTCAGGAGAAGAATCGCAATCAACAAGGAAAGCGGGATGGAAATGACGGAAATGATCGTTGACTTGATATCACGAAGGAACAGCAGGATGATGATGACGGCGAAGATCGCTCCGAACAATGCTTTGTTCAACATCGTGCTGACGGACTCTTCGATTGGTTCACCCTGGTCAAACGTAGACGTCAGTTCAACACCATCGATATCTTTCTCAAACTTCTTCATCTGATCTTTCACGGCATTCACGACATCCACCGTATTGGCATCAGCCGTTTTTACAACCTGAAGCCCGATGGATTCCTTGCCATTGGTTTTCGAGATTGATTCAGCTTCACCTTTCACCTTGATGTCTGCGATTTCAGACAGCTTCACCGTTGGGATCTTCATCTCTGCTCCCTGCTGAGGAGCTGCAGGCTGCTGCCCTTGCTGTGCTTGAGGCGCTTGAGCCTGCGGAGACTGTCCTTCCGCACCGCCCATCCCCTGCTGCGCACTTCCGGCTTCACCAGAAGGAACAAGCGGGATCTTCACGTTTTCAAGGTCTTTGACGGTCGTGATGTTCCCGTCAACAAGGACGGACTTTTGAGTATCATCGAACGTATAAAGTCCGAGAGGCTGGGAAATGTCTGACCCTTGGATGATGTTCTTCACCGTATCTTCTGTCAGTCCGTATTGGTCAAGTTTATCCTGATCGAATACGATTTGACCTTCTTGCACTTCCTGACCGGAAGCTTGAACGGAAGCAACCCCATCAAGACCTTCAAATTCAGGGATGATGGTGTCTTCCACTGTCTTCGTCAATTCAGACAGGGATTGATTCTCATCCGATACGCTGAGGGCGATGACCGGGAAGGCATTCAGGCTGAGCCTTGATACCTCAGGGTCGTTGACCTCGTCAGGGAAGGAGATGTCGGAAACGGCATCTTCCACTTCCCTCTTTGCTTCATCCATATCTTTGGAATACTTATATTCAATCTGAACGGCCGAAGCATTTTGATACGAAGTGGAGCTGACCACGTTCACCCCGTTCAGATTCTGGACGCGCTGCTCGATGGGTTCGGATACTTTATCCGCCACATCTTGAGGTGTCGCTCCTGGATAAACCGTCGTGATGGTGACAACAGGCGTATTGATATTCGGCAATGTTTCAAGCTTCATGTTGAAGCCTGAATACAAGCCCGCCACGATGATGATGATCGTCATCAGCCAAACGGCGAATTTGTTTTTCAGCACAAAATTGATGATACTATTCACTCAAATACCTTCCTTTCCAAATTAAACTGACCGACTAGTCATAACATCACCTAATATAACTGACCGAACAGTCACTCGTCAATTATTTATGTATTAAAAGGGTTTATTTTTTGTGACCATTCGGTCATAATGTACCTATGAGACCATTGGGGAGAGAACGTGTATGAAAGAAAAAGAAAAATTGATCATCGAAACGTCGATGAAGCTGTTTGCCAACAAAGGATTCAACGCTACCTCTGTTCAAGAGATCGTTGAGGAATGCCATATATCCAAAGGTGCCTTTTACTTATATTTCAAATCGAAGGATGCCCTCCTTTTTGCCATCATGGAGCATTATTTCCAGATGATCTATACAAGCATCAATGAAGTCGAGCACGCTGATCTTCCTCCCTATGAGAAATTCCAGAAGCAGTTGGAACGCCAATTGACGGAGATATCGAGACACAAAGAGTTCATCGTCATGCAGATCAGGGAAAATGCCATCCCCTTCAATGAAAAGATCGAATCTTTGTTGATGGAGATGAAACGGGAGTCCTACCACCTTTATTCACGGAGGCTTTATGAAATCTACGGTCCTCCGATCGAGCCATATATTTGGGATGCCACGATGATGATCCATGGCTTTTTCCATTCTTACCTTGAAACCATCATCCTAGACCAGATTCCTCTTGATTTCGCGTATTTATCCACCTTCGTATTGAGAAGGATGGATGATATGGTGGAGGGGCTGGTCAAGAGCGGAGATGAGCCCGTCATGCGTAAAGAGCGCATGGAAACGCTCCTGCACGTGGAGAAGGCTCAACTCTGTTCCTTGATCGGTGAAGCATCAAGCAAGACGGAAGACGAGAACACCCGCGTATCCCTGGATGTTATTAAAGAAGAACTCGAAAAAGAAGAACCGCGGAAGGTTGTCATCAAGGGCATGATGGCGAACCTGGAATCCGATCCTTCTCTGCGCCCCCTTTTGAGTGCTCTGAAGGAATATACGGTTTAAATTAATAAAAGGGCCAGGCCACAATGGAGGAGCCTGGCTCATTTTCCTGTATCTTCACAGTTCGTGAATGGCATCCGATTCCCAGATTAAAACGCTGCGGTCCCAATGGCCGCTTGCAGCTGACAGCATTCCTCTGGCCACCTGGGCCCCTTCGATGCTCCGGTATTTTCTCAGCTTTCCTCTCATGAAAGGCTGAAGGATCCACGATGCCGCTTCCCCCATCTTTTCCCCAAAACGGAACTCTGCCCGCTCTCCAAGAAGAAGGGACGGCCTGAAGATATGAAGGGTTGAATACCCCAATGCCGTGATATCCCTCTCTGTCATCCCTTTGACACGACTATAGAAAAAGCGTGAGTCCACATCGGCTCCCATGGAGGAGATCAACAGGAATTGTTTTGCTCCGTGGGTTTTTCCGAGTTCTGCAAGCTGGAGCGGATACCCATGATCGACCTTTTTGAACGCCTCCTGAGACTTGGCTTTCTTGA
The DNA here is from genome assembly GCF_001274775.1 of Rossellomorea marisflavi. Lineage (GTDB taxonomy): Bacteria > Bacillota > Bacilli > Bacillales > Bacillaceae_B > Rossellomorea > Rossellomorea marisflavi. The sequence goes on from NZ_LGUE01000004.1 coordinate 871,605, forward strand.
TCGTCGTTCCTAGGCAGCAATATACATCATCGATTGTCTCACCAGGCTCCAATCTCATATCGTCCAATGATTGCACCCGTTCATCCAGCGTTTCATGGGCGACCCCGGACTCTCTCCTCACAATCGAGATGACCTTATCGTAACGTGGAGAATCGAGGAGCAGCCTGACCAGCCTGGAACCTACCATCCCCGTTGCCCCGGCAATGAGAGCGACTTTTCCTTCCATGAACCTGCCTCCTTTTTAAAAAGGGTGCCCCGGTATACCCGGGACACCCCTCATTCTTTATTCACCTAGATCAACGTTATGATAGACTTGCTGAACATCTTCAAGGTCTTCGAGAGCATCGATCATTTTCTCGAACTGCGCCTTTGCATCTTCAGGAAGTTCTACATCGTTCTGTGCAAGCATGGTCAGCTCGGCCACGGAGAATTCCGAAATGCCCGCTTCCTTGAATGCTTCCTGTACAGCATGGAATTGATCGGGATCGGCATACACGATCACCGCATCTTCTTCCGCAATGATGTCGCGGGCATCTACATCCGCTTCCATCAAGATTTCAAGAACGTCATCTTCTGACTTGCCTTCGATCCCGATAACAGCTGTCGCATCAAACATGTAAGCAACCGAACCACTCACACCCATATTCCCGCCGTTTTTGCCGAAAGCTGCACGCACTTCGGATGCTGTACGGTTCACATTATTGGTCAAGGCATCCACAATGACCATGGAACCGTTCGGGCCGAAGCCTTCATAGCGGAGCTCATCATAATTCTCATCGGAACCGCCCTTTGCTTTTTCAATGGCACGATCGATGATGTGCTTCGGTACGTTGTACGTTTTCGCACGCTCAAGTGTGAACTTCAGCGCCTGATTCAGATCCGGGTCCGGTTCGCCTTGTTTGGCCACCACATAGATTTCACGCCCGAATTTTGCATAGATCCTACTTGTATTGGCATCCTTGGACGCCTTCTTTTCCTTGATATTATTCCATTTACGTCCCATCTATAACACTCACTTTCGTTCAATAAATTCCTATCGTGTCAATCCTCATTCATTATACCCTATAAAGGTGGGGTTTGTGGAGGAGCACTCTTATGAATCGATCCTTCTTGCCTGAAAATCGCTGATGGCATCGTATTCCGGTGCAAGGAGCGCCGGCAACCGCGAGAAGATCGGCATCAATTCCTCATAGACTTTCACAGCCTCGGGTTCTGGTCGGTGCGAATGAACGCTGCCCACCATGGAGCGCACTTCTTCCAATGACCCCATCCATCCCTGATCCACCATCCCAAGGACGACGGCACCTAGGCAGGAGCTTTCAAAGCTCTCCGGGACAAATACTTCCTGGTTGAAGATATCGGCGAGCATCTGCCTCCACAGTTCAGAACGGGCAAATCCACCGGTGGCCTGCACACGTACAGGGGTCCCAATCAATTCTTCAAGCGCCTGAAGGACACTGTACAGATTCATGACGATCCCTTCAAGGACCGCCCTGACCATATGTTCCTTCTTATGATGCATGGCAAGTCCGAAGAAGGATCCCCTTGCTTTTGCGTTCCAAAGAGGTGCCCTTTCTCCTGCCATATACGGGTGGAAGATCAGGCCGTCCGCACCAGGATTGACCTTGGAGGCAAGCGCCGTCAACACTTCATAAGGCTCGAGGCCGAGTCTGCCGGCAGCGTCCACTTCGGCTGTAGCGAGCTCTTCCTTCACCCAGCGGAAGATCATGCCTCCATTGTTCACGGGTCCGCCGATGATCCAATGCTTATCTGTCAGCGCATAGCAGAAGATCCGCCCCTTTGGATCCGTGATGGGACGATCCGTGACGGCGCGGATCGCACCGCTTGTCCCGATCGTTACCGCAACGACCCCGCTTTCGATGGCGTTCACACCGAGATTTGAAAGGACACCATCACTCGCTCCTACGTAAAACGGTGTATCTGCATCGATCCCGAGGAGTTCGGCGTAATTGCCTTGAAGTCCGGTCAGACTGGTCGTGGTAGAAACCGGCGTAGACAGCTGGTTCTTTTTAACCCCTGCGACCTCGAGCGCTTCTTCATCCCAATCAAGATCTTCGAGATGAAACATTCCAGTGGCAGAAGCAATTGAATAATCGATCACATACTTGTCGAACAAACGGTGGAAGATGAATTCCTTGATGGAAATGAATTTCGCCGCTTTCGCAAAAAGCTCGGGCTCATCATGACGGAGCCAGGCAAGTTTCACAAGGGGGGACATGGGATGGATCGGCGTACCGGTCCTTTGGTAAATCTCCATTCCGTTCATCTCACGCTTGATCTTTTCCGCCCATTCACTGCTTCTGTTATCTGCCCATGTAATGGATCGGGTCAGCAGACTGTTCTCCTCATCTACCAGGATGAGACTGTGCATGGCGGAACTGAACGATACAAACGAAATCTCTTCTTCCGTTTTTCCCGCTACTTCCTTGATGCAATAAATGACCGCCTGGAAGATTTCTTCGGGATCCTGCTCTGCTACTCCCGGAACCGGGGTGTGAAGGGGATACTCGATTCCATGACGCTCGATTGCTTCGCCTTTTTCATTGTAAAGTACGGCTTTTGTACTGGTGGTTCCAATATCGACACCTATCATATATCGTGACATGACTATTTCCTCCTAAACGAACATAGAGAAGGGATGATCCTTCTTTCATTAAATCGGGGCAGACGTCGCCCTGTCGTTTTAAATACCTCTTTCTAACATAACACCTGAAAGCGCATTTAACCAAACCATATACACGGAAATCTCCTAGGTTCAGCCATCTGGAAAAATGATGAAAGTATTCAAAAAATATTTTTTATTATGCAAACGATTACAGAATTTATTTTTATTTCCACCAAAAACTAGTATACTAATAGAAGGAAAACCCTTACAGGAGTGTGATTCAATGAGCCAAGACCACCAGCACTGCCTCGCCAGGATCCGTGCACATTACCCCCAATTCAGCACTACCGAAAAAAAGATTGCCGACTTCATCCTGAAGAGACCGGAAGAAACCATCCATTCTTCCATTAACGGACTATCAGATCGCTTAGGTGTCGCCGACTCGACCGTGTTCCGCTTTTGTAAGCGCGTAGGGTTCAAAGGATTCCAAGCCATGAAAATTGCCCTGGCATCCGAGATCATGAAGGATTCTTCCCACGATCGGCTCGATGAGGGGGATACACCGACTTCCATCGCTTCAAAGGTATTCCGCTCAAACTGCAAGACGATTGAAGATACCCTTATGATACTTGATGAAGAGGATCTGATGAGAGCCGTACAAGCCATGGAAACGGCACGCTCCATCGAATTCTTCGGCAGTGGTGGATCAGGCATCGTCGCCCTTGACGGCTACCATAAATTCATCCGTACCGGGCTGAAAGTGCATGCGACCCTCGACTCCCACATCCAGCTCATGGCCGCATCGCAAATGACCGATGAAGACTGTGCGATCTTCGTCTCCCATTCAGGAAGCACAAAGGATATCCTCCATATACTGGACATCGTCAAAAGCACCGGAGCCACCACCATCGGAATCACGAATTTCGCCAAATCCCCTTTGAGCCAGCAGGTGGACATCCCCCTCTTCACCGTATCAGAGGAAACCGACTACCGGAACGAAGCACTCTCATCCCGGATCGCCCAGCTCACCCTGATCGACACCCTTTACGCCAACCTCCTACAGATACGCGAAACCAAGGGGCAGGAATCCATCAGAAAAATGCAGGAAGCCATTAAGAGTAAAAGAGGATGACTCCATAACACTCTATTTTTAAGGGATCTAATCTTCCTTTACTAGAAAGCAAGGGAGATAGAGTCCGTTCCTTTTCGCTGCAGGCGCTTGCTTTCCTGCGGGGAGGGCGTCGAGCCTCCTCGTGCCTGCGGGGTCTCGCCACCCCTCCTTTTCCGCTGGAGTCAAGCGCCTTCCGCTTCAATCCACTCTTTCATTCTGGTGGTGGGGAAGGCTATTACTCTGTTGGTAATGTGGAAGGGATGAATCTATCTGTTCTTCCATATTAGTTGCTCACCCTCTCCTTCCCCCTATACAGCCACCACACCACTTCTCCCGTTCAGACGTCATTCCCCATTAACTAGCTCTTTCTGCAGAAAGCCTTTCACTCACTTGTGGATAACTAACTATGTGGATAACATAATTTCCTACCAAGGAGACTTATCCACAATCTATTACAACGAAACATTAGGATGCCTTTTTCGATGTACCTCAAATACCTTCACATATCTACACATAAAAGAAAGGGGAAGGTGTCCAGAACCCTTCACCCCTCCCCACCAAAAGTGCAGTGCAGCGAAGGCCGACCGACTCCTTAGGGAATAGAGTGAAAAGTGAGACCCCGCAGGCACGAGGAGGCTCACCTCACTCCCCTAGGAAAGCGGTCGGCCGAAGCGAAACGGAACGTCCCATCTATACTCAAATACCCACAATACAGATGGGGGTGGTGGTGTCCAGAACCCTTCACCCCTCCCCACCAAAAGTGCAGTGCAGCGAAGACCGACCGACTCCTAAGGGAATAGAGTGAAGGGTGAGACCCCGCAGGCACGAGGAGGCTCACCTCACTCCCCTAGGAAAGCGGTCGGTCGCAGCGGAACGAAACGTCCCATCTATGGACAAAAAAAGAGAGCAGGCACCAAGCCCGCTCCTCAATCCACAATCAACGGAACCACACAGCCCCCATTCACATCAATCAACCCGCGATCTGTAATCTTCAACGCCGGACTCACAGGCAACGACAGCGTACTCAGCGACATGATCACATTATAATGCTCATACCCCATCGCCTTCAGCGAAGCCGTCACCTGCCCCACCTGCTCCGACACACACTCAAGCTTATCCTCAGACAAAATCCCGCCAACCGGCAGCTCAAGCATCGACAAAATCTTGCCACCTTCCACACAGCACACACCGCCCTGCTTCCGGATCACCTCATTCGCCGCCAGCAACATATCCTCTGGATTATGTCCCACAACAAGCAGATTGTGATTATCATGTGAATAAGTCGTCGCAAACGCCCCGCTCTTGATGATATCACCCGCAATCAACCCATGTGCCCGGCTGTCCGTCCCGTATCTCGAAAACGTGGCGATCTGTGCAAGACCGCTTCCTTCCCACTGCAGACGTCCTCTTTTGGACTCCACTGACCGGTGGACTTCCTCGGTAAAGGTCGACCCGTTTTTCACCTGGATGACCCTGCACGTATAATCACCATCAGCTCTCCCGCTCTCCATGTCGAAATCGTCCAAGCTCAATTCTGCAAGATCGACACTTGTATAGAAGGAATCTGGGAAAGCCCGACCCGGTTCAGCCTGATCATACCGTTGATCCCCATCATAGACCCGGCGACCCGCTTTGTAGACCTCGTCAATTTGAAACGATTCCAAGTCGGATATCAAAAGGAAGTCTGCCACCTTCGAAGGCGCGATGCTTCCCCGATCATACATACGCATCCTCTGTGCTGGAGTGTAGGTACACGCATAAATCGCCCTCTCTGGAGTCATCCCCATGGCAATCGCCTTCTTCAACAGGACATTCAAGTGGCCCCTTTCCATAAAGGAATCCGCCATCACATCATCGGTGATGAAGCAAAACAGCTCCTCAACCGGCTCGCTGATCAGGTACTCCATCACCTCGGGCGTCATGGACTTTTCCTGGATTTCAACGAACATGCCGGCCGCCATGCGCTGCTCCATCCCTTCCACTGTCTGGTGCGTGTGATCGGAATGGACGCCGGCGAACGCAACCTGTTGAAGTTCGAGGTCCAGCAGCTTCGGTACATGCCCCTCGATGATCAGATCCGGATACTCGCGGTTCATATGCTCGAGGATGGCGTTCGTCTTACTCGGTGCTTCCGTGATGATTTCATAGAAGTTCATGATTTCTCCCAGGCATTTGATCCTTTCCGTCCGGAGAAGATCATCGATTTCCCCGATGCCGATGTCCCCTCCCGTCGTTTCCATGGAAGTGGCTGGGACAGAGCTCGGAATGGAGTAGAACATGTCCACTTCGCACGCTTCACTGGCGCGGATCATTTCCTTTACACCTGGAAGCCCGAATACATTGGCCATCTCATGGGGTTCGGGCACGATGGTCGTGACCCCGTTCCGGATCAGACCGTATGAGAATGTAGCGGGTGTAACCATGGTGCTTTCTATATGAAGATGGATATCAATCAGACCCGGGACCATGTAGGAGCCGTCCCCTTCCACTACATTGGACGCATTGAAATACTCCGTTCCACGGTCCCCGATATAGAAGAACTTTCCGTCTTTGATGGCCACGTTCCCTTTCGTGAAGCGTTTAAAATAACTGTTGTAGACGCGAACGTCCGTTACCAGCATATCGACTTTCATACTTTCCCTCCTAAAGCTATTCCACCACAACCATCTGATCCTGAGGTATTTCGAGCGAGACCTTTTCTCCCGCACGGTAAGGCAGTGCTGTTTCTTTATTTACGGTGAAATCGCCAAGGGCTGTTTCCACGACGAATTGGAAGCTGCGTCCAAGGTAGGTAGAGATCTTCACGATGCCGGGAATGATGTTCATCCCTTCCTTCGTTCCTTCATGGAGAAGGAGGTTGTCCGGTCGGATGGCACCGATTTTTCCTGATCTGCTCATTTGCGGGTGCCGGGTCAAGACAAAATCATGACCCGAAACGGATAGCCGGATTGTGTTTTCTGCATCCTGCCGCTCTTCGAACTCGATGAAGTTCTTAAACCCGATGAAATCGGCGATGAATCTCGTTTTCGGATATTGATAGATGGTCGTCGGCTCATCGAGCTGTTCGATGACCCCTTTATTCATGATGGCTACCTTATCTGAAATGGAGAAACACTCCTCCTGATCATGGGATACGTAAACCGTTGTAATCCCGAGCTCCTGTTGGATCCGGCGGATTTCCACCCTCATGTTCACTCTGAGGTTAGCATCGAGGTTGCTCAGGGGTTCATCGAATAACAGGATTTCCGGTTCGATGACCAAGGCCCGTGCAATCGCGACACGCTGTTTTTGTCCACCTGATAGTTCTTTCGGGAATCGTTGATCGTAGCCTGCAAGATCGACGACGTCCAGTACCCTCTTTACCTTTTTCTCTATCTCTCCTTTTCCAAGCTTCCTAAGACGGAGTCCGAATGCCACATTATCAAAGATTGATAAATGGGGGAAAAGGGCGTAGTTCTGGAATACAAAACCGAAATTACGCTTGTTCACGGGAACCTTTGTGTAATCTTTACCGTTCAGTAGGAATTTGCCCTTGTTTGCTTTCAGGAATCCCGCAATCAATCGGAGCGTGGTCGTTTTCCCGCATCCACTCGGTCCAAGCAGGGAAACGAGCTGACCCTTCTCGATCTCAAGATTGAAGTTCTCCAGGATCGTTTGCTTATTATAGGAAACAGATACATCGTCCAAACTAAATAATGCCAATGGAGTGGCCCCCTTTTATCGTTTAGTGAAATAAGATAGTCCCATCAATCTTTCAACCATGAACATGAAGAATGTCGTGATGACCATGAGGAGGACGGAAATCGCCGCGATGGTCGGATCGAAATAGTTCTCAACATACGTAAGCATCTGGATCGGGAACGTAGAGATGCCCGGTCCCGTCATGAATACGGATATGTCGACGTTATTGAAGGATTCCAGGAATGCGATCATGACCGCTGCCAGGATCCCTGACTTGATATTCGGCAGGACGACGATGAAGAACGTCTTGACCTTGCTCGCTCCCAGGCTCTCTGCAGCCTCTTCGATGGAAAAATCAAAGTTTGATAGACTTGATGAAATGACCCTGATGATGAAAGGAAGCATGATGATGGTATGACCGATGAAAAGCGCTGTATAGATCGGAAGCTGATAGGTCCCGACGATATAGCGCAGGAATGAAAAGCCAAGGACGATCCCCGGTATGAGGATCGGAGAGATGAACACAGCATCTAGCAGTTTCTTCCCTTTGAAGTCGAATCGACTCAGGGCATAGGCCGCCGGGATGCCAAGGACAAGGGCGAATAAATTCCCCATGAGCGAGACAATAATGGATGTCTTAAATGTAGAAATGAACATCTGCACATCGAATATATTCAGATACCATTTAAAAGAAAGATGTTCCGGCGGGAACTTCAGAACGCTCCCACCTTCAAAGGACGTCACCGATATAATCAGTAAAGGTCCCAATAAGAATAGAAATACCAGGAATGTAAAAAATGCCAATCCTCGATTCTTCTGCATCGACCTCTACCCCTTCGGATTTAATTTACGTGCTAAAGCATTCATGCAGGCAATCACGGCAAACGTGATGACAATCATGATGGTGGCGACAATGGAAGCCACCTGCCAGTCGTTGAGCGTGATGGCGTTCTGATAAAGGAAAGTGGAGATGACCCGCTGCTTGCCCCCCAACAGGGCAGGCGTGGTGTACGCAGTGAAGCTCCCCACAAAGACGAGGATGCTCCCGATGACAAGTCCCGGTACACACAGGGGCAGAACAACCTTCAGAAAAACAGTGGCCTTTGATGCCCCCAGGCTCTCGGCTGCTTCGAGAAGATCATGCTGGATGTTCTCCATGACCCCCACCAGGGAAACGATGATTAAGGGAAGAAATAAATGAACCAGCCCGATGATGATGGCCGTTGGTGTATAAAGGATATCGAGAGGTTCGTGAATGATGCCCATCCCAAGGAGCATCTTATTCAACAATCCATTTCGTCCGATAATGATCATCCAGCTGAACGACCGGACAACCGAACTCGTCAGCAATGGGAAGATCGTGAGAAGAAGAAGGACTGCCTTCATTCTGCCCCCGAGCTTTGAGATATAATAAGCTGCCGGAAACCCAAGGACGATACAGATCAACGTCGTCAAAAGACTGACCCGCAGCGTGGTGAATAGAATATCAAGGAAATATCGATCCTTCAGGAACGTCAGGTACCCGTCTAAGGTGATCCCGCTTCCGTCGGTAAACGTCGTCCCGATCGTGAGGACGATGGGAATAATCATGAATACCGTCAAAAACAGGATGCCTGGCAGCATCAATAGATACATATAACGCGTCTTCATACTCAAAAACCCCTGTCTCCAATAGATTAAGATGAAACGATGGAATGGAATAATCGTAGGAAAGCCGCTTCATCGACCTCCGTACAGACGGATAGATTCCTGTCTTGCTCCAACCTGTTCTGGAAGTCACATACGAGTTGACCATCACATAGCTCGCTCCTCGTTTCCACATCGACGTAGAAATCCTCGGTCTTGACGAGACTTTGGTCGATGGCAACCGCGACAGCAAGCGGATCGTGCATGGCACAACCGTCCACACCGTTCCGTTTGAAATATCGTTTTCGGTATTGAGCCGTGCTGTTATCGATATACTGACGGATCACGGGATTTTCAATCGCATGGATATGGGCTTCCTTCAGGATTGCGTGTCTGGTGACATCGAGCCCCACCTGGGTGATATCGGTGAATCCTGCGTGAAGCACGATCTTCACCGCCTCCGGATCGACCACCATATTGAACTCGGCCGTCGGCGTGACATTCCCTGGTCCTTTGACCACACCGCCCATGAAAATGACTTCTTTCACATAGTGGACAATCTGTGGACATTTCTTAATCGCCAATGCCAGATTGGTCAATGGACCCGTCATGACAAGTGTGACCTCATGAGGGAAATTCAGGATCGAATTGATGATGAAATCAGGGGCGAATCCTTCCTCCGCAGGTCTTGAGGGAAGGATATCCTTCAATTCCCCGCCTAGACCGTCTTCCCCGTGGACCCCATGTTCGAAGAAATGGGGCCTGATCAAAGGGGCGTCGGCCCCTTTGATGACAGACAGATTGGTTTCCCCGAGTAGATCCAATACCTTCAGCGTATTGTCCGTTGCTTGATCCAGGGACACGTTTCCATTCACGGTTGTGATTCCAAGAAGATCGAACTCCCTGCTTTTCACTGCCAGAATGATGCCGATCGCATCATCTATGCCGGTATCCACATCAAGTATCAGTTTACGCTTCATGCCATCCACTCCCTTTGTTAGTTTGCCAGTTCACGGTTCCAACGATCGATCCACTGCTTGGAATTCTGATTCACAAACTCCATATCCAGCGTATTTAATCCCTCTACAACCTCTTCCCCGTACGTCAATCCCTCTGCTTCTTCCTCAGATAGCTTCACTTCGGTGTTAACAGGTGAATCGACCTTGGCCTTCGCTGACTTCTCTTGTACTTCTTTGCTCAATATATAATCGATGAACTTCTCAGCCATCTCTTTATTCTTCGAATCTTTAACGACGTTCACCGTGTTCATGACGGCATATCCGCCTTTTTCAGGCGAAACGAATGTTGCACTCGGAACAGCTTCTTTCAAATCGGCGAAATACATTTCCATGATTGGTCCAGCCACGATCTCTCCCTGAGAGAACATATTGACGAATTCAGATGTCTGGCCGTATTCTTTCACAACATTCGGCAGGATGTCTTTCATTTGACTGAATGCCTGATCTTCATTGAATGTGTTTGCGCCACTGACCTTCGATGCCGCATCAAGCATCATCGGACCGCTTGTGGAGGTGATCCCCGGAATGGTAATGGATGCCTTCAGATCCTTGCGCCATAGGTCATCCCAATCCTTGATCGGTTGTTTCACTTCATCCGCATTATAGGCGATACCGAACTGACCGACCGTATAAGCAGGACCATAGTCTTCTCCAAGAGGAGCTTTGGCTACATCATAGATGGAATCAAGATTTTCAAGCTTTGAATGATCAATCTTCGCAAACAGTCCATCATCGATCCCCTGTTGCGCATAGTAGTCGGATAGGAAGATGACATCCACATCCCCGCGGCCTTGACGGACCTTATTCAAACGATCTGCGTTGTTGCCCGTGTCGAGGACGATTTCTACATTGTTCTCTTCTTCAAACGGCTTATACACTTCTTTATCGAAGAAATCTTCAGCAAATCCCCATGTGGAGATGACGAGCTTCTTGGAATCCTTCTTACTGCCTGAACCATTACCACTGCATGCTCCCAATAGGAAAAGCGACGCAACGGTGAGAATGACGATGAACTTTTTCATTTTCTTGACCCCCTGATGATTGTTTTTTAGTGAATAGCATATAAAAAAAAGACAATCCTAAATAGAATAAAAGCATTCTACTCAAGATTGTCTTTTCTTCGTAAACAAAGATGAAACAAATCCAGAAGATTAAACGGCATCCCTTCAAGATGAATCAAGTCGGGACGTCCAGGTATTCTATTTGACGATGATGTTTGTGAAAGCGATCTGGGTGAGGGAATCGTAATCCCGGAGGACCGCCTCGATGTCCCATCCGATCTCTTTCAGCTTTTCTTTGAGCTTTTTCTTGAACAGGATCGACATGTGAAAATCGACTTCAAGCTTCAGATGGGGCGCCTCCCCTTCGAGAGCCTGTGATCTGGGTGCGCGGCGATGCTTCGCTTGAAACGTGATGATCTTTTCTTCGATCTTCACCTTCAGTAGTGTCGTCCCGAAACCGAATAGTTCCTTGGAGACGTCATTGTACAAGTGGGAAAGAATCTTCTTCGTTTCATTCGCATCCTTCGTCATCATTTCACCCGCCAACAAAGTTGTTACTAGTTATTATACATTTTTTCAGTGAGTTGACAATAGAATATACGGATTTTTATCGAAATTTGTAGATTTTTATTAAAATAACGTTTCCATATACACCTAATCACGAACATTAAAAGGCATACAACCAACCATCTCCCTCATACACTACCCATATAGGCATCTGGGAGGGATGATATGAATATCGCCGTCACCATCGGATTCATTTTTATTTTAGGCATGATCCTTGGGTTTCTCATCTTTTTTCTACGGAAGACGCTCCACGCGGAAGATGCAAGCAGGATCGATCCCCCAGTGGAAAACGAAGATGAATACACAAAGCCCGATTCCCATTAGGGAATCGGGCTTTTATGCGTTAGATCGTGACTTCTTTCCTTCCGTGCTTCATATCCCCCATACAGATTGGGCATTCCTTGGTCGATGCGCTCTCGCCTGGAGCAATCCGCTGCCATGCAATGCACCTCGGCTGGGTGCAGATCCAGGCATCGATGGAAATATAGACAGAATCCGCTTTGGGCTTCTTCACGGGCGCCTTCACCGGCTCCGTCTTGAAAATATCACTGATAAACCGGGAACAAGGGCGGGTCTCCCCCTGATAATAGGCAGGGGATGATATGTAAAGACGCTCCTTTGCCCTCGTAATGGCTACATAGGCGAGCCGCCGCTCCTCCTCGATTGCCTTCTCAAGCTTTTCGGACTTTTTCACATCCTTCAGCACCTTGTCCTCCAGATGATCTGCCTTCAATGCAGAGGAATGGGGAAGATTCCCCTCGATGGCACCGATCAGGAACACGACAGGGAATTCAAGTCCCTTGGACCGATGGATGGTCATAAGAGATACGCTGTCGGACTGTCTGTGCTGGTCGGAATAGACTTCTTCATACTTCTTTTTCATTTCATCAATGAACGCGATGAAGCTTGCAATCGTTTCGAAACGCTTTGCCGAACCTTCCAGTTCATCGAGCATTTCTTTGATCATTTCCTTCTGCTCCGTCACGATATTGGACTCTTTCGCATCCATATACCGGTGGTAAAAGTCCCTCCTGATCCGCTTGATCGCCTGCTGAGGGGCGTGGTCCCGGATCATCTTCAAGAACGAGATCCTCTCATTGATCGATTTCACCTGGAACGGTTTCAGCCCCGGGATCTTCGTCACGTGAAGGAGCGGATTCGGGCTCTGCTCCTTCGTCTCACCCTGCCGGATCTGGGTCATCCCCCTTTCCTTGTTGATGAAAAGGGTCGGAAGGATGGATTCCATGGCAGAGAAGTTCCTCGGTACGATGGCGAGTCGCAGATGATCCACGACGGGCTTAACCATCCAGTTATCATAGAAAAGGGAATCCTTCTGGTTGTATGGGGTGAACGGGATTTCCTTCAACAGCAGCTCCTCAAATACCGCCCTGCCACTACTCATGGTCCTGTGCAGGATCGTCACGTCCTGATACTGATACCCGCTTTCGACGAGGCGCCTGATCTCTTCTGCGATCCACTGTGCTTCCTCATCGACAGTCGATGGCCTCGAATAAAGAGGCTTTTCCGCCTCGGGCTTCGTCGCAATCAACGTTTTGTCCCGGCGCTGTCCATTCCGGCCGATCACTTCATTGCCGAGACCGATGATGGAAGCATCAGAGCGGTAATTCTCTTGCAGGGTGACGACTTTCGCATCAGGGAACTCTTCATCAAAGTCGAGGATGAACTCATTCCTTGCTCCGTTGAAGGAGTAGATTGTCTGGTCATCATCCCCTACCACGAAAAGGTTCCCATGAGCGGCAATCAATTTGATCAGCTCATACTGAACAAGGTTCGTATCCTGGAACTCATCGACCATCACATAGCGGAAACGATGCTGCAGCGTCTGAAGGAGATTCGGATTCATCATGAGGAGCTCATGTGCCTCCGTGAGGATATCATCGAAATCCATCTTGTGGTTCATCCGTTTCCACTCCTCATATTTGAGGAGGATGCTCCGCGTTTCCTTTTCGGTTTTCGTCCCCTCCGGAAGCTCACGCAAATCGAATTTGTTCAATTTATAATGAGAGAGCTTGGCAAGGAGCGTCTCCGCATCATAGGGATTCTGAATGTTCATCCCGCGCTGGATCTGCTTCAGTAGGATCTGTTTGTACCGTTCATTGCCGATGACTTCCTGCGTATACTGTCTGGAGCGCAGAAGATGAAGGAAGAGGGCATGGAATGTACTGGCATGCACCCGGTGTCCGCCTTCGGTGCCCGGAAGACGGGTGATCCGCTGCTTCATCTCATCGGCAGCCTTCTTCGTGAAGGTCACCAGCAGGATATGCTGGGGTTCGATCCCCTTCACCGTCATCAGATAGCCGGTCCTGCTCACAAGGACCGTCGTCTTACCCGTCCCTGCACCAGCAAGGGTCAGGCACGGCCCTCCCCCGTGACGGACAGCTTCGATCTGCGCCTGATTCAACTGAATCCCTGCGCTCTCTAATATTCTGAAATAATATGAATCTTCCTCATCAGGTGCCACTAGAGCCTCCGACGTTTGCCCATTCTGTAACGGGGCGACGGGAATCTCCTTCTTATCGGCATCGAATGGGTAGATGGAATAGTGGGTCAATACGTTATTCAAAGCTCATTCTCCTAGCTTACCTGGCGATTCGTAACCAACTAATCATAACAATGATGAAACCGTCATGGCAATGACCAATCAGCCCCTTAAACGGTTGTTTAACGAATGACCCTATACTATAATAAGCATTTGCTCCCCCAACCAAACGTTTGTTTAACCCCCGCGCCCCCGCCCAACAATGGAATCCTCCATGTAACTGTCCCTCCGACGTTAATCTCCCTTCAAAAAGGGAATAAGAAAACGGGTGATACATGATGAACATAACCAAATGGGGATACACTCGCTTCCGAAGCATCAAAGCTGAATTCGACCTGTTCCCGCACTCTCTGGTCATACTCAGGAAAATACGATCCTACTATTTTGTTTACAACGTCCGCTGGTCTCCCCTCGATCCCGTCGTCGAGACCCACCACCTCGAAGAAATGGAACGGCTCGTCAACCGGGAAATGGACCTTGAGGATCAGTATTTGAAGCGACGGTCTGAATACTGATGTCCACACTACGATACCCCGACACGTAGCGTCGGGGTATCGGGGAGTCCACCGATTATTTTTTTGCTGTGAAGAACAGTCGTTTGAAGCGGAACATGATTTCGCCGTTGACCTGTCTGGAATATTTCCCCTTGATCCCCTCAAGGATCTCCCCCTGAAAGGCTTGTTTTTTCTCTTCATCCGCCTCCAGGGCATTCAAAAAGGGAAGGAGCTTCGTCCCCTTCACCCATTCAAGGATTTCCTCATGCTCCTTCATCCTATGATAATAGATGGTTTCCCACACAGAAAATTCGTCTGTAAGCCCCGACAAGATATCTACGTATTCCCCAGTTGAAAGCTTATTCGTCTGAGAGAATTCCTTCTCCGTAAACCCCCACTTAGGATCACGGATCACTTCGTTGATCACCCGGAAAGCAGGAGACTCCTCATTGATCGGCATCTGCACAGCAAGCGTCCCCCCATCGTTCAGCAATCGGAACATCTCCCCCAGCAACTTACCATGATCGGGAATCCATTGGATCACGGCATTCGAAAAAACAATATCATACCCCGCGTCCAATGACGGCAAGTCTGTGGACGCATCATACAAATCAAACCGCAAACGGGGATATGCCTCCCTCGCTGCCTCAATCATCGCAATAGAAGAATCAATCCCATACACATCTGCATCCGGATAGCAGAGATGCAACCGCTCCGTCCCGTTACCCGGCCCACAGCCAATATCAAGCACCCGGCGGGGATCCACATGATCAATCCGCCCAATCAAATCAATCGACGGCTGTGTCCGTTCATCTCCAAACATCAAATACTGAGAAGCATTCCACTCATTCATCCTCATCCCTCCAATTTCCACATCCTACCACCACTATAACAAAACCACCCTCCCCTAACCATTCACCGTTTTGGATCAGCCCCGATAAGAAAAACCGATCATCGACACCAACCACCACGTCACTAAAAAGCAGGGTGAAGCAAAAGTGATAACCCTCATCACCGCATAGTGCAGTGCAGCGGAGGGTGGTCGACTCCTGCGGATAGGCGGGCGGATGAGACCCCGCAGGCACGAGGAGGCTCATCGCTCGACCCGCGGAAAGCGACCACCCGCAGCGAAACGGAACGAATCCATCACACTACACCCCCAACTCAAAAAAAGGATTTGGTTGAATGGTTCTTTATCTTAAAATGCAGGGTGAATAGTGGCCTTCCCTTCGCCTCCTCTCCCCAGCATCACCGCATAGTGCAGTGCAGCGAAGGGCGGTCGACTCCTGCGGATAGGCGGGCAGATGAGACCCCGCAGGCACGAGGAGGCTCATCGCTCACCCCGCGGAAAGCGTCCACCCGCAGCTAAACGGAACGAACCCATCACCCCACATCCCACTCAAAAAAAGATAGGAAGTTGAATGGTTCTTTACTAAATGCAGGGTGAACTAGGACCATTCCCTTCCCCATCATCAACGCATAGTGCAGTGCAGCCGAGGGTGGTCGACTCCTGCGGATAGGCGGGCAGATGAGACCCCGCAGGCACGAGGAGGCTCATCGCTCGCCCCGCGGAAAGCGGCCACCCGCAGCGGAACGGAACGAACCCATCACACTACACCCCAACTCAAAAATGCAGTATCTGAACCAACCACAATTGGTAATTTAAACCAACACTCTCCCAAAACCCAAACAAACCCCTGATTTCACCGTCCTCCTCAAGAAAAACATTAAAAAACAAAGAAACTTTACAAAAAACAAAGAAAAACCACGATTATCCTACAAAATCTCCTCTAAATCAGATTATATCAATAATTCTGAACATTTAATTAATTAATCGAACCTGCTATGATACATAATAACAAAAGGATAGCTACCACCTATCTTAGAAGAAAGGCGTGATTCCAATGAAGTAGGAAAGCAAAGCATATCAACATCACCATCCGCAATGAAATGGCCCGTGAAAACCAGTTTCAGGATCGTGTGGATATGCGGGGACGCGCACCATTCTTATTTCAGGGGATGATACCAATGAAGAACGTCAGCGAAGCATGCTAAATCACGATACGCCAGAAGAAGGTCCGTGAAAACCTCCTTCGTATCCTGTGGGCATGTGGGAAAATCAGAAGAACGAAAAAAATAAACTAAAGCATGCAATTCCATTAATTTTAAAAAATGAAGGTTCGTATGTTGATTAGTAAGAAAGGATCGTAAAGGTAAATTGAATAAGATGTATTTACATTAAGGCGCTGTTTATGTTCAGTATACATAGACAGCGTCTTGCACTGTGTTCGGGGATAAAAAACGACCCCTCCTGTCACCAGGAGCGGCCGTCAATGCAGCTATTACCGAGGATCTTTCAGCTGTCCGCCGTGGATCGTTTTTTCATTGAACGATAGATCCACTTCTTTTCCGAGCTTTTCGAGGAAGCTCTGTTCGCGTTTGGATACAAGGGAGATGACGGTGCCTGAAGCGCCCATCCTCCCCGTTCTGCCGGAGCGATGGATGTACTGCTTTGTATCGGTCGGGAAATCGAAATGGACTACATGGGTGACCCCTTGGATATCAAGGCCTCGCGCTGCCACATCCGTTGTAAGGAGCATCGGGACTTTCCCAGCCCTGAAGCGGTCTAGAGATGCCTTCCTCTCCACCTTCTTGGATTCCCCTGCAAGTACCTCCAGATCCACGCCTTTAAATTTCAACTTTTCTTCTGCCTCGGAAAGCTTATCAAGCTGGTTGAAAAATACAAGGGCTTTTATGTCCTTGAAATGAGCAAGATTTCTCAGCGCCTCGATCTTATCACGGAGCTCTGTGTATACATAGAGATGCTCGACATTCGGCTGGTCCAGTTTTTCATCGATCTTCACTAATTCCGGATCCTGCAAGAGCTCTTCAGCCACCCTTGAGGTTTCCGGTGACAAAGTTGCAGAGAAGAAGAGCACCTGTCTCTCCTTCAGTGTTGATTTGATGATTTCCCGGACTTCTTTCACATGCTCGTGGGTGATCATCAGGTCGAACTCATCCACAACGATCGTTTTCACTTCATGCATCTTCAGTTTTTTCAGCTTCATGAGCTCCAGCAGACGTCCCGTTGTCCCGACGATGATATGAGGCTTCTTTTTCAGCTTTTCCAGCTGCTTTTTGATGTTCGCTCCACCGATGAAGGCTGCACCAGTCACGCCCGTATCTTTACCCCATTTAGTGATTTCCTGCTGAATTTGCATCACCAGTTCCCTTGAAGGAGCAATGATCACTGCCTGCGCCTGTTTTCTAGAAGGATCGATAGCCTGGATGATGGGAAGCAGATAGGCCAATGTTTTTCCTGTTCCTGTCGGAGATTCGCAGATAAGATCCTTTCCTTCAAGCACCTTCGGGATGGCTTTCTCCTGGATCGGGGTCATGTCTCCAAAACCGGATTCTTCCCACGTCTTTTGTATGGCCGGGTGATCGATTAGTTCAGTTGCTTTCATGTTACATTCCTCTCTTCTACATCGGCACATGTGCTTCCTTTCCATAATGGAAGGCGGATTTCCACCGTTGTACCGACATCTTTTTCTGTTTTGAATAGCAAGGAGCCTTTATGGCGCTGGATGATTTTTTGACATACAGCAAGTCCAAGTCCGGTTCCTTTTTCTTTTGTCGAGTAGAATGGTTCTCCGAGTCGCTCCACGCGCTCCGGATCCATTCCTGTACCGTTATCTTCTACATATATGAAGGCGTGATCATCGGAACTTCCTAACGTTATGCACACATGGCCGTTCCGACTCTCCGGTATGGATTCCACACCATTCTTGATAATATTGATGAATACCTGCTTAAGCTGATTGCCCTCGCCAATCACGAGCATATCCTCGGATCCACTATTGCGGAAGCTCATGGACACATTGTCCATATGCGCCTGCGCTTCCATCAGTACGAGGACATGGGATAATAATTGGTCGATTCGGTGAGGACGAAACGGGATATCCTGTTGTTTACCGAGTATGAGCATTTCTCCTGAGATCAAATCGATCCGGTCAACTTCCTGGTGCATGATATCCAGATAGGATGATTGCACTTCATTTGACGATTTCAACAATTGGATGAAGCCTTTCAGAGAAGTCAGTGGATTCCTGATCTCATGTGCGACAGCTGCTGCCAGCTGTCCGATGACCGAAAGCTTTTCCGATGCGAGTGCCATTTCCTCGTTTTTCCTCTCCCGGGTGATATCACGGGCAATGGCAAACATACCGGTTACCTCTTCATTGACGATGATGGGAACGAAGGAGCATCGCACCAATTTTGAACGATCACCAAGGTGAATGGTCGTTTCAAATGCGGAAGGCACCCCTTTCAATGTTTTGTCATGGTGATCTTTCAACATGTTCAGGTCATTCTTCTCCAAGTATCGGCTGAACGAAACCGACTTGAGGCGATCCATGGGCGATTCTAGGAGTTTTTCCGCTTCGCTGTTCACATATATGACCTGTCCATTCAAGGATAATTCAATGACGGCATCGGGGTTTTGCTCAATAAGGGAATGGTAGTGCTGATTCCTGCTTTCAAGCTGGACTTCTTTCTTACGCAACCGCTCATTGGCAAGTGTAATTTCACGTGTGGTCTTATGGACAAGGAAATAGAGCACTACGCCTGTGATGAGGATGAAAAACCACCCTTTAAAGCGTTGGAAGTAAATATATAAACCTAAATTTTCCTTTGCCAAGTGAATCGACACATAGTCAGATAAAAAAATCCAAAGCAATCCGACCAGGAAATACAACAATGCAATCCGCGCGGCTATCCATTTAGCTTGTCCCATCTTAAGCGTCACCTAAATTCACGTAGTCTTTCCTATATGGTTTCACCAACTATGATGAATTATCACAGTGCTGTTTCCGACTCCCCTATCATACCACGCCATGATGGTGCTTAGGAGATGATTTCAGATCACCTGTCTTTTTTTGTCGCCCTCCTTCTATTCCTGATATGCAAACGATGAAGAGCAAGGGAATCGTCATGGCAAGTAGAAAAAAAGCCCGCCCCACCGCTTCATAGCGGAAAAGGACGGACCTTCGGCTGTTCAAGGACAGAGCTTCCTTCGGATGTGATCAGAAGGTGACGGACGAGCATATGGGGAAATGACTGCTTCATTTCGTTCGCGAGATCCGCTCCTTTCCCCTTCCCCGTAAAGCAAGCAATTGTAGGGCCGGCCCCACTTAGAGCGACGCCGAATGCCCCTGCTTCAAGTGCCGTCCTTTCCACCAGATCATAATGTGGTAAGAGGCTTTTGCGGTATGGCTGATGATAGCGATCCGCCTTCATCATCTTGCCGGCTGTTTCAAGATCACCAGTCAGGAGGGAAGCCACCAGGACATTGGATACGGATCCTGCCAGGACCGATTCTGTGAATGAAAGTTCATCAGGCAGTGCTTCCCGTGCCTCAGAAGTCTTCAGCTCCGTCGGTGGAATGACTGCGACCACATCGAAAGCAGGATTTGCAATCGATACGAGTTCCACATCCTCTCCCGACTGAGTCGCAATCACAAGTCCTCCGTAAAGGGATGCCCCCACATTATCAGGGTGGCCTTCAAATCGATTGGCTTCCTTCAGCTTATCAAGCATCGTCAGGTTCAACCCACAGGCGGCATTCGCCAGTTCAACCCCGGCGATGACGGCTGCTGCACTCGATCCGAGTCCCCGGGTGAGCGGGATCATGCTCTCCACCGACAGCTTGCACGGCGGATGGACCCTCCCATGACGCCCTGCTACTTCCTTGGCTACGCCTACGATGAAATGCTCCTCATCCTGCGGGAAATCTTCAAGTTCCGGAGAAAGGGGGATGACCTCCCATCGCTCCGCTTCCTCGACATCAAGGTTCAGATAGAGGTTCAGGGAGAGGCCGATGGAATCAAAACCCGGTCCAAGATTCGCCGTACTGGCTGGTACAGTGATCTTCCAAGAGCGCGCTTCGCCTACCATACCCCCATCGTCCCCTTGATATAGTCCTTCACGGCTTCCCTATCATTCGGGAGTTTCGCCGGGATGACGGGACTATATTCGATCGCCGTCTGGGGATCTTTCAGGCCATTCCCCGTGAGGACGGCCACAACCTTCGATCCTTTAGGCAGCACGCCTGACTGGATGGATTTGCGGATGCCTGCGATGGAAGCACATGAGGCTGGTTCGGCAAAGATCCCCTCTGTCTTGGCAAGAAGCTGATACGCTTCAATGATCTCTTCATCCGTGACCTCATTGATATGGCCATTCGATTCCTTCAGGGCATCCACTGCCAGCGACCAGCTCGCCGGGTTGCCGATCCTGATCGCCGTCGCCAAGGTTTCAGGCTGCTCGATCACCCGATCATGAACAAGCGGTGCGGCACCGGATGCTTCGAATCCGAACATCCTCGGGAGACCAGATTGCTTCTTCCCATCGTATTCCTTGAATCCTTTCCAGTAAGCAGAGATATTCCCTGCGTTCCCCACAGGAATAGCCAGGATATCCGGTGCAGATCCAAGCGTATCCACCACCTCGAATGCTGCCGTCTTCTGTCCTTCCAGCCGATATGGATTCACTGAATTGACCAGGGTTACCGCTTCGGTCCGGCTAAGATCCCGCACGATTTCCAGCGCTTGATCAAAATTCCCTTCAATGGAGACGATCTCGGCGCCGTACATGACCGCCTGGGCAAGTTTTCCTTGTGCGATCTTACCTTCAGGTATAACGACGATACATTTGAGTCCGGCACGTGCGGCATAGGCTGCAGCAGACGCTGATGTGTTACCGGTGGATGCACAGATGACTGTGGAGCTTCCTTCTTCGACCGCCTTTGCCACCGCCAGGACCATGCCGCGATCCTTGAAGGAGCCCGTCGGATTTGCTCCTTCAACCTTCACATGAAGATCGATCCCCCACTCCTTGGACAGGGTTTCAAGCTTGATGAGGGGTGTATTCCCCTCATGCAGCGTCAATCCCGGTGTCTGCCCCGAAACAGGCAGGTTCTCTCCATACTCTTTGATCAGTCCATCCCAACTCATGCCTTTCCGCCTCCTTCCACTCTGTAGGTGCTCTCGATGGAATGCACCGTTTCCTCGTCTTTCAGTTCCATAAGGATATCCTCGAAATGATCCAGGGATGCCTGATGGGTCACGACGACAATTTCGGCTGCACCCTCCGCTGCCAACGGGTTTTGAAGGATTTTCTCGAATCCTACTCCGTGAGAAGCAAAAATGCTGGTCAGCTTCGACAGTACGCCCACCTCATCTCTAACATGGAGACGAAGGAAGTGTTTCGACTTGATTTCAGACGACTCCTTGAGCTTCTTCGTGAACTGGGGATGGACGGCGCTTTTCCCATTGACGCCAAGCCTCATATTCTTCATGATCCCCACCATATCCGATACAACCGCAGTGGCCGTCGGGAGACTGCCTGCACCCGGTCCATAGAACATCGTTTCACCAACAGCTTCGCCATAAACATATACGGCATTATACTCATCATTCACTGAAGCAAGAGGGTGCTCCTTCTGCAGCAGGGTCGGTTCTACGCTTACCTCCACCTTCTCCCCGTCCCGATGCGCATAGCCGATGAGCTTCATCGCATAGTCGAACTGCTCTGCGTACTGAATGTCTTCTCCCGTCACTCCTGTGATCCCTTTGACCTTTACGTCTGCAAGATCGACATTCATGGAAAAACCGAGCGTGGAGAGGATCGCCATCTTCCTTGCAGCATCTAGACCACCGACGTCTGCCGTTGGATCGGCTTCGGCATACCCGAGGTCCTGAGCTTCCTTCAGCACCTCTTCGAAATTGCTGCCTTCTTTCGTCATCTTTGTGAGGATGAAGTTCGTCGTCCCGTTGACGATCCCCATCATCTTCGTGATCCGATCGGAGGAAAGGCCGTCTACCAAGCTTCTGAGGATCGGGATCCCACCGGCGACGCTTGCCTCGTAGAAAAGGTCGCAGCCGTTTTCAGATGCTGTCTTCAATAGTTCCGGTCCATGAAGGGCCATAAGATCCTTATTGGCCGTCACAACATGCTTTCTCTGCTTCAGTGCGGATAAAAGGTGTTCCTTTGTAGCCTCGATGCCCCCCATGACCTCTACGATAATATCAATCTCAGGATCGTTCAGGACTTCGGCTGGATCCGTTGTGAGGACCTCCCTTCCGAGCTTCAGATCTCGTTCCTTCTCAAGCTCCTGGACGAGTGCTTTTCTCACTTTTACCGGGCAGCCGATCTGATGGGTCAGCTTATCCTGATGATTCTCTACTATTTTCACGACCCCTGACCCCACTGTTCCGAGTCCCAAGAGTCCGATTGATATGGATTCCATATAGCCATAACCTCCATGTGTTCATTTGGAATATACAATTGTTCTTCTATAGAGGACATTATAGAGGAAACATCCAGCCCTTACAATAGATTTTTCAGAATAAATGGAAAATATACAAAAGACCGGTTCCTCCCACCAAAAGAGAGGACCGCCCTTCACGCAAAGAGCCGCCCTTCCCCATGTTTACAGGATATGATGAAGCTGCCGGGCAGACTTCGACAGATCACGGAAAACCGAGATCTTTCCTGGATCAATATTGCCTCCGCTGATGACGCAGCCAACCTTCTTCCCCTGAACGTTCACCTTTTTACAGATAACCGCCGCAAGGGAAGCGGCGCCCGCCCCTTCAACCAAGGTCTTTTCCCGTTCAAGCATGAACATGATGGCACAGGAAATTTCTTCATCCGTTACCGTCACCATATCATCGACGTATTTTTTGATGATGGGGAAGGTCAGTTCCCCTGGCTTTTTCACAAGCAGTCCATCTGCAATCGTATGGACATGCTCCAGGGGACCTTTCCCCCTTCCAGTGAAGAAGTTGTAGGTGGCAGGTGCCCCCAGTGCCTGAACACCGATGATTCGGACCTTCGGGTGAAAGGCTTTGACGGCAGAGGCCATACCCGCAAGGAGGCCACCCCCTCCGACCGGTACGAGGATGACTTCCAAGTCACTCAGTTGTTGAAGCATTTCAAGCGCTACCGTCCCCTGTCCTGCCATTACCTTCGGATCATCGAATGCATGGACGAAGGTGGAGCCCCGCTGCTGTTGATCTTCGAGGGCCGACTGGAAGGCTTCGTTGTACGTATCTCCACCTAGTACAACCCCTGCACCGTAATGTCTGGTAGCCGCGACTTTCGTAGAAGGAGTGCGTTTGGGCATGAAGATTTTCGAAGGGACGTTCCTCATGGCCGCTGCCAGGGCCACACCCTGTGCATGGTTGCCTGCCGATGCGGCAATGATTCCTTTCTCTGCATCCACTTCCGGGAGGGACATGATTTTGTTCATGGCTCCCCGGACTTTGAAGGAGCCCGTACGCTGAAGGTTCTCCATCTTCATATAAATGTCGCCGCCCGTGTAGGCATTCAAGGTGGCCGACTGCTTCAAAGGGGTCCGGTGCACTTGATGGCCGATTCGTTCCATTGCTTCTACAACGTCAGTGTGATCCATTAAATTCCCAAGCTACTCACCTCATATTTTTTTTCATAGGCATCAATACTCTCACCGTATTCAAGGGTCAATCCGATTTCATCCAGCCCTTTGATGAGCATATTCTTCCAATAGGAATCGATGGAGAAGGCCACCTGCAAGCCTTCGGAATCCTCGATCGTCTGATCCTCAAGTGAAATCTCTATTTTATACTGCTCAGCCTTCCGCTCATTCGCCCAAAGCTGATCAACGATTTGATCGTCAAGACGGATCGGGAGGATGCCGTTTTTCAAGCAGTTGTTATGGAAGATATCTGCAAAACTCTTCGCAATGACCACTTTGAATCCGAAATCCTGAAGCGCCCAGGGGGCGTGCTCCCTCGATGAACCACATCCGAAATTCTTCCCTCCGATCAATATCCCGGCATCTTTGTAGGTCGGGGTGTCAAGGAGAAAACCTTTCCTCAATGTCTTCCCATCGTCTTCAAATCGCCAATGATAGAATAGGAACTGACCGAAGCCTTGGCGTTCGATCCGCTTCAAGAACTGTTTCGGGATGATTTGATCTGTATCGACGTGATCCCGGTGCAACGGGAATACACTCTCTTTTACATGATTGATTGCCACGGTGCCACCTCCTATGATACTGAAATTCTTTCTAATTTCCGGACATCCGTCAGCTTACCCGTCACGGCAGCGGCCGCTGCCATGGAAGGGCTGAGGAGATGGGTGCGCGACCCGTTGCCCTGCCTGCCTTCGAAATTACGGTTGGATGTAGAGGCACATCGCTTACCCGGCGGGACGATATCATCATTCATGGCGAGGCACATGCTGCATCCTGCCTCCCTCCATTCAAAGCCCGCTTCCTGGAAGATGGTATGGAGACCTGCTTCCTCGGCCTGTTGCTTTACGCTGAACGAGCCTGGAACGACAAGTGCCGTTACCCCGTCCTTCACCTTATGACCCTGCACCACTTCGGCGGCTGCTCTTAAATCGCTCAACCGCGAGTTGGTACAGGAGCCGATGAATACATAGTCGATGGTGATGTCTTCAATGGACTGATCGGGCTCAAGGCCCATATAGTGAAGGGCACGCTCGATCCCTTCACGGTCCGACGCGTCTTCATACGACTGTGGATCCGGAATCCTCGCCGTGATGGGCGCCCCCATCCCTGGGTTCGTCCCCCAGGTGACATGAGGCTCGATGTCCTCTCCCTTCACCTCGATCCGTTGATCATACTCGGCATCGGCATCACTCTGCAGGGACAGCCAATCCTCTTTCAGCTCCTGGAATGAGCGATTCCTCGGAAGGTTCGGACGCCCTTCAAGATAGGATACTGTCGTCTCGTCAGGACTGATGAGACCTGCTTTTGCACCTGCTTCGATACTCATATTACAGACGGTCATCCGCTCTTCCATGGAAAGGTTCCTGATGACGTCGCCCGTGAACTCGATGACGTGTCCGGTACCGAATCCGACACCGTGGGTGGAAATGATGTTCAGGATCACATCTTTTGCCGTCACCCCGAATCCAAGCTTTCCGGATACGTTCACCTGAAGGGTCTTCGGCTTCGATTGCCAAAGGGTCTGGGTAGCCAATACATGCTCCACCTCACTCGTCCCGATCCCGAACGCCAGGGCACCGAATGCCCCATGCGTGGATGTATGGCTATCCCCGCAGACAATCGTCTTCCCTGGCTGTGTGAGTCCGAGCTCCGGACCGATGACGTGGACGATCCCTTGATCAGGATGATGGATATCGGCTAACGTAACGCCGAATTCCCGGCAATTCTTCTTTAGGGTATCCATCTGGAGTCGTGCAATTTCATCACGGATGATATGCCGCTCCTTTGTCGGGACGTTATGATCCATCGTCGCGTAGGTCAGATCGGGACGGCGTACCTGCCGTCCTTTCATGCGCAGACCTTCGAATGCCTGGGGGGAGGTGACTTCATGCACCAGATGCAGATCGATATATAAGAGGTCCGGCTTTCCTTCTTCCCTTTGTACAACATGCCTTTCCCAAATCTTTTCAATAATGTTTTTGCCCGTCATGAGCTCCCTCCTTATTCTTCTGTCGCATTTTGATTTCTCTTATAGGTAAGCTGATAGAATCGAAGATAGTGCATGATCTGCTTCCAGTCTCTCTACGACGAGATCGCTCATGGCTTCAGTCCCGACTGCAGTGCCCCTTCCACCACTCCAAAGGTCACCTGTCCGGAAGCCTGCATTCAACACTTCCTGCACGGCCATTTCGATCATTTCCGCCTCTTCCTGCATACCGAATGAATGCCTCAGCATCATGGCCACCGACAGGATCATGGCGAGGGGATTGGCTTTTCCTTTCCCTGCGATATCCGGCGCCGATCCATGGACCGGTTCATAGAGTCCGAATGCGTCCTCCCGCAGGCTGGCTGAAGGCAGCATGCCCAGTGATCCGGTGATCATGGAGGCTTCATCACTGAGGATGTCCCCGAACATATTCTCCGTTACCATGACATCGAATTGACCCGGCTGATACATGAGCTTCATTGCAGCTACATCAACAAGCATGTGCTCCACTTCCACTTCCGGGTATTCCTTTGCTGCTTCGTTGACGATTTCTCTCCACATTCGGCTTGTTTCCAATACATTGGCCTTGTCGACGGATGTGAGGCGCTTCTTCCTCTTTTGAGCAAGACGGAAAGCTTTATGGACGATCCGTTCGATCTCTGACTTTTCATAGACCAGGGTGTCGACGGCCACTTCATCTTCTGCTCCCTGCCTTCCGGATGGCTGCCCGAAGTACAGTCCCCCCGTCAGTTCCCGAACGATGATCATATCGACATCTTCCACGATTTCCTTTTTCAGGGGGGATGCTGAGATCAAGCTGTCAAATGCCTTTACCGGCCGAAGGTTCGCAAACAGTTCGAATTCCTTCCGGATCCCAAGAAGACCTTTTTCCGGCCTCTGTTCTTTAGGAAGGTTCTCCCACTGCGGTCCTCCGACGGCACCAAGAAGGATGGCATCACTCTTCTTGCATAGCTCGATCGTTTCTGCCGGGAGCGGACTGCCGAATTGATCGACGGCCGCTCCTCCGATGTATCCTTTTTCCACTTCAAACTCATGGTTGAACCAATCACCCACGGCCTTCAGAACCTTCAGGGCCCCATCCATCACTTCCGGCCCGATTCCATCTCCAGGTAATACAGCAATTTTCTTTTTCATGAGAATGTCCCTCCCTGAAGGGGCGTCGCCACCCCTGTTATGTTGTTACGAACTTACTTCCATCGCTTCTTTTACGTCAGATGATGCTTTCCTCTGGGCCAGTCGGTTCACGGCATTGAGGTAGGCACGGGCCGAAGCCTCGAGTACATCCTGAGCCGTTCCCCTTCCGCTTGTCTTTGCACCTTCATATTCCAGATGGACATAGACTTCGGCGAGTGCATCCCGTCCGCCGCCGACGGAGTTGATCCGGTAGTCAAGCAGCTTGGATGTCCCCGGAAGGATGCGTTCGATCGTGTTATAGATGGCTTCCACGCTACCAGAACCTGTCGATGCAAGCTGGGTGACGCTTCCGTCTTCAAGCTTCAGCTCGATCGTCGCAGTCGGAATATTATCCATCCCATATTGGACTTGCATCCGTTCAAGGCTGAATCCGACTCCTTCCACCATTTCCGTTTGCTTATTCGTCAGGATGCTGAACAGATCATCATCCACGATCTCCTTTTTCTTATCTGCGAGCTCTTTGAACGCGTGAAATGCTTCGTTCAACTTTTCATCCGTCAGCTCGAATCCGAGCTCCGATGCCTTATTCTTGAAGGCATGGCGTCCGGAGTGCTTTCCGAGGACGAGGCGGGTCGAGCTGTTCCCGATCAATTCCGGTGTGATGATTTCGTAGGTGGTCTTTTCTTTCAGCATGCCGTCCTGATGGATCCCGGACTCATGGGCGAAGGCATTATCCCCGACGACAGCTTTATTTGCCGGTACCCTCATTCCCGTAAGCTTGCTGACAAGGGCACTCGTCTTCTTGATTTCATCAAGCTTCAGGCGCGTCCCAGCTCCGTAGAAATCTTCACGGATCCGAAGGGCGACGGCGATTTCTTCAAGAGCTGCATTTCCTGCCCGCTCCCCGATTCCGTTGATCGTTCCTTCGATTTGATCGGCACCGTTTTCGATTGCTGCGAGAGAATTGGCCGTCGCCATCCCCAAGTCGTTATGGCAGTGGGCGGAGAGCTTGATCCCGTCGATATTCGGAACATTCTCCCTGACATATTTGAAGATCTCTCCGTACTTCTGAGGCGTGATATAACCGACCGTATCGGGAAGGTTGATGACGGAGGCCCCTGCATCGATGACTTCCTTCATGATCCTGACAAGGAAATCAAGGTCGGTACGGCATGCATCCTCTGCCGACCACTGGACGACCGGGAAGAACTGTTTCGCATATTTCACGGCCTGGACCGCTGTTTCAACCACTTGGTCCGGCGACATCTTGAGCTTATGGGTCATGTGGATCGGCGATGTGGCAAGGAATACATGGAGCCTCGGCTCCGCTGTATTCTTCAGCGCCCCCCACACAGCATCGATATCACGCTGCTGGGCTCTGGCAAGACCGGTCACCGAGCTGTTCTTGACCGTTTCGCCGATCCGTTTCACTGCGTCGAAGTCACCCTTGGAGGCAGCAGGGAAGCCGGCCTCTATGATGTCGACTCCCAAGCGTTCCAGCTGCTTTGCCACTTCGATCTTTTCAAGCGTATTGAGGTTCACACCCGCCGATTGTTCACCGTCGCGAAGCGTGGTATCGAAAATATCAATGGTTCGCACTGGAGACCACTTCCTTCTCTTTTTTGGAGGATTTCTGCTGTACGAATGGCATCATGGCCCTCAATTCCTTGCCGACCACTTCGATCGGATGCTCGCTTTCACGCTTGTTGATGGCGTTGAACTCTGGGCGGTTTGCCTGGTTTTCAAGGATCCAGCCCTTTGCAAATTTACCTGTCTGGATGTCGGTGAGTACCTCCTTCATCCGCGCCTTCGTTTCCTCATTCACGACACGCGGGCCGGAAACGAAGTCACCCCACTGGGCTGTATCGGAGATGGAGAAGCGCATTCCTTCGAGACCTTGCTCATACATAAGATCGACGATCAGCTTCAGCTCGTGGAGACACTCAAAGTAGGCAACTTCTTTTTGATAGCCTGCTTCCACCAATGTCTCAAACCCTGCTTTCACAAGGGATGTCAACCCCCCGCACAGAACAGCCTGTTCACCGAATAGATCGGTTTCCGTTTCTTCCTGGAAGGATGTCTCAAGGATTCCTGCACGTCCTGCTCCGACTCCTTTTGCGTACGCAAGGGCTACGTCTCGAGCATTTCCCGTCACATCCTGGTACACGCCGAACAGTGCCGGTACACCTGCGCCTTCTTCGAATGTGCGTCGCACAAGATGACCTGGGCCTTTAGGGGCTACAAGGAATACATCCACATCTTCCGGAGGGACGACTTGAGAGAAATGGATGTTGAATCCGTGAGCGAAAGCGAGGGCTTTACCCGCTGAAAGGGCCGGTTTGATTTCGGCTTCATACACCTTCGGCTGATACTCATCCGGGAGAAGGACCATGATGACGTCCGCTTGTTCGCTCGCTTCTCGTACGGAGTATACGTCGAATCCATCTGCTACCGCTTGATCCCATGACTTGCCTTTACGAAGACCGACTACGACATCAAATCCGCTTTCCTTCAGGTTTAGTGCGTGTGCATGACCTTGAGATCCATATCCGACCACTGCCACTTTCTTGCCTTTCAAAACCTCTTCGTTTACGTCACCGTTATAATATACTTTTACCATTTCTCTCATCCTCTCGATTTTTAATAGGTTAGTTGACGATTGTATACTGCTTCATATCTGTGACGCTTTTGCTGTTTCCTCGTGCAAAAGCGGTGATTCCAGTCCTTGCGATCTCTTTGATTCCGTATGGTCTCAGTAGGTCGATGATGGCTTCGATCTTCGACGTCTCCCCTGTTACCTGGACCGTCACGCTGTCCCTTGCGACGTCGATGATGGCGGCGCGGAATGGTTCGACAATTCCGTTAATTTCAGATCGTGTTTGACCTGTGCTGAGCACCTTGATGAGGGCAAGTTCCCTCGCCACCACTCCCTGGTCGGTGATGTCCGATACCTTCAGGACATCGATCTGCTTGTGGAGCTGTTTCAGGAGCTGCTCGATCTTGCGGTCATCTTCCACGTTCACGACGAAGGTCATCCTGGAGACTCCTTCCACTTCTGTATAGCCGACCGAGATGCTCTCGATATTGAACTGTCTTTTGGTGAACAGCCCGGTCACCCTGTTCAATACCCCGCTCCGATTATGGACGATGGCCGTTACGATCCGCTTCATGGTTTCACTCCTATCATTTCGTGTAATCCCTTGCCGGGAGCAACCATCGGATAGACGTTTTCCTTCGGGTTGACCCAACAGTCGATCAGGGCCGGCTCGTCACTCGTCAACGCCTCCCTGAGGACCGATTCCACCTCTTCCTGCGTCTTCACCTGATAACCTTTGATGCCGTAGGATTCAGCCAGTTTCACAAAATCAGGCTGCAGGGAGAAGACCGATTGGGAATACCGTTCTTCGTAGAATGTTTCCTGCCACTGCCTCACCATCCCGAGGGTCCCGTTGTTCAAGATGACCACCTTCACGGGGAGATCGAGCTCTTTTAATAGGACCAGTTCCTGCAGGGTCATCTGGAAGCCTCCGTCCCCTACGAACGCCACGACTTTTCTATCCCTGTCTGCAAGCTGCGCCCCGATTGCCGCCGGGAATCCGAATCCCATCGTGCCGAGTCCGCCAGATGTGACCCAGTTATTCGGGTTTTTGAAAGAGTAATATTGTGCCGCCCACATCTGGTGCTGGCCTACATCGGTGGTGACGACGGCTTCACCGTTGGTCAATTCATACACCTGTTCGATGAGCCGCTGTGGAGAGATGATTTCCTCAGCCCGGTTGTACCAGAATGGATATTCCTGTTTATTGGCTTTCAATCGGCTATGCCACTCCTCGAAGTAGCATTTGCTCTCTTCATGCTCAAGGATTTTGACCAAGGCATGCTTCGCATCAGATACGATCGGGATATGCGTCTCGACATTCTTGCCGATTTCCGCCGGGTCTACGTCGATATGGACTACTTTCGCATTCGGGGCGAAGGTGGCCAGATTCCCTGTCAGCCTGTCATCGAATCGGGCACCGATGTTAATGAGTAGATCGCATTCATGAAGGGCCATATTGCTTGTATAGCACCCGTGCATCCCCGCCATTCCAAGGAACAAAGCATGATCGGCGGGGAATCCGCCAAGACCCAGCAGCGTATGAACCACGGGAAGATCATAATGTTCAGCGAATTCCTTCAGCTCCTCGGAGGCCTTTGCGTGAAGGATGCCTGCACCCGCCAGGATCACAGGTCTTTGTGAGTGCTTCACGGCTTCTATCAATTTCTTGATTTGCAGAGGGTTCGGATGAAGATTCGGATGATAGCCGGGAAGATCCATCTCCTGCTCCTCAGCCGGACTGGCAATTTGAACGGTAAGGTCCTTCGGAATGTCGACCAGAACCGGACCAGGTCTGCCTGTGGAAGCAATGTGGAATGCTTCTTTGACTATGCGGGGAAGATCAGCAAGGTCCCTCACCTGGTAATTGTGTTTGGTGATCGGCATGGTGATCCCGACCACATCCGCTTCTTGGAAGGCATCCGTCCCGATGACGTTGGATGCGACCTGCCCTGTGAAGATCACCAGGGGCAGGGAATCCATCATGGCGTCGGCGATTCCCGTCACAAGGTTCGTCGCCCCGGGTCCCGAGGTTGCAATGACAACACCAGGTCTTCCAGATACTCTGGCATACCCTTCAGCCGCATGGATGGCGCCTTGCTCATGGCGGGCCAGCACATGCTTGATGGGGGCTTTGTAAAGAGCATCGTATATCGGCAGGACCGCTCCCCCCGGGTACCCGAACAGAATCTCAACTTTTTCCTCCTTTAACGCCTTCATGAGCATATCAGCACCGTTGATGTTTTCTGCCAGTGACTGTGAAGCCAGATCCGCCTCTACTTTGGCTCTCATTGCCTATCTCCTCCCTTTCATTTCATGATTTCTATGAATCTATCACACAAAAAAACCTTTTCACCCACTACGACAGAGTTTATCTTTCGCAGGGGCGAAAAGGTTTGCTTCCTTTCCACGGTACCACCCTAGTTCAGAGACGACGTTCATCTCCCTCAGCAGGCTGAAGAATTTCAGCCTTCGTTTTTGTAACGAGTAGAGTCTACTCGATCGTTCCTAATCACTGTTCAGAACGATACTCAGAGGGGATGTCGGTATTGGTTGTATTACTGGTTCGCAGCACCACCAGCTCTCTGTGAATACAAAACCCAATCCTTTTGCCTCTTCACCGATTTTTCTTTATTCTGTTTTCAGTATTCCACCTGTGCTTGCCGATGTGACCAGCTTTGCATATCGAGCGAGATAGCCTTTTCGTATTTTAGGAGCAGGTTGGACCCACTCTTGCTGCCTGAAGGTGAGCTCTTCTTCTGAAACCATGAGGGAGATGGTGCGGTTGGTCAGATCGATGAAGATCGGATCCCCATTCTCCACGACCCCGATCGGGCCGCCTTCCGCTGCTTCCGGTGAAACGTGACCGATGGAGATGCCACGGGATGCACCGGAGAAGCGTCCGTCCGTGATGAGGGACACTTTCTTCTCAAGCCCCCTGCCGGCGATGGCCGCTGTCGGAGCGAGCATTTCCGGCATTCCCGGGCCGCCTTTCGGTCCTTCGTAGCGAATGACCACTACGTGACCTTCCTTCACTTCACCACTTTCGATTCCTGCAAGGGCCTCATCCTGTGATTCATAGACGATGGCCTCACCCATGAATGTCTTGATGGAAGGATCGACTGCCCCCACCTTGATGACACCACCGTTCGGAGCGATGTTCCCGAACAGGACAGACAATCCTCCTACAGGACTGTAGGCGTTATCCTTCCTCCTGATGACTTCATCATTCACGATTTCAGCATCTTTCACATTTTCATAGAGTGACTTCCCTGTAACGGTGATCCGGTCGCTGTGGACCGCCCCCATCTCGCACAGTTCCTTGATGATGGCACTCACTCCGCCGGCATTGTGGACGTCCTGCATGGAATAATCGGACGCGGGGCTGATCTTCGACAGATACGGCACCCTTTCCGCTACGGTATTGATGCGGTTGATGTCGTAATCGATTTCCGCCTCATTGGCGATGGCAAGGGTATGGAGGACCGTGTTGGTCGAACCTCCCATGGCCATATCGAGGGCAAAGGCATCATCGATGGTGTCTTTCGTGATGATATCCCTCGGCTTGATGTCCTTCTTCACCATTTCCACAAGATGCTTGGCGGCGTCCTTGATGAGCTGGTGACGTTCCTCCGATGTTGCCACGATCGTCCCGTTGCCAGGAGGGGCCATCCCGAGCATCTCCATGAGGGAGTTCATGGAATTGGCGGTGAACATCCCTGAACAGGATCCGCAAGTCGGACACGCATTTTGCTCGATGTCCAGAAGCTGTTCGGCTGTCATCCTCCCCGATTGATGGGCACCGACTCCTTCGAAAACGGAGACGAGGGAAAGGGGTTTTCCTTCGCTTGATACACCGGCCTCCATCGGCCCTCCCGATACGAAGACGGAAGGAACGTTGGTGCGAACGGATGCCATCAGCATACCCGGCGTGATCTTGTCACAGTTAGGAATGTAAAACACTCCATCAAACCAGTGGGCGTTGATGACCGTTTCGGCTGAATCGGCGATGAGCTCCCGGCTCGGAAGGGAATAACGCATCCCGATATGTCCCATTGCAATCCCGTCATCCACGCCGATCGTATTGAACTCGAACGGGATGCCTCCTGCTTCCCTGATCGCTTCTTTCACGACGGCAGCGAAGTGATTGAGATGCATATGTCCCGGTATGATATCGATATAGGAGTTGCATACCCCGATGAAAGGCTTCTCCATGTCTTCCAATTTGACTCCCGTCGCATAAAGCAGGCTGCGATGGGGAGCGCGGTCAATTCCTTTTTTGATCATGTCACTACGCACATCAGCACCTCCAACTTACCCGACTTGAGCATTTTGTTTGTAAACTTTTCTTCCATCCTGCGTGACAGTGTCCCTGAACTGTTGCAATAATTTATTTGTACATTCACCCGGTTTACCGTCTCCGATCACACGTCCATCGACTTTGACGACGGCGATGACTTCTGCTGCAGTACCCGTGAGGAAGACTTCATCCGCCGTATATACATCGTGGCGCGTAAAGACTTCTTCTTTCATTTCATAACCGGATTTCTGGGCGATTTCGATGATGGCGTTGCGTGTGATGCCTTCCAGCGCCCCTACATAACCTGGTGGAGTCAGGATCTTCCCTTTCTTCACAATGAAGATGTTATCGGCGGATCCTTCCGCTACATACCCTTGATCGTTCAGCATCAGCGCTTCACTTACACCGGCAAGGTTCGCTTCGATCTTTACAAGGATATTGTTCAGATAGTTCAACGACTTGACCTTCGGCGATAAAACATCCGCTCGGTTCCGTCTGCTTGCCACCGTGACGATTTCGATTCCCGTGTCATACAATGCTTTCGGGAACAAGGCAAGCTGTTCTGCGATGACAATGATCTGTGGATGGCTGCAAGTGAAGGGATCCAATCCGAGATTCCCTACTCCGCGGGAGATGACAACCCTGATATAGGCATTTTCAAGTTTATTCATTTTCAATGTTTCGATGATGATATTGCTCATCTCTTCTTTTGACACTTCGATGTTCAGCATGATGGATTTGGCTGAATCGTAAAGGCGATCAACATGTTCTTCGAGACGGAAGACATTGCCGTCATACATTCGAATGCCTTCGAACACTCCATCTCCATAAAGAAAACCATGGTCATAAACAGATACTTTTGCATCTTCCTTTTTTACGTACTGACCGTCTAAGTAAATCCACTGCTCGCTCATGTTCATCATTCCTTTCACGATTAAATTTATTTGATTATTCGGAATATTAATTTTCTAACACATCTATTTACGTCCAGGCCCCTTGTGAAATTGGGTGCGAAGACCGCCACTGACCTTTTCTGATGCGATTAAAAATTTTATTGAGGACAATGTTACTCCCGTTTTAAAGGAAGGTCAACACTATTTCGGTAAATTATTAGACAATTTAGATTTGTCAGATTATGTGGTAACGCTTTCATCTTTGTCCTTATCATGTTTATAGAACCTAAAAAAAAATAATTTTTTGTTCTTGATAAATCCTTGATAATTTTTTCCCGAAGACGTTGAGTTTACAGGGCTCATGACACCCTTAGACATCATTCTTCACACCCCTCTCCCCCTTCCCATTCTCAACCTATTCCCCCAAATGAGAATCGGGCCACTTTAATACTCTAATAGAAGAAACGCTACTCTTTTAAATTTCCGGATGAAACCGAATGGGAACACTCCCATTTGTGACATGTTGCACAAGAACAACCCATTTATTTACGATTAACGAAATAAATGGAGAATCATCTTTCCCTCAGTCAGTTTAAAATCTCTATAAAATAAAAAGCCGGCTCCTATTCGGAACCGGCTTTCCTTTTATACCCATGTATACATATATGCTGCATCTTCGACATCCTTCGCCTTCTTCACAATTTTCAGGGGGCGGAACGTATCGATCATGACGGCGAGTTCCAGTGTTTCTTTTTTCCCGATGCTCGCCTCGGTCGTTCCCGGATGCGGCCCATGGGGAATCCCGCTTGGATGGAGGGTGATCGACCCCCTCTTGATGCCCTTCCGGCTCATGAAATTCCCCTCTACGTAATAAAGGAGCTCGTCACTGTTGACGTTGCTATGGTTATAAGGGGCCGGTATGGCCTCCGGATGATAATCATAGAGCCTCGGAACGAAGGAGCAGACGACGAAATTATGGCCTTCGAAGGTCTGATGCACGGGCGGCGGCTGATGGACTCTGCCCGTGATCGGCTCAAAGTCTTCAATGTTGAACTTCCACGGATAGAGATAGCCGTCCCATCCCACGACATCAAGGGGATGGTGGTCCAGAACATGGACATGGATCGATCCGCGGGATTTTGTCAGGACGCGGTATTCGCCCTTTTCATCACGGGTTTCAAGCACTTCCGGTCCTGAGATATCACGTTCACAGAATGGACTGTGCTCGAGAAGCTGGCCATATTCATTCCGATACCTGCGTGGAGTCGTGATCTGGCTGAACGATTCGACTATGAGGATCTTCGTCTCTTCCTCGGGTATGATCCTGTGGATGGTGCCGATCGGGATGACGATATAATCTCCTTTCACGTAAGGAAGCGTGCCGAACATCGTCTCCACTTTTCCTGCTCCGTAGTGGATGAACAGCATCTCATCTCCATCACCGTTACGGTAGAAGTCACTCATCGCATCCTTAACAGATGCAGTCCCGATGAGGAGATCACTATTCCCTAGAAGGTATTCCCTGGCGTTCAGGGCATCCCCCTTTTTCTCGATTGCATCTGTGAAAAAGTGGCGGTGGCGAAGGGTACCCTCTTCTTCGAATTCAGGCAGGTAGCTGCCTCCGTAAGATGCTTCAGAGACTGCAGTCGGGAGATGATGATGATAAAGGATCGATTGGGTCCCAGAGAACCCCTTCGTCCCCATCACCTGCTCCCGGTAGAGGCTTCCATCATCTTTTTTGAACATCGTATGACGCTTGTGGGGGATCGTCCCCATCCGGCGATAATACATGATCCCTTTCCTCCCTTGCACTGATTGTATTCTTCAAGATTCCGAGACCGGTGATGCCGAGCTCGACAACATCACCGGGTACAAGCCATGGGTGGACTTCCTCACCAAGCTCGAGGAGGCATCCTGTGCCGACGGTCCCCGATCCGATCACTTCCCCGGGGATGAGCATGACATTTTCAGATGCCCTGGCAATCATGGCGGAAAACGTGTAATGGATCTCCTTGTAGTTCCCCTTTGATAAAAGGACCCCGTTCACCGTCGCGGTCATCTCCAGGTCGAGACGGTCCCCTTCACGATAGGATTCCAGTTCGTCCCTCGTCACAAGATAAGGGCCGAAGGTGGTGGCAAAGTCTTTCCCTTTTGCAGGTCCGAGACCAACCTTCATCTCTTCACGCTGAAGATCCCTCGCACTCCAGTCGTTCATGATCATATAGCCGTAGATATGATCTTCTGCGCATTCAACAGGAATGTCCTTGCCTTTGCGCCCGATAACGCAGGAGATTTCAAGCTCGTAGTCCAGGCATGCACTCCCCTTCGGAACCGTAATGGGCGCATCCGGTCCGGTCACACTCATATGATTGGTGAAATAAAAGACCGGCATTTCATACCATTCCGGCACGACCGCAAGGCCCCTTCTCTGTCGTGCATTCCTCACATGATCCTCAAACGCATAAAAATCCCGGATGCTCACTGGATCAGGCAAGGGGGAAACGAGGGCTAGATCCGAGAGGGCATATTCTCCTGTAAGGGCGGAGAGCTCGCGCATGAGCGCTATGCCTTCATCCCCCAGTTCGATCAGGCCCCTCATCTCCTTCGGTAAGCGGCCACCGCTAGCCTGATGGATGTCAATCACCCTGTCACCGCTTACGAGGCCAGCCCTTACGTCATCTCCCACTATAAAACTCACTAACTTCATCTCTCTCACCTCTTCCGGATCAATTCGAATGTATCGGCAAGGGGCTTCGTGTAGGTCTGGCCGGCCATCCTCCCGACAGGCTCAAGCATGGATGAATCGATTCTTCCGGCATCATACAGCTCATCATCCAGTCGCACGCACTGCACTTTTCCTATCACGAGGCTTCCTGCGCCAGGGTGATCCCCGAAATGCAGGACGTCCTGCAGGATGCACTCCAACTGGACCCGGCTTTCCGAAACAGCCGGAGGAGCCACGGTAACCGATGGCTTCTTCCCCAGTCCGGCCGCCTCGAACTCATCCACTTCAGGTGCATATTCTTTCGCACAGTCATTCATTTGTTCTACAAACGTTCCACTGACAATATTAATCACAAACTCCTTCGTCGCTTCGATATTCAACAGCGTATCCTTCTTTCCGCCGTCGGTGCCTCTTCGCATCGGTGAAAAACAGACCAGCATGGGATCGGCGCTGATGGCTGTGAAAAAGCTGAACGGAGCGAGGTTTGCATGTCCCGCCTCATCCACGGTGGAAACAAATGCAATCGGTCTCGGAAGAATGGAGCCGATGACCAGTTTATAAGCTTCCTGCCATGGTAGCTTATCAGGCTTGATATCCACTTGTATTCCTCCCCAGCACATATTCAAGGGCTTTGATGAAAGCACGATTATCCTGTTCGGTTCCGATTGTCACGCGAATGGTCTCGGGATAGCCCAGAAGGACCCCGGACCTGACCAGGAACCCTCTCTTCGCCAATTCACCGGCAATGAGATTCCCATCCTTCCCCGTATCCACCATGATAAAATTCGCCTGGGAAGGGAAGTACGCGAGCCCAAGCCTGTGAAATTCCCCCTCGAGATAGGAACGGCCCGCTTCATTCAACGAAGCACACTTCCCGATGAACCCCTGATCGTGGAGAGCCTTGACGGCTGCTCCTTGGGCCAGTGCATTCACATTGAAGACATCCTTCACTTTGAGGAGCTGTCCGGCCACCTCCTCATTCATGACGCCGAATCCGACCCTGAGTCCCGCCAGACCATAAATCTTTGAAAAAGTCCTCAGGATCACCAGGTTTTCGAAGCGTTTCAAAAGCGGGAGCGTGTCGAGGTGATTTCTGTCTGACACGTATTCCACGTACGCTTCGTCCAAAACCATAAGGATGTGTGAGGGTACGGCGGAAATGAAGGACAGCAGTTCCTCAGTCCCGACGATGGTTCCTGTGGGATTATTCGGATTGCAGATGAAGATCAGTTTGGTTCGATCAGTGATGGCATTCTTCATTCCGGCCAGGTCATGGACTCCGTTCACCAGGGGCACCCTTACCGAATTTCCGCCTTCGAGGAAGACATTTGTATGATAGCGTGGGAAGGTGACATCGGCCATGATGGCTTCGTCTCCTTCACTGATATAGGCCCTCGAGAGAAGCCGGATCACTTCATCCGACCCATTTCCGAATACAAGCTCTCCTTGGCGCACCCCAAGGAATTCAGACACCTCTTTACGAAGTTCAGTGGCCGCACCGTCCGGGTAAAGGAAGAGCTCCCCATTCCCTTCCTTCAACCAGCTGATGACCTTCGGGGAGCAGCCGTGGATATTTTCATTTTCCGATAGCTTGCAAATGGACCCGAGACCATGCTCCCTTTGTAATTCGACAGTCGATTTCCCAAGAACATAAGGATCGATTTTTGTAAGGACTTCCCTCGTCTTGAACTTCAGCACCATCAGCCTGCCCCCTCTTTATAATAGGGCTGACCCCGAGTTTCAGAACGTGATCCCGACCGATTCCTGCACGGATGCAGGAGATGTCCGGATCCCTTCGAAAAGCTCTTGGGCCAGCCCGTTTTCTGTTTGTTGATCCCCTATTATTCTCGATCCCTTTTACATTCCCTTTTGTCAGTATCTCTTTTTTTGTCTATCTCTCTTTTATTTCTTTAAAGGTTTCTATCGGATATATTTCACTTAAAGATTCCCGCGCCGCTCCTGCTCTCTTTCGATTGATTCAAACAACGCTTTGAAGTTCCCTTCACCGAATCCCCTTGCCCCTTTTCGCTGGATGACTTCAATGAAGAGGGTCGGACGATCCACGATCGGCTTCGTAAAGATCTGGAGCAGATATCCTTCGTCATCTCGGTCGACCAGAATGTTCAGTTCTTTGATTTGGGAAATTTCCTCATCGATTTCTCCCACACGCTCAGACAGCATATCGTAATAGGAATCCGGAGTGCTCAGGAATTCCACACCATTCTCCTTCAGGATCCCGACGGTCTTCACGATGTCCTCCGTCAGAACGGCAATATGCTGAACCCCCGGACCGCCGTAGTACTCGAGGTACTCCTGGATCTGGGATTTGCGCTTGCCTTCAGCCGGCTCGTTGATCGGGAACTTGATCCTGCCTCCGTTATGCATCACTTTGGACATGAGGGCGGAGTATTCTGTCGTGATATCCTCATCAGAGAAATGGCGCATTTCCTTGAAGCCCATCACCTTCTCGTAGTACTCCACCCATTCTTCCATGCGTTCGACATTCCCCACAACGTGGTCGACGGCAATGATGGCCGCATCCCGCTCTGTTCTGGAAGAGTCGGCTTTTTCATACCCCGGCATGAAGATCCCGTTGTAATCCTTCCGTTCAATCAAGGTATGGATCGTGTCTCCGTATGTACCGATCACCGCTTTTTTCAGCTTCCCATCTGCATCTTCCAGTGTTTCAGGCGGCATGATTTCAATGGCCCCTCGCTCAACCGCACCATTGAAAGCCTTTTCAACATCATCCACCATAAGGGCGATATCCTTGATCCCATCCCCATGCTTCCTGACGAATTCCGCTACACGACTGCCTTCGTGAAGGCTCCCCGTCACAACAAGTCTTACTTTATTCTGCTGAAGGACATAAGAGACGGTATCGCGGTTACCTGTTTCAAGTCCGGAATATGCGACGGTTTTGAATCCAAACGCTGTACAAAAGAAATGGGCCGCTTGCTTGGCGTTCCCTGTGAAATATTCGAGATAATCGACATCCCTTACCGGGAAAATTTCTTCAGTCTTCATCGACTTCTTATCCATCTTTTCCATAACGATCCCTCCGATTTTGTATTTTTCTGATTATTATCGTATTCTCTTTTTCTTCTCTTCTCAAGAGCGGCATGTGAAGCATGAACGCTTTTCTGTAGTAAAGTAACTGACTTACCGCACTGCCTTCTTCCTCCTCTGAAGATGCACGGCTTGGCCGGTGAGCTCCTCCACTGCTTCCATCAGGGCTTCATTGGTGCTCGGATGCGGATAGAGAGGGAAGGTGAAATCCTCTGCCCTTGCTGCCATTTCAAGTCCGAGCACACCGGCGGAGATCAGTTCGACAGCCCCCGACCCGATCATATGGATGCCAAGGATCAGAGAAGTCCCTTTCTCCGATACGATTTTGATCATTCCGTCCGTTTCTTCCTTCAGCGCTGCGAAGCCATTCGCTCTGAAAGGATACTCACTGCACACAACGTCATATCCACGTTCCTTCGCTTCTTCCTCAGTCCAGCCCGCACAGGCGACGGGCGGATCCATATGGACGATGGCAGGAAGCCACTCCAGGTCGACTTCTCCCGTTTTCCCGCAAATGGCTTCCGCTGCCACCTTTCCTTCCTTGATCGCTTTGATGGCAAGCCCCGGCCCGGGGGTCACATCCCCTATGGCCCACACGCCGGGAATGGACGTGCGGCCCTCCCCGTCGACCTTGATTTTACCTTCCACGCACTCAAGCTGCAGCCGGTCCAGTCCTGCACGGGACAGATCTGCCCCCGACTTCCCACATACGACCAAATGAGTCCCATTCACCTGCTTGGTCCCGGCAGGACTTTCATAATCCACTTCCACCCCTCCATCGTGCGATGCGCTCAGAAGCGTCACTTCGGTGGCGACAGAAACCTTCTGTTTTTTCAGAAGCCTCTTCATCTCACGCTCAATGGACTGATCAAAGGGCAGTCTCCCCTCCATCAAGAGGGTGACTGTGCTTCCAAGGGCCGCGTATACAGCAGCTATTTCAATGGCCACATAGTCATGGCCGGATACAATCAATTCCTCCGGTATCTCGGTCATGGCCAGGGCCTCACGCTCTGTCAGAACAAAAGGGGATTCCAGAGTGATACCGGACGGATACACCATCTTCCCGCCAATGGCGACAATGGCCTGCTTGAAATCAAAAAGGGAGAACTGATGACCGCTTTCGATCCCGATCCGGTTCTCTGATAGAAACGAAGCGGTCCCTTTGATCACCTCGACTCCTCTTGAACGAAGCAGCCCTTCCACCCCCGCCCGCAGGACCTTGATCTTTTCTTCTCTGAACGACTTAAGCCTGGCAAGATCGATGGATGCTTCCCCCATCACCATGCCCATTTTCTGAAGATGCCCCTGCTTTCGGAACTCACTTGCAAAATGGGTCAGGATCTTCGATGGGATGCAGCCTTCATTCAGGCAGGCTCCACCGACCTCCCCCTGCTCGATCAAGGTGACCTGCTGCCCCAATTGGGCGGCACGAAGCGCGGCATGATAGCCCCCAGGACCTCCACCGATGACCATCAGATCACGTTTTTCAACCATTTCGCCAACTACCATCTATATCATCTCCATCAGCAGGATCCCCGGTTTTTCAATAAAATCCCGCAGTCGATTGGTGAACCTTACGGCGGTCCCTCCATCTGCCACCCGGTGATCGAAAGACATGGATACATTCATCATGGATCGGATCACGATTTCATCGCACTCATTGATCATTGGCCGCTTTTTCGTTTTATGGAAGGATACAAGTGCCACTTCCGGTTCATTGATGATCGGTGTCGCACCGATCGAGCCTCCGAGAGGGCCGACATTGCTCACCGTGAATGTCCCCCCTGTCGCCTCTTTGGCTGTAAGCGTGTGATCCAGCGCTTTGTTTGTCAGTTCCTTGAGTTCCCTCTGGATATCCTTCAGCTTCTTCTCTTCCACATGACGTATCACTGGTACAATCAACCCTTCCTCCGTATCGACGGCTACTCCGATATGATGGCCATGCTGAAGGTGGACGCACCCCTGTTCTTCATCAAGCCGTCCGTTGAAAA
Source organism: Rossellomorea marisflavi (assembly GCF_001274775.1). Classification (GTDB taxonomy): domain Bacteria; phylum Bacillota; class Bacilli; order Bacillales; family Bacillaceae_B; genus Rossellomorea; species Rossellomorea marisflavi. Next base: position 914,523 of record NZ_LGUE01000004.1, read on the forward strand.
TCGGGAATTCTTTCAGGCAAATAGACAGCGCCTTGATGAAGAATGCACCCATTGAAACGTCCGGCACATCCCTTTTCCACGCGAGAAGTTCCGTGACATCAATCTCTTCAAAGTGGGTACAGTGAGGAATGGTCCTGACTGACCGGACCATCTTTGAAGCAATCTGCTTTCGCCTTCCCCTGAATGGAATGCTGTCTGCCTCAGTCCGCACAGGCGTTTCCTGAGGGGGTGGTTCCACTTGAAGGTGAGACTCGATATCCTCATCCATGATCCTTCCCGCCGGACCGGATCCCCGCACCTTTTCAAGGGGGATTCCTGCTTCCCTCGCAAGCTTCCTTGTGTAGGGGGATGCCATGATCCTGGTCTTTTGTGCCGTGGCCGGGGATGTCCGTTTGGGCGCTGTCGACGACATGCCGGCACCCATGATCAAAACCGTCTCACCGACGCGGATCGTATCCCCCTCCTTTACATTGAACCCTTTGATGATCCCATTGGCCGGTGCCGGGATTTCCGCTGTCATCTTGTCTGTCTGAACTTCCACCAGCGGTTGATCCGCACGCACCTGTTCACCGACCCCCACTAAGAAGGCGTTGATTGTCGCCTCGGTCATACCTTCTCCTATATCATGCAGCTTGACCTCCATCGGCTCCCTCCTTTCAAAATGCCGCCGCTCTCTCAATTGCTTCGAGGACGCGGCCCGTATCCGGCAGATAATAGTCTTCATATCCAAAATAGGGGACGGGCGTATCGAATCCAGTCACCCTCTCCACAGGAGCCTTCTGATAGAGGAAAGAAAAGTCATTGATGATGGCAAGGACATCGTTGCCCACACCCCCTGTGGCGTGAGCTTCATGGACGATGACGGTCCTCCCTGTCTTCTGGACAGATTCGGTGATAAGATCCTTGTCCAGGGGAGACAGCGTCCTCATATCGAGTACCTCACATGAAATCCCCTTTTCCCCTGCCTTCTTCGCTGCCTCCTCTGCCACCTTCACCATTGCTCCCCATGCAATGACCGTGACATCGTCCCCTTCAAGGACGGTCCTTCCTTTACCGATTTCAACCGTATACTTCCCCTCGGGTACTTCCTCACGTGTCGACCGATAGCACTGCATGGGCTCAAGGAATAAGACGGGGTCCGGGTCTTCAATGGCAGCAATCAACAACCCCTTTGCCTCACGGGGAGTAGAAGGGCACACGACCTTGATGCCCGGCATATGGGTGAACAGCGCCTCCGTACTATCGGAATGGATCTCAGGCGCCCGGACACCAGCTCCGTACGGGGCCCGTATGACCATGGGACATGTATAGTGCCCGAGCGTTCTCGAGCGCAGGCGGCTTGCGTGGGTCATGATCTGCTCATAAGCAGGATAGATGAATCCGAGGAACTGGACCTCTGCCACGGGACGGAACCCATTTACCGCCATTCCGATCGCAGCACCGATGAATCCGGCCTCACTCAGAGGCGTGTCCAGCACCCGATCTTCACCGAACTCTGCCTGGAGGCCATCCGTTGCGCGGAACACCCCGCCGTTCGTCCCGATATCCTCCCCAAGGAGCAGGGTATCACTCCGTTCGTTCAACATGACCCGAAGGCCGTCTGTGATCGCCTGTACCATCGTCATCGTTTTGGTTGTTGTCATGATACTCATCTTGATCCCCCCTTCAGATGTGAAAGCAATCTTTCTTTCTGCTGAAGGACGGGCCAAGTCGGTGTTTCGAATACATGATCAAAGATCAGGGACGGGTCCGGCTCAGGATACTGTTCCAGATCCGCAACAGCCGCATCGACCTCCTTGGCAACCTCCAGCTTGACGGAATCCAGCCACTCCTCATCGCACCAGCCTTTTTTCTCCATATAGCGCTGCAGCCTGTCTATCGGATCTTCCCTTCTTTTCACATCGCTCTCTCCCTGATCCCTGTATTTCGAGGGATCATCGGCTGTCGTATGGGCACCGTACCTCCACGTCACAGCTTCAATAAGCGTCGGTCCTTCCCCTCTCCTTGCCCGCTCCAATGCTTTCTTTGTTTCAAAATAAACAGCGAACACATCATTCCCGTCGATCCTGACGCTCGGGATGTCATACGCAATGGCCTTTTGTGCAATCGTCTTCGTTTTCATCTGCTTGTGGACAGGCACCGAAATCGCATAGCGGTTGTTCTGGTTGAAGAAGACCACAGGAGCCCCCCATACGCTCGCCAGGTTAAGGCCCTCATGGAAATCCCCTTCGGATGTCGCTCCATCACCGAAATACGCGATGGTGACATTCTCCGTCCCTTTCCTCTTTTCGGCATATGCCGCCCCCACGGCATGTGGAAGCTGGGTCGCGATCGGGATGCCAGGGGTAAAGATATTCTTTCCGTCAGGCGGGACACAGCCTTCATTCCGCCCCTTCCAAAACAGAAGGATTTGAAGCAGCGGGTGCCCAAAGGTCATGGTCGCCCCATGATCCCGGTATGTGGGAAAAAGCCAGTCCTTTTCATGCAGGGCCATAGCGCTCCCCACTTGGGATGCTTCCTGCCCCTCAAATGGAGCATAGGTGCCGATGCGTCCTTGCCGTTGAAGACTTACTGCCTTGCGGTCGAACGTCCGGATCCGGATGAGGTGGCGCAGGAACGTCCTCGCCAACCCTTCGGACACCTCTTTCTCTCTATCGGGGCTCAACTCCCCATGCGGATTCAGCACTTGAACGATCGGAAACTGTTCGATCATTCCCTCACCTCTCTCATGGGGAAGTTTCCCCATTGTATTATTTTGGGTGTATTGATAATTGCAAGGATGTCAGATTGATAGGTTTCCTTTTTTCTATTGGTTTTTGCTTAGGGCCGCGAGCCGCCTACGCTTTTCTTTTTGTCTAGCTACGGCGCCTTGGGGCTCGAGGTCATAAGTCATAATCGTCAAAAGGGCCAAGACCATGCCCTTCTGACGATCCCACCTTATGCTTGTCGGGTCAGAACGAGCCGCCTACGCTTTTCTTTCTGTCTAGCTACGGCGCCTTGGGGCTCGAGGTCATAAGTCGTAATCGCCTAAAGGGCGAAGACCATGCCCTTCTGCCGATCCCGCCTTATGCTTGTCGCCCCAGAACGAGCCGCCTCCGCTTTTCTTACTTCCTTACGCTCCATTTTGGGCGTTTGGTGTGGGTGAAGAAGCTGTTTCGTTTGGTTCTGGTCTGGATGCGGTTTTCGCAGAAGCGGTCTGCTGCCTGGACGGTGGTGATGTGTTCGTTTTCTGATTGGGTGTAGATGTTGAGGAGGCTGTTATAGATGGCCCCCGTTTTCTGGAGGACGCGTTCTTTGTTAGGTTCATAGAGTTCATCGGCTACCTGGATCAGCCCCCCTGCGTTGACGATGTAATCAGGGGCGTACAGGATCCCTTTCTGGTGAAGGGACATCCCGTGTCTGTGCTCAAGGAGCTGATTATTGGCAGAACCGGCGACGGCTTTCACCTTTAAACGTCCGATGGTCTCGTCGTTCAGGATCCCGCCAATGGCACAAGGGATGAACACATCGGCATCCACAGAGTAGATTTCGTCTCCGCTGACGACCTTCACTGCCGTTCCGAGGGCTTTTGCTTTCAACTGCAGTTTTTCCACAGAGTGATGACTGATATCGGTCACAATCAGATCGGCTCCTTCTTCAAGAAGACGTTCCGCGACTTTGAATCCGACTTTCCCCAGTCCCTGGACCGCATAGCGCTTCCCGTGAAGATCCCTTGATCCCCAGATGGTTTCGTTGGTGGCTTCAAGTCCGTAGATGACGCCCATTGCTGTCGGAATGGAAGAGTCACCGCTTCCTCCATATACTTCATCGACCCCTACGATGCAGTTGGTTTCCTTTAGGGCGTGGACAAAATCATCGGGTGACGTGCCCATATCCGTCCCTGTGTAGAATCTTCCTTGAAGGGATTCGACGAACTGCCCGAATGCCCTGAATAGCTCGGGATGTTTATCTTTGGTCGGGTCACCGATGATGACCGCTTTTCCTCCGCCAAAATCCACGTCTGCTGCCGCGCATTTGTATGTCATCCCCCTCGACAATCTGAGTACGTCGTTCAATGCCGCATCCACTGAGGCATACGGCATCATCCTGCACCCGCCGAGAGCGGGTCCGAGAGTGGTATTATGTATGGCGATGATTGCTTTTAAACCGGTCTCTTCATCGTTGCAGAACAGGACCTGTTCATGATTCTTGATCTGATCGAACATGTCCATTCCCCTGACCTCCGTCTCTTTTGTAAACGTTTTCATTTTATCGGATAGGCTTGCCATGCGAGTTCCCCCTTATCGTCTTCAATCAGTCCCGATACGTTCAGCGATTGTTTGTTTCGGAAGGACAACCTGCCTCACTTCTCCTTCTCCTACAATGGAGTCCGTTTCCTTCCGGCGGATCATGATTTCAGTCCAGATGCCTTTTTCATTCATTCGGGTCACGGTGGCCATGATACTCAAACGGGTTCCCGTCCGCGCTGGTGAACGATGCATCACCTTTACTTCGGCACCCATTCCTTCTTCCTCTTCGTTCAGGAAAGGAAGGATGATTTGACGGGAAACCCATTCCATGTGATAGACCATTTGAACGGTGGAATAGACTGGGTGGACCACTTCCCCTTCAAAGCTTGCGTGCATGTCGGGTGTGACATCAATAATGATTTCTAGCGTGTGCCCTACGGTCAATCCGGACTTCATCGCTTTCCTCCTTTAAATGATTGCATTATGGATATTAATATAACGTTAATTCAACGATATAATAACATTTTGTTTTATAAATAGTCAATAAATTGTTAAAATTAAAAATTCTTATTGTTTTTGAGGGAGATGGGTGTTTTTTATGGGGGAGTATTGAACAGTAGACCGTTCCTTTTCGCTGCAGGCTCCTGCTTTCCTGCGGGGAGCATGCCGAGCCTCCTCGTACCTGCGGGGTCTCGACCATACTCCTTTTCCGCTGGAGTCAGGCGCCTTCCGCTTCAATCCACTCTGGGATTCTTGTAGGGGATGAGCTGAATGAATTCCCTTTATATGTAATGTTCTTAGATTCATTAATTAATGAATCCGGGGTAAGCATTCTTTATGGGGCTATATTGAATAATAGACCGTTCCTTTCCGCTGCAGGCGCCTGCTTTCCTGCGGGGAGCATGCCGAGCCTCTCGTGCCTGCGGGGTCTCGACCATACTCCTTTTCCGCTGGAGTCAGGCGCCTTCCACTTCAATACACTCTGGGATTCTTGTAGGGGATGAGTTGAACGAATTCCCTTTATATGTAATGTTCTTAGATTCATTAATTAATGAATCCGGGGTAAGCATTCTTTATGGGGCTAAATTGAACAGTAGACCGTTCCTTTCCGTTGCAGGCGCCTGCTTTCCTGCGGGGAGCATGCCGAGCCTCCTCGTGCCTGCGGGTCTCGATCATGCTCCTTTTCCGCTGGAGTCAGGCGCCTTCCACTTCAATCCACTCTGGGATTCTTATGATGTAAGAATTGTTTTTTCAAGAAGCATTGTTTGGTGGATATTCATCCTAAGTCTCCATCTTATATGTTTGGGAGGATACTTATCATACAATCAACTAGTGTAGAGACCACCTTCAACTATATTTCTCAATCTACTTCCTAATAGTTCTCTTAAACATAAAAAAACAAGAATGTGCGCTTGGCCATCATTCTTGTTTTTTTACTGCTAGTATTCTATTTGTTGATCAGTATTTATAGGATTGTCCGCCGTCGATCGGGATGACGGCTCCGTTAATGAAGTCTGCTTGGGAGGATAGCAGGAAGGCTACGAGGTATCCGACTTCTTCTGGTTTTCCGAAGCGTTTCATCGGATTGACGCTGACGAATTCCTTGCCTGCCGCTTCCCAGTCATCGCCTCCGATTTGGCGGAGGGAGCCTTCGACCATCGGTGTCATGATGGCACCTGGTGCGATGGCTTTGATGCTGATTCCGTACTGGCCATATTCAACACCGGAATTGCGGGTCATGCCGACTACGCCGTGCTTGCTTGCCGCATAGCCGGATTGGTTGCCGACGCCGCGGATCCCTCCCACGGATGCCGTATTGACGATGGAACCGTAGCCCTGCTCCCTCATGACTTTCAGTACATATTTCATGCCATAAAAGACACCGTTCAAGTTGATGTTCACTACACGTTCAAATTCATCCGTACCATATTCCTCTGTAAGATCCTGCTTCCCTTCGATTCCTGCGTTGTTGAAGAATCCGTCGATTTGACCGAAGTGCTCCACCGTTTCATCGACGTATTTCTTCACGGCGCTTTCGTCGGAGCAATCCGCTTCGATCAACAATACGTCCGCTTCACTGTAAGAAGATAGAATGGATTGCTTTACTTCTTCCAAACCACCTTGGTTCAGGTCTACGAGTGATAGTTTTGCGCCTTCCGATGCAATTTGCATGGCCGCAGCATGTCCAAGTCCGGACGCAGCCCCAGTGATCAAGATTACTTTGCCTTCAAAACGTTTCATTTTGAAATCTCTCCTATTCTTGATGGTTTACCAGAACCGGGCAGGGATGAATTTCCTGTCCTTACTAGTAGATTACGCCTATTCCATTTGAAGGGCAAACAACTCGACTCGCACCAAAAAGCCGGCCTTCAGGGGCCGGCTTTCTTTAGGAGAGGAGGGCCCGATCACTGGCAAGCTTGCTACCGCGGATCCGCTGAAACTCATGAAGGAGTCCTTCAACGGTCAAGCCCTTCTTCTCTTGTTCATTCACTTCAAGGATGATCTGTCCTTTATCCATCATGATCAGCCTGTTCCCTAAATCGATGGCCTGCTGCATATTGTGGGTGACCATGAGGGTGGTCAGGGCGTATTGATCCACAATTTGACGGGTCAACTTCGTGATCAGATCAGCGCGTGCTGGATCAAGTGCTGCCGTGTGTTCGTCCAGAAGGAGGATGGACGGCTCCGTGAAGGTCGCCATGAGAAGGGACAGTGCCTGACGCTCCCCTCCCGATAGCAATCCGACTTTCGCGTTGAGCCGATTCTCCAGACCGAGGTGAAGGCTCTCAAGTACTTCCCTGAAATACATCTTCCTCTTCTTTGTGACTCCGAGCCTGAAGCCCCTCGTACGATTCCGCGAGTAAGCCATGGCAAGATTCTCTTCGATGGTCATCGAGGGGGCCGTGCCTGCCATCGGATCCTGGAAGACGCGTCCGATGAGCTTCGATCTCCGGTACTCCGACACTTTCGACACATCCTGATCCTGGATGTGGACGGTTCCGACATCTGGAATCATGACCCCCGAGACGATATTCATGAGCGTTGATTTTCCGGCCCCGTTGCTTCCGATCACCGTGACGAAATCGCCTGGTTCCAGGGAAAGCTGGATATCATCGAGGGCGATTTTTTCATCAGGTGTTCCTTCGTTGAAGACTTTGTGGATCCTATTTAATCGTAACACTGCTGCCACCCTCTCCTTCCGAGACCGGAACGGCCTTCATCCTCTCAGCCATGCGCTTTGCCTTGCGCTTCCTGTCCTTATATCTCTCCATGACTTTCGGCATGACGAGTGCGAGGATGACGATCGTCGCTGTAATCAGCTTCATGTCCCCCGTTTCAAGGAAGTCTACGCGAAGGGCCATGGAGACAACCAGACGGTAGATGATGGCACCGCCTATGACGGCAAGTGTCGTCCTTGCAATGGATTTGGTACCGAAAAGGGCTTCACCGATGATGACGGATGCAAGACCGATGATGATCATACCGATCCCCATCCCGACATCGGCGAAGCGGCTGTACTGAGCAATGAGTGCCCCGGACAGGGCTACAAGCGCATTGGAAATCCCGAGACCGAGGATGATCATGAGGTTCGTATTGGCAGAAAAGCTGCGGATCATCCGCTGATTATCGCCGGTCGCCCTGAGGGCAAGACCCACTTCTGTCTTGAGGAACGCATCCGTCAAAAACTTGATCATCACCGTCACGATCGTCATGAACAGGAGGACCGCCCATGTATCAGGGAGTGGCTCGCCTAATCCGACTGCATTCCAGACACCATTCAGTGCCCGGTCGATTCCAAGGGACCCGATCAGCCCTGTGATTCCCGTAAAAGCCGTATCTTCATTCAATAGGGACACATTGGATGTGCCCATGATCCTCAAATTGATGGAGTAGAGGGCAATCATCATCAGGATTCCGGATAGGAGTGCATTGATCTTTCCGAATGTATGGAGAAGCCCTGTTATACACCCTGCGACGAAGCCGATCACCATGGCGGTGACCGTTGCAGCGACGGGATTCACTCCGCTCACGATCATCGTAGCTGCAACGGCTGCCCCCGTCACGAAGCTCCCGTCCACTGTCAGATCAGGGAAATCCAATATCCTGAAGGACAGGTAGACTCCCAAGGCCATGATGGCGTAAATGATCCCTGACTCAAAGGAGGCAAATATGGCCGTTGGCATCTTGAATCATCCTTTCTATCACTCTTCGTAGAATTCTCCGAGTTCACTCCAGGCATCCTTCACTTCGACACCCTGTTCTTCGGCCGCTTTCTTGTTGATCATAAGTTTGAAATCTTTCGGATACTCCACGCTGATCTCAGACGGTTTCTTCTCACCCTTCAGGATCTTAACGGCCATGAGGCCCGTTTCATATCCAAGATCTTCATAGCTGAATCCACTGGCGGCTACCGCCCCTTTTTTCATGGAATCAAGTTCTCCGACGAAAAGCGGGATATCTTTATCATTGGCGACACCGATGACGGCATCAAGGGCTGAGACCACCGTATTGTCTGTCGGGACGTAGATGGCATCCACACGGCCTACAAGCGATTCAGTCGCCTGCTTCACTTCCGCTGAAGTGGATACAGACGCTTCCACGACCTGCGCTCCCTTTTCCTCAGCAAGCTTCTTCACTTCCTTGGCCTGTACGACGGAGTTTTGTTCACCAGAGTTGTAGATCACCCCGATTTTCTTCGCTTTCAGTTCATCTGTGATAAAAAAGATTGTCTTGGAGGTCGCTTCGGGATGGTTGTCCGATGTACCCGTGATATTCTCCCCCGGCTCCTCGAATGATTTCACCAGTTCAGCACCGACGGGATCCGTCACCGATGTAAACACGATGGGGATCTTCTTGGTCGCATTCAAAGCATGCTGTGCGCTCGGTGTTGAATTGGCGAAAATAAGGTCCACCCCGTCCCCGACGAGGTTTTTGGCGATGGTCTGGGAATTATTCGGATCACCCTGGGCATTCTGAACATCGTATTTCACGTTGTCGCCCTCTTTGAATCCGTTCTCTTCCAGTGCTTTCTTAAACCCTTTGTAAGCTGCATCAAGCGACGGATGCTCGACGATCTGACTGACCCCGATCACATATTCCTTCTTTCCATCGCCCTCGCCACCGCTTTTTTCTGATGAACCGCAACCCGATAAAATCATCATCCCGAGGAGCAGGGACGATGCACCCAATAACCAACCTTTCTTTTTCACAGAAATCCCCCTTTGATCACAAGTTATATGATTAATAGTCTATAAGACTACCGAATCCTTTTTGTGATAAAAATGACACGTACCGTTATTACAACGTTATAGTATCACTGACGTCACAAAATAGTCAATAATATTCGGAAAATTTAAAAATTACTCTCAGTATAGTGGTTTTGGCTCAGGATTTCCAGAAGATTTTAGCGGTTTAAAAGAAAAAAGCAGCGGGTGTCTTCCTCACCCACTGCTTTTCAACTCTTATTCTACCTTCATAGTGTCTGAAAGAGCCCTCAGGACCGTTGAGGCGTCGGTCATCATCCCGTCCACCACTTCTTTGACGGTCGGTACATCCGCGATCAGACCGGCCACCTGTCCTCCATTGATGAATCCTTCGTCAAGCTTCCCTTCGAGGGCACCTTTGCGATGATTGTCCTCAGAGGTCAGTTCCGCATACTGTTCAAGGGTCATTCCCTGTTTTTCAAGATCCAGTACCTTTTCTGCGTAAGGGGACCTCAGAACACGCCGTACCCTTCCTACGCTCCGCCCCACAATAAGCGTCCCGTGATCATTCGCCGCAAGAAGGGTTTCTTTATACCGCTCATGAAAGGGTGCTTCCTTGGTCGCGATGAACCGGGTTCCCATCTGGACGCCGCTTGCGCCCAGGGCGAGCATGGCTGCAAGCCCGCGGCCGTCCGCAATTCCCCCAGCTGCCACGACGGGAACGGCCACTTCATCCACGAGCTGCGGGATGAGGGCCAGGGTCGTGGTCTCGAGATGGGAGTTGATGCCCGCCGCTTCATACCCTTCCGCCACCAGTACGTCTGCCCCTGCATCCGCCGCTTTTCTTGCTTGCTTGCGGGACGCCACCACGCAGATCACCTTGATCCCGTGGTCGTGAAGGACAGGAATGAGCGGGGCGGGATTTCCTGCTGATAGGGAAACCACGGGAACCTCTTCCGTGATGGCGATCTCGATCATGCCTTTCAGGTCAGGCGTCATTGTAATCGGGATATTCATGGCGAACGGCCGGTTCGTCAGCATCTTCAGATCCCGGACGATCCCCCCCACTTCCTCCACATCCATGGTCCCCGTCCCGATTGTCCCAAGGGCACCCGCTTCCGACACGGCGGCAGCCAGGCGTGCATTGCTGATGTTCCCCATGCCTCCCTGGATGATGGGGTGCTGGATTCCTAAGCATTCCGTGAGTCTATTCATAGCGATTCCTCCTTTACTCCGTTCATATTTTTAAAAAGAGGTTTACAAAACCTCTTCCAGCATTTATGCTATCTATAGCTACTTTGCGTAACAAGGTAGCTGAACTTTTATCGTAGTATCTTGTTTTACAATATACCTAAAGGGGAATCGTCATGTCGATCCGAAGCCAACTGCTAAAAGGGATTCTTGATGGATGCATCCTGGCCGTCATTGAAAAGGAGCCCGTCTATGGCTATGAATTGTCCAGGAAACTTCAGGCATCCGGCCTGCAGGATGTGAGTGAAGGAACAATCTATCCCGTCCTTCTCCGACTGCAGAAGAACAAATGGATCACAGGCGAAATGCGGCCGTCCGAATCGGGTCCGAACCGGAAATATTATTCACTGACCCAGGATGGAAAAGCCGCGCTAGTAGAGATCACCCAGGAGTGGGAGCATCTGTCCATCCCGGTCAACCAACTACTGAAAAGGGGGTAACACCATTGATTGCAGCAAAAGAACTGATCGAATTGAATAACAGGAAGAGAGAAGAACTGACCGAAGAGAACGAAAAATATTATTCCGATATCTTATTGTACCTTCGACTCCAGCTCACTCTGTCTGAACAGCAGACCGAGGAGATCCTTATGGAGATCCTCGAACATCTCCTGGAAGGACAGGAGGAAGGAAAGTCAGCTACGATGATCTTCGGAGCTGATCCAAAAGCGTATGCCGACGAGCTTGTCGAACAGCTCCCTCCAGAGGACAAACGGAGCGTGGCAGGGTTCATTTCCCTGATAACCCTGAACCTGTTCGGCATTTACTTGGCCATCCGCGGAGCAGGCCTGTTGATCACTTCTTTCTTCAAAGAAGTGGAAAATGATGTGTTCATCGGCTCGGCAGCCATTATGGCGGTGATCTTACTCCTCACCATATTGGCAGAGCTCAAGATGTTCTTTTCCATCATCAAGCGTTCACTATTTCAAGAAAAAGATTCAGCCGGCAAGATGGCCCTGATCGGCGGATTGAGCGGTGGAGCGATCAGCGTACCGTTTTTCCTTGCCTTGTTTTTCCTACCCGACCTTGGCCCTTCTTTTTCTTTCAACTGGTGGTCTTCCCTTATCGCTGGATTGGTCATGATCATTCTGTACAAGATGATATCCAGAAACAGATTCTAATCCATCAGGAGCGGATGGTTCATCACGTCGTAGGATGTATCTTTATTTGTGAGCTCGTTTCCATCTTCGAATACACTCTCGAAGAAGCGGGAGGCGGGCTCAGCAAGCTCCTTATAATACTCTCCGAAAAGCGTAGCAGCATGACCTCCGAGCCATTTATCCGGTAGCAATTCATCGGGCAGTCCAGGATCCACGAATAGGAACTTCCGGTATTCGTGGACAAGCTTTGCCCGCCCCACGAAACACTCCGCATCGGTCATCTGTCCCTTGGCGATTTTGCTTTTATCGATCATATACATGCGGCTGTACTCCGCGATGAACTCCTCATACTTGGCATTGATTTCTTCCAGATCCCAGTTCTTCTCTACGAGCCTTCTGCTTTCACTCGGCCCTTTATGGTCGGCAATGAAGAAGTCGACATACTCTTCGATCTCATATTTCAGGATCAGCTGCCGGACCTGCTTCTCCAGGTCATTCGGGGAAATCCACGTACTGGCGGACATTGTGCCGAAGCCGCTCCAAACCAGTTCTTTCCTGAGCTCATCCCGTATACTCCGGATTTCTTCCGGAATGGAGTACATGAAGATCCTCCACTTCCCGTCCCACTCCTCAGGCTTCAGCTTGAAGATCCTGTTCGCAGCCTCTTCCATCCTGTCGACGCCGCGCTCGGTCAACGTGTAATAACTTTTATTCCCTTGTTTCTCTGCCTGGACCCAGCCCTGTTTGTTCATTCGCGAAATGGCCGCCCTCACTGCCTGGTCATTGTGGCCGAACTCATTCAGGAGCCGGATCAGGCTCCCGATCCAGATTTTATTCCCATAGTGGCTGATGTAATCCCCGTATAAGGTGAAAATCATTGATCTTGTATTCATGATAAGCCTCTCCTTTTACGCCCGGTCTATGATGGATTGCTGCGTGACGTGTTCTTAACGTATAACTATTATAATATCATAATTGTCAGAAAGAAGAAGCGTTTACATCATCGGTTTCAACACGGGTCATTAAGGGAAGGGATAAGAAAAATAGCAGAAAGGACTGTTATATGGATACTCTCTTATTCTCTGTCTTTACCATCGCCTATATCGTCCTCTTCATCGTGTCCATCCGGCTCCTCAGGAAACGGCACGCTCTCAGCATCGCGTTCCTCCTTCCTGTCATTGCAGGTCTCATTTACGATAACGGCATCATCGCCTCTGGGAAATACATAGGGGAAGGACGGCTCCTGAAAGAACTGAGCCTTGTGAGATATTACTTGCATGCCTTCTTCACTCCACTCCTGGTCCTGTTCGCCTGGAAGTCCCTTGAACAAGGAGGAATCCGGGCCGCACGAACGACGGCATTCCGCTCTTGTGCTTTCCTTATCACCATCGGACTGATCACTGTGGAACTCCTTACAGAGGTCATCGGCCTGAAAGTGAAACCGGAATGGTCGTACGGCGTGCTGTCATACGGAAATGCCGAACCCTCTTCCGGTCCGCCCATCATGGTCCTCATCGTCGCCATCGTCCTTCTTGCGGCATCGATTGCCGTTTGGAAAGCACAGGGGTGGATCTGGTTCTTCCTCGGTTCCCTGATCATGACGATCGGCAGTGCCGTCAGCATCCCTGTGGACAGCGGCGCCGTGACCAACTTATTCGAGCTTGCCTTGATTGCCTCCCTTGTCGGTACGGCTGCCTATCAAGCCTCCTATACAAAACAACACATCGAACCCGCGGCATGATGGTCGCGGGTTTTCCTGTGCCTTTATCCCTTCAGCCTTTCCACCACGGTCGCGATTCCCTGCCCGACCCCGATACACATGGTGGCAAGGCCATATTGGACATCCCGTCTCTTCATCTCATGCAGGAGTGTCGTCAGAATTCTTGCTCCGCTCGCCCCGAGGGGATGTCCGTAGGCAATCGCACCTCCATTGACATTCACTATCGCCTCGTCGAGTCCAAGCTCCCTGATACAAGCGAGGGACTGGGCGGCAAATGCTTCATTCAACTCCACCAGTCCGAGCTGTTCCATGGTGATACCCGCCCGGGTCAATGCTTTTCTGGTGGCTTCGATGGGACCGATGCCCATGACGGACGGTTCCACGCCGGCGACAGCAGACGTCACATACCGGGCGAGAGGCGTCAATCCCAGCTCCTCCGCTTTGCCCCTGCTCATCAGGAGCAGGGCAGCAGCCCCATCGTTCACCCCTGAAGCATTACCTGCCGTGACGGTCCCGCCCTTGAACAGCGGCTTTAATCCTGCAAGCTTTGCGAGATCGGTTTCCGGTCTCGGATGCTCATCTTGGGTAACGCGCATGGTCTCGTTCCGTTTGTGGAGCACCTCCACCGATACTATCTCATAGTCCAAGCGTCCGTGGACCTGCGCTTCTCTTGCTTTGGTCTGACTCCCCAGGGCAAAACGATCCTGCTCTTCACGGGAGATATTGAATTTCTTTGCCACGTTCTCGGCTGTTTCCGGCATGGAATCGGTTCCGTACATGTCCTCCATCTTCGGATTTACAAACCGCCACCCGATGGTCGTATCAAACAGCTCCATGTTCCCCCGGGGGAACTCCCCTTCAGGCTTTCTCATCACCAGGGGGGCACGGGTCATGCTCTCCGTTCCTCCTGCGATGAAGATCTCACCCTCACCTGCCAGGATGGCCCGAGCCGCATAATTCACCGCATCGAGACCGGATCCGCACAGGCGATTAATCGTGGTCCCCCCCACTTCGACGGGAAGCCCTGCCAACAGGGCAGACATCCTGGCCACATTCCGATTGTCCTCTCCGGCTCCGTTTGCATTTCCGAACACCACTTCCTCAATGGCTTCCGGAGGTACGTCGGGATTCCGCGCGATCAGGGCCTTGATGACAACAGCCCCCAGATCATCAGGCCTCACCCCTTTAAGGCTTCCTTTGTATCTCCCGATCGGGGTTCTGACGGCATCGACGATCACAACTTCCCTCATGTCGACTTCTCCTTTTCTTTCTCCACAGAGTACTCATACACGCCCCTGCCCGTCTTACGCCCCAGCCTTCCCGCCTTCACATACTGCTCCAACAGGGGAGCCGGACGGTATTTATCGCCGAGCTTTTCATGGAGGTACTTCAAGTTATTGAGGCGCGTGTCCAATCCGACCAGATCTCCGAGCTCAAACGGTCCCATGGGATAGTTCAACCCAAGCTTGATGGCTTTATCAATGTCTTCCGGTGTCCCGAGCCCCTCTTGTAGCATGAAGAATGCTTCATTCCCCACTAGAGCCGAGATCCTGCTTGTGACAAATCCGGGGAATTCATTGATGATGACCGTCTCTTTCCCCATGGCGCGTGCCGCTTCGCGGACGGCCTCCACCGTTTCTTCATCCGTCTCCAAGCCCTTGATGATCTCGATCAGGGGCATTTTATGTACGGGATTGAAGAAGTGCATGGCGATGACCTTATGAGGCCTTTTTGTGTATGAACCGATTTCCGTCGGGCTCATCGTGGACGTGTTGGTGGCAAAACAACATGATTCAGGAGCATGGGCGTCCAGCACCTGGAATACGGAGCGCTTCAGCTCCCGGTCTTCCGGTACAGCCTCGATGACAAAATCAGCATCCGATACGGCAATCGACAGATTGGTGGAATAATGAAAGTTCCCTCTTGCTTCTTCGTATTGATCCGCCGTGAGCTTCTGGCGCTCTATCCCTTTTTGCAGGTATCCTGCAATCTCCCTTTCTGCATGGAGCAGCTGTTCTTCCTTAATATCCACAAGGGTGGTCCGATACCCGCCTACGGCACTTACGTAGGCAATCCCTCTCCCCATGACCCCTGAACCGACGACAACGAGATTCCGCATGATACCCTCTCCTCTCTTGAAATAAGGGGTTGACCTCCGGAAAGGACAACCCCTGTCTGTTCATCACACACCGAATGGATTAAGTGGACGATTGCCGAAATAGGAAATGATGCTTTTCGTCTCGGTATATAAATCCAGCGTCTCGACGCAAAGCTCCCGACCGAACCCGGATTGCTTGTATCCGCCGAACGGGGTGCCAGGAAACGCCGAGAATGGGCAGTTCACCATGACGATTCCGGCCTGGATCTCTTTGGCCACCCGTGTTGCACGCCCATGATTCTCCGTCCAGATTGCAGATCCGAGACCATATTCGCTGTCATTGGCCATGCGGATCGCTTCTTTCTCATCCTTGAACGTCATCACAACCACGACTGGTCCGAAGATCTCTTCTTTTACGGCTTTCATGTCATGGCTCACATTGGTGATGATCGTCGGCTCATACCAGCTTCCCTTTTCATAGCCGTCCACCTTTGCTTGTTTTCCTCCGGTCAGGATCGTTGCCCCATCTTCTTTGGCCGATGTCACATACTCATGGATCGTATCCACCTGCTTTTGATCGATGACGGCCCCGATATGTGTTCCTTTATCGTGAGGGTCCCCCAGGGTGAGCTTCTTCGTCTTCTCGACGAATTTCTCCATGAACGCTTCATAGATATCTTCATGTACATACAGTCTGGACCGGGCTTCACAGGATTGACCGGTATTATAGAAGATTCCGAAGAGAGACCCGTCGACCGCTGCATCCAGGTTGGCGTCGGCGAAGACGATATTCGGGGATTTCCCGCCGAGCTCCAAGGTGACGCGCTTCAATGTCTGTGACGCCCTTTCCATGATGTTCTTCCCTACAGGCGTCGAGCCTGTGAACGCGACTTTATCCACGTTCTTGTGCTCCACCAAATAATTCCCCACCGTTGAACCGGAGCCTGGAATGATGTTGATGACTCCTTCCGGTACGCCGGCTTCAATACAGATCTCACCCAGGACGATGGCGGTGAGAGGGGTCAGGGTCGCCGGCTTCACGATCACGGAGCATCCGGCAGCAAGGGCGGGGGCAATCTTCCAAGCAGCCATCATCAATGGATAATTCCATGGAATGATCTGCGCGCAGACTCCGACCGGCTCTTTTTCCGCTACATTGGTGAATTGACCCGGGACCGGATTCACCGTCCCCCTGTGACCGACGATGGCGCCAGCATAGAATTCAAAGTCCTCGATCGCCTGCATGACCTGACCCTGTGCAGCCGACAGGGACTTTCCGCTGTCCATGATTTCAAGTGCCACCAGCTCATTGAATCTTGACCGCATGATCCCTGCGATTTTATTGAGAGTACGTGAACGTTTATTGACCGGGGCCTTTTTCCATTTGCCGAAATCAAAGGCATTGCGGGCAGCCTGTACGGCTTTCTCTGCATCCTCGATGCCTGCAAGCGACACCGTGGCCAGTAGCTCCCCAGTAGCCGGATTGTAGGTGTTGAAGGTTTCGCCGGATTCACTTTCCGTTCGCTGTCCTCCGATAATTAAGGAATAATGTTCCCTCTTCGTTTCCAACACGTCAAACGTCTGTTCTTTCACTGTCGACATCTCTTCATCTCCTTTGGGATTATCGTCCTTCAAAAACAGGTCTCTTCTTTGCCATAAATGCTTCGACACCTTCACGGTGATCCGCGGTCATGCCGGCCATCCGCTGGGCGTAGGCTTCTTTTTCCAAATACTCGTCAAATGTCCGCTTCGGCGCATCCTTCAATAGCCGCTTCATCGAACCGATCGCCTTCGTCGGAAGGGAGGCGATCCGTCCTACGAATCTCGCAGTCTCCTCTTCCCATGAATCAGCCGTGATCACTTTGGTGGCTAGCCCGAGATCTTCTGCTTCCCGAGGACTGACCTTTTCACCTAGTACAGCCAGTTCCATCGCCTTTGCATAGCCTATAAGATTGCTTAAGTAATAGAGATTGCCGGAATCCGGTACGAGCCCGACATGGACAAATGATTGGATGAAGCTTGCTTTCTCGGAGACCAGGCGGAAGTCGCAGGCAAGTGCGAGGCTGAAGCCTGCACCGGCGGCGACCCCGTTGACGGCGGCAATGATCGGTTTCGGACAATCCTCCAGCGCCTTCACCATCGGGCCATATTGGCGACGAAGCACGTCACCGTGATCCATGTTCTCATCCACCTCACTGAGATCCTGGCCGGAACAAAAGGCCCTGCCTTCCCCGGTGATGACGATCACCCTCACCCCTTCATCCCGTTCTGCCGTTTTGATCGCCTTTTGTATCTCCCGGTTCAGCTGGAGGATGAAGGCATTGAGACGGTCCGGCCGATTCAGGGTGATCCAGGCTGCTGAGTCCTTCACTTCATAACGGATGGTTTCAAACATGGCTTACCTCCCCTTGAATTCGGCAGTCCGCTTCTCCACAAACGCCTTCATTCCTTCTTTTTGATCTTCAGAGGCAAACAACAGATAAAAGTTCTTCCGTTCTTGCTTCATCCCCTCCGATATCGTGGCATCCACCGCCATGTGTACCGATTCTTTTATCAGACGCAGGGAAAGAGGAGGCTTACCAGCCAACTTTCGGGCAAAACGCTTTGTTTCTTCTATTAATAAAGACTGCGGGATCGTCCGGTTGACGATACCCCACTGCAAGGCCTCTTCGGCTGAGAACGTTTCACCTGACAGCAGCCATTCCATTGCCCGGGTCTTCCCGAGCAACTTCGTGAGCCGCTGGGTTCCCCCGGCACCTGGCATGACGCCGAGATTCACCTCGGGAAACCCGAAGCGGGCATCCTCCGCAGCAAACAACAGATCACAGCTGAGGGCAAGTTCGAATCCCCCGCCTAGGGCAAATCCATGCACAGCACCGATAATGGGCTTTTTGATGAGGGTCATCCGGTCCCATGGTGCGAAGGGATCCAGAAGCTCAAAATCGACTGGATTGGCACCTGCCATCTCCTTGATATCGGCCCCCGCAGCGAAAGCGCGTCCCCTTCCCATCAGGAGTATGACCTTCACGCTCTCGTCACGATCGAGCCGCTCGAACGCCCCGACCACTTCAGAGACCATGTGGCGATTGAGGGCGTTCAGTACATCGGGACGATTCAATTCAACGATCCCGATGGCATCCTCCACCTTCACCGAGATGAATTCATCACTCTGATCCATCGTTCTCTTCCCCGATCATAAGGGTGACGAGGTCTCCGGCAAATCCCATGAGATCCTTGCCCGATGCCTTTCCTTCAGGCGATTTCATACCAGCTTTCATCGATTCATGGCTGTCATAGTACATCTCGCACATCAGATAATAGGCGCCCTCTCCGCCCATCGGAGATCCCGTGATCTTCGTTACCACCATCTTCTTCAGACCAGGGATCTTTGCTGTGATCGGTCCGTGGGTATTAAAATAATGCTCATCAAACGCTTCCTTATCCTCCGGGTGTTTATACAGTGCAATCAACTTGACCATATCCATCTCTCCTTTTCTTTTTTTACATGATTGTGGAAATCGGCTTCATCGCTTCAAATGGGTTACGGCACTCCTTGCAGTACAGGATGCTCCTGCACGCTGTCGGTCCGAATAAATTTTCCATTGACGTGTAATGGGAATCACAATATGGACAATGGATCTCCCACTCTTCAAGATTCGTAAACTTCTCGGGAGGCGGGGCGATGCCGAATTCCTTCAGCTTCTCCCTTCCATTTGGCGTCAGCCGGTCCGAGGTCCAAGGCGGTGTATAGACGAAGCGTACGTCGACTTCTTTTATCCCCGGCTGAGACAAGCACGCCTTTTTGACATTTCCTTTGATGATATCCAAAGCCGGACATCCGGCAAAGGTGGGTAAGAGCTTGATGGTGCATCGCTCTCCCTTCATTTCGATCAAATGGACCATTCCGAGATCGACAATGGAGATGGAGTCGATTTCCGGATCCTTGACCGTTTCAAGTATCTTCATGACCGTCTGTTCCATGCCTTCCCTCCTTCACCAGGTGCCGGATGCCTCCAGTCTGTACACTTCACTGAGTGTATGAAGGGCATCTGTCAGATCACCGGTATGTTCACCTTTACGCCCATCTCCCCTTAAGCTCCGGATGACTGGTGGATGCTGGACTCCTGTGGAATCGAATGGCTTCTTCAGTGCTTCGGTCCATCGGGATGCGAGAATGGCTTCCTCTTCAATGAGTCCGTATCGGGACATGCTCTCCCCATCCGGTCCGAGGGTCAGGACCCCCAGAAAGTCGTCACATACCCGCGAGACGGCGTCTTCCATCCGTTGTTTCGCCTCCCCGCCTGCATTCATAAGCTGTGTGAACCACGTCTGCCAGTGAAGAAGGTGATAGTACAGCTCCGTATTGATCTTGACAGCAGCCTCCGCAAGCGGACCATAACTTGACTGCTTGAGGGAATCCATGCGAACCTTCTTCGCCACCGTGTAGAAATAATGTCTCACGACAGCAAATGCCCAGTCGTAGCGCGGCTCGATCAGGTAATCACCCGGTCCATTCACTTCCTCCAGGATGATGGCATTCCTTCGCTCTTCCGGGGGACGCCCATGGGCAAGCTCGTCTTCGGTTCCTTCACCTAGGCTTGCCAACAGCTCGTAGATCATGGAAGCATGCCCCATCGTATCCTGATTGATCGAGGAGAAAGCCACATCCTCCTCAATGTGCGGAGCCAGCCCCAGCCATTCGGACCCTCTGTAGGCAAGGATGAAATCATCATCTGCCAGCTGGTAAAGGAGGGAGGCAAGGGCCTGCCTATACCCTTCATCGGGGATCGTATTCAACTCGTACTGCTTCATTTCTTCTTCACCAACTCTCCCCAGGACATGATTTCTTTTTCATCGAGCATCTCCTGCTCGTATTGGCGCCACTTTTTCTTCAGGTAACCGTAGCCTTTGGCATTGCGGTAATCCTTATTATCGAGCCGCTGCAGCGTTCCCCTTTCATCGGGGGTCATCATGCGCACATCGGAGCGTTTGACCACCCAGATATCTGCGACCGGTTCGCGCCTCATGAAATTCTCTTGTGCCATGATCATGGCAAGCTCGTGGTTCGGAGCGAGAAGGCTGAATTGATGCTGCATGACCCCTCCATCCGCACGCTTGCTGAAGACTTCGAATTCCTGATAAAACCGCTTATCCCCTGACATCTTCTCACTCCCTTCAGCTCAGTGCTTCCCGGACCCAGGCATTGTTTTCATAGGATAACTCCCTAAGGCGCAGGCGTTCCTTTGACTTTGGACCGTTGTTTTTGATGATCTGTTTGAACTCCTGCCAGTCAGGCTGCCTGTATGTCCATTCCCCCGTGGCTTCATCGAACGCCATGGACGGGTCCGGCAAAGTAAGACCAAGGGATAGGATCCTCGGGACATATTTGGTGAAGAAATCCTGCCGGAGCTGTTCATTGGTCTTCGTCCTGATCTTGTACTTAATCGTGATGTCCTGCTTGGACGACCCCGTCGTCTTGACATCACCGGGACCGAAGAACATGAGCAGTGAATCCCACCAGCGGTCGACGGCATCCTGAACCATCGCACGCTGATTCGGCGTACCCTCTGCAAGGGCCATTATGATGGCCTCACCGTGCTGTGCATGGAAGACTTCCTCTGCACAAATCCGCTTGAGCGCCCGTGCATACGGCCCATAGGAAGCATTCAACATATTGGTCTGGGTAATGATCGCGGCCCCGTCCACCAGCCATCCGATCAGCCCGGCATCCCCCCATGTCGGTGCTTCCATGTGAAATACATTATGGAATTTCAGGTCGCCGGAGAAGAGATCGCGCATGATGCCCTCCCTTGTTTTCCCGTACGGTTTCATCAAATCCTCGGCTACACGCAGAAGGAGCTGACCGTGTCCCATCTCATCCTGTACCTTCGCCATGATGCCCAGCTTCCTGCGCAGGGTCGGCGCTTTCGGGACCCACTCCTTTTCCGGCAGGGCCCCCATGATTTCACTGATCCCGTGCATGGAAATCAGTTTGATCAGTGCGTTCCGATAGTCATCAGGCATCCAATCATCCGCTTCTATCTTCCTGTCATATTCGATCTTAGCCATGAAATCTGCCATAAGCTCCCCGTCTGTCCTCTCTTGACTGATCATGTTTTCCGCCTCCTTCTTGCAGCATCGGCTGCTCCTTTAGTGGCTTATCAAACCCTCGTCCCTCAAATCCACTACCCTGACAGCTTTCCCTTCAGAGCGCGGGATTCCGTTCTTCCCTACAATCGTGACGTCCATGGAGACGTAGCAGCGTTCTTTCATCATCCCCTTCACCTTGGAAGAAAGCAGGGCTGCCTTCTCGTGGCAAAGGTCATGTGAAATCTCTTCAGAAAATGTATCGCTGATTTCAACCTTTAGTTCTACCGCATCCAGGGCCCCTTCCTTTCGCACATACACCTGATAATGAGGGGAAAGGTCCTCGACCTGCAGAAGGTAATGCTCTATTTCTGAAGGAAACACGTTGACGCCGCGGATGATCATCATGTCATCCACCCTGCCCTTTACCCTTGACATTCTCGTCGTCGTTCGGCCGCATCGGCACTGCTCCTTCGTAATGGAGGCAATGTCACCTGTACGGTAACGGATGATCGGAGATGCTTCCTTCGTCAAACTTGTGAACACGAGCTCACCGCATTCCCCTTCAGCAAGCGGCTCGAGTGTCACGGGATCAATGACCTCCACAAGGAAATGATCGTCTGCGATATGAAGACCATCCTGCGCTTCATGGCATTCCATGGCGACACCCGGTCCGACGACCTCGCTCAGTCCATAAATATCGCACGCTTTGATCCCGAGCTTCTTCTCAAGCGTCATCCGCATCGTCTCTGACCAGGGCTCAGCGCCAAATATCCCAAATTCCAAGGAAAGACCCGCCGGATCCTTCCCTTGAGACTCCATCGTTTCAGCAATCGTAAGAATGTAGGAAGGCGTCCCGCAGATGACGGATGGACGGAAATCTTCCAGAAGGGTGATCTGTCTTGCCGCGTTGCCCCCAGATACCGGCACCGTCGTCATCCCCAATCGTTCACTTCCATAATGGAGTCCCAGTCCTCCCGTGAACAAACCGTACCCATAGGCATTGTGAAGGATGCTTCCGGGTTTCCCGCCGCCTGCCGCGATGGCCCTTGCGACAATATCACTCCACATGTCAAGGTCCCGCTTCGTGTACCCTACAACAGTGGGCTTCCCGCTCGTTCCAGACGAAGCATGGATCCTGACCATGCTCTCCTTTGGTACGGCAAACATGCCGAAAGGGTACTGCGAGCGGAGGTCGGCTTTATTCGTAAGCGGTAACATTTTGATGTCTGACAAAGAATGCAGATCGGCAGGATGGACCTGATGCTCATCAAACTTTTTCCGGTAAAGGGGTACATGCTCATAGACCGCGGACAGCGTTTGTGTCAGCCTGCTCCACTGCAGGGTATCCATTGTTTCACGGTCCAACGTTTCCACTTCATGCAGGATCACCCGCACCGCCACCTTCCTACTAATTTTTTATATAACGTTAAAATACCGATTTATAAAATTTGTGTTATATGTAGCTATTCAAAACATACCGCCTTTCCCCCTCCCATGTCAATATATTTTCTGAAAATTAAATCTTATAGAAAGAAAAAAACACCTGACTCCGTGATGGAATCAGGTGAGAAATGACTTATTCCGTGTAGGCTGGGTCCATGGATGCTTCTTTTTGCTCATTTTCAATTTCATGGTCCCGTTTGATCTTGCCACTACCTACTGACAATGCGACGAATACGCCGACACTGATGAAGATCAGACCTGTCAGGAAAACGGTCGTGAACGCATCCGACCATGCCATTTCAACAGCTGAAATAACAGCTTTCCCGATTTCTTGAGGCAGCTGAAGAACATCAGGGGTCACAAGGACTCCGAACAAGCTGTCTGTCTTATCGCTCAGCGCCTTGAGGACTTGTGCAACTGCCGGATTTGATTCGCTCGATGCGACATCCTTCATATTCCCTTGAAGGGATTGATTCATCACCGCGTTCAATACGGTGATACCGATCGTTCCTCCGATTGAACGGAAGAAAGTCGAAGCCGATGTGACAGCCCCCAGACGGGACTTTGGAAATTCATTCTGGATGGCAATCATCAAAGTCGGCATTACAAGCCCCATCCCGAAGCCCATCACCACCATATAGAGATAAGCGGTGAATTCCTTCGATTCGGGTCCCATCGTACTCATGAGCAGGAAGCCTAGAACCGTGATGAGCATCCCGGTCGTCAGGACCGTACGGAACTTCAGCCTCAACAGCAGCCTTCCCCCGATGATGCTTGCGACGATCAATGCGATCATCATCGGCGTCATGGTTGATCCCGCCTGGGTAGGGGTCACGCCCAAAATTCCCTGCATGAACATCGGGACAAACATGATGGCGCCGAACATGCCGAGTCCGAGAAGGAACCCGAGGGCGTTAGTTGTGGCAAAGACGCGATTCTTGAATAAACTCAAATCCAAAATCGGCTCCTTCGCCTTCTTCTCGACTAAGCCGAATACGACCAAGAAAAGAAGGGCTCCACCGAATAAGAGGATGCTCGTTCCGGACGTCCAGGCGAATTTGTCACCGCCGAAGTTCAGTACAAGTAGAAGCATCACAAGTCCCGGTACCAATGTGATGATGCCAAGATAGTCGATGCTGACTTTCTCTATCTTACGACCAAGGTTTTCATTTTTCAGTCCTATATAAAGGAGGATGGCCGAAAGGAACCCAAACGGTACATTGATCAAGAAGATCCAGTGCCAGCTGATGCTATCAACGATGACACCACCGATGAAGGGGCCGATGACCGAGCTGAGGCCGAATAACGCACCGAATACCCCCTGCCACTTCGCGCGCTGTTCAGCAGAGAAAATATCACCGATGATCGTCTGGGACAGCGGCATGATCATGCCTCCCCCGATTCCCTGAAGACCGCGATAGAATACAAGCTGTTCCATCGTAGCGGCTGTGGCACACAAGCCCGATCCTATAATAAAGATGATGACACCGATTAAATAAAGCAACCTTCTTCCATATAAATCCGACAGTTTCCCGACAATGGGTGTGACGACCGTGGATGTGATCAAGTAGGCAGTCGTCACCCAGGCGAAGATGGAAAATCCATTCAGTTCCGCAATGATGGTCGGCATCGCCGTTCCCACAACGGTCTGCTCAAGGGCACTGAAGAACATCCCGATGATCAGACCGGTCAAGACCAGGCGCCTATTAATTCCTGTTTGTTGTTCTGACACGTTCATTCTCTCCTTTTGTATGTTCTATAATGGTAGCGAGCTTTTCATATGTCATGACCAGCTGCTCGATATCCGCTTCTTCCAAATAGGATAAGTACCGGGTAAAAATCTCTTTCCGAACAACCTTCGCTTTCTCAAAGATTGCCCTTCCTTCCTCCGTACTATCCAACTTGACGATCCTGCGATCGTCCTCATCCCTCTCCCTCCGTACCAGGCCACCCTTGATCAGCCGGTCGACCATCACCGTGATCGCACTCGGTTTCACCTCAAGCTTATCGGCCAACTCGGTCGGTTTCGCACCACCTTCTTGGCAGAGGAGATACAAGATGTAGAATTGCGGTCCCGTAAGATGCAGTTCTTTGAATGACTGTGCCATATCCTGCTGTATTTGCCTGTTGGTTATATAAAATGCTTTAAAAAGCCTTTCAATATAGCCAGGCGGGACATC
Organism: Rossellomorea marisflavi; assembly: GCF_001274775.1. Taxonomy (GTDB): domain Bacteria; phylum Bacillota; class Bacilli; order Bacillales; family Bacillaceae_B; genus Rossellomorea; species Rossellomorea marisflavi. Next base: position 939,837 of record NZ_LGUE01000004.1, read on the forward strand.
ATTCTGTTTCATGGCCTGCCCCCTTTCTTACACACTATAATATTTAACCTGTTTAAATATTAATGTCGTGATCAATAAATGTCAATACAGATCTTAAGGAAAATATAGTCTGAAAAAACCCACTATATAAACTTTTATAAGTAAATGCTTACATCGTTTTTCTCCGTTTACTTCACTCCGCAGGCTCTTTATAATCGGGATGGAACCTTTTTAGGAAAGGAGCTTGCTCCACCATATGAAATTATTCAAAACCTATCTTATTATCGTCATAGGCGCCTTCCTTATGGCCCTGAATATACATTTTTTCCTGACGCCAAATAACCTTGCCCTTGGAGGCACAAGCGGAGCGGCGATTGTCCTAGCGGAAATCATCAACCTCCCTGTGGGAGCCTTGATGCTCGCCTTGGACGCCTCTCTCTTCCTCCTCGGCCTGATTTTGATCGGTCCTGCATTCGGGATCAGATCCGTGATCGCCACCCTGATCCTTAATGGGTTTGTCTGGGGAATGGAATCATTCTTCCCCGTCCACCAGCCGATCAGTCCCGATGTGCTTGTACAGGTTGTGATCGGAACCTTGCTCGGTGCCGTGGGCGTCGCCATGATCTTCTATCAGGAAGCATCTGCCGGAGGAACAGGGGTATTGGCCCAGGTACTTCACAGGTACATCAACGTTGAACTCGGCACCGCCGTCCTTCTGTCCGATGTACTCATCGTTCTCGCCTCGGCTTTCTTGTTCGGACTGCAGACCGGGTTGTACGCATTCTTCGGATTAATCCTGAAAGGACTGCTGGTTGATAAAAGCATCCAGTTCTTCAATGAGCGGAAAGAAGTGGTCATCATCAGCGAGAAGAGTGAAGACATCCGTGGATTCATCATTCACGAACTCCATAAAGGAGCCACGGTCCATTCTGCCAGAGGCGGTTTTTCGGAAGACGATAAGGAAGTCATCACCACGATCCTGGAGCGCAAGGACTTTTCCAAACTCAAGACCTACATCCAGGCAACCGATAAAGAAGCATTCATCACCGTCCATTCCATGCATGAAATTTGGGGACGGAATTTCCGATCCTTTGCATGATGCGTGTAAAAAGGCTGATCCACACTGGTTTACAGTGGTGGATCAGCCTTTTTTGTTTTGCTCGGAGTTGAAGACGCTACTTGACCGTAGTGATGAGTAGATTTTGAGGAGTGATGAATGTGAAGGGGATCGTTCCTTTACGCTGCAGGCGCTTGCTTTCCTGCGGGGAGGGCGTCGAGCCTCCTCGTGCCTGCGGGGTCTCGCCGCTCTTTTCCGCTGGAGTCAAGCGCATTCCGCTTCAATCCACTCTGTGATTTTTCACTGTTTTCTTTAGATGGGGGCTCATCTCAACTCTTCTTACCGTGGAGAACCTTCCAGCCCATTTAAATTATGCCTTAACCGTTCAATAATATAATCTCATGAACTATTCCGCACTTTACTTGAAGTGAAGACCTCTTAAACTCCTTCCTCTATTAATAGAGGAAACACCTATTACCTTAGTGAAGTGTATGTGTAGCAAAACGGGACGAACCACTCCCACTGCTATCCCCTCCAAATAAAAGAGTAGGAACCGATTTGTCACCATCACCACCATCTATTTGATGAGGCCGATCACATTTTCACCCCACCACTCTTCAACGCATAGTGCAGTGCAGCGGAGGATGGCCGACTCCTACGGGAATAGCGCGCAGGGTGAGACCCCGCAAGAATGAGGAGGCTCACCGCAAGCCCCGAGGAAAGCGGCCACCCGCAGCGGAACGGAACGAACCACTACCCCTACCCCCCTCCAAATAAAAGAGTAGGAACGTATTTGTCACCATCACCACCATCTATTTGATGAGGCCGATCACATTTTCACCTCACCACTCTTCAACGCAGAGTGCAGTGCAACGAAGGGCAGACGACTCCTACGGGAATAGCGCGCAGGGTGAGACCCCGCAAAAATGAGGAGGCTCATCGCAAGCCCCGTGGAAAACGGCCACACGCAGCGGAACGGAACGAACCACTCCCACTACACCCCTTTCCAACTATCTAGTCTAGTAAACCGGGTTAGTATAAACCAAACTTATTTTCAATTATTTCCACAAGCCTATTTTTCCAAATATATTTTGTGTTACACTTAACTAAACGATCCGCCACACTATCAACGGAATACGTCTCACAAATCAAATGGGGTGCAAAATTGAAGCAAATCGAAGTACATGAGGTCTCAGACCTTCGCAGCCTTACTAAAGGACACGTTGCATACTTCTTCACCGATCAGGAACAATACGTTTCCAACGTTGTGGACTATGTCATCGCCGGACTCCGTCAAAACGAATGCACCATCATCGTCGAAAGCGACCGAATGGCTCCTATGATCGTTCTTAAATTAGCTCAAAAACTGACAGCATCTGAACTCGATCAGGTCAGGTTTCTCAATAATTACGAATTCTATTATGCACACGGAGACTTTCGGATCAACTCCATCCCGGATCTTCTTCCCACCTTGTTCAAAGGAGAATTCGACCCCGACATGTGTTATAGAACGTGGGCACATATCGAATGGAGGGACGAAAGCGAAGTGAGCAAGCTCCTCCACTCAGAAGAACAGGCGGATGTCATCGTGGCAGAAGAGAATCTCCTTTCTGTGTGCGCCTATGATTCCAGACGCGTCAGCGGAGATTTCAGGGACCGCCTCCTTGCCAGCCATAGTATCCATCTTCATGATAAGGCCTGAAAATGTATACACATCAGACAAAAAATGCCCCGACGGGATCACCGTCGGGGCATTTTCTGTTCATTCACTCTTTGTCTTTTGTGACTAATTTCAAAGGAACAGGAATCATTTTCTCCACTTTTTTACCATTCAGTACATCAGCTCCTGCCTGGACGGCGAGCTTGCCGATCTCTTCCGGCTGTTGGGCAACCGTAGCTGACAGGTTCCCTTCTTCAATGCTCTTCAGGGCATCTTCATTTCCGTCGAATCCAACGACGAGTACATCCCGTCCTGAGCTCTGGATCGCCTGTTGGGCACCGAGGGCCATTTCATCATTATGGGCGAAGACAGCCTTGATATCGGGATTACCCTGTAGGATGTTTTCCATCGTATTGAGTCCTTGGGTCCGGTCGAAGTTGGCCGTTTGCTTCGCGGCTACGTCAAGCTTGTCGTCAGCGAGGTTATGGAAGCCTGCTCCCCGTTCACGGGTCGCGGATGCTCCAGGTACCCCTTCGAGCTCGGCCACTTTCGTCCCTTCACCTAATTCTTTGATAAGATAGTCGGCGGCCATTTCCCCGCCCTTTTCATTATCAGAGCTGACGAGTGTCGCCACATCGCCTTTATCTGCTGAACGGTCAAGGGTGACGACTGGAATTCCGATGCTGTTGGCAGACTGTACGGCTGTAGAGATGGCCGATGAATCTGTCGGGTTAATGAGAAGAAGATCGACGCCTTGTTGGATCAAATCTTCCACGTCATTGATCTGCTTGGCTGCATCGTTCTGGGCATCGACAACGATGACTTTCATGCCCTGTGCCTTTGCTTCTTTCTGAACCCCTTCTTTGATGGAGACGAAGAACGGGTTATTCAGTGTCGAAACGGAGAGACCAATCTTCAGATCTTTCGGATCCTTCTTCCCGCTAGGCTTCGCCCATTCAGGGGGCTGAAGGGAACATGCTGCCAGGAATACGAGGGAGATACTCATCATAAGTACAATCAGTTTTTTCATGTGGAACCTCCTATGCTGCTTTCTTTCGATCGATTAATACGGCGATGATGATGACGATCCCCTTCACGACCATCTGGAAGAAGGATGATACGCCGAGTAGGTTTAGTCCGTTATTCAGCGTCCCGATGATTAGGGCACCGATCAGTGTCCCGACAATCAACCCGCGTCCACCTGATAGGGAGGTTCCTCCAAGCACGACGGCCGCGATGGCGTCAAGCTCATAAGATGTCCCTGCTGTCGGCTGAGCGGAGTTCAATCTTGACGTGAGTATGGCCCCTGCCAGTGCGGCAAGCAAGCCGGCGAGTGAATAGATCATGATTTTCACTCTCGATACTTTGATACCTGAAATAAGGGCTGCTTTTTCGTTCCCTCCGATGGCATATGTCTTACGTCCGAACGGCGTTTTGTGAAGGATCACCCAGAGAATGGCGAATGCCAGCAACATGGTGATGGCCGGTACCGGGATTCCGAGGAAATAGCCTCTTCCGAACAGTTGGAAGGCATAGTTGTCTCCAAGACCCGTGATCGGATTCCCGTCTGTGTAAACCAGGGTCAATCCCCGGAACATAGTCATTGTTGCCAGGGTAGCGATGAACGGAGCCATCTTCCCTTTTGTGATGAGAAGGCCATTGACTGCTCCCATGATGGCCCCAAGAATACATCCGATGAGGACGGCCAGGATCGGATCAAGACCGGATACCATCATCCCTGCCATCAGTGCGCTTGAGAGGGCGAGTATGGAGCCGACGGAAAGATCAATTCCTCCTGTCAGGATCACGAAGGTCATTCCATATGCAATCAAAGCGTTGATCGCAACTTGACGTAAAAGATTCAATAAGTTCAATGGTTCAAGGAAACTGGGATTGATAATGGAAACGGTCACGATCAGGACGAGAAGTCCCAAGAATGGTCCGAGCTTCTGCATGAAGCTTCCTACGTGATTGGTTCGATTAAGTGTGTTATTCATTGATCTGACCTCCTGTTGCCAGCGTCATAATTTTTTCCTGCGTTGCTTCTTTGCCTATTACTTCACCTGACACCCTGCCCTCGTGAATGACGATCACCCGATCACTCATCCCCAGTACTTCAGGAAGTTCGGATGAGACCATGATGATGGCGACTCCGCGGTCCGTCAGTTCATTCATGAGCTGGTAGATTTCCCGCTTTGCTCCCACATCGACTCCCCTTGTCGGTTCGTCCAGGATGAGAACTTTCGGACCGATCCCGATCCACTTGGCGATGACGACCTTCTGCTGGTTCCCACCGGAGAGGTTCTTCGCGGAGGTCATGGCGGATTCTGTTTTGATTGTCAGACGTTTGATAAGGAGTTCGACGAATTCTTCCTCCTGTTTGTCCTTGATCATCCCGTTCTTGGTGAAACTGAAGAGACTCGGGAGGACGATGTTATCCTTGATGGAGAAATCAAGGATGAGACCCTCTTCTTTCCGATCCTCTGTGATGAAGCCAAGTCCGAGTTCCACCGCTTGATTCGGGTTCTTGACGGTAACATTCTTACCGGCCACCAGGATGTTCCCTTCGTATTTGCCATCAAGACCGAAGATGGTACGCATGATTTCTGTGCGTCCGGCACCCATCAGTCCCGACACCCCGACGATTTCCCCTTCCCTAACTTGGAAACTGACGTTTTCGAACACGCCTTTTCGCGTCAGCCCTTTGACTTCCAGGATGGTTTCCCCGGGGTTACTGTTTCTCTCCGGGAATCGATCGGTCAATTCCCTGCCGACCATTTTTTTGACGACGTCGTTGAAGTTCGTTTCAGGAATCGGGGTCGTGTCTACTGTCCGGCCATCCCGCATGACGGTGATGGTGTCGCAGATAGTGAAGATCTCTTCCATCCGGTGAGAAATATAGACGATAGAGACGCCCGACTCCTTTAGGGAACGGATTACATCGAAGAGCTTTTGGATTTCCCTGTCGGTGAGCGCTGCGGTCGGTTCATCCATGATAATCACTTTCGCGTCGGTCATCAGTGCCTTGGCGATCTCAATCATCTGCTGCTCACCCACCGAGCACTTCCCCGCTTCCTTATGAAGAGGGATGGAGATGGAGAGGCGGTCGAATTGCTTCTTGGCAACCGCTTTCATTTTTTGGGTTTGAATGAGACCGAATGACGTAATCGGTTCTTTATTGATGAAGAGATTGTCGAGAACCGTCATCTCTGGCCAGATGTTCAACTCCTGGTGGATGAAGGCTATGCCGAACTCTTCTGCCTGTTTTGGATTATCAAAGGTCTTTTCCACACCGTCCATGGTGATGGTACCCTGATCTTTTTTATGAAGGCCCGTCAAAATGTTCATGAGGGTGGACTTACCTGCTCCATTCTCCCCCATCAATGCGTGGACTTCTCCTCCACGGATATGGATGTCCACTCCTTCCAGGACCTTATTTTGACCGAAGGCTTTATGAATATGATCCATGCGGATTTCCATGAGATTCCCTCCTTTTAGAACGTTACGCCGGCATGCAGGATGCAGTTGGCATATGGGGTGATTTCACCTGTGCGTATGACGGCCCTTGCCGATTGGAGCTGATGCTTCAGCTCTTCATGAGACATGTATTCGATCTGTTCAAAGCGCTGTTGAAGCTCCTTGTGAACATGAGGATTCTGTTCCAGTTCGCTGGCAGCTGTCATTCGCTCCACCACCATCTCGTCCATGAGAATATCCACCACATCAAGGAAGGATGGAACCCCTCCTTTTAATGCCAGGTCGATCTTCTTCACATGAGGGGGGATGGGGAGCCCCGCATCAGCGATGACGACTGTATCGGTATGCCCCAGGTCGGCCAGTACTTTTGCGATTTCACTATTGAGTATTCCGTTTCGTTTCATTCCGCGAGCCCCCTTTCGACTTCTTCACGAGTCGGCATTCCGCCTTGGGCACCGAAGCCTGTAACGGAAATGGATGCAGCCCGATTGGCAAAACGAAGGCTCTCCTCAAGGGGCTTCCCTTCGGCCACTGCCACTCCAAGGGCTGCATTGAATGTATCTCCTGCCCCTGTTGTATCCACCGCCTCCACCTTGAAGGAGGAAACGAGTTTCTCTTCTGCACCGTCATAATAGCGTACTCCGGCAGATCCTTCTGTGATGAAGAGCTTGTTCGGATACTTAATCAGTACGTCCGCTAATGGGACTCCAGGGAATAAAAGACCCGCTTCATGCTCGTTCGGCGTCAGATAGGCCGCCTGCTCGATCACTGTATCGGGAATCTCCCTTGCCGGCGCCGGATTAAGCAACAGTGGTACTCCGATCTCGGTGCACAGTCTGGCTGTCTCGATCACGGTTTCTTCAGGCACTTCCTGCTGGATCATGATCAAATCACACTCTCTTAAGAGGGAAAGGGCATTTTTTACGTATGATGGGGTTACATGATCGTTGGCTCCTTTGACGACGATGATGCTGTTATCTCCTTCTGCCAATACAATGTGAGCAGTCCCACTGCTTACATCTGTAACCGGTTCCACATAGTCGGTGATGACTCCGTTGGCTTTCAGGTTTGCAACGATCTCCTGACCATATGCGTCATCTCCGACCCTGCCGATCATATGAACGTCAGCCCCGAGTCTCGCAGCTGCTACTGCCTGGTTCGCGCCTTTTCCTCCGGGTACGGTACTGAATGCTTCTCCGAGGATGGTTTCCCCTGCCCCCGGACGTCTGTCGGCCGTTACGACCAGATCCATGGAGGAGCTGCCGATCACGGCGATTTTTGGTGGTTTCATCATGATCATCCCTTTCTGGTTGTGTCTCTTTCTATGAGTTCCACCGGCATCTGGATGGTGGATTGAGTGACAGTTTCTTTTCGTATCATGGTGATGAGAAGCCTTGCCGCTTCCCGTCCCATTTCATAGGCAGGCTGCCGGATCGTCGTGAGCGTAGGATAGGACAGCCGGCTTTGGGGGATATCATCATACCCGATGATCTGTACCTCTTCAGGGATGCGTTTCCCCCTTTTTAATGCTTCATGGATGGCGGCGATCCCAACAATATCATTGCTTGCAATCACTCCGTCGGTATCCGGGAACTGCTCGAACAATTCCTTTGCCCATCCCAGTGCTTCTTCGAAGGAATAAGAGGTGGTGGAGAGAACCGAGAAGTCGACCTCTGCCTGACTCAGCTCTTCGATGGCGCCCTGGAACCGGTCACGTGCCGGTTTGATATGGGCCGGACCTTTCAGGATGGTAATCTTGCGTGAACCCTTTTCAATCAGGGTCCTTGCCGCAAGCCTACCTCCTTCCCGCCCATCTGCATAGACGGCCGGGTGGTTGTCTGTGGTGCGATCCAGGAGGACCAGCGGTGTTTTCACTTCATTGTATATATGGTAATCGACGTGGTTGGTTGCCGATATGATTCCGACTACATTGTTCTGTATGAACGTTTGGATGTAATCCATTTCTTTTTGCACATGCTCATCACTGTTTCCCAACAGGAGCCTGAATCCGGATTCACTCAGTTCATCCTCTACTCCCCGTGCCAGCTGTGGGAAGAATGGATTCGTAATATCGGGAAGAAGCAGACCGATCAGTCTTGACTCCCGCTTATATAAAGAGCGGGCAACTTCATTCGGACTGTAGTTCAGCTCTTCGATGGCCTTCATCACTTTTTTTCGTGTATCGGCCCCGACATATCCATTATCATTGAGCACCCGGGAAACCGTGGCAACGGAAACCCCCGCTTTTTTTGCTACATCTCTGATTGTGACCATGTGCTTTCACTTCTTTCGTGTAACCGGTTACATATAAATTATCATAGACCCTTCAAGAAAAGCAATAGAATAAATTTCCTAATTCATTTTTTGATAAAAAAAGACGCGGGCATAATGCCCGCGTCCTTCCTCGTTCATATTAAAACAGTTTCGTTGTCCATGATTCACAGTTCCAAACTTCGGTAGCCACATCCTGATAGAATTCAGGTTCATGACTGATAAGAAGGACGCTTCCTTTGTATTCCTTCAATGCGCGCTTCAGCTCTTCCTTCGCTTCCACATCCAGGTGGTTCGTCGGTTCATCGAACACAAGAACATTGGATTCATTGTTCATGAGTTTGCACAGGCGCACCTTTGCTTTTTCCCCACCGCTCAGTACTTCCACCTTGCTCTCGATATGCTTCGTCGTAAGTCCGCATTTGGCCAGGGCGGCACGCACCTCCGCCTGATTGAGGGAAGGAAATTCGTTCCACACTTCTTCAATGCAGGTATTGCGGTTTTCGGTTTTGATCTCCTGCTCGAAGTATCCGATATGAAGATATTCACCAAGTTCAACGCTGCCTGAAATTGGTTTGATCTCCCCCAGGATGCTTCTGAGCAGGGTCGTTTTTCCGATTCCGTTGGCTCCTGAGAGGGCGATCTTCTGACCCCGTTCCATTTTCAGATTAAGAGGTCTGGATAGTGGCTCATCATACCCGATGACAAGATCCTTCGTTTCAAAGATGACGCGTCCCGCTGTCCTCGCAAGCTTGAAGTTGAATTCAGGCTTCGGCTTTTCGGATGCAAGCTCGATGACCTCCATCTTATCAAGCTTTTTCTGACGGGACATGGCCATATTCCGGGTCGAAACCCTCGCCTTATTACGTGCCACGAAGTCTTTCAGATTCGAGATCTCCTGCTGCTGTTTCTTATAGGCAGACTCTAGCTGCTGCCGCTTCATTTCGTGGACTTTCTTGAACTCATGATAGTCTCCCGCGTAGCGGTTCAGCTCCTGATTTTCCATATGGTAGATCAGGTTGATGACGCTGTTGAGGAACGGGATATCATGGGAGATAAGGATGAAGGCATTCTCATACTCTTGCAGATATCGCTTCAGCCACTCGATGTGCTGCTCATCCAGATAGTTTGTCGGCTCATCTAGAAGGAGGATATCGGGCTTCTCAAGAAGGAGTTTGGCCAGAAGGACCTTCGTACGCTGTCCGCCGCTCAGGTCATGGACATCTTTATCAAGGCCGATATCATCAAGCCCCAATCCGCGCCCGATTTCTTCCACCTTGGCATCGATGATGTAAAAATCATTGTTGGTCAGCGCTTCTTGCAGGGTACCTGTCTCTTCAAGAAGGTCCTCCAACTCTTCAGGGGATGCGTCCCCCATCTTGCCGAAAAGCTCATTCATCTCGGTTTCCATATCGAAGAGGTATTGGAAGGCCGTCTTGAGGACGTCGCGGATCGTCATCCCCTGTTTCAATTGGGCATGTTGATCCAAGTACCCGATCCGGATCCGCTTCGCCCATTCCACCTTGCCTTCGTCTGGTTCAAGCTTGCCTGTGATGATATTCATGAATGTCGATTTACCTTCACCGTTCGCCCCGATCAGGCCGATGTGTTCCCCTTTCAACAGACGGAAGGACACATCATTGAAGATCGCACGATCACCGAAGCCGTGGGTCAGGTTTTTGACTGTTAATAGACTCATATCGATTTAACACCTTTTTCTATAAATTCTCAGTTCACTCCCTCTATTATAAAGGGGATGACTTGTAAAAAATAGTGGGAATTACGGGTTGCGTAAAGCTCCGTTCACATCATAGTCTGCAGGGTCCAGATCGGTCTCTTCCCCCAGTGCCAGCTTCGCGAGCTGGGATCCAAGGAACGGGCCAGCCGTCAGACCCGATGCCCCGAGGCCGTTGGCAAAGAGGACCCCATCAACGCTTGGCATGTATCCGAATACCGGCAAAAACCCCGGGGTGAATGGGCGATAGCCGACCCGGGTTTCTAGCACTTCACTTTCATGAAGACCCGGCGCGATGGCCATGGCTTTTGAAAGGATTTCAAGCATTCCTCCCGCCGTGACCCGTCCGTTGACGGCATCATTTTCGTGGGTGGCCCCTGCGACGATCCTTCCTTCCGGGAAAGCAAGCAGGTATTGATCATTGGGTGGCATGACGACGGGCCACTCATCCGTATCGGCATCCGCTTCATTTAGATGGATGATTTGGGCCTTCTGCGATGTGACATCAACATCGATTCCGAGTGGAGCAAACAATTCCTTCACCCACACGCCGGCCGTGACAATGACACGATCGGCTTCGATCCTTTCGTCATCGAGCATGATCCCCGTTCCCTTTTTCAGGAGACGGGCATTCCCCTTCCTGATGATCGCACCGCGTTTCTCTGCAGCTGACAAGAGTGCCTTGCAGATAGCGCGTCCGTCCACCCGGGCCGCCCCTGATACATGGACGGCCCTGTATTCATCGGAGAGAAGCGGGAAAATGGCCCGGGTTTCTTCTGCCGACAATTTCGTCAGCTCTCCGATTTCCGGAGCATCCTCCCTCCTTTTCAAGGCCCTCTCCATCATTCCATCCAGTTTCTTCTCATCCGTATGGAGGCTGAGAGCACCTACCCGTTTATACCCCGTGTCATGCTCGCCATCCTCCTTCAGCATCTCGATGAGTTCGGGATAGTAGGCCGCTCCTCCTTTAGCAAGCTTGTACCATATTTTGTTACGGCGCTGAGACAGCCAGGGACAGACGATACCGGCTGCAGCCGCCGTCGCCTGACCCGTATCGCCCCTGTCCACGACCAGGACTTCCGCCCCTTTCCTTGCAAGGTGATAAGCGGTCGAGGCCCCGAGGATCCCGGCACCGATGACGATCGTCGATTTCATGTATAAACACACTTTCCATTCGTTTTTCTCTTATCTTACTTGAGATTGGCTTTGAACTCAATCTGTGCACATCACGGCCAATTTCAGAAAAGACATTGACAATGTACGTCAATCCATGATAAAAATTGTATAACCTAAATAACGAAAAGCTTTGAAGGAACCAAGTAGCGAACCCTTCCCTGTTCTAGAGAGCCGATGGTTGGTGCAAATCGGTACACATGCGGTAAGTGAATTTCGATTCCAGAGCTTCTTTTGACGAGATCAAAAGACGGTATATGCCGTTATTTCCGAAGAGTGATGGGCTTGTCCCATAACTAGGGTGGTACCGCGATATCCAATCGTCCCTACAATTATGTAGGGGCGATTTTTTTATTGTCTTCGGCTACAACCATAAACAGAAAGGAGATCAACCCATGAGTCAACGTGAACAATGGTCATCCAAACTCGGCTTCATCCTTGCTGCGGCAGGATCGGCCATCGGTTTAGGCGCAATCTGGAAATTCCCTTATATTGCAGGGCAGAACGGAGGCGGCGCATTCTTCCTGATCTTCATCCTTTTCACTTTATTCCTTGGCCTTCCTCTGCTTCTGGCGGAATTCTCCATCGGGAGGACTGCTCAAAGCAATGCGATCGATTCGTATAAAAAGATTGCCCCGGGAACCCAGTGGCACTGGATCGGAGTCCTTGGGATGGTCGCATCCTTCATCCTGCTATCCTTCTATAGTGTCGTTGGCGGATGGATCGTCATCTATCTGTTCAAGGCCATCACCGGACAGCTGAATGGATTGACCTCGGATCAGTACGGTGAGGTATTCGGAACCACCATTGCTGATCCGTGGGTGAGTGTCATCGTTCAACTCATCTTCATCCTGATGACCATCGTCGTCGTAGCCAAAGGCGTTCAGCAGGGAATCGAGCGTGCCAGCAAGATCATGATGCCTGCCCTGTTCGTCCTTTTCATAGTGCTGGTCCTTCGTGCTGTGACCCTTGACGGAGCGGGAGAAGGCGTCCGATTCCTTCTTCTGCCGGATTTCTCCAAGGTCACCCCGCGTACGATTCTGGAAGCCATGGGACAATCGTTCTTCACCCTGAGCGTCGGGGTATCGGTCATGCTGACGTATAGCTCCTATCTTCCGAAAAATCAGAGCCTGCCGCGTTCGGCTGTGTCCATCGTCATCATGAATATCTTCATCGTGCTCCTTGCCGGCCTTGCCATCTTCCCGGCGGTCTTTGCATTCGGACTCGAGCCTAACGCAGGACCTGTTCTCCTGTTTAACGTGCTTCCGACAATCTTCAACCAGTTGCCATTCGGAATGCTGTTCTTCATCGCGTTCCTGATCCTCTTCCTGTTCGCCGCCTTGACTTCAGCATTCTCCATGCTTGAAATCATCGTATCGGTCATCGCGAAGAATGATCCGGCAAAGAGGACAAAGTGGGCATGGATCATCGGGATTGCCATCTTCATTTTCGGGATTCCATCCGCCCTCTCTTATGGGGTACTCAGCGACATCACCCTATTCGATAAGATCATCTTTGATCTTGCCGATTTCGCCGTAAGCAACGTATTATTACCGCTCGGGTGCCTGCTGATATCCATCTTTGTCCCGTTAAAGATGAAGAAAACGGCTCTCTATGAAGAGTTGAAAAGCGGAAGCAGCATGAAGAAAGGCATATTCGAAGTTTGGTTCTTCCTGATCCGCTTCGTTGCACCACTTTTCATCATTGTTGTCATGCTCAATATGCTCGGCTTTTATTAATAGAAGAAAAAAATCGTACAGCGCGTGCCCTGTACGATTTTTTCTATTATGTTTGCGATTTGGTATAGGGAACGATCACTCCGCAGGCCAAGCGTTTCCCCGCATCACCTGAAGGCTGAGACCGGTAATCATCTGGACTCTGGTGGATGATCACGCCTTTTCCCACCACATCCTTCACACTGAATTTATTGGTGAAGAAGGACATCCGGGCATATCCCCCATTAGAAAACAGGACGGGAAAATCTCCTGCGTGATTGCCATGGGGTTGGGCTCCGGGATTCCAATGACCGCCCGCAGATGTAAAAGGATCGGACGGGTCTCCAATTTCGCATATCCCCTTCTCATGAAGGTGGAAACCATGTGGACCGATTGGTTTCTCTCCATTCTTTCCTTCTTTATAAGGCGGAAGACCCCTCACCTCCACCATGACTTCCACCCCTCCCTTCACATCGTGAAAAAAGACGTTCCCGTCGAGATCCGGCGCAAGCGGACCTCCCTTGATCATTGCGTACGCAATGTTCCCCGTATCCATTCCATTCATCTTTTTTCCCCTCCTTCTCATCTTCATCAATCTATGCCTTCCAGTCCTTTTGCATGACCAACAATCGTTTAAACGTAGATTCCTTGAGGCGCAAGGAAGGAACCTTCTTGATCAAACGTTTGTTTAAAAAGGACCTTTCTCCATTGAACCCTAATAAGGTAAATTCCACCTATTACCATCTACCCTGTACAATTGTCCAAAAAAATGGTATATTTTCAGAAACTTCAGACTAATGGACATCATGAGAATAATATTTTGGAGGGATGACCATGGCAACCGAAATGAAGCTGATTCCGTATTTCATGAACGAAATGATTGGAGATGTAAATGAGGTTCCGAAAGGCATTGAAATGATTCAGTCCCCCATACTATGGAAAGAAGGATGCAAAGGAAAGGGCACGACCATCGCCGTACTCGATACAGGCTGTGACATCAACCATCCTGACCTTGCCGGACGGGTGAAGGGCGTCAAGAACTTCACTGATGACGATGCAGGGGCAGACGATAATGTGACGGACTACAGTGGACATGGCACCCATGTCTCCGGAACCATCGCTGCCAATGAGGATGGAGATGGAGTGATCGGAGTCGCCCCGCTTGCAGACCTCATGATCATCAAAGTACTCGCGGGAAGTTCCGGGAGAGGACAATACGATTGGATCGTGAAAGGAATCGAGTATGCAACGGAACAGGGAGTCGATATTATCTCCATGTCCCTGGGCGGCCCGACTGATTATAAACCGCTCCATGACGCAATCAAAAAAGCCGTAGCAGCTGGTATCCTGGTGGTTTCTGCAGCCGGTAATGAAGGCGACGGGAACAGCGATACAGATGAATTCTCCTACCCGGCAAGCTATAAGGAAGTCATCGCCGTGGGAGCCATCGACCTCCAGAGAAAATCATCCTACTTCACCAATTCCAATAATGAAATCGACCTTGTAGCCCCTGGAGAGCAGATCCTCTCAACGATCCCCGGGGATAAATATGCCAAGCTCAGCGGGACGTCCATGTCGGCTCCCCACGTAGCAGGCGCGCTTGCCTTGATCAAAGAGTTTGAGGAAGCAGCATTCAAACGGGAACTGAGCGAACCGGAAATCTATGCCCAGCTCGTGAAACGAACCATCCCTCTCGGATACCCGAAATCCCTCGAAGGAAACGGATTGCTCTATCTCACGGCTCCGGATCTGCTGAGGGAACATCTCCGCTCCCAGCCTCTTGCCCATATAGGATAAAAAAGAAACGGCCGGGGGTCTCCCGGCCGTTTTCATTATGTAGGGATGACCCAATCTGCACGTTTCATCGGCTGAACCGTATCGAGGTAATACTCTTCTGCCTTCCAATACCGATTCCTGAACTTTTCAAGCTTCAGCTGCGTCTCCTCCGATTCACGGAGTAACCGTCGTTCTCTCGAGCAATCAAGGAATAGGATCCCATCGAAGGCATCCCTCCATTCCTCCCTCTGAAGGAATACCCCCTCTACAATGATGATACCCTTATCCGAAAGCTGCACCTGCCTTTCCGTCACGGTATCCAGCTCCCCATCGTAAAATGGTAACCTTACATCCATGCAGCCCTCTTTCAGTTTCATAAAGAACTCTTCCCTCAACCGTTTCCGATCCCACTGCAGACTATAATATTCAAACCACTCCTCATGACCGGTGTCATACCGCGCTTTCCGCTCGACAATGTGGTCATCGATATGAAAGATCTGATGAGTGACCCCCTTACCCTTCAGCCATTCCTCTATCTCTGACACCATGGTCGACTTACCCGACCGGCTCAACCCGTCTATCCCGAGGACGAAACGTGCTTCTGCATTTGCCCCGTCCAAGATCTCTTCCAGCACACGTTGAGGAGAATCCAAAAGCCAGCGGGTCGCTTCCTGAAGGTCGTCAGCCACGTGGTCCACGGTGCCTTCAAAGTTCATTCTGTTTTTCTGCCATTCACTCTCACCCGCTCCCGTCCTGACAAGCACCGTCGTACACCCTGCCTTTTTGCCGGCGAGCATATCCTTCCACCTATCCCCGATCACGGCACATTTGGTGAGATCAAGCCCTCGATCCGCTGCTGCTTGCTCCAGCATGCCGATCTCAGGCTTCCGACATCCGCAGCCCTCCCCTTCTTCATGGGGACAGATGTACACACCATCAAACCCGAACCCGTTCAACTCCCGTTCGAATTCTTCCATCAGCCTGGGTCTTGCAGAGATTCCAGGCTGATTGGTGAAGGATAGGATGGGGATTCCGTTTTCTTTTATCCTCTTTAAAGCGATTGCACTCCGGGGAAACACCTCAAACACTCCCGGATATTCAATTTCATTACTGCCGCCCAGTGTACCGTCACGATCTATGAATAGAGCCTGCCACATGCTGAACCCTCCCTCAATATGGAAATATCATTCATTTTACCATATCGGGGGAAGGCAGACTTTTTATTCAATAAAAAAAGGAAGGCTGTGGCCTCCCTTCCCTTACATCATTCTGCTGTCGACCTGTTCACATACTTGATCGGCCGTCAGTCCATCCGCTTCAATGACAGATCCTTTGAATGTTGTATTTTGCATTCCCATTACGTTTGTATCCAAGCCTGTCGTGACACAGCAATCACAGCCGTTCACATCTTGTTCGTTCTTGAGTTCAACGACGTCATACCCTTTTTCACGCAATGCCTGCACTACATTTGAAAGGGATTGTTCAACACCTACACGTTTTGTCATGGCTTAACACCTCCTGTTTCTTATCTTTAGGATTTTCAACCTGGGTGAAAGATATTCATGGAGGTGGCAGTTCTTCTATATTTGTCTTTGTTAGTGTAACTGTGTATGCTCATGAAGGAATGGGGCGTTCCTTTCCGCTTCTAGAGATTTGATTTCTGTCGCGAAATAAGAATCATCATCTTGGTTATGATGATAGCTGAAGATAATATCGTTCTAAGTGAAGGGTGAGATGGAAAACTAATCCGTTCCTTTGCGCTGCAGGGATTTGCTTTCCGCGGGGAGCATGTCGGATATGCCCGTGCCTTCGGAATTTAAATCACCCAAGTGCAATTAGAATTAATGGCCTCGTAGTTCTTAATGAAGGCTGTGGTGGAAAGGTAGTTCGTTCCTTTGCGCTGCAGGGATTCGCTTTCCGCGGGGGGCATGTCGAGCCTCCTCGTGCCTGCGGGGTCTCGATCATCCCCCTTTTCCGCAGGAGTCAAATCCCTTCCGCTTCAATCCACTCAGTGCCATCGGACTATGAGGTAATCGTTTGTTAATAAGGATAGAAAGTCATGCTAAAAACGAAACAAGGATGGGGATGTCCTGTTTCTCCTGCGCACAAAGTATAGCGAACGGAAAAAGCTCGCCTTCAGCACGCATTCATTGCAAAAAACTGGATGCGATACCTTGCATCAAATCAGCACATCCCCTTTCCTTCGCACAGAGTGCAGTGCAGCGAAGGCCTCCCGACTCCTATAGGAATAGCGGGCAAGGTGAGACCCTGCAGGCAACGCCGAAGCGGCTCACCGCACGCCCCATGGAAAGCGGGTGGCCGCAGCGGAACGGAACGATCTCCTTTCTATCACAACCTCATTACAAGATCAGGATGGCAAATTCCCCTGTTTCGAATCAGCACATCCTCTATCCTGCGCACAAAGTGCAGTGCAGCGAAGGCCTCCCGACTCCTATGGGAGAAGCGGGCAGGGTGAGACCCTGCAGGCAGCGCCGAAGCGGCTCACCGCACGCCCCATGGAAAGCGGGTGGCCGCAGCGAAACGGAACGGTCTCTTCACCTCTACATACTCACAAAAAACAGGATGGCGTTAGCATGTTTCAAATCAGCACTCTCCCACTCCTACCCACAGAGTGCAGTGCAGCGAAAGCCTCCCGACTCCTATGGGAATAGCGGCTCACCGCACGCCCCATGGAAAGCGGGAGGCCGAAGCGGAACGGAACGGTCTCTTATCCACCACACACTCATAAAAATACAGGATGACAATTCCCTGCTCCAAATCAGCACACCCATACTCATACGCACAGAGTGCAGTGGAACGAAACGGCACCTTACCACAAAAGAGATGAAAAGGATAAGCAACTCTGACAAGCCGCCCCCACCCCCACACAGCAAAAAAGGGGTTTATCTCCATGCGAAACGGGTACATTATAACCATACAACATACACAAAGGGTGGTAATGACAAATGGATCAAGCAAAACTTGACGAACTAATTGAAGGACTGAACGAAGACCTAGCAAATGAATATGCCGCAGTTATCCTCTACACGAACTACGCAGCAGTAGTAAGCGGCTTATATAGACAGGTATTGAAACCTTTCTTCGAAGAAGAGATCCCTGATGAGCAAGGACATGCTCTATACCTTGCAGAAAAAATTAAAACCCTTGGAGGCAGCCCTACAACGACTCCAGCAAAGGTGAAACAAACGGACGACGTGAAAGAAATGCTCCTTGAAGGACGCAAAGCAGAAGCTGACACGATCGAACGCTACAAAAAACGCAAAGAGCAGGCTGAAGAGCTTGGTCTTGTGGAGCTCGGAATCAAGCTTGATGATATGATTGCCGACGAAACGCACCACTTGGAAGAATTCGATCGTCTTCTTAAAGACCCTTCTTTCAACTAATTGAAATGTCCAAAAAGACCGCTCCCGTAGCGGTCTTTTTTATGTCCACGAACCTCCCACCACAGTGAAATGTCGCCATTCCTCGAGCAGCAGCTTCTGATATTCTCCTGAGAGATAGCGATCATCAATGAGCCTGAGGACACCGCGGTCTTCTTCAGTCCGGATCAGCCTTCCACCAGACTGAAAGACTTTGTTCAATCCGGGGTAGGTGTAGGCGTAGGCAAATCCATTTACTCCGAGAGAGTTGAAATAGGACTTCATCAGCTCCCGTTCTTCATCAGGTTGTGGGAGGCCGACACCGACAACCACCACCTGATTCAACCGTTCACCCTTCAGATCGATGCCTTCTGAAAAAATGCCTCCCAAGACGGCAAGACCCAATACTGGCTCCTTTCGTCCTGCTTGGAACTCAGCCAGGAACTCTTCTCGTTCCTTTTCTGACATCATCGGCTCCTGCATGATCAGCTTCGCCGATAAATCATACCCTTCCAATGCGTGAAAGGCTTTTCTCATGAAGGCGTAGGAAGGAAAGAATACGAGGCCATTTCCATCGACTCGATTAAAGAGATTGACGATCGACTCCATCAGATGGGGAAAATGGCGATCCCGGTCCCTGAAGCGTATGGAAAGGGGCTGGATTTCCACTTGCCACTGGCTATGATCAAAGGGGGTCGGAATGACAAATCGGTAATCCTCCGCTTCTCCTCCAAGCTGATGGAAGTAATACGAAAACGGATGTAAGGTCGCGGAAAAGAAGACCGCCGCCTTATACCCTGCCGTCACCTGACGCAAAAATGCTGCAGGATCCAGACAGACGAGCTTGAAGGTAATCCCGGCCCCATGCTGGGTGACCAATGTCCGGTGTTCTTTTGAATAGAGCTGCAAGATGCGCAGGAATTGGGTCGATTCAAAATACGCCTCCAATAGAGGACTTTCACCTTCCATGTGAGGAAGTTCCTTTTCCGCAGCATCCACGAATGCCCTTACTCCATCTGTGACACCGGAATCGACTTCTTCATATGTACCGGGGCCCACACCTTCCAAAGCCTCCGTGAGGGTACGAATCGCCGTGCTCAGTTCTCCCTTCACATGTGTCGCCAGCGATGTGAATACCGTGGACGTCAAGGAAGCAGAGTGCATGTCCCTCCCGCGCGGAACGAGATTATGAGCTTCGTCGATGAGGAGCGTCGTCTGCTTTTTAGAGGAATCACTGAATCGCTTCAACGATGTTCGTGGGTCGAATAGATAATTATAATCTCCGATGACCCCTTCAACGAGATACGATAGATCGATGGAGAACTCAAACGGACATACACGATGTGCTTTTGCGTACTCCTCGATCACCGGTCTGGTCATGAGGGTCTCTTTCTGAAGGATATCCAGGATGGCCCCGTTCACGCGATCATAGTGGCCACAGGCAAATTCGCAATGATCGGGCTGGCAGATGGTTTGATCTTTAAAGCAGATCTTGTCCTTAGCCGTGATGGTCAATGCCCTGGTGGAGAGGCCCCCTTCTTCCATCAGCTTAACGGCGTCTTCAGCCACCGTCCTCGAGATGGTTTTGGCCGTGGCGTAAAACCATCTGCCTCCTTCTTTTACGACGGGAAATAAGGTAGAAATCGTCTTCCCAGTTCCCGTGGGGGCATTGGCAAAAAGAGTCTTTCTTTCGGTGACGGTTTTATAAACGGCTCCCACCAATTGACGCTGACCCTTTCTGAACGTCTCGAAAGGAAAAGAAAGGCGGGAGAGGCTCGCCTCCAGATTCTCCTCGTTTCTCAACCTCACTTCTGCAAACGGCGTATAGAGCTGCAATAGACCGATCATGATTCCCTGAAGTTCTTCACGGTCATACTCGCGGGTAAATGATTTTGTCTCTTCTGTTCCTGTGTGGATATACGTGAGCCTCACATGTATGGCATCCCAGCCCCGCTCTTCCGTCAGGAGGCTGGCATAGCACTCCGCCTGAGCCCAGTGGACCCCCATCCCTTCCTCCAAATCATCAAGGCTCCGGGCCGTTGATTTGATTTCTTCCACCATGATCTTTCCTTCACGGTGTATGATCCCATCACATCTGCCTTCAATCTGATAGCTGATTCCATCCACGACTTTTCTCCCTTTAAGATGAACCTCTTTTTCATCGGGCTCTTCATAGCGTCGTTGAAGTTTTTGATGGAGCCTTGTTCCCGTGAGCATGGATGACCTAGGCTGAAATCGCGAATCGATATCCCCAGCCTTGAGGACAAACTCGACGAGCTCCCTGACGGATAGTGTCATATCGGCATCCAAGGCGTTCACCTCGCTTTCTTCTTCTATTCTGTCCACTGCCGGCATATGTATAGAGACAAGCATCGGTTAACGGAGGTAGACATGATTCGATTCCTTTTTTATAGTATCGGTTTATTATGCTTATCACTCGGCGTTTCATTTGTGATCCATGCCAATATGGGAGCGGGTCCTTGGGACGCCCTGGCTGTTGGAGAATCACGTTTGTTCCACCTTACAATCGGGACATGCATCTTTTTAAACGGATGCATCCTGATCGGCGTCAATGCGTTTCTGCTGAAAGAGCGACCAAGATGGCTCGCCGCCCTGTCGATTTTCCTTATCGGTCAGCTCGTTGATTTCTGGCTGAGAGTGACGGAGGCCGTCCTTATCCCATCTGATCTTATGTCACAGATCCTGTTTGTGCTCATCGGTACAACCCTGATCGGGCTTGGGATTTCCATTTATCTACAGGCTGGACTTCCTTCGAGTCCCATGGATACACTCATGATGGCCCTTCACCACCGTTTCGGGTTGAATCTCAACCACGCGCGTCTCCTGAACGAGGCCATCGCCATTACATTGGCCATCACGGCAGGCGGTTCCATCGGGATCGGCACCCTCATTGTCGCCTGTACGTTAGGGTCGGTCATTCATTTCTTTTATCCTATCATAGAACGTATGTACGGTAAATTAACATGAGAACGGAATGAAAAAACACTTAGATTTCAAGCATCTAAGTGATGGGAAAGGACATGTTCCTTTTTCAATTTTTCATTCCGGAGGGGAAGGATGATCTCCACGGTCGTCCCCTTCTTCACCTCACTTGAATACCTTACACGGCCGCCGATCGTTTCGATGATTTTAAGGGAGACCGACGTCCCGAGTCCTGTCCCCTGATTCTTTGTGGTATAGAACATCGTACCGATCCTCGCCATCTCTTCTTTCGACATTCCTTTTCCTGTATCCTTCACAGTAATGACGGCATTCTCTTCAGTGACCTGTAGACTGATCGACACATATCCTTTCGGCGGAGTCGCTTCGATCGCATTCTTCACAAAGTTGATGAGTGCCTGCTTCATTCTATTCCGATCCGTGAGGAGGATCCCGTCATCATCCAGGTGGCTCTCCAAAAAAACATTCTCCTTCACGGCATAGGCATTCAACAGGATAGATACCTCCGACAGAATCTCCTTTATATGAACCCGCTCCACTTTCTCGAATTGCGGCTTCGCAAAATTCAAATAGTCATTGATGATTTCTTCAGCCCTGCCAAGCTCACTTAAAATAATTTCCAAATATTCATCCTCCTCCCCTTTTGACTGACGCTTCATGAGCTGAAGGAAACCCTTCACGACCGTCAGGGGATTTCGCACTTCATGGGCGATGCTGGCAGCCAATTCACCCAGCGTATTCAATTTCTCCGATTTGATGATTTCTTCCCTCATCACTTTCTTCTCGACCATCCATTCATTCAATCGGGCGGCGATACCGATTCCAAGCACCTGGACAAGGCCGAACTGCAAGATGAATGTAATGGAATGGATTTCACTCAAAAATTGTGACGGAAGATTAAAGACGAAGAGCAAGAGAAAAATAACAGCAATCGGCCAGAGACCGATTAGCTGAGCAGCAAGCACCCGTTTGACAGGAGTAAGCTTCCAAAACCCTTTTGAAAAATAAAAAGGGACCACAGAGGCCATTATTATACTGGAGAGGCCATGTATCAATATATCCCCGCCCATGATTGTCCTTCCAACGAACATGAAGGTAAGGACGATCAGGCCCGCCCTCCTTCCTCCATAGACCATGGCGATGATAAGGGGTACATAGCGGAAGTCCCAGTACAAGCCGGCGAACTCATACGTAAATGCGAGACAAGCAAGAGTGGCGAAACCATTTAGTACACCTGTGAAAATAGGCGACTTACTCCATTTATGATGTTCGAGCAGGGAGGTTTGGATCAACACCGGAGCAAGAATGATGAACGTGTGAAAAAGTAATTTTTCAATTATCACCTGAAACTCTCCCAACGCAGTATGGTCTTTACTTCATACGACAAGAAATGAGAATATTCCTTCTATTATTCTCTAATTTTCAACCTATTTTGGTAAAAATGACAGAATTTTGAGTCTCGGAGCTAAAAAGCCTAACTTTCCAACCACAAATATATTTGTAATACACACCTAATTACCTATATAAGTATAGGTATAGGTCTGTTAGGCTTACAGTAAGTCAAATGACGAAAGTAGAATGTATATGACAGTAAATGTGTTTCTCGACGATTATCGCCACTGTCCCCAAGGTTACATTCTTGCAAAAGACATCGATGAGTGCCTGCATCTTATGTACAATTATTCCATCGGTCATCTCTCCCTCGATCATGACCTCGAGAGCAAGACCCGGAATGGTTTGATGTTGGTTCACGCCATGGTGGAGCACCAATTATTTGCAGAACGCATCACGATCCACTCTGCTAATTCAGTAGGTGGAAAGAATATGTTCCGCTATCTCAAAGCGGCACAAGAAAACGACCAGATGCCTCATTCGATCAAGATTGTTTTAAGGCCTTTGCCTCTCAGATGAGTTTCTCATATACGGCCTGTCCAATGTGGACAGGCCTTTTATAACTAAAATTTTTATTTCGGGACTCAAAGTAAACACAGAGCCTCCCAAAAGCGTTATAATGATAGGTACGTATTCTTTCAGCAAAAAGAGGGTCCTATATGGCATTTTTCAAACATTTTCGATTAGTCGGCGGTCGCGTTGCAAAGACAGGCATTGCCGTTTTTTTGACTGCACTCATTTGTGAGTTATTCAACTGGCCAGCGACGTTCGCGGTCATCACGGCCATCGTCACCATCGAGCCGACGGCCACCAATTCAATCAAAAAGGCGTTCATCCGATTTCCGGCATCAGCCATCGGGGCACTGTACGCAGTCGTATTGTCTTCTTTTTTCGGAGACCGCCCCATCACCTACGCATTTGTCGCGCTGCTGACGATTATCACCTGTCACAGGCTGAAGCTTGCCCCCGGAATCCTGGTCGCCACCTTGACAGGAATCGCCATGATCCCGACAATCCATGATCATTATATAGCCACTTTTTTCATCAGGCTCGGAACCACCACAATCGGGCTTATCGTTTCGACCGTGGTCAACATTTGGGTCCTGCCTCCTAAATATTCAGATAAAATCACGGCGAGCATTCATAATTTATATTTCAAAACCGGTAATCTTTTAGAACGAAGAGGATCGGAACTGCTCAAGCAGCATTCCCTTCACCGGGACACCCGCCTCATTTTCGCCGACATCCTCCAAGAAGTCGAAGCAACGGATACCCTTTGCAAATATCAAAAGGAAGAGTGGAAACTACATCGCTCCAGCAGGAAAGAGCTCCGGTTTTTCCACTACGAGTATAAAAAACTGAACCTGTTGAGACAGATCCTTTATCATATCGGAAATCTGATCTACCTCCCCATGAACCGCTATTCGTACAGCCAGGAGGAGAAGGAACGGATCATTTCGGCGATCCAGTCTCTTAAGGGGATCCTGCACCATCCCTCTTTCGAGATTCCAGAACAGCACTTCGTCCTTATGAAGGATCTTTTAGAAGAGTTCTGGGAGGATCATGAATTCCTCAAAGGAAAACAGGTGAAACATTTCTCATGCGAATCCGTTCTCTTATACGAATTGTTATCCATACATGACCTGCTTGAAGAACTGAAAGGGATCCAGACCCTGGAGATTCACCATTCCTCCGTATTGGAGAAAAAATTACAGACGTAAAGAAGCCAAGGATCGTGATCCTTGGCTTCTTTACTATTTTCCACCGAGAGCCCGCTTTGACAGCAGCGAGATGACCATGTCATCCATAGGCGGATTATGCAGCCCCGCTCTGACGTCCCGGTAATATCGTTGCATCGGGTTGGAGCGGTACAGACTCCTTGCCCCTACGATCCTCATGGCAATATCCACGATGCGCGCGGCCCCATTCGTGACGATATGTTTGACCGCCGAAAGCTCCGGACCCATCCCTTTCCGTTTATCCGGTTCCTTCACCCATTTATCCGCAACCGAATAGAGAATTTGTCTTGCCTGAAACAGCTCGAGCTCCATCTCCCCGATTTTCCTCTGTACCTCGGGAACCTCTTTGATCGGCCCCGGCAGGCTGTTCGGTGAATAATTCTCCGCAAACTCAATGGCATAATTCCTGGCTGCCACCGCCACACCGAGATAGCAGGCAGGAATATGAAGGAGCCATGCCTTAGGGATGTCTCCACCCCTTTCATCCCCTTCTACCATAGCCGAAGGAGGCAAGCTCACGTGATCAAGAACCAGGTCTTCACTTCCGGTCCCCTTCATGGCAATCACATCCCATGTATCTTCGATGCTCACACCATCCAATTTATGATCAACCAGGAAAAATCCCTTTTTCTCCGTCTCCCCAATGCGTGCCAGCACCAATGAATAATCCAGGACCTTCGCCATGGAAGTGAAGCTTTTCCTGCCTGTTAGTTCAAACCCATTATCCGTTTCGGTAGCCTTCGTCTCCGGAAGACCGCCCCTTGTAGGACTGCCTGTAGCGGGCTCGGATGCTGCCCTGTTGACGAGGGCTTGGTCCGTGACGACCGCTTCGCATAGCGCTTGGAATTGTGCTTCATCCCACAATCTGCTCTCACTCAGCTCCATCAGACCGCCAAGATGCCAGCCGATCGATAGTGCAGTGGCAGCGTCGCCCGTCGCCAGGCGTTCTTGCAGCATCACCATCTCATACAGGCTGATTTCTTCGCCCCCATATTCTTTAGGCACCGTGAGCTTCCCGTAGCCTTTCTTCTTCAAGTCGTTGAAGTTCTCAAATGGAAAGGAACCTTCTCGATCATGTTCTTCTGCCCTCTCCGCGAACACATCGGCAAGTTCGCCTGCCAGAGAAAGCAGTTCCCTTTGTCTATCATTCTGTATATACGATTCATATAAATCCAATTACCTGCACCTCCTGAAAAAATGCTCTCTTCTCATCATAATCAAAAAGAGCCTTTTCCTCAAAAGATATTGCCTAGTATTCCCGTAAGGATACTTTAATTCCGGCAAAAAAGCATAGAACCCGTCACGGGTTCTATGCTTTTTCATCAAGATGCGTTTTCTTTATTCTTATCGTACTTATAGTCCCCTTCCCAGAACTCGGCATTTTTCACGCCCATCTTCTTGGAATTATATACGGGGTCAAGTCCTTGCTTCTTCTGTTGTTCATAATCTTTGAGTGCAGCAAGGGCAGGTTTGGCCAGGATCAGGATGGCAATCAGATTGAGCCAGACCATGATGCCAAGTCCGATGTCCCCCATGGCCCATGCAAGGGTTGCTTCCTTGACGGCGCCGTAGAAAGTGGCAGCAAGGATGACAACTTTCAAGACCATCATCCCCACCTTGGCGCTCCTGCCTTTCATCAGGTAGGCGATATTCGTTTCAGCCATATAGTAGTAAGCCATGATGGTTGTAAAGGCAAAGAAGAAGAGTGCAATGGCGACGAACCCGGCACCGAAACCAGGGATCACCTGTTCAATGGCTGCCTGGGTATAAGCAGGGCCAGCCTCCACTCCTTCAACACTCGCATTTGAAGCAATGACCGTATCATCCGGTCCGACCGTGTTATATGATCCGGTAAAGAGGATCATAAAGGCAGTCGCCGTACAAACAAGAAGCGTATCGATATAGACGGAAGCCGCCTGTACGAGCCCCTGTTTCGCAGGATGTGAAACCTCGGCTGCCGCTGCAGCATGTGGACCAGTTCCCTGTCCTGCTTCATTGGAATAGATACCACGCTTGACGCCCCATGATATGGCCGAACCAAGAATTCCTCCAAAGACTGAATTTGCACCGAACGCACTGCTGAAAATCAATGAGAACACGTCTGGTACCTCTGTGATGTTCACCCCGACAATCACTAGGGAAAGGAGGATATATCCGATAGCCATGAACGGCACCACATAGGAAGCCACCCCGGCGATCCTCTTTACTCCTCCCAAAATGATGATGCCGAGGAGGACGACAAGACCGATGCCCGTAACGGTCGTACTGAGCCCGAATGCATTCTCAAGGCCAAGGGCGATGGAGTTGGATTGAATTCCCGGCATCAGGATGCTCATGGCGATCAGTGTGGCAATGGAGAACAAGACAGCGTACCATTTCCAACCGATCCCCTTCTCAATATAGTAAGCCGGTCCTCCCCTGTATTCACCATCGCGCTTTTCTTTATAGATCTGGGCAAGGGTTGATTCGATAAAAGCACTGGCAGACCCGATGAACGCAATGGCCCACATCCAGAAGACAGCACCAGGACCACCGAATCCGATGGCTGTTGCCGTTCCTGCAATATTACCTGTACCTACACGTCCCGATAGCGAAAGGGCAAGGGCCTGGAAGGAAGATACCCCTTCCTTTGAGCTGCCGCCCGTAAACATGAGCTTGACCATGTCCTTCAAGAATCGGACCTGCACGAATTTTGTTAAGATCGAAAATAATAGTCCTACACCTAAACAAAAATAAATCATGACCGGTGACCATAATACGTCGACAAGGCTTCCTACAAATTCCGTCATACTTTGTCCCCCTGTTATCTTTTTGATTTATCTAACTATTATGAATTATATTTTATCTGACACAATATAGACAATCTTTTTTTATTTCCACCTAACAGCCGAACTGCTGAAAACCCTTGTGTAACAATACCTCACATGCCAATAATTTTTTTGGGGAAAATAGGATGAAGGGGGTGAAAACATGTCGAAACGCAAGCTTTTAGTCCCAGGTTCCCGTGACGCCCTCAACGAAATGAAGGCGAGGATCTCCGGTACCGGAAATCCATCAGAAGCAAAGTTTGAAGCCGCAAGGGAAGTGGGGGTCCCCCTCCAAAAAGGCTACAACGGTCACCTGTCATCTGCTGAAAACGGAAAAGTCGGGGGACAACTTGGCGGCAGGATGGTCCAGGAACTCATCAAGATGGCCAAAGAAAAGATGGACCGCAGCTAGAAGACCCCTTTATCCATGAGGATCTGCCTGAGCTGATCAAGATCCCGGTAAATGTCTTTTTCCAGGGAACGATTATAAAAGATCGAGGCGGGATGGAACGTCGGAAAGAGAGTGTACTCTTCCTCCGTTTCTCCCCACTCCCTGCGATCGTAATCCTTCAGGCACTTCACTTTGGTCCGAATAGGGGTGCCGTGTACGGACGAGATGCTGTATTCCCTTCCCGCAAGCCTCTGGAGACCAATATTCCCAAGAGTCACAATCTGCTTAGGATGTACGTGGGCCATTTCATAATCCAGGATGGCCGCATGGGCGAGCTGTTCCTTCCTGTTCGGGGCGCGGTTGACCCATTTCCTTTCGACCCTTCCATCCTTCCTCACTTTATCCACGCGTTTGAATGGACGACTTCGCACGGTGGAGGTGAAATAAATATCCTCCCTGTCCACTCCCACGTAGCGAAAGAATTCATCCAGCACCTTCCCGGCCCTGCCGCTGAAGGGAATTCCATTATGTATTTCCGTTTCACCCGGCGCTTCCCCGACGACCATGAGGATCGGATCCCGCGGCCCCCGTCCATTGACGAATCCTTCGCAGTCAAAAGGCTCCATTCTCTTCCTGCAAATGGTTGATATATCTTCCGGCACGACTGTCATTGCGATTCCTCCTGTATGTTTTTTTACACTATTCCCCATCCTACAACCCATCACGCATGTTTAATCCTACTTTAAAAAAGGAATAGTAAAGACATAAGATGTTGAATCGAAAAGGAGATGGGATCGTGTCACAGAATGAAGTGAAAGAGCAAGTATTGAAGGTGTTGGACGAAAGCAAGGTAGGAACACTTGCTACTGTAAAGGATAACAAACCTTATTCCCGCTATATGACCTATTATCACGAAGACCTGGTCTTGTACACACCAACAAGTAAAAAAACCGAAAAGACCGATGAAATCGAAGAAAACCCCAACGTTCATATCCTGCTTGGATACGAAGGGGAAGGATACGGCGATACATTCGTCGAAATCGAAGGAAAAGCCTCTATTGAACAATCGGAAGGCTACAAGAAGAAGATATGGAATGATCACATGAAGGACTGGTTCGACGGACCGGAAGATCCAAATCTAGTCGTCCTTAAGATCGAACCCGTGGGGATCAGACTCATGAATAACGAAGAAGATTCTCCACAGACATTGGATCTTTAAACAGCAGAGGCTATTGACAGAGTATGAAGTGCATGTTATTATTAGTGATTGTAGACTTGTAACATACTTTCAAACGATAGAGAAGATAATCTGTAATTCTCCAGTTGTTTGACAAAAACAACTTATTCACACTGGATCGGCTTCGGAGCCGTTAGGATGTAAGAGAGGTAGGGCTTACGTCGTTTAGGTAGATCAAGCGACTAAGAAGAATTGCCCGCGGCTGTTTAAATTATCTTAAACGTATAGGAAATCAACTATATTCACTTGTGATGTTGCAAGTTACATGCACGCTTTTCTCCATAATAGAGAGCGTGGGAGTAGACCGGTCGGGATGACCGCCTCCTCCGATGTAAAAGAACCCGAAGCGGGATCCGCTTCGGGTTCTTTTTTATATACTTTCCTTCAGCTGACTATGATAGAGACCCGCATAAAATCCACCTAGCTTGATCAGGTGATCGTGTGAACCGCGTTCAATGATCTTCCCACCGTCCAGAACAAGGATCTGATCTGCCTGCCTTATCGTATTCAACCGGTGTGCCACAACGACACTTGTGCGCCCTTCCATCAATCGTTTCAGCGCTTCTTGTATCTTCATTTCCGTGATTGTATCAATGCTGCTCGTAGCCTCATCCAGAACAAGGATGGACGGATCGGAGAGGATGGCCCTCGCAATGGACAGCAGCTGCTTCTGCCCCTGACTGATACTCCCCTCGCTCAACACCGTATGATAACCTCCTGGAAGCTTCCGGATAAAAGAGTGGGCATTGGCCAGTTTCGCCGCCTCCTCCACTTCTTCATCTGTCGCATCCAGGCGTCCATATCGGATGTTCTCCATGATGGTGCCTTGGAACAGGAAGCTGTCCTGCAGGACGAACCCCATATGCGAGCGGAGGCTCTTCCGCTTAACCGAAGAAAGGTCCACCCCATCTATAAGGATGTCACCTGCATTCCGTTCGTAGAATCTGGAAATCAGATTCGTGATGGTCGTCTTGCCCGCTCCAGTCGGGCCGACAAGCGCCACGGTTTCACCAGGCGAAATCACAAACGAAACATCATCGAGAATCATCTCGTCTTCGCTATATCCAAAGGAAACATGGTCGAAGACCACTTCCCCCGTCACTTCGGACAGTTCCACCGCGTCCGCTTCATCGACTGCCTCAGGTTCCTCATCAATGATCTGGAACACCCTTTCGGCACCGGCTATGGCCGAGAGCAGCGTATTATACTGATTCGCCAGCTCATTCAGCGGCCTGGTGAATTGCCTCGCATACTCTGCAAAAATCACAATGACCCCGATCGTGATGTAGCCCTTGATGGCAAAGAGCCCTCCAATCCCTGCAATGACGGCAAAACTCAAATTGTTCAATACATTCATGAGCTTCGGGATGAACCCCGAATACGTGTCGGCCCAAAAACCGGCCTTCCTCAGCTTTTCGTTCTTTTCCTTGAATTCCTGTATAGCGGTCTCTTCACGGGAGAAGGTTTTGATGATGCTGTGACCGGAAATCGTCTCTTCGATGTACCCGTTCAGTTCACCGATATTTCCTTGGTATTCCTTGAAAAGGGGACCCGTCCTCTTCGTAATCCACTTCATGCCGAATACCATGAGGGGTACGACCGTCAGGGTGATCAACGTCAACAGAGGACTCAACCATAGCATGACCGATACGGTCCCAAGGAGGGTCAGGAAACTTGAAATGATCTGAATGAACGAACTATTCAGCGTAGCACTTACGTTATCGATATCGTTTGTCACACGACTCATCAGCTCCCCGTGCTTCCTCTTATCGAAGAATGGGATCGAAAGCTGATGCAGCTGGTGGAACAAATCTTTCCTCATCCGGTGTACCGTTTCCTGCGCAATCCCGATCATCCAATAATTTTGGAACCACACAGAGATGGAGTGAAGGATATAGATCAGAATCAGGGCGATGAGCAAACGTCCGAGTCCGGTGATTTCACGCGTGACGACATAGTCATCGATGGCCTTCCCTACGAGGAACGGACCGAGGAGCGATGCAGCGGAACTGATGACCACCATGACGATGACCATATAGAGAAGCACCCGCTGGCGTGAAAGGTAATCCCAGATCCTCCGGAGTGTGCCTTTCATATCCTTCGCTTTATCATGTTTCCCCAGCTTCTTTCTAACGTGTCTTGACATGCTGCCCCTCCTCTCCGAACTGAGATCGGTAAATTTCCCGGTACAACGGGGAGTCTGTCATAAGTGATTGATGATTACCATGGGCGATCAGCTTTCCGTCTTCAAGGAGAAGGATGATATCCGCCCCTATGGCGGTCCCTACCTTTTGGGTGATGATCATGGTTGTGCATTCATACCCTTTTAGGGCTTGAATGAGCTTAGCCTCCGTTTTCATATCCAAGGCACTCGTACTGTCGTCGAGCATGAGGATTGCCGGCTTTCTGATCAAAGCACGCGCAATGGAAAGGCGCTGCTTTTGACCCCCGGAAAGATTCACACCTTTTTGGCCGAGAACCGTTTCATATCCCCGCGGGAGCTGGCTGATGGTATCGTGGATCTGCGCGTCCTTTGCCGCCTGTTCCATCTCTTCTTGTGATGCGCCTTCTTTTCCCCAGAGAAGATTTTCGGCAATGGTCCCCGAGAATAAGACGGCTTCCTGAGGGACGAAGCCGATTGAAGTCCTAAGCGTATCCAGAGGGATGCTTCCCAGGGGCTGGCCATCGATTTCAATTTCGCCGGATTGCGGGTCGTACAGCCTCGGGATCAGCTGGAACAAGGATGTCTTGCCGGAACCGGTCGCCCCGAGTACTGCCATCGTCTCACCGGACTGAAGGGTGAATGTAACATCCTCTAGGGCGTATTCATCCGTGCCAGGGTACCGGAAGGAAACATCCTTGAATGCAACCTCCCCTTTTACCACCTGACCTGCTGCCCCTTCATGATCCGTAATATCGACAGTGGTGTTCAATACCTCTCCTACCCGGCCCGATGATGCCTTCGCACGTGAAAAGCTAGTGATGATGAAAGAAAAGATGGAGAACACCGATGAAATCCGGGTTACGTAGGTGACAATGGCAACCACTTCCCCTACTTGTACTCCTCCGGTCGCAACCCGTTCACTGCCATGCCAAAGGATATACAGGAGGGCCATGTTCATAACAAGCATCAGTAAAGGCATGATGATCTCCATGAAGCGGAGGGCTGTCATCGTTCGATCCTTCAGGGAATCATTGGCTTCACCAAAACGGGATTCTTCATATTGCCCCCGAGTATATGCCTTGATCAGTCTCATGCCTGAGAGGTTCTCTTTCATGACTTCATTCACCCGGTCAAGACGGATTTGAACCTTCCCGAACAAGCCCCAGCCCTTTTTGAGGACCCAGACGAGGAATAGCCACAGCACAGGGATGATCACGAGCAGGATCAAGGTGAGCCTGGCATTCACCAAGAGGGCCATGATGGTGGAACCCACGACCAGGAGTGGAGCCCTCAACATGATCCGGAGACTCATGAAGATCGTATTTTGAATCTGCCTTACATCATTGGTCATCCTCGTGATGAGGGATGATGCGGGAAGATGTTGAAAGCTCGATTTGGAGAAAGACTGAACCTTTTCATAAAGGGCCCCTCTCAAATCATATCCGAAGCCCTGACTGGTATGGGCTGCGAAGAAAGAATTGGCGATGCCGGAGAGGAATGCGAACAAGGACATGGCCACCATGATGGCACCCCATTTCAGCACGAGATCCAGATCCCCGGTCATGACGCCGTCATCGATGATCTTCGCCATGAATAATGGGTTGAAAAGCTCCACAGCGAGTTCTGTGAGCATGAACAGCCACGCTACAGCCATGGCCATGCGGTAAGGTTTCAGAAAATGTATGACCTTCATATGTACTCCCTTCATACCTGCGCCCGGATGTGGAGGAAACGCCGGCAATACCGAAATATCGTTCCTTTCATCATAGCGTGTTTTTTGATTGTACGGAAGCCGAAAGATTTGCCCAATGTCCATTTTCTCCCCAATTGCGCCCCAATGATCCAATGACTACGAATGAAACTTTTTCGGCCCTTTTTCCGTATACTATGTTACGAGTCAACCGATAAGGGGGAGATACCATGGGCGAAACAGGAGATGTCATGTTCAGTGTTGTGCCGGTCATAGTGGGACTCGGTTTCATCGCTGTAATAGGATTTGTATTATTCCAATCTTTCAAAGGTGTGAGCGAATGGAATAGCAATAACCAGTCCCCACAACAATCTTCGAAAGCCAAGCTCGTGTCGAAGCGGGCTTTGGTGCAAGGTGGAGCAGGGGAGGCAAGGGCACATACCAGCTATTTCATGACGTTTCAATTTGAAAACGGCGACCGGATTGAGATGCGTGTCAAAGGCAAAGAATACGGCATGCTTGCAGAAGGTGACGAAGGACTCCTCACCTTCCAGGGCACTCGCTATCTCGGTTTTGAAAGGAATAGCGAATAAGTAGGAAAAGAGGGTGCCGCGACCGGCACCCTCTTATTCTCTATAATGATTCATCTCATCCTGCGCGCAGAGGAACTGAGCTTTGCGTTTCGGATCACCTGATTGATGACCTCGGAGAAGACGAGACCGATTGCGATCGACCCTGAGATCATGAACGCTTTGGCTGCGAGATTCATGGCCATATTGTAGTCATTCTGGACAAAGTTCCTCATGGCATCATAAGCGATCCCCCCCGGAACAAGGGGGATGATCCCGGCAACACTGAAGATGATCACCGGGGTTTTGTACATCTTTGCAAATATCTGCGATACCACCGCCACGACGAATGAAGCCGCAAGCGTGGCAATGACGGTATCGATTTCAAAGGTGAACAGGACGATATAGATCATCCATCCGAGCATTCCGACGATGCCGCATTTGAACAGCGATTGCTTCGGAGCATTGAAGATGATTCCGAAAGCGGCAGCCGAAATGAAGCTCGTCACCATATGTTCAACAACAAACATCACTCTTCATTCCCCTTCCGTTACAACAATGTGAAGACAACCGCAACCCCGCCACCGATGGCGAACGCCGTCAGAAACGCTTCTGCCCCTTTGCTCAGGCCGGATACAAGATGACCTGCCATCAGATCCCTGACAGCGTTGGTGATCAACAGCCCCGGTACCAAGGGCATGACGGAGCCGATGACGATTTTATCCAGCTGGTGCCCGATGCCTGACTGGACGAATCCGAAGGCCAGCATGCCGATGATCAGACTGGCCAAAAACTCGGAGAAGAACTTGATCGGTACGACCCGTTGGAAATAGATCAGGCAGATGTAACCGACACCGCCCGTGATGGCAGCCGGGATAAAGTCATTCCAGGATCCAAGGAACATGATCAAGAAACAACCGCTCGCAATGGTGGCTGCAAGGAGCTGAAGCTTGAACGGATAGGAAAGATCCGATTCATCCAACTTCTCAAGCGCATGAAAGGCCTCTTCCACAGACAGATGCCCTTTGCTGATCTGCCTGGAGAGGCTATTGACGAGCGTCACTTTCTCGAGGTCCGTGGAGCGCTCGTTGATCCTGATCAATTTGGTCTTGGTCGGTTCTTCTGTTTCAATTGAAAAGATGATACCCGTGGGCGTCACATAACTGTGGGATTCCTTGATCCCGTAGGAGGCTGCGATCCGCATCATGGTATCTTCCACCCTGTACGTTTCAGCGCCGCTTTGCAGCATGATTTTCCCTGCAAGGAGGCATACCTCCATGATATCGTATCTTCGCATCATTTTTGCTTCCATAGAATCTCTCCACACGATTGATTTAAGAATAGGTTTAGTTTAAAGGAAAGGAATTATGTTCGCAATGAGGACTCATCATCGTTCTTTATCGAAGAGGGTCCGCCGTCTGTGACGGAACTTTTTTTCCTGAGGGGCTTCCACTTCCATTTATAGAGGACATAAACGACCGTGGCGGCGATGATAGCGCCGATCACGAGGTTTTGATAATGATCGATTGTACGCATGACGGTTTCAGGATCTCCTCCGTAAAATTTCCCGAAGCTTAGGAGGAGGAAGGTAGAGGGCGTGATCCCGAGCATGGTGAGGAAGGAATATAGTTTCACATCCATCTTGGACATCCCCGCAACAAAAGGGACGACATTCCCCAGATGAAGAGGACTCGCGATCGCCACGCTCCAAATGCCATACTTCGTGAACTGATCCTGTGCTGCCCGAAGCTTTTGCCTGCGTTCAGGGCTGAGGCGTGCCTCCACCCTTTCACCGAGCTTATAACTAAGGAAGTAAGGGATATAGCTCCCTAAGACGTAGAGGGCACTTCCTGCAACGGAGACGAAAAAAAGCTCAAGCCACGATAGTTCCAACAAGAACCCGACGGTCACGATGAATAACGTACCTACAAATGGAAAGGCACTCCCTTCGATGAAGAGGGAGAGGAGAATCCCCCACACTCCCCAATCCTGGGCAGCCTCCAGCATATATTCCGTCATGATCACCCCTCCTTCCATAGTCCTATTCCTGTTCATTTACCCCTGCTCTCCCCAAGCGAAACCCCCGCCAGCACAATAGAAAAAGACCGGCCTCAGCCGATCTTCACACTCACGCAGCTTTACGATTGACGGGACGTCCATCCTCGACTTTGACAAGTCGGGGTGCTGTAGCCACCAGCGCGCATAAAACAATCGCGCAAAGGA
Source organism: Rossellomorea marisflavi (assembly GCF_001274775.1). Classification (GTDB taxonomy): domain Bacteria; phylum Bacillota; class Bacilli; order Bacillales; family Bacillaceae_B; genus Rossellomorea; species Rossellomorea marisflavi. The sequence goes on from NZ_LGUE01000004.1 coordinate 975,233, forward strand.
TCGCCGAACCGAGCATCGAAGCTCCGTTGGCAGCAAATGAAAACAGAACCGGCGACAGGTTATCCGGCGCCAAATACCCGAAGAAGAACACACCCGCGATGAAATGCCAGAAATAACGGGCCACGCTTCCGACCAAAATCGCGAGAAGCATCCAACTCAGCAGCCCCTTCTTCCTCCCATCGCGCACCGCGCTCTGGATCCGGCTGCTGAATAGTCCGGCCCCACCGATAAAGGCGAAAGCCACGAAATACTCAAGGAAGACCTGTACCGGATGAACGACCCAGGCTTCCCCGAGGGCGACCTGTAACAATCCCCAGATGAAACCGGCCAGGGTGGCCGCCTTGAAGCCCCTTCTGAATGCCAACAGGAAGATCGGCACCATGGCCACATTAAATGAGATCGACGGTGTTAGCTTGATGGATGGAATCAGATCGACCACGACGGCCAGAGCCGCCATGATTGCCACTTCGATCAAGACGATGAGCTTCATATTCTTCATAAAAAAAATCCCCCTTTTCTATGAACGAAACCATTAGGGAGAATGCATGTACTACAAGGCAGAAAACTGCCTTCCACATCCCTACGCTAGTGCTAACTAACAGGTTCAAAGGGTCAGAACGGATCGACCGTTCACTCTCAGCAAAAAAGCTCCCCTTGTGGTTACGTTTATGAAATTGATTACCTGTCCATTATAACGGAAGAGCGGGAAAAGGGCAAAATCATTCCGGTGCAGGCTCCAACGGATCATGACGGATGAAGATCGGCATGGCTTTCGGAGTGACCATGAAGCCATAGCGCTTCCCCTCCCCGTCTTTATACGCTACGGAGTAGTCGCCGAGCTGCGGGGAATATTCGACTGAATCATAGGATAATTTCAAATGCTCATACTTAAAGTTGATATACACGTTGGTCGCGATGCGCGCTGTGACGTGCTGTACTCCAGGAATCTGGTTTGCTGTCACGAAAAGGATTGCAACCAAAAGAATGCTCAGTGTCTTCTTCGACTCGGCGATCAGCTTCATTCCATCCCCTCCAACCAGTTCTTTCATACTAATGAATCCCTTTATAGTATAGTATAAAAGAATCTGAATGATATGACAAAAAGATTCACCGATAATAGGTCTTTTGACTCTTTTTACAGATAGTCCGACATCATTCGTGGTAAAGCGACCCTGACAAGCACGTAAAAAGCACCCTGAATTTTCAGGGTGCTCTCTCTCAACCCAACGATACGTCCAGGATCATCATGACCACAAACCCCGCCATCAGACCCAGGGTGGCAAGGTCCGTGCTTCCTGAAGATTGGGATTCCGGTATCAATTCCTCGACAACGACGAATATCATGGCCCCTGCCGCGAATGCCAGGGCATACGGAAGGAGCGGTTGGATCATCAGCACGGCCGCCGCTCCGATGACTGCTGCAATGGGCTCTACGATGGCAGACATCTGACCGTAATTGAAAGCCCGCCTTCGGGACATCCCTTCGCCTCTGAGAGGGATGGATAATGCGGCCCCTTCCGGCATATTCTGAATCCCGATTCCGATGGCAAGACCGATGGCCCCGATCAGGGTCGCATCGCCAAGGCCGAGTGCCGCAGCCCCGAAAGCCACCCCGATTGCAAGACCTTCCGGAATATTATGAAGCGTGATAGCAAGGAATAAGAGCGTGGATTTCTTGAACTTCGTCGGTGGTCCCTCCGCCTTTTCCGATGCATTCCCGAGATGCAGATGGGGGACGACAAAATCCAGGAGCCGGATGAAAAGTCCTCCAAGAAGGAAACCGACTGCCGGTGCAAGCCACGGGATCTGCCCGTTCTGCTCGCTGAACTCGATGGATGGAGCAAGAAGTGACCAGAAGGACGCTGCAATCATGACCCCCGCAGCAAAGCCCAGCATCATATTCAATGTATGTTTCTCAATCTTTCTGAAAAAGAAGACCGCAGAGGCCCCCAACGCTGTAAGCCCCCAAGTCACCGTTCCTCCGAAAAGCGCCTGTAGAGCAGGATTAAGTCCGCCTAACCAATCAAGGAACATGAAGCTCTCCCCTTTCGTCCTCTATCATCATTCCCTTTTCGACGTTACCCATTCTTCCCTATGTATATGCCTATAGCTGCAAATGGTGTTATCCGAATGAATTTCCGCGCAAGGCAAAAAGCCGGAAACGCCTAAAGACGTTCCGGCTCATTCCGACCGTTGATCAGCCATTTCCAACAAATAAGATTGACCGCAGTCACAATCACCGCATACCCATAGATCCCAAAAGGTATCTTGAGTACCAGGTAATGCAGACCCACCAGTGCTCCCCCCACGAAGAAGAAGGGGATGATTTTAAGGGTTTCGCTCTGGGCCATCCCTTCGAAACTCTCCGAAAAAGGAAGAACCCGATTCATCCACAGGCTGCATAGGACCGTCGTGATACACACCATTATGAAGATGACGAAAAGATCCGGTATGATTACAGGTCCATAGAGGAAGATGCATGCAAGGGTAAGAATCATGTACACCGGAAGGAACAGCTTCACAAGGAATGCTTTCAATGTCCCTCTGTAGACCGAGTCCACCCGGGTCACTGGAGCCACCCTGTAGATCCAGGACCCTTTATGCCTTCCGGAATAATTCAGCATCATCACGACGGACGGGGCAACGATGAGACTGGCATAGACAGCCAGATATGATTTACTTCCAGGAAGATCCGAGATGGAAAGGTCTGGCCTTGTGAAAATAAAGAGAAACGGGAGGATCAGGGCGAAGCCCAATGAAGGATAGACTTTGAGCTTGAAATCCCTCTCCGTCCTCATCATTTTTTGGGCAAATCGGTAAAACGCACGTTCCTCCTGATTCCGGCAAAGCAACTTAAGGAAACGATCACTTTTCACCCTTCTCTTCCTTCCTCCAGCTTGGGCCGAGAGCTTATGAAGATTGCGCTCGAACTGGGGAAGCGCCTTGATGTAGATGACCATTGCGGCCAGGGGAACCAGCACGAAGAGAATGGTCATGATCAGTACCACTGTGGAATGATTCCCGTTGAGGACGTATTCAAACGGGGCACCGAACCAAAGGGGCGGAATCAGCACCGTCCACCACTCCGGTGAAAAAGAAACATTCACATCCACGAGATCAAACGCCCTTGCCGCCAGCTGATAGGCGATGGCAATCCCGACGGAGAGACCGATCTGGACATAATTGATCATATCCTTCAGCTTCTCACCATCAAAAAACTTCAGAACATAATAATACATCAGGGCCGTCATGGCCAGGATGAGAAGATCAAGAAGAACGATACCAACCAGGAACAAAAGGAAAAAGACAAACCCATTCAAGAAGAACGAAGCAACAAGCGGAATGACCGTCAGTGCTCCGGTCAGGAAGAACAGATAAAAGAATACATGTAACGCCTTCGCCATCGAGATATCCTTCCGCTGGACCGGTTTGGTGAAAAGGATCGTGGAATCGCGCACATCGAGGATCACGACCGAAAAATCCGAGATCATCGAGGTGCTTGTCATGAAGAAGATGACGGAGAATATCAGCGTCATTTGAAACAGATACATATCCCCGAAGAACAGGATCGGAAGCAGGATCAATCCATATAAGGCATACACCCAGAGGGATTTGATGAACCGATTCCCGTCTTTATTATTTTTTACCTTTCCCTGCTGGAAGATGGTAGGGACCCTCCTGCCGTCCATGGTCCATTTCATCTGGAGGATCTTGCGGATGACAGGATAATCAAAGCCGAATATCGCGAACAAACCCTTGAATGCATCAAGGACCTTCAGGGTCGGAAATGTCCTCATCACTACACTCCCCTTACGACCGAAACGATCTCAGACGCCGTTTCCTTATGCTCGGTGAAGCCAGTCAGCTGATTGAATATTTCCTCGAGGGAACCTTCCAGATTCTGATTCTTCAACTCTTCAAAACTTCCATTCGCTGCGACCGTCCCTTGATGAAGCAGGATGATGCGACTGCTGATCTTCTCGACAACATCCATGATGTGGGAGGAATAAAAAATCGTCTTGCCCTCTGCAGCAAGCTGCGCCAGCAGTTCTTTGAAGATCATCACGGAATTGGCGTCGAGGCCATTGATCGGCTCATCCAGGAACAGGATATCCGGATCATGAAGAAGACTCGCAATAATGAGGGTCTTCTGTTTCATTCCCTTTGAGTAGGATGCAATCCTGGAATGATACACCTCAGACAACCCGAAGAGGCTCATCAGCTTTTCCGCTTTTTCATCCGCTTCGACCGGGGCCATCCCATACAGCTCTCCGCTGAAGGTCAAGTATTCCTGTGCCGTGAGATTATCGTACAGGTCTGCAAGTTCAGGCACATACCCTATCCTTTTTTTGTATTCAACCGACGCAGAGGTGATTTCTTCTCCGAACAGCCTCACTGAGCCGGCATCATATTCTTCAAGTCCGAGGATGATTTTAACTGTTGTACTCTTACCGGCTCCATTCGGACCAATGTAGCCGATGATCTGCCCGGGGAACACATCAAGGTCTACACCTTTTAATACTTCTTTTCCATTGTAGGCTTTCTTTAGTTGATGCAATGAGAGGATTGGTTGATTCGTTTCCATGCTATACTCCTTTACTTAAACAGTATCTTCCAATGGTAACATATATCCATCTCCATTTCTTTTCCTCCTGCACCATTCATTGACAAAGACTGACATTCGATAGACAATGAGTAGAGAAGATTTGCGAAGGAGAGCCTTATGACGACACATTCACTAGCACTATATGAGTATCTGAACGAAAATGCCTATCATTTCACTGAGGAATGGGCCGCCCGCCAACGCGTGAAGTACGGCTCCCATTATTCCGCCGAGGCACCCCAGGATGTACAGGAGCGGGTGAAAGAGCAGAACGCGACTTACGCCAGGCTCTTGGCCAAATGCCTGATCCGCCCAGAAGAAGAGATGAAAGAAGCGATTGATGAGTGGACGAAGAAAACGGCTGCCGATCGCAGCCGCTCTACTACCACCCTTGATGAAGTGGTACGGAATTCCGCCGTCTTCAGGAGAGTCTACTGGAACTTCGTCAAAAAATTCGTCAACGAGTCCGGTCTTGATATCGGTGTTGCTGAAGTCTTCCAGTGGGAAGAACAACTTAACAGATCCCTGGACTACGTACTTGAACGCTTCACTTCCCATTATTTGACGTATATCATGGACAGGCTTCAAGCCCAGTCTGATCTTATCAATGAATTGAGTTCGCCCGTCATCTCCCTGACAGATGAAATCGGCCTTCTCCCCCTCATTGGCGATATCGATACAGCCAGGGCAAGGAGCATATTGGAAGGAACGCTTCAGCAGAGCTCACAATCACAGCTCTCCACCCTGATCATCGACCTTTCCGGCGTCCTTCTCATCGACACGATGGTCGCACAGCAGCTGTTCCATCTGGTGGATGCCCTTAACCTTCTCGGCGTGAAATCAATCATGACCGGTATCCGCCCCGAAGTGGCCCAGACAGCAATCCACCTTGGACTGGACTTCTCGGAAGTGCGTACGGAGAATTCACTGAAACGGATCATGACATCCATCTTTGCCACATAAAAAAGAGGGTAGGACAAAATAAAAAGAGGGATCATACAATGACGAACAATGGCAGTGTAGGTTCTTAATACCGCTAATGATTTCCGTGCAAGACTTCGCTTTCCGCGGGTAACCCGTGTGTGCCTCCCCGGCAAGCCTGCGGGGTCTCACATCAGCTACAGGAGTCTTCGTCTTGCACTCCAATCAACCGCTGGAAACAATGAAATAGTAATGTTCTTTACATAACTTAAAAACCCGAATTCATTTGCCTTATCGCAAGCAAGTGAATTCGGGTTTTACTATGGCTAAAACAGTTTCGTGACAGCTTTTTTATCGGGAATACTTTTGAGAAGGCTGATAGCTTGCCTTCATCATATATTCATATTGCAGGAGTTTCACTTCGAATAAAGTGATCGGGTCGAAATATCTTTCGGGGTCCGCCTTTATTTCGCTCAGAAGTTCCTTGTCCTCCATGATTTCCCCTTCTGTCCCTTTGATGGTCAAAGAGAGCTGGTGGAAAGGTTGTGCATAGAAGGAGCGGATATCCTGTTCCAACGATTTCTCGAACAGATCGAACTGTAGGAAGAATTTCGTCACTACGGATTCAGTAATATCCCCGTAGTCCTCATTCTCCAGGTATCGCTTGTACTGATTGTATAGAAGCGTCTTGTTCTGAGGCAGCACGCCCAAGAGCTTCCCGGCACTCTTCAATAGGAACTGGGCAGGCTTGAAGCGGAGGAGGATATTTTCCTTATCGATCTGCGCCCTCGTCCCCATGCGGCTTACATCCCGTCTCCAGTCGTCGAGCACCTGATCATCACACTGAAGGACGACTCGCTCTTCCCCGAACAGACCATTGAAGGTCGAACTCATTTCGTACAGATACTCTTGGCTTTCCTGCAGTTCATGCTTCGATGCTGCCAGCCATTCCTGAAGGGAATCGAGGTATCTCGGCATGAGGTCATTCTGGAGATATTCCTGTATCCTTGTATTCATCGCTTCATTGAGCTCGGTATGGATATTCTTATAGTCACTTTCCTCGTTGATCAGCTCGGAGCATTTATGCAGGATATTGGGAATTTCCGTCCTGATTTCCTTTTTGACCGCTTCTTTGCGCTCGTGGAAGGAATCTTTGATCAGGGCAATCTTCTCTCCCTGCATATCACCGAGATGATTGTGGAATCCATTCAGTCGTGACAGGATGTCTTCATTTTTCGCAATGCTTTCTTTCAAGGCGATTTCTTTATTCTTGCGGATCGAATACAGATCCTTCAAGGTTTTACGCACAAGGTAGAAGAGCTTCGTCCCTCTCTCTGCTTTGATATACGCAGGACTCACATCATAATGACGGGTCATGAATGCTTCTACACCTGTACGCTGGATGGAAACGGCCTCAAGGGACGAATACGGCAGCACTTCCGCTTCTGGGAACCACTCCTTGGCCTTTCGTTCCACGGATTCGATCACATCATCTGGATGTACCCCGACCTTATCCATTTTGTTCAACAGGAAGTTGATCTTGACGGGCTGATCGATTTCCTGCAGCCTGCGTAGCACTTGACGATCCTCGGCATTGAACGGCGCCTCGGCGTTAAGTACATACAGCAGGCCATCTGCCACCGGATAGAACGAAGCAAGATCATCCTGATGCCTTTGTCCTGCCTGGACATCGATGAGGACGGCACTGTTTTTCTTCAGGAAGTCTGAAGGGATCTTGTACTCGACAAACGCTTCCCTGTGCATCACCTCTTCGAAATCAGCGATGCTCTCCACACGGCGGACGCCTTCTCCGTGGATTTCACTTACTTCGACAGGCTGATCATGATAGGTGTAGACCACCGTCGAACCTTCTGATTCCCCGATACTCTCACCGAGGACAGACTGCACGAAGGAAGACTTCCCGCTCGAAACGCTTCCTGCGACGACGATATGGTTCCTGCTATAATCCATCAGCTGCTCGGACATCCATTTTGTCTTATAGCCTACAGGTACACGATTCGATTCGGACCAAGCCATGATCCGGTTAAGGAAGAGGAGGACATCCTCGAAGCGGGCATCTTCTGCCGACTCGATGAGCAGCGCCTCTGCTTCTTCCGCAACCCCGGGCTCAAGGGAATACGAGAACACATCGTTCCATGCAAGAACGGCAGAAGCCGCAAGCAGGGATGACCCTGCACGGCTCACTTTGAGCCAGTTTGTCACAAGACCAGGCATGAAGGGTTGCAGATCATGGATCAGATGACCGCTCTCCATGAAGCCGTTGAAGGATTCCTTATAAAGGGAAAGGATATCATCCCACGATTCATGGTTCTCGATCTGCACGTATTCAAAAATGGTATTGATCGTCTGCATCCATTCGATATGCAGTGCAGGTTCCACCTTGTAGCTGTTCCAGAACGCTGCGACAAGCCCTCGGAACTGCCTTGAATCGCTCTCATAGGAAGCGATGAGGAGGTCATGGAAGTACGCAGGGGCAAACGATGTGATGTACCCTTTGACCGCATATTCCTCGAGAACGGAAAACCATTTGCCGTCCTTCGTGCGGAGCGCTTCCCTCACTGCAAGCTCGATGGCATTATTCCAATCCTGCTGGCCCTCGTAGAAAGCACGGGCAATCGAGGAAACATTTGGATAGTCCGGATCGATACCGAGTGCCTTCTCGATGACGCGGTATGCTTCCTGAGTCTTCTCCCGTTCGATATAAAGGGAGAATAATTGCAGGGATACCTCCATCGTCAATACGACTCCGTCGGTTTGGATGGCGGTATACACATCTTCGGCGGAAGAAAGCATCCCGAGCTCATAATAAGCATCGGCAATGTTTTTCTTCGCCCAAGGCTCACGCTCGTTCTGAACGCTTTCCCACTTGAAGATGGCCGCTTCATAATCCTTGCAGTGGAAATAGACTTCCCCTTGCGCAAAGCGGATATCGGTCAGGTCATAAGGCTCATTCTTCTGTTCTTCGACGAAGGCAGCACCCAAGACCTCGATGGGATGAAGATTCCTTCCGGTATCCCCTGTGAATGTTTCATGGAATGTTTTTTCCATTAGCAGTTTTTCTTCTGTCATAATATCCTCCGTTAAATGCGGAACCAACAATCCGCAGACTGATCTATTTCTATCATTCTAACAGAATTTCACCGTGATAAAATGTCATTTCCTTTTCATTTTGCGAATGGTCCTTTGTACCATGGTCGCATAGACCTTCATTCATTACAGAACAAAGGACTATCCACTTCCAATGGCGGCATCACCGCATTGAAAAGGGATAGTCCTATCATCATACCACTGTCGTGCGACCCGTAAACTAGGAGGCCGCCTGATGAACCAATTTCTTCTTCCTCCCGTGGAAAATCGCGATAAAAAAGGCAGCCAAGAGGAAAATGCTTGAGATCTGGAACAAGATCCCGATCTCGATATACTGTGCCAATACACCGAAGACCAACCCGCTCAGCCCGATCCCGAGATCGATGGATGAGAAGAACATTCCATTCGCGACGCCGCGCCTGTGCTCCGGCGTCAACGACAGCGTCCAGGATTGAAGCGTCGGGATCAAGGAACCAAAACCGATTCCGAATAAAACGCCTGCAATGGAGATCATGACATCCGAATGGGCAAGGGAGAGCACCCACATTCCGATGAACGTCACAGCGATGCAGAACAGAACAAGCCCCTTCGGCCCCCTCTGATCAAACCATTTCCCCGCAATCGGCCTAGAGAGCGACGCCAGGATGGCATTGAAGAGGTAGAACAGGAAGATATGATCGATGCCCCGTTCGTCTCCGAATATCACGATGAATGTCACAATCGTGCCGTAGCCGAAGGTGATGACGATCGTGATGAAAGCCGGGAACCAGCTCGACTTCTCAATAAGGGAATCCCGGTATGAAAAGGTCAGGTTCTCTTTTTTCGTCTCCTTGACGACCTTCGGGGTCTGATAGCGCACAACCGCAAGCAGGAGAACCGCAATGAGCCCCAGTATGCCGGAGGTGATGATCAGATTAGTGAAGGTCGTAACCTGATAAAGATAGATTCCAAGACTCGGGGCGATGATCATGCCGATCGTGATCGACAGCCCGTAATAGCCCATCCCCTCACCAAGCCTTGATTTCGGCACCACATCAACGGCCGCGGTGCCATTGACCGTCGTCGACCACCCCCACACCAGACCGTGAACGAACCTGAACAACAGGAAGATCAGGACGACGCTGGATAGGGGGTAGATGATCGTGATGGCGAGGAGCATGGCCGCTCCTCCCAATACGAGGGGCTTCCTTTCTTTATACTCAAGCATGAAACCGATGAACGGACGGCTGAGGACCGCACCGAGGGAAAATAATGTTGTGACCAGTCCGATTTCAAAACCCGATGCCCCAATCGATTTGATATAGGGCGGAAGCGTCGGGATGAGCATCTGAAATGACATGAATACAAACAGGTTCCCTACCATCAGCATCACAAAAGACCGTGTCCACAGGGGATCTTTTGCAGAGATCATAGAAACCCTCCTCTCTTATGACAACCTTGATTCTGAATTCGTCCCTTCAGGGAGGCAGGCATTTGCCAGCGGAAGAAACCTCTGCAGATTCCCTTACCCGAATGGGCTAAGATCGCCATCCCTTGCGATACGAGTATTTCGAATTACTAAATAATAACACAAAGTCGCAAGAAGATGGCGCTTTTATAAGGAAAGTTCGGATTATTCACTTTTTCAAGGAGCCTGCGGGCGTTCTTCGTTGAAAAGACTGCCCATTCTACTATAATAAGAGTCAGATAAGTTTAAACTTTCAAACATAAAGGAGGATGACATGTGGATTATTCCTTACGTCCCTTGGGAGATCACTCCCTCGTCATCGAGGCAGGTCCCTCAATCGATCACACTACCCATGTGAAGGTCAGGAGCATCTGCTCTGCCATCGAACGGGCAGATCTCTCCTGGATGACTGATATCGTACCCGCCTTCACCACGGTCACACTTCACTACGATCCTACGAATCTGGACGATCCGGGCCGACTCCCTTACGAAACAGCAATGAATAGAATACATATGATCCTTTCTTCCGCCCCTCTTCAAACCGATAAGGAGCCGAGGACAATCGAGATTCCGGTATGCTATGGGGGCGACTTCGGACCGGATTTGGAGTCTGTGGCAGAGTGGAATGCCCTGACTCCCGAAAAGGTAATAGAGTTGCACTCCGCCTCTCCTTACCTGATTCATATGATCGGTTTTTCCCCCGGGTTTCCATATCTCGGCGGCATGCCTGAAGAAATCGCGACTCCGCGAAGAAAGGAACCACGCCTCAGGGTTCCGAGTGGCTCCGTCGGCATCGCCGGAAGCCAGACAGGCATCTATCCCCTGGAAAGCCCCGGCGGCTGGCAGCTGATCGGCCGGACACCCGTCGCTCTGTTCGACACTCAGGCTTGTCCGCCCGGCTTGTTACAGGCAGGCGACCACCTTCGATTCAAACCCATAACCGCTGAAGAATACAAAGAAATGGAGGCCAACCGATGATCGAAGTCTTAAAACCCGGATTACTGACGACCATACAGGATTTAGGGAGAGGAGGGTTTCAGCAATTCGGTGTTTCAGTAAGCGGCAGCATTGATCCCTTGGCCCATAAAGTGGCAAATTTATTGGCGGGTAACGACATTGATTCAGCGTTGATCGAAATCACCCTTACAGGACCTCATCTGCGTTTCCACGGGCACACCCTCCTCTCCATTTGCGGTGCCGATTTCTCCCCGACCATCAACGGGGTCCAACATCCGCTCTGGAAGCCACTTAAAGTGGAGGAGGGGGACATCCTCCGGTTCGGCACCCCGAAAGAAGGCTGCCGTGCCTATCTGGCCGTTGCCGGAGGGATTGAAGTACCCGAGGTGATGGGCAGCAAGAGTACCTACCTCCGGGCAGGGATCGGGGGCTATAGGGGCAGGGCCTTGCAGAAAGGGGACAGACTTACCGTCGGGACTCCATCAAGTCTTTCCATAAAAATGGGGAACGCGCTTACCAGGAACCCCACGACGGATTGGTCTATCCCCCATGAGCTCATCGATCACTCTCGTTCGCGGGCGATCCGCATCATGCCGGGAAATGAGCATGGCCAATTCCAAGAGGAAAGCCGGGAGGCACTTTTCAATCAATCCTACACAGTGTCTCCCCGGTCGGACCGGATGGGCTGCCGCTTATCGGGGCCCGCCCTTCAGACCGAAACTCCCCGGGATATGATTTCTGAAGCCGTCACAACCGGGACCATCCAAGTACCTCCTGACGGCCAGCCCATCGTGCTCCTTGCCGATAGGCAGACCACAGGGGGATACCCAAGGATCGCCGAGGTCGCTTCCATCGATTTACCGCGGGTCGCCCAGGCGAAGCCCGGCGATGAATTGAGATTTGCCCCCATCACCCATGTGGAAGCCCAGAGGCTGTATCTCCGGCGTGAAAGGCAGCTGAGAGAACTCAGACAGGGAATCTCCCTGAAATACGTGTGAAGACAGCAAAAGCGCCCTTCAAAACGAAGGACGCTTTTGTTTATTCCGTTATGATCTGTTTCACGCGGCCCACTTGTCCGTCTTGCAGGCGGACCTTGATGCCGTGCGGATGCTGAGGCGAGTTGGTCAGGATATCTTTGACGATCCCCCTGGTCAACGCACCGGAGCGCTGATCTTTCTTCAGGACGATATCCACTTCGATACCCGGTTTGATATTCACACGCTGTTGTCCGTTCATGTTCACTGCTCCTATCTTAGGACCTGTCAGTCCTCGTCTTTCACATCAGGGTCTTCGGGTATCGGCTCATTCCAATACTCGGCAAGCTGACGCTTCATCTTCTCCATCTGTTCAAGATGATGGGTGAATTGCTCTTTATTGATCAAGTACCGCTCTCCATCATGCACAGCCCGCACCTTCCGTTCAAGGATGAGGCTTTCGATATAGGCGACTGGGAGGGAAAGATACTCTGCTGTTTCTTCAATCGTCAGATACATGGGGGTCCCCTTCCCATTCAATACGCGCGACGGCTTCGCAGTGCATCGTTTGCGGGAACATATCCACAGGCTGTACCTCTTTCGTTCGGTAGCCACCTGCTTCAAGGATCTTCAGATCCCTTGCCAGGGTGGCGGGGTTGCAGGACACGTAGACCACCTTCTTCGGCTTCATGGAAAGAATGGTGTTCAAGAGTGCCTCATCGCAGCCTTTACGTGGCGGGTCCACGACGAGGACATCGGCTTTGATGCCCTTCTCATACCAGGCTGGAATGACGACTTCGGCGGGTCCTGCCTCGAATTCTACATTGTCCATCCCGTTCAACGCTGCGTTCTTCCGGGCGTCCTCGATGGCCTGAGGGACGATTTCCACTCCATATACCTTCTTTGCCTTCTGTGCGAGGAATAATGAAATCGTCCCGATTCCGCAGTAGGCATCAATGACCGTTTCTTCTCCCTGAAGATCGGCATATGCCAAGGCCTGATCGTAAAGGACCTTCGTCTGCTCAGGATTCACCTGATAAAACGACCTTGCCGATATGGCGAACTTCACATCCCCGATGCTGTCGTGAATGACTTCTTCCCCCCACAGTACCCGGGTATCATCTCCCATGATCACATTCGTCCGTTTGCCGTTCACATTATGGACGATGGATTTCAGGCCGCTGATTGACTGGGTGAGCCCCTTGATCAGCTCCTCTTTATGGGGAAGGGCTTTGGTCCGCGTGACAATGACCACCATGACTTCACCCGTGGTGAATGCCGTCCTCGTCATGATGTGGCGGAGGACACCCTTATGAGACTGTTCATTATAAGGCTGGATACCGAGGTCTGCGCATAGATCCTTCACCTTCTGGATCACTTCATCATTCTTCTCGTACTGGATGATGCAGTGATCCATATCGATGATTTCATGGCTTCGCTTTTGATAGAATCCGGCCACCAGTCTGCCGTCTTGAAGCCCGACGGGTACCTGAGCCTTGTTCCGGTAGCGCCACGGCTCTTCCATTCCGAGGACGGGGTTGACAGGGAGATCACGGAGTTTCCCGATCCTCTCGAGCACATCGCGGACGTTCTTTTCTTTTACCTGAAGCTGCCCTTCATACGTCATATGCTGGATTTGGCATCCGCCACATTCCGAGTAGATCGGACAAGGCGGCTCCTGCCTGAAGGGACTGTCACTGTGTCTCTCAACCAGTCGCCCGAAGCCGAAGCCTTTTCCGACCTTCACGACTTTGACACGACCGGTTTCGCCGGGTAGGGCGTCCGGAACGAAAATCGGGAACCCATCTACTTTGGTTACGCCATTGCCGTCATGGGTCAAATCCTCGAAATGCGCCTCTTCGATATATTCATTTTTAGTAATGGGTGCTATTCTTTTCATGTCGATCTTCCTTTTCAGATTTCATTCCATGATTGTACCATAAACACGTCTCCGGGACGAAATCAGGAAGGGGTTTCACACTGTTCCCCCTGACGGATGGACCGGATGGCTGCCTGCAGATAGGAAGTGAAGCGGCTGTCCCCTTCCCCTTCTTCGATCGCTTCCTGGATACAGACGAAATTATCGATCAGATGGTCTGGTTTCATGCCTCTGCTCACCAGGACACTGTTCAACCAAATGGCGTAGTCGACGAAAATTTTCTCTTCCCCCACATCCGCAGCCGCCTGGAGATAGTTGAAATGGTGCACATTGTCTTCCCTGCACTTTCTCCGTCCTTCTTCCCCGAATCGATCCTGCAGTTCAGGATAGCGCTTATATAGCTTTTCCACGACGTTATCAATCAAGAGCTGATTTTCCATCAGTACGCCACCACCTTGAACTTATCAATGGACGGAACGATGGCTGCAAGCCCCTGATCCGGGTATTTCTTCTCGAGCTCATGGATCCTCTTGAAATCTTCCCCCTGGACCCACGTCATGAAATGTTTCTTTGTATCCCACTCCATATGTACTGTAATTTCCCCAGACTTCTTCTCATTTTGTAAAAGAAGGAAGCGCTGAAAACCCTCCGCCTGATCGACCAGTCCGGAACGCTTTTGGTAGATGGAGATGACTTCATCGGCTTTTTCCGGCGGAACATTGAATGTTGAATGAACGATATACATGGCCCTCACCCTTTCATGGCTCATAGGTCGTGCTTGTTTCATCCACTGTACCACACGAGGTATTAGTCAGGAAACAATTCCTATTGACCAGAAGCCGGATTTACGAGAATATGAGGGCGATGAACCCCTTTCCCCCGGGCTTTTCAGTGGAAAGTCTGTCAATTCCTGACTCGTTTACCTTTGTCGATCATGGGGAAAGGTGGTAGGTAGAAACCAGCATCGTGCCGGAACAAAGTAGGTAGATACTATGAATGAAGAATTTCTTGTGAATATGATTTTGATCATGAACGTATTGATCGGGGTGTTCCTCACCCTGAAGACCCGCAGCTGGTGGCTCCCATACATACTGATAGCTCTGACATTCCTCGTCCTGACCTTCGGATTCGGCGTGTCACTCCTAATGAAATCGGAAACCATACTCGCCTACCTTTTCGTTTTCGTAGTCAGCCAGCTTATCTGGGTTTTCTTCTTCGTCATGGCCGCCCATATCCTTTCGTGGGTCGTCCGGAAGGTCCCTTTTCGCCACAAGCAGCAGATCGGATGGATCTTTCTGATTGGCTTCCCCGTCGTCTTTTACCTGGCCATCCTCAAGTAGAAGCAACGCGGATCACGAACAAAAAAACCGGATACCATGCATTTCAATTGAAATCGCAATGGTCATCCGGTTTTTTTAATCCTTCATCACAGCGCTTTGTCTTCCGGTCGGATCTTATCCAACGGGACAAACACCTGGAGATGGCGGTAAAGATTCTCGAATTCGGCAGGAAGCACTCCACCGAGCTCGCCATCTACGTTCAGCTGTACCTTTTCCTTTGCCTTGATTTTGATACGGTTGGCCTGCGTATAAATGACATGCGGATCCTTGACATGATCCCCTCGGAGGGCCATGGAAGCAATCCGGATGAATTCTGCCAGATTGGTCTTTTTCAGGATCAACAAAGAGAATAATCCATCATTGATGGACGCATCAGGGGCAAGCTTTTCAAAGCCGCCGACTGAATTCGTCAGACCGATCAAAAAGAGCATCGCTTCGCCTTCGAACAGTTTCCCGTCATACTCGATCGATACATCGGTCGGCTTGATGGACGGGAGCATTTCGATGCCTTTCAAGTAATAGGCGAGCTGTCCGATCATCGTCTTCAGCTTGCTCGGCACTTCATATGTAAGCTCCGTGATCCTTCCGCCGCCTGCAATATTGATGAAGTAGCGATCGTTCATACGACCGATATCGACCGGTATGGACTCACCCTTCGTGATGATATCGATGGCAGAGCTGATATCCCTCGGGATATGGAGGGCCCTGGCAAAGTCATTTGTCGTTCCCATAGGGACGATCCCAAGCTTGGGCCGGTAGTCCTGCTCGGCAAGTCCGTTCACGACTTCATTGAGCGTACCGTCCCCGCCTGCTGCCACCACGATATCATAACGTCGCTCAACGGCGATCTGAGCCGCCTTGGTTGCATCCCCTTCACAGATCGTTGCATGGACAGAGGTTTCATAACCTGCCTGTTCCAGCTTGATCAGCACTTCGGCAAGATGCTTCTTGAAAAGCTCCCTCCCGGAAGTAGGATTATATATAATTCTTGCTCGTTTCATCCATCATCATCCTAATCTTATTTTAATTCCATTAGTCTGTCCGTTCCCACTAGTACCATCATACACATATACTTCCGAAATATTCATTTGGGCATCTGACCCGACGCACAATATCATACCTCTTTTCAAAAGAAAAATCTAATGAATTGTCAATGTGTGGAGGATTGTCACGGAAAAAGATCGATCTTCCTGTCTTCCAGGAATCGGATGGAATCACGGAGCGCCAAGGAATCGAATTGATACACTTCCTGGATGATTTCCTTCCATTTTTCAAAGTCCTTCATCTGATATTCGCGGATATTCCGGTAGGTCATGACCTTCAGGGATCGGTTCCTGAGGAAGTAGCATTGATTGCCCTGGAAGCGGACCGCCGTGATCCTCCTCATTGTGACATTATCGTCCGTATCGGCATAGGAAGCTTCAATGTCCGGTACAAGCTCTTCCTCATCAAGGGGCACCCATTCGATCACTTTTTTCACGAAGGTCTTCCCGTTGGAGCGCCTGTCGATTTCAAACTCCACGTGATCCTTCTTCGAGAAGATGATTTCTTCACCGAATCCATGGAGGATATGCTTTTGTCTGGACTCAAGCTCGATCGGCTTCATGATTGGGGACCCATACCCGACATCGACATATAGTTTCCTGCCGTCGATGGAGACCATCAGGCCGAGATGCCCGGGATTGACACGTACAAAACGGCATTCAAACCCGAGACGCGTCAGAAGCCTGCCAAAGTTGATGTTCAAGGTGAAACACGTCCCTCCCCATCCCCTTGAATGAAGATTGTCCACAAAGGTGTCCAGGGACGGCACGTACGTCTCGCCTGAATTGAAATAATGAAATTTACTGAATGTCTCATAAGGGATCTTCAGAAGATGCTGGCCGATGAGGCGCTGGAGATAATTGAGCGTCGGCTTTTCTAATTTCATATGTAAAAATTGCACATAGCTTGCTACTGCATCCATCCTATCACTCTTTCTGCATAATCATTTCCTTCAGGGCAGTGACCCCTTCTCTTCATGATAAAGGATTTTGCCCCTGGATTCCCATTACGAAATTGTTTCAGTAGGTTCACGGTAGCAAAAAAGCGGCCATCCGGCCGCTTAATTCCTGGTCCCTTCCGACATCTGCTTCACGTTCCGGTCAACGGTTTTGTTCAGGTCGGGGGTGAATCCATTCTTCATTCGTTGATTCTCTTGTTGGAAATAGGCTTTGACTTCGTCATCGAATTCAATCTCGATGAGATCCCGCAGATCCGTGATCCTAAGGGCGATCATGATGGAAACAAGATGGGCGACGGTGAGTGACTTTTTCTTAAAGTTGACCAATTCATTGATCGTTGCCACACGCAACCCTGTCAAACGATGAAGGTCCCCTTGCGTCAACCCTCTTTCCTTCAGGATGTCTCCCAATTTTATGTGAATTTTATGGGGAAATTTATTCAGTGAATCAATAACGATTGAATTTGTCTTTTGGTGGATCACATTGCTTCAACTCCTCATTCATAAACATCTTACCGTGAATGTCAGTGCTCGTGAACCGGCAAAAACTACCAATATATGAGGTACTAATTACCATTACCCCATGTATTCGCATCCAAAACAAAAAGGTACGGTTTTCCCATACCTTTTGTCATCTTTCCTGTTACATGAGGATGCTCTGAACGAGGCTTGTCTTCAAGCTATCATAGACTTCCTGCCAGATGGTCCTGTCTGTTGAGTAAAGATTCCCCAGTCGTTGAATCATCTCTTTTTTCCTTAATGGAAAGTCCTCATGATCCCTTGGAGGCAGTTTGGCGTTCTCATCATCTACGACTTTCTTCACCAAAGGAGCCCTCGGTCCCCAAACCATGCGTTCCTTTCCTTCTTCATCAATAAAGATGAAAATCGGAATCGAACGTGACGTCCCATTCGTGAGATACTGATCCATGAGTTCTAGGTTTTCATCCCTCAAGATCATCTTCACCTCGATATTCGCTGCTTCAGCAAGCTTAAGGAGGATTGGAATATTGACCATGGCATCTCCGCACCAGTCTTCCGTAATGGCGATCACTTTAAGGGAATGCTCCCCGATCCGCTCCAGCAGCTCGCGGTCCTCTTCAGGGATCGAGAACTTCTCGAGGATCGAAGCCGTCCGTTCTTTGTTTTCCTTCATATATTCTAAATAGGCGTCCGATGACATCGCCTTTTGATACCACTGCATCAAGTCCATAAAATGTTCCTCCTTCAGCCGGCATAGCGAGAAATAAATTGTCTCATTATGCCTATAAGCATATAATATAAGAAAATGCGAGATAAGGGTAGATTTATTATTGTCCAGTTCACTTTTGTTCACATGTAGACAGTATTCGAATACTGCCCCATTTTTCTAGGGGTCCAGGAAAATATTCTCACCCTTTTCACCACCCTGTATACCAAATTACGGTAAAAACACCTTGACATAACAATGTCCATCCACTACATTTATTTTTGGCGACACCTGTCATTCCGTTCCAGGCGAAAAAAAAAGAATAGCGCGTGGCTACCCGATTTTCGGTACTCCAGAGGGTGAATGGGTCAAGAAGAGAAGTATCCCCGATACATCTTTCCTGTACAGAAAAAAAGCTGACTCATCGTCAGTGGTTGATTCTCACACATTTTGAGACTTCCCTAATATTTGTGCCACTTTTTTGTAGTAGTAGTTCAGCTCGACCAGGTTATCTGCCTCCTTCAGCCGTTCTAGATACTGCTGGGCTTTGGCATACTGCTCAGGTGGCAGCTCAACCTTGATTCTTTTGTTCTTCCACATCGTCAACAGGTTTCACCTCATTATGATTTGAAGATCCTCCCTTAGAGGTCAGTTCGAGCTGATAATGAGATAGCTCTTGAATATAAGACGCCTTCGTCTCTGCAAGATTTTGTTCGATTTTTCGCGTGATGACGGAACTTCCCCCGATTCCCGATAATAAACTGATATAGATGATATACCAGACCGGGACTGTATCAACAACTGGCAGCACGGATATGAATCCGGCCAATACCCCGATGATGATGTCCTTGACCGAACCAAACACATAGTGTTTCTCACCCTGGTCATCGATGAATTTCCGTGGGAAAGTGAAATGGCCATTCTTGAATACCAGGATATGCCCCAAGCCTCCAATACCACCCATCAACATTGGTAACAGAATCACTTCGATTATGGACATTCTATCCACCCTCTGGAATCATTTACTATTATTATATTTTATTTACAGAAAATTCAGAATAAGCAATTGGACGCAATTTTGTCCATCAAAGGAGCAGGAAAATGAGGAAAATCGTGATGAAAGTCTCGTCTGTCGACAAACTTCGATTCCAAAACTATATGATGCACTTAAAACGGGCAGAATCCAAAATCGAAGCCGATACGTATTACCGTCTCGCCAAGCAGATCCTCGAAAAGGCCAAACGAAACAACAAGTGATGCTGACGCATGAATTTATCGCGCTCTGACCCGGAGCACCATAACTTGATGCGTCACCTGCACTCTACACTATCCTATTCACCCCAGACTCGTCTCATAACCTACACCTTCCCCCACCCTCGCATTACACCCTGAGAAAACGTCCAAGGAGCAACAACAATCCACCCAACCAAAAAGCCCCCGCAACATGCAGGGACCCTCCAACTTGCCACATCCTGAACATTCAAACCAAGAAGGCAGCATCTTCACCTATACATAGACAGCTCGATGAAATCCATTCCCCTTCCACTCCCACATTCAGAACCAAAGAGTGCATTGAAGCGAAAGGCGCTTGACTCCAGCGGAATAGGAGGAGTGGCGAGACCCCGCAGGCACGAGGAGGCTCGACACCCTCCCCGCAGGAAAGCAAGCGCCTGCAGTGAAAAGGAACGGTCCACATACTACCACTTACTTATTAAGAATCGGAAATACAAACTCCATCCTCAATACGACCCGCAAGATCCGATGCCATCCCCCACCTCCAATCCACATTCAGAACCAAAGAGTGCATTGAAGCGGAAGGCGCTTGACTCCAGCGGAATAGGAGGAGTGGCGAGACCCCGCAGGCACGAGGAGGCTCGACACCCTCCCCGCAGGAAAGCAAGCGCCTGCAGCGAAAAGGAACGGTCCACATTCTACCACTTACTTATTAAGAATCGAAAATACAAACTCCATCCTCAATACGACCCGCAAGATCCGATGCCATCCCCCACCTCCAATCCACATTCAGAACCAAAGAGTGCATTGAAGCGGAAGGCGCTTGACTCCAGCGGAAAAGGAGGAGTGACGAGACCCCGCAGGCACGAGGAGGCTCGACACCCTCCCCGCGGAAAGCAAGCGCCTGCAGCGTAAAGGAACGGTCCATATACTATCACTTACTTATTAAGAATAGGAAATGCACAACAAAAAATCCGAACGACCACCACCCCCAATAAGAGGATCGCCTGTCGTTCGGATTTGTCTACTAGCATATGAATCACTTAGCGTTTCTTGATCTCCTGCAAGAGAAGCTTATTGACCATCGGCGGATTCGCCTGACCCTTAGTCGCCTTCATGATCTGGCCGACAAGGAATCCAATCGCACGATCCTTACCGTTCTTGAAGTCCTCGATGGACTGTGGATTCGCATCCAGCGTTTCCGTCACGATCTTGAGGAGGGCACCCTCATCGGAGATTTGAACAAGTCCCTTCTCCTTCACGATCACTTCTGGATCTCCACCGTTTTCCACAAGCTCCTTGAACACTTTCTTCGCGATCTTGGAAGAAATCGTCCCCTTCTCGATCAAGCTGATCATTCCAGCAAGACCTTCAGGTGTCAAAGCGATATCGCTGAGCTCTTTTTGCTGTGCATTCAGGTAAGCAGAAACCTCACCCATGAGCCAGTTGGACGCCTGCTTCGAGTCTGCACCCTTGGCGACAGTCGCTTCGAAGAAGTCGGACATTTCCTTCGTGAGCGTCAACACCATGGCATCGTATGCCGGCAGTCCCATGTCTTCGACGTAGCGCTTCTTACGTGCGTCTGGAAGCTCAGGGATCTCGGCGCGGATGCGGTCCATCCACTCTTGGTCGATATGAAGGTTCAATAGATCCGGTTCCGGGAAGTAACGATAGTCATCTGATCCTTCCTTGACACGCATGAGGAGGGTTTTACCCGTCGATTCATCGAATCGGCGCGTCTCCTGCTCGATGATGCCTCCTGAAAGAAGGACTTTCTCCTGGCGAACTACTTCATGCTCAAGACCCTTCTTGACGAAGTTGAATGAGTTCAGGTTCTTAAGCTCTGCTTTTGTACCGAATTTCTCCTGACCGATCGGACGGAGGGAGATGTTCGCATCGCAGCGGAGAGATCCTTCTTCCATCTTACAGTCGGAAACACCGGTGTATTGGATGATGGATTTCAGCTTTTCAAGATAGGCATAGGCCTCTTCCGGTGTACGGATATCAGGCTCGGATACGATCTCGATAAGGGGAGTACCCTGACGGTTGTAGTCGACGAGTGAATAGCCGTCTCCTGAGTGAGTCAGTTTACCGGCATCTTCTTCAAGGTGAAGTCGGGTGATACCGATGCGCTTCTTCTCGCCGTTCACTTCGATTTCGATCCAGCCGTTTTCACCGATCGGCTTGTCGAACTGGGAAATCTGGTAGGCTTTCGGATTATCAGGATAGAAGTAGTTCTTTCGGTCGAACTTCGTATCCGTGGCGATTTCACAGTTGAGGGCCATGGCGGCCTTCATGCCGAATTCGATCGCGCGCTTGTTGACCACGGGAAGGACACCCGGGTAGCCAAGGTCGATGACATTCGTATTCGTATTCGGATCGGCACCGAAATGGTTCGGAGCCGGAGAGAACATTTTACTGTCCGTCTTCAATTCTACGTGGACTTCAAGTCCGATTATCGTTTCAAAGTTCATCTTCTATTCCCCCCTTACAGTTGTGGTCTTTTTTTATGGAAGTCCGTTGCCTGTTCGAATGCATGGGCAACGCGATAAATGGTGCTTTCGTCGAAATGCTTTCCGATGATCTGAAGACCGAGCGGAAGACCTGTTGAAGAGAAGCCGCATGGGACAGAAATCCCTGGCACTCCTGCAAGGTTCACGGGAATCGTCAGGATATCGTTGGCATACATGGTGAGTGGATCGTCGATCTTTTCACCGATTTTGAATGCAGGTGTCGGTGTCGTAGGCCCAAGGATGACATCGAATTTCTCGAATACATCTTCGAAATCCTTCTTGATCAGCGTACGCGCCTGCTGTGCTTTTTTGTAATATGCATCATAGTAACCGGAGCTGAGGGCGAATGTTCCGAGCATGATCCTTCTCTTCACTTCGTCCCCGAAGCCTTCAGCACGGGTTTTCTTGTAAAGGTCTAGGAGATTCTCTGCATTCGGTGAGCGGTAGCCGTAGCGCACGCCGTCGAAGCGGGCAAGGTTCGCAGATGCTTCAGATGATGCAAGAAGATAGTAGGTTGCCACACCGTATTTTGAATGCGGAAGGGATACTTCTTCCCACGATGCTCCAAGTCCTTCTAGGACCTTCAAGGAAGCAAGGACCGCCTGACGTGCTTCTTCCCCAACGCCTTCTCCGAGATATTCTTTCGGAACGGCGATCTTAAGGCCTTTCACATCTCCTGTGAGGGCAGCGGCATAATTCGGTACTTCCACGTTTGCAGAGGTAGAGTCATTGGCATCCACGCCTGCAATCGCCTGAAGGAGATACGCATTGTCTTCTACGTTCCTTGTGATCGGTCCGATCTGGTCAAGGGATGAAGCGAACGCGATCAGTCCGAAACGGGACACGCGGCCATAAGTCGGTTTCAACCCTACTGTACCTGTGAAAGCGGCCGGCTGGCGGATCGATCCACCTGTGTCGGAACCAAGGGAGAATGGCACTTCGCCTGCAGCAACAGACGCAGCGGATCCACCTGAAGAACCACCTGGTACCGTGTCAAGATTCCAAGGGTTGCTTGTCTTTTGGTAGCCGGAGTTTTCAGTGGAAGAACCCATGGCGAACTCATCCATATTCAGTTTCCCGATCGTGATGGTTTCGGCTGTATGTAATTTATTCATGACCGTTGCATCATAGATTGGATCGAAGTTCTCAAGGATCTTACTTCCGGATGTCGTACGAAGGTCTTTCGTTACGATATTATCCTTGATCCCGATCGGCATACCGAATAGAAGGCCTTTGCTTTCATCCGTGCCGAGTTTTTCATCTAGGGCTTTTGCTTTATTCCGTGCATTCTCTTCATCAAATGTGAGGAATGCCTTCACTTTATCTTCTACGTCGCCGATACGCTTGTAGGATTCGCTTACGAGATCCGTTACCGAAACTTCCTTCTTATGAAGAAGTTCGTGCAGTTCTGATAATTTATGGTCGAATAATGACATGTGTATCCCTCCTTAATCCAAGATCGATGGTACGCGTACCTGTCCGTCTTTGTGATCCGGTGCATTCTTCAATACGTCTTCGCGTGGCAGACCGGTGCCCGGCTTGTCCTCGCGCATGACATTCTTCATATCCAGTACATGGCTTGTCGCTTCGACACTGGACGTATCCAGCTCGTTCAACTGTTCAGCGAAGCCGATGATGGCGTCAAGTTGACCTGTGAATCGTTTTACTTCATCTTCTGTGATGGCCAGTCGTGCCAGGTGGGCAACGTGCTTCACCTGCTCTTCGGAAATTCTGGACATTTTGTTCACCTCCGGGTAATTTCGAACACTTGCAATACTATTGATAATACCAAAGTTCACTTTGTGAAAGCAACTACAAGTCTAGGTTTGATAACGCTTAGACAGCCGTTTCCCCAAGCATTTCCTCGGTTACAAAAAAACCTCAACGATTCCATCCTGTCGAATAAAAGAGGAATCACTCGGCGATTGGACGAAATAGTGGAGGAGGTGTATGCTATGAAAATATATGAGTTCACTAAAGAATCCGGTAAAACCATAACCCG
Organism: Rossellomorea marisflavi; assembly: GCF_001274775.1. GTDB lineage: Bacteria > Bacillota > Bacilli > Bacillales > Bacillaceae_B > Rossellomorea > Rossellomorea marisflavi. The sequence goes on from NZ_LGUE01000004.1 coordinate 999,398, forward strand.
GTTCAACAGCAGCGGGGTGACGATCCACCCCCTTTTGAAGCCTGATTCACCATTCCAGATCGGCTATTTTTATCTTGAGGCAAAGAGCGTCCTCGGAATGCATCCGGCAATGTGCGACCAAGTGCTTATGATCACGTCAGGCAATGGATGGGTACGGGTGAAGGATGGGGAAAAGCGTCCTGTAAAAGCAGGAATGGCTGTGTATTGGAGTGAAGGTGAAGAACATGAATCAGGAACTGAAACGGGCATGACCGCCATCGTCGCGGAAGGTTCAGACTTGGACCCTAAGCGATTCCTGTCTTCCTTTCAACCGGAGGATTAATCAAGAAAGGATCCTGTTTTATGCGAATACTTGCATCATTGATCGTCGGCTTCCTTGGCGGAGGCATATTCACTCTTCTCCACGTCCCGTTATCGTGGATGCTCGGGGCGATGGTTTCCATGTTCATCGCGAAGAAATGGGGGAAGATCGACCTGAAATGGCCGCCCATGCTGAGGAATCTGGCCCTCGTCATCGTCGGATACTCCATCGGTCACTCTTTCAGTAAACGGACCGTGGTGGAGATCTTCACTCAGCTCCCCACCATGCTGTTGATGACCATCTTCATCATCGTCTTCAGCATGGGGCTCGCATTCATCATCACCAAGGCGACGGGCATCAACCTGGCCTCCACCATCACGGGGAGTGTGCCGGGAGGATTGTCCCAAATGGTGGTCCTCGGGGAGGAAATGAAAAATGTGAACCTGACGGTGGTAACGATCCTTCAGGTTGTCCGGGTCCTCAGTGTCGTATGTATCGTCCCCTTCCTCGTGTTCAGCCCCTTGCTCGGAGGCGAGGCGGCGAATACGTCAGGGGTCCCGCCGACAGATCCGGCGTCGTTCCGTTGGGGACTGCTGCTCTTTTTCGCAGTGGCTGTCATCACGGGGCTGCTGGCGAAGAAGATCCGCTTTCCCACCCCCTTCCTCCTTGGCCCGATCCTGGTGATCGGAGGATGCATGATCGGAGGGGCAGGAGTGCCGGATATGCCCGGAGTATTCATCATCCTGGCTCAGCTTTCCCTGGGGATCTATTTCAGCTTCATGCTGGATATCTCCCCTTCAAGGCAGCTGACGGCCTTCATCCTTTGGTCGGTCGTCACATCAATCGGACTGCTAGCCTTTTCCATCGGGCTCAGCTTCCTGCTCAGCAGTTGGCATCATATCTCCTTCATGACGGCATTCATCAGCCTATCACCGGGGGGCATGGCAGAGATGGCACTGCTGGGTCACGCAGTCGGAGCCGATCTATCCATCATCACCGGGTACCATCTGTTCAGAATCCTGTTCATCCTGTTCCTCATGCCGCCAGCGCTGAAGGCGATATTCAAGCTTCCCTATTTCAAGGAATCGGACAACTCTAGAAGAGCATCTTCTTGATCGAAGAGAAGATGCTCTTCTTCTTTTTGACGTCTTCCTTCTTCTTCAATGATTTTTCCTGTACAAATATCTCTTCTTTGTCGATGGCTTCGTTGTAGGCCAATACAAGCCCAACATCCGTCTCGGTCTCCATATTCGTCACCATGGAGAAGGAGATGTTGAATGTATCGGCAAGTTTGATGTATTTTGAGAGGAAGGTATAGCTCATTGAACCGTTCAGAAGGAGCCTGGCATCAGGGTTCTCCTTAAGGGCTTCCTGCACTTCCTTATAGACGCCCTTCTCCCTTACCTGACTCTGCGTAAGAGCCACGACAACACGCTCGCGCAGCGACCCTAAAAACTTCCTTCTTTCATCGGGCTTCGTCTGCTTCTGCCCATATATTCCATTTTCCAAATAATCATCCATTGTCGGTTTACTCAAAACCAGGCACCTCCAAACGTAATCAATCATAGGCTCTCCTACACTCTATGTTCCCATGTGTATGTTTGATAATCCTTGATTGCTTCCTTTTTGTTCAAAGGAAAAGGCCCGCTTCCTTTTAGGGAGCGAACCTTTTCCTATCACGACGATTCATTTTATCCGATAAAGTACTGTTTTTCAATACGTTTTTTACACTTTTTGAAAGTCGCTTCAACCCGCACCGTTATAGGACGGATTGGAGGATGGCCTTCTGGACGTGGAGGCGGTTTTCAGCTTGCTGGAAAACCGCCGATTGCGGTCCATCGATGACCTCCGCAGTGACCTCTTCCTCACGATGGGCCGGCAGGCAATGAAGGAAGCTTGCATCGGCTGCTGCATGGCTCATGAGACCGGCATTCACTTGATACGGTGTAAATGCCGTCATACGGGTTTCCGCCTCCTCTTCCTGCCCCATGCTCGCCCATACATCCGTATAGACGATGTTAGCGCCTGCTACGGCCTCCACGGGGTCATAATGCAGCGTGTAGCTCCCACCATTGAGCTTGGCCAGCTGCAACGTCTGTTCTTCGATCTCCTTCACAGGCTCATACCCTTCCGGACAGGAGACGACGACGTCCATGCCGAGCTTTGCCGCAAGGATCATGAACGAGTGGGCGACATTGTTCCCATCCCCGATGAAAACAGCCTTTACCCCTTTGAAGCTTCCTTTCAGCTCCAGGATCGTCAGGACATCTGCAAGGGCCTGACAAGGGTGATAGGTATCACACAGCCCATTGATGACGGGAACGGAAGCATGCTTTGCAAGCTCCGTGACCGTTTCGGTATGGAAGGTCCTGATCATGATCCCATCTACATAGGAGGATAGCACCTTTGCCGTATCGGCGATGGTCTCTCCCCTTCCCAGCTGGATATCTTTCGAATTCAGGTAGATGGCGTGACCACCCATTTGGAGCATGCCTGCTTCGAACGAAACCCTTGTACGGGTTGACGATTTTTCAAAGATCATGGCAAGGGTCTTCCCTTCCAGCTTCTTGGAATGGGGCTGTTTCTTCAGGCTTTGGGCAAGATCCAGCAGCTCGAGGATTTCATCCGTTGAATAATCCAGCCAGGTTACCACATCACGCCCCTTGAACGCATTCCCCACACTTTTTAAGGCTGTACTTGATTTCATACTCCGCTCACTCCTTGCTTGATTTTGTATTCGGTCAAATGAATCGGTGCCCCGCCTGCCCCTTGACTCCTGATGAACGCGAGGAGTGTAGCGGGCTCTGTGATCACGGTGATCCCGGCCTCCAAGGCTTCGATCCTTTTCTCCTTACCTTCTCTGGTCTGTTCGTCATTATAGTAAAGGGCAGCCCCGTCGGACTTCACCCAGCTTTTGAATCCGGCGGTTCCCGAGGTCCCATGCTTCACAAGCTCACTGTCCTTGGCATCCACAAAGATCGTCCCACCTGCCTCCATGTCATCATGAAGGGTAACGAACACTTTATGCAGGGCTTCCTCCACCGTCCCCCCGATGCAAAGACCTTCTCCAGTGGACTTCATATTGGCTCCCAGGGTCTGATCCAATTCCGGAAGGGCATGAGAAGAGAAGACGGGATATTTCACTCCTTTGAGATTGACATCCTGAGGAGATGGAACATCGAATGCACTCAGCTCCGCTGATGGATCAGCCAGGAGGTCGATTGCCAGATCGACGAGTGGATAGCCGATGATCTTGCTTACAATCGGGATCGTCCGACTCGCCCTCGGGTTCACCTCGAGCATGAGGAGTTCGTCACCCTTGAGAAGGAACTGGATATTCATGAGCCCTTTATAACCGAGGGACGAGATGAGACTGTCGGCATATTCACCGATCCTGGCCACGATGTGCTCTGGGACCGATTCGGAAGGGAAGATGGACATACTATCGCCGGAATGGACCCCTGCCCGCTCGATATGCTCCATGACGCCTGGTATATAGGCTTTTTTTCCGTCCGCCACCAGGTCTACCTCCACTTCTCCACCTGCTTTGAACTCATCGATCAGGATCGGGAAGTAGGAGGATTCCGCTTCTTCCAACAGTTCCTTCAGTTCCCCAGGTGTCTCCACCTTGACCATTCCTTTTCCGCCTATTACGTAAGAAGGGCGGCACAGGAGCGGGTACGTGAGGGTTTTCGCCACTTGGATGGCCTCATTTCGGCTGTGGCAAATATCTCCGTTCACATGTGGAATATCCAGTCGGTCAAGAAGCTCGTAGAAACGTTCGCGGTCCTCAAGATGATCGATGGTATCAAACGATGTGCCGAGAAGCTTCACTCCGTGTTCTTCAAGATCCTGCGCAAGATTCAATGCGGTCTGGCCACCGAACTGCACCAGTACGGCATCGATGGACTCGTGGGCAATGATGGCCAGGATCGATTCCTTCGTGATCGGCTCAAAGTAAAGACGGTCTGCTGTTTCATAGTCCGTACTCACCGTTTCGGGATTGTTATTGACTGTGATGGTCGTATATCCGTGTTCCTTCAGGCGCTGTATGGCCTTGACGGCGCTGTAATCAAATTCGACGCCCTGACCGATCCTGATCGGTCCGGCTCCGATGATCAACACCTTTTTGTCCCCTTCCAGGGGTTCAATTTCATTTACACCATAGTAGGTCGAATACACGTAGTTCGTGACCGCTTCGAATTCACCGGCACATGTATCCACCATCTTGAAGACCGGTTTGAGGTCTTGCTTCCATGGGGCAATCCATTCGGGACTTTTCCCCGATAATGCCAGGATTTTATCATCATCGAACCGCTGCTCTTTGGCCTGCTTATAAAGGTGTTCGTCCAGGCTGCCGGTCTTCAGGCTGCTCTCGGTTTCCACCAGATGCTGAAGAACGCCAAGGAAAAGGGAATCAATCTCCGTCTTTTCATGTAGCTCCGACACGGAATACCCTCTTCTCATCAGCTCTAGGAGTTCAAAGAATCGGAGATCCGTCGCCACGCCGATCCTCTGGAGCAGCTCTCCGTCCGTCGCCTCTCCTTTGAACTCAAGCCCCTGAGAAGAAATATCCAAGGATTGCACCGCTTTATGGAAGGCGGCCTCCATGGAACGTTCGATGGCCATCACTTCCCCCGTTGCCTTCATCTTGGTCCCAAGGACACGGTTTGCTTCCGGGAATTTATCGAACGGCCATCTCGGGAACTTCACGACCACGTAGTCGAGGGCCGGTTCGAAACTTGCGAATGTCGTTTGTGTCAGGGGATTGATGATTTCATTGAGCGTATAGCCGATGGCAAGCTTCACGGCAATCTTCGCAATCGGATACCCCGTCGCTTTAGATGCGAGGGCCGAAGACCTGCTTACCCGCGGGTTCACTTCGATCACATAGTATTGGCTGCTGTAAGGGTCTAAAGCAAACTGTATATTGCATCCACCGATCACTTCGAGGGCATCGACGATATCAAGGGCTGCCGTCCTCAGCATATGGAATTCCTGATCGGTCAAGGTCTGCGACGGGGCCACCACGATGGAATCCCCCGTATGGACGCCCACTGGATCGAAGTTTTCCATATTGCACACCGATATACAGTTTCCTTTCGAATCTCTCATGACCTCATACTCGATTTCCTTGAAGCCCGCAATGCTCTTCTCCACCAGGAGCTGGTGAATCGGGCTTGCCTTCAATCCCGTTCCGACAAGCTTTCGGTACTCTTCCTCGGTCGCCGCGATACCGCCTCCACGCCCCCCCAGTGTGTACGCAGGACGTACGATGACCGGATAGGAAACGGTCTCTGCGAAGGCAAGAGCCCCTTCCAGATCTTCGACGATGGCACTTTCCGCAACGGGATGTGCCAGTTCATTCATCAGATCACGGAATTTCTCACGATCCTCCCCTTTTTGGATGGAAGGAACCGATGTACCAAGGAGCTTCACGCCATTTCCTTCAAGGATGCCTTTTTCATGAAGCTGAACGGCCAAGTTCAATGCCGTCTGGCCGCCAAGGTTGGCAAGGATGCCGTCTGGCTTCTCGATTTCGATGATCTTCGTTAGGGACGGGACCGTGAGTGGCTCGCAGTATACCTTATCCGCATACGTTGTATCCGTCATGATCGTTGCAGGGTTATGGTTCACAAGGACGACTTCATAGCCTTCTTCTTTCAGGGCCAGGCACCCCTGCGTCCCGGAATAATCAAATTCCGCCGCTTGACCAATGATGATGGGGCCTGAACCGATGATGAGGATCTTGTTTAGTGTTGGCTCTTTAGGCATAGATTTTCTCTCTCCCTGACTTTGTAATGGATTGATGGAACTGTTCAAATATCCACGATGCATCTTCCGGGCCTGGACGGGCTTCCGGATGGAACTGGACGCTCACGATCGGTTTGGTCCTGTGCTGAAGCCCCTCAAGGGAGCCGTCATTTACATTCCGGAAGCGTGGATACAGCTCCGTGCCGGCAAGGCTCGCCGGCTCGACAACATAGTTATGATTCTGGGACGTGATGAATACTTTCCCCGTCTCTCCGTCGATCACGGGATGATTCGCCCCCCGATGACCAAACAAAAGCTTCTCGGTATTCCCACCGAGGGCAAGGGCGATGAGCTGGTGACCGAGACAGATACCTAGGGTCGGCACCTCAAGGATCTTCTCCTTCAGCACGGTCAGAAGATCCGTCATTTCCTTTGGATCCCCTGGTCCATTGGAGAGGACCATTCCGTCGTACTCAAGATGATCAAGCTGATCGAGCTGATGGAAAGGAACGACCGTAACGGAACAGCCCAATTTGAGCAGACTGTTCACGATGGACTTCTTCACGCCGAAATCGATGACGGCAATGTGGGTATTTCCGCTCCCCTGTCTCTGCAGGGACTGAGCGGCCACCCGTCCGATCTGACCGGTCAAATGGTCTTTCGATGGCATGACGGATGTGTGGGATATGCAGGCATTCTGACTGCCTCCCTGCCGGATCGATTTGACCACCTGACGGGTATCGACCCCCGTCATATGGGGAATTTCCCACTTCACAAGGTAATCCTTCAAAGACGAGTTGGCGTGATAATGGGAATACACATCAGGTGCTTGAAGCATGATCACACCCTTCACCTGGGGCTTCATGCTTTCGGAATCATCGTCGTTGATCCCGTATTGGCCGATCAGGGGATACGTAAAGACAACAATCTGATCTTTATACGATGGATCGGTCAATACTTCCTGATAACCCGTCATTCCAGTGAAGAATACGATTTCTCCCAATGCGGGTCCCTCCCCGCTCATGTGAACCTCCCCCTGAAAGGTGAGGCCATTTTCCAAACATAGATAACCAGGCATGGGATTTCCTCCTTGATGTATGAATTAATATTAATAATTAAGTATTTTTATACATTTATAATCAAAAAAAGAACGGGAATCAAAGGTGTGTGCCTGGTGACCGACTGTCCGGCCGATCACCATCACCAGGCTCTCCCCCTTACACCACGGCCGTTGCCTTGCCGAGTGCTTCTTCCACTTTTGCCACCGCTTGATCGATCTCCTCCCGGCTGACGGTCAATGGAGGCAGGAGACGGATCACCTTCGGACCAGCCGGGAGCGTCAGAAGTCCGTTCTCCCTGAGATCCGTGATGATGCCCCCTGCTTCCGACTCAAGCCCGATCCCGATCATGAGGCCGTTCCCCCTGATGGAGACGTTATGAGCGGAAAGCTTATCCTTCAGTTCCTTCATGAAGTAAGCTCCCTTATCCTCTACTTCCTGTAAGAAAGAAGGGACGAAGATTGTCTCAAGCGTTGCTTTGGCCGCTGCCATGGCAAGGGGATTCCCACCGAACGTGGAGCCATGTGTTCCAGGAGAGAATGAAGCCGTGAGGGCCTCCTTCCCGATCATGGCGCCGACAGGAAAACCACTGCCGAGTCCCTTCGCCGCCGTGACGATGTCAGGGTTCAGATCATGATGCTGATACGCGAATGGTCTTCCCGTACGTCCGATACCGGTCTGGACTTCATCGACGATAAGGAGGGCGCCCCATTCCCTGCACTTCGCCTCGACTGCCTTCAGGAAAGCGGTGGTACCCGGTATCACGCCTCCCTCGCCCTGGATGATTTCCACCATGATGGCGGCTATCTCGTCCCCTTTGATGCCTTCAAGGGCCGATTCGTCATTATACGGTAAATAGTCAAAGGAAGGAGCTAAGGGGCCAAAGCCACTATGCACTTTTTCCTGACCGGTGGCGCTCATCGTGGCGAACGTCCGGCCATGGAAGGATTGTTTGAACGTCAGGATCTTCGTTTTACCCGTGTGCTTCTTGGCAAGCTTGATGGCTGCTTCATTCGCTTCGGCTCCGCTGTTGCAGAAAAATACGGCCTCAAGATCCGTGTGTTCCGTCAAAAGGCCGCCGACCTCTTCCTGAGCGGTGATGGGGAACAGATTGGAGACATGCCATACCTTCTCCAACTGCTCCTTCACCGCCTCTTTCACCACTTCGGGAGAGTGCCCGAGATTGCATACGGCAATTCCTGATATGAAGTCGAGATACGTGCGCCCTTCCCCGTCCTTCACGACCGTCCCTTTTCCTGAAACCAGTTCAAGTTCCCAGCGATTATACGTGGGGAATAAATGACTCATAATCGATTGACTCCTTCTGCTTGTATGATTTTCGTCCCGACAATATTCCCTTCTTCGTAGAGGTTGCCTTTCCCTCCGACAATCATGACTTCCTTCATGCCCGAACCAAGGGTGGAGACAGCCGCTTCGACCTTCGGGATCATCCCGCCGTAAATGGTGCCTTCCTCCACAAGGGAGCGGATGCCTTCTACAGAGGTTTCTTGTATAAGATCGCCGTCCTTCAGGATGCCCGGGACGTCCGTGACCAATAATAGGCGTTCTGCCCCGAGACCCGCTGCAATCGCCGAAGCACCGAGATCGGCATTGACGTTCACCTTCACACCGCCGGATGTGACGGCCAGTGGAGTGACGACGGGAACGTATCCGGAGGAGAGGAGATCTTCAAGAAGATCCGTGTTCACTTTCACGACTTTCCCCACCCGTCCGAGGACCCCCTCATCCAGGAATTCAGCAAGGAGGGTGCTGTTGTCGTAGCCGCACACGCCAACGGCTTTTACACCTGCGTGATTGAAGCGGTGCGTCAGGTCGCCGTTCACTTTTCCTTTCAGCATCTGTTCCGCCACCTCGAACACTTCATCCGTCGTCTTCCGCTGACCGTTGATGAAGGTGGAGCGGATGCCGAGCCTGTCTAGCATCCCGTTGATTTCCGGTCCGCCTCCGTGGACGATGACCACATGATAGTCTTCGGTCATGGAAGCGATGCTGTCGATAAAGGAGGACGGAAGCTGAGACATGACGCTGCCCCCTACTTTGACGACGACTGTTGCCTTACGTGCGGTAGCTTGCATTGATCTTGACGTAGTCATAGGTCAGGTCACACCCCCAAGCCTTCCCTTCTCCGCTTCCTTCCTGAAGGATGATGGAGATGCACACTTTTTCATTCTTCATATACCCGCTCACAAGCGCTTCGTCGAATGCCTGGGGTGTTCCCGAGGTGAACACGAGCGTCTCTCCGATGAAGATATCGCAAAGCTCCGGCTGAATCTTGATGTCACTGTGGCCCATGGCTCCCACGATGCGCCCCCAATTCGGGTCCCCTCCAAAAAGTGCCGTCTTCACCAGGCTGGAACCGACGACCTTTTTGGCTACAACATTGGCTTCCCCGTCGGTGTGGGCCCCTTTGACTGTCACTTCGATCAGCTTGGTGGCACCCTCGCCATCGCGAGCGATCTGTTTGGCGAGGTCTTCACACACAAGGGTCAGCGCCTCCTGGAAAGAGGACCAATCAGGATGCTGTTCGTGAAGCTCTTCATTCCCGGCCAGTCCATTGGCCATCACGACCACCATATCATTCGTCGACGTTTCCCCATCTACGGTGATCTGATTGAATGATCCGTCGATGGATGTCTTCAGGGCCGCTTGGAGGGCAGCAGACGAGATCGAAGCGTCCGTTGTGACGAATCCGAGCATCGTTGCCATGTTCGGATGAATCATACCGGACCCTTTTGCAGAGCCACCGATGGTAACGGTCTCTTCCCCCACCTTCACCCTGTAGCATGCCTTCTTTTCAATGGTATCCGTCGTGAGGATCGCTTGCTGGAATGCAGCGGCCCCTTCTTGTGAATCCGACAGCTCGACCTCCTTGCACCCCCGCTCCATCTTATCCATCTGAAGCCATTCCCCGATCACACCGGTGGAGGCGACAGCGATGTATTCTTCAGGAAGCTGCAATCGCTCCGCCATCCACTCCCTTGTCTGATAGGCATCTTTCAACCCCTGCTCGCCGGTGCAGGCATTGGCGATTGCACTATTGACGACAATGGCTTGCAGAAGCCCTTTTTTCCCGATGCTTTCCTGGGTGACTTTGAGAGGAGGAGCCTGGAAGTGGCTCTGGGTATAGACCGCCCCGCAGTTCGCCGGCACTTCGCTGTAAATGACCCCGAAATCTTTTTTGGCATAACGGAGCCCGATATGAAGTCCCCCGGCCTGATAGCCTTTGGGAGAAAGGATCGTTCCTCCCTGTACCTTCACAATCTCCTCTTTCTCTTTGACTTTCATGATTTCTCCTCCTCTTAAGGATAAATTGGATAGTGATGAAGCCCGGTCGTTTCGTGCCAGCCGAACATCATATTCATATTCTGGACCGCCTGACCGGCTGCACCTTTCATCAGGTTGTCGATGACGGAAACAATCGTGACGCGGCCCGTCCGTTCGTCCATGGACAAGCCTATGTCGCAATAGTTGGTCCCGAATACCTCTTTTGTCCCTGGGAACCCTCCTTTGGGTCGTACCCGGACAAAGGGATGGTCATCGTACTCTTCACGGTAGGAAGCAAGAAGCTCTTCAGTGGAAGAAGGATCCTTCAGTTCCACATAGATCGTCGCCATGATGCCCCTGGTCATGGGCACGAGATGGGTGGAAAACGTGATCGGACCCGCATCGAGAGCCCATTCGTGAAGCTGCTGTTCGATTTCCGGTGTATGCTGGTGCTCATGTACTTTATAGATACGGAAGTTTTCCTGTGTTTCCGCGAAATGACCTGCAAGAGAGGCTTTGCGCCCTGCTCCGGAGAGACCCGTCTTGGCGTCGATGATGACACTGCCCGGCTTGATCCTCCCGGCGGCAGCCAGCGGATACAAGCCTAGCAGGACGGCCGTCGGGAAACAGCCGGGGTTGGCGATCAACTCGGCATCCCTGATCGAGCGTCCGTTGCACTCAGCAAGACCGTATACAGCCCTTTCCAGGGTGTCGGCGGGTGCTGCTTCGCCGTGATACCAGGTTTCATAGGCTCCACGTTCTTTCAGGCGCAAATCTCCTGAAAGGTCGATCACCTTCGCCTGACCACCGAGCAAGCCTGGTGTCATCTTCTTCGAGATCCCTGACGGCGTCGCCAGGAAGACCACATCGAGTCCCTTCATTTGTTCTTCATCGATCGGATGGACACGTTGTTCACTGATCCCGTACAGATGGGGATATTGTTCCGTATAAGGTGTTCCATCGAGGGAGGACGAGTACAGGACACATTCCCTGACCTCCGGGTGATTGGACAGCAGCCGGTACAATTCGACGCCCCCATATCCCGTGCTCCCTACAATACCAACTTTCATTGCATTCACCACTCACATATTTTTTAAATTAGGTATAATTATAGGTATGTATATTAATAAAATCAATAGTATATTTATAAATAATTATTTTATTTAAATAGTTTGGTAATTGGTCCCCGTTTTTTCCCTGAATATAGGTGACGATGGACCGTTCCTTCCGATAGGCCCAATACGTCCTCACTCGACAGGAAGGAATAATCATTCATCCCTTTGCATAAAAAATCCGGCCGCTGCATGCGGACGGATCCCCGTCGAATCAGAATTGTGCTGCTTCCGTGGAACCTTTGAGGGCGGTGGTGGAAGAATTCCCGCCTGTAATGACCATGGACACTTCGTCGAAGTACCCGGTCCCGACTTCCCTTTGATGCCTTGTGGCTGAGTACCCGTGCACCTCGCTGCCGAATTCCGCTTCCTGGAGTTCAGAGTAGGCGGCCATCCCGCGGTCCTTGTATCCCCTGGCAAGCTCGAACATGCTGTGATTCAGGGCATGGAAGCCAGCGAGGGTCACGAATTGGAATTTGTAGCCCATGGCTCCGAGCTCCCTCTGGAACTTGGCGATGGTCTCATCGTCCAGCTTCTTCTTCCAGTTGAAGGACGGGGAACAATTATAGGCAAGGAGTTTTCCTGGATATTGCTCGTGGATGGCTTCTGCAAACCGTCTCGCTTCTTCCAGATTCGGTTCGGACGTTTCACACCAGATCAGATCGGCAAATGGGGCATACGCGAGACCCCTGCTGATGGCCTGATCCAGTCCCGAACGGGTCCTGAAGAAACCTTCAGGCGTCCTTTCACCCGTGATGAACGGCGCATCATACGGATCGACATCACTTGTGATCAAGTCGGCGGCGTTGGCATCCGTCCGCGCAATGATGATGGTCGGCACCCCTGATACATCGGCTGCAAGCCTGGCGGAAATCAGATTCTTCACAGACGTCTGGGTCGGCAGGAGGACCTTTCCGCCAAGATGGCCGCATTTCTTCTCAGAAGACAGCTGATCTTCGAAGTGAACGGCCGAAGCCCCTGACTCGATCATGCCCTTCATCAGTTCGAATACATTAAGCTGTCCCCCGAACCCGGCTTCGGCATCCGCTACGATCGGGACGAACCAGTCGATGGATTCATCTCCCTCCACATAGTGGATCTGATCGGCACGCTGCAGGGCCTGGTTGATCCGCTTGACCACGGACGGAACGGAATTGGCGGGATAGAGGCTTTGATCCGGATACATCTGACCGGATAGATTCGCATCCGCCGCTACTTGCCAGCCGCTCAGATAAATGGCTTTCAGGCCCGCCCTCACCTGCTGGACAGCTTGATTGCCCGTCAGTGCCCCGAGGGCATGGACATACGATTCCTCATGAAGGAGCCTCCAAAGCTTCTCCGACCCTTTTTTCGCAATCGTATGCTCGATATCCATACTCCCCTTTAACCGGATTACATCTTGGGCCGAGTAGGGCCTGGTGACTCCTTTCCACCTTTCGTCTCTTTCCCATCCTTCTTGAAGCTCCATTACGCGCTCATTCATCGATCTCGTCATTTTCAACACTCCTTTTTTTGTTTATCCACATGATTATTGTTTCTCCCATATTCCTTAAAGTATGTCATAGCCTTTCAGCGTCAAAAACTCTTCGAACCTATCATTCCGGATCAAATCATCGAACAGTGCCACGGCTTCCGGGAAGCGCTTCTCCTCATACGCGGTGCCGAATTCGTCTTTGATTCTCGTAAGCTCTTCCTGCTTGATGGCTTCATAGAGTTCCAACGTCAGCTTCCGTCCGTCTGCCAGGACCCCTTCCGGATGCCTGATCCACTGCCAAAGCTGCGCCCGGGAGATCTCGGCGGTTGCGGCATCCTCCATCAGGTGGTTGATCGGTACTGCCCCCTGCCCTTTCAGCCAGGCAGCCACATAGCGGATCCCTACGTTGATATTCAGGCGCACCCCGGCTTCCGTGATTGTTCCCTCTGGAAGCTGTAGGAGGTCCTCCGCTGTGATCTGCAGACCCGTCAGCCGTTTATCCCCGATCTGATTATCCCCGGGCATCTCCCCGTCGAATACATCTTTCGCGACCTGTACCAGTCCGGGATGCGCGACCCAGGTACCGTCATGTCCATCCCTCGCTTCCCGCTCCTTATCCTGTCGTACCTTCCGGAAAGCTTCCTCGTTCTTTGCGGGATCGCCTTTAATGGGAATCTGCGCTGCCATTCCTCCTATCGCCGGTGCCCCCCTCCGGTGACAGGTCTTGATCGTCAGCAGGGAGTAGGCCCTCATGAACGGCGCCGTCATGGTGACGGTGGAGCGGTCGGGAAGGACCCCCCTCGCACGGAATTTTTTGATATAGCTGAAGATATAATCCCAACGCCCACAGTTGAGGCCAGCCGAATGCTCTTTCAGTTCATAGAGGATTTCATCCATTTCAAACGCAGCGGTGATGGTTTCGATCAGGACCGTTGCTTTGATCGTCCCCCTCGGCAGTCCGACCGCCTTCTGGGAAAAGATGAACACATCATTCCAGAAGCGGGCCTCCTGGTGACTTTCAAGCTTGGGAAGGTAGAAGAATGGTCCCCTTCCGGTGGCGGCAAGCTTCGGGCCGCTGTGGAAGAGATGCAAACCGAAATCCACCAGGCCAGCGGAGAGAGGTTCACCATCCAGCTCAATATGCTTCTCCACCAGGTGCATCCCCCTCGGTCTGACGATGAGAACGGCCCCTTCCCCGTTGAGGCGATACTCTTTTCCGCCGGGCTGGCTGTAGTGGATTGAACCGTTTACGGCATCCCGCAGATTGACTTGCCCTTCCATGACATTCTGCCATGTCGGAGATGTCGCATCCTCCAGGCAGGCCATGAAGCAATTCGCACCGGAGTTCAAAGCATTGATCATCATCTTGCGATCGACCGGCCCGGTGATTTCCACCCGGCGATCTTTCAAGGCTTCCGGCAGTTCATCTACTGTCCAGGCAAGCTTGCGGATATGCTCCGTCTCGTCCAGGAAACCTGGTGATCCCCCTTCATCAAACCGTTTTTGACGATTCAACCTTGCTTCAAGCAGTTCCTTCCTCCTTTGACCGAAACGCCTTTCCAGCTGTTCCAGAAATCCCAGTGCTTCATCTGTGAGGATCTCTTTGTATGATCCCTCTCCCTTTATTCTCATGCCTACCACTTTGGTGTCCATCCCTGCTCATCACACCTTCCACTCTGTATTGTTATAATACAGTTTATTTAATATGATTGTATTGTATAACAGATAATTCTGTTATGGAACACCTTTTTACTGCTTATCGTTCGACAATTCTCGCAGCACACGAAAAAACCCCGCCTTTACAGGACGGGGTTGAGGGTTCATTCATAGATATGGACGTAGGTTTCCTTGCTTCCTTTTTTCTTCACGATGAGGGCTTCAGGCCCGTCGGAAGAGGAGATGGTTAATTTCATGTCCCAACCTTCGGGCACATGTTTCGTGATCATAGAGGCCAGATGCTGGGCAAATCCGATGGTTTCAGTCTTCCCTTCAAAGGTGAGGGCGACTTCAAAATCCATCTTTGCCAGTTTATCATCTTCATATAGTGCCTGGCCGGTCAAACCGGTGTACACCGGGAAGTAATCCTCCACGTCATCTTTCAGGGTCTTGAAGACTTTGTAATCATTCGGATGGGCATCGGCCGCTTCGGGGGAAGGGAAGAGATAATGGCTTTCATTGACATCCTTCCAATCCTGGATCGAGTCCTCTCCGTTCCCTGCCACGGAATAGGCGAAGAAATGACCTGGTACACGTTCGTCTTTCGGCGCCTGCTTATAAAGGGCAATCATGATCGGGGCGTTTTTGAGCCCGTCTTTCTGACGGAGGCGTTTTACGACCTCTTCGGCCATCTTCATTCCCTGCTGCTTCAGCTCGTCATTGCTGATATTCTTGACGGTCCTGGCTCCGCTGGACATATTCGTCTCATACTGGACCGAGTTCAGGGAGAGGGCAATCACAACCCCACCAAGCCGGACTTTATCCCCTTCGGTCTTCATGAGGTAGTTGTGTTCCACAAGGTGGGCGAGGTAGATCGGTTCAGTCTCGCCATCCTCCTGGACGGGGTTGAGCCCGATATTCTCGGACTCCTTCATCTTCTTATCCTTCAGCTGCTTGCTCGTATATTTACGCTGCAGCCAGCTGTCGACGGTTTCCTTATCGAGGTATTTCCCTTCTTTGAAGAAATACTCGTCTGTCGGAAATTGATTCTGGGCTACCCGCATAAGCCCCGTCTCGATCTCATTGATATCATAGCGTGATCCGAGGTCGTTCACCACAACGCCGCGGGTTTCACTGGTTTCATACGGCAGCATCGTCTTGTAATAGTCTTCCGAAATTTGAAAGCTCGGTATGATCGCTTTCTCTCCTTCGTCGGATTTGTTCTCCTGAACCACCTGATCCTGCTTCTCAAACGTCGGTGCACATCCTCCCAGTAGGAACAGTACGGAGAGAGCGGCCACGATTCCTTTTTTCATTCGTTGCTACACCTCTTATCGGTTTAGTTCTTCCAACAGCTTATCCTCATCCCAAACCTCGATCTCCAGCTCATTGGCTTTCGTCAGCTTGGAACCTGCTTCTTCCCCTGCAATGACGAGATCGGTTTTCTTGCTCACGCTTCCTGTCACCTTGCCTCCGAGGGCTTCGATCCGTTCTTTTGCTTCATTCCTGCTGAGCTGTTCGATCTTCCCTGTAAGGACGATGGTCTTCCCTGCGAAATAGGAGTCCACGTCGCTTGCAGCGACCGGTTTCGGTCCTTTATATTCCATATTCACTCCAGCATCCTTCAATTCCTGGAGCAGCTCCTGTACTTCTTCGTTCTCGAAATAGGCGACGATGGCTTCAGCCATTTTCCCGCCGATCTCATTGACAGCCGTCAGCTCTTCAGCAGACGCCGAGGATAGCTTATCCATCGTCCCGAATTCCTGGGACAGGGTCTTGGCGGCTTTGGCACCGACATGACGGATTCCGAGGCCGAACAGCAGCTTTTCAAGTGAGTTCTTCTTCGATGCTTCGATGGCGGCAAGGAGATTATCAACGGATTTCTCCCCCATCCGTTCAAGGGCCAGAAGCTGCTCACGTTCCAGTCGATACAGGTCGGCTACATCTTCAATGAGTTGTTCCCTGAACAACTGGCTGATGACCTTCTCTCCCAGTCCGTCGATATTCATGGCATTGCGTGAAACGAAATGGATGAGTCCTTCCCTGATCTGAGCGGGACATTTCGGATTGATGCACCGGAGGGCGACCTCTCCTTCCAGTCTCACCAGTTCGCTTTCACACTCCGGACAGTGGGTCGGCATGGAGAATTCCTGTTCTTCGCCGGTACGCTTTTCTTCGAGTACGTTCACCACTTCAGGGATGATATCCCCTGCCTTTTTGATCACAACGTGGTCGCCGATCTTGATGTCTTTCTCCCTGATAAGGTCTTCATTATGCAGGGAGGCACGTTGAACGGTCGTCCCTGCAACCCTGACAGGCTCGAGGATCGCAGTCGGCGTCACCACACCGGTGCGTCCGACACTCAGCTCGATGTCCTTCAGGATCGTGACGACTTCTTCTGCCGGAAACTTGAAGGCGATGGCCCATCTTGGGCTCTTCGCCGTCGTCCCGAGTTCACTCTGTTGATCGAGGGCATCCACTTTGATGACGATCCCGTCGATGTCATACGAGAGATCAGGACGGCCCTGCGTCCATTCCTCCACGTATTCCAGTACTTCCTCAATCGTGGCACACCGTTTGCGCTCCGGATTCGTCTTGAATCCAAGCTCATCCAGCCGGTCGAGCCCCTCGCTGTGGGACTCGATCCCCATATCCCCGATTTCCGCCAGGGCATAGAGGAAGATATCGAGGTTACGCGAAGCCGCGATTTTCGGATCAAGCTGACGAAGGGAGCCTGCCGCTGCGTTCCGCGGATTGGCAAACGGTTCTTCTCCCCGCTCTTCTTTCGCGGCATTCAATGCTTCGAACGACCGTTTCGGCATGAACGCCTCGCCCCTCACTTCAAATGCGGCCGTTTCTTTCACTTTCAAGGGAATCGAACGGATCGTCTTCAGGTTGGAGGTGATGTCTTCTCCGATGGAACCATCCCCCCGGGTGGCACCCTGAACGAAGCGGCCGCCCTCATAACGGAGGGAAACGGCAAGTCCATCGATCTTCAGCTCGCATACATAGGAAAAATCGTCGCCGACTGCCTGGCGGACACGTCTGTCGAAATCCCGTAGGTCCTGCTCGTTGAAGGCATTCCCGAGACTGAGCATGGGCGTCCTGTGCTCGACTTTTTCAAAGAAATCAAGGATTGCCCCTCCGACCCGTTGCGTCGGGGAATCCGGTGACTTCAGGTCCGGAAATTGGTCCTCAAGTTCGATGAGCTCCCTCAGACGCTGGTCATATTCGGAATCCGGAACCGACGGCTTGTCGAGTACATGATATTCATAGTTATACTGATTCAAGGTTTCGTGCAGCTCCTGCACGCGCTTTTCAGCTGATTGTCGTTCCATTTCCACACAGCCCTTTCAGACGATTTTTAGGTTGTTCATACTTTTTCAATCGGGGCGAATTTCGCCAGGAGGCGCTTGATGCCCGTCGGACTCGGGAAGGCGATGTCGAGTTCGACGCCGTCACCGGAGCCTTTTACGCTGACCACGGTGCCTGTTCCCCATTTTTTATGCTGTGCTTTATCGCCGACCTGCCAGCTTGCAGCAGCCCCTCCGGATGCCGGTGCCGGACGTGAAACCGGTTTTCTCGGTGCCGGACGCGCAGCCGGGCGTGATGACTGGAAGGAGATGGCGCTTTTCTTCTCGGTCACCACGTTATCCAGCAAATCTGCCGGGATTTCATTGATGAATCGCGAAACGGGATTCATCTTTGTCTGCCCGAAGAGGGTACGCATCTGGGCATTCGAAATATACAGTTCTTCCTCGGCACGGGTGATACCGACATACGCAAGCCTGCGCTCTTCCTCCATCTCGTCTTCTTCCATAAGGGAACGACTGTGGGGAAATACCCCTTCTTCCATCCCCATCAGGAAGACGACAGGGAACTCAAGTCCCTTCGCCGCATGGAGCGTCATGAGGATGACGGAATCCTTCGGCTTATCATCTTCATCCAGCTTGTCGATATCGGCCACAAGGGCAAGGTCGGTCAGGAAGGCCACAAGGCTCTTATCCTCATTCGACTTCTCAAACTCCTTGGTTACAGACAGGAACTCGTCCAAGTTCTCGAGGCGGCTTTGGGATTCAATGGATTTCTCTGCCTTCAGCATGTCGTTGTATCCCGACTTATCTAGGATCTCTTCCACGAGTTCCGTGACGGACAGATACTCCTGCATTCCTGTATAGCCTTTGATCATTTCCTTGAATTCAATCACGGCTTTTGTGATTTTCGGGCTCAACCCGATGAAATCGGCTTCTTCAAGGGCCGTGAACATGGAAATATCATGGTCCTGTGCATATCTGGCAATCTTATCGAGTGACGTCGCCCCCACTCCCCGTTTCGGTACGTTGATGACCCTTTGCAGGCTGATGTCATCATCAGGGTTCGAAATGAGACGCAGATAGGCCAGGATGTCCTTGATCTCTTTACGATCATAGAACTTGATTCCGCCGACGATGGCGTATTCAATATTGGACTTGAGGAGAACTTCCTCCATGACACGGGACTGTGCATTGGTCCGGTACAGGATGGCAAAGTCGGAGTATTTCCGCTTTCCTGCATCCACCATTTCCTTGATTTTACCCGTTACGAACTGAGCTTCGGACTGTTCCGTATCCGCTCTGAAATATGAAATCTTCTCACCGTCATGGTTCTCCGTCCACAGGTTCTTCGGCTTCCGGTTCGAGTTCTTCTGGATGACTTCGTTCGCCGCCTGGAGGATCCGCTTCGTCGAGCGGTAATTCTGCTCGAGGAGGATGACTTTTGCCCTCGGATAATCCTTCTCGAAGGATAGGATATTGGCAATGTCGGCACCGCGCCATTTATAAATGGACTGATCGGAATCACCGACGACACATAGATTCTGGAAGCGCGACGCCATGAGCTTGACGAGCATGTACTGGGCCCTGTTCGTATCCTGATACTCGTCCACATGGATATATTGGAATTTCCGCTGATAGAATTCAAGCACTTCCGGCACCCTTTGGAACAGCTGGATCGTCGTCATGATCAGATCATCGAAGTCGAGCGCCTGATTCTTCCTGAGGCGTCTCTGGTATTCCGTATAAACGTCGGAAACGACCTGATCATAATAGCTCCCTGCGTTCTTCGCGAACTCTTCGGGAGGGATCAGTTCATTCTTCGCTGAGCTGATCGAGCCGAGGATCGATCGTGGATCGAATTTCTTCGGATCGATGTTTCGGTCCTTCAGGATCGACTTGATGACTGACTGTTGATCCGTCGTATCGAGGATCGTGAAGTTTCGGTTGATGCCGATCCGGTCGATATCCCTTCTGAGGATCCGTACACACATGCTGTGGAAGGTGGAAATCCAGATACTCTCAGACGCACCCCCGAGAATATTCGT
This sequence comes from Rossellomorea marisflavi, assembly GCF_001274775.1. Taxonomy (GTDB): domain Bacteria; phylum Bacillota; class Bacilli; order Bacillales; family Bacillaceae_B; genus Rossellomorea; species Rossellomorea marisflavi. The sequence goes on from NZ_LGUE01000004.1 coordinate 1,019,397, forward strand.
GATCCGCTCCTTCATCTCCCTTGCCGCTTTATTCGTAAACGTGATGGCCAGTATATTATAAGGATTGACTCCTTTTTCCACCATCAGATAGGCGATCCGGTGGGTCAACACCCTCGTCTTCCCGGAGCCTGCACCTGCCATGATCAACAGAGGCCCATCGGTCGCCTTTACGGCTTCTGCCTGCTGTGGATTCATCCCGTTCAATAATCGATCAGTCAAAAATTGCATTCTCTTCACCACCATAACGAACATACGTTCTATTTTTTTATCATTATACTTTATGCTAAGGCCAATGGCTACTTTTATCCTTTTACAGCTTTCACGGTTTTGAGCGCTTCTTTCAGATTATCATACACGGCATTGCCGACCACGATCACATCGGCGATGTCCGCCATCTCCTTTGCCTGACGGGCATTCGAGATGCCCCCGCCGTAGAAGAACGTCGTCTCATTCAGGGCGTCGCTCACTTCTTTGACCGTATCGAGATCCCCGTACATACCACTGTACTCCAAGTAGAAGATCGGCAGATGGAACATCTCTTCGGCCATGCGGGCATAGGCCGCTGCATCTTCAGCATCGAGGGCGCCTGTTGCGCCGGTCAGCTGTGCCGCCTTGCAGTCGGGGTTCATGATGCAGTATCCTTCCACCAGGATCTCCTCCCAGTTCATGATTTCTCCGTATTCCTTCACGGCTTGATGATGCAGTCCCGTCACCCAATCGGTGTCCGAACTGTTCAAGACCATGGGGATGAAATACAAGTCGAATCCCGGTGTCAGGGATTCCATATTCGATACTTCAAGGATACAGGGAACCGTATAGCGCCGCACACGAGCCATCAAATCCAGGACATTCTCAAGGGTCACACCGTCCGTCCCCCCTACCAGGATGGCATCGGTCCCGGATTCACAGATGGCCTCAAGCTCTCCATCTTCTATGGTTTTGTTCGGATCTAATTTAAACACATGGCTCCACTGCCGGACATCATACATACTGTCGTTCCTCCATTCATTCTTCCATCTAACGTATTATATCATTTACGGACAGGCATCGCATACCATCGTCGGCTGTAAAAAAGTTGAAGGAATCACCCGCCGGACAAAAAAAGAAAGACGGCTGCAATCAGCTGTCTTCCTCTGTATCATCTTTTTTATGAACGCGGTCGAGTACAAGTTGATACGTATCATTCCCGTAATTCAAGCAGCGTTTGACACGTGAGATGGTGGCGGTACTGGCACCGGTCTCCGTTTCGATTTTATGATAGGTATTCCCGTCCTGAAGCATGCGTGCCACCTCAAGGCGCTGAGCAAGTGATTGAATTTCATTGATGGTACAAAGGTCATCGAAGAAACGATAGCACTCTTCCAGATCCTGAAGTGAAAGGACAGCATTGAAGAGCTGATCGAGCTCTTTGCCCCTAAGTTTATTGATTTGCATAATGGTATACTCCTTTATTTGCTAAAAATTAGTGCCGTAACGCGCAGAGAAGAAGATCATCTGCCTTCTTCATAGGATACGGCTTCCGACAGTCCCGGGGAATCGGGGATCACAGAGATCCACGTGTGGCCCGGGTGGAAAGGAATCGGTTTTCCGTCCTGATAAGGGAGGATGCGCCCCCCGTCGTTCTTCCAGTTGACGTCCCGGCGGATGCCATCCTGGATGAGGTAAGCCTTCCCTCCGCTTTCGAAGTCGATCATCCGCCTGCCCGAGGTGTCGACGACCTCATGACGCGCTTGGATGATCAGCAGATTCTCGATGAGGACGGGGTCCTTTGTTCCGTCATCCACGGTTTGGTCGCCTGCTGAATACCGTTCATATTTGCCTTCATCCCTATTATAGATGAAAGTGGAATCGAACGAAGGATCCTGATAGGACACCATGACGGAGCCTGCAACCTTCCCTTTTGCCGGATCATCCGAAAAAGCGAGATTCTTGGGTGGGGCGGAAAGGTCATACCCCAGATCGTCGGCACCCTTCTTGATGTTCTCGAACGTGATATAGGAATTATGGGGTGCCTTCCGTGAGCTTGCCCGTTTGAACAATGTACCATCATAGCTGATACCATTCAGGTTATCAACAGCGCCGCCCTGAAGGATCTTTTTCGCATCAGGTGAATAACCATGTGCAATGAACAGACTGTCATACCCCTTTGCAAGACTGATATAATAATCCCTTGCACTCCTTACAGGACCTACATTCTCAGGCCTTTCACTCTGAAAGATGGCCAAAAATCGCGTAATATTCCCTTCGGCGAGGATTTCATAGACGATATCCGCCTGGGATAAGCCTGATTGCGGTCTTGCCTTCGGATGATTATTGATCATGACGGCGATGGACCTGCCGTTTCCTTCATCCTGGACTTCCCCTGTTAAAGGGGAGTGGGACTCAGCACCTGTCTTGTCTTCTGATACTGGGACGGCATCTTCGTTGTCAGTCGGATTCGTTGGCTGATTTGAGCTGCATGCGACAAGTGTGAGCACGCTTATGGCAATGGCCATGAAACGAACAAGCATGCTGAACACCCCTATTTTATTAAAATGAACTTACTTTCATATTTTAACGCATTATCGTCGGAAAGAGTACCGTTTTATTCATGACATCATAGATTCCTTTCGGTGTGACCCGGATGTACGGAAGATGGGTCGACTGCAGGAAGAGCAGGGTATAGATCGGATCGGCAAACGTATAGCCCCTCTCTATCAGGGCCTCTTTCAGTGCCTTTTCTTCCCCGATCAATTCAGGCATCTCCTTGTCGGAGAGGATCCCGCTCAATGGAAGGGGAATTTCCTGGACGACTTCCCCGTGTTCCGTCAGGACGATGCCTCCGCCCAGCTCCTTCATGCGGTTGAACGCCGCAATCATGTCGGGCTTGCTCTTCCCGATGACGATGATATCCCCTGTATTGGAGTAAGACGACGCAAACCCCATCACAGAGTGAGCGAACCCTTTGATCATCGTCGAGATCCTCCACTTCCCTCCGCGGTCGAGCATGAGGAGAAAGGATTCATCGTGCTCCGTAGAGAGTACATCCTGGGACGGATTGATCGCGATGGAATACGGCTTCGTAATGACGTCATTGACCATTTCGATTCCGAACGGCATGGAGAACTGCATATCATCATATCCTGCCTCCCAGTTGAGATCGAGGGGCTTGAACCCATTGGACGACCAAGGGATGACGGTATCCTCTTTCACCGGTTCCCCGTCCTTCAGTACCCACTTCCCTTTCGCCAGCACCGAAACAGGTGTCGCATCGTCCTTCTTCTTAAGGAAGTTGATGTTGGCCACGCGTCCCGTCGCAATCATTCCATGAAGATGTCCGATCCCGTAATGCCTGGCCGCATTATAGCTCGCCATGTTGAACGCTTCGACTTCAGGGATGCCGCTTTCGATGGCCATATTGATCAAGCCGTTCATCACACCATCTTCGTAAAAGGCCGGAGTAGACCCATCCGTCGTGAATAGGAGGGAATCATATGTGTCGATTCCCTGCTCCTTCAGTCCTTCCAGTAAAACCGGCAAATCCGGTCGGATGGACGAGTGCCTCAAGGTGACCGTCAGCCCTTGGAGAAGGCGCTTATACACGTCTTCGCCGGTCATGGATTCATGATCTCCATCAATCCCGAGAAGGCGAAGCTTCGCGATCGTCTTATCCGAAGCACCCGGCAGATGGCCTTCCACGGCCTTGCCCATCCGCTTCGCTTCCTGCATCCAGTGAAGAATGAGATCATCCCCCTCAAGGAGGCGCGGCCAGGCCGTCAGTTCCCCACCCTGGATGACAGCATCATGCTCCAGCCAGGATTTCACTTCCCGATTCGAGAATGTCGTTTCTTCCTGGACCATCTCTGTTTGTGAATCGAACCGTGTCCACCAGTACATGGTCACGGGTAGTTTTTTGAGCTCTTTCAATAAAGTAAACGCTTTCTTTTTTCCTGATAATAAAAACATCATCAGATTGTCGTTGATAAATGTCGTTGTTCCCGTCTGAGATGCATATTTGGTGAAAGTCTGGGGATTATAAAGCTGAAACGGGTGAACATGCGGTTCGATGTATCCCGGAACAAGATAGTGGGAGCGGCAATCGATGATCTCGCAGTCCGATGTATGTTCCGGCAGGCGGTCTCCGGCATATACGATGCGGTCGCGGTCGATCCAGATATGGCCCTCAACCCATTTCTTGAGAGTCGAATGTAGGTATGTGGCATTCTTCAGGAGCATGCTGGGGGAGCGCTGACCATCCAGCACCTGTACATGTTCTCTCAGCTCTTTGTTCTTCCATCTGTAGCGTTGTTCCAATGTGAACACTCCTCTAGTGGAATGATAATAGTATAGTTCCCATGCTAACATATTTTACTATTTAACGCAGTAAAGGTTTAAACAATTATGTGAATTTTACACTCAAGGAGATGAAGGAAATGAAGGTATCATCAAACATTGGAATCATCAACGCCCTCGTGAGGATCACCATCGGTTTCACCCTCCTCGCCTGGACCACTGCAAAGCTTGTCAAACGTCCCTGGAGGAAGTCCTATCTGCTCGTTGCAGCCGTCGCCGCCATGAAGATCGGGGAAGGATTCCTGAAGTACTGTCCGGTCACAGACCTTATGGGAAGGGACTCTGACAAAGGCATGAACATGAAAGATATGTTCTCTTGGAATAAGAAGGACGAGCATGGGGGTCACGATCACCACAATCAGCACGAACCGGCCAAGCATACCCCTGTGCACCCGGAACCGCATCAAGAAAAGAAAAGCGAGTTCAATCCGGAGCAATTCTCCAATGATGAGGTGGCCAAAGCGCTTAAAGGCGGGATTCCTGATTCCGGCTTCACAAAGAACTGAGACACAAAGAAAAGAGTGCCGGGGATCCCGGCACTCTCATTCGTATGAAAAGGAGTGATGAAACATGCTTGAATACATCACGGATATGTCTTATGTGTTACTCTCCATCATCGGAGGAATCGTGGCATTCCTGTTCGTCTACGTGAAACGCGTCAGGAAGAAACGCGTCCGATAGCCTTCGCACCGATATCCGTTCGGTAAAAGAGACCTCGTGTTTCCAACGGTCGGAGTTTTTCATAAACCGCCTCCATGGCCTGTTCAACCGACGGTCCCTTTTCCGCTGTGAGAAGGACTCTTCCTCCGTTTGAGACTAGTCCTGCTTCACCCGTCTCCGTCCCTGCATGGTACACAAGTTCAAATGCGCTCAGATCCGGGATCGGCACACCCTTCCTGTAGGAACCAGGGTAGCCTTCGGCAGCGAGGACGACACCGACCACCGCTTCCCCGCTCCACTCCAGGGATACGTCCTTCCCTTCGATCAAATGCTTCACAACGAGTCCGAAGTCGGATGTCAGCCGCGGCAGTACCACCTGGGTCTCAGGATCGCCGAAACGGGCATTGAATTCAATGACTTTAGGTCCATCACTCGTGAGCATCAGACCTGCATAAAGGATCCCCGTGAATGGGCGACCTTCTTCGACCATGGCACGCGCCGTCGGTTCGAGGACGGTCTTCACGGCATCCTGCACCACTGCATCAGGAATATGGGGAACCGGGGAATATGCCCCCATCCCGCCAGTATTCGGTCCTTCATCCCCGTCATGGGCCCGCTTGTGATCCTGTGCGATCACCATGGGATGGACGGTCTTCCCGTCCACAAAAGCCATGAGGGAGAATTCTTCTCCGAACAGACACTCTTCCACCACTACCTTCTGGGATGCATCACCGAAACGGGCATTCACGAGCATGTCCTCCAGCGCACCGACCGCTTCCTCCACCGTACCGGCTACAACGACCCCTTTACCGGCTGCAAGACCATCGGCTTTGATGACAATGGGCGCCCCCTTCCCCTTTACATACTCAATGGCATCCGCAGCATGGGTGAATACTTCATAATCCGCTGTCGGGATCCCGTAATCCTTCATGAGCTGCTTGGAGAACGATTTGCTTCCTTCAATGATCGCCGCATCCTTTGTCGGACCGAAGATCGGAAGCGACTCCTCCCTGAATACATCGACGATCCCTTCCAGAAGGGGAATTTCCGGACCGACGAATGTGAAATCAAGCTTTTCCGCCCTGGCAAACTCCACTAGGGCGTGAATATTCGTCTCTTGGATCGGCACAAGTTGCGCCACCTCGGAGATGCCCGCATTCCCGGGAGCACAATACACTTTCGACACACTGTCACTTTCGGCAAGCTTTTTGCAGATGGCATGCTCACGGCCGCCTCGTCCAATCACTAACACGTTCATCAGTAGAACCTCCTTTTGATAGGGAAGCCCCTCCCAATCAGGAGGGGCAGAATGACCTTAATGTTTGAAATGGCGTACGCCCGTGAAGACCATGGCGATCCCGTGCTCATCCGCCTTCTTGATCGATTCCTCGTCGCGGATCGACCCACCCGGCTGGATGATGGCCGTGATGCCGGCTGCCGCTGCCGTCTCCACCGTATCTCCCATCGGGAAGAAGGCGTCGGATGCGAGGGACGCACCCTTTGCTCGTTCACCCGCCTGTTCAAGGGCGATTTTGGCGGCGCCGACACGATTCATCTGACCGGCACCGACACCGAGTGTCATCTGATCGTCCGTCACGACGATGGCATTGGATTTTACGTGTTTGACGACCTTCCATCCGAGCTTCAATGCATCCCACTCTTCTTCTGTCGGTTGACGCTTCGTCACGACACGGACATCTGCCTGCTCGAGGGTGTGCGTATCGTCAGCCTGTACAAGGAGTCCGCCCTCAACAGATGTCAATCGGCGCTCCGTTTTCTTCAGGGAATCAAATGGTACGGTCATGAGCCTGATGTTCTTCTTGCCTGAAAGGATCTCGAATGCTTCATCGCTGAATGCAGGTGCGATGACGATCTCAAGGAAGATCTCATGAAGCAACCTGGCAGTGGCTTCATCCACCTGGCGGTTCAAGGCAACGATACCGCCGAAAATGGACGTGGAGTCCGCTTCATACGCCTTTTCGTACGCTTCGAGAATCGTTTCCCCGACTCCGACGCCACAAGGGTTCATATGCTTGACGGCGACTGCTGCCGGACCGTCGAATTCCTTTACGATCTGGAGGGCTGCATTGGCATCGCTGATGTTGTTATAGGAAAGCTCCTTCCCGTGAAGCTGTCTTGCCATGGCAATGGAGAAATCCGACCCGAGGGCAGAACGATAGAAGGATGCTTCCTGATGTGGATTTTCACCGTATCGGAGCGTCTGCTTCAGCTCGAATGTGCGGGTCAGGCGCTCAGGGTTCTCCTCGCCTGCAAGCTCGGTCATGTACTCTGCGATATAGGCATCATACGCGGCTGTATGGCGGAATACTTTGGCCGCCAGCTTCCTGCGCTTCTCATGAGGAACGACTCCATTGACTTTGAGCTCGGCCAGCACGTCTTCGTAATCAAGGTGATCGACGACGACGGTGACATATTGATGATTCTTTGCTGCGGCACGAAGCATCGTCGGTCCACCGATGTCGATGTTCTCGATGGCCTCATCCGCTTCGACATTCGGTTTGGAGATCGTTTGTTGGAATGGATACAGGTTCACACAGACAAGATCGATTCCTTCGATGCCCTGCTCTTTCATCTGTTCAAGATGGCTTTCCTCGCCGCGCTTGGCCAGTAGCCCACCATGGATGAACGGATGAAGGGTCTTGACGCGCCCTTCAAGGATCTCAGGGAACCCAGTCACGTCTTCTACTCCGATGACTTCTACCCCGCTGTCACGAAGAAGACGCTTCGTCCCTCCTGTCGAAATGATCTCAAAACCCAATGCCCGGAGCTCGCTTGCAAATTCGATCACTCCGCTTTTATCCGAAACACTGATCAATGCTCTTTTTTTCAATGTGAATCCTCCTCAGGGTGTTAGTTACTTCCTACGTTACCACTCTACCATATTAAAGCGATCGACCCATCACTTTTTTCTGAACATGTCGCGTAATGTTGCCGGGTACAAACGGTGCTCGACTGCCTGGATCTTGCGCTGAAGGGACTCTCTTGTTTCATCTTCCTCCACGGTCACGGCTTCCTGAGCGATGATTTCACCGGTATCCATTCCGGCATCCACATAATGGATCGTGACCCCGGTCACCTTCACCCCGCCATCGAACGCCTGCCCGATGGCATCCTTACCAGGAAAAGCAGGAAGGATGGAAGGATGGATATTGACGATCTTTCCGTCGAAGGCCTCGAGGAGCGTCGGCCCGATCAGCCTCATGTATCCGGCGAGGACGATGAACTCCACCCCTGACGCCCTCAGCTCACGGACGATTTCACCTTCGAAGGCTTCCTTGCTTTCATACTCTTTCGCCCGGAAGGAGAAGACAGGGATCCCTGCGGCTTCCGCACGCTCTGTCACCCGGGCGCCGGGGCGATCGCATACAAGCAATCGGACATCGGCCTGAAGCATGCCGCTGTCGATTTCATCCACGATCGATTGAAAATTGCTTCCGCTCCCCGATGCAAACACGGCAATCTTCTTCATGATCGTCCGCTTCCTGTGGCAGTCGAAATCGTCACGCCGTTCCCTGCGGCGACATGCCCGATGATGGCCGCTTCCCCGCCGATGCCATTCAAGAATGCAAGGACCTCTTCAGCCGATTCCTTCTCGACGGCCAATACGAAACCGATTCCCATATTGAAGATATTGTACATCTCTTCCCTCGGGATGCTGCCGTACTCTTCAAGGGCTCCGAAGATCGGAGGGATGTCCCACGCACCTTCGGTGATATGGGCTTTCATTCCATCCGGAAGCATGCGCGGGATGTTCTCGATGAATCCACCGCCCGTCACATGGCTCATTCCCTTGATGGAGAATGTCTTCAGCGTCTCCAATACCGGCTTCACGTAAATCTTCGTCGGTGTCAGGAGGACTTCACCAAGAGGGGCGTCCCATCCAGGGAGCACGGATTCAAGGTCGAAATCATGATCATCGAAGAAGACCTTCCTTACGAGGGAATAGCCATTACTGTGGATCCCGCTTGAGGCGAGGCCGATGAGAACGTCACCTTCGCGGATCTCTTCTCCCGTCACGATCGCCTTCTTCTCACAGGCACCAACGGAAAATCCGGCAATATCATACTCATCATCTGCGTACATGCCCGGCATTTCCGCGGTCTCACCGCCAATCAGGGCACAGCCTGCCTGCTCGCAGCCGTCGGCAATCCCTTTGACGATCGCTTCGATCTTTTCCGGTACGGCTTTGCCAGTGGCAATATAATCAAGGAAATATAATGGTTCCGCTCCCTGGACCACGATGTCATTCACACACATGGCGACGCAGTCGATACCGATGGTGTCATGGCGATCCGCCTGGAAGGCGAGCTTCAGCTTCGTCCCCACCCCGTCCGTCCCGGAGACGAGGACCGGCTCCTTCAAGTTCAATGCCGAGAGATCGAACATGCCGCCGAAGCTCCCCAACTGACCAAGGACGCCTTCCCGGGCCGTCCGCTTGACGTGCTTCTTGATCCGATCGACGGATTCGTATCCTGCTTCTATGTCAACTCCTGCTTGCCGATATGCATTAGCCATCAATCTTCCTCCTATTTCACTAGCTCTTTTTCGTGTGGATGAAGGGTATCCGGATAGATTTCAGTCGGATACTTCCCTGTGAAGCACGCCAGGCACTGCCCGCGATTGTCGGAATGATCATCTCGGTCGATCGCCTTCATGACCCCTTCTGTTGACAGGAATGTGAGGGAATCGGCTCCGATGATCTGCCTCATCTCTTCCACGGAGTTGTTCGCTGCGATCAACTCCTCATGTGTGGACGTATCGATGCCGTAGAAGCATGGATTCTTGATCGGTGGCGAGCTGATGCACACGTGGACTTCCTTCGCCCCCGCTTCTTTCAGCATGCTGACGATCCGCCTGCTTGTAGTACCACGTACGATGGAGTCATCCACCATCACGACCCGCTTCCCTTCCACGACGCCGCGCACCGGGGAGAGTTTCATCTTCACGCCTTGCTCACGCAACGATTGGGACGGCTGGATGAAGGTCCTGCCGACGTAACGATTCTTGATGAGCCCGAGCTCATACGGGATGCCCGAAGCCTCTGCATATCCGATGGCACTCGAGATGCTGGAGTCCGGCACCCCCGTCACGACGTCTGCTTCGATCGGTGCTTCCTTCGCAAGCTCCATCCCCATCCGCTTCCGTGCGGAATGGACATTCACACCTTGGATATTGCTGTCCGGTCTGGAGAAATACACATATTCCATCGTACACATGGCGTTGCCACTGGAGAAACTGAATTTCTCGGATGTCACTCCTTCATCATTGATGACGAGAAGTTCACCAGGCTCGACGTCGCGGATGAATTCCGCCCCGACGATATCAAACGCACAGGTCTCAGATGCCACACAGTATGCATCCCCGATCTTCCCGAGGGAAAGGGGGCGCAGTCCATGGGGATCGAGGGCGACCATGAGCTCATCTTCGGTCATGATGACGAAGGCATACGCCCCCTTGACCATGGAAAGGGCATTGCGCACGCGATTCTTCAGGCTGGAAAATCCGCTTCGTTTGATCAGATGGGCCAGGACCTCTGTATCGGACGTTGTCTGGAAGATGCTTCCTTGTCCTTCAAGCTGATGCTTGAGTCCGTTGGCATTCACCAGGTTCCCGTTATGGGCGAGGGCAAGTCCGCCGGTCTGGGAGTTGAAGAGGAGGGGCTGGACGTTTTCATATCCGCCCCCTCCAGCCGTTGCATAGCGCACATGGCCGATGGCTCCCGTTCCTTCCAGCTTCTCGATCGTCCCTTCATGGAAAACCTCTGTCACAAGGCCTTCTCCCTTCAGACAGCGGAGGCGTTCCCCGTCGGATACGACGATTCCCGTCCCCTCCTGTCCCCTATGCTGCAGACTGTGGAGTCCATAATAGGTGATCTGGGCGGCATTGGGATGACCCCAGATACCGAAGACACCGCACTCTTCATTTAAGCCTTTGATTTCAGTAAGCATGGGATGGCTCCTTTCCAAGCTGCTTCCAGCTCTTGGACCGATGCATTGATGAGGCCGCCTTCTGCCTCGGACTTGATGGATAGGGCCGCATCATCCGTTACGCGACCGATGAGGGTGGTTTCAGATACTAGTCGTTCAAACGCTTCCTGATGTTCCGGTTTGACGGTGATGAGGAAGCGGGATTGGGTTTCACTGAATAGATCCGCTACAGGGTTTGATCCTGCGAGTGTCACTTCCGCTCCAAGACCATCGGTACCGAAAGCCGATTCAGCAAGGGCGACAGACAGACCGCCTTCTGCAAGATCATGGGCAGAGGCGACAAGGCCTTCCTGGATCGCTTCGAGAAGCTGCATCTGACGGCGAAGCTCCACTTTCAGATCGATTGCCGGTGCATGGCCGAAGATCTTCCCTTCCGTCATCTTCTGAAGCTCACTGCCGCCGAACTCTTCAAGGGTTTCACCCAACAGATAGATGAGGTCCCCTTCCGCTTTGAAGCTTTGAGTTGTGATGTGATCGATGTCTTCGATCAATCCGACCATACCGACAACCGGTGTCGGGTAGATGGCTGTTCCCATTGATTCGTTATAAAGGGATACATTCCCCCCGATGACCGGTGTGCTGAGCTCCCGGCATGCTTCACTCATCCCATCGACGGATTTTTCAATCTGCCAGAAGATTTCCGGCTTCTCGGGATTACCGAAGTTCAGGCAGTCCGTGATGGCAAGTGGGATCGCCCCTGAACAGACGATGTTACGTGCTGCTTCTGCCACGGCGATCTTGCCGCCGACTTCCGGATCGAGATACAGATAGCGAGAGTTACAGTCCGTTGTCATGGCAAGGGCCTTCCTTGTACCGCGCACGCGGACGACAGCTGCATCGGAGCCCGGGCTGACAACCGTACTCGTCCTCACCTGATGGTCATACTGGTCATAGACCCATTCCTTGCTTGAAATCGTCGGCTGCTTAAGGAGGGCGAGTAGGGTTTCTTTGTAATCGTCCACGTTCGGCACCGGGGTCTCCATCGCCTGGAATTCCTTGTAGTACGCCGCTTCCTTGGATGGTTTATGGTAGACCGGTGCTTCTTCAGCCAGGGCATCTACCGGCACATCGGATACGACTTCGCCTTTATGGATAAGGCGGAGACGCTGGTCGTCCGTTACATGTCCGACGGATACCGCTTCAAGATCATACTTGGAGAAGAGGTCGACGATTTCCTGCTCGCGTCCTTTCTTGACGACGATGAGCATGCGTTCCTGGGACTCAGACAGCATCATTTCATACGCGGTCATCCCCGTTTCACGCTGCGGGATCAGATCAAGGTTCATCTCGATACCGGATCCGGCTTTTGAAGCCATTTCAGCCGAGGAGCTTGTCAGTCCTGCCGCCCCCATATCCTGGATCCCGACGAGCGCATCGTTATGGATGAGCTCAAGACACGCTTCAAGGAGCAATTTCTCCATGAACGGGTCGCCTACTTGAACGGCTGGACGCTTCTCGTCTGAGCCTTCGTTGAGCTCCTCTGAGGCAAAGGTTGCTCCGTGGATACCATCGCGGCCAGTCTTGGCGCCGACGTACATGACGGTGTTACCGACTCCGTGAGCCTGGCCCTTCTTGATGTCTTTATGGTCAATCAACCCGACACACATGGCATTGACGAGGGGATTCCCTTCATAGGAAGCGTCGAATTGCACTTCACCCCCGACCGTCGGGATGCCGATGCAATTCCCGTAGCCGGCGATCCCTGCCACTACTTCTTTAAATAGATACTGAACACGAGGAGAATCCAACTCTCCAAAGCGAAGAGAGTTGAGGAGTGCGATAGGGCGAGCCCCCATGGAGAATACATCACGGATGATGCCTCCGACACCCGTCGCCGCCCCCTGGTAGGGTTCGATGGCTGATGGGTGGTTATGGCTCTCGATCTTGAAGACCACGGCCTGGTCGTCGCCGATATCGACGATTCCCGCGCCTTCCCCAGGACCCTGCAGGACGCGTTCGCCCGTGACCGGGAACTTGCGGAGGACCGGCTTAGAGTTCTTGTAGCTGCAGTGCTCGGACCACATGACCGAGAAAAGGCCGGTTTCCGTATAGTTCGGTGTCCTTCCGAGGATCTCTTCCACCATCGTGAATTCTTCATCGGTCAACCCCATATCCCGGTATAGCTTTTCCTCTTTAACTGTCTTTGAAGTCGGTTCAAGCATTAACGACATGTTGTTCCCTCCAGTGCTTCACAATCGATTGAAATAATTTCTTCCCGTCTTCACTACCTAGTAAAGGTTCCATGGCCCTCTCAGGGTGAGGCATCATACCAAGGACGTTGCCTGCGTGATTCGTGATCCCGGCAATATCCGCTACGCTTCCGTTCGGATTATACCCACCGTAGGTGAACACGATCTGATTGTTGGCCTTCAGTTCTTTGAGTGTTTCTTCGTCACAGAAGTAATTGCCTTCTCCGTGGGCAATAGGGATCTGGATCTCGTCACCCTTTTCATAGCTGTTCGTGAACATCGTTTCATTGGTTTCGACTTTCAATGGTACGGTCTTGCAGATGAACTTCAGATGATCGTTCCGTCTCATGGCACCAGGCAGGAGACCGGATTCGAGCAGTACCTGGAATCCATTGCATACACCAAGGACGGGCTTCCCTTCGCCAGCAGCCTTGATCACTTCTCTCATGACGTTGGAGAAACGGGCGATGGCACCTGAGCGGAGATAGTCGCCATACGAGAACCCGCCGGGCAGCAGGATGGCATCGAAGCCTTCAAGGCTCGCTTCCTCATGCCATACATACTCGACTTCCTCGCCGATTTCATCTTTGATCGCATGATACATGTCTACATCACAGTTGGAACCTGGGAATACGATGACCGCGAACTTCATTGAGCGACACTCTCCTCGATTTCATATCGGTAGTCTTCGATGACCGGATTGGCAAGCAGGCGGTGGCACATTTCTTCAACAGCCGCTTCCACGTTTTTCACAGATGACGGGAGGCTCAGCTCCATATACTTCCCGACACGAACCTCTTCCACTTCCGTGAACTCCATGGAATGAAGGGCATTCTTCACCACGCTTCCTTGCGGGTCCAATACGCTTTCTCTCAGGGTGATATATACTTTGACTTTATACATGTGCAGTTCCTCCCAATCGTTCTAGTATGATGGCATATACTTCTGTCAAACTACCGATTCCTCTTCTGAACACATCTTTATCGAGCTTCTGACGCGTCTCGGCATCCCATAATCGGCATGTATCCGGCGATACTTCATCCCCAAGGAGGATCTGTCCTTCCCGGTCCTTTCCGAACTCAAGCTTGAAATCTACCAGGATCACACCGGCCTCGTTGAAGATCGTTTGCAGGACGCTGTTGACCTGGAGGGCCATATCCCTGATCTCCCGGCGCTCTTCACTTGTCGCAACCCCAAGGTAGTCGATGTGGTCATCGTTGATGAGTGGATCCCCCAGGGCATCATCCTTGTAGTAGAACTCGATGACCGGTGAAGGCATTTCCTCGCCTTCCTCCCTGCCCAGACGCTTCGACAGGCTGCCTGCGATCACATTGCGGACCACGACTTCGAGTGGGATGATGTCCACCTTTTTCACAAGTTGCTCTTCATCCGACAGCTGTTTGATGAAATGACTCTGGATGCCGCGTTCGGCAAGCTTTGAAAATAACAAACTGGAAATCTTGTTATTCAGGACGCCCTTTCCAGCGATATCCGCCTTCTTTTCCCCATTGAAGGCCGTGGCGGAGTTTTTATAATGAATCCACACGATATCAGGATCATCCGTCGCGTAAATCCGTTTGGCTTTTCCTTCATATAGCAGCGAACCTTTTTCCATTTTTGAGTCCCTCCAAATCGAAACATTGCCAATCTTCAGTCTATATTTCCATAAAAAAAGGGAGGGGTCTGAATATAAACCCGTCCCTATGCGATTGTCAGAGCGTCAGTCCACGAGACCGCAGCGCTCAAAAATCGTATCTACATGTTTCAAATGGTAATTGTAATCAAAACAGTCATCGATGTCAGCAGGTGACAATTTTGATGTGATGGCTTCCTCTTCTTCTACGAGTGTGCGGAAGTGCACCTGTTTCTCCCATGCTTCCATGGCCTTCGGCTGCACGGTATCGTAGGCTTCTTCACGAGCCATGCCTTTATCAATGAGGGCAAGGAGGACGCGCTGTGAATAGATGAGGCCGAGTGTACGGTCCATATTGCGCTTCATGTTCTCCGGGAACACCGTCAAGTTCTTCACGATGTTGGCAAAGCGGTTCAACATGTAGTTGAGGGCGATTGTCGCATCCGGTAGGATCACACGCTCAGCAGAAGAGTGAGAGATGTCGCGCTCGTGCCAGAGAGGTACATTTTCATAGGCCGTGAGCATATAACCCCTGATCACACGAGCCATCCCGGTCATATTCTCAGAACCGATCGGATTACGTTTATGAGGCATGGCAGAAGAGCCTTTTTGCCCCTTGGCGAAGAATTCTTCGACTTCACGCGTCTCACTTTTTTGGAGTCCGCGCACTTCGACTGCAAACTTCTCGACGGATGTTGCAATCAGTGCAAGTGTCCCCATGTAATGTGCGTGACGGTCACGCTGAAGCGTTTGTGTGGAAACAGGTGCCGGTGTGATCCCGAGCTTTTCGCATACATACGCTTCAACAAAAGGATCGATGTTGGCATACGTGCCGACAGCACCGGAAATCTTCCCGAATTCAACGCCGGCCGCAGCGTCCTTGAAGCGATCGACATTACGCTTCATCTCTTCATACCACAAGGCAAGCTTCAACCCGAAAGTGGTCGGCTCTGCGTGCACCCCGTGCGTACGACCCATCATGACCGTATGCTTATGTTCGATGGCTTTTTTCTTCAGAATCTCTACAAAACGTTCCAGATCCTTCAGGATGATGGCGTTCGCCTGCTTCAGCTGATACGATAGGGCCGTATCCACTACATCCGTCGACGTCAATCCGTAATGGACCCATTTCCGTTCTTCTCCGAGGGTCTCGGATACCGCACGTGTGAAGGCGACCACATCATGGCGGGTCTCTTCCTCGATCTCTTTGATGCGATCTACATTGAATCCTGCGTTTTCACGGATCTTGGCTACATCTTCCTTCGGGATATCCCCGATTTCAGCCCAGGCTTCGCAAGCGAGGATTTCTACTTCCAACCAAGATTGAAAGCGATTCTCTTCTGTCCAAATAGCTCCCATCTCTGGGCGCGTATAACGTTCTATCATCCTTGTCGTCCTCCGATCTTTTCTTGAACCTTCCAGATTCCTGCACCGTTCACAGAATCCAATGTGGCGTCCATATCATCGGTCAGGATGGTGACATGTCCCATCTTCCGCTTTTCCTTCGGGACGTCCTTTCCGTACAGATGAATGAACCAATCGGGCTTTTCTGGAATGGCCTTCATGATAGGCTCTATATGTTCTCCTAATAGGTTGACCATCACAGCATCTTTTAATAAAACGGGTTGGCGCAGCGGCCAGTTACAGACAGCCTTGATATGCTGTGCAAACTGAGATACATCACATGCTTCGATGGAGAAGTGACCAGAGTTATGAGGGCGTGGTGCCAGCTCATTGATGAAGATCCTGCCGTCTTCCGTCAGGAACATCTCAATGGCGAGTGTCCCCACGAGATCAAGGGTCTCACTGATCCTCGTCGCCATTTCCACCGCCAAATCCGCCACCTCTTCCGTCACCCTCGCAGGAGCAATGGTTTCATGGAGGATGTTGTCTACGTGGATGTTTTCAACGACTGGGAAATGCGTCTGTTGTCCATCGGGATTGCGTGATACGATCACCGAAATTTCTTTCTCGAATGAGAGCCATTTTTCAAGGACACACGCACCGTTCTTCAACAGTTCGGCCGCTTCCGGAACGGCTTCCCTTTCCCGGATCACAAACTGCCCTTTTCCGTCGTATCCGCCTCTTGCCGTTTTCAATACTGAAGGATAGCCAAGCCTATCTATAGTATCATAGATATCCTGTTCTTGTTGAATGACCGCGTAGGGAGCGACCTCGACACCGGCATGGACAAGGGCTTCCTTCTCCATGATCCGGTCCTGGGTGATGCGGATCAGCTCCGCCCCCTGGGGAACATACGCCCTTTCACCCAACCATTTCAGGGCTTCATAATCGATGTTCTCAAATTCATAGGTGATGACATCACTCTCTTCGGCCAACCGGTAGAGGGCATCATATTGATCATATGGAGCCGCGATGACCAGATCTGCCACCTGGGCGCAAGGAGCATTCCTCGCAGGATCAAGAACCGCCACCCTGAAGCCGTTGTGTTTGGCTGCAAGGGCCATCATCCTGCCAAGCTGGCCCCCTCCGATGATCCCAATCGTCTGTCCTGGTAAGATTGTTTTCTTAGTCAAGGTCATCACTGCTTTCCATAACGTTTTGTCTCAAGTTGTCCCTTCTCGCCTCGAGAGCTCCTTCGATCCGGCTGTCTTCAACCGAGAGGATCTGGGCCGCCAGCAGTCCGGCATTCGTCGCGCCTGCCTTTCCGATCGCCACAGTCGCCACAGGCACCCCGCCCGGCATCTGGACGATGGAGAGGAGGGAATCGAGTCCGTTCAATGCCTTCGACTGCACCGGCACTCCGATTACCGGCAGCGTGGTCTTTGCCGCCACCATGCCCGGCAGGTGGGCTGCTCCCCCTGCCCCTGCAATGATGACCTTCACCCCGCGACCTCTGGCTTCCTCCGCATATGTGAACATATAATCAGGCGTCCTGTGTGCTGATACGACGCGCTTCTCGTAAGGAACATCCAATTCATCCAATACGTCGCATGCATGCTTCATCGTTTCCCAATCCGATGTACTTCCCATAATCACACCTATCATGAACAAGGCACCTCCTGTGGTTAAAAAACAAAAATACCCGGATCGATTGTTCTCCACAATGAGAGAAAGCAATCGATCCGGGTATCATTCACGGACACCAAAATGGGTCCACAAATCAAGCTTCGATCCAGACAGCTACTTTCCTCATAGTCCGACCATTTACGGTAGTCAGGTAGAGACTCATGGGCCATATTCCCATTATTATATGAGGGTATTCGGTTTATTTGTCTTCATCATAACGTGATACCGGAGGGATGTCAACGAATAATCGAACGATAATAAAAGTCTGAAAATTAATGTTCGTATTTAGGAGGTCCTACTCCTCTATCTTCTTTCCTTCAAAAACAATTGTCTGTTTTACAGGGACATACGTCTCTTTCCCCTGTTCTTCAAAGACAGGCTTTTCCATGCGCCTGACCGGCATATACCCTTGATCCTTCATGCGATCCAGGCAGTCACCGATCGACTCACCGTCTTTCACTTCAAACAACATCTTCTTACTCATTTCTTGATTTTCCCCTTTCGGATGCTCCGAACCTGCTTCACCCAGAATCCACCGTGGATGGTCTTCGGTTCATAAGCAATGATGAACGCCTTCGGGTCGAGCTCCTTAATCGTATCATAAAGCCGGATTTCATACTTACGCGGTGTAAGGATCTGCAGCATCATCCGATTCCCCTCGAGGCCATTCGCCTCCCAGTTCGTCACACCGTATCCCCGTTCACGAAGCTGACCGGGCAGCGCCTTGTCGTATTCCTTCGTAATGACATTCACCGTAATATATCCAAGAGCAAGCTTTTCCTCGATCTTCATCCCCACAATGACCCCGATCCCGTACCCCACTGCATAGGCAATGACATTCTGGATCTGATTGAGGTTATCCAAGACGAGCCCAAGCCCGACAACATATATAACAATCTCAAACATGCTCACAAACGCAGCAATGTACCGATACCCCTTCAACGTCAAGATCATCCTCGTTGTGAAAAACGATACATATACAATATTGATAATAAGGATGATGGCGACCATGATATAACTATTCTGCAACAAAACCTAATCCTCCTATCCCCTATTATGAAGGGGCCAAATTGAAATCTATTTTACTAGAAAAAGTCTGCGGAAGAAAGCACAGAAATCAAATCGTTTCGTACAATTTTTGGCAGCGTCCGACTATGGTGTTTATGTTCCCTTTTTTGGGGTTGGTAAACGGGATAGGCGTGGGGGTTTGAAGGGATTTGGGTTTGGGTTCCGTTCGCAAATATTGTGAGGTAAGTGCTAGGTGACCGGATATGTTTGAAAGTAAGACACCGGGATCGATGGTAACGAGCGATGTTCACAAATAGAATAAATGCCAATCTGGCGTTTCGCAAATAAAAACTTGATTATCGCAAATACACTTGAAAATCCCGCAAGTAAATCGGAGAATTCCGCTGGTATTTCTTCTCCTGGAGGGAAGCAATACGTCAAAAAGTGCTCAAAATGGACAAATGGCGTTGCTAGGAATGTCGAATGGTGTCATGAGTAAAAGCCAAACCATTAATTGGAATAAAATAACTCGTAAAAGCATCCTATTCGCACGTATTCATTCTCCATCGCACGGAACGAAAAAAAGTCGCAAATTAGCGCTACACCCCCATAGCCTCGGCTCCAGATAACGCCTCTGTCCATCCCACTTGGCTGATCATATACTCTCACAGGTCATTAATGACTTAAAAGACCTTTTCTCCCCTCACTTAGAAGAGATGTCCCCCTCCCGTTCTCTATTCCCCTGTATTGATAACTCCTGCGCATTCCTATTTCATTCTTCCCATTCAACAAAAAACACCACAAAAAAAGCAGCCCATCAAATGAGCTGCTTTTTATACTTTGCCTGGCGACGTCCTACTCTCACAGGGGGAGATCCCCCAACTACCATC
>NZ_LGUE01000008.1 GCF_001274775.1 Rossellomorea marisflavi
TGGTGGGCCTAAGTGGACTCGAACCACCGACCTCACGCTTATCAGGCGTGCGCTCTAACCAGCTGAGCTATAGGCCCGCATGAAAATAAATTGGAGCGGGTGATGGGAATCGAACCCACGACATCAGCTTGGAAGGCTGAGGTTTTACCATTAAACTACACCCGCATGTTAAATTGAAAATGGTACCGGTGGCCGGGGTCGAACCGGCACTCCTTACGGAACACGATTTTGAGTCGTGCGCGTCTGCCTATTCCGCCACACCGGCAGGTGCTAAAAATAAAAATGGAGGCGGTAACCGGATTTGAACCGGTGGTGAAGGTTTTGCAGACCTCTGCCTTACCACTTGGCTATACCGCCTTATTGGCTGGGCTAGCTGGATTCGAACCAACGCATGTCGCAGTCAAAGTGCGATGCCTTACCGCTTGGCTATAGCCCAATAATATGGGGCGACTGATGGGAATCGAACCCACGAATGCCGGAACCACAATCCGGTGCGTTAACCACTTCGCCACAATCGCCATGTGTTTTTTGGCAGGGGCAGTAGGAATCGAACCCACACCAAAGGTTTTGGAGACCTTCGTTCTACCGTTAAACTATGCCCCTATATAGATCGTTCTATACTTGAACCTAGTTCAAGAAAACAAATGGTGGAGGGGGGCAGATTCGAACTGCCGAACCCGAAGGAGCGGATTTACAGTCCGCCGCGTTTAGCCACTTCGCTACCCCTCCATCAATGGTGGCTCAGGACGGAATCGAACCGCCGACACATGGATTTTCAGTCCATTGCTCTACCAACTGAGCTACTGAGCCATAAAAGGTCTTTGTTACATATGAAAAATATAAATGGCGGTCCGGACGGGACTCGAACCCGCGACCTCCTGCGTGACAGGCAGGCATTCTAACCAACTGAACTACCGGACCAACTTTTTTTCACGTTAGCGAAAATAAAGATCAATGTTCTTTTCGACAGCAAATCCTGCTATCAATGTCACTACATCCCGATCCTCTCGGATCAAAATGGTATTGCGGGGACAGGATTTGAACCTGCGACCTTCGGGTTATGAGCCCGACGAGCTACCGAACTGCTCCACCCCGCGACGATAATATAAGGAAGGAAATATGGAGGAGGAAGGGGGATTCGAACCCCCGCGGGCTTTGACACCCCTGTCGGTTTTCAAGACCGATCCCTTCAGCCGGACTTGGGTATTCCTCCGTATGTATAAATGGACCCTGCAGGACTCGAACCTGCGACCGGACGGTTATGAGCCGTCTGCTCTAACCAACTGAGCTAAGGGTCCAAAGCATAACCGTATGTAAATAGCGGCGGAGGGGATCGAACCCCCGACCTCACGGGTATGAACCGTACGCTCTAGCCAGCTGAGCTACACCGCCATGATGAATAAACTATGTGTTCGATCAAAGGATCGTTGGTGGAGCCTAGCGGGATCGAACCGCTGACCTCCTGCGTGCAAAGCAGGCGCTCTCCCAGCTGAGCTAAGGCCCCAAAGAAAGTGGTCGGGAAGACAGGATTCGAACCTGCGACCCCTTGGTCCCAAACCAAGTGCTCTACCAAGCTGAGCTACTTCCCGATATAATGGCNAAACGCTCTATTGAGCTACGGGCGCACGTATTTATCATCCTGCATCAAGTGAATCCAATGAAGGATTGTAAACCTTTGCTTCTGTCGGTCCGCCAATGCGGCGAGGCAACAATAATGGAGCGGAAGACGGGATTCGAACCCGCGACCCCCACCTTGGCAAGGTGGTGTTCTACCACTGAACTACTTCCGCATATGGTGCGGGTGAAGGGACTTGAACCCCCACGCCTTGCGGCGCCAGATCCTAAGTCTGGTGCGTCTGCCAATTCCGCCACACCCGCATGATACAAATGGTGAGCCATGAAGGATTCGAACCTTCGACCCTCTGATTAAAAGTCAGATNCAAAAGTGTTCAAGAGGACTTGAACCCCCAACCTACTGATTACAAGTCAGTTGCTCTACCAGTTGAGCTACACCGGCATGGTGTATAGTGTGTTCTTTACAATTCACATAAGCTTTAAAGAAAAGGCAAAGAGCTTTTATGGTAAGTTATTTTCACTTCGCTTGCGCTTCGTGAAAAAACTATGGTGGAGGATGACGGGATCGAACCGCCGACCCTCTGCTTGTAAGGCAGATGCTCTCCCAGCTGAGCTAATCCTCCAAATGGTGACCCATACGGGATTCGAACCCGTGTTACCGCCGTGAAAGGGCGGTGTCTTAACCGCTTGACCAATGGGCCGTTATGTATGCGTCTCTTAAGGACAAGAATTACTATATCATCTTATTTCGCAGAAGTCAACTTCTTTTCAAAAATATTTCACCGAACGAGTTCGTTTTTTTCAGCCGGTTGACTGCTAGAAGATTAAGATACCACATATAGGAGTGTTTCCACAATATAAATGTGGAGGTTTTCTAAAAATAAAAAAGACAGCTACAAGAGCTGTACAAGTTTGTCTCCGTGATATCTGGATTTTTCCTGATATTTATCCAACAAACTGCTATCTCGGGTTGTATCCAGACGGTAATTGAAGGTGAAGAACCAGAACTTATGCCATTCCCTTAAAAAAGTACGAAGCATCTCGATCCCTCCTGGTTGGTTGATCTTGTTGCCTTTAGTTTATCAAAGGAATGTAAAGATTATGCTAAGGACGGGTTTGAATGATGTAAAGTTTAATGTTGCAACTATACTGCCCGGCCTTCACCGGGCAGCCCCCTTAGATTTCATTGGTCTCGATCAGCTCCCATACCTGCAGGACGCCGGCAGAATCTGTGATCCTATACGTTGTCTTGTAGCTTTTACGGGACACATCTCCAGCCGCATCGTAGATATCAAAGGTTTCCTGTGTGGTGACAAGGTAATTACTACCGTCTTCTTCTATACTAATAACCTTAAAATCAATGACTTCTTCTTTTAAGTGCCCTTTGTCCCATCGCCCATCCAAAAAAGATGATCCCTACTCATTGCTAGGGATCATCTTCTGTATACAACTCATATCTATTGTTCGTTCGTATCGATCAGCTTATTGACCTGATAGCCATCATCCGTCGATATCACTTTGTAGACCGTATCATACGTCTTCTCATTCTCACTGCCGTCAGCGGTAGTAATGCTGAAGGTGTCTTCGAGATGAACGATGTAGGCATCGCCGTCCTCTTCGATGTCACCGACGGTCACATCGATGACATCTTCCTTCGTACCAGCCTTAAACAGGTCCGCCGCGTATTGTTCAGCCTGTCCGTATGCTTCACCGTCTGGGTCATGGTATGGGGCGGCATCGGAGAAGTCCCCGGTGTTCCTGGCTTCTACGATTACATAGGTGTAGTCTTCTATGAACTCCGTCAGTTCGGTATGCACATCAGGTTCCTCTTCTTCCTCGTCCCATGAGCCGTACCATGCCGCATCCTGCTCCTTGAGGAGTTCAGGATACTCAAAGTACAGATAGTCAGAAGAAAGATTTGTCACTTTAATAGCATCGGATGTATAGGTTTTATCCTTGACCGTATGCTCGGCGACGATTTCCACTGAACCGTCCGTCGGGAATGGTCCGATCGGCGTCTCATATTTCACCTGATCCTTCATCTTCTTCCCATTGATGAGGAGAGCAGACACTTCCTCGCTGTCATATTCATCAAGAAAGACATATTTCCCTGCGAAATCAATGGTCAGATCGAGCTGGTTTTCCGTTGCATCGGTGAAATCCAGCTCCGCTTCTTCCTTGAACGTCGAGTACGGGGTTGTCAATGAAGCAGCAAGCTTCGATTCACCAGGTAAAAGCCCTGTAAGCTCTGCCTGCTTATCCTTTGCTTCTTTCTCCTGGCCTTTCAGGGCAACGGTATATGCGTCCAAGTTTGCATCCGTCACCACATCGAATGGAATGACTTTAAGAGTGTATGTATCATAGATTCCAAGGAACTTCTTCCCCTTGGTAAAATGGAAGAGTTCATTCCCTTGCTCATCGGTAATCTCCGCTGCAGCTGAAGTCCCTTCTTCAAAGGAAGTAGCCTGTCCTTCGAGTTGATTCAAAAGATCCGGCAGATCTCCTTGAAGATAGGCAAGATACTTCTTCACTTCTTTATCGCCTGTATCCTGTTTAATATCCTGAAGATCGAATACTTCCCTGGCCTTCTTCAAATCCTTGTCCTTCACGGCTACCGTGAACCCATCGACCAATTTATCCGGAGAGTGGGCTGCCTTCAGGAAGAAATGTCCGGCTGTCCCTGCTGCAATCAAAACGAGGATGCTCGCAGTAATAATTTTCTGCATTGTGGTCCACGGCTTTCGTGGCTTTGGCGGTGCCTGCTTTTCTACCGATGCTGAAAGAGGAGTTCCACAGTTCTTACAGAACTTCTTCCCTTCTTCAAACTCTGCACCGCAATTCTTACAAAATCCCATTTGCATGTCCCTCTTTCTTTCATTGCTCTATTAGAATGGAGAAGAAAAGATGCCAAGGCTATCAATCATATTCATGATGAATCCTCTTAGAATCAAAGCGAATACGATAAATGATGCCACATACGTCAGGATGATCCCGTAAAGAGGGTCAAACTTGGAGGCAATGTTCCTTGTATAACTCATGACAACGATCGCAGGTGCGGTGAAGATGGCACCGAACAATCCGAGTCCCAAAACGAATACAAATTCATAAATCTCAAACAGGGACATGAGCAGTCCGAGCACAAACACAGCAATGAACGGTACTAAAATCGCACCGAATTTGGCAACGGCAGACTTGAACGTCACCTGCACCCCAACCACTTTCACTGCACAGAATGTGAAGACACTCATAAGGAAAACGAAAACAGCCATTGCAAGGGTAGGCTTAATCACGATGGTAAGGAAAGCGGAATCCATATACCTCCCATACTCTCCAAGTGCAACATACATGGAAAGGGGCAGGATCAAAGAATAAAGGATAATTGTAATAAGGCCGTTCACAAAATGCTCTTCACCGATCCGGCTCCCCTTGGCAAGCGGTGATTTCAATAGACTCATAAAATAGCCGAAATACAGCTTGGAGACATTCTTCGCTTTCTCAAGATGCTCGTTGGGACGGACAGTCTCTACACTAGCTGCCGGAGCACCTCCCGCCACAACTGCCTCCCCTTCTGTCAATCTCGTACCGCACTTCTCACAAAAGTTCCCGCCATCATTCAGATGATGACAATTCGGACATGTTATCATTTAAACAACTCTTCCTGATTCTTTTTGACTAATACTTTAGAATTACACTGTCACTTTTTAGTTTCGGCACGAAATGCGATTTGTGAAGTTTTTTTGTGGAAAAATAGCGGCTTGCTTACTCTTATAAGAGTCGCCCACCTATTTCGGTAGTGCGCACGCTTAAAGTAGGGACGTGAATATTCCATACGATTGCTTACAAACAAAAAAACAGACCACGAGGGCCTGCTTTATACAAAGGTTAGTCCGTTACCGGATTCTTAATTTTACCTGATCCAGATGTATTATCACGCGGCAATCTACTATCCTGGACTTGTTTTCCGTTGTTGATTTCTCCGTTCGCATCATCTTTATCTATCTTGATGCCATCCCATTGAGTTGCCTCGAGATCAAAGAAGAAATCAATGCTGTTGTTCATGAATTGGTTCTGCTCATACTCGCCATTTTCTTTTTTCTTTTTGTCATTTTTGAATGCAATTTCGATCTTCACCGAGTTGTTACTCTCACTTACCAATCCTTGATTGGTGTGGTTTGAGCCGACCGGTGCGAGATTAATGCGATTTCCTTTAAGGTATGCTTCCTTCACTTTGCCATCCAGATCGCCTGTATAGAGGTCATATAATGTGACGTCTTTTGATTCTAGTATGGATTCACGTCCATAGGTATAGCCCTCAGGATCCTGATCAACCTTGAATACTTTAATCTTAAACTGCTTTAAATAATCCTCCATTGTGGAACCGTTGTCGCCGTTATCGAATTCCTCTGCCCGAACATTCATCAACACATCTTTGATAGCAATAGTACCCACATTCTTTAATTTGAAGATTCTTTCCACACTGTCCCCAGGCTTCATATTGGATAAGTCGAAGTTTACGGGCTTATTTTTACCGCCCTTGACAGCAAGATCCAACGTTCCAGAAGCAAAATGGTTGTTCACTGTGGCTGTGTCGTTGAACGCTGCGTAGGTTCCTCCCCCAATCAACGATAATCCCAATGCCGCAGTCGCTACCCCAAGTCCCAGTTTCTTTTTGATACTCATTCGTCATTTCCTCCCTTTCCCATTCCGGGTATGTACTATTTATTGATTCCTATGTATGAATAGGAGAACAATCTTCGCATCAGTGATCGGTTCTGTGTACTAAAAGAAAGAATTGCAGGGAACAAACTTACTGAAGGACTTAAAAACGAATTTTAAGTTCTTTATAAAGAACATCTTTATCAAAGTATAAGCTATATGAATCTCTCTTTAAAACCTTCCATAAATCCGTTTAAGTGGAAAAATAATCTAAAAACTCCAATTTACTCTTAAATTCTACATGTTACGACCAATCCTTGAAAACCGTAGTGCTTTTGTACCTTTTATTAGATACTGGTTTCGATATTTAACTTCTATTAATAGTATTGTAAATCCATTTAGTGGCTTCTTTTATTTCGACACTAAGGTATTTTTATGGTAAAACTTCTATTTCTTCTTATTGGTAGATACAAAAAAAGTTCAAAAAGATATTAAGTATCTTTTGAACCTTTTCGAGTATAACTCTTAAATTCACTTACATATTATTAATCTGTTACTTCTTTACCCTGCTTTGGTTCTCCTTTAGTCACTGGATTTGGTTGACTTTCTCCATTGGCAGACCCCTGAACGCCGTTATTAATGCTTCCGTTTTTAATGTGGCTATCTACGTGCATTCCATCCCATTGTGTTGCTTCTAGATTGAAGAAGAAATCAACTTTATTATTCATATAAATATTTTGTTTATACTCCGAATATGGCCCTGCTACCCTTTCATCGTTTTTGACAAATTCAATTTCAATAAATACCGCGTCCGTATCTTTTGGCTCAACAGGTATTCCATTCCTTGCACTATCCTCCGTAACTAACGGAGCCAGGTTAATCCTTCCATCTTCAGATAGATATTTTGAATCTATCTTATTTGAAATATTTCCCTTCACCAAATCTGCAAGTGTTAATTTTTGTCCTGATTTAATAATGCTTCCTCTTGGCTCGTGGCGGGTAGATTCCGTATCTACCTTCATAAAATTAATTTGAAATTGGCTCAAGAATCCTTCTTGAGTGCTTTTTCCATTTCCTTCAAATGCATTTGCAGTTGTATTCAGTAAAACTTCTTTGATTGCCAGTGTCCCGGCGTTATTCAAGTTGAATATACGTTGTACATTATCTCCTGGTTTCATGTTAGACAAGTCGAAACTAATTGGTCTTTTCGCATTACTACCCACTTCCAAATCCAACGTCCCCGAAGCAAAATGGTTATTGATGGTTGCTGTGTCATTAAACGCAGCAAATGTCCCCCCACCGATCAATGATAAACCTAATGCTGCTGATGCCACTCCAAGTCCTAATTTTTTCTTGATTGTCATGTCCGTTCTTCCTCCCTGTCCCCGTTCACGGGTATGTAGTATTTTTATATTGAATCCTAAAGTGACTTTAGGAGAACAATCAGGCTGGCTTGTCGAGCTCTTTTTTTGTTTGGTTTTGATCGATTTCTTTAAGGGCCGAGCGGATGGTGAAGGCTGAGTATCCCAGGAGGAAAACACCCGGGATGATCATGAGAAGGGCCATTCCTTTATTGGACTTGGCAAAGTCTACAAAATAGCCAAGATAGGGAATCGTGAATCCTGTGTATTTAGCTACTACATTTTGAGAGAGGACAGGTTCGGTATCTGCTTCTTTGTTGTTATCGCCTTTGGTTTGGAATAGTGTCTGATCTCCATTTTTCGTGACGTCGGTAATTCTATGGGTGACCATGGTGCCATCCGGGACCACGAACGAGATGACATCCCCCTTTTTCAAGGCTTCTGCATCTTGAACTGGTTCCACTGCGATGACCGATCCTGTTTGGAACTCAGGCTCCATCGAACCTGAAAGAACGGTCTTCAGCTGCTTGCCGAAGAGCTGTGGCTCTCCTCCAGATGCCATGGATGAAATGACGATGAACATCATCCCTATGAACACGATGAATAGAATGGCTGTAATGCTATTGCTCAGAAACTTTTTCAACCGATTCCTCCCCTTCCTTTTTCGCATCATCATTAGACGGTGGTACCTCTTCAGATTCTTCTGTCGGCTTTTCTTCTATAGAAGTGGATTGCTTGTTCGTTTGATTCGATTCTTGCTCTTCTTTCTCACTGGCCGCTTCCTGTTTATCGGCATCACTGTTAGGGAGAGTCTCCTCTACCGATTGTGACTTGTCTGTTTCTTTCTCTGCCTTCTCCAATTTCTCTACGGCTTTCGGTTTCGCACACTTCCCGATGGTCAAGTCACCTGTAGGCTCTGATTTCCCCGGATGATCTGGATGCTGGAATAGAGTGAACCGGTACTTTCCGTCTTTATCAGGCTTATGGGTAAGCGTGATGGATTCGCCGGATTTCAGTCCCCGCTGGAGGACTTCTTGCTTCACAATCGTTCCGTCCTTACCATTTCCGCCTGGTGCCCACTGTACTTTATATCGGAGCGGACCTCTTGCATCTCCGGATCCTTCATTTGTAAACGTTGCTTCTATTTTCGTACAGTCCCCTTTTATCGTGACGAATTTAAAAGAACTCTTATCCCAGCCTTCTTCCTCTTCCGGTTCAACATCCCACTTCACATGAATGGAATTGGCAATCACTTCGATATCATTGAACTGAGCGGTCGTTTCCGATGTAAGATACATGCCCGTCAAAATCGTTACATACCAAATGAGCACAATCTTCATTAATAAGAAGACTCTCTTATATGAATGTTTTAAATTTCCACGCTTTCGAACGGCTCTCACCTCAATCTTTACTGGAAGTAGTCCGGTATTCCCTGAGAACAACTTGTTCTTTTTAAAGAACACTACCACAGTATAATCCATAGGTCGCATGAACAAAAACCCGGAAAATGCCCGAATGTTCTTTAAAAAGAACATTTTTCCAATATTATCTCACTCTCACTCATTTTTTCTACCTTTTCTACATTTTACTAGTTCTTTATAACTAACTTTCCAACACCAAAAAACCCCTCAACAGAGGGGCCTCACACTATCCTATATAGTTCAAACAAAACTCCAGGTCCGCCTTCAGATGTTCTTTCATAAGAACCTCTGCCTTAGCACCATCATGAGCGGCGATGGCCTGATAGATTTCTTCATGTTCGTCGATAAGAAATGGGCGTTTGTAGGCGACGACGGTCTTCCTGAAGAGGTAGATGATGGACTGCATGCGGTCGATGATGTCGACCATGACAGGGTTGCGGGTCGCCTGGATGATGATGTCGTGGAATTCGAAGTTGGCCTTCATGATTTCTTCCTTGGTACCGCTCCTTCCGATCTCCACACACTCATGCAGCCGAGCAAGCTGTTCTTCGTTGAGATATTGTGCGGCGCTTCTGGCGGCGGCGCCTTCAAGAAGGATCCGGACCTCGAAGACATGCCGGAGATCGGTTTCCGTCGGATTCACCACCCGTTTCTTCTCGAGAAGCCCTTCTTCGTCGAGCTTGCGGATCGCTTCCCTCACGGGGGTCCGGCTCAGGCCGAGCTCCTCGGCGAGGCGCTCCTCCACAAGCTTGGTTCCTCCAGGAAAACTCCCGCTCAATATTTTGTCCCGTATATATTCATATGCTTGCAGGTACGCTGTTTGTGATGCTTTCGGCAATGTAATCGACCTCTACTCCAAGAGATTCGGTCTTCCTCCCTTTTCCATACGTGTCATGTTCAAAGTATAGGATGATTCCCGCCATTTTAAAAGGATTTTTAGAAAAAGTATACATTTTCATATTTTTTGTATACAAAAATAATGTAACCGTGTACAATGAAAATAATCAAACTGAAAGCACTTACAAAGGAGTGGGATTTCATCATGAAAACGATTGGATTTATTGGACTTGGAATCATGGGGAAGCCGATGGCGCTGAACCTCATCAAAGGTGGATATGACGTAAAGGTCTTCGATATTAATGAAAAAGCAGTGGCTGAACTTGCCTCCCACGGAGCGACACCTGCTGTATCTCCAAAGGCAACGGCGGAAGGCAGCGATGTCATCATCACAATGCTTCCAAAATCGGAACATGTATTGAGTGTTGTATTGAATGAAAACGGTATCATACATGGGGCAAAACCCGGAAGCATCGTCATCGATATGAGCTCCATCACGCCGGTCGTATCAAAGCAGATCGCTGAAACCCTTGCCGCTTCAGGCGTGCATATGATGGATGCCCCGGTGAGCGGCGGCGAACCAAAAGCCATCGACGGGACCCTGGCCATCATGGTCGGCGGAAAGCCTGACGTATTCGAGAGCGCCCTTCCCGTCCTTCAGTGCATGGGCACATCCATCACCCTCGTCGGCGATCACGGATGTGGCACAACGGCGAAGCTTGCGAATCAGATCATGGTGAACGTGAATATCGCCGCCATGTCAGAAGCTCTCGTCCTCGCAGCCAAAGCAGGGATCGACGTGGAGAAGATGTACGAAGCGATCCGCGGCGGACTTGCCGGCAGTGCCGTACTCGATGCCAAGGTTCCCCTCATCCTTGAGCGGAACTTTGAAGCAGGCGGACGAATCGATATCAATCTGAAGGATCTGACCAACGTCATGGATACTGCTCACTCCATCGGGGTGCCCCTTCCGATCTCGTCTCAGGTACTAGAGATCTTCCACAGCATGGCCCTTGACGGGAAAGCGGCAGATGACCACGGCGGAATCGTCCAGTACTATGAGAAACTGGCAAAAGTCGAAGTCCGAAAGGGTGTTTCCATATGAGGGAAGCAAGCATCCTCGAACACTATCAACCTTATAATCAAACAGAACTCGGTGCACTATGGGAAAAGAACCGACCTGCCCTCCAACATAAGATCGTCGTTCTAGATGATGACCCGACAGGCGTCCAGACCGTCCACGGGGTTTCCGTCTATACGGATTGGACGGAGGAAACGATCACGAGCGGATTCCAGGAAGAGAATCAGATCTTCTTCATCCTGACGAACTCCCGGGCATTCACAGAGAACGAAACGACCAAGGTGCACCAGGATATCGCCAACCGGGTGGAAGCCATTTCGAAAAAGCTCGGCGTCCCTTACCTGATCATCAGCAGGGGCGACTCGACCTTGAGGGGCCATTATCCCCTTGAGACGGAGGTCATGAAAGACACCATCGAACAGCGCGGAGGTATCATCCAGGACGGCGAAGTCATCCTTCCTTTCTTTAAAGAAGGCGGGCGCTACACGATCGATGACACCCATTATGTGCAGGATGGTGACAGTCTCATCCCTGCCGGTGATACAGAGTTTGCAAAGGACCGGAGCTTCGGCTACCGTGCCAGCCACCTCGGGGAATGGGTGGAAGAAAAAACGGACGGTCGCTTCAAGAAAAGCGATGTGACCTCCATCACCCTTGAAGAACTGCGAAGCCTGTCCGTAGGCTCCATCAAGGAAAAACTCATGGGGGTCCACGACTTCGGTAAGGTGATCGTGAATGCCATCGATGAGAACGACGTCAAAGTTTTCGTCCTTGCCCTGATTGAAGCGATCAACTCTGGGAAGCAGTTCATGTTCCGCACCGCAGCAGCCTTCACGAAGGTGATCGGTAACATCTCCAGCCGCCCGCTCCTTGAACGCGAGGAACTCATACTAGAAGATTCCGAGCACGGCGGTCTGATCATCGTCGGGTCCCATGTCAAAAAGACGACGGATCAGCTCAATGCACTCAAAGAACTGAGCACCCTCGAGTTCATCGAATTCGACTGTCACCTTGTCGGACATCAATCTGCTTTCGAAGAGGAAACAAACCGGGTCCTGCACCTGGTGGAGAACAAACTTTCAGAAGGCGTGACGACCGTCGTGTATACGAAACGGGAACGCCTCGACCTTGGGGAAGGGATGGAAGAACAGGAATTGATCCAGTCCGTACGGATCTCGGATGCCCTGACAAGCATCGTCCGGAACTGCGCCGTCCGTCCGAATTACATCATCGCAAAGGGCGGGATCACCTCGAGCGACGTCGGCACCAAAGGGCTTCAGGTCAAGAGGGCAACCGTGGCCGGCCAGATCGCACCGGGTATCCCGGTCTGGAAAACGGGTAAGGAAAGCACCTTCCCGCACATCCCATATGTCATCTTCCCCGGCAACGTCGGCGGAATCGGGACATTGAAGGACGTTGTACTGAAACTGGAAAACTAACGTAGGGGAACAACAAAGGGGGACACATTCATGGTCACTGGGAATATGTTAATCGTCATCTTCATTCTTTCTTTAGCCGCACTCTTCTTCTTGATTCTGAAACTGAAGCTCGAGCCGTTTCTGGCCCTTATCGGTGTCGCACTCGCCACGGCCGTGGTCATCGGCATCCCGGTAACGGAAGCACCGAAGATCGTTACGACCGGATTCGGAAATACGCTGGCAGGAGTCGGGATCCTGATCGGACTCGGCGTCATCTTCGGTCAGTTCCTGGCAGCTTCAGGAGCCGTTGAAAAGATTGCCCAGGCGGTCCTTCGCGTCTTCGGCGTCAAGAAATCACCTGCCGGCCTTGCCTTGACCGGTACAGCCGTATCCATCCCGGTCTTCTTCGATGCCGCCTTCGTCATCCTGAGCGGGTTGATCAAGAGCCTATCGAAGAAAACGGGCATCTCCATCGTTTCATTCGTCACAGCACTCGGAGTCGGTTTGATCGTCTCCCACAGCATGATCGCACCGACACCAGGCCCGCTTGTGGTCGCAGAGAATACCGGTGCAGACCTTGGGCTCTTCATTCTGTACGGCATCATTTGCGCCATCCCTGCTACCCTTGTGGGAGGATATCTTTACGGGATGTTCATCGGAAAACGTGTCAAGCATGACGGAGAAATCGAGGAAGGCGTCATCGACCCTGTCGTGAAGCCGAAAAAAGAGATCAGCACGGGCCTCTCATTCTTCATGCTCGGTCTGCCGATCATCTTGATCCTGGCCAATACGATTTCACAGCTCGTCCTGCCTGAATCAGGCATCTCAACTTTCCTGAGTTTCGTAGGGGAAAAGAACGTGGCCCTCTTCATCTCGGTGATTGTAGGAGTCTTGGTATTAACACCTTACATTTCACAGCCTAAGAGTCAATTATATTCAGAAGCCATTAACTCCGCCGGGATCATTATCCTCATCACCGGTGCTGGTGGAGCGTTCGGTGCCGTCATCAATGAAAGCGGTATCGGGCAACACTTGATCGACACGATGCAAAATTGGAGCATTCCGGTTCTCCTTCTTGCCTTTATTTTCTCTCAGATCTTGCGGGCATCGCTCGGATCATCGACGGTGGCCCTTGTGACCACCTCCAGCATCATGGGGCCCCTAGCGGTGGATCTCGGTGTGACGCCGATCCTACTCGGGCTCGCCATATGTGCCGGGGCGGTCGGACTATCCATGCCGAATGACTCTGGATTCTGGGTAGTGAAGAACTTCGGGAAACTCACCATCCCGCAGACATTGCAGGCGTGGACGATCGGTGGATTCGTGGCTGGCGTCACGGCCCTCATCACCGTCTATATCCTGAGCCTATTCTCCGGAATACTACCGGGACTGTAATCAAAACGGCCCAACCTCAATGGTTGGGCCGTTTCTCTTTCATCCTGCCTCTTCCCCGTCTCTCTCCAGCAGCTTTACAAGAAAACGGAGATCCGTGGCCACATGATCATGCATGGCCCTTGCCGCTTTTTCCCCATCCCGGTTGGTGAGGTGTCGGGAAATCTCCATATGCTGATCAAGGATTTCCCGGCATCGCATACGGTCCTCCACATTCATCCGCCGGTAGAAAAACGTCAAGGCACGCATCTGTTCCAACTGATCATGGAGGCGTGTATTATGGCTTCCTATGATGATGGCGTCATGAAACTTACTATTCAACGATATTAATTGAACCGACGAATCCTCCCGATTCTCCTCATATACCTTTTGCGCGATCTGCACGCGCTCATGAGCCGTACGGATTTCCTCTTCCGACGCATGCTCGCAGGCAAGGGAGACGGCGAGGGACTCAAGGACCTGACGACACTGATAAATATCCTGCACATCTTTAATAGAAGGTTTATACACGCTCAATCCCTTTTTCGGGTCGAACAGAATCAACCCTTCCTGCTCCAATGTTTTCATCGCTTCCCTCACCGGACTTCGGCTTACGCCGAACTCCCTGGCAAGCTGTGCTTCGAACAGACGCTCTCCCGGTTCATAATGACCCGTCACGATCCTTTCCTTGATGGTCATATGAAGCTGTTCATGATAGGATAGGGGCTTCTCAATGGATGTCATCCGTGTCACCTCATCAACTGAATTGTTTAATGATTCATAATACTCATTATGTTAGAAAAATATTGACGCGTAAAGCCGGAAACTTGTACGATAGATACAATAGCTGTCGACAGTCGACAACATGTCTTTACACTCAATTATAATGTAAGCGTTTTACATTCACAAGAGGGGGGAAAGGTTATGAACGCTGTATCAATGTGGGACTCCCTGTGGAAAGCCCATGACAAGACAAAGCAATTATTATTATTCGCTATTCCAAGCAAGAAGGAACGGACGGTTCCTGGAAGGGACGATGCCTCCCAGCATTCCAATGAGCCGGGGAACCGGAGCTACAAAAGGGGGCAGATGATCGGTCTGATACTCGGACCCCTTCTATTCCTGCTTTCAGTCCTATTTGTTAATCCGAGTGACCTGAGCTTTGAAGGCCGCATGGTCCTCGCCGTCACCCTTTGGGTCGCCACGTGGTGGATCACGGAAGCGATCCCGATCCCGGCCACTTCCCTGTTGCCAATCATCCTGCTTCCCGTCCTGAATGCCGTTCCGATGGCGAACGTCACGGCAAGCTACGGAAATCCCATCGTCTTCCTATTCCTGGGCGGCTTCATGATTGCCCTTGCCATGGAAAAATGGGATCTTCATAAGCGGATCGCCTTGAACATCATTTCCGTAGTGGGAACGAGCACCTCCAATATCGTCCTCGGCTTCATGATCGCCACCGGATTCCTCTCGATGTGGGTATCCAATACGGCAGCGGTCATGATGATGATCCCGATCGGGACCGCCATCACCTACCAGGTGTCCCAGGCTCTTAAAGGCAGCAAGGAAGACCTATCTGCCGAAGAAGAGAAGTTTTCGAAGGTCCTGATCTTCGCCATCGGATATGCCGGTACCATCGGTGGACTCGGAACACTCATCGGTACACCACCGAACATCATCCTGGCTGGAATCGTGTCCGAGCTTTACGGAGTACAGATTTCATTCGGAGGATGGATGCTCTTCGCCGTGCCGGTCGTCATCGTTCTTCTGATCTCAACATGGTTATATTTGATCAAAGTGGCCCACCCAGTGAAAATCAAATCGATCCCTGGAGGCAAAGAACTGATCCAGAACGAAAAAGCGGCCCTGGGTCGTATGAGCTTTGAAGAAAAAGCCGTTAGCGCCGTATTCATTTTCGCTGCCTTTATGTGGGTATCCCAGTCCTTCCTATGGAAAGGGATCATCCCGAACATTGACGATACGATGGTCGCCATTACCGCAGGAGTCCTTTTATTCCTGATCCCCGCCAAACGAAAAGGCGGTCGCATCCTCGATTGGAACGTGGCCAAAGATATCCCGTGGGGAATCCTCCTTCTCTTCGGAGGCGGACTGGCCATCGCAGGTGGATTCAGTGCCACCGGTCTTGCAGAGTGGCTCGGTAATCAGCTGAAGGTCCTTGACGGAGTGAGCTTCATTGTCATGATCCTTGTAGTGACGACATTCGTCCTATTCCTGACAGAGATCACGTCCAATACGGCTACAGCAACCATGATCCTGCCGGTACTCGCTTCCCTTGCCATGGCGATCAACGTCCACCCATATGCGATCATGATCCCAGCTGCCATGGCAGCAAACTGTGCCTTCATGCTTCCGGTCGGAACACCACCGAACGCCATCATATTTGCAACAGGCAAGCTGAAGATCACGGAAATGGTGAAGAACGGATTCTGGATCAACATCTTCTGTATCATCCTGATCGTCGGAGCCGTTTATGCACTCGTACCACTCCTATGGGGAGTCGATCTTCATGTCTTCCCTGAAGCATTCAAATCATAAGAAAGAAGTGTGAATCCCATGAGGAAAATCGAACTTGCCGCTCTTCCGGGAGACGGGGTCGGAATCGAAGTCGTAGAATCTGCAAAGGACGTGCTGCACACGCTGGCCGATGCCCACGGGGGAGTGGAGTTTTCCTTCACCACCTTCCCTTGGAGCTGCGACTACTACGTTGAGCACGGCGAAATGATGCCGAAGGATGCCATGAACACCTTGAAGCAATTCGAGGCCCTATTCCTCGGTGCCGTCGGGAATCCCGCCCTAGTCCCTGATCATATATCCCTGTGGGGGATGCTCATCAAGATCCGCCGCGAGTTTGAGCTTTCCGTCAATGTCAGGCCGGCCAAGCGGATGAAGGGCATCGCCTCTCCACTGGCCAATCCAAAAGACTTTGATTTCGTCGTCGTCCGTGAAAACAGTGAAGGCGAGTACAGTGAAGTCGGCGGACGCATCCATCAGGGAGAAAACGAAGTGGCCATCCAAAATGCCGTCTTCACGCGAAGAGCGACGGAAAAGGTCTTGCGCTACGCGTTCCAGCTTGCTGAAAAGCGAAACAGCCGCCTCGTGAGTGCGACGAAATCCAACGGCATCGTCCACTCCATGCCATTCTGGGATGAAGTGACAAAGGCTGTTGCCACCGAGTACCCACATGTAAACGTACAGTCGAATCACATCGACGCCCTTGCCGCCTTCTTCGTCACGAAGCCGTCCGAGTTCGATGTCGTTGTCGCAAGCAATTTGTTCGGCGACATCCTCACCGATGTGGGCTCCGCCATCATGGGCAGCATCGGCATCGCCCCTTCGGCGAACATCAACCTCGAAGGCCGCTACCCATCCATGTTCGAGCCGGTCCACGGGTCGGCTCCCGATATCGCAGGCAAAGGTCTTGCCAATCCGATCGGTCAAATCTGGACGGCGAAGATGATGCTTGACCACTTCGGATACGATGAGCTTGGTCAAACTCTTCTAGATGCAATCGAGGACGTAACCGAGTCAGGTATCAAGACACGGGATATCGGCGGTACCTCGACGACAAAAGAAGTAACAGAAGCGATTAAATCAAGTATCCTTCAAGCAGCTCGAGTATAAAATAATTAACGCAGCATGAAAGCCCAAGGAGAACCTTCCTTGGGCTTTTTTAGATTCTCCACTCCAACTATTCACGAATAAAATCATGGCATCTATCCATAATAAAAACCATCTTGATCATACTGAGAGGAGCACATGTATTGAATAGAATATACCTATACGGATTCACCCTGTTCTTCAGTTTCCAGATGTTGATGGCCCCTGCCAATGTATACGCAAAACCGCAGGAATCATGCATAAGCCAATCAAAAGTTGAATTCGAAAACCAGTTTAGAAGACTATGGGTGGACCATGTATTGTGGACGAGTAACTATATAACCAGTGCGACCACTGCAGATGCGAAGGACCAAAAGCAAGTGCTGAACAGGCTTTTGAAGAACCAAGAAGATATCGGCAACTCCCTAAAACCACTTTACGGAGAAAAAGCGGGAAACGAGCTGACCACTTTGCTAAAAGAACATATTATTCTAGCCGGTAAGATTGTAGAAGCAGCTAAACAGAAAGATGAACCCCTTGTCGGTCAATTGACCAAAGAGTGGAACAGAAACGCCGATCAAATAGCTGACTTCTTGTCCAAGGCCAATCCTTATGTAAAGAATGATGAGCTGAAACAACTGCTTCGCACCCATCTTACATTAGTGACCAATGACTTAGTAGCAAGTCTTGAAAAGAACTGGGATGGGAGAATCGCTTCTATTGATGAAGGCGTCTCACATATTATTATGATGTCGGATGTCATTTCAAAAGCGGTCGAGCAACAGTTCCCTGATGCATTTAATTAATGAACGGCCCCCTGCCTTCCAGTAGCAGGGGGCCGCTCTTTTCTATCCCAGTTTGACTTTTTCTGCTTTGATCATTTCCCACCTGTAAAGGAAATCCCTTTGATGAAGTAACGGTTAAAGAAAGCATAGATCAAAAGAACAGGCAGGGTGAACACCATCGATGCGGCCATGATGTAGTTCCAGTAGCTGACATACTGACCCTTGAACGTATTCAAGCCCAGAGGAAGTGTGAACATCTCAATATCCGTCATCACGATCAGCGGTCTCATGAAATCATTCCAAGACCCCATGAATACAAAGATGGCCTGGGCCGCGAGAGCCGGTCTGGCAAGAGGAATGACGATTTTGAAGAAGGTCCCAAGCTTGCTCAGTCCGTCCATCTCGGCCGCTTCCTCCAACTCTTTCGGGAAGTTGATGAAGAACTGTCTCATCATGAAGATAAACGTCGCATTGATCATGGCCGGTACAATCATTCCCTGGTAGGAATTCAGCCACCCAAGCTCCTTCAAGATGAGATAATTGGGAATCATGGTTACCTGCGCAGGGATCATGAGGACAGCCAGAATCGTGATAAAAACGGCTTTTTTCCCTGGAAAACGAAGTCTCGCCAACGCATACCCTGCCATGGAATTGAATAGCAGATTCAGTGCCGTGCCGATAACCGCAATGAAAATACTATTGAACATCCACCTTGGAAAGAGCTCTTGCTCAATGAAGATCTGCCTGTAGTTATCCAAGGTGAACTGTTTCGGTATGAAGTTGATCGTACCTCCGACAATTTCCTGCAGTGTTTTAAAGGAGGACGATAGTGCCCATAGGAAGGGAACCAATGTTGTGATGGCGTAGAGGATCAAAATGGCATAGACAAGAATACGAACCGCTCCAAGCTTCTTTTTCACTTGTTCTTCCCCCCTTAGTAAAGTGATTCTTCTTTTGAAAATTTCCGTTGGATCAAGGTCGCTACAAGGATGACAATGGCCAGCATGAGGACCAGTGCAGCAGCATAACCCATTGTCCCTAGGTTCTTGAATGCATATTGATAGACTAATAGAACGACGGTGAGGGTCGAATTATCAGGGCCGCCTGATCCTCCCGAGAAGATGTAAGACTGGTCGAATAATTGAAACGTCCCGATCAATCCCATGATCGCCACGAAGGACGTCACAGGCCGAAGGTGCGGAACCGTGATCTTCATGAACTTCTGAATGGTGCTTGCCCCGTCCAGTTCCGCCGCTTCATAGAGAGAATCAGGGATATCCTGCAGGGCAGCCAGGTAGATGACCATGAAGAAAGGGGCCGTCGACCAAATATTCATGATCATGATGGCGTTGAGCGCAATGTCCGGATCTCCCAGGAAGTTATAGGTTGGAAGACCGATAGCATCCAGCATGTTATTGATCAGACCGTTCTTGTTATACATCCACATGAAGATGAGCGTCAGGACAGCCGAGGACGTCAACGTTGGCAGGAAGTAGACAATCCGGAAGAAGCTCTGCCCTTTCATACCGGCATTCAGTGTGGCTGCCAGGATCAGGGCCAGAATGGTCTGACATGGTACCACAATGACGACATATTTAAATGTATTCCATAACGCAATTTGGGCCCTCGTATCATCAAGGATGCGTGCGAAGTTATTGAAAGCGACGAAATCATAGCTCGCTCCCCCCAGAAGCTGTACCTTGTGGAAAGAAAGAAAAATGACA
Source organism: Rossellomorea marisflavi (assembly GCF_001274775.1). Taxonomy (GTDB): domain Bacteria; phylum Bacillota; class Bacilli; order Bacillales; family Bacillaceae_B; genus Rossellomorea; species Rossellomorea marisflavi. The sequence continues at coordinate 19,848 of NZ_LGUE01000008.1, forward strand.
TAAAAGATTGGACCTATGATGAAAAGTAGTAGGACAAATAATGCCGGCGACATGAACAAGTATCCTTGACCAGATTCTCGCAGTGCTCTTCTTGAGAATGGTTTCATACGTTTTTTTCACACTCCTTTTGCAACGAATGTGCACAACTTCTTTCCAACGAGCTTTGACCTCGGCAGAAAGAAGCTGTGCAGATCTTGTTGGAAAGAGGGAGGGGGCTTCCCCTCCTGTTCTTTCTCTCATCAGTTCGAATCAATTTCACTATTTGCTTGCTTTTGGGCTTCCTTCAGCGCATCGTCCAACGCCCGATCACCAAGGAATGCACTCAGGAACTGATTATTGAAGTTGTTTGTGATCGTCGGAAGATTGGTTCCTTCAGACCAGACCGTTGCATAGGAAGCTCCAGCCACAAGCGGCCCCCGAAGTTCATCTTGATCATACCCAAGCTTCTCTGCTACTGATTTACGCGTTGGCAGGGCGTACCCTTTACTCGTCCACGTCTCCATCCCCTCTTTTCCTGTCAGGTAGGATAGAAGTTTCCATGATGCTTTCTTCTTTTCAGATGCTGCATTCATGACGTATGCCACACTATACGCCATCGTCGATTTCTTCCCGTCGATGGTCGGCAGCTCAGCTGTACCGTACTCTACATCAGGAAAGGTATCCGCCAGGAACGGGATGGCCCAGTTCCCTTCGATCACCATTGCTGCTTTCTCCTGACCAAATACCTCACCGCCCCAGGTTGCACCGACCTCTTTCGGTTCCACAGCTGACTGATCTTCATTGTGCATATCGATGACCGGTTTCAATGCGTTCACTACATCATCAGATGCGAAGTTCGCCTTTCCATCGTTTACGACATCTCCACCAAGGGACTGGGCCACCCAGAATTGTCGGGCGAGCTCTGGAGCCACTCCAAAACCGTACTTCCCGTCTTTCGTCAGTGTCTTGGCAGCTTCCCGGAAATCATCCCACGTTTGCGGGACTTCAACCCCTGCTTCATCGAGCATTTTTTTGTTATAGAATAATGCGAGCGTCGAGTAGTCTTTCGGGAATCCATAAGTTTGATCATCCGAAATGAATGCTTCCAACAGAGGTTTCTCAAAGTCATCGACGTCGAATTCATCTGTCACGTATTCATCAAGCGGTTCGATGACACCCGTCTCGATCAAGGCCGGGGCTTCAAATGCATCAAGATAAAAGACATCCGGGCCCTCTCCCCCAATCAAACGCGTCTTGATGACATCCATATATTGTTCCGTGATGACTTCGAGCTTTACATCAATATCCGGATTCTTCTCTTCGAAGTCTGCAATGGTCTGCTTCAGCAGCTTCTCTTCAGTCGGGTTTCCACCCCATCCGGCAAGCGTCACCTGCGTTTTTTCCCCGTCTTTCCCTTCCGTGGAGGCTCCGTCCGAGCTGCACCCCGAAAGAACCCCTGCCATCAACATCGAAGCAACACCAAGTCCCGCCATCCATTTCCTTGATTTCATCATTCCAGTCCCCTTCCATTTTTTTATCATCTAAAGGAAGTGTCCTTCCCCGAGATCCGAATGAGATCAAACCATTTGTTCTGTTGAGCTGATCTGATAGCCTGTGGTATTCTTGAGCACTTCTAACCGGCAGCCGCCTTCCACCCTCTTGATGGAGACAGACAGTTTCCCTGTGCCGATGGAAAGATCATGCACTTCTAAACGATTCATGTTTTCAAGGAGTACAGGTGAAAGCCTGATTTCTCCTTTTAAACCATCAGGAAACAATCCCAATAGAGATTGTATGAACACAAGCGGCGTTCCGGCTGCCCAAGCCTGTGGAGAACAAGCCACGGGATATTTGACGACTTTCCCGCCGCTCCCATACCCACAGAACAGCTCCGGCAGACGGTCATACTCAAAGTGAGCCGCCGCAGAAACCAGTCCTTGAATCACTTGGTTCGCCTGTTGTTGGTATCCGCTTTTGCTCATCCCGAGGATCGATAGGCTGTTATCATGGGGCCATACACTTCCGTCATGATAACTCATGGGATTATAGCCGGCTTCACCCTCTGCCATCGTACGAATGCCATAACCTGAAAACATTTTTGGTGAGACGAGCATATCTGTGACAGCTTTAGCCCTCTCTTCATTCAACATGCCTGAGAATAGGACGTGACCAGGATTCGATGTGATGGTCCCTACCTGTTCCTTCCGGTCATCCAAAGCGATGGCATAATAGCGGACATCATCCATCCAAAAGGCTTCATCGAACCGCTGTCTGAGGGCCTCCGCCTGCCTGCGCAAACTCCGGGCTTCCTCACCCCGATTCATATGGTCAAAAATATCCGCCAGTCCGGTCTTCGCTTGATAGACATAGCCTTGTACTTCTGCAAGGGCAATCGGCGTCTTGGCGTATTCCCCGTCCCGATGGACAACGGAATCCCCGGAATCCTTCCATCCTTGATTGGCAATCCCCTTACTGGATTCCTGGTGATATTCCACGAACAGATCACCATCACGGTCTCCATAGGAATCTATCCACATTAAAGCGTTTTCAATTTCTTGTTCGAGTGTATGGACAAGTTCTACATCTTCCGTCCACTTCACATATTCCGTCAAGAGTATAAGGAATAACGGGGTAGCATCCACTGTTCCGTAGTATGGTGTAAAGGGAATTTGTCCTGTCGCAGCCAGCTCACCGAAGCGGATCTCATGCATGATCTTACCGGGCTGCTCATCCCTCCACGGATCCAGCTTGCTCCCTTGGTAGTGTGCCATTGTCAACAGGGTCCCCCTGGCGATGTCGGCATTGAAGGGAAGCGTTTGAAGGGCGGCAATCAGACTGTCGCGACCAAACGGTACCCCGAACCATGGAAGACCTGCCACTGGAAAGGCACCATGCCCTACATCCGTGAGAAGCACCCGCATGTCATTCAACCCCCGTTCGACAAGACGCTTCAAAGGAAGGCAGTCTGTCTCCACTTTTGCAACCCCATCATTCCAACGTTCATAAGAGGCTTCCAGCATTGCAAGGGCTGCTTCTTTCTCAACACGATTGATGTCATCCCGCCTACCGGTCACGGGTTGAACAGATAACGTCACTGAGTCGGATTCTCCATGATCCAATTCGAACCCGAAGGAAATGATTCCTTTATCGTCATTGTTAAGAGCCTGCTTATCCCATGTAATCACCGTACTTCGATTCAGTCCATCCGCTCCTTCATACGAAAAAGAAAGGGAATCTTCCTTGCGTACTTGACCCGTCTTTTGCCCAAGCTTCCCGTTCAGGAACCCCCGAACGACAAACATGTCGAGGAAGTCCGCATCAGCATGGATGCTGATTTCAAACGCCACACGCTTCGGGAAATAACTCTTCACCTTCACTTCTTCATACAGGACATCATCATAAATGAATCGGGTCCGCTGGATTTCAATGGATTCACGCCATAGAACCAGGCTCCCCTCCTGTTCCATATGAGGGTTCGTCAGCAAGATCGTAGATTTGTAATTTTGATCTGCTTCAGAGGATAGGAGAACAGGATCTTCTCCGTTAATCTTCAGGTCGAGCTTGCTCAAGAATCGGGTGTCCTTTGAATACAGGCCCAATCCATATGGATGATCCTCCGGTATATTTCCGTTTGTATCTGTCAGCAAAAACAGGTCATTTTCTTTTATCACGCGATAGTCCATAATGGTCCTCCTACTTCCTACCGAAACGTTTTGGTTTTTAACATGATGGAACCGAAACGTTTCGGATTTTAGCCTCACCGGAAGAGCGCCTTTTATTGAACAGACTCCCTAACGATGAGTTCGGTTTCCAATGTAATGATTTTTGCAGGTCCTTCTTCTTCCAGCATATCGATGAGGGCATTCGCCGCTTTGTAGCCAAGATCGAATTTGTCCTGGGCGATCGTTGTCAGTGGCGGTGAAGCGTAGCCTGCAAGCAGGATGTTATCATACCCGATAATGGACAATTGCCCTGGTATGGCAAGTCCAGATGATTTGGCACTCTTCATTACCCCAAGTGCCATCAGGTCGCTTGCACAAAAAATGGCCGTGATGTCGGGATGTTCATCCAAAAGTTTTGCCGCTTCCTCTTCTGCTTTGTCTTCAAGAAAATCGCCGTTTCGAACGTACTCTTCCCTAAAGTCAATCCCCGCTTCCCGCAGGGCATCACGGTATCCCTTCAACCTTTGCTGACTGACGTATGCCTGATCGTGGCCGTTCATGAAGGCAATCTTCTTGTGTCCTGATTGAATCAGATAGTCCACGGCCCGCTTCGCACCAAGGACGCTGTCTGTTGTCACATAGCCCACACTCTCCGAGGAGATGGGAATATCGATCAACATGCATGGAATATCACTCTCGACCACTTCCTTCAGATACGGATCATCGATTTTCATCCCTTGAAGAATGACACCATCGACCCTTCGCTCCCTGCAAAGCTGTGAATAGGTTTTCTCACGCTGCTTGGTTGTGGTCGTACTGAACAATACAAGGTCATAGTCCCTCTCTGAGATGCATTCATTGACACCCGAGAGGACTTCAAACGTAAAGTTATCCTTTGAATTCGCCCGATTCATCCCTGAAACCAGCATCCCGATGGTCTTGGTTTTTTTCATCACAAGGCCCCTGGCCAATGTATTGGGACTGTAATTCAGCTCTTTGGCAATCTCAGAAATCTTGCGTCTCGTCTTTTCATTCACATCAGAATAGCCATTCAGTGCGCGTGATACGGTCGTCACCGACACACCCGCTACTTTTGCAATATCTTTAATCGTTGTCAAAATCATTTCCTCCAAAACGTTTCGGATACCTTTGAAGTCATCTTACCTGATTGTGTTAGCGTTTGCAATATATTTTGAGTAATCTGATTTTTATTTGTTCGCCCAATTAAAAACTCCCCCTTATTGGTACAAGGGGGAGCGGTGTTACTTCACCGTTATATTGCTTGCCTTACTCGTATTCTTCGCTTTATCAGTCGCTGTCACTGATAGCTTCTTCCCTTTCTTCTGCTTCTTGATGTTCACGGAGTAGCTGCCTTTCTTATCCGCTTTCGCGGAACCGAGCTTCGTTTTCCCCACTTTCACTGTAACCGTGGAATTGCCTTCCGCCTTTCCCGTCACCTTAGTGGCTTTAGGGGAGACCGGATTAACGGATGGCGCTTTCGGAGGTGTGTTGTCTACCACGGTGACGGTTTTTCCCTTGCTCACATTTTTGGCTTTATCTGTTGCCGTAACCGTCAGTTTGGTGCCTGCCTTTTGCTTGGCAATCTTCACCGAATACGTGCCGGTCGTTGTAGCGACGGAACTGCCGAGCTTCTTGCTTCCTGCCTTGACCGTTACCGTCGAACCGGCTTCAGCTTTTCCTTTCACCACCGTGTCATGATCACCGACTTTATTCACAGTTGGAGCCTTTGGAGGGGTCCCGTCAAGTACAGTAGCGTGCGCCTCTTTCGTTACATCGTCCTCGAAGGTGACCACGACGGAGATCGCTGCACCGACTTTCTGTTTCGGGATGCTCACGGAAAAGGTGCCGTTGGTGGCTTTTCCTGTTCCAATCACTTCTTTCCCCCGCTTGATGCTCACTTTCCCAGACTCTGTAAGGGAGGTTTTCCCCTCTACCAGCGTCGAATGATCGTAGACCTTCTTCGATAGTGACGGCGCTTTGATGATTCTCTTCAGATCAAGGGCTCTTCTGGCATTGACGATCCCTTTGCCGAAATAGGCTTCATATTTCGGACCGTACCAGTCGGCCGTATTTGATAGCTTATTGATAACATCCTGCTTCGTATAATTGGGATGGGCTGCGAGTACGAGTGCTGCCGTCCCAGATACAACGGGGGCCGCCATCGAGGTCCCGTCCATATAGCCGTACATATTGTAGGGAATGGTTGAAAGGATGCTGACCCCGGGAGCGGACAGGTCCACCTTGCCGTAGTTGGAGAAGTCGGCATCCAAGGCCTGGTCATCTGTAGCCGCAATGGAAAGGACCGATTTGTAGGATGCCGGATAGTATGGATACTTCCTCGTATCCAGGGAATCATTTCCTGCCGCCGCGATGACGAGGATGCCCATTTGATCGGCTTTTTTCAGGACCTCTTCAAGAGCCGCGCTCTTCTCGTAGCTTCCAAGGCTCAAGTTGATGATGGATGCGTGCTGGTCGATGGCGTATTGGATGCCTTTGACCACATCGGACATATACCCTTCTTCCCCATCGAATACTTGAACGGGCATGATGCCCGTATTCTGGGCGACTCCGGCTCCACCGATCTTGTTGTTGCCTGCAGCTCCGATGATCCCTGCTACATGGGTCCCGTGATCACCAGGAGTGACATCCGCCGTTTCAGTCAGGACATTATAGGGTGCCGTAATATTCCGCTTCAGGTCGAGATGATCCACATCCACCCCGTTGTCCACGACGGCTACGACCACCTTCTTCGACCCCATTGTGCGGTCCCAAGCGCGCGGTGCTTCAATGGATTGAAGATGCCACTGATCCTTCAGGAGCTTATCATTGGTGGCAGAAGACAGAGTCACGATGGAATCCTTTTCTGCATACGCCACATCTCGCCGATCTTCAAGATCCTCTACGAAAGCGCTCGTATCCATGCCTTCCGGTACTTCCAGCGTCACGATCGGCTGCGGCTGATCGTCAGAGACCGCTGCCAACCCATAGCCCTTAAGCTCGCCTGCAGCATGAGGGGATTTCAGCTTTACGATCACCCGGTCCGGCGTGTCGCCGTTCGAAGCTCCGGCATTTCCCGGCCATCCAAATGCGATGCTTCCTGCCATCAGTACAGAAATCAGGATCCTCTTCATGACCACTCCTCGTTTCCTCATAAGATATTAAATTGTATGTTCATCTTATTTTCGTCCTTCCATGCCTTTTATCCTTTATTTCCACTAAAAGATTGCGGGTCTGAAAGATTCGTTACTCCCTACCTTGTCCACTGCTGTACAATGGAAACAACAGGAAGTCAGTTCAAGATGAAAGGAGCCTCTACTATGACGAGCGCTAATCATCAATCCCCCATCATCATCGTGGCACTCATCACCGCTCTCAGCCTCCTCGGCGATTCCATGCTCTATATCGTCCTCCCCATCTACTGGAAAAAAGCAGGACTTGATTCGATTTGGCAGGTCGGTCTTCTGCTCTCCGTCAACCGGTTCATCCGCCTTCCCTTCAACCCCATTGTCGGATGGCTGTACCAGCGGATCACCTTGAGGACGGGGCTCATGATCGCCGTCATACTAGGGACGGTGACCACGATCGGGTACGGACTCGCCCAAGGGTTCATCGCCTGGCTCATCCTTCGTGCCCTTTGGGGGATTGCCTGGTCCTTCTTCCGGATCGGTGGCCTATCCACCGTCGTCTTTTATTCAAAAGATCAGAGCAGGGGCCAATCCATGGGTCTTTACAACGGACTTCACCGTACGGGGAGCCTTGCCGGGATGCTTCTTGGGGGACTGCTCGTCCCTTTCATAGGGTTACAGCCCGTCGCCATCGGATTCGGCTGCATCACACTCATTGGCCTCCCCCTCATCCTTTTCGCGCTGAAATCCGGAGCCAGTGGAGAGTCCGATCACTCTAGCCGAACACCCAGGGTCTCCTTCTCCCGTCACACCCTTTTGATTATAATTAGCGGCTTCATTGTCACCATGCTGTTCCAAGGCGTTTTCGCCTCTACCATCAGTTCTCTCCTTGAACATCTATACGGGGTGGAAATCACTATTTTCGGCCTTCTTCTTAGCGTCGCTTTTTACTCAGGACTGCTCCAATCCTTGCGCTGGATCTGGGAGCCGTATCTTGCCAGTCGCTTCGGGCACTGGTCCGATGGCCGTTCGGGAAGACTTCCGATCCTTATCGTTTCCCTTGCCGGTACTGCCCTCATCTTCGGACTGATGTCTGTGCCTATGTCGATCGGCTTGTGGACCGTCCTTGCCATCGCTGCCATGGTAGGTGCCACCGCCCTTACCACCCTGACCGACGCCCTGGCTTCAGATGCGGCCAAGAACTCCAATGTCGTTTCATTCCTCACGCTCTATTCCATTTGTCAGGATGTCGGGGCCGCTTTCGGACCGTTTCTTGGGTACTTATTGATTGGACTGCACTACGGTTTCTCTGCTCTTTACTGGGGTGGGTCTTTGATTTTTGCTGTTCTTACCGTTATCTGGCTCATCATTTATAGGAGGCAACAGAGGGTTGGTGCGATGAACAGCAGAGGAATGGAGCTTTAGTTCATGATAAAGAAGGTTGAATTTTTAACAAGACCGTTCCTTTGCGCTTCAGGTGCTTGCTTTCCGCGGGGAGCATGTCGAGCCTCCTCGTGCCTGCGGGGTCTCGATCATCCTCCTTTTCCGCAGGAGTCAAGCACCTTCCGCTTCAATCCACTCTGCGTTTTTATCAATGTACGGATGCAAGAGGATCGAACCATCCCTTCTTTACAAACCTGCTACAAAAAAAGAGAATACTAGATGGCCACATCACCCATTTTATGAACCCAATTCATCGCCAAGACCTCAACACCATCCATCTTGAAACCAACCCAATAACTGAATCGTAAATAAGGAAAAGCATCCAGCGAAAGGAGCACCCTAGTGAAAAAGATCATCCGCTTCCTCACCTTCAACGGCGTCTTCTTCATCCCGGCCATCATCCTGAGTGTCATGCTCTGGAACGGATACAACGACTCTATCTCAGAAGGGAAACTGAAACAGGAGGACATCGACCGGCTCTACACATTTGATGAAGGAAACCGTGTCATCGGCATTACATTTGACCATGTACCAATGACACAAATGACTGCCAGCATGTATGATACGAAAACCAAGCAAAAACTCAGGTCCTGGACTTCCGGAAGCTACTCTTTCGATGAAATGTCGGCGACAATTCAAGGAAAACAGCTTCTTCTCGCATCCAAAAGCCCTGCGGAAGAGCTTGAGATCTACAATTATTTTCCCGATGATGACCGAAAAGAAATGGTCAAAAAAAGACTCACTATCCCTTCTTTCCTGGACTCGAATACATATCAGTGGAATGGTCGGATAATCTTCTCAGGCGGAAGCGAAGAGACCGCCCTTATACTCGGGGAGCTGAAAGATGGAAAATTCCTTCTTCACAATCTGAATGAGGAAGACCTCCCGGCAAGACCCGCCAGGATTGAACCTGTTATGAATACTTTTAATGGCCAGACCCGCATCCCGATCTTTGAAGTGACGCTTAAAAATGATCAAAAGGCCTTTGTCAGCGCCATATCAGACGACAAAGATCACCTCAGTGTCTACGTTGCCAACGAAGAGGACCAGTTTTCCATCATGGGAGATGCGATCGAGAAACAAATGCGCCAAGATATCGGTAAAGAGCAGGAAATGGCCGTGGATGTAGAGCGCGAATACCCCAAGAGGGCCCGATTGGTGAATGCTGACGGTGAACTTGGAGAAATCGTGCCGACACCTGAGGCAGTTTACCAAGCGAACGTGTACCAGCTGAACAACGAGGAAGTGCTGATCGCAGGATCCACCGAAGAGGACGATGCGAAAGGAAAACCGACCGGGTTCATATACAACCACAACACAGGCAAAGCCACCTCTGTAGATCCCATTTTTAACTCATTATCCTTTAAGTCTTTTGAAGACAGCGGACTTTCGTTCCATAAAAACCTGGAGAGTACCTCCCTTTACTATGCATACAACAACCAATCAACAGGTGTATACGATATGGATTCAAAGAAAATGAATGAATGGACGGCGGCAGATATGGTTGCTATGGAAAACGCCGATCCTTCCCATGAAAAATCGTTCGATTCCTTCAAAGGCTATGTACTCGAAGGAGGGGCACTCGTGCTGAACTGGGTGATCTGGATTGCCATCCCGCTCCTGCTTCTTGCCGTCGTATTCATTCTTCCTCCTATTCTCAGGGTCATCAGAAGGAAGACGCTTTCAGAAGGTGAAACCCTGACCGCTGAGATCGTAACAATAGAAGAGACGGGCAGCTATCTGAACGAGCAGCCGGTTGTGAGAATTCTACTCAGATTCCTGCATGAAGGGAAGCGGATTGAGAAGACGGTCAAAACCGTCGTTTCCTATGTTCAGATGCCACGTCCGGGTCAGCAGATCCTGATCCACTATCACCCGAAAAAACAAAAGGTGACGCTGCTTAAAGAAGGGGATGAGATCAGGAAGATCCAACCGGAGACGATCAACGGGGCCGTGTTGAAGAAAGTGGAGTCCTACGGGATGGTCGGACGGGGACATGTCGTCCTGCTCACATTTGAAGACAATCGGGAAAGCTATCCCATCCCTGCCGTCCAGGCTCCCGGATTTGCGTTTAAAGAGGGAGAAAAAGCCGATTTGATGCGAATTAACGGGCAACTGAAGATGGTTGCCTACGGTGACGAAATCAGGAACCGATCCGGAAAAGATGTCACCGTCACGGGGACCGTCCTCCGTGCCCAGACGTTCCCGATCGCCCTGCATGATCAGACGCCGGTCCTCCTGGATCTGACGATATCCTCCAGTGGAAAATCCGTTCAAAGGACCGTGAGTCAGTTCATCCCGAGTCATATGACGGTCGAACCTGGCACCACCATCCAGATTCAAACCAAACAAGAAGACCTGGATAAAGAGCTTGCCCTCGCAAACGAAAAACAAGGAAGCGCCACGATCACCAGCGTGTCCTTTATCGGCGTGGTAGGAAACCTTCCTCTCGCCACCATTCACGCTGATCGAAACGGCATACAGTATGAAATCAAGCAGACGATCGACCCGATCACGGGTGTGATGCCAGGCGATGAATGCTGGATTGCCTATAACGAAAGGACGTATCAAGCACTCATCATCAAGTATGCGTCCATATAAAAAAAGCGTTCCTCTTCTGGAGGAGCGCTTTTCACCTTTATGCACGTGTTTCAAACTTGCGGAGGACCCTGTCATAGATAAAGTTCCCGAACGGAATGAAGGCGACCAACACCCCTGCAACGGACCATTTCAGATGCCAGCGCACTTTGAACGTCACGTAAGCGAGGATTAACAGATAGATCACGAACAAACCACCATGAAGTGAGCCGACAATCGTGACGGCCATGGGGATATCCGCCATATATTTAAGCGGCATGGCGATCAAAAGCAGAATCAAAAGTGACATTCCTTCAACAAAACCGGCCTGACGAAGCCGACCAATACTCGTTGTATGCTGCATACTCAAACCTCCCTGAGCTAAAGCTTGTTTTCCTCCTTCTAATATAAACGAAAGAAGTGAGGTACATGCCTGAATCGGTCAAAGATTCGAAATTTGTTCATGATTAAGGAATGAAGTCCCTTGTCCTTATTGAAGCAAAAAAAGCAGCAACGCCTGGTAGCTCCACCAAAACGATCCGCAAGCCTGTCAAATATTCAACATGGGTCCTTTGTAAGAGAGTAGGACAATCCCAAAACGTGTTATAATAGAGGTACACAACATATATGGGGGCAGCGGCTCACCCACTCCTGATTTCATTCGGAAGGGGGGTGATACGCTTATGATAGCAATAGGTGATGTGCTTCATCTGATGATTGCGTTTGGTTCGCTTATTGTGGCGATTATCGCGGTTACAAACGAAAAAAAGAAGTAACCATCGTCCCCATGGCCTTGAGGAAAATCAATGATTACTTCACTTTCGATTGACTCTTGTGAGCCGCTGCATTCATGCAGGTTATGTTGTGAAGGAGTCCCGATGGCAGTCGGGGCTCCTTGTTTTATTTTGGTTTCGTACTTCTATTATATACGCTAAGCCTGGATTTAGTAAAGAAATTACACAACATCAGCCGAATGAGACAAGCTTTTTCGCTTCATTTCTTCCCTCTTCTGTCACCGTGCATCCACGAGCCCCTTTATGGATGGTGATCCAGCCCCGCTCCTTGAGCTCTTGAATGATTGATTTCACTTTGGATTCTCCGATCGACATGCCCTTTTGCCGGAGCTGGTCGACCATTTTTCGCCGTCCTATACCATATGTATGATAAATCGTGAGCAGCACCTGCTCTTCTTCGGAAAGGGCAGATGATGAAAATCCCCGGCCCTCTGCCTCCCTGATCAAATATGGAGGGAGATCAGGAAGCTCAATTCGATCACCAGGGGGTCTGATATTGATGACGTACTCCACTACATTAGTCAGCTCCCGGATATTTCCCGGCCAGGGGTGCTGAACAAGGAACTGAAGGGCTTCCTCTGTAAACACCTCGTGCAGATGATAATGTTCTTCCTCTGAATAAACATTCAGATAGCTCAGCAATAATGAGGTGATGTCTTCCCTCCTCTGCCTCAAAGGGTGCGTCTGCAGGGGAAGGACGTTCAAGCGGTAATAAAGATCCTCCCGAAAACTCCCCTCCGCCACTCTTTCCTCCAGATTGATATTCGTGGCCGCAATGACCCGGACGTCGATCGGTACAAGTTCTGTTCCTCCGACTCTCCTCACGACCCCTTCCTGAAGGACGCGAAGCAGCTTCACTTGGAGGGACAACGGTGCATCGCCGATTTCGTCCATGAAGATGGTCCCCCCATGGGCTTCCTCGAACAATCCATGTTTCCCTCCTTTTTTCGCACCCGTGTAGGCCCCTTCCACATAACCGAATAACTCGCTCTCGAGGATCGACGGTGAAAGGGCAGCGAAATTCACCGGCACGAACGCCTGCCCCGCCCGTCCCGAACCGTTATGGATCGCTTGGGCCAGCAGCTCCTTCCCTGTCCCGCTTTCTCCCTGAATCAGGATGGTGGAGTTGCTCTTGGCCATTCGCTTCGCCATGTCGATCATCCGAGTGACCTCAGGATTCTTCGATGACAGTTCGTCGAATACGTGTCGCGGAATGAACCTGTGATGCTGGATCTTAGACCTGAGGGCCGTATCCAGGCGCCTGAAGCTATCATAATTCCGACATTCCACCAAATAGCAGATGACTCCCTCCTGATTTTCAACCCGGTCGACGGAGACAATGAACAAATTGCCGCCGATCTCGACGATTTCTTCCTCCCCCAGCTGATCAAGAGGCGTTTCTTCACCCATCAAGTCCGAAATCTTCTCCCCGTCGAAGATCCACTTCATTTTTTCGTTGGCGTAGGTAATGGTTCCATACGGATCACAGAACATCAGGGCTTTGGAGTATTTATCAAAGATTGTCGTCAGCAACAGGTTGGAGCGGTCCAGCTTACGGTTGAGGGTGGAAAGGTAGCGCGTGAGATGAACAATCTCACTGACGAACTCCGAAGAAGCCAGGGCTCCTGCGTCTTCCAGGATCTCAAGCTGGGCCATGACCTCCGTAATGGTGGTGATATCCACTTGCCGATGACCGATGTTGATGACCTGCTTGACTCCTTCAGGAACAAGATGAGGTTCACCTGGTGTAATGGAGACATCGCAAGGTCGATATTCCTTGATTCCCGGGTAATACGGATGGAAGTTGAACGAGTGGAATCCCTGGCTCTTCAGTTGTGCGATCGATTCGATGCAGCTTTCCTCCGTATCGTTCACAAGAAGGATATCGGTCGTCTCCTGAAGGGAAAAGACGGGTTCAATGCACTCATAGCTCATGGTCCTCCTTGCCACGATGAGCTTTTGTCCGGAAGAAAGGTTGTGTGATATCATCCTGCCGACCAGGTCGCTTGTCACCAGGATGAGGGGACAGGACCGGTCTGGCTCCATCCCCTTCTCCAGTGCAAACCCCTTTACCTGTACCCGATCGCCCAGGTAGCGGTTCAACTGTTCCATCATGCTGTTCAATGTATTCTCCCCAAGGGAGACCACCGCTAATTCCTTCATCCATTACACTCCTTCTTTACTCAAACACACCACGCTTCACCACGTCATACCCTTCTACAAATACCTCACCATTTATAAAGACGTCGCGTACGGCCAACGCATCATCAAAGAGGATGAAGTCAGCAGCTCCTCCCTCCACGAGCATCCCCCGCCCATGCTCAAGTCCAAGTCCTTTTGCAGGGTTGGCGGTGAAAGGCTTGATGGCCTCCTCCAATGAGAGCCCTTCTTCTGTGACGAGCTGTTGCAGGGCGACAAGATTCGGTTCGACTCCGGCCACTTTCAGTCCGATCAGCTGACCGTTTTCATCAAAGGTCGGCAGGCTCCCATTCGCATCGGAGCTGATCGTGATCGCATCGATTGAAACGCCTTTATCGAGGAGGTAGGTGACGCCTTGTGCAGGAGAAAGACTCCCGGCTGCCGTCTTTGTCTGGATATTCGACGTCAGGTCGATCAGCCCGCCCCGATTTGCAAATTCAACCGACGCATCGAGGAGCTCGCTTGTACGGTTGATATGGGTCGGACTGAACAGGGAGATCGGTAAATCCGTCGACTCCAGTACGTCGTAAATCTGTTGGTACCGCCCTTTTCCCGATCCCATATGAAGGTGGATGAATCCTTTTTTCTTGGATAGCATCGATGCCACCCGTACATAGGAGGCGAGCCGTCTCAGTTCCTCGGTGGTCACGTAGGAGGCGCGGTGGTCTTCGATGGCCAGCTTCAACCCAAGTACTTCACTGAAGAACATGATGTCTTCCCGGATATCACCGGTGATCGAGTTCGGCGGATAGCCGTAGCCCCCCGTCAGCATGAAGGCGTTCATTCCCTCTTCCCGAAGTGACTTCACTTTGGACAGCAGACTTTTCGTGCTCCTACCCACGTCGTTGGTCCCCAACAGCCCCACCACGGATGTGATACCGTTCTTCACAAGGGAACTGAGTCGGACCTCCGGCGTGCTGGATGAAAATCCGCCTTCGCCACCCCCTCCGGTCAGATGGACATGCCTGTCAACCATCCCGGGGATCATATGCATCCCGTTTGCTTCAATCACAGTATGATCAAGGGAGCCGAGGCTCAGGTCCGTGCCGATCTCGATGATCTTACCGCCCCCGACCAATACATCCCGCACTCCGGCGAATTGTGGTGTATATACGTTTGCTTGTTTAATCAATTTTAACATGAGTGATTTCCTTTCTGTCGTTGAACTTTAGATCGCTGATTTCTTAGGGTCTTCCAATGTCACAGGCTCGGTCTTTGCAATTCCGAACCCCGTATATCCATAGATGATGGCGAACACAAAGCCCATGTAACACATCACGGCCCAAGGAAGATAGTCGAGAACGGGTACCCCGAGCGTACTGGACATGTAGACGCCTGCCAGTGACCACGGAACGATTGGAACAATGACCGTTCCGGAATCCTCCAATGTACGGGATAGGTTCTTGGCATCCAGTCCCCTCTCCGCATAGACTTTACGGAACAGCTCTCCAGGAATGAGGATGGACAGATAGGAGCTCCCGGTTGTCACCGCCATCGTGATACACGAGAGGACGGTAGCGAGGATGAGACTGCCAGTGGACTTCGCCTTTTGATTGATCTTCTCGAGAACCACCTCCAATGATCCTGTTTTACTCAGGATTCCAGCGAACGAGAAGGCACAAAAGGCAATCAGCGTCGTGCCCATCATGGAGCTCATGCCCCCTCTATTCAGAAGGTTGGCCACTTCAGGTGAAATCCCTTCAGATCCCGAAAGCATATCGACATTGAACCCTGATACGGATGAGAGCAGGGCGTTTTCAAGGCTTGCTCCCTGGATGCCCACCCCCAGGATGATGGCGACAATCGAGGATCCAAGCATGACCGGTATGGTGGGGTATTTCATGATCGATCCAAGCAGGACGATGATGATGGGAATGACCAAAAGGATATTCCACCCGAACATGGACGTGAGGGCCGACATCATAGCCTCCAGCTTGGCAGGGTCACCGGCACCTTCTGTCATGGCGGATTTACCGACGAACAGATAGATCACCATTCCCACCAATGCAGCCGGGATGGTCGTGTACAGCATATGACGGATATGATCATACAGATTGCTCCCTGCGGCAGCAGGAGCGAGATTCGTCGTATCAGAAAGTGGGGAGATCTTGTCTCCGAAGTATCCACCTGCCACAATGGCCCCTGCTGTAACCGGGAGGGACACTCCCTGCACCATGGCAATCCCGATGACCGCCACTCCGATGGTCCCTACCGATCCCCAGGATGTACCGGTAAAGGTCGAGACCACGGCCGTTACCAGGAAGGCCGTGATGATCAGGTAATCAGGATTGATGAAGCGGATTCCGTAGTAGATCATCATCGGGATCGTCCCTGAAATCATCCATGTGCCGATCAGGATCCCGACCGTGATCAGAATGAGGATGGCCGGCATGGATTTAGCCACTTTTTCAACGATCCCCTCCTGCATCTCCTCCCACGATAGCCCTAGAGCTAGCCCGATCACCCCTGCGATGATTGTGGCTGATATCAACAGCGGCTCTGCTTTAAAATGGAAGACCCCATATCCGACACCCAAAAGCACGAGCATAGAGACAATTGGCAGCAGTGCAAGTAACAAACCTGGTTTCTTTGTCATCTTTCATTCCCCCTCTTCTTTATTCTTTTCATAAGCAAGAACCGTGCCAACTTTTAATTTTACTGATTTATCTGAATTATAAGGGAAAATAAATTCTTCATACGCCTTTCAAATGGGGTCAAAACGGGGTGAATGGGGTGATCTAACCCATTTATGCTGTACTATATTGATTCTGAACACAAAAAACGTTCCGAGCACCCTCAGAACGTTTCCATTTACTTATTGATTAACATTAACCCTACGCCAAGCGAAGGTAAAAACAGGTTCAATGATCAGGACCCATCCTGACACCTCATTTTGTATCCTATAGGTTCGAAAAAGGCCCGGCGCATCTCCAATCTTACTTCAATGCCTCTCTCAGCGGTTCCTTCAACGGCCCGGCAAGCGTCTTCGAGTACAACGTCGAAATATGATGATAATCCCGGTAAACATACACATTCCCTACCACGGGTGGACATGTGCCATGCTGGCAGAATGATCCGGATAAATCAGCAAACGTCACATTGGACGGTTGTGTATCGAGACGTTCCCAAGGGGCTTCAGGGGAAAGAACATCTGACCGTTTGGGACTGCAGGCTTCAATGCCGTTTTGCTCCACGCACGCAACCGGATCCCCTTCCATGGCAGGGTTATCACGGACAGCGAAAATCTCCGTTACGCCTTCGAGCTTCTTCCACTGATCGAGGTATCCTTTCGGAACGTTATCCCCGATCCCCACATTCGCCGTTGTGAACACAAGGTCGGGTGGATCTTTTTTGAGCATCTCCACTACCGTCCTGTTCCACTCCATGCAGGAGCCATTCAAAGCTCCGTCAAAATCATCGGCCGAGAAACGGCAAGCGTCCTTATTATAGATATCGATTTTCAGATGAAGGTCGTCAGATAGCTCTTCAAGGGCCGGGAACCAGTGGCCAGAGTGCGATCCCCCCACCAGGGCAATCGTATGTTCCGGATCCTTCGTATCCCCCATGGAACACTTGGTCACCCGGTCATCCTCCATATTGGAGAAGCAGTCAGCCTGATCATAAAAAGAAGGAAGATCTTCTTTGACAAGGGCCGGTGACGGAGCAGGGGCCTTGCCTTCTGCCGGGGTGATCCCTTCCGATAGTGCCCTTGCTCCTGGATAATCTCCGATGGCATACGTTTCTTCCCCTTTTTGATGAACGTAGTAGCCCCAAGCCGTATTGGAACCCATTACAGTAAAGAGAAAGAGCGCCAGCGTGAAGATGAGTTTCTTCTTCGATGTACGGACGCTCATCTTGCGGACGGGCTTCTCCATCATCCTGACCGATATCCATGCCAGGATGGCAGCTGAGATCATAATGGCGAGACCCGGGATGAAGGTGATCTTATCGGCACCCGTTTTGGCATAATAGAATATCAACAGTGGCCAATGCCATAGATAAAAACCGTAGGAAATCGATCCGAACGCCTGAAACGGTTTGGATCCCAGGAGTTTTTCTGCTCCGAAGCGGCTTCCATTCTCTGCTGCGATGATGATCATGATGACACCGCCTGTGGGAAGAAGCGCTGCATATCCCGGGAATACCGTCGATACCGGAAGCAGGATCCCGGTCAAGCAGATGATGGAGAGACCGATCCATCCGAGAATGACCCCCATGGCTTTCGGAAACCGCAGATACGGAAGCAGGAGGGCGAGTATTCCACCAAGACTGAACTCCCACGCCCTTGCGAACGTATCAAAATATGCCCAAGGCTGTTCCACGGCCGTCCGGTAGATCGAGTACGTCATGGATAGCGCGAACAAGACAAGAAGGACCCCGAGAAGCGTTTTCCTTTGCGGCTTCTTCCACACCTTCCGGGCAAGCCAAAAGGAAAACAGGATCACAAACGGCCATGTGAGGTAAAACTGCCCCTGAATGGACAGAGCCCAGAAGTGCTGCAACGGGCTTGCCTGATTTGTCTGTCCGAGATAGTCCACGGCACTGGTCGCGAGATACCAGTTCTGAGTATAGCTGCCGGAAGCGATGACCTCCCCGATGATCTGTTTCCACTGACTTTCCGGAACAAGCAGGATTGATCCCACCACTACAAACAGGAGGACCGTGAACGCAAGGGGGAATAATCGCCGCGCCAGACCGAGCCAATACTCTGCAAACTGGATCCTCCCCTCACGTTCCATTTTGGACACAAGTGAGGTGGTGATCAGATATCCAGAGACGATGAAAAATACATCCACCCCTCCGGAGACCGCTCCAATCCATATGTGATAGACTGCCACTAACAAGGCGGCAACCGTCCGAACCCCCTCTAATTCCGGGCGGAACTTTTTCTCAGGTACTCGTAAATCCATCTTCCCCACTCCCTGAAGTCATGTTGCTTCGATCATAGATCATTTGTGTAAAGATAAGGTATGGAGAGTGTTAGATCTTTGTAAAGGATCTCTCTCCCCCTACCGGTTTTATCTCTAAACATCCTCGCTTTTATTTTGTACTGCTCGCTCCACACCCTCCGTGGTAAACTTTAACAAAGGAGGAGACGGGATGATCAAGATGATCAAGCAGACCGACGAGGATACGTTTTATTGGGAGATCTGGGAGGAGGAAGAAGACCAGGAACTCTTGGAGCACTTCGGTGTCGTAGGAGATCAGGGTGAGTCCCGACGTTTTGCGCTACCAGTGGGAGAAGATGCGGAGGTATGGATGGAAGAAATCGCAGAGGAGAAAGAATCAGAAGGCTATGAATACCTCGACGAAGAAGAACTGCATGAACTGGTGATTCAATACAGCTATGAAGAAGACCAGATCGAGGAAGCCCTCGAACGGAGACATGCCGTAGAAGAATTGATGAACGAATGCCTCGGATGGACGGGGAACGGTCACTGTGACGGAGGGGACATCGGTAGCGGAACGACCAATATCTTCACCTATGTGGTCCATGTAGAGCGAGCCGTCAAGTCGAGCCTCGAGGACCTTCAGGAAAACGACTTGATCGAGGGCGTCAAGCTGGCATACGCCAACAGAGATAACGAAGAGTATGAAGCCCTCTATCCAAAAGGGGCTCCATTCGAGCTCATCTGAAAAACAGGGCCCTATCCCCTGAAGCTTCTTCAGGGGGAGGAGCGAAAAATCACCAATATGCAGCAAGCGTCATCAGGATCGTCACGAGAACTATTCCGAAGGTTGCAGCCATGAAAGGTGTCACAGGAAGGGATAGGCCCTTGACATTCCTGTCTGCCGATGCGGAGCTCGATATGTATCGCCGCTGAACGGTTTCCGTATTCAGTACCGGCCTGGCAAGAAACGGAGCTACCACCGCCGGAAGCACCAAAAAGAAACTGGAGATGAACATCGTGTTGAGGAGCTGGAAGTGATACGTGTAGTTAATCGCCACCACTACACTCAAAAGCAGGAAGAAGATCAGGCCAGACATCAAGGTGAACTTGCCCTTATACCCCCACCTCCCGTCCAGCTTTCTGTAAAACCAGGATTCAAACTTCACCCATCCCTTCGAGAGCAAGAAGATCAGGACTATGAGAAGTACTACATTCAGTACTCCAATCCACAGCAATTGGAACACCCCCTTTTTTTACCATTATACCGAATAAACCCAATAAATGGCGTAGGATTTGTCCTCACGCCATCAAAAGATGGATATGAGCTCTTTTGTGTAGGTCTCCCGATTTGGAGAGAAGATGTCCCCTCTGTGAAAGTTGTCCACCAGCCTTCCATCCTTCATGACCATGATGCGATCGCTCATCTCATGAAGAGCGGCCAGGTCATGAGAGATGAAAAGATAGGATAGACCCAGCTCTTCTTTCAAATCAGTCAGAAGATCGAGGATGGAGGCCTGGGATACGACATCGAGGCTTGCTGTCGGCTCATCAAGGACGAGGACATCCGGTTCGATGCTGATGGCTCTTGCGATATTGACCCGTTGCCGCTGTCCCCCGCTGAGTTCATGAGGGTAGCGGGCGGCAAGTTCTCCCGGCAGCTCGACTGCATCCAGCAGTTCTTTGACAAGGAGGGATTCAGAAACGGCCGAAAAATGCTGGAGTCGGACATGCTTTCCAAGAAATAAGTAGGGATCGAGGAGGGAATCGGCAATTTTCTTCTTCGGATTCAGTGCTGCGGCAGGGTTCTGGAGGACAAGCTGCAGTCTTTTCCTGAAAGGTCTCAGCTTTCGATCAGATAAATGATCGATGCGTTCCCCCATCAAGCGGATCGCCCCCTTGTCCACCCGCTGCATTCCCATGATGCAGCGGGCGAGGGTGCTCTTTCCGCTTCCACTCTCACCCATGAGGCCGAGACACTCCCCTTTTTCCAGTTCAAACGATACATCATTCAACACCGGACGCCCGTGGAACTGCTTAGTGACCCCTTTCACCAACATTGCATTCATACCGTTTCTCCCCCTTCCACGCCAGAACGAAGGCCGCGTCCCAATACCGGGGCCGATTCAATCAAGCGCTTTGTATAGTGATGGTGTGGATGATCGAGGATCCGATGTTTTCCACCTGTCTCCACGATGACCCCTTCTTTCATGACGGCAATCCGGTCGGCGTATCGCCGGACGGTACGCCAATCATGTGTGATGAAGAGGATGCCACATCCTGTCTCCTTTTGCCTCGAGGCGAGGAGCTGCAAGACCCGATGACCCGTCACGCTGTCGAGAGCAGTCGTGATTTCATCCGCAATGACCAGGCAGGGGGAAAGGAAGAGGGCGAGGGCAATCGCGATCCGTTGCAGTTGCCCACCACTCAGTTCTGAAGGGTATCTGGATTCCATGCCTGAAGTCAGCCCCACCGAGTCCAAGGCATCTCCCATCTTTCTCTTACACTCTTCGCGGTTCACCCCGTGAGCTTTACCGTACTCCTTAAAATGTGCCCCTATCGTCAGGAAGGGCGTGAACGAGCCATGATAATCCTGTGAAATATAAGCAATATCCCTGCCGAGCATCGACCTCATTTCACTCTTTGAAAGTGAGCCGAGATCACAGTCACCCAGCATCAGCCTCCCCGACACCTCCATTCCCCGGGGGAGCATGCGCCCGATTGCCTGGGATAACAGGCTCTTCCCACTTCCGCTCTCTCCGACAAGAGCGAGCCACTCCCCTTGCTTGACCAGGAGAGAGACATCATCCACGATCTTCTTTCCTCTACTGGTTATCGAGACCCGTTCCATCGTTAGCATCAGCTATCCACCTCCCTTTTCACATCGTACAGATCCCTTACATGATCACCCAACAGATTCGTCACAAATACCGTGATGACGATTGCCATGCCAGGGGCGAGCATGAGCTGCGGCATCGTTTGGAAATATGGCCTTGCTTCATTGAGCATCGCCCCCCACTCCGGCGCCGGCGGCTGGGCACCCAGTCCGATGTAGGAGAAGGCAGATAGGAGCAGGATGATCTTCCCCAGGTCCAGACTGGCAAGGACCACGACATTCCCTACGAGATGGGGGAGGAGATGCCTCCTCATGATGGCGCCTTGAGTCAGCCCATTGACCTTCGCCATCAGGACATAGTCCTTCCCTGACTCTGTGAGTACCGTACTCCTGACCAACCGGGCGTAATTCACCCATTTCACCAGCATGATCGAAAGGACGAGGTTCACGATGCCCGGACCCATCATCCCCGCCAATACGATGGCCACGATGGTATCAGGGAACGACAGGAAGCCATCGGCTATCCGCATGAAGATCCGGTCGACAAGTCCTCCTTTATATCCCGCATAGATCCCGACCGGAATCCCGATCAACAGGGCCGCTCCAAGGGCGAGCAGGCTGAAGCCCACTGTCGTCACCCCTCCCGACAGGATCCTCGATAATACATCCCGGCCAAGATGATCCGTACCAAGCAGATGATCCATGCTCATCCCCTTCAAGCGTCGAGCCAGATCCGCGTCATCCGGGGCATGACCGAGGATGAGGAAGGTGTAGACAGACAAGGACCCGAGGACCATGAGGGCAAAAAGAATCAACAGCGCCGGCTTATGCATCCCTTTCATATCAAACCCCTCCCCCTGCACGTCTCCACTCCGGTCTCAGAAGCCGGTAGGAGAGATCGACCGCTGTATTGACGACGAATACAAATAATGCCATGACCATGATATAGCCCTGGATGAGGGGATAGTCCCGCTGCCGGATCGCATCCACTACCATCTTGCCGATCCCCGGGTAAGCGAAAAGGACTTCGATGACAACGACGCCACCGATCAAGCTCCCAAGACTCACCCCGAAAACCGTGATCACAGGAGGAAGGCTATACCGCAGGGCATGGGCAAAGAACAGCCGGGATTCGCCGATTCCCCTCGCCCTACCGGAACGGATGAATTCCTGGCTGAGGGCGTCCGATAGATTGGAACGGAGGAGCCTGACGTACACGCTCGATATGGCGACACCAAGCGTCAAAGCAGGAAGGATCAACGTGGAGACCCCTTCCCTCCCCATAGTCGGGAACCATTGGAGACGCACTGCAAAAGCATCGATGAAGATCAATCCAAGCCAAAAGCTTGGTACCGCAGCACCGATCACAGAGAGGAATCGACTCAGGGAATCGATCCAGCTCCCTTGGTACAGGGCGGAAAGAGATCCCAAAGGCAAGGCGATGAAGAGCATCACAAAGAGTGCCCCAGCCGTCAGCTCCATCGTGGCGGGAAGCCCTGCTTTGATCATGCTCATCACGGGTTGTCCTGTTACATACGAAGTTCCTGCATCAAGCTGGATAAAACGGAGGAGCCACTGCCCGTATTGCACAAGCAGCGGCTCATCGAAGCCCATTTCCTCACGGAGGGACTCCACCTGTTCCTGACTGACGGACACCTCGTCGACATTGAGGATGGTCAGCACGGGGTCTCCCGGCGCCAACCTGACAAAGGCAAAGCTTGCAAACGTGAGGAAGAGCAGGAATAAGCCAGTCTCAGCGAACTTCCTCCCTATGATGCGGATCATGGTTCCTTCACATCCAGTTCGTTGGTGATCATATAGTACTCACTCTTGGTCGTCACCCAATTCTTCACGCGATCACCGTCGTACGCCACGATGGTTGATGGATGGAGGATGAAGGAGTTGATCATATGATCATGCACATAATCTGCAGCGGCTTCCGACAGCTCGGCCCGCTTCTCTTGATCCACCGTGCGATTCAGTTCATTGATGATGGAGGTAAGCTCAGGCTCTTCTGCCCCGCTGAAGTTCAATGCCCCTTTCGGATGATACGTCGCATTCAGGTAATACCCCGCATCTCCCCTTGGGGCCGTCAGGTTACTGTACGTGGCAAGATCCCAATCACGATTGCCCCCCATATAGTCTTCCGGTACATCGATCTGACGGATCTTCACCGAGATCCCGATCTTCTTGGCATCAGATTGGAACACCTGGGCAATCAACGGAAGATCTGCACGGGCAGAATAGGTAAGCAGCGTCAAGCTGAGGGGCTTCCCGTCCTTCTGCATCACTCCACCTTTGATGGTATAGCCCGCTTTTTTCAAGTAAGCCACCGCATCTTCTTGGCCATCCTCTTCATATGAAGGAGCAAACGGCAGTGAAGGCAGGAATGGTCCGATGGCAGGCTCGGCATGACCGAGAAGGATCGTATCGACGATTTCCTTACGATCGATCAGCGCATCGATCCCGCGGCGGACATTTACATCCTTCATTTCTTCCCGCTGCATATTCATCGTCATCTGATGAACGCGGAAGGTCGAAGTGGAATCCACGACCACCCCCTTTTCCGCTTTGAGTGATTCGAGGCTTTCCACTTCTGGACGATAAACGATATCCACCTGACCCGATTTGAGGGCAAGGGTCCGTGCAGAGGCATCTTCATTGAAGGCAAACGTTACGGCATCCAACTTGGCCGCTCCGTCCCAATAGTCCTTATATCTCTCGACTTCAAGCTTGCTTCCCGGGGAGAACGAAGATAGCTCGAACGGTCCCGTTCCCACAGGACGATTGATGATATCATCCTCTGACACATCGATGATTGCCGTGTTCGGGTTCACAAGCTCCGAAATGAATTCAGGGAATGGCTCTGTCGTTTGGATCTTCAAAATCTGACCATCCGCTTTCATTTCTTTGATCTTCAGGGCATTCTTCACCGCTATGCTCTCTTTCACCGCTCGCGACAACGAATTCTTGACGGCCTCGGCATCAAGCTCTTTCCCATTATGGAATGTCACACCTTCACGAATATGTATCGTCCAGTTTTGACCGTCCTCCCCTTCAAAACTTTCGGCCAGCCATGGCGTGACCGTGAGCTTCTCTTCATCCAATTTCATCAGTGTTTCCGTAATTCCTGCCCTCAAAGGGACATAGCTGGAATCCACATGGGGGTCCAATGAATTCGTGGCAAAATTATAGAGGAAGGATAGATGCTTTCCTTCTGTTTCTTCTTCCTTTGTCGCAGTGGAACCCTGACAGCCCGTCAACATGAGGGCTCCTGCCAGTAAACCAACCAGTATCATAGATTGAAATGGGCGCATAACATCGGTTCTCCTTAATACGTAATGATTTCGATTTAAATATATCGTAACCATTACGATTTATCAACAAGAAAATAAAAAAGACTCCTAGAATAGAAGTCTCTCTCCCTTTAAGCCCCTGCAGCCACAAGCAACCAGAAGCCGAATTTATACACAAACGTCACGATACCAAGAATCAAGCCGGTGTAGCTCATCCCCTTTGACTGATTCTGCCTGATGCCCACCGCCCCGAATATAATCGCCAAAATCCACGCAGGCATAAAGAACCAGCCGATGATTGGGATAATACCGATCACAAATCCCACGATTCCCAACACCAGCGACGTCACGGCCATACCGTTATGATGCGGATCCTCCACCACCACTGCTTTTTCTGTTTCCATTCCATCACCCCCAGTTCACTTTATGAAAATGACTTTTGGATTATTCGTTGGTTTTTCTGAATGACACAAAGGGACGGTTCCTGTGCGTCATTTTTTTGACGCATCTGAACCGTCCCCGTGCTTTACTTATTGTTTCTTCTTCCACTCATCGTACTGTTTCTGGATTTCATCGAGTACTTTTTCCATTCCGGCTTCTTTCAGCTTTTTATTGAAAGCTGGGAGATATTCTTCCGGATCGACCGCGCCTTTGAGAAGGGCTGGTGAGAATTCGCTTGTTACGTTGGAGATGGCTGCAATTTCTGTACGTACAGGATTGGAGTCAAAATAGAATCCAAGAGCCGGTGACGGGGTAGAGTTCTTGTTGAACTCCTCGAATTTCTCCCATTTATCTTTCGGATCATCTTCGTACAGCTTCAGGATCAGCTGGTTTCCGATGGCGAAGCTTGGCATGTTGTAGTTTTCTACACGTGCGGGAAGATCTTTGATGGTACCATCTTCGTTTTCTTCGTAGTGGGTTCCTTTAATCCCTTTATCAAGAAGGTTCCGAAGGTATTCATCGGAGTTCAATAGATTCAGGAACATCATGGCACGTTCAGGATTCTTCGATGTGGCAGAGATCGCCTGCATGGATCCTGTTACAGAGTTATTGAAGATATACGGTTCGTGAAGTTCTCTTGTCACAATTTCATAACCGGCAGAGCGGGACCATACGTCTTCAGCATAAGGCTGATAGATTTCTTTGCGGACGAACCAGTTCGGTGTTTCAAGCGGCCAGGAATCCGTGCTAGTGGCAGCATCCTTTTGGATATAGCCTTTTTTATAGTACTCATGCATGGTTTTTAATGTTTCCATCGTGATATCTTCTTCATACTTATTGACGACTTCATCTGTATTGCCATCTAAACGGAAGGCAAATGGAAGCTCTTCTTGAAGAATGGAATCAAACGGCAGATAGGCATCGAATGTTGCGATTGGTGTGACATTCTTCTCTTTCTCTTTGATGACTTTTAAAAGAGGCTCGAGATCTGCAATGGAATTCACATTCGAGATATCAAGATTATGCTTTTTAACGAGTTCATTGTTAAAGGAAAGCACAGCCTGCTGACCCACCTCTTTGTTTGCCGGGACCGCATAAAGTTCTCCATCGATCTGAGCACCTTCCAGGAAGGCCGGGTCGATGAGCTTCTTCATGTCCTTCCCATACTTGTCCATAAGATCGTTCAGGCCAAGGAAGGCGCCTTTTCTTGCATTGAGGGCATAGTTATTCGCCCATGAGCTTGTGAAGGCGATATCATAATTTTCCCCAGAGGTGGTGATGACCTGCATGCGATCATTATACTCACCCCAATCGAGCATTTTCATATCGATGGTGGCGTTGATTTTTTCCTTTGTATACTTGTTGACTTCCTTCATGACGTCTTTTGTATCCTTTTGAGGCGTACCGATCATATACCATGTAAGTTTCACTTCTTCATCAGTCGAGTCTCCCGATGATTTTTCACTTCCCCCTCCGCTACATGCAGCAAGGACACCAGTGAGCAGAAGCAAGACGAGCGACAGAATTCCGATTTTCTTCATGTTTCATCCCCCAATTCATAGTTTTGTTTCAAAAACATACAGAGGTGATCAGTCTTTCACACCGCCGATGGTCAATCCTTTAATGAAATATTTCTGGAAGAATGGATAAGACAAGGCGATCGGCAGGGTCGCAATGACGACCATGGCCATCCTTGCAGAATCCTGCGGTATCGACTTCAATATGGCACTGTTCTGGTTGGAAAGCATGGCATTCTGCTTAATGAAGTCCATGTTATTCTCGATCCGCATCAATAGGGACTGAAGCGGGATCTTGTTGGGATCATCAATGAATAGCAGAGCATTGAACCAGTCATTCCAATACGCGAGCGTACTGAAAAGGGCGATGGTAGCAATACCCGGTATGGATAACGGCAGTACGATTGTGAGGAAGATCCTCATCTCTCCTGCACCGTCAATTCTGGCTGATTCGAGAATGGCCTCCGGCACTGAACGAAGGAAGAATGTCCTCATGATGATAATGTAGAATGCATTCACGGCCATCGGAAGGATGAGGGCCCACATCGTATTCTTCAGATCAAGGAACTGCGTCATGACGATGTAGAACGGGACCATCCCCCCGCTGAACAGCATGGTGAAGAAGGCAATGAATGTAAACTGTTTACGGAACTTGAATTGCTTGCGCGAGATAGCGTAGGCATACATGGAGATGACCGTCACGCTGAGGAAGGTTCCCACTACTGTCACAAAGATGGTGACACCATAAGCCTGTAGCACTTGGGCCTTCATATCCCACAGATACTTATATGCATCCAGGCTCCACTGCTCCGGAATGAGCTGATAGCCATTCTCCGCAAGGGATTGCTCATTACTGATGGAGATAATGATGACGTACAGGAACGGGAAGATGCACATGAAAGCAAAGCTACCGAGCAGCACATGCATGAGGACGCTTGTCTTACCTGTGAATCCATAGGGGTTATACGATTTGGGCTTCTTGACGGCCGGCTTCCCCTTAAGTCCGACCTCCGTGGTCTTGGTCGTCGTTTCCACCTGACACACTCCTTTCGTTCAGATTAGAAGAGGGCATTGTCTTCGTCGATCTTCCTGACAATGTAGTTGGTGATCAAAATGAGGACGAATCCGACAGTGGCCTGATAAAGACCTGCCGCTGTGCTCATCCCGATATCCCCCATGGTCATGAGTCCACGATAGACATATGTATCAATGACATTTGTAACGGAATAAAGCGGTCCGGAATCACGCGGAATCTGATAGAATAATCCAAAGTCTGCGCTGAAGATGCTTCCGATGTTCAAGATGGTCAGGATGACGATAAGCGGCATGATCATCGGGATCGTCACATGGCGGATTTGCTGCCACTTGTTCGCGCCATCGATCATGGCGGCTTCATAATGCGTCCGGTCAATACCTACAATGGCTGCCAAATACACGATCGAACTGAATCCGACGCCTTTCCACTGGCTGATGAAGGTGATGAAATACGGCCAGTATTTGGGCTCGTTATACCAGGAGACGGGCTCGATGTTGAAGTATCCGAGCACGCTGTTGAACAATCCCCTATCGACGCTCAGGAAGGCGAAGACGAAATAGCTTACGACCACCCAGGAAAGGAAATGCGGGAAAAGCATGCCCGTCTGGTAGATTTTCGCCAGCTTCTGCTTGGTGATTTCACTAAGAATGATGGCTACTGCTACGGATAGGATTAGGCCGACGACGATGAAAAGAATGTTATAAAGCAGGGTGTTCCGTGTGATGACGAATGCGTCATTCGTGCTGAACAAAAATTTGAAGTTTTCGAATCCGACCCATTCACTCGTAAAGACGCTGGCGAAGAATCCGTCCGGGTGGAACCGGAAGTTTTTAAAGGCGATCACTTGACCGAACATGGGAATGTACTTCATGACGATCAGCCAGATGAGGCCCGGCAGGATCATTAAAAGCCAGATCCGGTTGTCGTATAGATCTTTGGAAAATTGTTTGACTCTGTTCATGTTTCTCCTCCCCTCGGTGCTATACTCTCATTATATGAAAACCCTTTCATTTGAAATAGTTGAGATATCTTAGATTTACTGGTCAAAGTAAATAGTTGTTTTTTTCAGTCAAAGGAATAGTGGATACGGCTTTTGGATTTGGAGGTTTTTTTGTAATGAGTGCATCTGTTAAACCGTTTATCTTCAGCGGTTTTAAAGCTTCCAATCTACTTTCCTGAATCAAAACGCAGGAGATAGCTGAGTGCTTTACAGTGGAAGAATTCTAACCAATCACCATCCCCCCGATTCCCCTATAAAAAAATCCCTTTAATAAAAGGGATCAAACTCGCTGCTTCCTCCATTCTGAAGGAGTGGCGTTTTCGTATTTTTTAAACTGCTTATAGAAGTAGGTGGCGTCGGTATAGCCTACACGTTTACCGATTTGGCCAGCTTTCTCATGAGAGTTTAATAGGAGTTTCTTGGCCCGGTCAATGCGAAGTTTATTCAAGTACTTGGTGAAAGAGTCCCCGGCTTCCTTCTGGAAGAGCTGGCCAAGGTAGATAGGATTGATGTGGAAGCGATGGCCCAACGTTTTAAGGGACATATCCTCCGAATAATGTTGATGGATATACGTCAGGACCGTCTGGATGATCGGACTTCTCTTTTCTTCACCTTGACCTTCTCTTTCCATCCATTTCATACACGTGTCAAGAAGCCTCATCGCATCCTCCTCTCCTTCTATATGGAGGATCTCATGGATGATCTGGACATACTGACCGTATTCCAAAGATAAGAGGAAACGACCTTTCATCTGGAAGAAGGTATCAAGGAACACACTTTTCAATAGGAAGGGGTCCGAGGAGAGCTGAATGAAGACGTTGCCGAGTTCCTCGCGTACGCGTCCATACTCCTCGTTTGCCAGCCCCTCGAGCATCTCCGGCTTCAAATAGTTCCGGACATCGATTGTCTTGATGGAAGGAGAGAGAATCATATCCTCTGCAAGGTGTTGCTCCTGATCGGGAAGGATCATCTTTAATTCACTCGCACGCTCCAGCTCCTTCATCACTCTTGGGGTTTCACCGATCTCTTCCACTCTTCCGCTTGTCACCAGGATCCCTTTCCTTTCGTCTACAATCGGGGTTATTCGCTCTAGCTCAGCTTCAACATGTGCAGGGTCCCATAAGATCATCAAGTCCCCTTGTGGAGTGGTGACGCAGATGGATGGCCCGGTTTCAATCTGTTTCTGAACCTTTACACTGTCACTGTCCTCGACTTTGAGAAGCCCGAGATGAAAGGGGACCGGGAGAGTCAATTCAGGATAGAGCGCCAGCCTTTCCTGAAATTCACGGAGGGGCATCTTCCCCATCATGTACCTCCAGATGGAGTGATCCCGCAGGATGAGAATCGATTCCTCTCCAAGATCCTGCTGATCGAGTTTATCTTTTATATGAAGCAGGGAGGAGACCAGTTCATCTTCATTCACCGGTTTCAATAAATAGTTTTCGATTCCCAGGACGAGCCCCTTTTTAATTAAATCAAACTCCTGGAATCCAGAAAGGACGATGGCTTTCACTTCCTCCTGTTCTTCCTTCAGTGCTTCAATAAGCTCGAGCCCCGTCATTTCCGGCATTTTTATGTCGGTGATCAGAACGTCGAATGCAATCGTCCTGGATAATTCCAGAGCTTCTCTGCCGTTTCTCGCTTTGGCCACCACTTCAAATCCAAGGGTTTCCCAATCCAATAGATAGGTCAGTCCATCCAAAATCAATGGTTCGTCGTCTACAATCATCACCCGGATCATTTATTGCACCTCTTTCATGAATGGTAGAGTGATCTGTACGGTCGTCTTTACACCCGCTATGCTTTTTATCTCCACCCCGTATCCTTCTCCATATTTCAGTCGGATCCGGCGATGGACATTCCCCACACCGATGGAGCTGGTGGATCCCACTTCCTCCTTTAACCCTTCCATGATGGTGTGAAGTCGATCCTGCTCAATCCCGGTACCATTATCTTCAATAATGATTTTGGCCGTATCGCCCATTTTATGGATCGAGACACTCAAGTGATTATCCTGCCTATCCCTCCTGAATCCATGAATCAAAAAGTTTTCGATGAAGGGCTGCAAGATGAAAGGTGGTAGATAAAGGGACTTCAGCTCCTCTTCCACATACAGTTCAGTCGTCAGCTGATCAGGGAAGCGGACCTTGAACAGCTCGATGTATTGATAGGCATGATTGATTTCATCCTCTACAGGCACCAGGTCTGCGGACTTCAAGGAGTAGCGGAACAGGTGGGCAAGCTGTACGATCATTTTTGCAGACGTCCTGCCTCCTTCAGATAGCGACTTCATGCGGATCGCCTCCAGGGTATTGTAAAGGAAGTGTGGGTTGATCTGTGCCTGAAGGTTGGCGAGTTCCGCTTCTGTCTGCTTCAGTTTGGAACGATACACTTTATCGATGTAATCATTTAGATCGTCCAATGTCTTATTGATGGTGTGCGAGATGTCAGTGAGATCATCGTCTACATGGGTCGTCTCGATACGTGCATCGATGTTCCCTTCCTGGACTTCCTTCATCTTGTTCATGATTTCATCCAACCGCTTGGAGTACCCCCTGAGTGCAAAGTAAGGAAGGATGATGGCCACGGTCGTAAGCAGGATCAAAAGGAAAAAGATTGTCGTTTTATACGTGAACAGCTGAGCGATCTCTTTCTCAGGTACGATGGCCGTCACCATGTGCCCGCTCACCGGCTCTATGGAAGACTGGATATAATACCGGCCATGATCATCCACCTTCTTTTGCTCGGCACTGTAGGAAAGACCGTCGATGAGGGATGCGGGGGCTTTTCCATAGCTGTACAGAATATCCCCCTCCTCATTCGTGATGATAAACGCGCTTTTCGCAGGCATATCCGTGAGGGTGAGGAGACCGTCAATGGAGTCGTACCCGAAGTACACCATCGCTTTCCCAAGACGGTCCATGGAGACAGGATCATTGATCTGCTCTTCCACGACAAACATATCCTTAGGCTCTGATGGTTCATCGGTAATGGGAGAAGCTCCTTCTTTATAGTGATTCCCCTGTTTCCATCGGCTATGGTCGAATAGATACATATATTCTGTGCCCAGACTTTCATTCCGGATCCGCAGGGCGATCGATTCAGGGTCTCTGGAAAAATAGTTCTTCACGAAGATATCAAAGTTGTATGGAACGAATGAATCACTGTTGGAAAACTTATCGAGCCGGTAGCCGATATAGTCTTGATAGTCATGCTGCAGGGCAAATGCCAGATCCTCGATGAGGGGCTGCTCCTGATACAGTTGCTGGATGCCCTGTCTTACGAACTGATGCTTGCCCTGCAGCTCCGATTTGATTTCGTTGATGATCGTTTCCTGGCGGTCAATTTCCCTTTGAACGATGAAATCAGAATAATAGTCTGTCAGAAAGACAAATAAGACGGTCATCGTCAGAAAAATGATGAGGGAGTATGTAAGAAAGACCCGGTAAAACATCCTTTTGCTTATACGTCTAATCGGCTGTAACGCTTTCATTTCATCACTTCCTCATCAAGGTAAAAAGGGAACAGGAGCTGTGAGCTCCTGTTCACCCTGAAATCACTTTTCCAGTTCGATTGTTTTTATTTCATATGGGTGGAAGGTGAGGTCGATTGGACCTGAAGTGTATTCCGAAAGATACTCATCTTCCATGAGGTTCACTTCCCTCCATTTCCTCACGTCCATGTTGATCCTGCAGGACGTGGTGGCTCCTTCCATTTCATGAAGGCGCACAATGAGCGTACCCCGCTCTTCCGCCTTCTTGACTGTATCGACGATGACGCCCGTTCCGCTGATGGAGAGGAGGGAATTTGTAAACTCCTCGGAGGCCGTTCCCTTCATGACCCTGATGGGGGCATTCAGGTAGGTGGCTTCCCTTTCTACATCATGCTTGGCCGTTTGTCCCGCAAATGGATACAGGGAGTAGACAAAATGATGGTGACCGATATCGGCCTTCGGATCCGGATAAATCGGACCTTTGAGAAGGGAGAGGGCCATGATATTGTCTTTGATCGAATAGCCGTATTTGCTGTCGTTCATGAGGCTGACGCCATAGAATGGTTCTGAAAGGGCCGCCCACTTGTGAGCGACGGATTCGAAGCGTGCCACATCCCAGGACGTATTCCAGTGGGTCGGTCGTTTGACGTTCCCGAACTGGATATCATAGATGGCTTCCGTCGACCGTATCGCTACGGGGAATTCCACCTTGAGGAGCTGTTGACGGGCTTCCCAGTCCACTTCCGTTTCAAAATCGATCCGTTTGGAATGGGCATAACAATGGATCCGCTGAATGATCTTCACCTGCGGGGCTTCCCACCTGAACTCGATGGTCGTCTGCAGGGGCCCATTATCAAGTATAGTACAGTCCTTCAGTAAATCAATAGACTTGGATTTTTCCATATAATACAGATCAAGATCCCAGGCATCATGGGCCATCGGCTTATCTTCATAGAGTTTCAGGACATTCCCTGTACGTCCCGGCTCGATCATTTCGCGCCCTTCCGCTTTATCGAATATGCTTGTGAATTGACCTTGTTCATTCCAGGTTAATCGATAGAATGGCGTTTCCCATGATTGATGGGTAAGGTCAATTTGACTCAAAGGAGATTCCTCTGAAGGACTTGCTCCCGTCTCGGTCAGCGTGCCATATGCAAATGCCTTCACATCCGGCACCAGTACAAGCGTGCCCCCTCCTGACAAGGGTTGGGTTTGTACCGGTTTCCCCTCGTGTTCATAGGAGCCGTGCTCACCCGGAACTGTCATCAGGACAGGTGCTGTGTATTGATGGGGATGCATGAATGACCAGTTCTGCTTTTTGCTGATAATCTGGGATTCCAAATCGGATACAACACCCTTTTGGATGATTCTCGCCTCATCATACTCAAGATGGGCGTCCTCATAGACTTCGGTGATGGAGGAACCCGGGATGATGTCATGGAACTGATTGAGGAGGATTTTCTTCCACCCTTCTTCCAAGGCTTCCCCGGCATACCGCTCCCACCCGTTTAGCGAAGCATGCCAGGCAGCAAGGAACTCCGCTTCCCTGTAGGACAGTTCAAGCTTCCGATTCTGTTCTTTCATCCTGGCTTGGGAGGTGTATGTTCCACGATGGTACTCGAGGTACAGCTCTCCGTCCCATGTGTGTACATACTGATCGGTTCCATCCACGGTCTCGTGAAGCTCATCAAAGAAATCCGAGGCACGCGTGGATTGAACATGAGGCATGCCCGGCACATCAGACAGCTTCCGCTTCATCTCGATCATCTCGCGGTTCACTCCGCCCCCACCGTCCCCATAGCCGTAAGCAAGGAGCAGATTCCGGTTCACATCCTTATCCCGGTATTTGTCCCAGATGCCCTTCACCGTCTCTCCCGTGACGAGCCCGTTGTACGTATAGAACCAGGAGTCTGCAGGCCTGCCCGGCTCCGGGGTCGTGATGAAGTGGGTCAGGATCTCGGAACCGTCGATTCCCCGCCACCTGAACGTATCATGAGGCATGCGGTTGTACTGATTCCAGCTGATCTTGGTGGTCATGAAGGTATCAATCCCTGATTTTCGGAGAATTTGCGGGAGCGACCAGCTGTAGCCGAAGACATCGGGAAGCCATAGCGTGCGATTCCGTCGATCGAATTCCTTCTGGAAAAAGGCCTTTCCATAGAGGAGCTGCCGGACGAACGATTCGCCCGATGGGATGTTGCAGTCGGCTTCCACCCACATGGAGCCTTCCACTTCCCATTGACCCTCTTCAACTTTTTTTTGGATGGCTGCGTAAAGCTCAGGCTCTTCCTCCTTCACCCATGCATACAGCTGCGGTTGACTCTGAATGTAGGTGTAATCCGGGTACAGCTCCATGAGGCGGAGAACGGTTGAGAATGTTCTTTTCGCCTTCTCCTTTGTATGTTTGGTGCGCCACAACCAGGCAAGGTCGATATGGGAATGACCAATCGCATGGACCGTCACCTCCGAGTGCTTCTGCCACTCTTTCTTCTCGGCTTCCAGCACAGCCGCTGCCTTCCTGACGCTTTCATAAAAACACTCTCCCCGATCGGTCCAGTCAATTTCGTAAAATACCCTGTTCAGGAGGGCAATCAAATTCGAGCGCACACCATCATGTTCACCCAGCTCCTTGACCGTTTCCAAAATGGCTTTGGATTTGAAATAGAAATCATCGACCTCACCATCAAGGAAGCCCCACCACGCTTCTTTCAACCGGTAGTATTGCTCCGACGGGTTCCCACCGCCTTCAAGTCCCGACCATAGCTGAATCGTCACATCGAATCGGTCTCCTTCAGGAAGGATCACTTCACGGTGATTGGAATCCACCCCCTGAAACGGTCGTCCGTTCAGGTAAAGGAGTGACTCGAACCCGGAGTTGTTTCCCCCGCCGGTTCGCCCGAGGTCGAGATAGAGCACTGCTCTCCGCTCATCCTCGGGTACATGCAGAGTAGTGTGGAGCCACACATACCGGTCCCGTCCGGACCACGTATCGTGTACATTCATTTCTCTTTCGAAATGGGTTGGATGGAGATTCTCTTCCCCCTGCTTCGGTTCGTGGACGCCAAATGGGCCGAGCCCCCTGCAATCACGGTACCGAAGTCGATCCAGTTCGTTCAGTCTATTCTCGATTTTTTGGATTGAATAAAACATACGGACCCTCCGTTATGAAGTGTGATGTGATTGGGCAAGAGGGCTTTCCGGAACATGGATGCCCAGCTCACTCAGGATGAATTCACTGAACATCGAGTTCGCCCATGCAAACCAGTGGCGTGTGAACTCTTCCGGACGATCGGCATCAAAGCCTTCATGCATGAATCCTGTTCCCCCATGGGTGTTCTTGAACATATTCACGATTGCGTCCCGCTCTTTCCTGGAGATGGCCGTCATCCCCTGAACCGCCAGGCCGATATGCCAAATGTAGTGATCCGGGGTGTGCGGGCTGCCGATTCCGGAAGCCTTTTTACCTTCGTAATAGTAAGGGTTGTGACGGCTGAGGATGAAGTTTCGCGTATTCACGTACGTCTCATCTTCTGCGTCTGCATACCCCATATATGGAATTGCCATGAGACTGGGTACGTTCGCGTCGTCCATCAGGTTATATCGTCCTGCACCATCTGTTTCGAACGAGTAGATCTTCCCGAATTCCGGATGATCCACTACGGCATGTGCTTCAATGCCATCGCGTATTTCACGACCAAGTGCCGCCATCTTCTCACCCAGATCAGATTCTCCCATCGTAACGAGCATTTCCTTCGCATAGTCGAGGACAACAGCTGCGAACATATTGGCAGGCACCAGATACCCGTATAGGCAGGCATCGTCACTCGGACGGAATCCGGACCACGTCATGCCTGTCGGGACGGAATAGCCGCCCTTTCCGTCGCGCAACAGCGTATCGGATACGCGGCAGTCATCACGTTGGAACCGGTAAGGGGAGTTTTCTTCATGGTCCTGCTCCACCCTCCATAGATCATGGATCACAGCAAGGACTTCCTTGAGCGTCTCATTCAGGACCGTCTCGTCTCCCGTTGCCTTCCAGTATAGATAAGTGAGCTGAATCGGATAGCAGAGGGAATCCACCTCGTACTTACGCTCCCAGATCCATGGGGTCATGTCGGTGTGATCCTGTTGATGCCCTTTGTTGTCCGCTGTCCTGTTGAACGCATTGGCATAAGGGTCCATGAGGATGTACTTCCATTGGCGCTGGATGACTTCCTTCAGCATGGAGGCGATTTCCCTGTCCTCTTTGGCCAGAATCAAGTAGGGACGGACCTGTGCAGATGAGTCACGGAGCCACATGGCCGGAATATCGCCTGTGATCACAAAGGTCCCCTCTTCGTCCTTCTTCAAGGTGGTCTGATACGTATTCAGGAAGCATTTTTCAAATAACGCATATACCTCCGGATCGTGTTCGTAAGCTTTCTTGACCTTCTCCAATATGTGTTGAAATGAGGCTGGTATCACTTGTTCTGTCATCGTCTCCACTCCTTATTTTTCATCAATGATCATGGTGATGATCTCATACGGTCGAACGGCGTATGCCGCTTTTCCTGTACCGATCTGTTCCTTCTTTTCTTCAAGTATGGTAGAACGGTAGAGCACGCTGCCCTCTACGGTCAACAACTGCTCCTCCGCTGTCGGATTGAACCAGCGGACGATGATCCCAGTTCCCTTCAGTGATGGTTTGATGGTCGTAAGCGTAAGGGACTCTCCTGTCCACTTGAAGGGGGCTTCACCTCTCGAGCCGTTCCCATCATTCCGCTCGACCTGGACCACGGTCGGATCGATCGGATAGCTGTACGCTCTGTTATACACCTTGGATTCAAGAACCGATCCTGCATGAGGGATGATCATGAAGGATGCCGATTGCTCCCCGATGCACTGTGCTTCCGGAGTATCGAACACACCCCAGTCGCCCAGTTCCCCGACAGACCGCAATAAGGTGAGCTCCACGACGTTTCCTCCTGTGATCTCGTATTCATGGAGACCGATGCCTGCCACCGTGAGACCCTGAATCCCGTCATCAAGACTAGCGAATCGTTGCATATGGTGGTCGAATGTCGGATTCGCCCACTGCCTTTCCGGTTGATTGGGACGCTTGACGATTTCGAAGATGCTGTCCGCATAGTGATGGTCATTTCCCTTGCCGACCGGGAATCTGGCCCGGATACGGTGGTCCCTTACCTGATTATCCATCTTCACATCCACCTTCAGCCCCTCTGCTCCTTTCAAGAGGGTGAGGGTCGTCGTGATCGGGAATTCCGTCAACTCTTCTGATCGCGTTGCAGTCCGCTCCGGGTGCCATACCAAGTTTTCACGTTCTTGCTGGAGATGTTCATGAGCGCTTTTCGGGATGATCATGGTTGTGCGGATCTCAACGATGGTTTTGTATGGGGTATCCATGATCACTTCGATAGCAGACAGGGCATCTTCCGTCGTAAACCTGAGGCGATCGCCGGTTTCCTTGAACATGTATTCGTTCCCGATGTCACCGCTATCCTCATAGACGCCGAGATTCGGATATTCATAGCCTGTGCGTTTATCCACGAGGCTATAGCTTCCATTCTCATGGATCGTAACCAGAAGGTTGCCGTTTTCAAGCTGACGCTTCTCCTCGTTCCACATCCCTTTTCCCACTACTCTTTCATCTGAAGGAATGAGGTGTACCACTTCATAGCCGAGAGCCGTCGTGAAGTGGATGGGGAACGTGATGCTGATCTCCCTGCCGTAGTAAGGACGCCTGAAGCCATCACGCGGCAGATCATATCCGAAGGAAACGCCATGGTCCTCTACATGGACCGGGATCAACGTCCCATCAGCGCGCTCCAATGCATATACCGGAAGCTCACGACCTTTTAATAACCCAGGGATCTCACGGAAATCCCTGTCACTGAAGTAGATCTTATCCACCATCACCTTTTGGGTGATCACCCGGGATGATGCTTCCGTATGGAAAAGGATAAGGGGTACTGCCAACGGATCGGCATGCCCGGTATCAAGGCCTGACGCCATGTCGCGGAGCTGCTCATGGATAAAGCGCTGCGCTCCCTTCTCCACCTTCTCGAATCGCGTCACCATCTCCCTGTGGACTTCATCGACACTGCACCCGCAGATGCTATCGTGTGGATGATTCTCCATGAGGAGCTTCCAGTAGTATTCTGAGAAATCCCGATGCAGATCCCGATCCCCCACAAGAACACCAAGGGGTTCAAGCACTTTCTCCAGCAGCAGCTGACAGCGGTCGTTCGCCTGTTTCAAATAGATGCGCGCTGAAGCCGTGTTCACAAGCGTTGACCAACCATCGGTCTTTTGATTCCTCAGCTCCCCACGGATCGTTTGCAGATCATCGGGCAGCTCGTTTTTCACGTCGTCTATGTATGCTTTGAAGCTCGAATGCTTAAACGTCACATCCGGCATGAGTTCGTTAGCGACTTCAATGGCCGTCGTAATATCTGCCTGCAGGGGTTGATGATCGCATCCGTTCATATACAGAAGCTGGGAGGTCGAGGCAAACCGCTCCGATTCCGCGAGCTTCTTCTCCCAATAGACCCTCGCCCCTTCACGGTCTGAAGGAACTTCATTTCCATTCGAGTACCAGTTGGCAAACAGGATCCCGAGCACCTGCGATCCGTCCGGTGCTTCCCAAACCATCTCGGAATAAGGCGACGAGAACTCATCATGGTGCACCTGGTTATTAAAGCCCGTCGGGGTCACGCCCCTTCCGAAGGCGGCTGTATCAATATTGGCCTGCTTAAGGAGCTGGGGTGCCTGACCGTAGACGCCGAACGTATCAGGGTAGTAGCCGAGATACCCGTCCTGCCCCCACTCTGCCGTGTCCTTCATCCCATACAGGAGATTGCGGACATTGGCCTCCGAGCTTGTAAGAAAGGCATCCTGCAGAATGTACCACGGTCCGACGATGAGCCTCCCCTCCCGGATATACGCCTTCACTTCCGCCTCCCTTTCCGGCCGGACGCCAAGGTAGTCATCTACCATGATGGTCTGCCCATCAAGGTGGAAACTATGAAAATCAGGATCTTCCTTTAATTTCGCGAGAAGATCATCGAACAGTTTGACCAGATAATATTTATGTTCTTCCAAGGACATGTACCATTCCCGGTCCCAGTGGGAATGAGAGATGATATGCGCCGTCTTTTTCCCCATCAAGCTTTTCCTCCTGTCGCTGCAAATTGGTTATAGCGGTTCATGGATACCTTCATGATCCAGTAGGCCGGCATGACGCCCAAGGCAAATGGAATCAACCCAGGCATCTGATAGATGAGATAGCCTACCATCGTGAGGCCGATCGTGATGACCAGGTTCTGCTTGAAGCTGATCAGGGTGAGGATGAATGGCTGGATCAAATAATGTTTGAGCGATTGCTCAAAATGGACGTAATACGGGAAAACATATAGAAATGAAAAAACATATAGGATTGAGAGGAATAGGATGATTGCCGTGCTGAACAACACGACGATTCCTTTCAGCTGGGTAACAAGATATAGATCCAGGGCAAGGAAAACACCGATTGACGTATAAATCCATCCGATTGCATTCGTCTTCCAGAAATGCGCCTTGTAGTAGCGATGATAGCCATCGTAGATCGGCTCCTCGAGACCGCCCTTCAGCCATCTCCTTGTGGTGGCGAATAGGGCCGTTGTGGCAGGAAAGAAGCCCAGAACGACTCCACCAAGAAGGATATGCATGAACCAGATCACATTGAGCTGCATCGTCTTCCAGATCCAGAGGCTCGCTTCTGTGAACAGACTTCCCAAGCGATTAAACATGTACATCTTCCTTTCCGTATGTCTTCCTCCACACATAGGCTGCCCCTATGAGCTGAGCCTGGTCCAAATGGGTACAGACTTCCACAGTCGGCTTCACCTTTGCAATCGGCTTGGCCGTCATGACACGATCAAGCTCAGTCTGCAGCCGCTGAAGGAAGCTCGGCTGTCTCGTAATGCCTCCTCCCACGAGGATTTTCTCGGGATCAAGCATATATTGAAGATTGAATATCCCGACAGCCATGGTATGGAAGAACTGATTGAGGGATTTCTCTGCTGCTGCATGACCCTTTTCAGCCTCTTCGAACACACGCGAGCCGGTCCATGCCGCTCCATGTGGGGGCTCATCCTTCAAACGCTTCGTCAGGGCAAATGATGATCCACGTTCACTCCACGTTTCATAGCCTTCCATCAGGGAATAACCGAATTCTCCACCATGGAGGTTCGCTCCCTTATGCAGCCGACCGTTGATGACGATCCCTCCGCCGATCCCTGTGCCACACACGATGCAGGCAAATGTATCACAACCGGCACCAGCCCCGCTCCACTGCTCTGCAAGGGCCGCACAATTGGCGTCATTCTCCATTGTGACCGGCAACCCGTATCGTTCGTGGAATAAAGCACGCAGATTCACGACATGGATGAAATTCACCGCGCTATGCCCGAGGACAAAACCGGCATCCGTTACGCTGCCTGGAGAACTGATGGCGATCCCCTCTATATGGTGGTCCCTCTGCCATCTTCCCAGGACCTGATCGACATGAACGCTGAATTCCTCTACACTGACAGGCGTCGGGACCTCCTCTTTCAGGACAATGTCAGCATGACTGGTGACCAGGGCGAATTTCGTGAACGTCCCACCGATATCAATGGCGAATAGATGTTTCATCACATGCCGCCTCTCCCGGTAATCGATTCGATTCCGCCAGTTTCCTGAACCAGTCAGCACTCTTCTTTTTCCTGCGTTCGCCACTATCAAGATCGAACTCAACAAGCCCGTAGCGATTTTTGTATTCATTGAGCCATGACCAGTTATCGATATAGGTCCATACATGGAATCCATAGCAATTGGAGCCTTCACGTATTCCCTTATGGAGCCATTTCAGGTGCTCTTCAAAAAACTCGATCCGGTACTCATCCTGTATGGATCCCGCCTCGTCCCTGAAACGGTCTTCCCCCTCGACACCCATGCCGTTCTCAGCGATAAACCAAGGGATATTCCCGTATTCATCACGGATCTGAATGGCGATGTCATAGATCCCCTTCTCATAGATCTCCCATCCCCGGTGCGGATTCATCTTTCTATCAGGCCACTCGTAATGGAGGAAGGAACGATCCAAGACATGTTCAGCGTCCTGATTCCCTGCCTTCACCCTTCTCGGCTGATAATAATTGACCCCAAGGAAATCCACCGGGTTGTCTTTGATCAACTTCAGGTCATCGGGGTACATGTTGACATGGATGCTTTCATTCCGTATAAACTCACATAAGACATGTGGGTATTCACCCTTGACGACGGGGTCAAGAAAACTCTTATTGAATAGGGCGTCTGCTAGTTCTGCCGCCTTCACATCATCCACATTCTCTGATCTCGGATAACTCGGTGTCAGATTCAGTACGATGCCGACCCTACCCCGATGCTCATTCTTCCGGAAAGCCTGTACCGCTTTGACATGGGCAAGCAAGGTGTGAAAGCCTGCCTGACAGGCTCTCCTGATGTTGAACACACCGGGCAGATGCTTATCATTCAAGTAGCCCATCTCTACAGGGACAATCGGTTCATTGAAGGTCACCCAGTCTTCTACAAGATCCCCAAAACATTTAAAAGCCGTTTCCGCATATAAGGCGAAAGCTTCCGCTGACTCCCTGATATCCCATCCACCTTTCTCATACAGCCAATACGGCATGTCAAAATGAAAAAGATTCACCACGGGGCGGATGCCCTGGTCAAGCATTCTGGTGAACACATC
Organism: Rossellomorea marisflavi; assembly: GCF_001274775.1. Taxonomy (GTDB): domain Bacteria; phylum Bacillota; class Bacilli; order Bacillales; family Bacillaceae_B; genus Rossellomorea; species Rossellomorea marisflavi. The sequence continues at coordinate 61,910 of NZ_LGUE01000008.1, forward strand.
ACGGTAAAACTCCACTGCTTCGTCATTCAACGTGTGACCGTCAGGCATCAGCCTCGTCCATGAAATCGATGTGCGATAGGAATTGAACCCGAGCTCTTTCATCAGTGAAATATCTTTTTTATAATTGGCATAAAAACCGGTCGTCTCTTCAGGGCCGATTCCTTGATAAAACACGCGAGGCTCTTTCTGGAACCAATGATCCCAAACATTCGGAGACTTGCCACCCAGGCTAGATGAACCTTCCATCTGAGGTGCCGAAGAAGCCGCTCCCCACATAAAACCTTTCGGGAATTCCATTATCCCCACCCCCTTTTAGAAATCGCTTACATTTTCTCTTATCCCTATCATATAGACAAAAAATCAACCATGGAACTGCCTGGCAGGAAGTCCTTTAATAAAGGCAGGAAAACTTTAATATGGACAGTTTATGAGAGCGAATTGGTGGCACCCAAGAAAAAAACCTTCCACCATGAGCGGAAGGTTCACCTTGATTACTTTACATATTTCTCGAACGTGATGTTCTTGGAGTAAATCTCTTTAGCCGCATCTTTCCCAACATAGCGGAGATGCCACGGCTCGTAGGCATAGCCGGTTTCATTCTCTTTTCCTTTAGGATAACGGATGATGAAGCCGTATTTATGGGCGTTTTTCGCGACCCATTTTCCTTCTTTCGTTTTGGCGAATTTTTCTACGAGGTCATAGCCGACGGAAGGACTCGTCACATCCATGGCAAGACCGGTCTGGTGCTCGCTTGTACCCGGTTTGGCACTGATGCGGCTTGCGTATTTTTCGCCGTAGGTGCGTTTGTAGTAGTTATACAGTTCTGCCTGTCTGTCGTAGGAGCGGTAGCCGGACTGTGCGTAAAGCTTCACGTTATCTTTCCACGCTGCCTTCATGAGGGCCTCGAAGTTCGGCACGGCGCGGCTGTCCATGAGGCGCTTCGGATCGTTGTAGCTGAAGGCGAATTTGACCTTCGGTTCTACTAGTTTCGCAGCTTTATAATCTTTGCCTACAGCGACTTTTTTGTTCACGAGGAGATGCTCTATCGGCTGTTTGAGCTCGGATCCGACTTTGTTGTCAATGATATTCGTACCACCTATGACGGTGAACTGCGTTAACTTGTTCGTGTCGATGACCACTTTGACAGATGTCGATACATACGTTTTTTCAACATATAGGAGGTTTCCTCCGTTTTTCGCCGCAAGGGCCGCAGCTGATGTGGCATCAATCTTATTCTTGCCTGTCACGACATACGATTTTTTCTTATTACCCATCAGCTTGGCTATTTGGGCTGATGTATCATAACGGTCACTTCCACTGATCCGTTTTGGCTTAGGTAGCTGTTTTTTCACTTTATCGGAGACCGCTTTCGTCCGCCCGATGACCACCGTGCTACTCTTGCCTTTCAATGCTTTTTTAGTAACTGCTGGAAGGCTGTTGGGCTTGGTCAATAATACCGGCATATTATTCTTGGCTGCATATGGGGCAACACCTAGAACATCGAAGAGGTACTCACCCGAAGCAACCACTGCCTGTTTGGAAGGAATTTCTTTTGCTACAAGAGCCGCTGTTTCGTAACGGTCTTTTCCTCCAATGCGCTTGACTTTTGCCTTGATCTTTTTATCAATGACCTTATCGGAAATGTTTTTCTTCCCTCCGATTAGGATGATCGTTTTTGGATTCAGGCTATTAATCTCTTTGCGAGTGGCAGCTGACAAAGAATTAGGATTTGTGAGAAGAACAGGTGCATTAAGCTTTTTGGATAACGGAGCCGCCACAGCTGCTTCCGCCACATCCTTCCCATTCACTAAGATGACGGTTTTAGCCCCATCTTTCCAACCTTTTTTTGATATAGCCGCAGAGGTCTCATAGCGATTATTCCCGCTGAGTCGGTCAAGCGAATAGGCTGATGCCGTATTCCCTACAACAACCATAGCGGCGATGAGAACCAACAAGCTGGATATAGATAACTTGAATAAATGTTTCAACTGTTTTCCCCTTTTCTTTACCCTTTATAAAAAATGAAAAATATTCCTGTTCCCTAGTATAATAGTTTCATATGGAGATAACTAGCAAAATTTGCTTTTTTTCGACAACATGACACATGGGGACGGTTCCTTTGCGTCATTTTTTTGACGCATCGGAACCGTCCCCATGCTTCACTCTATTCTATTTTTTCCAGTAATGTGTAGGCTTGTTCTTTTGTTTGGACGGCGAGGAGCTGGTTGCGGAAGTCGTCGTCCATGAGCTGGCGTGAGAGGAGCTGAAGGATCTTCAGGTGTTCGTTGCCGGCGCTTTGCTTCGGTACGGCAATCATGAAGATGAGCTTGGCTTCGGATCCGTCGAGGCTCTTCCAGTCTACTCCGTCCCGTTTGATGCCGAAGACGACGCTTGGTTTTTGGACCGAATCGGACTTACCGTGCGGAATGGCGATGTTCATGCCGATCCCGGTGGAGCTTTCTTCTTCACGGGCAATGATGGCTTCCTTGAAGTCTGCGTTAGAAGCGATGCTTCCATTGGCGTGAAGCTTGGTGATCATTTCGTCTATGACCTCATCACGGGTCTCCCCGGCGAGGTCGATCTCGATCAGGTCGAGGTTCGTGATATCGGTCAGGCGGTTGATTTCAACCGGTGCTGCAGCCTGTGTTAACTCAGGCGCAGTTTTGTGTACCGCAGGTTCTTGTACTTTCTCTTCTTCCGGTACGCTGACTGACACTGCTTCAGGAGTAAGGGCTTCTTCCACAATGTCTTTTTTCAATAGATTCACGACGATCGCTGCGACGAACGAGCCGACGATGACGGCGACGAAGAACATGAATACATTATCCACGGCACCAAGTACGGCGACGATCGGTCCACCGTGGGCCACGCGGTCTCCTACGTGACCGAGCATGGCGATGACAGAACCGGTCATGGATCCGATCATGATGCTCGGTATGACGCGGAGTGGATCCTGTGCAGCGAATGGGATTGCTCCTTCGGTGATCCCGAAGAGTCCCATCGTGAACGATGCTTTTCCTGTTTCTTTCTCAGCGGCATGGAATTTCTTGCGGCCGATGAATGTTGCGAGTCCCATGGAGATCGGAGGGATACAGATCGCTGCGGCAATCGGGCCCATGATCTCATAGTTTCCTTCTCCGATCATGGCAGATCCGAAGAGGAAGGCGACCTTATTGACCGGCCCACCCATATCGAATGACACCATGGCTCCAAGGATCAAGGCAAGAAGGATGGAGCTTGTTCCCTGCATACCGGCTAACCAGTCTGTCAGGACTTCAAAGATATTCGCAACCGGCGCCCCGATCAGATAAACGAAGGCAAGGCCGACGATGAGGGAGGCGAGTACCGGGATGATGATGATCGGCATGATCGGCATGATGGCTTTTGGCACTTTGATCTTCTTGATCAAGAGAGCGGCATACCCTGCAAGGAAACCGGCGATGATCCCACCGATGAATCCGGCTCCTGCTTCACTTCCATAAAAACTTCCGTTGGCGGCGATGAATCCTCCGACGACACCTGGTGCAAGACCCGGCCTGTCGGCGATGCTGTAGGCGATGAACCCGGCGAGGATCGGCACCATGAACGTGAAGGACGCAGAACCGATGGCTTCGATATGCTTCCAGAATGAATCATCCGGAATGACGAGTCCGCCCGGCGTTTTCTGGCCTCCGAGTGTCAGGGCCACGGCGATGAGCAGACCGCCGATGACGATGAACGGAACCATGTACGATACGCCGTTCATAAGGTGACGATAAATCGGGTTTTCTTTCTTATCGGACTTCTTCTCGGTCTGTCCGCTTGATTGATGGATCGGAGCATCTCCGTCGATCACCTTTTGGATGAGTTCCTTCGGCTTGCGGATCCCGTCCTGCACGCCCGTGACGAGGAGCTGCTTGCCGTTGAAGCGGTCTTTATTGACGGTTTTATCAGCGGCGATGATGATGCCTGCTGCTTCCTGAATGTCTTTATCGGTCAGTTCGTTCTCGACACCGATGGAGCCCTGTGTCTCGACTTTTATTTCGACGCCCATTTCTTTGGCTGCTTTTTCGAGGTTCTCGGCGGCCATGTATGTATGGGCAATTCCATTTGGACATGAGGTGATGGCTAGTATTTTCATAGTGACTGTCTCCTTTATCGAAATCGCTTACATTTACTATACACCGAGAATCCTGTCGAAAAAGGTCAAGTTGTTACCGGAGGTTGTGGTAAAAGTGGATATATTACTTTTCTCCTGGTTTGATGATAGGTCACTAGTCCATAGATGGGACGCGTCTTTCCGCTTCGGTCGACCGCTTTCCTGCGGGGCGGGCGGTGAGCCGCTTCGGCAGGCCTGCAGGGTCTCACCTGCCCGCTTTTCCCGCTGGAGTCGGTCGACCTCCGCTGCAAGACACTTGTGAGGAATAATAGGGGAAGTTGCTAACGGTTGGTCCATTTATTATCTTGTACTCACACATATGACCCTTTTCACCACGAACTTAAGGATTGCTACCACTTAAGAAAAACCAAAAAAAAGAGGCCGTTTCACACGGCCCCGAGATGGGTCAGGAATGTCATGGCGTCACGGTCGGAGAGGAGCTGCTCGATCCGTTCGGGGTTCTCGGTGAGGTGCGAGATTTCCTGGAAGAGCTGGCGGGATTCTGCCGGGTCGGTGCTTTTGACGGCGAGGAGGAAGACGAGGGAGACCTTCTCCTCACCCCATTCGATTGGTTCACGCAGGGTGGCGATGGCGATGGCCGACTGGTGGATGAGGTCGGGATGACCATGTGGAATGGCGATCCCTGCCCCAATGGTCGTGGCCGACATCCGTTCGCGGATCATGGCATTCTCAATGTAGGCATGATCGACGAACCCTTTGTCCATGAGGGTCCCTGCAAGCTTCCGGATCAACTCGTAGCGGCTGGAACCTTCCTGTTGAAGAAAGACGAGGAATGGGTTGGCGAACTTCAGGATGACCGATTCCTTTTGTCCCTTCTGCACCGGGTCCTCGAGGTACGTTAATCGCTCCTTCAGCCTTTCTTCATCCTGTTTTCCGAGCAGCGGGGAAACGACGATCGCCGGGACGCCCATGTCGGGAAGGCTGATCGTAGAGATGATGAGATCCGCCTCGCTTGTCTCGAGGAAGGACTGCAGCTCCCCTTTCCCGATGCTTGCCAGCACAAGGACAGATGTGAATTTCCGCTCGATTTTTGTACGAAGGAGCTGGGACATCCCCATCCCCATATGACAGACGATGACGACTCTTTTTACGTCTGTTATGGGTTGTTGCAGGCGCTCGAGTGATGCCTGGAAGTGTAGGGTGATATAGGCGGCTTCCTCTTCCGGCACCTCGATGCCTTCCAGTTCTTCAAGTACAAGCATGATCCGGTCGAACATGAACGGATACATCCGCTTGATGTCCCCGAGCATCACATTTGTGACTGGAAGCCCGTACGTCAGGCGATTCAACGTGGAATTCAAGTGCACGGTCAGACCGTTGAAGAGTTCCGGGTCACTGTAAAAATCCACGCCGTGCATCTCGGACAGCTTCCTGAGAAGAAGGTCTGTCACTTCCCCGAGTCGATTGTCGTGGCCGGTGAGCTCGCGGATCGCTTCGTCGTCCTGATACCGGAACTTCCCACCAAGGAAGTGCAGGGCCAGGTATGCCTGCTCCGCTTCGGGGAAGCGCACGGAAAAATACGGCTCGATTCCTTCGAGGAATGCCACCGTCCACCTATATTCTTTTTTCACCATGATCATTGTTTTTTCTTTTTCGGAAAGGGAAATTGTCTGCTGCAGCTTCGTCCTCTTGATCATGAGAAGGGTATGTACGACGATCCGTTCGAACGTTTCATCGGTCAGATGAAGATCGAACCTCTCCTGCAGCTCTTCAAGCCTCCGCCGCACGATGGTGATCTCATGCTGGGTAAATTGGGCGCTGATGAAGGAATCCGCCCCATCATCCACAAGCTGTGAAAGCCGCGTCAAAGCCAGTCGACGGTTCAGTTCGGTCCCTTCGATCATGAGCCCCACCTTCTGCTTTGACAGAAGCTCCAGATCGAACCGCTTAAACCAATCCCCGATCCGTTCGAGGTCCTTCCTGATCACCGACTTGCTTACATAATACCGGTCCACCAGGTCCTGCACGACGACAGGGTCTGTATTCATGAGAAGAAAGTACGCAATCTGGACGATCCGATCCTCTTCATCCACATGACTGCTTCCCCTCGTTTGCAGTTCGCGGTATAGCTCAGCACGGTCGCGTCCGTCGATTTCCAGGCAGATTCCCTGACCGGGCTTCCGGATCAACTTCGCCGACGGATAGTCTGCAATGGATTCCTGTATCACCTTGAGGTCGTTCCGCACCGTTTTTTCGGAACAGTGGAGTTCCTCACTGAATTCTTTAATCAAGACATATTCATGATGCCGGCTCACCAGCATCTGCAAGATCTCCTGCTGCCTTTCATTCATGCTCGTCACCTTCTCTGTTTTGACAGGGAGTTTTATCTATTTATGATACTTTTTGCTTAGGGAAATGTAAACAAACGTTTGAATGGAGGGAGTGGATTGAGTAGAGGCACATGGTGAGGGGGTTAAACAGTTGTTTAGGTTTGGTGGTGGAGGATCGAAGCGGGCTGTATGCAATGCTCCGTCCGTTTGTTGGGCATGTAGGAATGGAGAAGGGCTGGGCGTGTTGGCAGAGCTCCTATTTGCTTCTTTTTACAAGACCTAGCGGAATGGTTCGCTTATTTGCAAATAGGGTCCAGATATCAGCGATACTGAAGGTCGAAAATACTCCCTCCTGCCTCTATGACATCAATCGACAGTTCTCGCATCCACTTTTCCCTGTTTTAAGGGTGCGAGCACTGTGTGGTAGGTCCAGTCAGAGACAATACTTGCGAATTCTCAAGAATTATTTGCGAAAATTAAAAAAATACTTGCGAAACTGAAAAATTTATTTGCGAATCTGAAATCGGTTCATTTTTTTATTTGCGAACGAAGTTATTTACATATAATTGAATGACATTTCTTGCACTCAACACCCTTTCCATACGAACCCCGCCTATTATTTGCGAACCCGAACCTGAACCTGAACCCGAACCCAAACCTAAACCCTCCCCCACCCAACCCACACAAAAAAAGAAACGCAAAACCAAAAGGTCCTGCGCTTCCCCTCTATCCATTAAACATGCGAAACAATCAATTCAACCTGACCTTCCACTTCAAACGTTTCCACATCGGCAGGGATGATGAGGTGCATGCCTTTTTCCAAGACATGGTCTTCGCCCTGCACGCGCAGTGTCCCGGCTCCGCTCAGTACGCTGGCGAGCTGGAACGGCTTGTCCTGTACAAAGGATGCGTGGCCGTTCACTTCCCATTTATGCACGGTGAAGTATTCTGCTTCCACGAAGGTAGTGATGGTCACGCCGTCGCGGCTGTCGACTTTCGGCTCCACGGATTCCGCGGTATGTGGGATCGTGGTCACGTCGATGGATTTGTCGATGTGAAGCTCACGGGTGTTGCCGTCTGCATCGGTACGGTCGTAGTCGTATACGCGGTACGTCGTATCAGAGCTCTGCTGCGTTTCAAGGACGAGGGTCCCTGTGCAGAGGGCGTGGATCGTGCCGCTTGGTACGTAGAAGAAGTCGCCGGGCTTGATCTTCACGCGACGGAGCAGATCGCTCCACTCGCCTTTTTCGATCATGCTCGTGAATTCTTCTTTTGAAAGGGCATTGTGGCCGAAGATCATGTCGGCTCCTTCATCACAGTCGATGATATACCAGCATTCAGTCTTTCCGAGCTCGCCGTTCTCATTGATATTTGCATAGCTGTCGTCCGGATGCACCTGGACAGACAGATCGGCGTTGGCATCGAGAATCTTCGTCAATAATGGGAATACGGGTGAATCGTAATGCCCGAATAATTCAGGGTGCTGATCCCAAAGTTCCCCCACGGTCTTCCCTGCGAATTCCCCGCTTCGGACAGTACTCTGTCCGTTCGGGTGCCCGGAAATGGCCCAGCACTCACCGGTCTTGTCAGAAGGAATGTCATAACCGAACTGATCCCTGAGGGCCGTCCCTCCCCAAATTCGTTCCTGGAACACGGGTGTTAAGAATAATGGTTGATTCATGATGATCCTCCTATATATGTAAGAATGGACGGATCCATTCCGTTTTCTCTTCCCCACCTATTTTCTTACATCGTGAGAAGGGTTTCAATCTTTTTTATTCCATTGCCGTGTGGGAGCGGTATGCCAGGAATTGTTCATTGACTGTTCCGGCGCTCTCCCCTATCTTGGACCCATATGACCAAATCATAAAATCCGCTTGCCTTGGCATTACTATAAAGAGTGAGTGGGTAAGGAATACTGTCAGTCTTAAATGAGGTGAAAAAAGGTGAGGATCTTTTTATACATAGCACTTGCCGCGGTGGCGGTCGTGGGCATCCTTTTTGTGAATCAAGGAAAGGAAGACAAGGTGAAGGAACGGCACTGGATGGGTGCCTGGATGACGGCCATGCAGGAGCCCTTCGATGACGGTGAATCCCATGAAGGGTTCAAGGATCAGACCGTGCGCATGGTGGTCAAACCCCATGTGGACGGAGATCAGGTCCGCATCCGGCTATCAAACGCGTTTTCTGATAAAGAGCTGAAGGTCGACAAAGTGAGTATCGGCATAACGAAAAAAGAGGCGGAAACAAAGGGAGATCCTGTATCTGTCTCCTTTGACGGCAAAAAGGATGTACGCATCCCGGCCGGCGAAAGGACCTACAGCGATCCGATCCCAATGGAAATCACCGAAGAAGACGCCCTGACGGTGAGCCTCTATTTCAAAGGGGAATCGGGACCTGCCACCTGGCACCCGCGGTCGATGCAGACAACCTACTCTGCTGATGGGGACGTCGCTGGCAAGGCAGGAAAAGACAGCTTCGAATCGATCGAAAAAGGATGGTACTGGTTAGATGGAGTCGATGTACGGACCGATAAGAAGGTCAAAGGGTCCATCGTTGTCCTTGGCAGCTCCATCGATAACGGGAACGATTCAAAGGTCGACTCCAATCACAGGTGGACGGACTATCTGTCCGAGCGGATCAATGATGAGGCCGACGGAAAATGGACGGTCCTGAACGCAGGAATCTCTGCGAATCAGCTCCTCGACAGTCCTGAGGAAAAAGGGGAAAAAGCCCCTGATCGACTGAAGAGGGATGTGTTTGAACAAACCGGCGTGAAAGGCGTCATCGTCCATCAGGGAATCAACGATATCCGCCATCACCCGGAGACAGATGCCGTGACCATCATCGATGAAATGAAGGCCATGATCAAGGAGGCCCATAAGAACGGCGTCGAAATCTACGGGGTCACGATCTCCCCATACAATGACTCAGGAAAATACACCGCGGAAGGCGACCGGACGCACCGCAAAGTCAACGCATGGATGCGGAATAGCGGTGCCTTCGACGGGGTGATCGACTTTGATAAAGTACTGCGGAATCCCGATGATCCATCCAGACTCCAGCCGAAATACAATTCAGGGGACGGACTGCATCCGAATGAAGCAGGCTACCGGAAAATGGCCGAGACGGTAAAATTGAAGATGTTTGACCATTGAGAGAGGACGGCAGAGGCCTATCCCCAAAATGAGTAAGGAGCGGTCCCACCTAGGAGGGACCGCTCCTTTCATTACCTCCTCACAAACGCCCTTCTCTCCGCATATTCCGTACACTTCCTGCACACGAGCACCGGCTCCCCGCGGTCATTCATGTAGCGCTGCGGTTGCACGGGCTTGCGGCCGCATACGGCGCAGCGTGACGGCTTGAACCATTGCCTGATTGTGTTGAGCATTCCTGTTCCCCCTTGCATATGATCCGTTTAATCCAGTTTAGAAAAATCCTCCTCCATTATGCAATCATTTCTACTTCCGTAGTTTAGTTGGAAAGAAATAGTGGTAGAGAATGAAAGACATATACACCAGGAGGGAATACTTATGGCAAAAACGCTGGCAGGACATGCCGCTGCAGACGTCCTTCAAAACTGGGACGTTCAGCATATCTTCGGGATGCCCGGTGATTCGATCAATAACTTTGTTGATGTACTTCGCGGAAAGAAAGACGATATTGAGTTCATTCAGATCCGACATGAAGAAGTGGCGGCACTGGCAGCCTCGTCCTATGCAAAGCTGACCGGGAAGATCGGTGTCTGCATGACGATCGGCGGACCTGGCGCGATCCATCTGTTGAACGGACTGTATGACGCAAAGGCCGACGGAGCACCGGTGCTGGTCCTCGCAGGTCAGGTGGCGACAACGGAACTCGGCCGTGATTCATTCCAGGAGGTTCATCTGGCTCGCATGTTCGACGACGTTTCGGTCTATTCAGAGACCGTAGCCTCGGCGGAAGCTTTCCCTGACATGCTGAACCAGGCCATCCGCACAGCCTATGCGCGAAATGGGGTCGCCGTCCTCGTCATCCCGGACGACATCCCGAGGGACAAAATCAAGAATGCAACTTCTTTCACATCCAGTCTGACATCATTCTCAAGGCACATCCCTCAAAAGGAGGATCTCATCACCGGTCTCAACTTCATCGAAAATGCCAAGCGCCCTGTCATCCTGGCAGGAACCGGAACGAAAGCGGCAAAGAAAGAGCTCGAGGCATTCGCCGATACGATCGGGGCCCCGATCATCTTCACACTTCCCGCTAAAGGCGTGCTGCCGGACCGGCATCCTCTGAACCTCGGACAGCTTGGTCAGATTGGGACGAAGCCTGCATATGAAGCAATGGAAGAAACAGACCTCATGATCATGATCGGGACCTCCTTCCCGTACCGGGATTATCTACCGGATGATGCCGAAGCGATCCAGGTCGATGTGGATCCCGCCCAGATCGGTAAGCGGTACCCCGTCTCCGCCGGTATCGTAGGGGATACGGCCCTCGTACTGGAGGAATGGAATAAGCACCTCCAGCGCAGGGACGATCGCTCCTTCCTGGAAGAGTGCCAGAAGAATATGCAGAACTGGTGGACCCATATCGGGAAAGACACGGAAGAAACGTCCACACCACTCAAAGCACCCCAGGTCATCCCTCACATCGAGCGGATTGCAGACGAGGATGCTGTCCTTTCTGTCGATGTCGGAAACGTAACCGTGTGGATGGCGCGCTACTTCAACATCACCAATCAGGACTTCATCATCTCCAGCTGGCTGGCCACGATGGGCTGCGGACTGCCGGGTGCCATCGCAAGCTCGCTCGCCTATCCGGACCGACAGGCCATTGCCGTCTGCGGAGACGGTGGATTCGCAATGAACATGCAGGACTTCGTGACCGCCGTTAAATATAAGCTTCCGATCATCGTGGTGGTGCTCAACAACAGCCGCATCGGTATGATCAAGTATGAACAGGAAGCAGCCGGTCATCTTGAATACGCCACAGAGCTTCAGGAGATCGATTTTGCCCAATTCGCCAAGTCATGCGGAGGGGAAGGCTATCACGTGAAGACTTACGAAGACCTCGGACCTGCCTTCGATATGGCGAAAGCATCGAATAAACCTGTCATCATCGATGTTGAAATCGACCTTGAACCTCCCCTTCCAGGCAAAATCACCTGGGAACAGGCCCAAGGCTATACGAAACATATGATGAAGAAGTTCTACAAAGATCACAGCGTCGAAATGCCGCCTCTCAAGAAAGCTTTGAAGCGCCTGTTCTGACCATGATTCGGCCGGGCATCCGCCCGGCTTTTTTCATTCAATCACTAAAGGGGGTCTACCTCATGGAAACGATATTACTTTGGAGCCTGCTCATCCTCCTTGCCCTCATCATCCTTGTTCCCGCCACCTTTCTTTTTTACATATGGCGGGTCGATGAACGTCAGGAGGAACATGCCATCCTGCGTCACTATCCCGTTCTCGGCAAGATGCGATATATCCTCGAGAAGATGGGGCCTGAGCTCAGGCAATATTTCTTCAATAACGATTCTGAAGGGAAACCCTTCTCCCGGAATGACTATACAAGCACCGTGAAATCCGGCAAGTATAACACCCGCATGCTCGGCTTCGGTTCGGAGCGCGATTTTGACGGGGAGGGCTACTTCATCCGGAATACCCTGTTCCCCGTCCAGCGTGATGAACTGAACGTGGACAATGAGAAAAAGGTGCCGACGAAAGTATATAAGATTGATAAGGACAACCTCTTCAATCGCAAGGAACACCGCGAAGAGACGTTGGCCGATCCCTTTCTCCTGAAAGATGAAGACGCTCCCATCATCGGCGAGCATACATGCCGCCACCCATTCCGCGTCAAAGGACTCGTCGGACAATCGGCCATGAGCTACGGCTCCCTCGGGGGCAACGCCATCACCGCCCTGTCGACGGGCCTCGGCCTTGCCGGCGGTACATGGATGAACACCGGGGAAGGCGGATTATCAAAGCATCATTTAAAAGGGGGCGTAGACATCATCTGTCAGATCGGCCCCGGGCTATTCGGTGTGAGGACGAAAGACGGGGATTTCTCCTGGGAAGAATTCAAGAAGAAAAGCGACCTGAAGGAAATCAAAGCGTTCGAATTGAAGCTCGCCCAGGGTGCCAAGACCCGCGGCGGCCATCTTGACGGCAAGAAGGTCACACCTGAGATCGCCTCGATCCGGAACGTGGAGGCGTGGGAGTCCATTGACAGCCCGAACAGGTTCCGCGAGTTCAATTCCCCGGAAGGCATGCTCGACTTCATTGAACAACTTCGTGAAGTCGGTGGAAAACCCGTCGGCATCAAGCTCGTCGTCGGGAACACCGGGGACATCGAAGAGCTCGCTTCTTTCATGGCCAAAACGGGCCGGCATCCCGATTTCATCACCGTCGACGGTGGAGAAGGCGGGACCGGCGCATCGTATCAGGAGCTCGCCGATGCCACAGGGGTGCCCATCAAATCGGCCCTTCCCTTCGTCCATGATACCCTCGTCCGACACGGGGTCCGGGACAAGGTGAAGATCTTCGCATCCGGGAAGCTCCTCACCCCCGACAAGATTGCGTATGCCCTCGCCCTTGGAGCCGACTTCGTCAACATCGCCAGGGGACTCATGTTCTCTGTCGGTTGCATCCAGGCTCAGGTATGCCACACGAACAACTGTCCCGTCGGGGTTGCCACCACCGACGATAAGCTTCAGGAAGCACTCGTGGTCGAAGAGAAGTCCTTCCGCGTCTGCAACTACATCCTCTCCCTCAGGGAAGGGCTCTTCAACCTCGCAGCAGCGGCCGGCATCGATTCCCCGGCGAAATTCACCCGGGATCATATCGTCTACAAGGACCGGGACGGCCGCCTGATGCCCCTGTCACCCGATGTCCCTCAGAAAGCCCTGTAAGCATAGCAAAGCCCGGTGATGCCACCGGGCTTTCTTCTATTCCAGCATTCCATTCACAAGCCGGAGCGCTTCCTCCCACTTCTCCCGGTACGAACCCGAGAGCGTAGTGAACGGAATGCCATTTTCCTCCAGCAGCTTCTGTAGCCGCTCGTGATTCTGCCTTCGGACGGCCTCTTCCCCGTGCATCCGCCAGCCATCGTCCACCCACTCGACATCAGGCTCAAGGAACAGATACAGATCATATTCCTGGGCTTTTGCGATGGAATCCAGTACATCCTGATGCTTCCCGTTATACAATTCCGAATAAAATTGGGTCACCGTCGCCTCCGTATCCACGAACAGGACGCGATGGCTGACTACGGTGGCCTTCTCTACCTGACGCTGCTGCTCATAAGCGATCATAGGGTAATCCTCATCAAGCAGCACCCCGTCATATCCGCCGATCTCCTCACAGCGCGTCCGGCCATATTCCGCCACATAGTTGGTATTGAATGCCGTAGCCAGATTCCGCACAAGCGTCGATTTCCCGCAACTTTCGGTACCGACCACCACGACCTTTTTCACGAAATACGATCTTGCCACAGACGGGATCATATCCCAGTGACGGTACACCCCATCAGTCCTGATCATGGTGGCAGAAATCGGGGCGAACATCCGCTCTTCATCCAGGATGATATGTTCGGCACCGGGATAGCACTCCCGGAAAATATCCGAGTATCCCCGTTCAGACGAAAAGACCGCATCAATGGGCTTGCCGATCGCCTCCTTGATCAGAGCTGCACCGTCTCTCCAGTCATAGTCCTCATCTCCCGCCTCGTCTTCGATCGATACGACATGAACATGCGGCATATCCTTCGTGAGCTGATGGAGCCAGCGCAGTCGGACCGTCGCCGGAACATAAGGGAAATCCGTTCGGGCGCAGATTTCCCGGTCTCGCTTTTCAGAGTGTGACAGGACGACATACAGCTCCTCCACCATGGTGGACGCCTGAATGAGTGCATACACATGCCCCTGATGAAGCGGCAGGAATTTCCCACCGTAGAATCCGATCTTCTTCATATCATGCTGCCTCCATTCCCTGCTGATTGCCGATCCTTCTCCAATTGATGTAGCCGTAGACGCTGTTCACAAGGAACGCACTCCACATCACGAGCATGGCAAAGTCATTGCCTCCCTGTGTCATCAGGGTCGTGAGCCAAAGGACGATGGAGAGGACGTTCACCATGATCCAGACGAGCCACTGCTCCGTGAACCGCTTCAACATGAGGAGCTGCGCAATGACCGAGAGCACAGTGGTGGCAGAATCGACCCACACATTGCGGCCGCCAATTTCCTGAAGGATGAGGGCATAAGCCGTGAAACCGACGGCAAATCCCGCAATCGTCCACATCCACCCGGCCTTACTAAGGGAATGGACGACCACATCCTCCCCACGCGCATCACTCTTCACGGTATGTCGGCTCCACAGATAGATCCCCACAAACTGGAGGGGGAAATAGAACAGGCCGTTCAGCATGACCTCCCCATATAACCCGTAGCCGTACGCGATGTACGCATACAGTCCGGTCTGGATGATCCCGAAATAGTAATTGGCGATCTTGCCCTTCGCCACCAGCACCACACACATCATCCCCGTCAAGGACACGATCAGTCCAAGGAACGTGTCATCGAGGGCAACGAAAAGATACAGATTGATGACCGTAAAGACCGCCAGCCAGCACTTCTCAAACAGCGTCCAGTCCTTGAAGACACTCATCTCACATCAGCCCCCAGGGTATTCTTGAAATGCTCCAGCGCCCATTCATGCCCGGCCTGATTGAAGCTAGCAACAGCTTCCCTGTGCACGACCATGCTGTACCCGAGGTTGTAACCATCCACTGCCGTATGGAGGACGCAGATGTCCGTACACACACCAACAAGGTGGATCTCCCGGATGCCGCGCTCCCTCAGGCGCAGATCGAGCTCCGTTCCGCCGAACGCACTGTATCTCGTTTTATCGAATTCAAGGATCGAAGCGCCCGATGCTTTCACATCGTCATACGCCGTGCGGACGGCTCCGTATAGCTCCCGGCCTTCCGTCCCCGCGATATTATGAGGCGGGAACAGTCTGGTTTCGGGGTGGAACTCATCCCCTTCGAAGTGGATGTCATTTGCCACGACCACATAGTCGCCCGCTTCAGCAAATTCCCTCATCAGCCCGGCAATCTTTCCTTGGATCACCTGCCCCGGCTCCCCGCACGTCAGCTTTCCTTCATCCGCTACAAAATCCACCGTATAATCAATCACAATCAATGCCCTCTTCATTGTTTCTCCCCCTAAAGATTAATAGATTGATGGTGCAGGCGCCTCTCCCCTGAAGCGGAACAACCGCGTCGCCCGCTTCGCCGTCCTAGTTGTGGTCTTCACATTTCCTTCCCTATCCGTGACAGGCTCCAGGAATGGATACTTCGGTGCATCGCGGTTGAATGCCGACACATTGGCAATCCCCGGGTCATCCGTCATGAGTAGAAGAAGGCTCCTCAGCTCAGACAGCGTGAATGCCTCGGGCAAAAACTCTTTCGCCACCGTCGTCTGCAGCATCTCCACCTGGATCATCCGGAAGGCATCATTCAGCATGTCACGGTGATCAAACGCAAGATCCAGCTCCAGCGCTTCCTCCCACGTGAACAGCTCCACCTCCGCTGCGTCTTCTGAGGCTGTCCGGCCTGCCAGATAACCGGCCTTTACAATCGCATAGAATGCATTCGAGAGGATCCACCCGCGGGGATCACGACCCGGTGCATCGTACACGGCAAAATGCTTCAGATGGATGCGATCGACCCCCGCCTCCTCCTTCAGTTCGCGGATCGCCGCTTCATCAGCCGTCTCCTGCGGCCGGACGAAACCACCTGGCAGCGCCCACTTCCCGGCTTCGATATTCGGCTCTCCTTCAAGATTGAACTCAGACCTTTTGATGAGCAGGATCTTCAGCGTCGGAACCGGCGGCTTATGTTCCTCCGGATAATGGAGGTCGATGGTGAACACCGCAATGTCACTTGTGTACCCGTCCGGAGTGATGAAGGATGGCTGATTGGTATGTGAGGATGTAGTATGGTTCATGACAGGCTCCTTTTAATTTGCAATTTGTTAATTAATAATAGTGTACGCTGTGGAGGGAGGATTTGGCAAGTGTTTTTTTCGGGGCTCGCAGGCTGGCACTCTATTTGTTACATTTTTTGTATTCTAGCGAAATGGTACGGGTATTTGCAAACGAGGGCCATTTACCATGCGTTCCCATCATTGATTCCGCCTCCAGAGCACATAAATCCTTTAAAACTAACTCATTTTGATTGAAATCGACCATCTTTAAGCCATCTCAGTACCTCCCCCACCCCCATTCCCTTCATTTATTTGCGAAAATCAAAAATTTATTTGCGCGTTTTTGAAATTTATCTGCGAAAAATCCAATTCTATTTGCGAACTCATTTTTCTGCGATCCCCCTATTTGTATAAAAAATATGATACGTATGAATTAAAAAGTTTATCATCAACCATCCTCGATTATTTGCGATTCCCTACCCTCCAAATCTCCCTCCCCCAACTCCAAACCAAACAAAAAAAAGCAGAGGAATTCATCCCCTGCTTCCGTCAAACATGTATCCAATTAAATCCCGCTCAATGCATCCTCTACAGAATGATCGCCGCTCTTAATGAACACGGATTTCTTCTTCAAATTGTCTTTCCCGATCGCTCCTACAAGGACACGCGCTACGTCTCCACGTGGAATCTCATAGCTTCCCGGGTCACCGGTGAGCTCTGCCTTCACGTCGACCTTCCCTGTTGGTTCATCGTTTTTCAATGGACCAGGATGGACCGTGGTGTAGGCAAGTGATGATTTTTGCAGGTAGTCATCTGCCATATGCTTCGCAACGGCGTAGGGTTTCATCTTGTCGCTCTCTGAATCCGGGTCCAGACTGTCGGTCGCGCTCAGCAAGACGAAGTGTTTGACGTCATGTTTCTCTGCGTAGTTCACTGCTTTGACGGCACCCCACAGGTCGATGAGCATCGTTTTGTCAGCGCCCGTGCTTCCGCCTGATCCGGCTGCAAAGACGACGGCATCTACATTATCAAACGCATGGGAGAAATCTTCTTCAAGATCCCCCAGTACGACTTTATCAGCACCTGCTGATTCGAGATCTTTGATCTGCTCTTCTTTTCTCACTAGGGCAACGGATTGATGATCCGACTCCTTCAGCTGTTCGATCACCTGGGTTCCTACTTGTCCGTTTGCTCCGATTACTAAGACGTTCATGATATCCCTCCATAATGTATTGTACTGAATATGTTCATATCCTATCTATTCCCCTTTATTTCTCCATCAAACGTCACGACTCTTTCCGTCCCTCTCTTCTCACTGTGACGCCATTGGAAAATAGAAACCTACTAAAAACAGGTAAAAGGGACGATTCCACTTTCTCTCAAAACGAAACCAAATACTTCCTATTGTCGTATGATTGGTATAAGGAGGAGATGTTCATGATATGCAAAGAATGCAACGGAACTGAATTCATCAAAGCAACGGATTTCATCAATCTTCGACCTCTTCATAAAAGAATGAGCGTGGGAACGGAAAAAATTTACACAATCTGTGCCGGATGCGGGGAAGTGGTATCCATTAAAGTGCGAGACACTGCCAAGCTGAAATAAACGGATGAGCGGTGGTATAATCCCCTTACATACCATATAATTTAAATTATCAGAAAAATAAATGGGGGATTCCATGCTTTCACAGAATCAGATGGTGGACTGGCTAGAAGGCGTTATAGAAGCCATCCATGACGGAATACTGGTCATTGACCGGAGTGGAACCGTTCAATTGATCAATGAAGAATATACACAGATAACGGGAGTCAAACGAGATCAAATCATCGGGAAACCATTGTTACAGGTTCGTCCCAGTGCCAAGCTCCCTCAAGTTTTAAAAGATGGACGAGCCAGGGAAGGCGTCTTTCGCAAAGAAAAATCCATGGAATATGTAGTGGACATGGCTCCGATCATCAAGGATGATGAGGTCGTCGGGGCAGTATCCGTGTGCAAGAGCATTCCGGAGGTCTATCAGCTTTCTGAGGAATTAAAGCGAAGCCGGAAAAGGGTACAACAGTTGAAGCAGGCGTTCGGAAGGATTCATCAGTCCACCTACACGTTCTCACACATCATCGGACAAAACAAAGACCTGCTCCACATGATCGAACGGGCAAAGAAAGCCGCCGCGACTAACCTGAGCATCCTGCTGACTGGAGAATCCGGGACAGGAAAAGAACTTGTGGCTCAATCCATCCACCATACCAGCAGTCGATCCTCGTCTCCCTTCGTTCCAGTGAACTGTGCAGCCATCCCAAGTGCGCTTTTGGAGAGTGAACTGTTCGGTTACGAAAAAGGGGCTTTCACCTCTTCTAATGAAGACGGAAAGAGCGGCCTGTTCGAACTTGCCCATGGAGGAACGCTGTTCTTGGATGAAATTGGAGATATGCCGGTTGACCTTCAATCTAAGCTGCTTCGGGTACTTCAAGAAGGTACGTTCCGTAAAATCGGTGGTCTTGAAGAACAAAAGGTCGATGTACGGATCATTGCTGCAACAAATAAAGACCTGCCCAGTATGGTCGCGAACAAAAAATTCAGGGAAGACTTATTCTATCGGATCAATACCATCCAACTGGCCATTCCACCACTCAGGAAGCGTAAGGACGATATTCCTGCCATCCTGACATCACTCCTTAAAGAGCAGGGGAACACTAACATTCAGGTAGCCCCACAAGCAATGAGCACACTTCATCAATATGAGTGGCCGGGGAATATACGGGAACTGAAGAATGCCGTCCACTACGCCATCAGCATGTGTGAAGGAAGCACCATATCGGTGGAGCATCTTCCAGATACCATCCGCCCAACCACAGGCTACCGACCAACAGACAGGCCTCGACTACTCGAAGACGTTTTAAGAGACACAGAGAGAGAAGTGATTGTAAGCGTTTTAAATAAAACCGGTACCTCTGTGGTCGGTAAGAAAGCCGCCGCCAAACAGCTCGGTATTTCCCTTGCTTCCCTCTATAACAAACTATCAAAATTGAATATCACCTGACTGCTCGCGCATAAACAGACTGTTTGTGCGTTTTCCAGTTTTATAGAAACACATTTCCAAGATGTTAGAATTCACTCCCCCCAACAGGTTTCTCCCCTTTTGCCTTAATAAAATTCCAACCTTTTAGAAATCCCCTTATCCGAACCCCTTATTCTCATGCGCTTTTTGTCTTGGCACAATTGTTGCATGTATAGTTGTAAGCGCTTTTATTAGGAGGAGAATACTATGTTGGCTTTACTCGGGTTTTTAACCATTGCGGTGTTTCTTTATCTGATCCTTTCTAAAAGAGTATCGGTCATCGTCGCTCTCATACTGGTTCCCATTGTGTTCGGCCTGTTCACGTCGTCCATTTCGGAACTTGGGGAAATGATTCTCGCAGGAATCTCGGGTGTGGCCCCAACCGGCATCATGCTGGCGTTCGCCATCCTGTTCTTCGGAATCATGAACCGGGCCGGACTGTTTGACCCGTTCATCTCGAACGTCCTGAAACTGGTCAAGGGCGATCCACTCAAGATCGTCATGGGGACAGCCATCATTGCCATGGCCACCCATCTGGATGGTTCAGGGGCCTCAACCTTCCTCATTACAATCCCAGCTCTGTTGCCGATCTATGATCGACTTGGTATGAGCCGACTCGTCCTTACAGGGGTCACTGCACTTAGCTGTGGCGTCATGAATATGGTTCCTTGGGGAGGGCCGACAGCACGGGCTGCAAGTTCCCTAGGGGTCGATGTGTCGTTGATCTTCAACCCCCTTCTTCCTGCCATGGGAATTGGACTGATTTGGGTCTTGTTCGTCAGCTATATCATCGGGAAGAGAGAACGCAAGCGGGTTGGTATCAAGGAATTCAACTACGACTTCCACTCTGAACTGAGTGAAGAGGAGCGAACGACCCGTCGACCGAAGCTTATCTGGCTCAATCTATTGATTACGGTCATCACAATTGTTGCCCTGATCAAAATTTGGCTACCACTTCCGGTCATATTCATGGTTGCCTTTGCCGTCGCCCTCTTGATCAATTATCCTAAACCGAAAGATCAGCAGGAGCGTATCACCGAACAGGCGAACGGTATGGTCTCTGTCGTCTCCATCATCTTCGCTGCCGGGATCTTCACCGGCGTCCTATCAGGATCGGGGATGATCGAAGCAATGGCGACTGCCATGGTGAGTGTCATACCAGAAAGCACCGGGTCCTTTATGGCGCTTTTCGTTGCCATTACCAGCATGCCCCTGAGCCTGGTCTTCACCCCTGATGCGTATTACTTCGGTGTGCTGCCCGTCTTAAGTGAAACGGCAGCCGCATACGGGATTGCTCCTGAAGTGATCGGCAGGGCCGCTATTTTGGGGCAGATGACCACAGGCTTCCCATTGAGCCCCCTTACGGCAGCGACATTCCTCCTCATCGGATTGGCCCGCGTCGAGCTCGGGGACCATCAGCGTTTCATCTTCCTATGGGCATTCGGATCCACCATCGTGATGACAATTGCCGCATTCATTACCGGAGCCCTTTCATTCTCGTAAATTAAGGAGTGTTCATTATGCTAAAAATCGGAGCTGGAACCGGGTTTGCAGGTGATCGGATCGAGCCTGCCCTTGCCCTTGTCGAGAACGGAAACATCGACTATCTGATCCTGGAGGGCTTGGCGGAACGGACCATTGCCCTTTCGCAACAACAAAAACGGATGAATCCTGATCTTGGATTCAATGAGTATCTGGAAGAAAGAATTCGGCTTTTACTCCCTTCCCTTCTCTCTCATAACGTGCGGTTGATCACCAATATGGGTGCGGCCAACCCTACTGCAGCGGCCAGAAAGATTCAAGAGGTAGCAGAGGAAATGGAGCTGGATTGTAAGGTAGCAGCCGTCATTGGCGATGATGTTCTGTCCAAACTAAATCCTCATGTCATCGTGCATGAAACTCAAAAGCCTGTTGAAGAATACACACCTCTGATAAGCGCGAACGCCTATCTTGGGGCAGAGGCCATCCTGCCAGCCCTGGAATCAGGAGCAGACATCATTGTGACAGGCAGGGTCGCGGATCCTTCCCTGTTCCTCGCCCCCATGATCCATCACTACCAATGGGATCAAACCAATTACCAGCTCCTAGGTCAGGGGACCCTGGTCGGACACTTGTTGGAATGTGCCGGACAGGTGACGGGAGGGTATTTTGCGGATCCATTGTATAAACCCGTCGATCACCTCGACAATCTCGGCTTCCCCATCGCTTCCGTCAAGGAAGATGGTACGGCCATCCTGACCAAATTGCGGGGTACAGGGGGAGTGGTAAACGCCATGACCGTGAAGGAGCAGCTCCTATATGAGGTACATGATCCGACAAGCTACTTCACGCCTGATTGCGTGGCGGACTTCAGCACGGTCATCATTGAAGAAGTCGGACCCGATACCGTCAAGGTCCAAGGAGCGACGGGGCGAAAACGCCCGGATACATTAAAGGTGTCCCTCGGCTACCATGCCGGCTATCTCGGGGAAGGGGAAATCTCCTATGCAGGTTCCACTGCCACTGAACGGGGACAACTGGCCGCTGACATCCTCGAGAAACGGCTGGGCGGGATGGGTGACGAAGTCAAAATCGACTTGATCGGGTCGACTTCTCTCCATCATGGTGAACATGAAGGCTTTCGTCCATATGAGGTCCGACTACGCGTGGCTTCCCTATGTCCATCACGAAAAGAGGCTGTCAGGATAGGTCATGAAGTCGAAGCGCTTTATACAAACGGTCCAGCCGGTGGCGGCGGTGTACGCAAGCGGGTCGAAGAAGTGATCGGAGTGGTCTCCACCTTCATGGACCGCTCCCTGATCACGTCTCATTCTGAGCTACTGGAGGAATCCTCATGGCAACAATCAAACTGATCGAAGTGGCACACAGCCGCACAGGGGATAAAGGAAATACGCTGAACTTCTCCCTCATTCCCTATAAGGAAGAAGATTACGATTTACTTAAAGCTGAGGCAACGGTTGAACGTTTTACTGAACATCTGCGGCACATCGTGAAAGGATCGATTACACGGTACGAACTACCCACTATCAAAGCATTGAACTTTGTATGCGAACAGGCCCTGCTCGGAGGTGTGACAACATCCATTGCCCTCGATACGCATGGAAAGAGCATCAGCAGCGCCGTCTTGGAAATGGAGATTGAGCGACCTTGAAACAACAAGGACCTCACCCATCACAGGTGAGGTCCTTTTACATGCATGACGATTTCCCACGAAGGTTTCGTCTCATCGTGGAGCTTTCGCATAAGGCGGTCTTTACATCAATTCATTCTCCTTATCAAAAGCCACTCTCTTTTCGTTTTCAAACGGGATGGTGGTTTCATCTTCCTTCGGTTTGATTTCACGGAATGCGACGGCACCGGCGGCGATATACAGTCCGGCCGGAATCAACATGGTGAAGATCGAAGCCGGAAAGGAGAGAACACCGATACCGATCATGATTCCACCGAATACTTTATTGTTCATGCGATTGGCAAGGCAACCGACTACGAGCCCAGCTATTTGAACCAGTAGGAAACCGATTGTCAATAAAACGGTGAACATGCCTGCATCGGGGTCTCCCTCATCGAAGAAGGCCCACCCCACGATTAATCCAAAGAAGGACATACAGATCCCGATAAGCCCTCCGATCAATCCCAACAGAAACTCTGGTAATCTCTTCATTTCACTTCACCTCTCCGTCTTGTTATTCCATTCCACTTCATTTTTACATTTTCCATTCTTCTACTCCTTCTAGTTGTTTTACGAGACTTGATACCATACAGTTCCTGGCCATTAATCCCTAATTATGTAAGTTTCTCATATCTTTACCCAGGTCGGTAGCTACTTAATCCCTAGGAGGAAATTCTTAGAACATTTTTTCGTCATACTACTCTTTGTTGAATTCTTATGGGTCCTCGTTGAAAATCTGGAACTCCTCCAACTTATCGTCAGTTCCTAATACATTATGCTTTCGGATTTATTCCCATTCTCCTCCCAACTCTTTCAAGTTCCACAGGACTTCCCTACCGATTCGGTAAAGTGTAATGCGTGTTGGTTGATATCCTTAGTGAAGAGGCGTAATCTTTCTCTCTGCTAACACGATTGAGAGGATGATTGGAATGTTCAAAGAAGGTTATGTAAACGTGAATGATGTCAATCTGCACTATGTAACAGAAGGCGAAGGAGAGCTCATGCTGTTCCTCCACGGGTTCCCCTACTTCTGGTACAACTGGCATCATCAGCTCGAGGAGTTCTCGGAGGACTACCGCGTCGTGGCGGTGGATATGCGCGGGTACAATCTGTCTGACAAGCCCGAAGGCATCGATTCGTATGCCATGTCCACCCTCGTCGAAGATGTGAAACAGCTGATCGAGGCGTTCGGAGAAAAAGAATGCACCCTTGTGGCCCATGACTGGGGCGGTGCCATTGCCTGGACATTCGCCTACACGTATCCTGAGTACGTGAAGAACCTGATCATGTTCGATGCGCCCCACCCGTACACATTCCGCCGGGAACTTGCCAACAATCCGGCACAGCGTGAAGCGAGCAGCTACATGGGCTTCTTCCAACAGGATGATTCCCATGAGATCCTGCTGGCGAATGACGCCGAACGTCTCCGGAAGATGATGACGGAGCCAGGGAAGAAAAAAGACTATCTGACCGAAGCCGACGAAGACAGATACGTGGGAGCCTGGACACAGCCCGAAGCCATGAAATCCATGCTTCATTACTACCGTGCCATCTCCTTCTTCCCGTTCGAAGAGCATGTGCAAAAGCCTCTTGAACTGAAATATGACATGTTCAACGCACCGACGCTCATTCTATGGGGAGATGCCGATTCCGCCTTTGAAAACAGTAATCTCGATGGGATCGATGACTATGTGAGCGACCTCACCATCCACCGCTTCGAAGGCGTCGGACATGCGCCGCAGCACGAGAAGCCTGAAGAAGTAAATGCGTATATGAGGGCTTTCCTGAAGAAAGACTGAATCCAAAGGGCTGTTGTCACTGATTTGGAAATACGTTACAATTGACGTATGATTCAAACGACGGGAAGGAGTCACCTCTTGGATAAACAAAGACTGAACCAAGTCCTGCTCTACGTAGCTGGCATGGTCATCGGTATGACCATCGGCCTTGTTGTATTTGCCCCCATATTCGATGATATGGTCCTACGGATCGTCATGGGCATCGCCTTAGGCGTCACGACCGGATGTTCCCTTCAGCCCCTTGCTCCCAAGATCAAACTATAAACATGAAACGGCGGTGCCTGCATCGTCGTTTTATTTCATTTGCTTCAATAAGCATAGCAATCTATTGCCTCCAACTGAACTTTTTTGCCATCCCTCTTGAAATAATACCCAGAATGCTGTTAGATAATAGATAGGTATTTTATCATGCCATTATACATATCTATAAAAATCTGTATGCACCAAGAAAGGAGCCATCTCATATGAGTGAACGCACAGTCGTTGCCGTCCCGCGTAAAAGCGTCGGCCTATCCCTCGTCCTCACCTTCTTCTTTGGATCCCTGGGAATGCTCTACTCCACAGTAGCAGGAGCCCTCATCATGATTGCCATCGAATTCGTAGTCGGATTCCTGACATTCGGTATCGGCCTCTTCTTCACACACATCGTGTGTATGATCTGGGGAGCCGTTGCAGCGAGTAATTACAACACACGGATTTTTGGGCATTAATCCATCTCGACTGGGTCACCGCAATGCGTATGCGGTGGCCTTTTTGTTGGAATTCACCTGATTAAAAAGTGTATAGGTGTTGAACGGCATAAAACAAAAAGTGCCCTGTAGGAAGACTTTTCACGTCTTTCCTACAGGGCACTTTTTAAGCACTACTTTATTTATTCCGCAGTACCCGCTTCAGCTTCTTCTTTTAAATCATCCATTGCATCCGGATAAATGATTTCATCAAACTGCTTGCCTGTCGATTTATCCTCAACGGCTACTTTGATCTTGATCTTGTCACGGTCCTTACCGTCGAATACCTGATACATCATCCCAGTCATTCCTACTGTGATGGATGCAAATGCATCCATGCTGTTTTTGTAGGATTCCTCATCCGTTACGACCATGGTGAATTTAGTGAAGTCCTTATTGTAAGTGATATCCTCGATCGACTCGAAACCGTCCTTTGCTTCATCAATCGACTCTTCCATACCCTTTGCCATTTCTTTCATCATCTTTTTATGATCGGCTTTGGACATCACGTACGTCAGGGAGCCATCATCGTTCTTTTTGACTTCCTTCACGCCTTCTTCCTTCGCCTGCTTAATCATATCATCAACATCTTGACCTTCTGTGAACTCAGCCGGTAATGTAATCTCCACGTTCAAAAGACCCTTTTTCACTACTTTTTCTTCCTTTTCATCTTTCTTTGTATCTGCTTTCCCGCTGCTGTCAGATGACGAGCACCCTGCCAACAATAGAGCGAGAACAAGCATGCCCACCGCTAATTTCTTCATATTCCTTCACTCCCTATTTTTGGTTGCATTTTACACACATTGACCATTCTAGAGATTCTGGATAGGTTTGTAAATAGGGACTTTGGGATGATTTCAGCGTTTCACTTCATCCTATATATCCCAAAATACCCTTCAAAAAGATGGAAGGGAAGGTTTCATCTATATAAGGACCGGGGAAAGGATACTAATTACTCTGTTCGTTTTTAAAGGAGGGGATGTTCGTGAACCGGGAAGAAGCACTTGAAAGGCTGGAGGAAGTCGAGTACCTCCTGAAGGAAGTTGAGGACTGCGAGGCGATTATTATAAAGAGGCGGCGCATGACCGGGATTCTGTTCTTGCTACTGTGGACTATCGGCATCCTGTCACTGTTTTATTTCGTTTTATTGCCTATGCTGGATATGCTCTGGACTTCCCTTCATGCGAGATTCTTCCATACAATGGACATCGCCCTCAGCTCATATCCGTTCATCACCTTCACCATCGTCATCATTCCGACGATCTATAACGGCCTGAAGATCTCAAGGGCCAATGAAGCAGCCGTCCTGTCGGCGCAGGAAACCATCAACACCTATTTCTCCCAGGCAGCCGACCTGCTCCCCCTTCCGCCCGAGCTGCAGTACTCTGAAGAAATTTCCGTCCTGAAGGACTTTTTGTATCTCGAGCAGGCTGACACCATCGAGGAAGCCATCAACATGCGGATCAGTGCTCTCCCCCCTTCCTCTGAGGAGGAAAAAGAAATCACTGTTCCCACCTTGATCGGGCAGTCCGCCCCCCTGCCTGTCAGACAAAAGAAATGAGTGAAGACCTACCAATCTAGCGGAGGTCTTTTTTTGTTAATAAAAGTTTAGGCACTACTGGATCATCACACCCTAAAAAATGTTCTGTGGTCAAATAAATTGCAATTATGGAGCTGCAAAGAAAGGCACCTTTTCCTTGTTCCACTATGTCACGGTTTTACTCCTCAAAAAAGCTCCCTTATACAGGGAGCTTTAATTACTTACCTTTCCCTCATCACCCAACCAAAGTACCCGTCAGAATAATCCGTTGGGTGCCGTCGAGGGTGCAGGTGACGAGGGTGATTTGGTTTTTGTTTGGTTGATCGTCCAGGACGTGGGTGTCGGTTGGATCGATGATGGTGGTGCTGTCGATGATGTATTCGTATGTGGTGCTGCCCTGGTGGAGGAGGACCTTTTCGCCGGCTTCGACTTCAGGAAGCTGGCGGAAGTGACGGTCTCCCCTGTACCCCCTGTGCCCGGCGATGGTGAAGTTGCCTTTGCCGGGGGTTTGGTCCGATTTGATCTGGGTCAGGGCGATGCTGAGGTTTTCCTGGGTCGGTTCGGGCAGGACCTTTTCCTTCAGGTCGATGGCCGGGATTTCGAGTTCCAGGACATCCTTCAGCTGATCCTCTGACACCGATAAGTTCCGGACGCTTGAGAGATCGACCGGTTCTCCTTCTGCCCGTTCGATAAGGGAAAGGGCCTCTTCCAGAGCAGCTGCTTCTTTATCCTTTTGCCATTCATACACGAATGGGATGGAGAGCAGGATGAGTCCGATCAGTACAAGGGACAGTCCTGCCTTTGTTTTTTTCTTCATGGGCTCATCCTCCACTAGTCAGATCACTCTTCGATTCCGCGTTTCCTTCTGGCCGTGATGACGATCGTTCCTGCCGAGATGAACAAGAGACCTGCGTACATGAGGTAGCGCATCCACTCTTCACCGGTGTACGGCAGGGTGTTTTTCGGTGTACCGGATGGGGTTGAGTCCATCGGCGTTCCACTTGCAGGTTCGGATGGGCCGGATGGCTTGGTCGGTGTTGTCGGTTTTTCCGGTTCTTCTGGCGGTTTTTCTTTGGCATCGTTTTTGACCACGATGGTGATCACGCCTTCTTGCCCTACTTCCACGGTGAATGGAATCGGCTCATCCGATGCGACATAGCCGTCCGGTGCTTTGGTTTCCACGAGGCTATAGGTGCCTGGCACCAGTCCTTCTATATAGGCTTCTCCCTCTTCATCCGTGGCGACGGACAGGAGGATTTCTCCGTTTTCATCGAGTATGTCGAACTCCGCTCCTTGGAGCTTGCGATCGGTTTGACTGTCGACTTTCAAGATTTTCAGGTTTCCAAGGATCATGAGATTTTCGAAGACAATCTCAAGGGTTTCTTGCTGACCCTTCACGATTTCGAATGGAATCGGTTCGTCATCGAGCTCATATCCGTACGGTGCCTGTGTCTCGATCAGCTGGTAGTTGCCCGGCTTCAGTCCGTCGATGAAGAGTTCACCCTCTTCATCCGTCTCGAGATCCGTTGCCAAGACGTTTCCTTCCCCATCAGTCAGGTCGAACAGGGCGCCCTCAAGGAGGTAGCCTTCCTCATCGATCTTCGTCAGGAGGACGGAGCCTGTTGTCAGGTCATTGATGACCTCCACGTTCAGTGCGGTCTCTTGGCCAAGCTCGATCTCAAATGGGATCGGCTCAGATGGGAGGTCATAGCCTGCGAGCGTTTCCGTTTCCACGAATTGATAGCTGCCCGGCTTCAAGTCATCGACTTTGAGCACGCCATTCTCATCGGTGGTCAGATTCTCTGCGATCAAAGTCCCGTCCGTTCTCCACAGATCGAACTTCACGCCTTCAAGGGTGTTGCCTTCTTCCCCTTTTTTCGTCAGGATGACGGATCCCGTGGCACGTTCGTTTTCCATGGTGACCGTGGCAGGGAGTTCTTGATCCGGGTCGAAGACCACTTCCACGTCCACCGGTGTGTCGTCAAGTACGTGGCCGAACGGAGCCTTGGTTTCGATGAATTGGTAGTGACCAGGCTTCAGGTTGTCGACGGTGATAGTGCCGTCTTCATCCGTGGTCAACCCCTTCCATTCTTCGCCTGTTTCTTTATTTCGGAGTGTGAATTCCGCTCCTTCCAATGCTTCTTTCTCTTCCCCGACTTTTTGCAACTGGACCGAGCCGGTCTTCAGCTCATTGATGACTTTCACTTTGGTTGCCGTTTCCTGTCCAAGCTTGATCTCGAATGATATCGGGCCGGTTCCGAGAACATAGCCATCGATGCTTGACGTCTCGATGAACTGATACTTTCCTGGTTTCAGACCATCGAATTGAATCTTTCCTTCGGCATTGGTCTTCAATCCTGTTCCGCCTTGGACCGGTTCACCGTTCTCGCGGACAAGGTCGAAGGTGACACCCTCAAGCAGCTTGTCGTCTTCTCCCATTTTCTCCAGGACCACAGAGCTTGTGGAACGCTCATTTTCCTTGGTGATCTTCACCGGCTCCTTCGGATCGAATGGAATTGCAAAGGTCAGAGGGGTTTCGTCGAGTACATGCCCCTTAGGTGCTGCGGTTTCCACGAAGGAATACGTACCCGGCAGCAGATCGGTCACGGTGATGGTACCGGACTCATCGGTCTTCAGGTCGGTCTTCACTTCCTCGCCATCGGCATCAAGGAGCTTGAAGACGGCATCCGCGAGCTTTTCTTTGTCCTCACCCAGCTTGGTGAGTTCAACCGCCCCGCGTTTCAGATCGTTGGTGATGGTGATTTCAAGCGTTTTTTCCTGTCCAAGCTCGATGGTGAACGGATGAACGGGATCTTTGCCCACGAGATACCCATCCAGCGTCTGCTTCTCCACGAGCTTGTAATTGCCCGGCTTCAAATTTTCCACGAGCAGGATTCCGTTTGCATCCGTGGTGAGTCCTTTACGGAGCTCTTCTCCATTTTCTTTTTGAAGGTCGAAGGTGACGCCCTCAAGCTTCTTCCCTTCTTCTCCTACTTTGAGGATCCGGACAGATCCCGTCGTCTGGTCATTTTCAAACGTCAGCTTCAGGTGCTCCGTTTGGCCTTTGACGATCTCGAATGTGAGCGGCTCACTTTTCAGATCATGCCCCTTTGGTGCCTGTGTCTCAATCAGTTCGTAGCTTCCCGGTCTCAGGTCAGTGATGACCAGCTTTCCATCCTCGTCGGTTGTCAGGTTGTCTCTGCGCTCATCCACGTCCACCCCGACGAGCTTGAAGACGGCATCCTTGAGTGTGGTTCCATCTTCACTCACCTTCGTCAGCTCGACGCCGCCTCTGATGATGTCATTGGTCACGGTGATGGTGGTGGATTCGGTTTGGTCCTTCTTGATGGTGACCTCATATTCTTTGCCTGATCCTTTGTATCCGTCAGGCGCCTGTGTCTCAACGAATGTGTAGGTACCCGGTTCAAGATCCTTCACGACGATCTTACCGGATTCATCCGTTTTCAGGTCGGAGCTGACCACTTCGCCTTTGCTGTTCTTCAGATCGAAGACAGCGCCTGGGAGGACGGACTTCGTTTCTTCATCGATCTTGGTCAATTCCACCTGCTGCTTGATCTTGGTGTTATCCACGGTGATGGTATTGCCAGGCTTGGCATCATCTTTCGGGTCGTACGGCTGATCAATGGTCACTTCCTTGGACTCGAAGCCCTTCAGATAGCCGTCCGGAGCTGATTCTTCCATGAGGGTATAGTCGCCATAGAGCAGTCGGTTGAATGTGGCGATCCCGTCTTCATCCGAGGTGGCAGTGGCGATGGTGACGCCGCTAACCGGATCTTTAAGGGAAAAGGTCGCGCCTTTCAACATATCCCCGGTCTCTTTGTCAACCTTCTTCACCTTAAGGCCACCGACTTCCCCGCTTCCGTCCCCTTTTCCTCCGGTCCGCTGCACGATGATCGATGCTTCGCCTTTCTTCACATCTTCCTTGGCATTTTCACCTTTGAAGTCGACGGTGTTGCTGACTTTCCCACCGACCTTCTCCAGGATGAGTGATTGATACTCGAGGATGTAAGGGGTGGATACCTCTTCCTTAAAATCGATTGTGAAGGAATCCGGGTCCTCCTTGAGCGTCAGGACGTAATCCTTTCCTTCTGTCAGTTCCTCCTTCTTCTTCACGTTCCCGTTCGGTTCCACGGTCGTAGAGTAAAGCTTGAAGGAGTCCTTGATCAGCATCTGATTCGGAGTCGGTGTATCAAGGATCCTTGCTTTTTGAACGGTGGACTGACCGAAGTTGATGTTGATCTTCCAGTCGATGACCTTGCCGTTCTGCTTGCCGGACTTGGCTGTATACGTGTCTCCGTTCGGAATCGAAACGGAGGCATTGAGATCCGTTTCCTTCTTCTCTCCATTGTAGACCGTGGCTGTATTCTTATAGGATGCCTGGACGAGGCCAACATCCTTCACACTGGTCTTGTAGGTGATCTTGTATGGAGAGTCGACCGGGTTTTTGAAGATGATCTCGAAGCCTTGCTCCCCCTTGTCGTTATCGATCATCTTGACGGTATATTCGCTCGCCGGCACTCGTTCACCGTCCTTCGTGCCGTTGCCTCCACCCGTGAGATCCATCCGGTACACTGCGATGGAATCCTCCACGAGCTTCTGATTCCCCTGCATGTAGTCGACCACGCGGAGCTGATCGAGCTGCTTCAGGTTATAGTTCACGCCGACATTCCAAGTCAGGAGCTTATCGACGGCATTATAGGACCCGTTCTTGAAGCCGTTGAACTGGGTATAGGAATCCGGGGTGAACCGGGAGATGGCCTCCAATGTCCGGTCTTTCCCCTGCTCATCCTTCCAGAAGAGCTCGGCTTTGTTCTCCAGATACTTTTTCCCTACATCCTCTCTCTTTTCGTAATCGAATGCGGTCGTATAGGTGATGCGGTGTGCGGTGCTGATATCCTTCAGGAAGACGATTTCGAAGCCATCCTCCACTTCTTCTAGGGTATAGTCCGTCCCTTCGACGAGGGTGTTTCCTTTCGTCTCTATCTTCAATGTATCCCGTTTGAACGTGAGACCTTTATTCGTGAAATCATCCTTGAGGACGACATTCTTCATGAGTTGCTCATCCAGGTTGAAGTTGATCGTCCATGGGATCGTTTTGTCTTTGTAATTCGGTGAGCCGTGGTGCTTGAATAGGATCTGCTGGCCGATCGTCTGGCCTGCATCCTTCCTGATTTCACCCGTCGTCACTTCATTGACGATGTTTTCATTTTCATAGACGCGGTCGATGGCTTTCGTTTGATAGGTGATCTTGTAGGCTGCATCGATATCCTGGTTGAATTGAAGGGTGAACCCATTTCGGTTCCCATCGGATTTGTCCACCACGTCGTAGTTCGTGAACGGGGTGCTTCCTGCTTCATTTCCGTTCTCATTGATCGTGATTTCATTGACCGTCAGGGTGTCCTTGAGCAATTCCTGTGATCCATTGAAGAAATCTTCGAGGACGGCATCCTTTTGGGCGATGTTCTTTTGGTTATAGTTATACCGGACTTCCCACGTGATGAGCTGCTTGGCTGCATCATATCCGACGACACGCTTCTGAAGCGGCTGCCCCCTCTGGACCTTCACCGTGGCTTCTGCCGATTTCTCCCCGCCATCGGAGGTCAAGGTCGCCTTATTCTTGAAGTCGGTTTGATCTTCATCCGTCACATTTGTTTCGTATACGAGGCGGTAGGCAAGATGGATATCATCATTGAAGTCAATGGCGAAATCCTGCCCGCCTGCCGTCTTCCCGATCGTATAGTCACCCGGTGATACTTCTGATCCCAGGGTCGTTTCTCCGTTCAGCTTCGTCTCCAGATGATAGAGCTTGATCGAGCCTTCCTTCAGCTCCTGACCCTCCTGGATCGGATCTTCGAGTCTTGCATTCTTCAAATCTCCAAGATTCTTATTAAAATCGACCGTCCATTTGATCGATTCGGCATTATAGGCGCGATTCGGCTCGCCTTTTTTGCTCACATCAGCGCCTTTTGATGGATAGTCGATTTCGATCGTAATGGATTCCTGACCCTCGATGGGCGTGATGACGATCGTCTTGTCTTCCGTCACGATCGTCTCTTTATCAAGCTCGGTCCATACTTCCAGCGTTCCTTTGATATTGGAGAACTGCTCGATGAAGTCCGTGAATTCGACGGTTGCTTCTCCCTGCTTGTTCACAGAGAAGTAGCCGACAATCTCATCGTTGAACCGCATTTCGGAACGGACGATTTCATCATAGATCTTCAGCTCCGGTGGCATGTTGAACTTGAACATGTCCCCACCCTTATAGCCATGACCATTCTTCAGGGCCCATTCGTACTTTACCGACACAAGAGAGTCGACGGTCGGCTTATCCTGTGGATTGCCTTGGCGGTCTTCGAAGGAAAGGGTCGCTTTGGTGAGGATGTTTTCTGTGATGATCCCATCCACGGCCGCGCTTTTCTTCACTTCTTCTTTCTTTTCTTTTGGGTCCTCTTCTTTCACTTCCTCTTTGGCCGGTGCATCGGCTTCAGCGGTCTCGTCCTCCACCGTCTCCTCCTTCACCGCATCCTCTTCGGCAGGGGCCTCCGCTTCAGGCTCCTTCACTTCCTCGTTCACAGGGGCTTCCGTTTCTTCTTCCGCAGGAGGTTCCACTTCCTCTACCTCACTCACAACGGAAATGGAGATCTTCCCATTCGCTTCAGGATGCTCGGCTGCTGCTTCATTGAAGACCACCTTCAGCCCTTCCCCATCAGCCGTATATCGACCGATGGCCTCATCACCTGCAAGAAGCTCCCCTTCCTGAGCCACTTCCACCTTAAGAGGTTCCGGGATTTCCTTGTGATAAGGTTGATCGGCTGTAACCGTAGATCCCTCCAGGGTCCACTGGACGTTCATGCTGGTAATGTTCTGTGAGCCATCGTTCTGTACGGTTTCTCCCTCATCGGTCACGTATTCGACCGTCTGAAAGAGATCCTCTGCTGTTCCTTGTGCCTGCGCTCTCGGTGAAAAGATTCCTGTAGCCAATGTCTGGAGTATGAGCATGACAATCAGTGAAACGGATAAGCTTCTTTTCATCTTCCCCATCCTTTATTCTGTAATTTGCCTTCCTAGCCAACGACCTGGACGTGACGTGGACATCACCTGAGCGGATGAGCATTCAAACGAGTAGAAAAATAGGTTTGATCAGAGCATGGTTCTTCAGGAATATGTATTCGTGCTGACCGCTTTTCCGAAAGCAGACGGGAAAGCGGCAATATGATCCAAGCGAGTGATCTGTACGCACATCAGGAACCCACCATCCAAAAATCATCAACATCCATCTTATAAACGCCTTCAAAAACAAGTCAATGGACTCAACAAAAGCTCTCAAAACTCCTAAACAATCAACAAATACAGACGAATCACCCGACAAAATACGATAAAAAGAACATAAATCACCTCATTTTGTTCTTTATAAAGAATTAACTAGAGGTTACCATCCGGTTATCCGTATTGTCAATGTTGTTTGTTCTTTCTTTTGCTTGGTATTTACATGGGAATTAAGCATGGTGAAATGAGGGAAAGAAACCGAGGAAAAAATACTCACACAGAAGAATTTGATAATAGGAGGAAATGGTTTTAATTCTGAAGATGGGGTATTGCTCTATTTAAGGAATCAATGAGTTCTAGAAGGGGGTTCATCGAAGCAAAAAGCATCACGTGTGCCATTACGTTTGAAGAGCCTTCCAGCATAGAAGTTAACAAAATGATCCTCAGACCTTTACACTAGGTGTGGCAAGAGTCAGTCTCCGATAAAAAAAGCGTTCCGAAGAATGACAATCATTCTTCGGAACGCTTTTTTGTTTAGCTCTCTTCGTAATTAAAATGGTAAAGTTATTTCTCTACTTCATCTCTTTAATCCAATCTGGCTCCATCAAAAAGACCGACGCTATTAACAGAAGAAATAACCCGATAATCGGTATGAATGCCCTTACGTGAAACAACGCTTACTTACTGAAAGCCATGGTTAAATAGCATACGAGTAGTAATACAAAGATTACGCCTAAGTAGAAGGATTCGGAAGAGGTAAGGAACCAAATGCAATTCTCCCTATTCCAAGTTTCTAACAGTCAATAAATGAACTTTTGTTATTTCTCTATAATTGATAATTCCTCAAATCCGAGTTCAAAAGAAACAAATTCAGAGAGAAAGTTGAGATACTTCAACCTTTCGTTCTTTAATAATACTCTAGCTGCGTTTCCATCTGATAAGTCGAAAAAAGATTCTTGGTTATTATTAATTTCTAAATTTGAGAGCCTTCTTACTGTATCTATGTCTTTAATGCTAAATAACTCTATACTACCAATATCATCATTAGGATTCTCAAACAATAATGAACTATTTAGCATTCTTAGATATTGTACACCTTTAAAGATTATTTGTATTTCCATAAAACCTTCTTCAGTTTTTGTATTCTCATGGATATTAGGGTGGTCATAGGTCATTTTTGCATCAATACATAATGTAAGTATACCACTAACTGGGTTTACTTGGATGTCCATTAAATAACTGTGTTCCAACAAATACCAATCGAGATTATTCATTCACCTGTCTCCTTTATTCTAAAATAATCGGTGTATGATTTCCTTTACTCCTTCTGTTAACAGGGTTTCCTAAAGGATCGATCCTTTGTCCATTAACATCTTTAATTTCAACATGAGGATCTGCACTTCCAGGTGCTCTTTGACTCCCCCCTTTAATTGTAACCCTCGGTATGCCATTTTCATCAACCCATTTTTCAGGACCATTAGATGTTTGCGTTTTTGTCCACCCCTGAGATTTCGCATATTCTCTTAAATCTGATGCTTTAATAGGTTTTGATGGATCCCCGCCAAAAATATTTTTAGCAGGCTGCCTACCTGCCTTTCCACCAAACCGAACAAGCGTCTCCTTAGCTTTCTCAATATTACTTAAAGCCTTGTCCTTAATCATCTCCATGATTTCTTTAGCGGACTTGTTTTTAGCGGTTTCTTCAATGATGTCGGGTCCTACTTTTTCTAATACCAGCAAATCCTCTACATTTCCCCCAAGGTACTTAAGGGTGTGGCCAATCTTCTTCATATCTTTGATATGATCTTTCACACCTTGAGCTGTTTTAGCAATAGGACCTTTTTTGGTGGCAGTGAAGGCCCTTTTACCCATTTCTATCAGGACTTTCGGATTCATGACATTTTTCGCTGAACGGATTAAATAAGCGCCTTCCCGGACAAGATAGGTCTTTACCCCTTTTATACCCATTTTAGCAGCAATTCCAAGCGCTTTTGCAGGAGGAGCCAGGGTTAACACCAGCATTAATAACGCTAAGTCCCTATCAAAATCAGAGAGTTTTTCGCCTGTTATAGGATCAAATTCATTTTCAGGATTTATTCGCTGAATATCATAATAGCTTACTAGCTCCAGTGCAAATACACCAAAATGTTCTGCCATGGAACGGTCGGCACTTTGTATGGCTGCACGGGCAATCATGACCGCTTCCTGGGTTTCATCCACCTTTTGACGGTATGTTTCAATGCTATGATTGAGTTCGGATTGGAGGTCCCTAATTCTTCCTGTGCTGCTTAGTGTCAGGGTAAGCATAAGCTCTGATGTATCCCACTTGAGTTCTTTTAAGGTGTTTTCTGCTTCGTCTTCTGCCTGCTGATAAACATCTGCCAGTTTTTTGAGCTGTTCCGGATCTATTTTGATCTCGCTCATTCTAATTCTTTCACTTTCTGAGCAAGGTTGGCAATTTCTTTTTTGATCTCACTAATCAACTCTTTATGAATATCATAGACATTGTTTTCAATCATATTCAACTCGTCTACAAGGGAATCATAGGCGGATCGTGTTTCGCCTGTCCAATCACTAGCGTAGGACTGGTGACCGTATTTGGTATAGCTCACACTTTCATCAAACGCAGAGATTACCTTTTGCATTTTTACTAGATGGTTTATAAGAGCAGTCATTTCAGTTGCATACTTTGCTTTCTTCGCCGTATTAATAACATCTAATATAGCAATCCCCTCCCATTTACAGTATTCTTCCAATTCTATTTTACTGGAAAAACACTACCATCTGAATGGTTCATATGAACCAAATGTGATAGCTATAACATGTTAAGAACTCACTAAAACGTTGCCATTAGAAGCGTTCAACGAGGTAAGGTCAAATGCACCATTTTGTATCATCTGTGTATTTAGAAGGAATACACTATCCCCTTTATACATCCAACAATAGTCGAAGCGCACTATCCACTTGCCATAGACTAACCTCGATTCCCGCTGTCGAATTCAATTGAATCCCACCGAAAATTCAGTTTTTATTTTCCATAAAAGGTTTTATTCTGGTAATATAAGGTGAGAAACGACGGGGAAGGATGACCCGGTTCAACCGTCCCCTATTGTGAAGATAGTAGACAACCAGATGATTCTTGAGGATTTACATATATTTTTGAAAGTTTAGGAGGAAGTGCGATGGCTCGGCGCAGACGATTGAATCGAAGGGGGAAAATTGCGGTGGGGCTTTTGGTTGCCTTGACTGCGGCTCTGTTCTTCTTCCTGGGGGGAAATGATAAGGAAGAGTCGCAGAAGCCGGTGAAGTCGGCTTCTGCTGGTGTGGTAGAAGAAAAACCCATTCTTGAAAAAAGTGATCTTTACCTGACATTTGACGACGGTCCGTCTGAGGAGTCGGGTCGTCTTCTTGATATCCTGAATGAATTCAATATGAAAGCCACCTTCTTCATGCTCGGACCCCATATGGAGAACCATTCAGAGGTCGTCAAGCGGATGAAGGAGGAGGGATTCGGCCTTGCCCTTCATGGTACTTCTCATCAAACAGAGGAAATCTATAGCGGACCTCTGGCACCGCTTCATGAAATGGTGGAAGCGCAAGCCATCCTTGAGGAACAGACGGGGGTGAAGTCCTCCCTCATACGCCTGCCCTATGGGAGCGTTCCTTACCTGACGGTGGAAATGCGCGGGAATCTGTCACAAAAGGGGTTCCGCATTTGGGACTGGGACATCGACAGCCGTGACTGGGAGCTGAAGGATGAGCGGTTTATCCAGCACACGATGGAACGGATCGAGCATATGATTGCGGCAGGGGAAGCACCGGTCGTCCTCCTGCATGACCGGCCAGAGCTAATTGATTATTTGCCTGAACTTCTTACTTTCATCAAAGATAAAGGATACAAAACGGGGATTTTGACCCAAGAGATGCAGCCGGTGACGTTTCATTGTGAGGGACGGTGCCATGCTTATGTGGCGAATGAGGGGTAAATCAAACGAACCGAACGGAGGCAGTCCGTTCGGTTCGTTTTCATTCTAGCAAGTTACTTCCCAGGTTGTTTTTTTCCGAGCTTTCTTCCCTTTATAGAATACAGTCCCCTGACTGAATACATGTAAAGGAATGAATGCATACCATGATCACCTTACTATCGACCACCTACATCGTCCAATCCGGAGATACCTTGTATAGCATCGCAAGGCGGTTCGATGTGACCGTAGCCCAACTGAAGGAATGGAATGGGCTGCCGACGGATACCATCCAAGTCGGGCAGGTACTCGTCGTCAGCTCCACTCCGGAATCCGATCGTCCCCTTACGACCTATACGGTCAAAGCCGGGGACACGCTCTACAGCATTGCGGGGCGTTTCGGGATGACCCTTGATGAGATCATGACCCTCAATCGCATCACCGATCCGAGCCGCATCCAAGTGGGACAAGTCCTTCAGGTGTATGACAACAGCGGGGAACCCGCTCCCGAGCTCACAACCTATGTCGTCCGAGCCGGCGATACCCTCTACAGCATCGCACGGCGCTTCGGCATGACCCTCGATGAAATCATGAGTCTTAATGGCATTACCGACCCGAGCCGCATCCAGATCGGGCAGGTCCTTCAAGTGTATGATAGTGGAGGGAATGGCGACATACCGGTGCGCGTGACGGCGAGTCAGCTGAACGCGATCGGCTGGTCCTACAATTATCTATCTGACAGCATCCTCGCTGATCTGAATCTCTGCCTGGAGCGCTTCCAGATCACAACCAAATCCCGCTTATGCCATTTCCTGAGCCAGTGCAGCCACGAGTCCGGCGCCGGCCGCTACACAGCCGAAATCGCCGACGGCTCGGCCTACGAAGGCAGACAGGATCTCGGGAACATTTACCCGGGTGACGGGCCGAAGTTCAAAGGCGGAGGGTACATCCAGCTCACCGGACGCTATAACTACACCCTCTTCTCACAGTCCGTCGGCGATCCGGAGATCATCAACCAAGGAGTCTATTACGTCGCCGAGCATTATCCGTGGCAAAGCGCAGGCTTCTGGTGGGAGCTGAACAATATGAACGCCCTTTGTGATACCAACCCGACGGTGCGACAGGTCACGCTCAAGGTCAACGGAGGGACCAGGGGATTGGAAGAGCGGACGCGGTATTATGAGAGATGTGTGGCAATCTTTTAATTCCCTTGTTCTGGTGAAATTAGATAGAGAGTGGTCCAAACGACATGTGGACCACTCTCTTTTAAACGATTTATAAGTTTAAGCCTATCCGCTTATAAGCATGACCAGTTGATTCACACCGTCATGGAATATCAGCGCCAAAATGA
The DNA here is from genome assembly GCF_001274775.1 of Rossellomorea marisflavi. Taxonomy (GTDB): domain Bacteria; phylum Bacillota; class Bacilli; order Bacillales; family Bacillaceae_B; genus Rossellomorea; species Rossellomorea marisflavi. The sequence goes on from NZ_LGUE01000008.1 coordinate 101,209, forward strand.
TCATTACGACCGTGATCAGCGCCCCGACTTCTCGGAGTGACCACTTCCCTGTAGCCAGGGCAGTTGACCCCTTCATCCCTACAGATAGAGCGACCGGCAAATGATCTGCACCCTCTCCCCTTTCCACTTTCAACAATTGCTTCAACTCTTGCTTCATCAGTTTTTGGATATCACTCGTTGTAAGGAAGTCAAACTCCTTATCCTGTCTCATATCCTGCAAGGTCTTGTCGAAGAGGCTGTCCATGATGGAATGACTTAATCGACCGGTCCTGATAAACTCTTTTTCAATAAGATGAATAGAATGAGAACAATTCTTAAGGATGCTGTTGATCTTTACCCCTGCCTTATTTCTCTTTATAAGCGTTTCATCCAGCACACGCATCCCCCTTTTAAACGTGACTATTGGTACCCCCACTCTTACCACACCACAAGTTCCATATGTGTAATTATAAGTGGTTTTTTCTTTGGTCATTTGTCTAATCGTCTAAAATAGCCATATGGAGATCCCATACGGCTTACCTGATTATTGAACTTAGGCAACATGTTACCAGCAGCACCATCCCCTTATCTCACACTCCCAACTCCCTCATCAATCGAAGGATCGTCTTCGGATCGTGGCGGATCCCCTTTCTCATCAAGTCATCGGTTACCCGGCGATACGCATAGCGTCCCTTATACAAGTGGGCAACCTGGAGGATTTCCTTTTTCACTTCGGCATATTTATCCGGCCGGTTCAAGCGCTTTTCCCAGTAGTAGTAGGTGCTCCGGGGGATGTCAGCGGCTTTGACGAGGGCCAGTACATCGTATTGGTCTTTCAGCTCATAAATGACTCGGGCCTTGGTTTTGTTCGGGTAGGTCTCCTGCCTACCTGCAAGGGTGTACAGCTGCTTTTGGTAGGCTTCTTTAATAAGGGAAAGCGTTCCTTCCTCTGAGCGTTTGGATGATGGGGTACTATGTGTATGCATCTTCTGGCGACTCCTTTATATTCATTCGAGGAAGTAGTGCTCCCCTTTAATTTGATGGTTCACAAGCTATATTCAGTCTTATATCGGCATCTTTTGGTACACGATTAGAATAGATTTTCATTAGACGGGGGATCGTTAGCCCCACGAAACCGGCAGTAAATCCCTGTGGAGCCTTGATGGGTGTCTGGGGTACTTCCCCTTAGCATTCTTGGAGAGGCAGAATTGCTTTTCGGTGGGAACGAGAGCTTTGACTTCACCGGTCCGCTTCGGAAACCGCTTCTCTACTTCTCCCCACCCGAAGATTACCCGATCGGCTTCTTCAATGGAACGGATGATGTAGGAGTCATTTTCATCCTACCTGGATTCCTGTGACTCTATTAAAGCCGATGGATCCGTTGTGATTTGCGAGAATAAATTGACGACATCCAGTGACCCATACCTCCAATTCCTCGCATAATTGACGCATCTTCTCAAAGTCAAATCGGCCTGCCCTTCATCCCCAATGGAGGGATTGCATAAGATAAACGTCACCTTTCCCCTACCCTCATCCCATGTACAATTCAAGACGAAGCGATTCAGACGCTTCTCATCCATTTCCACTGTCACCTTTCGTCGTCCTGCCAAGCATACATTCCCATAAGAACCTCTCCTCCCCCTGTGGTATTTATACCCATATCATAGTATAATATTACCATAAATTCATCTATTTTTCCTATAAATAGAAGAATAAGTATGATTCATACTCGCACTTATCCTCACAGAAAGACGAGACCTCATTGTTGAATTATGGAACATCAGTTATAATGATGTCAGATTATGAAAGCGCTCTATTTATTGAAGTTTTAAAAGTAACATTACATAAATCACGGTCATTTTTTATATAGCTGGGGGTACTTCGGATGGGATTTGAAATCACGGTCATTATACCGACCTATAACGTAGCAAAATATATTGGGGAAGCGCTTAATTCTGTGTTGAATCAAACATTTAAGGGGAATGTCGAGATTCTGCTTATCGACGACTGCTCCACAGACGAGACGCCTTCTATTCTTGAAGACTATAAGAACAATCACCCTGACCGGGCCATTACCGTCCTCCATCAGGAGACGAATGCACGTCAAGGGACGGCCAGGAACCGGGGGCTTGGGATTGCACAGGGGAAGTATGTGTTCTTCCTGGACGGTGATGATACGATCGATCCCAACACCTTCGAGAAAATGATTGAGAAGGCGGAAGGATCACAGTGCGACTTCGTCATGTGTGACTGGGTGTATGCCTATGAAGATCGTAAACTGATGTATGTGAACTACGACCGGTTCCTCACCAACGAATATCTGGAAGCGGAGTATTGCGAGCGACTCCTTGAAGCCGCTACCTACTTCACCGTCAATAAGCTGTATAATCGGGAGTTCCTCCTGAAGCACGGCATCACCTACGGGGAAGGCTATATTTATGAGGACTATGAGTTCTATGTAGAGGTCGCCCAGAGAGCGGAGAAGATCGGCATTGTCTCCAACCCGTTCTATCATGTGCGCGTCAATGAAGACTCGACGACCAAGAAGGACCGGAAGACCACGATCCATATCGACTCACTCGTGAAGGCTGTGGAAGCAACCATAACGAAGTTTGATCCAAGGTGGGAGCAATCGTATTACCATCTCTATAAGTATATCGTCAAAAAAACGATGAATTACATACGCGAACGGGCACCAATGGGACAGAAGCGCAAAACCATCAAGAAAGTGCTCACCATCCTGAACCGAAAACGTACAGATTACTATGTCCCGCGGGATGTCGTCCCACTCTTCTACTTCTACTTCAGGAGAAAATACGTCCAAAACAGTAAGATCAACCAGCTCATCCTCATCGACGACCTGCACCATAAGGGTCAGCTGACACCGCTCTTCCGGAAGGCGATGAAAGCCAAGGAAACGATGCTGAAAAATAAGACGATCTCCAAACTGAATCAAAAGCGGCTAATCGCCAAGAAAAACAACGAACTGCAGCGGTACGAGGAGCTATCCATTAAGGAGAACGTCATCCTCTTCCTAGGCTTTGACTACCGGTACATCGGCAACTCGAAGTACTTCTTCGACTATATGATGAATCGTGCAGACAGCACGCACGAGCTCTACTTCGTCACCACCAGCAACGAGGTCCCGTCGAAATACCGGGTCACCCCAAGAAGCCTGAAGTTCTATAAGATCCTGAACCAGGCAAAATTTGTCATCGGAGAGAGCTGGATCCCCCTCGACTTCAAAAAGAAAGACGGACAGGAGTGGATACAGCTGTGGCACGGCACCCCGTTCAAGAAGCTGTTCTTTGACAGCCACGAGCCGTTTATCACAACCTTCAATAAGAATCACAAACGGGATAAGCAGCGGGATATTTCCAGATGGGACTACCTCCTTGCCGACTCACCCAAAGCGAAAGAAAAATTCACCACGGCGTTCGCCTACCTAGAGGACCGGATCCTGAACATTGGATACCCGAGGGTCCAATGGCTGAAGGACAACCGGAACAATCAGAAGTTGATCAAGGAACTCAAACAGTCCATGGACATACCTGAACACAAAAAAGTCATCCTATACGTCCCCACTTGGAGGGATTACAACTACAAAAAATCGGTATTGGATCTGGACTATACCCTGGACATCAGTCGGATGCAACAGCTATTGGGTGAGGACTATGTCTTCATCAACAAGGACCACAGCATGGGGCGCAACCAGCTCAAAAACCCGAACGTCATCACTCCACCCAACACGCTGGAGGTCCAAAATCTGATTCTCTTGGCGGACGTCATCATCAGCGACTACTCCTCCATCGTCTTTGACGGATTGGCGATTGATAAGCCCTTCTACCTCTTCATCAATGACTTTGACAAATATGAAAAGGCGCGCGGGGTCTATGTTGATATGGCCAGGGACCTGGGAGATTTCTGCGTTACTACCGAAGAAGAGCTTGCTGAGAAAATAGTGAAAGAAGATGTATGGCTGGATCACCTAATGAGGCTTAAAGAGGGCTATGTTACTGAGGGTGACGTAAACTCGAATGAATTGTTGCTAGAGAAATTAACCCGTACAAATCTGGTCAATTTTTAAAATATAAAACGGCTTGCACATTTAAAGGAGCAAGCCGTTTTTATCGTCTATTTAAAAGTTCTCATATTCTATGAGCTTTCCTTCAAGTAATTCCATATACTTCAACTAGCCGGCCTTTCATACTTCCCTACTTCCTTCATCCACTTCAAATTGACCCAGCCATCCCACCACTGTTTTCCCTCTGGTGACATATAAGGATAAACATACTGCTCAATGAGCAAACAGAAATCATAATCCTGAATGATTCCGTAGACGGGAATCTTATACGTTCTCCCCTCAAATGTCTTAATCACAATCCGCTCCACAAGGGTAAGGCGATTTTGAAGAAGCTTTACTTCTTTAGTGGACGTGAAGGGAACCCGACCTTTTTTCGTTTCGAAAGATCCATCCCTTCCTTTTATCAGGGTCACGAGTGTCCTCCCTGGAATGAGACCGGGTAGGAAACAAAAGAACAGGTACAGGAAAATGGGGAATAGCGAAAATCCCCCGTATAGATACCACAGGGAGTAAAGCGAGTCGAATTTCAATCCTTCCTTTAAGCAGATGATTGTTCCGACCAGGCCTCCAACGATGAACAGTTGCAGGATGACATAGTAGAATTTGCTTCCTTTAATTTGGACCTGTTGTTCTTTATGGCGCTCGTTTAGCACGAATATCCCTTCTCCTTTCTTTTATTTATAAAACTACCGAAATTTTCACCTGATCTAAAACAATGTACTGATTTCCACAAATAAAATATAAACATAAAAAACACCCTTTAGAATAGACTTTCCTCTATCTATTCTAAAGGGTACATTTTTATGCCTAACGTATTTCCATTTTTAAAATAGGAGTCACATGTAGACTCATTAATCCCTGCTAAATAAATCTCTAGTATATACCTTCTCTTGTACTTCCCTTAGATCATCAGATAAGCGATTAGCTACAATAACATCTGATACTTTTTTAAATTCTTCAAAGTTATTAACGACTCTTGAATTAAAGAAAGTATCATCTTGAAGCGCAGGCTCGTACACAACAACTTCAATTCCTTTAGCTTTAATACGTTTCATAACCCCTTGGATAGCAGATTGTCTAAAGTTATCAGAATCCATTTTCATGGTAAGTCTATAGATACCTACTATTTTAGGTTTTCTTGTAAGGATCATCTCTGCAATGTGATCTTTTCTTGTACGATTAGCATCGACAATTGCTGCCATTATATTGTTGGGGACATCTTCATAGTTCGCTAATAGTTGCTTGGTGTCTTTTGGCAGGCAATACCCGCCGTATCCAAATGAAGGATTATTATAATGTACCCCTATCCTCGGATCTAGACCGACTCCATCGATAATCTGTTTAGTTTCCAATCCTCTTACTTCGGCATAGGAGTCCAACTCATTAAAGAAAGCTACTCTCATTGCTAAGTATGTATTTGCAAAGAGCTTAATGGCTTCTGCTTCTGTTGAATTAGTAAATAAGATATCTATATTCTCTTTCAAAGCACCCTCTTCTAAGAGACCAGAAAAAGTCTTTGCTCTTTCAGACTGTTCACCTACAACAATTCTCGATGGATACAAATTATCATACAGTGCTTTACCTTCTCTTAAAAACTCTGGCGAAAAGATGATATTTTCTGTTTCGAATTTTTCCCGGACTGATTTTGTGTAGCCCACTGGAACTGTAGATTTTATCACCATTACTGCATCTGGATTTATAGATAAAACACTAGCTATAACAGCCTCCACAGTTCTTGTATTAAAATAATTTCTTTCCGGATCGTAGTTAGTAGGGGTAGAGATGATTACATAATCAGCATCTTTATATGCTTTATAATTATCCGTAGTCGCAGTTAGGTTTAACTCTTTTGTCGCTAAGAATTCTTCTATTTCATTATCTATAATTGGAGACCTTTTATTGTTGATCATGTCTACCTTTTCTTGGATAATATCAAGAGCTATCACTTCATTATTTTGAGCAAGTAAGATAGCATTGGACAATCCTACATAGCCTGTTCCAGCTATCGTAATATTCATTATTCATTACCTCTTCCGAAGTTTGACTTTCAGATTATTTGCTAATAATATATTGCTTGTTGAAATAATCTTGATAATCGCCACTAATAATTTGCTCCCACCATTCTTTGTTATCGAGATACCATTGAATAGTTTGAGCAATTCCAGTTTCAAAGTTATAAGTAGGTGTCCATCCCAATGTTTCTAACTTGGTAGGATCAATTGCATAACGTTTATCATGTCCTAGGCGATCCTGAACAAACTCTATTAACTCCTCTGACTTACCTAGTTCTTTAATAATTGTCTTGACAACTTCTAAATTCGTTCGCTCATTATGCCCACCAACATTATATACTTCTCCATTTATACCTTCGTGCATTACCAAATCAATAGCGCTACAGTGATCTATCACGTGTAACCAGTCTCGAATGTTCTTCCCATCTCCATAAACGGGTACTCTTTGTTCATTTAGAACTCGAGATATTGTTAATGGGATTAATTTTTCTGGGAAGTGATATGGTCCATAATTATTCGAACACCTAGTAATATTAATAGGCAAGCCATACGTTTCATTATAAGCTCTGACTAACAAATCAGATGATGCTTTACTTGCACTATAAGGGCTATTGGGTTGCAACGGCGTTTCTTCAGTAAAGAATGTTGAAGGGTCGAACTCTAATTCACCATATACTTCATCTGTAGATACATGCACAAACTTTTTGACATTCACTTCTTTAGAAGCATCTAATAATACTTGTGTACCTAAAACATTGGTTTGAACAAAGATACCTGGATCAGTAATGGAACGATCTACATGACTCTCTGCTGCAAAGTGAACAACATAATCAAATCTTTCTTTTTTAAACAATGAAGTAATAATTTCACGATCAGCAATATCCGCTTTCACGAAAAAATAGTTCTCTTTCGTTTCAATAGATTTATGCTTCGTTAAATCCCCTGCATAAGTTAATAAATCTAGATTAAAAATGTCATATTGAGGATATTTCTTAACCATATATTGAACAAAATTACCTCCAATAAAGCCGGCCCCGCCTGTTACAAGAATCTTTTTTCTAGTCATTTATTTCACCTCATGTTTTAATTCAGTTAAGTAATGCTTAAGTGCATCTTGCCATTTTGGTAAAGGAGTAAAGCCATTCGTACTAAGCTTCTCCTTTGACATTCGAGAATTTTTCGGACGTACAGCACGGGTGGGATATTCTTCCGTGATAATTGAATTAACACTTACGTTGGCATCTGCCTGCGCGAATATTTCTTGTGCGAACTCTGCCCAACTACAATAACCTTCGTTCGATGCATGATATATTCCATATTTATCACTTTGAACCATTTCAATAATCAACTTAGCCAAATCGTAGGTGTAAGTAGGCGAACCTACTTGATCACCTACAACACTTAATTCTTTTTTTATATCTGCTAATCGGAGCATTGTCTTTACAAAGTTATTACCATTTAAACCAAAAACCCATGATATACGAATAATGAAATATTTATCTAATACTTGCTTGACTATTTTTTCACCTTCATATTTAGTCAAACCATAATATCCTATAGGACTAACATTATCCGTTTCTTTAAATGGCTTTTCTCCTTCTCCATTAAACACATAATCTGTACTAATATATACAAACTTTGCATCAATTTCTCTTGCAATTTTAGCAAGGTGCTTTGTACCTTCAACATTTACGTTCCAGCATTTATCTTTATTATCCTCTGCCTTATCAACTGCTGTATATGCAGCACAATGTATAATTACTTCAGGGTTAAATTTTTTAACATATTTATTCACTGCAACTTCACTTGTAATATTTAAATCTTCTGAACCTAATCCCTTAATATTTATCCCGTTTTCAGATCCATATTTCACTACATCATAACCAAGCTGACCAGTATACCCTGTTACCAATACTTTCATACCATTACACCGTAAAGCTGAAGTTGTTTTCAGCATCCTTCAGTAATGGAGCTTTTTTATCTTTTTCTGAAAGAATAGGAACTACATCAATTGGCCATTCAATATTAATTTCTGGGTCATCCCAAATAATACCTCGGTCACATTCTGGGGCATAAAACTCATCTACTTTATATTGTACTTCCACATTTTCTACTAGAGTGATGAATCCATGAGCAAATCCTTTCGGCACTAACAGTTGCTTCTTATTTTCTGAGGTTAGTTCAACACCAACCCATTTTCCGTAATTCGGGCTGCCTATACGAATATCAACTGCTACATCGTAGATGGCTCCCCTTGTACAGCGTACGAGTTTTGTTTGCGCTTTAAAATCTAATTGGTAATGCATTCCTCTTAATGTTCCTCTTTCAGCAGAAAAAGAATGATTGTCCTGAACAAAGTTTAAGTGAATACCCATTTGTTTAAATTCACTATCACTAAACGTTTCCATAAACCATCCCCGATGATCTCCAAAAAGTGAAGGTTCTAATATAAATACTCCTGTCAAACTCGTTTCTTTAAAAATCATGCTAAGACCTCCTCTTGCTGTATTACATCTAATTGTTGGTCTGCCAATCTAAGTAAGTATTCACCATATTCATTTTTCTTTAGTGGCTCTGCTAATTGTAATAACTGTGATTTATTGATGTAACCCTTCCTATAAGCAATCTCTTCTAAACAGGCCACCTTTAAACTTTGCCTTTTCTCAACAGTTTCTATATATGCTGAGGCCTCAAGTAAGGATTCATGAGTACCAGTATCTAACCAAGCAAAACCGCGACCAAGCAATTCCACATTTAGCTCACCTAATTCTAAATAAGCTTTATTAACATCTGTTATTTCTAGTTCTCCTCGATCTGATGGCTTTATATTTTTAGCTATATTAACTACTCTATTATCATAAAAATAAAGTCCAGTTACTGCATACGTTGATTTTGGAGCTACTGGTTTTTCCTCAATCGAGATTGCTTTTCCACACTCGTCAAACTCAACTACTCCGAAACGTTCAGGATCTTTAACGTTATAACCAAATACAGTTGCTCCTTTTTTCCTTAAAGAAGCATTCTGTAATAGTTTTGTAAATCCATGGCCATAGAAGATGTTGTCTCCTAGAATTAATGCAACACTATCGTCCCCGATAAATTGTTCACCGATTATAAAGGCCTGCGCTAAACCTTCAGGTTCTTCTTGCACTGCAAAGCTAAGGTTAATGCCTATATCGCTTCCATTCCCCAATAACTGTTCAAACCTTGGGGTATCTTGCGGAGTAGATATAATCAAAATATCTTTAATACCTGCGAGCATTAATATAGATAATGGATAGTAAATCATAGGTTTGTCATAAATCGGTAAAAGTTGTTTTGAAATGGTTTTTGTTAAAGGATATAACCTTGTACCACTACCGCCTGCTAAGATAATGCCTTTCATATTAAGATCCTCCTGTGATTTCCTTATTTTTTGATAGATTGTTAAATTATTTATATATTGATTTACCACCTAAATTTAAATATCCACCAAATTCATCGTCATACTTCTTGTTTGAGAATTTCTCAAAACCTTGACCTGGTGTGAAAGTTAGTTCCCCAAAATATACTTTATTATTTGTATAATACAGATCCACTCTGACAAATTTAAAGTCTGAAGATAATTTTTTTGCAACATCTAACATTTCATTTAACTTATCGGGTTTTGGAATGGGTGCTGCTAAATTCCCATGGACATACGATACATCCAATTTATTCCATTCAGTATCATAAATATTTCTTTTATGTTCTTCATGCCTATCTCCATCTACTTGAATGAATTTAGGTTGCCCGTCAAAGCAAAAGAATTTATAATCTTTTAGATCTCCTGAAGGATCTTCAACTAATTCTTCAATAACTACTCTCCCAGTTACGTGCTTATAATTTCTTTCACCGGTAAGGTTATAAAAACTAGTGTTTGTCCAAAAAGCAATTTTGTCTAGAACTTCTTTATAGTTAATATTGTTTTTATTCTTTACAATAAAATTCCATCCAGATGCATGAGTGGCTTTTATAATAAAGGATTTGGGTAAATCCTCAAAATTAATCTGAGCCTCGTTCTCATACACCCCGATAAGAGGTATAAGAAATTCTTTTCCTACTTTCTTTTCTACATACTTTCTAACCTCATACTTATCAATATATTCTCCCAACTTCTCCAAATCCCAATATAATTTCATCCATTGAATTTTTTCAGAAAGAGTTTTAGGATTGTTTAGATTTAATTTGTATCCTTGTACTCGATAGAATATTAGTTCCATATATTTTTTTTCGGTTAAACATTTTTTTACTATTTTTATAATAATATTCTTACTTGAACTCCGTATTTTTTTTATCATACGAATTCCTCCTCTCTGCATATCAAAAAAATAAATGGATTAAGTTTAAAATTACAATGCTGATTTTATTGATCAGTATTTGCAGTAAGATAAATTTTACTTATTTTTAGAGTAGATAGTATTAAAAATACATTCAGAACAGCTCCTGAGATACCAAACAATGCTACAGCTATTTGGTCGCTTGAAAATGCATAATAACCTATCGCTAATACAATTATTCTTGTCAAAAGCATTAGTATTGTAAATTTTAAATGAAAAGATTGTGCTCCTAGAACTGGTAAAGCTCTAACACTTGGTATGTTTATAAAACCAAAGAAGGACCATAGTGCGATCCATCTTGCATATTCCCCTGCTACGAGCCAATGTGGTCCGAAGATAAAACTAAATAAAACTGGACCAAACAAAATTATTATCCCAAATGGTAAAATCCCTATTATCCCTAACATCAAAGTTGCTTTCTTAATCAGTTGGAGTAAATCCTCTCCACTTTTTTCTGCATCTGAAATTCTGGGGTAAAACACATCCCCTACTGATTTCCCAATGAGTATCGTAGGCATACTGAGGACACTTCTCCCAATTGTGTAAAACCCTACCGAAGATGGTCCGAAAAAACTAGCTAACATCAAAACTGGAAGACTTTGGGATATTGCGTTAAACAAAACCTCTGGAGCTCTATATTTTGGGAAATCTACATATTTTTTAGCTATCATATTTAGATTAATTTTCTCACAATTGGAAGATGCTCTTATTTTATTCACTTCAAATTTCGAAGTAAAAAGGGCCATAAATAGGGCCTTAATCCCTTCTCCAAAAGCAGTAAATATTATTAAAATTGAAGCAACAGGAAAAAACAAACCAGCTACTACTTTTCCGCCTTGTAACAATACCGCTTGTATTATAGAAGCATTAGCTGATATTCGAAATTGTTTTTTACGAATAAGCCATTGTTCGACTACTTGTAGAAATCCTGCACACAAAATTACAACTGGTATTAAATACAAATAAGGAGCAACTGATTCTATATTGAATAAATTCACAATATTTTCATTAAAAACACTTAAAATTATAGCTACGAAGCTAGCAATTAGAATAGAAATATATAATGAAAGCCTCATTAAACCTTTAGCATGATCTTCTCTTTTAGGTAATACAATAGCTATGGGATATGTTAGTGCGGCTAACGGGGCAACTATTCCAGTTATAGCTACAAATACTCCCAGTATACCAAAAGCCTCTGGACCGTAAATCCTTGTGATTAGGGGCGACAATGCCATTGTAATTGCTTGGGCTAAAGCTGTACCAGAAGCCATAATTGCTACGTTGCGTATAAATGGAATCTTAATTAATTTTAATACTTTTGCTTTCATGTACTTCTTTTCCTCTCAAGTCAACGTAAATTCATATTATTTACCAAATGTATGTCTTAACTTATTAATAAAATGTTTATTAAAATCTTTAATCTTCATTTTGTGTTTTCCTAAGCTAAAATAATTATTCCCCCCTCTACTGCTTCCTTCTAATTTCCCATAAGTGAAATTTCTTTTCCATGCAACGTAGTTGAAACTTAGTTGATCTCGTCTACTATGATGTTCTATTTCTTTCCACCAATCTTCCATAACTTCTATAACATTAGAAGAATTATGATTGCGCACAATCACATTACTTTCCACCAGTCCAGCATGTTTCGGGAAGTTCTGATTTTTATAATTATTCATTTGATTTACTATTGTTATCTTTTTATCTTTTTTTTGTCTTATACACTCTTCTGCCTCTAAGTATATACAGTCTCTGAACGGATGCTTAAATGTTAATAAATCATGACCGGAATTTTTGAAGTAATCAAAAATTAATTCATTGACATCATTATTCACATTAATGTTTCCATCTATCCAAATACTATATTCGTATTGTTTCAAGAATTTATGTGGGAGTATCTTTGCTTCCCTACATTTTCTTACATTATCTAATTTACTTTCCTCAAAAGGGATTATCTTCCAAATATTGGACTCTAATCTAGGATTATCCGAAAAACAAATATAATCAACTCCTTCAGATATATATGAAGGATCGCTTAAATCGTCGTATCCCTGACTTATGGCTGTGTATACAACAATATTATTTTTATGCATATAAACACTTCCTCTTTCTTATACTGTTAATTATTATTATCTCAGGAGTCCCAAATTACTGATCACTTAAATAATTCAAAGATACTGTTATTAGTGAATATTGGGTAAACTACTGTGTCAAAAGTTCTAATATAAATAAAAGCCCAACTTGAGAAGCCCAAGAAAGCCACAAATAACCAACTATGTACCAGCATTTCAACATTTTTTATTATCTTGTACTTTGGTTTAATCATTGCAAATAAAATGAAGTTTAAAGGCAAAATATTCCTATATAGACGAACAAAATCTACATCTTTTATTACGAATATATAAGAAATTAAAATCAATATGTTTATTTTAAATACTATATCTGCGTATTGTATTTGGTCACTATTTGAAGATGATGATAGTTGTTGGTACTTTCCCCTTTTGATTCTTTTATAGACATAAAACATTAAAATTAGGCTAAACGCAAAATAAAATACGAAAAGGATCTTAGCGTATAGGCTCGTACTCTCTGAAAAATATGTGGTGTAGCGATCCATACTTAAAAATCTTATTATAAAAACGGTTAAAAAGTTATATGCAGCGTAGCCAAAAAAAATAGATAATAAAGTAATGATAGTTATTTTTTTATAACTTTTAATTTTAGTTAGGAGAAAGAGCAGATAGAAAATAGAAGAATAATGAAAAGTAGTAGCAATTAATATTAGTAGAATATATTTTAGAACACCTTTCCATCCATCTTGTATTAAATACCTTGTAGCAAATACCATAAGGGCCATTGATAGGAAGTTTCTAATTTGAACAACATCGAGTAAAAAAGGATAAACAAAATACAATACTAATACAAGTGTAGTATTATTTGTGAATTTTTTTGCTGTGCTTGTAATTAGCATTAATCCAATAAATGAGTACGTGATTAGAAAACCATTGTAATTTAGACCTAAAAGAATACAAATTTTCACTATCCATTTAAATCCAACTTCTACAGCAGGATAATCTCCACTTGCATCAATGAAATTATATATATAGTTGTAATTGTTATAATCTGCATTACCTGTATTCCAACCAAATAGAATCCACATAAACACAAATATAAAGACAAAGATTATATCAAAAGATGGTGTATCCCTAATTTGATAAGAATTAATTCTATGTGAGTACCTCATATATAGTTCCCCCATATATATTTAGATCCTGGACTTATTTAATATTGAGCTTATATCTACTAATATAGTTTCAACTATTCGATTTTTAAATAGATTATACTTGAAAACTAAATGTATGAGCTTAAGAATATTTCTATTTTTCAAAGCATATTCTCGTTCTATTTGACTAGATTTTAGCCTATCTAAATATTGTAGTAGGTTGTTTGTCTTTTTATTGTTTTCTATTTTTTCACTTTCTATGAAGTACGTTAATATAGTCTTCATTATTTCACGTTCCCCTGCTGATTTTATACAAGATAAGGCCCTTGATTGTAGGCTTGTATCTCTTGTTAAGCCTAAAGTATTGTTTTGGTGCAGCCTGTATAATATCGTAGGTGTGTTTAGAAAATATAATCCTTCATTCAGTGAAGCAATAAAGTTTATTTTCCAGTCATGAACTAAATCAACTTCTTCATTTGCAGCATATTCAAAATCCTCTTTGATTGAAGATCTGAATGCACTAGTACATCCTGGTGAAATATTATATGCCACTACTCTTTCGGAGCTAATTTTAATGCAGTTATTATTTTTTATTCTTTTCCTAATCAGGTTATTATTAGAAGAGAATGGAATTTCTTTTGTTTTTATTTCGTTATCATTGTCATCAATTTTTATAAAACTTGATGACAATGATAGGATTTTTGGGTTTTCTATCATTACCTTACTCATCAAACTTATTTTGTTTTTTAGCCATATATCGTCTTGATCACAAAGAAAAATAATGTCTCCTGATGTTTCGTATATTGCTCTCTTAAAAGAATTAATAAATCCTTTGTTTTCTGGAAAGGTAATCAGTTTCCAACTAAATAACTCTCTATTATTTATAAACTCAGATACTATTTTTACTGTATTATCGGTTGAGCAATCGTCAACAATTATAACTTCATCAGGTTGCAATTGTTGTTCATAAATTGATTGAAGTTGTTTTGTAATATATTTCTCACCATTGTAGGTTGTCATGGCTACAGATATCATTTAAAAACCACCACACTATAGTTTTTTGTATTTTTTTACATTGAATATATATCCGTCACATATGCCTTTAAGCAAGTTCATTGTTAATTTAAATTTGTTTTTTTCTATGAAAGGCTTAGGAAAAATCATTGCAAATGTAAACAATAAATGTTTAATAGTAGGTTTATAGTTACTGTACTTCCTAGCAAATATAATATGATTACGAGTCATATAATATTGTCTTATTAATGAATGATTTGTTCTATAATACCGTTTCAATGTCCACTTCCCTGAATTATCTTTATGAGGCCTAAAAATAAATGTCTTTTCTGCCTGACCAACTTCTTGAAGTAGGTACTCGTAATTAACTCTAATTTGTTTATAGCCATTAATTTTCAAACGCATACTATAATCAAGATCCACTACATCAATAAACATATCCTCATAGAATTTACCAACTTTCCTCCAAGTAGATAGCCTAATTAACGAACCTGATGTTATAGCCCATTCCACAATAGTACTTTCAGGAAGATCTAGTAATAAGTAATCATCTAATTTCAGTTTATTTATATCTACTATATAAGGTGAAATTAATGCGGTCGATTGATTATGAGTATATTTTTCATAAGAATAGACCATGGTTGAGCTACTGATACTGTCTTGGTCTAACAACAAAACCCACTCATATTCTAATTCTAAAGCTTTATAACATATTTGATTTAGAGCAGTCGCAATCCCTTTATTATCACTGTTTTTTATTATGTTGAAATTATCTTCCCCTTCATACTCATGGAGAATCTCTTTAATATTTGTGGAATTATTATCTATCAATATTATTTTATCTACTTGACCCTTTATTGAATCTATATTTTCTCTCAATCGATTCATTTCAGGATTATATAAAACTATCCCCGCACAACAATAGCTCATTCCGTTTCTCCTTATTTCTATAGGATTAATAATCCGGATGGATAAAACCTTTTAATGACCAAAAACTTTTTGCATTTGCCTATCAAATGCACTAATAGAGAACAAATTTTTGAAAGTTTTTCTAGTATTAGAACGCATTAGTAAAAAATCTGAAGCTCCCATCTTACTAATGTCTTCCACCACTTCAGGTAAATTATTGTGATTTAAATTAAATCCAATATAATTTTCATTTACTAAGTTAGTTGTATCTGCTTTAATTGAGTTTATTATGGGTAATCCGGCCTGAAAATAATCTATTGATTTCATTGTCAACCCCACACAGACTGATTCTTTCATAATATTCAAACCAAAATGACACATATTGAATATTTTTTGCTTTTCATTAGTGTTAAAAATCTTCCCGTGATACACTACTTTAGCGCCTGTACTTTTTATTTCATTGATTAGAGTGTCTCTATTTTCTCCATCTCCAATGATGTGAAGGGTAGTTTGCTTAATTTTATGTATTTCTTTTACTAATTTCTTGATCTTAGAAATATCAATAATATTATTTATTGAACCCAGATAGCACAAATTGATTTGATTAAAATCTAAGTTAGGCTCTTTTTCTGCAGTACTGTCTTCTTTTGCTAGGTATATTGTATTAGTTCTTACTTTAGATAAAGTCTTTTTTAGAACTGACTGGTACAAATCACATTCTGTTATAATTTCATCAGCATATTTTAAGTTACTATTTCTTAATGATTTCCAAAAAGTAAAAGGAGGGACATTTTCCACTTTCCCCACTGGCATTGTTTCTGGCCATAGATCTATCAAATCAAATACGAGCTTTACCGGCATATTGTTTTTTTTATAATTTGCAGCTAGTTTCGCTAGTGAATTGGGTGGGAGTAAAACATACAATAAATCTGGTTTAATCTGTTCAACTTTTATAAAAGCATTCTTTGCAAAGTTGTAATGCGAATAAAGTCTCGCCCCTGATAAATTTTTATAATATGGTTTTGTATTTACAAAAACAGTATTTTTCTTTTCCTCTTTACGAAATTCTTTCTTGAAATGCCTAAAATTTGATTGTATGACTGTTACATCATGACCATTTCGAGTAAAAAATTCATTTATTAAATCCACTCTATCCTCATAAGTATCAAAACAATTTACTATTACTACACTCATTTTCTTCTCCTCTTCAACTCAGTAAGTTCAATTGATTCTTTAAAGTCTCTGATTTGGTAATTATCTTTATATTCGCTTAAAGATTTTTCATAAATTAAGTTTCCAAATAACTTGTTAAAGACTAAGACTTTTGAAGTCAATACTCTAATTATAGGATTAAAAATTTTTGTAAGGTGAATATTTTTTTTGTGAACGTATCCAATCATACGAACCATTTCACTTGTTCTTACATACTCTTTATTCTGTGGAAAAAATATTCCTTTTTCAAAGTTATCAATCATAAGTTTAATAAATTCACAGAGATTATCTATATGTAACATACTCCTGTAATTTGGGTAATCAGGGAAAAAAGGGAGGATAAAAGGTAATTTTGCGAGTTTTGAATAATTACCTTTTGAAAATTTGCCGAAAATCATTGGGGGTCTTATAATGACCACTTTAAAGTTTGCACTGTCTAATAATTTTAATCCTTTTTCTCCTTGTAATTTACTATCCCCATAAAAGTTACTTGGAGTAGGCATTGTGTTTCCATCAATCACTTTTTTGTCCATACTGCCATCACCATATACAATAATACTGCTTAAAAATATAAACTGTTTTACACCTTCTGCTTTAGCCTTTTTTGCGGTTTCAAGAGTTAGATCACGGTTCACTTTATAATATAGTTCTTCCATGTTAGGATCAGTTGAAACATGAGCAATTCCTGCAACATGCACTATAACATCATATATCGAAAAATCTTTGTCCTTCCATTCCTCATCTTTTAGACTGATGCACTCCACAGAATATTCATCTGGAGAATGCCCCAGCCAATGAGCTAAATTCTTACCTATATAACTAGTTTTACCGGTAATTAGAACTTTTTTAGAATTCATTTAGACATGTTCTCCTTACTACTTGCAACCTGATTCTTTACTCCAGTTCCACCTTCCACTACTCCATCACTCTTTACTACACTAATTAAAGTGCCTAAAAAGCACCTCACATCCATTCTAAGACTAATATTCGATACATATTCACCATCTAATTTGGCTTTTAATTCTATAGGAAGCTCATCTCTTCCATTTATTTGTGCCCACCCCGTTAAACCCGGTAAAATATTATTTGCACCGTACTTGTCCCGTTCAGATATTAAATTATATTGATTCCATAGTGCTGGTCTTGGACCAATAATACTCATATCACCTATGAAAATATTTAAAATTTGGGGAAGTTCATCAAGTGAAGTTTTTCTTAGGATTTTACCCATTTTTGTTATATACTGTTCCGGGTCATTCAACAAATGAGTTGGAATGTCTTTAGGAGCATCTATTTTCATGGTACGGAATTTAAGGATATTAAAATAAGTCTTATTAATCCCCATCCGTTTTTGCTTAAACAAAACGGGCCCCTTTGAATCAATCTTGATAGCAATTATAAGAATTACAAAAATCGGGAATAAGATAATTAGTCCTATTAAAGAGAAAAGAATATCTATTATTCTTTTGATCTTCCTATACATCCAACTACACTCCTTTAATTCCTAAAGTATATTAGGACTTAATTAGACGCTTCAATTCAAATCAATTAATAATCTACTAAACCAAAAGTAAGAATTAATACTTTTATTTGAAAGCAAGTGATATTCAATCTTAAATACAGATAATACCTATCCGCATTAAGCATGATAGGTACTCTGCTAATTTAAAAATAAAACATACAATTACTCTGTTACTTTTTTTGTAAGCAACTCCATATATTCAAGAACCTGAGACCTTAAACTTTCACGCTCTAATGCAAAATCTAATGTAGCCTTGATAAATCCAAATTTGTCGCCAACATCATGGCGCTCTCCTTTAAACTCATATCCTACGACCCTCTGCATTTCATTTAACTTCTTAATAGCATCAGTTAGTTGAATTTCACCACCTGCGCCAGGAGGAAGGTTTTCAAGAATTCCAAAGATTTCTGGACGAAGGAGATAGCGACCCATGATGGCATAATTGGATGGCGCATCTTCGACCTTAGGTTTCTCTACAAGATCATTGAGTTGGAATACACCATCCGCAAAACAATTTTTATTATAGGAGATAACACCGTATTTGGATACATCTTGCTCTGGTACTTCCTTGACCCCAATAACGGAAGAATTGTAATGCTCATACACATCGATAAGTTGCTTCAGACAAGGATATTCTGGAGAGTGCACGATATCATCGCCTAGTAGTACCGCAAAAGGTTCATTTCCGATAAAGCTGCTGGCACATGAGATGGCGTGTCCTAGTCCCAATGGTTCTTTTTGACGTATATAGTGAATATTAGCAAGTTTAGAGATCTCTTGTACTTCCTCAAGCTGATCGTATTTCCCTTTCTTCGCAAGCGTTTCTTCCAGTTCATATGATTTATCGAAATGATCTTCAATGGCACGTTTTCCACGGCCAGTAACAATGATTATGTCTTCAATCCCAGAAGCTACAGCTTCTTCGATGATATATTGAATAGTCGGTTTATCGACGATTGGAAGCATTTCCTTCGGCTGTGCTTTGGTAGCTGGCAGGAAGCGGGTACCCAGACCTGCTGCTGGGATGATGGCTTTTCTTACTTTTTGCATAGCTGACACTCCTTTTTAATTGGCACTCTTCATGAGAATGCCTTCATTTTTATTGGCAAGATCCAATACATAATTGGCAATGTATTCTTTGTCGAACCCATGGTGATTTTCAATTAAGTTGCTCACGCGTTCAAAATCAAATTCCACGGTTCTGCCTATGAATATCTTAGGGAAGATTTCCTTACTATGGACTTCGTTCTCTCCTAGCAGCTCTTCGTACATCTTCTCACCAGGACGTATACCTGCATAGCTGATACCAATCTCATCCATCGAATAGCCAGATAGCCGGATCAGATTCTTGGCAAGATCTACAATCTTAACAGGTTCTCCCATATCAAGGACGAAGATTTCTCCTCCACGAGCCAACGCCCCGGCTTGAAGAACCAACCTTGATGCTTCAGGAATCGTCATGAAGTAGCGTGTCATATCCGGGTGGGTGACGGTTACGGGGCCACCGGCCTGAATCTGCCGTTTGAATAGAGGAATGACACTCCCTCTACTGCCTAGGACATTACCGAAACGAACGGCGACGAAGCTTGTATCACTATGTTTGTTCAGATTCTGGATGATCATCTCGGCAATACGCTTTGTAGAGCCCATGACGTTTGTTGGATTAACGGCTTTATCCGAGGAAACAAGGACAAAGATCTTAACTCCGAATGTATCGGCCGCTTCGGCGACATTCTTCGTGCCGATAACATTGTTCTTGACGGCTTCCTTTGGATTATACTCCATAAGGGGAACATGCTTATGGGCTGCTGCGTGATAGATGACATCGGGCGTGTGCATTTCCATCACTTCAAAGATGCGATTACGGTCCTGGATATCTGCAATAATTGGAACGATCTCGATATCGGTTTTGTACTTACTTCTGAGCTCCATATCGATTCCATAGATGGAGTTTTCCCCATGTCCTAATAATAACAGTTTTTGGGGTTTAAACTTGCTTACTTGGCGACAAATTTCCGAACCGATGGAACCACCGGCACCGGTGACGAGAATCGTTTTTCCTGTGAGCTTCTCCGAAATGCTTTGGGTATCAAGTTCAACGGGGTCCCTACCGAGAAGATCCTCGACTTGTACGTCGCGGAATTGATTGACCGAGACCTTACCAGAGACGATATCCTCAATCATTGGCATGATCTGCGTCTTCGCTGACGTTTTACTACACTCTTGATAAATTGTTTGGATATCTTGCTTGCTCATGGATGGGATAGCGATGATGATGTTATCAACCTGCAGCTTCTCTACAAGCTCAGGAATATCTTTCGTTTGACCAAACACTTGGACACCGTAAATCTGAAGTTTGTACTTTTTCGGGTCATCATCAACGAATCCAACAGGCAATAGCTCTGTGTCATAATTCTTGACCAGTTGTCTCACAAGCATGGACCCAGCTGATCCTGCACCTATGATAAGGGCACGCTTTATCTCGTGTTTCGGTTTAATGTAGTGGTCCCGGTACATCCTCCATGAGAATCGGGAGCCACCGATAAGAAGGATGTGCAGCATCCACGTCACGGCCATGACCCTGACATAGACATCGTGGTTGATTAAAATTTGCATACACGCGGTGGTGACAATGGACAGGGTGATGGCCCGTATGATGGCAACCATCTCCCCAACGCTCGCATATTCCCATGCCTTTTGATATAAGCGATAGATGAAAGCGAAAAGGTGATGACTGATCAGCAAACAAATCGAGCTGAAGATCAGGGTTGGGATGGTGAAGACCTTAAGCGTTGGATTAAGAATGAAATAACCTGCATATATAGCGGTGAGGACGATGATGGAATCTAGCACCATCAAGAGCGAAATTCGCTTTGTATAGCTCAATTGGACTCCCCCTTAGTAGATTGACGACAAATGAAATACCTAAGGAAAACATATAGTCTCGGCTATATCCTTACCTTAGGCATCCAGATATGAACAATATTTAACAACAAATGAACATTTGGACCCACTTCTAAAGATTTACTTTTTTCCGTAATTATCATAAAATAATAATCAGGCATCTAACCTGTCCTCACATCACCCCATCGACGACAAGCGTCTAAGGCGCGGAGTCTCCTCCCGCCCACAAGGTGATCGAGTGCCTCCGATTATAATGGATAGGAGGCATTCCCAAAATTCTACTGTTGTCTGATCCTTCTGATTCAGCTTCACTTCCAACGACAATAGTACCTTAGGACCTTAATAAATATTTGTATGAGTTAGAAGATTCCGAGGAATTTTTTCTTTTTGATCCGTTCGGGAATCTCTTTGTATATGTTCTTACCATCAATGAGAAGTTCGGCATTCTCTGTAAAGTAGTAGATCATGTCGATGCCGTATTGTTTCTCGATGGTATCCATGGCTTCTGCCATTTTGAAGGTGCGGTTCTTGACGTTATGGGCATCGGACGCGACGAAGTGAGTCAGGTTCGCTTCAATCATCTGTTTAGAGAACTTCTGGATGTTCTTCCCGAAGTATCCCGTGAGAGAAGCTGCTGTCACCTGCGTGATGGCCCCATTCTTCACGAGCGTATACAGCTTGTCCGGTCTTTCCATGAGTTCGGCATTGCGCTCAGGATGTACGATCACTGGAGTCAGTCCTTCATTCTGCAGATCATAGAACAATCTCTCCGCATACCCCGGGACTGAGTTTGAAGGGAATTCCACAAAGAGATAGTGGGATACTTGGTTAAGTGTCAACAGCTCACCTTTCCGGTAATCCTCCACCATTTCCCCATAGATCCTGGTCTCCTGCCCTGGAAGCACCTTAAGGGCGATCCGCTCATCTTTGAACGTCTTATTCAATTCATCTACCCGATGCAAGATGTCGGTGCGTACATTCTGATACTTGCCGTTTCGATGATGCGGTGTCGCAAGGATCGTATGGATCCCTTCCGATACCGCCTTTTTGGCTAGGACGATGCTATCCGTATAGCTCTGCGCCCCATCATCGATCCCTGGTAGGATATGACTATGGATATCAATCACGTAAGACCCCTCCCCCTAAGGGTATTATCAAACCTCGTACCATTTTACTACATGTACAGAAAATGTAAATAGGTGAAATTTGTCGAAAATTAGTTATTTCTTACCGTAATAATAATAGCTTGTATCTTTGATTTCACGGTTGTTCAAGATAACGCCTAGTAGTCTTCCATTTGTTGTATCAAGAAGTTCTTTAGCCTTCTTGGCGCTGTCTATCTCCGTTGTACCTGAGCTTAGAACTAAAACTGTACCATCACACTTATTTGCCAGCACCTGTGCATCCGTAACTGCTAAGAGAGGAGGCGTGTCGAAAACCACTAGGTCATAATCTTGATAAATGTCGTTTAACAGTTCTTCCATTGATCTCGAGCTTAATAGCTCTGCTGGGTTAGGAGGAACAGGTCCACATGTCAGAAGATCAAGGTTCTTGATATCTGTCTGATGAACCACTTCACGGAGTGTTTTCTGACGTGAAAGCGCAGAGGTAAGACCGAACGTATTATTTACATTGAAGGTGTAATGAGACGTGGGTTTCCTCATGTCCCCGTCGACAAGCAGCACATTTTTGCCTTCTTGGGCAAATACCACCGCAAGATTGGCAGCTGTGGTGGACTTCCCTTCTCCCGGTCCAGACGATGTGACCATGATGGAGCGGATTTGTTGATCGATGGAGGAGAAGTTGATGCTCGTCCGGATGGTTTTATACTGTTCTGATATAGGGGATTGCGGATTGTCATGGGTGACAAGCTTACGCCTTGTGGACATCATGAGCTGCTTTAGCTTTTTGCTCTTTTTATTACCCAATGCGCTCACCTCTTTCTTCGATGGTTCTTGATCTCTTCTCTGCTTTGGTTTCACCGATTTTGGCAATGGAACCGAGGACTGGTACTCCGAGTACCTTCTCGACATCCTGTTCCGTCTTGATGGTGTTATCCAGGAATTCAAGCAGGAACGAAATCCCGACACCGATCATGAGACCGACAACCATGGCGATGGCAATATTCAGTAGTGGCTTTGGCTTCACTGGAGACTGCTTTTCGCCCACTTCCGCTTTCGTCAAGATTGTGACGTTATCCACATTCATGATGTCAGGAATGTCTTTTTGGAAGACTTCGGCGGTCTTATTGGCGATTTCTGCTGCTTTTGCCGGGTCGGTATCCTGAACGGCCAAGCTGACTACCTGAGAATCATTTTGATTCGACACGGTCATCTTTGATTGGATGTCGCCTGTCTTCATATCAAGATCCTTTGAGACTTTGTCCAGTATGACAGGGCTCGTAATGATCTCCTTATAGGTATTGATGAGCTGTAGGTTGGTTTGGATTTGTCCGGGATTGTTGTAGGCGGATTGATCGGATTTAGACTGATTGACGAGCAGCTGAGTCGAAGATTGATAAACCGGGGTTAAAAGAAAAAAACTTACCCCTCCACTGACTAAGATGGCTGTAAGGGTAATGAGGATGATCAGGCTCATTCTCTTCCTGAGGGTTTGCATTAATTCGCGTAAACTGATGGTTTCTTCCATGAAGTGCCTCCTGTAACTCTTGAAAAAATATGTAAGATTCTTTCAGATTTAGTTGTATTTCAGTGAAAATCTTGTCATAATTTTAAATAAATTGTAATATTGTTGCCATTACTATCTATTAAACTACAGATTTTTCTATTTGAAAAGGTTATTTTCAATTTTAGTACATATTTCTTGGCGGGACATTTATAGGGGGTATTTAGGATGAAACATTTTTTATTGGTGGTCCTTGCGCTGGCCTGTGGCGCCGTGCTGATCATGGGGAATCTTTATTGGCAGAATCGTACGGGACAAACGACAGAAGACCCTAAAGTCGAATCGAAACCTGTGTCGGCAGTGGCACCGAAAGACACAGAAGAAAAAGAAGAGAAAAAAGAAGAAAAAGACCTGACGGCCAACTGGCCGAAGGAAGCAAGAGAGTTATATAAGAAGCGGGTCGAAGACGATGAGGCCTTTAAGATCACCATTATCGGGTCACTTGCTCTCGGAGCCAGCGAAGGCGGATGGGCTCCTCAATTAAAAGAAGCCCTGCTTTCAGCCTACGGTGATTCCATTGAAGTAAAGATCGATGAATGGGACACTACTTCAGTTGAATTCGTGAACAGTTCCGACGTGGAAGATGCATTGGAGGGAGCTCCGGATCTTGTCCTATGGGAGCCGTTTACGTTAGTCGATAACTCAAACGGCGTCGGACCGGTTCAGAATCATGACAGCATCCTCATATTCGATCGGAAGCTCCACGAAGCTAATGAAGAAGCCACTCTGATCCTTCAACCGCCCCATCCTATAGAGGCTACGTATTATCCATTGGATGTGGACGAACTCAAGACGTTTGCTGAGGAAGAAGGATTTAGGTACCTTGATCATTGGAGCGCATGGCCGGATGATGATAGCCTGGCAGACTATTTGATTGATGATCAAGATACCCCAAATGCCAAGGGCTATACCGTGTGGAAGGACTATCTGGAAGAGTACTTCATTGAAGACTAGCCATTTGGCTGGTCTTTTTTTGACTATATAATAGAAGAAATTAGTAAGCGTTTTCATTCAAGGCACTTTCACTACTTCTGAAATGATAAATATTTTCTATCCATATCTGACAAAATCTGATATGTTATTAACTAGGTTAAGGAAAAGGTAGGGAAACGTATATGAGATCAGATAAACATAGTGGTAAGAAGAAGAGAAAATGGCCCAAGGTCGTTGGAATCGTTTTGCTTCTCCTCGTTCTCGGAGGGGGCGTGTATACCTACACCGTATGGCATTCACTGAATGATGCGGTCGGTGCCATGCATGATCCTGTTAAGAGAGAGAAATCCGAGAAGCGAGCTGAGAAAGTGACATTTAAGGAAAAGGATCCATTTTCAGTACTCCTGCTTGGAACAGACGGTTCCTTCGAACGGAAAGGTGATGTGGGACGCTCTGATTCCATGATTGTCCTGACAGTAAATCCGAACGAAAAATCAGTAAAAATGTTGAGTATACCTCGTGATACCCGTACAGAAATCGTGGACAAAGGAACTGTTGATAAAATTAATCATGCCTATGCTTTCGGATCCGCTAAAGGCGGACCATCTGAAGGTGCTGAATGGGCCATGAATACCGTTGAAAACATGCTCGATATCCCTATTGATTACTATGCAACGATCAATATGGATGGCTTTAAGGATATTGTAAATGCAGTAGGCGGTGTGACCGTAAATAATGACTTAGACTTTACTTATGAGGGAATTCATTTCGCTAAAGGCCAAGTAGAGTTGGACGGAAAAAAAGCTCTCGCCTTTTCACGTATGAGATATGAAGATCCTAGAGGGGACTTTGGGCGTCAGCTACGACAAAGAGATATCATCCAGGGAGTTATCCGCGAAGGAGCCAGTCTATCAAGCCTCTGGAACTTTGATGATATTTTCGACGCTCTTGGAAAGAACGTAAAAACCAATCTATCGTTTAAAGAAATGGTGGATATTCAAAAGAATTATAAAGATGCTGCCGGTAAAATTGAGCAAATCGATATTAAAACTGGACAAGGTAGTAAAATTGATGGCGTCTATTACTACATCATTCCAGATGCTGAGCTTGGCGAAATTCAATCTACACTTAAAAAACATCTTCAAATCTAAAAAAAACGCTTGGGAATTAAATCCCAAGCGGTTTTTCTCATGCTTCTACAGCAACTTCCTTTTTCTTAAGCGTGAAGAATGTAATGGCGAATCCGACACCAAGGGCAAGCAGAATCCCAATGATGGCGTACGGGAAGTACGGTCCGATGTAGGCAACGAGGCTCACGATGCTGGACAGGATGTACCCGTAGATGCGGACGCCCATGATGGCAAAGAATGCAGAACCTGCCATGCTGGCAAGCGTACAGGCAAGGAACGCTTTCTTATAGCGGATGAGGACACCGAATAGGGCCGGCTCCGTGATTCCGAGCAGCGCCGAGATGGCAGCTGATAGGATAATGGATTTCTCTTTCTTTCCTTTCGCCTTGAAGAAGACGGCGAATGTTGCTCCGGCGATGGCCATGTTGGTCATGAAGAACATCGGCATGAGCATGTCGAAGCCGTTGTCTGCGAAGTTCTGCAGGGCGATCGGCGTCATGGCGTGGTGCATGCCGAAGACGATGGCGATCGGACGGATACCGCCGACGACGATTCCGGCTAGTACCGGAGATAGCCCGAATAACATTTCAATGAAGGCAGCAAGCAGGCTTCCTACATAGGCACCCAGCGGCCCGGTTGCGATCAGGGCAAACGGGATGGTGATGAACAGGGTGAGCGTCGGGGTGAAGACGGTACGGAGGACGCTCGGCATGAACTTGTCGACGTACTTTTGGATATAGCTCATGGCCCAGATGGATAGGATGATTGGAATAACGGTGGCACTATAGTTGATGACCGGTACCGGCAGACCGATGAAGGTGAACTGGCTGACTTCTCCGAGCTTGGCTGCATCGAGTAAGGACGGATACATGAATCCTCCTGCTACGGCAAGGGCCAGGTACTGATTCGTCTTGAAGATATTCGCGGCCGATGCTGCCAGGAAGAACGGCAGGAAGTAGAAAACGGCGCTGGCGACGAGATCCAGGATGATGACGGCATCGCTTTCTTTATTGAGGACTTCGAGGGCGATGAGCCCGGCGAGGATCCCCTTGATCATCCCCGCTCCGGCGATGGCCGGTACGATCGGTCCGAAAACGCCGGATACGATGTCGAGGAGTGCTCCGAAGAACCCTTTCTTTTTCCCCGGTGCCGCGCTTTTCACGTCTTTTGTCCCGAGCTCTGCGGTCAAGGCTTCGTGGACCTTCTGGACGTGGGTGCCGACCACGATCTGGTATTGATCGTTTGTGAGCTGATCCCCCATGATGCCGTCGAGCTCTTTTACTTTGGAACGGTCGATGGCGTCAAAGTCGTGCAGGTCGAAGCGCAGCCGGGTCATGCAGTGCCACACCTTCTTAATATTATCTTCTCCGCCGACAGCGGTGATGATCTGTTTGACCAATTGTTGATCTCCCATGTGAAACCCTTCTTTCTGTCTGTGATGGTGTCGTTGATTAGCCATATCGTAGCACAGGGATCCAAAATTGAAAACGTTTTATAAAATACCAATCATAACACCAAAACCCTTGATACATAAGGTTTTTTCGTTGTTATCATCAAAATTGGTACGGTAAATACCACCTATCCCTTGTGAAAACATGACCAAATTGACCGCGGTGATTTTCCTGTGTTTTACTTGAGTCATCGCAAACGAAATGGAAGGTGTGTCCACATGGAACCGAATCTTATTACACATATAGAAGCTGTCGTCACGAACCCCCACCGTCATAACTTTGTTGTCGTGAAGGTGGAGACGAGCAGCGGCATCACCGGGTACGGCTGCGCGACGTTCCAGCAGCGTCCCCTCCCCGTCCAGATGGTGGTGGAAGAATACTTGAAGCCGATCCTCATCGGCCGGAACGCCCATGATATCGAGGATCTCTGGCAGATGATGATGGTGAACTCCTACTGGCGGAACGGCCCGATCATCAATAATGCCATCGCAGGAGTCGACATGGCCCTTTGGGATATCAAGGCGAAGCTTGCCGATATGCCACTCTATCAATTGTTCGGCGGAAAATCGAAGAGTGCCATTGCCGCGTATGCCCACGCCGACGGTTTGACGCTGGATGAACTATTTGAAGGTGTCGATGCCCTGGTGGAACGTGGATTCCGCCATATCCGCTGCCAGCTCGGGAAGTACGGAGGGAAGAATCACGCCATGCATCTGCCGGATCAGCTCATGGACGGGGAATACTATGATCCCGATATCTACATGCGCGATGTGGTAAGGATGTTCAAAGCGCTCCGTGAGAAGTACGGATATGAACTCCACTTCCTTCATGACGTCCACGAACGCCTCTCTCCGAATCAGGCGATCCGCCTGGCGAAGGAGCTTGAGCCGTATCAACCGTATTTCCTTGAGGACGTCCTCCCTCCGGATCAGAATGAGTGGCTCGGTCAGCTGCGGAGCCAGACGACGACACCGATTGCAACGGGTGAGCTCTTCAACAATCCGATGGAATGGAAGGATCTCATCGTGAACCGCCGCATCGACTACATCCGCTGTCATGTGTCCCAGATCGGTGGCATCACGCCGGCCTTGAAGCTCGGGGCCCTTTGCGCGACATTCGGCGTACAGATCGCTTGGCACGGTCCGTCGGACATGACCCCGATTGGTGTTGCCGTGAACACCCACCTCAATATGTTCCTTCATAATGCGGCCATCCAGGAGGTGCAGGAGCCGGAGGATGTAATCCGCGAGATGTTCCCGGGTACCATCGAGGTGAAGGAAGGCTATATTTACCCGATCGAACGGGCAGGAATCGGAGTCGGCTTTGACGAAGACATGGCGAAGGGGTATCCTTGCGTGTACAGGAAGCACGAATGGACCCAGTCCCGCCTGCCGAACGGGACGATCCATACTCCTTAACGGAAGGAGAGGATGAGATGAAGAAGCGGGAATTCATCGCCGATGACCTGCTGAGCAAGATCTATCAGAATAAGTACCCGCCTGGCGGCAAGCTCCCGACGGAACGTGAGCTTGCCGATCAGTATGGGGTGTCGCGCTATACCATCCGTGAGGCGCTGAAGAAGCTCCTCAACATCGGGAGTATCCACGTTGTTCAGGGATCTGGGATCTTCGTCACCGATACGATCACCCAGAGCCCATTGATCTCCAACTCCCTTCAGGAGAAGAAGTTCAAGGACATCGAATCCAAGGTCGTCTACTTGAAACGGGAAAAAGCGTCAGCTTCATCCCAGCGGATCTTCGACAGCCAGAGTGATGTCTGGTCCTTCAAGCGCGTGCGTCTCGTCGACTACCAGAAGGTGCAAATCGAAACGTCCCTTGTGCCCGTGGAGCTCTTCCCCGATCTCGATGAAGGCGTGATTGCCCAGTCGGTTCATGAGTATGTGCAGAAATGCGGATATGATATCTCTCATTTTATCACGAGCTACAGCGCCGTGAATGTCTCGAAGGAAGATGCGGATCTCCTGAACTGCAAGAAAGGGCTCGCCGCCATGAAGATCGTGAACCGCGGGATCCTGAAGGACGGTCAGGTGTTCGAATACAGCGAACTGATCAACCTCGATTATTCGGTCTCCTACTTCACGCCGTTCAATACGAACAAGCATCAGTTCCGGAAGAACTGAAGAAGCGAGCCCCAGGGGCTCGCTTCTTTTATGTTCTCAGGATGCTTAAAACGTAGACCAGTACGGTCCCGCCCTGGATGATAGCCGGGACGAAGGCGTATTCGTTCGGCAACACCCAGTACAGGACCATGCTGACGATGAGAATCGGGATGACTACGAACAGCCACATCCTCACCTTCCGATTGGATAGGTTGAATTCGAACCGTTCCATACTTGTCCTCCTTCTCTTTATCTGGTTTCCCTTGTCTGCTTTTCAAGATAATCCTTTTCCTGTTTGGCGGATAGAAGTCCCTTTGCCTTCCCGATGTTGCCGCCCATGAGACGCCAAACGGTGTTGTGGTCGCTTACGGCTTGTGAGAAGTCCCCTTTTTGCCATCGGGTGAGGATTTCCCGGTACTCTTCATCGTTCTTGTATGTTTTCTCATCAAGCTGCTGCAGAAGGAAGGCGATCCGCTCATCGGTGATTTCGAAGAAGGACCATTTCTCCCCAGCCCTCACCTTCTGATGGGTCATGGCGTGGATGTATTGGCGCATCAGCTTCTCCGATATCGGGGTCTTGACGTCTTCTTCAAATGGATTGCCGTCCACCTCGGCTGCAGATACTTTATTCGGTTTGACCGCAGCCGCCGGATCCCCGTTCCGATCTTCTTGAGCCGTCTTACGGTCAGGCTCGAGATTTCCAAGGGTCATATACACACCTGCGATCGTCACAAAAAGGACCGTCCCCAGAATGATTCCTATCCACTTCTTGCTCATAAACGTCCCCCTTTTTTCTCTCATGGTAGATATTTCTATAATGGAGGTGCTCCCTCCTCCTTCCTGCAATAAAAAAAGAGCTCATCTAGAGCCCTTATCTTACATGACCTTCAAGGAAAGGTTCCCTTTATTCGTTTGATAGAGGACCGGGGTCAACCCCTTCCCCTCCAGTTCATATTTCCTCTCTGATTCTTTTGCTACCATGACCGATTCGTAGTCATCGTAGCGCAAGGATAGGATGTATTTCCCCTTCTCGAGGAACGCAAAGGTTTGTTTCGTGAATGTGAGCGTGACGAGATGTCCCGTCTGTTCCACTGCTTCTGCCACGATGAAGAGGTCTTCGATGAACTCCCGGTTTTGGAGTTCGACGGCTTGGATGTCAGGAATGCGGTGGCCGGTCAGTTCGACTTCCATGATGACATCCTTCCCACTTTTCCTTTCTTCGACTACCTCCGCCTGGACGGGGACTTCAATCGGAATCGTTGTGCCATCCGATAGCCTGGCGACGTTGTATGGCATTCCATCTCTCTTCTCCTGGCTGCTGTCCCCGTTGGTGGTAGCCCATTCGGCCAACGCAACTACCCGGTCATATTCCCTGTTCACAAGCAGGGAGAAGTATTCTTTGTTCAGTGGCTTTTTGATTGTTTCCTCCAGTGTATACGGACGATTGTAGCTGGAGAAGATCGAAAGGACCTCTTGAAATTTGGCAAAGTAAGCCTGCTGATCCTCACTTTTCACGAAGTGCTTCCTGTTGAATAAGCGGGTGATGCTGTCAAACTCCACCAGGCGGTTGACGATCATCTTCTCTTGTTCCGGAGGCAGTCCTTTATCCAAGACATACTTCAGGACGGTGATATTGGTGTCCATCTTTTCGATAATATCGGTCTGTTTGGTCAGTGATTGGTTCTCTGCATATCGATTGATGTAGTAGACAGGGGCCGTCGTGGTGGAGATCTCCCCTACGTGCGTGAGGATATCGATGAAGAACCGCTTATCCTCGGCATATTTCATCTCAGGGAACCGGAACTGATGCTTCCTGATGAAGGAGGTGCGCATCATCCTGGCCGTCGGTCCGAGGTGGTAGAAGATATGGGGGATCTCATAGGGTGACACGTTCTTCCTGACCTTGCAGGACTCATATCTCCCGATGAGCTTCTCCTTCTTCCCGTCCACCTGGATCGTCTTCCCGACAGCATAGTCGGTGCCTGCCTCTTCCATCACGCTGTGCAGCTGACGGATTCCGTCGTGATCCAACCAGTCATCTCCATCCAGGAAGGTGACATAGGTTGAGTTCGATAGATGCATACCCAGATTACGGGGATAGGCAGGGGTACCCGTATTTTCATCCAACAGCACGACGACGATATTGGGATACAGCTTCGTGTACTTCCTCAGGATATGGCGCGACTTGTCTGTCGATCCATCGTCGACGAGGATCAAGGTGATATGGGAGAACCCGATCGTCTGGACGATGACCGAATCGATTGTCTTCTTCACGTATTTCTCCGCATTGTAGACCGGGACGATGACGGTCACTTTGGCATGCTTACGCAATGCAGCCTGGTTGTATATGGTATAAGGGATGCGATCAAAGGTCGGATCTTCATTCCTGGTTGTAAAGGGTAGAATGTTTTTAAGAATCATGATCATTCTCCTACTGAATGGATTATGGTGCACCATGACCATACCCGTTTTTGGAGAGGGCGACACACACTGGACTCTGGTAGTTATACCCATACAAAAAGGAGCTACCCATGAGCAGCTCCTTTTCTGATTTATTTCACTCGAAGAGACAGATTTCCCTTTACCGTGCGATAGAATTGATACGAATTCTTGCCGCTCTTCAGCTTGCAAACGGCTTCCGCATCTTTCAGCACCATGAGTCTCTCGTAATCTTCATACCGGAGGGCCATCATATACTTTCCTTTGCCGACCTTCTCCATATCTTCAGGCGCCAGGGTGATGGTCACCATACTGCCCGCCTGCTCGACTTGGCCCGCTACATTGTATACTTCCGTGATGTAATCACGATGCTGGAAGTCCACGCCTTGGATCTCAGGAATGTCATGCCCCTTCATCTCGACCGTGAAGGTGACGCCATTTCCGGTCTGCTTCTCACTGACGAGCTTGGCTTCAACCGGGATTTCGATGTTCACATCGGTGCCGTCCGCAAGATGCGCAACGGTGTACGGCAGTCCATCAATGACTTGATACGAGCGCTCGCCATTGAATTTCGACCAGGTCGACAGCTCGATGACTTTATCATAATCCTTCTGGGCAAGATAGGTGAAGTAGCGTTTGTTGAGCGGCTTCTTCATAATATCTTCCAGCTGATAGCTGCGGTTGAATGAATAGAAGACCCTCATCACTTCCTCGAACTTCTGGAAGTACGGTGTCCGGTCTTCACTGCGGATAAAGTGCTTCCGGTCGAATAGGCGCGTGATGCTGTCAAACTCCACAAGGCGATTGACGATCATTTTCTCTTCTTCTTCAGGAAGATTCTTCTGCATCACATATTTCAGCACAGCAATGTTCGTATCCATCTTCTCGACGATATCCGTTTGTTTCGTGAGTGACACATTATCCGGGATACGGTTCAAGAAATAGATCGGCTCCGTCGTAGTCGAAATTTTGCCTACCTGTGTAAGGACATCGATAAAGAATTGCTTGTCCTCGGCAAACTTCATCTCCGGATAGCGGATCTTATGCTTCTTGATAAACGATAACCTCAGCATCCGGGCACGCGGTCCGAGATGGTAGAAGATATGCGGAATCGAATAAGGCGATACATTCCTACGCTCCATGCACGATTCATAGCGACCGATGATCTTCTCTTCCTTGGAATCGATCTGTACCGTCTTCCCGACGGCATAATCACATTTGGTTTCTTCCATGAGCGTATGAAGCTGACGGATCCCGTCGTGCTCCAGCCAGTCATCGGCATCCAGGAACGTGATATATTCCGAGTTTGCAAGATGGGCCCCGAGATTACGCGGGAACGCAGGCGTCCCTGTATTCTTCTCGAGGAAGATGGCGACGATATTGGGATAGAGCTCCGCATAGCGCAACATCATATGCCTAGATTTGTCCTTCGAACCGTCATCCACAAGGATCAAGGTAATGTTCTGAAATCCGTGTGTTTGGACAATAACCGAATCCACGGTCTGTCTCAGGTATTTCTCTGCATTATAAACCGGGACGACGACAGCAACGTCAGTCTTCTTGGTGAGTGCTTTATGATTATGAATGCTGTATGGAATCCGTTCGAAATACTTCTCGTCTTCACTCTTCGTGAAGGGTAAAAGGTCTTTTAATTTCATATTCATAGTCTCCTAATTCGTGATATGTTCACAAATATTATGGTCGTCTGCTAACAGCCGGACCAATAGTTCATTCTATCAGGACTTCAAATAAATAACAACTTGCAGAGGAATCCACCTTTTCAGATATTCATTAGACGCATAGAGGTCCTAAAAGGTTTCGTTCATTTTACAAAAATCTACAAATGAATCTTTTCTCCTATTATACAAAAAAAGCTGTGAGACAGCACCAGCGTGCCATTCTCACAGCTCTATGTTCCATTTAGAAACGTTTATATCCGACAAACTTCGGAGCCCAATACGTATTATTCAGTTTCGTCACCACAACGCCGCTGTCAGATGCATGGATGAATTCCCCGTTGCCGAGGTAGATTCCCATGTGGCTGATGCCGGCTTTGTATGTATTTTCGAAGAATACGAGGTCACCCGGAACCGGATTGGAGACGGATTTCGCCTGGCTATAGTAGCCTTCCGTGCTCGTACGGGAGATGGAGTAGCCCGCTTCGTTGAATACATAGTAGATGAACCCACTGCAGTCGAATCCGGACGGCGTCGTACCGGCCCATTTATACGGGGTGCCGAGGTACTTCTTCGCCACGTTCACGACCGTGGATGATGACGGGGTCTGTGTGCCCGTGCTTGTGGTTTTGACCGTTCCGGTTGAAGTGGAAGTAGAGGTCGAGCCGCTCACCTTGAGCTTCTGACCGACATAGATCGTGTTGGACGTAAGCTTATTCCATGACTTCAATTGTGAAATGGTTACATCATATTTGTACGCGATGTAGGATAAAGAGTCACCGGATTTGACCGTATAGCTTCCGGACGTCGACGGTTTTGAAGCCGTAGTGGTCGAGGTCGAAGTGGACTTCGAGCTTCCGGACACGATCAATTTTTGACCAGGATAAATCAGGTCACTCTTTAGATTGTTCCATTTCTTCAGATCCGCTACATACACATTGTACTTCTGACCGATCTTCGACAGGTAGTCACCGGACTTCACGGTGTACGTGGTAGTAGATGATGATGACGTTGTCGATTTCGACACTTCCAATACTTGATTCACATAGATCATATCGGACTTGAGTTTGTTCATGGATTTCAGACTTGAGACACTTGTATTGTATTTAACGGCGATTCCAGAAAGCGTATCCCCAGACTTTACTTTATAAGAGGCAGCCTCAATCGAATCGACAGCCATAGATGACAGAACAGCAGCAGTTGTAAAAGCGATTATCGTTTTCTTCAA
This sequence comes from Rossellomorea marisflavi, assembly GCF_001274775.1. Classification (GTDB taxonomy): domain Bacteria; phylum Bacillota; class Bacilli; order Bacillales; family Bacillaceae_B; genus Rossellomorea; species Rossellomorea marisflavi. The sequence goes on from NZ_LGUE01000008.1 coordinate 136,084, forward strand.
GATCTTTCTCCTTCGCAAATAATGTCGTTTTTGCACGCCTACCCATTATCTCCGAACTAGTCCGATAGGTTAATAGGCTTATTTTCTTATGTGAAGAAAAACATGGAAGAAAGCCCAGTATAATCACGTTTAGTAATTTGTGGTAATGATGGTAGTTTGGTTTGTTCATAGGTGGTTTGGGGTATTTATGGGGGCTGTTTCCTATATTGGGGGCTTTATAAGGAAGGAATTAACATGTTTTGGGATATTAAGGTATAATACTAATCAGAACGGTTTACCGTATTTTGAAGAGAAATGGGGTTGAATGTTGAAGAAGATTTTGCTTTTTTCTTCTATATTGTTTGTCGGGATTCTCGCGGGGGGTTTGTTGTGGGTACAGAAAGAGGGAGAGACTGCTCCCCTGTCGATGAAGGATAAGATCGAGGCTGCTGCTCAGGAAATCCATGTCGAGGAGATACTGCAGAGCCACTTGATTGAGGATGGGTTAGAAGCGGTTTTGTTCCTTCTGAAGGACGATCGGATCGGATACGCCCTCGTAAAGGATGATGAGATTCACCACGTATTATGGACGAATACAAATCAAACCTATGATCAGTACCAACATCACGTCATATTGCTGGGGAAGAAGGAAGATCCCGCCCATACACGTCTGACGGCGACGATTATACGGCCTCTTGACCAGCCGAAGAACTATCGTACGGTTGAGCTGGGAGAGGGCGAGTATTATCTGGAATCCTTTGAGATTCCGAAAGAGGATGAGCAAGTTCGTTTTGGGGAAGATGGATGGCGGTTTAACTAATGTTGATTAGGAAGCCTTAGTTGGATGGGCTTCTTTTTTTATGGATTGTTGAATAAGGGGACTGCAAGCGCTACTCAAATGCACGAAAATCGGCTGAAATGGAAGGCTGGCGGGGTGATTGCTCCTGTGCGCCAGCCCTTTTCTTTCAACTCTAATGGATTTACTTTCAACTGTTGCCGATTTACTTTTAACTTTCGATGATTTACTTTCAACTTTGATGTTCGACTCAATTCCCATTTTCAACTATGCTACATAACGTTCAACTTCAAGTGATTACTTTCAACTTTCATTGTTTATTTTCAAGTCTCGTGACAGCTCCTATCTAATAGGAAACTCCACCACAAACATCGTCCCTTCAGACGAGCTACTCTCCAGGCGAAGGCTGCCTCCGTGGGCCTGGGCGAGCATCCGGGAAAACGGCAGTCCCAGCCCGAGGCCGCGCGTCTTGAGTTTCTTATCTTCCCCGCGGTAGAAGCGTTCGAATACCAGCGCTTGTTCTGCTTCCGGTATCCCGCTCCCGGTATCGCTGACCGATACGGTGCAGAACTCCCCTTTCCGCTCTAGCTTCACACGCAGACTGCCTTCTGCTTCAGGGAGAGCCTGTCGGGCGTTGTTTAGGAGGTTGATGAGGATCTGCTCGACCCGCAGGGGATCCACGTCCGCTTCCATGTCTTCAGGAGGTGTCTCCACTTCCAGCTGGAACGACTCGTTCACCTGGGTCTGCTTCCACTGATTCACGATATCCTCCACAAGGTCGTTCATGGAGACGGTCTCTTTCCGCACGGGGATGGCTCCTGATGAGAAGGAGTTGAAGTCAAGAAGGTCGCCGATCATCCGCTGCAGGCGGTCCACTTCCTTCAGGGAGATGTCGAGGAATTCCTTCGCTTCGTCCTCGGTCACGACCTCGTCCTTCACCGCCTGGATTAGGCCGCTGATGGAGGTGACCGGCGTCTTCAGATCGTGGGTGACACCAGCAAGGAGTTCCGATCTGAACTGCTCTAGATGCTGAAGCTTCTCGGCCATCTGCTGGAAGGAGTCCACGAGCTCGTAAATTTCCTTCTCCTTGGCGGGTTCTTTCAGGCTGACGTTGTAATTCCCTTCGCTTACGACTCTCGCCGCACTCGCGACTTCCGAGATCGGTGCCGACAGCTTGCGTGACAGATAGTAGATGACGAGCCAGCCAAGCAAACCGAGGCTCACCAGGAGGATGGCGAGTAGCCGGTACTCCTGGTTCACTTTCCCGAGATCCTTCTCGAGGTTCAGCATGACCACATAGCCGAGGACATCATCACCGTTTTTCACCGGCTGGCTGATGGCGTACGCCTTCCCTTCTTCACCAAGGTCGATCTCTACCTTTCTTTTCTCAAAGAATGACGGCGAGATCTTTTGTGCTTGTGGCTGAGCTCCCGGTGGTCCTCCGCGGAAATGGTTCTTGTCGGAGAGGACGTTGCCTTCGGGATCGACGACGAAGGTGGACGGCGGCTCATCAAGGTTAAGGAGCTTGCTCCGCTCTTCGACGACGTCCTTCAAGACAGGCGGAATGAGGATCTGTCCGTCTTCCGTCACGATCCGGTCGGCGAGCTCCTGGGCCATGACCTGGGTCAGGTTCAGGCGGTTATCAATCGTCGTCTTCCGGATCCAGATCACCGAGATGAGGGCGATGACGAGGAGTCCGACGACGAGGGTGATGAGGTAGCGGGTCGTCCAGTAGCGGAGGAGCGTCTGGCGGCCAGGCTCTTTAGCCTTGGTGAACACTGAACTGATACCCCAATCCCCTGAGCGTACGGATCTCCCCCTGCTCCTTCGGCCACTCCTCCAGTGACTTCCGGATCCGCTTCACGGCAAGATCCACGGCGCGGTCGCTTCCTTCATAATCCATGCCCCACACCCGGTCGATGAGCTGCTCGCGCGTGAACGTCTGATTCGGGTGGTCACTCAGAAATAGAAAGACGGAAAGATCCCGCGGCGTCAGCGTGATCTCCTCCCCTTTCAAGTGAACGGTATGGGACTGGCGGTTTATTTTCAGATCACCATAGAGCCTTACGCTTCCAGTATCGTACACGGGTCCACTCCTTCTCAGAACGGCCTGGACGCGTGCGACGACTTCATCCCCGATGAACGGCTTCGCAATGTAATCATCGGCACCTGAAGTCAGCCCCTTCAGACGATGGTCCACGTCGCCGAGGGCCGTGAGCATGATGACAGGCGTCGGGGCCAGAGTCCTGATTGACTCCAGGACCGACCAGCCATCACCGTCCGGCAGCATGACATCGAGAAGCACAAGATCCGGCTGCACATCCCTATAATCCTTCATGGCCTCGCTGCCTGAGTACGATTGCACTACGTCAAAGCCGTTTTTCGTCATGTACGCCTTCAGGACCCTGGATATGGTGATTTCATCTTCAACGATCTGTATGGTTTTCATATGAGAAATCCTCCTATAGATGCATTATAAGGGAAAATGGGGTGGGGAAGAAATGCTTGGGGAAAAAGAAAGAGTGCCAGGGGGACGGCACTCTCATTTATATGAAAGGGGTCAAAGGGTCACGCTGGTCTGGGATGCATCCAGATCGGTCTTGTCATCAGACTGATCGCCTTCCTTCGTACTGCTGTCTGGACCGTGATCACCGCCACCGCGCGGGCCTTTCATCTTCACGCCGAGATCCTCAAGCTGCTCATGCGCTTCTTCCCGGGTGATGGTCCCCTCGACCGCCTTCTTCAGGATGGCCTGGGCTTTTTTCTTCGTTTCTGCATCCAGATCGGCAAACGGATCCGGCATCTTGTCGAGGTCGAAGTCCACATCGAGCTCATCAAGCTCCTTCTGCGCCTCATCCTTTGTGATCATGCCGGCCATATAGCGGTCGCGGATGTCATGGGTCTTCTGGTGAGTCTCCTCATCCATCCCGTCCGGGCGCTGCGGCATCTCGATACCGAGATCTGCGATCTTTTCCTTCGCTTCTTCCTCCGTCATATCACCCGACTTCACTTTGTCACGGATGTCATCCAGCTTTTGTCTGGTCTCATCATCAAGCTCCATACCTGGTGCGCCGTGATGGCCACCGCGCCCCGGAGGACGGATCCCCAACTCATCGAGCTTTTCTTTCGCCTCATCCCTCGTGATGGTCCCATCCTCCACCTGGCCCTTGATTTCATCCAGCTTGGACTTTGTTTCCTCATCAAGCTGCTGCTTCTCCTCCACCTGCGGCTGATCCGCCGTATCCTGCGTCGTCGCCGTATACGCAGCCGGCGCCAGAATTCCCAATGACAATGCACCCGCCACCACTTTTGCCGATAGTACATTCAACATCTTACCTACCTCCAGTTCATTTTGAATTTGTAGATTTTAGCCTTGCAAGAATGATTGTAGGGGGTGAATGTGTCAGGAGGATGTCGGGGGAGAAACTTATCTTTCAGAATTCGCTACTAATTCAGGTTTATCCATGGTTATATCTGTATATAAACCTTTATATGTTAAAAATACCTCACCCCGAAACTTTAATACATCACTCAAAGAATGAGACGCACATGCCATCTATTCCAGATTAGAAAAGAGGTTAAGGTATGGGTTATGATCCTTTGATCAAAGCTTTAAAAGACCATAGGAAATCTACCATAGTAATGGAGTGGGAAAATGGACTAAAAGTAAGTGGGAAATTAGATACTATTTTTGAAACAGATAATGGATATGAAGATGATGATGTTAATTTCAAAGAATACGACTCAGCTATATTTAGAGTGGATAACATTTTATCTGAACCACATGACGTGGACAATGTTATTTATAAGTGGCTGGCTAATCATAAAGGCGATCTTATAGAGGTATCTCTATATAATGACTGTCCGAGTATACTTAAATTAACAAACGGAGTAACAATCTGGAAATACCTCTAATCCCCTATTAAAATATTCAATGCAAAACTATTTTATAGTTGTTACATCAACTCCCAAATGGGCATCTTCTTGTAGATGCCCATTTGGGGGTTTTTGCTATGTAATTTTATATAGACACTAATTATGAAAACGCTCTACATTTATATTGACAACATGTATATACAAGATTACAATTGAACTAGATCTTGTATATACAACACAGTATTTTGAAAGCGTTACCGATAGATTAGGAGTTTCTACTCATTCCATATGGGGAATGGTTGTTACAAATGTAAGCGAACACATTTTGGGAGGGATACACATGAGTGTGGATAGACAATCGGTTAAACAGATCATCGAGGCCATCGGAGGAGCGGACAATATTTCGACCGCGACACATTGCGTGACACGTCTTCGTCTTATTCTGAAGGATGAAGGAAAAGTAGATAAAGAGAAATTGGATGATATCGATATCGTAAAGGGATCATTCTCTTCAAACGGACAGTTCCAGGTCGTCATCGGTCAGGGGCTCGTCGATAAGGCCTATAAAATTCTTGCAGAGGAAACAGGCATCCAGGAAGTATCAAAGGAAGACGTGAAGAATGAAGCGTCCAAGAATTTGAATCCGCTTCAACGGGCCATCAAGACCTTAGCTGACATCTTCATCCCGATCCTGCCGGCCATCGTCATGGCGGGTCTTCTAATGGGGCTGAACAATATCCTTACGGGTCCCGGAATCTTTTTCGACAATAAGTCCGTCATCGACGTCTATCCACAATGGGCAGACCTCACCAATATCATCAACCTGATCGCCAATACGGCCTTCACCTTCCTTCCTGCACTCATCGGTTGGTCGGCCATGAAGCGTTTTGGCGGGAATCCGCTGCTTGGGATTGTTCTTGGATTGATTCTTGTCCATCCGGACCTTCTCAATGCATGGGCATACGGATCTGCTGAGAAGATCCCGACTTGGAACATCTTCGGTCTTGAAATCGACAAAATCGGGTATCAGGGACAAGTTCTTCCGATCCTCGTTGCTTCTTATGTATTAGCGAAAATTGAGCGTTTCTTGGATAAACATGTACATGATTCAATCAAACTGTTGGTTGTAGCACCTGTTGCCTTGCTCGTCACTGGACTACTTTCATTCATCGTCATCGGTCCGATCACGTTCTTCATCGGTAACCAACTGACAGACGGCGTCATCTGGATCTTCAGTCACTTCGGCTGGCTCGGTGGTCTACTGTACGGTGGATTGTACGCGGTCATGGTCATCACCGGGATGCACCATACGTTCCTGGCCGTCGACCTGCAGCTTGTATCCAACACAGGCGGAACATTCCTATGGCCGATCCTGGCTCTATCCAACATCGCACAGGGATCTGCCGCACTAGCCATGATGTTCCTTGCGAAAAAACAAAACCAAAAACTGAGCGGCCTGGCCGGTACCTCCGCCCTTTCCGCTTATCTCGGAGTCACTGAACCTGCCATGTTCGGGGTCAACCTGCGCTACAAATTCCCGTTCATCGCAGCCATCATCGGTTCCGCCGTCGGAGGCGTCCTGCTGGCCACAACAGGCACCGAAGCCTTCTCCATCGGCGTAGGAGGAATCCCAGGTATCTTCTCCTTCAAACCGCAATACTACCTGACATTCGCCATCGGAATGGTCATCTGTATCATCATCCCATTCCTGCTCACCATCCTATTTGCCAAATTCAGCAAAAACAAAATCAGCTAAAACAGTTGAACCAACTTGTATATACAAGTTAAAATGAGGGAGCGACAAGGACAACCAGTCCCGCTCCCTTTTTATCAATCTAAAATAAAAAGCAACCGTGATGAAAGGTTGCTACACACAATTGATTTTGGACAGAATGGGGAGTAGTGCTAAGGCGTGACGTTCATACTCACATAAGATCGAAACACTCATCACGAAGTAGAGAGGTTTCTTTCAAACCTACTAAAATGGATGTCGAACATAACATCCACCCTACCACCACAAAGTGCCTTGCAGCGAAGGCCACCTGACTCCTACGGGAATAGAGGGTAGCTTGAGACCCTGCAGGCGAAGCCAAAGCGGCTCAGGCACCCTCCCCGAGGAAAGCAGGTGGCCGAAGCGGAAAGGCACGAACCAGTTAAATAGTCTATGAAGTAGAAGATGTTTTTCAAACCTATAAGGATGTCGAACATACCGTCCGCCCTACCACCACAAGTGCCTTGCAGCGAAGGCCACCTGACTCCTACGGGAAGAGAGGGTAAGTTGAGACCCTGCAGGCGCCAGCCGAAGCGGCTCAACACCCTCCCCGAGGAAAGCAGGTGGCCGAAGCGGAAAGGCACGAACCCAATTCAGTAACCCATGAACCACACCCTAAAAAACCACACTAAAAGGAAGGTGTCCCAAATGACCCAACCACAACCATGGTGGAAAAAAGCAGCCGTCTACCAGATCTACCCCAAAAGCTTCAACGACACAACAGGAAACGGAGTCGGAGACATCCAAGGCATCACCCAAAAACTCGACTACCTCAACAAACTCGGCGTCGACGTCATCTGGCTCACCCCCATCTACGAAAGCCCGCAACGCGACAACGGCTACGACATCAGCGACTACTTCTCCATCCACGCCGAATACGGCACCATGGAAGACTTCGAGAACCTCCTGAGCGAAGCACACGCCCGCGGCATCAAAGTCATCCTCGACATCGTCATCAACCACACTTCCACAGAGAACCAGTGGTTCATCGAGTCTCGCCAGTCAAAAGACAGCGAATACCGTGACTTCTACATCTGGCGCGATGGCAAGCCCGACGGATCCGAGCCGACGAACTGGCAGTCCAAGTTTGGCGGCAACGCCTGGCAGTATGACGAAGCGACCTGTCAATACTACCTTCATCTCTTTGATGTCACACAGGCCGACCTCAACTGGGAAAATGACGCTGTCCGCCGCAAGCTCTATGACATGATGCTCTTCTGGCTAGATAAGGGCGTCGACGGCTTCCGCCTGGACGTCATCAACTTGATTTCAAAAGATCAGCGTTTCCCTGATGACGACGGCTCCACGGCTCCCGGAGACGGACGCAAGTTTTACACGGACGGTCCTAAAGTCCATGATTACATGCAGGAGATGAACCGTGAAGTCTTCTCGAAGCACGACATCATGACCGTCGGGGAGATGTCGTCTACGACGATCGATAACTGCATCAAATACTCACGCCCGGACCGGAACGAACTCAGCATGACGTTCAACTTCCACCACTTGAAGGTGGATTACCCCGGCGGTGAGAAATGGACGGTCGCCGACTTCGACTTCCAGCAGCTCAAGGACATCCTCTCCACCTGGCAGAAGGAAATGCATGACGGCGGAGGATGGAACGCCCTCTTCTGGTGTAACCACGACCAGCCACGAATCGTGAGCCGCTACGGAAATGACGGAGAGTTCCATAAAGAATCTGCGAAAATGCTGGCTACGACGATTCACATGATGCAGGGGACGCCTTATATTTACCAAGGGGAAGAATTCGGGATGACGAATCCGAAGTTCACGAGCATCGATGAGTATCGGGACGTGGAGTCGATCAATATGTTCAACATCATGAAGGAACAAGGGAAATCGGAAGACGAAATCCTTGAGATTCTACGACACAAATCCCGTGATAACTCTCGTACGCCTGTTCAGTGGGACGGAAGTGAAAACGCAGGATTCACTTCCGGACAGCCTTGGATCCCTGTTGCGAAGAACTTCAGGGAGTTCAACGCTGAGGACGCCATGGATGATCCATCATCTGTGTTCTATCATTACCAAAAGCTGATCAAGCTAAGGAAAGAGTACGACGTGATCACGGATGGTGATTACCAGCTCATCCTCGAAGACGACCCACAGCTGTTCGCCTATGTGCGGAACGGAGAGGACGAAAAACTGCTTGTAGTGAATAATTTCTACGGAACAGACGCCACATTTACCCTGCCTGAAGAGGTGGACGTGAATGGTTGGACGAGTGACATCCTGCTCTCCAACTATGAAGATACCGCCAATGTGTATACCCATATGAACCTTCGACCTTATGAATCCGTCGTGTTCCGCTTGACGAAATAACAATGCAAAAAACGGGCAGCCCCTTCAGGTCGCCCGTTTTTTTATGATGCTTACATCCATTCTGGACTCAGTTCGTTGACGATCCTCCTGGCTTTCGGAACCAGTGGGGATGGCAGGTCATCAAGCGGGAAGTACCTTAGCTCCCTGGATTCTCTTGTGATTTTAAGCGTACCCGTGGTCGTCCGGGCCAGGTACACCGCTGTGATACCGTAGATTTGATCACCGTTCGGATACGTGTGGCATTCCTCCGGTCCCGAAAGGATCCGAATGAACTGCAATTCCCCTGCAAGGAGTCCCGTTTCTTCATGGAGTTCACGGCCTGCCGTCTCTTCAAGGCTTTCACCATACTCCATCACCCCGCCGGGAAGCCCCCATATATCGGCATCAGATCGGTACTGAAGGAGCAGTTCTTTTCTCTCATTTATGCATAGGACAGTGGCTCCTGCTACCATCAAGGGCTGGGTCCCTATCAACCTTCTCATTTCCTTGATATAATCGCTCATTTCCATACCCTTTTGATGACCGGGGCCTCTACCGAGAAATCGAGTCGGTAGATATCCGGATTCGATAAAGTCTTCCACTGTGTGAAACCAAATGTGACATCGAATCGTTTCAGTAAAAGAGCCATGAGGTTCCCATGGGTGGCCATGACGGTGACGTGGTGTTGGCGTTGCAACACGTCATCGATTACCTCCATCCCCCTCTCCATTGCCTGCCGACTGGACTCTCCGCCTGGATATGAGAGCTCCAGATCCGTGAAGGTCCTTTCCAGCATGGACAGCCACTCGGGCTGATCCTGCCCTGCCAGGACCCTTTCCGAAAGGCGTGTCTCTTCTTTAAGAGGGATCCCGTGATCCTCTGCCAGTCCCCTGACCGTATCGACCGCTCTCAGATACGGACTCGTCAAGATGGCGTCCACGCTGATCCCTTTGAAAAAGGCTGTGACACGATCTGCCTGTTCTTTTCCTTCTCTGGTCAACCGGGCATCAGGCGCCTGCCCTTCTGCCTTGCAGTGCCTGACAAGATAAATGGTTTTGTTCATCCTCTATCCCCCCTATGTCACTCTTTGTCTATTTCTTTATTCTTCTCGTGATGAATGATACCCTTTTTTGTAAAATGTTAGATTATATTTCTTAAATATGGGTATATAGTAACCTGTACCACTCTTCCTCTCAACAACCTCCTTTTTTGGTATCTTAGACCTATTTATCTTAAATGTTTCCATTTGATACCATAACATAGGTATATACAACACATTTTTGAAGGGGCTGAATCCTTTGTCCTACCTATCATTCATGGTCTCACAGATCGGGGAAAAGCGTAAGCAGCTTGAACGTCTGAGGACCTCCAAAACCAACATGAATCAACTCCAAGGTGAATTCAATCAGTATACTCAAAAAGTAAAGCAGCCCGAGCTCAGTGCAACGACCTGGCAGGGAACCCGCGCCAACGAGTTTGAAGAAGTCCGCGAACAGTTCAACGAAGCCTATCGGGATATCTCCCAAAGTCAGATGGACTCTGCCATCACATCCATCGAATCGAAGATTTCCTCTCTTGAAGCGGAGATCGCTGCCCTCGAAGTGAGTATGGACAAAGAGGTCAAGCGTCTCGAAGAAGAGAATAAGAAGGATCCGATCATGTAACGAACCTCTTTAGAAGGGATTTAATCCATGACCCCAGAACAACATTTCAAGCTGAATACATACCGCATGATTCTGCTCGCATTCGGAATTCTTGGCCTGATAGTGGGAATCATACCACTGATCACTGCCTTGAGTATGATCAGCAAGCATCCTCTTACGGATTATCTTGCCTTCTTGATCGCCGGGGGTGTGAATATCCTTGTTGTTGGCATCATCTTTTGGATACGCGCTCGCTTCTTTCCAAAGGTGTCCGCGTCTGAGGTTCAGCCTTCAATGCCCGGTCCACCTGAAGAACTGACGCCACTGAAGAAGTTTTTGAGAATCGCGATTCTCGTTTATGCACTCTTCATCGTGATCGCGTCGACAATTTCTTCCGGCACATTGTTCATCGTCTCTCTCATCCACGGCGAGCTCACTTGGAAGAATGTAGCGGGAATCGCATTCGTGCTTGTCTTATCATACGGATTTGCAGGCATCATCCTGTGGATCCGTTCCAGGTTTTTAAGGAAGCCCGCATAAAAAGGACTGCCCCATCAGGAGCAGTCCTCTTTCTCATTCTTCGTCATCGCTTGCCTGGAAGAAGATCGCTACAACCTTCCATCCGTCATCCTGACTCTTGAATACCGTTACCTGACGGCCGGATCGCGTCACTTCTTTCCCGCTGTCGGGATCCTTGGTGGTTGCGCTGATTTCAGCGTATACGTCTGCCTTCGCTTCATTGAAGTTGATGATCTTGACGTTTTCAGCCGTACGCTTTGAATCGACGGAATCAAAGATCTGCTTCACGTACTTTTCTTCATCTTCGTATTTGAAGTTGATCGGTTGTTTCGAGATGAGATTCATATACGCATCATAGTCCTTCTCATTGAAGGTCTTGATGTATTGATCAAACGTTTGGGTCAACTCTTCTTTATCTTCGGCAGGGATTCCTTCTGCTTCCTCCAGCTTCTGGGCCCGTTCGACAATTTTGTCATTTTCGGAGGTCGGGAGCTCTTGTTGAACCTGTTCCTCGCTCTTTTTGCTTTCATCTGCTTTGGATTCTTCGGACGTTTTCTTGTCTTCCTTCTTCTCTTCGTCTGCGCTGCACGCCCCGAGAAGCAACGTACTGATGCCTATACCCAACATGATTTTTTTCCAATGCTGTTTCGACAATGCTCTTCACCCTTATTCATTAGATTTGCACTATCTCCATTCTATTGAAAATATTCGCAACACTCAAGTCGATTCTCAATTCTTTGTGACAGATATGGTAAAATGAGAGCAGGTGATCATAATGACAAAACGGAATAAATATTATCAGATCTATACCGATTTATCGGACCATATACAGAACGGTACCTACGCACCCGACACAATCCTCCCTTCGGAGAATGAACTGTCCGACATGTACGATACCTCCCGGGAAACGATCCGCAAGGCGCTTACGATGCTTGCACAGAACGGATACATCCAGAAGCTGCGCGGAAAGGGATCCCTTGTCCTGGACGTATCCCGGATGAACTTCCCCGTCTCGGGACTCGTGAGCTTCAAAGAACTGCAGCAATCCATGGGCCGCGAATCGATCAAGACACATGTTCACCGTTTCGGTCTCATCCTGGCTGATGATCAGCTCGCCTCCCTTCTCCAGACCACCGTCGGCGATGAAGTATGGGAGGTGGCCCGCTCCCGTGAAATCGGCGGGGAACGGATCATCCTCGATAAGTCGTATTTCCTGAAGTCCCGCGTCCCTCTCCTCACCCAGGAAATCTGCGAGAACTCAATTTATGAGCATCTCGAAGGCACCCTCGGACTCCCCATCGATTTTGCCAAAAAGGAAATCGTCGTGGAGCCCTGTACGGAAGAGGACGAGAAGCTCTTGGATCTGAAAGGATATGATCATGTGGTCGTTGTGCGGAACATGGTCCACTTGAAGGACGCCGTCCGTTTTGAATACACAGAATCACGTCACAGGCTGGATATGTTCCGGTTTGTAGATTTTGCGAGGCGAAAGCATTGATAGAGGAAAAGCCATGGTGGATGCCGTGGCTTTTTTCTTACTTTACGTCTTGAATTCAACGTCCTTTCTATGATTAAGTAGAGGTAATGACCTAAAAATACATAAAAAGGACAATTAAGGGATTTTTACTCAGGGGGAGTTAAACTTGCTGACAGAGAAGGGGTTGACGGTTAATGGAACCGTCACAAAAGAAGAATTCACTACATTCGGGTTGTATCATTTCAAGAAGTTTCATACCATTACGTTCTATTTTCTATTGGTGGTGGTATTCCTTATCTTCGCAATCCCAACGAGTACAATGGTTGAACTTGATGTCTATATCTATTTTATTGGACTCTACGGAGTTATTTCACTGGTGAGTTCGTTGCTTGTGTTACTGATCGGAAGAACTGCCGTGAAGGTAAGGTCTTCAAAAGAATATAAAAGTGACCCGTTAATTCAGAATAAAATAACCTATACGTTTTCCGAGAACGAAATCCAACAAACGTTCGGCCGATCCGCAGGGTACTTTGAGTGGAGTAACCTCCGCTCGGTACATGAGAACAAGGATATGTTCCGGCTATATGTATCAAAATCGAAAGCGATTATCCTCCCTAAACGTTTTTTTGATTCTGATTCAGAAATAGCCCAATTCAAGAAGTTGTTAAGGGATCAAGTTGACGAGCGGAAAGTGAAGTTTATGTAAGCAAAAAGAAGGCAGCCAGAATGGCTGCCTTCTCATAATTCGTATTATCGTACTTCCACCCAACCATTTTTGATGGCTGTGACAACTGCTTGCGTTCGGTCGTTCACATTCATCTTCTGAAGGATGTTACTGACGTGGTTCTTGACGGTTTTCTCACTGATGTAGAGGGCTTCACCGATCCCACGGTTGCTCTTCCCATCTGCAAGCATCTGCAGGACTTCACACTCACGGCGCGTGAGGAGGTGAAGCGGGCGGCGAACTTCGGATTGCTGGAATCCGCCTGAATTGGATGCATTGGCCAGGCGGCGATATTCAGCCACCAGGTTGTGCGTCACTTTCGGATGGATGTATGATCCACCTTCAGCCACGATTTTGACTGCGTCCACAAGGGCATCGGAATCCATTTCCTTAAGCAGGTAGCCAAGAGCACCTGTTTTCAGGGCATGGTTTACGTAGTTCTCATCATCGTGGATGGAGAGGATGATGACTTTTGTCTCCGGATATTTATCCATGAGCTCGCGCGTTGCCTCGACGCCGTTGATTTCAGGCATATTGATGTCCATGAGGACGACATCCGGCTCGTGCTCTGCCACCAGACCTGAGGCATCTGCTCCGTCATCCCCTTCTGCTACTACGTTGAATGAAGGTTCGAATTCCAAAATCCGTTTTACCCCTTCACGAAATAGCTGATGATCATCGATGATAACGATATTAGTTGTTGCCATGTCATTCGCCTCCCTAAACCTTAGAAAAATTTACATATTCAGAGGTACGCGGATCAGTATGACTGTCCCGCCTCCTACTTTTGAGTCGATCGTGATGTCTCCTTCCAGAAGGTCGACACGCTCTTTCATCCCCATGATGCCAAAGGATCCCGTTTTTTGTGTATGTAGATCGAATCCCTTGCCGTTGTCTTTGATGACGACGGTTATATTGTCTTTCTTTACTTCCACTTTTACTTGAATGTGTGTGGCCTCGGCATGCTTGAGCGAGTTCTGGACGCTTTCCTGCACCATTCTGAAGAGGGCGACTTCGAACTTCGGCGGGAGCCGGATATCGAGACCCATGTTGATGAACTGGATGCTCGTCTTATCGTTGTATTCTTCGATGGTACTCAAGTATTTCTTGAGCGTCGGCACGAGTCCCAAATCATCAAGTGCCATGGGACGCAGGTCGTAAATGATTCGACGGACCTCATAGAGAGCCGAGCGGACCATGCGTTTCAGATCGCGGATTTCTTTGATCGCATCATCGGTCGTCTTCTCACGGAAGACCCGTTCGATGAGATCGGAACGGATGAGGACGTTTGCCATCATCTGGGCCGGTCCATCATGGATTTCCCTGGAGACGCGCTTGCGCTCATCTTCCTGGGCTTCAATGATCTGGAGGCCGAAATCCTGACGCTGCTTCGCGTCTTCAAGGGCTTCATTCACTTCACGTAAATCACTGTTCAAATAATTGAGAACCACGGAAATCTGCGAGCAGAGATTCTCCGCCTTATCGATTGTTTCCCCCAATGACCTCATGCGTCGTTCGAGTTCATCGCGGCGGTCGCGCAGCTGCTTTTCCTGCTGTCGGTTCATAAGAAGTTTCATCTGGAAATCGTGGGCTTTTTCATAGGCGTCCCTCACCTGGTCTTCGGAGTAGGTCTGAAAATGCTTGCTCACTTCAGAAAGCCTGAGGCGTGCGAGCCTTGACCTCTTGTGGAGCTCATCCCCCTCGTCGATGACCTGCAGGACCTTATTCTTAACATCTAATAGTTCTTGCATTAAGTCTTGGTAATCATTACGGCATTGCTCACCGATCTGAAAGATTTCACCCTTGCTCTCATCGACCGTGTCGATCATCTTCTCAAGGATTCCATCCAGGATCTTGGTGTCGATTTTTTTCAGTGACACGGTACACCCCTCTTTTGTTCCACGATAATCATGGACATCGATTAGAGTTGGAAACGCTATACTTCTATACTAAGTACACATCCAACAATGTTCAACACGTTTCGGACGAAAAGATAGTGACCTAAGTCCCAATCAGCATCGAAACATCGCATTCTCTAACCATTTCCATAGGGATAGTTGAAACTCCTTTATTCATCTAGGCATATTCCTACATCTTTTACATACCCAAGGAAGGCATTGGCAAAAACCTGTACCTTTCCAGGAGGTAGAAAGTATGACTATCAGCGTCCATTATACCATGTCGCCTATAGGAGGAGATTAAAGTTTCATTACATTGTATTACCATTATTTCATGTAATTCCAACTACTCCCTCGAATAAAGTCGTTCCTTTGTGCATTATGGTTCATTTTTTTATATAGTAGGAATAGAGTATTCACGCCGTTAGGAGGTAAGCAAATTGCTTCATAAATATTATACTGTAAAAGGACCCGGCGAGAACGAGATCGTCATCGACCGCTCCCGCTTCATCGCCCATGTAGCCCGTGTGGAAACCGAAGAAGACGCTCAGGCGTTCATCGCCGATATCAAGAAGAAGCATTGGGACGCGACGCATAACTGTTCAGCCTACATGATCGGGGAAAACAACCTCATCCAGAAGGCCAATGACGACGGTGAACCAAGCGGAACGGCCGGCGTTCCCATGCTTGAAGTGTTGAAGAAACGCGACCTGAAGGATACCGTCGTGGTCGTCACCCGCTACTTCGGTGGCATCAAACTCGGTGCAGGCGGCCTCATCCGTGCGTACGGAAAAAGCACATCCGAAGGCTTGAACGCGACCGGTGTCGTCGAACGGAAGCTCATGCGCATCATGAAGACAAAAATCGACTATACCTGGCTCGGGAAGGTGGAAAATGAAGTACGCTCCTCCCACTACCAGCTCAAAGAGATCCACTATCTCGACGCTGTCGAAGTAGAGGTCTATGTCGAAGAAGCAGCGAAGGATGACTTCACTTCCTGGATGACCGAACTCACCAATGGACAAGGTGAAATCACTGAAAGCGAAGTGGAATATTTGGAGACGCTTATATAAACACTAAGGAGACAGATTCCACGGGATCTGTCTTTTTTCATCAAGTGGAGTACGATGGATGGAAAACGGGTATGGAACCATGTTGAGCATGATTGAAGTTGGCTCTAATGTATACCTACTATCTAGAGGATTGCAGCCGCGGGGTTTGTCCCGCTTTTTTGTAAGTGTACTGTAATAAAAATTTCATTTTACGGTGGTTATGTAACATAGTACAATTGAGCTTAGGTAAAAAACGCGAATATTCTTAGATATTGTAGGTATTACTCGAAAAAAGGAGCTTCTTAAATATGTCGCATAACGGAATATATCGAGATGATCAGATCATGAAAAAGAAGAAACGCCGCAGAAGAATCTTCTTCTTCCTCATCATCCCCCTTCTAATCGTCACCTTTTCAGCCGCCGCATTCGGTGCAGTAGTTCTAAAAAAAGCAGAAACCGTATTCAATAAATCCTACGATAACATCGACGGCCGTGAAAAATCCAACCTCCGCGAAACCGCAGTGAACCCCGACGTTGATAATGTATCCATCCTGTTCATCGGTGTCGATGGCAGTGACGTACGCGGAAACACGAAGGATCGCTCAGACGCACTGATGCTTGCCACCTTGAACGAAAAAGATAAATCAGTGAAACTTGTCAGCATCCCGCGTGACTCGTATGTCTACCTGGAAGACGCAGGCTATAAAACGAAAATCAATCACGCTCATGCCTATGGAGGACCGAAAGCCTCCATTGAAGCAGTCGAACAGCTCATGAACATCCCGGTTGACTACTACGTGAAAATGAACTTCAATGCCTTCATCGATGTGGTCGATGCCCTTGAAGGCATAAATGTCGACGTTCCATATGAATTAAAAGAGCAGAATTCAAAGGACAAAGCCAATGCCATTCACCTGATGCCTGGCGAACAGACCTTGGACGGGGAAGAAGCCCTTGCACTGGCAAGGACCCGACACTATGATAATGACATCGAACGCGGTAAACGCCAGCAGATGATCCTCCAGGGAATCGTAAAGAAAGCTGCTTCGGCCAACGCCCTCACGAAGTACGACGACATTCTTGAAGCAATCGGGAACAACATGGCCACCAACATGACGTTCAGCGAAATGAAAGCTTTCTCCAGCTACGGCCTGACCAAGAAGCTTTCCATCGAGAACATCACCCTTGAAGGTGAAGACACCTACATCGACGGCGTATACTACTGGCTCCTCGACGAGACAAGCGTCGCCAACACCAGCCTGGAGCTGAGAAGCCACCTTGGACTGTCCCAATCGCAGACAGCGGATAACATCAACACCGAAGAAAACGGTGAAGAAACCGACCCTTATGGCACCGAAGATGATACGACCACTACAGAAGAAGAAAGCGATCCTTACAGCGAGTCTACCGATGAATCCGGAACGTATGATGATACTTCGGATGACACCGGAACCTATGATGAAACCGGAGAAGATACGGGCCCTGCACTGGAAGAGATTCCACATGCAGAAACCGAATCCGATCCATATGCAGAACAGTGATTGGAAGAGCACCCGCCTGGATGGCGGGTGTTTTTTTGTTGTGGTGGGTGGTGCGTGGTGTGGTGGTGCCAGGCACCTTTTGCCGTTTTTGTGCCTGGCACCATTTCCCCTTTTTGTGCCTGGCACCTTTCCCCCTTTTTGTACCTGGCACCTTTTCCCCTTTTTGTGCCTGGCACCTTTTCCTCTTTTTGTGCCTGGCACCTTTTCCCCTTTTTGTACCTGGCACCTTTTCCCCTTTTTGTACCTGGCACCAAATGGCCGTTTGGTGCCAGGTACAAAAAAACACTCCCCTTATCCCACAAATCGCAAAAAAAGCAGCCACCCCTCAGGGTTGGCTGCTTTTTGCATCAATCATCTATTTCTTACTCGTCCGTGCCTTTACGAACTTGATGAGCGGCTGGTAGTTGGAGTTGACCAAGCCGATGCTCTCGATGAACCATTCGATGGCGAAGAGCAGAATCGTGAGGAGGATCAGGCCTCCCCAGACGGTGGACATGGAGAAGATGATGGCGGCCAGGCTGAACATGGCAGCCATGGCGTAGATGATGATGACCGTTTGTTTGTGACTGAAGCCCGCCCTCAGCAAGCAATGATGCAGGTGGGATTTGTCCGGTGCGGACAATGGGCTTTTGTTCTTGTACCTTCTGAGTATGGCGAAGAAGGTATCTGAGATCGGTACTCCAAGGATGATGAACGGGATGACGAGTGAGACCATGGTGACGTTCTTGAATCCGAGGAGGGCCAGTACGGATATGATGTATCCGAGGAAGAGGGAGCCTGTGTCCCCCATGAAGATCTTGGCCGGATGGAAATTGTAGTACAGGAAGCCAAGGGAGCTTACGAGTACGATCATGGCGAGCGTCATGACGAAGATATCGCCTTTCAGCATGGCCATGAAGCCGATGGTGGCAAGTCCGATGGTGCAGACACCCGCTGCCAGCCCGTCGAGGCCATCAATGAAGTTGATGGCATTGGTGATCCCCACGATCCAAAGGATGGTGATCGGGATGCTGAGCAGTCCGAACTTCAGCTCTGTGTCGAAGAACGGCACGTTGATGAAGTTGATTTTCACACCGCCAAGGACGACGATGAGTGCCGCAGCGATTTGGCCGACGAACTTCCATTTTGCCGATAGCTGGAAGATGTCATCTGCCATCCCGGTTAGAAGGATCACGCCGCTTCCGATGATGATCGGGAGGGCGTATTGATCTTCAGGACGGAGGATGAGATATCCCGTGATGAATCCGATATAGATAGCCAGTCCGCCAAGGCGGGGCATGATTTTGCTGTGCACCTTGCGATCCTCCGGTTTGTCGGTCGCACCCACTGCGAATGCAAACCGCTTAACAAGGGGTGTGATCGCGATGGTGAGGGCAAAGCATATGAGTAATGTCAGAATTAACATTGGCATTGTCATTGTACACCTCTTAATCGTTAATCTACCCGGTTGGTCGATTGTTGAATACAGGTAATTCTTAGATGCGGCTTATCCGAGCAGCCTCAAATATACATTATAAACGTTCTTGGCGAAATGCTCTACTGAAAAATTGTCCCTGCTGTGCATTCTTAACTTTTGTCCTATTTCACGGAGTCGTTCATTTCGCTTCAGTTCAATGGCAGCGAGGAGCTTTTCCGTCAGGCTCTTCTCATCGTCGATGGGGACGATCCATCCGTAGTCATCTGATGGGATCAGTAGGTCGACCCCGCCGACGTCCGTGGTGATCACGGGGACGTTGGATCGTGCGGCTTCCAACAGGACAAGGGGAAAGCTCTCGCTGTAGGATGTAAGGAGCACAAGGTCCGATAGAGGGTACAATCGCTCTACATCATTACGGTGACCGAGGAACCCTACGCAGGATGAAAGTCCATTAGCCTTGACGAAGGATTCAAGTCCTTCCCGTTCCGATCCGTCACCGGCGATGAGGAGCTTGATTCCGGTCTGGTGGTGGTGTTGAATCAGGTTTCGAAGTGCGGTGAGTGCCAGCTTATGGTTCTTCACCGCTTCGAGCCTGGCCACCATCAGCATAACGAAGTCTCCTTCTTTTACCCCTAATTCTTCTCTTTCAAACGGTTTCGACAGCGGTTTGTCGAAGTCGATCCCGTTCAGGATGACGGTGATCTTCTCTGAAGGGATGCCGAGACCCATCAGGATGGTCTTGAACCGCTCCGAGATGGCAAGGAAGTGGTCTGCCTGTTTGAGGGCATTCAGGTTCGTCCTGGTGAAGACTTTCCCGGTGATCCCTTGGCCCATGAAGTCATCTCGGGGATCACTATGTACGGTCACCACCCACTTCACGCCCGTCCTTTTCCGGATGAAGGGCGCATAGCAGTTCGCTCTTGCTCCGTGGGTGTGAATCATGTCGATTCCATGCTTTTCTATAAAGGTACCAATTTTTCTGACAATCGTAAAGTCGAATCTTGACTTTTGGTTGAAATTTACCAGTTGGATATTCTGCTCAACCCCGCGCTTATACATTTCCCCTTCTTCAAAAACTCCGAGAAAAAATTCTTCCCGGCTCAGTTCATTTAATAAGGACAGGATGTGAAACATGCCTCCGCCGCTTTCGTTGCCGGCATTCAGGTGCAGGATTTTCACGATGGGACCTCCCAGCGTTATTCTTTGGATTTCATCACGGTGATGATGAATTGTGGCAGCACGAGCATCCTTCTCCAGCGTGAAGGCTGCTTCAGGAGACGGTAGAACCACTCCAGGTGCACTTTTTGGAAAAAGACCGGGGCTCTCTTTACATGGCCTGCCAGGACATCGATGCTTCCGCCGACTCCCATGAAGACCCCTTTTTCTACCTTGGGCAGATTGGCTGCAATCCATTTCTCTTGGCGCGGGAAACCAAGGGCGACCAGGATGACATCGGGTTTGGTACGCTGGATGTCTTCAATGATGGTTTCATCGTCATCTTGGAAGTACCCATGATGATGACCTGCCAGGTGAAGATTCGGATACGTGGTGTGTAGGTTCTGAACGGCTTCTTCAAGGATCTCCGGCTTTGCTCCCACTATATAGAAGGAAATGGGGTTTTCATTTCCAAGGGCAAGCAAGTCCTCCATCAGTTCAAAACCAGGCACGCGCTCCATCAGGGGTGTCTTCTTCATCTTGGACGCGATGATCACACCGATGCCGTCGGGAACGATGATGTCGGCTGTCTTAAGGATGGCGTGGTATTCCCGGTCTTCCCTCGCCTGCATGACGATTTCAGGATTGGCCGTGACCACAAGGGCTTTCTTTTCTTCTTTTATATACTGATGATAGAGGTCTTGTACAACCTCGGATTTACGTTGATTCACAAAAGGTACGTCGAGTATGGTGATGGTTTGGTTTGTCATTTCGTGTCTACCTCTCTTGTCGATTCTCCCCTTTATTCTATCCCAGCCGCCCCGCTACTGAAACAGTTATTGTGTTACAACTCCATGACGTTGGAGGAATTTCCGATTCGATTCTATAATAAGATAGATTGTCGGCGGATGGTCCCATGTCATCAATTTTTTACCATCCCTTTAGGAATCTTTACAAAATGTTAAATAAAACAATAAATTCGTTTATTAAGCTTATACTAGGAAATAACCTCTCAGAAGGGTGGTCATGTTTTGTTGTCGAAGCTTCAGCATCTGGTATTGCTTGCGGTCATTGCGCTAGTGGTACCTTCCGTATTTACACATCCGGTGGTTGCCTATCTCTCCACCCTCCTTAGCTTATTCTTCATCGCATGGAATAAGAAGAACGGATTGTTGCTCTTATTCATATACTTCCCAATCCGGCCGTTCTTACTAGAATTGAATCCGGGCTTCAAGCTCATGGGCGACTGTCTGCTGATCGTCTTGTTCCTTGCCGCCCTTTACGGGTTCATCAGGGACCGGGGCTCATGGAAGACGTATGCCTTCACGGGCTTCATCCTGCTGTTCTGCCTCGTGGGGACGATCGCAGCCTTTCAGACGGGTGTCGGCCTGTCTGCCATCATCTTTCAGAATCGCGCCTATCTCATCACCTTCCTGATCCTCTTCACCGTCGGTCAGTGGAAGATGAATAAAGAAGATATCCAATATTTCCTCGGGCTATCCATCGTGATGGGGTCCATCCTGTCTGTACACGGGATCATGGAGTACCTCTTTTCCAGGACACTTCTTGTTCCGGAGGCATGGACGAACTGGAATTTGTCTTCTGTCAATGAGATGAGAGTGTACGGCCTGACGGCGAATCCGAACGTACTTGGTACATATCTATCCATCTGTCTCTTTATCACCCTTTATGTCCTGTCCGTTGCGAAGCGATGGCGGATCCTTTACGTCCTTGCCTCTATCCTGATGCTCGGCACCCTCTGCCTCACCTACTCCAGGGGTTCGATTCTGGCCTTCGGGGTTGCCTTCATCGTGTATGTGCTCTGCAAAAGGGCTTGGAAAATGGGAGCGGGATTGATTCTATCCATTGTATTGGGGCTCTTCCTGATCTATTACCCTGCCGGTATTGCACGGGAGGAGATCGACGCCCATACGATCAGCGATGGGCATATGCCCGATGTTCCACAGGAAGAAGTTGAGCCTGACAGCGCACCGCCGCCGAATGAACGGTCATCCACATTCTCCAATCGCTTCAAGGAAATTTTCTCTGACGACATCATTGAGAAAAGCAGTCAGTGGGGCAGGCTGTATGTGGTATTCAAGGGGATTGATATCTATCTCATGAATCCTGTGATCGGGACGGGGTTCGGGACGTTCGGGGATTCGGCGACGCTGAGCTACGGGACGCCAATTGCAGAAACTTATCAACTACCAGACAGGATGTACTCGGATAATCAATACATCCAGCTTCTCGTGCAGACCGGGACGCTGGGGACATTGAGCGTCCTCGCATTTGTGGTGGCGATCTTCACCATCACGTGGAAGAGGAGAAAAGACCCCGTTGCTCCGGTGCTTTTCTGCCTGACCCTGGCGACATTGCTCATGGCCCTGTTCTATAATGTACTGGAGGAGAAGATTCTTACGCTGTACTTTTACTCCCTACTGGGCTATTTCCTTACGAAAGAAAGGACGCCCCATTCTCTTGAAAAATGAGGAATCCATATGAAATCGCTCATCAAAGCCGTCGGGCTTGTCACGATCATCTCCGGTCTCGGAAAACTGCTCGGATTCGCACGGGAGAGCATCATTGCGGCGTACTTCGGCACATCTGACGTAGCAGACGTGTTCTTCGTCTCAAGTCTTGTCCCGACCCTGCTCTTCACTGCAATCGGGACGGCGATCCAGGCAGGGACGATTCCGCTCTTCATGGAAGCACGCGGACGGAGCAAGAAGGAATCACGAGAGCTCATGAGCCTACTCGGCACGTTTTTCCTCGTCATTTCCCTTGCCTTCATCGCGGTGACGCTCCTCTTCACGGAGCCACTCATGAAGCTGATGGCACCGGGCTTCACCCCGGGTCAGCTTGATCTCGCCGTGGAACTGACGCGGATCATGATCCCGAGCATGATTTTCCTGACGTTGACCGCCATCTCGACTGGGGTACTGAACGCAAACAAGCAGTTCGTTCTCCCGGCCTTCACGTCGACGGTTCAGAATGTGGTCATCATCCTGGCAACCGTCCTCCTTACGAATACGTACGGCGTGTACGGTTTGGCCGCCGGTGTCCTTATGGGCGCTGCAGGACAGTTCTTCATCCAGTATCCTTCGTTCAGAAAAGAAGGGATCGGATTCAATTTCGCCTTCAGAGAGAATAAGGTGCAGATCAAAACCATCATGATCCTGTTTTATCCGATCATCATCGCGGCGATTTCCATCCAGTTGAACAGTCTGGTGGACCGCATGGTTTCGTCGGGACTCGAAACGGGGAGCGTATCGGCCCTGAATTATGGGAACCGCCTATTGTGGCTCCCTCTCAGCGTGATCCTGACGCCGCTGATCACGGTACTCTACCCGTCACTCGTGGAAGGAGCACTCGAGAGCTACAAGCGATTTTTCACCATCATACATAAAGGGACGGCGATCATCCTGTTTGCCGGACTCCCCTTCACGGTGCTCCTTGCTGTGAGCGGAGATGATCTGATCCGTCTGGCCTTCGAGCGGGGAAGCTTCGATGCGGGCGCAACCTCCATCACCTTCCAGGCCCTCTTCTTCTACGGGATCGGCCTTGTCTTTTTCGCCCTCAGGGATTTCCTGATGAACGGGTTCTATGCCCTGAAGAAGACGAAGATCGCCATGTACTCCTGTCTCGGTGCCGTCGCGGCCAATGTGGTCCTGAGCATCATCCTGGCACGGTTCATGGGCGTCGGGGGGATCGCCCTCGCTTCGAGCATCTCCATGCTCATCCAGTGCGTCGTGCTCTTCAGCTATCTGTTGAAAGGGTACGGCGAAAAGAAGACCTACTCAAAGCAACTCGGGAAAGAATCAGGCAAGCTGCTCCTCGCAACGGCAGGAGCTGTAGCAGGAGCGCTTGTGGCTAAGTCCTGGCTCGCAGATGACCTGAATATCATCATCCACACGGTCATCATGACCGCCGTCATCTTTATCGTCTATTGTATGCTGGCCTTCCTCTTCAAGGTACAGGCCGTATCACCGCTCACCCAAAAGCTGAAAAGGAGCCGATAACCATGAAGATCCTTTTATCTACCATATTCGAATATCCTCACGAGGGAGGCCTCTCCACCCATGTGGCGACACTCAAAAACGGACTCGAGACCCTCGGCCATCAGGTGGACGTCCTTTCCTTCACCGATCTGAATCCCCTCGTGCGAAAGGCATACGCCCAGGCACCTGGATTCATCGCAAGTAAGATCAAACCGGGGTCCGGCCAGCTCATGAACGATCAGAATCGGATGACGCTGATCCATAAAGAATTGAACAAGCTCAAAGGACAGTACGACGTCGTGAACACCCAGGATGTTTATGCCACATTGGCTGCAGAAGGAACCGGTATCCCCGTCGTTGAGACGGTCCATGGCTACTATTCCTTCGAGGCCATCAGCCGCGGGGCAATCGCAGAGGGAAGCAAGGAAGACATCACTGTCCGCGAGCGCGAAAAAAGGGCCTACACCCTTGCCGACGAAGTGGTCACCGTCGATCAGCGGATCAAGGATTATGTGAAATCCATGTCTGGTGTTGAAGCGACAGCCATTAAGAATTTCATCGACGTAGAAGACTTCGATCCCGGGAAACTAGATCTATCAGGTATACGGGAGGAATTCGGCATCCCGACAGATAAGAGGATGCTCTTCGTCCCAAGAAGAATGACCGAGAAAAACGGGGTCATCTATCCGACCCTCGCCCTCAGGAAGGTCCTCGACCGCCATCCCGATACCGTCCTCGTCTATGCCGGGACCGGTGAACAGATGCCTGCCATCAAGAAGGAAGTCGAACAGCAGGGCCTTGAGGGTGATGTCCTCCTCCTTGGCACTGTGCCTCATGAAAAGATGAAATACCTGTACGGGACGTCGGACATCGTCCTTGTGCCAAGCGTCCATTCCTACGGTGTCGAAGAGGCGACCTCGATCTCCGCCCTGGAAGCGATGGGTTCAAGATCACCTGTCATCGCCGGCGCCGTCGGTGGCCTGAAGGAAATCATCGAGCACGAGAAGGACGGTCTCCTCGTGACGGAGAAGGATGTGGACGGCCTTTCAGAAGCAATCCTGAAGGTATTGGACTCACCCACATTCGCAGAACAGCTCGCCCGGAACGCCCGGACGAAGATCGAGCAGATGTACTCCCACCACTCCGCCGCCGCAAGATTCGAAGAGATTTATATGAAAGCCGCCAACAAGGCTTGAGCCCATCGCTCAAGCCTTTTCTTATGGCGTATAATCCCACTGGGGAAATCATACACTAATTCCTATACTCTACTGGGATGTGACTGTATGCATACGCTTCGAAACCCACTCACGTACATAAATGAACTTCTGTATATCCTGCTCTTCTTCAAAGTGATCCTGTTTCACACGTTCACCGATACCCCCTTATCGAGCGGGGTCTTTTCCACCTCCATCGGCTTCCTTCTTGCCTGCTACGGCCTGTCCTTCTTGTTCAGCGGGAAATGGCGCCTTGCTTTCAGCGGACTAGTCTCCCTTCTTGTGTCCTTCGTCTTCCTATCGAATGCGGTGTACCTCGATTACTACAGCTCCCCCATCACCCTGTCGATCTTCGGACAGATGGCCAATCTCGGTGGACTCGGGGACAGCATCACATATCTATTCAAGCTCCGGTACCTACTCTTTGTGGCCGACCTGGTCGTTCTGCCTTTATTTTTATTGAGCAAGTTTCCATACACGAAAAAAAGAGCAATGGTGAAGGGCGTCATCCCCTTTCTCACCCTCGGCCTCCTCTTCCTGGTCATGAAGCCCGCAAAGCTCATGTTCGTTGACGGCATGGAGAACCCGGTCCAGGCCTACGATTCTCTGGATCACGTTGTCCAATACGGCCTCATCGGCCATCACATGCTGGATTCGTATTCCTTTGTCAGGGACAGGAACTACAAGCTGACCGATGATGACCGGAAGCGGATCGGAACGGCCTTCGCTGCTGAACGTGACCCGGCCGATCACCCTTATAAGGCCTTTGGTAAAGGCAAGAATCTCATCATGATCCAGGTAGAGTCCCTCCAAAGCTTCGTCCTGAACGAAGAGATCGGGGGCAAGGAAATCACGCCGACCATGAACCGGATGATGAAGCACAGCCTGTCCTTCCCTCACTTCTACGCCCAGACGATTGCAGGGAACAGCTCTGACGCCGAATTCTTGACGCAGACCGCCCTATACCCTTTAAAGTCCGGATCGGTCTTCTTCCGCTATCCGTCCAATACGTACCACAGCATCGGAAACTCACTTAAAAAGGACGGGTATTCGACCCTCGGCGTCCATGCAGACGAGAAGACGTTCTGGAACCGTCATCTGATGTATCCGTCACTCGGCTTTGAGGACTACAAGACCATCGAACAGTTCCCCCAAAAGGAACTCGTGGGAATGGGCGTCGGCGATAAAGAAATGTTCACGGAGACAGCGGGCACATTGAAGGAGCAGCCTTACCCCTTTTACTCCTTGATCGTCACCCTGACCAATCACATGCCGTATGATCTTCCTGCGGAGAAGAAGTCCCTCTCCCTCCCGGAGGAAGTGAACGGTACCCTGCTCGGGGATTACCTCCAAACCGTACGCTACACCGATGAAGCCCTTGGGCTGTTTTTGAAGGAACTGGAATCAGAGGGACTGCTTGAAGACTCCGTCATCGTGCTGTACGGCGATCACAACGGGATCTTCGAGGGCGATAAGTCCCTGATCGAGCAATGGAAGGGCAAATCGATCTCCACCGAGGAATGGTACCGGGAATACGCCACCGTCCCGTTCATGATCTACAACCCAGGGATAAAAGGAAAGGAAATCGATGCGTATGGCGGCCAGGTGGATGTGTATCCGACGATCGCCTCCGTCATGGGTACCTCCTACACCTCGGGGCTTGGAGAAAACCTTTTGGGCTCACCTTCGGGTACGGTCGTGATCCCGAGCGGCGGGTATGTGACAAAGTCGTTGATGATCGGGAAGGACAGAATGAAGAGTGGGCTCAGCGAAAAAGCCCTTCATACACTGGACATTTCAGAATCCCTGATAAAAGGAAATTATTTTGTCGATGAATGAGTAGACAATGAAGCTGAGACAAATTTATTTTAGCCATAGTAAAACCCGAATCATGTTGCCTACAAACAGGCAACACGATTCGGGTTTTTTAATGCGTTATATGAGCAGCTATGTGTAATTGAGTCCAGCATTTGAAGGGGAGAAAGACGAAGTCTCAGCGGGAAAAATCGCTTATGCGAGACCCCGAAGGCGTGCTGAGTAGGCTCACGGACCACTCGCGGAAAGCAAAGGCTTGCATGGAATTCATGAGTGGTATAAAGAATCTCCACTGATTAAAAACCTTTTTTTCAATTAAATACAAAATACGACACCCGCACATTAGATCTTTCGACATGTATCTTTTCTCCCCACGCATGGTATACCGGCTCCTCCGAAAGAATAATTTGCATTATCACAACCAAAAACAAGTCTATTGACCTATTTTTAATGAATAATATTACACTATTACAATACTATTATAATTCGACATATGGTAGAATGTTTTGTCATAAGAGTAACTATATTGTAAATTACTCGATTATTTCTACTATTGGAGGGATTATGTAAAGCACTATGAATTTTTACAAGAGAATAAGCTTTTCTTTGCTGGCATTACTATTGGTCTTATCTAGTTTTTCTGGAATAGCTCAAGCAGAGACGAGTGTGGATTCTGTCGTTTCTAAAGCCCTTGTGATAAATGAAGAGAGCGAGGAAGCGGTCAGCGTCTATGCCGAGCCTTCCTTGGAGAGTGAAGTTGTCATCGAGCTGGAAAGCGGTTCTGAAGTGGCTATTCTGCCTGAACCGAGTCTCGATGAGCAGTTCACTAAGATCTCTGTAAGCAACTCAGACACGCAGGAAACTAAGGAAGGGTACATATTGAGTACGTTCGTATCGTTACCTGAAGATAAGGCTACTGAAGAGAAGACCCCTGTAGAAGAACCAGATGCCGATACCCAGGCGCCTGAAGAGGAACCTGTTGTGGAAGTAGAGGAACCTTCTGATGAGCCATCTGCAGAAGCAGATACGACTCAAGAGGACGAGGAAGAAGCAGCTACCATGCAGATTCAATCCTTTGCCGCTGCAACTCCAATCGCTACGGCAGATGCATGGCAGGCTCAGTATTTCTCTAATACGAAATTACAAGGAACCCCTGTTCAGAAAACGCATTCCGCTATCAATTTTGATTGGGGAAGCGGATCACCCGACAGTAAGATCCCGAACGATTACTTCTCTGCTAGATTTACGAGAGTGATGCAGTTCGACCGGGGTGTGTATCAGCTTGTCGGTGAAGTGGACGATCATGTGAAGGTGTATATTGATAATAAGCTGGTTTTTGAGATCTCCAAAGCCGGCCACCATACAATCAATCAAGCCATCCAAGTACCCGTTGGAAAGCATGAAGTTTATGTGGAGTATGTTGAGCTCACAGGTAAAGCCAAGCTCAAGCTTGACTTCCAAAAGCCTAATGGGTGGACTGCTAAGTATTACAGTAATACGACTCAGAAAGGCACTCCTCTCATTAAAACCCATGCTCAAGATAAATTGGCATTTGACTGGGGACATGGTTCACCTGATGCTTCTATTCCCGTAGACAATTTCTCCGCTGAATTTGAAAACATCATGACGTTCAACGAGGGAGTCTACCAGTTAACTGGAAGGGTTGATGACGTAGCGCGGGTGTTCATCGATGACAAGCTCGTATACAAAGTGGAAACTCCGGGGAGTCACCCAGTCGATCAATTGATCGAGGTGCCTCAAGGCAGCCATCGCGTGAAGGTACAATACGTGGAGTTTACCGGCTCTGCCAAGATCTCACTTGATTTCAAACAACCTAACGGCTGGATCGCCAAGTATTACAACAACTTGGATTTCAAAGGGGATCCGGTTATCCATCATTCAGAGAATCTAGACTTCAATTGGGGGCATGGCTCACCTGATAAGAAAATTCCGGTTGATAACTTCTCCGCAACCTTTGAGAAGGATGTATCCTTCCAAGGTGGTGAGTATCGCCTAGTCGGAAGAGCGGACGATGTCGCCAGAGTCTATATTGATGGAAAGCTGGTTTATGAGGTGAATAAGGCCGGAAATCATCCTATCGATAAAGTCCTGTCGATCACTCCTGGTACTCACCGCGTTTATGTAGAGTATAAGGAATTCACAGGCGGGGCAGCACTATCCCTTGATTTTGCCAAAGTCAGTGGAGACGGGTGGTTTGCAAAATATTACTCCAATAACAACTTTAAAGGAGTACCCGTTTATTACGATACACCGAAGAATCTACAATTCGACTGGGGACACGGTTCACCCGATAAAAGTGTACCCGTGGATAACTTTTCGGCTGAATATACCCGTAAAATGGACTTTGAAGGCGGCGTCTATACCCTCACTGGCCGATCGGATGATCTGATCAAGGTATATATTGACGGAAAGCTGGTTCATGAGATTTCCAAACCAGGAAGTCACGCCATCAACCAACCTGTCGAGATTTCCAAAGGAACCCATGAAGTCAAAGTCCAATACGTGGAATTCACAGGTTCAGCCAAGCTGTCGCTTGATTTCACAAGGCCTAATGGCTGGGTGGCAAAGTACTACAAGAATACGGACCTGAAAGGGACGCCCGTTATCAAAGAGCATTCAGACCTGAACTTCAATTGGAAAGCAGGGTCACCTGATCCAGCTATTCCGAATGATTACTTCTCTGCTTCCTTCGAAAAAGAAATGAATTTCTCCGGAGGCATCTACAAAGTCACAGGTCATGTGGATGACAAAATCAAAATTTATATCGATGATCAATTGAAATACCAGATTACTAACCCTGGCCATCACGTTATGGATGGACTCATCGATATTCCAAAAGGAAATCATAAGGTTAGAGTGGAGTATGTCGAACTGACCGGAAATGCCCGGGTATCACTCGACTTCACTTCTCCTCAAGGCTGGATCGCGAAGTATTATAAAAATACCTCATTCCAAGGGACTCCTGTTCTCCAGGAGCATGATGCAGTGAACTTCGACTGGGGTTACGGCTCTCCGGACCCGCAGATTCCAGTAGATAATTTCTCAGCAACCTATGAAAAATCCATGAGCTTTGATGGAGGAATCTACGAAATCACTGGTCAGAGTGACGATTTGGTCAAGGTATCAATAGACGGAAACGTTGTGTATGACGTAACAAAACCTGGGAATCACTCGCTGAGTAAGTTCCTCGACATCTCCAAAGGAACTCACGCCATCAAGATTGATTATGTAGAATTCACGGGCAAAGCCAAACTATCCGTTGACTTCAAGAAAGCAGATAGCGGCTGGGTAGCAAAGTATTACCCGAATACCACTCTTAGCGGAACTCCTGTATTGAAGGTTGTCGATGAATTGAACTTCGATTGGGCTCACGGATCACCCGATCCAGCAATCCCTGTTAATTACTTCTCAGCAAGTTTTGAGAATACCCTTAACTTCGAAGGCGGTCTCTACAATCTGCGTGGAAACGTCGATGACAAGATGAAAGTATTCGTGGACGGTCAATTGGTCTACGAAATGAACAAAGCCGGTAGTCATAAGATCGATGAGTTCCTTAACATCACGAAAGGGTCACATACGATTCGAGTCGAGTACGTTGAACTGACTGGATCTGCCAACATGTCCCTGGACTTCACGAAGATGCAAGGAATCATCAAAAAATATGAATCTACCACTTACTCTACTTCACTTAAAGATATGGTGACGAAACAGGTAAACGCACGTGCACAGATTGATCCTTATACGTATGACACGTATATCAGAAGTGACGGTTTCATCAGCATCAGCAACAATGTTGGAATTGTTGATTACTCTAACAACTGGAAGCTGAGAGAAGGACCTGGAACAAACTTCTGGGAAGTTACCCAGATCTCTTCTTCTAAGAGCAATCCCTATTCGTTGCGAATTCTTGGACAGGTCAAGGGCAGCGACGGCTACATCTGGTACAAGGTCAACTATACTGGTTGGCAAAACGCCAAGCCTGAAGCCGTTGAACGTCTGGTCAACCCATTGAATTATACGGACAAGAATTCAAAAGACTACCTGCAGTTCTTGAAATTATCAGGTACTGCCGGACTCGATGCAAACGAAGTCAATAGTAAGGTACTGTGGAATAAAGGAATACTCGCCAATAAAGCTTCTTCCTTCATTCAAGCGTCGAAGGAATACAATGTGAATGAGGTATACCTTATCGCACATGCGCTTTTAGAAACAGGTAACGGGACCTCCGCCCTTTCAACCGGTGTAGGAATCATCGTTGAAAACGGAAAACCACGCTTGGCGAAAAATGGTGAGAAACCACAGGATTACTCTTACAATATGTATGGAATCAATGCAAAGGATAGTTGCGCATTGGAATGTGGAGCACTTTACGCATATCAAATGGGCTGGACAACTCCGGAAAAGGCCATTGTAGGCGGGGCTTCATTCATCGCCTCAGGGTATGTTTCCCAAGGACAGGATACCATTTATAAAATGAGATGGAATCCAGCTGCACCAGCTACACATCAGTATGCTACCGACATTGGCTGGGCTCTCAAGCAGACAGCACGGATCAAAGAGGTCTACGACCAATTGAATAACTATACGATGGTGTTCGATGAGCCCGTCTTCAGTAACAAGTAGTAAGCAGCCCCCGCCGAATGTGGCGTGGGCTTTTCTATTGGAATGTTCGACAAATTCTAACAAACTTTAACATAAAGTTGTATATACCTCCAAAAAAATCTATAATGAATCGTATATGATGAAATGAGAAGTTTCTATAAATTCTGAGGTGTATTATGAGTAAAGTCTATACAAATGCTATTGAAATCATCGAATTGAACCAAGATATCATTCATATCTATATGAAGGAGCAAAATGACTTCATCAAAATGAACCTGGAAGAACTGAAAGACGGGGAAGCCGTCCGCTGTCTTGATTATCAAGAAGAAAATCAAGTCCTCCTTGAGCATGAGCTGGGCACCAGTCGACTATATGTATATGTCTTCGACCAGTCTATCTATGTACTGAAAGAAGACCTGAGTAGCATGAACGTGCCTACTGCCGCATACCCCTTCAACATCGAAAACTTCACTGACCTGCTTACCGTCAATCAAATCGGGCTTACCCGTTTAGGCTTATTCGGAGTGAATGACGTATTTATTGCGTCTATAGATGAATTTTTTAACAAAGATGAATTGGTGTACACCATCGACGTCGGGTTGAACTTCCTAGACATTGAAGAGGACAAACGCTTCACCCTACTCGCTAAAGTGAGTTATCTTCAGTATCATCTCGTCGTAACATATGATCACTTGAACAGTTGTATCCAAATTGCCAAGGTGTTACTCAATGTGTTGCAGGAGCATCCTGATATCTCCCTTCAACTGATGAGCAAGAATAAAATTCAGATTGAGCTTCCGTCCCTGGGGACCTCAAAAATCGTTAATTTCAGCCAGATCAAAAAGAAAAGCCCCAAAAAAATCTTCAAACAGACAGTGGCGAAGGAATTCAAAGGGGAGCATCTACTATCCATCATCGTAATCAACAAGTCCCGCTATTATATCTACCTGAAAAAAGGCGGAGTCTACTTGGGGAAAAGCAATATTTATAATGTCACCGGGCATATTCCCAAGCTTCGTGTATTATCCACTAAAGATGCTTTCTACATCTATGGGCGGTTCACCCATTATGCCCGGAATTCCGATCAAAAGTACGATTATCTGTATATCAGGAACTCTGAACACCGACTTACACGTTTTGTACGACCATTTAAAAACGTAAAGATCCTTAAGAGATACGGATTCTTCAAGGTTCCCATGGCTGAACTTGATATTAATGAGCGCATTCATAATAATCTCTACGTTGGCAGCGAGGATCGGCTCCTTCACAGCTTAAAGCTCAAATATAAGGATCAAAAAGTGAAGACTCTTACCTTTAAGAAGCGCGGGGATCTTCTCCATGTTCTGCGTACGAACCTGAAGGGGAACCTCACCTCCACGATCGTCCCATTTTCCGAAGAGTACACTCTCGGAAGCCGATTGAAAGTGAAACTTGCCAAATTCATGTCCAAATTCACCAATGGAAGCAAAAATACAAACTTATACTTTGAAAAGAAAAGTGACAAAGCAGATGAGTCCGGATTCAGGGTATTTGAGAAGGTAATGGAAGCAAATCCAACCGGATCCGATAATTTCTTCATTTTGAACAAGAATTCTGCGCACTATCCTTATATGAAGAAAACCTATGGGAAGAACGTCATTGAGAAGTATAGTTATAAGCACTATCTTTCCATCTTCAACGCAAACTATTTCATCTCGAGCGAACTTTCAAATCATTTGTTGAACGACAGACTCTACATTGACAGCCTTCGGAACAGGATCATGCAGGTCCCTCTTATCTTCCTTCAGCACGGGATCATGTTTGCTAAACCGGTTGATAATCCGATGGCATTTGGATTCCACAAAGATAAGAACCTTTATAATATGTATAAATCCGTCATCAGCTCTGAACTTGAAGCCGGTGAATTCTATAAGATGAAATATGATCGTGACGATCTGATTTTGACTGGATTGGCTACCTTTGACTACGCAAAACTTGAACCTCATGCGGATAAGATTGCTTTCATGCCTACTTATCGGTATTGGGAAGAAGGATTGGTTTATAATAACCGCATTGAAGAAACATCCTACTATAAGACCTTGATGAAGGTCATAAAAGCGTTTGAGCAGCAGAATCTATTGCATCGCCTGTTGATTGTGCCGCACAATAAATTCTCTGAGTTCATTTATAACAATATGCCCGAATACAAACACATCATCTCGGATAATCCGTCCGAAGCGCTAAAGATATCCAATGTGTTCATCACAGATTATTCTTCAGCCATCTATGATGCTCAATTCAGGGGGGCTTACCCGATCTTCTATTGGGAAGAGAAGGACTATCTGATCCGTCAGTACAAAGCGATCCCGCCGGTTAATGACGAAAACGCACCCGGCCCCATCGCCTATTCCGTCGACGACCTCCTCTCGATTGTGAAAGAGGCCATCGACAACGATTATGTGCTTGATCAAATCTATACCGAAAATTATCGACGCATCAATGAATTCGATGATCGTCAGAATACGACCAGGATCCTGGAATTCCTGAAAAAGGAACAAATCATCTGAACCGTTTAAGCCATCCTACACAGTAGGATGGCTTTTTTTGAAAAACGGTACGTTCAGACACAAAAAAATGATCCTCCACATTTGGAAGATCATCTTATTACAGGCAATCATTGATCAATCTCACTACATTTTCACTTGAGTGACCTTGACTATACTGATTCCATTTCTCACAGAATTCAGCCACTGAGGCACTTTCTTCATTAAAGGGGTCCTCCAGCAGTATGCGGGTTACTTCCTCTGTCGTATACGCTACAGGTCCTGGCAATGATGTTTTGTAGTCCTCCCATACCCCTCTTTCCAAGAGATAGCTCTCATGATCGTACAAGTAGAAGATCATCGGCTTTCTGAGGAGTGAATACTCAAACGGAATGGACGAATAATCGGTAATGAGGACATCCGATACAAAAAGCAGTTCATTCATTCCTGCATAAGTGGATACATCAAAGACCTTATCCTTCAACTCATCCGGAATAACCATTCTGCCTCGAACAGCAGGGTGAAGCTTCACCAACAGGATCATATCTTCAGAGAACGATGGCACCATTTTTTCAAGATCAAGCTGCAGCTTGAATGCTACAAGGTCCTGTTCACGATAGGTCGGCGCATACAAGACCACTTTCTTTCCTTTTAAATAGGGGAACTTCCCGTATAATTTATCAACGATCCTTCGTTGCTTCCGTTTATCAAAAAATGGGTCTGTTCTTGGGATACCTGTCCGGGCAAACTGTTCTTCCTTCGCCCCGAAAGCCTCCCTGAAAATATCAGCCATGGCTTCCGATCCGACAATAATTTTGTTGAATTTGGCGTACACCTTCTTGAACCGGGAAATGGCTTTTGCAGATCTCATCTCGTTAGAAGGATCCTGAAGGCCGAATTTCTTGATTGCGCCATTAGCATGCCATAACTGGATGCAGGTTACTTCTTTTTTAAAGTCGGATACGGCCATGAAGCCATAGTAGTTATCAACTAATACCACTTTGGACGTTGCCAGATGATAGATCCCTTTCAAGAATTGAACCGGATGCTTCACCTCGAACAGAAGGGTCTCTGCTTCTTTCTCCCTCGAGAAAATTGGATGCATTTTATCTGTAGCTAAAAAAATGACGCGACAAGGGACATCCTGCCGCATCATTTCTTTCCATATACGCTGATTGTTCTCGCTGAACGAAACCACAAAGACGACTTTCCTCTTGATGGGGAATCCTTTCGCCAATGCAAAGATCGTTTTGAAGACAATCAGATATAAGGTTATGGCCATTTCTCTAGCCATTATTCACAGTGAAAAGATCGTTTTTGATCTTTGAAGTAGAAATTCCAATCGTCCTAGGAAGATACACGACTTCACAATGTTCCTTAAGGAAGTCAAACTTTCCTTCCCAATCATCCCCCATGACAAATACATCGATGTCACGGTTCACAACGTCGGATACTTTTTGTTCCCAGTCGTTTTCAGCAATGACCTCGTCCACATATCGGATGGACTCAAGAATCATTTTTCTGTTCTCGAAGCTATGATATGATTTCTTGTTCTTGATTGCGTTGAATTCGTCTGATGAGATGGCGACAGTCAGATGATCTCCCAACTGCTTGGCCCTTTTTAGTAGATTAATATGTCCCCAGTGCAACAAATCAAAGGTTCCATAAGTGATGACCTTCTTCATTACTAAATCCCTCCAAAATGATAATCTCTATAGTCAATTTCGTTTACGTTTCTTAAACCATTGTTGCTCATTATACATGCTGTACTTTACGAATAGTTTATAGGAACTTTACAATCTCGTAATAAATAACTGTCGAAAATTGTAAGTGCCCAATACATTCAATTTTAACTGAGACAAAGGAACTTAGCAAGTTGACTTCTGTGAAAAATAGTTGAACATTTTACATACAATACCCACAAAATTAAAAATTGACACCACTTTATAAACTTTCCAGATTTCATTTGTTCCCTTTAGAGTAGAATTTTACAATGGCGACATTTTATCGTTAAATAAGATTACAGGGTTGATGGAAAGTTACCTATTGAAGATTTCCCGCTTTTATAGCAGAATAGTCATGACCAACGATTAAACGCAATGTATACTTTCACAATGTGAACATAAGAAAGGAAAACTTATGAAATCTGCCTTAACCGTTTTGAAAGAACAATTTACCAGCTTCTATTTGATCCAGAGGCTATCTTTATATGAACTGAAAAGCAATAATAAAAACAATTACCTGGGTATGCTCTGGGAATTGATCAATCCCGGAATCCAGATCGCCATTTATTGGTTTGTATTCGGGTACGGGCTGAAAAATGGTGGCCAAGGACGCGCCGATGTCCATGACGTCCCATTCTTCATCTGGCTCCTTGCAGGTATGGTGGTATGGTTCTTCATCAGTCCCGCCATCACGCATTCTTCCAAGTCCGTCTATACCAGGATCAGGATGCTCTCTAAAATGAGCTTTCCCATGAGTGCCATTCCATCATATGTGATCCTGTCCAAGTTCTACCCGCATCTTTATTTGACCGGGATTACCATCATCCTGTTCCAGTTCATGGGTTTTCCGGTGAGTGTGTACTATCTGCAGCTACCTTATTTTATGGTATCCGTATTGGCTGTCATTTTTGCCCTCTCCCTGATTACGTCGACGTTGTCCACGATGATCCGGGACGTCCAGATGGTCGTACAAGCTGTTGTGAGGATGCTTCTGTATATGTCGCCGATCCTATGGAATATGGAAGACTTATTAAGTGACCGGCTTGTTACGATTATGAAATTGAATCCTTTCTACTATATAGTGGAAGGATATAGGAGTGCCCTCCTTGGAGAGGGATGGTATTTCATCGAACATTACCAATATACTCTGTACTTCTGGGGATTAGTACTGGTCCTCTTCATCTTTGGTTCTTATATCCATGTGAAGTTCAGAAGACATTTCGTCGATTTCTTATAATAGAAAGTAGTGGATACAATGCCTAAATCAGTCATTGCCAAAAATGTAACCAAAAAATATAAGCTTTATAATAAACAATCTGAACGCATTCTCGATATGATCACTCCAAAAAGCTTCGGAGAAGACTTCTACGGTCTGCGTAACGTCAGCTTCGAAGCTGAACAAGGAGACATCATCGGATTCGTAGGGGTTAATGGATCCGGTAAATCGACCCTAGCGAATATCCTTGCAGGTATCATACCCGAAACGTCAGGAACGGTTGAGGTGAACGGGAAAACTGCTCTGATCGCCGTCTCTGCCGGTTTGAATAATCAATTGAGCGGCCGC
Organism: Rossellomorea marisflavi; assembly: GCF_001274775.1. Lineage (GTDB taxonomy): Bacteria > Bacillota > Bacilli > Bacillales > Bacillaceae_B > Rossellomorea > Rossellomorea marisflavi. Next base: position 173,714 of record NZ_LGUE01000008.1, read on the forward strand.
GAGAACATTGAATTGAAATGCCTCATGCTTGGTTTCAATAAAAAAGAAATCAAGGCACTTGAACCTGAAATCATAGAGTTCTCAGAGCTGGGGAAATTCATCGACCAGCCCGTTAAATCTTACTCAAGCGGAATGAAATCCCGCCTCGGCTTCGCCATTTCGGTCCATATCGATCCAGACATCCTTATCATCGATGAAGCCTTGTCAGTAGGGGATAAAGCTTTTTCCGAGAAAAGCCTTGAAAAAATGAATGAGTTCAAGAAGAGCGGAAAGACCATGTTCTTCGTCAGTCATTCCATCGGCCAAATGAAGAAGTTCTGCGAAAAGATCCTATGGCTGGAGTACGGGGAGGTTCGTGCGTTCGGACCTGTGGAAGAAGTGATTCCCCAATATGAAAACTTCTTCAAGGAATACAAAGCCATGTCCAAAAAAGAAAAGAAACAATTCCGTGAAGAAGCGTTGCGGAAACAAAGTGGCGCTGACTTTGTACAGTCCACATAATGAATGGGGGATCCTTTATTGAATAAAGGGTCCTTTTTTTCGGAACAATTGGCCTAAATAGTTTATAAAACTTGGCAAATCGCAAATGCTACTAAAAAATAGGGTTTGAATTCTTTTTATATTCGTATATAATACCGTTTAGGTTTAAAGGACGAATAATTGGCGGAAGGGGATCTAGCACGAATGGCTGAATACGAACTGAAACATAAGCGCATTCATACCCTGCAGATAAAAGAAACTTCTTCAGGAAAAACGCTTTATGTTGAATTTGCGCTTTTGGATCGTTATATAGAAAATTTGACCGATTACGAATTATGTCTCTTCGAAAGAGATACTGAACATTATTTGACTATAGAAACAAAAGAAGTAAGCACCGAAGAGTCTTTTACCATTTTGTCAGGACAATTGGTTCTTGATGGATACTTGGACTCGTTCAAGGCCAATACATTCTGGGATTTGTACTTACGAACCCACAAAGAAGAACATGAAGACCCGAAATTGGTCCGTATCAAAGCAAACAACGAAGACATTCGACTTCATTCCTTCTTCGTATCGGATTACATGTTCATACCCTATCGTACAAAAAAGGGAAATGTTTCGTTTAAAATTGCAGCTCCCGAAATATTTGGCCGCATTGAGCACGTTGACCTGAAAGAAAATGGAGAGTTAACATTTTCAGGATACTCTGTCGTGCCACCGGGAATTACTACAGCTAATAAAACCCTTGTGATTTCAAGCACAGAGACAGAAGAAGAAGTCATCATCCCACTCCCTTCTGAAGATCGTGAAGATTTAAGGGAGCTATTCCAAAATACCGCACTCTCCTTCACAGAGAGTGGATTTCATGGAAGCGTTGACCTAAAAGAACTCTTCCAGGATGGTACGAATACCTATTTCAAATTCTTTGTTGAATATACAAATGTGATTAATGGCGAAGAGGTCAAGATAAGAAGTCACCGGCTTCCTTTCTTCCCTAGGAATCCTGAAACGGAATTCCAGTCTGTCTTCATTCAATCAAACGGAAGAAAGTTGTTGGCGCGTGTAAAACCGACGAAAAAATCCCGTTTCTTATCCATCAGGGTGTTCCAATACAATGCACTCAAAGAAACAGTTCGGAAGGCTAAGAACTTTCTTGTTCGTGTCAAGAGAGGAAGAACGGTCAAAAGAGCGTATAAACTTGCCTTTACGTTCTTAGGAAAACTTCCGGCCAAAAAGAAACAAGTGGTATTTGAAAGCTTCCTTGGCAAGCAGTTCAGCTGTAATCCCCGAGCCATATACGAATATATGCTTGAGAATCATCCGGAGTACGATATGTACTGGAGCATCGATCCCCGGAGCGCTGCCGTATTTGAAGGCAAGGGACTCAAGACGATCAATCGCTTCTCGATTCCATGGCTCTTCAAAATGGCCCGTTCAAAATATTGGGTTTCCAACAGCAGGCTGCCGATTTGGATACCAAAACCAAGTCACACGACTTATCTGCAAACATGGCATGGTACACCGCTGAAACGCCTTGCGGCCGACATGGACGAGGTTCATATGCCTGGTACCAACACGGCAAAATACAAGAAGAATTTCCTGCTGGAGTCTAGCCGCTGGGATTACTTGATTTCACCGAACCGTTATTCTTCAGAGATATTCGCCAGGGCGTTCGGCTTTGAGAAGGATATGATTGAATCCGGTTATCCGCGGAATGATTTCCTTCATAATGCGAATAATGCTGAAACGATGAACTCGTTGAAAGAACGCCTTGAACTTCCTTTGGATAAAAAGATGATTCTCTATGCACCTACGTGGCGCGACAATGAGTTCTATGCAAAGGGTAAATACAAGTTCAACCTTAAGCTGGAGCTTGATAAGATGCAGGAAGAACTTGGGGATGAGTATATCGTCCTTCTCCGCATGCACTACCTGATTGCCGAGAACCTGGACATCACTCCGTTTGCCGGATTTGCGTACGATGTATCGCATCATACGGATATCAGCGAGCTGTACCTCATCTCTGATCTTTTGATTACCGATTATTCGTCTGTGTTCTTCGATTATGCAAATCTTGGCCGTCCGATGATCTTCTATGTGTACGATATCGAGAATTATCGCGATACGCTTCGCGGGTTCTACTTCGACTTTGAAGCACAAGCACCAGGTCCATTGGTAAAGACCACCGAAGACGTGATCCGCCATATTCAGCATCCGGATCCAGCATCCCAAACGAACTTTGACGCATTTTATCAGAAGTTCTGTTACCTCGAAGATGGAGAGGCAAGCAAACGAGTTGTCGAAAAAGTGTTTAAAACGAAATAAATGTGGGTAAAGGACGCAGGTGATCCCTGCGTCCTTTTTTGTCGATTTTTCCCGTCCCCCTCCCAATTGCTCTTCCGTCATTCGGCACGTTGTGATAACACAGTCCAAAGTACTATTTCTTTTTACATTTTTGGTGATTTTACTCCCTTTTTTCTATTAATTTATGGTAAAATGACAAAAAACTATCAATCTATACATAGAAGGAGAAACCCATTGAAAAAAACGATTGTAACATTTGCTGCTACCGCCGTTCTGTCTTCTACCTATGCATCTGCTGCCGCGGCAAGTTCGCACAAAGTAGAATCAGGAGACTCCCTATGGAATATTGCCCGTAAGTATAATACGTCTGTGTCGAACTTGAAATCGCTTAACAATCTGAAATCAGACATGATTTTCCCGAATCAGGTCCTTAAGGTGACGGCAAAAGCCTCCACTGCACCGTCTAAACCTTCAGCGCCAGCGCCGGCTCCGTCTTCGCCAGCTAAAACCTATACGGTCAAATCTGGGGATACGCTGATTGCCATTGCCAACCGCCACTCCATTTCACTCGGCGAACTGCAGAAATGGAACGGAATCTCAAGTCATCTGATCTACCCGGGACAAAAACTATCGGTTTCATCCGGTGGATCTGGTTCTTCCACCCCGGCTCCTGCACCGACACCTTCCAAGCCTTCACCGGCACCCGGAAACAGCGCGACAGGCTCTTACAAGGTTGTATCAGGGGATACTCTCTCCCACATCAGCTTGCGCTACAGCATGAGCGTGAGCGAGCTTAAGAAACTTAATGGACTGTCCGGGAATATGATTTACGTTGGGCAGACACTTAAGGTCAACGGAGGTTCTTCTCCCTCTCCAGCACCGGCTCCTACACCATCAGTTCCTAAAGAAGATACGGTTACTTCTTTTGACGTCAACCGCCTTCTCTCAGCAGCAAAAGGACAGATCGGTAAACCTTACGTATGGGGTGGGTCCACCACTGCCGGCTTCGATTGCAGCGGATTCATTTATTATGCTTTCAACCAGGCAGGCGTCAGTATGTCCAGAACTTCTTCAGAAGGATACTACAGCCGCTCATACTATGTCGACAAACCCGCAATCGGTGATATCGTATTCTTCTCGAATACATACAAGAAAGGTATTTCCCATCTGGGGATCTATGTCGGCAACAATCAGTTCATCCACGCGGGTGACAACGGCGTCGAAATCTCCAGCCTGAACAACTCTTATTGGAAATCGAAATTCGACAGCTTCAAACGCTTTTACAGTCTCTAAACACTACCCGGTACTATGTTCCCAACAGGTATGGAAATGTACTACCCGGCAGTGCAAACCGGTTGCCCTTGGCAACCGGTTTTGTCGTATGTAAAGGTGTCATTATTTGGCGAATAATATTTCGCTTTTACGTCAAGAAATATATTCCAATTAAGAGAGTTATGTGGTTTAATTAATTGATTTTACTAATAGGATATTGGAGGATACTATGAGGAAAAAGTTGATCAAGAGTTTACTAGCTTTGATTGTGATTTTCAGTGTTTGCCTGCCACAGCTCCCTCAAGCAAACGCCGCAACGGTTATTGAAGAATTACCGCTTGCCATGTCGGAATTAACAGAAGGGAGCTTCACTGATGATGATCATGTTCAGTGGTATAAGATCACCCCTGGAAATGATACTGTCGAACAATTCACTCATCTGAGAATCAAGCTTGAATCCCAATCTGAGGTGAACATGAGTGTTTACTCAAGCCTCGAAAATGCCACCGATGACAATACGTTCGAACAATATAGAGGCTATTCCTACGATCAGGAAACCGCGTCTATCGACTTCCCGATCTCGTGGGTCGGCCCTTACTATATTAAATTGGAAAGCTATGTAGAAGAGGATGAAGACGGCAATCTGTTGCCTAACCCTTATAAAATCAGCTACGACGGCGTGTCGCTTCCACCTTCCAATGGGGCCGTAGGAGAAGAATGCCCTGCAGAGCTCAGCGTCGAGAAAAAGAAAAACGGAAAGGTGATTTTATCCGACCTCCGTTCGATCCGTGAGAACCTCCTATCCAAAACAGATAATGGGAAAGAACTGACGGCTGTTTATTATAAGTCAGCTCCATTCATCACGTCTAAAATGCTGTTTGATAAAAACCTGCGTGAAGACGTGTATGCAAACCTGTCCACTTTGAAAAATCTCTTGAGTGACACAGCGAAGAACGGCGGATCAAGTACGTATGCCATTTCTGACAAAGAGCAGGAAGCCATCAGCAACCTGTACGCGATTGCCCATGATGCCGTACCGGGTCCCCTGAAGACCCAGCTTGAAAACTCCGTTAAGAATGTGGATCTTTCAAAGCTATCCGGCACTTCTGTCTCGCAAGTAGTCTCAAAAGCTGGTCTCAGTACGACAAGTTCAACCGCTGATCCTTCCCGCTTGATTGTGAAAGTGAAGGACGGTCAGCCGACAAGTCGCGTCAAATCCAAAGTAGAGTCTTACGGAATTAAATCTGTGGATGACTTATCAAAAAAAGAATTGAAATCAGACCGTTTCCTTGTCGTGGAAGTGAAGAATAATGGTAAAGGATTCTCGGCAAGCTCCAAGACGACCGCCAATCAAATCGCCAAACTTCCTGAAGTCGAATTCGTAGAGCAGGTCCAGACCTACACGGCTCTGTCCGCAGACGTTCAGTATGAGCATCAATGGTCTTTAAATAACGGCGAGAAAAAAGGCAGCGATATCGGGTATGAAGCCCTTGAGAAACTGTTGAAAAATAAGAAACTAGACAAAACTGTGATTGCCGTTGCTGATACTGGTGTTGATCACACCCTTGCCGATCTTTCGGGTAATGTCCTTGTAGACAAAGGATACAATTTTGTGGATCGAAACGATGATGCAATGGATGACAATGGCCACGGGACACATGTTTCCTCCATCATTGCTGCAAAGTCCGATAACCATTACTCCATGGCCGGGATCAATCCATATGCTGAAATCCTGCCGATCAAGGTTCTTGATTCATCCGGTGGCGGGGATACCGAACAGATTGCAGCCGGGATCATGTATGCAGCCGATAATGGAGCCAAGGTGCTGAACCTTAGCCTTGGAGGCGGATACAGCCGTACGATTGAATATGCCCTGCGTTACGCAAGTGGCAAAGGCGTGACCATCGTAGCTGCAAGCGGTAATGACGGGATGGAGGAACTGAACTACCCTGGTTCTTCTAAATATGTAATCGCAGTCGGTTCAACCAGCAAATTTGATATCGTTTCCGATTTCTCGAATTACGGAAAAGGGTTGGATCTTGTAGCGCCAGGCTCGGACATCCCTGCCCTCCTTCCAGACGGGAATGTCACTTACATGAGCGGAACATCCATGGCGACACCACATGTTGCCGCAGTAGCCGGTCTGCTCCTCTCTCAGAAACCAACGATGAAGGCTTCTGAAGTGCAAGCACTCTTAAACAAGACAGCCGTCGATGTCGCTTTCGACGAACAGGATAACCCGTATACCGGAGAAGAAGACTATTGGGATGAAGAAGTAGATGGTCCATACCCTGTCGAGGTCTTACCGCCTGGTTACGATCACGTATCTGGATATGGACGCTTGGATGCGTTCAGTGCCGTCAGTACACTTGACCTGGGGGCAACCATCAATCCGATCCTTAATAACTCAAAAGCCGTTACAGGTAAAGCCAAGAACGGATCTACCATCGAAGTATGGAACGGGAAGAAATCCCTCGGCAAAGGAACCGTTAAATCCGGCTCCTACAGCGTTGCCATCCCGGTTCAGAAAACCGATCAGATCCTGACCGTCGTCATTACGAACGGCAATGCAAAGACATCCGTGAAACAAGTCGTAGAAAAAGCACCAGATAAACCAAAAGTGAAAAAAGTGACCAATAAAGATACCACCCTGTCAGGTACGGCCCAGGCAAACCTGAAAGTGAATATTAAAAATGCTTCCCGTAAAGTCATCGCAACAGGGAAAGTCGATAAAAACGGTTCATTCAAAGTGAAGATTCCTAAACAAAAAGAGAACGCGGTCCTCTACGTAACCGTACAGGATGGCTACAAAGAAAGCTCTGAAACAAAAGTGACCGTCATCGACGTGATCCCACCTGCCGCTCCAAAGGCAAAAGCAATCAGCGATAAGAGCACCTCCATCACCGGCACAACCGAAGCAAAAGCCCAGGTCGTAGCCAAGGTGAAGGGCAAACAGATCGCAAAAGTCAAAGCCGATGCCAAAGGGAAATTCACCCTTAAGATCAAGAAACAAAAAGCAGGTACCACCGTTGTCGTGACCGCGACCGATGCCGCAGGCAATACGAGCAAAGGCACGAACTTGAAGGTAGCAGACAAAACACCACCAGCTGCACCCAAGGTGAACAGCGTCAACGACAAAAGCACGTCCGTCAAAGGCAAGACTGAAGCCGGTGCCACCGTCACAGTCAAAGTGAAGAACAAAAAACTCGGTGAAGCCAAAGCCAACAAAAAAGGTGAATTCACCTTCAAAATCAAGAAACAAAAGGCAAAGACCGTCCTCTCCGTCACAGCCAAGGACAAAGCAGGCAACGTAAGCAAAGCGAAAAACGTGACGGTGAAGAAGAAATAATCCAAAAACCGCTCCAGGGTTCCATACCCGGAGCGGTTTTCTTTGCATAAAAAAGACACCGGACCTTCTTCCTCCAATGTCATGCTGCTTCGTATTTCCTGGCTTTCTCCCGTTTCCGTAAGCGAAGGCCAACTAACAGTGAAACTAAGCCTGCAATTGCTGTTGAAATCAATGTCAACACCGGGTGATCCTGATAAGGAAGACTGGTGTGATATCCGATTTTATCTTCTGTCAGCCCCCGGATCCACTGGGTTTCGAGCTTGGAATTCGCACCCGATGAGAAGGTCGACTTTTTCACGACGCCATTTTCATTGATCCGGAACGTCTGGAACTTCTGGTCGCCCTCTTTCATGGCTTCCGGCGTCAATCGGAGGGCCGCAATAAACCACTCTTCCCCGGTTTCCTTTTCCTTCATCAGCTTGTACTGGACAATGCCCTTGAACGCCTTCATGTCGCTCTTTTCATCTGTTTGGTCTCCTGGCACCTTCACCTTGGCCCGCTCCTCTTCCTGAAGCTCCAGGAGCACCTCAGGGCCATCCCGGTACGTCTGCACCTTCACCCCATGGAATACCTGAACCGTTTCCGTATCCTCCGGTGACTGGAACGAATAGCGCTTTTCTATTCCATTCTGATACACAAGCTCCCTGACTGACTGCACGGTGAAATAAAGGGCGGTGGTGAGCAGGACGACTCCTGCGGCGAGTAGTAAGACTGAGATGAGTTTTGATAGATTGAAGGGTTTGTTGGTGGTCATTGGGATCACTCAGATCTTTTGAGGATTTTAAATATTTGAAAATTGCTTAATCTTCTCTCTGACAAAATCTACAGTTTTATAATCTTCTTGAATTTCAAATACAATTAAAGCTTTTTCCATGTATTTTCTTGCACTCTCTAGTTGGTTATCTAACTCCAAGTTGTATCCTTTTTGATAATGTATTTGCCCGAGAAGAAATATACTGTCTTTTTTCAGACACCACTTTATGGCCTCATCACAATATCCATTAGACTCATCTAACCGATTTAATCTAGTTAAAACCCTTGCCATATTATAATAAAGTTTTGTTTTTATGGTGTAGTCATTCAAATGCGGAAGTACTTGTAGATGCCTAATTACCTCTTCATATAAAGATAAGGCAGAATTTATATCTTCTTTAAAATAAATAGTAGCCATTGTAAGTAATATCTCTATTTCTCTCTCCTGCATCACTTTTCCCTTTAAGTCAGTGATATGAACTGCTTGATTTAATATTTCAATCGCTTCATCTTTTTTATGTTCTACTTCATATAAATAAATACCTTTATGCCACAGGAGAAGCTGAAGATTTTTTTTATTTTGAGTAAACAATGGATTTGTCTCTTCCGCTTTTACAATATCAATCATTTCTCTAAATCTGTAAGTTCTTCTCATTATTTGTAACTGCTCAAACACTTCTTGTACATAATCAAGACGTGGAGTTGTACCTATATCAAAGAAATAGTTTACATCTACACCTAACTTTTGAGAGATTTGATACAATGTAGAGGCATATGGAAAAACTAACCCTTTTTCTATTTTGCTTATTTGCGCTTGAGTGCATACACCCTCGGACAATTCTTCCTGCGACAGGCCACTATTTTTCCTCAGTTCTTTAATTTTTTTACCTACAGCTGCAAAATCCATTCTACACTCTCCTAAATATGCCTAAAGTTATATTTTTAGATAAAAAGCACCGAAAGTCCATGAAATACACTAAAAAATTGTGATATTATAATTCTCAGTTGAGTTAGAAAGAATTTAATAATGTGTTTTAATTATTATAACACCTTTAATTGATTTTTTATCTTTCTATAAAATCAAAGAACAAGGAGGAAAGCACTATGAAGAAATATATTATAATTACAGTAGCCACGATGGTATTGGCGCTTGGATTTGCAGGTACCACAAGTGCTGCAGTGATTAAGCCCTTGAAAGAACTTCCAGAAAACATTTATTAGTTATAAAGATAACTGTACTCACGCCTTCCTTTTATGGGAGCGTTTTTCTTTTGTTTAATCTTCGTTTGTAAATATGCCTAAAGTTATATAAATACTCAAAAACAGAACATATTTACCCAAAATCAAAGATGCATCAATTATATACCTTACTGAGCCAAAATCCCCTTGTTTTTAAGGTGTGGTAGTATAAAAGTACAATAAAAGAAAGGGGGCTTCATGATGAATAGCATAAGCATGAAAGTAAATCCTCTATATTCTGAAATTGATTTGTCGATTCAGTTCCATTTTGAGTTCTTGCAAGGTGATTGCAAGGTCGGGGAGGCACTCGCATCCACGTATCCGATCGAGAATCATCAGCAAGCCCTCAAGCCTAAGCATTTGTCGTTTCCAAAGGTAGAAAAATGTGCAGTCATTGATTTGTTTGATGTCGTTGGGGATTTGGAGAAGGGCTGTCTGAAAAAGCTCCACCACTTCCTGAAGGTGATCGGAATGAAAGAAGTTCATTCAGGTTATGACATACAGCGCGAAAGCATGGTATAAGAAAAGGCGGTCCTCATGGGCCGCCTTTTCTTATGTGTTGAGGAGCGCTGCCGTTTCCACTACAAGGAGCGCTGCGATCCGGCTCGTCATATCCCTGAAATCAAGCGTAGGGTCGATCTCCACGATATCCATGGCCCTGACACCAGGGTGCTTCAGAGCCTCGTGGAGGCCTTCCAGAAGCTCTTCAGGGTTCATGCCTCCTGGACTGATGGCAGGGCAGCCTGGAGCGTAGGATTGATCGAGGACGTCCATGTCTACGGACAGATAGATGACGTCAACCCGCCCCTTCAGCATCTCGATTCCCTGGCGGACAAGTTCTGCCGTCCCCCTCTCCCTTACGTCTTTCATTGTATGAACCGTCACACCCTGATCGAGGGCGTATTCATGATAGGCTTTTGCATTGCTGTAGTTGCGGATGCCGATCTGGATGAGATTCTCTCCCTTTATGATCCCTTCCTGTAGCAGCCTTCTGAACGGGGTCCCGTTGGTGGGTCCGCCATCCTCTGTGTTCCGGAGGTCGTGGTGGGCATCGAACTGGATGATCCCTACCGTCCCTTTTTCTTCGCAAAAAGCTTTGACTGCGGAGGTGGTGATGGAATGATCCCCTCCGAGCAGGATCGTGAACGGTGCCGCTTCCTGAGTCAGTACCTGACGGACGGCTGTGGTGATCCGCTCATGTGATTCCATTATGGAGGTCGGGTGCATGACGACATCGCCAAAATCGATGATGGGGGAAGTGAGATCTTGCCCGCTCTCGATCCTGTAGGTGGTGAATCCATTCAGGGCGTTCCGGATCGCACCCGGTGCGAAGCTTGCCCCTGAATGGGAAATGGACGGCTTGGATAAGGGGACGCCCAGGATGGCCGCTGCTCCCCTTTCCCCTTCTTCCCACGGCTTCAGGAGCTCGGCGACCTTTGTGGTATAACGATCCTTGAATGCCGCCTGCCCTGCCGGTTTAATAGGCATATTCATGGTCGATTCTCCTGCGGTACACGACGCGGCCCGATTTCACGACTGCAGCCGTGTGATTGACTCCGTAATGATACGGGATGTAGTGGTGGTTCGGCGCATCCCATAGGACGATATCCGCCTTCCTGCCGACGACAATCTTCCCGGCCACGTCTCCACGGTTGATGGCATGGGCCGCATTGACGGTGACGGAGTTCCAGATCTCCTCCGGTGTCATCTTCAGCTGCAGGGAAGCGAGGTTCATGATAAGCTGCAGGTTTTCCGTCGGTGAGCTTCCCGGATTGAAATCCGTTGAAAGCGTGACGGCGGCCCCTGCCTCGATCATGCCTCTTGCATTCGCATATTTCCCTTTGTTCAGGTAGAACGACGTGCCCGGTAACAGGACGGCAATCGTATTCCCTTCCCCGAGGGCCTTGATGCCTTCAGGGGATGCCCCGACGAGGTGATCGCCGCTGACGGCACCGATCCCGACGGCCATTTCCGTACCGCCTAGAGGATCGATTTCATCCGCATGGATTTTCACGGAGAAGCCCTTCTCTTTTGCTTTCAGGAGGAAAGCCCTTGACTGCTCCACGGAGAATACCCCCGTCTCACAGAAGATGTCGACGAATTCCGCAAGCTCGTCTTTTTCGATGTCTTCCAGCAGATGTAGCATGGCATCCAAAAATGCCTCCGGCTCTCCTTTGTATTCAGGCGGGATGGCGTGGGCACCGAGGAACGTCGAGACGATCTCGACTGGATGCTCGTGGTTGAGCTGCTTGGCGACCCTGAGCTGCTTCAGCTCGGTATCCTTATCCAGGCCGTAGCCCGATTTCGCTTCGACCGTGGTGACCCCGTAGGAAAGCATCCGGTCGAGATGGAACTTCGCCTTGGCTAGGAGCTCTTCCTCCGTCGCCTGCCTTGTGGCGCCGACGGTGGAAAGGATGCCTCCGCCCTGCTTGAGGATCTCGAGGTACGGGACGCCCTGCTGCTTCAGGGCCATTTCGTGCTCCCTCGATCCCCCGAATACGAGATGGGTATGGGGATCAACGAGTCCAGGGGAAACGAGTTTCCCTCCTGCATCCATCCGTTCTTTTGCATGAAGGCTTGCTGCCTCTTCCTGTGTCCCGATCCAGGCAATGATGCCATCCTTGATGGCAATGGCTGCGTTCTTTTTCACTGGGAGGTGCTTCATGTCTTCTCCCCTGATCGGCCCCTCCCCATGTTCCATGGTAAGAAGCTCGCCAATATGTTCGATGATCAGATCGTATGTCATTCTTCATTCCCCCTCTTCATCGGGATATGGATTCCGTGTTTTTCCGCGGTTTCGTTGGCGATGTCATACCCTGCATCTGCATGACGGATGACGCCCATCCCCGGATCCGAGGTGAGCACCCGTTCCAGCCGTTCCTTCGCGAGATCCGTACCGTCTGCGACAGCGACCATCCCGGCGTGGAGGGAGTAGCCCATGCCGACTCCACCGCCGTGGTGGAAGGAAATCCATGAACCGCCAGCCGCCGTATTGATCAGGGCATTCAAGATTGCCCAATCACCGACTGCATCGCTTCCGTCCATCATGCTTTCGGTTTCCCGGTTCGGTGAAGCGACGGACCCACAGTCGAGATGGTCCCGTCCGATAACGATCGGCGCTTTCAGCTCCCCGTTCTTCACCAGCTCATTAATGGCAAGGCCCATCTTCACGCGTTCTCCGTATCCGAGCCAACAGATCCTTGACGGGAGGCCCTGGAATGCCACCTTCTCCTGGGCCATATCGATCCAGCGATTGAGGGCCTCATTCTCTGGGAAGAGCTCCTTGATCAGGCGGTCCGTCCGGTGGATGTCTGCAGGGTCACCTGAGAGGGCTGCCCAGCGGAACGGTCCTTTCCCTTCGCAGAAGAGCGGACGGATATAGGCCGGGACGAAGCCGGGGAATGCGAAGGCATCCTCGACCCCTTCATCCTTGGCGACCTGACGGATGTTGTTGCCGTAATCGAAAACGATGCTTCCGCGCTTCTGGAACTCGAGCATCGCCTCCACATGCTTCGCCATACTCTTCTTGGAAAGATCCGTATAGCGTTTCGGATCGGAGCCGCGCAGCTCTGCCGCTTCCTTGAGGCTGTAGCCTTCCGGGACATACCCGTTCAATGGATCATGCGCCGACGTCTGATCGGTGACGATATCGATCTTCACCCCGCGGCGCAGAAGTTCATGATGGACTTCTGCCGCATTCCCGAGAAGGCCGATGGACAGCGCTTCCCCTTTGTCACGGGCTTCATGGGCCATGAGGAGGGCTTCGTCGACGGAATCTGTCTTTACATCGCAGTAACGTGTATCCAGGCGCTTATCGATCCGTTCCTCATCCACATCGACGGCGATGACGACCCCACCGTTCATGGTGACGGCAAGGGGCTGAGCGCCGCCCATACCTCCGAGCCCGGCCGTCAGGGTGATGGTGCCCTTGAGGGATCCGTTGTAATGCTTTTTGGCAAGGGCAGCGAACGTCTCGTATGTTCCCTGAAGGATGCCCTGTGTCCCGATATAGATCCAGCTTCCCGCCGTCATCTGGCCGTACATGATGAGCCCCTTCTTATCGAGCTCGTGGAAGTGATCCCAGTCCGCCCATTTCGGTACGAGGACGGAGTTGGACAGTAGCACCCTCGGGGCTGCTGTATGGGTCCTGAATTTCCCGACAGGCTTCCCGGACTGGATCAGGAGGGTTTCGTCATTCTCCAGTTCCCGCAAGGAGCGGACGATGGCATCGAAGGATTCCCAGTTCCGGACAGCCTTCCCGATCCCGCCGTATACGACGAGCTCCTCAGGAATTTCGGCCACTTCGGGATCAAGATTGTTGTAGAGCATGCGGAGGACCGCTTCCTGCTCCCACCCTTTGCATTCGATCTCCGTTCCTTTTTTGACGCGTACGATTCGTTTATCCGCTTTAACCATTGGTCGTTTCCTCCTTCGTCTCATTCGAAATGATGGTGTGCAGTTGAATGGATTGAAGCCATGAAGCTGCGGCTTCGATATCTTTCGAGAATATACGGTCCTTGGTGATACTCGGGATGACCTTGCGTGCTTCATCGTAGAAGCGCTTCGTGGTCGGTGCCATGAGATCCACTCCCCGGTGCTCCACTGCCTGAAGGCTGCAGACGAGTTCGATGGCCACGACGCGCCGGGTGTTCTGGAGGATCTGATAGGCGTGGCGGGAACCGATCGTCCCCATGCTCACATGATCTTCCTGATTCGCCGACGACGGGATGGAATCAACGCTCGCCGGATGGGCCAGGGTTTTATTTTCCGATACAAGGGAGGCGGCACAGTACTGCATGATCATCGCTCCCGATTGAAGGCCGGGCTCAGGGCTGAGGAACGGCGGCAGGTCGCTCAGCTGCGGATTGACGAGTCGCTCGATCCTCCGCTCGGAGATATTGGCAAGCTCAGCAACAGCGATCTTCATGAAGTCCATGGCAAAGGCGATTGGCTGACCGTGGAAGTTTCCTCCCGAGATGATCTTCTCCCCGTCTTCAAAGATCAAGGGATTATCCGTTGCCGCGTTCATTTCGATCTCGAGCTTTTCCTTCACATAGTCGAGGGCCTGCCACGAAGCTCCGTGCACCTGGGGGATGCAGCGGAGGGAATAAGCATCCTGGACCCTGAGCTCACCCTGCCTCGTCGTCAGTCTGCTGCCCTGGAGATAGCTCCGGATCCGCGAGGCCGTGTCGACCTGCTGCGTGTAGCCCCTGGCCAGATGCACATCTTCATCGAAGGCATCGGTAATCCCCCTCAGCCCTTCCATCGTGAGGCTTGCGATCAGCTCGCTCTGATGGGCGAGTTCTTCTGCTTCCAGATAACCGATGACCCCCATGGCCGTCATGGCCTGTGTTCCGTTGATCAAGGCAAGGCCCTCTTTGGCCTGGAGCTGGATCGGGAAGATGTTTTCCTTTGAAAGGACGGTCAGGGTGTCGTGGATCCCGCCGCGGTAGTGCACCTGCCCTTCTCCCATGAGGGCGAGGGCGAGATGGGAAAGGGGGGCAAGATCTCCGCTTGCACCGAGTGATCCTTGCTGTGGAACGACGGGATGGATTTCCTTATTGAGGAACTCCACCAATCGCTCAACGATGACGGGCCGCACGCCCGAATATCCTTTCAGCAGGGCATTCGCCCTCAAGAGGAGCATCGCCCTCGAGACGTTTTCAGGGAACGGATCCCCTACCCCGCATGCGTGGGAGTGGATGAGGTTCAGCTGGAGCTCTTCCACATCCTCGGGATCGATGAGCACATCGCTGAATTTTCCGAATCCTGTATTGATACCGTAGACGACCCGCTTTTCTTTCACGATCCGCTCAACCGCTTCCCGGCTCTTCTTTACCCTGTCCATGCTTTCCTGCGATAGGGTGACGAACACCTTCTCATCGATCACCTGCTTTGCCTGAGCCAACGTCAGGGAGCAACCTGTCAATTCCACCATCATGATCACCTCGTTATAATTGTTTGTCCACATGAAAAGGAGGCTCGGTCAAAGACAGAATCCTGTCCTTGACCGAGCCTCCTTTTGACTGATTTCTATAGGCTCTTATTCAAATATGATTGATTCCGAGACCGATCGTCTCATGTTCAAGTCCCTTCACCGGGGCACCAATGGTCCCGTAGAGAGCGACGGCGATCCACTCGCCTTCCTCTTCCTGGGCATACGGCGTTCCCCTTACGACCGAAAAGCTCAGCCCCACTGTCCTGAGGATCTCTCCCAGCTGGGTGTGGCCCCTGGTGACGCCCGTGAGTGCTTCCATGATGGCATGGTAAAGAGCGTGCATCTCGCGGTACAGGTCTTCTCGGACGATATCACTCCGCTTTGCAGCGGTCTCGATGGCCGCGACGATCTTCTGGCTGTCCATTGATCCGATCCTGCCGGTACAGTAGCTCCAGTTCAGTTCGTTGAAATGGCGATTCCAATCCTCTTCAGACCTCTCGGTGAGGAGAAGGAGCATGGCACTCTTGCCGATCCGGGTATTCCCTGCTGTTTTCATGGAGTCATCACCTTGAGAGAAAATTCTAAACATACTAATAACTATCTTCATTGTATGTAGGATATCGGCCTGGGTCAACGGAAATCATCGGGATTTTAGAAACTTAGAGAGGTAGTTCGGTAGCGGAGTAAAGCCTTATTCCCCTACGCTTTTGCCTCTTTTATACACATTGGGCTTCCATTGGAAGGTGACCGTTCTGGCATCGGTCTTCAAACTGAAGAATGAGAGTATATCACTTTTCATCTCGTCATCGAGGGGTTCTTCATGCGGGTGGGAAGGCAGGATATTCAACCGTGTCATCGTATGCGTTTTCTCCACGATAAGCTTGCACGTGATGATCGTGTTTGCGTCGATATCCACACATTTGAATGACAGGGAGCTTCCTTCAGCGATCGGGAGGGCATACAGGGTGCAGCCCATCGTTTCCATCACGAAGTTTGAGTATAGGATCCCTTTAAGAGGATGTGAAAATCCGGGAGGCCTGCAGATGGAGACAATCCCTTCTTTGTAGTGCTTTCCTTCAAAGAGGAGCAGGTGCTTATTTTTCCAATCGGCTTTGCGTCTCGTCAGGTCATACTCTTCGAAAACAATCAGATATTCTCTTGCCATTGTATCCTCCTTTATAACTAGTAATATTTTACTACTTTTGGTTTATTCTACATATTATGAGTTTTTTCCTCCTTCTTTTACAAACATACTAGTATTTTTTTACTTTATAATGCTATTTTTGCCGCCGAATATGAAAAATGGTGTTCGAATAAAACAAAAAGGGGACCCTATCATGACGAACATGATCCGTATAGATTCTTTATACCACTCATGAGTTCCGTGCAAGACTCCGCTTTTCGCGGCTCCGCAAGCCTGTGGGATCTCAAATTAACTACTCTTCATGAAGGAACCTCCATCTTGCACTCCAATCAACCGCTGGACATGATGAAATCGTAGTGTTCATGAACAAATGGAAAACCCGAATTCTTTGCCTCATCGCAGGCAATTGAATCCGGGTTTTCCCATCAAACACGTTTGTCTCAGCCCCATTTTGTCACGTGGACCTTAGTCAGATCCTCCGATCAATCTCCTTGACCATAGCTCAGGAGATTGGTAAAGATGCGGTAGCCTCCGGGAACCTGACCTTGTATCTGACGATAGAAGACCAGATTGGTATAAAGATAGGTACCTTCTCCGTAAGGCGCCATGAGGATCCCTCCATCAAATGATTCTTCCCCTGGATCATTCATGCGGACGAACGTTTCATAACGGCTATCCCAATCCATCGGGTAGTAGAGACCCCTTTCCTGTACCCAGTTGTCCCAGTCGTTCTCAGAAAGGGCATTCGGATAGGAGAAGAGGCTGGATTCAGGCTTAAGGATCTCGACGTCTGCATTTTCATCCGTCACCCTCCAGCGAATGGACGGATTGCCGATCGTGAGGGGATAAGGTGCCGTTGTGGCCGCGTCCCATCTATCATTCGGTTTATGATACTGAACGACAAGATGTCCCCCCTCCTCCACGTACGCCTTCAGCCGGTCGTTATTCTCATTGAGTGCATCACGGGAGAGATAAGCCCTGATCCCCGTAACGATCGTATCGAATTCGGATAGATCGCCGGAAGCTAGATCCTTATCAGTCAATCTCGTTATATCCATTCCGACATTGGACAGGTAGTCAGCCACCTGATCGAATCCGCTTTCGATATACCCTACCTTCATGCCTTCAGGGGTCAGGAGCTCGAACGAAACCCCATTGATTCCTGCATCATACTGGTAGTAAAACGTACCGATGTGACTGTAGGTGATTTCCTGGACAGTGGTTCCGAACGTTTTCCCGTCGACGTTTGCATGTGCCTCTACCTTGAAATCTCCTTCTTCGATCTCTGCAGGAGGGTGAAGGACAAAGTCGGCTGATTTTTTCTCTTTATGATCCTTAAAATGTATGTCTACTGATGAAGGCGTGACGGTCCAGCCTTCAGGGACGTCTAAGGATACCGCGGCAGTTGATTTTCCTTGCTTGTAGTTGGTCACTTCGACACTGACCGGCACGTCTGTCTTCACATCCGCCGTGTTCACGACAAGGTCTTCCGGGCTCATGGTGAGACCGACATCGGGAAGGACGGCGATGGTCCCGTTCAATTCCTCTTTCTTCACCGTTTCCACTGAACCGGAACGGAATGTGACCAATGCCTGAATGACCGGCTCTTCGTATGGATGGTATGTTTCCGCATCTTCAGGCACATCCACTTTGAAGGTGAACGTTCGTTCTTCACCCGGTTTCAGGTTCTTTTTCTTTGTTTTTTTGGAGAAGTGAAAAGGGGTATCCAGAGTGACGTCTGCATTCTTCAGAACATGCTTGCCGTCGTTTTTCAAGTTCACTTCCACTTTCACTTGCTGCCCGCCTGTCAGCACGTTAGATTCCGACGTTGCCTGAACGTCAAGGTCAGAAGACAAGTAGCTTACATTCATGAGCTGTTCTTCCTTCAGGGACAGCTTATGGAGGAGGTCTTCCTTCAACCCTGAATCCAGCTTGGCCTTCCTTGTCATCTTGGTTGCCTTTTCTACGAGCTTCAAGGATTTCTGAGCCTCCCGGAATGCTTCAGAACGATCAGGATAGCTGGAAATCGTCCGTTCGAGCTGGCCTTGGAGCTTTTGATACTGCTTCACGAGAGATTTTTCTTTCTTTGGAAGCTCCGCTGCCCATTCGTTGAATTCATAAGGAATCCCTTTAAAGAGCTGATCCTTCCCTGAGGATGCATCACGGGATTTCACCAGTTCAAGGTGCACCTGTCTTGGGGCCACTGGGATCTCGCTACCCATTCCCTGGCTTTTATGGAGGAAACGGGATTCTTCTCCGATTTGAGGATATGATTTCCCGTAGATGTCATCGAGCATGCCGATTTCAATCGATGATGTGGCGCTCTCTTTTGATTCTGCTGGTAAGTATAGTTTTTTGATTTTCCAAGGGGACAGACCTTCTTCAAGGTGTTCTGGGTAAACGTTCGGATCAGCTGCATCCTCAAATGCGCGCTGGGTCAGGATTGATATCGCCCGATGATGCCCATGCTGAGAATCGACATCACGGAAAGACGGCATCACGATATCAGGCTGATAGGTACGGATGAAGCGGATCAACCGCTCGTAGGTAAGGTCTTCCCCCCATTTGGAGAGGGTTTCGTCTGGAGTCTTCGAAAATCCGAAGTCATAGATGGGATCAGAGGTGGTTTCACTGAGGTGGTATGCTTTTACGCCTGTCACTTTTGCTGCTTCAATCATTTCCCTCGAACGGATGATGCCAAGGGCATTGTCGAGCTCTTGACCGATTTCATTTTGGCCGCCTTCACCCCGGTTGGCAATGAGGCTGGATGTCTTCACGCCCAGACCCCTGGAGAGATAGGCGAGGAAATCACTCCGTTCATCGTCGGGATGCGCTCCCGTATTCAGGAAGGTCACAGTGGTCTCAAGTGGTTTGAGGGCACTCCAAAGGTCTGGATCCTCATTTTCGCGGGCCAAAGGATTCATCGGAAGGACGAGTAAGAAGGCGATCAGGAGGCAAATCAGTTTCTTCATGTTCATGCTCCTCTCAAATTGGATTACCGTGTTCGAACTGCACCCCTCCTTGCGATTAGTTTGTTTATCTTTTTAACGAACTGAAGGTCGTTTTTCCCGTTCTTTTCATTAGTAGCACAGGCATATATTTCCTGTAAATGGGTCATTGACCTGATATATAAAGCGCTTACATGTCATAAGGAGGAAAAATTCGACAAAGTCGTTGCGGACCATACTCCATCCCAGTAGCTCGGTAAACAACTTTACGTGTTGATATGGCGGGGTTTTCAACGATTTCTATCCAATGGGTACAAAGTATGTTTTTTCGTCTGTTTATTCTGAATAATAAAAATATTAATTGTAAGAAAAACGGAACTACTGTATATTTTTAGTTGATTAGTTAGGTTCACTAACAAAATACGAAAGCCGTGATGCAATGAATCAACGTGTGCAGCAGTCGAAAGTGATCAACAAAAAACGAGTATTGCACTGCATTCAGCAAGAATCCCCCATCTCCAGAGCCGATATCGCCGCAAAAATCCATCTCAGTAAACCGACCGTCTCCCTTCTCGTCGATGAGCTCCTTCAGGAAAACAAAGTGTATGAAAAGGGAATCGGACCGTCCTCTTCCCAGGGAGGAAGAAAGCCCATCCACTTATACTTCAACGAGCGGGCAGCCTACGTGATCGGGACAGACATCAGCGGCACGAAAGTCAAAACCATCCTCTCAGACCTTAATGGCACCATCCTCCACACCAAGAGCTTTTCTACCGCCAGCCACCTTAGAACCGGTTTATTTGAACAACTATCGAGGGATGTCTCCTCCATGTTATCTGCTGAAGGAATCGATGTGACGAATGTCCTCGGCATGGGTATCGGCGTACCTGGAATCACGAAGAACGGAGTGGTCATCGATGCCCCTAGCCTCGACTGGGTCCGCTATCCCATCCAATCAGAAGCCGAGCGCCATTTCCCCTTCCCCGTTTACGTGGAAAACGACGTGAATGTAGCTGTCCTGGGGGAACAGTGGATCGGAAATGCCCGGAATAAACGGCATGTGCTTTTCATCGCTGTGGGAACCGGGATCGGCAGCGGAATCATCATCCATGACCGGTTGTACCGAGGGGGCGCCCACGCTTCAGGAGAAATGGGCTATATGGTGACGGACAGACGCGACTTCGAGGGTGACTTCCAGCCAATCTTCCATCGGTATGGCTATCTCGAGAGTGTGGCCGGAGGAAAGGCGATCGGGGCAACATTCACCCGTTCTGTCGTCCTCGACCCTGTCCATCCTGCATACCAAGCCGCCATGACAGGTGAACTGTCCGGTGAACTGGCCTTTCGGTACGCCTCTGAAGGCGATGCCGTTGCCATGTCGATCGTGAATGATGCCATTACGCAACTGGGGTACGGCATCATCAATGCTGCAAGTGTTTTGAATCCCGAGGTCATCATTTTAGGGGGTGGTGTCTTGAAATCGGCAGATTATATCTTGCCGAAGCTTGAGCGGATGGTCAATGAATATCTTCCCATTCCAATCGAGCTGAAAGTGTCTGAATTAGGGTCGAATGCAGGTGTGATCGGGGCCGTTTCTTTATTCCTACGAGAGCATGAAGGCACGGGCCACTTATTATGATCAGGGGGAATGAATGATGGGATCAAAGAAGAAACAATCGGCTTTTGCGGTGTTATCAATGTCAGCGATGCTTGTCCTTTCCGCATGCGGCGGATCAGAAAAAGGTTCAGGAAGCGAAAATAAAGAGGGCAAGGACTTCGAGGATAAGATCGTCGTCTACTCACCTCACGGGAAAGATATCCTCTCGAAGTTCGAGCAGCAGTTCGAGGAAAAATACAACATCGACGTGGAATGGCTGGATATGGGCTCCCAGGAGATCCTTGACCGGGTACGCTCTGAAAAGAATAATCCTCAAGCCGATGTATGGTGGGGTGCCCCATCAACGAACTTCGACCAAGCCAAGGATGAAGGACTGTTGACACCCTATGAACCGACATATGCAGACAGTTTGGCAGACGGCTTCCATGATCCAGACTGGAACTGGTCCGGCACAAGCCAGACGCCTGAAGTGATCATGTACAACAGTAAGAAGGTCTCTGCTGATGAAGCACCGAAGGATTGGGATGAACTCCTTGATTCCAAATGGAAGGATGAAATCATCATCCGCTACCCGCTCGCCTCTGGAACCATGAGGACGATCTTCTCTGCCATGATCTATCGCGACTTCAAAGATTCCAACGATCCGGCCAAAGGCTATGAGTGGCTCGAGAAGCTGGATGCCAATACGAAGGAATACTCAGCCAACCCTGAAATGATGTACAACAAGGTGGCCAAAGGCGAAGGGACCATCTCCGTCTGGGCCATGCCGGATGTCGTCATGCTGAAGGAAAACAAAAATTACCCATTTGAATTCATCATTCCAGAAAGTGGGACACCTGTATTGACTGAAGGGATCGCCCTCGTCAAAGATGCTCCCCATCCGAAAGCAGCTGAAGCCTTCTATGAATTCGTCAACACACCGGAAGCCGCTAAGCTGTTGGCTGAAGAATTCTACCGTATCCCGACCCGGGACGACGTAGAAGGACTTCCTTCATGGATCACCGACACCGAAATCAAAAGCATGGATATCGATTGGAAGGTATTCCAGGAAAACAGCGATGAATGGATGAAGCATTGGGATGAAAACATTAAAAACGGGGACAAAGAAATCAAAGAATAGGATGTGTAAGCGAAAATGGCGTCCATACAAATAGATAGCGTCCAAAAAACCTTCGGAAAAGTCACAGCAGTCGATCACCTGGACCTCGCCATCAAGGATGGAGAGTTCTTCACCTTCCTCGGACCGAGTGGCTGCGGGAAAACGACAACCTTGAGAATGATCGCGGGATTCTACTATCCTACCAAAGGGGTCGTTCGATTCGGGGACAAAGATATGACGCGGGTGCCACCTGAAAAGCGGAATACGGGCATGGTTTTCCAAAACTATGCCCTGTTCCCTCATATGACGGTCTTCGAGAACGTGGCATTCGGCCTCAGGGTCCGAAAGCTGAACATCAAGGAAGTGAAGGCACGGGTGAAGAATGTATTGGAGAAAGTCCGGCTAGACCAATATGCCGAGCGCCAGGTCAGCCAGCTCAGCGGAGGCCAGCAGCAACGGGTCGCCCTCGCCCGTGCCCTCGTCATCGAGCCTGAGATCCTCCTCCTCGATGAACCCCTCAGTAACCTGGATGCGAAACTCAGGGACGAGATGCGGAGCGAGATCCTCCGGTTGCAGAAAGAGTACAACATCACGACCATCTATGTTACCCATGATCAGGCGGAGGCCCTTTCCATGAGCGACCGGATCGCCGTCTTTAATTACGGTGTCTGTCATCAGGTAGGAACGCCTGCCGAAATCTATAATGAGCCTGCAAACGATTTTGTAGCCAGTTTCATAGGGGAAATCAACCTATTGCCTGCCTCCATCGAGGAGCGTGAAGGGGGGCTGGCACACGCAACGGTGCTGAACGGGGCCCTCCCCCGCCCCGTTGCAGTGCGCCAGCATAATATCGCCAAGACCGGTACAGACGGGCAAGGCACTGCTTTAGCGATCCGTCCTGAAGCGATCAATCTTGTTGACTCTTCACGAAGCGAGGATGAGAACGTATTCCCAGGCGTCATCAAGGAGATCCACTTCTTCGGCTCCGTTATCAACGTGATGGTCCAAGTGGACAACCAACCCATCCGCGTGCACACGCTGAATGGCGAAGTGTCACGCTCGTTGCATGTGGGCTCCCCGGTTTTCGTCGAACTGCCGAAGGAACGTATCCGGGTGATTCCCATGGTGAGCGGTGATCCCTCATGATGAAGAACCGCGATCATCGTCTCACCCTATGGCTGCTCATACCAGTCCTGCTCGTCTTGATCGCTTATGTTCTCTACCCGTCGCTCCGGACATTCCTAGAGAGCATGAACACAAAAGAAGGAGTCGGTCTCGGGAACTACGAGGATTTCTTCACCCAGGAATCCAAGACGAATCTGGAGGCATTATGGAATTCCGTGTACATTTCCCTATTGAGCGTCCTTGCCAGTGCCATCATCGGGGTGCCCCTTGCCTTCATCTTCAATCGGTATGACTTTCCCGGCCGGGGGTTCTTCTCGACGGCAGCCATCATGCCCATCGTCCTTCCTTCCCTCGTCGGGGTCATGGCATTCATGTTCCTTTACGGGGAAACCGGTCTTGTCCCGAATGCCATCAAGGATTTGTTCCATCTTGATGAAGTTCCGTTCAAGATTGGAGGCGTCTCCGGCATTCTCATCGTCCATGCCTATACGATGTATGTGTACTTTTATATGACCGTGTCTGCGGCTATCAATAAAATCGATCCGTCCCTCGAGGAAGCAGCCCATAATCTGGGAGCCGGTCGATTCAGCGTGTTCTGGAAGGTCACCTTCCCGTTGCTCACACCTGCCATTGTGGCCGCCTCCCTACTGGTGTTCATGATTTCCATGGCCTCATTCAGTGCCCCTTTCCTTCTTGCAGGAGG
This sequence comes from Rossellomorea marisflavi, assembly GCF_001274775.1. Taxonomy (GTDB): domain Bacteria; phylum Bacillota; class Bacilli; order Bacillales; family Bacillaceae_B; genus Rossellomorea; species Rossellomorea marisflavi. Next base: position 197,686 of record NZ_LGUE01000008.1, read on the forward strand.
ATTCAGGGTGCTCAGCCTGCAAATCTATTTCTCTAAAATCAATGGTGATATGGAGGTTGCAGCAACTCAGTCTGTCATTCTGTCCATCGTTTCGATCAGCTTCCTCCTGTTCATGAGGTGGTACCAGAACCGCAAGGACTACCGTATGGCCTCGAAGGGGATCGGCGCTCACCGGAGCGAAGTGAAGAATCCGTTCATGAAGTGGATGCTGGTGGCGACGGGGATCATCGGGGTCCTCATCCTGCTGCTCCCTCATTTCACAATCCTTCTTCTCTCCCTTGTGCCTGATGGTACGTGGACCTGGCAGACCTACCCGTCCGTATTCAACGTCGAAAACTACCGGCTCCTATTCGAAGACCCCAATATCTTCAAGCCGCTGAAAAACAGCTTGATTCTATCATTTATTGCCACGGCGGGGAATCTGGTTTTCGGGGTCCTGACTTCCTACCTTCTCGTGAAGCGGAGATTCGTAGGGAAGGGATTCGTCGATGTCCTTGTCATGATCCCCTGGGCGCTGCCGGCAACGGTCATCGGGATGAACTTGATCTTTGCATTCAATGAACCTTCTATTTTCTCGTTTGGAAACATCCTGGTCGGGACGTTTTGGATCCTGCCCCTTGCCTATTTCGTCAGACATATCCCGCTTGTGGTGCGCTCCACGAATGCCGCACTGGAACAGCTCGATGATTCCATCGAAGAGGCAGCGAGGAGCCTAGGGGCAAAATGGTTCTACACGTTCCGCAAAGTGATCCTTCCCATCATCATGCCCGGCGTCCTTGCGGGGACATTGCTCGCCTTTGTCGAATCCGTAGGGGAATTCCCGACATCGGTATTGTTGTACACAATTTCCAACCGGCCCATATCCATTGAAATCATGAATCAGCTACGCATGTTCAACATGGGTCAGGCGGCAGCCTACGGGATGATTCAGATCACCTTGATTGCCGTTGTCCTCTTGATCTCGAATAAGGTATTCGGAGTAAAAGCAGAGAAATCTTTATCCTAGGAGTGGAACAAAATGAGGAATATACAAGAATTCATCGAGAATGAGGGGGATGCGTTTCCGGGAAAAACGTATGTAGAGGAATTGTTGAAGCCCGTTTTCAATGATCAACGGGACTATCTGTTCCATGTGATGTTCGATATCCACCGGGCACACTGTATCATGCTCATGGAGCAGGGCATCATCCCGAAAGAAGACGCTGCATCGATGCTGAAGGGCATCGATGCCGTCTCCAAAACCGATATCGGAAGCCTGTCCTACGAGCCGCAGTTTGAAGATCTATTCTTTATGATGGAGGCAAAGATCGGAGAAGAGATCGGGAGCGAACTTGCAGGGAAGCTCCATATCGCAAGGAGCCGGAATGATATGGGGGTGGCCATGTACCGACTCGTCCTCCGCGGGCATCTCCTACAGACGATCGATGCCGCCATGGATCTAGGAGATATCCTTCTCCGCCAGGCGGCTTCCCACAAGGACACGGTCATGACGGCGTACACCCACACCCAGCCTGCCCAGCCTACCACTCTGGGTCATTACCTCCTTGCCGTCCATGATGTGCTCCAACGTGACATCACCCGGCTGAAAGCCGCCTACGCTACAGTGAACCGTTCTCCCATGGGCGCTGCAGCCCTGACGACTACGGGCTTCCCTATCAATCGGGAGCGCGTTGCGGAGCTTTTGGGTTTTGAAGGGCTCGTGGAGAATTCCTATGATGCGATTGGCGGAGCCGATTATCTCCTCGAGACAGGGACCGCCCTCATGACCTGCATGGTGAATACAGGCAGGTGGATCCAGGACTTCCTCCAGCATGTCACAAGGGAATTCGGGACGTTCAAGGTGGCAGATCCATATGTCCAGATCAGCAGCATCATGCCCCAGAAGCGTAATCCCGTTTCCATCGAACATTCACGATCGATAGCAAGCAGCGCCTACGGGGATGCCCTTGCCGCTGTCAATATGATTCACAACACGCCGTTCGGTGACATCGTGGACACCGAAGATGATCTCCAGCCCCATCTCTACCGTGCCTTCCATAATGCCAATCGGGTATTGAAGCTCATGTACGCCGTCATTGCCACCATCTCTGTGGACAAGGAGCATGCCAAATCCATGGCGAAGAAATCGAGCATCACCATCACGGAGCTTGCCGACACCCTCTCCCGGGATTACGGAGTCCCATTCAGGAAAGCACATGGCATCGCAAGCACCATCGCTAAACGTTCGGTTGCGGAAAGAAAAGAACTTTATGAATGGAAGGTTGCCGACATCAACAACCTGATCGATGAGATCCAATTGTCGGAGAAGGATTGGCAGAAGGTCATTTCACCTGATTACTTCGTGGAGATCCGCTCGGTCCGTGGAGGTCCGAATGCTACGGAGGTGGGAAGGATGATTGGAGATCGCTTGGAGAAAATGAAAGAATGCAGAAATGCATGGGCTGAGAAAAGAGCGCTCGTCGAAGAGACGCATGATGCCCTCCATGCGTTTGTGTTATGATTATACGCCGCTGAACGACTTCCACGTCGTTCAGCTTTTTTATGGAGCATTATGATTGGAAAATGTCCTGTGATTCCATATATAATGTTCTAAACCCCATCTTCTTCAAGGGGCACCTAAACGAAAGGAGGACCGAATTAGAATCCAGTTTCCCCTCTTATAGTGTTTTCCCCCGGTAATTGATCCCCGATTGAAGCTCCTGCTCAAGCCACTGAATCATTTTCGTCGTATCCATGTCCCCCTGCTTGCCTTTGTCGAATGCCTTCTGCAAAACAGAAAGAACATGTTCCCTGGATTTATTCTCCATTCGATTTCCCACCTTCCTTTTTTGTCATTTCCCGAAAACCTAATAACCACATGCTACCAAAATACTGTATCATTTGATAGATTTTTTAACATATTTACACAAAAAACACATACTTCTGCTTTATTTACAGTCTGATCCTTAAAAAGATTGGCGAATATTGTCGAAATGTTATATCATTTTAGATAGTTAAAAATAGTGTCGAAAAATAGTTCTAAAATACTATTACAGTTTACGGTAAACAGCCGATATTGAAGATGTGTCGATTTGACTCATAGCAAAATCATCGAAAGGTGATGACGCAAAGCTATAGGGGCTAACCATGCCAGCCAGCTGCCAAATCAGGAGGGATTGTAATGTCGTTTTTAACACCTGAAGAAATGATTTTAAGGAAAAGGGCCAAAAAGAAGCTCATGTACGCTACCCTTTTCATCTTCACCATCGCCATCATTGCAGGGACCACTGTTCTTGCATACAACATGTAAAAGGTGTCCTCAACGGGCACTTTTTTTATTTGCCCTCTGTTCCTTACCCTACATTCTGGTCCAATAGTCCACTCTTCACCAAATGCCTTCGACAATTTATGGTAATATTTCAGAAATTTCGATAGAATAAGAGAAGGATTATCACTATGTTGGAGGCTACTTGTCTATGCACACAGAAGCAAAGCTCATTCAGGGGCTCAAGTCCCCATCCACCTTTTTTTACCGCCTCGGTGAAACCGAGATCGTGCCGCGTTTCGCAAAGAAGATGACCTGGCTATTTGTCCTTTCCGCACTGGTTTTCGGATTTGTGGCATTCTTCGGGATCGGGATGGATTCGCTAGCCAAAGAAGCGACTTCCCTTACCCCTTTGGAGTATGAACTGGAAAAGACCATGTTCTTCTTTGGACGTTTGATTGCGGGTCTTCTTTACGCCGCTTTGATCCTTTTCTTCTCATCCCTGGTGTTTTGGACGATCTCCGATCACGGTGAATACCGCAAGATTGTGATGGTGCAGGGATTGACGCTTTTGATCCTGCTCCTGGAGAAGCTTACATTCGTGCCGCTCTCCTTATTCTTCTCTATTGAATGGTATTCCTCTCCCCTTTCACTCGGGGTCATCGCCCAGGCCATCACATCGAAGTCCTATGTGGTATACCTGCTTGGCGCCATCTCACTATTCAAGATGTGGATGATCTACCTCCAATACCGGGGGATCAAATATTTGACCCGCCAGAAGAACTGGCTCGTCTGGCTTTTGATCGTATTGGTCAACGTGCTTTTCTGGGCATTGAATGCCCTGCTTGCTTATCTTGATCTTTCAACGTTAATTTAAAGGTGATGAATGATGAAGAAACTTATACGCTACAGCATCGTAACCGTGAGCCTCGTTTTCGTAGGCGTGAATACATATCTGATTGAAAAAGCCGACAGCCGGGTCGACCGGGAAGTCCGCATCAACCACTGGGAACTAAGCCGTCAGGAAACCCTCAGGGACATGCTCTACAAGCCTGGAGTGGTCATTCCTGAAGAGGATCAGTATCTCTACTTCAATGACGAGTCTGCCACCTTCAAGAAGTTCCTTGTAAAAGAAGGGGAACAGATCAAATCCGGGACACCGCTATATGAATATGAAGTTTCCGATCAGCTTCAGCAACGCGACGTGCTGAAATCCGAAGTGGAGAAGCTGGAAGAAGATGCTTCCAACGTGGAAGACTCCATCAGCGAACTATCCAAGCTGGTCTCTTCCCTTCCATCCCCCTCCTCCGATGAAAAAGATGCTCCCATCGAAGCAGGGGCCTTACAATCAGAGTATGATATCAAGAGGGAAATGGTTTCTAAACAGCTTGAAGCCGATCAACTGGAGAGCCAGATCAAGAGCCTCGAAAAACAAATAGCCGCTATTGATTCATATGAGACGACCCTTACTGTAGAGAGCAGCGTGAGCGGGACGGTCAAAAGCCTGTCACACGAAATCCAGAATCCCCTCGTCACGATCGCTTCGGATTCCACTGTTGTGACGACCGATCTGACGGAGCAAGAAGTCGATGAGGTGGACGAAAACCTGAATGTCCGGGTGAAGCATGACGGGAAGAAATCCCTTGATGGGGTCATCACCAAAGTGGACCGTCTCCCAAAAGCCGATCCCCATCTGAAGACCGAAAGCCTTTATCCTGCTGAGGTACAAGTGCAGGAAGCCCAGTGGAGACCTGGGCAGCACGTGTCCCTCTCCATCATCATGGAGGAAGCGAAGGATGCCGTGACGGTCCCTGTCTCTGCCATTGAGAAGGTGGATGACCAGGCATACCTCTGGATGATGACGAAAAATGGCACCGTCAAAAAGCGCAAGATCGAGACGGGACTTGAAGTCGACGGACGACAGGCCATCACGGCGGGTGTGAAAGCCGGAGAAATGTACGTAGAGGAGCCCGACGAGATTGCATCCCTGAAAGATCAGGAGAGGTTCATCACCGCCCTTGATTGGCGCAGGCTGAAAATCCGTGATTTCAAGACCCTTGACCGTGCCGATGTATACACAAACCTGATGCTAGGGATACTGGAGCGAAAATAGATTGACTCGAGAGACTGGTACAAACGTGTTTCAGTCATTGTAAAACCCGAATTCACTTGCCTATGATCAGGCTGATGAATTCGGGTTTTCACTTTTTTTTATGGCTATTTTCCAGCGGTTGATTGGAGTGCAAGACGAAGACTCCTATGGGAAGAGTGGCTGATGGGAGACCCGCTTGCCGAGGAGGCTCACGGGCTACCTCCAGAAAGCGAAGTCTTGCACGGAAATCATGAGGGGTATAAAGAACCTATACGGATCGTGTTCGACATGAAATGGTCCTTTTTAGTTTTTGACCTAGCCTCTTTTTTATCCCTCATTATCAGCCCATCCTTTGCTCATACTAAGATCAACGATGAACAAAGGAGACGTCTACTATGAACGGATTGAAAAAGATCGCCTGCATCCTGCTTCCCCTTGTCCTTCTGGCATTCACGGCGCCCACTGCGTGCCTTCATGCCGCTGCCCCCAAAAAGAATGTCATCTTCATGATCATGGATGGCACGAATTCAAATGCCGTCACCCTTTCACGATGGTATAAGGGGTCACCTCTCCACCTGGATGGCATCCTCACGGGCGGGGTGAGGACCTACTCCGCCGAATCGGCCATCACGGACTCTGCCGCAGCCGGGACGGCCATGGCGACAGGGGTGAAGACAAAAGCCGATTACATCGGCATGGACCCCGAAGGCCGCCCACTCATCACGGTACTCGAAGCCGCTAAGCTGAACGGATATGCAACAGGGATCGTCGCCACCTCCCCCGTTCAACATGCCACACCCGCCGCCTTTACTTCCCATGCCATCACACGGGAGGAGTTCAGCTCCATCGGCGAACAGCAGGTATATCAGGATATCGATGTTGTCCTTGGAGGAGGTTCCTCCTGGCTTGCACCGAAGAAAAAGAATCATCCCCAGGATGACGGTATGCTGAAGACCGACGAAGTCACCCGCAAGGATGGAGAGGATTTGAAAAAACCCCTTCGCGGCGCCGGATATGCCTATGTAGACACGAGGAAGGAACTGCTCTTGGAGCCGTCTGCCGGAAAGCTATGGGGAGCGTTTGCTTCAGAGGACCTTTCCTATGATCTGGACCGGAGCGAGCTGAAGCCGGATGAGCCTACCCTGAGGGAGATGACCCGGACAGCCATCTCCCATCTGTCCAAGGAAAAGAAAGGCTTCTTCCTCATGATTGAAGGAAGCAAGGTCGATTGGGCCGCTCATCAACATGATCCCGTGGGCATGATCAGTGAAATCCTGAGCTTCGACCGTGCCGTCGGCGAGGCCTTGTCATTTGCCAAAAAAGACGGGAACACGATGGTCGTCGCCGTGACCGACCACGGCAACAGCGGGCTTACAATCGGAAACACTGATCTAGATGGATCGTATAAGCATCAGTCCGTGAGTCGCTTCATCGACCCTCTAAAGAAAGCGAGGCTCACGGTCGAAGGCGCTGCCTCCCTTCTTGAAGGAAAAGACGCCAAGGATGCCCTCGATGCATACGGCCTGGACTCTCAATCATGCCGCTGGAGCCCTTCCAAGAAGGAATTGAAAGCACAGATGACCTCCTCCCTCTCACAAAAAGCCGGACTCGGATTCACCACCCATGGACATACAGGGGAAGATGTCTTCCTTTATGCATTCGGTCCCGGTAAGCCTTCGGGACTACATGAGAACACCGATCTCCCCGGGATCATGGCTGACTTCCTCGGCTTTTCCCTGGGCACCTATCGCTCCTGGTATGCAGATGGAAGAGACTCCCTTGAAAAACAGGGATACGAGGTCACGTTGAAAACAGGGACAGCCAACCCCGAAATGGTGGCCAAGAAAGGGAAAACGATCCTCCGATTCCCTGAAAACAAGAACTACTATATGTCGAATAATGACAAAATCCCATTGAAAAGCGTCACGGTTTTCAACGGGAAGACCTTCTATATTCACTTGGATTCCATGTAGGGTACTTCGACAAAAAATACAGCGGCCCCTCTTCCCTCCTCTTCGCTCCCGATTTGCGTTATAATAAAAGAATGCGATTTTATAGATTGGAGAGGTTAGCTGATGTCGATTCGTATTGAGGAACTGAAGGAACAACTTTATCACGTGAGCGAATCCCTCGAGGAAGTCCTTGACCCTAAACGTGAAGCGGACCGTAATATCGTTTCCAAAGGGCTCATGCTCTTCAGGCAGAATTCGGTCTCACAGGTGAAGGTGCGCGATGAAGAAGTGACGGCCCAGGTCCAGGATGTGACGCCTGTTTCCGTGGAGCTGAACTTCACCTTCCCCCTCATCTCTTCCTGTTCTTGCCCTCAGGACGTGTTCTGCCGCCATCAGCTGGCCGTATTTTTGTTCTTATTGAATAAGACGGGCAGCGTCAGCGAGTGGGTCGGCAACTGGCGGAGCGGTAAACCCGATACAACCGCCGGACTCGAAGACCTGATGAAGAAGCACGGGGGCTTGAAGAAAGCAAGCGACCTTCTCAAAGAACGGAAAACACGGGGGAGTACCCCTGAAGAATGGTGGGACTACTTCCATACCCTCCTGAAGCCGGATGACTTTGAGCTTCTGCAGAGACAGCCTTATATCATGGATGTGCTCGTACAGAATATCATGAAGCGTTTCATGAAAGAGTCCCCCTTCGAACGGGAATGGAAGCCGCTCTACAAGCTGTATGCCACGCTCTATCTGACGATCCATCTCGACCGCTTCCTTCAGGAAAAAGGCGTGAAGGCCGGTACGGAGCAATACAGCATGTATGATTATCTCCTTGGTGAAATGGAGGATGCATTGGAGAAGATGTCTGTGCATGCCATGCCGTTCAGCTTCGACCCATTCATTGCGTTCCTGAAGGAAAAAACCGTCTGGCTCAGTGACTCAACCAAAAACAGCACCTTGATCAAGGCCGAAGTGTATCGTTTCCTCTGGTACTTCCTCTTCAAACAGAAGGCTTGGAGGCAGGAGGAAATCAAACGGATCTCTGAGTCGGGTGAAGACCTTGAAACGTTCGGTCATCTTGCCCTCCTGCACCACTATCTGATGCTTGAAGAATTCGACAAAGCCGATGGAGTGGCAAAGGGACTAGGAAGTGAACTGGTTTCGTTCTCTGAATTCTGGCTGCGAAAGTTCTTCACCGGCAGACGGTACGAAGCGGGACTTTTCCTTGTCAGGCACCTCCTTGAGCGCCTGCCGGAACATGTCGGATACCTCGATCAGTTCGAAGCGTCCCGTTTCGTCCGCTGGTTCATCCGCATCATGCCCATGGACTGGCTCACGGAAAAAGATCCGCTACTCGTCAAGGAACTTCTCCTTGCCATGCTTCCATATAGCTTCTTCCATTACAATGAATATCTCATCAATGTGAAGGAGTACAAGGAATGGGTGGAGCTGCAGCGTTATATGAACTATAGCATTCCTGAAATGGAAGGGATGGGGCTGAAGGATCTCACGAAGGAACAGCCTGAGCTCGCCCTCCCCCTTTATTTCAGCGGGGTCATGAACTCGATCGAGCAGAAGAACCGTGATAGCTACAGGCAAGCGGTCCGCTACATGAAAAAGATCCGGACCATCTACCGGAAGCTGAAGCAGACGGATAAATGGGACCAATTCCTGTCCTATATCCTAGAGCGATATAAACGCCTCCGGGCTTTCCAAGAAGAATGCAGAAAGGGTAAGTTAATCGATGCTTAAATTGTCTTCCGTCAAGATCAATGTCGAACCATCTGAATATGGCGACCGCTTTGTACTGACCGCACAGAATGAAAACGGGGAATGGATCCACCCGGCCGAATGGAAGGGCCAGCTTTTCCTCTGGCATGAAGAGAGCTACTATGGCACCCTCATCGAGGAAGATGGGATGAGTGTATCTGCAGGGCACTGGGATTTCCTCACCTTATTGGCAGGTGAGCGATTCAGCTCCCTTGTAAGCTGGGACTGGAATGAATCTGGGCAAGCCTATCTTTCCGTCGCACCCGTCCTCCTCGGAGCAATTGAAGCGGGAAAATGGCTTCCACGCTTCGATGAATGGCAGGAGCAGGGGCTCCAGTTCCACGTTCCCGATGAAGTCTGGGATAATTTCAACAGCGAATTCTGGGACGAAACCCTTCCAGATGGCAGGAACGTGAAGAAACTGACGGATTCGTGGTTCCAAACCTCCCTACAGGACGCCATGAACGCCGGAGGGTCGGGTGCCATGAAGCGGATCCGGAAGCTGAAGGAAAGCACCCTGACGCCCGAAGAGCTTGCCGCCTATTTCGACGAGCAACGCTGGAGCGAGTGGGTCAGCGGCGAAGAACAGGACCTCCCCTTCACCATCGGCCTCCGCATCACAGAGCCTCTGGATGAAGAAGACACTTGGGAGCTCGAAACGATCCTCCGTGACAAAAAGCGGACCAGCCGCGTGATTTCCCTGTTGGAGGATACGGTACCCGCCACTTGGAAGCCTCATCTGAAGGAAGTCAGCGCCGAACAGGAGCGCTGGGGGAATATGCTCCCAATCATGAAGGATGAAGACGGGAAGCTCCGCACGAGCCTCGGTGAACACGATGCCTGGGACTTCCTATCGATCCTCAGTGAGAAGCTAATCGATCTGAATATCGAGATCCTCCTTCCGTCCTGGTGGGAAGCGATGAAGGATGCACAGGTTCTCGTGAAAGCAAAATTGAAGAATACCGATACGACCTATCGTCCGTCCTTCGTGGGACTGAATGCCATGCTCGACTTCGACTGGCGTCTGTCCATGAACGGGGTCAATCTGTCTGAAGAGGATTTCAACCAGCTCGTCGAAGACCAGCGCCGCCTCGTCAAGATCCGTGGACAGTGGATGAAGCTTGATCCCGCCATGATCCGGCGCATCCAGCAGATGATGACCAAGGCGAAGGAAGAAGGAATCTCGATCCAGGATATGCTCGAGCAGGAGCTTGTCCCTGATGATGGCGAAGGCGGCATGACCGAAGAAGGGGAAGATGAAGACGGGACAAAATATGCCCGCATCCAGCTAGAACTGAACCGTTCCATGAAGAAGATGATCCATCAGCTGACGAACGTATCCACCATCCCGATCACACCTACGCCCGATGACTTCATCGGTGAGCTCCGGCCTTACCAGGAGCTCGGGATGAGCTGGATGCTCTTCCTGAGGAAATTCGGGTTCGGTGCCTGTCTTGCCGATGATATGGGACTCGGGAAGACCGTACAGCTCATCACCTACCTCCTTCATGTGAAGGAGCATGAAAAGGCAGATTCACCTGCACTGATCATCGCGCCTACATCGGTCCTTGGGAACTGGCAGCGCGAACTGGAGAAATTCGCCCCATCCTTGAATGTACGGCTCCATTACGGGCAGGTCCGGGCAAAAGGCGAAGAGTTTCAAAAGGCCATTGAAGGAGTCGATGTGCTCCTTACCTCGTACGGCCTGTCCCATCTGGATTTCGAGGAGCTATCAGAGGTGACCTGGAGCTCCATCTCACTGGATGAAGCCCAGAACATCAAAAACTCCAACACGAAACAGTCCCGTGCCATCCGGAAGCTTAAAGGGAATCATCATATCGCCCTGACCGGCACGCCGATGGAGAACCGCCTGTCGGAGCTGTGGGCGATCTTCGACTTCCTCAATCAGGGGTATCTTGGTGGATTCACCTATTACCAGAAGCACTATATTGCCCCGATTGAAAAGGATGAAGACGAAGAAAGGGTCAAAGCCCTGCAAGCCAAGATCAAACCGTTCCTCCTCAGACGGACGAAGAAGGATCCAGAGGTCGAGCTCAATCTCCCTGAAAAGCTCGAGCAGAAGGAATACTGCGCCCTCACGGCTGAACAGGCGGCCCTATATGAGCAGCTCGTCAAGGATACCCTGGCCAAAGTGGAAACCCTGAGCGGCTTCGAGCGCAAAGGGTTGATCCTGCAGATGCTCAATCAGCTCAAGCAGTTGTGCAACCACCCTGCCCTCTATCTGAAAGAGCCGGATCCCAAGTCGATCCTGAGCCGTTCGGAGAAGATGCAGAAGTTGAGGAGCATTGTGGAAACGGCACTCGATTCAGGAGAAGCATGCCTTATCTTCACCCAGTATATCTCCATGGGGGAAATGATCCAGGACATGATGAAAGAAGAATTTAATGTCGACGCGCCTTTCCTTAACGGCAGCATGGCGAAAGCCAAACGGGACGAACTCGTCGACCGCTTCCAGAACGGGGAATTCCCCGTCTTCCTTCTGTCCTTGAAAGCAGGAGGCACCGGGTTGAACCTGACCGCCGCCAACCATGTGGTCCACTATGACCGCTGGTGGAACCCGGCAGTCGAGAATCAGGCGACAGACAGGGCTTACCGGATCGGGCAAAAACGATTCGTACACGTCCACAAGCTTGTTGCTTCCGGAACCCTCGAAGAAAAGATCGATGCCATGCTTACGAAAAAGCAAGCGCTCAACGATGAAATCATCCGTAGCGACCAGTGGGTCACGGAGCTCTCCGATCAGGATCTCCAGTCCCTGCTCGTATTGGAATAACATCAGGCCATCCGGAAACACCGGATGGCCTGTTTTGCGCATAAAAAATCCGGCCTTCGTGGAAGACCGGTCCATAGTAGGGGAAATCGAGGGGTTCATTGATTCTATATAAGAAGCTTTACAGAGGTTGGTGTTGCGAGGTTCAAGCGTAAAGGTTGGTGATAAGTAAAAGGATGTATTGGGGATTCTTAGGATGAGGGGATCAAGGAAGGGCCTGCGTATTCATAGCCCTGTTCAAGGGCGGTGATCCGCTGGGATAGATAAAAGTTCTCTACATTGGTGCGGGCCACTTTCTTGATGAGGTCTTCGTTCAATTGCTCCAAGCGATCGATTCGTGTTTCCAACTCTTTCATACCTTCTTCTCCTCTTCATCAAAATGGGATCTCGATCGCTTCCTTCCTCGTTTCTTCGGGAGGCTTGCTGTCGAGGAAACGGACGTTCTCGGCTACCACTTCCGTCACATACGTGCGCTTTCCCGTTTCATTTTCATAGGATCTCGTCTGGATCCTTCCAGTCACTCCGATGACGGACCCCTTCCGGCAGTATTTCTCCGTATTATCCGCTGCCCTGTTCCACAGCGTGCAGAGGACAAAATCCGTATCGATCTGCCCCTGCTGATTCTTGAATTGCCGGTTCACGGCCACGGTCACATTGAGGACCGATTTTCCTTCAAGGGTTTTTCTGGACTCGGGGTCCTTCGTCAGCCTGCCAACAAGCGTCACTTGATTGATCACGTTTTTAACTCCTTTCTTCTGAAATTGTTATCATCATAGCCCCTCCCTGCACACTTGTAAAATCGTCAATTTATCAAATTCATAGGGGCATTAAAGAGAATAACAGGAGTTTCTCCTAGGGAAACTTCCTTTTTCCCGGTGAAATCCACCTTGAAAATGCAAAATTCACCTCTATCGTGATTTTTCTCGTTGGCGAATTGAACTAGGGGTGCGCCCCTTCATATGATATAATTTTTAAAAACCCTTAAGGAGGTTCGGTGATGAAAACATTCAAGGTGGTTTCACTGCAGGTAGTTCAAAACGACGAACTCGTGGATTTTGATATCGTGGATGGACTGATCATCAATAAAGAAGATGGCAAGAAAACATGGCTCGTAGAAACCCTCCTGACCAATGATCATATTGAATTCTTCCAAGAGGCCCAACAAAAAAGCGAAGACCTTGAGATCCAGGTGGTGATCTCCCATAAAGGAAATGATCCTGCCGCTTTCATGACGTCGATCCGATGCATCAAAGAGCTCGGTGCGAACATCAGCATCATGTTTGAAGGAAAGTTGAAAAAGCAGAAGAATGAATACGCCGAACTCCTGTTGGACGACTTGATTCAAAAAGGGATGTCCGGGGAAGAACTCTTGCAGGCATTCAGGGATAAAATGGTGGAAAAACCGCGGATTCCTGCCAGCTCAAAGGCCGGTACATGATAAACATACACAATTATGTAAAAACAAATAGAGCCTTTCTCTGTATTTTGCTATACTAATAACAACGAGAACGAAAATCCTCAGGCAGGTGAGCTCATTGATCGGAGAACGAGTAAAGAAATACCGTACGGAAAAAAAGATGTCCATGACGGAGCTGGCTGACCGGGCAGGCGTCGCCAAGTCCTATCTAAGCTCCATTGAGCGAAACCTTCAACAGAATCCGTCCGTTCAATTCCTTGAAAAAGTATCGGCAGCACTAGGAATTTCCATGGATGCCCTTCTCCATGATGCTCCGGAAGAAACACCACTGGACTATGAATGGATGAAAATCACCGAAGAAGCCATGGATTCCGGTATCACCAAAGATCAATTTCGGGAATTCATCGAATTCAATAAATGGAAGCTTGGACAAAAATAAAGTCTTGAGAATCATCTATTCTCAAGACTTTTTCCATCGGAAGGACTCTTCAGAGGACTGATCCGATGCTCTCATACTTTTTATGCGAACGCTCTGTTTGTGGTTCTTCAAGAAATTCCTTGACCTCCCTCAGCGTTATCCCGGCTGTTTTTGCCTCTTTCATCAACTCTACCCATTCTTGATCCAATTCACGATTGCCCATTTAATCTCCTCCCAAAATACATGACTGTATTTCAGGCAATCCAGCCATCCTAGTGTTCGATACGCTCCTGCTGACGGGAATCATTGCGCATATGTCCAACCTTAGACCTGTGACTTTGCGTCCCTGCCTTTCAGCAGGTTTGCCTTTATCTGATTACCTGACTGTGGATTTAATTCCATTATAATCCTCATCTGCGGAAGAAGATGTTGGATTTTGTCGGCTCAGTAAAAATTCTTTACCCTAAATTCCATCATAATAACCAATTATTACACACTATTCAGAAAATTCTTGATTCTATTGTTTTTCCTTGTCGAATCAGCGGTCTGAGAAATCTCCCTGAAACTTACAGGAGGTTTGACCGGAAGTGCCGTCAGGTCATATCCGCACGCTGGACAGATCCACTCCCCGCTCTCGGCACTGCTGAAAGATGGACGCATACATCGGCTGCAATCTTTTTTGAACATTCCCTTCACCCCGTACTTTCAGATTTTCGTTTCATCAGGACGTTACATGACAGGACGATGATCCCCGTCGTCATAAGGAGGCCGCCGATCAACAGCCAGCGATAAAGATCCGTTCCCGTGTTCGGCAGGAAACCTGTCGGTGAGGGGCCGCCTCCCGCAGGGATCACCTTCCCACCGTTCGTCCCCTCAACATCCTTCACTCCCTTGTCAGGAGTTAATAAGGAGGAGGCCTGAACCTGGATCTCGAATCGTGCCACGGTTCCCTGGAACTCGTTGCCAAGCTCATAGGGCATTTTAACGATGAGGAGCAGTTCATCTCCTGAGCCCTTCGCAAGCTCCCTTGCTTTGAAGGAAGATGCATCCTTCAATTTCCCATCGAACAGGATGGTGTTGCCACGAAGCAGCGTCATATCCAATTCGTTGTATAGAATATCCGTCTCCGATAGATTTCTCACAGTAAGAGTGTAAGCAAGGTCTTCATCGCCTTCGTTATGCACGGTAAGCGAACGTTCGACCCAATCTCCGGGTTTGGCATTCTTGATATCGAACAGATAGGGTCCGTTAGGCTCAATCGTCATCCCTGGACCTTCCCCATGAGCCGTCGAGAGAGAAAAGAAACCGAACAGGAGGGGAAAAAGAATATAAGAGAGCATCCGATGCTTCATCATGTTCATTCCTTTATATCTCAAATGTAATCTCTATCAAACATATTGTTCGTTTTAATGAACACCTATCTTTAGTATACGGTTTAAAGGAAACCTCTCAAAACATCATATGAAGCGATTTAGGATATATATTCCATCCGTTTCTCCCTTATCCTCATTCCGCCTCTCGTTTTCTGAATGTTTTGTACTTTATAAAAGAAATTCTGTTCATTATAATGAAATCACTCGATCAAAAAGGAGAGCGACCTATGCTAGGAAGCAGATTAAAGGAAATTCGTGAGAAGAAAAACATAACCATCAACGAACTATCCCAGCGATCATCGGTTTCCAAATCATATATCAGTTCAATCGAGAGGGGCTTGCAGCAAAACCCTTCCTTGGAAATCATCCAGAAGCTGAGCAGTGCCCTCGACGTTTCGTTGGATGCAGTACTTTTGGAAGGAGATGATGAGCTCGCAGAGTGGATCACCCCGCTCAAGCAGGCGATTGAAGGCGGACTTACAAAGAAGGATTTCCTTGGGTTTCTCAAAGGATGGCTATGAATAAATCGATCTCAGTCATTGGGATTTTACTGATTTGTACAGGCCTTGTGTATGTGGGTGCCTCCCTCTTCGGCATTCAGGAGCAGAAGCACGCTCGTAATGAATCAATGGCTTCCGCCCAAAAGGCTATCAGTGCGGGTGCCGGGACTCCCTCAGAGGATCGGGAGAACGGAGAAGCTATCGGGATTCTGCGCATCCCGGCTCTTGACAGGGAGGTACCCATCGTGACGGGGGCTGATGAGGATGATTTGGAGAAGGGGGTCGGTCATGTGCCCTCTACTGCACTTCCAGGGGAAGGAGAACGGATTTTCCTTGCAGGCCACCGTGATACAGTATTCACACGGATGGGTGAACTGAAGCCGGGAGATGTACTGGAGATCCGCCTAGCTGAAGGGACGTTCACCTATCAGATCACAGACAGTGTGATCGTGGATCAGGACGATCTGTCAGTGATGGAGCCAGCGGGGGAAGAGATGCTGACATTATCAACCTGTTATCCCTTCGAGTACCTCTCCAGTACCGATCAGCGATACATCATCCATGCGCGCCCCGTCCATTGATCCCTTCCCATGAAAAAAGCCGATCCATATGCGGATCGGCTTTTTGCTTTATTCGCTTTTTTCTCCAAGGGCAAACATCATCTCAAGTTCGCAGGCTACTTCCCCGTCAACGGTGGCAACGCCCTTCCCTTTTCCGATGGCGCCTTTGAAGCGGACCATTTCGACTTCAAGTCTGAGCTGATCCCCTGGTTTCACCTGACGCTTGAAGCGGCACTTATCAATTCCGGTAAAGAAAGCCAGTCTTCCTCTGTTGTCTTCCTTCTTCAGCATGGCAACAGCTCCTACCTGAGCAAGGGCCTCGACGATGAGCACGCCCGGCATGACCGGGTAGTCCGGGAAGTGACCGTTGAAGAATTCTTCATTGGCTGTGACGTTCTTGATGCCGATCGCGCTTTTCCCTTCTTCTACTTCGAGGATGCGATCCACAAGAAGAAAAGGATAGCGATGCGGGATGATGTCTTTGATTTCATTGATATCTAACATGAATGGTCCTCCTACAGTGGTATGTCCCCTTTATTGTACAGAATTGAAGGGGAGAATGGAATAGAACGAAGAAAAGGCCCTGAGCTTCAGAGGCCTTTTCGTTATTTTGCTTTTTTGACGATGTCTGCAATATGCTGCCATGTTTCGGCTTTGAACACATCAGAGGCTTTTCCGTCACCGATGACGGCATATCCAAAAACGGCTCCAAGGGCAAGAAACCCGGCGAACAGCACGAGGAATAAAAGGACGCGGAGCCAGATCGGGAAAAGGCGTACCCGTACCCATCTGGGTGCAGCCTGTTCCTCGGCTGTCTTCGTTTCTTCAGTTGGTTGCTCCTGCAACAGTTCTTTTTCGCTCATCTGTTCAAAACTCCTTTAGCGTATACCGTTGACCAATCCCATCATCTGATCGGCCATGGTGATGGATCGTGTCTGGAACTGATAGGAACGCTGGACATTCAGCAGGTCCGTCATCTCCTTGCCCATATCCACGTTCGATGCTTCCAGGGACTCTTGGCTGATGGAAATGCCCGTTCGCCCGGCACCGATCAGATTCGTCAAGACTTCGTTCCGGGTCACACCTAGATCGGTCCTGAGTCCGATCAGATTACCGCCGAGTTGTTCGAGGAACTGGGGACGGGCGATCGTCACAATGCCGAGGTCTACGTTCTCGGTCCCCGCTGGCCCTATGATGCTCAGCACGCCATTATCGCCAAGCTCGAAGGTGGAAGCTTCATCCGAGAACGTGATCGGATCATCATTCTCATCCAGGATCGGGAATCCCGAAGCATTCACGAGCATGGACCGGCCATTATCCATGGGAGTGGAGTAGAAGGCACCGTCTCTCGTATAGCGTACATCGGTTCCATCATCCACTTTGAAGAACTGACGCTCATCCTTCAGGGCAAAGTCCAGGGACCTCCCCGTAGCCTTCAGGGTGCCCTGTGTGAGGTTCAAAGCAGTTTTGGATAGTCGTGCCCCGCTTCCTTCCCTGACGCCAAGAGGAGTGAGCCTGCCGCCTTCAAAGCGGTCCACGCGCTGGTTGTTCACCTGTTGGACCAGTAGATCGGAAAACGTAGCTTCCCTCTTTTTGTAGCCGGTGGTATCGGCATTCGATAGGTTGTTCCCGATCAAGTCCATCTGCTTTTGAAGCTGACCAAGTGTGTTTGTGGCTGTCACCATCATCCGGTTCATGATTTTGTCCCCTTTATTATAAGGTAACTCCTGTCGAATTTCATTGACAATCTTTTACTACCCATTCACACGCCCGATTTCATTCGCCGCTTTGTCCATGCTGCGATCATAGGCCTGAAGGACCTTCTGATTCGCTTCGAACGCACGGTAAGAAGAAAGCATATCAGTCATGCTCCTGGACGCATCGACGTTCGATCGTTCAAGCTGACCCTGGACCATGGTGAAGGTGCCTGCCTGAGCAGGAGTCAGAGCTGTTTCAGAAGAGAAAAGACCGTCCCCTTCTTTCACCAGGTCTTGCGCATTTCCTGTGTAGGCGATGCCAAGTGAAGACTCCTGTGCTCCGTTCACCAGAATCTCCCCATTGTCGCCAAGGCTGAATTCGTCGGAATCAAGCTGGATCCGCTCCCCGTTCCCATCAAGGACATAGTGCCCGCTATTGGTAGTGAGGAATCCGTTGCCGTTGACTGTGAAATTCCCATTTCTTGTGTATCGCTCTTCCCCGCCATCTCCTTCAACGGTGAACAGGACGGCTCCCCCCTCATCTGGAAGGGTTCCCGTAATCAAGGCGATATCCGTGGCATTGCCCGTTTCCTGCAGGTCACCTTGGGTAAAGGTCGGGATGGTTTCCTGCATATAGACACCCGTATTCAAGCTCCCGATACTCCGGTGAAGAGGAAGGGACAGTCGATTGTCGGTCGGGACGGTCTTCGAGTCCATGCGTTGCATGAGCATTTCAGGGAAAGCCCGCATCGCAGCCGTGTCCGCTTTATAGCCCGGCGTGTTGGCATTGGAGATATTATTGGTCAGCATTTCGGTTTTCCGCTGCTGTGACAGCATGCCGGATGCCACCGTATAGAATCCTCGGAACATAACGTCCACCTCATTTCTTATTGTCTCTTCTCTTACATCGGAACCTCACCCGACTATTTCAGTCGATCAGCCGATTTTACGGCGTGAAATTTTATCGATATTCTCAAGCATCAGACCCGTTCCGACCGCTACACAGTCCATCGGGTTCTCAGCTACGAGTACAGGTACTTTCAATTCTTCCGCAAGAAGCGTGTCCATACCGTGAAGAAGCGCTCCCCCTCCTGTCAGGATCACACCGCGGTCGATGATATCCGCTGATAGTTCTGGTGGAGTCTTCTCCAGGACGTTCTTGGCTGCCTGGACGATGACAGCGACTGATTCACGAAGGGCCCCTTCAATTTCTTTTGCCGTCACGGTAAGGGTACGTGGAAGACCTGATACCATGTCACGTCCGCGGATGTCCATCTCATTCATCTCGCCTTCGCGATTTTCGGAGAAGACCGTACCGATCTTGATCTTGATGTCTTCCGCTGTACGTTCACCGATGAGGAGCTTGTACTCGCGTTTGATGTAATTCAGGATTTCATAATCGAATTTATCCCCTGCCATCTTGATCGACTGACTTGTGACGATATCACCCATGGAAAGGACCGCTACATCCGTGGTTCCCCCTCCGATATCCACGACCATATTCCCGGTCGGGTTGAAAATGTCCATGCCTGCTCCGATGGCTGCGACTTTAGGCTCTTCTTCAAGGTAAATCTTCTTGCCGCCACTCTTCTCGGCTGCTTCCTTGATGGCTTTTTGTTCGACGCTCGTGATGTTTGTCGGGCAGCAGATCAAGATGCGCGGCTTCGACATGAATCCTTTCACGTTCAGCTTATTGATGAAATGCTTCAGCATCGCTTCTGTTACATCGAAGTCTGCTATGACCCCATCTTTAAGCGGGCGGATCGCGACAATATTCCCAGGCGTCCGGCCAACCATGCGGCGTGCCTCTTCTCCTACTGCCAATACTTTATTCGTATTCTTGTCCAACGCGACGACGGAAGGCTCGTTAAGGACGATCCCCTTCCCCTTTACATGAATCAATACATTTGCTGTACCTAAATCGATACCGATATCTTTCGCGAACATTTGTTGTGACTCCCTTCTTCTCATTCAATTGATCTATGGTTTATTTCCTATGTAGTTACGTTTTAACGTTAAGGTAAAATCTTCACCTAATTAATTATATTACCATAAACGTGTCGAAAGCAGGAGTTGTTTGTCAAAAAAATGAATTTTATTTAAATCGCCTTCTGTTGCCTTTCGGAGCAGGCTGAATGACCTGAATTCAACCTCTTTCCATTCATTTGAGGACCCTCCACATTGCTGCTGTAAACGTAAAAATACGCCATTCGCCCTTCTTCCTGCGGGCGTGGCGCATCGGTTTCAGCTGTGGAGTTCTTCTTTCCTATATTTTTGCTTCGTGGCTTCTCCTCCTCTTAAGTGTCGGATCGATTTATGATAATCCAGTATTGTCTTTACTTCGTTTGCAAGCTCCGGATTGATTTCAGGCAGCCGTTCCGTTAAATCTTTGTGGACCGTACTTTTGGACACGCCAAACTCCTTCGCAATGACGCGAACGGTTTTCTTTGTCTCCACGATATACTTGCCAATCTTGATTGTTCTCTCTTTGATGTAATCGTGCACACCACTCGACCTCCCCAAATTGGATGTGAGAAGTGTGAAATGAGACTCGCTTCGCATGAGTGATTAGTATAAGTTACGTTGCCGTTAAGGCCCGTGGTTTACAACGTATAAACATATATGTGACTGATTCGCTATGGGATATGGACGATTCCTCACCTCAAACACTCTCTGTATTGATAGGTTTGTTTCATTTTATTAGCATTTGTCCCCATATATGCACACTTTACCGAATAAGGACAAGATAACGTTTGAATTTTCAGAATATCATTCGGACCATACGACATTCTTTGATCTATTTCCTGAGAAATAAGTCGAAAACGCCCCTTGAAATCAGGAGCGTTCTCTCTTCATCCTTTAAAATCTACATCTTCATCGATCCATACCTCTCCGTCCTTATAGGTCATCTGCTCTGGATACCTGAGGTTCTCCACTTCATCCTGAAGCTTCTGCGAAGGCGCAGGGGTGAGGAGTGACACGGTGATATTGGCAATGATCGCTGCCGTGGCCCCGAAGACACCGGCACCTGTGTCGATGATCCCCAGGATCGTATAGCCCTCCCTGGCGAGGAAGATATAGAGCAAGGTGACTCCCAGGCCGACAAGCATGCCCGTCACTACTCCGTGGGCGTTGGAGCGCTTCCACCAGACCCCGAGCAGGAGTGCAGGGAAGAAGGTACCAGACGCAAGGGCAAATGCCCATGCGACAATCTGGGTGATGACACCAGGTGGATTCAGTGCCACGAGACCTGCAAGGAGCGTGGCAATGACAATCGTCCAACGAGCCACTGCCAACCGATTTGCATCTGTTGCCCCCGGTTTCATGACCCTGTAGTAAATGTCATGGGCAAATGAAGACGAGATGGAGATGAGCAGTCCACCTGCAGTGGAGAGGGCTGCTGCCATGGCTCCCGCTGCCACAAGACCGATGACGAATACACCCAGGTTGGCGATCTCCGGAGTCGCCATGACGACGATATCATTGGAGATGATGATCTCCTGCCACTGAAGGATGCCGTCGCCATTCGTATCCGCTACTTGAAGCTTCCCTGTATCGACCCACGATTTCGTCCATGCAGGGAGCTCGCTTATCTTACTCCCGGCTACTTTCGTCATGAGGATGAACCTCGAGAACGCCGCATAGGCGGGGGCTGATAAATACAGGATCCCGATAAAGAGAAGCGCCCATGCCCCTGACCAGCGTGCTGCCTTCATCGTGGAGACCGTATAGAACCGGACAATCACATGGGGAAGTCCGGCGGTTCCGGCCATGAGGGTGAACATGAGGGCGATGAACTGCCATTTTGATCCGTTCGTGAATGGTGCAAAATACTCCGACACACCGAGCTGTCGGTCCAGTTCACCGATCTCTTCGACGATCCTCCCATACGACAGCCAAGGGGCCGGATTCCCCGTCAGCTGCAAGGACATGAAAATGACGGGGATCAGATAGGCAATGATCAGAACAAGGTACTGTGCCACCTGCGTCCAGGTGATCCCCTTCATCCCCCCGAAGGCCGCATAGAATGCGATGAGCACGACCCCGATCATCGTCCCGATCTTCGCATCGATTTCGAATAACCGACCGATGACGACCCCCGACCCGGAAAGCTGTCCGATGGAATAGGTGAAGCTGATGATGATGGTACAGATCGCCGCCGTGATCCGTGCCGGATGGCTGTTGAATCTGTCTCCGATGAATTCCGGAACGGTGTAACGTCCGTATTTCCGGAGCTGAGGGGCCAGAAGGAACGTGAGAAGGAGATACCCCCCTGTCCACCCCATGATATAAGCCAGGCCGTCATATCCGAGAATCATGACCGTTCCAGCCATACCAATGAATGAGGCCGCACTCATCCAATCAGCACCGATCGCCATCCCGTTGAAGATCGGCGGGACCCCGCGACCAGCCACATAGAAATCCGATGTTTCTTTTGCTTTGTTGTATACAGCGATACCAATGTATAAGGCAAATGTCACCAAAATGATGATCGTCGATACTAACAGCTGAGAATCCATCTATCCGTTTCCCCCTACACTCTGTCTATTTTCTTCATCCCAATTTCTCTTGTCTCTTTAATGATCCAGCGTCTTCCCGTAGCTGAGGGCTTCGTTCTTCTTCGCATCGATTCCGTACTTCCGGTCGATTTTGTCACTTACGACTGCATTGACGAACAGCAGTAAGATGAAGGTGACGACCGCTCCTTGCGCCCCCATGAAGTAATGGAAAGGAAAACCGCCAATCGTATAGGAAGACAGTGGTTCTGCAATCAGCACTACACCGAATGACGCGATGAACCAAATGACCAGATACACACCCATATAGATGTTTTTCTCTCTGAAATAACGATCGGCTTTCACCTTTTCGATTTTTTTCATTCCGTTCCCCCCTTTTTTCACACTACCTCAGACTGAAAATGAACTTCACCGTTTCGAAAAATGGAGCCGGCACCATGGCGATCTGAATGATCAGGAATGCAAAGAGGGCCACGAATGGGATGGCCAGATAAAAGGCCTTCTTTTTCCTTATGGTGAGAAAGATGCAAAAGCCCGTGAGCGCCATAAAGATGAAAAAGTAAATGGATGTCACCTCCTTAATGTAAGCGTTTTCTTAAATGAACAGATTCTCCTCCCTGAATACTTATTCATCATTATGTATAGGGTGCTGGACAGGGTCAATGAAAAAAAGTCGACAGAAATCTCAACACCTATGGCGTTGTTTTTTCACAATAGCAAGATGGCCCCGACAGGACCGGAAGACCGTCTGTTTTATTTTCCTGCCAAACTAACATCCTGTCGAATGGCCTCGCAGGTTATTGACGCAGAAAAAGAACCAGCCGCAATGGGCCGGTTCCGTATGGGATCATTCTTCGTCTTTAGTATCAGCTGCGTCCGGGGTAGCGCTGGACTCATCGGACTCTTTCTTCTCCGCGCCTTGTTTAGGCTTGGCTTGTCCGTCGTTTCCTTCAGACTCTTTCTTTTCTTCAGCAGCATCTTTCTTCTCTTCTGTACCTTTGTCTTCAGAAGCTTGCTCTGTGGATACTTGTTGATCCAAATCAGCTTCTTGAAGGGTGGCAAGGGACTTATTGAAGTACTCAAGTGGATTCACGGCTAAGCTGTCTTTGCGGATTTCAAAGTGTACGTGTACACCAGCTTCTTCGTTCAGACTGCTCTTGCCTGCTTTGGCAATTTCCTGACCTTGCTTGACTGTGTCTCCAACAGCAACCTTGAAGTCTTTGACCGATTGGTAACGTGTGACGACACCTTTGGAATGCTCGATTTCAATCGTGTTCCCAAGTAGGGCATCTTCCTGAACCTTTGTGACTTCTCCACTCATGGCAGCAAGGACATTGAAGTTCTTGCCTTCTTTCGAGATGTCGAGCCCTTGGTTCGGGTAATACTCATTTCCGTGGACGATGAGCGCTGCTTCCTGTTCTTCGGCCGTGGCGTTAGCATCATAGAACTCTTTCTCAATGACGGTTTCATCCGGCTTGGCGACTGGCATTACGAAGTTTTCGAGTGAACGGTTGACTTCTTCTGCAGGTTGATCAAATTGATTTTCGGTAGGAACTCCATCATAGCTGTAATCCTTTGCTTTCTCGTTCACATCATTCGATGCTTGGTACCACAAAATCCCTGTGATCACGACTGCTGCACTTGCCAAGTAGATTGCTGGATAGGCCCAGCGCCTTTTCAAAAATTTTGGAGAAGTATGTTTCTTTTCTTCCTCTCTCATTTTCATCACCTCAGCAATCATTCTGAACAGAATTCAGAAAATATATACACGAGGTGAAAAAAATTTTAAAATCTTATCTTTCGACAAAACGAATCGTTCTATGCACGATTTTTTACATCTCTTTGAACTTTTATTCTGATACGCGAAAAGGAGAACTCCCCGTGCTACAATGAAAGGATGAAACGAAAGGACGATGTCTGAATGAAATCTGTATTGAAAATCGGGCTGACCGTTGCCCCTTTCTTATATATGCTCTTGATCTGGTATCTTTCAAGTAATCCCGATGATAAGGTACTAAGCCTCCCGGAGCGGGATCTTGACCGGTTCATCAAGGAATCCCTCCACCTGATCGAGTTCGGGATCCTTTACGCTCTATTTGTCCTTGCCCTCCTTGCTCACGGAAAACTCACTTATGCTGTCAATACCGTCGCCGCCCTGATTGCCATTTTCTATGGCTTCACGGATGAAATCCATCAGGCCTTTGTGCCGGCCCGTTCTGCCACCATGATCGACGCTGCAAAGGATCTTATCGGCGTGACCATCCTCTATTGGCTCGTCAACCACACGTACTTCCGATCTCCAGACCGCCCCCTGGGCCGCTGGTTAAAGTCAGTTGAGAAGTATTTTACAGCGTAAACGAAGAAGCGCCAGGTCCGGAGTGGACCTGGCGCTTTTTCAGCGCTGTGCTGTGACTTTTTTCAACAACGTATCTGCCTGGGTAATCTTCACGTCCTTATAATAGTGCTGGACGATCTGCTTATAGTCCTTTCCTTCCTCCGCCATCCCATTAGCCCCATATTGACTCATGCCGACGCCATGACCGAAGCCTTTCGTTGAGATGACGATATGATCGCCCTTCAGCGACCAGGTGAAGTCGGAGGATTTCAGATTCAGCTTATCCCGTATCTCCCGCCCGGTAAACTTCTTACCGTTGATCTCCACGTTGGCAACCCGTTTCCCTTCCGTGCGGCCGGTGATCGTACCAACGCTGCCATCCTTCGGCAGGGTGACCCCCAATTTCTTTTGAAAGTCGCTTGTCTTGATGACGACTTGATCTTCAAATTTAGGGGACTTGGAATCCCAAGGGCTCTCGACACTCCTCAGGTACGGAAGCTCATTCTCCCAATAGGATTCTGAGTTCTCGGTGTAGCCGTTGCTTGTGGAGAAAAAGGCAGCTGTGATCGGTTTATCTTTGTACGTCAGGACTTTACCCATCGTCCCGTGTACGGCATCTTTGATTTTTTTGATTTTCCATTCATAGTCGGCCCCCCATAGCTTGGCGAGCTCTTTTTCATTCTTGTATACCTGATGTGCGACGGTATCGGTCACATCGGCACCTTTAGGGACATTGGAGTCATCCACAAGAAGCTGATTCACAATATACGTCCTGGCAGCCAGCGCCTGGGCCTTCAAGGCTTCAGGTTCAAAGTCTGCAGGCATTTCACCGGCTACGACTCCCACGACGTACTGCTCCAAGGGCAGTTTTTCGATGAGGTCGTCATTTGACCGGTAGACGGCTACCTGCATGGATTGGTCCATGTCTTTGTTGGCGGTTTGTTTGGCTTTGGCTTCGTCCAGGTTGGCGGTTTCTTTTCCTGATGAGAAGGGGAGTACCAGCAGGGCGGGAATCGTGATGATGATGATGATAAAGAGTGAGAAGGTGAGTAGTACGGGTTTCCATTGCTTCATGTGCGCTGCCTCCATATAAAGTGAAATAGGAGATGGTGGTGCGTTTCTCCTCTTTTCAAATGTATGGGGGTGGACAGGCTTTTATGAATGATTATTGTGGTCATTTTTAATAAGTAGAGGGATTGGTTATGGAAGGGATGTTCCGTTCTGCTACGGCCACCCGCTTTCCATGGGGCGTGCGGTGAGCCGCTTCGGCGTTGCCTGCAGGGTCTCACCCTGCCCGCTTTTCCCATTGGAGTCGGGTGGCCTCCGCTACTCTTCACTTTTGGTGATATATAGATGCTGATCCCTTATGATCAGGTAAATATAGAGAAGGTGCCAATTCATCCCCCATTCTTTTGATGGCTTTTGTTAATAGTGGATAGGACGTTTCGTTCCGCTGCGGGTGGCCGCTTTCCGGCGGGGAGGGAGCCTGATCCGCTTCGGCTACGCCTCCAGGGTCTCAACCTTCCCTCTATTCCCGCAGGAGTCGTCCACCCTCCGCTGCTCTTCACTTTTGATGGTATGTAGATTCCACTCTTAATTTTTCTTACAAATACAGAAAAGGTCCTATTTCAATCTTTGATGCAAACGGGATGGCTCCCTTTAAATAGCGATGGAGCTAAGCCACTACCGGTCTCTTCAGGGCTTTTGAGAAATTCAGGAGGGGATGTTCCGCTCCGCTGCGGCCACCCGCTTTCCGGCGGGGAGGGAGACTGAGCCGCTTCGGCTGCGCCTCCAAGGTCTCAACCTTCCCTCTTTTCCCGCAGGAGTCGTCCACCCTCCGCTGCTCTTCACTTTGGTTGGTATGGATACTAGCTTTCTGTAGGAGAGATTTTTTTAGAGTTACTTGATTTGCTTCATGGTCTGCAAACACTTTTGTTTTTTCATTCTCTATCAAGATTAAACCCCCAAACACTGGGCATAGCGGCAGGGGTCTCGTACATCTGATATTTGTATTTTACATGCCACGACCACTATTTTTTCAATAAACCTCCGACTTCTAAGTGGATTTTATCCCGTACACAAATAAAAACGGACCTCCTGTTGATAGGAGGTCCGTTTTATTGGATACGCTTATGCGTCTTTGATCATGGTTTCTTCTGTTGCTGGTGTTTCGTCGGCTTCGTTGACGCGTTCGATGTCTGCACCTAGGGCTGCTAGCTTTTGGTGGAAGTTGACATAGCCACGGTCAAGGTGTTTTAGTTCTGTGACTCTTGTGTAGCCGTCTGCTACGAGTCCTGCGATGGATAGGGCTGCGGCTGCACGAAGATCGGTTGCAGCAACTTCTGCACCTTGAAGGGCAGTTGGTCCGTCCATGATGACAGAACGGCCTTCGATTTTGATTTCGGCGCCCATGCGGCGGAATTCTTCCGCGTGCATGAAGCGGTTTTCAAATACCGTTTCCGTGATGACGCTTGTTCCATCTGCTGCAAGGAGCAATGCCATCATTTGGGATTGCATGTCTGTCGGGAATCCAGGGTGTGGCATCGTTTTGATGTCGACGGATTTCAATGAATCCGGACCGATGACACGAACACCTTCCCCTTCATCGATGATCTTGACGCCCATCTCCTCCATTTTGGCAATAAGAGAAGACAAATGTTCAGGGATTGCACCTTTTACAAGAACATCACCTTTAGTGATGGCAGCAGCAACCATGAATGTTCCGGCTTCGATACGGTCCGGGATGATGCTGTGCTCCACTCCATAAAGGCGATCGACACCCTCGATGCGGATTGTTCCGGTTCCGGCACCTACTACGTTTCCTCCCATTTTGTTCAGGAAGTTCGCAAGGTCCACGATTTCCGGTTCTTTTGCGACATTTTCAAGGATTGTTGTTCCTTCTGCAAGAACGGCAGCCATCATGATGTTCTCAGTGGCACCTACGCTTGGGAAGTCAAGATAGACTTTGGCACCATGCAAGCGACCGTCAACTTCAGCTTCGATGAAGCCGTTACCGACTTTCACTTTTGCACCCATTGCTTCGAATCCTTTAAGATGCTGATCGATTGGTCTTGAACCGATCGCACATCCACCAGGAAGGGCTACACGGGCTTTACCTGTACGTCCAAGAAGTGAACCCATCACAAGGACGGATGCACGCATTTTACGTACATATTCAAAAGGCGCCTCTACAAATAACTCCCTTGACGCATTGACGGTGACTTCACCGTTCGCAAATTCTACATCTGTATTTAAATGACGTATAACTTCATTGATCGTATATACATCGGAGAGTGGTGGTACGTTTTTGATGATGCTTTTTCCTTCACTAGCTAATAATGTAGCAGCGATGACTGGTAAAACGGCATTCTTTGCTCCTTCAACTTGCACTGTACCGCTTAAACGCTGACCGCCGCGGACGATAATTTTTTCCAAGAGTATTCCCCTCCGCGTCCAATTTCTCTATATTAATATTCAATAATCAGGATGGGTGTGCCAATGACAAAGGTTGTCTCAGCGCCCATTCCACTTTTCCGTAAACCAAGTTGAATGTTCATGTCTTGATGCTGTTTGGTTTGAATGGTCCGTGACAATTGTTCCGAGTAGGCTGAAATTGAATGAAACTCTTCCTCTTTTAAGGATTCCAATTCGTTAGCGTCCAATGTGTCCATCATTTCGACGGCTTGATTCGACAAAACTTCCTCAAGCGTATCACTGAATTTGCCTTTAATACAAGAGAATATCAAGGGTTTATCCGTGAAAATTTCATCCGTATTTGGGATATATTCACTTTTGATATAGGCCTTGGCGCTCTCTCCCCAAGTGGTCTGACTTCCGCGCAGCTCATACATAGTATACGATTGTGATTGCCCGTTTGTGAGGGTATGTAAAATCTTAATGGTTTCTGTTCCGTGAGACGTCTTGCGATGTCCCGTCACCACTGTTTCTTCCTTTGATTTTTTTGTTACCCACTTGAATCCGGAAAACTTCTCCTGAATCAACTCACTGTGTTTGGCAAACCCTTCTTGTGTGAAGCTAGATGCGTTTTCTCTTGCATACAGAGACCATTCATTGACCTCCCCACCAGCTCGTTCGACGGCAAGATCAAGTTTTTCTATATCGGTGAAACGCTTCGCTTCGATAGTGTTGTTCCCATTACTGACATAAAGAAAACCAATTATAATGAAAAAAATTACGAAAATGTAAAAGTTACGCACGTTCATTCCTCCCCTTTAGTAAAAGTCTTTCCGTCAGGGTGAGGAACATACTTGCAACTTATCGTCATCTTTTTACAAATCTGTCTTCTTACAGTCATGTGATCGTTTTCATAATGAAACTTTTTCACAAAGGGCGTAAACACAAAATTAATCTTACTCAAAACAAGTTCCTTTGAGAACATGCAGGAAGACCTATTTTTTGTAAGGCTTTGACCCTATTCGAAAAGGGTCGGCAGCTGCTGGGTCCATAGGTAGTAATCCAACAAGAACCTGCTGACGGCAGAACCAATGGCAATGGTCAGTAGGATGTACAGGAGCCTCCCTTGGGCGACCCTGTTTTTTTTAAGGAGCTTATCCAATTGGATCGATTGAAGAGCCCAGAATGTAACTGCAAACACCACCAAGTGAATCAGCATGCTGATCAGCGCCTGCTGGCCAAATGTTACGTCCATTCCTTCTCACTCCAAAAAAAAAAATTTAGACACACATAGACTATTTTAACACATTACCTTTGCACTACAATAGTTATTTTTGTAAATGTCAGGTTTTTTTGAAACTGTGTCTTTTACTCTCTATGTGCATGTCCCACGTTTCATTTTACTCCCTTTGTATAGGTAAAGCTACTTGGAGCGTGCAGGATTTTTCATATTTTTTGTCTCTTCATTATATATACAAAAATCCACCCGTGAGACATGTGAGCCTCAGGGTGGATTTTCAAGATCGTATTAGAAGTTACGCTCTGACACGTTGATTCTGTTCATGGCACGTTTCAAGGACAGTTCAGCACGGCGGAAGTCGACGTCATCCCTGCTTCCTTGAAGGCGTCCTTCTGCACGTCCTTTGGCTTCCTTGGCACGTTCGATGTCGATCGCTTCTGCCGTCTCGGCAGATTGTGCAAGAATTGTCACCTGTTCAGGACGGACTTCGAGGAAGCCGCCGCTGACAGCTACAAGCTCAGTGTCGCCACCTTTTTTCAGGCGAACCGCACCGATTTGTAGTGGAGCAACCATCGGAATGTGTCCAGGTAAGATCCCAAGCTCACCGCTTTGGGCTTTCGTACTTACCATGTCCACTTCTGAATCGTACACTGGGCCATCGGGAGTGACAATATTGACTTTTAATGTCTTCATTTTGTTCCCTCCTGGTCCGCGATTATACCTCTACGCCCATTTCTTTAGCTGCAGCCAGTACGTCCTCGATCGGACCTACCAGACGGAATGCATCTTCAGGAATGTGATCGTATTTGCCCTCAAGGATATCCTTGAATGCTTTAACTGTATCTTTCACTTCTACGTATGAACCTTTTTGTCCTGTGAACTGCTCGGCCACGTGGAAGTTCTGTGAAAGGAAGAATTGTACACGACGCGCACGGTGAACGGTCAGTTTGTCATCATCGGAAAGCTCATCCATACCGAGGATCGCAATGATGTCCTGAAGTTCTTTGTAACGCTGAAGCGTCTGCTGTACGTTACGTGCCACGCTGTAATGCTCTTCTCCAACGATTTCAGGAGACAGGGCGCGTGAAGTGGAAGCAAGTGGATCCACGGCAGGGTAAATACCCATTTCCGAAAGCTTACGCTCAAGGTTCGTCGTCGCGTCAAGATGGGCGAACGTCGTTGCCGGAGCTGGATCCGTATAGTCATCCGCAGGTACATAGATCGCTTGGATTGATGTAACGGAACCGACATTCGTCGATGTGATACGCTCTTGTAATTGACCCATTTCGGTCGCAAGTGTCGGCTGGTAACCAACGGCAGATGGCATACGTCCAAGAAGGGCGGATACTTCTGAACCTGCTTGCGTGAAACGGAAGATGTTGTCAATGAACAATAGAACATCCTGACCTTGCTCATCACGGAAGTACTCAGCCATTGTCAGACCCGTCAAGGCAACACGCATACGTGCTCCTGGCGGCTCATTCATCTGACCGAATACCATCGCTGTCTTCTTGATAACACCGGAATCGCTCATCTCGTGGTAAAGGTCATTCCCTTCACGAGTACGCTCCCCTACACCGGCGAATACTGAGATCCCACCGTGCTCCTGGGCGATGTTGTTGATCAATTCCTGGATCAAAACGGTTTTACCTACACCGGCTCCACCGAACAGACCGATCTTACCACCCTTGATATAAGGCGCTAGCAAGTCGACTACTTTGATTCCTGTTTCAAGAATTTCCACCTCTGTGGAAAGCTGATCGAATGTTGGTGCTTGTCTGTGAATCGGGTCACGACGGATCCCCTGCTGAAGAGGCTCGTCCAGGTCGATTGAATCACCCAGTACGTTGAATACACGTCCAAGCGTGATGTCACCTACCGGTACAGAAATCGGTGCTCCAGAATCGAGTACTGTCGCTCCACGCTGTAGCCCGTCTGTAGAGGCCATGGCGATTGTGCGCACAGAGTCATCCCCAAGGTGAAGGGCAACCTCCAGTGTAAGTTCGCCTCGGTCTGCGATTTGGACCTTCAATGAGTTGTAGATATCCGGTAGCTGCCCGCTAGAGAACTTGACATCGACAACCGGACCCATTACTTGAAGAACATGTCCTGTGTTCATCTCTTTCCCTCCTAACTGGCTTTTGACGATTGATACGTCTCTTTCTATTCGAGTGCTGCCGCCCCACCGACGATCTCAGTGATTTCCTGAGTGATCGCCGCCTGACGTGCACGGTTATAAGACAATGTAAGATCACCGATGAGTTCCTTCGCGTTGTCCGTCGCACTTCGCATGGCCGTCATACGTGCCGCATGCTCACTGGCTTTACCATCGAGCAGTGCACCGAAAATCAAGCTCTCTGCGTATTGCGGAAGAAGGACTTCGAGGATCTCTTCAGCGCTTGGTTCAAATTCATAGGAAGTAAGCTTTGTAGAAGCGGATTCAAGGTCCGTCAACGGCAGAACCTTCTTCTGCGTTACATCCTGCTGGATTGCACTTACGTAGTGATTGTAGAACATGAAGAGCTCGTCGTACGCCCCGTCCGAGAACATGGTCACCGTTTTATTGGCGATATCCTTGATATCGGCAAAATTCGGCTGATCCGGCAGTCCTACGACCCCATCAAGGACATGATCTCCGCGTTTCAAGAAGAAATCGCGGCCCATGCGCCCCAGCGCAATGATCGTGTATTCATCCTTGGAGCTGTGACGCTCCTGGATTGTATTGCTGACAGCACGCAGCACACTGCTGTTATATGCCCCCGCCAAACCGCGGTCAGACGTAATGACCAAGTAGCCGGTTTTCTTTACGGGGCGGGAGACTAGCATTGGATGCGTTACGTCGGTGCTTCCGAGGGAAATGGAGGTGACGACTTCCTGGATCTTTTCCATGTAAGGGACGAATGATTTCGCATTCATCTCGGCACGGTTCAGCTTGGAAGCAGAAACCATCTCCATTGCCTTCGTAATCTGACTTGTTTTCTTCGTAGACGTAATACGAGTTTTAATGTCGCGTAACGATGCCACTGGTTCTCACCACCCTTTTTTGAAAATGTTAAACCCTGTCCTTGGAATCCAAGACGGAGGTGCCCCTCAGGACACCATCCCTATTACTCGGATTTAGCGAACGTCTTTTTGAATCCATCGATGGCTGCTGCCATTGCGCTGTCTTCAGGAAGACCTTTCGTTGTGCGGATTTGATCCAACAATTCTTTTTGGTTGTGGTCGAGCCAGCTTAGGAATTCACCTTCGAAGCGACGGATATCCGCAACCGGGATATCATCAAGATGACCTCTTGTAAGTGCGTAGAAGATCATGACTTGTTTTTCAACCGTCAATGGTTTGTTCAAGTCCTGTTTCAATACTTCTACTGTACGCGCCCCACGGTTCAACTTCGCCTGTGTCGCTTTATCGAGGTCGGAACCGAACTGTGAGAATGCTTCAAGCTCACGGAACGCTGCAAGGTCAAGACGCAGGGTACCGGATACTTTCTTCATCGCTTTGATCTGTGCGGATCCACCTACACGTGATACGGAAAGACCTGCGTTGATCGCCGGACGTACACCGGAGAAGAATAGGTCGGATTGCAAGAAGATCTGTCCATCAGTGATGGAAATAACGTTAGTCGGGATATAAGCGGAGATATCTCCTGCTTGCGTTTCAACGAATGGCAATGCCGTGATGGAACCTCCACCTTTTGCATCGCTGAGCTTCGCTGCACGCTCCAACAAACGGGAGTGCAAGTAGAATACGTCACCAGGGAATGCTTCACGACCTGGAGGACGGCGAAGGAGCAAGGAAAGCTCACGGTAAGCGGATGCTTGTTTAGACAAGTCATCATATACAACAAGTACATGCTTACCATTATGCATGAACTCTTCACCCATCGTGATTCCACAATAAGGCGCAAGGAATAGCATCGGTGCCGGTTGTGATGCAGATGCCGTCACGACGATTGTATAGTCGAGGGCACCATGCTTACGCAGTGTTTCCACGGCATTACGAACCGTTGATTCCTTTTGTCCGATTGCCACATAAATACAGATCATATCTTGATCTTTTTGATTCAGGATTGAGTCGATGGCTACAGACGTCTTACCTGTCTGACGGTCACCGATGATCAATTCACGCTGTCCGCGTCCGATCGGCACGAGTGCATCGATCGCCTTGATTCCGGTTTGAAGCGGCTCATGTACGGATTTACGATCCATTACACCAGGAGCTGCGCCTTCAATCGGGCGTGTTTTTGTTGTAGGAATCGGTCCAAGACCATCGACTGGTTGACCCAGTGAGTTTACAACACGACCTACAAGTTCCGGTCCAACCGGTACTTCCATGATCCGTCCGGTACGACGAACCTCATCGCCTTCACGAATGTCTTTATACGGCCCAAGAATAACGATACCTACGTTGTTTTCTTCTAAGTTCTGTGCCATACCCATGACACCAGTAGAAAATTCAACAAGCTCTCCAGCCATGACATTGTCGAGGCCATGAGCACGAGCGATACCATCCCCGATTTGGATGACAGTACCTACATCGCTTACCTTCATCTCAGACTGATAGTTCTCAATTTGCTTCTTTATCAGCGCGCTGATTTCTTCCGCCTTGATGCTCATGAATTTCACCCCTCATTTATACGAAAGTTAACGAACCAGTTCACGTTCCAGACGATTCAACTTACCGGCAAGCGTACCATCGAAGATCCTGTTCCCAATACGGATCTTCAAGCCTCCGAGGATGTTGTTGTCTATCACATTCTCGATTCTAAGTGATTGTTTACCTACTTTTTTAGCAAAAGATGTGGAAACGGCTGTTTTCTCATCTTCAGACAGTGGACGTACAGAGTACACGATGGCATCCGCGATTCCGCGTGCTTCGTTGGAAAGATCGATGAATGCGTCGACCACTGCCACGACCTGATCTTCACGATGACGATCGGTCAGGAGTAATAATGTATTCAGGACAGGTGCAGAGACCCCCGCAAACGACTCCTGGATCAAGGTTTTCTTCTTGACCGCCGTAAGCTTCGGATTCTCAAGCAGACTGTTCAATTCTTTGTTTTCTGTAAAAACGGTTTTCACTGCGCGGAGCTCTTCTTCGATCGCTTCAAGCTTCAGTTGCTCCTGGGCGATTTGAAAGAGGGCAAGTGCATAGCGTTTTGCGACTGTGGAGCTGCTCATCGCTGATCTCCTGCCTCTTTGATATAGTCGTTGATCAATTGTTCCTGATCTTCAACCGAAAGCTCCTTCTCGATGACCTTCGACGCGATCATGACAGATAGGGACGCCACTTGCTCACGCAGGGCAGCCATCGCTTGATCTTTCTGCGTCTCGATTTCGCGCTTCGCTGATTCTTTCAGGCGCTCTGATTCCTGGCGGGCTTCAAGGATGATCTGACTGCGTTGGTCATCCCCTTGCTTCTTCGCGCTCTCGATCAGTGTCAGGGCTTCCTGACGCGCCTCTTTCAATAGCTCACGCTGTTCTTCGAGGTACTTGCTTGCTTCCGTACGGCTCTTTTCCGCCGCGTCGATCTCCCCTGCTATATGGTTCTCACGTTCTTGCATGATGCCCATCAACGGGCCCCAGGCAAACTTTTTCAATAACGCAAGAAGGACTAGAAACAGGACTAGCTGTACTATAATATCTCCACCTGTGAAGCCTCCTCCGGCTCCAAGGACAAATGCGTTTGATAGCACGCGGTTTCACTCCCTTCAAGAGTCAATGCCTTATATGGTACTGCCTTATTTAATGGCCGTGACGCCCCCATCCCCTGAGAGGTCAAAGGACCGCCCGACCTTTCATTCAAAGTCAGGGTGTAACTTTACATAAAGGAATGGCGAAGGTTCTCATCGAATGATCTTCGCCATTTAAACCTACTATTATCGATTCATTACGATGAACGCGATAACTACCGCGATGATAGGAATCGCCTCAACCAATGCAACCCCGATGAACATAGTAGTTTGGAGCATTCCGCGAGCTTCCGGCTGACGAGCGATCCCCTCTACTGTACGTGACACGATAAGACCGTTACCAATACCTGCACCTAGTGCTGCTAATCCGATTGCAATTGCTGCTGCTAAAAGACCCATTCCCATTTTAATTTTCCTCCTTTAAATGTATAGAAATCTGAGTTTAATATTGTTTTGTTCAAAAAGAACAGGGTATATATTAATGGTCATGACTAACTTTATGAGACATATAGACCATCGTTAACATAACGAAAATAAATGACTGGATTGCTCCAATGAATACCGAGAAACCTTGCCATGCAAGCGTCGGGATGATAGCTCCTATGAGACCACCGATTCCCTGGTGGGCTAAACCTGTAATCAATAGCGATAGCAGGATCTCACCCGCGTAAATGTTACCGTAAAGACGAAGACCAAGCGTCAGGGTGTTTGCAAATTCTTCAATGATCTTAAGCGGGAATAAGAAACCCATCGGTCTGAAGAAGTCTTTACCATACTCACTGAAGCCTTTCATCTTGATGGCGTAGTAGTGAGTCAACACAACAACCAGTACGGCCAGTGTCATTGTGACGACCGGATCAGCTGTTGGGGATTTCCACCAAAGTGTATGGTCGATCACGACCGAAAACGGAAGGCCTAGCATATTTGATACAAAAATGTACATGAGGAGAGTAAGACCCAACAGATGGAAGCGACCTCCAGTCTTCCAATCCATATTACTCTTCACGATGTTCTTCACAAAATCCATAACCCATTCCATGAAGTTCTGGGCGCCCGTTGGCTTTAGCGCCAGTCTGCGGGTACATAACACGGCAATTAAGAATACGACCACGGTCGCCACCGTCATCATCATGACGTTTGCCAGGTTGAATGTAAGGCCCAAAAATTCAGCTGTAGGATTTTCATGTTGCAATGAAATTCACCTCTCTTCCCCGCTATTTATGTGGCTGTAGCTGCTGAATAAAATAATCTATCATAATAACAATATAAATTGTCATTAATCCAATGATCGCGCTGTACAAATGAAAATATTCTGGATACTCGATTGCGATGATTGCAACAAAAGCAGCTCCCGCCATCCTTGAGTATGTACCTAATGACCGGACCTTCTGACCTGCCACGACGGCATCCCCGAAGCGCAACGTTCTCCTCATGATCAGCCAGTGACTGAACAGACTTACGCTTGTCCCTAAGATGAGCCCAAGGAAAATAGACTGATAGGAAGTGAAACCCCAACCGAGGACGTAAAAGGAAAGGAGGAAAAGTATGTACTTCCGATGCCTGTTAAAGAGCTCTTGAAGTTCTGGCATTGACATTAATCTCCCGAATAGAAATGTTGGACTGTGCGAAGCATGGTGTAGATTCCTGTTGTTAACCCGAGAAGCAGTCCAATGATTAAGAATAGTGGTTCGGTGTCCCATAATCCATCCAGCCATCTCCCCCCGAAGATTCCGATTAACATGGAACCAACCAGCTGAGACAGAATGGCAGAATACAAGGCCACCCCTTGATACGGGCGTCGATTTGGTTGACGCATAGTGTCATCCCCACACAGGAATTATAGTGGAAAAATATAGATATAAAACCGTTTTCATTCTGTGGAAGTTTTTGTGAAAACCTTACCATTCTATATCCTTTGTAAGCATACAATAGGGTAAAATCAATGTCAATGCGTACAAAGTAAAAAGTCCACAACCTATCCTAGTGTTCCAATATTGTTCACATTTTAAACACAAAATGAGAAAAGCGGAGGCGGGTCGTTTTGACCCGACAAGCATAAGGCGAGAATGCCGGAAAGGCGTTCTTGGCCTTTTTGGTATTCTTGACTTATGACCTCGAGGGTCAACCCGCCGGAGCTGGACACCAAGAAAAGCGGAAGGGGCTTGTTCTGAGGCGATTCACAACAACATAAATCATTCACTATGTATTCATTTATCCTACTTAACTATTCGTTTCATTCAACATTGCTCACCACTGAGCAAACTACCCGAGCATTAAGATACCACAGATTCAGGTGATACAAAAGAGGAAACTACTGGTTTGTGCCTATTTTTTGCGAAAAGGAAAAAGGTACACGCATGGAAGCGTGTACCTTCTATATTATAATCATTCATTTGGAGAGAATGAGTCTGGTCGATCTTCCAGATGACCGAAGTGATAGCGGATCGCCTGGGCAATCCTGTATGAAGCCAGTCCGTCTCCGTACGGGTTGGCCGCCTTGGACATGGAGCTGTGTGCTTCAGGATCGGTGAGAAGTTCATTTGCCAGCTTGTAAATGTTCTCTTCTTCATTCCCGGCGAGCTTCAGCGTACCTGCTTCAATTCCTTCCGGCCGTTCCGTCGTATCACGAAGCACAAGGACCGGCACTCCAAGGGATGGCGCTTCCTCTTGAACCCCTCCGGAATCGGTGAGGATCAAGTGTGCCCTGGAGGCGAAGTTGTGAAAGTCGATGACATCAAGTGGTTCGATCAGATGGATGCGGGGATCCCGGCCCAGCACTTCATCCGCCACTTCACGCACGGCAGGATTCAAGTGGACGGGGTACACCACTTGGATATCTTCCTGTTCTTCCACCAGGCGCTTGATGGCCCGGAACATATTCCTCATCGGCTGCCCAAGGTTTTCCCGGCGATGCGCCGTCAACAATACGAGGCGATCTGATCCGATTCGATCGAGGACCTCATGGTGATAATCTTCTTTGACCGTCGTCTTCAAGGCATCGATGGCCGTATTCCCTGTGATGAAGATACTCTCTTCCTTCTTGTTCTCTTCGAGGAGATTCCGCGCCGATTTATCTGTAGGAGAGAAGTGAAGATCAGCCATGACACCAGTCAGCTGGCGATTCATCTCTTCCGGGAATGGTGAGTACTTGTTCCAGGTCCGAAGACCGGCTTCGACGTGACCGACGGCAATCTGATTATAATAGGCTGCCAGACTCGCCACGAAGGTGGTCGTTGTATCCCCGTGCACAAGGACGATATCGGGCTTGGCTTCCTTCATGACACGATCCAGCCCTTCGAGACCACGGGTCGTGACATCGATCAATGTTTGCCTGTCCTTCATGATGTTCAAGTCGTGATCAGGACTGATATCGAAGATGGACATGACCTGATCCAGCATTTGACGATGCTGGGCGGTAACCGTCACGATTGTTTCAAAGCTTTCCGGATACTTCTTCAGTTCAAGGACAAGAGGTGCCATCTTGATGGCTTCCGGCCTTGTCCCGAAAATGGTCATCACCTTGATCGGATTCGCCAATGATTTCATCACCCTTCTTATTTCGTTCCGTATAGACGGTCGCCTGCGTCACCGAGACCAGGTACGATATAACCTTTTTCGTTCAACTTCTCATCAAGGGCCGCAATGTAGATATCCACATCAGGATGTGCTTCCTTGATTGCTTCGACACCTTCAGGACATGCGACAAGGCACATGAAACGAATGCTTTGGGCACCGCGCTTCTTAAGGGAGTTGATCGCCTCTACAGCAGATCCCCCAGTTGCAAGCATCGGATCGACGAGGATGAAATCGCGCTCTTCTACGTCACTTGGGAGTTTCACATAGTATTCAATCGGTTTGAGGGTTTCCGGGTCGCGGTAAAGGCCGACGTGACCTACCTTGGCTGCAGGGATCAGCTTCAGGATCCCGTCAACCATGCCCAGTCCTGCACGCAGGATCGGTACGATCCCCAGTTTCTTTCCTGCAAGGGTCTTTGCCTGTGCAGGGCTTACCGGCGTTTGAACCTCAATATCTTCAAGGGGCAGGTCGCGTGTGATTTCGAATGCCATGAGTGTGGCAACCTCATCCACCAGCTCGCGGAATTCCTTTGTACCCGTTTCTTTATCACGGATGAATGTTAACTTATGTTGGATCAATGGATGATCAAATACGTATACTTTTCCCACTCGACTCTCTCCTTTAAGTTTGATTTATGTAAATAAGCGGTAGACTTCCTTTACACCTCTGATAATTGTACATAAAAGCGTTTTGAAGAGCAACACGGGATTCAGGGTGTAACGGAATCGTTACATATTCTACATGTTCTATCATTCTATCAGTCCAGCAAAAAGCCCCCCGACCATGATGATCAAAGGGGCTTGCACATTATTGCTCCGGATATAATTCGAATCGGCTGGTGAGATCCGTTACACGCTTGCGTGCTTCTTCCAGTTTCGTTTCATCCTCATGGTTTTTCAGTGTAAGGGCGATGATCGACGCAATTTCGTCCATCTCTCCTGCACCGAAGCCCCTGGATGTAACGGCTGCTGTACCGATACGGATACCGCTTGTAACGAACGGGCTTTCCGGATCGAACGGGATGGTATTCTTATTCACGGTGATGCCGATATCATCAAGGACCTTCTCAGCTACTTTTCCTGTCAGGCTCAAGGAGCGCAGGTCGATCAGAAGAAGATGATTATCAGAACCGCCGGAAACAAGGTTGATTCCTTCTTTCGTAAGGCCTTCCCCAAGACGGGCTGCGTTATCAATGATGTTTTGAGCGTATTCTTTAAAAGAATCCTGAAGCGCTTCACCGAATGCCACAGCTTTTGCCGCGATGACATGCATCAACGGACCGCCTTGGATACCAGGGAAAATGGATTTGTCGATTTTCTTCGCGAATTCTTCCTTGCACAGGATCATACCGCCGCGTGGACCGCGAAGCGTTTTATGCGTCGTTGTCGTAACGAAATCGGAATATGGTACTGGATTCTGGTGAAGTCCTGCTGCCACAAGGCCCGCGATGTGAGCCATGTCCACCATGAGGTAGGCACCGACTTCATCCGCGATTTCACGGAACTTGGCGAAATCGATCTTGCGCGGATATGCACTCGCTCCGGCTACGATGAGCTTCGGCTTATGCTCAAGAGCTTTCTGACGTACATCTTCATAATTGATCAATTGATTCTCTTCATCTACACCGTACTCCACGAAGTTGTATTGAACCCCGCTGAAGTTCACCGGACTGCCGTGAGTGAGGTGACCCCCATGGGACAGGTTCATACCAAGGACTGTGTCTCCCTGTTCGAGGATGGTAAAGTAAACTGCCATGTTGGCCTGGGCACCCGAGTGAGGCTGAACATTGACGTGTTCTGCGCCGAAGAGTTCTTTTGCACGGTCGCGGGCGAGGTTTTCAGCCACATCGACATGCTCGCACCCACCATAATAGCGACGGCCGGGATATCCTTCTGCGTACTTATTCGTCAACACGGAGCCCTGGGCTTCCATGACTGCTTCACTGACAAAGTTCTCTGACGCGATCAACTCGATCTTTGTACGCTGACGTTCCAATTCTTCTTGAATCGATGCATAAAGTTCCGGATCTTGCTTGGCAATCTTACTCATACGTATCCTCCTTCAATTCATGGACCCGGCTCTACCGGGCTTTGATTCATTCAATCACATTCTAACATGATTGAGCTAAAAGCGAAATAAAAAGAAGCATTTATTAAAAATGTTCGGTTTTACACAAAATCCCTTCCCGAAAAAACGGTCTGTTCACATAAAAAAACACCCGAAAAAGGGTGCTTTTCACTCATAGACCGCACGGTTCCCACCGATCAGTTTAGGGCGGGTCCTTGCAAGGGTCACATGAGCATGCCCGAGACTGCGCACGCTGACCCGCACAGGAACGGCCACATGCTTCAAATGCATGCCGATGAAGGTATCACCGATGTCGATGCCCGCATCGGCCTTGATATGTTCAACGATGACGGGATCCTGAAAGCGATGATAAGCATGAGTGGCCATGGCGCCACCCGCTTTCCTCACTGGTACGACCGTGACTTCATCAAGATTTTTCGTCTCAGCCGTTTCCCGTTCGATGACAATCGCCCGGTTCAAGTGTTCACAGCATTGAAAGGCAAGGGATACGCCTGATTTATCCGCGTACTTCCTCAGCTCTTCATAGATCAATTCAGCTGTATCAATGGTCCCTGCCGTCCCGATCTTCTCCCCCATCACCTCGGAGGTGGAGCAGCCGATGACGAGGACCTGTCCTTTCCTGAGTGGAACCTGATCATGAAACTCCTGAAGAATGGTCTGAAACGCTTGCTTCAGTTGGGTGTGATCCATGATGACCTCTCCTCACTTCTCTTCGTAGCTAGTGATCTTCCCGATGCGGTTTGAATGCCTGCCGCCTTCGAATTCGGTCTGGAGCCAGGTTTTGGCGATTTCACGCGCAAGCCCCGGTCCGATGACGCGTTCACCCATGGCAAGGATGTTGCTGTCATTA
The DNA here is from genome assembly GCF_001274775.1 of Rossellomorea marisflavi. Classification (GTDB taxonomy): domain Bacteria; phylum Bacillota; class Bacilli; order Bacillales; family Bacillaceae_B; genus Rossellomorea; species Rossellomorea marisflavi. The sequence goes on from NZ_LGUE01000008.1 coordinate 239,209, forward strand.
TGCTCACGGGTCGCTTTTGCACTGAACACATCGTGTACAAGGGCACAGCGGATCCCTTTCACTTTATTCGCAGAAATACTCATTCCGATACCAGTTCCGCAGATGAGGATTCCTCGATCGAATTCACCATTGGCCACTTTTTCAGCAACCGGCAGCGCATAATCCGGATAATCCACGGATGTGCCGCATTCGCAGCCGAAGTCTTCATACTGAAGGCCAAGCTCATCCATCAATGATTTTATTTCTTCACGGATATTCACACCGCCGTGATCGGATGCAATTGCGATCTTCATCTGTCATCCCCCAATTCATTCTTTCCTTCTATTTTGCCACAGGCACCCCATTATATAAAGGAATTGAATTGTTTTTTTCGTTATATAGGAAAAGCACGGGAACCCCCGTGCTTTTTGGATCAAAGATGGAATTTTGTAATGGTTCCTTTGAGTGACTCCGCCTGTGATTTCAATTGATGGGCGAGTTCTTCCACGTTCTTCATGACGCCTGCCTGCTCATTCGTTGCTTCCGACACTTCTTCCGCTCCGGCAGATGTTTCCTCAGCGATCGCCGCAACTTCCTGCGACTGATTGGACGTGAGCTGGATATTCTTCATCTGATCATCCACGAGGACAGAGATCGTCTTGACGGAATCGACAACTTCATGGATGCTCTTGGTCATATTCTGGATGACGCGGTTCGTCTGTTCACCTTTATCCGCTTCCTTGTTCGCGGTGGTCACCTGATCTGTGATCTTACCGACTACCAGCCCGACCTCGGTCTGGATGTTTTGGATCAATCCTGAAATGCCCTGTACTGCTTTTCCACTTTCATCAGCCAGGTTGCGCACTTCCTCCGCAACAACCGCAAATCCCTTCCCATGCTCCCCGGCCCTTGCCGCCTCGATGGATGCATTCAGGGCAAGCAGATTCGTCTGGTTGGCGATGTCCCCCACGAGCTGGATGATCTGCTCGACTTCGCGGGCGTGGCCCTCGAGTCGTTTAACCGCCTCAAGGGACGATTCATTCCCTGAAGCCAATCGATTGATTCCTTCTACGAGTGAATGGATGACATCCTTACTCTCATTCAATTCTGCCACCATGGTTGCTGACAGCTTCTCAGAGGATTTGGAATGATCCTGTACTTCCTGCGCGATCCGGATCACATCCTCAACGGATTCCGCCGTTGTCTGGATGGCCGCTGCTGAACTTTCTGCACCTGCAGAGATTTCGCTGATCGTCCTGGAAACGGAATTGGCCTGGGTGGACGCAAGTTCGGACGCGTCGGAAAGCTCCTGTACATACGTATTGGTCTTGCTGAAATTCTCGTCGATGCTCGCCACCATTTCCCGAAGGTTATGAAGCATCTTGTTATACGCCATCCCGAGGGAGCGGATCTCGTCATCGGATTTAGACAGTTCCACTTCTGTAGAAATGTCACCATCCGCCGCTTTCAAAGCTGCTTGTTCCAGTCGCTGCAGAGGCTTATCGATATATCCTGCTGCAAGATACGCAAGGAATCCCGACCAGAAGATCCCCATTCCAAGTGTAGCGAGGGTAAACCAGAAATCACTTACATCGGATGCGAATGTCGGTTTGATGAAATAAATGAACGCGGCACTCGTCGTATACGTGATGATTGCCAGAAGTGTGGTGAATAGTACAATCTTCTTCCTGAGACCTTTTTTGGAGCCTTTCCCTTTTGCCATCCTTCTCTCTCCCTGTCTGCTTCACTCACGCTCCAGTTTGTCCATTAACTGACCGATCAAGGAATCCAGTTCGTTGTATGTATGCCGGTAGATCTCAACGCTGCCTCCATACGGATCGGAAACATCAAGGTTTTCCGGGTCCTCGAGGACGTATTCCTTCAGCGTGAAGATCTTATCAGCGATATGGGGATATTGATCTACGATCGCCCATTTATGGCCCTGTGTCATGGTGAAAATATATGAAGCCCAGTCCAGTTTTTCACGTGTGATGGAGCTGGATTGGTGCTTATGTATTATATCGTTCTCTTTCAGCACTTCTTTAGCTTGAATTGAGGCATCTGCTCCGTCCATGGCGAAAACGCCTGCGGATTTCACTTGGATTCCTTGGTGGTTGTTATGTTTAAGGATTGCTTCAGCCATGGGGCTTCGGCAGGTGTTGCCTGTGCAGATAAATAGAATATTCATTGGATCATCCTCCTTCTTACCTATTATAAATTAATTTCCATTTTGGACAAAGAGCATTCATGCTTATTCGGTTGGAGCGTTTCATGGTGGAGGTGGAAATGTAGTTTTTCTTCATGGCGGCCGTAGATGGGACGTTTCGTTTCGCTGCGGCTGCCTGCTTTCCACGGGGAGGAAGTCGAGCCTCCTCATTCTTGCGGGGTCTCGATCTTTCCTCTTTTCCCGTTGGAGTCAGGCAGCCTTCGCTTTACTTCACTCTTGGTGGAGAGGGGAATTATGATTTTTCATCAACGGTTGGTTTGACCTAGGATAGGACATGGATGTTGGCCGTTGCAAGTTTGGATGACTCCTTTGGTCTCAGCTGGATGAATCTGCATGATTCTCTTCTTCATGGCTGCCGCAGATGGGACGTTCCGTTTCGCTGCGGCAGCCTGCTTTCCACGGGGAGGAAGTCGAGCCTCCTCATTCTTGCGGGGTCTCGACCTTTCCTCTATTCCCGCTGGAGTCAGTCTGCCTTCGCTTCACTTCACTCTTGGTGGAAAGGAGAATTGTACTTTTTCATCAAGGGATTGTTTGATCTAGGATAAGACATGGATGGCATGGATGTTTGCCTTTGCAAGGGTGGATGGCTCCTTTTGGTCTCAGCTGGATGATTCTGCATGATTCTCTTCCTCATGGCTGCCGCAGATGGGACGTTCCGTTTCGCTGCGGCCACCTGCTTTCCACGGGGAGGTAGTCGAGCCTCCTCATTCTTGCGGGGTCTCGATCTTTCCTCTATTCCCGCTGGAGTCAGGTGGCCTTCGCTTCACTTCACTACTTGGTAGAGAGTGGGCTTTGATTCTTCAAGAGAATGGTATAAGATTTTTGATGCGTATACACTTCAATTTTAAAGTGTTGATAAGATACGGACGCTAATGCCTTCTAAAGAGTGCAATGAAGCGGAGGGCGGCCGACTCCAGCGTGGATCAGAGGCAAGGTTGAGACCCTGCAGGCGTCAGCCGAAGCGGCTCAACTGCCTCCCCGGAGGAAAGCGGCCGCCCGGAGCGAAATGGAACGAACCACTCCAGAACCCACACACTCTGATACCATCAAGAGATTACCCTATCTACCTTGAAAATATCAACCTTCTTTCAGGAAGTCCTTTCCCCACTCCCTCCAGAACTTAAAGCTTATATCTTTCGAAGAGTGCAATGAAGCGGAGGGCGGCCGACTCCAGCGTGGATCAGAGGCAAGGTTGAGACCCTGCAGGCGTCAGCCGAAGCGGTTCAACCGCCTCCCCGCAGGAAAGCGGTCGACCGCAGCGAAATGAAACGAATCATTCCAGAATCCACACACTCTGATACCGTCAAGAGATTCACCTCTTTGCCGTGAAAATATAAACCTACTTCCTGCCAGTCCTTTCCCCCTCTCTCCCTTAAGAGCTTTAAGCTTATATCCTCCAAAGAGTGTAATGAAGCGGAGGGCGGCCGACTCCAGCGTGGGTCAGAGGCAAGGTTGAGACCCTGCAGGCGTCAGCCGAAGCGGCTCAACTGCCTCCCCGCAGGAAAGCGGCCTCCCGCAGCGAAATGAAACGAACCACTCCAGAATCCACCCACTTTAATACCATCAAGAGGTTCTCCTACCTGCAATGAAGTGGTCGACCGCAGCTACATTCACTAGCTACCAAAAAGAAAAAGCCCCATAAGGGACTTCAAAAAGGAAGAAGCAGCTTGATTCCGAATAAGAACAGGATGCTTCCGCCCAGTGCTTCGCTGTAGGTGCCGAGGACCCCTTGGAATCGCCTCCCGATGAGAAGGCCTGCCCATGTTAGGACAGTGGCGGCAAAACCGAAACAAGCGACGGCGGCAAATGTTCTTGCGCCAAAGATCCCGAGGCTCAGTCCGACAGAGAAGCTGTCGAGGCTGACGCTCAGTGCAAATAGGACGAGGCCGAATCCCACGGGTGAAACGAGCGTGGTCTCCTCCTCCTTGAAGCTCGAAAGGAACATCTGGATCCCAAGAACAATCAAGAGGATACCTCCTGCATATGTAGCAAATGTCCCGAACGTGTTGGAAAGGAATTTCCCCGTCATCATTCCGAGCAGCGGCATCCATACATGGAATACGCCGACCACGATACCGATATATAGGATCTGCCTAAGCCTCAGCTGGAACATTCCCATCCCGATACCGATCGAGAACGCATCCATCCCAAGCGCAAAGGCCATCAGCATAAGTGTCACCAATTCACCGATCATTGTCATTCTCACTATTCCTCCCCCGGACATGCCTATAGAGAAATGTATGCGTGTCCGGAGAGAATTAGACGAGCGTGTTTTGTCCAAACATAAAAAGACGCCCAGCAAATGAGCGTCTTTTCCTATAGCTTTCTATGATTTTACCGAACCGCTCCCGACTACTTTTTTAACGGCCGCGTCCATTCCTTCGATCAGGATCGTCTCGATATGAGCAGCCACCTGTTCTGCTAGCCCCTCCAACGCATCAAGATCTTCTCCCCAGATGTCCTCACAGCTGAGGATGGAACGGACGGCAGAAAGGATGGTGATCCGGCCTTCTTCAATTGCTTGCCACGTGTCAAGAAGGAGGGTGTTTACTACCGAGTTTTCCCGCGTCTCATACTCTTCCCCGCCTCTTTCGGCTATCAGCCCTTTTTCCGTGATGCGAACCGGCTTATAGTATACGAGCAGGGCAGCAAGTGCGAGGACCAATGTTTCAGGAAGTTCCCCACGAACGGCATGGGTCTTCAGGCGTGGCAAAAGCCTCGATGTGTATTTAAAAAATGAGTTCATGCCGATATCGAGTAGGAAATGCTTATTATAAGGGTTCAAGAAGCGGTCCACGACTCCTGACGTAAACTCCTTCTTGACTTCTTCTTCCATTGGAAGCGCGTCCTGGATGTCCAGGAATCCCTGCTCGACGAAGGAACGAAGGGAAGGGGTGGTCATCACATCCAGGACTGTGTCGGCCCCCGCCAGATATCCGACGGGTGTCATGAGGGTATGGGGACCGTTGAGGAGTCCCACCTTCAGGTCCCGCTGTTCCTGCACTCCGCCCCACTTCACATTGAGGCCGGCTTCGTGGAGGGGGAAGATTTCCTTGAATCGTTCATCCCCTTCGATGGCGAATAGGTGATAGGGTTCGCCTACCGTGATGAGCTCATCCTCATAGCCGAGGCGTTCTCGGTATTCTGATTCCTGACCCCGTGGGAACCCGGTGACGATCCGGTCGACCAGCGTGTCACAGAATACATTCGAGTGGTCAAGCCATTCGAAGAAGGCCTCAGAATATCCCCAGTCTTCCGCTACCTTGTGTACGATGGATTTCAGCTTCTTGCCATTCTCTTCGATTAATTCACACGGCAGGATGTATAACCCTTTATCCCCTGCTCCCTCGTAATACGTGAACCGGTGGTGCAGGAGGGCCGCAAGCTTCCCGGGATACGAAAGGGGCGAAGCATCACCGTCGTATGCCTCCTCCTGATAGACGATGCCGGCTTCTGTCGTATTGGAGACGATGATCTGGAGGTCGGCAGATTCCACCGCCCGCTTCATGGCAGGCCATTCGGAATAGGGGTTGATGCCCCCGCTGATGGACGAGATGACTTCATAATAATCCACGGTCTCCCCATTCTTGCGCCCCCTCAAGACCGCCGTGTACAGATAATCCTGCGCGGCGAGCTTCGGCAGCACCTTTCCGTGGGGCGTCGGCTGCACTGCGATGACGGATCCGTTGAAGACGCCCTGTTTGTTCATTTCCTGGATCATCCAATCGATGAACCCCCTGAGGAAATTCCCTTCCCCGATCTGCAGGACCTTGGCCGGAAGATGCTGATAGGATGTGCTGTTCGGTACTTCTTTACTAAGCTTCATACAAAATCCTCCCTTTACAGCGTGACGCCGTCTTTGAAAATGGAAATCTCCTTGAATCCCAGTCGTTCATTATGGGTGCGTGCTTCCCCCGATGCGAGGGTCGTGATGTAATCAAAGAACTCATTGGCGAGCTCTTCCTTTCCCCTTCCTTCGATGAGCTGTCCTGCATTGAAATCGATCCAATTGGTCTTCTTCTGGGCCAGAGCTGAGTTGGTTGAGATCTTCACCGTAGGTACAGGACCTCCGAACGGGGTTCCCCGCCCCGTGGTGAATAGGACAATATGAGCGCCCGCAGCCGTGAGGGCGGTGACGGAGACGAGGTCATTCCCCGGGCCTTGGACGAGATGAAGGCCTTCACCTTTCGTGCGGTCACCGTAGGCAAGGACGTCGGCAATCTCCCCGAACCCGCCTTTTTGGATGTTTCCTAGGGACTTTTCTTCAAGGGTCGTGATCCCGCCTTTTTTATTCCCCGGAGATGGATTCTCATAGACGTTCTGTCCGTGCTTCAGGAAATATTCCTTGAAGTCATTGACGAGGTCGACGATCTTCTCAAATACCCCTTCATCCTTGGCCCGGCTCATGAGGATCTCTTCCGCCCCGAACATCTCGGGTACTTCCGTCAGGATCGTGGTTCCTCCTTCCGAGATGAGCCTGTCGGAAAATGCTCCGACGAGCGGGTTCCCGGTAATGCCGGAGAAGCCGTCCGATCCACCGCATTTCAATCCTACCTTCAACTTTGAAAGGGGTACTTCCTGACGTTTGAATGTCTTTGCATAGTCGGCAAGCTCTTCGATGAGTTCGAGAGATTCGGAGATTTCATCATCGGCACTCTGGACCTCGATGAACTTCACCCTCCGTGGGTCATAATCGCCGATCACCTTCTTGAATTCTTCAATGTAATTATTCTCGCAGCCAAGACCCATGACGAGAATACCCGCAGCATTTGAATGATGGACGAGGCCGCTCAGGATCTTCTGAGTGTTATGAAGATCATCCCCAAGCTGGGAACACCCGAAGAGATGAGAAAAGCTGTGCACCCCGTCGATGCCTTCGAATTGATCACTGGCCATCTTTGCCACCATTTCTGCAGTCTTGTTGATGCAGCCAACCGTGTTGATGATCCAGATTTCATTGCGGATCCCGACTTCCCCGTTTTCCCTGATGTATCCTTGAAAGGTTTTGGTCGACGGCTTCGGAACGATCTTGTCATCTGTGGGCTTGTAGTCATACTGAAGCGTCCCTTTGAGATTGGTCACCACATTGTGAGTATGGATCCACTCGCCCCGGTCGATTGGCTCTGACGCCCTCCCGATCGGCATGCCGAACTTGATAACGTTTTCATTTTCCTGTATCGGTTCCCTGGCAATCTTATGTCCGGCCGGTACGTCTTCCCTCAGGATGACTTCCCTGTCACCATCCACCACGCGTTCCCCTGCTTCGAAATCCCTCAGTGCAATCAGGACATTGTCCCGTTCATGAATGACGATCGTTGAACTGTTCAATCCCATCTTCCCCCTCTTCTTGACAAAATAACAACGTTGTTATTATCATAGTATCATTCCTTTTTTCTGTCAATGAAGAGTTGTATCGGCAACGGACAGAGAGATATAATGAAATCATCACAGTGCTGGAGGTTACCATGGGAGTCACAATCAAAGACATAGCAAAAGCGGCAGGGGTGAGTTTTTCCACCGTATCAAAAGCATTACGGGACAGCCCTCTCGTCAAGGAACCGACGAAAAAGCGGATCACCGACATCGCCATGGAGCTCGGTTATCAGCCGAATGCAGCGGCGAGAAGCTTGGTTTCGAAAAAATCTCACACCATCGGTATCATCTGGCCGACCATCGAAGGGACCGCCCACTCTTCCCTGATCACACGCCTGAATACACAGCTTGAACAGCTCTCATATACGACCCTGATTTCCATTAATGAAAAGGAATTCGCCATCAATCTTTTCAACCGCTATCAGGTCGATGCCATCCTTTGCTTTGATGACAATCCGGAGCGACTAACTGATACCTCATCGGCCGTTCCTGTCGTCTCGTACGGGATCGCCGATAAAGGGAGCTCCTCTCCGGTCGTAGACGTTCAGCGGAAAAAGGCCGTCTACATGGCGACCAATTATCTTTCTTCCATAGGGCATCGGTTTATCAGCTATATCGGCGCACTGAATAATCCGATTCAGGATGAAAAAGCAAAGGGCTTCAAACTGGCGGCAGAAGGACTGGGCCTCCCCGGTTTCACACATCAGATCGTGGAGGTTCAAAAGCTTGATCCGTACGATGGGTACATCGCGGCTAAGGAAGTCCTCGAGAGCGGCGAACGACCGACAGCGATCATCAGCGGGAGTCATGATCTATCCAAGGGGATCCTTAGGGCTGCAGGGGAGTGCGGGATCAAGGTTCCGGATGACCTCTCCATCATCAGCTACGACAACCTTCCCGACGATAGCGACACCCCCATCCCCCTTTCAACGGTCGGTGTCCCCATGGATCACATCACATTACGCTTGACAGATGTCCTGATGGATGTCATCAATGAAGATGATATAGAAAAGGTCCTATTCCTGGAACCTGAGCTCAAAGTGACGGATTCATGCCGTCCACCATCCAACCATTAGGAGGAGAAACCATGTCATTTTCCATTTTTCTTGCAGGTGATTCAACTGTAGCGGACTATCCTGAAACTTCTGCTCCACAAGCCGGTTGGGGGCAAACATTCCCGGCCTTTCTGGATCCGAGCATCTCGGTCCGGAATCATGCCGCTAACGGGCGCAGTTCCAAAAGCTTCATCGACGAAGGAAGGCTGGATGCGATCAGAGATGAGATCGCTGAAGGGGATTATCTCTTCATCCAGTTCGGTCACAACGACAGCAAGCAGGATGAGCGATTCACGGATCCTTTTACCACCTATAAGGAGCATCTGCTCCGCTATATCGAAACCGCAAGAGAAAAGAAAGCGCATCCGCTCCTGATTACGCCAGTGGCGAGAAGGAAGTTCGGAAGCGATGGCACGGTGCTGGATACCCACGGGGATTACCCTGAAGCGATGAAGGAGCTTGCACGGGAACAATCGGTCCCTGTCATCGACCTTCACAAAAGGAGCTTGAAGCTCCTGGATACATTGGGTCCGATCCGGTCCAAAGCGCTCTATATGTGGATAGACCCGCATCCTAATTTCCCAGACGGAGCCATGGATAATACTCATTTTAATGAAGACGGAGCGCATGAAATCGCCGCGATCGTAAAGAAAGAACTTGAAGGAGTCGTGCCAGAACTGACTCCGATCATGAAATAAATCATCAAAAGCCCGGTCCCTACGTAAAGGGACCGGGCTTTTTCATTCAGGATGGAAAGAGGGAATCGGATCATCGAATTCTTTCCAGTTCGTCCCCATTTCTTCCTCTGTGAGGAGGCAACGATCCAAGGAACCCTCGATCTGATGACGGTCCATATTCATACCGATCATGACGAGCTCGGTCATGCGATCCCCGTATTCTGGATCCCACTTTTCCTTGAGCTCGGTTTCCTCTTCAAGAAGCTCACGGATCTCGCCTTCTGGATAGGTCGCCATCCATGGGCCAGCCCCTTGGATCATGATGGATGGACCCGCTTGTGAAAGAAGGCCGGCAGTATCGTTGCGGCTTGCAAGCCAGAAGAAGCCCTTTGCCCTTACAACCTCTTCCGGCCACCCTTCAAGCCATTCCATGAAGCGACCAGGGTGGAACGGCCTCACCCGCCTATAGACAAAGGACGAAATGTTGTATTCATCCGTTTCAGGGACATGCTCTTCCTGTAGCTCCTTGATCCACCCTGCACTTTGGCTGGCGGCTTCGAATTGGAATGAATGTGTGTTCAATACCTCTTCAAGGTCGACCCTGGCATGGCTGGATTCGATGATCCTGGCATCTGCATTGAGCTTCCTCAGGACCGCCCTTAGCTCATTGACAGACTCCTCCGCAACCAGATCGGTTTTGTTCAAGAGGATGACGTTGGCAAACTCGATTTGATCGATCAGCAGGTCGACGATCTCCCTTTCATCCGTCTCGTCTGCTGCCTGACTTCGATCGAGCAGCGTCTCCCCACTGGCAAAGTCGTCCCAGAAACGGTTGGCATCAACCACCGTCACCATCGTATCCAGTCTTGTTTTCCCCACTAGATCGACGCCGGTCGCTTCATCGGCATACGTGAAGGTCTGGGCGACAGGCACCGGCTCGGAGATACCAGAAGACTCGATGACGATATAGTCAATGTCCCCTTGTTCCACAAGGCGATCGACTTCGATGAGAAGGTCTTCTCGCAACGTGCAACAGATGCATCCATTCTGAAGCTCCACAAGTTTTTCATCGGTCCGGGTGAAGCCCTCTTTCTTCACAAGGGAGGCATCAATATTCACCTCGCTCATATCATTGACGATGACGGCGATCTTCCTCCCCTCCCTGTTGTGGAGAATGTGGTTCAATAATGTCGTTTTTCCTGATCCTAAATAGCCGCTCAATACAGTTACTGGTATTCTCAATGGTCTCTCTCCTTTTCATTTATATACTTCTGATGATCCGTTCTGCTGCTTTCCTCGCTCCTGCAATATTCCTGGCAACTGGACCGATCTCCAGTTCGGCCAGTGGTCCGGATACATAAAGATGATCGCACCATTCCAAGTGCTCGTTGACGATGGGGAATCCGCACTGTGCACATACCAGCCCTTCCTTCCTCACCAGTTCACGGACCCACTCCGTTTTCATTATCTTTGGGCAAAATCCCGTTGCCAGCAACAGCGTTTTCCCTTCCCACCGGGAGTGCTTCAAGGAAAGGGAAAGGGTCGATCCTTCCACCCCGCTTCCTTCCAATTCATCCTGGATGAATCGGTACGCACCACGGTCCTCCAGCCTCCTTAACCTGTTCCTGAGCTCGCTTGTCACTGACCCGCGATGACGTGCATCATGAATGGCTTGCCTCCTTTTTTTGTACGAAGAAAGTGAGTGGAATCCTCTCAAAAACTTAGGACCGAGCCAGCCCGGATCACTGTCGAAATCATGGACCCGATAGGGATGCCTGCTGATTTGAACCACTCTCCCAGGATGCTCCCGAGAAAGCTTGATCACCAGATGGGCTGCTGTGATTCCGCCTCCCACTACGGCGATATCAGGAGTGATCAGTGGGAGATTCTCTTGAAAGATATGCCCTACTTGGGTCGGCCGATTCTCTCGCAACTCCTCGGCCCACTCGGGGACGCTGAGCCTTTCATTCATCCCGGTGGCAATCACCAGATTCTTGCCTTCAACTGATCCCGAATCAGTTTCCACCACCCAGTGGTTACCCGACTTCGTGACCCCTTGTACCCTCCCTTGCTGCCACCTCTCTTGCAAACCGATGCTGGTGAAAATGGCTTCACTGTGATGGTTGAAGAAATCAAGACCCGGCCTTTTGTATTTCCCATAAAAGACATCGGATCCCCCATCATTGAAGTAATGGAGGCTGAACGGATGAATATCACAATGATGGACGGATGGTGATCTTAAAAACGGCATGGCAATCCTTGATGTGAGGTCCTTCCACTTTTCGATGGGCCCCTTATGAGGATCTATAATACAGATTTGACTCGCAGGAATACCTTTGGCCTTAATCAGATAGGTTGCGATGGTGCACCCGTGGATGCCGCCCCCTGCAATGACCCATTCCACCTTACCCACTCCTTTTTCGTAATAATTACGATTTATAAACCATTTGATACCCCGACCTCCCATCAAGGCCGGGGTACCGTCATTCGACTTTGATATAAAATTCTTCCACATACGGGTTTTCAGGCGGTTCCACCTTTTTAAAGACGGGATGCTTGATGACCGGCATCGCCATCCCATTGAATTCTGCCTCATCCAATATCCCGCTCACTTGCACCCATGTGTCGGGTTCGAGGGCTGCGAGCTCTTCACTTCTTGAAAGGATCCCGTAAACGGAAGCATCCGCGACACAGCACGTCACCGTGAAACGTGATATGACCACTTCATTCTTTGAAAATCCTTCGTCTTTGTAAATGAAGCCCGTAAGCTGGATTTCTTTCCCGATTGAAGAGTCGAGCTGTTCATCGACGACGCTGAGCGTCTGGATGTATTGTTCATCCCTTACGATGATTTTTTCCTTCTGTTTGATCACGTCTTTCAATTTCTCATAATCCTTCTCCAAGGGAAACGTCCCGACGGGATCCAAACTCGCTTCTCCTCCGTGGACCGCTTCGACCGCTTTCCCACTCGATCTTTCGCCCTCATGAGGAGTCAACGTGAATAGCCCATTCCCCACCTTCACTCCTCGCTTGGCAGCCACGGACCCGTCCAGAAGTTGATCGGGAAGCAAGAAACCTGTGACCAATGGGAGAACAAACAGTGAGTACACCACGACGGGGCGCACCACCCCCCTTGGCACCTCATGGGCTTCACAGCCGCATTGACCCTTGGTATGGAATCCTGAGGTCCCCCGGATGATTTGAACCGCACCCAGAAGGAAGAAGACGCCTAACGCAAAATATAAATAACCATGCATCTTCGGTGCGACGAAGTTTTGAAGGTTGAATGTCAGAAGCAGCTTCAATAGGAGCAGGGCATAGCCGATCAATATCACCCCACGGATGTATGTATGGAACTGTTGGGTCGATTTCATGGTTCCACCTCCTTCACGTCAAGATACCAACCAGCATGGCACATGCATAGACCACAACGGTGACAATGAGAATGAACGCCACGACATATCTCTTCTTGAAATACGACAGCATCAATAACGTGTTCTTAAAGTCGATCATCGGCCCATAAACAAGGAAAGCCAATAGTGATGAAGCGGTGAACAAGCTGCCGAAAGAGGATGCGACAAACGCGTCTGCCTCTGAACAAAGAGAAATCACATAGGCGAAGATCATCATCATCGCAGGACCGATCAGGGCGTGTGACCCGATCCCCACCAACAGCTCACGATCTAAGAACGTTTGAAAAATGGCTGCCACAAGGGCACCGATGATCAGGAATTTTCCCATATCGAAGAATTCATCACTCGCATGGGTCAACGTCTGCATGAGTTTGCTTCCTTGCTCATGATGATGCTGATGTGACTCTGTTCCTCTCAGCAACGGATCTTTATTCTTGAATAACCGGTACCAAGCTCCACCGATCACTACGGCAGCCACGAAACCGATCACCATCCTCCCCCACACGATCGTCCAGTCCGGCTGGAACGCATAATAGGTCGAAGCAAACACGATCGGATTCAAAATCGGAGCCGTCACCATGACCACAAGGGCCAGATGGGGTGGGACACCTTTTCGCATCAGCCTTCTCGCCACCGGTACAATGGCACACTCACAAACCGGAAGGATGGCCCCGACTATGGCGGCAGGGAAGATGGCCAGGTACGGGAATCGCTTCGGTATCAGCCTTTGCAATGTCTTCTCCGATACGAATACCTGGATCAGAGCCGAAGCAAATACACCGATCAGAATGAACGGGATGGCTTCCAAAAGGATGCTAAGGAAGATCGTCGTGACGTTTGCCACTCCGGAAGATAGGATGACTGAAGGAAGTTCTATGAACTCACCCGCAAGAAATAGTAGAACGAGACCGATAAACAAGAAAAGTCCGGTCAAGTCTTGTCCAAATGTTTTGAGTGTACCCACCTTTTCTCCCCCCCTTTTTGCAAATCGTAATAATTACGTTTTATATTATAATCTATGTAGCCATAAAAAAACTATGTTTCATTTTTCCTGTTTTGATTTTCTTCAATCCCCACAGTCTATTTCTATGCGATGCCACGGAGAATCTTTCAATTTTTCTTGAAATAATAGACTATCAACTCACTTTCCGCACAAAAAAAGAGGATGCCAGCAAACCTGGCAACCTCTTTTCTATCAATTGTGGATCAATTCATTTTTCAACTTGATATCATCAATGGAGCTGAAGCCTTTGTACGCCAACCACATGTTCAAATGGACGAATAATGTAAAACCGAAAAGCGGGATGAAACCGGGAAATGAGATGAAAAAATAATAGGTCGACAGTGTCGCTACGATCATGAGCACGAGATTCCCCGGTTGCAGGAAGCCGATGAACAGCGCCTGCTTGAAGGTCTGGAAGAACTTCAGGTCGTAATGGACATAGACCGGTAGAATATACGTGAGCAGGATGATCAGGACGAAGCCCATGAGCATGAGCAGGTACTGGATGATGGTATAGATCGTTCCTTCCATCTGACGGAAAAAGTGAAGATCGACGTACCAGAGCAGCACGAAGCCCGCCAATGAAAAGAACAGTCCGTTGGCACGGAAGAATTCTTTCCTGTAGGTGTCCCAAAAACTCCTGATGAGGGGAAGGTCTTCCACCCCCATGACCGCTTTCCGGGTGACGGCATACATCGCCACTGTACTCGGACCGATCCCGAAGACCACTCCTCCAAGGAGGGTGCAGCCGATCCAGAGCAGATTCAAGATGGCAAAGTGCGTGATCCATCTGCAGAAATTCAACACCCCATTGATCAATCGTCCCATTTCCATGGTATCCCTCTTTTCCGTTCAATTATTGGTGCATCGGTTCCTTTTTCATCAGTTCTTCGATCGTGATGGGGCGGTGCTCCTTGACGGATCTCCATACTGCCTCACCTGTCATGACCGCATAGGCCCCGTCCTCGCTTCCAGATAGGATTTTATACGGTCGGAGCGGATCTTCTCCGAGGAAGAGGTCTTCCTGGATCAGGGGATCTCCTCCGCCGTGTCCGCCCTGGTTCTTCACGACATGGATCACTTCCTTGGATCCGAAGAGCGGGAAATAGTCGATGGTCTGTTCCGGAACGGGGAATGGCACCCGGGAAGGGGCATGGAATTCCGTCGTCTCCAGGCGGCCCTTTGTTCCATTGATGGCCAGTCGATATCCTTCGTACGGCAGGGAGAAATTGATGGAATAGCTCAATAGACTTCCCCTGTCATACTTGACGGTGGCCGTATACGTATCTTCGATGGCAATCTCCGAATCGAAGATGCACTGGTCGGGACGGTAACTGGTATACGTTTCCTTCCGCTTCTCGTCAGATGTGATATGATCGTCTTCCACCGTGATGCTGTTGCTCCTTGAGTTCCATCTGGAGTAGTAGGAGCAGTCCCGCTTCACTTCGCACGTATGGCAGTGACGCCCGTCAACCTGATCAGGATTGTATTCACTCTCATTTCCGTAGTAGTTCAGATCCCCGTACGCGAACACTTCCACCGGTTTCTGGTCGAGCCACCAGTTGATGAGGTCGAAGTGATGACTCGACTTGTGAATGGACAATCCACCGGAATGATCCCGGTTCCGGTTCCAACGTTGGAAATAACTCGAGCCATGGTACGTATCGATGTACCAATTCAGATCGACGGATGTAATCCGTCCGAGCTTTCCGGAGAGGATAGTCTCCTTGATCTTGGTGTGATACGGGCTGTACCGGTAATTAAAAGTGACCGTGACCTTCCCCTTGCTCTTTTTCTCCGCTTCCATCACCCTGCGGCTATCGGCGGCATTTGTGGTCATCGGCTTTTCTGAGATCACATCAAGGTCACGATTAAGCGCTTTCTCAATATACGTGATATGAGTGTCATCGCGTCCTGCGACAATGATAACGTCGGGTCTCGTTTCGTCCACCATCCGCTCGAACTCATCTTCCTTATACTCGGGTACTCCCTGAGTGGACGGATGGTCCTGTTTACATACGGCGAACCGCTTCGGATCTTTATCCAGCAGGGCGACCAGCCTTGCCTGCTGGGTGAAGTTCCTCAGCATCGGCTGGATGAACATGGTGATCGCCCTGTTACTGACGCCGCATACAGCATATTTTTTCACTATGAATTCCTCCCCTTTGTTTCTTATTCCATTCTATAGCTCTGGAAGGATATCCTGCATTTCAAGACTGCAAAGCACAAAAGAGCCGACACCATGAAGATCATTTTCAATGACCGGTCGTTCCAGATAGTGCGTGTAGTCTCCCACCCCGGTGCCGATGCAGATCTCCGGCATGATGAAGAGACCGTTGTCATCAAATTTCATCCGCTTCACAAGGGCGCGATATCCTTTGATGGCAAACTCTTTATAGCTTTCATCAAGGACGCCTGATTTCACGGCTCTTGCAATCGTATAGATGAAGAGAGCAGAACAGGATGTTTCGATCCAGTTTTTCGGATCATCCGCTTTGTCGACCACCTGATACCATAGATGATTGTCAGGATGCTGATAGGAAATCAGACTTTTGGAAAGATCCCTCAGGGCACCTGAGATCTCTTCTGTCGCTTGATGTCCTTCCGGGAGGAAATCGAGAATTTCGTTAAAGGTGATTCCGTACCATCCAATGGCCCTCCCCCAGAATTCAGGCGATCGGCCCGTTTCGGGGTCTGCCCATGGCTGCACCTTTTGTTCATCCCATGCATGATGGTAAAGACCGGTCTTCTCATCAAGCGTGTGCTTCCTCATGAGACGCTCCTGTTCAAGGACCATTTCGAGGAGGGATGGATCATCGTACTCCTTCCCATAGTTCATGGCGAACACACCGCCCATATAGAGTCCGTCCAGCCACATCTGGTACGGGTAGCGGTCTTTATGCCAGTAGCCCCCGTCTGAAGTGCGGTTGAGTGTCGGGAACATATTCAATAGTTTCGTAGCGGCGGTTTTATATCTCGGGTCATCCGTTTCCCGGTCAAGGGTGAAGAGAAGGAGGCCAGCCTGGATGGCATCCAATTCCCTGCGGCTCCAGAGGAAGTTTCCATTCTCATCGATATTGTGATCGACATATTCCTTCACATAATCAAAGAACGCATCTCCCCCGATCTTTTCCCGGAGCTGGAGCATGCTCACCAGGAAGACTCCCTGATGATAATGCCATTTTCCGTCAGGCGGCAGTTCACTCGCCTTGTAGGCTGACATGAGGGATTCGCAGGCTGCCTTCCCCCATGCAAGCGGTGACGTCAATTCATTCTTCCGATTGAGTGCTGTTTCCATTCCACGTTCACTCCCGTTTTAAGTTTTTTCACATTATCCTTTCAATCCGCTCGTACTGATTCCATCCACGATGTAACGTTGGAAGAAGAAGAAAATGACGAAGATCGGAATGATACTGAGCGTCGACATGGCGAACATCGCTCCCCAGTTCGTGACGGAGTTCGGGTCAGAGAATAGCTTCAGGGCAAGGGATACCGGATACTTCTCCGGGGTGGACAAGTAAATGAGCGGACCCATGAAGTCATCCCATCTCCAATAGAAGGAGAAGATGGCTGAAGTCATCATCGCCGGTACGACAAGTGGAACGATGACCCTGAAGAAGATACCGAACGTGCTGCATCCGTCGATCTTCGCTGCCTCATCAAGTTCAACCGGAATGGTCCGGATGAACTGCATGATCAGGAAGATGAAGAACGGGATCCCGAAGAAGGTCGGGAGGATGAGCGGCAGATACGTATCGATCCAGCCGAATTTGTTGAACATGATATACTGCGGGATCATGACCATCTCGAACGGCAGCATCATGGTAAGCATCATACAGATGAACCAGATGCTTTTACCCCTGAACTTGATCCGTGCAAATCCATAGGCAATGATCGTGGAGGATATGATGCTTCCCACCGTGGCGACGACGGCAATGATGGCCGAGTTGATGAAGAAGGTCTTGAAAGTGATACCGGCGAACCCTTCCCACCCTGTGATATAGTTCTCAAAATGGAGTTCATCAGGTATCAGTGAATAGGCGTTGACGAAAACGCTGGAGCTCTCTTTCAACGAGCTGCTGACCATCCAGACGAGGGGATAGATCATGATGAGGGTGAACACAATCAACAGCGTGTGCTGGACGATTTTGAACGTGCGTTTCTTATTCTGCATATGCGCTTCCTCCTTCCCTATTTGTTATCGGATTCATAGTGAACCCAGTGCTTGGATGTTTTGAAGATCAGACCTGTCAGGACGGCGATGATGATGAGCATGAACCAAGCCATGGCTGATGCATACCCCATATCGAAGTATTCAAATGCCCTTCTATACATATACAGGACGTACAAGAGCGTACTGTTCACCGGACCGCCGTTGGTGACGACGAAGCTCGGCGTAAAGGCCATGAAGCCCTGGATGATCTGCATGATCATATTGAACAGGATGACCGGTGTCAGAAGCGGCAGGGTGATGATGAAGAACTGCTTGATCGGAGAAGCCCCGTCCACACTTGATGCTTCATAATAGGTTTTCGGGATGTTCCGCAGCCCTGCAAGGAAGATAAGCATGGAAGAACCGAACTGCCATCCGTACAGGACGATCAGCGTCCAGATCGCCGTCTTCGGATCACCTAGCCATGAATGGGTCGGAATTCCGAGAAGGGCAAGGATGGAGTTGAATGCCCCGTCGTTCCCGAAAAGCTGCCTCCACATGATCGAAACCGCGATGCTTCCACCGACGACGGATGGAAGGTAGAGGAGAGTACGATATAATCCCGCCATTTCGACCACCTTATTGAGGGCGAGTGCTACAAGGAGGGCGAAGATGAGTCGGAACGGAACGGCGACACCTGCGTACATGAGGGTGACTTTGAACGATTGCCAGAACGTTTCATCCCCTGTGAACATCCGTACGTAGTTGTCAAGGCCGATCCAGTTCGGCTCACTCATCAGATCATAGTCTGTAAATGATAGATACAGTGAATAGAGGATAGGATATAAGGTCAATAGGAAGAACCCAAGAAGGAATGGCGAAATGAACAAGTAGCCTGTCACATTCTGATAGTCGGATTTTTTCTTCCGTTTCGGACCGGTGGGCTTCAATTCGGTGATAGGCTTTGGATCAACGGCAGTCTCTCTCAGTACCGGAATCGGATCATCTGATTTATTCGGCAGCACGAAGGTCCACCCCTTTCTTCAATATGATGGAATAATGGCGGCCCGGTCAGGTTCGCCGGGCCGTAACAAATGCTATGGGGATAAGCTTACCTGCCCAGGATGCTTTCTGCTTTCTTGCGGAATTCTTTCGCTCCGTCTTTTGGTGACAGCTGACCGTACATGACGAGCTCATCCACTTCCTGCAGGGCACCGAGTACTTCTGACGCCTGTTGAGGATAGTTGGAATCGATCGGAGAACTGTTGTCGGTCACCATTTCGATATAATCGAATACTTTCTTATCCGTCTCGCTCAGCGTACTGGCCATTTCATTACGGATCTCTTCTTTGATCGGCACTCCACGGTCGGAACCACCGATTTCATACACTTCGATATTATTCGTGAAGAAGTCGATGAAGCGCGCTGCCTCTTCCTTATGCTTGGAGTTTTCACTTACCGACCAGAGCATGGCAGGTTTCAGGAACATCCCTTCCCTGTTGTTGTCACCCGGAAGAAGGGTCATGGCAAGCTCCTGTTCACTTGCACTGTCAAGGGCCGTGGCCTGGTTGGACCAACGGAAATCAAATGGCGCTTTGCCGTGAACGATGAGCTCATCTTCCACCCCTTTGATCTGTTGGATCGTGTCGTAACCAGGTGCTACTCCCTCGTCGACCATCTTCTTGTTCATTTCAAAGTAATCGCTCAGCAGCTTATCATCTTTATAGCCAAGAGCCGTTCCGTCTTCGCTGAAGAGCTTCTGACCTTTTTCCCTCAAATAATATTCGAATAGGTTCTTAGGTTCCATGAGTCTGGTTCCAAATTCACCGGTCTTTTCATGGACTTTTTTAGCGATATCCATATACTCATCCCAAGACCAGTTGCCATCCAAGTTCTCTACTCCGACTTCCTTCAGCATGTCGACATTGTAGAATGCGGTGAGGGCGTTGGTCCCTGTCGGAATTCCAAGAACCTTATCTCCCTGCTTCCCGGAATCCATGATGATGTCGCTTACGCCATCTACGTTGATGGTGCCGTCTTCCACATATTCAGAGAGGTCTGCGAGAAGGTTCTTATCGGCGTACTGATTGAGATATTCCCCGAAGTTCTGCTGCATGATATCAGGCAGGTTGTTCCCGGCTGCCTGAGCGGCCATCTTCTCGAAGTATCCGTCAAAGCCTGTGAATTCAGAAGTGATCTTGATATCCGGATTTTCTTCTTCGAATTTCTTGATGATCTCCTGTGTCTGGTCATGACGGCTTTGAGAGCCCCACCATGTCATTCTCAGTTCTACTTTGCCGTCCTTGTTCTTTCCGTCTTTGCTTTCGGAAGAACTTCCTTCCGATGATGAACATCCTGCGAGGAACGTCGTCAACACCAATCCAAGAGCCATGGTTTTCATTACTTTCGGTTTCCATCTCATCCCTTTGAACCTCCCTTTATATTGAAAGCGTTTTCTTATGTCTTGTTTTATCTTAATGGATTAGGAAAATTGATTAAATAAAATTTTCAGATATCTTTGTATAAAAAACAGACTTTGTTTTTTATTTCTAATACCGCTGTTGATTTCCGTGACTTTATACCATGTAGGGATTGATACGAAGAGGGGTACGTTCCTTTCCGCTGCAGGCACTTGCTTTCCGCGGGGAGGAAGTCGAGCCTCCTCAGCTGCGCTTCCGGGGTCTCGAGCTTTCCTCCTTCCCGCAGGAGTCAAGTGCCTTCCGCTCCAATCCACTCTGAAGGATCAATCGTAACGTGCATATAATAAAAGACCCCAAATGATAGAGAATGGATCTCTACAATGGAGCCTCAGATAAGTACTATTTTATATCTCTTGAACCGTCACTCAACATTCCTCTTATAATAGTAAAAGTACATGCTGAGCGGCCACCAGGTGATGGCGAAGATTGGGTACACGGCCCAGATTTCGTGGGGGGTGGTGATGGTGTTGACGGTGATGAAGAATGCACTGGTGTAGATGGAGGCGATGATGGAGAATTCGAGGTGCCTCTTGATTTTTGCATAGTACATGGACAGTGGCCACCATAGGAAGACGAAGGCCGGGTAGACGGCCCATGGATGGGCCGGTTCGAGGAACAGGTTGAGTCCGGTGTAGTACAGGATGGCGACGGCGCTTCCGATCCACGAGGCTGCATAGGTCCTTGCCCATCTGCCGAGTACGGTAAAGACCGACCAGCCGATGATGGGGAAAACGGCATAAAGGGCCCACGGATAATGAGGCGTGGTCCTCATGTTCTCGATGACCAGATACAGGACAAGGATGAAGCTGACGAGGTACGAAAACACCTTGTATCTCCCTTTTCGGGTAAAAAAAACAGAGACCGGCCAGAGGATCATGGCGTATGCCGGGTAAAGGGTCCAGGTGAGGTCGGGATGCCGGAGCACAAAGATGTTCGTCAACGTCAGGAAGATGACGATGAGCGCCCCTCCCCCAATGGCAAACGCGATATGCTGCTTTTTCATTTACGCCCACCTTTTTTCCTCAGTCTGTAATAATACATGGAGAGCGGCCACCAAAGGATGGCAAATGTCGGATAGACGAACCAGATGGTCTTCGGAGTATAGTAGAAATTGATGAATACGAAGAGCGCGATGATCAGGGCGCTTCCCCAAATGGAAAAGCCGAGGTTAATCTTCGTCATATCCTTTTTGGCTGCGGGAAGGGTCTCCCCTACACCGAGCTCCCGCTTCAGATCCTTGATATCGCCGAAATCGACGATGGCTTTGTTGATGGCATCTTCTTCTTCCTTGCCCTCTGCCATCAGGTCATAGACCTTTTCCTCAAGGTTCTGGATGATTTCCAGTTTCAACGCTTCTGTTCTCTCACTGTAGGGCACATCGTCAAACAAGTCCTCTACATGATGCTGAATCTTCCTCAATTTAACCCCTCCATGAACACATCTATGATTTCTTTCGTCTGCTTCCATTCTGCTGCCGCTTCCCTTAAATAGGCCCTGCCCAATGTGGTGATGCGGTAATATTTCCGCTTTCCTCCATGCGAGACATCACCGAAATAGGATTCAATGAGGTCTTTTTTCTCGAGGCGCTGGAAGACCGCATACAGGGTCGCCTCCTTGATCTGGAAGCGATCGTCGGTCCGTTCGCTGATCTGCTTTGAAATTTCATATCCATACTGATCCTCTTCAAAGATCAGACGCAGGATGATGGAGTCCAGATGACCCCGGATACTGTCGCTTCGAATGATCGTTCACTCCGTTCAGAAAAGGGTTCTTGTTGAGAGGCTCCTTTACATTGGTATATCTCATAGAGTAATTTTACGATTTATTACTCTATGTGTCAAAGTAATTTTCATATAAAAAGGAGGGGATCCATCAAGGATCGCCCCCTTCTTCACCGAATCAAACCTGTTCCTTGTTCAAGTACTCCTTTGGTGTGACGCCGACATACTTCTTGAACACCTGTCCGAAATACCTCGGGTTATTACCGAATCCCACTGCCTCGGCGACTTCGAAGACCTTGATCTCTCCGCTGCGTTCCATGAGGTCTACCGCTTTTTGGATTCTTTTATCCAACAGGTAGTTGGAGAATTTCTCTCCTTTTTCTTTCTTGAACAGCTTGCCGATATAGTCCGAATTCATATAGAGGACGTCGTTGGCCACCTGGGAAAGGGAGAGGTCGGGATCCGATAGATGCTCATCCACATAGTCCATCATGCGCTGGATGATGCTGCTCTGCGAGACCTTATTCCGCTGAAACCGCTCACCGGCGATGTCACGCGCTGCATTTTCGATGAAACTCCTCAACTCTTCGAAGGAATCCAGGTTACTGACGATCATCACGTCTTTGAGGAGATCATCCATCCTCTGTGACTGACGGATCATGAGCATGAAGAGCTCGATGCAGTGGGATTTCAATACATTTACGGGATAGCGCTTCTCGTCAATCTCGATGAAAAAATGCCTCAGATGGCACTCGGCCTCTTCGACGTTTCCACTTTTCAGCATATAGAGGAACTCATCATGATCAAATAGGAGGGTATCGTTGCTCACCGCTTCATCCCTTACATCCCTTGTCGTAAGGATACTGTTATTCCCCAGATAAAAGCTTTGGGACAAGCAGGAGATGGTCTCCCCGTATGCTTCTTTCAGTCCTTCCGGTGTGCTTGGTTCACTTAGGGCCGTGGTGAACGTTTTACGATAATACGTTGAATACTCTTTCCTGAACTCCTTGATATGCTCGATGAGCTCCCGTTCCCCGGCGGCTTCCCCTTCAATGAGGAGAAGGATGCGCTCTCCCGTGATGGTGGACAGGATGATGGGGTGATGCTTCAACAGCTCGTTCGTCAGTGCTTCCTTCAATACGAAGCGCTCATCGATGTCATGATCATCATCAAGATGGAAGACGAGGATCCGGTACGTCTCTTCCCTGAGATCAAAGAGCTTCCCGTAGTGCTCCCAGTCTTCCGGCCAGTAGGTCTTCCCTGTAAGATAATCCTTGAGGAACTGTTCCTTGGCGATGGGAAGGACCCTGTGCAGACTTTGCTGGATTTCTTGATAGACCTCCTGCTTCTGCTTTTCTTCATCAAGTCCCTCTACGATCTGTTTAATGGCCTCCTCTATCTTCTCTTCGTTGCTCGGCTTCAGAA
Source organism: Rossellomorea marisflavi (assembly GCF_001274775.1). Classification (GTDB taxonomy): domain Bacteria; phylum Bacillota; class Bacilli; order Bacillales; family Bacillaceae_B; genus Rossellomorea; species Rossellomorea marisflavi. The sequence continues at coordinate 262,715 of NZ_LGUE01000008.1, forward strand.
GATAGTGCTTGACGTTATATTCCATGACCCCTTTTGCATATTCAAACTCATCATAACCCGAGAGGACGATGAACCGGATATGGGGGTAGATGGCGTGTACCTTCTGGATGAGCTCGACCCCGTTCATCCCAGGCATCTTGATATCGGTAATGACGATATCGACGGGGTTTTCCCGGATCCACTCGTAGGCCATCACCCCATTATGGGCCTTATACGTCAATTCCGTTCCGCACTCTCCCCAGCGGACGAGGGCTGCGATCCCCTCCAGGATATTCAGTTCATCATCTGCAATCAATACGCTATACATGTCCTTCACCTCCGCTATAAGGTATGATGATCTTCACTTTTGTCCCGACACCCGGGGTCGACTCGATCCTGACCCCGTATTCCTCACCGAACATGAGCTTGATCCGTTCAATGATATTCTTCAACCCTATGCCGGAACTTTTGGAGTGGATCTCTCCCCTGTAGATCGCCTGGATGCGTTCCTCGCTCATCCCCGGACCATTGTCCTCGACAACGATCTCGATTTCCCTGCCCTTGGGATATATATAAACATTGATTTCGCACTGGGAGGTCATCTCCTCGAGGCCATGGGCCATGGCATTTTCGACGATCGGCTGGATGCTGAGCTTCGGAATCAAGTGGCTCTCCAAATCCAATAAGCTGTGGGATGAGAATTTCAATCGATTCTCAAACCGATACTCCTGGATGGTGACGTAATGCTTCACGATTTCCATCTCATCCTTCAGGGTCACAAGGGCCTCTTTCTTACTGATGATATTTCTCATCATATTCCCTAGGGCCTCCACCATCACGGAAATCTTTTTTTGCTGACTGATCCTCGCCATCCAGTTGATGGAATCAAGGGTGTTGTAGAGGAAATGGGGATTGATCTGCGCCTGGAGCGCCTTATACTCGGTTTCTTTGATCATAAGCTGCTTTGTATAGTTTTCCTTGATCAGCTCATTGATCTTATCGATCATGATGCGGAAGTTGGAATGAAGGAGACCGATCTCATCTTCATTTTCTGTCTCTGTCCGCTCAAGGGTGTGTTCAAAGTCACCCGATTGCACTTCCTTCATATTCCTCGACAGATTCTCCAGCGGCTTCGAGATGAATTCCGCCGCCTTCCTGCTTACGATGATGGAGAGGATGAACATCGAGATGAAGGTGAAGATCATGATGCTCTTCACGACGGCATTCTGCTGGGTGATATCACTGAAAGGAAGGAAATGATAATAGGTAAGATCGGAAAAGCGCGAATGCACATAGGTGGCCATATAATCCTTTCCATTGACGCGCTCATTCTCGTACCCGTTCCCTTTTTCCTCATCGGGCGTTCGGATGGGCCCGATTTCACTATCCGGATTCTGATAGAAGATCTCATCCCCATTGGTGATGATGAAATTCTTGTTCGGGGAAAAATTAAGGGCTTCCTCGATCAGTTTGTTCATATCAACGGATATGATCAAATAGCCCATCTTCTTGAGCTCGAGATTCTCCTTTGAACGGATGAGGCGCGCAGAAGAAATGATGTTTTCCTCTTCTTTATTCTTCGACCATACGTTGGATCCTTTAGAGGCAGCGACGATGGGGAGGATTTCTTTCTTATCAAGTTCTACCTTGGTATTGAATCCGTACGTGTATTTTGAGCCGGTACTGTCGATGACCTGGATGGCGGCGATGTAGGGTTCTGAGGTGGCAAAGTAGAGGAGCCGCTCCTGAAGGCGGACTTTCGCCTGATAGATATCAATATTGACGTCGCTATCCTGGATGATGCGGAGATCTTTCTGGACCTGGTCGTCCGTGATGACCTGGAAGGATAGATCTTCAAGGCCTGCCAGTTCTTCGTCGAGGACGGTGGAGGAAAGCTGAAGCATAGCGGCCGATTCCTCCGAGATCCGATCTTCGTACATGCTGGTGAAGAATTGGTAGCTGATGATTCCCAGGAGGCCGAATATGGTGAGGAGGAGGAGGGAGACTGCAAATATTTTGTTGCGGATTTTCAAGTTTCGGAATATAGGTTTGATCTGCATGCCCTGCTCCTCCGATCGTTTCCGTCTATTATATCATCGCTGCCTGTTTGTGAGAACGCTTACTTTTTATGGGTAGATCTGCTAGCTTACTAGGCTTATGTTGATATGAGGGGAAAAGACTGTTGTTCATTTCTCATGGTTTATCCCCTTATTTGCTTTGAGTGCAATGCTACAGGGAACGTTCCGTTTCGCTGCGGGTGGCCGCTTTCCGCTGGGCTGGTGGTGAGCCGCTTCGGCTGCGCCTGCAGGGTCTCACCTACCTGCCTTTTCCGCAGGAGTCGGCCACCCTCCGCTTCACTTCACTCTTTGATGCTGAAGGTAGAGTTTTGATTCACCTGTACCTGGTTAGAGAGTTCTCATATTGAATTAGAGAATACTAAACGGGCTAGATTAAAATGACTGGGTTGCGCGTTGTACTCAGAAGGGTTTGACAAGGGGGTTCCCTATCAACCTTTCATCCTGAAGCAAGGAGGTCATTGAAGCGAAAAAGGAACCGGACACATTCCCGTTAGATACATATGCCTGCCATCCTCATTAAAAAGCAAGCGGGCACCGTTCTACATATTGTTTTTTGAAACCGGTCTACCTTACCACTCTCTCATTCAAAACCAAAGAGTGCATTGAAGCGGAAGGCGCTTGACTCCCGCGGAAAAGGAGGTGCGGGGAGACCCCGCAGGCACGAGGAGGCTCACCGTCCTCCCCGCTGGAAAGCAAGCGCCTGTAGCGTAAAGGAACGATCTATTCCCAACTCTCACTTTTCTAAAAGAATTCTACTATTCTCCAGAGGAAGCCCTTACCTTCTACACCACTAATAACATTTTCGGTACCATTCTAAATGATCTGGTTTTAATACCAGCATCCTCACCACTATCTCCCCCAAAACCAAAGAGTGCATTGAAGCGGAAGGCGCTTGACTCCTGCGGAAAAGGAGGAGCGGGGAGACCCCGCAGGCACGAGGAGGCTCACCGTCCTCCTCGCTGGAAAGCAAGCGCCTGTAGCGTAAAGGAACGATCTCTTTTTCAATTCTTCCTTTTTTTGAAAGAATTCTAGTGTTCCCCAGAGGGAGGCAAGGCCTACACCTACTACATATCTAATAAAATTCACCGGTCCATTCTAAATGAGATGAATTTCAATACGAGTCCACCCCACCACGATTCCTATTGAAAATCAAAGGGTACATGGAAGCGAAAAGGAACGGTCTCCTTCAAAAAAACCAAAAAGAAGAAAGCCCTCAAGCTTCCTTCTTAAGACCAGCCTCTTCGCCCAGCACCCTTGATGCTTTACGGACAATATATATCACAGCGAAAAGACCGATCAATTCCCCGATTGAAACCGCAATGGCCCCGTTTATACCATTCCACTGCGGAACCGTATAAACAAGCAGAGTGAGACATACAACAGCAGCCACGATATTCATCACCTGAGCCATAAGCATCCGCTTCGTCAACCGTTTCAGCATCAGGAAGCCATTCAAAAAGTCCACCCAAGGAAAAACAAGTGTTTTGAAGAGAAAGAACTGCATGACATAGAGTGTAGTCTTGGATAGTTCTGGATCCGCACCCATCACCGACCTCATAAAAGCATCTCCTATCGGTGTATAGCAGAGAAGGACCAGAAGAAAAGAAGGCAACAGGCTCGCAAAGGAGAAGAATCTGATCACCTTTTTCTTATTCTTATCATACAGCTGCAGGACGAGCTGATGCGTGTACATAAAAAAGCTCAAAAGTAAGTTCACGATACTATAGGCAAGGGCAAAGGAAGCGATACTCATTTCAATATTTTGAGACTGAGAAAGGAAGATATAAATAATCGGGATCAAAAAGGTCTGAATGACGAAATAGAAGACAAGGGGCGTATAGAATTGCGAGATTTCCTTAATGGTCAGACCAGGACCTTTTGCAGGGTAGTAGGTCTTCAAAAGACCGTTCCCCTTCCAAACACTGATGGCACATTCCACCATCATCCCGATGAGAAAGATCATGGCACCCGCCATACTCGTTACATGATCGAATGCAACAAACAAATAGGCGGCCAAAAACATGAGGAACAGCCGAACAACGACCATGATCGAAAGCCACTTGGTTTCAAGCTGACTAATGATGATCCCCTGATAGATTCCTCTTATCCCGGAAAATATGATGACAAGGAAGATTACTTTAAACGTGTCCGAAATGGTCGAGACCATATTGAGATCTGCATTGAAATGGGTCACATATACCCAATCCCCTACAGAGGTATACGCCAATAGCAGACTGAATCCTGCAAGCAGGGCAATCACAATAAGCATGAACATATTTAATTTCTTAAATCCAGGACGGTCCTTCACAAGGGTTGAACACGTCTGCCGGAAAACGATGATCGGCCGTTCTACGATACCGAATAGCGAAAGGGCCACGGCGTAGCAGGCAATAATGAATGCCGCATTCTCCCCCCTGCTCAGGGTGCCATTGATAATGATGTGAGTGAGGGACGTCAAACTCGCGGAAAAGCCGAGCGGAATGAAGAATGCTGCAAGTTTCCCATAGGTGAATCGTGTGGATTGGTCCACTTTACCCCTTCTTTCTAAAGTCTGCGCCTCACCAGGATGGCAGGCCGCTCTTGTTGTGCTCCATCCAGCTGAACCGTTTCCACAGGGAAGTCACCCGTGAAAGTGAGAATCTTTGGTTCATCTTCCACTAGAATGGTATCTTCTGATTTTACTCCTGCAATACTTGGGTTCCAAGCATAAATCTGATCATTTTTCACATATTTTGCCGAAAGTCCGGGAAGAAGGAGCTGCTCCCGGGAGGAGAAACCGCTCAATCCACCCTGATGATGAAAGGTCCATTCTTCTGGAAATCCTGTATCTTCATACGCTTGCGTCATTTCATTGAAAAGGTACGCGTAATCAGCACCGGGACGGGTGGCATTGATCATGCGCGCATCTATGGTGGCGACGGCTTCATGTCTCCTTGTGAGCTCTCCGCCCGGACTGCCGAAATGGACCAGGCGGGAGACAGACATGAACCTTCCATTCCTTCGGCCACACAGGACAAGCATAACGTACTCGTCGATCACTGCATCCGTCGGCAGTGGATGCCTTCTCGTAAACACCCGGCGATCTGCCGCCACGAGGTTCACCACCGGTTCGATTCCCCTTTCCCAGCAGGCTTTCGCCACGAGTCCGGCCACTTCGAACTCTGTCATCCCCCTTGTAAGATGAAAGGCTGCACTCTCGATGGCCGCACCCGTTTCTATACCGAACGTCTTCACCTCTTCCTTTTCATCAGGAAGAACCGCGGTCCGCAGGGGCTGCAGGATTCCTTCGAGCTCCTGATCAGTCGTATAGCCCTCCAATGAAAGGGGCTCATACCATGGAAACTCCCGAACGTCATCGAAATGGGAGCCGAACTCCTCCTCGATCAGTCTCTTGCCCTCTATATTGTTCACAAACAAGGTAACGTCTTCCCCTGTCAGGAGGATGGAGGCCACGGCCCTTTCCGTTGCCGGGTTGACATGACTCCTCCCACCTGTCAGCCATGATACATTTTTTTGCTGTATGAGGAGGACCGCTTTTGTATGGCTTTCTGCGAGAGCCTTCCTGAGCGCTTTCACTTTCTGTTGAAACAAATTCATTTGGCCACTTCCATTCTTTTCGTGATTTTCGTGAAAAAAGGTCCTGCACATTTCGGTGCAGAACCGTTGGATCTTATTTGTCGTGAAGCCATTTATGATCAGGGTCTTCGTATGGATTGAGCTTGCGTCCGGTTTCTCCGGCCATGAACCATAGGTAATACACTCTATAACCGCCGGCGCTTCCGACGGGATGGTAGCCTACATCAATGGCAAAGCTGTCCCCGTGGCGAATCGGATAGGCAGTGTCGATGGATCCGTCTTTTGTATAGTGGTGCTGGACACCGAAGCCTTGTTCGGGATCAACCTGATAATGGTAGATTTCTTCGAGATTCGGTTCTTCGGGAGCGAATTCCCCATCATGCTTGTGAGGTGGATAGCCTGACCACTGACCTTCATCATTGATCGTTTCCCCAAGGACGATGCGGTCCACCTTGCCATCTGCATTGTCAGCAAGAATGTCATAGACGGTCCTGTTCCACTGTTTTTCCCCGCGCTTGTGAACGGTCACCTGATCCGGCCCGACGACGAACGGTGCGAATTTATTTTCGGCCTTCACTTTACAGACGGCAATCTTGACGTCTGATTCCGCCTTCACGCTGAAAGAAGACTGGATCGGCACATACACGGTCGTCGCCTGGCCTTCGAACACGGAAGAACGACCGCCGAGATCTGTCCATTCTTCTCCGTCTGCCCCAACGCTAGCCTTACCGGTCAATATGACAAGAGCATGCTCATAGTCGCCTGTCTGCCCTGAAAATTCCTCTCCTTCATCAAGTTGGAGCTTTCCGAATGAAAGGAATTCGAGATGTTCATAGTCTTCTCCGAAGATATCCTGGTAGCCTTTTTGATCACTTGCTTTGATGAATCGTGTCATCATGCCATCCCCCTTAAAATAACAACGTTGTTATTTTGAAGTATACGTGATTAGTCAGAATGTTTCAACTCATAAATAAGCAGAAGTGAAAAAAGATGATCCCGGGTTTGGATCAAGCCGGGATCATCTTCTCATCAAGGACGGAGAATGCGGTGGCCGGCTGCTTTTTGCAGACGGTTCATGACCGCGAGACCGACGCCCTCTTCAGGGAACACTTCGGAATATATGATATCAAGTTCATATTTGTTGAACGCTCTCAGCGTGTCATACAAATGATGAGCGACGCTGAGCAGGTCGTTCCTGGATCCCGCTGTCAAGATGACCTCGGCTTCATAAAGAGAAGCAGATTCCTCCGTGGTCAGGACTCCCACTCTCAATCCTTCCCGCCTCCTGGCATCAACAAGCTTCTGGATGTCTTCACGGGTTCCCTCTACAAGGTAGACAGGGGCGTCCGGTGCATAATGGGTATACTTCATTCCCGGGGACTTCGGCGCACCTTTCCCTTCCTTCAATGAAGGATCCACGTCTACCCGGCCCACGACTTCTTCAAGCTGGTCCCTCGTGACGCCTCCCGGACGGAGGACCACAGGGATATCCGACGTGCAATCCACAACCGTCGATTCCACCCCGACGCCCGTTTCACCAGCATCGACGACACCGGCGATCTTCCCATCAAGATCCTCGATGACATGATGGGCCGTTGTCGGACTCGGCCTGCCTGACCGGTTGGCACTCGGTGCAGCGATGGGAAGTCCGCTTTCCTCGATAAGGGAAAGGGCGACAGGATGGTCAGGCATCCTGATTCCCACTGAATCCAAACCGGCGGTCACACGTTTTGAGAAAACGCCTGGTTTATTTTTAAAGATCAAGGTGAGGGGACCCGGCCAGTATGCATCCATGAGCAGATGCGCCTTATCCGGGATCTCCTCGACCAGTTCAGTCAGCTGTTGTTTGTTCGCAATGTGGACAATGAGTGGATTATCCGATGGTCTGCCCTTGGCAAGGAAGATTTTCTCCACAGCTTCATCAGAGGTAGCATTCGCTCCTAGGCCATAGACGGTCTCTGTCGGAAAAGCTACTGTTTCATTTTTACGTAAATGGACAGCCGCATCCACAATCTGTGGATAACTTTTTTGGTTACCCACATCGTTTTCCACATTCCAAATTTTCATCATCGTGTTCATCCACCTTTTTCATTCGCTTGGCCACTTATTCACTGGATGGGGATAAACCCTTCATAAATAAGCTTTCTATGCGATTGCTCTTTTGAAAGTATAAAAGAAAAGAGTGAATTTCTCAAGTGCTATCCACAATCCGTGTACAATTGACCTTTGACTGTGGATAACCCTGTGGATGAGTGTGTATAATTTCTGAAAACATCAATTGTTTCGTCATTATGCTTTTCTCTTTCGCTTGGAATTTCACTCCAAAAGGAATAAAGCGGTTCCCATTTTGACCCTTTCTAGCTCATTTTCATTATAACGAACAATGTCACATCTCCAGCTTCATAACCATGCAGTTATCCACAGTGGATAACTTCTGCGCGTGGACGAATCCAGCTAAATCATCTACGAAGGAACTTTCACTGAATCCCAGTAGGTGAAAGAAACGAAGTGACGCCTGCCGGTTCGTGATGAGATAGAGCCGTTCAATTTCCTTTTCTTTGGCGAGTTTCAAGCTTTCCTGGAAAAGGGCAAATAGCTCTTCGGTACTGAATGACGGCGTGACGACGAGGGAACGCAGCAGCCCCACTTTACCGCGGGTCTCGATTCCCAATGTGCCGATGATGTCTCCTTCTTCATTCTCTACGACAAGGAAGCGGTCGATGCTTCCGTATACGCCTTCCGTACTTAAGTCCGCCTGCTTTAAAAAGGCAATGATCGGCAGTGCGTCGGCGATCACAGCCTGACGAATGGTCTTCGACATAGTGATTGTCCTCCCTTTTCTATCATCCTTATTGTAAGTGTATGAGTAGCTAGAGAAAGTAGAACATAAAAAGAGAGCCATATCGGCTCTCTTCAGGCTTATTTGAATAGTCCTTTGACCATATCGACGATAAAGAAACGGACTTCGACTTCCTCTTCCTTCTCTTCGGCAAATACCGGCTGATTCTGAGCTTCCTCTTCATCAGATACGTTCACCTGTGCATCAACGCTCTCTGTCAGAGGCTTCTCCGCTTTGACGGCTGATTCTTCCACGATGGCATCTTCATCGCTATTCGGTGTTGCCTTCTCCTCTGGTTCACTTGCGGGAGAGGCTTCCTGCTCATCTGCTTGAGCGTCCGCTTCCGGCATTGTATCTTGCTTCACTTCCGTTTCTGCCATCACACGGTCATCCGCTGTTGTGACTTCCTTGCCGCTCGCTTCCACTTTCGTTTCAAATCCTTGGCTGCTGACGGCATTCCCAGTAGAGAAATCCAGGAAGCATAGGGGCGGATACAGGACGCACCACCAGTTCGCTCCTTCTCCTTTGCCGAGGGTGATCAGGACGGCTTCATATTCACCTGCAGGATAGAGGAACTGACCGTAAAGCTTGGTCGGAAAATCGACCTTACCGAATTCGATGTCTACACTCTGGCTTACTCCTTCTTCCTTCAACACGTCCTGGGCGATCTCCTTCAATTGCGGAAGTCCTTCCTTGATGACGTGCTTGGCTTCTTCCTTATCCTGTAGCTCCGATACCCAGCTGGTGATTTCCTTGTTGACCTCATCGCGGACGAGACGTTTGACGTTTTGATCTTCATCCCGGTCGCTGTTGGCCAAAATCCTTAGCCTGATCGCATCCTCCGGGATCATGACGGTTTCCTGCGCGCTTGTTACGGCTTCTTGCTTCGGAATATATAAACTCAAGATCGTGCCTACTGATAGAATGAGTAAGTAGCTTAATACCAATTGTTTTGTTTTCATGTTTCTCTCCACCTTCCCTTAGTCACATTGTGGACAAGGTGGGGACATCTTAAACTAGTAAAATGATTTTTTCTTTTCTTTCCGCAATCAGGTCAGATACTACCAGTCTTTCAATCTATCAGCTGGTTAAAACAAAAGCGCCCCTGCCTTCTCAGAAGACAGGGACGCTTGTTATGCTTGCTCACAGAAGACCATCCGGTCCTTTCCGTTGATATCCATGACGACTTCGACAGACGACCGGGGGAATGCTTTTGTGAGCATTTCAGCCACTGTCTCCCCTTGTCCTGTACCGACCTCGAAGCCGATGAGGAATCGTTCATTCATGATGCGGGGCAACCCTTCCATGAACCGTCGATACAGGTCATATCCGTCTTCTCCCCCAAAAAGGGCCAGAGACGGTTCATGATCCACTACCACCTCCGACAACGTTTCACGGTCGGAAAGGGGGATATACGGTGGGTTCGAAAGCAACACGTCGAGGGCGACGCCTTCTTCCATCAACGGTTGAAGCAGGTCACCATGATAGAATGTCACATCCGCCTCCAAGCGCTCTGCATTTTTTTTCGCCACCTCAAGGGCATCCGCGGAAACATCCACTGCCCTTACGTTCACATCTCCATCGTACTCAAGAGCAAGGGAAATCGCGATGGCACCGCTCCCCGTCCCGATATCGGCAGCCTGGATGATATGGGAGCGGTTGAACAGCCTCTTCATCCGCTCAAGGCTGTAATACACAAGCTCTTCGGTCTCAGGTCGCGGGATTAACACGTGACGGTTCACCGTGAAAGAACGTCCATAGAATTCCTCGCTCCCGATCAAGTGTTGGATCGGAATCCCGGATACGTGGGCATCCATGCCACTCTGGAATTCCTCCCATAATGAGTCTTCCAAAACCGTTTTCTGCTCGGCAAACAGCCTTGCCCGTGACATATCCAACAGATGACGGAGATAGAGCTCGCCCGCATTCTCATCCCGTCCATGCTCCTTTAAAAAAGAAGAAGCCCATCTCAGGGCTTCGAATACCGACGGCATCAGACTTCTTCCATCCGTTCAAGAAGCTTGGATTGGTCTTCAATGATCAGGGCATCGATGACATCATCCATCTTGCCTTCAAGGATCTGATCGAGCTTCTGGATCGTCAAGCCGATGCGGTGATCGGTTACGCGGTTTTGAGGGAAATTGTACGTACGGATACGCTCCGAGCGGTCTCCCGTACCGACTGCGGACTTACGTGTGGCATCATATTCAGCCTGTGCTTCTCGCTGGAATTTATCATAAACACGTGCACGCAGGACCTTCATGGCCTTCTCTTTGTTCTTGATCTGGGACTTTTCATCCTGACAGGATACAACGACACCGGTTGGCAAGTGAGTCAGGCGCACGGCCGACATGGTCGTGTTGACACTCTGCCCTCCAGGTCCGCTGGATGCGAATGTATCGACTCGGATATCTTTATCATGGATATCGACTTCGACTTCTTCTGCTTCCGGCAGGCACGCGACGGTAGCCGTGGACGTATGGATCCTGCCTCCTGATTCCGTTTCAGGTACGCGCTGTACACGATGGGCTCCGTTCTCATACTTCATTTTAGAATAAGCGCCATTTCCATTGATCATGAAGATGATTTCCTTGTATCCGCCCACACCGGTGGAGTTCGCTTCCATCACTTCAATCTTCCAGCCCTGACTTTCAGCGAAACGGCTGTACATGCGATAAAGGTCACCTGCAAATAGTGCGGCTTCATCTCCACCTGCTGCACCCCTTACCTCCATGATAACGTTCTTGTCATCATTCGGGTCTTTCGGGATGAGGAGGATCTTAAGGCGCTCTTCAAGGGCGGTGATCTGCTCTTCGAGTTCCGATACTTCTTCCTTCACCATTTCGCGCATATCGGCGTCCAGTTTGTCCTCGAGCATGGCTTTGGCGTCCTTGTACTGCTGATTCAATTCTTTATATTCACGATAAGCTTCCACTGTTGCCTGGATATCAGATTGTTCTTTTGAATATTCTCTTAGCTTCTTAGGGTCATTCACAATTTCCGGATCACTCAGCAATTCGTTCAGCTTGTCATAGCGATCTTCCACTGCTTGTAAACGATCATACACAGCTATTCACCTCAATTTTAGTCCATAACAGTCTAATTATATTATACCGATTAGGTAAACACAAGATGGTTCACAATTGGAAGAAGACAAGCAGGAACTGCTCCTGCTTGTCGAAATAGGCTATTGTTCCGTGATCTTGACGTTCATATGAAAACGGGGCAGCGCCCTCTCAAGCTCTTCTTTGAGCATGGCTTCGTTTTTATCCAATTCCGAATGGCCCATCCGCTTCCGGGTGTGGGCCGTGACCCACATCTGATCGCCGTTGATCCATACTTCATCCGGTTCGAAGGATGACTCATCCGCCACCACTTGACGCGCTTTATCGACATACTGACCCATGGATGATGACGTAGCACCCGGCTGACTGGACAGGTTGGGAAAGTTCGGATTCCCATTCGACATATCCTGGACGTTACGATCAGATTGTTTCAGCCCATTCTTGTGGTTGTTCACGAATCGGGTACCGTTTTGATCTTCGTTCGTTCCGAATCCGGATTCCTGATTCACTCCACAACCCGCTGTAAAGAGGACCACACCGCTACATAGACAAAAGATGATGTTCTTCATCTTCCAAACACCTCCTGATGGTTAGGTTTTCCCTATTCACTCGAGGTATACAGTCACAGGTTTCATGGAAAAATATGAGCACAAAAAAACCGCCTCGGATAGAGGACGGTCAGTTCTTGAGCATATCAGGAGTCACACTGACTCCTGTCGGGACTTCATGATGATGGCGGCATCTAGGCTCGTAAGCCTCCGATGCGCCGACAAGGATGATTGGATCATCATAGCATGCAGGTTCGCCGTTGATGAGACGCTGCGTCCTGCTTGCCGGTGATCCGCAGACGGCACAGACGGCTTGCAGCTTCGTCACTTGCTCGGCAATGGACAGGAGTTCCGGCATCGGTCCGAATGGCTCCCCCCGGAAATCTTGATCCAGCCCCGCCAGGATAACACGATACCCGCTGTTGGCAAGCTTCTGGGCTACTCCGACGATGGCATCGTCAAAGAACTGCACTTCGTCGATGGCGACGACGTCCACCTTCGGATTCAGATCTTCCAAGATGCTGCTTGCATTCTCCATGGCTTTGGCAATCACGGATGTTCCATTATGGGACACCACGGATTCCTCACTATAGCGGTTATCCAACTTTGGTTTGTATACCGCAATTTCCTGTTTAGCAAATTGAGTCCGTCTGACCCGGCGGATCAGCTCTTCCGATTTACCTGAAAACATACTGCCGCAAATGACTTCAACCCAACCGGTCTGTTTCATGACATACACGAAAGCGTCGCTCCTTTCCCTGTTTCATCCTTATGTTAAGCATGCCTATATGTAAACGAATCATTCAGGTGATTTTTCCAGAAAAAAAGAGGCACGAAACGCTCCATGCCCGACTTTTGTCCTGTTCATCCGCCCGAAATCGTAAAATGGGCTAATAAAAAACAGGCAAGCATGAACATCCTTGCCTGTTCTGGAATAGAAGGGACGACGCCCTTCTATTTCATTATTGGTTAGATTTAAGACCGTATTTTTTGTTGAAACGGTCAACACGTCCACCAGCATCCGCGAATTTCTGACGGCCAGTGTAGAATGGATGGCATTCAGAACAAACCTCAACGCGCATTTCTTCTGCTACTGAACCAGTTTCAAATTCGTTACCGCATGCACATTTCACAGTGATTGTGTTGTACTTTGGATGAATTCCTTGTTTCATTACGTTCATCTCCTTCCGCCCTGAATCATCTGAGACAGAGTAATTTATTTACGAAGATAAATATGTGATATGAGCATAAGCCGTTAAACAGCCAGCCCCTTACCACATCCAGTTATTCAAAACACATTGATTATATTATAACAAGGTCGTCCCTATCTTGCAACCCCGTTATCTTTTTTTCGCTTCATCAGCCAACACGTTGAAGAACTCTTCGTTCGTCTTCGTCTGTTTGATTTTACGCATGAGTTTCTCGGCAAAATCAGGCTGATCCGACATGGCTTTACGGATGGCCCACAGTTTATCGAGATGATCAGGCTGAATAAGGAGTTCTTCCTTACGCGTACCCGAACGGCGGATGTCGATGGCAGGGAAGATGCGTCGTTCAGCGAGGGAACGATCAAGGTGAAGCTCCATGTTGCCCGTTCCTTTGAACTCTTCATAGATGACATCATCCATACGTGACCCCGTATCAACAAGAGCCGTGGCAAGAACGGTGAGGCTTCCGCCTTCTTCGATATTACGCGCTGCACCGAAGAAGCGCTTCGGACGGTGGAATGCTGCCGGATCGATCCCGCCCGAAAGCGTACGTCCGCTTGGTGGAATGACCAAGTTATAGGCACGTGCCAGACGGGTGATGCTGTCCATGAGGATGATGACATCGCGCTTGTGCTCCACGAGACGCATTGCACGTTCAAGGACAAGCTCCGCCACCTTGATATGATTCTCAGGCACTTCATCGAAGGTCGAGCTGACCACTTCCGCTTCAACGGAACGCTCGATGTCTGTCACTTCCTCAGGACGTTCGTCGATGAGGAGGATGATCAGCTCCGCTTCCGGATGATTGGTGGTGATGGAATTGGCGATCTCCTTGATGAGCATCGTCTTACCCGCTTTAGGCGGGGCAACGACCAATCCACGCTGACCGAAACCGACAGGCGCCATCAGATCCATGATCCGCGTCGAGATTTTGTTCGGTGTGGTTTCTAGCTTGATTTGGCGATCAGGATATAAAGGAGTAAGTCCCGGGAAATGAACGCGTTCCTTCGCTGCATTAGGTTCTTCCCCGTTGACCATCTCTACTTGAAGCAGTCCGAAATAACGCTCGTTTTCCTTTGGAGGACGCACTTTACCAGACACTTTATCCCCATTCCTCAGGTCGAAGCGTCTGATCTGTGAAGCAGAGATATAAATATCCTCCGAGCTCGGTGAATAATTGATCGGTCGAAGGAATCCGAAGCCTTCTGACTGGATGATCTCGAGTACCCCTTCCATGAAGAAGAAGCCTTCCTGTTCCGCCCTCACCTTGAGGATGGCAAAAATAAGCTCTTTTTTCGTTAATTTACTATAATATGAAACTTTGTATTGTTTGGCCAGCTCATAAAGCTCTTTCAGCTTCATATTTTCCAAGCTGGAAATCGTTAATTCTTCCATAATGACACCACGCTTTATTAATTTGTCCTTCTAAAGGGCATAGGTTTTGAGGAAATGACTGAAGAAATGATGAATGAAGCAGTTAAAATGAGTTCTAGCTGAAGTGAAAACCTTACTCATTGTACCTATACTCATCCATTTACGCAAGATGCCGTTTCGGCCGGCTGGACAATCCGTACAGGGGAATGAAGGAAGGAAAATGGTGAAGAAAGGGCATGCGGCAACAGAAGTAATGAAGGGCAGAACCACTTCTGCCCTTCATCCTGTATGAGACTCTTATTTCATGACGAGATTCGGTTTCTTTTGGAGGCTGTGCCTTCCATCGATGAATCGTACGGTTCCTGATTTGGCACGCATGACGACCGAGTGGGT
Source organism: Rossellomorea marisflavi (assembly GCF_001274775.1). Classification (GTDB taxonomy): domain Bacteria; phylum Bacillota; class Bacilli; order Bacillales; family Bacillaceae_B; genus Rossellomorea; species Rossellomorea marisflavi. The sequence continues at coordinate 277,775 of NZ_LGUE01000008.1, forward strand.
CAACCCGTAGGCACCTTTCAGCTGGACACCTTTCAGGAGCTCTCCATCGGTTACACCTGTAGCCGCGAAGATGGCGTCATCTCCGCATACAAGGTCCTCCATGCGAAGGATCTTGTCGACGTCGAGACCCATACCGATGCATCGCTGCAGTTCGGCATCATTCTGAGGAAGCAGCTTCCCTTGGATCTCTCCTCCAAGGCACTTCAATGCAACAGCAGCGAGTACCCCTTCAGGAGCTCCACCCGATCCGAACAGGATGTCCACACCCGTATGGTCAAAGGCCGTGTTCATGGCACCTGCAACATCCCCATCATTGATGAGTTTGATCCGGCACCCGACGTCCCTGAGCTGCTGGATGATATGCTGATGGCGTTCACGGTTCAGGACCGTTGCCACTACATCCTCGATGTCTTTGTTCTTTGCCTTGGCGACAGCTTTCAGGTTGTCGAGGATGGACGCATTGATATCGATCTGCCCGACGGCTTCTGGCCCGACGGCGATTTTGTCCATGTACATATCAGGAGCATTGAGCAGATTGCCATCATCGGCAACAGCCAGGACCGCAAGTGCGTTCCATCCACCGGAAGCGACGATATTCGTCCCTTCCAAGGGATCGACGGCCACATCCACGCGCGGACCATAGCCTGTCCCGAGCTTTTCTCCGATATACAGCATAGGCGCTTCGTCCATCTCGCCTTCACCGATGACGACCGTGCCCTTCATCGGTACCGTATCGAATACATCCCTCATGGCAGATGTTGCAGCGTCGTCTGCTTCATCCTTTAAACCGCGTCCCATCCAGCGAGCTGATGCAAGCGCGGCGCCTTCCGTCACCCGTACAAGTTCCATCGATAAACTTCTCTCCATGAATAAAAGCCTCCCATTCCCGTTTATGTGAGCCTTCCGCCTATGAAGCGAAACAGCTTAAATTGTATAACCTAATGACAGATTTATTGTATCACATTCAAACGGGAGCGAGAGTCATTTTTCTGAAATAATTGTTTTTACGATTTTAGTTGTTCCAATTCTTCCTCGGTCATCTTCTCTCTCCAGATGGTTGCACCCAATCCTTCGAGTTTTTCGACGAGGTCGCTGTAGCCGCGATCGATATGTTCCAACCCCGTGACTTCCGTGACACCTTCCCCCATGAGTCCGGCAATGACAAGAGCCGCACCAGCGCGAAGGTCACTTGCCTTCACCTTGGCTCCCTGCAGTTGTACAGGTCCATTGACGATGGCGGAACGCCCCTCGACCTTGATCGTTGCATTCATCCTTCTGAGCTCGTCAATATGCTTGAATCGCGCAGAATAGATCGTGTCAGTCACCACAGCTGAACCTTCCGCCCTATTCAGGAGGGTCGTGAACGGCTGCTGGAGGTCAGTCGGGAAACCAGGGTAGACGAGGGTCTTCACGTCGACGGCTTTGAGCTTGTCCGCCCTGCCGATGAAGATCTGATCATCGTTCGTCTCCACAGGTACACCCATTTCCCTGAGCTTGGCAATAACAGATTCCATATGGAGGGGAATGACATTATCGACCAATACGCCTTTGCCGACGGCAGCAGCCAGAATCATGAATGTCCCTGCCTCGATCCGATCAGGGATGATTGTGTGGCGGCATCCGTGAAGTTCATCGACTCCATCGATCCGTATCACGTCGGTGCCTGCCCCTTTGATCTTCGCACCCATATTCGATAGAAGCGTAGCCACATCGATGATTTCCGGTTCTTTGGCCGCGTTTTCGATGACGGTACGGCCTTTTGCCCGGACGGCTGCAAGCATGATGTTGATGGTGGCTCCTACGCTTACCACATCAAGATAGATCCTGGCGCCCCTGAGTTCCTCAGCACGGAGATAGATGGCTCCCTGCTCATTCGTCACTTCGGCCCCCAAGGCCTCAAAGCCTTTGATATGCTGGTCAATGGGGCGGGGTCCAAGGTGGCATCCTCCAGGCAGGCCGATGACGGCTTTCTTGAAGCGTCCAAGCATGGCACCCATTAAATAGTAGGAAGCACGAAGTTTTTTTACTTTTCCGCTCGGCAGAGGCATGGACACCATGCTGGATGGATCGACATTCATTTCTCCATCATCACCGAGGCTGACCGTACCCCCGATTTCTTCGAGGAGGTCTTTGAGCGTCCGTACATCCGAGATATCCGGAAGCCCTTCAATCGTCACAGGGGAATCGGCCAAAATGGTAGCCGGGATCAGGGCGACGGCGCTGTTTTTCGCACCACTTACCTTGATGGTCCCCTCAAGCGGATAGCCGCCTGCAATTTTAAGCTTTTCCATAGTTAAACTCCCTTCCTTGCTGCACAGGTTTAAGCCTGCCAGCCAAAAGGATTAATTTTCCATAAACGAACCGTCTAAGAAGTATTGTCTACTAGTGTATACATCTTTCGTCAAATCATGTATGATTTGCTCGAAAAAATTCCACTCTTTACTATAACGCAGAGTCAGCGGTTGTTCCAGTCTGCCAGGAACGCTTCGATCCCTTTATCCGTCAGTGGATGATGGAACAGCTGCTTGAGCACTTTGAGAGGGACAGTGGCAATATGTGCCCCCCGGAGCGCTGCTTCCGTAATATGCTGCGGATGGCGGGTGGACGCCGCGATTATCTCTGTTTCAAGACCGTGGATGGCGAAGATTTCAGCAATCTTCGATACCAGTTCAAGACCGTCATGCCCGATATCATCTAGTCTTCCTAAAAAAGGCGAAACGTAGGTAGCACCTGCACGTGCGGCAAGGAGTGCTTGGTTCGCACTGAAGATTAACGTCACATTGGTCTTGATTCCTTCTTTAGCAAAAGTAGATGCTGCCGTCAGCCCATCCGGGGTCATCGGCAATTTGATCGTGATATTCGGAGCGATCTTGGCCAGTTCCAGCCCTTCCTTGATCATTCCTTCAGCATCTAGCGCAATGACTTCTGCGCTGACAGATCCCGGTACGAGCTCTGTGATTTCCTTGAGGCGCTCTTCAAAGGTCACCCCTTTTTCCTTTGCCACCAAAGATGGATTCGTCGTCACACCAGACACGATCCCCCAGTTGTACGCTTCTCTGATTTCGTCCATGTTCGCTGTATCAATAAAAAATTTCATTTCCCTCTCCCCCAGGTTTCGACAAAATTTTCAATCAACTTAAATGAACGGAAAGGACTGGACCAGTCATTTTCACTGGTGCCAGTCCCATCCATCTGCATTCTATACATACCACAAAAGGGAAAAGACTAACCTGACGGCACGCTTTTCCTACTTTTGACCTTATTGATTACGCTTGGTTAGAAGAACCGAATTCACGCATTTTACCGATTACTGTCGCTTTGATTGCTTCGCGAGCAGGTCCGAGGTATTTACGTGGATCGTATACTTCAGAATCAGCAGCAAGTACTTCGCGTACTTTCTTAGCTGAAGCGATTTGGTTTTCAGTGTTCACGTTGATTTTAGCAGTTCCGTAAGAGATCGCTTTTTGGATATCTTTTGTCGGAATACCAGTACCACCGTGAAGTACTAGAGGAACACCAGTAGCTGCTCCGATTTCTTCCATTTCTTTGAAGCCTAGGTTTGGTTCACCTTTGTAAGGACCGTGAACAGAACCAAGAGCTGGAGCAAGTGTATCAATACCAGTACGTTCTACTAGTTCTTGACACTCTTTAGGGTCAGCATAGATTACGCCATCAGCGATGACATCATCTTCTTGACCGCCCACTGTTCCAAGTTCAGCTTCAACAGAAACACCTTTTGAGTGAGCATATTCAACCACTTTGGAAGTGATTTCGATATTTTCTTCGAAAGGACCGTGTGAAGCATCGATCATAACAGATGTGAATCCAGCATCGATCGCTTCTTTACATTTATCGAAGCTTGAACCGTGGTCCAAGTGGATCGCAACAGGTACAGTGATGTTCAAGTCTTCCATAAGACCTTCAACAATCTTCACGACTGTTTTGAATCCGCTCATGTAACGTGCCGCACCTTCAGAAACACCTAGAATGACAGGTGATTTCTCTTCTTCTGCAGCTTGCAGGATCGCTTGAGTGAACTCAAGGTTGTTCAGGTTGAACTGACCAACTGCATAGTTTTTTTCTTTTGCTTGAATAAGCATGTCTTTCATAGACACTAAAGGCATGACTGTTTCCTCCTTTTATCCGTCAGTATACCATCCTGTCTGGAGATGGCGGTGTTAGTTATAGCACCATGTGACATTGTTTACAATTTCACTTGTATCATACCAAAACAGAATAGATTTTACCAACAGAGAAGACGAAATGCTAAAAATACTACTATTTTTATTTTTCTAACAAATTTTAGGCAGGGATGTACTGTTTGACGGCCCGGCGGATGTCGTCGATATCAAATGGCTTAGCGAAATGTGTTAGAGCCCCAAGGTCTTTCGCCTCCTGGATCATATCGAGCTCACCGTATGCCGTCATGATGATGACCCGGATCCCATCGTCCTTTTGCTTCATCCTCTTCAGGATTTCAATTCCATCCATTCCAGGTATTTTCATATCAAGGAGGACAAGGTCGGGGGAATGCTGATCGACAATTTCCAGTGCCTGTATCCCGTTCGCGGCCTGGAATGTTTGATATCCTTCCTTTTGAAGTACCTCATTCAATAGAATCCTGATACCAAATTGATCATCCACGATTAGTATTTTCTCGTTCATAAAGCCCTATCCCCTCCGTTTATTGTATCGTTATGTAAAAACGTTCCTGCACTGATGCCCAACTTTTATTATAAGTAATTCTCTACCAAAGGGAAATATCCTTCTCTTCCACAACATTTTACTTCTTATCACGTCACCTTTATAATGACGTATAGTCCATTACTCGAAAACAAGGAGAATCCACTTATTATGATCAAGATGTTCACGACTCAGCTGACCGGTCTCTTTCAGCGGATTTCCAGCAAGCAGGAATTCGAAATCGAAGACTCCTCCCGTCTGCTGGCCCAGGCTGCCATAGGGGAAGGCACGATTTACATACAGGCATTCGGCGAAATGGAAGGCGTGGCTGCTGAGGCCATTTCCGGCGCCGAGCCCTTGCCTTCAGCAGCAAGGTACCACGAAGACGCCGAGCTCACGGAAGCCGACCGCGTCCTCATTGTCACCAGGCTTTCCACCGATGAAGAAGCCGTGACCTTCGCCCGCGGTCTCGCAGAAAAAGGAATCCCGTCCGTAGGGATCTCGGGTATCGTGTCCGGAGATGGGAGCCTCGAGGAGATCTGTGACTTCCACGTTGATACGAAAGTCATCAAAGGGCTCCTTCCAGGGGAAGAGATCGGGGAACGGGTCAGCTTCCCTTCCAGCATGGCTGCCCTCTATATTTATTTTGCCCTATCGTTCCTGATCAAAGAGATCCTATCAGAATATGAAGAATGAAATCGTCCCGCCTGATGATGGCGGTACGATTTTTTTTATGTGCTTGAAGTTTCCTGGCGTGGATGTAGGTGACCGCTAGCGCAAGCACCAGGACGCTCCCCTTGATGATCTCGAACGCATAGTAGGCAAGATTCATCATGGTGAGTCCGTTGAGGAGGACGCCGATGAGGGCGGCCCCGAAGAAGGTGACCTGTAGATCGAATAGCCTTCTGTATAGGTCCGGTTGAGGCAGGAAATGATATTTATCGCCCCTGGGTGGCTAGGAGGTCGGGAATCCCGATCTTCACGATGTAAAGGGAGTTGAATAGACGAATAAGTGCCCCACGGCAATCGAAAGCAGGATGACCAGCCACAGAGGCGCCTCATACCATACCATCAGGGAGGACGTGGTCACGGTGTATGGAGTAAGTGATTTTTCATAAAGTAATATGGGATTTTCAAAGAAAAGGAACGTCGTTTTTTGTCGAATGGGTGAAATAGGCTGTAGTGGGGCGATGATTAAGCTCTTTCATTCCTCAATTTATAGTAAATCCAACCTATTTTCAGCATTCCTGTCCCTTTTTCCGATACCCCTCCCCATTTATTACCGACTTTTTCAATTTTACTTTCAACTTTCCGATTTTTTCTACCGACTTTTAACTTTTTATTTCCAACTCTTGTTTTTTCATCGAACCGTACTGACAACTTTGGTGGTTTATTTTCAACTTAGAGCTTTTATGATCAACTACCGATGTTTATTACCAACTTCCCACTACCACTGCCCCTACTCCACTCCCTCCTCTTCTAAAGCGGAAAAAGAAGTGATCCTTTTAAACGCTTCACTCCACAAAAAAACCGCCGGCAATAAGCCCCGGCGGCATTCATTCATAGTGATATCAGTTTTCTCCGTAAGCAAGCGTCGCTTCAATGAAATCTCTGAAGAGCGGCTGCGGACGTGTCGGGCGGGATGTGAATTCCGGGTGGAACTGGGACGCGACGAACCAAGGGTGGTCGCTAAGCTCGATGACTTCCACAAGGCGTCCGTCCGGGCTTGTTCCAGAGAAGACAAATCCTGCTTTCTCCATTTGCTCACGGTAGTGATTGTTGAATTCGAAGCGGTGGCGGTGACGCTCATAGACCACTTCACCGTCGTATGCTGCATATGCTTTCGACCCTTCAGTCAGCTTACAAGGGTAAAGTCCGAGGCGCAGTGTACCACCAAGGTCTTCGATATCCTTCTGCTCAGGAAGAAGGTCGATGATCGGATGCGGTGTATCAGGATTCAATTCTGCAGAATGTGCGCCTTCGAGTCCAAGGACGTTACGTGCGTATTCTACAGAAGCAAGCTGCATGCCGAGGCAGATTCCAAGGAATGGAACCTTGTTCTCACGTGCATACTGGGTTGCCACGATCTTCCCTTCGACACCACGGTCTCCGAATCCACCAGGGACAAGGATCCCATCGGCATCGGCCAGTTGTTCTTGAACGTTCTCTTTATTGATGAGCTCTGAATTCAACCATTTCACTTGGATGTCGCTGTCGAAATGATAACCGGCATGGCGGAGTGCTTCCACAACGGAAATGTACGCATCTTGAAGCTCTACATATTTACCGACAAGGGCGATCGTCGTTTTGCGTGATAGATTGCGGACGCGTTCAACGAGCTCTGTCCATTCGGTCATATCAGGCTCATGGCAGTCGAGCTTAAGGTGCTGACAAGTAAGTTCATCCAGCTTTTGATCCTGTAGGGAAAGCGGGATGGAGTAAAGGGTATCGGCATCTGTCGCCTCGATGACCGCATGCTTGTCGATGTCACAGAACAGGGCGATCTTGTCTTTCATGTCTTGAGTCATCGGCATTTCTGCACGGACAACGATGACATTCGGCTGGATTCCCAGGCTGCGAAGTTCTTTTACGCTGTGTTGTGTCGGTTTTGTTTTCATTTCACCCGCTGCTTTGATGTAAGGAACAAGCGTACAGTGGATGTACATGACGTTGTCGCGACCTACATCACTCTTGATTTGACGGATGGCTTCCAGGAATGGAAGGGATTCGATATCCCCTACCGTTCCGCCGATTTCCGTGATGACGACATCGGAATTCGTTTCACGGCCGGCACGGTATACGCGCTCTTTGATTTCGTTCGTGATGTGAGGGATGACCTGAACCGTCCCTCCAAGATAATCGCCTCGACGCTCTTTTTTCAGGACCGTAGAGTAGATTTTCCCTGTTGTCACAGAGCTGTATTTCGTCAGGTTGATGTCGACGAAGCGCTCATAATGACCAAGGTCAAGATCCGTTTCCGCGCCATCATCGGTTACGAATACTTCTCCGTGCTGATACGGGCTCATCGTTCCCGGATCCACGTTGATGTATGGATCGAATTTTTGGATCGTGACGCTGATGCCACGATTTTTCAACAATCTGCCAAGGGACGCTGCTGTGATCCCTTTCCCTAGTGACGACACTACGCCGCCTGTTACGAAAATATACTTAGTCATGTATATGTCCCCCTTCAAGAATATAGTTTGTTCAAAAAAAGTAGAGGGTGTCTCTTATGTACGCACGCCATGGGTTTATCATGTTCAAAGTATGGGAAGTCCATTCTTTGAAATATTCCATGGCATCATCGTTAAAAAGACAGCCTCTTTTTTTCGTTATACATGAGATTATAAGGGGTGAAGCGAAATCCGCCCCGATACGCCCGTCTTCCGGGATCTTTCCCGAAAAAAATAAAAAACGCCCCGCTTACAAATCGTAAGGGGAGCGTTGATATACTCGATCAGTCCTCTTTTGAGGAGCCCAAATAAAATACTACCTTCCTCAAAGGAAGAAGTCAAGCATAGAATTCAGGACATGGAATGGAGAGATTATTTGCTCTCTTCTTCCTCGTCTTCTTCGGGATCTTCTTCATCTTCATCCTCTTCATCGAACTCATCGATATCGAGATCTTCTTCTTCGTCCAGATCTTCCACGTCGTCAGCATCTTCTTCATCCAGATCCTCATCGTCTGTAAGATCGTCCTCTTCCGTATCATCAAGGTCGTCGAAATCAAGGTCTTCATCTTCAAGATCATCGAATTCGTCCAGATCAAGATCGTCTTCATCGGTTTTCTTCGCTTTTTTCTTTTTCGCAGATGATTTCATCGTCGGAACGGTTTCTTCCTCGATTTGATCGACTGGATACCATTCACGAAGTCCCCAGCGGTTATCACCAAGGGCCAGGAACTGACCGTCGATGTTGAGGTCCGTATAGAACTGGGCAAGTCTTGATTTGACTTCTTCTTTTGAGGCACCTGTCAGACTAGTGATTTCATCAAGGATTTCCTGGAAACCAAGGGCCTGCTTTTTTTCTTTCAAGATGGCGTGGGCAAGCTCGATAAATGCTGTTTGACGCAATTCTTCTTTGGATAATTGCTTTAAACTCAATGTACGCACTTCCTTTCTCTATTTAAACAATCTACTAGGTAGAATAAAAAAGGGCAAAAATTGTCCATTATCAGGTTTAGACCATATTCACCATTATAAACAAATTACAAGTCTTTATGCTAGAATTATCTAGATTTTACCGAACATTTTCTTCTAAGGGTCCGGACTGTCCGCTTCATAGACCCATTCAGGGAATACGCTCATCTTATAGTTTCTAAAGAAAGATGGCAAGCACTCATTCCCCAAAGGATAAAAAAACCGAACTCTGCGCCCGATTGAAAGGGGCGCAGCCGTTCGGATGCATACGTTTTACATATTGCGTCTATATTGCCCTCCGACTTCATAAAGGGCCCTTGTGATCTGACCGAGACTCGCCACTCTGACCGTCTCCATCAGCTCTTCGAAAATATTCCCGCCTTCGACAGCAGACTGCTTCAAGCGCTTGAGTGCTTCTTCCGTCTTGTCTCCGTGGCCCTGCTGGAACGCTTTGAGATTGCGAATCTGGATTTCTTTCTCTTCCTTGGTTGCCCGGGCTAGTTCCATCCCGTCCACATCCTCTTCAGAAGGAGGGTTCGGATTGAGATACGTATTCACTCCGACAATCGGAAGCTCTCCGGAATGCTTCTTCATTTCATAGAACATGGACTCTTCCTGGATCTTGCCGCGCTGATACTGGGTTTCCATGGCTCCGAGGACGCCTCCGCGATCATTGATGCGGTCGAACTCCGCAAGGACCATTTCCTCGACCAGATCCGTCAGCTCCTCCACGATGAAGGCTCCCTGAAGCGGATTCTCATTCTTCGAGAGGCCGTGCTCCTTGGTGATGATCATCTGGATTGCCATGGCCCGGCGGACCGATTCCTCCGTAGGCGTCGTGATGGCTTCATCATAGGCATTGGTATGAAGGGAGTTACAGTTATCCTGGAGGGCCATGAGCGCCTGCAGGGTGGTGCGGATGTCATTGAAGTCGATCTCCTGTGCGTGAAGGGACCTTCCCGACGTCTGAATGTGATACTTCAGCTTCTGACTCCGCTCGTTCGCTCCGTATTTATCCCTCATGACCGTTGACCAGATGCGCCTTGCCACACGGCCGATGACCGTATACTCAGGATCGAGTCCATTGGAGAAGAAGAAGGAAAGATTCGGTGCAAATGCGTTGATGTCCATTCCCCTGCTGAGATAGTACTCCACATACGTGAATCCATTCGCGAGGGTGAAGGCAAGCTGGGAAATCGGATTCGCTCCCGCTTCGGCAATATGATAACCGGAGATGGAGACAGAATAATAGTTCCTCACCTTATGATCGATGAAGTACTGCTGGATATCCCCCATCATCCTGAGGGCGAATTCCGTGGAGAAGATACACGTATTCTGCCCCTGGTCTTCCTTCAGGATATCCGCCTGGACAGTCCCGCGCACAACGCTAAGGGTTTCTTCCCGGACTTTTGCATACTCTTCGACGCTGAGGATGCGCCCAAGCTCTTCTTCCTTGATCTTGATCTGCTGATCGATGGCCGTATTCATATACATGGCGAGGATGATCGGAGCCGGCCCGTTGATCGTCATGGAGACCGACGTGGACGGTGCGCAAAGATCGAATCCTGCATACAGCTTCTTCATATCTTCGAGGGTACAAATGCTGACGCCGCTCTCTCCTACTTTCCCGTAGATATCGGGACGGTGATCAGGATCTTCCCCATAAAGGGTCACAGAATCGAATGCCGTACTGAGGCGCTTGGCATCATCATCTTTGGACAGGTAGTGAAAACGGCGGTTCGTCCGTTCAGGTGTCCCTTCCCCTGCAAATTGTCGCTTTGGATCTTCCCCTTTTCGCTTGAACGGGAATACACCCGCCGTGTACGGGAACGAGCCCGGCACATTTTCTTTATATACCCATTCGAGGATCTGCCCGTAATCCTTATATCTCGGAAGGGCGACCTTAGGGATGCTCAAGCCGGATAAGCTTTTGGTTTTAAGCTCTGTCACGATTTCACGGTCGCGGACCTTCGTGACGAATGAGTCCTTGCTGTAAGTTTCCTTGAAGTTCTCCCATCCTCCCAGGATCTCCTTCGATTGCTCCGTCAGTTTCTTTTCCACTTCGTCTTTCAACGTGGTGAGGGAGGCCGTGACATCCCCTTGTTCCCCGACGGCTTCGATGGCCCCTTCGAGCTGGAAGAGACGGCGGGCAAGATCGGACTGTTCTTCTGCTTTTCGGTGATAATTCCGGACCGTTTCTGCAATTTCCCTCAAATAGTAACGGCGGTCGTTCGGGATGATGACGTTTTGCTTTTCTACGTCCACATTCTTCGAAAATCCTGTTTCCCAACCGAGGTTCATCTTGCCGTTTACGGTATCGACGACGGCGGCAAACAGTGCGTTTGTGCCGGGATCATTGAACTGACTTGCGATCGTGCCGTATACCGGCATTTCATCAAGATCCTGATCGAATAAAAGATGGCTTCGCTGATACTGCTTTTGCACCTGTCTCCGCGCATCTTCTGATCCTTTGCGCTCAAACTTATTGATGACGATGAGATCAGCGTAATCGATCATATCGATCTTTTCCAACTGTGATGGTGCACCGAACTCGCTTGTCATCACATACATGGACAGATCACAGATCTCTGCGATTTCCGCATCCCCCTGACCGATACCACTCGTTTCCACCACGACAAGATCATAACCTGCCGCTTTCACGACATTGATGGCGTCCTGGATGGCGAGGGAAAGCTCGGTCCTGGATCCGCGCGTGGCAAGACTTCTCATGTACACTCTCGGGTTGAAGATGGCGTTCATCCGGATCCTGTCACCAAGGAGTGCCCCGCCTGTCTTCTGTTTCGTCGGGTCGATGGACAAGACCGCAATCTTCTTGTCTGGCAGTTCGTTCAGGAAGCGGCGGATCAGTTCATCCGTAAGGGAACTTTTTCCCGCTCCCCCCGTTCCCGTGATTCCAAGGACCGGTACTTTGCTTGCGAGACCTTTGATTTCCGTGAAGACCGATTGAGCAGCGGCTGCCACTTCCTCCTTGGCACCTACCTGGTACTCAGCGAGTGAAATCAACCTGGAGATCGCATTGACGCTCCCACCTGCGAGATTTTCCACTTCCTTGCTTTCCGTCCCTTTGATCGTCGGGTAGTCGCATTCCTCGATCATCCGGTTGATCATCCCTTGAAGGCCCTGTGTCCTTCCGTCTTCCGGTGAGAAGATCCGGGCGATGCCGTATTCATGAAGCTCCTTGATCTCTTTCGGGATGATGACACCGCCACCTCCGCCGTAGATGCGGATATGGCCGGCACCCCTCTCGTTTAGAAGATCATACATGTATTTGAAATATTCGACGTGTCCACCCTGGTAAGAGGAGATGGCGATACCCTGAACATCTTCCTGTATGGCTGCATTGACGACTTCTTCCACCGACCGGTTGTGCCCAAGATGGATGACTTCCGCCCCGCTTGCCTGGATGATCCTCCGCATTATGTTGATCGACGCATCATGTCCGTCAAACAGGCTCGATGCCGTGACGAAACGGACATGGTGCTTTGGTTTATAGATCTCTACCGTGCTCATATGACTCCCCCTGTTCTTCCATGTGTCTCATATCCTATGACTCCTGCGAACAGCAGATCGATTTGAAGATTCATATAGTCTTCGAGTGAAAAGCGCTTTTGGAGCGCCCAGCGGCGGAATCCCCACATCTGCCCCTGGACGAAGACATTCTGTGCAAGGAGATGGATCCGCTCTGAATCCAGATCCAGTCGTCCCCTGTCCACACAGCTTTGGATGAGGCCTTCTACCATGCCGACCATTTCCATCTCTTTTTTCAAAACGTACGGCAGGGCGTCTTTCGACAGCGACTTCGCTTCCTGATACATGACGAGCACCTCATCCTGCATCCGGTCCATCACCTGGAAGTAATGGACGATGCCTAGCTTCAGGCTTTCCATCGTCCCTTCTCCCACATCCAATTCTTCCAGCTCCAATCTTACTTGTTCATAGATCCTGTCGCAGACAAGATAGAGCACATCTTCCTTTGTTCGTATATATTCATAGAGCGTTCCGATACTGAATCCGGCGGCCTTTGCAATCTCTCTTGTCGTGGTGCGATGAAACCCCTTTTGTTTAAATAGTGAGACAGCCCCTTTGATCATTTGATCCCGCCTCTTCTCTACCAAACGTTCATCCTTGACCGACGCATGCACTTCTCTTTTGTCTTTCACTACAATCGACCGCCTTTCCGAGCGTTATGACCCCTTATCCCCTTTGTTTCTCTTTATTTCGTAACCATCCGTGAGATGACGAGGCGTTGGATTTCCTGCGTCCCCTCATAGATTTGCGTGATTTTCGCATCCCTCATGAACCGTTCCACCGGGTAGTCTTTCGTATAGCCGTATCCCCCGAAGATCTGGACAGCTTCTGTGGTCACCTTCATGGCCGTATCCCCTGCCATCAATTTCGACATGGCTGATTCTTTACCATACGGAAGACCTTCCGACTCGAGCCATGCTGCTTGATAAGTCAGGAGTCTGGAGGCTTCGATGCTGGTCGCCATATCGGCGATCTTGAAGGAGATCCCTTGATTCGCAGCAATCGGCTTCCCGAACTGCTCCCGTTCCTTGGCGTAATCAACAGACGCATCGAGGGCACCCTGGGCAATCCCCACTGCCTGGGCCGCGATGCCGTTCCTGCCTCCATCAAGGGTCATCATGGCGATCTTGAAGCCCTCCCCTTCTTTCCCGAGAAGGTTTTCCTTCGGTACTTTGCAGTCTTCAAAGATGATTTCCGTCGTCGGTGAAGAACGGATCCCGAGTTTTTTCTCTTTTTTCCCTACTGAGAAACCTGGGAAATCCTTTTCAACGATGAAGGCACTCGTCCCGCGCTGACGCTGTGATGGATCGGTCAGGGCGAATACGACGTAGGTGTCGGCGATGCCGCCGTTCGTGATGAAGATCTTCGAGCCGTTCAGCACGTAGTGATCCCCTTCAAGGCGGGCAGTCGTCTTCATGCCGCCCGCATCAGAACCCGATGCCGGCTCCGTGAGACCATAAGCCCCGATTTTCTCCCCTTGTGCCATCGGACGGAGATATTTCTGCTTTTGTTCTTCCGTACCGAATTTATAGACCGGCCACCCGGCAAGGGACGTATGGGCAGACAGCGTCACCCCGATCGATGCGCACACCCTGGAGAGCTCTTCTACCGCGATGCAATAGGCGAGGAAGTCACTTCCGATACCGCCGTACTCCTCCGGCCAGGGAATTCCCGTCAGTCCGAGTTCGGCCATCTTATGGAAAAGCTCCATATCGAAGCGCTCTTCCTCATCTCTCTCAGCAGCCGTCGGAGCCACTTCGTTCCTGGCAAAATCGCGGACCATCTTCCGGATCATTTCATGCTCTTCGGATAATTTGAAATTCATCTTCGTTCCCCCATCTCATGATTGTTAAACAAGCAGGTGCTTCCCGATCACCATCCGCTGGATCTCGCTCGTACCTTCGTAGATTTCCGTCACTTTGGCATCCCGGAAGAGCCTCTCCACGGGATATTCCTTTGTATAGCCGTACCCTCCGTAAACCTGGATCGCTTCCGTCGAAACATCGACGGCGGCTTTTGAGGCGAATAATTTGGCCATGCTCGCTTCCTTGCCACAGGAGACTCCCCGCGAACGGAGATCTGCAGCCCGGTATACAAGAAGCTTCGATGCTTCCACGGACGTTGCCATATCGGCAAGCTTAAAGCCTATGCCCTGTTGGGCGGCAATCGGCTTCCCGAACTGCGCGCGCTCTTTAGCATAAGCCGTTGAAAATTCGAATGCAGCTTCAGCAATCCCGAGAGCCTGGGCCGCGATTCCGATGCGGCCGACATCCAGATTGTTCATGGCGATCCTGAATCCGTCCCCGCGCTTACCGAGAAGATTTCCGGCAGGTACCTTCATGTCTTCAAACGTCAGCTGGACCGTCCGTGATCCATGGAGCCCCATCTTATGTTCGTCTTTCCCGATCACGAGGCCTTCCGTCCCTTTCTCGACGATGAAGGCCGAGACGCCGCGACTACCCATATCGGGATCCGTCACAGCGAACACGATGTAGGTGTCCGCTTCCCCACCATTCGTGATGAAGACCTTGGAGCCGTTCAACACATAGTGGTCACCCCGGTCTTCCGCCTTTGTTTTCAAGCTCTTTGCATCGGATCCCGCACTCGGTTCCGTCAGGCAGAATGCCCCAAGGTATTCCCCGCTGGCAAGCTTGGGTATATAGGTTTGTTTCTGTTCTTCCGTACCGAAATAAAGGATCGGATTCGTGCCGACCGACGTATGGACCGACAGGATGACCCCGATGGTGGCGCTCACCCTCGACAGCTCATGGATGGCAATGATGTAGGAAGTGAAATCCATTCCTGCGCCTCCATACTCTTCAGGGATCGTGATTCCCATCAATCCGAGCTCTGCCATCTTGTTCAGGATCTCCCTGGGGAATTCCCCATCTTCCATCCTCTCGATGAATGGACTGATCTCAGAGTCAGCAAAGTCCCGTACCATCTTCCTCATCATCTTCTGCTCTTCTGTGAAACGAAGTTCCATGCTTCATTCCTCCCTGTTGTGTGGCCTCTTGGGACTCAATATTCGTAGAAGCCTCTGCCTGTCTTGCGTCCAAGCCAGCCTGCCTTGACATATTTCCTGAGGAGCGGACATGGGCGGTACTTGTCATCGCCGAATCCTTCATGGAGTGTTTCCATGATGTACAGGCATGTATCGAGTCCGATGAAGTCCGCCAGCGTTAGCGGGCCCATCGGGTGATTCATCCCAAGCTTCATCACACTATCGATGTCTTCCTTGCTTGCGACCCCTTCATACAAGGTGTAGACCGCCTCATTGATCATCGGCATGAGGATCCGGTTTGCCACGAACCCCGGGAAATCCTCCACTTCGACGGGTGTCTTATGGAGCTTGTTCGTCATGTCTTCGATGGCTGCATACACTTCATCCGTCGTGGCCAGACCCCTGATGATTTCAACGAGCTTCATGACCGGCACGGGATTCATGAAGTGCATCCCGATCACCTGTTGAGGGCGATTGGTCGCCGCTGCAATCTCGGTGATGGGAAGGGAGGATGTATTCGTCGCAAGGATCGTATGCTCCGGAGCGATTTCATCGAGCTGGGCGAAGATCGTCTTCTTGATGTCCATGTTCTCAACCGCCGCTTCGATCACAAGGTCCACGCCTTTGGCATCGTGAAGGTCAGTCGATGAACTCAATCTTCCAGTCGCCTGATCTTTCTCATCCGCAGACATCCTGCCCTTTTCTACGGCACGAGCGAGATTCTTCTCAATGGATGATAGGCCCCTCTCGACGAATTCCCCTTTCAAATCATTCAATGTCACGTCATATCCTGCCTGGGCACATACCTGGGCGATTCCTGATCCCATCTGGCCCGCTCCGATTACCATTACCTTTTGTATCGACACACTCATTTCCCCCTTTGTGGATTTCCTCACTTCTTCGGTACCTCAATCATGACGGCATCTCCCTGGCCGCCTCCGCTGCAGATGGAAGCGATCCCGATGCCTCCTCCACGTCTTCTGAGTTCATATGCCAGGGTCAGGATGATCCTTGCTCCGCTGGCTCCGATCGGGTGACCAAGGGCTACCGCCCCCCCGTTGACGTTCACTTTTTCTTTATCAAGACCGGCAATCTTTGCGCTGGTCAATGCCACTGCCGCAAATGCTTCATTGATTTCAAACAGATCGATTTCTTCCAATGTCTTCCCCGTTTTCTCTAGCAGTCCGTTGATGACGAGTCCCGGAGTTTGAGGGAAATCCTTTGCCTCCACGGCTACGGCATGGGAGCCGATGATCGTGGCAAGGGGTTCCTTCCCTTCTTTCCCGGCCCGCTCTTCGCTCATCAGGACCATGGCACATGCTCCGTCGTTGACTCCCGGCGCATTCCCTGCCGTGATGGTCCCATCGTGATCGAACACCGGTGACAGCTTCGACAGCGCTTCGAGGGACGTACTCTTTCTCGGGGCCTCGTCCTGAGAGATCATCACTGGCTCTCCCCTTCTCTGCGGAACAGAAACCGGTACAATTTCTTCCGACAAGAGACCGGAAGCTTCCACGGCTCTCTGATGACTGCGCAGCGCCCACTCGTCCTGTTCTTCCCTTGAAAGATCGAATTCCTTTGCGGTTGAATTGCCGTAGGTGCCCATGTGGACCCCATTGAAGCTGCAGGTCAGACCGTCATGGACCATGAGATCCTTCACGCTCGAGTCCCCCATCTTATAGCCCCAGCGTGCTTTCGGAAGAAGATAGGGAGCGTTGGACATGGACTCCATCCCGCCTGCGACGATGACGTCCCCGTCTCCGGCACGGATGATCTGATCACCGAATGTCACGCTCCTCATTCCGGATGCGCACACTTTATTGATCGTCTCGGTCCTGACCTCCCAAGGCAGTCCGGCATGTCTCGCCGCCTGTCGGGAAGGGATCTGCCCCTGCCCTCCCTGGAGGACGCTGCCGAGGATCACTTCTTCGACGTCTGCCGGGCTGACGCCGGAGCGCTCCAATGCTTCCTTGACCGCCAATCCACCGAGTTCCGGAGCCGTAAAACTGCTCAATCCGCCTCCGAATTTACCGAACGGGGTCCTTGCCCCTTCCACTATGACTGTTCTGCCCATCTCCATCGCTCCCTCTCTTTTTTGTATACGCTTACAATATTGTTGAAATAAAAAGCCAACGACTGAACGCTCGCTCACCAACTGATCAAATGAAGAGGGACTTAAAACGTCCCTCTACCTTCATTGTACTTGAAATTAATTCCTTTTCAACTCTTTTTTACTAGATTAAGAGGCGGCTTGATCCGTGCCACTGCCACAAACGGCTTTCTCAAGCAGTTCTGCTACGTCCAAGGTCGATACCGTTTCTTCCACTTCCTTTGCCTTCGTCCCATCAGATAGCATGGTGAGGCAATACGGACAACCGGAAGAGATGACAGAAGGTGCGACAGCAAGCGCCTGCTCTGTACGCGATACGTTCACGCGGTGCCCTGCGTCTTCCTCCATCCACATGAGGCCGCCACCTGCCCCGCAGCACATGCCTTTTTCACGGTTCCGGTCCATTTCAACCAGTTTCACACCGGAAATGGCCTTGAGGATCTCTCGTGGCGGATCGTAGACTTCATTGTAACGGCCAAGGTAACAGGAATCATGGAAGGTGATCGTTTCCCTTACCTCATAAGTCGGCTTCAACCTGCCATCCCTCACCAGTTCATACAGGAGTTCTGTATGGTGATAGACTTCCGCTTCGAGTCCGAAGTCCGTGTATTCATTCTTGAAAATGTTGTATGCATGAGGATCGATGGTGACGATCTTCTTCACGTCATTCTTCTCGAACTCTGCGATATTCTGACCTGCCAGCTCCTGGAACAGGAATTCATTCCCGAGTCGGCGAGGCGTGTCACCGGAGTTCTTCTCCTTGTTACCGAGGATAGCGAATTTCACACCCGCTTCATTCATCAGCTTGGCGAAGGAAAGGGCGATCTTCTGACTGCGGTTATCGAATGAACCCATGCTTCCGACCCAGAAGAGGAATTCGAACTCTTCGCCGGCCTTCTTCAGTTCCTTGACCGTCGGGATGTGAACATCTTCGCGGGCTTCACGCCAGTTCTCCCGTTCCTTCCGGTTAAGACCCCACGGATTCCCCTGACGCTCGATGTTCTGCATCGCACGCTGGGCGTCGGCATCCATCTTTCCTTCCGTCAGTACAAGGTAGCGGCGGAGGTCGATGATCTTATCGACGTGCTCATTCATGACCGGACATTGGTCTTCACAGTTACGACAGGTCGTACATGCCCAGATCTCTTCTTCCGTGATGACATCGCCGATGAGGCTCGGGCTGTAGGCAGCTGCTGAAGCCGCTTCTTCTGCGGCAGCAGTCGCCCCTGCCATGGCCAGCTGATTCCCCTTCGTATGATTGAAGGCAAATGTCGGGACCCACGGTTTTTTCTGAGTGACGGCAGCCCCGTGGTTCGTCAGGTTGTCACGCAGCTTCACGATGAGATCCATCGGAGAAAGCATCTTCCCTGTACCGGTCGCCGGACACATATTCGTACATCGTCCACACTCCACGCACGCATAGAAATCAATCATTTGCGTTTGGGTGAACTCTTCGATCTTCCCTACACCATAGCTTTCGACCGTTTCATCTTCAAAATCGATGGCTTTCAGCTTGCCTGGAGGATCGAGACGGTTAAAGTATACATTCGCCGGTCCAGCAATCAAGTGAGCATGCTTGGACTGAGGCACATACACAAGGAATGCAAGAAGGAATAAGAGATGTATCCACCAGGCGACGTAGAAGATTGCGACAGAGGCCGTTTCACCGATTCCACCAAGCGCTCCCCCAATTATAGACGCAATGGGCTCTGTCCATGAAAGCTCTTCAGCATGCCAGATCAGGCTCATCCCGTTCCCGACAAGGACTGAAAGCATGAGTCCCCCGATGAACAGGAGCACGAGACCGGACTTGAATCCTCGCTTCAATCGCACAAGCTTCTCCACATACCGGCGATGGAAGGCCCACACGACGGCGACCAGGATCATCAGCGTGACGATCTCCTGGAAGAAGGTAAAGCCGGGATACAATGGACCAAGCGGCAGGTGACTGCCTGGTGCAAGGCCCTTCACGATGAAATCAATGGCCCCGAATTGCACGAGGATGAAGCCATAAAAGAACATCACGTGGATGATCCCGCTCTTTTTATCCTTTAGAAGCTTTTTCTGACCGAATACATTTACCAAGATCTTCTGAAAACGCTCTTTGAAGCGTTGATCGAACTCTACTTTCTTACCGAGCTTGATGAATTCTATCCTTGTTTTCACCACATAGACGAACAAACTGATTGCGTAGACAGTCACCAGGACGAATGCAATCCAGTTCACGATCAATAATCCGTTCATGGAACAAACCCTCCCCCTTCTTTGGTCCAGTTCCGCGCGAACTTTTCAAACCAAATAAATATTCTGAATAATCCTTACCTCCATTATATAATGAATGAGCATTCAGTCAATGGTTTTTCTTTATTTTTGAAAACCTTTTCATTTCTATTGCTGCTGGATTCATCCCCTCCAGGTTTCTACCGTCCTGCGAAAGGGAAAAGAAGAAAGGATGCAAAGGAAAGACATCGTACGGACATACTAATAAGAACTCGAATGAGAGAGTGATGTAGATGTGGTGGATCATAATCATTGGAATACTGATCATTGCGGCTGCCTGGGTGGCAGTCGATTTTAAACTGGGAAGACAACATTTCATCCGGACGCGCATGAAGCGTGATTATCCCGTGCGCGAGAGCGATATTCAGCTCTTTTCGAGGGGGCCGGATCTTTTTGACACGATGTTCAAAGAGATGAAGATGGCTACCTCGTCGATCCATGTGCTTTTCTACATCGTCCAGGATGATCATTTCGGTTTCCGTTTCATGGACCTGCTCATGGAAAAGGCAAGGGAGGGCCTTGAAGTCCGGCTCCTCATGGACCAACTCGGCAGCTTCAGCGTATCCAAAGCGAAGGTCCGGGAATTGGAAGACGCAGGTGTGGAGGTTGCCTTCACACAGAAAGTCAGGCTTCCCTACCTCTTCTTCTCCTCCCAACAGCGGAACCACCGGAAGATCACCGTCATCGACGGGGTCATTGCCTACATGGGTGGCTACAACGTCGGGAAAGAGTATATCGATGAAAACGACAAGCCGGAGCTTTCTCCTTGGAGGGATTATCATTTGAGGATCGAAGGTGAGGGCGTGCATGATCTGCAGACGGAGTTCACCATTGACTGGTACCGTGGTTCCCGAAAGCAGATCGAGGATGATCCGAAATACTTCCCTGAACCGGAGAAGGGTCTGATCAAGCATCGGATCTTTCCTACAGAAGGAGTCAACATCGAAGATTTCTTCCGGGAATTCCTCGATGAAGCCAAGGAAGAGATCATCATCGGGACGCCTTACTTCATTCCCACCCCTATCTTGATGGATGCCCTTTGTCGCGCCCTGGATCGTGGCGTTGATGTCTCCATCATCGTCCCGGACAATGCCGACCATATGATTGTCAAAGAGACGGCCTTCCCTTATTTCAGGAAGCTTCTTCCGAAAGGCGCAAAGGTCTATCAGTTCTTGAATGGCTTTTATCATGCGAAGCTCCTTGTCATCGATGATCACTTCTGCGATATCGGGACAGCCAACTTTGATCAGCGGAGCTTTTTCATCAATTTGGAACTGAACAATCTGATCTACGACAAGGCCTTTATCGGGACGCTGAAAAAAGAGATCGCGAAGGATATGATGGAATCAGACCTTCTCTCTTCTGAAGACTTATCGAACGTATCCGTCATGACCAAGATCAAGGAAAAGATCGGCGGAGCCATATCAATCTTACTCTAGGAGGGATCGCCTGATGAAGATACGCTTCGGATTCGTGGCCAACTCCCTCAGTCTGTGGGATGCAAGTCCAGCCAAAACGATGACATTCAAACGCTATACGGAGCTCCCGGCTTCCGAACGAATGGATAAATTGAAAGAAGTGACCGCACTCAACCTGTACCATACGAAGCGGATCCTCTACTTCTGTGCAGCCCATGAAATCGAAGTATACCGGCTCTCGAGCTCCCTCGTGCCCCTCGCCACCCATCCAGAGGTGGAGTGGGACTTCCATTCCCCGTTCAAAAAAGAATGGGAAGAACTTGGAGAACTGATCCGGAAATTCGGGATCCGTGCAAGCTTTCATCCGAACCAATATACCCTCTTCACCAGCCCCCGGGACCATGTAACGGAAAACGCTGTGAAGGATATGATGTATCACTACCGGATGCTCGACCTCATGGGCATAGAAGATCAAGGTGTCATCAACATCCATATCGGAGGGACCTACGGGGATAAAGAAAAGACATTGGAACGGTTTCATGAAAACCTTAAAACGCTTCCGGATGAAGCCCGGAAGGTCATGACCCTCGAGAATGACGATAAGACCTATGATGCAGGGGAAACGCTGGCTGCGTGCCAACAATCGAACACTCCCATGGTCCTCGATATCCATCACCACGAGGCGAACCGGTGTCAACAGCCGCTCGAGGATCTTTTACCGGATATCTTCAACACCTGGCATCACCGAGACCTTGTACCGAAAATCCACGTCTCTTCTCCAAAATCGGAGAAGGCGTTCCGCTCCCATGCCGACCTCGTCGACTCGACCTTTGTCGAAGGCTTCATGAAACAGGTGAAAGAGCTTGATCAGGACATCGACATCATGGTGGAAGCAAAGCATAAAGATCTGGCCATGCTGAAGCTTGTGGAAGACCTTTCCTCCATCCGGGGTGTCAAACGCCTAACAGGAGCCTCCCTTACCTGGTGAGTTTGATATACTAGGAAGAAAAAGGATGATTCCCATGAACAAAGTATGCCTGTCCTGGAGCGGGGGACGTGATAGCATGATGATGCTGGACAAAATCGGAACCGCTCATGGTTTACTGACTACTTTCCAAAAGGCCTCTTCCACGATGATGATGCACGAGGTCCCCCTGGATCTTGTAAAGATCCAGGCTGAAGCCCTGGGCATCCCCCTCTACCCTGTTTCATTTGAAGACACGCCGACCAATAAACAATACGAAGAGACCATGGGCACAGCCGTCCATGGGCTTTTGCATGAGGGCTTCACCGAGATGGCATTCGGTGACCTCTTCTTAGAAGAGATCCGGAACTATAGAGAAAAGCAACTGGAGTCGTCAGGACTGAAGCCCGTTTTCCCTCTTTGGGGGGAGGACACAAAAAGCTTATCAGAGCGCTTCATCCAACGCGGCTACCGGGCCATCATCGTCTGCGTGGACGGAGAACAGCTTGATTCTTCCTTTTTGGGCAGGGAGTATGATGAAACTTTCCTCCAAGACCTGCCTGAACACGTAGATCCCTGCGGAGAGAACGGGGAATTTCACTCTTTTGTCTTCGACGGTCCCCGATTTGCATTCCCAGTGCGTTTTTCAGTTGTGGGGTCATTTCGTAAATGGGATCGGTTTGAATATGTGCAGTTGAAAAAAGATACGCAAAGCACCTCCTCTTTCTGACCATGTGTCGAGCGGTCTGTGGTTCACCGCAGACTGCCCCTCACACTATTTAGGGTCGTGCTCCAACTGTTTTGATAGATAGGGCATATAACGCGTCACCTTCTGACCATTCCGCTCTAATGACATACAAAAAGTCTCCCTTTTCATCCGGTAGGGTAATGGTGTTGCCTGCAATTTGTTTAAGGACCTCATCATCATCTTCCCACACCCCAACCTTCAACACATCCGGTTCCTTACTAAAATCAATTGATACAGTTGTCCCTTCCTCCACCTCATTTGTCACATCGACAAGGTCAGGAGGAGTAAGAGATTCAGACGCAACCGACCTTTTATTTTCCGTCCAAGTAAACGTACCCAAGGTATACGACAAGTCCTGTCCCCCCGCAGAAATAGTCAAATCAGGCGGCTTCAAATCCTCCCGATCCGTAACCCCACACCCCGTCAGAAAACACAAGACAGCAAACACACATAAATACTTCCTCACCCTCATCCCCCCGTCTCTTATTGAATTATCATAACAGGAAAATATTACATAACAAAGAAAACCTACTCCCGAGAAAAGGAGACGGCCCCAGCTGAATGAAACGGTCCTGATGCCACCATAATTCTCATCTAAAGCAGATGTAAGATTTAGCCTTCACAACCTCATCCATCACCACAAAGTGCAATACAGCGGAGACCGGCCGACTCCTTCGGGAATAGGGTGAAGGTCGAGACCCCGGAAGCGCAACTGAGGAGGCTCGACTCACTCCCCGAGGAAAGCAGGCGGCCGCAGCGGAATGAAACGGACTTTGATTCCACCAAGATCCTCATCTAAAGCAGAAAGACATCATGCCTACCTCCTCCATCACCACAAAGTGCAATGCAGCGGAGACCGGCCGANGCAGCTGAGGAGACTCGATCCCCGAGGAAAGCGGACGGCCGCAGCGAAATGGAACGGACCTTGACTCCACCAAGATCCTCATCTAAAGCAGAAAGACATCATGCCTACCTCCTCCATCACCACAAAGTGCAATGCAGCGGAGACCGGCCGACTCCTTCGGGAATAGAGTGAAGTTCGATACCCCGGACGCGCAGCTGAGGAGGCTCGACTCACTCCCCGAGGAAAGCGGACGGCCGCAGCGAAATGGAACGGACCTTGACTCCACCAAGATCCTCATCTAAAGCAGAAAGACATCATGCCTACCTCCTCCATCACCACAAAGTGCAATGCAGCGGAGACCGGCCGACTCCTTCGGGAATAGAGTGAAGTTCGATACCCCGGACGCGCAGCTGAGGAGGCTCGACTCACTCCCCGAGGAAAGCGGACGGCCGCAGCGAAATGGAACGGACCTTGACTCCACCAAGATCCTCATCTAAAGCAGAAAGACATCATGCCTACCTCCTCCATCACCACAAAGTGCAATGCAGCGGAGACCGGCCGACTCCTTCGGGAATAGAGTGAAGTTCGATACCCCGGACGCGCAGCTGAGGAGGCTCGACTCACTCCCCAAGGAAAGCAGGCGGCCGCAGCGAAATGGAACGGTCTTTGATTCCACCGAGGATCCTCATCCGAAGCAGAAAGTAGCCTTCACAACCCCCTCCATCACCACAGAGTGCAATGCAGCGGAGACCGGCCGACTCCTTCGGGAATAGAGGCAAGCTTGAGACCCTGCAGGCGCAGCTGAAGTGGCTCAACTGACTCCCCGAGGAAAGCGGACGGTCGCAGCGGAATGGAACGGCCCCTGTTCCCACATACCCATTTATACAAATTTGGCTCCCACGTCTATCCATGTCCACAACACAAAAAAGAGCACGCCCCAAAAGAAGCGTACTCGCTAAACAAAAACCTTACATTTTCTCCGGTGCAGAAACCCCAATCAATGCCAACGCATTCTGAAGCGTAATCCGCACAGTCTTCACAAGCGCCAGACGGGCCGTAGTCAACTCACGGTTCTCTCCATCAAGAACTTTATTCGCATTATAGAAGCTATGGAAAGCAGAAGCCAGATCATTGATGTAATTGGCCATGCGGTGAGGCGTGCGTTTCTCCGCTGCATCTGCGATCGCCTGCGGGAATTCACCAAGCTTCTTCAATAGATCGATCTCTTTCTCCGTTCCGATCAAGCTCAAGTCGACCTTGTCTTCAGAAGCAAGTCCCTGCTCCTCTGCCTGACGAAGGATACTGCAGATCCGTGCATGAGCATACTGCGCATAATAAACCGGGTTCTCATTCGACTGGGAAACGGCAAGATCCAGATCGAAGTCCATATGCGTATCCGCACTTCTCATCGCAAAGAAATAACGAACGGCATCAAGGCCGACTTCCTCTACCAGTTCACGAAGCGTCACGGCTTTACCTGTACGCTTGCTCATCTTCATCTTCTCGCCGTCCTTGTACAGATGGACAAGTTGGATGATTTCCACTTCAAGCTTGTCTCGGTCGAAACCAAGCGCCTCGACAGCTGCCTTCATACGAGGGATGTAGCCGTGGTGATCTGCTCCCCAGATGTTGATAAGGACATCGTGTCCGCGGTCGAACTTGTCTTTGTGATAGGAAATGTCAGGAGTCAAGTACGTGTACGTACCGTCATTTTTGATCAATACGCGGTCCTTATCGTCACCGAGTTCAGACGATTGGAACCAGGTCGCACCGTCTTTTTCGTAGACGTGGCCGTTGTCTTTGAGCGTTTGAAGTGCAGCATCGATCTTCCCGTTATTGTAAAGGGATGTTTCAGAGTACCAGACGTTGAATGGTACGCGGAACATTTCAAGGTCCTTTTGTAGCTTCGCCATTTCGGTCTTCAAACCGTATTCACGGAAGAACGCATAGCGGTCCTCTTCACTTGCTTCTGCGTATGTGCGGCCGTGCTCGGCAGCGATATCCTTCCCGATCTGGATGATATCGGCACCGTGGTATCCGTCTTCTGGCATGGCTTTATCTTCGCCGAGTGCCTGGAAGTAACGGGCTTCTACAGATACAGCAAGGTTGTGGATCTGGTTTCCGGCATCATTGATGTAATACTCACGTGTTACCTCATAGCCTGCCTTCTCGAGGACGTTGCACAGGGAATCACCGACAGCGGCTCCACGGGCATGACCAAGGTGAAGGTCACCGGTAGGATTGGCCGATACGAATTCCACGTTCACACGCTCTCCGTTTCCGGCATTGGATTGTCCATAGTCATGGCCTTCATCAAGGATGACAGGAATCAAGTCGTTGAGGTAGGCGTTGTCCATGAAAAAGTTGAGGAAGCCCGGTCCTGCGATGTCCAGCTTCTTGATGGACGCTTTGGATTGATCAAAGTGATTGATCAGCTCTTCTGCAATCATGCGCGGAGCTTTTTTTGCCACGCGCGCGAGCTGCATCGCCATATTTGTGGAATAATCCCCGTGGGTTTTATCCTTCGGAGTCTCCAGGATCACATCAGGGATCTGGTCTTCAGTGGCAAGTCCCGCTTTAATGACAGCGTCCTTGATTTCAGCTTTCAGTTTTTCTTGCACGTTTTCAACAATATTCATGGGTCTACGCTTCCTCCTTGTAATGAATGGACATGATATACTCTCCAACCGGATTGCCTTGCATCTTCAGTTGATAGGTGAGATTGAAATCCCCTTCAAGGGATGTATCCATCTGGGTATGGGATAGGGAATGGGTCTTGGTGGTCAATAACAGTGTCCCCAACTGACTTTCATACGAGCCATTCTGTTCTTCCTCTTCGTTGAAGGCCATCCTCATCTTGACGGCTCCGCTGCGGAGGATCAGGGCCTGACGGTCGGTCAGCTTGACGATCGTATTGGTGGTACCCTCTTCTTGTACCTCATCGTATTTCAGGAAAACGGCTCCTGCTTTCTCATAATATCGGCCGAACGAGACCAATTCATATGAATCGCTCTCTTCCCCGATGGTGATCTTTGTTTTCAAGTGAATTTTGACAGGGGTGGAATCGGTCGGTGAAGCTGTCAAACCACTCACATCCTTTTTAGTATGCTGTATTGCTGCTATGGGTAATGGATCAGATCGGTGACCTGAACCACTGAGTCGTCTCTTCATTGGACATGGCTGCCTGTAGGAGCCTGTCCTCTAACTTATTAATTATAAGAACTATCCTGATAAAATGCAATGGAAGGGACGGGATTTCAGGGAGGATATAAGGAAAAAGCCCCTTGGACCGGAGGCTCAAGGGGCTTAGGAAAATGATTGATTACATCCAGCCGAGAAGCATTTCACGGATCAGCTTGCTCGCGGTGTTGGCCGTTTGTTCGGATGGATCATAGATCGGCGCAACCTCCACAAGATCTGCACCGACGACGTTCACTTCAGAACGGGCGATTTCGTGAATGGACGCAAGAAGTTCTTTGGACGTGATGCCTCCAGCATCCACTGTACCCGTGCCGGGAGCATGGGCCGGGTCAAGGACATCGATGTCGATGGTGACATAGACCGGGCGTCCTGCTAGCGTCGGCAGGATTTCCTTAAGGGGCTCCAGGACTTCGAATTTCGAGATATGCATCCCATTTTCCTTCGCCCATTGGAATTCTTCCCTCATGCCGGAACGTATCCCGAAGGAGTACACATTTTCCGGTCCGATGTGCTCAGCGATCTTACGGATCGGCGTCGAGTGGGAAAGGGGCTCTCCTTCATACTCTTCACGCAGATCGGTATGTGCATCCATGTGGATGATGGCAAGATCCGGATGTTTTTTCGCTACGGCTTTCATGACGGGCCACGACACAAGATGTTCTCCACCCATGCCGAATGGTGTCTTCCCATCTGCCAGCAGACCGTCGATGTAGTCTTCGATCATATCAAGACTGCGCTGGGCGTTCCCGAATGGAAGGGGGATATCCCCTGCGTCGTAGTATTTTACTTCTTCAAGCTCACGATCCAGGTAGGCGCTGTATTCTTCAAGCCCGATGGACACCTCGCGGATACGGGTCGGGCCAAAGCGTGAACCCGGGCGGTAGCTGACGGTCCAATCCATCGGCATGCCGTACAGGACGACTGAACTTTCTTCATATGATGGATGACTCTTAATAAATACATTGCCTGAATAGGCTTCATCAAAGCGCATGGTATACTTCCTCTCTTCAAGAAGGACGGACCCTGATTCGAAGGTCCGTCCTTTTCATTTGTTTTATTCTGTCAGGTCTTTCACGAATTTAGGCAGGATGAACGCTGCGTTGTGAAGCTCTTTCGTGTAGTACTTCGTTTCGATTTCGTGGAAACGCTCTGCCGGCACATCAGTCGGATCGTATTTTTTGGAACCGATCGTGAAGGCCCACATGCCGCTTGGATAGGTCGGGATGTTCGCTGTGTAAAGACGTGTGATCGGGAAGATCTCTTTCACGTCTTTTTGTACTTGGCGGATCAGGTCTGCTTTGAACCATGGGTTATCACACTGAGCGACGAAGATCCCGTCTTCTTTCAGCGCTTTGGAGATCCCAGCGTAGAAGCCTTTTGTGAAGAGGTTCACGGCAGGTCCTACAGGTTCGGTTGAATCGACCATGATGACGTCGTATTCATTTTCACTTTTGGCGATATGCATGAATCCGTCACCGACTTGAACATCGACACGTTCGTTTTCAAGTTCTCCTGCAATCTCAGGAAGATACTTCTTGGAATACTCGATGACTTTCCCATCGATATCAACCAATACCGCCTTCTTCACGCTTGGGTGCTTCAATACTTCACGGATGACACCGCCATCGCCTCCACCGACGACCAGGACGTTCTCGGGATTGGGATGGGTGAAAAGGGGTACGTGTGCGACCATTTCGTGATAAACGAATTCGTCTTTCTGACTTGTCATGACCATTCCGTCAAGGAAAAGCATGTTCCCCCATTCTTCCGTTTCGGCCATTTCAAGGTATTGGAAATCCGTTTGCTCCGTATGTAAAGTCTTCTTGATCTTCATCGTGATCCCGAAGTTATCCGTTTGTTTCTCTGTATACCAAAGTCCGCTCATTTGTTCTACTTCCTTTCCATGTATGGTATGGCTGCAGTAAAGGTGTACTGCAGCAGGCTCTATTGTTCAGTCCCTCGACCGGTTGTCTTCATTGTCCAACATTATCCTTCCCTTTCAGGATAAATACAAACATGAGAAAAAGTATAGTGGAAACTCGCAAAAATTCAAGTGAAATTTTCAGGAACATTCCACACTCCCCAATAAGGAAGTGAATATTCGGCTGATCATGTTTAAAACCCCTCAAATTATCTCATACTACTAAATAAGAAAGGCAGGTCTGATAGATTCTGCTTACGAACGACAGAAAGAGGGGGAAGGAATGGAGACGATGGTCAAACAATTGGGTAAGTCGAAAAAATATATCAGGCTGGCAGCCGCAGCGTGCCTTGCCATAGTGGTACTCCTCCTATTGATGCTCCTTGCCGTGCTCATTTACGCCAAAGTAAAAGGTCCGCCCCCACTCGCAGTCCCACAGGCCAGTCTCCTTTACGGGGAAGACGGGTCTGTGATCGGAGAAACGAATACAGGAGAAAAGCGATACTGGGTCGACCTTGATGACATCTCTCCCTATCTGATCGAAGCGACGATCTCTGTCGAGGATAAACGGTTCTATGAGCACTATGGGTTCGATTTCAAACGGATGGGAGGCGCAGCACTTGCCGACTTGAAGGCGATGAGCAAGGTGCAGGGGGCAAGCACCATCTCCCAGCAGTACGCCCGGAACCTCTTCCTCTCCCATGACAAAACATGGAAGCGAAAAATCTCCGAAGCGCTGTACACCGTGCGCATCGAGATGAATTACTCCAAGAAAGAAATCCTGGAAGGCTATGTGAATACGATCTATTACGGCCACGGGGCTTATGGAATCCAAGCAGCGAGCCAGTTCTACTTCGGAAAAGACGCGAAGGATCTCACCCTTGAAGAAGCGGCGGTTCTTGCCGGGGTTCCGAAGGCCCCAGTCTACTACTCACCGATCAGCCATCCAGACAACGCTGGGAAAAGACAGGCTCTCATCCTGGATTCCATGGCGGAAGATGGGCGCATCACGAAAGAAGAGGCCGACTCTGCCAAAAACCATAAGCTCGCCATTACGGGTACCCATCCGAATCAGACGGCGAATGTCGCACCCTATTTCCAGGATGTCGTCAAAAGCGTACTTCATTCAGAACTCGGGATCGATGAGCGTACCATCGAAATGGGTGGGCTGAAAGTCTATACGACCTTGAACCCCGATCACCAGAAAATTGCCGAGAAAGTCGTGGCTGAACAGATTCCGCAGGATTCCGATCTTCAGCTTGCATTCGTCTCGATGGATCCTTCTTCCGGGTACGTATCGGCCATGGTCGGGGGCAGAAATTATGAACAAAGCCCTTTCAACCGTGCCGTCCAGGCCATCAGACAGCCCGGATCCACGATCAAGCCGCTCCTTTACTATGCAGCACTGAAAGAAGGCTATACGCCGTCGACAAGGATGAAGAGCGAGCCCACCTCCTTCACCTTCAATGACGGGGAGTCGACGTATGAACCCCATAATTATAATAATCAGTACCCAAACGGGGACATTACGCTGGCACAGGCCATCGCCCTTTCCGATAATATCTATGCAGTCAAGACCCACCTGTTCATCGGCCAGGACACGTTGCCGAAAACGGCCAAAGAACAGTTCGGTATCACGACGGATATCAAAAAGTATCCGTCCTCTGCTCTCGGAACATCCGGCACCAGGGTCATCGATATGGTGAACGCCTATAATATGTTTGCCAACGGTGGATACAAAGTGAAGCCCGTCTTCATCACCAAGGTGGTGGACTACTCAGGGAAAACCATCTACGAGCATGCGCCCAAAAAGGAACCTGCCCTTGACCATGACCTTGCTTTCGTCATGACCCATATGCTGACAGGGATCTTTGATCCGAAGCTGAACGGCTATGCCAATGTAACCGGCACCCAGATCATCGGGGACGCCACCCGTCCCTATGCCGGGAAATCAGGCACGACGGACACGGATAACTGGATGATCGGGTTCACCCCTCAACTCACGGCAGGGGTATGGACGGGATTCGATAAAGGCGAGGAAGTCAACCTCGCCAACGATAAGTATTATGCGAAGAAGATCTGGGTGAACTTCATGGAACAGGCCCTGAAGGATGAACCGATCAAAAGCTTCAAACCGACGAAGAATGTGATCGGAGTGGCAGTGGATCCACAGAGCGGCAAACTTGCCACCAAGGACTGTCCCGTCCAGCGCTTCACTTATTTTGTGAAAGGGACAGAACCGACCGACTACTGCCAGACCCATCTCCGTGACGGGGATCATGGCAGGGACCACCACTCACCATCCAAAAAGCGGAAGCCATGGCTGGATCGGTTCAGGGACTGGATCTTCTAGACACAAAAAAGAAAGACCCGGATCTGTGCGTGATCCGGGTCTTTCCGTGTCCTAGTTTATGTGCAAACTGTGCTTTCATTTTACTTTTATTCTCAGCAAAGCACAAGATAGGAAAGTCACACAAAGGAAATGTTCACAGTTTGTTCACAAACGCTTTCATTCGCTTAACAATGCGCTTTTCAGCTCATCTTTCGAACGATCCCACATCCCCTGATCATGATTCTTCAGGAATGCTGCGAGGGTCCCCTTGGACTTTTCATCCATCTGTTCGACGATGATATAGCGTTTGATCGACTTATCCATATGGTTCACATGCTCAGGCATGGATTTATAGCCCCTTCTCTTTTCCCTGTTCACTACAAGTTCACAGGCTGTCACACCTGCATAATAGGGACCGTCTTCCATCCGGTCGATCGTCACCCAGATCAGCCAGTAATTTTTCCCGCCTGCTGAATCTTCCCTGTTATTCGTGAACTTGATACCTTTTTCAATGGGGCTCCGTGCGTGCATGGCACCGACTTCGATGGTGGCTTCGCCTGCTTCCACATCGATCATGACGGGTGATACATTATCCAGACTGAGGGCGCCGACACCATATCCTCCATGCCCATCCGTCGGGTCATTTTTGATGATGTTGAATCCGATATTTTTCTTCTTCTCCATCCTGTCTCACTCCTCTATATTTCAATGGTTTTTGACTACGAAAATAGTGAATAGATTGCCGTGAAAATGCTGTTGAATGTCTGGTTCACCGCTGAGATTCCGTTGAAAAGCAACGGTCTGATCGTATAGTTCCCCAATGGGGTTATGACGAGTATGATGAAAATCAGTGCACCGTACTGCTCATACTGGCTCATCTTTGAACGTACATGGGGCGGTGCCAGATCCTCGATCACCCGGTATCCGTCCAGCGGCGGAACCGGTATCAGATTGAAGACGAATAGCAGGACATTCAGGTACACCATCATCTGAAGAAGATTCACAATGAACGATGGGACCGTGAATCCGCTGACGCCAATAAAGAAAAAGAACAGGGCGTAAGCGATGAAGGCGACCAAAAAGTTGCTGAGTGGGCCGGCAAGGGACACCAGGATCCCGGCAAGCTTCGGATTTTTAAATCGTGAACGCTGGACCGGTACCGGCCTTGCCCACCCGAAACCAGCGATCAAAAGCAGAATCGTCCCGATCGGATCGAGATGCTGAGCCGGATTCAGCGTCAGGCGCCCTTGATCCTTCGCCGTATGATCCCCGAAACGATACGCCACATAAGCATGGGCAAACTCATGGACCGTAAATCCCACGACGAGGGAAATGATGACAAACGGCATCTCGTTCAGCCGAAAAATGGAGATGGTTTCAAATAGCTGACGGAATGTTTCCAAGATATGTACTCCTTTATCTGTTTCATATATTTTCTTATTCCCCAGTATACAGGAAAAGTCCTGCATCCGGAGGCTGAATATGTCTTGCCTGACCAAGCGTTACCCGATACAGTTAAGGTATAGGCAAAAGCCTATCACAGATTGTATCAAATTCAAAAGCAGGGAGCGAATGTAAATGCCTTATGTGACCGTGAAGATGCTGGAAGGACGCACTGATGATCAAAAGCGCGCACTCGTGGAGAAGGTGACGGAAGCCGTCAGCGAAACGACTGGAGCACCTGAAGAGAAAGTGGTCGTCTTCATCGAGGAAATGACCCCTAACCACTACGCGTCCGGCGGCAAGCGCCTAAGCGACCAATGATCCATGACGGCCCCATATTGCGGCCGTTTTTTCTTTTCCCAACATAAAAAAGGACCGCTTCAAGCGCAGTCCCCTCCATCCTAGTGAATGACTTTTTTCAAGCTTTCGATGTAGGCATAGGCCTCATCCACTTCTTCATTCGTATACTTTTGTTTGCTCTTCAAGGTGAAGACCTTTTCCGCCACTTCTTCTTTCGGCAGGTTATCAAAGTAAAGGACAGTCGATACGAGCTCAAGGAAACGGGCCGATTGACCGTTCATATCCGTTAAGCAATCCTC
The DNA here is from genome assembly GCF_001274775.1 of Rossellomorea marisflavi. Taxonomy (GTDB): domain Bacteria; phylum Bacillota; class Bacilli; order Bacillales; family Bacillaceae_B; genus Rossellomorea; species Rossellomorea marisflavi. The sequence continues at coordinate 311,010 of NZ_LGUE01000008.1, forward strand.
GAGGAACGGCATGTCCTTTTCATAGATCTTCAAAAAGTCCTCTCCTTCTTCTGTGACGGAGTAGCGGTATTGATAGTAGCCACCCTTCTTCTCCTTGACTTCCGAGATGAACCCCATATTGCATAATTCTTCCACCCTGAGAGTCAGTTCCTCTGAATAGGGACCATAGAAATGAAATTCAAAGCGCTCCTGAAACGGGAAGGCCAGCTTCTTCGCGATGAAGATCATCTTCTGAAGCTTCTTCCTCCCGATCACTTCGCCCGATGCCATGAAGGCGCTCATCAATTTTGCGTGTTCTTTCAACAATGTACGTCATCTCCTACTCCTAGTATTGCATGTCTAGCCACCGTGTCGTCATGTGAGTTCTAAGATGCTGCGAATCTGTCTTTTTATATTCTTCTTCGTGGACTCGTCATAGAGAAGATCCACTGGATAGTATAGTTTATGGTCTGTCCGGCGTTTCCCGGAGATGGAATCGACGATATCCGACTGCCTTGAAAGCTCCCTCAGCTCATCGTTCTTCATCAGAAGATGGATCGGAAGACGTTCCTCCTCTTCACCGGGACGATAAAAATCGTACGGCAGATCGGAGGAAGAATCGACAACAAGATAGTAGTCGGGATCGATGCCTGCTTTTTTGAAGAGTGCTTCGAGTTCACTATGCTTCTTATATTCCTTAGCCGGGTCGAATTCGACGTATTTGAACAGATTGCGATTCATGAACCGCTCGCACAGGTCTCGGAGGATTGGATCTTCTTCTTCCTGCCAAATCTGAAAGTAGTACGTGATGACCCCTTCATCAAGCTTCAGGTAATCTTCAAGGGAAACATCCCCTTGAAACAGTGAATAAAAGTGTACCGGTTCCTGTTTGAAGGAGTAGGAATCCTCGTAAAGCTCCTTCGCCCTATGTAAGATCTTCGTCAGGATCACTTCCGCACTCCGTGTGACCGGGTGGAAATAAACCTGCCAATACATTTGATAGCGGCTCATGATGTAGTCTTCGACGGCGTGCATCCCGCTCTGCTTGATGACGACCTGATCTTCACGCGGTCTCATGACCCGAAGGATCCGCTCCATATCGAAGTGGCCGTAGCTTACTCCTGTGAAATAGGCGTCCCTTTGCAGATAATCCATGCGATCGGCGTCAATCTGACTGGATATGAGACTGACGACAAGCTTGTTCTTATAGGTTTTGGCAATGACTTCCGCTACATGTTTCGGGAAGTTTTTTGCCACTTTTCTCAGTACTTGGTTGACCTCGGTGTCCCCAAGGATGATTGCCTGGGTGAAGTGCTCGTGATCCATATGGAAGACTTTTTCGAATGAGTGGGAGAACGGTCCATGCCCAAGGTCGTGCAGCAGGGCGGCACAAAGGGATAAGAGGCGCTCATCATCGCTCCATTCAGGTCTTCCCTCGAATACATCGTCGATGATCCGGCGGATGATTTCATAGACTCCAAGGGAATGGTTGAAACGGCTGTGTTCCGCACCGTGGAAGGTCAAGTAGGTAGTTCCCAGCTGACGGATCCTGCGAAGGCGTTGAAACTCTTTTGTTCCAATCAAATCCCAGATCACCCGGTCCTTTACATGAACGTATCGATGAACAGGGTCTTTAAATACTTTTTCTTCATGTAATTTCTGCTTGGCATACTCCATCTTTTACCCTCTTCCTAACTAGCATCTTTCTATTATAGCGGCTTTTTACCCACGATTCATCTCGAATTGTGTCGAAAAAAATAGGTAATTGTCTTGGAGGCTTTTCATTCCTGATGTTTTGGGGAATGAAATTTTTTTGTGTTTCTGTCCCCTCTTGACAGGTGTGGAGAGCCGCTGGTTTTTGAATAGTTCTGCATTGTTCCTATATTTCCTTTTTCTGTTTGGGGCAAACCTGTTTGTTGGATTTATGGGTTTTGCGGAGGAGGGTAATGGATATTCTGGATGGGACGTTTCATTTCGCTGCGGGACCGGCTTTCCTCGGGAGGGCGCCCGAGCCTCCTCGTGCCTGCGGGGTCTCGGTCATCCCTCTTTTCCGAAGGAGTCCGGATCCCTTCGCTTCTTTTCACTCTTGGTGATACTTTGATTCCCTTTTTTCATTCATTGTTTCCGCCTAGTTCGTTTTTGGTTCTGCTTCATTGGTGTGATGGATTGGGCGTTCCATCCCGCTGTGGGACCGGCTTTTCTTGGGAGGGCGCCCGAGCCTCTTCGTGCCTGCGGGGTCTCGGTCATCCCTCTTTTCCGAAGGAGTCCGGGCCCCTTCGCTTCTTTTCACTCTTGGTGATACTTTGATTCCCTTTTTTCATTCATTGTTTCCGCCTAGTTCGTTTTTGGTTCTGCTTCATTGGTGTGATGGATTGGGCGTTCCATCCCGCTGTGGGACCGGCTTTTCTTGGGAGGGCGCCCGAGCCTCTTCGTGCCTGCGGGGTCTCGGTCATCCCTCTTTTCCGAAGGAGTCCGGGCCCCTTCGCTTCTTTTCACTCTTGGTGATACTTTGATTCCCTTTTTTCATTCATTGTTTCCGCCTAGTTCGTTTTTGGTTCTGCTTCATTGGTGTGATGGATTGGGCGTTTCATCCCGCTTCGGGGCCGGCTTTCCTCGGGAGGGCGCCCGAGCCTCCTCGTGCCTGCGGGGTCTCGGTCATCCCTCTTTTCCGAAGGAGTCCGGATTCCTTCGCTTCTTTTCACTCTTTGGTGACATTTTGATTCCCTTTTTTCACTCATTTTTTCCGCCTAGCTCGTTTTTGGTTCTGCTTCATGATTGTTCTGGACGAGACGTTTCATTCCGCTTCGGGGCCGGCTTTTCTTGGGAGGGTGTCCGAGCCTCTTCGTGCCTGCGGGGTCTCGGTCATCCCTCTTTTCCGAAGGAGTCCGGGCCCCTTCGCTTCATTTCACTCTTTGGTAGGACTCAGGATCTCTTTCTACACTTTCGGTTCCGATTCTTTTCAACTTCGTTATATTACAAAATGAACATGTCACTCTAGGTTATAAGTTTCATTCTTTCTCGCATCCTTTTACTTACATTACCCGTCTGGCCCTGTATGTCTTCTGCTGTCTGTGATCAGTATGGAACATCGATAAGCTCTTCTTTATAAACAATAAAACTTCCTTCTTGGCGAGGGAAGTTTTGGGTTATTCGGGGCGGTATACGGGCTTTTCCACAAAGGATTTGGGAGGCGGTGCAAGGCCTAACCCTGCCGTCTGGAATCGGCATTGATTTGTCTTTTTCAGACGCATTTTCTACTTTTGACACAATACCGTTCCATACGATACTCTTTTCGTCTTTGTTTTGCAAGGGAGGTTCACCCAAGCAACGAAACTAGCAGACCAGAATTTTTTTAGCATATTCGTATAAAAATGGCGGGAGCTGTCAATGATGATATCAACGACATATTATTATTTGGGGGTTGAGAGAAATGACAGTTAAATCAAGACAAGATGCCTGGACTGAAGAAAATGATCTTTTATTGGCAGAAACCGTCCTTCGTCATGTGCGGGAGGGAAGCACTCAGCTTAATGCTTTCGAAGAAGTGGGAGATCAATTGAATCGTACGTCGGCAGCATGTGGATTCCGTTGGAACGCAGTTGTCCGCCATCAGTATGAGAAAGCTCTTCAACTAGCAAAAAAACAGAGAAAGCAGCGTCACCGTATCCTGGGGAAAGATCAGGGTGGGAAGAAGAAGCTGTTGTATCAGCCGCCTACACCTTCGTTCGATGACCTGGATGCTATGTCTCTATCAATGCCGGAGGATGATGTTCCCTTCTCCCTTGATGAGTTCACCCATAAGCCACAGGCAGAAGAAGCAGGGCAGCCGGAACCGGTACATGAAGCAGTGCCTGTTGCCTCTAAAGGCGAGATGAGCATCGAGAAGGTCATTGCGTTCCTGCAGCAATATGCCCTTTCCAATTCTGATGTATATAAGATTGAGAATCAACGTTTGAAGGGTGAAATCCATGAACTCAGGAAAGAAAATGAGGCATTGGCTAAAAAGGTGAATGAGTTGGAGAATAACACGGTGACCATGCAGGAGGATTATGAAACCCTCATGCAGATCATGAACCGGGCACGAAAGCTGGTCCTGTTCGATGAAGATGAGGCTGCAAAATCACCGCGCTTCAAAATGGATCGCAACGGCAATCTGGAAAAAGTGGCAGAAGGATGATAAAAGAGGGTGGCCCCGTCAATCGGGTCCACCCTCTTATTTCATTCCGAGTACCTTCGCATTCCTGTCCAAGACGCGCTCGTAGTACGCTTCATACATGGCGTATTCTTCTCCTTGGAGGGATGAATTGTAAAGCTGCCCGCTGAATGAGTGGAGGGACGTCAGGAACCTCATCATCACATCCTGGACCGTGAGCTCGATCCCTAACAGTTCGGCAAGACTCGCCATGACGCTTGGGTCGATATCAGGGAAGGTGAATTTCGATGGTTCACCCTGCAACCCCACCTCATAGAAGCGGCGGATGAGCTCCGCCCGTTCCGATCCGCTTCCGTTGACGCAAAGGTAGATCTGGACCGCCACGCCCCCGCGGATCCTGCGCTGGGAGATGCCGGCGAACTTCCGGTCGTTGATACTCAAATCATAGCCGCCGGGGCAATAGGAGCGGGTGATCTCCTTGGCTTCGATCTGCCCGCCTACTTCAGGGAACATCTCCTTGATGAGAAGCCACATGGCATCATATCCCCTGTTGATATCGATTCCTTTCTCCGAATCGGGGAAGACGAGGGACAGGTTGAGAACCCCTTCATCCAGGACCACGGCCAGGCCACCTGAGTTCCGGACAATATAGCGGTACCCTGCCTCTTCAAGCACTTCAAGGGCTTCATCCAGAAATGGAAGCTTCGTGTCCTGGATGCCGAGGACCACGGTCTGGTGGTGGACCCACGAACGGGCAGTGGGGTCGGAGTCTCCTGATCCCGTGACGGTGCATAACGTATCATCCATGGCGAACGACTGCAGGGCACCGAAGGCCGGTCCGAGGCTCGATTGATCAATCACCCTCCACCGGTCCTGGCGGAGGAGGTCATATACTTTATCTTTCTCCATCATGTTTCTCCTTCGTGTATCTTCGATTTGTCCATTATAGCATAGCCCCTATAAAGCAAAAAAGACCGGTTCCCACCGTGGGAACCGGTCTAAAACTCTTACAGTGCTTGAGCTGCCGTGATGAGGGCTAGCTTGTACACGTCTTCTTCGTTACAACCGCGTGAAAGGTCGTTCACCGGTGCGTTCAATCCTTGAAGGATCGGTCCGACTGCTTCAAAGTTACCAAGGCGTTGAGCGATTTTGTATCCGATATTCCCTGCTTCAAGGCTTGGGAATACGAAGACGTTGGCATTTCCTTGGATATCGGCACCTGGAGCCTTTTTCTCAGCAACAGAAGGAACAAATGCTGCATCGAACTGGAATTCTCCGTCCACTGTGATGGAAGGTGCTTTTTCTTTTGCGATGGTTACGGCTTCAACCACTTTTTCTGTTTCAGGTGATTTAGCCGATCCTTTTGTCGAGAAGCTCAACATGGCAACACGAGGATCGATATCGAACATTTCCGCTGTTTTTGCACTTTCAATGGCAATCTCAGCAAGGTCTTGGCTGTCAGGGGAAATATTGATCGCGCAATCAGCAAATACATATTTCTCTTCTTCACGTACCATGATGAAGACGCCGGACGTTTTGCGCACGCCTTCTTTTGTTTTGATGATCTGAAGGGCAGGGCGCACAGTGTCTGCTGTTGAATGAGCCGCTCCGCTTACAAGACCGTGTGCTTGTCCAGTATATACAAGCATGGTTCCGAAGTAGTTTTCATCAAGAAGGATCTTTTTCGCGTCCTCTTCAGTTGCTTTGCCTTTACGGCGTTCCACGAAAGATTTCACCAAATCGTCCATGCCTGCAAATGTTGAAGGGTCGATGATTTCGCAACCTTCAAGCTTCACGTTCTGTTCATGTGCTTTCGCTTCGACCTGCTCTTTGTTTCCGATCACGATCGGCGTCAGGATGCCGTCTGCAGCAAGGCGGGAAGCGGCAGTAAGGATGCGCTCATCAGTACCTTCAGGGAAAACGATCTTCAATTCTTTACCTTTTACTTTATCTGTCAATGTCGCAAATAAATTACTCAATAGAGGAACCTCCTTGATTTATACATATCCAATCTTAGAATACTCTTCTCATAGAGGAATTCAAGGGAAAGTCGATTTGGTATCGCTTCCACTATAAAATTCTTTGTTTTCAAAAAACTGAACGCTTTTCCTTTACCCAGGAATCTCTATGAATACTCATATAGTCTGTTCCCGCGTGTTTCCCTTTATCCCTGATTGTGCCATTTTTACGACATTCAAGTATGGGTATGCGCTTTCATTGGTGAAACTATGATATAGTAATGGATGGATATTGATTAAAGGAGTGATCAAGTTGGCAGAACCGGCACAAACACTGGATGGTTGGTATTCCCTTCATGATTTCCGGGCGATTGATTGGACGACATGGAAGATGCTCTCCAGCGAAGATCGTACGGAAGCCATTGCGGAATTCCACCGCTTTTTAGATAAGTTGAACAGTACACAGGATGCGAAGGAAGGCAGCCACGCCCTCTACTCGATCGTCGGACAGAAAGCTGATTTCATGCTGATGATCCTGCGTCCTACCATGGAAGAACTGAACGAGCTTGAGAACGAGTTCAACAAGCTGAAGATCGCTGAATTTACCGTTCCGACCTTCTCATATGTCTCAGTAGTCGAATTGGGTAACTACATGCCTTCAGAAGGCGATCCATATGAAAACCCATATGTGAAAGAGCGTCTTTACCCGATCCTACCTAAAGCGAATCACGTTTGCTTCTATCCAATGGACAAGCGTCGCCAAGGAAATGATAACTGGTATATGCTTCCGATGGAAGACCGTCGCGATATGATGAGAAGTCACGGGATGATCGGCCGTCAATATGCCGGCAAAGTGAAACAGATCATCACAGGCTCTGTCGGTTTCGACGACTACGAGTGGGGCGTCACGCTATTTGCAGATGATGTCCTTCAATTCAAGAAGCTTGTGTACGAAATGCGCTTCGATGAAGTCAGCGCACGTTATGGGGAATTCGGTGCTTTCTATGTAGGGAACCTCCTACCTGAAGAAAAAATCGAAACGTTCCTGCATGTAAACTAAACTAAACGCGTCCTGGAACCTATACCAGGACGCGTTTTTCTTATGTAAAAAACCCCCTTCTCCGATAAAAAAGGATTTTCATGAATAATCCCCTTTCTCCCCTCATAGAGTGAATTAGTGAGACAGTCAGGTACCGTAAGTTCTAAAACGGTCCACAGGGTATAGGAATCAAGGTGCTGATTGATGGGCACCTGGAGAATAAAGGGAGGTCAACGCGTTGTCTAATTATCCTAACTATGGGCAAGGATACAACCAGTATAATCCGTATAGTCAGTATGGAGGCCAGCAGAGTCAGGGACAGAACTTCAATATGCCGCAATCAGGGGGGAATTACATCCCTTCCCCGACAAATGCCCCGGCACCATCGTCACAGAATGTTCCCGGCATGCTTCCGATGGAAGAATCGTACATCGAGAACATCCTCCGGTTGAACAAAGGAAAAGTCGCCACGGTATATGCCACATTTGAAAATAATAAAGAATGGAATGCGAAAGTCTTCAAAGGAATCATTGAGGCTGCGGGGAGGGATCATCTCATACTCACCGATCCCCAGACCGGCATGCGCTACCTTATCCCGATGATCTATTTGGATTACATCACGTTTGATGAAGAAATCGAGTATGAATATCCATATGCTCAAGGGTATACACCTCGAAGATAATGAAAAAGCCGTCATCCTCAGCGGGATGGCGGCTTTCCGTTTTACAGATTTTTCGCGGCAAAAATGATCAGGAGCACCCACGCTGCAAGGAAGCTGACTCCTCCAAGTGGAGTGATGGCTCCGAGCACCTTGATTCCTGATAGACTCAAAACATACAGGCTTCCAGAGAACAGAATCGTTCCGATCAGCATCAACCAACCCGACCATGATAAGAGTGAGCTTGGTGCAAGGTTCCCAAGCATGACTCCAATGATCAGGATTCCGATGGCATGGAACATCTGATATTGAACACCTGTATTCCAGGTCTCAATATATTTGGCGGAAATCTTTCCTTCAAGTGCATGGGCACCGAACGCGCCAAGTGCCACCGATAAGAAAGCATTGATCGCTCCGATGATGATGAATGTCTTCATTGCTCTTCGTCCTTTCTTCCATTGATGCTTTTATTAGAAATCAAAAAGGGATGAACCATTTGCGCCATCATCCGTTTCCAGCGGCTCTTCCTTCTGGATGGTAACCGGCTTGGATATCGGCTCCGGCTGCGGGACATATTGAACGGCTGACTGCTGGAAGACCGCAGATGTTTCTCCCGTCTGCTCTTCGAGGAGCAATTCGCACATCGCCTTGATGGAATAGATGTGTTCCCGGATCTGGCTGGCCTTTTCTGCATTCTTTGCCTTCCCGATCTCCATCTCCATTTTCTTGATTAAAGACTGATGAGGGATATTCATGTTGTCGTACTCCTTTCAACATCCTCATGAATTCGTTTACCTACTCCATAATCCTAATTGTTCGTGATGAAATTAGCAACTGGTCGGACCCTTCGCTTTCTCAACGAATTTTAAACATGGATGTCCTGAGGATTGGCGGACGACAGCCGAGGGCATCGACTTCGTTTTGAAGCCGTATCCCCTGCAGCCACGCGGATGCGCAGGTTCCCAGGTTGTATAGAAATAGACGCATTGAAAACAGTTCACTTGAGTCGCCTTTGACTTCATTCCTCCACTTCCCTTTCTCAATGTTCACAGAATTGTAAGGAACCCACTCCTCACCGGATGTTCCACGTGAAACACGCTATTCAATACACCAATCGATTTCAGGGATATTGTGCTTTTTCAAGAACTGATTGGCCTTAGAGTAAGGCCTGCTTCCAAAGAACCCTCGATGTGCTGACAGCGGGCTCGGATGAGGGGATTTAAGGATGAAATGGACGGAATGATCAATCAGCTTTTCTTTTGATTGAGCAGGTTTCCCCCACAAGATGAATACGACTGGCTTTTCACGTTCATTCAACGTTTTGATCACATGATCCGTCAGACGCTCCCATCCTTTGTTCCGATGGGAGTGCGCTTCCCCGTCCCTCACCGTCAATACCGTATTCAAGAGGAGGACGCCCTCTTTTGCCCATTTCACCAACGAACCATGTTCCGGCACAGGGCAGCCGATGTCGCTTTCAAGTTCCTTGTACATATTCCGGAGGGACGGGGGAATCTTGACCCCTTTCTTCACAGAAAAGCTCAGGCCCTCTGCTTGATTCGGTCCATGATAAGGATCCTGCCCCAGCAGGACTACCTTGACGTCGTCATATGAAGTGTAGTGGAAGGCATTGAAGATATCGAACATGGGCGGGTAGACCGTATGCTCGCCATATTCTTTCTTCAGCCACTCCCTCAGGGACCGGTAATAGTCCTTATTCAACTCATCATCTAACAAATCCGCCCAGTCATTTTGAAAAATCATGCCAGACTCCTTTCCACTTTCTCTATTTGGTTATCTGCTCTTCTACTATAGCTTCATCGCGGAACACCTGTAAATCCACTACTCCCTGCCAGAGGGTTTCATCTGTACGGACTGCCCCCCTGACGTTTAACTCTATGTACAGCGGGAACAGTACTCATAAGAAATCACAACTTTTTATTGGAGGGTATTCATTCATGTATAAAGTACACACGGTAGAAAACGTAGTCGAAGCAAAGAAAGAAATCGAAATGCTGACAAGCCAAGGATATACAAAGGACGATATTTTCGTATTTGCACATGATAAGAATCGTTCCCAGCATATCACCGATGGGACGGATACTGAATCGGTAGGACTTAAAGAACAAGGCGTATTCGACGCAATCGGGAACCTGTTCCAAAAACGCGGTGATGAGCTGCGCTCCAAGATGAAAGCAGTCGGACTCAATCAGGCAGAAGCTGATACGTATGAGGAAGAACTCGACAAGGGGAAATTAGTCATTGTCGCTTCCAAACACGGAGTCGATCACAACCAAGGCGTCCTCTAAACCAGGAGACGAAAGAAGACACCGGCCACCGGTGTCTTCTTTCGTATGCAATGAAAATATACAATTTGATATTCCCTATGTGATAGTATATTCTTTAGTCAGACTTTTACATTTACACCCGCACTAATTAGGAGGAATTCTACGATGACATTGAAGAAAACACTAACCATTGCTGGTTCTGATACAAGTGGGGGCGCAGGCATCCAGGCGGACCTGAAGACCTTCCAGGAGCACGGCGTTTACGGCATGACCGCCCTTACCACCGTCGTCACGATGGATCCTGCCGATCACTGGCACCACAACGTACATCCCCTTCCGGTAAGCACTTTGGAAGCTCAGCTTGAGACCGTCCTTTCTGTCGGCATCGATGCAATGAAAACCGGGATGCTCGGTACAGTGGAAGTCATCGAGCTTGCTGCAAAAAAAATCGATCAATACGGTTTGAATAAAGTCGTCATCGACCCGGTGATGGTTTGTAAAGGCGAAGATGAAGTTCTTCACCCTGAAACAACCGACGCTATGAGAGAACATCTCCTTCAGCGCGCCACGGTGGTGACTCCCAATCTTTTCGAAGCTGGACAGCTTGCCCAGTCAGGTCCAATCAAAACCATCGAAGGCATGAAGGAAGCCGCAAAGAAAATCCATGACCTCGGAGCGAAGAACGTAGTCATCAAAGGCGGAAAGCAGCTTGAACACACAAAAGCCCTCGATCTTTTCTATGATGGAACGGACTTCACCATCCTGGAAGAAGATAAAGTGGATACCACATACAACCATGGAGCAGGATGCACATTCGCGGCTGCCATCACGGCAAATCTTGCAAATGGACAAGATGTTAAAGAAGCTGTGACAAATGCAAAAATATTCGTTACAGCTGCCATCAAGCACGGATTCAAGTTAAATGAATACGTAGGGCCCGTCATGCACGGAGCATACAATCGATTTGAAAAATAAGATTTTCCCAAGAGACCGTTTTGAGGCTGCGAGCAGCCTCAAGACGGTCTCTTTTTTGTTCCACTTGCGCCTCATACGGATGCTGACGATGCTGGATGGGAATACTAGACTCCGCATATGCGGATTATCAAACAGAGTTTTCGCTTTCGGCCACTAAATTTAGTAAGATAGTACATAATGGTTTTTTCATTATGAGGAGGATATGATATGAAGCCTATTCAATTAGCGGATGTGCAAGGATTGATCAATCAGTTTGCACGTCAAGATATATATATACATCTAGAGACGACGAACGGTGCCTATGCATCCCACTTCAATGAGAATTTCTTCTCGGCAGGTGCCTACATCCGTAACGCCAAGGTCAATTACGAACATGGAAAAATTGTCGGTGACGGTCCCTTCCGTGTCGGGTTGAAGCTGGAGATCGGTTGGATCTACGCCGAAGGCTTGACCCATTATGAACAAGAGGATGAAGGCAGACTGCTGATGGCCGGACACGGAGCCGATGGCAAACTGGCCGTGGCCCTAGAGATCAGCCCTACCCCATTCAAGTAGAACGATTTTTCGATAAAGGAGATTTCAAAATGGAAAAAGAAAGACAATTACTCGTAATCTTTCCCCATCCCGACGATGAAGCGTTCGGTGTATCCGGAACGATTTCATCTCATGTCAATAACGGAACCCCTGTCACGTATGCATGCCTGACCCTTGGTGAAATGGGCCGTAATTTGGGTAACCCACCATTTGCCACACGCGAATCCCTCCCTCTCATCCGTAAGAAGGAACTTCAAAAAGCTGCAGAGGTCATGGGCATTCAAGACCTTCGCATGATGGGCTATCGCGATAAAACGGTCGAATTCGAAAATGATGAAAAGCTCGCGAATATGGTGACAGAACTGATTGAAGAGCTCGACCCTTCCCTGATCATCACATTCTACCCTGGCTATTCCGTCCATCCAGATCACGAGGCAACTGCCCGCGCCGTCATAAGGGCCGTGCGCCGTTTGCCGAAGGCTTCGCGTCCGAAGCTTCACTGCCTGGCTTTCTCGAACGGATGCGAAAAGGAACTCGGCCAACCGGATATCACAGTCGATATTTCTGCTGTGAAAGAGCAAAAGCTGAACACGATGAGAGCCCACATCTCCCAAACCGCCTGGATGCTGAAAGATTTGGACAAAGGCATCGAGCAAAATGATCCTGAAGCCCTTCGCTGGGTAACCAACGAACGATTCTGGAGCTATCAGTGGGAAAACGATTCAGTGGAATAACGGTATGACGTAATAATACAACAACCCCCAAGTCCGGGATTTCAGCGGTCTTGGGGGTTGTTTGCGTTCTTTTTAAGGATTTATCCGTGTGTATAAGGGGCGTTCCTTTCCGCTGCAGGTGCTTGCTTTCCTGCGGGGAGGGCGTCGAGCCTCCTCGTGCCTGCGGGGTCTCGCCACTCCTCCTTTTCCGCTGGAGTCAAGCACCTTCCGATTCAATCCACTCTGTAGTTTTAAGCAAGGTGGGATTCCATTTGACTATAGGCTAGTTGCCACTCTTACAAATTACGATATTGTGTAAAAATCGAATGCATATTCATTTGTGCGATAGTCTGATATACCATCGCAACTTCCTCTATTTCCAATCACAATCTAATGATTTTATCTATCCCATGAACAATAGTTATCACGCCTTGAAAAGCACACAGTGCAGTGCAGCGGAGGCCACCCGACTCCTATGGGAATAGCGGGCAGGGTGAGACCCTGCAGGCTTGCCGAAGCGGCTCACCGCACGCCCCATGGAAAGCGGGTGGCCGCAGCGGAACGAAACGAAACCTGCCCCATTCCTTACCAAATAAAAAATGGGTGGAATCTTTACCATCTGATCTTGGAAGTCATCACTACTCCTAAACCGCTCAGTTCAGTGCAGCGAAGGCCGACCGACTCCCGCGGGAATAGTGGACAGGTGAGACCCTGCAGGCGCAGCTGAAGCTGCTCACCGACCACCCCGCAGAAAGCGGTCGGCCGCAGCGGAACGAAACGAACCCCTCTACCCACGAGACTGTCCAAAATGGTTTTCACCCCTCCCCGACAGGGTAACCCTAAAACACAAGGAGGAAAAAACATGACCATCTTTCACAACCAAGCACTTGAAAACCAGCACATCCTCATCACCGGTGCCACAGGAGGCATCGGTCACGAAACGGCCATCGCTGCCATTGAGGCAGGGGCGAAGGTCACCGTTACCGGGCGGAACGAAGACAAACTTGCCAAACTCAAAGAATCCGTCCAGTCCCCAAACAATCTCCACGTCTTCCCCGCAGACCTGACCAAGGAGGAGGACCGTCAACAGCTCATCTCCCATGCAATTGAAGCGTTCGGTCCCATAACTGGACTGGTCAACTCTGCCGGGATCGGGGGCGGGGATCTTGTTGAGAAACTCTCTGAAGAGGACATGCGCACCATCATGGAACTCAACTACTTCTCCCTCGTCGCCATCACCCAGGACGTGTATCGAGGTATGAAGGAGCATGGGGAAGGATCCATCGTCAATCTATCATCCCTCTCTGGATTAAGGGGTACACACGGCAACAGCGCCTACAGCGCATCCAAGTTCGCTGTCACTGGCTTCACCCAAGCATTCGCCCATGAAGCAATCGAACACGGCGTGAGAGTCAATGCGGTGTGTCCAGGCTACGTCGATACCGAGATGGGACGGGAAGCCATCGCCTCAAAAGGCGAACGGGAAAACCGCACATATGAAGAGCAGCTTGAAGTCGCAAAGTCTGGAATTCCATCCAACCGGCTGACTTCTCCCCGCGAAGTGGCGAACGTCATCCTTTTCCTGCTAAGCGATTCCTCCTTCAATGTGATAGGCGAGTCCATGAAGATCTCAGGTGGAAGCGTCATGCGATGATAAAAAAGGAAGCCGCCGATTGCTTCGGCGGCTTCTCTCATTGTTCGTTTTTGATCTTTTCTTTAAGCTCCTCGATGTATTTCTGTTTTTCTTTTTCATTTTTCAGCGTGTCGGCGTTTTTATCTTTTATATAATCCTGCAGTGCTTTCTCAATGTCTTCTTTCGTGGCGTTCTCAGGTATCTTACCTGATTCTTTCAGCGTTTTGATGATTTGTTCATCGTTGGCTAGCATATCCAAATGTTCAACACCCTTTTCTGCCTCGGGAACGACGGTTTCTTCCGCATCGTCCTTCGGCTTTTCTTTAGATGATCCATCTGTACCGCACCCGCTGAGGATGACGGCCAGACTCATGACACCAGAGAGGATCAAGCGCGTTTTCATGCAAGCACTCCCTTTCAAAGGACTGTCTAGTAAACTTCTACTTTCCAAGTGAAAAAGCCTTCTTCCCGGGAAAAGAAATGAAATTAGTGCCATCCTCACTTTCAGCTGATGCCTTAATATGGTTTAATTAGTAGTACATTGGTATGAATAGTGGTTGGCAGGTTGTTTTTTTATAACGTTTTGATTCTTTATATAGTAAAAGCGAGATTTCTCTCTCTTTTTTTTACTACAAAACCGAACATACGTTCTAATGGTGGTGAAAAAAATGGACACATTGATGACCCGGTTTTACAAGCATTACCCTCATCTCAAGCATAACAAAGCGGTCGATTCGTTTATCAGCAAGGAGGAAAACAGAACATTGATCGAACAGTTCCTCCATGAACCGAACGCTGAACGGGAACACGAATTGAACGAAGCATTCAAGTCCCATTATTTTGATATCCGTTTTACGGCCTATGTGAGTTCCTCCCTGTATTTCCATAGTGTGAATTTTGATAAGAAGCATCGGACGTATTCCGAGCGGCATCCTCTCACTCTTGATAAGAAAACCGATCAGGGGGACGGGCAGGCGTTCATCGATCTTGTTCCCGATCATTCGGACAGCCTGTCACCATTCAAGAATTACTCGACACTGGCAGAATGCCTGGAGGACGACGATCTTCTCGCAGGCTACATGGCACTTACAGAGAGACAGCAAAGGATCCTTGACCTCGCTTACGTCCAGGAATGGAGCGATACGGAAATCGCAAGGAGCATGGGGGTATCCCAGCAGGCCATATCCAAGAGCCATAAAAAGGCTTTGAATGCATTACGAACCCTATTACAGAAGAAGGAGTAGATGCAATGGGCGCACTTTATGAAATGGTAAAAGAAGCACAGGCTACAGGTGAATATGAAACAAAGGTGATTACGACATTCGAACCGAAAATCAAGAAATCCCTCTACATGACCCGTGCTGAAAACCGTGATGATCTTGAGCAGGAGCTTAAAATCAAGATTATCCACTATGTGAGGGAGTATTCGATGGACCGCATTCCAGGACTGTTTGATTTGGAGTAATGACAATGATCGACCGGCTGAATCCAGCCGGTTTTTTTTGCCTTATTTTCGTGGATTTTTGCAGGGAGGTTGTAGTTTTACTTCCTTCTCTTTCTTTAGTAAGTGTAAGGCAAACGAAACGGTCGCGATGAGGTTGGGATGACTTCGATCGCCGTGCCGCATCCCTTTGGTTTGTCTCTTACCATTCATATCATAGGGAGAGATGTTACATGAACTGGACAAGGACAATGAAGCAAGGTGACTCTGGTAACGATGTTCGAGAATTGCAAATCCGGGTGGCAGGCTGGGCAGCTGCCTCACCGGCAAAGACTCATGTGGCCGTTGATGGCGTATTCGGTGCAGGGACTGCAGCTGCCGTCAAGCGATTCCAAAGCGCTTATGGTCTGACAGCAGACGGCGTTGCCGGTCCTCAGAGCCATACTCAATTGAACGCACTGGAAGCAAGTGACGGATCGACTGCCCACTTCAACTTCTCTGAATTTTATTCCAAGGACGGAAGCACCTTCAATGGAGGGAACGTCGGATCGACTCAGGTGAGGGAGAATATCCGCCGCCTCATGTACAAGCTGGAAGCACTTCGCAAAAAGCTCGGGAACCCTCCCGTCACCATCAACTCAGGATTCCGAAGCATCAGTCATAACCGCAGTGTAGGAGGAGCCTCGAACTCCCAGCACACCTACGGGATCGCAGCGGATATCAACCCTTCCGGAAAGACCCCTTCACAGGTGGCGGAAGTGGCCAAAACATGCGGATTCAGCGGAATCATCAAATACAATACGTTCCTGCACGTCGACAGCCGCGCGGAATACTCATACGGCGCCCAAACGTACTACTGGGCTTAAATCAATCAAAAAAACAGGAGGAATGCCATTATGCCAATCATCGTACTAGACCCGGGACACGGCGGCTCTGATCCAGGAGCCATCGGAAACGGTCTTCAAGAAAAGAATCTTGCTTTAACGATCGGACTTAAGGTGAAAGCCTATCTCGAATCCAATTACGGCGCGGATGTCCGCATGACCCGCTCCACCGACGTCTTTATCGAATTATCCCAGCGGTCCGCTTTTGCCAATGGACTCGGTGCTTCCTACTTTGTCTCTCTTCACCATAATGCAGGCGGTGGCACTGGGTTTGAAAGCTTCGTCTATACCGGCACGAGGGAAACTGAAACCGGCCGCAGGCAGGATGTCGTCCATGCTGAGATCATGAAATTCTATTCCCAGTATGGCCTCCGTGACCGCGGCAAGAAGGTAGCTAACTTCGCCGTACTTCGTGGAACGTCCATGCCGGCCATCCTCCTCGAGAATCTGTTCATGGACAGCGTGAATGACACGAATCTATTAAAAAGTGCATCGTTCATCCAGGGATTATCGAATGCCATCGGCCTTGGCATTGCCAAAGCACTTAATCTGTAAATCCAGGGCGGGCTCCCCGCCCGCTTTCTTATAAGGAGGAATGATCATGGATTATTCTGTGTTCGTCCAATTGCTCGGTAACTTCGGATTCCCGATCGCCGTCACCCTTTTCCTGCTCGTTAAATTGGAGAAGAAGCTTGAGCAGTTGGAGCAGGCCATTCAGGCCCTGTCCCAGACTTTCTCCAAAGAAGACAGGCAGTAAGGAGGTTCATGAATGTGATATCATATGTATCCAATTTGGTCGCCATCGGGATCGGCATGGTGGGGATCGGACTTTGGTTGAGTCAGTTCCATGCATGGATGGCTGTGCTGCTTCTGATCGGAAGCGTGCTGCTGTTAAGAATGGATAAGAAGGGTTGAGCGCCGGGGCTCTGCCCTTTTTTTGTTGCAAAAAAAGAGACCAGAACGGCCTCTTTATCTATTGCTTTCCTTCAATGGTGGATAGGTCCACTTTATACAGTTTGTCATCCTGCTCTCGCGGGATGCCCCTTCCGTCCGTATTATTCGTTGTGAAATAGAGAGTTTCCCCATCTACATGGACATCTCGAATCCTGCCAAAGCCATCCAGCAGGTCGGTGACCTCTTTGGTGTCCGGGTCGAACTGCTTGATGCTCTGTCCTGCGAGGGTCGCAAACAGGAGCTTCCCTTCACTGAAAACGGCTCCCGACGGGGCCCATGATGGCTCACCTGAATGAGCGAGAGGAGGAATGGTCCCTTCCTTTTCTTCGTCACCCGTTACATCCGGCCAGCCGTAGTTGGCCCCTTTTTCAATCATATTGACTTCATCATAGCCTTTCGGTCCATGCTCCGTCGCATATAGGGTCTCCCCATCCCAGGCCAAGCCCTGTGGATTTCGATGTCCATAACTGCACAGATAGCTATCGGAAGGATTGTCGCTCGGGATGCTTCCGTCGAGATTCATCCTCAAGATTTTCCCGCCAAGGTATTCGGGATCTTGAGCCTTCTCGTCATTTGTGGCATCTCCTGTGGTGATGTAAAGCTTCTCATCCGGTCCGATTTCAAGACGACCTCCATGATGGAACTGACCGCTCGGGATCCGGTCGAGAAGAACGTCCTTCTCCTTCCAGGATTGATCCTTCCTTTCAAGAAGGATGACCCTGTTATAAGGAGTGCCGCCGTCATCATAGGTGTAATAGGCATACGCTTGCTGATTTTGAGCAAAATCCGGATGAAGGACGAAGCCCAACAGACCTGCTTCAGGGTTGTCCGATAACGGTTTTTCCAAGGAAACGTCAATCTTATCTTTCTTCCCTTCCTGTACTTCTACGATGGAACCTGTCCTCTCGGTTACATAAAGCGTCTCTCCGTCTTGGTCGATGGACCATGGAATGGAGAGCGAATCGGCAACGACTTCATATTCAACGCTTGGTTTTTCGACTGATGCATGTTCTTCCTGCTGTTTTTCCTCCTGATCGGCACATCCCGCTATCAGGACCAAGCTGAAGATGATCCATATGAATGGATGTTTCATGCATTCAGCTCCTTTTATGATTTTTCACCAGTATAGCCTGTTTTTCTTCATTTCAGTCCTGTTCCGACTGCTCCATTGCGTCCAGGATTGCTTTTGCCACACCATCTTCACGGTTAGTAGCCGTCACGTGGGAACAGAATTCCTTCACTTCAGGGAGGCCATTACCCATGGCGACCGGACGACCCACAACCTTCATCATGGACAGGTCGTTCAAATTATCACCTATGGCCATGGCGTCTTTTACATTCAACCCTTTTGATGATAATACTTTTTCAAGGGCTACCCCTTTTTGTGCGTGGATGCTATTGATCTCAAGGTTGTTCTTACCTGAAGAGCTGACGGCAAGATCCTTCAGTTCCGCCAGCACAGATTGGGCCTGCTGAAGCTTTTCCCGATCTTTGGAGAACACGAGGAATTTGAAGACAAGATGCTCCGAATCTTCGAAAAGGACTTCATAATCCTCCACGACATTGATGCGACCTTCGTCGTACCTTTCCTTCGCAGCCTGCCTCACCTGTGCTTCTGATACGTCGGGATTCGAAGTCTTGAAGATGTCGATGATGAGATCGATCCCCTTCTCATAATCTTCTGTGTATGTACCCTGATTCGTATACACCTCGAAATAGATACCGAGCTCGTTCAGTTCTGCCGCGATTTGCCTCGAACGATCATCCTCGATGCCCGCCTGATAGACGATTTCCCCATCAGCATCCCGGACTTCCGCTCCATTGGCACAGATGATATCGCAGTCGATCCCTGCCTCTTTCACAACATAGGAGGCTTCTTCGTAAGAGCGGCCCGTTGCCACAATCACTTCGATTCCAGCTTGTTGGGCTTTCAGGATCGCCTCTTTATTCCCTTCGCTGATTTCTTGTTTTTCATTCAATAATGTTCCATCCATATCGCTTGCTACACTTGTAATCATTGATCAGACACCTTTCTTTCAGGAAAATATTCTTAATTAGGTCATTGTATCATGAACCGCTATCATTTATTAGTTTGCACCACTCCACTTGAAGAAAGTCCCTTTAAATGAAAGGGTTTTCAAACATTTTATAGAACTAAGTAGGGATATCAATTTTTCACATAGCCTAAAGGAGTGACATTCATTGAAGAAACTCACAGCCTTATCGAACCGAATCATGCAGCGCTACCTACCAGATCCGTTCTTATTCGTCATCATCCTTACCCTCTTTGTTTTTGCTTCGGGAATCATTTTTACAAAAAGTTCACCCGTCGACATGGTTCAATATTGGGGTGAAGGCTTTTGGGGGCTTCTTGCCTTTTCCATGCAAATGGTGCTTGTGCTTGTGACGGGGTATGTTCTGGCAAGCAGTCCTTTATTCAAACGACTGCTTGGCTATCTTGCTTCCCTGGCAAAATCCCCCGGATCGGCCATCATCATCGTTACCCTTGTGTCGCTCGCAGCGAGCTGGATCAACTGGGGATTCGGTCTCGTCATCGGTGCCCTATTTGCAAAGGAATTGGCCAAACGGGTCAAAGGAGTTGATTACCGCCTCCTCATTGCGAGTGCCTACTCCGGATTTGTCGTATGGCATGGTGGTTTTTCCGGTTCCATCCCTTTATCGATTGCGACAGCTGGACATCCATTCGAAGCCAAGATGGGCGTGATCCCAACAAGTGAAACGATGTTTGCGGCCTTCAATATCTTTATTGTTGTCGCCCTCTTCATCATTCTTCCCATCGCTAACAGGCTGCTCATGCCCTCAAAGGAAGATACCGTTTCTGTTGATCCATCCTTGTTCAATGAATCTGCAGCCACTGCGGAAGTGGTCGAACCTACTCCCGCTGAACGCCTGGAGAACAGCTCGATCCTTTCGGTCATCATATCCTTACTTGGAATAGGATTCATCGTCTACTATTTCATCAATAACGGCTTCGCGTTGAACTTGGATATTGTGAATTTCCTCTTCCTGTTCCTTGGCATCCTCTTCCACGGGACCCCGAAAAGCTATCTGAATTCCGTGCAGGAAGCCATCAAAGGGGCAAGCGGCATCGTCATACAGTTCCCCTTTTACGCTGGGATCATGGGCATGATGGGGGCTTCTGGACTTGCTGTCCTCGTGTCTGAGGTTTTCGTTTCCATTGCAAATGAAACAACCTTTTATTTCTTTGCCTTTCTTTCAGCAGGGATCGTTAATTTCTTCGTCCCGTCTGGTGGAGGCCAGTGGGCCGTACAAGCTCCCATTATGCTTGATGCCGCACAGGCCCTCAATGCATCGATTCCCAAAACGGCTATGGCTGTGGCTTGGGGCGACGCCTGGACGAACCTCATCCAGCCGTTCTGGGCCCTGCCGGCTCTTGCCATCGCCGGACTTAAAGCGAAGGATATCATGGGCTTTTGCGTTTTGATCCTGATTGTGAGCGGTGTCGTCATTTCAATCGGACTCCTGATCTTATAAATACACACAAAAAAGGCTGTTCTCATCTGGTGAGCAGCCTTTTACCTATCATTTACGAGTTTCGGTGAAAATTACATTTCACTCTCTCTTCTTCTCAATAGCTCCACTTCCAACATCTCGATGAATTCTTCTTCCAGTCCTTCTTTTTGTGCCATTCGGTGGGCATTGGTTAATTGCTCTTCAGTAAGTAATGTTAGTGATTGCATCTACTACACTCCTGACTAACCTGGTTATGGGTTCCTTTTACCCCTAATAATCCCCATTAAACCTATTTACCAGAAAAATATAATATATTTCCTTTTACTACTTTTTTTATCGGCTTAGGGGAGGACTTTTGAATGTGTTTTGAAAAAGAGTTGAATTGAAAGAACTATAAGGTAAACTATAGTTGTAAGCGCTTACTATATAAAAATATGGGATTGAGTACAGGATTTCTTCAAAGGTTGTTTATCAGAGAAATTTTTTGGGAAGATAATC
This sequence comes from Rossellomorea marisflavi, assembly GCF_001274775.1. Classification (GTDB taxonomy): domain Bacteria; phylum Bacillota; class Bacilli; order Bacillales; family Bacillaceae_B; genus Rossellomorea; species Rossellomorea marisflavi. The sequence goes on from NZ_LGUE01000008.1 coordinate 332,212, forward strand.
AAAGGCATCTATTGTTATCCAGTTTGCAGTAGAGTATGGACAATTAAATATGTATGCATTAGAATGAATAATGTTTCATTTTTCGTCATTACTTTTTTGAGGTGAACCTATGAATCCGCAACAACGATTTACACTCGGACAACAGTTACGTTTTATCATTCCCTCCTTGCTGGGAATTTTATTATTTATAGTTCCTTTACCGGTCGATGGTGAAGTGACAATCCCGATCGCCGTCCTATCGAATGCACTACTCGATGCAATCGGTCCGGTGATTCCCTATGTCATGACGATCCTCATCGCCTTGACGATCATCGGGACATTCATCACGAAGGCTTTCAAACCGGCGATCATCATGGACTCACCGTTTTTCAAAACGCTGTTCAATGTGACGCCCGTCTGGTTCGTGATCAGGATCGTCGGCGGTATCTACGCTGTCATGACCCTTTTCCAATTAGGGCCGGAGTGGATATGGTCAGAAGACACAGGGGGGCTGCTCCTGAGCGCGGATGGGCTGATTTCCATCCTGTTCTGCGTCTTTTTATTCGCCGGACTCCTTCTACCATTACTCTTGAATTTTGGTCTTCTTGAGTTTTTCGGCTCCATCCTGACGAAGGTCATGAGGCCGATCTTCAATCTGCCTGGCCGCTCCTCCATCGACTGTCTGGCTTCATGGCTTGGCGACGGGACCATCGGGGTCCTGCTGACCAGCAAGCAGTACGAGGAGGGCTTTTATACGAAGCGGGAAGCAGCTGTCATCGGGACAACGTTTTCCGTTGTATCCATCACCTTCTGTCTCGTGGTCATTTCGACGGTCAACCTGAGTGATTTCTTCTTCCCATTCTATCTTACGGTGACGTTCTCCGGACTCGTCGCAGCAATCATACTGCCGCGTATCCCGCCTTTGTCCCGCAAGCCTGATACGTATTTCAACGATCAGGAAGGGAAGGACACAGCAGAGACCATTCCTGAAGGCTATACCCGTGTAAGCTATGGCTATGAACAGGCTGTCCTACAGGCAAAGAAGAACAACAGTGTGTCAAAATTCATCACAGATGGCATGAAGAATGTATTGGATATGTGGATGGGCGTAGCCCCGATCGTCATGGCCATCGGAACGACGGCACTCATCGTAGCGGAGAACACAAAGTTCTTCGAATGGATCGGTATCCCCTTCATCCCTGTACTCGATCTCCTTCAGATTCCTGAAGCAGCAGAGGCTTCGAAGACGATCCTGGTCGGATTTGCGGATATGTTCCTGCCTACGATTTTCGGTGCGGGCATCGAGAGCGATATGACCCGATTCATCATCGCCTGCCTGTCCGTCACTCAGTTGATCTACCTGTCAGAAGTCGGAGGACTGCTCCTCGGATCCAAAATTCCTGTTTCCTTCTGGGATCTCGTGGTCATCTTCCTTCAACGGACGATTTTGACTCTACTCATCATTGTCGGAATTGCCCACCTGTTATTCTGACTTATACGAAAGGAGTACCCGGAACGAACCGGGTACTCCTTTTTTGTAATATGGTGAGTGGCAAATGTAAGAGGCTTCCTTACGTCACGCACCATTTGTGATGTTTTTCCTGCAGTGCCTCCAGTGTCAGGTCCCAAGTGGAAGCAATCGACCAGTCTGCATTTCTCATGAAGGGATCGCTTCCGACCCCTACCGTGAACATCCCTGTCTCAAGAAGGCCTCTTAATCCAGCTTCCCCGTCCTCGATCCCGACACACCTTCTCTCTTCGACTCCCAGCAACTCCCGCGCCTTCAGGAAAATCTCGGGATCGGGCTTCCCCCTGTTAAGGGAAAGTGGATCGATGGTGTATTCAAATGCCCAAGAAAGACCGGTTTTCTTCAGGACCTCCGGTGCGTTCCGGCTGGAAGAGGCAACAGCCATCCGGATTCCATTCTCCTTTAGTTCCTTCAGGAATGATTCCATACCAGGGAGGATATGATCAGGCGTCAAGCTGTCCATCAGTTGCAGGTAGCGTCGATTCCTCTCCTCCGCGAGTCGGATTTCCAATTCTTCTTCAATCTTCCTCCCCGCTTCCTCCCAAACGGTTCGGATGGTCTCCCTCCTGCTGATTCCCTTCAATCGATCATTCTGCTCCCATGTATACTCAATGCCGAATGGAAGTAAGGTATCCCTGGTTGCTTCGTAATAAAGGGGCATTGTATCCGTCAGGACCCCGTCCATATCGAAAATGACTGCTTCGATCATCTTCATCGTCAACCTCCTGTATAAGAACTGAAAAACCTGCCATCATGGTACTGACGGCAGGCGTGCATGGATGGGGAACCCGATTGTGACACGGGTCCCTTCCCCCAATTCTGATTCGATCTTTAAACTTCCTTTATGACCTTCGATAATTTTTTGACTGATGGTGAGTCCGAGGCCCATGCCTTTTTCCTTAAGGGTGAAAAACGGTTCTCCCAGTCGTTCCAGCCTGTCTGCAGGTATGCCTGCTCCCTGATCCTGTATGGTGATCAATATTTCTTCTTCCAAGCAGTGGGCTTTGATGGTGATGAGGCCCTCTTCCATGGCCTCGATGGCATTCTTCGTGATGTTGATCACGACCTGTATGCATTGGTTACGGTCCCCGATGATCTCAATCGGCTCCTGGGGAAGGTCCACTTTCAGATTGATCCCTTTCATCAGTGCCTCATGCCCCATTACTTTGCCGACGTAGTCCAACACTTCCCTTATATCAAACGGACGTGATTCCCTCAGATGCGGCTTCGACAAAATGAGTAGCTCTCCGACGATCTGATTGATGCGGTCCATTTCGGCACTCATGATGGTTAAGTACCGGTCTGAAACATGTTCGTTCTCCTCCAACAGCTGGATGAATCCCTTGATGCTGGTCAGGGGGTTACGGATTTCATGGGCGATGCCTGCGGCAAGCTCACCCACGACGGACAGCTTTTCATTTCGAAGAAGCATTTCTTCAGCTACCTTCTGCTGGGTAATATCCCGGCCGATGATGACCAGACCCTTTCTTCCTCCAGTTGAATGAAAGAGCGGGACCTTGATGACATCGAAGGTCTTTTGCTCACCGGAAGGCAGGACAAAGCTCTCTTCGCAGCGAGTCCCTCTTTCATCCCACGCCCTTTCGTCCGATTCAATACAGAAATCGAAGGCGTCCTTAAAGAAAGGAACAAGCTCTCCCAGCTCCTTGTCGGTCTTTCCGATGTAATCGATGCCTTCCAGGTTGTAAAGCTCCCTCCCAAACTGGTTGACTTTCATCCATCTTCCTTCCCCATCCTTGAACGATATAAAATCCGGCAGGGAGTGGAGGAGAGTGGAAAGCTGATTCTCTTCCTCCAGGAGCGTTTCGTGGGCAGAAGAAAACGTAAGGGCCCTCTTAATGGACTGATAGAGTAAACCGATATTGATGCACGCAACTGTGGGAATAGCCACCATAAGGGCCACTCCCTCTAGAACAAACACCATGACCATAGCGGAGAGGAACAGCACCGCTGACAGGACCAGTCGCATAATGATATAAGAAATGTCATGTGAGCGCACGTGCCTTCCTCTCCTTTTATCCTAGAATAGATTAAACATATACGGTCCGATAAGTGATATATATAGAAGGATATAGGTTCCCATGAAGTAAAACACTCCGGCAAACGGACCCCACTCCTCATTCCTTCCAAATTTCCAGACAAGGGCCGTCAGTAAGCTGATTAGGATCATCACTGCATAGCCACTTCCACTGAAGCTCAAGATATCCGGGGCGACCTGGTAATAATAATCCCCCATTGCCTTGCCTGTATAGGTGAACGGCATGATCAAGAAAATCAAAATGGTGACATATTCTGCCATGCTGATGCCTTCCCTCTCAAATACATTCGGTTTGAAGATATTCAAGAGTATCAGGATAAACAAAGAAGGAAGCACCCAATAGAATGAGGTCAGTCCCGTTACCAAACTTGAAAATAGCATAAGAGTCCCATTGAGTAAAGCTTCTTTTACGGATGCTTTTGTCCAGTGCAGACTCGATTTGATGACCTCGTCATTCTGCGAGGTCCCATATAGTTCATATGTACCACCATTGTAATTGAACCAAACCACTTTATTGTCTGATAATGGAAGAGGTGATTGTGTCAAATGTCTCGTGGTGTTCAGGCGCAAAGCCTGATAAGAGCCATCTTCATTCGGAACGGCCTTATATAAGGCGATTGCGTTGAAATCCCCGATCTCCTGCCCCTCAGCAGTAAGCAACAATGTGGCTTCCCCATCGATCTCCGCCAGTTGGATATCGCCCGGAGACTCCAGATCAAGCCCGTTGTCTGCATTGACGAATCGGACTTTTTCCGCCTTTTGAAGCTCATCCCCCACCTCGTCCACAGGCAGCTTGACCTTGTATGTCGCCGTAGTCAATTGTCCTTGTGAGCGTGCTGTTTCACTGTAGAATAACGTCAGTTGACCATCTGCTATTTCATACGTCGCATTTTCAACCTGCTTGCTTGAGTTCTTCTCCAGAAGCAGGAAAGGAGCACTTACACGTTGCTCTCTATCAATATAGTGGAATTGCACATGCGTATCATCTGCCTTGGTCTGAACAAGGGCATCCCCATCTTTTCCGATGGTTACTTGATCGATCTCCTGCTTAAATGAATGAATCTCCCCGGCATCCATTGTGAGAGGATCCATTTCGTAGAGTGTACCACCCGTCCAATAATACACATTGCTTGTATTCGTCTCGATGCCTGTGACTCCTTCTGAGAGGATGGAGACCTTCCCGCCTTCATGTGACAGTAGTTTCGCATCCTCATAGTAGATGACCTTCTTGCCGTCGGTCCAATAAGGGTTGCTACCGGAAACATCGACATCGAGTGCCTGTTTCTCCTCGACCTGGAGTCCTTCCTTAACGGTTAGCCCCTGGATCTTTCCTCCACTGGAGATGAAGAGATCCCCGCTTCCACTGAACAATTGCGGTCTATCCTTAAATGACTGATCAAGGAATACCGAACGGCTCCAATCCTTCTGAGGAGGCTCTTTCACCTTCAGCAACTGATGGAGGAACATCCCTCCTATTATGAGGATGACCATTGTCATCGGAATACCCCATACCTTCAGCTTTTCTTTCACTTTTCATTCCCCCTGCTTTAAAGCATTTTCTCTACTTATACTTCTGAATTTTAGCACAATTAGTGCCTTTATTCACTTATTTTTCCATATTTAGGTATAAAATAGAGAGTAAGGGCTATATTACATATACCACATCTCCATAATATGTCGAAAAAAAACCGCTCCCTATTCATATCGGAGCGGTTTTCATTTTCTTATATTCTTTTTTCGGTCTTTAACTTATGAAGCATATCGGCTGTCATCTTCGAGAGGTCGTACGAACAGCTGAATCCCCACTCTTCCACTGCGGCAGAAGAATCGATGGCATCCGGCCAGCTTTCGGCGATGGCCTGCCTGACGGGATCGACCTGATAGTCGATCTTGAAGTCAGGCTGGTGAACCTGTATCGCTTTCTCAAAATGCTCAGGCGCTGCACTCATAGCACTCACGTTGAAAGAATTGCGGTGGATGAGCTTCGATCCATCCGCCTCCATCAAATTGATGATGGCATCTAGGGCGTCCGGCATATACATCATATCCATGAAGGTGCCCTCACCGATATAGGAAGTATAACGATTCTGCTTGATGGCTTCATAGTAGATTTCTACTGCATAATCCGTCGTTCCCCCACCTGGAAGCGTTTCGTATGAAATCAATCCGGGGAACCGCAGCCCTCTGGTATCCACACCGAATTTGGTGAAATAATAATCCGATAGCAATTCTCCAGACACTTTATTCACCCCGTACATCGTCGTCGGTCGCATGATGGTATCCTGCGGTGTCGACTTCTTGGGTGTACTTGGTCCGAATGCTCCGATCGAGCTTGGGGTGAAGAATTGACAATCCAATTCCCTGGCCGTTTCAAGGGCATTGACGAGCCCTCCCATATTCAAGTTCCATGCAAGGAGCGGCTTTGCTTCGGCTGTAGCCGACAATAGGGCGGCAAGATGGATGATGGTATCGACCTTATTCGTCTTGGCTAACTCGAACATGCGCTTTTCATCGGTTACATCCAGCTGGGCGAAGGGTCCACCGGTCACAATGGGACTGTCGGTCTCTCTGATGTCTGTTGCCAATACGTGATCCGCGCCGTAAACCTCGCGGAGACGGGTCGTCAATTCCGATCCAATCTGTCCCAACGCACCGGTGACAAGAATCTTTTTCATCTTAGTTCCTCCTGTATTTCGTTGATGATGAGGGAATTAAAGGATCCCCAGCTCTTTTCCTACTTTTTCATACGCTTCTACCGCTTGATCAAGCATCTCTTTCGTATGGGCTGCCGATGGCATATTCCGTACCCGGCCCGTCCCTCGTGGTACGGTAGGGAATACGATGGATTTCGCATAAACCCCTTCTTCATACAGACGCTTACTGAAATTCTGTGTATCCTGCTCATCACCGATGATGACAGGAGTGATCGGCGTTTCAGATTTCCCGATATCAAAGCCAAGCCCTGAAAGTTTTTCCTTGAGGTAGGCACTATTTTCCCACATTTTGTCCTGCAGTTCCGTGCTGTTCATCAACAAGTCCAGCGCTTCCGTACACGCGGTCACATCCGCAGGCGTCAGGGATGTCGAGAATAAGAACGGGCGGGATCGCACCTTCAACCAGTCGATCAGGTTTTGAGTACCCGCCACATATCCACCTACTACCCCGATGGCTTTAGACAGCGTACCCATTTGGAAATCGACTTTATGAGAGAGACCGAAATGCTTCACTGTACCGGCACCTTTACCAAGAACACCGGAACCATGGGCATCATCCACATAGGTCATGATATCGAATTCCTCTGCGATTTCGACGATTTCAGGTAGCTTGCATACGTCTCCATCCATAGAGAAGACCCCATCTGTGATGATCATGATTTTCGCGTAAAGACCTGACTCTTTGGCTTCCTTCGCCTTCGCACGCAAATCTTCCATATCCGAGTGGTTGAATCGGATGATCTTGGCACGGGACAGACGGCATCCGTCGATGATGGACGCATGGTTCAATTCATCGGAAAGAATGGCATCATGTTTATCCATGACCGCAGAAATGGCTGCCATATTGCAATTGAAGCCCGATTGATACGCGATGGCCGCTTCGGTTCCCTTGAATTCAGCAAGCTTTTCTTCCAGTTTCACGTGAAGGTCAAGGGTTCCGTTGATTGTCCGGACAGCTCCTGCTCCGACACCATATTCTTTCACCGCTTCAATGGCCACCTTTTTCAATCGCTCATCTGTTGCAAGTCCTAGATAATTATTGGAAGAGAGATTCACAAGCTCCTTGCCTTTAATCGTAATGACGGGTCCGTTTGCCCCTTCCAACGGATCGATTTCATTATAGAGACCTTTTGATTTTAGATCCTGCAGATTGTCCTGTAAGAAATGGTCCAGGGTTTTACTTGTCATCTTTGTGACCTCCTTGTTTTATGTAAGCGTTTTATAGACAATTGTACACTCCAGAAAGACATTTACCGGTATAATGTTAGCGTTTTTCGTACTATTTCACACAGATTAGTTTAACATGTTTCTCCGTGATGGACAAAATAATTCTTGCTTAAATGGTCATTTCTCTGTGTCTGATGATGTCTCTAGTATGCGGTTGGCCAATCAAATTGATTCCTATAAAAAAAGAAGCCGACCCTAAGGCCGGCTTCTTGATGATCAGTGCTTCTTCTTTGGTTTTTTCTTATCCTTCAATTTGACTTCATACGTGAAATCGACCGGGTTTTTATCATGAGGCGGAGCTGCATAGGAAGTAATCATATAGTTACTTCCATCCTTGAAGAGCTGTCGAAGCTTCAACGCATTGGTTTCCGTCACATTGAACGGGTCGACCTGAATGACTTTATACTTGGTTTTCGGGTTCTTTTTGTTGCCTACCTGTCTTTCATTGATGAATGTAACCGTATATTCCACGTACTCTCCTAGGATTTCCGCTTTCGATTTGAATACGTCAAGATTGGATCCGTCCTGCTGGAAGCCGATTTCCGGGATCTCAATATTATCAATGAACCAGCCGGAGTCATTGTAGCCCCAGTCCGTCAGATAGCGGAAGGAGATCAGGATATCCTTACCGGCGTATTGACTCAGATCAAAGGTTTCTTTTTGCCAGTCTTCATAGTGACCGGTGAAGCCAGGGACATTATCTTTGATCTTAGGATAGCCTTGTCCGTCCACATCCGAACGGGTATTTTCGTTCTCAAGGGATGTCCATGTCTGCCCATTATCCTCAGAAACTTGGACCATGGCATAATCCCATGCTTCTTCAATATCGATGAAGTTGTCGAAGGAAAGGGTGGCTTTGTCCACTTTTGACAGATCTGCTTCTAATACGATGGCACTGTCCAGTTCGTCGCCTTCATTGGCCCATAGGACTTTGTTGCCCGATCCTTTGGGATCATCAACGCTTTGCCATTTGACCGGTAGGAAATCTACTCCATCAAAATTGATCGTGTCGACCTTCCCTTTGAAATCAAGCTCTTTGAAGTCCCCTCCCCATGCAGGGACCCCTTCTTTTTCATACTCGAGGGCTTTCTCATAATCGACGGTCTTGCCTCGCTTCGTGCCTTTACTGTCGACCGGAAGATCCCTCAGATCGATGCTGTCGAAGTCATACTTCCCTCCAGAACCATCATCGATGGCGAGGGCCGTGATGAAGTGTTGATAGAGGGTGGTGAAGTCTTCCTTCGCTCCATATTCCTTCAGCATGTGATCGACACTTTCGATGCCATGCGTTTCGTCAGTGGCAAGATCACGGATGAATTCCTGCCCATACTTATCGTACATATAGAGGGTGAAGAGATAGACCTGACCATAGTCTGCAATCGTTTCCGGTCCTGTTGCCGCACTGCGGTGTTCATCCCAGTTCACCAGGGAGTTTTCCGGGTGATCAAGATAGAAGTTCACAGAGCCCTCATTGGATCCATATCCTCCAAGGAATTCGGAGAAGGTCGACATGCCTTCATTCAGCCATGTCTCTTCAGCCGGGTCATTATCGGCATGGATCAGATGCTGGAGTTCATGGATGGTCGTACCGAAGAACGTATTCTCGAGCCTGGTTTCCCAGCTGTTCGTATCAATTGTGATGATGTTACGGTCCGTATAGTTTTCAAGGGTCTGCCAGAAGAATCCTGCCACGAAGAACGGATAGCTAGGGTCGTAGTAGCCGTCATCCTTGATGTTGTCGACGAGCATGATCACCTTGTCACTGCCCTCGTAATAGTTATCTGGCAAGCCAACCATTCCTGGAACGGTGGCATTTGATCCATCCAACTCATCCGGCATGCCGAAGAAATCCGTTGCAGTCGGATAGATGTTCGAATCGAACTCATCCTTCAGTTTATCTACCTGCTCCTGAGTGACCACATGAGGAGGACGGGGATCTCCTTCAGGGAATGCAAGGTCATTCGCCACCCAGATCTCTACGTTGTCTCCCACACTTCTCAGGGTGAATTGTTTAAATTTCAGGTCCCGATCAAGGAACAACTTTGTCCCTCCGTCGTATGTAAATTCACTTGTCTGTTTATTGCTCTGGGCTTTCACTTCACCTTTTTGATCGAACTTGAATTCTTTCACCTGTTTTTTCAGCTTTCCTTCAGCTTTATTCAGGAAGTTTTCATTTTCAGAAAGTGACTCAAGATGACCATCGATATCGATGCGATCGCCGTATCGCTCGGTGTTCCAGTTGGCCTTTGTGGGAGTGGACTCAGCCGAGACCTCCTGTGAGAATGGTGCCAACAGTCCCAGTGCCAAAGCACCGGTGGAAAGAATGGAAAACAATTTAGTTTTCAAATACATAATCCCCTCTCTATGAGAATAGTTATAATATAAGCGAAATAATCATAACACACTAAATTTTCAGAATATATAAGCCGAAAGTTTCTTCTCTCTCTTCATAATTTATGGCTTTTTCTGATAATACACTTTTAACTGATACAGAGGATCTATGGTTTCGACATGGTTCGATGGTCCTTATAAGTTGATGCGTTTAAAACCAGGTCTTTTCTACCGTCCCCTCGACGATATTCTATTCTCAACTGCAAAAATTAATTGAAAGTGGGGATACCCGTCGGTTTATGTTAAGATTACAGGACAAAACAAAAAAACAGCCCTATTAAGACTGTTTTCCTATTCTATGCTCAAGCAAAGCTTCATTCATCCGCCGCAACGCCATGTCGATGCGCTCCTTGGGACAGGCAATGTTCATTCGGATGAACGAACTGCCGGTCTCTCCGAATTTGAATCCTTCATCGAATTTCACTCGGGCCTTCTCCAGGAAGAAGGTACAAAGCTCTTCTCCGCTCATGCCGAGTTTCTGACAGTCGATCCAGATCAGGTGGGTAGCTTCTGGCTGTATCACCTGAAGTTCAGGCATGTATTCCTTGATGTAATTCAATACATACTGTTTGTTATCCTCCAACACCATCCGGAGTTCTTCAAGCCACGGAGTCCCTTCCTCATAGGCAGCGATCGTCCCTTCGATTCCGAATACATTGGGACGCATCAGCCCGAAGGATGTGAGCTTCTCTTGATAATGTAGCTGCAACTCCTTATTCGGAATCATGAGAATTGACGTCTGAAGGCCGGCAATGTTAAACGTTTTGCTAGGGGCTGAGCAGACGATGATGCGGTCCCTCACGGATGGATCTGCCTGGATAAAGGGAAGATGCCGATGTCCCTCGAACACGAGGTCGCCATGCATTTCATCTGAAATGATCCAAAGATCATGTTCTTTCGCAATCGACGCCACCCGCTCCAGCTCTTCTTTTGTCCAAACCCTGCCGACAGGATTATGGGGACTGCAGAGGATCAGAACCTTTGCTTTTGAAGAACGCGCTTTTTCCTCCAAGTCATCAAAGTCCATCTCATAGCGACCATTTTCATAGAGAAGCGTATTCTTCAGTACCGTGCATCCATGTGCCTCGATCGTACTGTAGAACGGATAATACACGGGATCCTGCAGGATGACGGCATCACCCGGCTCTGTAAGGACCGAGAGAAGGACGTTGATGCCCGGTATGATGCCGGGACTGAATGAAATCCATTCCTTCTGGATCTTGATGTCATACTGCTTGTCCCACCAGCCGATGATCGAGTCGAAGTACCGGTCACTGAAGGTGGTATAGCCATAGATTCCATGAGCAGCTTTCTTTTGCAGCGCCTCCACGATGGCAGGGGAAACCTGAAAATCCATATCTGCTATGCACATCGGTATGACATCCTCCTGTGGATACGACCATTTAACCGAGTGAGTATTCGTTCTCTCGATGCAATCATTCCAGTTCATGTTCCCTTACCCCCTGATTTTGTTGATATGCTTCATTCCCTCGCGCTCACTGAGCGGTGCGAGGTCCTCGTTTGCAATAAAATCCTCCACCGTTTCCGGATTTGTCTTGGAGTACTCCCGGAGAGCCCAGCCGATCGCTTTCTGAATGAAGAATTCCTTGGAATCTTGTTTTTTCCTGATGTAGCCGAATAGACGGTGTTCATCGGTCTTATCCTTATACTTCAGCTGATAAAGGATGGCCGACCGGTTCAGCCATATATGCTCTGATGAAATCCACCGTTCAGGATATCCTCCATCTCCATGTTTCAGGAAAATGATTCCTGCAAGGTTCGGGGCAATGCCATCAATCGTATCCCACCAAGACTTTTTGACGATGAGCTCTTCAAGGAGCGGAAGATGGTCAAGGGTCAGCTTCTTGACCTGCCTGGAAAGGAGGTGGAGAGCGGCATACTGACACTCCCGTTCCGGTTCGTCCCAGAGCAATTTCGTGACAGAAGGCAGCTCTTGCAGAGGAGGATCACCATACTGTTTGACAAAGTCCTTGAGAGCAGCGTTCCGCTCGGGGGTCCTGATGCCATAGAACGAAAACTGATTCCGCATATACGCTTCCATCGACTCACGATTGTCTTCCGTTCCCAACTCTTTGAAGCGCTGGAGGAGGGCTTCGGTATATGTTCTCACATTGTTAGAACACTCCAGACATATTCCGAGATCCTCGTCACCTTTATAAAAGCCGTCTTCACAATAAATGTTGTCACTGCATGCTGCACAGTTTGTCACAAGCTCCCTCATCCCGGTTCCTCCTCATCCTACTAGCTATCCTGCAAGAGGTGCATCCTCTCTCTGACGTGCAATCGTTGCCTCTACCCAATTCCTGCTCATAGGCAGGGACATTCCAACCACCTGTCCGACACCGAGGGCGATCACGATCGTACCGATCCCGACGGGGCCGCCAAGCAGCCATCCTGCAATCAATACGACCAGTTCCATGCCGTTCCTCACCCACTGGACGCGCCAGCCGGTTTTATCCACGATTAAAAGCATCAGGCTGTCCCTTGGGCCTGCCCCAAGTCCAGCAGCTACATAAATGCCGATCCCGATTCCCATGATGATGATCCCGATACACAGTACGCCTGCCTGTATCCATAAAGACGAAGGGTCAGGAAGAAGATAGTTGAAGATGTCTATAAAAATCCCCACAAGGAGCATATTGATGAAGGCACCCAGTTTCGGGATTGATTTTGTCATGATCCCGGTGAAGGAGAGGATGACGATTCCCGCAATGATTGACCAGGCCCCAATGCTCAATCCGGCATTCAGGAAGAGCCCATAATGAAGGACATCCCATGGACCGATGCCAAGATCCTTCCCTTTAATGGTCAACGTAATGCCAAATGCCATGATGATCAACCCGACAAAGAAAAATCCCCAACGGGTCATCCGTTCCCTTTTCATTTTCTATCACTCTTTCTCTCTTTCATAATGCACCCACTTTACCACATATTCACCTTCAAAGAAATTTCACCATGCCGATTGGGTTTGTGGGATATACTTTTTTGGCGAGGGGGAATTCACATTCGGCGAAGAAGGTTTGAACACGTTTTCTCCTCTACGCCTTCATTTCCCAAACAGGAATCTCCCAAAACCGAACGATACGACTAGATTCTTATTTTATATTCGTGTTATAATCGTTTTGCATCTATCAAGCAGTGACTGGCGAAAATGTGGAAATGACCACAAGGGAGCTGCATTCATATACCCATTTGCCGTTCGCCTGGGCATAATGATTGGGCCATATCCATGAGCTACACGATAACAGCCTTAAAACATTCAGGAGGGATCGCAATGGAACCATTGATCTTAAACGGAAGCAAAGTCGCAACAGACGTAAAGGAACAATTAAAAATACGTGTTGAAGCATTGAAAGAACAAGGTGTTACCCCATGCCTTGCCACCGTACTGGTAGGAGACGATCCATCTTCCGCTACATATGTGAAGATGAAGGGGAATGCCTGCGCGAAAATCGGCATGGAATCAAGAAAGATCCATCTACCGTCCGAAACGACGACAGAGGAGTTATTAGACGTCCTTGATGAACTCAATGATGATGCTACGGTCCACGGCATCCTCCTCCAGCACCCTGTCCCGTCCCAAATCGATGAGCGCGCTGCTTTTGAACGCATCTCCATTGAAAAGGATGTAGACGGTGTAACCAGCCACGGCTTCGGCCAAAACGCATTGGGCTTTGGTGAATTCCCATCCTGCACCCCGGCAGCGATCATGGAAATCATCGATTACTATAATGTAGACCCTCAAGGAAAGCACGCTGTAGTGGTAGGTAGGAGTCCGATCCTGGGTAAGCCTGTCTCCATGATGCTATTGAATCGGAACGCCACGGTGACCACGTGCCATTCCTATACCGAGAACCTCCCTGCCCTCGTTGCTGATGCGGACATCGTCGTAGCAGCAGTAGGCAAGCCAAACTTCATTCAAGGAGATTGGTTGAAAGAGGGAGCCATTGTCCTCGACGCCGGATACAACCCTGGAAATGTGGGCGACATCGATTATGAAAGCTGCTATGCAAAAGCATCTGCCATTACACCCGTCCCTGGTGGGGTCGGCCCCGTAACGATCTCCATGCTGTTGAAGCAGACGGTGGACGCAGCTGAAAAATACGGAAAAACCAATTCATGATGCACCCGACCGCCCCTAAAGGGCGGTTTTTTTATTTTACTCTCCCAACGACTTATGTTTTCCAACCAGTTCGGCAATCATGGTAGTGACGTAATGAAAAGGAGCGTGAATTCATGAATCATCAGCATCCGGAACCTTATTGGAGGAAGGACACTCACCTCCAGTCGTATCCGAAGCTAGACCGGAACCTGAAAGTGGATGCGGTCGTGGTCGGTGGTGGCATCGCCGGAATCACCACTGCTTATTTCCTTGCCAAAGGCGGAAAGAAGGTCGCACTGATCGAAGCAGACCGAGTATTGAATGGGACAACCGGTCACACGACAGCCAAGATCACCGCGCAGCATGGACTGATATACGATGAACTGATGCAACATTTTGGTACAGAATACGCAAGGCACTATTATGAATCAAACTTGAAGGCATTGGACTGGATCAAGGAGATAGGGAAAGGAATCGACTGCGATCTCAGGGAACAGGATGCCTATGTCTATGCCGAAACGAATGAATATCTTCAAAAGGTCCAAAAAGAATACGATGCGTATCTCGAACTTGGAATCGACGGAGAACTGGTGGAAACCATCCCCCTCGACATTCCCATTAAACAGGCCATCGTCATGAAAGGGCAGGCCCAGTTTCACCCCCTGAAATTCTTTAAGCACCTCATTGAATCCTTTATTGAACTTGGCGGTCAAGTATTCGAACAAACCCCTGCCGAGACCATTGAAGACGACACGGCAACAAAGGTCATAACATCGAGCGGTTATCATCTGGAATGTAATAAGGTAGCGATTTGCACCCACTTCCCTTTCTTTGATGGAATGGGGCTATACTTCACCAAGATGTATGCAGAGCGATCCTATATCATCGGCATCAAATCGGAGAAAAAGTTCCCTGGTGGCATGTATATCAATGCGGAAGATCCTTCTCGATCCTTCCGCTCGGTCGTCCAAGAAGGCGGAGAACTGATCCTCATCGGAGGAGAGAACCATAAAGCGGGGCAGGGCAAAGACACCCGGGAACACTATGAAGCTTTGGAGAAATGCGGACAATCGGTGTTCGGGGATACCGAAACCCTTCACAGGTGGTCGGCCCAGGACTTGATTTCAGTTGATAAAGTTCCTTATATCGGGACTCTCACGCCGAAGCACCCAACCATATTCGTAGCCACTGGCTTCAAAAAATGGGGGATGACGACCGGGACCTTATCGGGAATGATCCTGTCCGATTTGATACTCGGGAATCATAATATTCACGCCGACCTCTACGCCCCTTCCCGATTTGTCGCCGATCCCAGCATCAAACATTTCATCTCGCAGAATGTCGATGTGGCCAAGCATCTCGTAAAAGGAAAACTGCAGATTCCATTCAAGTCTTCAGGGAATTTGAAGAGCGGAGAAGGAGGTGTGGTCTGGCATGAAGGGAAGAAATGCGGCGGATATCGTGACACCGACGGCAAACTCCACCTCGTAGATAACACCTGTACCCATTTAGGCTGCGAAACCGCATGGAACCAGGGTGATCTGACATGGGATTGCCCTTGTCACGGATCGCGTTTTTCTCCTGAAGGTACAGTCATTGAGGGACCAGCCCAAAAGCCGCTTCCATCGATTGATGAATAATCTATGACCCGGGAAATATTTATCGCAGGATATGACAAAAATAATTGAAAAGGGACCGCTCAGGCGGTCCCTTTTCAATTAAATAAGATTCTGAAATCCCCATACCCTTCTTCCTCAAGCAAATCTTTCGGGATGAACCGGAGAGCCGCTGAATTGATGCAGTACCTCAACCCGTCAGGTCCTGGTCCGTCGGTGAACACGTGACCAAGATGGGAGTCGGCTTCCCTGCTGCGGACTTCCAAACGTGTCGAACGATGACTGAGGTCATATCGTTCCGTGACACTCGCCTTCATTACAGGTTTTGTAAAGCTCGGCCATCCGCATCCACTGTCATACTGATCCCTCGAGGTGAACAAAGGCTCCCCGGAGACGATATCGACATAAATGCCCTCTTCCTTGTTAGCCCAGTACTCATTTTCATAAGGAGGTTCCGTCCCATTTTCCTGGGTGACACGGTATTGCATGGGAGTGAGCGTTTCCTTCAGATAAGAACGGTCTTCCGGCCAATGTTCCTTTATAAACGCGTCCCTTCCAGACCCCCTTTTATAAAGGGCATAGCGGAACATATTTTTTTTATAGAAATCCTGGTGGTACTCCTCCGCTTTGTGGAAGACAGGAGCAGGAAGGATATCTGTTACAATCGGTTTCGTGAACTTCCCGCTTCGTTGAAGCTCATCACGGGATTTCACTGCTGCGGCATACTGTTCCTCGGAGTGATAAAAGATTACCGTTCGATAGGGTGTACCCCGATCATTGAACTGCCCTTCAGCATCTGTAGGATCGATCTGCTTCCAATACACATCCAGAAGGCGTTCGTACGAGAAAAGAGAGGGATCAAAGAGGATTTCGACTGCCTCCACATGGCCGCTTTCACCCCTCACGACTTCTTTATAGGACGGTGAATCTCCTTCTCCTCCGATATAACCTGAAGTAACGGATTCAATCCCCTCTAATTCATCAAAAGGCTCGACCATGCACCAGAAGCATCCTCCTGCAAATGTTGCTTTTTCCACCGGAATCCCTACCCTTCGAAATATAGATGATAATGATTACTGCAGCCCGGATTGAATGGAGCCTGACAGTAAGGGCAAGAGGACTGACAGTTCATATACTGCAGGATGCTCAATTCCGATCGGCACTTTCCACAAAGGACGGCCTTCTCGTTCCACTCTTCACGTCCCCATAATACGGGCTCATGGTCAGCTACTTCATCATGGCATTTGTGACATGGATAATAAGTGTCACAGCATTTGAATTTAATAGCGATAATATCCTTTTCTGTATGGTAATGTCCGCATCTTGTTTCTTCATCGACGTTTATGCCTTTAATTGCACGCTTGGACATATTCATCCCCCGTTCAGATTCGTCATTCTCTTCCCCCATACTATACAATATTCTTAAAGAAGGAGGGAAACAAAATGAAAATCATCGTCTTCGGCGCAACGGGTGCCACCGGAACAGAAGTGATGAAGCAGGCAAAAGAACGGGGATTGGACGTGACAGCATTTGTGCGGGATCCTGCCAAACTTCCCGATCATTCAACCTTCATCCAGGGAGACGCCACGGACAGACAGGCTGTCCAGGCAGCGCTGCAGGGACAGGATGCGGTCATTTCTTGCCTGGGCGCATCTGGTCTTGGAAAGACAACACAGCTCAGTATCATGACCGGTCATATCCTCTCCGGCATGCAGCTCCACGGAGCGAAATCGATCCATTATGTCGCCTCTGCCGGCATTGATCATGAAATAACAGGCTTACAAGGTAAGTTGGCCCAGTTCATTCTGCGCAACGTGCTGAAGGATCACCGAGAAGCCGTTTCCCTAATCAAGGATAGTGGATTTCGCTATACCATTGCCCGCCCCATGCAACTGATCAATGGACCTTTCACAGGTGACTATCGGACTCACCCCGCCTCCATTCCTGAAGGAGGAAGGAAAATATCCAGGGCGGATGTTGCCCATTTCCTGTTGGAAAGCCTCCACCACGACGCGTATACCAACGCATCAATCGGCCTTGCCTACTGAAGGACTTTCGGGGTGAACCCCGGAGGTCTTTCCCCCAATCTCTTTCATCCCTCACAGTACGTTTCCCTTTGTAAAAGCAAAAGGTTTTCAGACAGGTTGGTTTTGTGGTATATTACTTCGAGTGTCTAAACAAAACCAACTACGGAGGTGGTCTTATCAAGACTGAACAACCGACCAAGACCGCTCCTTCTTACACAAAGACGGTTGCATTCCTCAGCCTGACCATATGGCTGGTCGTCATGAACACGACCATGTTCAATGTTGCCCTTCCAAATATCCTTCATGAGTTCTCTTTGAAGCCTTCAGAGGGGGCTTGGATCGTATCGGGCTATTCCATCGTCTTGGCGATCGGGACGATTACGTATACGCGGCTGTCTGACTATCTTCCGATCAGACGCTTGATCATCATCGGGATCATTGTGTTCGGATTGGGTTCTCTTTCAGGATTCTTTGCCAATTCGTTTTTATGGTTGCTGCTATCCCGTTTGTTCCAGGCAGCCGGAGCCGCAGCCATTCCAGGCTTGTCCATGGTCTTTGCCAGCAGATTCATTCCAATGGCCGTGCGTGGACGTGCCCTGGCCATGATTGCTTCGGCATCTTCCCTCGGATTCGGACTGGGGCCTGTAGTAGGAGGAGTCATCACCGATTATCTTAACTGGAATTATCTTTTCCTGGTTACACTCCTCGTGATCGTCATGATTCCGGTCCTTCATAAGATGCTGCCAGCCGAAACAATCCGGAAAGGTGCATTCGACATATGGGGAGCCATCATGACGGGAGTGGGTGTCACATTCTTCCTCCTCTTCATTTCCGGATTCAACTGGATCCATCTCGCCGTCGCACTAGTATTCTTTGCGGCCCTGTGGATCAGGATCCATAAAGTCGAACTTCCTTTCATCCAGCCAAAATTGATCCGGGATAAAGGATACAGGAAGATCTTATACATGAGCTATATGGGGTTCGTGACGCATTTTGCCATCCTGCTCGTCATGCCCCTGATGCTTAAAAGCATTTTCGACAAAAATCCGACCACCATGGGATTGATCATCTTCCCGGGTGCCATGCTCTCGGCAGTTGCTGCCATCTATGTGGGCAGACTGATCGACAAGTACGGGAATATGCGGGTGATGGTGATGGCCCACTGCCTTCTCCTCATTTCGACCATCCTGTTCTTCTTCCTGTCACCGATAAACGAATACATGACCATGCTCGCCTATATGTTCACGAGCTTCGGGTTCTCCAGTCTCTCTTCGAGTACCACAAACGAAGTCTCCCGCGTGGTGAACAGGGATCTTGTCGGATCCGGAATGGGTATGAAACAGCTCCTCCACTACGTCGGCAGTGCTTCCGGATCGGTCATTGGAGGCCTGATCGTAGAAATGGGCGGAGTGAATTATGGTGTCGATGCGTTCAGGAATACGTTCCTTGTCCTCATCATCGCCATGATCCTATCCTTCCTGATCCTCCTGTTCTATCATCGTCAATTAAAGAAAGCCGTTTGATCCTCAAAGCCCTGCGCCCACAAGCGCAGGGCTTTTTTCTATCGCAGGGATCGTACTGAATAAAATGACAAAGCTTGGATTCCCTTCTTACCTTTGTGGGTATAGTAGGAAGGACATTATATATAGAATAGGGGAGTCCATTTGAAAAAACGCCCGTGGTACAAAAAGAAACGATGGGTGATCGGTCTTGCAATCGTCATCCTTTTATCATCCATCATGTTTTATCAACGCACCAAACCTCTTCCTGACGGTATTTCATATGCAGGCGCTATCCATTCCATTCCCGAAGAAGATGTCGAGTTCATCTATGACCTCACCTATCAAAAGGATGGAAAAGAGGAATACGATCATTCCATATTTGACGAAGTCAACAAAACCGTCAGTGAAGCAGAAGATTTCCTCATACTTGATCTATTCCTCTTCAACGGCTACACGAAAAACGACCGGAATTACCCTAAGATAAGCGAAGAGCTATCAAAGACGATCCAGGAACGCATGAGAGAAAAACCCGATCTCAAAGTCGTCTTCATAAGCGATGATGTCAATACCACATACGGTTCCCATACGGCCGATCAGCTCGAACCGTTGAAGGAACTCGGTGCCGAAGTGATCTTCACTGATCTGGATCGACTCCGGGACCCGAATCTACTGTATTCAGGCGTGTGGAGAGCCGGGATTCAATGGTTCGGACAAAAAGGAAATGGGTGGTTGCCGAATCCCATGGCCCCATCTGCTCCTGAAGTAACGGCACGATCGTACCTCAAACTGCTGAACGTAAAAGCGAATCACCGAAAAGTGGTGATCAGCGAGAAAGAAGGCATGGTCCTCAGCGCCAATCCTCACGACGCCAGCGGATTCCATTCCAATATCGCATTCAGGGTGAAAGGGGACATCCTTAAAGATATGATCAAGGCCGAAAAAGCCGTCGCCGCTTTCTCTGGAGGAGATATGAAGGCGTTCCCTTCTGATAAGGAAGTGGATGACCTTATAACCCCGACACAAGCATCGGGAGGAAAAGAAGTAAAAGCCCAGATCCTTACAGAGAGAAAGGTCCAGACCAATGTCGTGAAGGCACTCGATAAGGCGAAGGAAGGAGACGAGGTGTGGATTGGCATGTTCTATCTGGCAGATCGTGACATCATCGATGCCATCGAAAACGCAGCAGATCGAAAGGTGGACGTGCGCATCGTCCTTGACCCGAACCAGAATGCGTTTGGACAAGAGAAAATCGGATTACCTAACCTCCCCATCGCATCAGAGCTGAACAAGTTGGATAACGAACACATCTCCATCCGGTGGTACAACACCAACAAAGAGCAGTTTCACACCAAGTTCATTTATGTAAAAGGAAAAGAAAGCTCCACCGTCATAGGAGGATCAAGCAACTATACCTCAAGGAACCTAGATGACTATAATCTCGAAGAAAACATTCTTTTCACAGGAGCTCCTGACAGCCGTCTCATGACAGATGTAGATGATTACTTCCAGCGCATCTGGAATAATGAAAACGGAACGTATACCGTCGAGTATAAGAAATATCAAGATAAATTACCGATCTTCAAATACATCATGTATGTCCTTCAAAAAGTATTCCAAGTCACCACGTATTAGGGTTTAAACCCTTCTAGATGGGGAATATCTAAAGTAATACCAATAATACATCATAAAGGAGAGACAAACATGGGACTCATTATTTTCTTGATTGTCGGAGGCATCATCGGTTGGCTGGCAGGACTAATTCTAGGTAAAGATGTACCAGGCGGAATCATCGGGAATATCATCGCAGGAATCATCGGAGCATGGATCGGTGGAAAGCTACTTGGAAGCCTTGGACCTGTGGTAGGAGGAATGGCTATTATCCCGGCATTGTTGGGAGCCATCATCTTCGTATTTATCCTGAGCCTCATCTTACGCTCCACTAGAAAAGCAGCACACTAATAAAGGGGTTTAAATCCCTGAGCAAAGCGCGGTCAGAGAACATTTTCTGATCGCGTTTTTTGTGTTGAGTATATTTCTGATGAGTATAGCTTTCTGATTTTCATGGGGGGGTATGAAAGATGCAAACTGTTCCTTTCCGCTGCAGGGTCTTGCTTTCCGCGGGGAGGCAGTCGAGCCTCCTCAGCTGCGCTTCCGGGGTCTCGAGCTTCCCTCCATTCCCGCAGGAGTCAAATCCCTTCCGCTCCAATTCACTCCTTATTATTGGTCGTTGATATCGTTGGAACGTACTCGTTTCTTTATTAAATTTGTATGGAATAACAAACCCATCTCATTTCTATATAAGAGGTGTAGAAAAGAGGATGACCGCTCCTTTCCGCTGCAGGGGTTTGCTTTCCGCGGGGAGGCAGTCGAGCCTCCTCAGCTGCGCTTCCGGGGTCTCGAGCTTCCCTCCATTCCCGCAGGAGTCAAATCCCTTCCGCTCCAATCCGCTCTTCGCTTTTGACATGGTTAGCTTGTCAGAGAAGAAATAGAGTGCATCTTCTTTAATAAAATGGTGATGTCCAGAAAACTTCGAAACATAATAAAAAGCAGCCCGGATCAGGCTGCTTTGGTTTTCTTGGCTTTTCGTTCGTTCATGATCTTTCTTACTACAGGATACACGACTGGAGCCCACTTAATCACGTTTTTAACGAGTCGTTTCATTCATGTAACCTCCTTTATACTTACCATTTACCCGCATTGGGTATGGAGGAAACCTGCATGAAAAACCTTCCATACCCTGGGGATTTACTTACTTTTTGACTCTGAGATTTTCCCAAGGAAGAATCCATCGATTTCGGATAACTTCCCACGCCAGAGGATTTTCCCTTTGGAAGGGGTGGGTTTGCTGTCACCGCAGTAGATCTTGGCGTTTTTAAGGTGGATGAAATTGGCTTCTGACGGCTGATTTTCTTCAACCGCTTCGCCGGCGCCAGAAAGTTCTTCACTCACTTTCTGGGCTACTTCACTTCCCTCCTCGAACGCTTCGCTTAACGACGAGAAATACTCGGTTGCAGAGATCATGGTACCCGTCACCACTGCTCCCTTAAGGTTCAAAGAGATATCCAGGGAGAAATCATGCTTATTGGCAGCAATTGCGAAAAACTCCAGGATGCTATCCTTATCCGTATGCCCACTCATCCGGTCACCGCTCCTTTCCTTCTGTCATAGTCGGTCAATTGCAGCCGATCATGAAAGTGTGTCGTCATCACTTGATAGTGTTGTATCATCGTCATCATCTTTTTTGGAAGATTTCTTTTTAGACTTTGAAGAAGATTTCTTTGTTGAACCTTTCTTTGCTTTAGTTGACTTGGATTTTGTTGATTTTTTCTTGCTGGATGGTTCATCATCCTCTTCGTCTTCGTCTTCATCTTCTTCGTCTTCATCTTCTTCGTCCTCATCCGCATCTTTAGCCGCTTTACTTTGCTTAGTGGATGTTGCTTCTTCCTTTTCGTCCTCTTCTTCTTCTTCGTCCTCGTCCTCTTCATCATCTTCTTCGCTTGATTGAGTCAGTTGATTCAATTTTTCCTCAAGCTGTTGAAGGCGATTTTGAAGAGTATTGTTTTCTTCTTTCAGAGCTTCATAATCTGACCCTTCCCCGCTTTCATTCACTTCTTCTTGATCTTCCTGATCTTCATCGGCTTGATCACGCTTGAACAGATTGGCGGTTGATTGCTTCAATGATACGACAGCTTTTCTTGATGTTTCTTTTGCAGAGTTTCCAATTTCCAACCCTTTGCTCTTCAGCTTCTCTTGATCGATCTTGCTAAGAAGCTTTTTACCATTTTCAGGTGTTGCCAAGTATCCTACTGTAGCTCCAAGAAGGCTTCCAGCCACTGTACGTGTAATAGGGCCGCTCTTACGTGTCTTTTTTTCTTCTTCTTTCTTTGATTGAGTCGTGTTTTCTAATTCAGTGTTTTTTTCTGCCATTATAGTTCCCTCCAAAATATTAATCATTTTATGGTTTATCCGATAATCAAATCGGTTCTTTCAAATACGAAAAAAAGTTAGATAATGATTTCTGCTTGCTCACCTTTTTTACACTTGGTTGAGACGATTCGAACTGCTAAGCTGCTTTTCCAGAGATTCCAATCGTTCGTTCAACTTCCGGTTCTCTTCTTCAAGGGCTTTTGCCTGCTGATTTTCGGCTTTGGAACTTAGGTAGGGATCGTTTTCCCACCAGTCCATCCCGATTTCTTTCGCTTTATCAACGGATGCCACGATAAGTCGGATCTTGATGGTCAATAGCTCCACATCTGCGATTCCTACGGTGATATCACCAGCGATGACCACACCTTTATCAAGAACTTTCTCTAACACGTCCACAATGGTGCTTGATTGCATGGAATGTTCCATCATTTATCCTCCTTTCTTACATCAGGCTTCCTAATGGTCCAAGATCGATGTTCAGATCCTCTGCATCAAGACCGAATACTTCCTTCAGTTCTTCCATTTTTTCTTCCAGGTTCATCAAAGCGACTCCGAGGTTTTCAATTTGCTGATCGGTCAGTGTGCCGCCTTCCACCCTGCGCATGGCATGCCTTTCAACGATTTGCCTGAGGAGCTCCAC
Source organism: Rossellomorea marisflavi (assembly GCF_001274775.1). Taxonomy (GTDB): domain Bacteria; phylum Bacillota; class Bacilli; order Bacillales; family Bacillaceae_B; genus Rossellomorea; species Rossellomorea marisflavi. Next base: position 355,943 of record NZ_LGUE01000008.1, read on the forward strand.
AACCGTCAACACTAGCTGTGCCAAGCCTTGCTCCGCCTTATCTGGGTCGAAGTTAATCCGTCCACTTGTCTGGCTGGCCGGTTGCATGGATCAATCCCTTCCTTTCGTGTTCCAATTGTTCTGAAGATATGGTCTTACGCGTTCCATTTTTATGTTGGACCAGTGTTTCCACTGAAGAGATCAGCACCCGAAGATCGAGGTAAACAAGGTCCACTCCCGCGATCGAGATGACCAAATCCCCTTTGATGGCAACACCTTTGTCCAAAATGATATCCAAGATGTCAATCAACGCGACATCCTTATTCTCGATAGATTCTCTGACGGTCATATGCTCATCCCCATTCTATGAGAAACTTGAAAAATGATAGGGTGGCCATGGACCTGTTGCTTCGAATGTCCAGCCCGCTTCCTTCCACTTGCTTTCAGACTGTTTGATTTCATCAACGAACCGATCGACTCCCTCTTTTGGAAGGAAGTAGACGCTGTTCCAAGCCATCTGTTCAGCTCGACCAGTAACATCCTTACCCCAGTTTTTTTTCACGGTTCCCTCGGTTGCGTATGATTTCAGCCGTTCATGAAACTCCTCGCACATACGGTTCTTTTCATTTTCAATCACTTTATTTTCAAGCTGTTCCATTTTCTTTTTTTCGAAAAACTGTCTTCCCTTAGGGAGCTGTTTGATTTCCTCCCACTTCTCCGTGATGGAGGGATGACTGATTGTTTCCTTAAGGCGTTTATCGTCACAATAGATCTTTACATTCCATTCTTCCTTGCCTTCTAAATCCGTGAATGCGTCCTTCAGAGAGGAAAGATGCTTCCCTACTTTTTCTTTCAAACTGTCTTCATGCTTGTAGATCGTGCAGAATTTCAAGGGAATAATGGTGTAACGCTGCGACATCATCAAAACCGTTTCGTGGTGGTGGAATGCCTTATCCTGCAGCCACTCCATGTCATTTTCAATCTTGTCCTGGAGGACCGATTCTGAGTACTCTGCATCGGGCAGGCCACATACGATGGCCGTGATTCCTTCTATATCCAACGCATAAATATCATGTTCCCCGTCGAATCCCTTCATGGTTGGGACGGGCTCAACCTCCACCTCACTTGAAGGGACTAATGCGTACAAGTAGAGCATGCGAGCTAACCTCCTTTCTTCTTCGTTAAATCTTCCCATTGTTCCATTTCCTTTGTTTTCGCTATTTCATAACGCATCAGAAGTTCATCTTCTTTGACTTGAAAGGCTTCTTCAGAAATCTCTCCGAGTTCGAACATCATCTGCAACTGGATCAGCTTTTGCTGGATGGTCGGCAGGTCGTAGAGCTCTTTGTCTGCTTCTTCCTTGATTTTCTCACCGACCTTTATGACGAGATTCAAGGGTGCCGATACAAGTTTGTGAAGCATTAGGCTTCCTCCACCTTCAATCTGATATTGACGAAGTTATAGGCTGGCCACGGACCGCTGTAATTGAAATCCGCTTTATCCTTCCAGGCCTCATGTGCCTTGTTGACCAATTCATCGAATTCCTTTTCTTTATCCCGGTCAATCAAGAAGGCTGCATTCAGAAGCATCCGCTCACTTGATGGATCATTGGCTTTTGCCGATTCAGCTGCTTCCTGAAGGGGAGCAAAGATCTCTGTCTTCATCTCTGACTGAAGGTTCTGGAATACTTTCTGAGCCATCCCACCAAGCTGGATGCGTTCATAGTACCCAGCGGATTCAGATTTCCCTTTCAGTGATGTCGACATTTTTTCGACACCGGGAGATTCTTTTACGACTGATTCCAGCCACTCAGATTTCCCGATTACTTTTAAGCCGATCTCGATTTTTCCTTTAATGGCAGGGAATAACGTTTCAAACTGCGGATAAAGGTTTTCTAGGAGAGCCTCCACGTCTTCCTTCGATCGGAATACGTTCCCGAAGCTGATGGGGACGACCGTGTCACTCTGTTCCATCACCCTGGAGATGACTTGTTGATGCATCATGAGGTTCTCCCGTTTGGGATGATAGATTTTTTGAGGGACCTCTGCTGCCACCATGGATGCATCTTTATAGGAAATCAGAAAGATGTCCCGATCTTCTCCTTCCAGTTCCACTTTGCCTAAATCCATTTCCCCTTTATGCCCGATGGCACAAAAGATATAAATCCCTGTTTCTTCACTCATCTGAATTCTCCTTTGACGTCATGTTCTTGCAAGCTTCCAATACGATTTTCTTCGCTTCTTCTTCAGGGTGATCGGATTCAATACTGCGGCTCAGGGAATGGGTCGTAATATCCAAACAAAGGCGCTGAAAATCCTGATCTTCCCCTTGTATGGGAATGTCCTGTTCCAGTGCGATCCGCGCGATCATCAGGGAGGCGCGCAGGCTTGGCCCGCCGAGTCCATCCCGGCAATGACTGCGAAGCTCTGCAATCAATTCCGTAATCTCACGAGCTTCTGAAAGCACAAGATCCACTTTCTCAGAAACGATATGGGCTTCTTCCTCACTGGTCTTGAAACCGATCGGAATCGTAATCAAGCGGTCCAGAAGGGCATCCTGAGTTTTGTATACACCTGCATACTCAGATGGGTTGCTTGTGAAGATCATCCTGAATTCAGGATGAACCCTGATGAACGGCTCCGTCCGTTTTGAACCGTAGAGGGGAATGATCCCTTCTTCCAATATGGAGAGGAAAAGATTATTCGTTGTCGGTTCGGAACGGGTAAATTCATCGTATACTAGCGTATATCCATTTTTGACAGCCTCCAGGAGACGACCGTCCCTCCAGTTCTCCGTGACCTGTTCATCTTTCTTGTAAACAGATCTGACGTAGTTATCCACTGTCTGTTTGCTTGAATAACCAATGAAATCCCCGATAAGATCACTGTTGTTCAGTTCATGGTTTCCATGCATCAGCATGACCGGACGCCTTCTTTTCTTTGCCAGCGTGAGGGCGAGAGATGTCTTCCCTGTTCCGGATGGCCCCGTGAAATGGACGGGATAACCAAGCTTCAAATAACTCATTGAGCGGCTGATCAAGTCGGTGGTCCCTTCATCTTGGACATACGATTTGCTGCCTTTTTGGATCTTCTGGGTTAAAACCGTCACTACCCATTCCTCCCGAATCTACATTTCCTGCCCGATGGCACTCCTGTACCTGACGTCCTTCCGTTTGAAGGAGATGACCTCCTTGTCTTGATTGAGGAGGACATCATACGTTCCGAGCATTTCATCTTTTGCGTATCGTTTCATATATTCTTTCTCTTCGACTACTTCCACTGTGAGCCTCCAACCCTCATCTTCCGTCATTTCAACAGATGTCACCTTATGGACCGGAGCTACATGTTCTTCGAAGAATCCTTTTACACTTTTCATGATTTCAGTGATTTCCATAATGTCCTCCCAGCTTGAACGCCTGACTGCATCAGGTGAAATAGGTTAGATGCTGAACTGTGAGTTCCGTTCATTGGACTGCGTTGCCAATCCTTCTTCCTGTACTTCATCACGGAGCAAACCGACGGCTTCTGCGTAACGCAACCACGTATCCACACTCGCGATCACGACTCTCGCCTCGATGGTCAAGATCTCTATCCCAACAACGGAAACCCTCGCGAATGCGTCAATTACGATCCCCTTATCCAAAATGCGGTCAATGACCTCTGCCAAACTGGAACTATCCGTACTTTTTTGAATCGCCATACCTAAATTCCTCCTTATGAAGTAATGGTTTTAATATCCTTGGACGATTTGATGTTTTCCGAGCTTTTGATATCCGTAGAGCTCTTGATAGACTGGGAGCTTTTGATGTTGCTGACGCCTTTTAAGTTCTTGGCGCCCTTTCCACCCCGGTCATCCGAAGAAGACATCTTTTCCTGAAATGCTTCGCCCGCTTCCTTGGCCTTTTTTAATTTTTCACGTACAGATAACAGGACATCCTGGACCTTGTCTTCTGCATTATCTGCTTTGCCATGGACTTTATCAGCGTTCTTTTCCTTGGCGTCCTCGAGCTTTCCGGATGCTTTCTTTGCTTTGGATTGGACGGTTTCTTCCACTTTTTCGACCGCTTTTTCCTTTGCCTTGTCCTTGAGCTTATCCTTTACGGATTCCGGAGCATGTTCATAGGCTTTTTTCGCCGTTTTTGTCGCTGCTTTTTTAATGGGATTCCCCACGGGATCACCTACTATTTCTTGGAGTCGACAAGTTTATTCAACATTTCTTCAATTCGTTCGAGGCGTTCATTCAAATCCTGATTATCTTCTTTGATCTGCTTGATTTCGTCATTTTGGGATTCGTTTTCACCCGAGTCCTTCTTCTCAGTCAGCTTATTCTTCAGTGGAGACAGAACCCCACTGTCCATTTTGCTGAAGTAGCCTGAAGCTGTTTGTCTGAGGGAGATCATCGCCTGTTCTGTGACGAACTCCTGGGCCGTCCTTCTCAATTCCTTTGTAGCGGCCTTCATCAGTTCAGATTTCCCAAGGCTTGCTGCCATCTTTTTCGTCGTACCCGGATTTGAAAGCAGTCCAAGTCCGGCTCCGACCACTCCGCCGATGATGGCATATTGCATCGATCCGTTCACGTTTTCTTCTGTAGATTCTGTCAGCTTCTTTTCTTCTGATTGTTTGTTACTTGCCATGCCCATCCTCTTTTCTATTCGTATTTTGTTGTATTTCATATACTGCTTTACACGCTGAATGATTCAGTTGACGAGGTCCGGTTCCCGATTCCTTCTTTTTCGACTTCATCCCTCAGGAGGCCCACTGCTTCTGCATATCGAAGCCACGTATCCACACTGGCGATGACCACCCTGGCCTCCACGGTGAGGATCTCTATCCCGACCAGCGATACTCTTGCGAATGCATCAATGACAATGCCCTTATCCAGTATCCTGTCGATCACCTCTGCCAGGCTCGAACTGTCTGTGCTCTTTTGAATGCTCATTCAAACTGACCCTCCAATTCGTTTTTACACAAGGTAGCTATTCAATTTAGTCGGTGTTTACCTCTATTCCAACCATTGCTAAACCAGAAAATAATGGGTAAAGACTATTTCAGATGCATCTTTTGACGAATCCGGTCGACATGTAATATTCCACAGCAGTCAAACCCTTACGAATACTCACACTCTTGTTTATTCGACATCGTATATTACAATTGTGTTACAAATATCAATAATCAACTTTCCTGCTCACTGAATGGGTTTTTCTTTGTGAAATGCCTCTAACATTAAATCGTTTGACCTAAAAAAAGAAGGCTGCACCCATAAGGATGCAGCCTTCTTTCATTTATTCATTTGTGATAAGAAATCACCCAGAAGATCGTCGAGACTCTCTTCTTCAGATTCATTCGCTTCCGGTTCTTCAGGTTTCATCGCACTTTCCCAGTCGAATTGATCCAGATCTTCATCCGATGGAGGAGGACTGTATTCCTCAACCTTGGCCTCCTCTTCCACAGGTTCGAAGGTGGCACCAGCCGCCTCTTCCTGAAGATAGAGCGCCTCGTCTATATTGAGGGAACTGCTGTTCAAGGATGCGAGTAACGAGGCTGTCCTTACAGGATTCGACAGCAACTGGTACACAATGCTGCCGAGCAGCGCCTCCGAATGCTCATGTTTCAACCAATCCCGTTGAGACTTATCAAGCCCCTTCGGCAAGGGAATCGTGATGGCTTCCCGCTGTTTGGAGAGGTTTTCGTTCACGCCGTTGACAACGAGCTCAGCGATGCGACTGGAGAAATTGCGCCTCTCCGTTTCTTTGAGCTTCTGAAGATGTTTCAATATGTGATCCGGAGTATCCGAAGGAATCCTGAAAGTAATCGGTTGCCCCCTCGACATCCCTTTTCCGTTCATATCATCACCCTATTTTGATTTCGCCAGTTTTTGTTCTTCTTTCACTTTATCGGCTTTTTCACTCTTTCTTACATAGTCAGAGATGAGCTTGTAGTAAGCATGGACCATCATCCAGATACTCTCTTTTTCATCCTCGAAGAAGTCGATGTTATAGCCATCAAGATTGTTGTTCAACGTCTTGATATATTCCTTCAGGACACTTGAACCGCCCCCGATGAAATAGCAGATTTCGGTTTGAGAATTCTTTTGCCACATATTCCTGAGATGGCGATATTGCTTTTTGGCCAGTTCAAGCATGATGCGATCCACTATATCGTGGACACTTGTCCTGCTTCCCTTCACCATGATGTGATTGCGGTCACTTTTCTTCGTGATGATTTCTACGACGTCGCGTCTGCTGTCAAGCTCCACGCCGTGACGGGAACGGATTTCTTCCCTGATCAACTCGAGTGACTCAGAGACCCCAAGATTGAATCCTTGAGCTTTGTCATCGTCGACTTTACGGTCTTTAATGACGGCGATATCAGTCGAGAGACCTCCGATATCCTGAATCAGGATGCGCTTATCGATCAGTTCTTTATTGATGATGTTTCCGTTGTTATCCATTACCAGGTTGATGAACGCTGCGAAACCTTCCGGATACACCTTCACTTCATCAAAGCGGATATTGACCTTCACTCCTTGATATTGAGGGGTGACAAGGAATTCTACCTGATGGACAGATCCGAGAAGTTTCGACCGGTATCCTACATCCTTCCCTTCCTTCACTTCACGGAGCGGAAGCCCGGTACCAAGGGTATAATTTGCTTCAATTACTTTATTATTCTTTTTGAATCCATCGTGTCCAGCTGCATCCAATGCAAGGGAAGCGAAGAGCATGACGAGCGTTTGATCTTCTTCCGATTTGCTGCTTCCTGGATCGAGTTCAGTAGAGTTCGTGCTTTTCGTTGCAAGATTTCCTACACGATAGATTGCATTGTTATCTTTGAGAGTAGGGGAGTGGACACGGATATGTATACCGTCTAGTGGGCTTTGAGCGTCCAGCTCTTCAATCCCGATGATGGGACGATCTTCAATATCCCTTGCAATGACATTAGGGATGTTTACTTCTGATTCCAATTTACCAAATACACCTTTAAGAGAGTCATTACCTACATCAATTGCGGCAATACGAGTCGTTGTCATACTAGCCATCCTTTCCCGAGTAAGAATTTGTAAAATTAGAACTCTTACTTTCAGAGTAATGGAAAGAAGAAGCGCGGTCAATCCTACTTTCTATCTTTAATTTTGGAAGAAGCATCCTGCATTTGTTTACAATTATGTATCGTTGTATACGTTTTTCGTACACACGCCTCCATATCAACTTGTGTACTACTTTGTATACTTGTATACATTTATGAATACAATTGTGTACATTTATGTAAACATGTAAACTTATTTGTTTACATGTAATTTGTGGGTGTTTTTTTCATTAAAAAGGAAAAGCTATCCTTTCTTCCTTTTACCAAAAATTAGTTTCCATTCCCCATGATCTTCGGTTAAAGAGATTCCCCTCCAACCTGCATTTAGCAAATCCTGTTGTTCCTTGAATTCCTTCATGGATACTTCCTTAAAAGGAGGAAGTATCTCAAACTCCTCCTTGAGATTCTTGACGAAGATGTATCGCCAATTGCCTCCGTATTTTCGTTTAAGGCCGCCAATGGCCAGTCCCTGATCGAATTTATCTTTTAAACTTGGAATATTATATGGGGCAACGGTACAGCAGACATACTTAAATTCATCCCTACGGCTCTTCAGTTCTTCCATGATCAGCTGGCCTAGGAGTTTCTGCAGACCATTGCCACGTACATTCTCCGATACAAGAGAGATCTCCTGATACACTACTTTTGGCCACTCCGAACGTGGAATCTCCACATCCTTGCCCAAGTGATCTTCATCGATGGCAGGAAATAAGACCGCTCTTGCTCCAACGAGCTCACCTTCGACATAGACCCCCAAAATCAACCCGTTTCCAGCCAGAATATGGTCGAACTCCTCTTCAGAGAGAGGCTGAAGGATGGCAGGTTCCTTCAGTGCAGTTCGGACAGATTCCTGTAGGGAAAGCAGTTCCCCACTCCCCTCCCCTGGTATCACCTTTACTAGAAAGGGGATATGCGATGTTTTTAACGTCCCTGAGTATACGATCCTCAATTTGATTCCTCCCATTTTTCACAACCTCACACCAGTGTAGTAAAGATTCAGTATGGTGAATAGTCGACATAGAAAATCATCTACATCAAGTTAACAAAAAAAAGGCCGCCGTAAAGGGTGCAACCCTTTTACGACGGCCTTCTTTTGAATTATTGAGCTGTATATCCACCATCGATGACAACGGCTTGGCCAGTTACACTTTTGGCTTGATCGCTAGATAGAAACATAGCGTAATCAGCGATTTCTTTTACATCCAACAAGCGTTTTTGTGGAACGAGAGGATAGATGACTTCTTCAAGGACTTTTTCTACTGGTACATTTCTAGAGCTTGCAATATCCTTCATTTGTCCCCGAACGAGGGGTGTGTCCACATATCCCGGACAGATTGAATTGACGGTTACACCATCAGCTGCGGATTCGAGTGCTGCTACTTTCGTAAGCCCGATGACACCGTGCTTGGCACTATTATAGGCTGCTTTATCTGCAAATCCGATCAATCCATTGATGGAAGAGATATTGAGGATACGTCCGAACTTCTGCTCTTTCATAATGGGAAGAACGTGTTTAATAGCGACAAATGGGGCTGTCAGCATGATTTTGATCATCAACTCGAATTTCTCTGTCGGGAATTCTTCAATCGGGGATACGTGTTGAAGACCGGCATTGTTGATGAGAACGTCGATGCGGCCATATTCTTTATGGGCTGCCTGAATCATATTCTTAATGTCTTCCTCACTTGTCACATCCGCCTTCAAACCGATCGCTTCATAACCAAGATCTTTCAATTCCTGCGCAGAAGCTTTGACACCATCTTCGTTGAGGTCGGTCAATACGACTTTACTTCCATTTTCGGCGAAGGTTTTCCCGATTTCGTATCCAATTCCACTTGCTGATCCTGTGATGACTACTACTTTGTCGTTTACCATGATTCAAACACTCCTTATAGGTTAGATATCTGTTTTCATTTACCCATTTTTCCCTTTGACCAATACTTACAGTCTGTTCTAAATGATGCCGAGAGAAGCCATGATGATGGCAACGATGACGGCGATTGTAGGAATGATCAACCCTACGATGAATACGTCTTTATAGGTTTCCTTATGCGTGACACCAGTGACTGCCAGAAGCGTCAGGAGTGCACCATTATGGGGAAGGATGGATGCTCCCGAAGCAATGGATGCCATGCGGTGGAAGGCATCGGGACCGATGCCAGATGACTGGGCGAGTCCTGAATAGGTATCGCCCAGTGCCTGCATGGCGATCCCCATCCCGCCGGAGGCTGAACCTGTGATCATGGCAAGTACTTGTACAATCAGGGACTCTGAGATCAATGGATTATCTGAGAAGCCTAGCAGGACGTCCGTGATCCTGTCGAAATCCGGAACACTTGTCACAACTGCCCCGAATCCGACAGCGGCGCTTGTATTGATGATGGCCATGACCGACCCCTTAGCCCCTTCATTTACTGAAGGTATGAAGACCTTGTACTGCTTGGCATTAAGAATGAGAATCAACAGGATCCCTGACAGCAAGGACGGAATCGGATCCCATTTCACTCCATTCAACAGGATGACGACCACTACCAAAGGTAAAAGGGATAGGCTCCAGTGAGGTAAAGGACCGTCATTTCCCTCTTCTGTTGAATCCTTCGGTGCGATAAAGTGTAACCCCGAGGAGGCAAGGCGTTTCTGCCTCCAAGTGAGCCAGAAATATCCTCCCACCGCCATGACGATGGTTGCCCCGATGCCCATGAGCGTTCCTGCCATAGGCGTCGTTCCGAACGTTTTCATGGGAATCAGATTCTGGATCTGCGGTGTTCCCGGCACTGACGTCATAGTGAACGTGAAGGCACCAAGTACGATGGTCGGCGCAATGAGATTGCGGGTGATATCAGCTTTCTTGAATAATGCCAATGCAATCGGATAGATGGCGAATACGACCACGAAGAGGCTGACTCCTCCGTACGTAAGGACTGCGGAAGCGACGAGAACGCCGAGGATGGCCCTCTTTTCGCCGATGATCCTGGTGATTTGGAAAGCAACTGACTTCGCAGCTCCCGTGTCTTCCATCAACTTGCCGAATACGGCTCCAAGAAGGAAGATCGGGAACCACTTCTTCGCGAAATCGACAAAACCAGACATATACGTGTCGGTGTATGCGTCCATCAAATCAAGGCCGCTTAACAGTGCGACGATTCCTGCAACGATCGGTGCCACCCAGATGATGGACCAGCCTAAATATGCGAAAAACATCAGCAGTGCCAGGCCAATGATGATACTTAACAATGAATTTCACCTTTCTTTCAAGGACCTTGGTCCTGTTCATAAAATAGACACAAAATGAATGCATTAGAAATTTTACTCCTCCCCTATTGATAAGTAAAATGAATTAATACTATAGTTAGTATGCAAAATATCTATATAAAAGGGAGGCGAGTTTCCATGGATATTCGACAACTCACCTACTTCAACGAAGTAGCCAAACATAAAAGTTTCACCAAAGCTTCCCGGGTGCTCCATCTGTCCCAACCTACCCTCAGCAAGATGGTAAAGGGGCTTGAGGATGAGCTGGAGATGGAGCTTATCGACCGGTCATCCCGGCAAATCCAGCTGACAGAAGCCGGCCAGATCGTTTATGAACAGTCCAGCGTCATCCTTGAATCTCTCGACCACCTGTCCACTCACCTGTATGATCTGATGCACTTGAGGAAAGGGAAAATCAAAATCGGGATCCCTCCATTGATCGGGTTCCTTTACTTCCCCAAGCTGATCAAATCATTCAAGGATCAATATCCCGATATCGAGATTCAGCTTATCGAGCATGGGGCCAATCAGGTGACGCAGGAGGTGAAGGACGGGCTTCTCGATCTGGGTGTCATCGTTCTGCCCCTTGATGAGGATTCGCTCGATATCATTTCCATCATCGAGGAGCGATTGCATCTGTTTGTCCATTCGGACCACCGGTTGGCTGCCAGTGAATCCATTACGATGAAAGAGCTCGAGGGAGAAGAGTTCATCTTATTCAGCGAAGGATTCACTCTTCATGATCGCGTAATCGAATACTGCAAAGAAGCTGGATTTAGCCCGAAGATTGCCTACGAGAGCTCACAGTGGGATTTTATCAACGAAATGATCGGAGAGAATCTCGGAGTGTCCATCCTTCCCCAGTCCCTCACGAAGAAACTGAAAACCTCTTCCGTCACTTCTGTCCCGATTGAATCTCCCGGGCTCCCTTACAAGTTGGGTGTTGTAACGAAGAAGGGAAGGTATGTATCCTTTGCGTCCAAGAAATTCATTGCGCACATGAATGATCATTTCTCACATTCATAAAATTCATGTGTTGTATAAAATATATGTATTTTACTCATGGTTCTTTCCGGGTTATCGTAGTAAATGCAGATCACAACAGGAGGGATACAACATGAGTAAGTACGAAGCAGGACTGGAAAAACTGATGGAATACACCCTTTCAGACAATAAAGACGTTCCCAGCCATCTTAAGATCTCAGAGGACTTGGAGAGCATCGCACCCGATGTGGGGAAATACATTATTGAATTCGCATATGGAGACATCTACTCACGCTCCGGTTTGACGAATCAACAGCGCGCATTGATTACGATTTCTTCCCTTGTGACCCAAGGTACGGAGCCTCAATTGGAGCTTCATATCAATACGGGTCTGACAGCCGGGCTGACGGAAAAGGAAATTGTAGAAGCCATCATCCATTTGATTCCGTACACAGGCTTCCCCCGCGTCCTGAATGCCCTGGAAGTGGCCAAGAGGGTCTTCACCATGCGAACGGAAGAATAATACCGCGCAGCGCCCTATGATGGGGCGCTTTTTTCATTCTTAGGAGCAATCATTATTGTATAATGATGGAAGAGGTGAGGATCATGAATCGAAACTATGTACTTCATGCGTGGGGGAAGGATTTTCATTGGGAAGGAACGGGACAGATGTCCATTAAAACCTTCCGAGGAGGACGGGCTCTCTATGAAGCGAACGGCGGCTTCTACAGCGTAGAAGGAAACCGATATCTTCTCGTGAATGAGGGCGAATATTCCCTACATATCGAGGAAAAGGAGCCTGTTGAATCCTTCTGCCTCTTCTTCCGATCAGGCTTTTCTTCAGAAGTGTCCCGGAGCCTGGAAGCCTCACAGGACCAATTGCTCACAGATCCTTTCAAACCCGTCGGAGGCGATGGATTTTTTGAAAAGACCTATCGTCTCGGGCCTCATTTTGAGAAGATGCTTAAGCTGATGAAGCATACCCATCGTGAAAGAGAACTTGAAGAGTCTTTTTATCCCGTCATGGAAGCCATCCTGGCCGATCAAACCACTATTCCTCAAGAACTGGAACGATTATCTTCTTTAAAGCGGTCGACCCGTGAAGAACTATTCAAAAGGCTCATCCTGGCCAATGAATACATACGTGCCTACTGCCAAACAGCCATTACCCTAGAGGACATCTCACGGATTGCCTGCCTCTCTGCCAATCACTTGCTGAGAACCTACAGGCAATTGTTCGGAGTCACGCCAAAACAGCACCTGTTATTGTACCGAATGGAGAGTGCCAAACGCCTTCTGAAAGAATCCTCTACATCCTACACGGAGATGGCATATGATCTCGGGTTTACAAGTTCGGCATCCTTCAGCCGTTCTTTTAGGCAGCATACGGGATTATCACCCAGGCAATATTTTAAAAAAGGTGATTTTTGATAAGAACCGGGTGCAAAAATCAATTACGATGTGAGAAACACATGAAAGGTGGACATATCATGATCAATTCAGTCGGACAAGTCGGGGTACCCGTCAAAAATATCGAGAGAGCGACAGCCTTTTACCAGGGAACCCTGGAGCTCCCGCTTCTCTTCCATACGGATACAATGGCCTTCCTGCAATCAGGCGACGTTAGGATCCTCCTCACCTTGCCGGAGAAGCAGGAATACGACCATCCTAGCTCCGTTGTGTATTTCAATGTGGAGAATACGCGTACAGCTTATTTGGAGTTAAGGAATAAAGGTGTTGAAATTTCCGGGGAACCCCATGTGGTGTCCAAAATGGGGGACGTTGAGACATGGATGTGTTTTTTCAAGGATTCTGAAGGGAATACGCATGCATTCATGAGTGAAGAAAAAGCTGAATAGCACGAAAAAGCCGGGAATCGTGGATCGATTCCCGGCTTTTTCATATTGTACTACGCTTTTTTCACGTTCTGACCTGTACGTGCCCAGGCGATCATCACCACAATGAGGAGCACGATACAAATCCCTGCAAAAATGATGATGAGAAGAGACAGAGAGGATGAATTCTCACCCTGCTCTTCCAACGAGCCCAATTTGGCCGTTTCAGTTTCACTGAAGAGTTTGAGATTATCGGCTTTTGCCTTGATGGTATTCGTATCTTTTTCCGTCCCTTGAAAGAGGGCTTCCAATCGTTCTCCGGATGTATCACTCCCGGTGCCATCAAAGGTCAATCCCTTTTGTTCTTCAGGAATGTTGCTCCGTTCGTTGTTATACAGATTCCTTTCATGGATCAGGTCTGTATTCTTCCGGAACTTATTGTCCTGATAATCATTCGGGACGAGGTCTTCAATATCCGTATTGGCCTGTACCGGAGCCCCCATAATGAAGAGGCTCGCGAGAATGGCCACCAGAAGGATTTTAGCCTTCATAGGCTTCATCACCCTTGCCGTCCCCTCCATGGCCCTTATTGCGTCCAAGGAGCACTTGTAGGACGACAAGCGCTGCAAGGATGAGGCCCATGATGAGAGCGGCCTGTCCGAACTGGGAATCCGCTCCGTATTGAATCGACAGATAGACCGTCGACATCGGATCTTTAAAGCTGAAGTTCGGCGTTGAAAGGGCGAGCAGCGGCGTGACAAACAGTGCGACGATCGCCACTGAGATGAACCAGCCCAAAAGGCGATGAGTGACAAAGCCCATCCGGACCAGTCCTGAACCTGTTAGCAGGAGTAAGATCGTGTATACGGTCCACTCCACTTCGCGAGATTCACCAAGTGAATAGATTCCAAGTCCGTATAGACTGATCAAGAATCCTACAATCAAATTCAGCAGGAGGAACAGTACTCCCTGGAGCCAAAGCGGTACACGCTGGAAGTAATAGCTTGTATAGCCGATCATAAGGCTCGAGATCAGGATGATGAACAGGATGACGACCGGAGGGATCACGCTGTCCTTCTTCTCCTGAGGAACATCTCCATTCACCTTCAATGGATTGGTAAGGAAGTCATATACGTATCCATTGGATTGTCCGTCCACAAATGCATTTCCAAGGATGCTGAATACATCATCACGCACCATTTGCGTCGATGCGACATTCGTCGCCCACTTATTGTTCAGCGTATCGGCATCATTTTGCACGTTGGCGACATTTGATTGCAGATCGGTCGTATAGGATACAATCGTACTTTGATTATCCTGCACATTCGTCAGGAACGAATGGATCATCTTGACTTCACTCACAACCTGCTGCTGATTTCCTACAACTTCCGTGCCAGATGCCCCATTATTCGGAGCCGGAGCGGTTTGGTCAGGCTGTTGGATGCGCTGAAGCACTTTCCCGGCATCCTGGCTGATGGCGTTCAGGTTTTCTGTGAGTTGTTTTTGGTTATTATTGAGCGTTTCATTGTACTCTGCCATGAAAACAGCGAAGGAATCCTGAAGGGTGTTGAGTCCATCCTGGGTTGTCAGAAGCCTGTTCGTGTTCATGTCTTCCCACATGGCTTTTTCCCCATCGGTCACAGAAAGGATCCCCATGACTTCATTTCGCACATCTTCATCATCCAGTACGGTCTTCTTAACTCCATTCTCCTGGAGCATCCCATTCAATACAGCTTCATATTGATCCAAGTACGCATAGTATTTGATCAAGTCCATGAGCTTATAATTATTGATGTCCCTTGCGAAATAGCCGCCAAGATCTTCTTTTCGCTTAGTGGAAAGTGCCGGTGACTGAAGGATGGATGCTTCCTTGGCATCGATCTCTCCGACGATATTCATGATGTTGTCTGAGAACATCTCCAACTGCTTCGTCAGGATCTCGTTGTTCTCGTTCAATTCTTCGATATGCTTTTTCAACGCTTCTTTATCCGCTAGCAGTCCGGTCACCCTTGCTTCGAGCTCTTTGATACGCTCGCCTAGACCGCTGTTCTGATTCGTTAAAGCCTCTACTTCCTTAAGAAGCCTATCCACTTCTTTCTGAAGGGGATTTTCTGTATTCGTGTTCTTTTGGTCGAGGCTTGACTTCACCCCGGCCAGGCGCTCACTGAGTGACGTCAGATTTTTTACCGTTTCGGTCAACTGTTCAGGAGTAGGTAATTCCTCCCCGGTAAGTATTCCTTGAATGGCTGTCATCCCTGCGGAAATCTCATTAAGCTCTGCAATCTCCGGATTCAAGTCAGGTGGTAAAGGTGCAGAATCTCCCGGTTTACCCGGTCCATCCCCTTCCCCTGGGTTTTCACCGTTGTCTTCACCAGGTGCATCAGGGTTTCCTGGATTACCCGGGTTTTCATTCTCATTGTCACCTTCGGATTCCTCAGGCATTTCAGGTTTCGGTGGTGGATCAAAGATCACACCGTCGCCTTCGGAAATTTTGTTATTCCATTCTTGGATCGTACCCTGCAGGTTATCCAGTTTCCTTGTATCCTGCAGTTGTTGGTAATAGTCCAATACTCGGTTCTGGAAGCTGTAGAAATCCTGAACTTGGCGATCGACCTCAGCCATTCGGTTTTCTTTCAGTGCAGCAAACGCATTCTGATTATCCTTCATTTTTGCATTCAGCTGCTCCATGCCGTTATCGATTTGGCTACCCTGCTGTCCGAACAGCTCTTTTTGCTTCATGTACATCGGCTGGGTGTTTTGAGTGGATTCGTCGATCATTTGTACCGACTGGGATTGCACCTCGGCAAGGAGCTGTTTTTGATTGTCCTGGTATTCCCGGTACTGGTCGACGTATTCAACGAATTGAGTCAGCCTATTCTGGAATGACTCCAGGGTATTTTCCTGTTCAGGCACACGGCTGTCTGCCTGCTTGATGGACTCCTGGAGACCGAGAAGCATGTTTTGCTGCTGTTCGATCTGGCCGGCAAGGTCCTTGGACGATGGCTTGTAGAAAGCGAGCATCGTTTGCTGGAACGTTTGCTCCTTTTCGAGGATTTGATCGAATTCATCCCGGACATTCTCCATATCCGCAGACACATAGTTCCAGTAAAGGGTCGACATTTTATTATTCACCTTTTTACTGGCCGTTTCGATTTCACGGAGAACCTTTTCTTTATTCACTGAGTTCAATTGCGTTTGCACTTTGAAGTTCAGGTTTGTTTTGACCGGTCGTTCTTCATCATAGGTCATGATCTTTTCTGAAAAGTCGGAGGGGATGTAGACCACTGCATCGTACTTCGATGTTTCGAGGCCGTTCTCCCCCGCACTCCTTCCGACGACCGTCCATTCGTAGGAAGAATCATCACCGAGCAATGATGTGACATCACCCCCGAACTGCAGGGATTCCCCCTCCACTTCCGTACCCGCATCTTCATTGACGATGGCAATCGATTGGGTGGCATTCTTCTCTACCTTCAGGGGGTTATCACCGACAGAACGAAAGAAGAGTAACGGTGTGGCCAGGATCATTAAGATGGCTACCAAAAGTTTGACCATGCTTACTTTCTGTGTCATGCGAGTACTTTCCTTTCTGTTACCATGAGTGGTATTTGTAATTTGATTTCCTTACTGTTTTCGACATAATAGCCGAAGCCCGGTTGAATTTCGGGTTCCTTGCGGTCGTAGCTGAGCGTATAAAGGGTCTGCTCGGACTTCTTCATCAGTACGATGGCCTGCCTGATCTGCTTCAACTCGGTCGTGAGTGCGTCATACCCTTTGGACAGCTCGTTATTGCTGCCGCTCATGATGATATAGAAGCCCAAATGGGAGTAGTTCTTCATGCATTTGACGATGCGATCCTGCAGCTTGGTATCCACATTCTGAAGGAATCTTCCATACCCATCCGCCATGAGATAGATCGGCGGGAATTGAGGCAGGGAGTTTCCGTCGGTGATGGACTGGTTGTACTGTTCTTCCCTAGCTGCAAAGATCTCTTCGGCCTTTGTCAGCCAAATATCGATATGCTCGCGGTTTTCCATATAAACCACTTTGTCCTCTTTCATCATGTGGATAAGACCCCTGTCGATGGAATCGAAAATGGCCATATGCTCCGTATCCTGTTGAAGGATCGTGTTGGCCATCACCTTCAAGACGTTCGTCTTCCCTTTTTGGGCTTGTCCAAGGACGAGGCAGTGCTTGGTCTTCTGGAAATTGACGTAGACCGGCTTGACCGTCTCTTCGTTCAAGCCTACAGGCAGCAATCCCTGTCGCTGGGTTTGGTCTGTATACTGTGTGAAATTGACCATGGTCAGCTCTGTAGGTAGCATCGGAACCGGCTCTGGCAGGGTCATACCTGAATATTTCTCCCGCAGGAACTGTACATCTTCTTTTAATCGGTTCAATTGCTCATAATCGTCCTTCCCTTCTGAAGGGAGGAAGATCTGGGAGAAGAAGGCTGAGTCCTTTTTGACGATGGCACGGCCCGGAATGGCTTCCGGTTCGAAGTCGACGCGCCCAACCAGTGTCTGGGTCTCCGTTTGGTCCATGAGATAATGAGCAATCTTCGTCTTCAGGTTATTCATCAGTGATTGACGGACGGAGTTCACCCGGGTCGCTGTAAGGAGCATATAAACCCCGAGGGATTGGCCGTCCCTGGCCAGCTGATTCATCTGTATTTCAAAGTCCATCATTTCATCTTTGACGATGTCATAGTTATCGATGGTCACGAAGAGGAGGGGTAGCTTCTCTTCGCTGACCGTGTTGTACATCTTGATGGAGCTTACCTCTTTTTGCTGGAATAAGCGTTTCCGGTGGGCCATTTCTTCATCCAGGATCGACACGAACTTTTCAATCTTCCTCTCTTGATCGATAAGGAAGTAATCGGCCGTGTGCGGAAGCTGTTTCAATGGTAGAAGGCCCCCATTGCCGAAGTCGAGAAGATAATAGTGAACCTCTTCCGGCGTCAGGCTCCTGGCCATTCCCATGAGGAGGGTGATGGCCGTTTGGGTCTTCCCGTAGCCGGATGATCCGAAGATGCCGACATTGCCGTCCTCGACCACTGTATACCAGTAAGGCGATTGACTTTGTTTCTCCGGTTCATCAATCGTTGCCAGGTACACCTGGTTTTCTTTTGGCGAAGTCTCCCTCGGCAGGTACAATCGATCAGCCAATGGCGGCAGCCAAGGGCTCTGGAGTTTCTCGATCTTCATCGTGGCCTGCATTTCTTCAATGCGATCCACGACGGCGTCGATCTCTGTTTGGACATCTTTTTGACCGCCAGGGCTTGATGATACCTCGGAGAGTGGAATAAGACCAAGGTCGGTCACGATGGCCACTTCATCTTCCGCTTCAAAGGAATCCTCCTGGTACGGGGCCCCGCTCCATGCCGATTGGAATAAATCGTATACTTCATTGTTTCCGACTTGGAGATAACCACGGCCCGTCACGGTAATAGCAGCCGCATCGGAATTTTTAAGGATTTCTCGACTATCTTCCGAATTCTGCACTTTCAGTGCCACCCTGAACCGGGCATTACTCCAGATCTGGTTATCGATGACGCCGCCAGGTTTTTGAGTCGCCAGGATCAAGTGGACACCGAGGCTTCGCCCGATACGGGCAGCGGAGACCAGCTCTTTGATGAAGTCAGGTTCTTCGCTTTTCAACTCTGCAAACTCATCGGAAATGAGGAAGAGATGCGGAAGTGGCACTTCGGTTTTCCCTTGCTTATATAAACGGGTGTAATCATTGATATGGTTGACTTCATAGCGGTCGAACAGGCGCTGGCGCCGCTTCAGTTCGCTTTTGATGGAAGCAAGGGCCCGGTTACTGAAGTTCTTGCTTCCTTCGATATTGGTGATGGTCCCCAACAAATGCGGGATATCCTTGAACGGCTGCGCCATTCCCCCACCCTTATAGTCGATGAGTAGGAAAGCTACTTCGTGAGGGTGGAAATGGACCGCCAGTGAAAGGATATAGGTTTGCAGGAACTCACTTTTCCCTGAACCCGTAGTCCCTGCAAGGAGTCCGTGGGGACCGTGGGCTTTTTCGTGAAGATTCAACTCCACGAGGTCTTCCTTTCCTTTCAGCCCCACCGGTACGGCGAGTGACTTGGCCGATTCCCTCGTCAACCAGTTTTCCTTGATCGGAAGTTGCTGAACATCGTTCGTTCCGAGCATACCCAGGAACGATACACTGGTCGGAATTGAATTGGTCATCCCGATCTGATGGTTCAGCGTCCTTAGCATGCGGGCATAACGCTCATTGCCTTCCCGGTCGTAAGCATCCAATCGGAACGGGATCTTGACGGCTTTCTTCTTTTGAATCAAGATATCACCCTGTTGATCATTGATGTACCGGACAAGGGTATGGATATTTTCCGACAGGCTCTCCTTTGCTTCCGCCGCGAAAATGACGGACATCCCGAGATGGGCATACTCACCTTCCAGATACTGAAGGATCACATGATCGGAAATCAGCTGATGGTTCGTGACGATGAACACATAGTGGGGTGAATAAATCACCTTTTCCTTGTCGTCATCATCTATATCCCTCTCCCTCAGCACTTCATAGATGGAAGACAGAATCTGATCGCGGGTCTTTTCGTTATAAATGAAGCCTTTGGCATAGGATTGCGGGAGTTGGAAATGGGGCAGATATTTCATCCATTCCCACTCGCCGTATTCTTCTTCGTCAAAAATGAACACGAAGCGAAGATCGTGATAGCTATGGAAAAACGCAAGCTGACCAACCATCTGATGAATTTCGTTCTTGTAGACAGCTTCCTTTCCGATCAAGCCGATTGCCCCAAGACTGAGTTCCGCTTTGACCGGTAGATGGTCGATTTCACTGTAGACATCTTTCATTTTCTGAGATTGCTCCAAGAGATCATCCATTTCCCTGTTGGCCATATCGCTTGAGCTCAATGAAATGGTATAACTTGCAGGAACCTTCCCTGTACCAAGGCGGAATTCAAGGAAATCCGGGCTGTCCAGGGTCCTTTCCCACAAACGGTCCGAGAGCTCTTCAGTCAGATACTTGATCCGTTCATATGACGGATAATGGAATCGGAGCACATCGGTCTGCTTCTCAGCGAGGTCCTGAAGCTCCTGCCGTTTGTTTTTCAAATAGCTCGTATATACGCGCTCCCGCTTTTCTTTCGCCTTTTTCCTAGTTGATTTATCCTTGAAGAACTGAACGGTGGACGTAATCAACGTCGTGGTGAACATGACAAGCGAGATGATGATGAATATCCCCCTGGGAATGACAAGGGCAATGAAGCCCATGACAACAAGCATGACAAGGGGCGGCAGGATGATGATCCACAAGCTTCGGCCCGAGTCATCGGATTCCTGACTCGGGAACGACAGCTGCACTTTTTCTTCCGGGAGGTCATAGACCATCCGTGGTGTACGACGATAATTCGGATACTTCTTCTTCATCTCGGACAGTGGACGCCGGGACTCGGGCAAATGAATCTGCATCTCCCCTACCCCGTGGATAGAGATGAGGTCATCCTCCAACAGGGTGATGGTCACATAGGGGGTGAAAATCATATCTCCCGTGCAGATCTCCGTTTTTTTTCTGATCCGCTCCCCGTTCATATAATACGATCCGGAGTCTGGATGCAGTATCCATCGTCCGTTCTCACCCCTGTACCATTCTCCCTCGTGATGAGGGATTGAGATATGTGCACCCTTCCGTGAACCTATGAACATCTCTTCCAAATGTCCTATGAAGTACACATTGTCTTCTTCCGAGAGCGGGGCTATGAGGATGGAAAGTTTCTCACTGCCAGCTTGGCACGTCCATTCTTTTCCGGGCTTGATCTCTTCTTCCAGATCTCCTTTGATCCGGAACGATGAACCGAGTTTTTCAATAGACAGCGTTTCCCACTCGGTCGGGAGGGAAGGGATAGTCACCGAATCTGTGAGATTGCGCCCGATCGTTACCGTTTCCCTGTCCGTATTGATTCTGTAATATTGGTACTGTTCTTTATATAAAATCCACAGGGCATACATTCAATCACCCACTCAGTCTGTTTTTTTATCATCTTTCTTCTGCTGATCTTTTTTCTGGTCTTCTTTTTTCTGATCATCCGCTTTAGGTGCCTCTTTTTCTTGCTGTCCGGCATCCTGTTCTTCCTGAGGAGCAGCCTCCGCTTCCTTCGCCTGCTCTTCCTCAGCCGCTTTTTCTTCCTCAAGCTTCTTCATTTCTTCTTCGTACTCATTGATTTCACTTTCAATATCGTTCAGCTTTTGCTGTCTTTCTTCACTGTCCAGCTCGCTATCGGACTTCACCTGTTCGCGATACTTAAGCAGGCCAAACAGGATCAGATCCCTGTCTTCGAGGAAGCGGGCTGTATCAAGAGCTTCCTTGGCTTTTCCGCGCCCGATGTTGATCCAGTACTCGTAGTACATGGGATCGGACTGCAGAGAGATTGTATTCCTGACGTTCTCCTTCTGATCCTCTGAAAGGGATTCATTCACAATATAGGAGAGGGCCAGCTGATACTGTGCCACCTTAGGAATATCATCAATCTCATAAGGCTCCAATTCAGTGACAACATCACTGTATTTGTTCAATAAGAAGTTTTCCTGAGCGGAAACAATGCTCTCCTGCTTCGGGTTGATGAAGAAGAATGAATAGATTGAATAAATGATGGCTGGAACCAATAGTATGGATACACCCAGCAGGATATAGCGGTTGGTCTTCCACTTCTTTTTACTGATGGACATGTAGGAAGCAGCCACTTCCTTCGCATCCAGGATACTCTTATTCAGCACGTCTTCCAGTTCTTCGAAGGTGGCCGTTTCCATGATAGCCCGTGTCACTTCGGAAAGTTTGATCGTTTCACTGAATTTGATATAGTCATCGAATGATAGTTTCGGATCTGAGATGAAGGCAGCCATTGCCTTCGTTTCCTTGAACAGGGTGTCTCCGTCCTTTTCATATGGAGGCAGGCTTTCTTTTACTCCGTAATGCAGGAAGTGAGGGCTCAATCCCTGGTCGAAAACAATATTCCCCGGGCTTACTACTAAATGAATCCTTGAGAGTCGGTGCTGCTGCACCCTATGGACAAGTTGGAGTGCCGTTATCAGCCTTTCCTTCTCACCGATATTCAGCTTGTCAGAGGCAATATATGAGGCAGGGATGGTGTGGGAAATGCTGAGTTCATCATTTTCCATCCTGATTTCCTTTTGAATGGTCGGATCCAAGTCTTTAAGAAACATGATTTCTCTGACATGGTCCAGTTTGATCTTTTCATTTTGAAACACGAACGTGATGACGTCGTCAGTCCGGTTCACAACAATATCAAGCTTTTCTTCTAGGTACGTCCGTTTCGTTTCGGCCATGGTCATTGTTCTCCTTTATAAAATTTCAACCCGGTCACCCGAGAGAATCCCAGCTTCATTCAGGCGGGCGTTTCCTGAAATGACCAGGTCCTTATTGGAAATCCTGATCCAGTACCCTTCCCTTGGTTCCGAGGTGAGCTTTTGGGACTGCCATACAAGGTCGATGAGCTTCTTGACCGTATGGTAATTGGAGAGACGAAGGTCAAGGACCTTCCCCTTCTGATATCGATTGAGATCGACGGTGATTTCTATGTACATCGTTCATTCACCTCATAAAGAAGGAGCGCCTCAACACGTTAAGCGCTCCTTGATTGAAATGTCGTCGGAAATGATTATCCACGAATTTGGCTGGCGATTTGATTGTCTGCATCTTCGATGGCTCTTGCAGTATTTCTGAGTTGCAGTGAGATATCTCCTAGCAATTCCTGCATTTCAACGAAGGACGGGCGAAGGCGCTCATATTGATCACTGAAGGCACGGCTTGATTCACCTTCCCACATTGATTCAAGTTCACGGATCATTCCATCAAGATCGCCGATTTGGCTTTCTAGTTTACCTTTTTCGTTTGAATAACGGCCTGACATACCATCCAATTCTGCTGGGGTTACGCG
Source organism: Rossellomorea marisflavi (assembly GCF_001274775.1). Lineage (GTDB taxonomy): Bacteria > Bacillota > Bacilli > Bacillales > Bacillaceae_B > Rossellomorea > Rossellomorea marisflavi. Next base: position 379,039 of record NZ_LGUE01000008.1, read on the forward strand.
AATTCTTCCTGACATGTAATTTCCTCTCCCTTATAACGTTTTTAGTTGGTAATCATCTATATAAAGTCTGAATACCCATAACAAAGAATAGATTCCTTTTACTGACAACTTCATCTAACATAGTATTACAATCTTACATAAAAACACAGATTTTACTCAGAAAAGGAAACTTTATAACTATTAAAATCTCTGTTTCCTTAGGAATAATGTAATGTCATGCTTTGTCGATTAGGTCTTTCAGACCCGTCGAAACGACAGATATCGACAGACCCCGGTTCGGACGCCGGGATAGGATGTCACACTCAGCCCTTTACGGTTACAAGTACTTACTATATATCCTGATATTTACTTTTATAAACCGCAATTTTCAGAAATTGTTAAACTTTTTGGTTCAAAGGATGGGGGACCAAATTCTTCACGGGCTTTTCTCTCCTTTCCATCTTCAAGGAAGCCTATATGAAATGGCTGATATATCTGGTAAAACCTTTCATTATTCGGTAAAATTTTTAAAAAACAATATTGTGGTGATTTAATTGTTTACATTGCTTTTGATTGAAGATGATACAAGTTTATTCAATGAGATTCGTGACCGATTGACCCAATGGTCGTATGAAGTCCACGGTGTGAAAGATTTCAGTCTGGTGATGGAGGAGTTCGCAGCGGTTCAGCCGGACTTGGTGATCATTGATATCCAGCTCCCGAAGTTCGATGGTTTCCACTGGTGCCGGATGATCCGTTCCCACTCCAACGTACCGATCCTCTTCCTGTCTTCACGGGACCATCCGATGGATATGGTGATGTCGATGCAGCTAGGGGCCGATGACTTCATCCAGAAGCCTTTCCACTTTGATGTACTGGTGGCAAAGGTGCAGGCAACGCTCAGGCGGGTCTACAACTATAATGCCGAGGTGGTCAATCTGAAGACCTGGTGCGGGGCAAAGGTCGACTATGAGCGGAATACCGTGGACAACGATGAAGGGGAAATCGAGCTGACGAAGAATGAAATGTTCATCCTGAAGCTCCTGATCGAGCATAAAAACCGGATCGTCACCCGGGATGAGCTGATCAACAAGCTGTGGGACGATAAGCGATTCATCAGTGACAATACCCTGACGGTGAATGTGAACCGCCTGCGGAAACGCCTGGATGAGATCGGTCTGGGGCAAAACATCCTGACAAAGGTGGGGCAGGGATATATGGCCGTGGAAGGAGACCTTTCATGATCAGGGCATTCCTGTGGGAGAGGAAAAGCTGGATCCTCATGTTCATCTTCCTCCAGTTTTTCTATCTCGGGATCGCCTTTCTCGATGCAGCCATACCGGTTGCTTCCATTCTTTATGTTTCCTTCCTGTCCTCTCTTTTCTTCCTCGGGTTCCTTTTCTTCCGCTATCAGAGGGAGACCCGTTTTTATAAGGGATTGGAGGAATGGAGCCGGAATTTCACGATCAGCGGGGTCCCGGAACCGGACTCTCCTTTTGAGAATATCCTCTACACCATCCTCACCGAGCAGGGTCAAAGCCTGAAAGAGGCCGCGTCGGAAAACCGGAGGCGTCTTGATCAGGAAAAGGATGACCTTCTCGCCTGGATCCATGAGGTCAAGACGCCTCTTACAGCGATGCATCTCATCATGGAACGCATGGAGAACGATGCTCTCAAGGCCCCTTTGAAATATGAGTGGTTGAGGATTCACCTGCTTCTTGACCAGCAGCTCCATCAGAAGCGCATGGATATCATGGAGAATGACCTTTATATTGAGAGGATCGATGTAGAAGACCTCCTCTATCAGGAAATCAAGACGTTGCAGTCTTGGTGCATCCAGAAAGGGATCGGTTTCGATATCGACCTTGCCTCCACCGAAGTACTGAGCGACTCGAAATGGCTTTCGTTCGTATTCAGGCAGCTCCTCACCAACGCCGTCAAATACAGTGAAGCAACAGACATCGAGATCACTGGCACTGCCGGCGATCAGATGACCTTATCTATCAGGGACAAGGGCAGAGGGATCGAGCCTCAAGATCTGCCTCGGATCTTCGATAAAGGGTTCACATCGACGGTCCACCATAACCATTCTGCCTCCACCGGCATGGGGCTCTACTTGACGAAGGTCATCACCGATTCCCTCCTCATCAAAATCGAAGTCGACTCCACTCCAGGTGAAGGATCGACCTTCACCCTGATCTTCCCTGACCGCAACGAGATTCACCAGGTGATGGGCATGTGACAACATTGTCACATGCTTTTCTATTTTGTTCGCTGAATGAAAGGAAACGGGACTCCATGCTTCCTATAATGAAACTATCAACCAACGCAAAGGAGTTTTGACTAATGAGCATACTGGAAGCCGTCAAATTGCATAAAAGCTATGGGAACAAATTCAATAAACAAGAGGTTCTGAAGGGGATCGATCTCACGATTGAAAAAGGTGAGTTCGTCAGCATCATGGGGGCATCGGGGTCAGGTAAGACGACGCTGTTGAACGTACTGTCCTCCATCGATAAAGTAACTGAAGGATCCATCAAGATCGAAGGCAACGAAATGACCCGTATGAAAGAGAAGCAGCTGGCCGAGTTCCGCAAGAATCACTTGGGCTTCATCTTCCAGGACTATAATCTTCTCGATACATTGACCGTGAAGGAAAACATCATGCTTCCCCTCTCCATCACCAAAACACCAAGGAAGGTGGCCGATCAAAAATTCTCTGCTCTCGCCTCACAGCTTGGGATCAATGAACTGAAGAACAAGTATCCGAATCAGATCTCAGGCGGGCAGAAACAGCGCACGTCAGCGGCACGGGCCTTCATCCATGACCCGAGCATCATCTTTGCCGACGAACCGACAGGTGCCCTGGATTCCAAATCGGCATCCGATCTCTTGAACAAGCTGAGCGACCTGAACGAAAAGCTGAAGTCGACCATCGTCATGGTCACCCACGATCCAGTGGCTGCAAGCTACTGCAGCCGGGTGATCTTCATCAAAGACGGGCAGATCTATACCCAGTTGAATAAGGGCCACCAGGAGCGACAAGCCTTCTTCCAGGATATCATGAAGACCCAGGGCCTCCTGAGCGGGGTACAGCATGAACGTTAATTCGCTGATCCTGAAGAATCTGAAGAAGAACATCAAGAACTACTATCTCTATGTATTCGCCCTTGTATTCGGTGTCGCCCTGTATTTTGCCTTCGTGACGCTGCAGTTCGACCCGGCACTCGATCAAACAAAGGGGGACGTGAAGGGCGCAGCCGCCATCAAGGTTTCATCCTATCTTCTGGTGATCATCGTGGCAGTCTTCCTGCTTTATGCGAATACCATTTTCATCAAGAGAAGGAGCAAGGAAATCGGGCTGTTCCAGCTCATCGGGATGACTAAGAACCGGATCTTCAACCTGTTGACCGTAGAAAACGCCATCCTTTACTTCGGTTCGATGGTGATCGGGATCTTTGCCGGGTTCTCCTTCTCAAAGTTGATCCTGATGGTCCTTTTCAAGGTGACCGGGGTGTCTTCAACCGCAGAGCTCCGATTCTCCGGAGACGCACTTCTCCAGACGATCATTGTATTCATCGGCATCTACCTCCTCATCATGATGATGAATGCCTTCTTTATCAAAAAACAATCGATCCTTGCCTTATTCAACGTGAAATCATCAACGGAGAATTCAATGAAGGGCATGTCAATTTGGGAAGTCATCATGGGACTTTGTGGAATCGGACTGATAGCGGCGGGCTATTATGTATCTACCAGGCTCTTCGGAGGCGACTTCACCTCCATGACCGAATTATTCATGGCCATGGCGTTCATCCTTGGGTCTGTCATCATTGGAACCTATTTCTTTTATAAAGGGTCTGTCAGCTTCATCTTTAACGTGATCAGGAAACAACAGGGGGGCTACCTCAGCATCAATCAGGTGCTGTCCCTCTCATCAATCATGTTCCGTATGAAGTCGAACTCCCTCCTCCTTACCGTCATCACCACGGTATCTGCCCTTGCCATCGGTCTCTTATCGCTGACGTATATCTCGTATTATTCAGCCGATAAAACCGCGATCAGCCAGACGCCGAACCACTTTGCCCTTCAGGATGAAAACGAACTGCAGATCTTTGAGGAGGCGCTGAAGCAGGAAGAAATTCCGTACGATGTCACGAAGATCGAGGTCATCCAGGTAAACGCAGATTTATCTGCCATCATGAAGCAGAAAGAAAGCGAAGGATTCCAGATGGATACCCGTAATACCCAGATGGCTGTAATCAGCGATAAGGACGTGAAGGGAGTGAATCTCTCTCCTGGCGAAACGATCCTGACGGGCTACAGTGATATGCTCAGCCGCTTTATTCCCATGAAGGATTCCGGTCGTGTAGTCTACAAAGGGAAGGAGCATAAGGAAAAACAGAACTATCTGAGCATGGAGGATGATTTCTATGTTTCGTGGAAGTTCACAGGAGGCGGTTTCCCCATCGGGATTGTTGATGATGCCGTGTTCAATAAGCTCAAGAGCGATCTGGACCCTTCCATTCAAATGGAAACCAGTCTATATCTAGGCTTGGATGTGAAAGAAGCGTCCCAGTTGAAAGATGCCAACAAGCTGTTCAATCAAACGTTCAATCAGGAAACCACACAGTCCATCTCTCAACTCAACAGCAAAGAACAACAACGGTCCAACATGGGGATCGCCATGTTCTGTGTTGCGTTCCTTGGACTTGCCTTCCTTGTCACATCAGGCTGCATCCTCTACTTCAAGCAGATGGATGAAAGCGAAGACGAGAAACCGAATTACACGATCCTGCGCAAGCTTGGCTATACCCGTGGAGATCTTCTCCGAGGGATTCAATTCAAACAGCTGTTCAATTTTGGAATCCCCCTCATGATCGGGCTCCTTCACAGCTACTTTGCCGTCAAGTCGGGCTGGTTCTTCTTCGGAAACGACTTTTGGGCTCCGACCTTGATCGTCATGGGTGTGTATGCCGTTCTTTATTCCATCTTCGGCATTCTATCCGTCCTCTATTACCAGAAAGTCATCAGGGACTCCCTGTCATGAAGCGAAGAGGTTGGGACAAAACGAACCATTTAATGACGAACACGATCAGGTTCTTTATACCGCTCATGATTTCCGTGCAAGACTACACTTTTCGCGGGTAGCCCGTGAGCCTCCTCGGCAGGCCGTCTCACATCAGTTACTCTTCCCGCTGGAGTCTTCGTCTTGCACTCCATTCAACCGCTGGAAATAATGAAATAGAAATAGTCATGAAACAAAGTAAAAACCCGCATTCATTTGCCGTATCGCAGGGCAAATTGAATGCGGGTTTCACCATGACTATAACAGGTTGTCCCTGCCTCTTTCTCGTTTATATATAGAACAATCTCCGAGGTCTAAGACAGGCAAATAAAGAGAGGATACCCAGGAAAAACTCATAAAAAATCACCATGACTGCGATTTCCAGCCAGCCATCCGCTTCCCATGCCTGCATATTCACACATAGGATGGCCACCACTACAAGCAGGGGTATCTGCCCCTTCAATTGAAACATCATCCCGCGCTTAATCGAGAACTTTTTCACTTCCGCTGTATGCGGCGACAGAACTTCTTTTGCCTGGAGGACCAGCTGCTCCACATACTCTGCAACCCCGATTTTCTTCAACCCCAGGAAGAAGGAGTCCTCTACCGTCTCGGGGTCAAGAAGCCACACGTACCCTTCTCCTGCAATAAATGCTTCCTCCCGGTAAGAAGTCAGCCTATCCGGAAAGATGGTTGTCACCACATTCGGGGGCCCGTATCCTTTTTCCTTGAACTCTCTCACGGTTTTTCGTTCTTCTTCAGAAACCCCTTCTTCTTCCAAAAGCTCATTCCATTCGTCCTCTTCGAATGAATCCTCATAGATCAGCCACTTCTGGATTTTCACTTCCTCCACCTGCACAGCTTCCCGTTCCTCCTGCAGGGCAAAGAAATCCTTGAACAGTTCCTCCATACCCTCATGGTAAGGCTGGAACCAGAAGGTATATTGATCACCTTCAACCCATTCCACAAGTGCCTCTTTCCCTGATGAAGCATGAAGAGCCATGCCCCTCCGTTCTTCCGCATGATAAAAGATAGACATGCTGCTTTTCCCGACACATGATATGACCCGATCAGAAAAATCACTTCCTACTGCCGGAGGGAGCTCGTTCAATCCGTATTGCTTTTTTATATTTTTCGATTGTCTACCGTATCCTCCTTCTTTCAATAACGATGCAAAGTCCGATGCACTGAGCGTCAGCTTTTTCATCTCATCCCCTCCTTCACACTTCAAATACGAATGATACCAACATACTGAGTATGAACAACACCAATGCATATAAAATGCCCAATGCTTTATTGACGATAAACGGAAGCCGACAGAGCACGAGCTGGACATGGTGATTTAGGATCATGCCCGGCCATAGGACAAATTTCAGGACTGTTTGAAAAAAGGTATCTTTATGATCATGAATCCGATATTCATAGAAAGCGATCACCACCAGTTGATTAAAAACGGACCATAGAGCACATAGCCCATTTATGAAAAAGAAGACCGGAAGATAAGAGCTTGGAAAAGGCAGTCCCAACTGATAAGAAAAAAAGGAAATGAGACAAACAGCCACCACCATCGCAATCGCTCGCTTCATCATTGTCACCTCGTCATCCAAAGAGTAAAAAGCCCCTTCCGCCTGGGGAAGGGGCTTCAGCGTCACAATCAGTTAGAAAACTGTTGATTGTCAGGTTGGTAATCCACATCGTATTTCTTAGCCAGATCACTCATGGCCATATGATATTCCTGTGCTGCCAGAAGGTATTCCTGCGCCTTCGCATTGGAATCTTCAATCAAGGAAACGTCCTGCTTTTCGATCCCTTCTTTCTGGAGCATGAGGGCCTCATGGTAAGTCGCCACAATATCTTTCAATTTAGCCGTCATAGGCTCAAGTTCATCAAACGGAGTTTCAATGTTTTCAGCCGTGTCCACCGCTTTTTCATAGGTCGGGATGACCTCTTTGGTCAAGACTTCGTACATATCTTCATCGTTTGTATAGTTCTCTCCTGATACGCCTTGAAGGGCTACAACAGCCTCGGTTTCATAGTCTGCAATTTTCCGTACATCATCGTTGATATACGTAATGAGGGCTTCCTGTTTCTCAGCATCGGAGAGGTCTTTTTTCGGCTCTTCTTTCTTGGCCGTATCCTCTTTATCGGTTTCTTCCTTGCTTTCGTCTTTAGTAGCTTCTTCTTTTTTGTTGTCTTCCTTCTTCTCTGTTTGAGCGCTTTCTTTTTTCTCCGACTTTTCGTCAGAAGACGTGCTCTGGCTGCAGCCCATCACGATGAATGATAAAGCCACGAGCATGATGATTAATTTTTTCACGCTGATCCATCCTCTCAAGATTGTTTTGGTTATTTAAGAAATCAATGGCTTCTTCCGCTTCATCCATGAACGCGAGACAGCAATCAATTAATTAAAGAATCGCTTCTGCCAATTTCCCCATTGGCCATGGTGCTTTGGCGTCTTCATGGCTTATCCCTGGATCATCAGGGACACAACCACTAAAAATTCCAATCTTTTCAACTATAGCATGATTGGTAAAATACTGTTATGATAGCATTTGTTTATTTTTGGATGTCTCCCGCCTAGGTTATTAGTCTCAAAAATTCCGTTGATTGGAAGGAGAACACTTACCACTCTTTCTTACACCAGGCTTGATTACTAAGAATATATGTCTTTCTGACTACTCCTTTTCAATTACATTATTTCGTGATGAAACTAATACTTTGTAACCGGACCACCGACCCTTGAGCATTTAGTCTTCAACAGTTTGAACTATATGTTAAATATCACTTTTAAAGGAAAGTTAAACCTTTTATGTGAAATATTATTTTGGGCGGAAGCTGAAACCATTCATTCCATCTATCCGTATAACAGGAGAGGTGAAAGACGGAATGTACATACATATTGAAGAACCAACCGAAACGATATCAAAAGATGCCGTCCAGATGTGGCGGGTGACCAACACAATCGGACATTCAATTACACTGATCATCATTGCAGTGCTCCTGTACTGCGCGGATCATTTCCACTGGTATGGGTGGCTGAGTCCTGTCCTGTACTCTGTGGGAGGACTCCTGATCCTATCCGCCCTGTACTCCATTATCCTGGAACCGGTCTTCGTCCAGCGCCATTGGCGGTACCGGATCGATGAAGAGTTCATCCAGCTCAAGCACGGGAAGTGGAACTCCAATCATGTGGTGATTCCCATGGAGAAGGTCGAATATGTACGCACCGAGCAGGGGCCGTTCTTACGAAAATACGGCCTATACGATTTAGAGGTGGGGACGACCACATCAAACCATACGATCCCTGCCATCCCTCAGGCGGAAGCAGAGCGACTGAAGGGCGTCATAGCCACCTACGCGAAAGTCCGGGATGAGGAGGGGGAAGCCATATGAGCGGCCTCCAGCGGTTCCATCCTGCCTTTCTTGTTGTGGAGCTTGTCTCTTTCGTAAAAGGGATTTTCTTTGTTTATTTCTTTTTATTCGTCCTGAAAGCCCAATCCACTTCTGGATGGGTAGTGTGGGGAAGATATATCCTCATCGCCTGGTCGGTCTGGGCCATCGTGAATATCTTCTTGAAATGGAGATTTCACGGCTATGAAGTGACCGAGAGGACAATTGTCCTCCATGAAGGGGTATGGGTGAAAACAAAGCGGACGGCGGGACTGGACCGCGTTCATAACCAGACATCCAACACGACATTCGTCCACAAATGGTTCGGTCTCACATCGTTGAAACTTGAGACAGGGACTTCCGGTGATCACGGGGAAGTAGAGTTCCCCGTGATCACCCAAGAAGAAAAAGAACGGATCCTTTCCTTGATCGGATTGCAGCAGCGCGAGAACAGACGCGAGGAAGGGGATGGTCTCTCTGATGCTGAAGCCGTGCGCACCGTGCGCTTCCAGTCAAAGAAAAAAGATCTGATCCGTGCTTCATTTACGTCCTTGAGCTTTCTTGCGATCTTCCCGCTCCTCAGTGCCGCCTATTCGAACCTAGCCGTGTTCTTCAATCTTGAAGACGGGGCGGAAGGAGCATGGGATTACCTGGTCCTCCACTGGTGGATGCTAATCATTCTCTTTGTCATTGCCCTTCTCATTTCATCGGTCATCGGCTATGTCAGGGTGTATTTGAAATACGGGAAGTTCACGATCAGCGACGACCATGACAAGATCCACATCGAAAAAGGGGTGGCGAGCGTGACCCACTTCTCCATCCAGAAGCGGAACGTACAGGCCGTCGTGGTGGAACAATCGCTCTTGAAGCGCCTGTTGGGGCTGGCATCAGTCAAGCTGATCAGCGCAGGATCTTCAGAGCTTGAAAGCGAGGAAACGAGCTCCCTCTACCCGTTCCTGCCGAAGCATGAAGCCTATCGCATCATACAAGAAATGCTCCCCCACTATGAGATACAAGAGGAAATGAGGCTCTTTCCACGACATGTCCTCTGGGCAAAGCTTCTCAGGCCCTATTATGTGACCATCCTGTCCATTGCCGGCTTCCTCATCTTCAAACCGGCTTTCCTATGGATATCGGCCATCCTCTTTATATTGGCAGTCATTCTGAGGGTACTCGACTACGCCTTTACCAGCTACATCCGTCATGGGGACCTGATCCAGATCCGGAGCGGTGCCCTCACGACAGAAACCTTTGTAACCCATAAACGAAGGATACAACAGGCTACCGTCACCCACTCATGGCTGCAGCGCCGATTCGGCATTGCCACTCTTTCCTTTACCAACAGGGCCGATCCCACCCACGTCAGCGAGCTTTACGGGGTATCCAGGAAAGAAGCCGGTGAATTCTATGATTGGTACAAGCAAAAATCCGCTTCGTCTTAAAGAGACGGGCGGATTTATTTTTTGAAGACGAATAAGATTGAGAATTATTATCAATACTAAAAAAACAAGACAACCCCTTGGTTGCCTTGCTTTCTGTCATTACATACCAGGTTCGAACGTCTTACAGTCGGTTTCCTTGCTGTCATGGGCTTCATTTCCTCTGTGACTCACCACAAAGATCTGATCAGCCGAGCAGCGTTTACCTTCTTTGTTGTAGCGGCAGTTACTGACTTCGCATAGTACATCTTGTGCCATGGTTATTCACCTCCTCAGCTACCCATTAGCGTTCTCATTTTCTTTGTTGTTCATACCTTGATCCATAGCAATCTACAAGCGATGTTAAGAAGTCATATCCCTCGGGGTTCTCCCATATATTAAGTTCATCAATGATGATGGAGGGGGTTTATATGAACGACAGACGTTTATATCACGTCCAAAACTTAGCTTTAGAAATCATGGATCGAATGAACGATGAGCATGCACTGAAGGAAGGAACAAACTTAAAGGTAGTCGTCGATCTCTTATCAAGGGCAATCGGAAGTCTTGCAGACCCTTCTGGTAATTTGTCCCTGGATTACATTGAAGGAAAGGTGGCGTCTGCACATTATGAAGTCTTTCATAATGAGCAAAAGCTGTCTTGTTTGAAATCGATACCAGTATCAAGATAAAAAGCTGGTCAGCAGGATGACACGATCCCGCTGACCAGCTTTTCTTTCAAAAAACACCGGCCGCCTCAGATGTTTGAACTTCATCCAACCCGAATGCAGAATGAAGAAGAGACGTCAGGGCAATAGCATGAGACTCTTCCACCACGGCCGTCACGTGATTAGTACAGTCTTCTATGATATGGAAAGCTTGCCCTTTCTCTTGGAGTATCTTCCTCACCGTATCCAGAGTGACATGATAGGTGTTTTCATCCCTTACAACCACCGTCACCGTCGCTTTTCTCTCCCGTCTGACGATGGCCCCCACGCTGTCAAAGATTGGATCTGCAAGCTCTTGATCCGCCTCCGCTACCAAAAAGGAAAGCGTATCTTCACGATCTTCCATCAAGGTATCGTACTCGATGTCCAATGAATTCAAATGTGATGAGATGATCACCTTCATTTCCATCCTATTTGGAACCCCTGAGAGGGTATAACAGAATCTACCCTTATCAAATACAATCCCATAAACCGGATGACTGACTTCTCTCCCAGGGGCCCCATGAATCCATGTACCTCCCACCCTGCTCATACTGGATCGGACCACCAGAGGGACGTTATGGGTCATTGCATGTTCAATCGCTTTCGGATGGAGGACCCCTGCGCCCCTCCGTGCCATAAGTATCATCTCTTCATACGTCAAGGAGCTGATCCTGACGGCTTTCTTTACATAGCGGGGATCTGAGGTATAAACCCCCTCGACATCTGTATAGATCTCACACCTTTCAGCACCGAGCCTGGTGGCAAGCGCTGCAGCAGTCGTGTCGGAGCCACCTCTCCCAAGCGTGGAGATATCACCCTTTCCCGTTATCCCCTGAAATCCTGCAACGACTACGACATTCCCCATCTTCAACTCCCTCTGTATCCTCTCGGGGTCAATCGACAGGATCGATGCCCCTCCGTGATCGGTCGTCGTGGAAATCCCCGCCTGCCAGCCGGTCAAGCCGGTGGCAGTCACCCCTTCTTCCCGGAGGGCCATACACAGTAGAGCAACCGTCACCTGTTCTCCCGTCGAAAGAAGCATATCCAGGTCCCGCTTATGATGCCTAGTGGTGATATGGTCAGCAAGCTTCATCAGTTCATCGGTTGTATCTCCCATAGCCGAAACGACGATGACCAGGTCAAGTCCACCGGCTTTTTCAAGCGCCACCTTCCGAGCAATCCCTTTAATATTTGATACCGCTTCTACGGATGTGCCTCCGTATTTCTGTACAATCACACTCTTCACCCTTCTTTCCATTGCATCTGATTACACCCGCTCAGTGAATAATGCCAGGGCATTCTTTACATATCCAAATTCAGAAGCATGCGGCCGATCATCTCCTGAAGCATATCCATAGTCAACCATTCGGTTGCGGTTCAGACAAAGCTTTGTCAACTCCGGCTTAAAGAAGTCAAACAGCTCGAAACGCTCCTTCAACGAAGGGAATCGGCGTTGATAATGAGTGATGGCTTCTGCAAGAAAGGCCCAGAAGGTTTCTTCCTCCATCAAGTTGTGATTGACGAAGATATTACTCATGTAGCGCAGATGACAAATGAATAATCCCGTGAAGATGAATTGTGTCAATCCTTCTGGCGGCTCGCTCCTCAATACACGCTTAAGTTCCTCCGTTAATCCATCCAGTTCAGGGAACGGCTGATCTGTCATATTGACATCATCCACGAAATCTTTGATGGCCAGTCTATAAGGGACGGAATCCTTCAGGACCAGGATCGTATTCTGTCCATGAGGAGAAAAGACCGTACCATATTGATACAAGTAATGCAGAAGGGGGTCCATGACGACCCGGTAAAATGTCTTCAACCATTTCTCCGTACTTAAACCAGAATCCTCGATCAAACTTTTCACGTAAGGTTTTCCATTCCGGTCTTCGTAGTGAAGAGCTGCCAACGTGATGGCTTGTTCGCCTTCATCCAAGTATGTATAGATGCTCTCCCTCCAAATGGTCCCAAGCATTTCGAGATAGTGATACGGAACTTTTTCGACATGTACATAATCGGGATGATCGACGTTCATACTGGCATTTTCACCAGGAAGGATGACCCTGCACTCATCCCTGAGGAAAGGATCCTGATCAGCGATCCCTTTGATCCATTCCGTCACTTGGGGAGCGACCAAGGTCCGTTCAGACGGTAAGCCCCTGTACACAAGGGTATTTAATATGCTCATCGGTAATTTGACATGGTGTTTGTCCCTATTGGTCACGTTTACGAATGTCCTCACCGACTGCTGCGGGAGATAATCGTCAGCCCCTTTGCCAAGTGGGATGATTTCTTTGAAGGCAAGTGCTTGCGGGAATTGCTGGACCAGCACTTCCTTCCACTGCCACTCGTGTACAGGCATATAGTAGTAGTCGTCTGGCTGCCCTCCGGCTGCTTTCACTTTTTCATCAAACCGTTCCCGTTCTTCCTTGGATAGCTCGTCAGAAATCAGCTTATCGTAGCTCACCCCTTGGACAGCTTGGAATGACGCCATCTCCTTCTTAACGGCAATCCAGGATAATCGGATCTCCTTCTTCTGTTCGGGTGCATATTTCACATAATCATCGTACCCAAAGCCGATCCTGCCTTTGTTATACGTGATCCAAGGGTGCCCTGTCATGAAGCCTTCCAGGAGGGCGTAATCCTCATGAATGAGTTCATCCGACGATACCTCCTGACGTTCAAGGATGTGGGCATCGGCAATAAGGGTTGCATTCAGCTCCTTGATCAGATGGCCGACGGTTTCAGGTGACATGGGGATGAGCCCTTGAAGATCGATGAGCAGCCCGACTGCGTACGTGGCTCCTCTCACCTCTCCTGATTCTAAGACTTCGATTGTCTCCTCTTTAACATCATAGCTATCAAACAATCGTTTCTCCGCTTGATAACGGTAGGTTTTCGTTTCAGAAACTTTCAGCTCACACTGAATCAAGGAGCCGTCCGTCTTAATGTCAGGGTGGATCATATCCTCATACATATATTCTGAAAGCATCTTGGCAACCAGCTTCCGATTGACCCGTTCCCAATTTCCCCTTGTTAAAGCGGATGGTGATTTCATATGATTGTCCATTTCTGATCCTTCCTTTCAAATGAGTTGATCGTTTTCTGAGAGCCATCTTCCTGTCCTGATGGATCCCCTATGCCGAACGACTGGAACACATTTTTCTGACGGATCGGATAAACCTCCCGACCGACGATCTGATTAATGATGATGGCATTCCGGTGGGCTCCAAGGCCAAGGTCCGGCGCCCCCACACCATGGGTATGCAACTCACCGTTTTGTACGAAAATGTCGGTAGCCTCACCCGAAGCGGAGCGTAACCGATAGTCTTCCGTAATTCCGAATCTCCCATGGCTATCTCGCCATATGCCCTGATCCATTGCAGATAGGAAGGATGGTTCCGCCTGTTTGTAACCTGTACCAAGGATGATGACATCGCTCTCCATGGAGAATGCCTCCTTTTTCACATGATGAAAGCCTTCCAGAACGTACCGACTACCGGCCTGCCCTATTCCCGTGATTTCTGTCATCGCTTGAAGATGGATGGGGGGCCTTACCCCTCCAATAGATCGTTCATAGAGCAGATCATAAATATCAGCGATTGTCCCTGCACTGATTCCTTTGTATAGTAAGCCCTGACCTTTCAAGAGTTCGTCCTTTCTCTCCTGGGGCAGGTGATAAAAGAAATTCGTAAAGTCCGGTGAGAAATGCTCCAGTCCGAGCTTGGAATACTCCATCGGAAAGAATCCGTCCGACCTTGTAAACCAATTCAGCGAGAATCCTTCCTCTTCTTGGATCCGGACCGCATCAAGAAAAACCTCGGCTGCACTCTGCCCGGATCCGATTACCGTCACGGAACGTTTCCCCTTCAAGCGGCATTTGGAAAAGACATATTCAGATGAGTGGAAGATCCGGTCATTAAGCATTTCCTTGCAAGGATCTGGTATAGACGGAACGGATCCAATCCCCATGACCACATGGCGAGTCATAAAATGTTTCTCTTGTCCGGACCCGTGGTCCCACGCAGACACTTTGTACCCCTTCTCCCCGTCAGGTAGATCAACCGGGATGACCCCTTCCACTTCCATGGAGAATCGACAGGAAGGTAATCGTTCTGCTACCCAGCGGCAATAGTGATTATATTCTTTACGGGGGATATGGAACTTTTCAAGAAAGTAATAATGATAGAGACGCCCATGTTCTTGTAGGTAGTTAAGGAAACTGTGCCGGTTGGTTACATCGACCATACTGACAAGGTCAGCAAGAAAAGGAACCTGGAGGGTCGTCCCGTCAATCAACATCCCAGGATGCCAATCAAATGACCCCTTTCGTTCAAGAAAAACAGCTTCCACCTCTTCTTTTCCATCCAAAAGGGCCGCAAGTCCGAGATTGAATGGACCAATTCCGATTCCGACTACATCCAAAATCCCCCTCATCAAGACCATCTCCTTTCAAACTCTCTGCGATCACATGACATGAGCAGTCCGGTTTTGGCAGGTAGTTGCACCGGCTTAAGAGGGATGAACCCACATGTTTTGAACACGTGGATCATCTTCTCATTCCGGATATCCGGCTCTGCCATCACTTTTACCGTCTTTGATTCTTCAAAAAGGAAGCGGACCATCTCCTTTAGCAAGGGAAGTGCAAGTCCTTTCCCCAAGAAACGCTTGTCCCCGATCAAGAGGTGGACCCCCTGGTCATAAGGGTGGTTCGGATACGTTCCTTGCAATACGTCACCTTCGACCCAATAGGCCTCCCAGTAGCTCATGGGAATACCGTCGATCATACCAAGATATAGGGACTGGTGCCCATCGGACAGAGCCTTCTCAAAATGCGTCCGAAACTCAGGGAAAGGGAGGTTCAGATGCCAGAAAGGATGGACGTGATCTTCATTCATCCACGTATGGACCAAACCGATATCATCAAGTCCTGCTTTTCTGAACGATATAGTTTTGTGCAGTTTCGGTTCATATACGTCATACACCATGCCGGACCTCCACTTCATGGGCAATGGGATTGCGCACCATGGTATAGACCGACTGAGATTCCATCGGACCGATTAGTTCGTCCATGTCATAGAACCGGGTAAGGAGATTGGCCTTACAAGGCAGGACCGGCTGATAGAGGAGACTTTCCACCAAGACCCCCGACATGCTTCCTTCGTGTTTTTTCAAGGCTGTTCTCAGAATCCTGATCAAGTTCTCTTCTTCAATCAACCCGCTTACCCCGAAACCATTGATGAGACCAAAGAGGTGATTGAAGAAGAAGTAATATCTGAATCTTTCTTCCGCCACATGATCGTCGCAGGTCGTATCGCTGATGGCACTGATTCCGGGGTGAAGAATAGCAAGCTTCCCTGCTTTCGAACGGCTGTAGTAATAACCCTGATTATCACGATAGTGGAAACGATGCGGATATCCTTCATGCAGGGTGACAAGGGAATTTTGCTGGTGTGCTTCCAAGGCGATTCCATAATGAGCGAACAACCACATCATCGGTTCCATCGAGATAGACAAATAGCGAGAAAACCAATCCGCGCTCACTTCTTCCACTGTCCTTCCCTCCCTGACGGCGATCTCCTCAATGATGGAGTGGATACGTGGCTTCCCTCCGTAAGGATGATCATGGCATAGACCGGCAATCAAGCTGGTACTCCCCCTTGCCTCCATGAAGGGATTATCTCTGATCACGACTTCAAAACCGGAAATGTCTTCACTGGATTCAAGATTGATGTAGGCGGGATCCTCGATGATGTTGAAGTCTGGAAAGTGCCTTTTCAGTGCTTTTCCGAGGTCTGTCTGAAGGAGCTTTGACACCTCCACCCCCCTGGCCAACTCCTTTGCCTGATTGATCCGTAAAGAATTGGTGATCTTCACAGGTACCGAGAACTTGAACATATAGGGCGACTGCTTGGCGTACACGCTCCTGAAGGAAGAGGTAGCTGTATAGACACGCCCAAGTGGACCGATGTATTCCAGATTCCCCCCCATGATCCGTTCCTGTACCTCGGGCCTAGACAACAGCTCCTTTGTTTGTAGGGGATGAACAGGAATCAGTACCTTTCCTTTTTCTTTGACAAGGTGATCGATCCATTCTTCATCCACACCGCCGTCCTTCAGCTCATTGATGATGATGGAAACCGCCGTTTCAGGGCGGCTTGAATCATGGACAACCAGATCTTCATCGGCTGCAAAGTAATGGAGTTGGAACTCTCCCTTCCTTTCAGGTGAGTACAATCTGTCTTCTTCCTCTGTCAACCCCTGCTTACTCTTGGGCGTTGGGTGAAGTAGGTGACCGAATAATAAGGATTGTTCCGCCTCTATGAAGTCCACATCAGAACGGGAGAGGGATTCACCATCTTCAAGTCGTCCCTCCACGTAGTTACGGATGCTCCTGCAGCTGAGGATGACGCGATAGATCAATTCATCCTCTGCCTCTTTGCATTGCTGGTCAAGGAGGAATTCTTTTACAATCAAAGTAACTAGAGTGACATAATCCAGGGGCTGTAGATCGCCTTCTCCTTGAACCCTGTAGTAGATCGGAAAGGAGAAGAGATGTCGATCCGTCAATGACCAGTACTCAAGAGGCAATACCAGGTCGATTTTCTGGATGGAGAGTTTCGAGATGAAAACGTGTTGGGAAAAGGAGTCGAACGCATCGGTACATTCGTAATTCCCTGTCTCCCTTAAATAACAATTAAGGAAACTTTGCATTGTGGCATTTTCGGCTATACGTTTCGAATCATACAAGGGCTTTACCTCCATTCGTGAATTGTCGTGCCTTCCGTTCGATATCTGACAACAGTTGGTGGATATCGTCTTTGGACGTTCTCGGATTCAATAGCGTCAGTTTCAAGCAGGTTACCCCTTCAACCGATGTTTTTGCTATTACGCCACCACCGTCTTGGTATAGCTGTTGCTGGATTGACCTGTTCAGACCATTCACCTCTTCTTCCTTCAAAGAAAGGGGACGTATCCGGAACACCACCGTATTGATTTCGGGATGTTGTGTTTTCAGTTCGAAATGATCCATGGTCCTTATCAGTTCTGCTGTGTAGCCGGCAAGTTCCAACGTATGATCAATCATCTCGCCAAACCGCCTCAGCCCAATTACCTTCAAGGACAAATAAATCTTCAATGCATCAAATCGCCGCGTCGTCTGTACGGATTTATTCACCAGATTTTCAATTCCTTCATGCTCATCTTCCATCGGATTAAGATAGGCGGCGTGATGGGCGATGAACCGAAATGACTCACGGGCCTTTACCATGAACGCACCACAGCTGATGGGCTGATACCATAGCTTGTGAAAATCAATGGTGATGGAGTCAGCGTAATACAGCCCGTCCAACTTGGTGCGATGCTTATCACTTAACAGAAGCGCTCCTCCGAATGCCGCATCGGCATGAAGCCATAGTCCATGCTCTTTTGCAATCGTTGCAGAAGCTTGAAGGGCATCGATGCTACCGAAGTCCGTTGTTCCACATGTGGCCACAAGGGCGAAGGGGAGTAGTCCCTCTCCCTTCAACTCATTAAGAATTCGCTTTAGATCGGGCATGCTCATCCGCCGTTCTCGATCACTGGGCACAGTGACCACTGCTTTTTCCCCAAGACCGAGCTGTGAAGCTGATTTTTTCACAGTGAAATGGGCTTCCTCCGAACACAGGATCCGGAGCCGATGTGCCCCTTCAGGCAGCCCGTCTTCCTTCACATCATGCTTCCACATCTTGAAGCAATAGGAATCCCTCGCCAACAGCAGCCCCATGTAATTAGATTGGGTCCCTCCGCTGGTGAACACTCCATCAGAACTCTCAGGGTATCCTATCAATCTCTTCAACCAATCCACCATGCCTTCTTCCAGGTAGGTCGCAGAAGGGCTTTGATCCCACGAATCCATGGATTGATTCAAAACAGCAATGATATTCTCTGCCATGATTCCCGGTAAGAGTGGAGGACAGTGGAGGTGGGCCATGCTCCTTTCATGAGAGACATGAAGACTGCTCTGAACGACCGGACCCTCGATTTCGCTCAAAACATCTTCGAATGCCTGACCATCCTGGGTGAACGACAAGACACCTTCAACCTGTTTTTGAAGAGCGTCAGGTGTTCCTCCTCGAAACGGACGGTCAATCTTTTTATATAGCGCTGTGATCCCCTCTGTAAGAAGCGTCATTCCAGCTTTATATGCGTGCAACCCTTTTTCCCCTTGATGAAGGAAGTAAGAATCGAAATTCGGTCTATTCATTTCTCTACCTCTCAACGGATGCCAATACGGCATCGCGGAAAATGCTTATTACTTCTTGTAGCTGCTCTTGTGTGATGATCAAGGGTGGAAGGAACCGGACGACCGCTCCGTGCCTTCCTCCAACTTCAAGGATCAAGCCGCGATCGAAACATTCGCGCTGGATACGGCTTGCAAGCTCAGCATTGGCGGGATGACTGCCGGAAGATGAGGCAGGGCGATTCGGATCAATGATCTCAACCCCGACCATCAGCCCCCTTCCCCTCACCTCACCGATCTCGGGAACGTCTTTCTGAAGCTCTGAGAGTGTGGTCAAAAGGGATTCACCGAGTAGTGCTGCATGTTTCTCAAGCTGATTCTCCTTTAAGTAGCGGAGGGTTGCTATACCCGTCGCCATGGCCATCTGATTGCCCCTGAACGTGCCGATATGGGCTCCAGGTCCCCATACGTCCAAGTCTTTGTCATACACAACCACGGATAGGGGCAAGCTTCCACCGATTGCTTTTGAGAGGACGATCACATCTGGAACGATCCCAGCATGCTCGAATGAGAATACTTTTCCTGTACGGCCGATGCCGGTCTGTACTTCATCAATGATGAGGGGGATGCCCCTTTCCCTGGTGATCCTCCTCATTTCCCTTAACCATTTGATCGGGGCAGGTATGGAACCCCCTTCTCCCTGTACGGTCTCAAGGATCATGGCAGCGGGTGGAAGGATACCGCTTTCCGGATCATCAAGAAGGTTTTCGATGTACCGTGCACTGATTTCATGGGTCGCCTCACCACCTACTCCGAATGGGCAACGGTAGGTGTATGGATACGGAAGGAAGTGGGTATCCGGCATGAGTCCATGAACCCCTTTCTTCGGACTGAGATTCCCTGAAATCGCCATCGTTCCGTGCGTCGCACCGTGATATCCGCCTTGGAAAGTCAGGATGCTTTGCCTTCCCGTTGCCGTTTTGACAAGCTTCATTGCCGCTTCGATGGCATCTCCACCTGTAGGACCGCAAAATTGAATCTTCGCTCTCTCCCTGAATCCTTCTGGAAGGAATGAGAATAGCTCAGTGATAAATTCTTCTTTGACCGGAGTGGTCAGGTCTAATGTATGTAAAGGCCGCTTATCGCGTATCACTCGCTCCATAGCTTCAATGATGACGGGATGATTATGTCCGAGCGCTAACGTTCCAGCTCCTGCCAAACAGTCAATATACATTTTCCCTTCCATGTCTGTCACATGGACACCCTCTGCCTCCTTGATGGCGAGGGGGATCCTGCGCGGATAGGAACGGGCATTGGATTCTCTTCTCTCCTGCTGATTGAGTAACGCTTGATTGGACAACAATTGTTGGATCGTCATAGTCATCTCCCTTTCAATAATGGCTGAGTAACTGCTTACAACGTCATATTAGTTGATAATGATTCTCATTGTCAATAAGTAATTGATAACGGTTCTCAACGTATTGAATCATCTGAATCTTTCCTCCCATCTATGACCCTATGAACAACAAACGGAATAAAAACCAGCATTATCAGTACCTTAATAGATATTTCTATACCTTGGATGATTTCATTTTAAAAGGATGAGGGAGATTCTCGAATGTAAAAGAAAGGTAGATTGTACTAGTTCGTAGAGTAATCAGCTGAACAAAAAATCCGACCTCTGACTGTGCAGAGATCGGATTTGAAGGGGCTGACCCAATTCGATTTCATGTAATCTAAACCCTTTAAGGAGATTTTCTGTTATTAGGATAATCCAACATGGTGACTGCCAGAACAGCCAGAAGAATGATGGCCACGATGATAGCATCCCTCACGTTCCCTTGGACGAGGGAAAAAACGAATGGCACGCCAGCAAATACAGTGAACAAAAAGCTTGATAGAATCAACCGTTTCTTATTCATGGACATGCTCCTCCTGCATCATATGGATAAAGTAATCTTCCAAGCTAGAATGGGTCTCAGAAATGGTTTTAAGCGGTACCTTTTCACCGAGAATCCTTCCATCTTGAATAAGGACGCAGGAGTCACAGAATTCCTGGGCGACACTGAGTTGATGCGTGGATAACAAGATGGCATTGCCCTCGGCGGCATACGCCCTCAGAAGATCCTTGACCAGCCTCATGTTCAAAGGATCGATACCGGAGATGAACTCATCAAGGAGCAGTACATTCGGCTGCGGGATAAGGGCAGCGTAAAGGGCCACCTTCTTCTTATTACCGAGGGACAGCTCTTTTATTTTCTTCTCCAGCTCTTCCTCCAACCGGAAAGCCGTGTGATCCGGGAGTGCGTTCACCCGGTGGAGCTCCTTCATCATCTGTATATATTCCCGGACCGTCAGCTCTTCATAAAGAAGCGGATCATCCGGTATGAATACGGATGTACCATCGATGTCGATTTCTCCTTGATCTGCTTTGTATAGCCCTGCGGCAACTTTAAGTGTCGTCGTTTTCCCGGCTCCATTCTGACCTAGGAAAGCAACGATCTCTCCCCTGGTGACCGAGAAGCCGACATCACGTATGATGGCCTTTTCGCCTATGGATTTTGTAATATGCCTGAGCTGGATACGTTCGTTCATTTCCATTCCTCCTAAAGGTTCAAATGATCAAGGTGGGTCATGCGTGAAAGGCGTCTATACATAGCGAACAACAAGCCGAAGATAAACAGAACCATAACCATAAGGAGCCCCGGTCCGATCACCCAGAGATACGACCTGTAAGAAAAACTATCCGTAAGGTAAAAGGCGCATGGAAGCATGAACACCATTGGGATCATGACACCGACAACTGCTCCGTTAGCCATATTCCGGATCTTCTCCTGATCCGGATAATCCTCAAGCTCTTCGAGGGAAGGATAGTGAAAGTGAGGAGTCAGAACAGAAGGCAGGTACATGATCAAGCTGAATAGCATACAAGCGCATAAATGTGAGAGAAAGAGAATGATAGACTCTGTGACTCCGGGTTTGACCAGCGTAATCATGATGACATCACCGACAACCAGTAACGGGACCGTCATCACAAGGAAGAGACGAAGCCTTAAGCGCAAGAGGGGCCAAATCCCTTGATCGGGATGCAGATGGGATTGGACTCTCTTCCCTACACCATCCACGGCATGGATGCCATTTAGCGCTGAAAAGCTGGCTTGGGTATAAAAATACACGAAATAAAAAGTATAAAAAGAGAGGACCATATGGAACATCTTGCTCCCGTGATCGATGCCGTCAAGAAACCCCCATATGAGGCCCATATAGATCCAAAAGGAAAACGGACCCATGATAATGGGAAACCTTGAAAGGAAAAAAGTCGAACGAAGATCGTTCCGGGTCATGAAATGCAGATGCCCTTTTCCTCCCGACCATATCAGGAGGAATGATATCCATTTTTCATAAAAAGTGAACGGATACCAGCTTCTTTTTGTATCTGAATGTTTCCGGGCGGGAAGATAGAGAAGCATTCCTGCCACCAACAACCCAGTGAGCAAGGTAAGCCCTCCATTTCCCGTTGCCAGCTCGGCCAGCAGGTTATGTGGCCAAAAACGCCAGTTGAATACCATCGAAATCGACGAAGTCATCGAAACGATGGAGGCACTACCCGTATCCAGCCACCCGAAGAACGTCTCTTTCTCGACGGTCTTTGATATAAGGGGGAATTGCTCCACCCACGGGACAAGCTTCCTGGCAAACTGTACGGATAAGACCAAAAAGGCAATCCGCATAGCAAGCTGACACGTCATCCTTATGAAGAATGATGGTTTAGTGGCTTGACGATTGAGTGACAGTCCGTAGTAAGATGCAGAAAGACATCCGATTAATAAGTAGAAGAACCATGCAAGCACCATGGTGATCACTGGGGCTGGAAAATAACTCTGAACGGCAGCCATGATCGGTATGTAGACCATTAAAAATTTCTTGGATTCCCAGAGTAGCAACTCTGACTCGACCATTGTCCTGGCCCGGGATGAAGTGAGCTTCAAATTCACCTGTAGCCATTCACCGTCAAGAGACTGCTTTTGCTTTTTGGCAGTCGACATGCCGGACACGATTGCATTCAGGAAGATAATGAAGAAAAGGACTGACCAGATGAGATGAGGATCTTCCCTCATCGCTTTTATAAGATGATCCATCACCGCATAAAACACATTTGAACCAATCTCGAACTTCCCATTAATGATCACTTGCCCCAATGTCACATAACTTGCAGCATAGAGTAGTACTGCCTTCATGATTCCCCATGCCAATAGCCATTTCCAACTCAGATAGGGTGTGAGAAATCGGCTCCGATACTGATCCTTCATCCTGACTTTCCATCTCCATTTTATCCAGTGGTATACCATTGCGGACCTCCGTATGTTGTAATGCAAGGTAGTTGGACACGCATCGCTACTTTGCATTACCAAGTAGTAACCCAACTATATCCAATTAAGGAAATAAAGTCAATTGGTTGTTCTATATCCCTTTCTCTTTTTATTGTTTTACATTCACTTCATCGCGAAACAGGAACCAGTCTTATTTCTTTGAAAATTCCCAAAACAATGGTTTACACCTGGGTCATTAAGGGTATAAATCCCTGTTATTAATTGTAAAATAATTCTTTTGTCCTAATCGAACAAAGGTCATATGATTCATCCATAACAATTGTTATTCTAGTAAACTATTTAGTGGTATACATGTCCCATCTTTTCCATTTAAGGGGTATGCCAATCCCGACGATCAAAAAATGATCAGTGACCTGCACTGATCTGACTGAAAAAGGAGAGAGAACTATGACGACGATCGGCATTGACTTGGGCACGTCCAATAGTCTGGTATCCTACTGGACCGAGGACGGTCCGGCACTTATTCCAAATGTACTGGGGAGCCATCTGACCCCTTCCATCATCAGTGTGGATGAATCAGGAGAAATTCTTGTTGGTCAAGTGGCGAAGGAAAGACTGATTACCCACCCACAATTGACCGTGGCCGCATTCAAACGCCATATGGGTACGCAAAAGGCTTACAAGCTCGGATCGTACACCCTTTCCCCTGTAGAATTGTCTTCTTTCGTCCTTCAATCGTTGAAGCGGGACGCGGAGAGTCATCTTGGTGAAGATGTTTCCAAAGCCGTCATCAGCGTACCGGCTTATTTTAATGATAAACAAAGAAAAGCAACCAAACAGGCGGCAGAAATGGCCGGAATGCAGGTGGAACGCC
The DNA here is from genome assembly GCF_001274775.1 of Rossellomorea marisflavi. GTDB lineage: Bacteria > Bacillota > Bacilli > Bacillales > Bacillaceae_B > Rossellomorea > Rossellomorea marisflavi. The sequence goes on from NZ_LGUE01000008.1 coordinate 403,030, forward strand.
TGATCAGTGAACCGACGGCCGCTGCCATCGCCTACGGGTTCCATCAGGAGGAGGAAGATACGAAATTCCTCGTCTTCGACCTTGGGGGAGGGACCTTTGACGTTTCGATCCTCGAGCTGTTCGAAGGGGTCATGGAAGTGAAGTCGGTGGCCGGCGATAACTTCCTCGGCGGAGAGGACTTCACTTCCATCCTCATGAATGCCTTCCTGCAATCGGAAGGTCTCAAGGTGGAAGAACTCGATTCCCAGAAGCTCTCCCTCCTCTTTAAACAGGCGGAGGAATGCAAGAAAGCACTATCAGGGAATGGTCAGTCATGTACCATGACCCTCAAGGCGAACGGACGGGTGCGGGAAATGGAAGTCGATCGGAAGCGATTCGAGAAGCTTTGCCAGCCACTCATGCTGAAGCTCAGAAAACCGATCGAACGGGCGCTTCGCGATGCGGACCTCATGGTGGATGAGATTGACGCCATCATCCTCATCGGTGGAGCCACCAGGATGCCGATCATCAAATCGACCGTGAGCAAGATGTTTGGCAAGCTCCCGTTCCTGACCATCCATCCCGATGAAGCTGTCGCTCTCGGTACGGCCGTGCAAGTAGCCCTGAAAGAGCGGAACGAAGCCGTCCAGGAGCTGATCCTGACAGATGTATGTCCGTTTTCCCTCGGAACGGCGATTTCCAAACAGGTGGGCTACGATCAGTACACCGACGGTCACTTCTTCCCCATCATCGAGCGGAACACCCCGATTCCGGTCAGCCGTGTGGAACGGTTGGCCCCGATCGCGGATCAACAAAAGACGATCACCCTTGAAGTCTATCAAGGGGAAAGCCGCATGGTGGAGAACAACTTGAAGCTCGGCTCCCTGAAAGTCGATATCCCACCCGGTCCTGCCGGAAAGGAAGAAGTGGACGTGCGCTATACGTATGATGTGAACGGCCTCCTCGAGGTGGAGGTAACCATCCTCAGTACCGGGGAGAAGAAGAATATGATCATCGAACAGAGCGATAGCGGCCTGACCGACAAGGAAATGCAGGAACGGATGGAGCAGCTCGCCACCATCAAGATCCACCCCCGTGAGCGGACGGAGAACAGACTCCTGGTCGCCCGTGGAGAACGCCTCTATGAGGAGGCACTCGGGGACAAACGGGGTGTGATCGCAAGAGCCATCGAACAGTTCGAAATGGCCCTTGGAACCCAGGATGATCAACTCATCAAGCGCGCATCTGCTGAATTCAAAGAAGCACTAGACCAATTCGAAAGCTGGAATAATCTATGACACAGTGGGAAATACTCGGCATCGAACCGACGGATGACCTCTCCGTCATAAAGAAAGCCTACTCCAGGCAGTTAAAGAATCATCACCCCGAAGACGATCCTGAAGGGTATCAGAACCTGAGGGAAGCCTATGACAGCATCACCAAGATGTTGAAACAGCAAAAACGAGCGGAAAAGGAAGCAGCCTTCTCGACAGCGGACGATGCAGAAATGGAAGTGGACATCCCGGAAGAAACAATCACAGAAGACGAGGAGTATGTCCCTGCCACCAGTCTCTTCCCCGATCACATCGGCTCCCTTCATGAGCCTTTGAGTGACGTTGCTTTGCTCCTTGATCAGGCCGAGGTCCTGTACGGCGACTTTGAAGCAAGGCTCAATGAGGGGCGCTGGATGGATCTCCTTGATCAAGATGTACTATGGAATATGGAGCTTCAACAGCGGGTGAGCGAAGAAATGCTCCTATTCATCTGGCATCATTGTCTCCTTCCGAAGAGGATCTGGATCCTCCTTGAAAACCAGTTCGGCTGGCAGCAGATGCTGAAGGAAGGAAACCATTCACTTGATGAGGAGGACGCCGAACATTTCTACCGCTTCTATGAGCGGCGCATCGGCTACTTTCCGGCTCTGCGCTATGACTGGACCATCGGTGTGGACATGGATCACGAGTCATTCTTCCATGCCCTTGAGTCTGCTTACGATGAATGGTTCAAAGGAGACTTCGAAGCATCTGAAGCATACGCGAAAACGGCGCTTTCACTCTTTGACCGTCATCCCGATGTCCATAAGCTCCTCGGGCAGCTTCATCTCCACCAAGGACGGGTGAAGCACGCTCTTCCTCACCTCGTGGAAGTAACGAAGCTCGATCCCGATGACCTGGATGCCCAGCTGTCCTCGGCGCGTGCCCTCTACGAAGATGGCGCCTATGAGGAATCCGCCGCCGTCCTTGCTTATCTGATAGAGCTGGAACCTGAAAACACGGACTTCCTGAACCTTTACGGAAAGGTCTTATTCAAGCAGAAAAAGCTTGTGGAAGCCCGCAGGGTATTTAAACAGGTCAAGCACATCGATCCTATTGGAGATTCTGAAGTCCTTGTGTACCTGGCGAACATCCACCGGATCATGAGGAACGATCCCGGAAAATTCGACTCTACGACCAAAGATATCGAAGCGGAATTATATTTGCTTTCCCCGGGTAAGAAATTCGCAGTGTTCTTATGGAGCCAATTCAGATGGGGTATGATCTTTTCTTGTATCTTCTTATTTGTAAGCTGGCATCAGCTCGGAAATTTAGCTGAAGAGATTCATATGAATCGCGTTGGATTTACTTTGGTGACGATCTTCAGCATGGGCTCTGAATACAGACAGCCTACATCCACCATTATCTGGACCATTATCTGGACTGCGATCCTTCTCCTTTCTCTCAGAAAGATTGTAAAGCGGTGGAATCGAGTCAGACGGTCATTGGTGGGTTAGAAAGGAGAGATATCTATGAATAAAGAACAGAAACGATTTGTGAATCTGGTGGCTTCCTTGAACTATACTGGAGATCTTGGTTATTATTCTGTCCTGCATTATAAGCCCCTTGATATAACAAAGGACCGGGCAAAGAAACTCCTGGAATATTGGGGAATCGTGGATGCAGAAACGGCCCATGCCAAACTGAAATGGTTCCTGGAAGAAGGATTGCGCAAGGATTTCGATCGTATGAAGAATACCCTCCTATTCATCTCAGCCCCTGACCGGGAGCAGTGGATCTCCTCCCTCGAGGACGAAAAGACACGGAATCAGTACAAAGTCGTAAACCGGTACCTTCACAAGTTGAGTAGTAAAACCATTGCAGGAACGGACTATGGGTTCTGTACGATGTTCGCTCAAAATGCCTGGGTGGCAGATTATATAACCAGCGAGGACGCATATGAATATGGCTTCCAAGCCGGTAGGAGGGCTCAAAAGGACTTCTCCAAGTGGAGCGATTTCTTGATCTCCCACTCGGCAGGAGCAGAATTCAATAAAGAAAACGAAGAAGCTTCAGTAGCCTTCATGAAGAGTCAGCAAGTCATGCTGACCAGGATCCTGACTGCGCCCAACAGCCCCATAAGAAAGATCAGCTGGAATACGAATCTGGTCTTGTAAGCAAAAAAAAGCGCATGCCCGAGGCATGCGCTTTTTCTATTGAATTAAACCAACACACCTTCAGAGAAGGATTTGTTCAGGGTCGGCCAGTACGCTTGATTCGCTTCGATAAGATCATCGAGGATCTTTTTCGCCACGATGGCTGAAGGAATCGTTTTATTAAGGGTGAAGGCCTGCAGTGCCTTTTCATAGGATCCTTCTGTGATGGCTTCCACCAGGAGCTTTTCAGAGGCAAGCTGCTGGTCGATCATGGCCTTGTGGAAATAAGGGATTTCTCCTACATATTCCGGTACCGGTCCATCACTCGTGATGGAGGCAGGGACTTCGATCATGGCGTCAGCCGGCAGATTCGGGATCGTCCCGTTATTCTCCACCATGACGAGATGGCGTTCTCCCAGGTTTTGTGCAAGGGAGACTGTCACATCCACGATGAAGATGCCGTGAACGCCCACGTGGAACGCGTCTTCAAGGACTCCGGTCTCTTCATACTTCCTGACGGTTTCAAAGAGTGATTTCTCGCGTCCATCCATGACTTCATTGGCACGGGTATATTCCTTATTGGAATTCTCCACGATGTATTCGGGCAGCAGATAATATTGAAGGTATGGATTCGGCAGATAATCCGGGAAGAAGTCCATGATCGGCTTGATGTTCTTGAACGTCTTGATCCAGGACGCATCCGCATGTCGATAGTCGATCTTCGATACGTCCTCTGTCAGGAGGCCATGCTCACTCACATGCTTCCGAAGCTCAGGAAGGCGGTCGACGCCGTCCACTTCCACCCTGGTGAACCAGCCGAAGTGATTCAACCCGAAGTAGTCCACTTTCAGTTCATCACGCTCAACCCCGAGGATCGCACTCATATTCCTCATGGTGGCGACCGGCATATCACAGATATTGAGGACGCGTGCATCAGGACGCAGCTTCCTTACCCCTTCAGCGACAATCGAAGCTGGATTCGAGTAGTTCACGATCCAACAGTCCTTTTTGGCATACTGTTCAACAAAATCAATCAGCTCTACCATCGGGAAGATCGTCCGCAGACCGTAAGCCAGTCCACCCGGTCCGCATGTTTCTTGTCCTACCACGTCATGGGAGAGGGGGATCTTTTCATCTAATTCCCTCATGGCATATTTCCCGACCCGCATTTGGGCGAAAACGAAGTCCACGTCCGTGAAGGCCGTCTCTGGATCAGTCGTATCAAGGACTTTGATGGAATCGGAGTATTCACGGATCACGGCTGTTGCTGCCACGACGACCTTCGATTGTCGCTCGCCATCAATATCGTAAAATCTGATTTCCTCAAGTGGAAGGTCCTCCAGACGATCCATCAGACTCCTTACAATCCCTGGCGTATATGTGCTTCCTCCACCTGCAATTGCTAGTTTATATGTTTTCATAGCTGCATTCCTCCTAGATTTTGATCGACTTGATCCCGTACGGATTTCACGTTCAGACCATAGACTACCTGTACGTTGTTACCTGACTTGATGACTCCTTTAGAGCCCGTTTCTTTTAGCTTCTGCTCATCGACCGCTCCCGGATCCTTCACGACAAGGCGAAGGCGGGTATAACAGTTGTCGACGTTTTCAATGTTTTCACTGCCTCCAAGGGCGGCAACGATCGTTTCCCCAAGGGGTGCTGCGGTTCCAGGGGAAGCAGCACTCTTCTCCTCTACCGGAGCCTCTGCCTCTGCCTCTTCTTCGCGACCCGGTGTCTTCAGATTAAGCTTCAGAATCAAGAAGCGGAAGACGACGAAGTACACGGCAAACATGAGCAATCCGACAAGGATGAACATCGGCCAGTTCGACTTGGTCGTACCGAGCGGTAGATTGTAGAGCAGGAAGTCGATGATGCCATTTGCCCCGATGGCATGGACCCCAAATACATTCAGGAGCATCATTCCCGCTCCTGTCAGGACGGCATGGACGACGAACAGGATCGGTGCCGTGAATAAGAAGGCGAACTCAAGCGGCTCTGTCACCCCGAGAAGGAAGGACGTGACGGCTGCAGGAAGCAGGATGGCCTTGGCCATTTTCTTTTTATCCTTGTTCGCCGTTACATACATGGCAAGGGCTGCACCCATGAGACCGAACATTTTTGCAAGTCCCCTGGCATCCCAGTTCACCGTGCTGCTCAGCACCTTCGTGCCGGCATCGGCCATTTCTGCAAAGTAGATGTTCCGTGCCCCGTAGACGACTTCTCCTGCCACTGTCGACGTTCCGCCTAGCTCCGTGTAAAGGAATGGCGTATAGACCAAGTGGTGGAGACCCGTCGGGATGAGGATCCGCTCTAGGAATCCATAAATCAGGAAACCGACGTCCCCAAGGCTCTTGATCCCTCCGGCCAAAGCCGTAATCCCGTTTTGGACAAATGGCCAAAATTCAGCGGCCAGGAAGCCGAGGATCATAGCGCTCGGTATCGCCAGGATGGCGACGAAGCGATGTCCGGAGTAGATGGAGAGCACACCCTTGAATTCCGTGTCACAGTATTTGTTGTGAAGGATTCCTACAAGGGCCCCGATCAGGATACCTGCGAACACGCCCATTTCAAGTACTTGTACATTCAGGACCATGGCCTGTCCTGCAAGCTGCATCTCTTCAGCAGGGACAAGATTGCCTGAGATCTTCAATACCTGGTGCATGGCGTTGATGAAGATCACGAAGGTGACAAGCCCTGTTAGAGCGGCATATCCCTTATCTTTTCGGGCAAGACCGATGGGGATCCCGACGGCGAAGATCAGCGCCAGATTCTGAAGGATCGATACGGCTGAGGACGAGATGAATGTCCCGAAGTTTTGTATATAGGGATGTGCGAGGAACGGGACGTACTCCGCAAGATTCCCATTCCCGAACACATTTCCGAAAGCAATGAACAAACCGATGATCGGTAGGATCAAGATCGGTGCAAATAATGATTTTCCGAATGTTTGAAGACCATTGACGACTCTTTTCATATGCAGCCTTCCTTTCCTAATAAGTAAACGCTATCATTTACATCCAAAGTATAGCGCGGATAACCGGCTCATGTAAGGGATTACAGGGAATCTGTACAGTGTGAACAAAAGATGTAACATGTTACATCTAATATTCTTCGATGATTCCCTGCTCTATGGCTAGGCTCAGGAGGATGTCGATCAGCATGAACATATTGGATTCATAAGAGGTTACCTGGAATTCCTGCTGCGACTCGATTGTGGGATCGAAGACGGGGAAGACGATATCGGCAAGGGAAGCCGTGGTGCTTTGACGATTCCCCGTGAAGAGGACGGTCTTAAGGCCTTTGTCCTTGGCAATCTGCACCTTTTCAATGACCTTCGCCGTCTCACCGGATCGTGAAAAGATGATCAAGAGGTTGTAGCGCTGGATGTTATTGAAGAAAATCGCCCGGCTGTCACTGGTGGACGTGTTGGACACATAGTAACCATAAAGCTCAAGCTTCTTTGCCAGGTAATTGGAGAACAGAGTGGAGAAACCGGCTCCATAGAAGTAGATGAGGTTGTGCTGCTTCAGTTCATCGAGGAATTGTTTGATGCTGTCTTCCCCGATGGAATCAAGGGTCCAACGGGCATTGGAAAGAAACTCTTCCTTTTTCCTGACGAGGGGAACGTGAAGGCTGGTGGCAGGACCTGGATCCTGCATATTTTTCACCTTCAATCCCAAGTTGAAGATGAATTCGCTATAACCGCTGAATCCGAGCTTCTTACACAGGCGGATGATGGAGGTGGTGGAGACGAACAGCTGATCCGCCGCCCTGCGGATGCTGAGCTGTTCTCCTTTATCATGTGATTCGATGAGGAAGGAGAGGATTTCTTCTTCCGAGGGGTTCAAATCGTGATCACTTGCATAATCCAAAAACAATTTCTCTGTTTTTTTCATGTTCACTCGTACCTTTCTGTGATGGCAGACCTATATTCAGTACCCCTATTTTCTCACGTTTAGGCCTCAATCAACAAATCCCCTGTTCAACCTGGTAAGGAATTCACCGAAGAGCCCCCGTTCCTCTTCACTCCATCCGTCCATCCATTCATTGTAGCGTTCCAGCCTCAATCGCTTATCTGCTTCAAGCTTCTCTTTGCCGAGCTCTGTGATCTTGAACATCCTGACGCGCCCGTCACCTGGATCGGCGAAGCGTTCGATGAGTCCTTTCGTCTCCAACCCGCCTGCCTGTCGGGATAATGTCGAAATATCAAGCTTGAAGGAATCGGCGAGATCTTTGACCCGTGAAGGTCCGAATTCATCGAGCTGCCGAAGGAGTAGATAGGAAGCACGCTCCAGAAATCCAATCTTCCGTTCAGACTGATCAAGGTAGACGGCTCTTCGGATAAAGGTCGTCAATTCATATTCAACACGCTCAAGAGGATTTAATTCATCCATATTTTTTCGCTCCTTTTCGGTATGAAACCTGACAGATTCGTTGACAAATGACCAAATGCTTGTATAATACAAATATATTAATTGTATCGTACAAGCAATTCGCTGATTTGTAAAGCGTTTTCTTACCGAAAACTTACGTGAAAGAAGGGTTCAAAGCTGTTTTAACAGCGACGTTATGAAAGTACTCCGCATTATTTTACAAGTCGGAATTTTATATGTGTTTTCCTTTGCAGGAGGTTGGATTCAACAGGCATTGGATCTTCCGATTGCAGGGAGCATCGTCGGTCTGCTCCTTCTCCTTCTGTGCCTTGCAATCAAAGTCGTCCCGGTTGTGGTCGTGGAAGACGGAGCGAGCTTTCTCCTGTCCATCCTTCCACTATTATTCATCCCTGCCATGGCGGGCGTCATGAACTACCCAGGCCTTGTATCACCCACCGGGGCGGCTTTATTCTTGATTGTCATCGTCAGTACCGTCGTGACCATCGCTGTAGCGGGACATGCGAGCCAGCTCCTTGAGAAAAGATCAAAACGGAAGGAGGAAAAACGATGCAGCAATTCCTGCTCACAATCGTAAGCATTGCGGCAACCGTGGGGATCTACATCGTCATGGCGGGAATCTATAAACGCTTCTCCCTTCCCGTCCTGATCCCCGTTTTGACCTCCACGATCATGGTGGTCGGTCTCCTTGTCGGCTTCCATATTCCTTATGAAGACTACATGGTCGGTGGACAGTGGATTCATTCCCTTCTCGGCCCGGGAGTCGTGGCCCTCGCCTACCCTCTCTATAAGCAGAGGGACGTCATCCTGAAGTACAGCCTGACCATCATCGGAGGAGTCTTGGCAGGCCTTCTCACTGGCATGATGAGTGGATTCCTGTTCGCACGGATCCTTGGGATGGATCATGATTTGATCCTCTCCATCATCCCTAAATCGATCACGACGCCTGTAGCGATTCAGATCGCATCCGGAATCGGCGGCGTACCGGCCATGACCGTCGTCTTCGTCATGGTGGCCGGATTCTCAGGCGTCATCCTCGGACCGATGATCCTCAAATGGGTACGGATCCGGAGCAAAATGGGACAGGGGATCGCCCTCGGAAGTGCATCGCATGCACTTGGTACCTCAAAGGCCATGGAATACGGTGAGCTTTCCGTCTCCATGAGTTCTGTCTCCATGACCCTGAGCGCCCTCCTCGGCTCCGTCATCGGACCGCTTGTAGTATGGCTGTTCCAGATTTGAGGCTGACAAAGCTGAGAGCATGACCTGTTCATGATACCCCTTGTAGATGTGGTGGTGTGCGTGCACACTCAACCTTTCTATATAAGGGGTTTTTGCATTTTTTAAATGAAGGATGAATGAATACAAAGTCCGTTCCTTTTCGCTGCAGGCGCTTGCTTTCCGCGGGGAGGAAGTCGAGCTTCCTCGGCTGCGCCTGCGGGATCTCGACCTTTCCTCCTTTCCCGCAGGAGTCAAGCGCCTTCCGCTCCAATCCACTCAGTAATTCTGATCGTTGTAGCGAATCACCTCATATATGCCCCGTATTAAAAGGATTGAATCCTTTAGCTGCACATAACCTACTTCCTAAAAACAATAAAACGGCCGATTACTAGAGTGGTTCTCAAGTAATCGGCCGTTTTTTCTTATTGTCTTCTATTTCTATGCGTTATTCCCCAGGCACCTTTTCAGATGGCTTGGATTCGTTTTCCTGGATGTTGACGGTGGTGACGTAATAAGAGTCACCCTCTTCATGATTCTCATCGAAGAAGCTTTTCCGTTCATGGGCAGAAATGCTGGCTACGTGGGTGTACTCTTCTTCGGAAGCAGATTTTTTATAGACGCGGTAGCCGATGACATCGTCTGCACGGACGGCGTGCCAGTTGATCACATTGGATTCTTGGGTGACGTCGGTCGGTGGCTCAGGTGTTTTTTCCTCCTGCTTCTGCTTTTCACTGATCAGCTCGGTGTACACGACCAACCGATCTGGATACTCATGCTTATCGTGATCGAACGTACCGGTACAGGTGATGACATTGAGCTTCCGTTTATCCGATGGACCGAAGATCTTTTCGATCGGTGCGTCATTGTAAGGATAGCTCTCTTTTGATTTTACTTTGAACGTGCGCTCATTGCCGTTCTCATCGGTGAGGGTGATCGTTTCCCCGACCTCGATGTTCTTCAGGTAAAAGAAGATGGCGGGACCTTTTTTGCTGTCGACATGCCCTGCCACGACGGAACTTCCTTTCCCGCCCGGCTTTGGACCGCGGTCATACCATCCGGTCACTTCCGTAGACTCCGGAACATCCATTTCACCGGATTCCTTCAGTCCGACAGGGATCACCTTTGTATCGATATCCATACTCGGAATTTGGATCCTTACGGGGGTAATTCCCTCTTCTTGAACCTTTAATTGTTCTTCCAGCTCGGCTTTCTTCTTCTGTAAAGAGTCAAGAAGAACAAATTCTTCCCCTTTGTGGCCAATCGGTCTCGTCTTTTGCTTTGTCTCTTTCTCAGCTTTCACCTGCTTTTTCTCTGACGACTGCTGAGGTGTGGTATTTTCCTGGGCGAACACCTGGAAGCTTATGATGCTGAGGAGCATGACAGTCAATACGATCAATAGTCTCTTTTTCATCTTCTCACCTCTAGTAGGAAAAAGAGAAGAGCGGTAAAGCCCTTCTCTCTTCATTTAATTATTGTTGGTTTGATACTTTTTTGCGGATAAGGAATACTCCAGCTGCTAGTAGAGCAGTGATTCCTGCTGTCCAAGCCATGATTGGTGCATTGGAGTCTTGTGCAGCTCCACCCATACCTGTGTTAGGCATAGCAGATGGCATATCGGAACCTGCGAACATATCAGGGTTTTGTTTCACGATGGCATCTCCAAGCGCTTTACCAACTCCGAACATGTACGCATATCCTTCACGGAAGTCTGCAGTGCTTGCATCGTAGTCTTCAGCCAAGTAGTCATCGAATGCTTTCAATACTTGCTCTTCGTGGCCTTTTACTGCTGCGATGGCATCTTCAGCAGGTAGATTTCCTTCTGTTGCTGTTCCTAGGAAGTTACCGAAGTCTTCAGAGAACATGCTCAAGCTTTCGCGTGCTGCTTCTTCTTTTTCTTTATCATCAGCCAATACAGCGGCTACTAGATCAGATTGGGCATTGATGTGCTCGCCAGTCCAGATCTTTTCGAATTGTGCTGCACCTTCATCTCCGTAGATGGAAGCAATGGCTGCTTTGAAGTCTTTTGTGTGCTCATCTTCAGCCCAGTTGGCGAAGTCATAGTCAGCTGCTCCGTCAACGCCTTTTTGCATACCCATTGTTGCAAGGGCAAAGTGCTCTGCTGCCAGGTTGTTCAATGTAGAACGAAGATCAGCTGCTGCAGAATCGGCTTTTGATCCTTCAAATTTATCAGGCATCTGAGTCACGATCGCTGTTGAAAGAGCTTTACTGATATCGAACATGCGGTCATATCCTTCGCGGAATGAAGAGAAGTAGCCTTTGTAGTCTTCTTCTACGTATGCATCGAATGCGTTAAGGACATCTTCTTCATGTGCCTTCAGTACTTCAGCTGCTGCATCTTTCGGAAGATTTTCTTCCGTTGCTGTGCTGAGGAAAGTCGAGAACTCTTCTACGAATTCATCCACTTCTTTTTCAGCGGCCATTCTCGCATCTTCATCACCAGATTGAGCGGCTTTTACGAAGTCTTCTGAGTAAGCATTATGTCCGCGGAAGATTCGTTCGAATTCCTTCGCTCCTTCTTCACCGTAGATGGATTCGATCGCCGGCGTCATATCCTTGGCGTTGTCATCCAGTGCCTTCATGGCTTGTTTTTCGTCCGGTGCGTCATTATAATCTTTTACCATTGCGTCAACCGCTAGCACAAAGTGCTCTGATAGAAGCTGATCAAGAGTGGATCGCAAGTCTGATGCCGGAGTGACGGCTGTCGGTTGCTCTGCTGCGAAACTTGCTGTCGGTGCGGCCAATAGGGATAGCCCCAGTACAGGTGCTGCGATTTTTTTCATTAGCTTTGATTTTTTCAATGTATTCCTCTCCTTTTATCCTGGTTTTTTATATTTACACTAAGATAACGAGAGGGTTTTCTATTTGGATCACTTTTTTTAAAAAAACTTTTTAAAACTTTTTATTTTTTTATTTTCGTGTTCGAAAGACGTTAAAAATACTCATTGTGTGAGCCTGACTGTGGCTAGGACCATACCATTGATGTAGACCCTTGGAAACCCGAGTCTATTATTCATTCCTTGAATTTTATGCTTTCGGCCATTCTAAGCATGAATTCCTTTTCAGATTGCAGACTTACTTTCTCACACGAAGACTTTTCAGGACAAACCGTGAGCGAATGAATTTTAAGAGTCTCACTCGTATCGGAGTTTTTAATCATGCAAACCACTAAACTCGGTCCATACTTCGCGGGATCACGCATGATCAACTTCGCATTTTCATCGAAATCATTATGTACATACCCAATATATATTTCATAACCACTTGAGTCGTTCGTGTTGAACGTTTCATACTTTCCTTCAAAGCTGTACCGTTCAAAAAAGGCTTCAACAATACTATCGCTGTCGGAGTATAAAATTTTGATAGAGCGCTGCAGTGCCTTTTCCTTATTTTCTTCAGGCGACATATTCCACGATTCAAATCCTTTTTTTTCTTGGAACGTCAACCCTTCAATTGCATATTCTTCAGGAAACAACATGGAATATCCATTCTTCTTCGATGAATAGAGATAAAAGCCGTCGTCCGTCCGGGATTCCTTGTCCAGATGACTTGCTGTCAATGAATCTTTCATTGCCGCCGGACGATCCGCGAGTTTCATAAAGACCCACCCTCCCGCTGCCATAATAATAAGAAAGGACGCAAAACCAATAAAAACATATCGTTTCCTCATGTACACACCTCTCATGGATCTACAGTGGTATCTCATACTCCAGTGAAATGAATACCTATCATTTCACTACTTAATTTTGGAATTCTACACTCTTTGCCATCCTTATTACAAATTCCTTTTCAGATTGCAGACTTACTTTCTTACACGAAGACTTTTTAGGACAAACCGTTGAAGAATGAATTTTCATTGTTTCGCCTGTATCGGGATCCTTAATCAGGCAAATAACTAAACTTGGTCCATACTCCGCGGGATCACGTTTGATCAATTTCGCATGTTCGTCGAAATCATTGTGTACATAACCGATATATATTTCATACCCACTTGAGTCGTTCGGGCTAAGCGTTTCAAACTCTCCTTCATAGCTGTATCGTTCAAAGAAGGCTTCGGGGATACTATCGTTATGGTTGTATGAAATTTTCATGGACCGTATCAGGCCTTCTGCATCATTATCTTTAGATATCATCCTCCAAGATTCAAATCGGCTTCTTTCTTGGAAGGTTCCCCTATCAATGACATAGGTTTCGGGATATAACATCGAGTATCCATTCTTCTCAGAGGTGTAGGCAAAAAAACCATCACCTGTCCTCGACTCCTTGTCTAGACGACCCACCGTAAACGAATCTTTCAACGCTGCCGGACGATCGGCGAGTTTCATGAAAAACACCGCTGTTGCTGCCACAGATAGAAGGAGTGCAAACCCGACAACGACATGCTTTCTTCTCATATCTTCACCTCTCTACAAGAACAGGAATCTCGCATTCTTCTACTCTTATTTAAATTGAACACTCTCAGCCAGCCTCATGACGAAGTTGCGTTCCTCTTCCAACCGAACCTTTTCGCATGTTTTGTTTTTAGGGCATCTTACAGAAGAAATAATCCTAAGATTCTCACCGGTATCTGGATTCTCAACCATTGCAAGGACCAGACTTGGACCATATTTCGCTGGATCACGCTTTGTCATCTTTGCATCTTTATCGAAGGAATTATAAACGGCCCCGATATGGATGACTGTTTGAGCATCCTCCTTCTTATTGATCGTTTCATAATCTCCTTGGTAGCTATATTTCTTAAAAAATGCTTCAGGACTTCTATCATAGGAGTAGATGTACTTTATCGAACGTAATAGCGTTTCATCCTCTTCACTTAAAGGATAGATATGCCATGATTCAAATTTCTTTTTTTCCTCATGAGACTCCCGGTCAATAGAATAGTCTTCAGGAAACAACATGGAATATCCATTCTTCTTCGATGTATAGAGATAAAAGCCGTCGTCCCTCCGGGATTCCGTGTCCAGATGACTCGCCGTCAAAGAATCCTTCAAAGCCAAGGGACGGCCGGCCATTTTCATGAGTATCCACCCTCCAGCTGCAATCAACACCAGAATCACCATACCAATAACAAAATGTCTTTTTTTCATATAAACACCTCTCATATATACGTGCAGCCTATAGAGCAGGGGGCAAATAACTTCTACAAGTTACATATATCCCCAAAAATACCACCCTAAAACATTTTTACTTTGTGATTCCCTCGTTTATCCATTCCCACACAAAAAAGACCAGCCTAAGCTGATCTCACTTGTCCTTTATCTAGTTCCGATTTCCCTCTCTGTCCCCACACTAATAGCACAATCCCCAGAAGGAGAAGACCGACGCCCAACCATGACAGAGCATCAAGGGATTCGCCAATCAGGAAGACTCCAAGCATGGTGGCTGTGAGAGGTTCGGCGAGGGAGAGCGTCACGGCGGTTGAGGCAGGCACCTTCACCAGTCCACGTGCAAAGAGAAGATAGGCAAGTCCTGTTGCCACGACCCCGAGATGCAGGGCAACCCCGGCTCCCCTTGCCTCCATAAGCCACGATAGATCATAGAGGAAGAGGAAGGGCGTGAGGAAGAATGCACCCAGCATGAACACGACAGCGACCACTGGAAGTGTTTCCCTTCTATTAACAAGGGTTCCGCTGATCATGGTGTACCCGGCAAATGAAGCCCCCGCCCCCAGTGCGAGGAGGATGCCGCGCGGGTCGGCAACGACCGACCCTCTATTCGTGAACAGAAGGATGCAGCCTGCGATGGCCAGGGCGGTGGAGGCCCACCAGGAGGCTTGGGGGACCTTCCTTTTTATCCCCCATTCAAGGAGTCCTGCTATGACAGGGGCGCTTCCGATGGCGATCACGGTCCCAATCGCAATCCCCGTCATGCTGACTGCCGAGAAAAAGAAAGGCTGATAGAGTGCCATACAAAGAGCGGCAGCCACGGTTCCTTTTAAGGGCCACCCTCTCCAATGTATTTTTCCCAAGGATAATAGAAGGAGGAATAAGCCTCCTATGGCCAGGCGCACCGCTCCGATGGCAATAGGATGGACGCCTTCAGGAGCCAATGCCTGCACCGTCCCCGTTGTTCCCCACAGCATGGCGGCCAGGAGGATAAACAGAGCATACTGTATCCGCAATGAAACCCTCTCCTAATTGATTACTGGCTGAATGGGAACCTTATTCCCACACCCGATCGGCAATGGCGATCACGTGTTGCAGCTTCTTCCATTGTTCTGCTTCCGTCAACAGATTTCCTTCTTCGGTTGAAGCGAATCCACATTGGGGGCTGAGACAGAGCTGGTTGATGTCCACATAGCGTGCAGCTTCCTGTATCCGTGCCTCGATGTCTTCCGTCGCCTCGAGATCTCCATGCTTGGACGTCACAAGACCGAGGACGATCTGGAGATTCGGATTCGTCACATAGCGTAGCGGTTCGAAGCCTCCGGAACGCTCATCATCGAACTCCAGGAATAGCCCGTCGAGGTCGAGCCCGCCGAAAATGGTTTCGGCAGCCGCTTCATATCCGCCCTCAGCTGCCCATGTCGATTTGAAATTCCCCCTGCAAATATGCATGGTCACGACAAGGTCCTCTGGGCGATCCTTCACAGCCTCATTGATGGTACGTGCGAAGGATTCCCTGAGTTCGTCTGGTTCACGGCCGAATGCCTTGATCTGCTCATGTCCCTGTTCGGAGAAGAACACCGACCATGCCGTATCATCGAGCTGCAGATAGCGGCAGCCTGCATCGTAGAAAGCACGGATCGCCTTTTTGTAGGCTTCGGCCACATCGTGATGGAAAGCATCCAGATTATCACCGTATATGTCCGTTTCAATTTTCCCCCTGAAGAAAAGCATATTTGGACTCGGAATCGTCATCTTGGCAGTGTGATCGCCTGCAATGCCATGAAGGAATTCATAGTCTTTCAGCATCGGATGATCCGTGAAGTCCACTTTTCCTGTCACTTTGATGCCACGTGCCTTGGTCGTCGTGTTATGGAACTTGATCCCCTGGCCCGATTCATATCCTTCGACGCCATCCAGACCTTCAAGGAAGTCGAAGTGCCACCACGCCCTCCTGAATTCACCATCGGTCACGACTTGGAGGCCGATTTCCTTTTGCTTGTCGACGATGCGGATGATTTCTTCATCCTCGATTCGTCGGAGTTCAGCTGCGGATAGTTCTCCATTCCCGCTCCGTTCGCGTGCTTCCTTGATCCGCTCCGACCTCAGCAGGCTACCCACCTGATCTGCCCGGAACGGGGCTTTTATCGCTTTCTTACCTTTTGTCTGTACGTGTGTCATCTGAATCCTCTCCCTTTTTTCATATAAAAAGGCCCTTCCCGGTAAAAGGAAGAGCCTGATGATTCTCGTCTCTTCCTCATCTCCGAACGAATCTCGTTCAAGGATTTAGCACCATTCTGTTCAAGTTTGAACAGCGGTTGCCGGGTTTCACAGGGCCAGTCCCTCCACCACTCTTAATAAGGAATATCGCTATTTAATTTTCTCAATATAATAATTATTCAGGATTTAGCTCTTGTTGTCAATGGGAAGAGGGGAATTAACCTCTCAACTTTTGACGGTTTCGTTCTCCAATGCCGCTCCATTCGTCTCGATCACCTGTTTGTACCAGTCGAAGCTGGCCTTCTTAGAACGGTTGAGGGTGCCATTGCCTTCGTTGTCTTTGTCCACATGGATATAGCCATAGCGCTTTTTCATTTCGCCGCTTGACGCGCTGACGATATCGATCGGTCCCCAGCATGTGTAACCCAACAGCTGGACTCCGTCCTTGATCGCTTCGTTCAGCTCGCGGAGATGGGCTGAGAGATAATCGATTCGATAGGCATCGTTGATTTCCCCATCTGCGCCGGGCTCGTCGATGGCTCCAAGGCCGTTTTCCACGACGAATAATGGTTTTTGATAGCGATCATACAGTTGATTGGCCGTAATCCGGATCCCTTTTGGATCGATCGTCCATCCCCATTCTGATGTTCTCAAATGAGGATTTTTGACCGAAGGGAACACATTGCCTGCCGTCATCTTCCCGAGGATTTCGGGATCACGGCTGATCGTGCGGCTGGAGTAATAGCTGAATCCGATGTAATCCACCGTATGAGCCTTGAGGATGTCTTCATCTCCTTCTTCCATATGAAGATCCCACTCCTGCTCCCGGAAGAAGCGCTTCGCATAGCCCGGATACGCTCCACGGGACTGAACGTCGATGAAGAAGTAGGATTCGCGATCCCGTTCGATTCCCGCCCAGACATCTTCCGGATTACAGGAGTACGGATACGTTACACCTGCGGCCAGCATACACCCGATCTGTGCCTCCGGATCGATCTCATGGAGTGCCTTCACGGCAAGGGCACTGGCGACAAGCTGATGATGAGCAGCCTGATAGAGGACCTGATCCCGGTTTTCACCTTCTTTGAACACAATTCCTGCCCCAAGGAAAGGCAGATGGAAAAGCATATTGATTTCATTGAACGTCATCCAATATTTCACGGTTCCTTTAAAACGATTGAAAAGAGTGCGGGCATACGTTTCGTAGAATCCGACGAGCTCACGGCCCTTCCAGCTTCCGAACGTTTCAATCAGATGGACGGGCACATCAAAATGGGCGATGGTTACAACGGGTTCGATTCCGTTCGCTTTGAGCTCTGCGAAGAGGTTTTCATAGAACGTCAATCCTTCTTCATTCGGCTCAGCGTCGTTCCCGTTCGGGAAGATCCTTGCCCAAGATACAGACACCCGAAGGCATTTAAAGCCCATCTCGGCAAACAGCTTGATATCTTCTTTGTAGCGATGATAAAAATCAATGGCCTCATGTGACGGGTAGTAAAGATCATCTTGAAGTTCCAGGTGTGGGATATTCCCTTTCATATAGGAGAATCTCTCTTCACCGCGTGGAAGGAGGTCAACGTTGGTCAACCCCTTCCCCCCTTCGCGGTATCCTCCTTCTGCTTGGTTTGCTGCAATGGCCCCTCCCCAAAGGAAGGATTTTGGAAATGTAGTCGTGGTCATGATACTCGCTCCTTTTCTTTCATATAAGATAGCAGGCGTGCTCCTGCTTTGATATCCCCCGGTTCTTCTGAGAGGACGTCCATGAATTCATTCGTATTGGTCACGACGATCGGCGTGGACAGGTCATACCCGGCCTCCTGGATCGCCTTCACATCGAATTCCACAAGGAGCTGACCCGCTTCGACGCGGTCCCCCTGGGCGATATGTGCGGTGAAATGCTCACCATTCAGCTGGACGGTGTTGAGACCCACATGGACGAGGATTTCAGCTCCATCGTCTCCTACAATCCCGACAGCGTGCTTCGATGGGAACAAGGTGCCAATCACACCCGTGACCGGAGAGTACAGCTTGCCTTCTGTCGGAAGGATGGCGACTCCTTTTCCAAGGGCTTCTGTAGAGAAGGCGGCATCTTTGACGTCAGACAGGGGCATCACGATGCCTGTCAGCGGGCTGACGGCTCCGATAGTGGAAGATGGCGTGACGTGTTGATCATTAGGAACTTCCTGGTCCGTCCCTTCTTCCACGGGATCTTTAAAGCCGACAATATACGTAAGGGCAATGGACAAGATAAAGGATACAGAGATCCCGATGATCAAGCCGATGAAGCCTTCGCCATAGAAGATCGGGAGGGTCAATAATCCCGGAGGGCCCGTAGCGATGGCGGCGCTTTGGGAATAGCCGACGATGGCTCCCCCGACACCTGCACTGATCGTGGCCATGATGAATGGCTTCTTCAGCGGCAGGGTGACACCGTATACGATTGGTTCCGTGATCCCGAATAGACCGGTGATTGCAGTCGAACCAGAGAGGGCCTTCAATTTTTTGTTCTTCGTCTTCAGCATGACACCAAGGGCTGCCCCTGCTTGTGCAAAGATAGCCGGAGCGGTTACAGGCTTGACGTTATCATAGCCTTGTACAGTGATATTGTTGATGAAGATCGGAATGATCCCCCAGTGAACACCAAAGATGACAAGCACCTGCCAGGACATGGCGACAATGGCACCGGCAATGATCGGGCTCAGTGAGAATACATAGAGGATGCCTGCTGCAATCCCATTTCCGACATACACACCGAACGGTCCAAAGGCGAGAAGCGTCAACGGCAGGATCGTAACCAATAAGACAAACGGCGTAATAAATGTACGCACGGACTGATGGATCCTGCGGTTCAGGAATCGCTCGAAATACCCCATGACGAGGACCGCCAGGATGATCGGGATGACAGTTGAAGAATATTTCATCATCACGACAGGGATGCCGAAGAACGTGGTTTCAACGTTCCCGTTGGCCAGTTCAATGATGGACGGATAGATCAACGCCCCGGCAATCGTAGCGGCAATGAATGGGTTCGCATCAAATTTCCTCGCAGCTGTAAACGCTAACAACACAGGCAAGAAGTAAAATAGGCTGTCCGCTGCAGCATATAGAATGATATACGTCGTATTATCCGGAGTCATCACCCCGGTACTCGTCAAAATCTGAAGGACCCCCTTCAGAACACCTGCGCCGGCCATGATGCCAAGAAGCGGCGTGAAGATCCCGGCAATGATATCGATGACCCTGCCGACTGCGGATCCTTTATCCCCTTTTTCGTCCGTCTGTTTTGAAGACG
Source organism: Rossellomorea marisflavi (assembly GCF_001274775.1). Lineage (GTDB taxonomy): Bacteria > Bacillota > Bacilli > Bacillales > Bacillaceae_B > Rossellomorea > Rossellomorea marisflavi. The sequence goes on from NZ_LGUE01000008.1 coordinate 422,668, forward strand.
TATCCGATAGGAGGGATGTTTGTTTCCCGATCTCACGGTAGACGTGGGAGACGTCATTTCCGATGACTACTTGGAATTGCCCGCCGCTTTCCATGACGGTGACTACACCATCAAGTGCCATGATGGCCTTTTTGTCTGCTTTTTCACGCTGATTCAGTTTGAACCTGAGCCTTGTGGCACAATGCACGAGAGAGGTGACATTTTGTTCCCCGCCGATATGGCGGATCATCAGTTCTGCTGTTTTTGCGAAATCCATTGTGAAAACCTCCTTTATTTAAAAGCTTTGATTTTTAAAAAAGAAAAACCTAGACAACGGCAAAGAAAAAACAATGTTTTTCCCTTGCTGTCACCTAGGTTTAGCCTGCTTGACCAGTAACTATCCTCTTGGACTATGCTGCATCGCATGACGTGATGTCACGCGATGGATATGAAGTGTGAGATATATGCGTTCGTCTTTTGATAATGTCCAGTTGAGCTCTTTCTGGATGTAGACGGCAATCTTCCCTGAGCACTCGAATGCCTGTGGATATTGACGCTCGACCTGCTGATAGAAAAAGTCGTCGGTCTGCTCCTCGACGGTCTGCTCCTTTTTCATGAGCCTCCATGCAAAGAAGCGGAGATGGGTGAGAAAGCGCTCGTAATTCATGGATTCTTCATCGAGTGTCACATTGAAGTGGTACTTGACGATGGTCAAGATATCGTTGACCGTCGTCACGACTTTCGTGATGGATTCAAGCCCTTCACCAGACACTTGACTGTTCACAAGGTGCATGGCAATGGACGCAGCCTCATTCTCATCCATCATGATCCCTGTCTCTTCCTCGATGATCGTCAATGCCTCAAGTGCGGTTTGGTATTCTTTCCGGTAGTACTTCTTGATCTCCCATGCAAGAGCATTCTGAAGCTTGATTCCTTGCTTGTAGCGGGTGATGGCAAAGCTCAAATGGTCGGTCAAGGCGACATACAGATAGTCATCCAGCTTGACCCCGAGCTTCATCGCAGCCATCGTCATGATTTTCTCAGAGAGTACGAGATACTTCTCCGACACGTCTGCCAAAAGCTCTGCAAGTTTGGCAGATACGCCTTCTCCCTCGAGGACGAAGGTCTTCTCTACCAGTCCGGTATCCACCTGATCGCCCGGCCGCTTCTTGAAGGCCAGTCCCCGTCCCATGACCACCAGTTCCTTCCCTTGATCGTCGTGGGTCAGGACCACATTATTATTGATGACTTTACTAATCTCCATATCTCTCCGCCCCGTCCATCCATATTCCCTGAAACAAAAATAACCCAAATCTGCCCACACGTCACCTCAAAAGGTAACCAGCAAATTTAGGTTTTGCCTGCCCGAAGCAGTAACAATCCTGTTTTTATATCGTTAGTTGTAAACGGTTACTTTATTCTGACACAGGTCCTTAAGGATGTCAATCCTTTTTACTAGTTTTATATCCCACCTTTTCCACAGAGCGTTTTCTTTTTTGGAATCTGGGTATAAAAGGAAGGATATTGATCGATTTACACTATATTCCATATCAAAAGGGGTCCTTGAGGATCAAGAAAACAGGAGGGAATTCGATGGTGAAGAGATGGATCGTGATCCTCACGGCATGCGGGTTGCTGACCGCTTGCGGATTGGGTGAAAAGAAAGAAACAGCTTCAAAAACAGAAGCTGCAGCAGATGAGAAAAAGGAAAAGGCGTCAGAAGATGAGAAAGCTACAAATGAAAAAGAAGCAAGCGCTTCAAAAGCTGAAGCAGATAAGCCGCAGCAAGAGAAACCCCTGAAAACCTTCGACGAGCTGACACCGGAAGAGTTGAAGATCCCGACAGTCCCTATGGAGTCCCCTTATGGTGAAGATGGCAATTTTAAATATGTGCACACTGATAAGGAGCTTGCCCGGGACTTCACAGATGAGAACAATATGATCCGTTTCGACTTGGATGAGGGTCCCATACGCATCATGCGCACGGGTAATGTGGATAATGTGATGAACTACAGCGATACCTTTATCGATCTTTCCGAAAATCTGTCTTATAAAATTCAGGATCCAGAAGAGATTGAAATCGCCTATCAGCTTTTCATCAATCATCCTCCCGTTCAGCTTCAAGGAAAGGAAGGGATTGAATACAGATCATGGGAGGAAGCAACCAATATGGAGCGGGGCATCATTCAGATGACCATCCTGCTGTCGGTCCCCATGAACTATCTCCAGTATGCCATCGAACAGGATGAGTACGATACGGAAGAATTCAAGACGGCTCAGGCAGAGTTCAAGCGAATCGGTGATCCGATGGTACTTTTCCCGTCTCCACAGACGCCCCTGGATTACGAATTGTACGAAAGTATACGCACGGTTCACGCCCTATGGGGGAAATTGGGACTCTATCAAAAGCCCGAGCAGGATAAAGAAGAATTCAAGGCCCTCTACGATCAAACGAGGCAGGAAGTGAATAACCTGTTCGCACGGGTGAACTATACGCTATCCGAAGAGTGAAGCAAACACAGAAAAGAGCCCCAGTAGGAAAGGGCTCTTTTTCGTTACATATTCACAGTCGTATCTTCCTTTTGCCGTCTTACCCGCTGACGCCAAGCCGGAACGACAAGGGCCAGGATGGCAATGACAAAGAGGGATACAGACAGGGGACTTGTGTAGAAGATGCTCCAGTTCCCGCCGGATATGGTCAAGGACTGCCTCAGCGCCTGCTCCATCATACCTCCGAGGATGAAGGCGAGGATGAAAGGGGCAGCCGGGAAGGCGAAGATCCGCATCAGATATCCTATGATCCCGAAGATCACCAATAAATAGAGATCAAATGTACTGAAGCTGACGGCATATACCCCGACCAAGCTGGAAATGATCACGAGAGCAATCAGCAGCGGACGCGGGACCGACAGGATCTTCACAAAGTATGGGATAAGCGGGAGATTCAAGATCAACAAGAATACATTCCCAACATACATACTCGCAATGACTCCCCAGAAAATCGTCGGATTCTCCGTCATGAGAAGCGGACCCGGCTGGACGCCGAGGACAAGGAAGGCACCGAGCATGACGGCGGTCGTCCCGGAACCCGGGATCCCGAGGCTGAGCAACGGTACGAACGCACCGCTCGTGGCTGCGTTATTGGCCGTCTCAGGTGCCGCCAGCCCCTTGACCGAGCCTTTCCCGAATTCTTCGGGCTTCTTGGCAAGCTTCTTCTCGGAAATATAGGCAACAAAGGAAGAAATGGTGGCCCCTGCTCCTGGCAGTACCCCCAAGAGGAAGCCGATGAAGGATTGTCTCGTCATCGGGCCTTTCATCTCTTTGAAATCCTCTTTGGACAGCTTCAAACTGCCAATGTTCTTAAAGTCGCTCATCTTTGCCTTCCGGTTGAGAATCAGGAAGCAGACTTCAGCCAGGGCAAAGACACCTAGGGCGATGACCAGAAAATCGATCCCGTCGAGAAGGTTGACATTCCCCATTGTAAAACGGCTCGTACCCGTTTGGGAATCGATCCCGATGGTCACGACCATGAAGCCGAGGACCGCAGACGTAAGCGCCTTGAGGGTGGAACCGTCCGAAAGACTTGAGATGGCCGTCAAGCCAAGCAGCATGAGGGCAAAGTATTCGGGCGGTCCGAAAATGATGGCCACGCTTGCCAATACCGGGGCAAATAGCATCAAAAGGATGACGCTGACCGTCCCTCCGACAAAGGAAGCGATGGCGGAAATCGCAAGGGCTTTCCCTGCCTTCCCCTGCTGGGCCATGGGATAGCCGTCAAAAGCCGTTGCCACAGTGCCGGCCACACCGGGAGCATTCAGTAGGATGGAAGACGTCGATCCTCCATACATGGACCCATAATACACACCCGCCATCATGACAAGGGCGATGGTGGGGTCCATCCCATAGGTAACGGGGATCATGATCGCAATCGCACTGATCGGACCGAGTCCCGGGATCATTCCGATGATCGTCCCGATCAGTACCCCGATAAATACAAACATAATTCCTTGTAAACTGAAGGCTAATTGAAAGCCTTGCAGCAATCCATCAAACGAACCCATACGTTCACTCCTTTCTTTCCTTTATCAAAACGGCAGTATTCCTGCCGGCAGACGGATGGATAAAGCGTAATTAAACAGACTGTATGCACCGCCTGAGAACACGACAGCCGTTATGATATTCGGAACCCATTTCTTATACCCCAACAGTCTGGAACAGACGATGATGAAGGCAGTCGTCATGAGGACAAAGCCTGCTACCTCAAGGAACGTGATATAGATCAGAACCAGGCCCATGACGGCAAGAAGCATGAGGACTTCCTTCTTAGGGATCACCCGTTTGGCCTTTTGGTCTTCCGTGTCTATATCCTTACTGAAGAAAAAGCAGACGGATAAGATCAGAAGACAAAAGCCCAGGATCTTGGGAATCAGATCGGCATCAACCGGAACAAAGGGATATTCAGGAAGAAGGAACGCCATCATCAGATAAAGGACCGATACAAGCATCAATACAATGGAAATACTTTTATTCACCGTTAATTTCATCTCTGATCCTCCTAATCTCTTTTGAAGCCGAGCTCATCCAGGACTTTGGCGAGATCCTCCGCTTGTTCATCCAGGAAGAACTTGAATTCTTCACTGCCCATGTACTGTTCATCCCACCCGTATGTCTTCCTGACCTTGTCGAAGGATTCCGATTCGGATACACCCTTCGCAATATCTTCATAATAGGCAATCTGTTCATCGGTCATATCGGGCGGTCCGAATAATCCGCGCCACACGATGAATTCGGCATCAATCCCCTGCTCTTTTGCTGTCGGAAGGGTTTCGAGGAATTCGTCCCCTGAGAGTCGTTCAGGAGAGGTGACGGCGAGGATTTTCAATTTCTCGGCCCTTGCCTGATCCATGGCATCGGATACCCCTGTCGAGACGACATCGACACTGCCATTGAGTACGGCCGTCATGGAGCCTCCATCCTGATCTGAGACATATCGGATCTTGGTGATGTCCACACCTGCCGCCTGGGCGAACATGATGAATTGAATATGATCCATGCTTCCTGGAGATGAGATTCCGACGACTGTCACGCTCTCCGGATCCTTCCTCATATCCTCAAACAGCTCATCGAGTGTGTCCCATTTGGCATCGGCTCTTACGGCAAATGCTCCGTAATCAGCAATCAGGTTGGCAATGGGTGTGAAATCTTCGTAGCCGTAAGGGGATTGCCCGTTCAGTGCTACAAAGTGTAACGGAGGGGAGCTGATGAAGATGTTGTGGGGATCATTCCGCTTGTGGATATAGGACCAGGCCACTGCTCCGCCGCCGCCCGGTTTGTTGACGACACCGAAGCTGCGATCTGATAGATTTTCATCTTCAATGCTTTTCGCGATCATCCTGGCGGTGGTGTCCCATCCGCCTCCTGCTCCTGCCGGGGCGATGACTTCAATGGAGCGGTCCGGTTCCCATTCTCCATCTGCATTGACCGACCCTTTTTGGACGGGAAGGGAACAGCCTGTCATTAAAATGAGGCCGAATGTGATAAGTACAATCAATCGTTTTCGCAACACTAGCGCCTCCTTGCCATTTTTCAACCATTTTACGGGGTGTTCACAGTTTTGTAACCGTTTCCAATTTAAAGTTCTTAGTGTCCTTTTTGCCTTTTATGTTCATAAAGTTCACAAAAAAGCGGTTTTGAAAAAGATTCCTCCTTTTCAAAACCGCTTTGATCATTTCCGTTTGTATTTCCTTTCCGGGCGACCCACGATCCCGTAGACGAGCTCTGCTTCAGCTTCTTTGATCGAGATAAGGTATTCCAGATAGCGGCGGGAAGTCGTCCTGGAAGCTCCGAACAGCTTCCCGAGGGCTTCCGCCGTGATCCCTTCTTCCTGTTGTCCAAGAAGCTCCTTGACCTTTTCAAGCGTCAGCTGATCGATCCCCTTCGGAAGGGCCTCCGGGGGAGAAGACATCTCGGACCGGAAAAGCCGGTCGATGAGGGCTTGATTCACATCTTCACTTCCCTTCAGGACATGCTGCGTGTTCGAAGCACGCGAAACAGCTTCTGACAATCGTTCTAGCTCGATGGGCTTGATCAGGTAGTCCAAAACCCCCTGGTTCAGCGCCTTCGTCAAAATCATTCGATCCGTCGCCGCTGTAATGAGGATGATCTGAAGGCCGGGACAGACTTCCCTGAGCGACCCGATGATGCTGATTCCAAGACTATCCGGCAGATAAACGTCCAGAAGGAGCAGATCGGGCTTTAACTCACCAACAAGCCTTAGGGTTTCTGCGGCAGTTGAAGCCGAGGCAAGTACCTGGATCCCTCCGATCCTTTCAAGGAACTGATGATGGATGTCGGCTACACGGTAGTCATCTTCTGCAATAAGGACCTTCACTGAGTACTTCCTCCTTTCGGAATATAGACGGTTACGACCGTCCCTTCCTGTTCATCGGATGCGATTTCCAAACTCCCTCCGAGCTCACGCAGTGACGCGTGGACGAGGGACATGCCAAATCCTCTGTCTGAGCCTTCTTTTGTCGTAAATCCCTGCTCGTGGATCCGTTCCATCATCTCAGGCGGGATCCCTTTTCCATTATCGGATACCTCGAGGATGAGATCATCGGCGATATCCGTCGTATACACTTGAACCTTTGGGTTCGCTTGTCCTGCTACGGCTTCGAAGGCATTGTCGATGATATTTCCTATGATCGTCACGAGGGGAGAGGCAGCCTCCTGAGGCCATTCAAATTGAATGGCACTGGTCTCATCCAGAGCGAAGGTTATTTTTTTCTCAGATGCTTTGGACAGCTTCCCGATCAGGACCGCTTGAATCGTCGGATCGTGGATCTGTTCAAACAATACGCGTTCATATGCCTTTTGCTGGCCGGTTTCTTCATGGATGAACGCCATGGCTTTTTTGATTTTCCCGAGCTGCAGCCAGCCTGATATAGCATACAGCTTATTGGTATATTCATGTGTCTGGGCACGAAGGTCATGAGAGTACTGCTGTACCTCCGACAACGTGCTGATGAGCTCCTGTATTTCCGAACGGCGCTGGAAGCTCGCGACCTTTCCCCCGTAGCGACCCTCATCGTCCACCCTCTTGTAGCGGACCACAAGCTGCTGGCCCCCATACACGGTTTCATATTGTCCTTCCGCTGCTTCGCGTTCCATGACACTGGCGATCGTAGAGCCGGGGAGGATGTTTTGAATAGGGTGACCGATCGCATCTTCCGCGATGCCCAGAATCTCTTTTGCCGACTGGTTGACGAGGGTGACCCGGCCGTCCTGATCTGTCGCCATGACCCCTTCACTGATTGCTTCAAGCACGGCTCCTCTTTCCTTATAGATCCTGGCGATCTGATACGGCTCGAGTCCGAATGTGTCTTTCCGGATATTGCGGGTCAGCATCAAGCTACCACCGACTCCCATGATGAAGATGAACAGGAGCCATAAAAGGATGCCGATCAACCCTTCCTGATAAGTCGAGTCGATCTCAGAGAGAAGGAATCCGACCGATACGACACCGATGATTTCACCTGATTCATTGACGATCGGCGTTTTTCCACGGACCGATTCCCCTATGGAACCCTTAGCCATGGAAACATAGCTCTTTCCATCGATCAGGGCCTCATCGTTGTCCCCACCGACCATCGCCTTCCCGATCTTTTCCTTTGTAGGATGGGTGTAGCGGATCCCATCCATATCGCCTATGACGATGAATTCGGCACCTGATTTCTCACGGATTTTTTCTACGACTTGTTGCATATCTGAAGCGTTTGCATTTTCAGTCAATACCTGTTTCACATCCGGGATTTCCGATACGGTCATCGCCGTTGTAAGAGCCTGCTGGCCGACGATGTCCTGTGCCTGCTTACGCTCAAAATACATATACACCACCGTCACCATCAGCATGATGATGGTGATCAACGTACAGACAAGCACCATGATCTTCCGCTCGAGGGGCCATCTGTTCTCCATCTCTGCATCCCTCCCGTATCACCCCGATGCAGAAAATTCTAACACTTTATGGAATAATAGAAAAGGAGGCATTTAGCGGGAGACTCCCTCCCCGCCTCAAAAGCCGCAGTTTGATATAATGGTAGAAGTACATACTCGAAAGGGGAAATGAACATTGAAGCAGGAAATCATCGAACGCTTTACGTCTTATGTGAAAATGGATACCCAGTCCAACGAACAAAACGAATCTTGCCCCTCCACTCCCGGACAGCTTGAACTCGGGAAAAAGCTTGTAGAAGAGTTGAAGTCGATCGGGTTGAGCGATGCCTCCATGGACGACTTTGGATATGTGATGGCCACCCTGCCAGCCAATACGGACAAGGATGTACCGACAATCGGATTCCTGGCGCATGTCGATACGGCCACAGATTTCACCGGCAAGAATGTTAATCCGCAGATTCATGAAGAATATGACGGTGGCGAAATCGTCCTGAATGAAGACCGCGGTGTCACGCTATCACCCCATGAATTTCCGAACCTCGGAAACTATCATGGCCATACCTTGATCACAACGGATGGAACGACGCTCCTTGGTGCCGATAATAAAGCCGGCATTGCCGAGATCATGACCGCCATGGACTACCTCGTGAAACATCCTGACATCGAACACGGGCGGATCCGGGTCGCTTTCACACCGGATGAAGAAATCGGACGCGGCCCTCATCGATTCGATGTGGAGCGATTCGATGCCCAGTATGCCTATACCGTAGACGGAGGCCCACTCGGGGAGCTGCAATACGAAAGCTTCAGCGCGGCAGGTGCCGTCATCACCATCAACGGAACGAACATCCATCCGGGAACGGCAAAAGGAAAGATGGTCAACTCCATGAAGATCGCCATGGAGCTTCAGAGCCGACTGCCTCGAGAGGAAGTACCTGAATATACGGAAGGGTATGAAGGTTTCTTCCACCTCCTCTCCTTCGAGGGCGATGTGGAAAAGACGACCCTCACGTATATCATTCGTGATTTCGACCGTGAGACATTCACCGCGCGGAAGGAGCTTATGACCTCCATCGTGAAAGAACTTCAGGAAACATACGGGGAAGAGCGCGTTTCTCTCTCCATGAAAGATCAGTATTACAATATGCGCGAGAAGATCGAGCCCGTGAAATTCATTGTCGATACGGCATATAAAGCCATGACCAACCACGGCATCGTTCCGATCGTCGAGCCGATCCGCGGCGGGACAGACGGTTCCCAGCTTTCCTACATGGGACTCCCGACCCCGAATATCTTCACAGGCGGAGAGAACTTCCACGGGAAATTCGAATTCATCTCCGTGGACAATATGGAGAAATCCGTGAATGTGATCGTGGAAATCGCACGTCTATTTGCAGAAGAAGCATAAGATCAGAGCAGTCCTTGAACAGGACTGCTCTTTTTTTTGCACATGCACATTCGCTTCCGGCAAGTCCGGAAATTATAATGTGGGATACAGACTAAGACGAGGTGACCCATTATGAGATATGTTGAATTGAATGACTATCCCTCCCTCCTCATCATTCCCGTCGGCAGGAAGTTCCCCGAAGTCAGGTCCATCGGACACAAGAAGCAGCGGGGGCTCCTGAGCCGACTCCAACACGCGGTGGACGGGATCATTGAAGAGGGACATGCCATACAGGCTTTCTTCCCCGACATCAACGGTAGACGCCTTCCCGTTCCGATCTATCGGAAAGAAGAGCTTTACCCCCATCTCATCAGACCTGAATCCTTCCTGTGGAAGAAGCATTCCGACCAGCGGGGGCTCCCCATAGAGAAAGATTCCTTCTACAGCGTGGAATATGAAACCCTTTCTGCGCAGGACCTGGAAGCTCACGTGCAGCGTGTGATGACCGACTACTCGTTCGCCGCCATCCTTCAGGAGAGGAAGAGGGATGAGTGGCTGGAGTCGATCCGGTCCGCCTATTCACGGCATCCTTTCATTGAATTAGCACGTACGAAGCAGGACGTCGTACAGGCTGTAGAAATCCTTAATTCCTCTTCCCTTCTCGGCCTGTTGAATTCACCGGAGGATGTGGCCTTCTGGAGGCACCGTGTGGAAATCGTCCTTCGCCCCTACAGAAGCATTCCTTTTCCTTGGCGGTGGGATATATGCCGTCATGAGAAAGAGCTTACCCTGAAAGCGAAGGAAGAAATCCTCTCCTGTACCTGTCATGAGTGCAACTATACAATCGACTATTATCCGGAAGAAGACCGTGTGACCCTGCCGACCGAGGTCAATATGGAGCAGGCGCGTAAACGCATTGCCACAATCGAAAGGCAGTTCAATGCCATGGCCGAGAAAACAACGGATGTCGTGACCGCTATACGCCGACTCCAAGACCTTAAGGCAGCCTTGAGACCTCTTGCAGGCATGATCGAACGGGCAAGGGATCTTGAAGAACAATTGGGAGGACGGGCAGCCTCCCATCCCATCCTTTCCATCTATCAGTCCTTAAAGGGATGTAAGCTGCCCGATCGCTATGTGGAACCCGATTTAATGAGCCTGTCCCTCGTCCATATTCCTGATATTTCACTGCTCAAGACGAACCTGGAGGGAGAAGACTTTCAGCAGACGCTGGAAGATCATCTTTCCTATCTTGAGAGAAAAGAGCAGGAATACCGCCCATCACCGGATGATGTGATGGTAGAGGTCAAAGGGTATGGGCTCACCCGTGGTATGATCGAGGACATCGAGGGTGTCCCCGGTTGGTCGGATATTCCCGTCCACCTGCTTGTTCAAATCTTAAAGGGCGAGGCCACCAGCAAGATCAGGCGCATGGGACTGAATGATACATCGATCTTCGCCATGCTTTCCTCATGGCCGGCCAAGTACATCACTCAAGCGATGATCAAATGGAAGAAGAGCGGTGCATGAGCGTGCACCGTTCTTCTTTGTGTGGAAAAAAAGAAGTTTGTTTGTCTTCTTTGTTACACGTCAACATATTTTCACATTTTTCATCAAGCTTCCCCTTGTTCCCCGCCCCTTTCTCCCATACTATTACACTATGAATGTAAAAAGGAGTGGTCCCATGCTTCCCATTGAACGCCGACAACAGATCCTGACTTGGCTTGAAGAGGAAGACACCTTGAAGGTATCGGATATCAGCGAGCGCCTCGGTGTCTCCGAGATGACGGTCTACCGGGACATCAAACCCCTTGTGGATGAAGGGCGTGTCCAAAAGACGTCAAACGGAATCGCCTCAAGCCATGAGCTACCCCTAAACGGATGCAGCCTTTGCATGAAGTCGATCGGAACGAGGCACTCTGTCCAGCTCGTGAAGACAAGTCACCGTGTCGAACAAACCTGCTGTCCACACTGCGGCCTTCTTCGCTTCAACGACATCCGCGATGAGGTTGTTCAGATACTGTGCCGTGATTTTCTGACCGATGCCACAATCAGCGCCAAGACCGCTACGTTCCTCATCGGTGCTGAATTGAATCTGAATTGCTGTCAGCCTCAGGTCATCGCCTTCGGTTCACTCATGCACGCAGAAAAATTCCAAATTGGATTCGGCGGTACCCTGCACACATTCGAAGAGGCCATTCTCGCCATTTCGGATACGATGCAAGGGAATGGCTGCTGTCACTCATAAAAAAGGAGTCTACGTATGAAAAATCAATCAAAAAAATCTCCCTATCAAACGATCTGGAGGTGGCATTTTTACGCAGGGCTCATCTTTGCCCCCTTCCTGTTCATCCTGGCGGTGACCGGCTCGATTTACCTTTTCAAACCGCAGATCGAGGGTGTGCTGTACAACCAGTACTACGATGTCCAGCCCCAAGGAGACAAGATTGCACCTGCCGAACAGATTGAAGAAGTGGAAAAGCTTCATCCCGATGCAACCGTCACTTCTTATAGACCGGGAGAAAGCGCCGATCGCTCCAGCGAAGTGGGCATCAGTACGGAAGAAGGTTCATCTACCGTGTTCATCGATCCCTACACAGGCAAATCCCTCGGTGAACTGAAGGCCGACGACCGGATCATGGACAAAATTGAAGAAATCCACGGAGAATTGATGGCCGGTACACTCGGCGACCGGATCGTGGAGCTTGCTGCCTGCTGGGCCGTCGTCCTCATCGTAACGGGGCTCTTCCTCTGGTTCCCGCGGAAAAAAGACAAACTGTCAGGGGTCTTGTTCCCTCGGTTCAATAAAGGGAAGAAAATCTTCCGCCGTGACCTTCATGCCGTCCCTGCGTTCTGGATCACAGCAGGGATGCTATTCCTGATCCTGACGGGACTCCCATGGTCCGGCTTCTGGGGGACCAACTTTCAGAACGCCGTTACCAATTCCGGAGCGGGCTACCCTCCATCGATCTGGACGGGAAGTGCACCGCAATCAGAAGTGAAAACGAAGGAGATCGCTGAAGTGCCATGGGGAGCAGAAAACCTGGACGTACCCAAATCGGCACTTGAAGGATACACTCCCCTGTCCATCAACGACGTAGTCGACATCGCCAACAGTCAGGATATCGATCCTAGTTATACGGTCTATATCCCTCAGGACCCGACAGGTGTTTACACGCTCTCTGCTTTTCCTGCCAGAGCGCAGGATGAACTGACGATCCATATCGATCAGTATTCCGGTGCGATCCTCGCCGATTACCGTTATGACCATTACGGTCCTGTCGGGAAAGCCGTAGCACTCGGCATCACCCTGCACAAAGGCACACAGTTCGGGATCTTCAATCAGATTCTCAGCCTTCTCATCTGCCTTGGAATCATCCTTGTGGTGGTGAGCGGATTCTACTTGTGGCTGAAGCGGAAACCGAAGCATGAGATGGGGGCACCGAATGGACCAAGCATCTGGAGGTTCAGGGCGTTCCTCGCCGTCATGATCGCACTCGGAATCATTTTCCCGCTGGTAGGGTTGAGTCTCATCGTCGTCTGGCTCCTGGACTGGCTTATCATCAGAAGGCTCCCGAAGGTAAAAGAATTCCTTGGAGCGGCATAAGAAAGGAGACGACCTATGAGATACCTGTTGAAACTACTGCCTTTTACCCTGATCCTCATCCTATTGGGGGCATGTGCCCCTAAAGAGGATGCAGCCGACCTGTACAAGCAGGAATCTCCTCTTGAGGCGGATGTGTCCCTGCCGGATCCATATACGAGTGACGAACCGATCAAAATCTCCCTCACCCAGGACGGCAAAAAAGTGGAAAATGCCAACTTCGTCCATGTGGAAATGTGGAAGGCTGATGGCAGCTTCCGGCAGGGGATGGAAGAAGCCGATAACGAAGGAAATGGACTCTATACGTTCAAAACCGACTTGAAGGATGATGGACTCTATTATGTAAAAGTCCATGCCGGCAGTAACGGCTCCACAATCATGCCGACCAAACCCCTTGCCGTCGGTGAGCTATCAAAAGAAGACATCGATGCCTTGAACGGGAACGTCCCTCAGCAAAGCGGAGGCGGCGGACATCACCATTGATAGAAAAGAAAGACCGGAAGAAAGGGTGTGCCCTCTTCCGGTCTTTCTTTGTCTTATCGGATTTTGTAGCTAAGGAAGCCATCTTCCACCGGGATGGTTTGTCCATTGATGGCGCTGGCCGCATCCGTGAATAAGAAGGTGACGACGCTCGCCACTTTCTCCGGCTTGATCAGCTCACCGCGCATATGCTGTCCTGCCAGATAATCTTTTGCTTCCTGATCATCACCTAAGATCGGCGTATCAATGAATCCAGGTGCCACACCAACCACGCGGATACCGTGTTCAGCAAGTTCGAGGGCTCCTGATTTGGACATCATGACGACAGCCGCTTTGGCCGCGTTGTAATTGAAACTTCCGACCGCAGCAGCCGTTCCGTAAATGGATGCCGTGTTAACGATTGTTCCGGTCGCACCGAGCTCAACCATTTTCTTGGCGCCATAGTACATGCCATAGTATACGCTGTGCTGATCCACATCGATGACACGGTGATAAGATTCTGGATCCATTTCAAGGAATGGTTTCACCAACCCGATGCCGGCGTTATTGAAGATCCCGTTGAATGTACCGAATTTCTCAGCCGTCCAGTCGATCAGTGCTTTGATTTCTTCCCCTTTTGAAACATCTACTTTATAATGAGCGGCACTTCCACCCGCTTGATTGATCTGTTCGGCTACTTCCTTCGCACCGCTTTCATTGAAGTCGGCGACGACAACGGATGCTCCCTTTCCAGATAACTGAAGGGCAGCTTCTTTCCCGATTCCACTTGCTCCCCCTGTAACTACGACAACTTGACCTTTTAACTCTGACATCAAAACCCCTCCTGTATTGTCGACAATTTGTAATACTCTTTTATTGTACGCCTGATCGTTCGCATTGTCGACAATTTAGCTCAGCCAAATGTACTATATTTTAAGAAGCAGGCCCCCGACCTCCTTCCTACCATTTTGATTCCGATCAGCCCTCAGATCACTCCCTGATCGAGGGTCACTTTCACTGCATTCTTCGCCTCTTCGAAATTCCCTCGAAGCAGAGAAGAGGTGAACACCTTAAGCTCCCTGTTGAAGTTCTTCATCGTCTCCCGTGTCCATTTGACTTGGGCGAACACCATCAGGATATGGTTGGCTTCTTTGTAAAACCGCATCAATGCTTTATTATCTGAAACAGTGAATACGTGTGTGATCAGCTGTTCCACCTTCGATTGATACAACTGCACGTCATCCTGCCTGCAAGCCTCGTCAGTCTCGCCGGCGAATGATTGAAGCCTGCGGAGGTTGGAGTCATTCCATTTGGGCTGTGACTGTTCAATGGCCGATTGAAGCAGTCCGATCACGGCGTCGTTGTATTCGATGATTTCCTTATCACTGAAATCCTTTACAATCGTCCCGATCCTCGGGATGCGTTCGGCGATTCCGTCAACCTTCAAAAGGTAAAGCGCCTCCCTGACTGGAGCCCGGCTCGTACCGAGATCCCTTGCTATATCCTCTTCTATGATTTTCTCGCCTGCTTTAATGGCTCCATTCAGAATTTGTTGAAGCAGATGATGATACACCTTCTCAGGCAATGATTCTTTCCCGTGATTGACTCTATTCATGCTACACCTCTGAAAATTATGTTATTGGGAAAATGCTATCCTACCTTTGTGGGAAAAACAAGGTGGAAGATAAGTTTCTGTATTTATTTGGTATAATATTATCATATTGTCTTAACCTCATACCTAGCCGAAGGGAGTCGAGATATGAACTCTAATGAAACCATTAGCAGCGGCTATATCAACCATAATAACGTGAGTACTTACTACGAAATCAGGAATCAGCATATTGATGAAGTACCTCTAATCTTATTAGCAGGCGGACCCGGACTCACCTTTAATACCCTTACCTCTTTGTTTTCACTTTCATCCAATCGGCCAATCGTTTCCTATGATCAAATAGGAAGCGGCCTTTCCACTAGATCAGATTCATTTGAACAACTTCATTTGGCTGACTTTATTGAACAGTTTTCAACTCTTATTGAAACACTGAAGCTAGACAAATTTCATATCATTGGGCATTCCTGGGGAAGTATTCTTGCGACTCAGATAGCTCTTGTTCACCCCAATCGCATTCAAAAGCTTATTATCTATAGTGGCATAGCCGATTGGGAGCACTGCCTGAAATCAAGAAAGCTTTTATTCAAAAAAGAATTCCCCAACGGGATGACAGGCTGGACCAACGAAGATATACAAAAATATTACTATTGCAGAGTACCTTACCCAGACTACTTGGAACGTTCCCTAGCCGAAAAGGACGAAGGGACAAATCAGATGATCTGGAACCCGGACATAAATCAGAAAATGGCTGTGTATAATGCTGTACCCCTGCTAAGAAACATCCACTGTCCAACCTTAATTATCAGCGGCAAATATGATGGTATATCAGTAGGGCAGGCAGAACTATTTAAAGAAATTCCCTATAGTGTACATAAGCAAATGAAGCAATCAGCCCATTATGCCCATGTAGAAGAGGAAGAAAAGTTTATGGATACCGTCCAGGCATTTCTGTCTATTTAACTTGCAGAATTGGGTATTTCTACAAACACCATTTCATGGCAAAATAAAAGAAGTAGATATTTCCAAAACCGGCAGCCTCACTGTTCAACACCAAGAATCCGGGAATAGTACATACCCACAGGAGGACAATCATGATCATCAGACAAGCAACAGAATCAGATGCAGAGGCAATCATCGCCATCCGCCGCAACACGATTTCAGAGCAGGAATATTTTCTGACCACAGATGAGGAGTTCAGCCTCGATCACGCGGGACAGGTAAAGGAGATGGCCGACCGGTCCGAAGCCGGCGGAATGACCTTCGTAGCGGATGCCGAAGGGAAGGTCGTGGCCTTTCTGTTCTTCAACCGCAGCCGGATGAAGCGCATGAGGCATAACGGGTCATTCGGTATCGGCATCCTGCCCGACTACCGCGACCGGGGACTCGGTTCACGCATGCTTCAGCATCTTATCAGCTGGGCGAGGGATCAGGAGGAGATAGAAAAAATCTGTCTCGGTGTCTTCGCTACCAATGAACGGGCCATCGCCTCCTACAAAAAAGCCGGATTTGTGGAAGAAGGCCGGGAAATCAGACAGTATAAGTTCGACGACGGCCGGTATGTGGATAATGTACTAATGGGCATCCAGCTATAAACGTAAAAAACAACACGCACCGGATGAGTGCGTGTTGCTTCGTTTACTCTTCTGTTTCTCCCAAATGATCGATCTTCACATTTTCAAACGTGGCGCTTCCCCCTTCGACAAAGAAGGAAATCCCTTGATCATTGGGGCGTGGGAATACTAGATTCGTATGCACGGTCCTGCCATTGTCCATGAAGAGTTCGACACTCGTCTTATCGACAAGGATCGTCATATGGACGGATTGGTCAAAGGGTTTAAATGGCGCTTTGCTCTCAAGGAAGTCCCCTTCTTCATCGGGGTGATCAGTCTTGGAGCGGTTGACGAACGAATAGCCGTCCCGTGGAGAGAATCCGACATCAACGTGGCGCTCATCGTCTTCTGACTCTCTGAGGCGCATACCAATACGTTCCGCTTCTTCCCAGGAAATATCGGCTTCAAGACGGTACGTATCGCCGAGTACGTCAAGCGATTCTCTTCCGTCCTCCACTGTCACATCCCCGACTTCGTCTGTAGATGTGACCAGATCATCCAGGGCCGGAACAGGGTTGGACACAAGGGTATAACCCTCTTCGTCATCCCCTTCCAGGCGGATTTCTCTGACAATGGAGTCCGTCCCGTTGAAATCATCATGCTCGATGGTAGGGGTATTGTTTGCGTACGACCATTTGTTCATCCACGCAAGTGCATAGCGCTTCTCCAACTTGTCTTCTGCCTCGCCGTCTTCGAATGTCACGGCCCCGTACCAATCGAATCCGTAATCAAGCCACTTCGGTTCTTCCTCGTCGGCTTCGAAGGTATCACCATTGAATTCACCGGACCAGTAAGCGTATGTGTTAGGTTTACCGACGGACTCCCCGTTGGCACTGACTCCGAGGACCCATTTCTCCGTTCCATCTTCCGTACGCATACGGAAGAGATCGGGACACTCAAGGACGCCTAGGTCGTTTGTTTGGAAATCACCGGTGAATGACCAGTCCTTCAGGTTTTCGGATTCATAGAATCCTACCTTTTCTCCTTCCGCCATGAGCATCACCCATTTATCCCGCTCATCATCCCATACGACCTTCGGATCGCGAAAATCCTCTACGCCCGGGTTCTCAAGGACAGGGGCTTCACTGTGATTCTTGAACGTTTTCCCTCCGTCCGTGCTGTACCAGAGATACTGCTCCTGTGCTCCGGTTTCTTTGGAAGGCTGGGTCACGATGGCGATGAAGGCATCTTTCCCGAAACCAGCTTTATTCTCACGGTCTATGACCACCGATCCGGACCAGGGGTCACCGTTATCATTGGTATACTTCGGAATGGCTACACCTTCATCCTTCCAGTGGACAAGGTCTTTCGAGACGGCATGGCGCCATTCAGTACCGTTACCATCAGGGTAATCTTTGTTATAAAGATAATAATAGTGATATTCACCTTTATAATAAATCGGTTTTTGAGGATCGTTTTTCCATTTGTCAGGGGTGGTGAAATGATAGGAAGAACGGTATGAGACCTCATTTCTGTCTTTTCCCGTCCCTCTCTTTTCGCCGTCTTCTTTCGCATTGACCCAGAGGACGACGCCACCGATGACAAGGATCAGGATGGCCACCAACACCCATATCCCCTTCTTTCCTATAGATTTCATTTTATTCTTCACCACCTGTTTATATTGGTTTGTCATTATCAATGTAGTTCCGGGCGTACATCCCCGCCTCGCTGCGGGGCCTCACTCACTGCACAGATTCCTTCGTGTACATAAGGAGAGGGGAAGCTTACACCTGTTAGGAGATACGAGTGTAAGACAGTCAACTAGATGCTGTGTAGTAACTCACTGTTGTTGATGGAAGGAATTTGACCTGTGCGTGACCGGGAGGCACCCCAGCGCAGCGGGGAAGCGCTGCGTGCTAATAGAAAAAAGAAATGCCACTAGCTGACATTTCTTTTTTTCTTTTTCAAAGATTATTGCCCGTCGTACGTGATTTGTCCTTGCTCAAGCGTTCCGTCTTTCACGACAGAAGATTTCTTGTTCTTGATATCAAGCAAGAAGGATGGAGCAAAGGTTGATTTGTGATCGGCAAAGTATCCGCGGTTCGTCATATAGCTGGTCACAACGAATTTGTCAGACTCTTCCTGAGGGATCACGTAGTGTGCGTACGTCCAAGTGATGTCGTTCGGGTCAAGATCCTGGTGGAGGACAATTCCCGTTTTGTTCATAGGTTTGAAGGGGCCATCAAGGGAGTTTGACACATATCCAAGCATGTAGATGTCTTCATCATCGATTCCATCAATGGTCATTTTCGATCCACGTGTGCTTGTGAATAGGTAGAACTTGCCGTCTTTCTTGAAGATGTTCGGGCGTTCGATTTCATCCGTTACGGTATTTGACACAAGAAGAGGCTTCTTCTCTTTTTTGAATGTGTAGTCATCGTTGATCTCGATGATTCCCATTGCACCGTTCGCAAGCTCAGCTGTTTCTTTCTTAGGGCTGTTTTGAAGGTTCTTAAGCTCGTCGCGGAAGAACTTCATGCTTTTGCCGTAGTATGCACGGTTGTAAAGATTGTCTTCACCTGAGTATCCGTATTCTGTACCAGTGTTGGCTTCGAATACAAGGTACTTTCGGCCTTTGTCTTCAATGTAGTGCGGGTCACGGAAGGTGTGGTTATTGTTGAAGTTGCGATCTTCGAAGGCTTTCTCTACGTTTTCGTAGGTTTTGCCGTCTCCGCCGTTGAAGATGGACTTGTGATCTTCGATTCCATCAACCTGCAAATCTTTGTCTCCTTTTTCAGAAACGTTGACTTGGGCAGTTGTCAATGTTTGGCGTCCGAAGAGCTCCTTGCTCTCATCGAAGTCTCCACGGTTTGTATAGAACAAGCGGATTTCACCGTCATCCGTGAACAGGGCAGAACCTGACCATTCTTCTACTTGACCTTTAAGATATTTGTCGTTTGCTTTGTTTTTGTCTTCGTCATCGAAGACACGTCCAGCGTTTTTCCATGCGTCGATGGAGTCATCGCCTGCTTTTTTATAGAACATATAGATGAATGTATCGTTAGGGTTTTTCGGGTCACCAGCAAGACCGAAGACGATCTGGTAGCCTTTGTAATCAGCTACAGTGCCATCAGCGTTTTGAAGTGGCCATGTATCCCATACGTCCATTTTGATTTTATTGCCGTTCTCATCGGTTTTTGTTGCGGATTCTACGTTTTTGATTGTGGAAGCATCAAAGGATGGGACAGTGAACTTGTCATCACCGTGCTGGTTGATCATATCCTTCATGTCTTGACGTGTGATCTGTGACGTGCCGTATGTTTCCTTGTATCCCTTTTCGTCAGCCCCGCCCTTGGCAGATGCAGATGTGAAGCTGCCTCCGAACAAGATGGCTGCACTTAAAGAAACTGCTGCAAATTGACGAACGTTCATTAAGTACTCCTCCTAAGTGTTGATTATGATATGAATTCGGTAAGGGCGGGGCGAATGCTCCGATCCCTTACAACTGAATTATAGGAGGACGTGGCGCCGGTGGATATGGCATGGATTGATATAGATTTCGTCTTAAATTGATATGTGGGTCTATAGTAGCCTGAAAGATGGGGGCATTCTTTACGAAGGGGGATTTAATGGGTAGTCCGTTCCTTTCCACTGCAGGATTTTTGATCATGCCTTCCTAAGTTCGTATTAATGGTCTCCTAGTCCTAAGTGAAGCCTGTGCGGGAAGGTAGTCCGTTCCTTTGCGCTGCAGGGATTTGCTTTCCGCGGGGAGCATGTCGAGCCTCCTCGTGCCTGCGGGGTCTCGATCACTTTTCCGCAGGAGTCAAATCCCTTTCGCTCCAATCCACTCTGTGGTATTGGAGATGGTGAGGTGATCGTTCATAAATGGGGTCAGAAAGTCATACTAAAAAAAGAAACCAGGCGTGATGGCCTGTTTCGAATTATCCGATTACCCTTCCTGCGCACAAAGTGCAAAGAACGGAACGATCTCGTATCCACCACATACTCATTGCAAAAACAGGAGGGAGATTTCCTATTCCAATCAGCACATCCCCTCTCCTTGGCACAGAGTGAAGTGCAGCGGAGGCCACCCGACTCCTATGGGAATAGCGGGCAGGGTGAGACCCTGCAGGCGCAGCCGAAGCGGCTCACCGCACGCCCCATGGAAAGCGGGTGGCCGCAGCGAAACGGAACGATCTCGTATCCACCATATACCCATAGCAAGAACAGGATGGCAATGTTTCCAATCATCACATCACTCTTCCTTCGCACAGAGTGAAGTGCAGCGGAGGCCTCCCGACTCCTATGGGAGAAGCGGGCTAGGTGCACGCCTGGAAAGCGGGTGGCCGCAGCGAAACGGAACGGTCTCGTCTCCACCACACACGCATTGAAAAAACAGAATACCAATCGCATGTTTTCTCTCACCACATTCCCTCCCTAATGCTCCCCGATAGAACGATTTAATCTGTACCCAGAGCCAATAAAAAAAGCACGGCTGATATGCCGTGCGATCAAGGGGAAGGAGCCGCACAAGCCCCTTCATTCCAAGCCTCATCAAACCCTTTGAGTGCCTGCTGCCTCGTGCTCTCTTTATTGATATATGCTTTCATGATCTCACCAAACTCTTTCTTGATACATGGAGAGAAAGAAGACCAATTGAACGTCCTGTTCTCACTGATCAATGAATACGTCTCTTTTCCCAGGGAACCGAGATCGCTCACAGGCACATTCTTGAACGCCGGAATGAACCGGAAACGCTCCGTCATATACTCCTGCCCCTTTTCAGAAGACACCATCCACCGGAGGAAGCGTTTCGCTTCTTTCTTTTTCAGTTCCGATGATTGCTTGTTGATCACCCAGTAGCTCGGGACTCCGGCAATCATCTTGGCGTCTCCCCGGTCATTCAGGGGTAGGGGGAAGATCCCCGTGGGCGCATCACCCAATAACGGCTCCACCCAGTTTCCCTGAAGGATCATCGCAGCCTTTCCTTCTTTGAAAAGGTCGACCTCCGTGTAGTAATCCGTCGTCGCAGGGGCCGTATTGCCGTATCGGACCGTCAAATCGATAAGTGAAAATAGACGGTTGAACTCTTCACTGTCGGCAAAATGAGTGCCCTTTTCATTCAGGGCCTTCACGAAGACGGGACCTTCTTCGGCGAAGGCCACGCTCGTCAAGTGATGACCGAGCTTCCAATCTTCATAGTACCCGTTGGCAAAAGGCGTAATCCCTTTAGATGATAGCCTGCGGGCAGCCGCTTCCAGTTCCGAGAATGTTTTCGGAGGTTCGGTGATGCCCGCTTCCTTGAAGAGATCCCGGTTATAGACGACCCCGAAGCCTTCAATGCTCATGGGCGCCCCGTATACCTTTCCATCAAGGGTGATTCCATCCAGCGTATGAGGGGAGGCATCGTCCACCCACGGTTCATCCGATAAGTCTTCTAGATATCGAATCCATTCCTTCATCGCTTCATTGCCTATATTCGTGAAAATATCGGGTCCTTTTCCCGCAGTCAGCTTAGCGGTAATATCCGAGTAATCATCCGAAGCACCACCCACGGTCTCGACTTTGATCCTGACCCCTGGATGGGCTTCTTCATATTGTTTGGCCATCTGTTCGAATTCATTCGCTATCTCCACCTTCGGATTCCGGACGGTGAGGGTGACAGGTTTCTTCTCCGTATGTGCCTCCTGTTGTTCATCCAGCCCCTCGCATGCAGATAGGGCGATGGAGCTTACAATCAGTGTCGATAGCAGGACCAATATCGGTTTTTTCATTCTGTCACCCCGCTGTTCCCGGAGCGGAACTCATATGGAGTAAAACCGGTCATTTTTTTAAACAGCTTTGAGAAATACTTCTCATCCTGATAGCCGAGCATGGTCGCAATCGAATAGATCGTCTCCTCTGAATCGGTCAGCCAGACTTTCGCCTGTTCGATCCGCAGTTTCGCCACGAATTTGGAAAGGGGAAGCCCCGTTTCTTTCTTGAATGTCCTGGAGATATGTTCCCTTGTGAGGAAGAACATTTTCGAGAGGCGGTCAAGGGAGATATCCTCCATATAGTAGGTTTCCACGTATGATACGATTTCTTGGATCCGTCTTGCAGACTCTAGTTCATCAAGGCTGCGGATGCTCCGGTAGTGGTTCTGTTGGAGCTCATCCTGCAGTTTGCTAAATGCAGATGGCAACTCAACCAGATCGGGTAGTTCCCCCTGGACAAGACGGATGGGCAGATCGATATGACTGCTCACCCATTCTTCTACGTAGACCCATTGACCCTTTACCGTCAGAACTGCGTACAGGTTTTCTTCTTCGAGAAAGGCAAACACATTCCCGATACCCTTCTCCTGAAGCTCACCCCTCAGTGCATCCATATGCGGTTCGGGCAGATGGGTGTGGTAGAAGGAGAGAAGGGACACCTCCAGCTCCTCATCCACAGGAAGGAACGCTGCCAGCTCTTCTGTTCCTCCTCCGCTGCAAGCAGATGTAAAGATCTGATTGCTGCGGAGACGCCTCGCTTCTTCAACAATCTCCCCGTCTTCCAAAGCTTCCTCCCCGATTGCCGTCACGACCCTGTTCAAAACCGCATCGAACGCATCGGCATCAATGGGTTTCAGCAGATAGTCAAAACTGTTGAGCTGTATCGCCTTTCTCATGAATGTATAATCGTCATAGCCCGTGATCAGGATGATCTTCCCGGTGTACCCGAGCTTATTGAGCTCTTCAATGAGCTCCAGTCCTGTCATTCTCGGCATTTTGATGTCTGTAAAAATGATATCGGGGTTTTCAGTGCGGACGATGTCGAGGGCCTCGTGGCCATTTGACGCTTCCAGCAGCATGGTGATGCCGGACACATCCCAGTCCCCAAGCTGGCGGATCACGTTCCGTACATTGCGTTCATCATCGACGATCAGTGCTTTCATCGCTGTTTCCCCCTTCTTGCTTATCTTTCATGAAAGGCAGCTTCATGATGATCCTGAAGCCCTTACCTTCCAATGTATCCAGCTGAAAAGATGCGTTCTCTTTAAAATTCAATCGCAAGCGGTCGTAAATATTTTTCAAGCCGATTCCGCCGTCCTGCCCCGATGGGCCCCCGTAGACGGCGGACCTTATCCGACCGAGGTCTTCTTCTGTTATGGATGCCCCGGTATTCTGCACGGTAAAGAGGATGGATCCTCCAACCATTTCACCCATTATCGAGAGTGTCGCTTCGTCATACCCTTCTTCATAGCTATGCTTGAAGTAGTTCTCGACCAGGGGCTGGAGCAGCATGCTCGGAATGGAAGCAGCACGAACCTCTTCATCCACCTGGATATCAGCCTGCACTCCTTCACCGAATCGCTCCCGCTGCAGGGAGAGATACGTCTCGATATAGTCGAGCTCCTCCTGTACGGTCACCCATTGATCCGCATGGAGGGAGTACCTCATCATCTTCGAAAGGGACGTGATGAGTTTGTATACATCCTTCGCTCCCGACCTCAAGGCCACAGCACCGATCGTTTGCAGGGCATTGAACAGGAAGTGCGGGTTCACCTGGGATCTGAGAGCACGGAATTGATTCTTCCTGCTCTCGATCTCAAGTTTGTATTCACGGTCGATATGTTGGTTAATGCGATCCATCATCTCGTCCATATGATCTTCAAGATGACCAAGCTCGTCCTTCCGGGAGGTGGTAAAGTCCACATCCATATTCTCCCCACCGATGCTCCTGACCTTCTCACTTAAGTTCTCGATGGGCTTGGTGATGATATGGGATATGACCACTACCATGATGATGCCCAGAAGCACAACGCCGATTCCCAATAAGATATTCGTCGTGGCCGCTTGATTTACGTCTCTAAAGAGAACATCGCGGTCGATCACCTTGACGAGCCTCCACCCATCGAGATTACCTTTCAGCTTCTCTTCGAGGACCAGCTTGTCTCCTTCAGGTTCGCCGTCATTGGCGCGCTGACTGGAATACATGATGCGATCCTCCCCATCGAGAAGAGTCAGGCGGCTCTCACCGCCGTCAGAGAGATTGAGGATCAGGGAGGAATAGGCGGTGACATCGATATCCATGGAAATGAAGCCAAGGAATTCACCTGACAACACATTGGTGACTTTATGATGGATCGTCAGCACCCGGGTGCGGTCGGACTCAGGCAGGATCGCCGCATTGTTCGCATTCTCTATCACATGCGGCCTCTCGATGAAGAAATTGTCATCGGACTTATACAGGGTTCGAAAGGGAGCCTGATTCACGTAGTCCTCCTGTTTTTTCGGCGCACTGAACTTCGACTGATACACACTCAAAGTAGAAGAATCCTTTTCAAAATAGATTCTCATCTGCCTGATTTCAGGACGGCTGATCGAGAAGATCTTCATGCTCCGTTCAAACGGTTTTCTTTGCTCATCATTCAGTCCGTTTTCGAACACGCTCAGCACATCCGGGTCATTATAGAGGGAGTAGGAGAGCTCGATCATCTCGTCAAAGTACCGCTGAAGAGCCCTGCTCCCTTCTTCAAGCTCTTCCCGGCTCTTCTCGATCTCATGCTCCTCGACCGATGATCTCGTATTGTCATAAATAATAAAAACAGATAGGAAATAGGGCAGAATAATAAAAATCACCAGCATCCCGAATAACCTGGACCGTACACTCCGCATCACGTCACCTCCCTTTCCCTCAACCATACCAAATTTTCAATAAACCTAAACTATAACAGACAACCGTATTGAGTGAATGCATCAGAAGTAGCAGGACCGCACATACTGTCATGGATATTATGTGATAGGACCATTAGTATTATCATGATCCACCTCATGTCTTCCAAACGACGAACTCATCTATCTTTCCCGCCTCATCAACAGGCAATGAAGAAAGCCCCTTGCGGATCCGCAAGGGGCTTTCTGTTTATCACGTTATGAACGTGCTTTTTCTTTTTCTTTCTGAGGTTTGAACGGCCACCACACGCCCTTGCCGAATGACACGGTCATGGCCGGGATGAGAAGCGGCAGGACGATCAGTCCGTACAGGAGGAGACCGGTGATGACGATGGTCGCAATCTGCACGAGGCTGAGGACGCCGGATGGCATCATGGCAGCGAAGGTTCCGGCCAGGATGATGGCGGCGGTGATGATGACGGTCCCCATCTTGGACATGGAGATCTTGATGGCATCTGTCACGGTCATTCCTCCAGCTGCTTCTTCGCGGAAGCGGTCGAGGAGGAAGATGGAATAATCGACCCCGAGGGCTACGAGCATGACGAATCCGAAGAATGGAACCGCCCAGCTGATGCCGTCATATCCGAACCCGTTCATGAAGATCAGTTCGGCCACGGCAACAGACGTGAAGTACGTCAGTAGCAGGGAACCGATCATATAGAGCGGCATGATGAAAGAGCGGAAAAGGATCGCCAGTACGACGAACAGACTGATGAGCATGATTGTCACCGTCTGGGTGAAGTCGCTCGTCGAGATATCATTCAGATCGCGGTTGATGCTGGACACACCTCCGAAGGCGACTTCTGCCTTTTCAAGTGGTGTATCTTTGATGACGCGCTGCGTTGCCTCATCGATTTTTTCAACGGTATCGATCGCTTCCGGAGAATACGGGTTGTCTTCGAGGATGACTTCAAGCTGCGTACCCTTTTTGTCATCGAAGGCATAGCGGTCGAGCACTTGTTTGAACTCATCCTGATCCAGGGTTCCTTCAGGAACGAAGGTGCCTGTATCGCGGATCGCTTTGCTGTCAGCCATATCCTTCAGCTGATTGCTTGCCTGGTCGAGACCGTCTTTGATTTGATCAAGTCCTTCGACCGGATTCGGCTGTTGACCGGACTGTGCAGCCTGCGCTTGGACTTCAGGCGGGAGGGACATGGACTGCTTGATGCCGTCTGCAGTCTGGCCGACTCCATCAGAAGCCTGATCGACTCCTTCTGCAATCTTACCAAGCTGGTAATCTGCATAGAACTCGTTGATGACTTCTCCCGTCGGACGTGTCACGGAGCGGACGCTCTTCACGCCATCGACTTTTTCGATTTCACTGCTCAGCTTCTCTACATAAGGGACGATGTCTTCCGTGACCAGTTCCTTATCGCTTGAGAGGAGCACTTGCACCGGCAGGGAATCCCCTTGCCCAAAACCATCTTCAATGGCATGCAAACCCTTGACAGAGTCATAATTATCTCCAATTTCATCTACTGTATTGAATGAAAGGGCATCGTCATAGGTCAACAGTAGCGGAACGGTGATGACGGCCACGACAAGCATGGAAAGAATCGGACGGTTGACCGACAGCTTGCTCATCCAACCCCACAGCTTACTATCGTTATGGGATACGGATTTTTTCGACGGCCAGAACAGTTTCTCTTTCAGTGTAGCCATGAAGAACGGCATGACCGTGCTCAGCACGAGAAGGAGAACCGCAATTCCGACCGCAACGGCCACGGCCGATTTGAAGATCGGGAAGTCGGCAAACCCGATGGCGAAGAATCCGATGAATACGGCAAGTCCGCTGATATAAAGGGTACGGCCCGCCGTCTTATACGTACGGATGATGGCATCCTTGACAGGCTTCCCTGCACCGAGTTCTTCCTTGAAACGGCTGAGGAGCAGGATGCAGTAATCCGTCCCGATCCCGAACAGGATCGCCACAAGGAAGATCTGCGTATAGTTTGATACCGGGAATCCGAACCAGTCGATGAAGAACGCCACGATCGACTGACTGAGAAGATAGGTGATCCCCACGGAAATCAGCGGAATGAATGGGGTGATGATGGAACGGAAAACAGCGAGCAGGAGAGCGAAGATCAAGACGACGGTGATGATCTCCGTTTTCTTCAACCCTTCCTGGGCGCTCAGGTTTACATCATTATTGATCAATGCTTCCCCGGTCAGGTAGACATCTTTCTTCCCATCAATGATATCCGATTGAATGGAATCGGCCAGCTCGACGACTTCTTCCTGCGTGCCGTCTACAGTTATCGGAACGAGGACGGTCTTTCCATCTTCCGATACAAGCTGAGATTCCGTGTCTTTATTTTCAAATGGATCGAGGATCGATTTCACGGGATCCCCAAGATCCTTCAACTGATCGACATCTGCCTGGATGTCTTTCCTCGCGGCATCATCCAATTTGCCGTCGAGTGCATACACGAGGGAAATCGTTTCGTCCCCCGCTCCCGCGTCTTCCAGGATTTCAGCAGCACGCTGGGATCCTGCATCTTTAGGAAGCTGGAATGTCCCGGCATCCTCTGCCTGCTTGGAAAGATTCGGTGCAAGGACGAAAAGCAGAACGGTCAAAATGATCATGCCGATGGTGATCGGCCATTTGAATTTGATAATATTCTTCACTTACGCTCACCCTCCAATTTCAATATATGTTTAATCTTTTTGAACATCTGGAGGAATTGATCCAACTCTTCATCCTCCACCTGATCGGCAAACAATGCCTCAATATAATCGTAAACCGCCTGGTCCGATTCCTTCACAACAGCACGCCCATGCTGCGTCAGGCTGACAAGCTTCGAGCGATGATCGCCCTCGGCTTTGGCGATTTCGATCAATCCTTTTTCTTCAAGTTTCTTCAGCCGGTTGGAAATCGCACTTCGATGCACACATTGAAGTTCAGCAATGGCACCGGCCGGTAGCGGGCCGTTTTTATTCAACAGCTTCAAGACCTGGATTTGTTCCCGGGAATATTCCTGCCACACTTCGGCTTCGACATCCCTGAGCACGCGCTCGGTCCCGAACACCATGACATCCTCGAACAGCTCCACTGCCTCAATCAGACGCTTATCCAAGTAGTTGACCCCCTAAACTAATATGATCACTCCATTAGTTTAGGGGGTCAACTATTTAATGTCAAGGAAGAAGATGCTACACTAGGTAGGAGGGGTTTGTCCCCAACCGACTTCAAATAAAGCAGGTGTTTCCTATTAAAATCGATAAACCAAAACTACCCCGCCAGCTCACGCAAGGGAACTTCCAGATGATTTTTATGGAGGAAGACCCGTATTTAAGTAACCTTGAGATCGATGGATCCATCTTTGACGAAGAGGAAATCGACCGGGTGCATCTTTCCGGCATGGTCATCAAGAATTCCTCCTTCCAGGGGACGTCATTCCGAAATATCGATCTGACCGATGTCGAGTTCATCAACTGTGACTTTTCCAATGTGGATATGACAGGGGCAAGCATTCACCGCGTCACGTTCCATGAATGCAAGCTTTTGGGCGCCCAACTGCCTGAAAGCCGCTTCGGGAATGTCGCCTTCGAAAACTGCCTCATGACCATGTGTAATTTCAGTGATTCCAAGTTCGAAAAAGTGATCTTCAAAGAGTCCAATATGAAGCGATCCGACTTCTTTAACTGCAAGCTGTCGAAGGTCATCTATGATGTATGTGACCTCGATGACGTGAGCTTTGACGGAACGAAACTGAAGGGGATCGATCTCAGCACCTCGTATTTCGAGTCCATCCTTGTGTCAATGGAAGATCTGAAGGGCTGCATCGTCTCCGAAAAGCAGGCTCTATCCTTTGCTGCGCTTCTTGGCCTCGATATCCGCTGAATGAGAAGACCCCTGAAATCGATTCAGGGGTCTTTTTCATTGATTCAATCGTTTGTAGACTTCCATTGGCACTTCAAATGCCATCTCCACACCAGCGTACGTCAAACGAACATAAGGTTCCTCCTTGTACAGGGTGACGCGGGCCACTTCCTTCATATCCTTTTCTGCTACTTGTTTCTCCCCGAGCTTCACCGTGTCGGTCCGGTAAAAAATGTAGGTGCTTTCCGCATCCTGATCCTCTTTTGGTTTCCCTGCCTGCTTCCATTGTTCCACTTCAAGCCCTTTGCTGAAAGAGTTGATCTCATCTGCATCGCTTACGGTCTGAATGATTTCCCCATTCTCCGTCTGATCGATTTTTTGGATATCCTGAAGCCCGTCGAGTCCTCCCTTTTCGCTTTTCCCAGAAGAGCATCCCGTCAAAATCAAGGTACTCCCAACAGCCAGCAACACGATGCATATCATCAATCGTCTCATCCATCATCCACCCATTTCCTTTGTTTAACACCAGCATATCAGTGCCACCTGGTGATCGGGAACGAGCTTCAGGTCGATTTCTGCTAAGACTTGGGACCGATATAATTTTCCATCTTGAACTTTCCTACCAATCAGGATAATATATCAATTAGATATATCAAAAAGATAGGTGTGAAACAAAATGAAGATGTACAATCATACAACCTACGCCATTCTAGGCATCCTGACAACAAACTGCCGGTCGGGCTATGCAATTAAACAGCTCATCGACCGTAGCCTGAATCACTTCTGGAAAATCAGCTATGGACAGATCTACCCGACATTGAAGCGTATTGTGGATGACGGCCTGGCAGAAGTCAGAGACTCCTCAGGGGAGGGAAAAAGGGATAAGCAGGAGTACACCCTCACGTCCAAAGGCATGGAGGCCCTCGGGAAGTGGCTTTCAGAACCTGTGGATCAGCCTCCCCTCGAGAAAAATGAAATCCTTTTGAAGCTTTTCTTTGGTCGACATCAATCCACCGACCACTCCATCAAGCTTTTAACCGACTACAAAGGAAAACTTCAGGAACGACTTGCAACCTATATGACCATTGAAGAAGGCATCTTGAACCAGGAGGAACGCTCTGAAGATGTCGACTACTGGCTGTTCACATTGGATTATGGGAAGAGGGCTGCACTGGCTTCAATCGATTGGTGTGATGAGACACTCGAAAAATTGAACTCTAAGGAGGAGCATGATGGCCAAACAAGTGTTTAACGGCAGATACACGACGGAGAATTCGGAAGAGGTCGTTGTCTTCATCATTGGCATGAGGATTAATAAACGCCTGGCTGTGCACAAATGGTTCCCGGTATTTAAGGCGATGCCTGGTATGATTAAGGAGTTGTACACGCATAAAGAGGAGCTCGGCTTCCTGTCCATGGAAAGCTACTTCGGCCTCCGGACTACGGTGATGATTCAATATTGGCGATCGACAGATGACCTCATCGCGTATGCACGGAACGAGAAGCACCTGAATGCTTGGAAGGCATTCAACCAAAAAATCGGTGCCAGCGGCGTGGTGGGGATCTATCACGAAACGTACAGGCTTACACCAGGGGAATACGAGACGGTTTACGGGAACATGCCTCTTTATGGACTGGGTAAAGCACTGAAGCATGTCCCGATTACCAAAAATAAGGACAGGGCCACCCAGCGATTGAATGCGTGATGCGTTTTACAGGGAATCGAAGTCTGCGATAAAATGGAAGCATCTATTGCGAGGGGGATACCGTTATGATCATCCGTGAAACGAATGATTCCTTCATCATGATCAAACAGCATGACCATGCCTTCCTTTCAGGCGAAATCGTAAAGCACTTCGACGCTTCCATAATAAGATCCAACGCTTATTGGGACGAACTTCTGCATGCCTCTTATCAGCATGACAGGAGCTGGATTGGACTGGATACCACATCGGTCTGGAACGATGCAGCGCACCGTCCTTTCACTTTTTCAGATTACCCGCTCATTCCAAAGCTGGTATTCTATACGAGAGGGATCGATGATATTTCAGAAGTGCATCCATACGCAGGACTTCTATGCAGCCTTCACTTCTCCTCCTTCTTTACCAACACATCCGATCCCGACTGTTTGCGATTCCTGGAGAAAGAGGCCCTACGCCAAACAGAATTGCGGAAGCGACTTCCCGCTCTGGATGAAGATCTCCTCCAAGAGCATTTCACCCTTCTCCAATTCTCTGACGATTTCTCTCTTTATATGTGCCTGAATCGCCCCGGAGTAGCCAAGGGCGAAGAGCACCCTTGGTTCAAAAATGGATTCAAACATACGGAAGACTTTAATCACGCCGGTGACCCGTTGAAAGGATATTGGACCGGCCCTCATGACATCAGGATATCCGGATCCCCGTTTAAGCATCCCTTCACCGTGGAACTGTTCTATAAAGAAGTGAGTAAATCTTCTATTCTCCATAATGGGATTGCCAAAGCCTATGATTCCGCCGATCTGTCCACCCACAGCATTACGATCAGCAGCGCTGGCCCACTCGCGATGAGAGAATAGCAGACAAACAAAACAAGAAAGGGACCATTCCATGATGAACGCGATCAGAATTGGTTCTTTATTCCCTTTATGATTTCCGTGTAAGACTTAGCTTTCCGCGGTCAGCCCGCGATCCTCCTCCCGCAACAGTCGTCTTGCACTCCAATCAACCGCTGGAAATAATGAAATCGTATTGTTCACGAAACAAGTAAAAACCCGCATTCATCCGCCTGATCGTAGGCAAATGAATGCGGGCCATACTATGACTAAAACGTGTTTATTCCAGCCTCTTCCTTCATTCCAATTCATTTTTCTCCAGCGGCATCATCAGATCCTGATGATCCTGATACCGGAGATAAGAAGACTGCCCCTGCCCTTCTATGAAAACATCTTCTCCGGAAGAATCGAGGGACCTCCATCCGAATTCCACACGAGGCACCTCGAACTCAGTCACTTCCCCGCGGATTATGGTTCGCCACTCCTCTGGGACCTTGATGGCCCCGTATGGATGCTCGGCAAAGGGGAGGACCTTTTCCATCTGGATCCGGGGTTGATACGCTTCGTTCTGGAAAGAGCGCTTCTGGATTAGGTAGAATGCCAGACGGTCCACTTTCTCAGCAGGGTCGAGACTCCAGACCATGCGGTAGCTTGAAGGGTATCCGGGACGCACCTTCCAGATCACCGGGTCGCCGTCTGTCGTGGCTGACGATGCTTTCCACTGATGATCCTTCCAAACCCAAAGGCTGAAACCGCGAGCCCCGGCTTCGGTCTCAAAAGGGATGAAGGCATGGCGGTCGTCGGCTTGCACCGTATCCAGTATTGTTTTCACCTGTAGCCCTTCTCCCGTCCCCGTTTTGTTCAAAAGCCCGTTGATTTCCTGCGCCGCTGCCTTATCACCAGGTAGAGGACCCGCCGGTGCTAGCTTGAACCAATAGACAAAGCCAAAGGCAATCAGGGAGACGGCAAGTACGATGACGATCATTCGTTTCACATTCTTCATTCCGCCCCGCCCCCTTTTATGATTGATTCAGAGAGTTGATAGTAGTATTGGGTATCGCCCGATAAAATCAGCAAGCCCTTCCCGTTCCCTTCAACATAGATCAGCGGTGAAAGACCACTTCCCCACTTCGGCTCGACGCCATTGAGGAGATATGGGAAGCGCTCCGGTGATTTGGACTGACCTTCATCTTCCACCGTTGATTCTCGGTACCAAGACTCCCCGTCAGGCTGTGCCTCCGTCATTTCATCCAGTTGTTCAGCCAATTTCTTCTTATCAAGGCTAACATTCGATGCTGCAGGATGACTCTGAACAAGGGAGACCTTCTCTGGATTTGATAGATACGTAGCCGCATCATCTGATGGATAAATAATGGAACTGAGCGGAATGGCCGCCAGTGCCATGATCGCCAGAAGAATATTCCCGGCAAACCCGAACCAGGCGAACCGGCGGTACCTCTCCCATCTCCCATTTTTCCGCCTCAAGGTCAAATAGAGGATCAAAACGCCAAGCGGAAGGATCGGGATCCTGACCATGATCCCCCTCGACTCAAATGTGTATGAAATGGTGAATACCCCTACCATGAAAACTAGGAATGCCTTCCAGAATGGAGCTTGGTGCTTCTGTCGTCTTATCATAATAACCGCACCTATGATCAGTACGCTCCATGCAATTGCGGTCATCAGCCACGTTAGGGACCCCCCATTAACGTAAGTCGCCATGTTCATTCCCCCTATATTTCTCTATAGTTACATATATGTAGAATCTTCATCACAAACCCAATAGTTCCATATTTTATCATATAATAATCTTTCCTTCAGCATGAATACATGGTTTTTTTGATTGAATCCGGCGTATTGTTGGTATACTGGTTAAAAAAATGACAGGGAGGCGGAAGCATGTGCGGCCGTTTTTCATTGATTGAAAGTGTACATGAACTTCAACAGCAGTTCGAATTCGACTTATCCGTCGACCTTCAGCCCCGGTTCAATATTGCTCCGAGTCAAGAGGTGTTTTCCATCATTTCGGACGGGAAGAAGCGCCGGGGCGGCACGTTGAGATGGGGGCTTGTTCCCAACTGGGCAAAGGAAGCGAAGATCGGCTATAAGATGATCAATGCCCGTGCTGAAGGAATCGATGAGAAGCCAAGCTTCAGGGAGCCGTTCCGGAAGAAGCGCTGCCTGATCATCGCTGACGGCTTCTATGAGTGGAAGAAGGTCGATGACCGCAAGCAACCATATCGTTTCATCATGAAGGACCGAAAGCCCTTCGCGTTCGCTGGTTTATGGGAAACGTGGAAAAAAGGAGATGCTCCCCTTCATACGTGCACCATCATCACGACGAGACCGAATGCCGTGACTGAAGACGTCCATGACCGCATGCCGGTCATTTTGAAACGTACGGATTACGCCAGGTGGCTGGACCCTTCCA
Organism: Rossellomorea marisflavi; assembly: GCF_001274775.1. Lineage (GTDB taxonomy): Bacteria > Bacillota > Bacilli > Bacillales > Bacillaceae_B > Rossellomorea > Rossellomorea marisflavi. The sequence goes on from NZ_LGUE01000008.1 coordinate 456,704, forward strand.
ATCAAGCGGTTGACGAGCTGAAATTGCTTCTGGTACCTTATCCTGCTGAAGAAATGGATCTCTATCCCGTCAGCGAGCTCGTCAACTCACCGAAGAACGACGTGGCCGACGTCCTGTCTCCGTTGAACAGCTTGTAAATGCGAAGAAGCACGGGAATCCCCGTGCTTCGTTTGCATTATTCGAGTTTCCCTTTACTTGCACCGATCCCGACAAAGAGCTGGACCACGGTCAGGAGCATGAGCAGGATGAATGGAATCGTCCAATTGGCGGACAGGTCATGTAGGTAACCGAAGAACACGGGACCCACTGCCGCCAATAAATAACCCATGGATTGAGCCATCCCAGACAATCCGGCCGCCTGGGCGCTGTCTGTTGTCCTCAGGACGAAGAACATCATGGCGAGACCGAACATCGTTCCGATGCCGATCCCGATCAGGAGGACCGAGAACACGGTCAGGAAGCCTGTGATCAACCCGATTAATCCAAGGAACAGAAGGATGACGGACCCGATGGTCAACCACCTTTGATCACTCATCTTCTCTGCGACGACGGGGATGATGAACGTCATGGGGATGATCGCCATCTGAAGCGTCGACACGACCCAACCTGCCTGATTGAGGGTATAACCCTGGTCATGAAGGATGGCCGGAAGCCAGGTAAGAAGGGTGTAGAACATGAAGGACTGGATACCCATGAAAATCGTGACATGCCAAGCCTTCAGAGAATTCCACATCCGCACCTTCACCGCCGGAGGCTCGATCGCCTTTTCTTTTCTGACCGATTTCAATAAGAAGCTCCATAGTATGACCGAGAGCACGGCAAGGAAGGCCCATACCCCGAGTGAAGCGCGCCAGCCAAGGGAGCTTGACTGGGCAAGTGGGACACTGACGCCTGATGCCAGGCTCCCAAAGACGTTCATGGAAATCCCGTAGACTCCCGTGATCAATCCGACCTTCATGGGGAACGACTTTTTCACCAGAGCCGGCATGAGTACGTTACAGATGGCAATGGCGATCCCGACAAGACCGGTGCCGACGAAAAGCCAGCTGCCGTGGGGGAAGACGCGCAGGACCATGCCGGCAAGTAATACGACAAGAGCCGTATAAATGACCGGTTCGAGCCCGAACTTCAGTGAAAGTCTTGGCGCAAACGGTGAAAAAAGGGCAAAGGCGATGAGCGGGATGGTCATGATGCTCCCCGCCACAGCGTTTGAAAAATGGAAGTCCCCTTGGATCAATGGAATGAGCGGTCCGACAGAGGTGATCGGTGCCCTCAGATTCATGGCAATGAAGATCACCCCGATGACGGCTATCCATACCGATTGCTGTTGCTTTGCTTCTTGCATACCACTCACTTCTTTCTGTTATGTTCACTGGCGTTGATTTGATCAATCAGCGTCCCAAGATACTTTTTGACGCATTCGGACGCTTTCACAGGGTCCTGCGCCTCTATGGCTGATAGAAGCTCTGTGTGCATCCTGATATCTTCCTGATTCAAGTCGTTCAGGTCAATAAGGTTATAGATTGATTGATGGACAGAATCAATGATGGAGTCATACATCTCCATGAACATCGAGTTTCCTGATGCACGAATAACCGCTTGGTGGAACGCACTATCATGCCGGACGAATGACGAGGCTTTTCCCTCTTCAGCAGCTTCCTGCCACAAAGCCAGGAGTCTGCGCATTTCCCCAAGCTGTTCGTCCGTCCTTCTCACGGCTGCCTTTTCAGCTGCCTCCCGTTCGAGGGCCAACCTCAGCTCAAGCACCTCCACCAAATCGCCTGCTCTCATCCGTTTACGGAGGGCACGATCAAGTCCGCTGTGACTCTTTACCGTGGTTCCGATTCCCTGTCTCGTTTCCAGATATCCGGCGTGAACAAGGGATCTGATCGCTTCCCGAAGGGTATTGCGGCTGATCCCCAGGGTGTCCATCAGGACCGGTTCCGACGGGATCTTCTCTCCGACCGGCCACTCCCCGCTCTCAAGAAGTTGTTCAAGCTGATTCAGGGCCTGCTCGGTCAATGTTTTTGATTGCACCTTTTCCATGGTGAGTGATCTCCTTTTAAAGGTAGGATGATTGGTTCATTGGATGAGTATAACATAAAAAGAAGCGCAGGATCGGTTGAAAAACCGTTCCTGCGCTTCTTTTTTTATTCTCCTGTACGGGCGAAACGCTCGATGCGTTCTCCGATTTCATCCCGCACTCGCTGGAAGAATGCCCACTTTTCTTCTTCAGACCCTGTTGCCTTGGCCGGGTCGTCAAAGCCCCAGTGCTCGCGTTTTACGCCAGGCGGTGTCACTGGACACTTATCTGCCGCATCCCCGCATAGGGTCACGACAAGATCTGCAGAATTCAAGATGGCTGGATCAATGATATCAGATGTTTGATCTGAGATATCGATATCCGCTTCCTTCATAGCCTTTACAGCATTGGGATTCAAGCCATGAGCTTCGATTCCTGCACTGTAGACGTTCCACTCGTCTCCCAGGTGTTTTTTTGCCCAGCCTTCAGCCATCTGGCTGCGGCATGAATTTCCTGTACATAAAAAGTAGATGGTTTTCTTTGACATGGTGCGTCGCTCCTTACAATGAGTAGTGTGATTTTATAGGATCAGTAACCAGAGATACAGTCCGACCAGTGTAATGAACAGGGTCGGGATCGTCAGGATGATACCTGTTTTGAAGTATGTTCCCCAAGAGATCTTCACGCCCTTAAGGGACAATACATGAAGCCATAGCAACGTGGCCAGGGAACCGATCGGGGTGATCTTCGGCCCCAGGTCGGAGCCGATGACATTCGCATAAATCAAGGCTTCCCGGATGACCCCCGTCGTATTCGTATCCGATATGGCAATGGCGTCGATCATCACCGTCGGCATATTATTCATGACGGAGGAAAGGATGGCCGCAATGAAGCCCATTCCGATCGTTGCCGCAAACAGCCCTTGGTCCGCCGTAGCTTGGATGGCATCGGATAGGATATCAGTGAGACCTGCGTTGCGAAGTCCATATACCACCACATACATCCCGATTGAGAAGAACACGATGGCCCATGGCGCACCCTTGATGACCGTCTTCGTGTTCACCACGGGACTTCGTTTCGCCATGATCAGGAAAAAGAGTGCGACGATCCCCGCTACGATGGAGACCGGGATCCCGATGAATTCGCTGACGAAATAGCCCGCAAGCAAAACAGCCAGGACCACCCACGACAGCTTGAACATTTTCTCATCTTTGATGGCGTCCACCGGTTTTTTCAGCTGGGACACATCATATTTCCCCGGGATGCTCTTTCGGAAGAAGAGATAGAGCACCAGGATGCTTGCTCCAAGGGAGAAGAAGTTCGGGATGATCATGCGTGAAGCATATTCCACGAACCCGATGTTGAAGTAGTCTGCCGATACAATGTTGACCAGATTGCTCACCACGAGGGGAAGCGATGTGGTATCCGCAATGAATCCACTCGCCATGATGAAAGGAAATACGAGCTTCTCATTAAAGTTAAGATTCCTTACCATCGCCAAGACGATCGGCGTCAGAATCAATGCCGCTCCGTCATTTGCAAACAAGGCTGCCACCACGGCCCCTAAAAGCGAAACGTAGATGAACATGCGGACCCCGCTACCCTTGGCCGCTTTGGCCATATGAAGGGCTGCCCATTCAAAGAACCCGATTTCATCGAGAATGAGTGATATCAGGATGATGGCAATGAAGGTCAGGGTTGCGTTCCACACGATCGATGTAACATCGATGACGTCACTGAATGTGACCACTCCGACGAGCAGGGCCAGGATTGCTCCGCCGCAGGCTGACCAGCCGATCGACAGGCCCTTCGGCTGCCATATGACCAGCACCAGTGTGATCAGGAAGATCACCGATGCCAATATAACTTCTGTCAACATAATTCCTCCTCTAGCAAGTTGCGTTCTCGCCCCTGCATCTCAATTGTTGAAGTACCTCATCGCTGTCGGGAATTTGTTGAAGGATCAGCTTGATCAATTCATGCTCCGGACACGAGGCATTTAATGAAAAATAGCGCCACTGACCCCTTCGTTCTTCCTTCACATAGTCGGCAATCTTCAGCTTTTTCAAATGCTGGCTGATGGACGGCTGACTCATTTCAAACATATCCACGAACTGACAGACACAATAATCAGCCGAGCTCAACAGCTTCATCATCATCAGGCGCGTCGGGTCACCAAGCGTCTTCATACAAGCCGAAACCCTCTTTGCATCCATAACTGCTATCGTTGTCAACACCAATCCCCTCCCTGCACATTCATTTGTATGTACGGATTATATAACGAATCACTTATATAATCAATAACTTATATAAAAAATAACGCATAGGGGCGGTTCCGATGCGCCATTTTTGTCGCATCGGAACCGCCCCCCCGTGTTTTAGTGTTCCATCACTCAGCTACAGGAGGTTGATGCACTGCAGGAGGAAGATGTTGTGGTCGGTTTTGAAAAGGTCACACTGCATACGCCGGTTTCAGGCAGTTCCAGCTCCACTTTCGAGGCGGCCTCTTCGTCTTGGCTTATGTGTGCCACCACAGACCGTACTTGTTCATACCCGGTTGCCATGAGGAATGTAGGGGCCCGGCCATAGCTCTTGGCTCCGACAATGTAGAAGTTTTTTTCCGGCTGACTGAGTTCCTTCTCACCATGCGGTCTTACCGTCCCGCAGCTGTGGACATTCGGATCAATGAGAGGAGCGAGGGCTTTCACACTTTCTGTCGCTTCATCGATCGCCGTCCGCAGTTCGCTGAAAATGGTGCGGTCCGGACGATTGCCCGTATTGACGATCATTTCATCCACTCCTTTGATTTCAGTTGTGGCATTCTTGATGATCAACGTTCCATTTTCAGCAGACATCACTTGCTCGATCTTGAATCCTTCATATACTTGGACGATGCCGGAATCGACGAGGCGATGGATGCGGCTCCCGAGTTCTCCCCTGGCAGCAAGAGCGTCTTTCTCCTCACCACCGTAAGCCTCACTGACGCTTTTCTTACGGATTATCCAGACAATTCCCGTTTCAGGGTATGCTTCTTTCAGTGTTGCCAGTTCAAGGAGGGCATTAATGGCGGAGTGCCCGCTCCCGACAACAGCCACATTTTTTCCGGAATAACGTTCACGATGTTTCCCCGTCACATCCGGCATGCCATAGAATGATCGTTCGTTGGCATGTCGCTCACCGGAAAGCCAGACACCATCTGAATTGGCCGGGTTCGGGTTCCCCCAAGTCCCCGTAGCATCGATGACGGCCTGCGCTTCAACCTTGGAGACTTCCCCGTCCCGCTCGACGTAGAGGACAAACGGGACTTCGTCACGGCCTGCGGTCTTCATCTTATCGCGATCTTTCTTGCTGATCGACAAGACCTTTGCATTCAGTTCAAGATGAGGCTTTATTTCAACGGTCTCAGAAAGGGGGAGGAGGTAGTCATCGACCAGCTCCCGGCCTGTCGGCAGCGCTTCCAGATCCGGCTCTTGCCACCCTTGGCGTTTCAACAACTCCACTGATTTTTTATCCATGTTATACCTCCAAGGTGAGAAGAGGCGGATATGTTCCCACGTCTTGATATTCGCTCCGACCGCTTCTCCTGCTTCAAATAGGACAAACGGTTGACCGTAACTGATAAGATGAGCGGCAGCTGCCAATCCGACTGGTCCCGCTCCGGTGATGGCAATTGGTAATTGAGGTGATTGGTTCATGATTCTCTCTCCTTTTGGTTAGTTGGTAGAATTTTTTCCATGATCATGACATCGACATATGTTCCATCCAGTATTCCTTGATCCTTAAAGATTCCCACTTCCCGGTATCCACGTTTCCTGTAGAGCCCTTGCCCAAGGGTATTAAACGGGAAGGTGAAGAGGACGAGTTTGTGAAACTGATTTTTGGCCGCTTCCTCCTCCAGGTTCCTCAGAAGCTGCCCGCCGATCCCTTGCCCTCTTGCTCCCCGCCTGATATAAACCGACAACTCGCCCACACCGGCGTACGCCGCTCGCGGACTGTACGGTTGAATACTTGCATATCCGTTGATTCCACCCATTCCTTCAGAAACCAGTACGATGTATCGACCCGTATGACTTTGAAACCATTGGTTTATGTAGACTGCGTCTTTTTGATCCGTTTCCAGCGTGGCAATCCGGTCTTCAATCCCCTCGTTGTATATCGACAGGATCGCTGGCAGGTCCTTTTCTGTAGCATGACGAATCATTCCACCACCTCCATTTGAATTAGTCATTTATTGACTTTATCAAATACAGGTCCGAAAGCAACACCACTCCCATCAAGTGGCGCAGCTCCCATTTCCTCCGTTCTGGCGCATAGCCGAGAGGAGGAGACTCATACTTTCCATGACCTGATCATGTTTAGCCGGCTCTATGAACTGAAAAATATTCCCGATGTATTGGAGCATCTGACCAGCAATTTCGTCCGCTTTCTCTTCACCTGTATCTGTCAGGGCAAGGAGCACGTAGCGCCGGTCTTTTGGATCGGCTGTCCGGGAGAGGAGCTCCATTTCTACAAGCTTGTTTACTTGTTTGCTTAGCATACCCGTATCCATCACCAGCTTTTGAGCCAGCGTTTGAAGGGAGATAGCAGGACTTTTTTGAAGCTCATACACAATATGACTTTGCGTTACCGTGATCCCGCAGCAGTCGGATCCATCTCGCTGCAATAATCCGAAATCCCTGACAAGCTGCTGAAGCATTTCGCGCATCTCACTCTGCTTTTCTTTATTCATAGAATCACTTCCTTACTTACATGATAATACCAATAGTTGATTAAGTCAACTATAATTCTTATTCTTTCCGCTTTTTTGAAAATAGTCTACTATTAAAACGAGACACGATCATAGTTTTCAAGAAAGGACGGCGGCAATGTCATCACTAACGATTCTTACCAAAGAAAAACTGACTGATTGCATCCACCTGTACGTCGACGTATTCAATTCTCCACCCTGGAACGAAACATGGACCGTGGGGTCGGCAGAGGAACGGCTGTCAGACCTCGTGAGCACACCGAAATTCCGCGGTTATACCCTGCACATTGATGGAAAGCCCGCCGGCTTCATTGCAGGTAATGCCAAAAGGACATCAAAAGGGATGACCTTCTATATCGCAGAGCTTTGCGTCGACCCATCCATACAGGGAAAAGGAATTGGATCCACACTCCTCTCTCACTTGGAAAAGGAACTGAACCGTGAAGGAATTCAGTCGATCTATCTTCTCACCTCGCCGGGATCTCCTGCGGAAGGTTTTTATGAACGGCACTCCTTCACAAAGAATGACAACAGGATTATCATGCATAAATGAAAGCGTTTCACGTGAAACAATAAAGCCTGGGAATGCTTATATTCAAGCATTCCCAGGCAATTTATCAATTCAGCACGTTACCCGTGATATACATCGTGATCAGACCGCCGAAAATAAAGAACAATAAGATCATACCCAAAATGATCCAAAATTTCTTCATGTATAACCAACCCTTCATGGATATTGATACGCCCATTGTAACACAACAGGCTTAAAAACAACCCTCTCCGGATGCGTCCAAATGTGACAGAATCAGGGCTTATTCGTTCAATTCTTCTGTCAGCTTCCGTCCCCCGATGCGGTAGGCAAGTGGGGTGAATATGATCAGGGTCGTCACCACCATCGTGAGGACGATCCCTCCTATGATGCCGTAGTCAATGGCCAGCGGTCCCGGATCAATGATATTGATGATATAGGAGATGACGGCTCCAACCACGATACCAAGACTTATTCCGATCAAGATATATAATAGCACCTGTGTGAGGATCACACTGATGATTCCTTTCCTGGTAAGTGACAGGGTCCTTAATATGGCAAACTCCTTACGCTTCGAATGAATATTGTTCAATAGGGTGTTGAAGACGCCGATTGTGACGCTCAGAAGCATCACGCCAAGGAAGATGATGAAGATGGACCAGCGCTGTTGGAACATTTCATTTGATTCTTTAACAGACTGCCCGTACGAGTGGACCTGCAGTTCCGGAAACTCCCCCTTCAATGATTCCAGTTGCCCTGGGACCCCTCCACTGACGAACATCCTCGCAAATCCTGCGTCACTGAACGTATCGTCCTTCCAATCCACCAGGATATCCGTATCAAAAAACTCACCTTCGATGGCGGCTACCTTTAAAGGCTTCAACGGAACATAGTCCTCCAAATCATTCGAGAATGTTTCCAATTGAAGGCGGTCCCCCGCTTTCAAATCATGCTTCTTGGCAAAAGGTTCAGAGACAATCACACCGTCCTCATCACTGGATGATTCATCGATGAATCCTTGCTTCACCATCCCATCCAGATCACCCCTCAGGACCGTCACGTCCAAGCGGGAATCCCCTTCCATAAGGGCGGCCCCTGTATAGGTACTGATGAAGCTTGCTTCAGAACCAGGCATTTTTTCTTCGACTGATTCCTTCAGTTTGAATGGATCAAGGGATGTCGACTCCAGTCTTGACTGCAACACGACTTCCGTCGGAAACTGGCTCTTTAGATACAGGGCTTCATTGTTCTGGATCGTCGTCAGCATGACGGATCCAAATACGGCAATGATCATCATCATGCTCACCGTCAGGATCACGAATGTATTTTTCTTCACCTGGGGAATGACATTCCGGATTGCGACGTAGGAGGCATTTCCGGCTATTCTCCTCAGGAAGGGCGCGCCCTTCTTCAGGATCGGTGAGAGATAGAGTGGGAACAGGACGAAAATGGAAAGGGTGAAAATTGTCGCGGCAGCAAGCACGCTCAACACCTGATTCTCCTCATCCACCGCCACCAGTTTTCCGAATACCAACACGACGATGCTCATGATGAGCAGGGCCCTGCCTATGACCCTCCTCCCCTTGGTGGAGAACGAGAGCTCCTCATTCTCCTGCATGACCTTCAATGGTAGGGTCTTCCCGTTTTTAATGGCCGGGATCAGAAGGAACAACTGGATCAGGAAGGCACATGCCACAGTCACCCACAGGGTGGTGCCGGTATGGAAGTCTCCACGTGCCACAGCTATGCCCATCCAATCCTGGAGGAATCCCTGGACGTAGCGCTGACTGAGGTAAGCGAGCCCCACGCCAAGGAAGGCACCTGTTGCCGTGATGACACTGCTTTGAATGAAGATGATTCCGAAAAGCTGCTTCGCGGTTGCGCCGATCGACCTCATGATGGCAAACTGCTGTTTATATTTGTATAAGAACGTTTCAAAGTTCGAGATGATCAGGAGTGAAGTCACGATCAGGACGAAGAAGCTAAGGACATAAATAAAGATGGAGAGGGATGATAGATTCGCTGTCAGATACGGGTTCTCTTCTGCCAGTTCGACGCGGAGTCCCTCATCCAATCCCTTGATTTGCGTCGCAAGCTTGAGATTGTCTGTTCCTGCTGCCGTCTTCACCAGTACATAGGTGGCTTCGATGTCCCCACCCATGAAGCGCTTCACGTCATCATAAGAGAGAATCAGGATATCGGGCACCACCCCAGTGCCCGTATTGTCCTTGAACGTCTCAATCAAGGAAAGGGTCTTCCCTTCCACCGTCAACTCATCCCCTACTCCCACTCCTAGGGCCTTGGCAAGGGACTCATTAATGATGATCTCACCTTCCCCCACCTCTTTGTTGAAATGATAGCGGCTCTTGACCAGCTCATCGGTACCGACCCCGAGACTGTACGTAGGGGCTTCCCCTCCGAATGAAGAAAGGGCGAGCTGGGAGATGAGGACATTGGACGTCTCTTCTACACCTTCCATTGCGGTCAGCCGGTCAAGGAAATCCTGATCGATGAACCCGTTATCAGCGGTATCATATCCGACAGACAGATCCATCGTCCCGAACATTTCCGTGACTTCATCCTTCACCGTCTGCTTGGCATTCATGGCGAACAGCATCATGGTGAGAACGAGGGAGATGGAGAGACAGACGCTCAGGATCGAAGACAGGGTGATGAACGGATTTGCCCTCAGGAAGCGCATGGAGGTGGCGAAGATCGTCTTCATGCCCCTCATTGACGTAGCTCCATGATCATCTGGAATTTCTTCAGGATGGCTGAAAGGTCGCCACTCCCTTTACACCGGTGCTCATCCACGATCTGACCATCATGGAAGAAGAGGACCCGGTCCCCATAGGTGGCCACATTCGGATCATGGGTGACCACGATGACGCTTTTTTGGAATGTTTCTTTCAGTTCGACCAGCATATGTAAGATATCCCTGCTTGTATTGAAGTCCAGGTTGCCCGTCAGTTCGTCTGCAAGGATGATGGGTGGCGATGTGACCAGGGCACGCCCGATGGCCACGCGCTGTTGCTGCCCTCCGGATAGCTCGACCGGCCTGTGCTTACGCCAATCCGAAAGCTGCACGAGACTCAGCATCTCATCCACCTTTTGCTTCACTATGTTCTTCTCCATGCCTTTCAACACCAAGGGCAGACCGATATTTTCTTCAACAGTGAGGTCCTTTAGAAGGTTAAATGACTGGAAGATGAACCCGATGTGATCGCGACGGTAGAGGGTGGCATCCGGTTCCTTGAAAAATCGGGTTTTCTCTTCTCCGTTCAGCATGATGGAACCTCCACTCGGCTCATCCAGTGCCCCGAGGATATTCAGGAGCGTACTCTTTCCGGATCCGCTTGTGCCCATGATGGTCAGCATCTCCCCCTGCTCCAGGGAAAATGATACCCCCCTCAGGGCGTTCACCTCGTGACCTGCACCTTGGTACTTCTTATGTAAATTGCTGATTTCCAATACCGATTGACTCATGAGCCACCTCGTTTAAGATAATCTATCCATTATTGTTGTAATTTTACAACCAGTGGTCACTTCCTGCAAATTTTAAATAAAAAAGTCCAGTGGCATCTAAAAGCCACAGGACCTTGAGGGTCATCAATCGATATGCTTTCTCTTTGTGATGGTCTCCTGAGCGAGCTGAAATCCATAAATCAGGAGAGACTTCAGAAAGAAAACGGCATACACTTGGTACTCATTCAATCTGACATATGAAAATATCCCATGCTTCTTCAAGAATTTTGAGAATGGATAAATGAAGAAAAGGTCGGTCACAAAGTTCGTCAGCAGATACTTAATGAAATTGCCGTAAGAGAACTTAAGGATCCAGATCGTCCCGATAAGGAACTGCCCCCATATGAGGGGTGTCTCCCCATTTGCTTTAGGAAACAGCCTCTCATAGAACCACCACCATTTCCTCTTCTCGGCCAGGACCCCTTCCAGCCGGATGAACAGACAGATGAACAGACTCGCCAGTCCGTATCGTTTAACGGTTTCCTTCCCAAGGAATGGAGCCGAAAGCCACGGAACCAATAAGATCAACCACAACAAGAGTCTTGGATGCTTCGTCATCAATACGCCCTCCTCAATGAATCTTCAAGCGTATTGTCTCCATGAAGCAGGATTAATATGAGAGGCTGCGATTAAAATACTTTTTTCTCATAAATGCGGATCGACAGGACCCACGAGAGCGCGAAGATCGCCAGGACCGCCACACAGACAATCAGATAGGGGGCGGTACTTTGCAGGGAGACCAGCGTCCCGACAGATTCCCTTATGATGTCATTCAAATTGGGGATGAACACATTCACGACGGCAAAGTAAGTCGCGAACAGGACAAGTGAGGCTATCATCAGATACTTGGATGCAAACCGGTAAGCAAACGGGAGCATGAAGGAAAGGGACAGGAGGGACAGCATCGTCATGAAGACGATCCCTTGCCATTCCATGATCCTGCCGTGAATGATCAGACTCCCTAAAAATAGCAGGATGGTGATGGCAACCGTATAGATTAGGACGCTGAGATACTTGGAACTGACGATTTCCTTACGGGTGAACGGAAGGGAATTCAGAAGGAGATTGATCGTCGGCTTCTCATCATTCCCAAAGGTCGACATCGATAGGACCAGGATGAAGACAAGCCCCACCCAGATCGGCGGAGCCCCCAGGACAAGATAGAGGACCAAGACGCCCAAAAGGATGACCAGGATATTTCGATGGAGCATGAAGTCCTTACGAATTAACTGAAGCATTGATTCGGTCCCCTTTCTTCGTGTAATACATGATGTCCTCCAACGTCGGTGCCTCGATGAGGGCGTGGCCGCCGAACAGACTCTCAGCCTTCCCACGGTCGGCTGTCAGGGCTTCGAAGCCGAATTTCGTCTTCTTCAAACTGACAAACTCCTTTTCCGTATCTGCATCCAGCAGTTCAAGCCCACCTTTGACCAATGCGTAATCTTCTTCAATGCCGTAATAAGGCTTTGTGAAGATATGCCTTCCATCATGGATGAACGTGATATAATCGGCCGCGCTCTCAAGGTCCGTCGTGATGTGGGTCGAGTAAAGGATCGTCTTCTCCCCCTCCTCCATCACGCTGTGCAGGATATCGAGGAGCTCCCTGCGGAAGATGGGATCAAGACCTGCTGTCGGTTCGTCCATCAGGATGAGTTCTGCGTGATGGGAAAATGCAATAGCCAGTGAAGCCTTCATGAGCATTCCTTTCGAGAAGGTCTTAAGCCTTTTCTTCAAGGGAAGCTGGAACATCGTAACATACTGTTCGAACACATCATCATCCCATCTAGAATAGGACCACTTCGCAATTTTTTTCATTTCATGGAGTGTCAGCTGCTCGTAGAAGACATTCTCATCAAATACGAAGCCGATCCGTTCCTTTATTTCCTTTTCATGATTCCTGTAGTCCATACCGAGCACCTTCAGCTCTCCACGGTCCGGCTTCAACAGGTTCAGGATCATTTTGAGCGTCGTGGATTTTCCGACCCCGTTCCCCCCAATCAGTCCTGTTATGAACCCTTTCTTCACTTCGAGTGAAAAATCATTGATTTCAAAGCCGTTGAATCGTTTCTCCACATTCCTCAGTTCAATTGCATTCTCCATCAGTCTTCCTCCCTATATAACATGTCGAGCAACTCTTGAAGTTCGGAAAGAGGAATCCCCATTTCCTTCCCGCTCCGGATGGCTGAAGAGAGCTGCTCTTCAATCCCCTTCATCTTCTCCTCCTTGATCAGCTCGCTGTTTTGATCCGCAACGAACGATCCTTTCCCTACAACTGAGTAGATGTATCCGTTCTTCTCAAGTTCTTCGTACGCACGCTTCGTCGTAATCAGGCTGACGCTGAGTTCCTTTGCCAGCTGCCTCATGGATGGCAGGCTTTTTCCGGCTTGAAGATGCCCCGATATGATCTGCTCCTTTACCTGTTCGTTGATCTGTTCATAAATCGGCTGCTTGGAGCGATTTGAAATTAGGATTTTCATACCTGAACCTCTCAATTTTTACTTTATATGTAACAATATATACAATATACACAATATATACAATAGGAATTCCAAAAAGATTGTGATTGACCAATACTCCCTGATGATTTAATATGTTTAATAGTTTAACTACATAAACTATTAGAGGTGAATAAACTTGAATCAAGCTGCCTATATCAAAGAAGCCGTATCCATTTTCAACTCCATCAACAGCCATCTTCTGAAACATCATTTTGCGAAATTGAACCACGATATCCCTCCTAAGCAGTTCATGATCATGAAATACGTGTACGAAGTCAAGAAGACAAAAATCCAGGATGTGGCGGAACAATTCGACCTTTCCATGAGCTCCGTCAGCCAGCTCGTTAAAAAGCTAGAATCAGACGGATTTGTGACTCGCTCCATCAATCCAGACAATCGAAGGGAAACATTTTTGACCCTGGGTGATAAGGGAGAATACTACTTCAAAGAGTATGAACGCGTCGATCAATACATCATGGACCACTATTACGCACAATTAAGCATCGAGGAGACGAAACAGATGCGCGATATCGCGAGGAAGCTCCAAGGAATCGTCATGGATGATAGTCAAGGGGACGACGAGTGAATTGGGAGCAGCAGACAATCGACCTTTTCCTTGCATATGAGTCGATAGCCGTCGTCATCAGCATCGTATTGAACATTGTCATCAGCGTTCTGGGCGTCGTCCCCAGCGTCTTTTTGACTGCTGCAAACCTCGCTGTATTCGGCCTCTGGGGTGGAATCGGCGTGTCATTCATCGGGGAGGTATTCGGGGCCATCATCGCCTTTTTCCTTTATCGTAAAGGCTTCAGGCAGTTGAAGGATCGGAAGGGGTTCACCCACCCTAAAGTTCAGAAGCTGTTAGGTGCCTCTGGAAAAGAATCATTCATCCTCATCCTTTCCCTGAGGATCATGCCCTTCATCCCATCGGGGTTGGTGACGTTCATCGCAGCCATCGGCAAAACGCCGTGGACGGTATTTGTTGCGGCAAGCTCCCTTGGCAAGATCCCTGCCATTTTGATAGAGGGATTTTCGGTTTATCAGGTCATTCAGTGGACAGGAACGGGGAAATGGATCCTTGCCGCCCTTGCAGGAATCTTCCTCTTCATCATCATCAAAAGGCTTTATGCACGGCCAACCAGTTGAAACTTCTGCACGATGAATAATAATTACGACTGCTCAATGGCAGATACTTGGACACTATTTATCCATAGTAAGCATATTTATTATGAACGCTCTTTTAAAGTTACATTGTTAGTAAATTGATGCTTGCCCGATGAACAATGAAGACACTGTTGGGTTCGGGAAGGGCGGCAACGGTTTCAATGTCGACTAATTTGAAACGAGATGGGAAGTGCAAAATGGAAGATATTTATACTAATGTTTTGAAAAATGACAGATTAGATGAATACCCTTTATTCAAAAAGTTTTGTGTCCTCAAAGAAAAAGGGCTACGAAAGGAATCCTTTAAAGCATTATCCTCATTTATAGATGAAGCAAAGGAATGGGATAAAGATAAACAACAGAATTTTGCTTGTTGGCTATTTACTTTATTTGAAGTATCAGACAATATTCACCACTTACTTGTTCATCCTTTAGAAGAAAATTTATTAAAGTCTATACTTAAGGAATGGATTAAGAAAAATCCTAAAGAACCAAGACCATATAGGTGGTTTGGCTTGTTTTTACAAACCGAAGAACGTATTGAATACTTAAATATTGCAATTGAACTTGGTGGAAAAAGCGAACAATTATCATTGTTAAAACTCATTGATATTCATTTTTACTCGCTGTGGTATTCGTTTCACCATATATCTGAAGATTTATATTTAGGCAGTATTGAAAAAGATACTAAACTTATTTCCAATATACAGCAGTTAAATGATAAAGTAGAATGCACACAAACCAGGAAGAATATCGATGACGAAATTAACTATTATAGAGAACTTTTGAATGATTGGATGATGTTTAAAAAAGAACAAAAAAAGGACTTTGTTGAATGGTGTAAAAGCAATAATAAAGATTACCATTGGACAAATGCTTATTATTACGAATAAAGAAGGGCTTTTTATAGCCCACTTAAAATTGTGCTAAATCAACATTGAGATTTAGCGGAGGTATCAGGAAAATAAAGTATTTACATTATTTTCTTCCTCTGGTATAGTTGGTAACAATTTAATCAATCGACTCGGCCATGACGAGGATACGAGGCTGGATGAACGGTTTACAGAGAAGGGAGACAAGGCTGAAAGCTCCCCAATGCAGCATCCGGTTTTACTCCCTTTGAGCCGCGCTTGGAAACTTGCGCCGTCTTATGCGATGTTACAGCATATTCAATGAGCCACCGCTTGCGGTGGGAATTTGGGTGGAACCACGGGTAATCAACACATGCTCGTCCCTTCTTGG
This sequence comes from Rossellomorea marisflavi, assembly GCF_001274775.1. Taxonomy (GTDB): domain Bacteria; phylum Bacillota; class Bacilli; order Bacillales; family Bacillaceae_B; genus Rossellomorea; species Rossellomorea marisflavi. The sequence goes on from NZ_LGUE01000008.1 coordinate 472,432, forward strand.
GACGTCATGTGTTTTTTTATTTTTATAGAAAAGGAGACAAAGAAGATGTCAAATCAACTCGTTAGGATTACATTTCCAGATGGTCAACAACAAGAATTCCCACAAGGTGTCACACTGACCCATATCGCTCAGTCAATCAGCCCGGGCTTACGCAAAAAAGCCGTGGCAGGGAGTGTGAATGGGACGACGGTTGATTTGACACGACCGATTCTTGAGGACGCTGACATTGCTATTTACGATGCCGGGTCTCAGGAGGGAATCGGTGTCTTACGCCATTCGGCCGCCCATATCCTCGCCCAGGCAATCAGACGACTGTATCCGGACGCCTCTTTCGGAGTAGGGCCGGTGATCGAGAACGGATTCTATTATGATATCGATATAGAAAAAGCTTTAGTCCCGGAGGATCTGGTGGAGATCGAGGACATGATGGGACAGATTGTCCAAGAGGATCTTCTTGTCCTCCGAAAAGAAGTGACAAAGGATGAGGCGGAGCACCTCTTCTCTCATGATCCATTGAAACTGGAACTGCTTGAAGATATTCCTGCCGGCGAAGCCATAACGGTATACGAACAAGGGGAATTCTATGATCTCTGCCGCGGTCCCCATGCGCCGTCCACTGGCAAGGTGAAGCACTTCAAGCTTATGAGTGTCTCAGGGGCATACTGGCGGGGGAACAGCGACAACCGTATGCTCCAACGGATCTACGGGGTCGCCTTTGCGTCGAATAAGGAAATGGGGGAGCACTTCCTTTTTCTTAAAGAGGCGGAAAAACGGAATCACCGGAAGCTCGGGAAGGAGCTCGACCTGTTCATGTTCTCGGAAGAAGCTCCGGGGATGCCCTTTTACTTGGCGAACGGACAGTTGATCCGGAATGAGCTGGAATCCTTCTTAAGAGACCTCCAGACATCATACGATTATCAGGAAGTACGCACTCCCCTCATGATGAACCAGCGCCTTTGGGAGCAGTCCGGTCACTGGGATCATTACAAAGAGAATATGTACTTCACTCAGGTCGACGATCAATCGTTTGCCCTTAAGCCCATGAATTGTCCGGGACATATGCTGATCTTCAAGAATGGTCTACGCTCTTACCGGGACCTGCCGATCCGCATGGCAGAGTTCGGACAAGTACACCGCCACGAGTTCAGCGGGGCCCTCAATGGTTTGTTGCGCGTCCGCAGCTTCTGTCAGGATGATGCCCATATCTTTGTAACGCCGGAGCAGATCGAGGCAGAAGTGTCCCTTGCCTTGAAGATCATCGACCATGTATACCAGGTGTTCGGGTTCAGCTACGAAATCGAGCTTTCCACCCGTCCCGATGACTTCATGGGGGATCCCGATCTGTGGGACCAAGCAGAATCTGCTCTGGAGAACGTATTGAAGAAGAATGATCTTCCTTACAAAGTCAACGAGGGTGACGGTGCTTTCTACGGACCGAAGATCGATATCCACATCAGGGATGCCATCAAGCGCAGCCATCAGTGCGCGACCGTCCAGCTCGACTTCCAGCTTCCCGAGAAGTTCGATCTGACATACGTGAATGAAGAAAACGAGAAAGTGCGCCCGGTTGTCATCCATCGTGCCGTCTTCGGTTCCATTGACCGCTTCCTCGGCATCCTGATCGAGCACTTTGGAGGAGCGTTCCCCCTTTGGCTCGCACCTAAGCAGGTCGAGGTCATCCACGTCTCAGATGCGCACACGCCATATGCCGAAAGCGTTCTGCTGAAACTTCGGCAGGCAGGGATACGCGCCTCTTTGAATAATAGGAATGAAAAGCTTGGGAAGAAGATCCGCGAAGGACAAATGCGAAAAGTTCCATATATTCTTGTGCTTGGAGATAAAGAGAAAGAGAATGGCTCCGTGACCGTCCGGTGCTACGGAAGCGAGAAGCTTGAGGAATACCCCGTAAATGATTTCGTGGAAAAGGTAAGAGATCAGATCCGCGACAAGCAGTGATGGGAATGTCGCCTTGTTGAATGCCAAAAAGTAGCGTATCCTAAAAAGATAAAGCTGCCTCAATCCAACAAGGAAGGTGTCAACATGACCGTTTCTCTTATCATGTTCGGCCTGATCGGGATCCTGATCGGGATTCTCTCAAGTATGTTCGGTTTCGGTGGAGGCTTCGTCGTGGTACCGGTGCTGTATGCATTCCTGCCCGACACGATCCCTCATGAATACCTCATGCACACAGCCATCGGATCATCCCTTGCCGTCATGATCATCAACTCATTCAACTCAACCTATAATCACTCCCGAAAAGGGAATATCAAGTGGTCTGTCTTCAAGAAGCTCGCGGGGTTCATTGCTGCCGGATCACTCATCGGCGGCATCGTGGCCATCTTCATCGACAGCGAGGTGCTACGATACCTCTTCATCGCCCTGCTCTCCTATATCCTGATCAGCAATCTGGTGAAGAAGACGTTCACCTCCGATCGGGAGGACGATGACTTTGAGCTTCCAGGAAAAAAGGCTGCGACTGTCTTCGGTACCGGGATCGGATTCATCTCCACCCTCCTCGGCATCGGTGGAAGCGTCATGACCATCCCGTTCCTCCGGAAGCAAGGGATGCGGATGCTGAATGCTGTCGCACTGGCGACCCCACTCGGCCTCCCCATCGCCATTGTAGGGGCAATCAGCTACTTGGTTTCAGGTTTGCAGGTAGACCATATGCCCGCATCCACCATCGGGTTCATTTACCTCCCTGCCCTCGTCGGATTCACGGTTGGGGGATTCATAGGGGTCCCATTCGGGAGAAAATGGGCACAGAAACTGCCTGACGGAATCTTTTCAAAAGCGTATCTTGCCATCCTGGCCGTCGTCATCATCATGATGATCGTGGCATAAATCAAACGGGGACGAATCCGGTGCAGACCTGCACTGGATTCGTCCCCGTTTTTATTCTTTATTCAGTTGCAAAAGCCCCGCTTACTTGAGAGGACGGCTGGAGATATATCACGATGAAACCTTTATGGTGGTCCATCCGTAAATAAGAGCAAAGGAGTTGAACAACATGGTTGCTTGTACAAACTGTCAGAATAAATGGAGGGGACGAGATCTTTGGAAACTTGGTTTCTCCAAAGAAGGAAAAAGCTGTCCCCACTGTGGTACCACCCAATACATTTCTGCCGAGTCGCAGAGGATGATGAGCCTCGGCTTCATCAGTTTGGTGGCCATTCTGCTTTTCCCTTTCATCATAAAGCTGAGCGGAGAGAAAGAGCCCCTCTGGTAAATCTGAACCGGCATGATCGGTAAGGGATCGTTCCGGTTTCTATAATTCTTCGAGAATGGACGAAACAATATGCTTGGAGTCCCATTCTCCTCTGGAAAATGACATGATCGGGTACTTTTTGGGGAACATAGTCTGTTGAATCTCATTGACTCCAAGGCCTTCATGATGCAGGGCCGTCACCTTTTCCTTAATTTTTGTTAAGTACTCAAGCTTAAGCTTCATGGCTTTTTTCCCATTCTTCACATAGCCTGCATGACAGCAGAACATCTCGTCGAAGTCATACGTGAGAATTTCTCTGATTGAGCGGATGATGGCAGGTATGCTTTCTTCCCGCAATACAATTTTCGTTTTAGGAGAAACGTAGAGATCCCCCGAGAATAGGTGCCCGGTTGACTCATTCAGGAATGAAACGTGATCGGCTGCATGTCCCGGAGTGGAGATGACCTTGAACACATCCCGCCCGGAATGGATGACTTCAGGCAGCGCTTCTGATTGGAATGCAGGACGCTTACCCCAGAACATCCGTCTGTAAAAGGGGTAGTTTGCCTTTTCCGTACATTCCTTATGATACAGAGGGTTCATCAAGACCGGGATTCCTTTGCTGTTGCAATAGGAGGCGTTCCCTGTATGATCTTCATGATGATGCGTGATCATGACCAATTCAGGGTTCACTTCATCAATGAACGGTCGGAAATGATGACGCAAGGAATGCGACCCGGTATCGATCAGGACATTCCCTGCCGCAAACGCATAGCAATTTAATTTGACTCCGAATGCTTCTTGCCTACATTCGAACAATCGTACGCCTGATTGTTCACTCTCACATGCATATTGTTTAAAAAGCACGTAGAACCCTCCCCGTGATCTCTCTTTCCTCTACTGTACCATATGAATGAATATTCACTCACTTTTTTTCATTAGGAAAAGGAGCAGGAATCTCTCCGCTCCTTCTTACACGACAACCTTACTTGAAATAAAAATGATGAAGGATGAGGGCCACCAGTGCCTCGTGATCCCCGGTCCCCACTTCCATGACCGAAACGTTACTCACGTCATGATTCCGCTTCAATGTTCCGATCGATTCGGTACCTGAAGTCACTGAGATGATAGAGGTGACAGGGTTTGTGATCGTTTGAAGCGTCCGCTCTCCAATCTGTAGCTCGATGACTTGCTTCCGTTTCCCTACGCTCTTTGAATTCACCAGTGTCTTGGCTTTCCCGATCGGCACACCGCCCCGCACGATTTCCCAGTGTTCCTGCATGGAAAACCTGTGTTCCCGATACCATTTCACCTGATAAAGCTCCTCGTCAATCTTGATCTCCATGGATACGTACCAGTTGGAACTGACCATCTCCCCGAGGATGAAACGGCGTTTGTTTTCGTAATACCGTTTGAGATATCCCCTTTTTTGGTCGCCTTTGAATAAAGGCTTAGGGGCGGCGAAGGACCGTTGAAGGTGATAAAAGCTCCACCCCTTCACATCCTTCGGAACATATGCCTGCTCCTTCTTTTCGATATGCTTGGTCAACACGTACAGAATAAGGGCTGCGACGGGAAATAGGAAGGCCGCTCCCAACAGTTCTGGATCGAATGCATCGAAGACAAGATAGCGGAACAAGGCCACGACCATGACCATGACAAAATAAAAGAGTAATTGAATCAACGTTTTCCCTACTTTCAGCTTTCATTTCTCAGAAGTTCGGCCAGGACCTCAAGTGCCCTGGCATCGGTGATGATGTAACGGGTGCCTTCTTTCCTGATGTATCCTTTTTGTGTAAAGGATGAGAGCACATGAAGGAGATGTCTGTAGGAAACACCAAGGAAATCGCAGACCGTCACATGCTTCTCTTTATAGATGGTACCATCCGCCGTCTGGAGGATGAAATCGGCCAATCGATTCTCAAGTGGAAATGACAGGGTTTGAGAATACTTGGCCGACATGGCCGTCGCCTTCAGCGTAAGGAACTTGGTCAACTCCCTCAAGAACGTGGCGTCTTCTAGCAGTTGATCACGGAATGATTCGAATGGAACAGCATAGCAGACCGTTCTTGTAAGTGCCTGGATCCCTTTGGAATAATATACTTCGTTCACAAGCTCCATCTCACCGATGAAGTCATGGGCATTCACAAAGTTGATCAGGGAGACTTTTCCGTTGGAATACGTCACATAGATTTTCGCCTTTCCTTCGATCACATAATAAAAATAGTCGGGCCTTGTCCCTTCCCGGATCAGCCACTCATCCCGCTCAAACACGTGGACTTCCAGATGCCTGTCCATGGGAAAGGAAAAGAAGGACCCTATGGAATGACGTTTCATGATGCTTTGTCTTTGCGCACCTGTGATTTTCTTCATGGCACTTACCCTCCTTTTCTCCACAATGTATAAAGAAGAAAGGTGATCAGGATCAAAAATACGAGTCCAACTCCCACTAACGTATCAAGGATGAAGTCGATTCTTCCCACCTCCAGTTATAATATCTAAAATCTACCATAGTCGTAAGGGGGTGGAAAGACGTGTTTTTCTCAAAATGTGAGATTTCTCATATTTTTTTGCCGCTCTCCTTGGTATGATGCAATCAAATGGAGGAATCGACATGAATACACAACGCTGGATGAGTAGACAATTTTTCACTTTTTATCTTACATGGGGAATCTTCCTGCCGTATTGGACGGGCTGGATGATCAATTCAAAGGGGGTATCGGTTGCAGAGGCAAGCTTGATCATGAGTCTCGGGCTCGTCATCCGCGGACTCTCGACCCTGTTCGCTTTTCCCTACCTTTCTTCTAAATTCAGTAGCAAGATGCTCTTGAACGGCATGGGGATCGGGACCTTCCTGGCCATCCTTCTCTGCATCCCGGCAAGTTCCTACTGGACCCTCATGGCGGTTGTCCTACTGCTGCACTTCTTCTATCCTACGCTCATGCCTGCACTCGACACCGCGGCTGGTGTCCTTGTACAGAACAAACAGCTGAAGCATTACGGAAAAAGCCGCTCCTGGGGGTCCCTAGGCTTCGTCATCGGTGGACTGATCCTCACGCTGTTCACAAGTAAGCTTGGAGATGGGGTCATCATATGGGCCTTATTGATCGGGCTGTTCCTGTTGATCGGACTCGGGATGCTGAAGGCTCCAGACGTCCTGTCTAATAAGCCTAAGCCGTTACCTGCCGACCGAGGCGCCATGCTCAAGCTGTTCAAGGTGAAACACTTCGGCCTTGTCCTTGTCATCGTCATCCTGCTGCAAGCGGCCCATGCGTCTTACTACAACTACGGTTACATCTTCCTTCAGGAAATCGATGCACCCAAGTCCTGGATCGGGGCCATCATGAACATCGGAGTCATCGCTGAGATCCTGTTCTTCCTCGTGGCAGACCGCTTATTCCGGAACGTGTCTGTCGGGACGATGCTTGCAACGGCCGCACTTGGTTCGACCATCCGCTGGCTCCTTGTATTCGCCTTCCCGAGCGTCGCCGTGTTCTCGGTTTCGCAGCTTCTGCACGCCTGCTCATTTGCCATGGGACACTATGCGTTCATGCAGTATCTGATCAAGAACATCGCACCGAAGGACGTCCCGAAGGCGCAGGGCATCTATTCCGCCCTCGCCCTCAGCTGGAGCACCGCCGTCTTCACACTGTTTGGGGGATTTCTGTACGAAATCGACCCGCGTTACGCGTTTTTGGGGATGATCGTCTGCACCATCCCTTCGTTCATCGTCGCACTCGTTTACCGGAAGATACAGAAAAACGACCGGAGTGCCCAGTCGTCCCTGGCAAGTTGACGGGGAACATTACAAAAAGGAATCCCAAGCCTGAGGAGGCGGGATTCCTTTTTATGTGTGGCGATTAACCGTCTAATGAGCCACCGGATGAAGCAGAAGGTACACGGCCGTCACCATGCTCCCGATTCCGATCAATCCTAACAGGGCCATTGTTATCATCCTGTTGATGCGATGCAACGCGAGCAGGCCATAATAAAGGACGGCTCCTACAACCAGGAAGAGAAGGAATCCCTTCATCTCGTGCGAGCCCAATGGATGGAGAAGCAGATTCAAGGCAATTCCCCCGAAGATGAATGCCCCGGCTGAAGCCACTACCTTGCCGGGACTGACAAACTGTTCCATGATTTCACCTCCGCCTGTCTTTCCATTTTATTCAGTATAACGGATTGGGGAGTCCCCCATCCACTGGGCGGTACCGGAATCACACATGGAGGATCAAAGACGATTTAGAATCATCGACACCAGTCCATAGAGCATACCGAAGGCAGGAAAGATCACCCACCAGGGCCACATTCTCCTTACACTCCCCGTTTCCCTGATGATGATCCTCTCCTGAAAGCTTTTATCCCCTTTGATCAATTCATCAAGTGATATCTTATACAGATCGCTCAAAAGGATCAGATTATCCAGATCGGGGTAGCATTTGCCCGTTTCCCACTTCGATATCGACTGCCTTGAGATATTCAGCTTTGAAGCCACGTCATCCTGGGACAGCCTGCACTCTTCACGCTTACGTTTTAAATTCCCTGCCAGTTCCATGCCTATCGACCACCTGTTCATTAGTATGGCTTCAGTATAATCCCACGCTCACGCCCCCGGAAGAAGCCATTGGTTGAACGTCCGCAACCTGTGGTTGCATTCCAAAGCTGCCATTCTTAAGAGCTGTATTCGCGTTTCATACTCCATATTCCTCCCATTGCTTGCTTTTGGGGTAGAATGGTAAAAACGATTTCTATGTAAAGGTGAGGGACCATGAGAAAACGATTGAAGATCGGAGAAATATCCAAACTCTTTAAATTATCAAAACCGACGCTTCGCTATTATGACGAGATTGGTTTATTCAGCCCTAAATATACAGACGAACAGAATCAATACCGCTACTATGGCGTCGAGCAGTTTGCCACGCTGGATGCCATCATCTTCCTGAGGAAGAACGGGTTTGCCATCAAGGATATCAAAGAACAGCTGGAGAAGCGATCGCCCGAGGGGACCCTCGACCTTCTTCAACGGAAACTGGAGGAGACCAGACAGGAGATCCGGGACCTGGAGATCATATCCCGCAAGATCCAGAACAAGATCACCACCATTGAAGAAGGACTGTCCCTGCTGAGGGAGACGACTGTCACCATCAAGGAATTCAGCGCCCGTTTCATCACATACTACTACAATGAAGGACCCGTAGATATGATCGAAAAGATGGATGAGATCCATTTGAGCGATATGGAGAGGATCTCCCAGATGTCCCACGTCTACGATGGATTTTTCACTGGGGACCTCGGCTTTGTCGTCGATTATCCGAGCTTGCATGAAGCAGGGCCGGTGAAATATAGCCGCATCTTCGACTTGAATGAAGACCATGCCTCGCCCCACTTCCTGAGAGGAGGTCTGTACGCCTGCTATCCCTATAAGGGGCCTTATGAAGATATAAAAGAAGCCCACCTGCACGTACTCGACCACATCCATACTCACGGCTACCATGTCGACGGGGAGGCAATCGAACTCTATATCCTTGATGAATCTGTAGTCAAGGATGAGAACGACTACCTGACCATGATCCAGGTTCCCGTGAAAAAATGATGATTGACCTTCAAGCTGCTTGAACGTTTACAATGACTTCTATCACCATCAATGGAGGTCCATTCATCATGGAAACGACAGACAGTCTATTTCTAAAGCAACCGGTGAAGAAAGTATTCCTGCGGTACTTCTTCCCGTCCATGTTCGGCCTGATGGTCATGGCCGTCAATATCCTGATCGACGGCATCTTCATCGGCCACGGCGTCGGTGAGATTGCACTTGCGGGCGTCAATGTGGCCCTTCCTGTATTCTCCCTCATCTTCGCCATTGCACTCTGGATCGGGATGGGGGGCGGGACGCTTTACTCCATGCACCTGGGACGCTCTGACCATCATGCAGCAGGAAGTTTCTTCAGTCTTTCCGTCATCGCCGTCATTACCCTGCTCGCTCTTCTCGGGTTCATGGGATACGTGAATATGGAGGCTGTGGGTAGCTTGCTTGGAGCAAATTCGGATACAGCCCCTTTCGCTCATGAATACTTGAGCGTCATGTTCCTATTCGGTTGGATCATTGCCCTTGAACAGGTGCTGAGCATCTTTGTCCGGAATGACGGAAGCCCCATTCTTTCCATGATCTCACTGGTCGTCATGGCGCTGGTCAACATCGGCATGAACTACCTGACGATTTTCGTCTGGGGACTTGGGGTGACGGGTGCTGCCGTCTCCACGGTCACAGGGGGAGCAGTCGGCGTCCTGATCCTCCTGTCCCATTTTATGAAAAAAGAAAGCTCCCTGCGGAAGCCGGCATTTGCATGGAGCCTCCAGCGACTTCTTCGTATCTTCTCCATCGGGTTCCCGAGCCTGCTGGCTGAGATGGGGATGTTCGTTTTCGTGGCAGGCTACAATGTGACGATCGTCCACCTCCTGGGGACAGATGGGGTGGCCGCTTTCTCCGTCATCAATTACCTTCATAGCTTCATGTTCATCACCTTCTTCGGGATCGAAGCCGCCCTGCAGCCCATGATCAGCTTCTATCACGGAGCCCGGGAAACAGGGCGCATCAAGGACAGCGTGAGGATCGGGGAAAAAGCCGCACTGATTCTCGGAATCGGATTGACTGGTATCGGATTGGTGGCAGCGCCACTCCTAGTATCCCTGTTCGGCATCGAATCGGAGGAAGTCCGAACCATGGCCATACAAGGACTCCGCCTCTTCTTCCTGGGATACTTCTTCCTTGGGTTCAACTTTGTCTATATGACCTACTTCCAGGCGACGGGGCAGATCGGGGCGTCTTCCCTGATCATCCTCTTGAGGGGATTCATTTTCCTTGTCACATTCCTATTGCTCCTGCCTGCTCTGATGGGATCAACCGGAGTATGGCTCGCCTTGCCATTTGCAGAACTGACGATGACGGCCTTGCTTTTCTTCTTCGTCAGGAGGAAGACACTCTCGGCAACGCATCTAACTGGGAAATTTCCCATCCACGGATGAACCACCACAACAGCCCAAGTCGGAAATCGACTTGGGCTGTTTTTCATTAAGTGGGCAGGAACACGTTTCTTATGGGCAAGGTTGTGGAAAAATAAAGTCATCTTTCTTTCGTTAAAGGCAGGGTTTCATGGTTTACAATTTCAGGTGACAGGAATATAATGACGTTAAGTTTGACCTAAGGAAACTTTTTAACCTTTAACTAACTATCATGAAGCAGGTGAACATAAATGAAGCAGTCAACAAAAACCACGTCTGCGGCAGAAGCCGTCCTGAGAGGGGATGTAAAAGGTTGGAAGAGGATCCTGCCATTCCTTGGACCCGCCTTCATCGCAGCCGTCGCCTATATCGATCCAGGGAACTTTGCGACCAACATCGCAGCAGGATCCACTTACGGCTATCAGCTGCTGTGGGTCATCGCCTTTTCCAATTTAATGGCCGTACTCATTCAATCTTTATCAGCAAAGCTCGGCATCGCTACAGGGCGGAATCTTCCTGAAGTTGCGAGGGACCGGTTCTCCAAGAAAACATCGATCTTCCTCTGGTTCCAGAGCGAACTCGTCATCATCGCCACCGACCTTGCCGAATTCATCGGTGCCGCCCTGGGTCTCCATCTCATCTTTGGGATTGGCATGGTGCCGTCGGCCATCATTACGGCCGTCGCCTCTTTTGCCATCCTGGAAATGCAACGCAGGGGATACCGGGCGTTCGAGACGACGATCTCCGCCATGGTCATCATGGTCGTCCTTGCATTCGCCCTGCAGACATTTTTCGCCCAACCGGACTGGGCAGCCGTCGGTATGGGGATCGTGACGCCATCCTTTGAGGGGACAGAGAGCATCATCCTTTCCGCAGGAATCCTGGGGGCCACCGTCATGCCCCACGCAATCTACCTTCATTCCGCTCTGACGAACAAGCGCATCGTCGGACGTTCGGAAAAGGAAAAGAAACAGATCTTCCGCTTTGAATTCATCGATATCGTCATTGCCATGATCGTAGCCGGTGCCATCAACATGAGCATGCTCATCATCGCAGCAGCCCTCTTCTTCGAGAAGGGCATGCGGATTGAGGATTTGACGGTCATGTTCAACGAACTCGGGTCCAACCTTGGTTCATTCACCGCCATCCTGTTCGGCCTGGGCCTTCTGATCGCCGGCCTTTCCAGCTCCTCCGTCGGAACGATGACAGGTGATGTCGTCATGCAAGGCTTCATACGCAGGCACATTAATCTCTACCTGCGACGGGCAATCACGATGTTTCCGCCGCTGATCATCATCATCTCCGGCGTCAATGCAACCAAGGCCCTCGTCGTCAGTCAGGTGATCCTGTCATTCGGTATCGCCTTCGCCCTTGTCCCCCTCATCATGTTCACCAGCAACAAGGAGCTCATGGGCGAACTGCAGAATCACAAGGTGACCACCACCATTGCCTGGATCATCTGCGGAATCGTCATCCTCCTGAACGGGTACTTGATCATCGATACATTCCTTTGACCACGAAAAAAGAGCATTCCACCCGGGATGCTCTTTTTCGTTGATTAAATTGTTCACAAATCTGTCACTTACGAAAGAAGAACCTTCCTTGGTATCCTTAGCTTCATTACAAATGAAGGAATGATCAATATGCCAAACTCTAAAAAAGAAGGTCTTATATTCGGGGTGATGATGTGCTTCGGAATGGTCATCGTCATGTCACTTTATAACGCTGTCATTAACGGCACCATTCAAGACTTCTCCATGTTCTCCGTGGTCGAAATCGTCATAGGACTCGTCATTGCCCTAGTACTGGATATCGCCGTTGTCGGACCCCTGGCCAGGAAGATTGCGTTCAGCCTCCCCATCGACCGTTCGAAAAAAATCAACATGATCCTCGCCATGTCATCCTGCATGGTCATTGGAATGGTTCTCTTCATGTCGCTCTTCGGACTTGTGACAGCCGTCTTCGCTCACGGGTTGGAGGTAGAAAACCTCTTCACAGCCTACCTCATGATTGCCGGGAAGAATGTCATCATGGCCTTGCCGCTACAGCTACTCATCATGGGGCCACTTGTACGGGGGTTATTCACAAAAGTAGTGAAACCACGCCTTACACCTGCTGCTTGATCCCTTGTGATTCCCGCCCATTAAACAACCTCGAACAATACCGCCAACCCAATTCCTCCCCCGCTTCCAATGGCCGCTAACACGAAGCGGACACCGTTCCGTCTCTGCACCTCATAAAAAAGCCTCGTCACCATGATGCTTCCAGAGGCACCATATGGATGACCGATCGTCAAAGCACCGCCCGAAACATTCAATCTTTCATAAGGGATAGAGAGCTCCGTGGCGCATGCGACAATCTTGGAGGCGAACGCTTCATTGATTTCGACCAAACCGATGTCGTCCATTGTAAGCTGATTCCGCTCGAGGATTCCCATGATCGCCGGGATCGGTCCTGCGCCTGGAAAGTGGGGATGAACCCCCACCACTTCACTGTCCACAAAACGAAGAATGGGCTTTAATCCGTTCTTCACCGCAAGGAACTCTTCCATCACCAGGACTGCCGCTGCCCCGTCGTGAACCCCGCAGCTATTCGCGGCCGTAACGGTGCCTCCCGGTTTGATGAGGGGTCTGGCCCTCTTCAACAACGCAGGAAGATTCCTCTTTTTCATCAGCTCTTCGTCTGTATCCACATCGGGAAGGGGAAGGATTTCCCGATGAACCATGCCATCCTCATGGGCACGCCAGCTCCGATCAAAACTGAGGAGGGCATACTCATCCTGGGCTTCCTTCGTAATGAAGAACCGCTCGGCCACCAGCTCGGCTGCTTCCGGCATCTTCGGGTCCCCAATTTCATCCGGTGAAAACCGGGCGCGTCTTGGGAACGGTGAGGTGCTGACGCTTTCTGCTCCACCTGCAATGTATGCATCCCCAGCCCCTCCCTGGATAAGGTGACAAGCAAGGCGGATCGCCTCCAATCCTGCACTGCACTGCCGGTCGATGGTCATTCCCGGTACAGCAAGTGGGATACCCGCTTCGAGACTTGCCAGACGCGCCACATTGCCACCTGGACCAACGACGTTTCCGAGGATGACATCACGAATGGGGACCTTGGCACCTCCGGCGAGATGACGGATGAGGGGAGCCGCCAAGTCATGGACCTCCAGCCCCTTCAAGATTCCTCCGGCCTTTCCAATCGGGGTTCGCTTCGCCTGGACGATCACGGACCGTTTCATACGCGAGACTCCATCTGTCTTCGGAGCTCAGCCCTGGCTACTTTTCCGCTCGTCGTATAAGGGAGGGAAGGGACGAAGAGCCACCGCCTGGGTATTTTGTATCCAGCAAGATGCTCTTTGCAGAAACGCTTCAATTCAAGTTTCTCCGCGTGTCCAACTACCACCGCGACGGCGATCTGTCCCCAGTAGGTGTCGGGCATCCCGATGACGGCGACTTCTTCCACCCCCGGATGGCGGGCAAGGACCGTTTCAATCTCTTCCGGAAAGAGATTGATGCCCCCGTACATGATCATGTTTTTCTCCCGTCCTTCAATGGTCAGGAACCCGTCCTTATCAATCTTGCCCATATCATGGACCGTTGCCCACCCGTCTTTATCCCTTATCCCTTCAATCGTCCCGTCTTCCTCTTCATAGTAGCCATCGATCAGGAATGGACTCCGGACATGGATCTTCCCGACCTCATCAGGAGAGGTGATGACCCCTCCGCTGCGATCACGGATTTCGATTTCCACATGCCGGCACGGCTTTCCGACAGTCGAGGTCTTGGACTGTCCGTCTCGACCCGTTAGGAAGGAGACAAAACTCAACTCACCCGCTCCATAAAATTCGATCATTTCCATATCGGGGAACATCATCCCGATTTTCGCTTTTGATTCCTCCGTCCATTTTGCCCCTGATGAAAGAAGCTTGAATGTCCTCTCCACACTCTGCCCGTCTTTCAGGAAGGCTTCGACCATCGTCGGGACTACATAGAGGGCTGTGATGGGACAGGACCCAAGCCACTCCATCGTCTGGCTTGGAGAGAATTTATTCAAAAGATACACCGTTCCGCCAAGATGAAGCGTACTGATGGCTCCGTAGAGGAAATGGGAGTGGAAAAGGGACCCCGGTATGAGAGCATGTACCGTTTCATCCAGTCCGAAGTCATGGACACTGCACTCGAAGCTCTTCACCCATGAATCATGGGAGCGTACGAAGGCCTTCGGACTGCCTGTCGTTCCAGAGGTGAACCCTGTATAGAAGGGAGGATTGTCTCCAGGTGGTGTGATGGTTGTGACATGCGTAACCGCTATTTCTTGAAGGCAATCACCAACCTTTCTCACCTCCGGGAATACCTCGTTCAAATAATTGAAGGATTTTTCAGTCGTGACAATAATGGAAGGTTTGGAGAGGGCCACCCGCTTCTGCAGTTCAGGCGTCTTCCATTTCATATCATAGGGGACGGCATTCCATCCTGCCATGGCTGCCCCTGCGAAAAACTGCAGGAAGTCGATCCCGTTCGGCAGGAGGATACCGATCGTCCGATTGCATGAATCCCTGGATTGTAGCCAAGCTGCTGTTCGCTCGACTGCTTCTGCCCACTCGCGATAGGTAACGTCTTTATCTTCTGTATGGATGGCCGTTTTTTCAGCTCTGATTTTTGCGTGCTGTGAATATGCCTTGGTGATGGTCGTCATCGTTTCTCTCCTTTTATATGGTCTGTTTTGACCCTTTCGTGGAATAGATGGCGGATTCCTTCTTTATAAAGCAAAAAAGGACACGAGTGTGTCCTTTCGATTAAGCCGTTTTCGATAGATTGCCTGTCCGTTTCAACGAGCCCAATGAGCGCATGATGACAGGATGGGTACGGAGCTTGTAGACGAGGATCGACCCGACCACTGCCTTGATGATATCACCCGGAATGTAGGCAAGGCTGACCTTCACCGTATCCATCACCGAAATGCCCATGACCATTGCCTGCACCGGGATCCCGATCAGATAGATAAGGAAGATGCCGACGGTAAGATTGACGAGCAGCACATGATGGAACTTCACTTTTTTGAAAAGGGACAGGACATAGCCGATGACAAACGCCGTGACAGCCCATGAAATGATGTAGCCTCCGCTCGGACCGACGAAAACACCGAGTCCGCCGCGTCCACCAGATAGAAGGGGTACGCCCGCGGCGACAAGTAGAAGAAAGACTGCCTGACTCATGAAACCCAGTCTAGCCCCCAGGATACCCCCCGACAGGAGCACACCCATCGTCTGAAGGGTAAGGGGAACCGGGGTGAAGCTAAGGGCGATGGACGGGATCAACCCGAATGAGCCCATTACGGCCGCGAAGACCGCCACTAATGTCATTTCTCTGATTTTCATATGATGATCACCTGTTTTATGTCATTTGATAGTTTTATCATAGACACTGGGAAGACTTATGTCAACTTAATTTTATAACAGGTTTACATATAAAGATTTCTCCTGATAAGAGTAGCCTCTAAACGAAAAACCACCGGACTGCTCCTGATCAGAGGCGGTCCGGTGGCACACAAGCAATCGCTTATTTTAATACATCATCCTTATAGTCGGTGTCGACTTCCCCAACGAGATAATCCCCGTCGACTTTCTCCATGACCCAGAACACGACTTCTTCGTCCTCATCCTCAGATTTCTTTGGACTTACCATGACGACTTCCCATGGGTTCTGGTATTGTTCATCTAAATCTTCCTCAATCTCTTTAAGCAGATTCTTTTTTTTGATGGTTTCGAAGTTCAACTTCTCTACCCCGCCCATCTCACGGACCATATCTGCAACCATATCGATTGAACCAACAAGATCGCTGTTACCCCCGACAATTTTATTATAGGTTTCTTCGTCGTTTTTAAGTGCGGCCTTATAAAGCGCTTCGACTGCCTTATCAGGTGAACTCCCAATCGAACAGGCACTTGTCAGTAAAACTAGACCGGCCATCAATACATACAGTAGTTTTTTCATGTTGAATCTCCCATTCTACTCTCTATTTTTAAACCATTGACTAGAATACGCCAAAAAGGAATATTATTCAATCTTTTTAGGTATTTACTAGTAGGTATTTGTGTTCATTGAATGCACAAAAAGAAGACGGCAGAGTCATCTGCCGTCCGGAAAGGATTATAGTTCTTCACCATTTGTTTCAATCACTTGTTGATACCAGGCGAAGGAGTCTTTCTTGGAACGGTTCAGGGTACCGTTTCCGTCATCATCTTGATCCACATAGATGAACCCGTAGCGTTTGGACATTTCCGAAGTCGACATGCTCACAAGGTCGATCGGTCCCCAAGCGGTGTAGCCCATGAGGTCGACACCGTCCTTCACGGCTTCCTTCATCTGCTCGATATGCTGACGAAGGTAGTCGATGCGGTACGGATCGTGGATGGAACCATCCTCTTCAACCGTGTCGTAAGCTCCAAGACCATTTTCCACGACGAAAAGCGGTTTGCCGTAGCGGGTTTGGAAGTCCTGAAGAGCCACGCGGAGGCCTTTCGGATCGATCTGCCATCCCCAGTCGGATGACTCAAGGTATTGGTTCTTCACTGCACCCTCGACTAGATTGCCGGCCGTTGCTTCGAATTCACCGTGGGTTGTCACGGAAATGGACATGTAATAACTGAACGAGATGAAATCTACCGGATACTGTTTCAGGATCTCGTCGTCGCCTCTTTCCTTGATGACTTCAATGCCGTTTTCAGCGAAATATCGGTTCATGAAGGACGGGTACTCCCCTTTGGCATGGACATCGGTGAAGAACAGATTGAGGTCGTTCATGCGCTGTGCCTTCAAGACATCATCCGGATGATTCGTGACAGGATATGTCTGCATGCGGGCAAGCATACAACCCACCTGTGCACCCGGTATGATCTCATGGGCAAGCTTCGTCACCAATGCGCTTGCCACGAATTGGTGGTGGGCAGCCTGGTAGGCAATCTGATCGCTTGTTTTCTCAGGGAGGCGATCGATGAGGACCCCTCCACCGGTGTACGGGCTGTGTGTGATCACGTTGATTTCATTGAACGTCAGCCAGTATTTCACGTAGTCCTTATAGCGGGTGAACACCGTTTCGGCGTAGCGGACGTAGAAGTCGATGACTTCGCGGCTGTACCAGCCGTTAAATTTGCGCGTAAGTTCTAGTGGTGTCTCATAGTGGGACAGGGTCACGAGCGGCTCAATATCATACTTCTTCAGTTCCTTAAAGACGTTCTCATAAAATTGAAGGCCTGCTTCATTCGGCTCGGCATCGTTGCCGTTCGGGAAGATCCTCGCCCAGTTGATGGAAAGGCGGAATACTTTAAAGCCAAGCTCGGCAAACAAAGCGATATCTTCTTTATAGCGGTGATAAAAGTCGATTCCGTCACGTTTCGGGAAACGATCGTCGATTTTACCCGCAAGGACATCCTCGATGTATTGGGAAGTCACGTCCATTTTTACGTTGAGTCCGCGCTTTTCCTTCGGGATATAAGGGACCATATCAGCTGTCGAAAGACCTTTACCATCAAGATCGTAGGCTCCTTCCACCTGATTCGCAGCTGTCGCTCCGCCCCATAGGAAGTCAGGTTTGAATCCTGTTATTGTTTTCGTCATGTTTCATCGTCCCTTTCTATAATGGAATGCTTTGGAGACTGCTGCTCTGCAGCCTCCAAGCGATACTTACTTCACTAATGTCAGCAGTTGTTCCCCTTCAAAGATCGGTCCGGATTCGTTCAGCGGCAGCACATCGAGATAATCGGCGGTGTTGGTGATGATCACCATGGTGACGGCCTCCAGACCCGCTTCCTTGATGGCATCACGATCAAACTCGACGAGTACCTGTCCGGCTTCGATCCGGTCATTCGTAGCGACATGGGCCTTGAAGTTCTCACCCTTCAAGGAAACCGTATCGATCCCGATGTGGATGAGGATTTCTTCCCCGTTGTCCCCCTTGATCCCGATGGCATGCTTCGAGTCGGCAAGGACCATGATCGTCCCGCTGATCGGCGCCACAATACGGTTGACAGATGGTTCAATCGCAATCCCTTTTCCCATGATCTCTTCGGCAAAGGTCGCGTCGGATACGTCTTTCAGTGGAACAATGGTTCCTTCAAGAGGAGACTGGATGCTTCCCTGTTTATCAGTAGCAATCGGTTGTTTCGGCTCACTATCTGCTTTTACCGTCGTACCGTCTTCCGGGATATCCTCGAACCCAAGGATCAGGACAAGGATGAACGGAAGGAGAAGCGAAAGGACGAACAGGATGATGGCAATGATGATCGCAGCCGATGCACCACTCGGATCTGCGAAGACCGGGAGGGAGAATACCCCCACAAGTCCGCCGAGTGCGAAGGCTTTGAATCCGTACCAGCCGGCAAACGCCCCAAGGACGGCACTGGAACCCAACGCGTATACAAATGGCTTTTTCAGTTTCATATTGACCCCGTACATGGCCGGCTCGGTGATTCCGATAGTGGCGGAGATCCCTGCCGAGATTGCCATTTGACGAAGTGCTTTATTCTTAGTACGTACAGCCACACCGAATGCGGAGCCGGCCTGTCCAAGGTTGCTGATGAACATCATCGGCTGTAGGACAGCGTCATTGCCGTATAGGTTCAAATTTTGGATGGCAATTGGAACGAATGCATAGTGCATTCCGGTCATGATGATCAACGGCATCAACCCAGCCATAAGGGCTCCGGCGACAGGACCTGCATGTGTGAAGAGCCACAGGAAGATATCAGATAAGCCGTTTCCTAGGTTGGTTCCAAGCGGGCCGATCACCCAGAGGGTAAGAGGCATAACAATCAACAAAGTGATCATCGATGAGAACATAAGTGAAATGACCGATGGAATCACTTTTTTCACTAAGTTGTACACGTACTTTAGCAGAATGACGCCGAGGATGATTGGTACGACGCTTGATGCATAGCTCAATACAGGAATCGAGATGAAATCTGCACCGAACAAGGTGAAGCTTTTCGCGTCGGTAAAACCGTTGGCTGCATTCATAAACGTCGGGTACATAAGCGTTCCGGCCACGGCAAGAGCCAGGTATTCATTGGTCTTCAGCTTGCGGGCTGCCGATACGGCCAGGAAGAACGGCATGAAATAAAACACGCTGTCTCCTATGGCATTAAGGACGGCATACGTATCTCCGGTATCCTTCAGCCATCCGACTGTAACAAACAGGGCCAGGAACCCTTTCAGTAACCCCGCACCGGCAAGGGCCGGCAGGATCGGAGTGAAGATACCGGAAATGAAGTCCATGACAGCAGACAACGCACCTTGCTTTTGCCCTTTGCCTTCCGGAGCACCCCCGGATCCGCCCACAAGCGGCTCGACCTCCTCGAAAACATCCGAGACCGTATTCCCGATGATCACCTGGAACTGATCACCTGAGAACTGGGCGCCAAGCACCCCGTCGATTGATTTGATCGTATCGATATTGACCTTTTCTTTGTCATGAAGATTGAAGCGGAGCCGGGTGACACAGTGCCACGCCTGATCGACGTTCCCTCCGCCTCCGATGTTTTCAACTACTTGTTCGGCCAATTCTCTATACTTCTTTGCCATCATTCGTTCCCCCTTTTTGTCCAAAAAAAATACCCAAACGGAATTGGCTCTTTGGCCGAATCCATTTGGGTAATGCCTGATCGAATCAGTAACAATCCACCATGAAACTATTTAGCTGATTGGTTGGTGACGCGCCACACGTGAAGCGTGAGATACAGGATCTCATTCGAGGACAGCGTCCAGCCGTACTGCTTGAGGAGCAGATGGGAGATTTTCTCCACTGCCCGGTAGGCTTTCTCATATTTGTTCTTCACGACCTCAAGTAAGGTGACATCGACTTCCTCGGGGTCGCCCTGTTCCTGTTTGAACTGCCGGATGAAGAAGTAGCGCAGATGCGTGATGAAGCGGGTGTAATTGAGGGAATCCTCATCAAGCTTCACCTGGAAGTGATACTGGACGATCTCGATGATCCGGTTAATCACTTCTGTCATCTTGAGTGTTTCTTCGATATCGGTTTTGCGTTCCTGCTGCCCGTTGACAAAATGATAGGTGATGAAGGTTTCTTCACTCTTCGGAAGCAGCACATCCAACCTGTCGAACACCTGCCGGATGGCATTTTTCGCCGCTGCGTATTCCTTCGGATAAAGATTCTTCACTTCCCACCGGTTCGTATCGGGATAGTCCACCCGTTCATTCGCCCGTTTGACGGCGAAATTCAGGTGATCGGCGAGGGTAAGGTAAATATTATTATTGAATGTGACCCCAAGCTCCGCCTCTGCATTCTTGATGATTTCCACTGAAACATCGAGGACCTCGGAATCAATTTCATCCAACACCTGCATCAATGGTCTGCGGGTCGATGACTGTTCTGCGACGAATTTGCGCCGGATATTCTCTTCGGGAATGGGATCTCCCTTTTTCCTTTGGAACCCTACGCCCGTCCCCATCACAATCCATTCAGTCCCTGATGAATCCTCTACCAATGCTACGTTGTTATTGAATGCCTTTGAAAATTTCATGGAACGTCCTCCATATCCCCTAAAACAACAAAATCCTATCTTAAAAACACACAGTGAACCTTTGTGCTTTTAACATAGGTAATGCCTGATCGAGTCAGTAACAATCCTGATATGACTTTGTACTCATACTATACTGCTTTGTGAAAACGATGTCAATAGTTTTGAGCTGCTATAAAAACCTCCATAATCTACCACCCCCACAAAAGCTTGACTTGGAGTCAACTCCAGATTGTAGCTGATTGTCGGGGCGGCAGGACTGGCCACTATCATGGGGCCAAAGCTTCTCCATCTGTCTTGGAATCTTGCCCTGTTTGGCGAAATCGTCCTCGTCGTATCGGCCCTCTTCTGGTCTTCAGCCAATGTGTATACAAAAAAATCGGACGTGATCACAATAATATCAAAATGACTCTATGGTAGCTGATTGACAGGGGGATCATTCTCCTTATCATCTCCCTGCTGAAAGAACATCATGAAATCGCCCATCTGAGTATCTATATGCCTTCCATGCTGGCCCTTTTATACAGCAGCATACTAGCGGCCGCTACACTCGTCGGATGGAACTGGGTTCTAGGGAATATAGAGGCTTCGATCGCCTCCACCTCCCTTATCCGTCACGATCGTTCAGACCACATTCTTAGGTTAATAATGGAAAATGAGCAAAATGGCCTGATAGGATTAGAAGGAATCATGGAAGAAGTGGTAGAATGAATGGAGATAGACCATCCCGCACTCGAAACCAGAGTGAGGACATGGAGAGGAGAGACTGAACCTGTGACGAAGAAAAAAAGTGAATCCCTGGAATGGATCAAGGCACTGGCCATCGCCATCATCCTAGTGGTCATCGCCCGTTCCTTCCTTATCACCCCGATCGTGGTTGAAGGGGCATCCATGAATACGACCCTTCAGGATAAAGACCGGATGATCGTAACGAAAATCGGTGATCCGAAGCGGTTCGATATCGTAGTGTTCCATGCCAATGAGCAACAGGATTACATCAAGCGCGTCATCGGGCTGCCCGGTGATACAATCGAATTTAAAAATGACACCCTTTACGTCAACGGCAAGGCCTATGATGAACCCTACCTCGACGACCAAAAAGTGGCCCGAGCAGGCGACCTGACCGAACCGTTCAAGCTGGAAGATACAGCAGTCGGCCAAAAGACCGTCCCGGAAGGCACCGTCTTCGTCATGGGGGACAACCGCCAGAACAGCGAAGACAGCCGCATGATCGGAGCCATTCCCATGGATCAGATCGTGGGGAAAACGAACTTGATCTACTATCCGTTTAAGGATTTTAAGATTATTCATAACTGATGATCGTAGGAACCCTGAAAATCCCCCATGGGACATTCAGGGTTTTTTCTCATTTGTCTTTTTTACATTCATCCCAATAGCTTAATGGAGGAGGTCAACGTGAGTAACCACTATATGATCTTTTGATGTCCTATAAGTCGTCCATTTAAAAGTATTAAGACCCCTATAATCAGTGTTTAACTTACTCCTATTTATGTTAACCTTATATATAATAATTTCCATTAAATACATAAGGAGGAAACATGAACTCTTCCACTATTACATTCAATTCGGAAGTGACAGAAAAAGATATGATAGAGCTAACAAAACACGCTCCATTCTTAAAATTAGGGGCAATCCTTTGTTTTGTTGGATATTCATTGTTCGACATCATATTCTGTATATACAACGGAGGATTAGACCCAAATAACCCTAACCAATGGAATATTCTAGGGTGGGGAACTTTCCTATTCGCTTTCACTACATCCATGGTCTATTTTGGATACAAACGGCTCCCGTACACTAGAGGAAAAAAGGCGTTTAAAAAATTCAAAAAAATGGGGTCTATAGAAACCAAGATTGTTTTTCATAAAGATTCAAATGTCTTTACTGCTGGTAGATCCTCGCATACGATTACACCCGATAAAAACATGCAAGTTGTAAAAACAAAAGAAAGATACCTCTTTTATTTTGGCAAAGGGCTATACTCCCCCTCATTTTGTATATCAGCCACGTCACAAACGGAAGTCGTTAAAGTAGAAAAAATCATGAACCACTTATCTAATACATATCCTCAAATAAAAGTAGAAACCAAAGAACAATAATAAAAATGACTTGAGTTTTCAGTGGGGAGGGCCTAAGATTTGAGAAAAACCTTTGAAAATCCCATTACAAAAAAGAGATTATCCAATCTACAAAAATATGATCCTATTTACAAAACAATCGTTTTCATTGTTGTCCTTCTCGTTATTCCAATTTGTAGTGTAGTGTTTTTTTTAAATGACGATTTCACTGGGAAATTAAGAGCTTTCCTTATTATAGAAGGGATATTCATTCTCTTTATACCAATAATACCCAAGATAGATGGATTTGCTAAATTAAGAGCTTTGAAAAAAAGAGGCGTCACAACGTACCATGTTGAATTAGATTTTAAAAACGACAGAATATTCATCGGAGAAGGCCAAGTGGTATTGGACCCGCGTAATCGAATGCACATTGTCTCGACTGAAGACGAATATTATTTTTATTATGCGCTCGGAACAAACCATTATAAAAAATTTTCTCTTGCTAAGGACACTGAATCAATCGGGGAACTATTATCATTCTTTGACGTTCATTTCAAGCGGCTATCCATAAAGTATAAATGATCCTAACTCATTCGCTTCATACCTCACCGCCCTTCGCTAATGAAATGCTTCTCGACTTGGCAAACGAAAAAAACCGCCTTCCCATTCACGGAAAGGCGGTTTTTCGTATTCATCCATTCTTCAACGTTCGCTTCAAGAACTCCCTCGTCCGATCCTGCTTTGGATGGTTGAAGATCTGTTCCGGCGGGCCTTCTTCGGCGATGACGCCTTTGTCCATGAAAACGACGCGGTCGGATACTTCCTTGGCGAATTCCATTTCGTGCGTCACGATGAGCATGGTGAGGCCGGATCCGGCTAGCTCCTTCATGACCCTTAATACTTCACCGACCATCTCAGGATCGAGTGCGGATGTCGGCTCATCGAAGAGCATGACATCAGGCTCCATTGAAAGGGCGCGTGCGATGGCGACACGCTGCTTCTGGCCACCTGAGAGCTGTTTCGGGCTGGCGTTGACATATTGGCTCATGCCAACGACGTCCAAGTATTTCAAAGCGACCTTTTCCGCTTCCTCTTTGGAGCGCTTCAGCACCTTGACCTGGCCGACGACGCAGTTCTTCAAAACATTGTGGTTGTTGAACAGGTTGAACTGCTGGAACACCATGCCCAGGTTTTGGCGGTATGCGAAGATATCATGCTTGCTGTCGAGGATGTTCTCCCCGTTGTAAATGATCTGGCCGCCGCTCGGTTTTTCCAACAGATTGATGCAGCGGAGAAGGGTGGATTTACCGGAACCGGAGGAACCGATGATGCTCACCACTTCCCCTTTTTCCACTGAAAAGTCGATGTCCTTGAGCACTTCATGGGTGCCGAAGGATTTGTTCAAATGCTGGATGTCTATGACGTTTTCCACAGGGCTTCCTCCTTCTCCTTATTTGGCTTTCGCATCTACCATTGTATAGCTTTCCGGTCCGTCGAGCTTCTTCTCGAAGTGACGGAGGATCTTGGTCACGGCGAATGTCATGACGAAGTAGATCATACATGCGACGAAGAATGATTCGAAGTAACGGAAATTGTTCCCTGCCACGGATTTGGTCAGGAAGTACAACTCCGATACAGAGATGACATTCAGGACGGATGTATCTTTGATGTTGATGATAAAATGATTCCCCGTTGCCGGCAGGATATTACGGATGACCTGAGGCATGACGACATTCCACATCGTCTGCACATGGTTCATCCCGATGGCCTGGGCAGCCTCGAATTGCCCCTTGTCGATGGAGATGATCCCGCCGCGGACGATTTCGGCCATATAGGCCCCCGTATTGATGGAGACGACGATGAAAGCCGCCACCATGACGTTCATATCGAATCCGAAGGCCATGGCCGAACCGTAATAGATGACCATTGCCTGTACAATCATCGGCGTGCCCCGGAAGAACTCGATGTAGATGGATAATACGATGTTCACGACTTTGAGGATGACCTTCTTCGGTCCGCTTTCAGGGACTGGGATGGTCCGGATGACACCTGCCAACAGGCCGATGGCGGCACCGATCACGGTACCGACAAAGGCGATCAACAGGGTCACACCCGCTCCTCGCAAGAACATGGCCCAGTTGTCTGTAATAATTCTGATGACCCACTCTAAGCTCATTGTTCTCCTCCTTCTTCATATTGCCTGACCAGCAACATGATTACTGCTCTGCAGGCTGATTCTTGATGGCCTGATCCATGATTTCCGTACGTTCGTCTTCTGAAATATCCTTCAATGCTTTATTGATTTCTTCCGTGAGGTCGCTTCCTTTTTCCACTCCTACTGCTATGGCCGTATCATCTTCTGACGTTTTGAACCCTTCATTGAATTCAACCATGGCGAAATCGTCATTGGCTGTTGAAGCACTCACTGCTTCCGGACGTTCCGATACATATCCATCGATGATGCCTGATTGAAGGGCAACCCTCATGGCAGGGAAGTTATCCATGGCCGTTTCTTTGGAAACCCCTTTGATCTGATCGATCACAGAGTAGTGGAACGTGTTCAATTGGGCAGTCACCTTGGCCCCTTTGAAATCCTGGATCGACTTGGCTCCTTCATATTTACCGCCTTTTTTCACGACCATGACAAGATCGGATTTGTAGTAGTTATCAGAGAAGTCGATGGCTTTTTTACGCTCAGCTGTCGGGGACATCCCTGCGACAATGGCGTCGATCTTACCTGAGTTCAGGGCAGGAACGAGTCCGTCCCACTCTGTTTTCACAACAACGAGTTCTTTGCCCATCTTATCTGCAAGCTTTTTCGCCATTTCCACGTCATACCCGCCGGCATATTCCTTGCTTCCTTTGATTTTAACCGCTCCATTTGCGTCTGATTTTTGTGACCAGTTGAATGGTGCATATCCTGCTTCAAGACCTACAGTGAACGTGTCTTTGTCTTCCGAACCTGAAGCGCCGCTTTTCCCGCAGCCTGCCAACATAACCAGTGCCGAAACCAACAATAATGCGAAGATCGTTACTCTTTTTTTCATTCTTTTCGTCCCCCTATTTTTTGTAAATGCTTTTGGACAAACAAAAAACGGCCTGAGATCAACTCAGGCCGTAGTATACGAAGTCACCCATAAGTCCTCTCTATTCCCCAATGAGATAGCACAACTCAATAAACCGGGACGTTTATTGAGACAGTCCTGCAGCTCTTAACTGCAGACCCAGCAGGTCATACCGAGAAATATGATCCAACTTCGGCGACATTTCCTTCTCCCTGACATCGACGCTTCTCAAGCTCCGTCAAGGACTGTTAAATCTCGCACCTCTACCTCACTATTAATAGCGAGGTCTTATTAAATTTTCTCTAACAGTCTACAACTAAACCAGGAAACTGTCAATCCATTGAACTAGTCATTTATCCTGATTTCTGAAAGATTATGATCCCTGACAACCGACAAACACATAGAAAGTCCTAGGTCTGATATAATGAATTATCTGAACGTTTACGAGTTAGGAGAGTGCTGGCATGGAAATCTACGTGAATTCCACCATCATCACAGCCGTCCTGTTTATCGGCTTCTTGTTTACCTTGATCATGGTTGGATCATACGGATTCACCCACAAAAGGGACTCGACATTGAATCGATTCTTTTTGGCCAAGTGCCTCCAGATCATAGCCGTTTCCCTTATGGTGTTCCGTGGGGATATTCCGGATGTACTGTCGATTTGGCTGGCAAACATCGCCTTATATGCCGGGACCTCTTTGGAAGTTGCAGCGCTAGTGAATCTTCAGGGCTATTTACGTCCTAAGATGAGGCTCATCTATATATATGTGACGATCATCGGAATTATGGGCTTTTCCATCTTATTTATCTTTGACAGCACAGAGACTGTCCGCATCGCCTACTATTCGTTCCTGACGGCCATCCTCCTTTCACCGGTTTGTCTGGTCGGTTTCAGGAGTTCATCCCTTCTGATGAAGGTTGTGAGCCTGCTTTATGGAGTTGGCCTCACCTTCTCCATCGTCCGGGGATTCAGTTCATTTTTCATCCCAATCCAATCCTTTACCCTTTATAATCCCGGAGTCCTTCAATTGGTTGTCCTGCTTTCTTTTTATGTATTATCGAATTTGATGAATCTTGCCTTCCTTCTTTTGATGAAGGAAAAGGTCGACCGGGAACTCGTCATCTTGGCAAACCAGGATGATCTGACAGGAGTACTGAATAGACGGGCATTCACCAGAAGCGCAGAAGAATTTGTTCGTCACAACGAAAAAGGAATGCAACACTCGTTCCTTCTCTTTGATGTCGATCATTTTAAACAGATCAACGATACCTATGGTCACTTGGCAGGGGATCAAGTCCTTCAAGATATGAGCACAACGATACAGGGTCAATTAACGGATAAGGACCTGTTTGGGCGATATGGTGGAGATGAATTCGCCATCTTGCTTGTTGATAAAGGGATAGAGGCTTCAAATCGCTTCACTGAACAATTGATTTCTTCTCTCCACTCAACCAAGAGCACCGTCCCATATCAAGTCAGTATAGGCATCACCACCTTCGAGACCTCAACCTTGGAAGAGCTCTATGCCTGTTGTGATGAAGCCTTGTATGAAGCAAAAAAAGCGGGCCGTAATCAATTCAAGAGATGGTGACCGGCGGATACCACCTCGTGACATCAGTCCCCAGGTGTGACATAATAGTGTTTAAATATGCAACAGATTAGGAGTATGTCGGACATGAAAGCTCTCTTAATAGCACCTTATAGCGGAATGGCTGAAGTCAGCAAGCAGCTTGAACTCCCTCCAGACGTGAAGATGGACGTCACTGTCGCCAACCTCGAGGAGGGAGCTGACTTTGCACGTCAAACGATGCTGGAGGAGTACGATATCATCATCAGCCGCGGGGGTACGGCACTGGCAATCGAACAGGTTGCTTCCCTACCGGTGATCCATATTCAAATATCAGGCTACGATATGCTACGCGTCTTTACGCTGATTAAAAACATCGGAAAGAAAGTCGCGCTAGTCGGATTTGCGTCTGTTACACAAGGGGCCGCAACTCTTTGCAATATCCTTGAATACGACATTGAAGTAAAGACCATTGCCAACAGGACTGAAGTGAAGCCACTCCTCGAATCCCTCAAGGAAGCCGGATATGAATCCATCATAGGAGATGTGGTAACCGTGCAAGCTGCCGAATCCATGGGCCTTCATGGAGTGCTCATCACTTCAGGAAAAGAGGCATTGATCCAAGCAATTGAGGAAGGAAGACGTGCTTTCCAGCTTTCCAAAAAGGTAAGGCATAATTACGATATCTTCCATCAGCTTTTTCATGAATTTCCTTACCCAACTGCCGTAATCGGAAAAGACCTCCTGATTCATGAGCGAAATGCGGCTTACCGTGCATATCTTGATGACAATGCGTTAACCCAATCAACCATTAAACTCCCACTCGAAGATGTGTTGAGTACAGGAAAGAACCAGTGGTTGAAACTTGAACACGGGAACCAGTTTTTAGTGGTTCAACTTTTCAAACTCACGGATACGAAAGCCGGAATGATGTGCTTTGTCAGAGGAAACCCATCCGACAGGAAGCCGATATCGATCGATATTGGACCGAATGCCTCTCCACTAATAGGAGAAAGCCACTATTCACAGGATCTTGCTAGACAATTGAAACGACTGGGCCCAATGCCACTCTCCATCATCGGTGATAAAGGAACTGGCAAATCGACGGTGGCAGAAAACATTCACCACCAACGATTTGGGCACGCTGCTCCTCTAATCAGCATCGACGCCGCTTTGCTCGATGAACATGCTTTGAGCGAATTGAAACAAATCCTTTTGCCTATCCAGGCAGGGAGCATTGTGGTTCTAAACCAGGATAAAAGCCAGCACTTGGAAGAATTCACGAGTTTGTTGACATCCTATTCTCATCGTGTGCAGGTCATACTTATCCAGGAAGATGCCGGGCAGGATGTAACGATCGAAACGCAAAGTATCCACTTAGCCCCATTATCAAGACGAAAAGAGGATATCCCGGTCTTCGCCCATTATTTCTTAACCGCCTTACATGCTCAAAACGGAAGTGAAACCGTAGGGATAAAGCCGGAAGCCATGACCTTGTTGAAGGAATATGATTGGCCTGGGAATCTCCATGAACTGAAGCAAGCGGTCCATGAATTGGCACAGAAAGCAGACGGATATTATATAGAAAAAGCACAAACAGAAATGTTGCTATCATGCAAAAAAGCATCGATTCATTCCACATCAGTCGACGGGACACTCAGACAAATCGAAAAAAGGATTATAGAAACGGTTTTAGCTGAGGAAAACGGGAATCAATCCCGCGCTTCGAAGCGTCTGGGTATTAATCGATCTACATTGTGGAGAAAACTGAATGAAGAGAATTGAAGAGCCATCGGGGGCTCTTCTTTTTTGTTTTATTTTGCAACAATAATGATTAACCAAAAATAAATATATTATTAGTGTTGCAAAATTAGATACAAAGTTCTATTATGTAAATTGTAAGCGGTTTATCGAGAGATTATTCACGACATACACATAAGGGGATGTTAAAATGAAGATCAAATCAACATTAAACCGAATCCCAGGCGGGATGATGGTTGTTCCTCTGTTGCTTTCTGCAACAATCAACACCATCGCTCCAGATCTACTGAGGATCGGGAACTTCACACAGGCATTGTTCGTAGACGGTGCCGGTACGCTTATCGCTTTATTTCTATTATGTACCGGCGCACAAATCAACGTCAGGAATGTAGGGGTCAGTCTTGGAAAAGGAGCAGTGCTGTTATCCGTAAAATGGCTAGTAGGGGCGGCAGTTGGATTGCTAGCCTATATGTTTGCTGGTGAGAATGGACTTTGGCTGGGGTTGGCACCTATTGCCGTCATTGCCTCCATGACGAATAGTAACGGTGGACTTTATATGGCGCTTGTTGGGCAATACGGAGATAAAACGGACAGGGCGGCATACTCATTGCTTGCGTTGAATGACGGACCCTTCCTTACAATGGTAGCGCTCTCTATCTTCGGAGCCATGGGCTTTGTGGACGGATTATTCTCTGTCACTGCATTCATTTCGGTCCTGCTTCCCATCATCATCGGAATGATCTTGGGTAATCTCGATGGAGAAATGAGAGATTTCCTTAATACCGGTAGCTCTATGCTGATTCCGTTCTTCGCCTTTGCATTAGGGATGGGAATCAACTTCAAGGCTATTGTCGAAGGCGGATTATCAGGGGTTGCACTCGGGCTCATGACGGTATTCATAACAGGGACTGCAGGGTACTTGGTGTTCAAAGCACTGAAATGGAATCCGATTGCAGGAGCTGCTGAAGGGTCTACTGCGGGTAACGCCGTTGCAACGCCGGCGGCAATAGCAGCCGCCAGTGCAGGATTTGCAGCCAATGTGGAAATCGCGACCGTGCAAGTTGCAGCTTCCGTCGTGACGACAGCTGTCCTCCTCCCACTTTATATAGCGTTCCTAGTGAAACGCCTGGAGAAAAAAGGGGTCCGGTTACCGGAGGACTACTCAACAGATGAAAAAGCAGCATCGTAGAAAATGAGATTCAAATGAGGGATTACACTATGGAAAAATGGATCGCAATCGTAGCGGATGATCTGACGGGGGCAAACGACAGCGGAGTTCAGTTGACGGAAAAAGGGGTACCTACCTCCGTCCTGTTTGACCTTCCGGATCATTCTCAAACGCTTGACCAA
Source organism: Rossellomorea marisflavi (assembly GCF_001274775.1). Classification (GTDB taxonomy): domain Bacteria; phylum Bacillota; class Bacilli; order Bacillales; family Bacillaceae_B; genus Rossellomorea; species Rossellomorea marisflavi. The sequence continues at coordinate 502,998 of NZ_LGUE01000008.1, forward strand.
GGTATTGTCATTGACACGAACGGACGCGCACTTCTTAGAGAAGAAGCCTATAAAAAAACAAAAGAGGCAGCGCAATTTATTAAAGAAGCAGGTTATGGGACGATCTATAAAAAAATGGATTCTACTTTACGCGGACATATCGGCACCGAATTAAAGGCCATGAAAGACGTCTTTCAACCAGAATTCGTATTCATATCCCCGGCTTTCCCGGCCCTTCACCGTACAACAAAGGATGGGATCCATTACATCAAAGATCAGCGAGTATCCGACACTGAAATCTCACGGGACCCTAAGCATCCCGTGAAAGAATCTTCGATTCCTACATTGATTGAAAACGAGATTGGAGAAAAAGTCGGCCTACTGAAGAAATCAGCGCTAATAAATAGAGAAACGTTTGAACAAATCGTCAGGTCCTTTCAATCTCAGGGGATATGCTACTTGGTTTGTGATGCGGAAACGGAAGAAGACCTCAAACTGTTCTCCAAATGGATGCTGCAGCTATCATCAAAGGTGATCTGGGCAGGTTCAGCAGGACTGGCAGAGGTATTGCCAGACGTACTTCAGTTACATTCTATACCGGCAGAACGGACGATCACTCCTTCTGAACAAGTGGTCATCGTATGCGGAAGCCTATCGCTCACCACGCAAAAACAGGTGCGGACAGCTGCTGCCAAAGATGATGTGATCGGGGTAGAAGTAGATACACTGAAAATCTTCTCACCTCTTTGGGTGGAGGCTCAACAAAGCTATCTCAATCAGTGCAAGTCGGCCATTGAAGAGGGTAAGCACGTTGCAATCTTTGTGCCTTCAAACGGTGAAATCAGGGAGAAGGTTAAGCAGGCTGGAGAGTCCCTCGGATTTTCGTCCTATCAAATAGGAGAAGAAATCTCCACCGCACTGGCCGAAATCGTCCGGGCCCTTGCAAACGCCTATCACCACCTAAACAGCTTTGTGTTAACTGGAGGGGATACGGCGAAAGAAACGGCTAAACAATTGGGCGGCAATGGAATAAGGCTGATCAAGCAGCTTGAACCCGGAATCCCGGTGGGTCAGTTAATCGGGGCGTCCAGGCCCTTGACTGTCGTAACAAAAGCAGGGGCATTCGGAGATGATGATTCAATCTACCGAGCTGCCTGTGAATTGAAGGGAGATATCGTATATGAGTAAGAAACCAATCGTCGGCATCACAATGGGGGATGGGGCTGGTGTGGGCCCGGAAATCATCATTAAGAGCCTCCAACACCAACATCTATATGAACAGGCCCATCCCATCGTCATCGGGGATGCTTCAAGACTGGTTAAAGCGAATGACATCCTCGGTAATAAAGTCAAGATCGTACGCTTGAAAGATACAGACGCGTTCGATGCAACGGAATACGGAACCGTTCATTGCCTGGATCTGCACCTGTTGCCTGAGGACCTTCCATTCGGAAAAGTGTCGGCTGAAGCCGGAAACGCAGCTTTTCATTATCTTAAGAAAGCAATCGAATTGGCCAATCAGCAGAAAATCAGTGCGATCTGCACGGCACCATTGAATAAAGAAGCTCTCCATAAAGGAGGGCATCAGTATCCTGGCCATACAGAGATTCTGGCAGAGTTGACAGGTACAGCCGATTTTTCCATGATGCTATCGTCACCTAAATTGAAAGTGATCCATGTGACCACTCATGTCGGCTTGTTGGATGCAATCAATATGATCGAACCGGAACGGGTACTGAGGGTTATCAAACTGGCGCACGACACCCTTTCCAAATCAGGAGTGGCAGCTCCGAAGATCGGTGTGTGCGGAATCAACCCTCATGCTGGCGAAAATGGACTATTTGGTTATGGAGAAGAAGAAGAGAAAATCATTCCCGCAATCGAACGTGCCCAAGGAGACGGGATTAACGTAGAAGGCCCTCTCCCAGCGGACACACTTTTCTTCCGTGCCCAAAGGGGCGACTTCGATATCGTCGTCGCCATGTATCATGACCAGGGCCACGGACCGATCAAAGTTCTCGGATTAGAATCAGGTGTCAACATCACCGTCGGACTCCCGATCATCCGGACAAGCGTTGATCACGGAACGGCGTTTGATATTGCCGGCAAAGGTATCGCAGACGAAGGCAGCATGTTGGAAGCCCTACGTCAGGCAATTGAACTTGCACCTAAGTAAATACCATTGTTGGACCTCGACATTCTCGAGGTCCATTTTAATTACAGAGCAGACAGTTTATTCGCTTCATCACCTGAAGTTCGATACAATAAAAAAATCTGAACCAAAGGAGTGGTACCATGCAATCAATTAAAGGAAAAGTAGCGTTGATCACAGGAGCTGGTCGCGGCATCGGACGCGCGACGGCGGAAGCCTTCGCCAAAGAAGGTGTCCATGTAGGGCTTGTGGGACGTACTATTGAGAACCTTGAGAAAGCAGCAGACGAATTGAAGCAGTATGATGTCAATGTGGCCTTTGCGGCTGCTGACGTAGCAGATCTCGATGGCATCACAAAAGCAGTTGAAACGATCCGAGCTGAACTCGGTCCCATTGATATCCTCGTAAACAATGCAGGAATCTCGAAATTCGGCGGCTTCTTGGAGCTCACACCGGATGAATGGACGAACATCATCGATGTCAACGTCAAAGGCGTCTACTATACGACACGCGCCGTGCTTCCGGAGATGATTGAGCGCAACACCGGCGATATCATCAATATCTCCTCTACAGCAGGTCAAAAAGGGGCACCGGTCACAAGCGCATACTCTGCTTCCAAAGCGGCCGTCATCGGGTTGAGCGAATCCCTCATGATGGAAGTACGCAAAAAGAATATCCGCGTGACGACTCTGACACCTAGCACCGTGGCGACCGATATGGCAGTGGATCTGAAGCTGACTGACGGAAACCCGGATAAGGTCATGCAAGCAGAAGATATGGCCGACCTCATGGTGGCACAGCTCAAACTCCACCCTCGCGTGGTATTGAAGCATGCCGGCCTATGGTCGAATAACCCATAATCGCACTCTCATAGACAAGCAGGACCCGCCAAGCAAAATGGCGGGTCTTTTTCTATATAACCCCTCAACAACCTTCGAGCATCCAACGCCTCCAATAAGAGGATGACCCGTCACAGAAATGTCCACATTCCTTTACAATTGCACAAAAATCCTTAAAACCCCCTCAACATTCCGGTGGTTAAATGAAGCTAAGCTTACATTGGGAGGGAATCAACCATGAAAAAACGCGTGTCCATTGGCCTATCCATCACACTTCTAGCTTCAGGAGCAACCTCTGCGTTCGCTTCCGAACACCATCACCACCCACATCCGAAACAGATCAAGAATGTCGAGTTTCAATCAATGAACGCACCAACCACCATCGAAGATATGATCAAAACCTATACCAATGCTTCCGTTAAAGTAACGTATAAAGATGGCAGTGTGAAAGAAACGCCACTTAAATACAATCAGCTTTTCCTTTCAAAAGACAAAATCGTGGATAACAAAGGGGAAATGATCGCTGCCGGTACCCCGATTGATGTAAACGGCGACCCGATCATCGACCGGAGTGTACCGGACCAACCGACCCCTTACGTCTCAGACGCACCCGATTCCAATAGCTTCATCACCATCAACGGGAAGTCTTATATCATCTCCCATTATGAATATGAGTCCATCGATAACGCGGGAGAAGAGCTTGGCGGACTTCCTGCATCCATGACCCTGACGCAAGTGGACCGCAATGATGAAACCGGTGAACTGACCGTCAATCATGCAAAGAAAATCGACTTTGCCAACGTGAACGGCCTATGGACACCATGCAATGGTTCCACGACCGAATGGGGAACCCACCTTGGTTCCGAAGAGTACGAGCCTGACGCCAGGGCATTTGAAGAAGATCCTTCATCAGACGCCTTTAAAGACGTCAACAGTTTCGCTGAGCGATACTTCGGCGATGCATCGAAAGCCAATCCTTATTTCTACGGATGGATCCCGGAAATTTCTGTGGATGACAACGGTGATGCTTCCGTCGTCAAGCACTACAGCACGGGACGCTTCTCACATGAAATGATGCAGGTCCTTCCTGATAACAAGACCGCCCTCTTCGGAGATGACGGAAACAACACGATGATGTTCATGTATGTCGCAGACAAAGAGAAAGATTTCTCTGCCGGAACACTGTATGCGGCCAAGTTCAAACAAAAAAGCGGTGAAAATGGAGGCAAGGGCGATCTTCAATGGATCAAGCTCGGACACTCCACGGATGACGAGGTCAAATCCATCATCGACAAAGGCGTGACGTTCAGCGACATCTTTGAAACATCCGATGAGCCTAAAGAAGGATTCACAGCCGTGAAGACGGCGGCAAGCAAGAACGTCGAATACTTGAAAGTGAAACCAGGCATGGAAAAAGCAGCGGCATTCCTCGAGTCCCGCCGTTACGGAGCCATCCTTGGTGCCACCAGCGAGTTCAACAAGATGGAAGGCTTGAGCGTGAACAAGAAGGACAAGAAAGCCTATATGGCCATCTCATACCAAAACAGTGCCATGCTGAAACAACCGGATGCCGTCCAGGATGACATCCAGCTGCCTCACCTCGAGTCCGGAGTCACGTACCAGCTCAACATGGCTGCCGGCCAAAAAGACCAGTCCAAAGGGAAGATCGACAGCCGCTATGTGCCTGCCAGCATGGAAGGTCTCGTCATCGGTGAAGACCTTGAACAAGCCGATGCCTATGGAAATACAGCGGATCCCGATAAAATTGCCAATCCGGACAACCTGACGTACTCAGAAGATATGAACACCCTCTTCATCGGTGAAGATAGTGACATGCATACGAATAACTTCGTCTGGGCTTACAACGTGAAGACGAAGAAGCTCTCCCGCATCCTATCCGTTCCGGTAGGAGCTGAAGCAACAGGACTGCGTGCCGTCGAAAACATCGAGAACTCCCGCTATCTGCTGAGCAACTACCAGCATCCAGGGGAAAAACTCGGTAAGAAAGACATCACAGCCGTTGATAAAGAAGCACTCGAAAAAGCCATGCGCGACAGCATCGGCATCCGGGAAACAGGCGGCGTCGGTTATGTATCCGGCCTTCCTTCCAATGAAGGACCACAGCATAAGAAACAGTAAATAGAAGAAAATCCGAACGATGATTCAAATCGTTCGGATTTTTTCTCTCTTTTACCAATGGTAAGCATGACTCTATCTCGTTACCGACAGCGGTAATGATTCAAGGGTTTGTTGCAAGCAAGCATTCTCAATCATCCTGTACTGATTTTCAAAGTCGCTTTGATTTAGGAATACGCGGATTCCCAGATTATACAATCGTATCATTAGAAATCCCATGCCGTGTAATGCTAAAATATAAAGGGTCATCCGGTATAAATCCCTTCGATTTAGGCAAAATCAGAAGATGGGGAGATTTTTTCACCGGAAGTGCCACTTTTCCTTTGACAAATAACCCAATGTATATAATAATGAGTATTGAATTAGAATTATTACAATTAACCAAGGAGGAATTTCGATATGTCATTAATCGGAACTGAAGTTCTACCATTTACTGCACAAGCTTACCACAAAGGTGATTTCGTAGAGGTCACTGAAGAAAACTTCAAAGGTAAATGGAGCGTAGTCTGCTTCTACCCTGCAGATTTCACATTCGTATGCCCTACTGAACTTGGCGACCTTCAAGATCAATATGCTACGCTTAAAGATTTAGGCGTTGAAGTATACTCCGTTTCTACAGATACACATTTCACTCATAAAGCATGGCATGACCATTCAGATACAATCAACAAAATCGAGTACGTGATGATTGGTGACCCTTCACAAAAAATCTCACGCAACTTCGACGTATTGGACGAAGAAGAAGGACTTGCTGACCGCGGTACATTCATCATCGATCCAGACGGCGTGATCCAAACAGTTGAAATCAATGCCGGTGGTATCGGACGTGACGCAAGCTCACTCGTAAACAAAATCAAAGCAGCACAATATGTGCGCAAAAACCCAGGTGAAGTTTGCCCGGCTAAATGGGAAGAAGGAAGCGAAACCCTTACACCAGGACTTGACCTAGTAGGTAAAATCTAAGGAGTTCGATTACATGTTGGATGCAAATATCAAAGCACAGCTAGAACAGTATCTTCAAATGTTAGAGAGCGATATTTTGCTCAAGGTGAGTGCTGGAGAAGACAAGGCATCGCATGACATGCTCTCATTGGTGGATCAGCTTGCGACCATGTCTCCCCGCATCAAAGTGGAGAACACTGAACTGGAACGCACACCAAGCTTCAGCGTCAATCGCATCGGCGAAGATACCGGCATCACATTTGCCGGCGTCCCGCTGGGGCACGAGTTCACTTCATTGGTCCTTGCTTTGCTGCAAGTGAGCGGCAGGGCACCGAAAGTCGATCAAACCGTGATCGACCAGATCAAGAATGTGAAGGGTGAATACCACTTCGAGTCGTATATCAGCCTCACATGCCACAACTGCCCTGATGTCGTACAGGCCCTAAACATCATGAGTCTCCTCAATGACGGAATCTCTCATACGATGATTGACGGCGCTGCGTTCAAGGAAGAAGTCGAAAGCAAAGAAATCATGGCGGTCCCGACTGTATTCCTGAATGGTGAAGAGTTCGGAAGCGGTCGTATGACCCTTGAAGAAATGCTGAACAAAATGGGTAGCGGCCCTGATGCAGCTGAATTCGCCGATAAAGATCCATATGATGTCCTCGTAGTCGGTGGCGGTCCCGCTGGTGCAAGTGCTGCGATCTACGCGGCGCGTAAAGGTATTCGCACCGGACTTGTAGCCGAGCGCTTTGGTGGACAGGTGATGGACACCCTCGGCATCGAGAACTTCATCAGCATGACCAAGACGGAAGGTCCGAAACTTGTCGCAAGCCTCGAAGAACACGTGAAGGATTACAACATCGACGTGATGAACCTTCAGCGTGCCAAGGGCCTCGAGAAGAAAGACCTCGTCGAATTGGAACTTGAAAACGGTGCGGTCCTGAAGAGTAAGACCGTCATCCTTTCAACAGGTGCCCGCTGGCGTAACGTCGGCGTCCCTGGCGAAGCAGAATTTAAGAACAAAGGGGTAGCTTACTGCCCTCACTGTGACGGACCATTGTTCGAAGGAAAAGATGTAGCGGTCATCGGCGGAGGAAACTCCGGCGTCGAAGCAGCCATCGACCTTGCAGGGATCGTCAAGCATGTGACCGTCCTTGAATTCATGCCTGAGCTGAAAGCCGATGCTGTACTGCAGGAACGCCTCAACAGCCTTCCAAACGTCACGGTCGTGAAAAACGCCCAGACGAAAGAGATCACGGGTACCGACAAGGTGAACGGGATCACGTACATCGATCGTGCGACAGAAGAAGAGCATCACGTGGAACTTGCCGGCGTATTCGTTCAGATCGGTCTTGTACCGAACACGGAATGGCTCGGTGACTCCCTTGAGAAAACACGCATGGGTGAGATCGTTGTCGATAAGCACGGTGCAACCAGTATGCCTGGTGTCTTCGCTGCCGGAGACTGCACAGACAGTGCCTACAAGCAGATCATCATCTCCATGGGATCAGGTGCAACCGCATCACTTGGTGCGTTTGATTACATGATCCGGAACTAACAATAAAAAGGTCACTTGCCTAAGAGCAAGTGACCTTTTTTGTGCGTGTTGAAAGGAATCTTATTTCGCTTCCTTCAACGCTTTCTCCGACACATAGAAGTCTTTTCCGTTATACACCGTTACCCCATCGAGGGTCTTCGTTTTGGACTTTTTCTTATCCGTCACCGTGATGATATTCTTATTCGCGGGCACTTCAATTTTCTTCTTATTCTTCTCGGCCACGAATACCGGATTGTTCTCATCCGTTACATCAATACGGGTTTTGTAGCCTTTTTTCTCAAAGGATTCCCTTGCATTGACGAATAATTTGTCCGTTGTCTTCTCCAGGTTCACACCCATGAAATCAGCCATCTTCTTCGGCAGGTCGGTGTTCTCTACCATTCCGTATGGTCTGGACGGTCCATAGGCGTACAGGAATACATCCTCACCCGTGTGCCCGCCTGTGGTGAAGCCAAGGTTCGCACGGCTTGCAAGCATTTTGGAAAGGTCTCCGTTCAGGTTCTTCGATGCCTTCAGGGCTTCAATCTCTTCCTTCGTGAGGTTGTCCAGCCCATAGAGAGCGGCGACCTGCTTCATATTCGAGCGATCGGCTTTGAGCTTACCTGTCGCACCTTCAAGGGTCATGCTCGCCTTTTTCAACGGATCGATATAGGCTGAAACCGGTGTGCTCGGGTAACTTTCGTTCGTATTGACATTCCCCATCGTGATGCCGCTGTTCCCGTGATCGGATACGGCTATGACCATGGTGTTTCCGTCTTTTTTGGCAAATTCCAGCGCTTCATTGACTGCGTCATCGAATGCAAGCACATCTCCGATCATGCCGATTGGATCATTGGCGTGGGCCGCCCAGTCGACCTTGCTTCCCTCTACGAATAGGAAGAACCCTTCTTTATTCTTGGAAAGGGTATCGATCCCTTTCTTCGTCATCTCGGCAAGCGTCGGTTCGTTTTTGCGCGTCTTCTCACGGTCGATATCATACGCCATGGCAGAAGGGGCAAACGCTCCCCAAAGCTTCTTGGAATTGGACTTCATCAGGTCTTTACGTGTCTCCACCACGTCATACCCTTTGGAATCGATCACCTTCAGGAGATTTTCCCCGTCTTTTCTTCCTGCTGGAGTGAGGGATTCCTTCCCGCCGCCTAGAACGACATCGATCCCTTGATACACCTGCTGTTCGGCAATGTCATTGTAGTTGCTGCGATGTGGTGCGTGAGAAGAGAACCCGGCCGGAGTGGCGTGCTGGATCTCGGATGTAGAAATGATTCCCGTGGATTTCCCTTTAAGTTTGGCTGCTTCGAGTACATTGGCCACAGGACGTAATTGGTCTTCCTCTTTGATCTGCTCCACTCCCGGAGAACTGACCACTTTAGGCAGAAGGCCAACGACCTTATCATTGCTTTTATTCCCTGTTGCAAGAGCGGTGGCTGCGGGTGCTGAATCCGTGATCGCCGACTCTGCTGAATATGTACGGACGCCGCCGATGGCGATCTCATCCATAGCCAAGTCCTCCCCCTTGTACCAACGGGCGAGTGATGTTGCCCCGGCACTTGTCCCATCCATCACCATCATGATGACGTTGGTCGGTTCCTTTTTCTTGTCCTTTGCTTCCACCTCAGTCTTCACTGATCCTGCAAAGCCCAGTGATGAAAAAGCCAGAGCGGCGGCCAATGATAGGCCGGTCACCTTTTTCGTACTCATTCGTCCCATTCCAATCTCCTCCTCTATCATCCATCTTCATCTCCATACTAGAAGGCTTTTGTAAAAAGGAACAAGTGTATATGTTATTATTTTGTAAATGTGTTTAGCTGACCCAATTCCCCTCGTATTACCTATGGCATAGGTTCAGGTTTTACCATTCATAAAACAACCCCGCACAAACGTGTACGGGGTTGTTTTTATGATGAAAGTGAAGCTTTTTGCCTGATCCGATAGACTGCAAACAGGATGACGAACCATAGTGGTGTCAATAAAAGTGCCGGCCTTGTCTCATCGGCAAACAGCATAATGACGAGTATCGCAGCGAAAAGCACCAGTACAAGATAATTCACCAACGGGGTGAACGGCGCTTTAAAGTTCGATTTCTCATGGAGGTCAGGACGCTTCCTCCGGTATAAAATATGGCAAACGAGGATGATTCCCCACACCCAAATGAAGCAGATGGCACTGATCGTCGTGACGATCCCAAAGGCTTGATCCGGGATGAGCTTGCTTAGCAACGCACCGACCGATACGACCACCGTGGAGACCAATAGGGCAGAACTGGGGACATGGTTCCGGTTTAATCTTCCCAGTCTGGCCGGCGCCTGTTTACCTTTACTAAGATTGAAAAGAATCCGGCTCGTGGAGAACATTCCACTGTTGCAGGCGGACGCCGCCGATGTGAGAACCACAAAGTTGATGATTCCGGCAGCCACAGGAACCCCGATCAGACCGAATGTTTTCACAAATGGGCTCTCTGCTGCCGTCAGCTCCATCCAGGGATTGATGCACAGCAGAACGATGATAGCCCCTACATAAAAGAAGAGGATACGCAAGGGTATCTTATTGATGGCAGAAGGGATATTCTTCTGAGGGTTGGACGTTTCCGCCGCCGACACCCCGATGAGTTCCACACCGACATAGGCGAAGATCACCATCTGAAGGGAGAGAAGGAAGCCGCTCATCCCATTGGGGAAGAAGCCGCCATTCTCCCATAAGTTCGTCACGGTCACCGGTCCTGCATCCGTATTGAACCCGATGACAAGCAGGATCACGCCCACTGCAATGAGGGCAAGGATCGTAATGACCTTGATCAGGGCGAACCAAAATTCCAGTTCACCGAACAGCTTGACCGTCAGAAGATTGAACCCAAGAAGAATGACCAGACAGATCAGGGCCGGAATCCACTGGGGAATGTCAAACCAATAATTCACATACACCCCGACGGCGATCACATCGGCCATTGCCGTCATGATCCAGCAGAACCAATACGTCCAGCCCGTGACAAACGAAGCCCATGACCCGAGATAGTCCTCCGCTATATCGGTGATGGATTGATACCCTGCTTTCGAAAGCAATAGCTCGCCGAGTGCCCTCATGACGAAAAATAGGGCGATTCCAACGAGTAAATACGCAAAGATGATGGAAGGACCCGCCGATTGTATCGCCTTACCGGACCCAAGGAACAGCCCGGTCCCGATCGTACCCCCGATTGCGATCAGCTGTACATGGCGATTGGAAAGATCCCTCTTTAACTCTTGTTGTGCCAAAACAAACTCCTCCTCAACATGTTCCACGTGAAACGAAAATAAAAAAAAGAGATTGGAAGCATCCAATCTCTGAGTCGAAAAGAATATCAAATATAGATCTCCCCTCGTTCGGAAAATCCATACCCGGTACCCTTCTGTCCTTTTGCCTGAGATTGTGAACCCTTCGGCGCCGCTTGAATAGCGGTCTCTCCAGAAGCTGCTCCTGCTGTAGTGTGACCCACAGCGATCGTAGCTTGATAGTATTATGTTTGAATAGTTATATATTGTAGACCCGTTGAATGGATTTGTCAAAGGAAGATCCTCCTTGTGCAGAAGCCACGCAACTGATTCCTCCAGATGATGTCAGTTACTTGGTTGAGCTCTCCAGATCGACCAAATCTTTTTTTATTTTTTGTATTGACAGTGATAATCATTCTCATTATTATAAAGCTTAGAAACGCACTCATACCATACGGGGGAATACATATGTTGGATTCGCTTTTTCTTTCATTTCGTGAAGGCCTGGAAGCGGCCTTGATCATCGGCATTATTTTGGCAACGCTCTCACAGCTGAACCGGAAGCATCTTGCCAAGGTTGTCGGATTCGGTACCATTGCAGGCGTCATCGGCAGTTTGATCCTGGGCTGGGGTCTATTCACGTTTGCACAAAGCATTTCCCATGAAGCAGAAGAAATCATGGAGGCCGTCATGAGGATCGTGGCCGCAGGCTTGATTGCCTACTTCATCCTTTGGCTCCACCGCAATCAGCAGGTTGCCGGCAAAATCAAAGGGCAAACGGAGAAGTCTTCCTCATCCAAAATCGGCTTATTCTTATTGGCCTTCCTGTCCGTCATCCGCGAAGGCATGGAGCTTATGGTATTCAATATGACCAAGATCTCAGAAAGCGCCGGTACCGTGGCTCTCGGTAGCATCATCGGAATCATAGCGGCTGCACTCGTTGCATTCGTGATCTTCAAGACGACAATCAAGCTTAACCTCTCCCTGATCTTCAAAGCATTGGGGCTCATCCTCGTCTTCCTTGGCGGAGAAATGTTTGCAGAAGGCATCGTGGAGCTCTTGGAGACTCACTCTGAAGCAATGGAGATTCTATTCTTGGCCGTCTTCATCGTTCCGGCATTGTTTATCCTCCTGAAGGATGATATGGCGAGATTCAGACGAGCGGCATAACAAAAAGAATCCCATCTCAATCGAGATGGGATCTTTTTATTACTAGACGATCAGTATTCCAACAGAGATCAAGATGGAGCAAGCCCCCATGATGAATGTACCCTGGGTGATCCGCGTGGAAAGATTGGATTTGAATGCCTGGAAATCATGATCTTTCTGGATCAGGTCATCAGCCCGCTCCATGGATCGCGACCGCCTGATCATCCGCTCGCCGATGATCTTAAATCCCTCCACGATAGGCGAGAGGAACCCTGTCTTCATGATCATCGCACTGACACCCAGGATCAAAAGGCAGAGACCGATCAGAAAGGCAGAGTCGGCTAAATCAGCCCTGGATCCCAGCTTTAATCCGATAGCAGCCACCCACCCTGAAACGGTCATCATCACGAGTCCCATCTTCCATTTCATCAACAATCTCCCCTTCTCATCCTTACGCTCTCCATCCACATCAGGATCAGAGAACAGGCGTTGTTATTCTGATACTTTCTCCGCCCACTTCAAGTACGGATAACGGTTGACCGGATACACGATGTCCTTGAAGTTCTGTGCGGTCATATAGTTATTCGTATAGTGATAGATCGGGTTGAACGGTAGGTCTTCCATGAGTACTTCTTCTGCCTGATGAAGGAGGTCGTAGCGCTTCGCTGTATCCTGCTCCACTTTGGCGTCGGCCATCAGCTTGTCGTACTTGTCGTTGACCCAGTTGGTACGGTTGTTCGGGCTGTCCCCGAGGTAGTAGTCAAGGATGACGACCGGATCCACCAGGACCCCGATCCACCCCATACGGGCCATCTGGAAGTTCTTCTGCTGGGTCGTATCTAGATAGGTCTTCCATTCCTGATTGGAAAGCTTGATATCGACGCCAAGATTCTTCTTGTACATGGACTGGACGGCTTCTGCGATCTTCTTGTGGTTCTCGGATGTGTTATACGTGAGGGTCACTGCCGGCAGCTCGCTCCAGCCTTCCTCTTTCATGCCTTCTTCCAAGAGCTTTTTCGCTTCTTCAACATTCGATTCGAAATATGCTCCGCCCTGTTCACGGAAGTCGCCATCGCCTGTATCGACACCATTCGGTACAAAGGCATAAGCAGGTGTTTCACCGGCTTTCGTGACGTTTTTCGTGAGGGACTCGCGGTCAACGGCTAAAGTGAAAGCACGACGGATCTTTTCATTGGTGAACGGTTCCTTGTCCACGTTGAACATGTACATATACGTCCCGAAGTACGGTACTTCACTATATTCCTTGGAATCCTTCTCCTGGGCTACCACATCAGACGGAAGGGTCTGGATCAAATCTAATTCCTTTGTTTTGAACATCTGATAATACGTTGTAGCGTCATTGACCATTTTGTAGGTGACTTTATCAAGATTAACGACTTTGTTATCCCAGTATTCCTTGTTCTTCTCGATGACGACTTCACTGTCATGCTTCCAGTTCGTGAGCTTGAACGGTCCGTTGCTCACATACGTGTCTGCGCCTGCCGCCCAGTTTTTATTTTCTTCGACTGTATCCTTCTTCACAGGATAGAACGTCCACATGGTCAATAGTTCATCGAAGTAGCTGAGGGGAGCTTCAAGATCCACAACAAGCGTTTTTTCATCTTTGGCCGTTACGCCCACATCTTCCACTTTCCCTTTACCCTTGTTATAATCCTCGGCACCTTTCAGGTAATAAAGATAGAAAGCGAACGAACTTCCCGTATCGGGGTTCAGCACGCGTTTCCATGCATATTCAAAATCTTCTGCCGTGACATTGCTGCCGTCGGACCATTTGGCATCGTCACGGATCGTGAAGGTATAGGTTTTCCCGTCTTCTGATACATCGGCTTTACTGGCCGTTCCTAGGACCGGTTTCCCTTCTTTGTCCTTCGTATACAGTCCTTCGAATACATGGTCCATCACCCATCCGGATGTAGTATCGGTTGCAAGGGCCGGGTCGAGATCAGGCGGCTCACTCATGGCATTGACCGTGATTTCCTGTGCGACTTTTCCATTGGATCCGCTTCCTGACTCCTTGCTGCTGCAACCCGCGGCCACTAGGGCGAGGGATGTGACCAAAAGCAAACTCTGTGTCCATTTTTTCATCGGGGTTCCTCCTTCAACATTTTAATATAGATGACACGCTGTCCAGTGATTCTCTTCAACTTCCTTCCACTCCGGTACCTGCTGCGCGCAAATCTCCGAAGCATGGGGGCAACGGGTCCTGAACCGGCAGCCGCTCGGCGGGTTCACCGGGCTCGGGGGATCCCCTTCAATGACGATCTTCTCTCTTTTGGCTGCAGTTGGATTCGCAACAGGGATGGCTGAAAGCAGAGCCTTCGTATAGGGGTGAAGAGGGTTGCGAAACAGTTCGTCACTGTCTGCAAGCTCCATCATCCGTCCGAGATACATGACTCCGATACGGTCGCTGATATGCTTCACCATGCCGAGATCATGGGCGATGAAGAGATAGGTGAGCTCCTCTTCCTGCTTCAGATCCTCCAAGAGATTGATCACCTGGGCCTGGATGGAGACATCAAGTGCGGAAATCGGTTCATCGGCGACGATGAATTTCGGTTCCACCGCCAGGGCGCGGGCAATGCCAATCCGCTGACGCTGTCCACCGCTGAATTCATGAGGGTATCTCTTGGCATGCTCCGGCTTCAAGCCAACTTTTTCAAGCAGCTCATATACCCTTTCCTGACGGGCTTTTCCCCTTGCCAATCGATGAGCATCAATCCCTTCGGCAATGATATCCCCTACCCTCATGCGGGGGTTCAGGGAGGCGTGGGGATCCTGAAAGATCACCTGGATCTCCCGGTTGACCCGCTTCTTCTCCCTCTTATCGAGCTTGGTCATATCACGACCGTTATAATGAATCGTTCCTGACGTCGGCCCCTCAAGACCGACGATCGTCTTCCCGAGGGTGGACTTGCCGCTTCCACTTTCCCCGACGAGTCCGAACGTTTCACCTTTCTTGATCTGGATGGAGATATCATCGACCGATTTGACGATGGCTCCCTTTCCGATCGGATAATGCTTCTTCAGCTTGTCTACTTCTATGATGTGGGTCATCACTCTTCCCTCCCTGCGCTGACAAGTTCCGTAAGTGCCGGGGTCCTTGGGTCGTTCAGCCAGCACTTTGCTTCATGCCCTTCCCCGATGGCAAAGGCAGGGGGCATCTCCTCGACACATACCTCCATGGCATATTTGCAACGGGGGGCGAATGGGCATCCCTTCGGTGGGGAGAAAAGGTCCGGCGGCGTTCCTTCGATGGGAACGAGCCGTTCTTTTTCAGCTGCTTCAATATCGGGGATCGATTCCAGCAGCCCCCAGGTGTAGGGATGCTTCGGACGATGGAACAGCTCTTCGACGGTGGCCGTCTCCACGATCAGACCGCCATACATGACGGCTACCCGCTCTGCCGTTTCGGCCACGACGCCAAGGTCATGTGTAATGAGGATGATCGATGTACCCATGTCTTCCTTCAATCCTTTCATAAGATCAAGGACCTGGGCCTGGATGGTCACATCAAGGGCCGTGGTCGGTTCATCGGCAATCAGGATTTCAGGATGACAGGCAAGGGCGATGGCAATCATGATCCGCTGCCTCATCCCGCCGCTGAATTCGTGGGGATACTGTTCATAGCGTTCTGCAGGATTCGGGATTCCGACCTTCTTGATCATCTCGACAGCCCGCTTCCTCGCTTCATCACGTTTGACGCTCTGATGGGTGATGATGCTTTCCTCGATCTGCTTGCCGACCTTCATCGTCGGATTCAGGGACGTCATGGGATCCTGGAAGACCATGCTGATCCTGGATCCTTTGACCTTCTGCATCTCCCGTTTGGAAAGCTTCAGGAGGTCCCTCCCGTCAAACAACACTTCCCCTTGCTTGATCCGTCCCGGGGGAGTGGGGATGAGCCTCATGACGGCCTGCACCGTCACACTCTTCCCGCTTCCACTCTCCCCGACGATGGCGAGGATCTCTCCTTTATTCACGTGGAAGGATACGTCCCGCACGGCCTGGACCTCTCCTCCGTATGTTTTAAAACCGACTTCCAGATGGTTGACTTCAAGTAGACGTTCCATCCTGTTCACCTCCTTATTTATTCGATTTAGGGTCAAGTGCGTCCTGAAGACCGTCGCCAAATGCATTGAATGCGAACATGGTGAGGGAAATCATCAAGCCAGGGAAGAATAGGCGCCACCACTGACCGCTGAGGATGACACCAAGTGAATCGTTTGCCATTGTCCCCCAGCTTGCGAAAGGAGCCTGGACACCGAGCCCGAGGAAGCTAAGGAACGATTCGGCAAAGATGGCCTGTGGAATCGTGAACGTCAAGTTCACGATGATGATCCCGGCTGTGTTCGGGATCAGATGCCGCCAGATGATCTTTGAATGGGAGGTCCCGAGCTTTTCTGCCGCTAGCACATATTCCTGTGACTTCAGCTGGAGGATCTGTCCTCGGATGATCCTCGCCATCCCCACCCAGCCCGTGACGGAAAGGGCGATGATGATGGACGTGATGCCCGGTTCCATGATGACCATGAGGAGAATGACGATGAGCAGATAAGGGATTCCGTATAAGATCTCCACGATCCGCATCAGGATGCTGTCGATGCGGTCACCAACCTTACCGCGGCCTGCCATGTAGCCGGAAATCCCGCCTATGGTCACCCCGAGGATGATATCGATCGCAGCGGCAATCAGCCCGATCGTAAGGGAGACACGTGCCCCGTACCAGGTTCGAGACCACACATCCCGTCCAAGGTCGTCCGTACCGAACCAGTGATCACCGTTCGGCGCGATATTCGTTTTCTCAAGATCCTGCCCTGCTGGGTCATACGGTACAAGATGGGGCCCGAAGATACCTAATAGAATGATGACGAATAGAAGCGATAGCCCCAATATGGACATCTTGTTCTTGATCACATTCAGGAGCATTTCCTTCCATACGCTCATGCTCGGGCGTTCGGCTGCTTCCTGTTCTGTTTTGTTGGATAATGGACGGAATAGGGAGTCGTCGACTCGTTTGGCTTCCATGTTACTCCCCTCCACTCGTAAGTTTTATTCTCGGATCAATGAAACGGTAAGAAATGTCGATCAAGAACAGGGTGACCACCAAAAGGGTGCTGAAGAAGATCGTCGTCCCCATGATGACGGGATAATCCCTGTTAAAGATGCTGTCAACGAAGTAGCGACCGATCCCCGGTATGGCAAAGATCTTCTCGATGACGAAGGTACCGGTGATCAAGGCGACAAACAGTGGTCCAATGAAGGAAATCACGGGAAGGATGGCATTCCGGATCCCGTGCCGGACGACAAGCTTGGTCGTCGATAACCCTTTGGCATCGGCGGTCCGGATGTAGTTCTGGTTCAGGACCTCGAGCATGCTCGATCTCATGAACCGTGCGATGACGGCGAGTGGCGTCGCAGCCAGTGCCAGTGACGGAAGGATGGAGTGCTGCCAGGTCCCCCAGGAAGCGACGGGAAGAATGCCCCACTCTACTGCGAAGTATTTGATCAGCAGAGGGGCGAGAATGAAGCTCGGAACCGAGATCCCGATGATGGCGATGAACATGGACAGATAATCCAGGGCCCGGTTATGATGAAGCGCCGCCACAATCCCGAGCAGCAGACCGAATGCCAAGGCGATGACAAGCGCCTGCAGTCCGAGGAGTGCCGATGCCGGTGCTCCTTCAGCAATGATCGTATTGACTGAACGCGTCTCCGACTGGATGGAGATGCCGAGGTCAAAGGTGGCCAAGTCCTTCATATATAGAAGATACTGGACGGCAATCGGTTCATCGAGATTGTATTTTGCCCGCATATTCTGCAGCACTTCAGGGGGCAGGACATCGGCATCCGAAGCAAATGGATCCCCCGGGATCATCTTCATGATCAGGAACGTCAGGCTGGCAATGACCCAGATGGTCATCAGCATGGTGAACAATCGTTTAACTATGTACATCCACTCACCTCCAAGGTTTTTTTGTTCTGTGTCAGGCGTTCACACTGCCGAGTACACCATTGGTCGCCGACATGGCGATGATCACGCAGCCCCACATATGCTTGTAGGCCGTGACCATGTCATCACAGGTGAAGCGGATGCCCCTCGGCCCGGTCAGTTCCACTGTCGGAAGCGTCGTGGTCATCATCGCCTGCTGTGATCCCTTCAGCTCAAGCTCAAAGGTGACGGGACCTTCCACTTGCAGTGGTACGGCCTGTTTAGCTGCTTTCACGGCTTCTTCCGCTTTTTCCCGGATTTCCTTCCGTGCCACTTCAGGATGGAGAAGCTCGGCTGCGAAACGGTCAACCGCTCGCTTCGTGACGGCTGCTTTCACCGAAGGCAATGTCTCCTGCACTTCTGCGACGTATGCATCGTCACCCGAGATGAAGATGGCCGGTACGCCAAAGCTTCCTGCCACGAGAGAATTCATCTCTGTTTCCCCCACAACCTGTCCATTGATCTTCATTTCGTTTACACAAATGCCGGCAAGTGTATGGCTGATCACCGCTCGTTCCGATCCCGCTTCACGACCGTGATGGCCGACGAACATGATCCCGTCGAAGCTTTCATCCAGTCCCTCGAGCTGACACATGACCCGGTTGTTGCCGGATACGAGGGTGGCCCGGGGATCCAGTTCTTCAATCAATAGATTCGACATATTCCCGTGCCCATCGGCTACGACAACGGCCGTTGCCCCGCCGTTATATGCTCCTTCAATGGCCGCGTTCACATCGGCGGTCATCAAGTGCCGGAAGCGCTGATATTCGGAAGGTGTTTTCAGCTGTTGATTGGTTGCAACCCCTGATATGCCTTCCATGTCTGCAGAGATAAAGATTTTCATAGGAGACCCTCATTTCGTTTTTTATAAGTATTCAAACGTATTCTTGTAGTTTTCGAGCTGGATGATGGTGTTATAGGAAATCACCCCTTCGATCTTATCCATCTTGAAGATGAAGTCCCTGATGTCTTCCTGATTCTGGACGTTGATCTGGATCAGGAGGGGATACTCCCCGGAAGTGATCGTGATATAGCGTACCTCCCTGATCTGGCTGAGGGAGGTTTTCACCTTCTCGATCATCCCTTGTCCCACCTTCAGCTGTATGATCGCGCCTGCCTTTAACCCCAAGGCAATCGGATTGACGACTCCAACGACTTCAATGATTTCGTTTTGCACAAGATTTTTATACCTGAGCCGGATGGTTTTTTCTGTTACTTCCAGTTCATTTGCTATTTCAGAAAAGGGAATTCTCCCATCCCTTGATAGCATTTTGATAATCCCACGGTCTAATTCATCGATCTGATAGTCCACTTGCTTCCCTACTCCCCGAACGTATTTCTCTAACTTTTTACCCATATCAGTACAGAATGTGTAGTTGACGAACATTTACAATACTAATTTTTTGAATTAATATCGTTATAAGGAAAATTTGAGTATAGAGGGTATTATATAAAATAAATTTTCAGAAAGCAATGATAATTCTGGATAATCGGAGGGGGATTTATTTCATGATAGCTTTAACGAATGTAACAGGGGTAGACGGGACAGGAAGGGAACTGAAGGATTCCATCATTCTCATTAAAGAGGGGAAGTTCGTATCGGTGGATGCGGATTCCGTACCGGAAGGATATGAAGTGATCGATGCCGCGGACAAGTATTTCACACCGGGGCTGATCGACGTGCACACCCACCTTGGGGTCCATGAAGAGGGCCTTGGGAAAGAAGGACAGGATTTCAACGAAACAAGCTCCGCCACCACTCCGGGCGTCAGGGCGATCGACGGGATCAATCCTAAGGACCGCGGATTTGAAGATGCAAGACGGGCAGGCGTCACGACGGTTCAGGTCATGCCGGGAAGCGCCAATGTGATCGGCGGGGAAATGTGCGTACTGAAGACCGTGGGAGACATCGTCGATGAGATGGTGATCCGGAATCCATCCGGTCTGAAAGCAGCCACCGGCGAAAACCCGAAGCGATTCCACGGGGAAAAGGGGCGGATGCCCACGACGAGAATGGGCGTAGCAGGCCTCCTGCGGAAGAAATTCATCGAGGCAGAAAACTATAAAAAGAAATTATCATCAGGTGAAACCGGCCGCGATGCCGAGCTCGAACCCATCGTCAAAGTGCTGGATAAAGAGATCCCACTGCGCGTCCACGCACATCGCGCCGATGATATCGTGACGGTGCTGCGCCTGAAAAGGGAGTTCGGCTTCGATGTGACAATCGAGCACTGTACGGAAGGTCACCAGATCGCTCCGTTCATCGCGAAGCACGATGTTCGCGTGTCCGTCGGACCAACCATGACGCCGCGTTCAAAAGTAGAGCTCTCCGATAAGGGATGGAACACCCTCCTTGCCCTTGCCGAAGCGGATGTACCGTTCTCGATTACGACCGATCACCCTGTGATTGCCATCGAGCACCTCATGACGAGCGTGATCCTGGCGGTGAAATACGGACTGACAGAAGCACAGGCCATGAAGGCCATCACATCCGATGCCGCCAAGCATCTCGGCGTAGATGACCGGGTAGGGACCGTGGAAGCCGGCAAGGATGCGGATTTTGTCCTCTGGAACGGGACGCCTTTCGACCTCAGGAACCAAGTGGAATACACCTATATCAACGGAGTACGGGTTTTCGGTGAGTGACCGTACCCATCATTAAAAGGAGGACACCAAGATGACCGAAGGACTTTCATCCAGGGAGCTACTCGACTTTTCTTTCATTTCAGACCCACAGATTTCACCCGATGGGAAACGGGCCCTATTTGTCAAAAGGACCGTGCTCAATGACGAACGTTACCGGTCCAATCTGTATCATATCAACCTCGTGACCGGAGAACTTTCTCCCTTCACGCACGGAGATGCTTCCGATACGCAGCCGAGGTGGTCGCCCGATGGAAAAAGCATCGTATTCGTGTCGGACCGGTCAGGTAAACGCCAGCTTTGGCGCATCGCGGCTGACGGGGGAGAAGCAAGAGAGGTTACCTCATTCAAACATGGCGCCTCTCAGCCGGTCTGGTCGCCTGATGGAAAGAAGATCATCGTCACGGCCCCCTTACGAGAGGAAGAAGGATTGGAGAAAGCGGGAGAAAGCAAGGAAGAATCAACGCTCAAGCCTTTTATCACCACGAGCATGCAATATAAGTCCGATGCCGAAGGGTTTTCCGATGGCACCTATCGCCAGCTTGTCCTTTTAGACCTTGAAACGGGGACGGAAACCGTGCTGACGAGCGGACCGTATGACCATGGAATTCCGGCCTTCTCACCCGACGGATCCACTGTAGCCTATTGTGCCAACCGCTCTGCCGATCATGAGAGGACCTTCTTCTCTGACGTTTATGAGCTCGACTTGGAAACCCTGAAGGTGGAAACCCTCACCAGCGGAAATCTTCGTTTGCGTTTGCCGAACTATTCCCCGGACGGCGAAACCCTGTCGCTCCTCGGAGATGACATGGCATATGCCGGTTCAACGCTCACAAGGGTTTGGACGCTTGATCGAAAGACAAGGGAATTGACCTGTCTCACTGAGGAGTGGGACGTGGAATGCAGCGACGTGGCCATCAATGATATGGGGACGGGAACGGCAGGCGGTGCGGTATGGTCAAAGGATGGCCAATCGCTGTACTTCGCTGCGAGCGACCGCGGTGCCACCAACCTTTACCGCATCACATTGGAGCGTGAGATCGCCACGATCATCGATGGGAAGCGGCAGGTGTACGGCTACAGCATGGACTCAGCTCAGGACAATATCCTGTTTGCCGTCAGCCAATATGATATTCCGGGAGATCTATTTATCTTGGATTCTACTGGTGAGAAGAGACTCTCGTGGGAAAACGAGGATGCCTTGAAGGAGATCGAGCTCTCCGTTCCTGAAGAATTCCCGATTCAGGCAGAGGACGGAACAGTTCTTCAAGGATGGATTATGAAGCCTGTTGGCAGCAATGAAACATCCCACCCCCTTGTCGTGGAGATCCACGGTGGTCCCCATGCCATGTACAGCTACGGATTCATGCACGAGTTTCAGGTGCTTGCATCCAAGGGGTACGGCGTCCTTTATACAAATCCGAGGGGGAGCCACGGGTACGGTCAGACCTTCGTGGATGCCGTCCGGGGCCAGTACGGGGGAATCGACTATGAAGACATCATGACGACACTGGACCAGGCGTTAGAGGCGTTCGACTGGATCGACCCGGATCGCCTCGGTGTCACCGGCGGAAGCTACGGCGGGTTCATGACAAACTGGATCGTAGGGCAGACCAACCGCTTCAAGGCAGCCGCCACCCAGCGCTCGATCAGCAACTGGATCTCCTTCTTCGGCGTCAGCGATATCGGTTATTACTTCACGGAATGGGAGCATAAGACGACCATCCTCGAGGATC
This sequence comes from Rossellomorea marisflavi, assembly GCF_001274775.1. Lineage (GTDB taxonomy): Bacteria > Bacillota > Bacilli > Bacillales > Bacillaceae_B > Rossellomorea > Rossellomorea marisflavi. The sequence goes on from NZ_LGUE01000008.1 coordinate 525,390, forward strand.
CCGATGAGCTGTGGCGCATCTCCCCCTTGCGCTATGTGAAGAACGTAGACACACCGCTCCTGATCCTTCATAGCGAGAACGACCTTCGCTGTCCGGTCGAGCAGGCGGAACAGCTGTATATCGCACTGATGCAACTGAAGAAGGAAACGCGTTTCGTCCGGTTCCCAGAATCCAATCACGAGCTGTCACGAAGCGGAAAACCGGGTCTGAGACTCATCCGCCTCGATGAAATCACCGACTGGTTCGATCAGTATCTGAAATAAAGGAGTGATGCGAGATGAACGTCTTACTCACTGGATTCGAAGCATTCCTCGGCATGGAGTCCAACCCGACTGAAATCATCGTCCGTCAGCTGGACGGATCGACCGTGGCCGGGAACACCATCATCGGCAAAGTACTTCCCGTCGACTTCACCCAGTCGGCGGGCATCCTCCTCGACGCCATCAAGGAGCATGAACCTGACGTCGTCCTGTCCCTTGGACTTGCTGCAGGAAGGAACCGCATCACCCCAGAGAGGATCGCCATCAACTGCATGGACGGGGAACCCGACAACGCAGGAAACCGATATGATGGGCAAAAAATCATCGAAGATGCTCCCGATGCGTATTTCTCGACCCTGCCCATCAAGGAATTTGAAATGGAGCTCCGCAAGCAATCACTACCCGCCGGCATCTCCAATACGGCCGGGACCTATCTGTGCAACCAGATCATGTACGCCGCCAGGCATCATATCGAAACACATCAGCTGAAGATCCGCTCAGGATTCGTCCATATTCCGGCCCATCACGGACTGGCTTTAAATAATAAAAAGCTTCCATCTTGGTCTGTAGGGGATTTGGTAGAGAGTGTGCGGGTGATGGTGGGTATTTTGTAAGATTTGTTAAACGTAAAGAGCGGGATGCTTATGTGCTCCCGCTCTTTTTTATCTCATTCGTTCTTTTTTCGGCCGGCCAAAACCTGAATACATACTCTTCAATTGTTCAGGATTTTGGAGGATATACATGTATCGATGCAGGTATGTAGCTATGTACGCCATAATCAAGATCAGTACAGAGTAAGCTGCAACCAGTACCATCATCTTAAAGGATTGCGACACGGTTAAAGAAATCAAGAATTGAGCCACGATGTATCCGATACTTGACGCAGTAATGATCGGGGACAGATTGAAGCTTGAAGGATCCTCATCCAGCCTGTCATAGGTCCCGGAATACAACATCCGGTAATTGAAGATTTGAAAAAATATGAGGGCAGCAACAAGAAGGACGGCACTGATCACAGCATAAAGCGGCCCCTCCACTCCTACATTCACATACATTAATTTTTGGGAAACGATGAAATATAGGTAAGCTACGGCGACACCCAACACACCCATGTATAAGAAATAGGATCTTTCAAACTTAAAGGGTGCCACGAGGTAGACGATCCCCCATATATGCATGAGTATGACTGGGATCATGCCCGCCCAAAAGAATCCCCTATGAAAAGGGTCACTAAGGAGAGGGAGTACCCCGAGTAAGTCCATGAATAGTAGTAGGAATACAATTACATTCTGCCGATTTTCCTTAGGGAATTGCATATGAGTCAGGTAAAAGTCGGGTAAATCTTTCTCTTGTTTTTTCGGTTTATTCACTCCAGGGTCACCTCTTATTTTGATAATCTTGTATTATATAAATGCGAATTTCCAATTTTTTAACACCTTTATCATGATTGTATCGTTTTTGGTTTCTTTTTACCAAATATCATTCCTCCCACTTCGCTACTCTCAAATCTCTTCCAAACCTCATAATCTACTCATAAAAAAGAAGCATAGAATCCTATGCTCCTCACTTCAACCCCTGCGGAAACGTAAACACATTGAACGGGTCATATTTTCGATTGATCCGGTTGAGCGCCGGGGCGTTCCCTCCAAAATACTCCCTTTCATAGTTCGGTAGATTGCTAATGGGAAAATTAACAAACGATCCCCTCGTAATGGGTTTGATGGATTGGAAACGTTCCTGGACCCATTCGCGATTGACCTTGGCAGCACAGTCGTCCGTCCAGACGGATTGTATGCCGAGGATATAGCGGGCGTCACGGAAGAAGAAGGCGGTGTCCCGTTTTCCGACGCTTTCAATGGCACCGCCCATGGCATAGAACGAAACGGCGGCGTAGACGGACCCTTCTGCGGGATGTTGGACGAGATCAGCGATATTTGACAGTTCCTTCCCTGAATAAATTCTCTGTACGAATCGACCTGTAGATTTGAATTTCTCTGATGGAGGATAGGTTGCCTCCACCTTCTTCACGGCTTCCAGGAAAGAGGATTCTTCCAGCTCTTCACGGTATCCTTCCACCGCGCTGAACGGCTGTAGGAGTGCACTCGCTTCTGCCGGTGTCCCGTAGAAGAACCCCCGCGCAAATATGCCGAGTCCTTCCCCTTCGGCGTTGTAGAAGCTTGCTACGACGGTCATGCGGGGATCGAGGTCCGGCAGCCACTTCTGCCAGATATCCATGACGTTTGCCTGTTTGTCCTTCGTGGTGCCGACATAGAAAAACTGAACCAATGTAACGGTTGGATTATGCGGTTCCGGCAGTTGGAACGTCATGCCCACCACGACGCCGAAGTTCCCGCTCCCTGCACCACGGCATGCCCAGAACAGGTCGGCATTCGTGTCCTTATTCGCCTTGATCAGCTTCCCCTGATCGTTAACCAGTTCCAATTCAACTAAGCTATCGCACCCGAGTCCAAGAAGCCTGCTCGAGAATCCCCAACCTCCCCCGAGGGTAAAGCCGGACACCCCGACCGTCGGGCATGTCCCACCGGGAAATGCATAGCCGTTGGAGCCGACTAAATCATACACGGCCGTGTTCTTCGCACCGGCCTCCATCCTCAGAAGATTCTTTTCACGATCCAGCTCGAGCCTGTTCAGACGGCTGATATCGATGACGAGGACGCAGTTCCCCGTGGAATATCCCTCATAGTGATGCCCGCCCGATCGGATGCGGATCGGTACACACCGCTTCCTCGCCCAGCGTACCGCGTTCGCTACATCCTGCTTGTCCCCGCAGTAGACGATTACAAGTGGGAATTTATTGATCGCTCGGTTCCACTCCTGGCGGGACTCTTCATATCCTGGCGTTTTCGGGGTCACAATTTCACCCGTCAGTCCTTCAAAAAACCATGATTCTAACTTCATATCTTTCACCTCTATGAATACTTACATCTATTAGTATCGTATTCACGGTTAATAGAAAGGTGCGCAGGAGAACAATTTAACTTCCTATTTTTACCTTTATTCACTGTTCATTTGATATACTGAAGAAAACCGAAAAGAGGAATTGGCCTATGACTGGTGCAGAAGGAAAAGAACGCCTCATTCTAAAGAGCGAAGAAGCATTTCAGACCCTCATGAACCTCATCACCTCCATTCCACCTAGGAAGAGGAAAGAATCCATCATCACCGATGAAAGAGACAAGAACTTCCGAGATGTCCTCATGCATCTGTACGAATGGCACAGCATGCTTGAGCGCTGGTACCGCGAAGGGATGGACGGGGACGAGCCTTCCATGCCCGCACCCGGATACCAGTGGCGGGATATCGGTGCCCTGAATCAGAAGATCTGGGATGACTATCAGGAGGTTCCCTTGAATAAGGCCATTAAAAAGGTCACGAAAAGCCACACGCGGGTGATGGACCTCATCAACAGGCACTCAACAGAGGAAATCATGACGAAGAAATACGTTAAGTGGACGAAAACGAGTCATCTCTATAGTTATTTTGCAGCGAATACATATAAGCATTATGAGTGGGCGATGAGGAAGTGTGAAAAGATGGCTTCAGAAATGGAGGGTCAACCGTAAGGACAGAAGAAAAAAGCCGGCACTCCAATGAGTACCAGCTTCCCATCAATCCCGGTCCCTTGCCTGCTGGGTGTCCCGGATATTCTTCTGGATCGTGATGGCTGAAAACAGGCTCAGCACGAAGGCCATGGCATAGAAGCCTTTTTCGCTGAGGATGATGCTTCCCGCGTTGTAAAGACCGATTCCGACGAGGGCAATGGCGATAATCATTGCTACCCAGCTGAGGCCGTAGTAGATGCCTGAGACGGGAATGTCTTCTTCTTTATCTCGTACCGCTTTTTGCAGGGATACTGCAGAGTACAGGCCGAAGATGAGGACAGCGAAGTAGTACCCTTTCTCATTGAGCTCCATACCGGCGTTGAAAAGGCCGATCAGGTAAGCGCCTAGTCCGATGATGAGGGCTGCCCAGCTCGCGCCTTTAAACGCAGCAGTAGGTTCCCCTTCCTTGCGTTCCACCTTTGGCTTCGGCTTCTTCTCCTCGTTCTGTACAAACGGGTTATCATTCAAGTCTGCCATTCGTTTCTCTCCTTTTATAAAAGCATGATAAATGCGTATTCCAGAACATATTATAGCAAGTATTTTACATAAATTGTTTAAACAGGGGACAATTCGTGACTTTTGATGTGCCCTTATTTAGGATATTCTCTTGCTTCCTTGTTCTAGTACCTTATTTTAGCAATTGGTAAACCTTTACTTGATTCAAAAGTCCCCCTGATTCCGAAATGGATTCAGGGGGACTTTTGTGAGAACCTTATAAAATGGTATACAGCGTCGTATTGGCCACCGTGATCAAGGTGATGAGCACGGTATTGAGGAACGCCCCGACATAGACGTTACCGGTCTTGCGGTAGAAGTAGCGATTGAAGATCGATGCCACAAGCAGGACGGGTACGAGTCCGATCACGATGATGGAAGATAGTGATTCAGATGGGTATCCGGCTGTTCCTGTGGTGAACAACAATCCGTATTGATACACAAGGTACAGGATCAAGCCCCCGATGAAGTGGAGGGCAGAGATCACATATCCCTTGAATCCATCGTACTTGGTGGTTGCCGTATTCATATTCACCGACAAACCGACGATGAAGTAGTAAATGAAGAAGAGCGGCGCATATTTGAGAAGGGCGAAGAGATGATGCCCTTCAAACGTCTTCACGGCCACCGTCCAAATACGGAAGTCGACCTTGAAGATCCCATCGATAAGGTAAAGGATCCCGTAGCCGATCCCGACAGCGATGAGGACGGTGACAAGGGAAGCCACGACCGATTTCACACTTGCTCTCACGCCATAGCTTGCGATGGTAGCACCCTCAGGTTTTTTTGAGATATAGTGATACCCGATCATCATCATAAGGGTGATCAGTGCCACATTAATGGCCCAGTAGAGGATCGGATTCACAGTTGGTGCACCGAAGAACTGCGTCGTTTCCGTTAGCTTACCTTGGTAGCGTAGGAAGACGTATTGGATGATGCTCAACACCAGCATGATCGGTGCAAGCACGCCCATGTTGCGATCCGTCTTTTTCATGGCTGAGGCAATGACCCCGATAGCAGACAGGGCGATGAGGACCATACTGATCTGCCTTAACAGCCTCATACCGGATACATCACCGCTATAGAGCGCCGAGAAGAAGAGGGCTGGGAATAAACCGCCGATTACGACTAGGATCAATCCGGCGACCTTTGCCCCGTTCGACGTTGGACCAGGCAGCGGTTCCGGGAATTTCGTCCTCACATTCTTCAGGAACGGAAGTCGTGAAAGGAGCGAAATGAGCGGCACGAACAATAGGAAGAATCCGACCAGGGCGACGAAAGAGAACCACTCTTTGTACATCCAGCTTTGCCCTGACGTGTCGTTCAACGTATCGCTATAGTCTGCGAATGCCTTGCTGTAGAAATCGATGGCATATCCCGTTGAGGTCTTGGAGAAGTGATTCCAAGGATGGGTCTCATTCGGTTCATAAATGACCCTTTTACCACCGTTCACATCGTAGATCTTCCCTGCCTGTGGAGAGCTTGGATCACCGACGAAGCTCTTTCCTTCCTCCGTATTGATGTAATCCTTCTTCACGACGGATGCCCCGGCAGCAGTCGCATCGGCATCGAAGAAGAACTCATCATACTTTCCGGCAACCTTCCCTGAGAATCTTGGTCCATATGACTGATTGATGGCCTCAAGGCTGTACTCCATCGTCTTCAGCCACTGATAATCAGACCCCATGGTAAGGGAGCTGAAGATTTTCCTGACTCCTGTCTTCTGGAAGTCGGCTTCATCGAGCATCACGGCATGCGTCGAGGAGAATCCACCCATGGAGTGCCCCGACACGGCGATGATCCCATTGCCTTCACCATCCTTCAGCACGAAGTCCTGATCATACATATATTGCACAGCATCATACATGGAAAACGGCCAGAACGAGAAGAACGGAACCGGCTTTTCCATTGTACCCGTCGAATGCCCGTGATCATATTGATCGAGGGCAAGGACCACATAGCCACGCTTCGACATTTCAATGGCCTGGGCATCCTGCATCTCGGCAGAGTTCAAATATCCATGGGTCGCGACGATAGCAGGCCGTGGATTTTCATCCGCCCCGTCAGGCTTATACAGCAGCCCTGACAGTTCACCCCTTGGCGTGTCAAAGTAGATGCGCGACACATCGACCTTGCCGTTTGAATTATTGAAACGGGATGCTCCCACGCTTCCAACGAGAATCAATACCAGTGACACGAGCAACAGAACGACGGTTTTCTTTGATTTTCCCATCTTATCCCCCTGTGAAGTTTTATTTCTATATTTATTCCGATATACGAAATATTAGCCCATACCCAGCGAAAAAAAGACACACCAAGCCCCCTTGAATACGGAATTCAAGGTCCTGAATGTGTCTCACGGTCTCCTCACGGCGTATCAACTTGAAATTAATTCTATACCCGAAAGAAAACGCTGTCAATAAAAATGGTAACTTTTAACCCATTACGTTTTACCTGCAAACCTGTTAAAATGCACACTAACTGGATCCAAATTGGGGCAATGAAAGGGCCAGAGCGCCCGGTTCCCTTGCACTTTTCCTGTAGAACCATTAAAGTATATACTGGTTGGATTTTGACCATTAGCATGTTACTTTTTAATTTTGGGAAACGCGATTTCCCTCAAGGAAAGGGTTTAACGATACAATGAAAGATAATTTTTGGCATGAGTTACCTCGGCCGTTTTTTATACTGGCACCAATGGAAGCCGTGACCGATGTGGTATTCCGCCACGTCGTAAGTGAAGCGGCACGACCTGATGTATTTTTCACAGAGTTTACGAATACAGAAAGCTACTGTCACCCGAAAGGCAAGGACAGCGTACGCGGCCGTCTTACGTTCACCGATGACGAGCAGCCGATTGTCGCCCATATCTGGGGAGACAAGCCTGAATACTTCCGTCAGATGAGCATCGGCATGGCGGAAATGGGCTTCCGCGGCATCGACATCAACATGGGATGCCCCGTGCAGAATGTAGCCGCCAATGGAAAAGGCTCCGGCCTCATCCGCCGTCCCGACACGGCTGCCGAGCTGATCCAGGCAGCAAAAGCCGGTGGACTTCCCGTCAGCGTGAAGACCCGCCTCGGCTACACTGAAGTGGACGAATGGCATGACTGGCTCAAGCATCTCCTTGAGCAGGATATCGTCAACCTATCCATCCACCTCAGGACGAAAAAAGAAATGAGCAACGTGGACGCCCACTGGGAACTGATCCCCGAGATCAAGAAGCTGCGCGACGAAATCGCACCGAACACGCTTCTTACGATCAACGGAGACATTGCCGACCGTCAACAAGGGCTTGAGCTCGCCGAGAAATACGGAGTCGACGGCATCATGATCGGACGCGGAATCTTCCAAAACCCGTTCGCCTTCGAAACCGAGAAGAAAGAGCACAGCAGCCAGGAGCTCCTTGAACTCCTCCGCCTCCAGCTCGACCTTCACGACAAATACAACGACGAACTCGAACCACGTCCATTCAAACCGCTCCGCCGCTTCTTCAAAATCTACGTCCGCGGCTTCAAAGGCGCAAGCGAACTCCGCAACCGCCTCATGGAAACCGAATCGACAGATGAAGTACGTGCGCTGCTGGATGAATATGCAGAGAAAATCGGGATCCAGGAAGAGAAGGGATTCTCGGTTTCTTAATTCAGAAAGCTGGATTTGCACCCCAAATGTCTATCATTTGGAGGTGCATTTTTATTCTAAACTTTTTTGTTGACGCTTTCATTACTATACCCTATACTAAACTCAATCAAATAAAAACATTAGACATGTGACTGGTAGTGCAGGCAGGATCTAAAATGGCAAGTATAATACATTTGCCGTTTTAGGTCCTTTTTTGTTTATTTTTAACCGTCACATACAGAAATGGAGGGTTAGAGATGGATTTCAAGCAAACAGCAAAAGAGATTGTAACTTACGTTGGAGGTAACGACAATATCACCCACTTGGGCCATTGTTCCACAAGACTTCGCATTTCACTGGCCGACAACAAAAAAGCTGATATCAAAGCTCTTGAGGCTTTGCCAGGAGTGATTGCCGTCAGAATGACAGGGCAGTGCCAAATCGTAATCGGGAACGATGTCGTAGAGGTCTATGAAAAGGTGCATAAGCTTGTAGGGGCGCAGAATCAGGGAGCCTCTAATCAACAAGCAGGCAAACAAAAATTCGGTCCTCTTGTTCTAGATTTTATCGTGGGGGTATTCCAACCCCTAGTTCCTGCTATTGCAGGCGGTGGAATATTAAAATCTCTCCTCTTACTGTTGGCCTTGATCGGAATAATGGACAAAGAGAGTCAAACCTATCAAATTCTAAATCTGATTGGGGATGCACCTCTCTATTTCCTGCCTCTACTTGTGGCAGTCACGGCTGCTAATAAACTCCGAGTCAATTCACTTGTGGCCTTATCAGCTGTTGGTGCCCTGCTATTGCCAAGTATGGCGACCTTGCTTCAAGATGGTGCCCAGTTGTTCTCATTCAGTTTGACGAATATCGCTTATGCATACCAAGTATTACCAGCAATACTTACCGTCATCCTTTATGCACAGGTAGAAAAATTATTCACAAGGATCTCTCCGAAACCAATTCGGATCTTCTTCGTCCCGATGATGTCCCTACTTATTACCGTACCTGTCGCCCTTTTGCTATTAGGTCCGTTAGGCTATACATTCGGACAAGGGTTTGCCAGCGTAATACTATGGGTGTTTGACCATGTAGGCTGGTTAGCCGTTGCATTGCTAGCTTGCGTTCTTCCATTCATGGTAGCTACAGGAATGCATAAAGCCATGATTCCTTACGCCGTCACCACGATGGGAAGCCTTGGAAGGGAAGCACTCTACCTGCCTGCTTCATTAGCCCATAACTTTGCAGAAAGCGGAGCGTGCTTTGCCATTGCTCTCCGTACAAAGGATAAGCGCTTACGGACCACCGCTATTTCGGGTGGCATATCCGCTTTCTTCGGCATTACGGAACCCGCATTATATGGTGTAACACTTCAGAACAAAAAAGTCCTCACGAGCGTCGTGATTGGTTCATTTATAGGGGGTTCGTTTATTGGAATCATAGGCATTCAAGCATTCGTATTGGTAGGTCCGGGCCTTGCCAGTATGAGCATGTTCCTCTCGGAAGACCTACCAAGAAACTTTCTCTACGCTGTTGCAGGGCTGATCCTATCCTTCACCGTTGCATTCGTCTCAGCCTTCATTATGGGCAAGGATAAAGACGCAGTCCATGTTCAAGAAGAGACATTTGCTCAGAATATAAGCAATGGTGAAACATTTACCAGTCCTGTTGCAGGTAAAATGATACCACTAACAAAAGTCCATGATGAAGTATTCTCATCGAAAGCAATGGGAGACGGCCTTGCTATCATCCCGACCAAAGGAGAATTGTTTGCCCCAGTTGACGGAGAGATTTCCATGATCTTTGATAGCTATCACGCCCTTGGGATGCGGACCAATAATGGAGCCGAAATCCTATTCCATGTTGGTCTTAATACAGTAGAGCTGGGTGGGAAGCACTTTACACCACATGTTCACGTTGGTCATCGTGTGAAAGCCGGAGATTTACTACTTACCTTCGACTTGGAGAAGATAAAAGCAGCTGGGTTTGATCCCGTCACCATGGCGGTTGTGACCAACTCTGATCAGTATGATTTCCAAATCAATCAACAAGAAAACGTGACCCGTCAAGATAAACTGATGGTACTAACTCAAATAGGAGGATGAATTGAATGACTTTTTCAAAAGACTTTTTATGGGGCGGCGCCATTGCCGCCAATCAGGCTGAAGGTGCATGGAACATTGATGGAAAGGGACCAAGCGTGGCGGATGTGGCTACCTATAAGCCAAATCTCAGTCTGGATGACTATCATGGCCATTTGAAAGTGTCCTCTGATCTCATCCAACAAGCAATGGATGACCCATCAGACAAATATTACCCGAAACGCCGAGGTATTGACTTCTATCATCACTACAAAGAAGATTTAGCCCTATTTGCAGAGATGGGACTTAAAGCCTTACGTGTCTCCATAGCGTGGAGTCGTATTTTTCCAACGGGTGAAGAGAATGAGCCGAATGAAAAAGGCCTTGAATTCTATGAAAATCTTTTTAAAGAAATGAGAAAACACCAAATCGAACCGATCGTCACTTTATCCCACTACGAAATGCCACTAGCCTTAAGTGTAAAGTATAATGGCTGGGTAGAACGTAAGGTTATAGACGATTTTGTAAGATTCTCAAACGTCTGCTTTCATCGATTCAAGGACTACGTGAAGTATTGGCTAACCTTCAATGAAATCGACAGCATTCTCCGTCATCCTTTCACCACAGCCGGAATCATACCTGACCGCTGTCCGGAGGGCAAAGAAGAAGAGCTCGTTTACCAGGCCCTTCACCATCAATTTGTTGCTTCTTCCATCGTCACTCGAGATTGCCACACCATTATACCGGGAAGTAAAATGGGCGCCATGCTCACCAAACTGACTACCTATCCAACAACCTGCAAGCCAGAGGATGTAGAGATTACCTTAAAAAAGAACCTGCAAAACTATTTCTATGCAGATGTTCAGGTCTTTGGTGAGTATCCTCCGCTGACCTTACGGAAATTAGAACGGAAAGGAATCAACATTAAGATGGAGGAGAATGATCTGAACCTCCTCAAAGAGTATACCGTTGATTACTTATCCTTCAGCTACTATATGTCATTAACAGAATCAGCAGAAGAAGGTCTTGAAAAGACTGATGGTAACACAGTCCAAGGTGTTAAGAACCCTTACCTACCTTCGACTGATTGGGGATGGCAAATTGATCCCGTTGGCCTTAAAATTTCTCTTCTAGAGCTTTATGACCGTTACAATATCCCACTAATCATTGTAGAAAATGGAATGGGTGCAAAGGATATAGTTGAGAGTGACGGCTCGATTCATGATGAATATCGGATTTCCTATTTCCGTGAACACTTCCGTCAAATGAGAGAAGCGGTAGAAGAAGGAGTGGACTTATTCGGCTATACGAGCTGGGGAACGATTGATATTATCAGTGCCGGAACATCACAAATGTCAAAACGATATGGATTTATCTATGTCGATCAAGACGATGAAGGAAATGGGACCCTCGCCCGTTCCCGTAAAGATTCCTTCTACTGGTATAAAAAAGTAATTAAAAGTAATGGAGAAGACCTAGACTGATTAAACAGGGGACAGGTGAGGTCAATGTACAAGATAAAGAAAGTACTGAATTCCAGTGTCATCCTTGTCGAAGGTGAGAACTTACAAGAGTTCATCCTCTTTGGCAAGGGAATTGGCTACGGTCAAAAAGCCGGTAATATGGTCAAGGACGATCAGGCGGATCAAACCTTCATGCCAATTGAAAATGCCAAATCAAAAGAGCTTTTACGGCTTCTTGACTCCATTCCACAATCATTTATTGATTTAACCCAACAAATCGTCCATCATGCGGAATCGCAGCTGGATACCAAACTAAATAACGGTATTTATTTTACATTAATGGATCACCTTCACTTCGCGGTGGAACGTCACAAAAAGAATATTAATATAACCAATCGGGTATTCTGGGAAATTAAGAATTTCTATCAGGCTGAATTTGAAATTGGTATGTACGCACTAAGCCTCATTAATCAAGCCTGCAATGTTGAACTTCCTAAAGAAGAAGCTGCGAATATTGCCTTCCACTTGATCAATGGTCAAGGGGAAGAATCAAAAAACGGTATGCAGTATGCTAAGATGATAGGCGGGATTGTCAATTTAGTCCGATATGCACTCCAGATCAAGATGGAAACTGACAATATCCATTACGGGAGATTTATCACCCATGTGAAATTTTTCGTAGAGCGCTTCTATGCTGATTCTATGCTAGAAGATCCGGACAACCTACTATTCGAGCAGATCGCCAATCTCTATCCTGATGCAATGGATATTGCCTTCAAGATTGAAAACTATATCATGCAGGTTTACGGTAAGATGTTACCCAAAGAAGAGCTAGCTTACTTGGCAGTCCACATTCACAGATTGGCATCCTATCAGCAGCTAAAATAAACCCCAAAAACACTTCTCCGCCTGATAAGGAATTAAACTATCAGATGGGGAAGTGTTTTTTTATTTTATAAGTAAAACCCATGAATAAATGTTAAAATATCCCTATACCAAAGGAGGCACTCTCATGGAACTGATCAACCACTTCATCGAAGGATTACACGAGCATCTGCTGCCAGAAGAATTGGAAGAACTCCAAAAATCACATGGTGCCAGCCCAGAAGACCTTGAGGAGCTTAGACGACTCTACCCAGACTGCCCGGAATCCCTGCTGTCCCTGCTTAAAAACATCGACGGGACGTTCTGGAGACAATACGGCGAAGAAAAGATCGCCGTCTGCATCCTCGGTTCCGATGTGGAAGATGGCAGATATCCCTATTACCTCCTCTCCACCCAGCAGATGATCGACAGCTCAAAAGAAGAAGTAGACACCTCTTATCTTTCCGAGTATGAAGAAGACGACGTCGATTCCAGGATCAATCAAGACGGCCTGTATCCAGGAACGTACATCCACTTCTCCGACTGTATGAATAACGGGGGAACCTCCAGCCTATTCATCGATTTCAACCCGACCGACCAAGGCGTTTCCGGACAGATTGTCTGCTTTTTACATGATCCGGATGAGTTTAAGGTGATTGCTGACAGTTTTGATGAGTATGTGCAGGGGTTGATTGATGGCGGGTTTGTGTTTTTGGAGGAAGAAGAGTGATTCAAATGGTACGCCCTTCAAATCCCTACACCAGTAAAAGGAGACAACAACCATGAGTGATATCCAACAATTAATGAACAAGATCGACAAGTTCCGGGACGACCGGAACTGGAGACCGAACCACAACCCGAAAGATCTCGCCATCTCGATTTCTATCGAAGCTGCCGAGCTGCTCGAAGACTTCCAGTGGGTCACCAGTGAAGAAGCACTTGAGGAAAACACTGAAAATATCCGCGAAGAGATTGCCGATATCCTGATTTATTCCCTTACCCTGTGCTCAGAACTCGGGTTCGATGTGAAGGAGATCGTGGAAGAGAAGATTGTGAAGAACGGATTGAAGTACCCCTTAGGAAATTCCAAATGATCCCCCCTTCCAATATGGGGGTTCTTTTTATATAGTCCTTATCAATCTTTTTCTCCTTGATTGAAACTATGTGCCTCATTTAATGGCCTCATTGATGCTTCAAGATATCCAACAAATGCACCTGGCAGTGAAGAACAGGGTGATATAACACCAACATAGGCTCATAACCTATGTTACTTTCTATTAAATAAACTATCTTAAAATAATAGTTTGCATCTAATTTGTCCTACTCATCTCATCATCTTAAACCAATATAGTTTACCATCCTCCTTTTACCAGTCATACCTTCTATGAATTCTTCCTTGCCATCTATGTCTATTTGTAATTTTCACTGTAGCTGTTATTATTTTGGTAGTGTTACATCAATCAAGCAAATGGCACGAGACTGCTTTATTATACTAGTCCAGTAAAAAAGGAGAATTCTATGGAAAATCCTATCACGATCTTGAAGGACAACATATCTGAATTAACAAAAGCGCAAAAAAACATTGCTGATTACATACTCAAAAATCCTTCTGAGGTTGCATTTCTTACTATTAACCAGTTAGCCACAAGGGTGAATACGAGTACAACAACCATCATGAGACTTACGTCCAGCATCGGCTATTCAGGGTATAGTGAATTCCAAAAAGGACTGCAGCAACTCTTAAGAGAACAAACCGCTCCTCAGAATCGCCTAACTGTTAATCTCCAAAATGTCGATCAGGATGACTTATGGTCACATACCATTCAACACCATCTATTTCACATTCAGCAAACAATGGAACGTATCTCTAAAGAACAACTCCATGATGTCGTGCAACGAATCACCTCATCTGAACGGATATATTGCACAAACGTGCGCAGTGGTCTTCCTGTAGGAGAATATTTAACTCACGGGCTAAATAGGAGCTTAGGGAACTGTAGATTGATTTGGGCTGACGTAAGCGATTGGGTCGATGAAGTAGTTGCGATGAACGCAAATGATGTATTGATTGCCATAAGCTTCCCCCGCTACGGAGTACGGATCATTGATTTTATCAAAGCAGCCAAGGCGCGCGGCGTTCAAGTGATAGCCATCACAGACAGCTATTCATCTCCTATCGTAGAATACGCTGATTGCCTTCTTACTTGTGATTCAAGCAGTCTGGCCTTCCATAACTCCCCCATTCCCGCCATGGTACTGGCCGACTATCTAATTAATGCTGTAGCTATCACCAAATCAGAGAAAACAAAAGAACGGTTAAACGAAATCAATGAAGTACTGACAACCATAAACTATCATGTTCAGAATGCAAGACAAGAGTAAATATCTATCCCTTAAAACACTATACCTTCCTTAGAACTTCTAGTTCTGAGGAAGGTTATTTTTTTGACTATTTAAAAATGTAAGTGTTTACATTATTACCGCAGCTTGTTATAGTAATAAAAATTACTTTTTTATTTTAAAAGTTAATAAAAATTACTAGGAGTGGTGTTGAGCATGACTCATTCTCAAAAAACGTTAGTAGCACGCATGAAAAAACTTGGCTCATCGGTTTTTGCTGATGTGATGGAAACAAATAACGTGATGGATTATCATATAAAGCCTGTGAACTTCCGGGAATCCCTGGTGGGACGCGCGCGTACCGTTGCATTGCCAAAAGGGGATAACTTGTTCTTGCATTACGCCATCTACCAAGCACATCCTGGTGACATCCTTATCGTGGACGGGCAGGATTATAAAGAGGCCGCATACTTGGGTGAATTGATGGCAGGGGCCGCAGAAGCTATTGGCGTAGAAGGCATTATCATCGACGGACTCGTTCGAGATCGCACTGACCTTAGGCATCTTGATATCCAAATTTATGCCAAAGGGTATCTATCGACAGGTCCGACGAAGGAAGGACCAGGAGCGTTTGACACAGCCATAACCTGCGCTGGAGCCATGGTCTGCCCTGGTGATTATGTCATCGCCGATGAGGACGGTGTTGTAGTCATACCTCAGGGTGAGGTAGCTGACATACTAGAGAAAGCTGAAAAAAAAGCCGCATATGAATACAACCGGCTCAAACAAATTGAAGCATTTAAACAACTTGAGAATAAAGAGGATACATCCAACCTGGAACCCGGTTGGCTACAGGAAAAACTGAAAGCCTATCATTTGTGAACCATTACTGGGAGGTATTGAGATGAGAATCGGTTTTATTGGATTTGGCGAAGTCGGATATGAGATGTCCAAAGGGTTTCTTACTGAGGACCCACAAGCACAATTTTTTGTTTACGATCCGTTATATGAAAAAGAGGAAACGCAGCAGCGGGCCAAAAAAACCCACGCAACACTTTTTAGTGATCCACAGAGTGTAGCCAAAGAAACGCTAGATGTACTGTTCGTGGCCGTGCCGGCTCCCTTTGCTGAGGATGCTTGGAGATCTATATGGTCAGAGTTAAATGAAGAAACATTGCATGTTGATCTCACAACCGCATCTGCTCAGGTCAAGCAGAGACTGGGAGAGGACATGTTGAATGAAAAGCGTACATTCATTGATGGAGCCATCATGGGCGCGCTGAAAGTTTATCAACATAAGGTGCCAATCATGGTTAGCGGAACTGGATCAACCTCTCTAATCGATTGGGGAAAATCCACTCATATGAACCTTACTTACGCGGGGGACCTTCCAGGGGATGCTACCAATATTAAATTCATCCGAAGCATTTTTACAAAGGGTCTTTCTGCCCTTCTGCATGAAGTCATGCAAGCTGCAGATAAGCTTGCATTGGACGATATTATACTCGATTCCATCACACGTACAATGGATAAAGAACCGTTTGAACAGATCATCAATAGGCTGATTTCAAGTAACGTTATCCATTCTCAACGGCGTGAAAAGGAGATGGAAAATGTCATAGACTTTCTGAACAGTCATGGCATAGAACCACAAATGACAAAAGCCACCCGTGATAAGTTAAAAATGATTACACAGGCCAACATTTTAGAAAAGAATCAGGGGGATCCACCTAAGGATTGGAAGCAAGTGATGCGCTTGGTCAACTGTACGTAAAATGGAGGGGTTCATATGGGGATTATTGCTCTCATTGTATTTGTCAGCATCTTGATAGTTTGGAGTCTGTGGTTGAAACGAAACCTTGGTGAGGCTTCATTAATTGGTTTCATAGCCATATCGCTTCTCGGCGGCACAAAAGCTCTTGACTTATTCTTTAGGGGAATCAGTTTCGCTTCCACCTTTTCCGTTCTATACGCTGCTGTGGCTTTTGTCTTTATGGCCTATGTCATTGATAAATTTGGTATCGTAGAACGTTTGCTGGGTATTTTAAATTCTCTTGTCGGTAGACTACCTGGTGCACCAGCCATCATGGACGCCGTCGGCTCGTCTCTCATGGGCACTTTATCCGGTGGAGATTCTGGTAATACGGCGGCCACGGGCTCTATAACAGGTCCTTGGATGCTCAAGAATAAATGGAATAAAGAGATAGCAGCATCTGTCATGGTTGGAAATGGGGGAATGGCTTCCGTCTTGCCACCCACGACCTCCATGTTCATCGTACTTGGTTTTGCGCCAGTAGCAGCCGCCATTACTACAGGTGAGTACTATATCGCCCTTTTGATCGCAGGCGCCTACCAGTTTATCCACCGGTTGATCTTGATTGGATATTTTGTAAAAAAGCAGGGTATAAAGGCGTTCCCAGCGGAGTCCATTCAACCTCTTCGTGTATCCTTACGAGAAGGCTGGACCTCCATATTCATCTATCTGGGTGCCATCATTCCTCTTATCTTAACCATCGGACCTCTTTCTGAAGTATTGAAGAATATTTCATCCATCGGCGAGAGTGCGCTAAAAAGCATTGATATCGTCATTTGGATTCCAACCTTGATGATTGCGATATCATTCATATTAGCGCGCAAATCCAGGCCAAGGTCCATTTCCAGTTTACTAGATTTCGTAAGTAGCTCCATACCACGCTTTACAGTCATAGGAGCACTGATTTTCTTTGCAGTAGCGTCAAGTGAAGTATTGACTGCACTTGGTTTGTCAGATAACATCGCGCAATTGATGAGTTCAGCTAACACTCCTGGATGGCTCACTGTCCTATTGTTAGGAATAGGGATTACAGCTATCGCAGGACCTCTTACTTCAACAGGAACACTTACTGCCGTTGGCCTGGTCTCTTACGAAATATTAGTAGCATCAGGGTTTTCACCTCTAGTTTCTGCCGTTGTCGTCATGACGTTTGCTTCCACTTCTGCTCAGATGCCACCAGCATCGGGATCAATCTATATCGCTTCAGGAATCGTTGGTGCACGTCCAGAGAAAACATTCGGCATGCTGATGCTCTACTATGCTTGTCCAGTCATCCTAATTGGGTGGCTTATCGCAATGGGGATACTACCAATATAAGGAGGTCCAAACATGCAACGATTATTAGAGCGGCTTTTCGCAATAAGCTTACTTTTATCTTTGGTGCTTGCGTTCATCATGGTTATAAGTCAACTCATCGGGCTTATCATGGGGAATGGAGAATGGGCGGTTTTAAGTAGCGAATGGCTTAAGCAGCCAACTATCATTCTAGCTGCCATTTTTTCAGGTATCGCGTTTGTCCTAGGCTATACGAAAGCCTATAAAGTCAAGGGCACATCCTAAAATAAGAATAAACACCAGGGACCCTGAATAATCAGTTGACCCTGGTGTTTTTGGTTATCACCCACGAAACTAGCCTTCCAAAATCCTTGTTCCGTGCGCCTCATTAATGCTTAAAGAGGATTCAATAGCAGGAAGATTCAGGTGAGTAATTCCACCACCTGGAAGAATCGTAATCCGCTTATCCGAATACTCAATATACGCTTTCAACCGGTCCACATTGTCTTCAATCTTCGTATCCGACGGACCGCCATGGGTGAGAATACGATGGACACCATGCTCGGCCAGCCAATCGATGGCCTTCAGCTGGGACTCAGCCGTGATCGCATCAAAGGCCATGTGAAAGACCACTTCAAGACCAGTGGCTGCTTCAAGCAGCATAATCATGGCTTCCTCATCAATCCAACCGTCCTGAGTCAGGCAGCCGAAGACGACGCCATCGGTTCGGAGCTCTTTCAGATGGATGATATCCTGCTTCATGATTTCGATTTCATCGACATTGTAGACGAAATCCCCGCCTCGGGGGCGGATCATGCTCATGACCTTCACATTCCGACTGCGGCAGTAATCCAGCGTGACCCGTGCCACACCGGGACTGACCGTCGTTCCACCAACAGCAAGGTTATCGCATAGCTCCACCCGCCGGGCACCTTTTTCGATGGCTTCAGGGACCTTCGTGAAATTCTCAACACAAACTTCCTTCAACATGCTAGTTCACCTTACTTCTTATTGATAGTTTACAAAAGCCGGTGCAGGGTCCAATTCCAAGACGTCTTCAGGCGTCATGACCGGTTCGTCCTTCTTGTAGAATACTTTGAACCCGCCGTACTGGATCGGCTGATTATGGACGAGCTGATGGTATCCTGCCCGCTTCAATCCAGCGATTCCGTGGCCGTCATTATTCAGCACCACTTCCACGTTCTCTGTGGGCTGGATCGCGTCTTTATTGTTCAGGATGATGTCGGCAAATTGGTGCACCACCACCATCTTGTCTGGAAGGTCATTCTCGGCAGTCAGCTTGGAAATATACTCAATCGCCTCTTGTACTTCCTTACCATCTACATGCCCCAGATCTTCACCTGGAACCTGTCCGTCTGTCACATGGAATTCAGTATCAATGGCCAAGTGAACATTCGGACGCTTCAAATATTTCTCTACCAGTTTCACCTGATGCATGATCGTGTCTTTCCCCAATTGAATATCCAGGATCAACAAGGCGTCATTCTCCTCAGCGAGCTTCGCATACGTCTCGATATCCTCTTCCGATGTCGGAACCATATACAGACCATCATCCCCAGGACTACGCTGCGCCACTGTTGCGATCAATTCAATTGCAGGGATGGCCGGACGATCCGGATCCAATTCGGAGTAGGCCTTCGTCTGTTCCTTCAATTTGGTCATCAACTCATCCGGACTGTACTCACCGAGGATCCCCATGTTCTCTGAACGGGGAGTTCCATAGTAGGAAACAATCCTGTTCTCTTTTAGGGGACCATCCGTCTGGTCTTCCTTATCCTTAGCAAGCGTCTGCCCTAGTGGTACACTTCTCGTCGTGTCTTCACCATGCGCCTCAGAAGTCGGCATATCCGACTGCTGCTCACTCGTATAATGACTCTCAATCGGCTCGGCACCCTCAGATGGCTTGATCGCTTCATAGCTCGCCACAGGTTCCTTCTTCGCAGGCTCCTCTTTCTTCTTCTCATTCTCTTTCTTTGAGGTCTGCTCAGTCTTCGGCTCTTTCTTCTCAGTACTTGCTTCCTCAGAGCAGCCCGCTAACAGCAAACCCGGGACCACACCAAAGAAAGCTCCTGCCATCACTAGTTTTTTCACATTATCCCACCTGTTTCAACACGTATTTCATATGTATGATGATCCGTCCACACCACAAATGATTTCTTTACCATTTTTACTATAATTCTATCAGAATATCAAATGTATCTAGTTTGTAGAGACCTTACCATTTACCATACCACCTTAAAACAGGAATAATCGTATATTTAAAATGTTTTTACAATTTCAGGTGATCTTCTTGTAATATAGTGAAAAGGACATGTGAAATAAGAAAGAGGTGCACAAGTATGTTTGGCGTCATTCATTTTGAAGTATTTCTTCTAACGGGAATCCTACTGAACCTGATTCCCGGAGCAGACACGATGTATATTGTCGGTCGAAGTATATCACAAGGTCGGACAGCAGGTATTTACTCGGTGCTGGGGATCATTAGCGGTTCCCTAGTCCATACGTTATTCGTGGCGTTTGGTCTATCCTTGATCCTAGTAAAATCCGTTCTCTTATTCAATGTCATCAAGGTCATCGGAGTCGTGTACCTCGTATACCTGGGTATTCGCATGATTTTAGATAAATCGAATCTTGCCTTCCAACAAGCGACAGGCACCACAATGAACAAACGAAAAATCTACATCCAGGGCTTACTGACCAGTCTCACCAATCCCAAAGTATCGCTATTCTTTATCGCATTCATGCCTCAGTTCATAGACCCCAATGTCACAAGTCCCGTTCCTTTCTTGATACTAGGACTCACCTTCACCATAACGGGGTTGCTCTGGTGCCTGTTCGTAGCCTACTTCTCCTCCTACGTCACCAAAACGCTCAGGGGAAACCAAAAGGTTGGACAGGTCTTGAATAAAGTAACCGGAGTGATCTTTATCGGGATGGGGATCAAACTCCTTCAAACAAAAGCTCCGAGCTAAAGTGGTTAAAATCCTCAAATTGCAAACAAGCCGATCAGATTTTGTCTGATCGGCTTTCTTTAGAATTACAATATATTCCCGTCACCTAAAAACATTTTGTGATTCATCAAAAATATATTAGTATGTAAGATAACAATTGGATTAAAAGAGGTGCTACCATGCGTATTAACAAATATATAAGCGAAGCCGGAAAAGCGTCCCGACGCGGTGCGGACAAACTCATCGAAGACGGAAGGGTCACTATCAACGGGAAACGCGCTTCGATCGGCGACCAGGTGAACCCCGGAGATAACGTCGTCGTAGACGGAAACCCAATCTGGGTCGCACGAAACAACGTCTACATTGCTTTGAACAAACCAGTAGGCATCACAAGCACAACCGAAAAAGGCGTAAAAGGAAACATCGTTGACCTCGTCAATCACCCCTTGAGGATCTTCAACATTGGACGACTCGACAAAGACTCTGAGGGACTCATCCTTATGACCAACGACGGTGACATCGTAAACGAAATCCTGCGCTCAGAAAATCAACACGAAAAAGAATACATCGTCTCAGTCGACAAACCCATTACACCTGAATTCGTCAAAAAGATGTCAGAAGGCGTCAAGATCCTAGGGACCACAACGCTCCCATGTAAAGTCGAGCAACTATCAAAATACGATTTTCAAATCACACTGACACAGGGATTGAACCGCCAGATCCGTCGTATGTGTGAGGTATTGGGATATAACGTATATCGCTTGCAGCGGACGCGGATCATGAATATCCAATTGGGGAAACTGCCTCCTGGGCAGTGGAGGGATCTGTCTAAGAAAGAGAAGACTCAGTTGTTTAGGGAATTGGATTATGAGGCTCGGGAGTGGTGAGTGGGGTACTAATTCCTTACTCTTGAAAAAGAAGAGCAACGTTCCTTTTATCTTGGAACGTTGCTCTTTTCTTGTTAGTGTTTTACTTACTAAACGTTTCTCCGTACTGTGTCTAAAATAGTTCTATCTTCGTCAAATCACTAGAATCTATGCAACTACAAATAGTCTATAGTCTACCTTCATCAATGAGTATTTTTTCAATTCTACTTCCACTACATAAAAAACTCATTTATCTTTGGATATTTTTTCTTGTTTTCTTTAACCCTCTTCAAAATAAACCGCCGAAACTCTATAGCATCATGAATGGCTTCATCAACTTCTTTGAATGTAGGTATTCTTCCCCTATGAATTGCTCTGTTTCTTAATTCATATGTGTTTTTATACCACTGTCCAATTTCTGTTTTATCTTGAGTGACATCCCAAATACCACCTAAGTACGATGACATTTTCTTTTTAATGATTGTCATAAACGAAGTGTTTTCTAATGTTCCTTTTACTTTGTCAGCTGGCATGCCGTCATTCTTTAACAATTCTTCGAAGAGTGTTCTTACTAAGACTTCTACACTTATTTGAGCATGATTTATAGCTTCCAGATAGAATCCCTGTTTGAAATATCTCTTTGCACTTAATACGTGCTGTTCACCCATTACAAAAGGATTCTTATCCCATACAACAACTCCCTGTAATCTTATAAATTCATTAAACTCATTATTTGTAAGGGGCTTCTTTTCAAAAGGAACATGTGGGTGTAGCATAAATAAACTCAACTCATTTTCCCATGTTTCAAGATTTGTTTTCCTAACCAATATTGTCGACTGCAGCATTTCCTTTGTTAGATAATGACAGTCCTCATCTTTACTTGAAACCATATAGCTTAATACTAATTGATTAAGGTGACTTAACAATATATCAAAATAAGTATTGTAGTAACCCTCTTTATCTTTTAAAAACTCATTATAATCTAAATCAATAGCTGCCATCATAAGCATCTTTGTTTTATGAATATCAAGAACAGGTACAACTTCTCCAAGTGGATACTTATAAGATTCATTTGTTGTAACCATATCAAATCTATAGCTCAAATATCCCTCATGTGTACTCAATGTTATTGTCTTGCTAATGTACATTGGTATATGAAATGGTAGAACTACCTCGAATTCAATAAAAGTTTTTGGCTTACACAGTTCTAAGTCATAGACAGGTAAAAAATCTTTCTCATATACCTCTTTTGTCAGTATCATAGGTGACATATCTTTCTTATTTAAGCAACAATACTTATATTTTTTACCACTGCCGCAATGGCAAGGGGCATTTCTCCCTGTTCCCATATTAATCCCCCTTAATCTGAGTAGGGCGGAGATCATTATTTATCTTGGTCATAATCGTTATTGCAAGATCTATTGAGAGCCCCTTTTAAACTTCTTTAGCTTTATTTAGTATTTATCTTTCGCCAAATCTGCTAATTCTGAGTAGTCCACACCTCTTTATCTTTCTTTAGTCAAGTTCCTACTTCTTTAATACTATTTATCATTAACCCATGTTGCCTCCACTTTTGACTCTCAAAGTTGAATAGAAGATAATTCTTTCTTCATGATTAGATTGTTACTATTAAAAAATTCTTTTTTGCCAACAATCTCATTTATTTATGATACGGTTCCCCCCGATTAATCCTAAAAGCCCGATAAACCTGCTCCACCAGCACCAATCGCATCAGCTGATGAGGAAACGTCATTTTCGAAAACGACAGTTTCTCATCAGCCCGCTTCAAAACATCATCACTGAGTCCGAGTGATCCACCGATGATGAAGGCGACTTTGCTTTTGCCGTAGGTGGCTAGTTTATCGAGGGTGTCGGCGAGTTCCTCGGAGGATTTCATTTTGCCCTGGATGGCGAGGGCGATGACGTGGTGATCCGGGGAGATCTTGGAGAGGATGCGCTCGCCTTCTTTGTTTTTGACCTGCTGCATTTCGGAGTCGCTGAGGACTTCGGGGGCTTTTTCATCGGCGAGCTCGACGATGTCGATTTTGGCGTAGGCCCCGAGTCGTTTCGTGTATTCGGCGATTCCTTGCTTCAGGTATTTTTCTTTCAGTTTACCGACGGTGATGATGGTTATGTTCATGGTTTATCCACACTCTCTTTACAAACAGATTACAAACATATTATCCACAGAAATTATCCACATATCCACAAAACCCATCCATATGTCGTGGGGGAATACTAGTTCGCCACTACATATATTGCGTTATTCCCACAATATTCACAGGTTGTGGATAACTGTTTTTCCTTTGAAAGCTCTTCCAGTTTAGGCGCGACCTCATGCTCATCGACGGCGATGTCAAGTGCGAGTTCCACGTGTTCCAGGCAGCAGTTAATCATGCTGAATCGACTCCTTTTGCTAAGTTTTATACTTATCCACAGGTTATCATACCACGTAAAGAAAAAGCAGGAAAGGGAATCCCTTTTCCTGCTTTTACGTTATCCACATATTACAATTGTGATTCATCCGTTAATTTCATGGTGACTTCCTGGAGTTTTCCGTCGCGGTAGAATTTCACCTTCATGGAGTCGCCGACTTTTTTCTTCGTGTAAAGATGCTTCCGCAAATCGACTGTGCTTTCGATTTTTTCACCATCAAGCTCAACGATGACATCAAGCTCTTTCAGCTTCGCTTGTGCTGCCGGTGAGTTCGGCATAACTTGGCGAACCAGCACGCCTGATTTCACATCTTTAGGAAGCTTCAATGTTTCTTGTTGGTGATACGATGATACTTCGCTCACATCTTGGAGCGTGATTCCCATTGAAGGACGTTTCACTTCTCCATGCTCTTCAAGATCTTCTATGATCGGTTGGGCAGAGTTGATTGGAATTGCAAGACCGATTCCTTCAACGGCGTCCTGGGCAATCTTCATGGAGTTGATTCCGACAAGCTGACCGGAAATATTGACGAGGGCTCCACCGCTGTTACCAGGGTTGATGGCCGCATCCGTCTGGATGACTTCGGTGTTCCAGTCTTCCACGCCGTCCTGGTTGATATCAACCGGAATCGTACGGTTCACACCGGACACGATCCCCTGTGTCACAGAACCTGAGAACTGAAGGCCAAGGGGGTTACCGATGGCAATGACCGGCTCACCTTGTTTCAATTTATCAGAGTCACCGAATTTCGCAATGGCACTGTCTTTAACATTGCTGCCGTCGATTTCAATGACCGCAAGATCCGTCCACTGATCGGCACCGCGTGCGTTCGCTTTTACTTTGGACCCATCTGAAAGGGTGACTTCAAGCTGATCGGCCCCTTCAATGACGTGGTTATTCGTTACGATGAGGACCTTGTCCCCTTCACGCTTGTAGATGACACCGGAACCCGATCCCGCTTCCTGGGTTTGAGATCCGTCACTACCGGATTGACCCCAGAAGCTCTGAGACTGGATGTTGCTGATCCCGACAACGGAATCACCGGCTTTTTCAACAGCTTTCGTGACATCCGACGATACATCGACCGCCACATTCTCCGTTTTCGCACTATCTACCTTATTCTCCGTCGTCACGCCGTTCGCATTATTATTCGAACCGAACAAATCGGTCCCGGTCAACTGAGGCACCGCCACCAGCACCAAAAGCGCACCGACAATCACACCAATCAAACCCGAGAAGAAAATCCCACCGCCTCCTCGTCTCCTTCTTTCCCTATTCTCCGAAGAGGGGCCCTGATCATAATATCCCATCTATTCTTCATCCTTTCTCCATTATTAGTCCATTCGTTAGTTTTTCTTTACTACCCTCATTATAGTCAGATTAAATTAGAAACTGATGAAAAAAAAGTAAGAAAACCATGATGATATAGAGGCAATTTTGTGAACATTCAAGGTGCAAAAAACCATTTTTTCTATTCCCCATACAACTAAATGAGGGCGAAGAAGAATTGATCTATGCACTAACTCCCATATCACGCAATAGTGCAGTGCAGCGGAGGCCGACCGACTCCCGCGGAAACAGAGGAAAGGTCGAGACCCCGCAGGCACGAGGAGGCTCGACTTCCTCTCCGCAGGAAAGCGGTCGGCCGAAGCGGAACGAAACGCCCCATCTCTCTTCCCCACCAACAAAACAAAAGGAAGGGGGTATTGAGATGTACCCATCTATAAACTAACACCTCATATCAACCACTAGTGCAGTGCAGCGTAGGCCGACCGACTCCCGCGGAAACCAGAGGAAAGGTCGAGACCCCGCAGGCACGAGGAAGCTCGACTTCCTCTCCGCAGGAAAGCGGTCGGCCGAAGCGGAACGAAACGTCCCATCTCTCTTCCCCACCAACAAAACAGAAGGAAGGGCTAGTGAGACGTACCCATCTATACACCAACACCTCATATCAACCAATAGTGAAGTGCAGCGAAGGCCGACCGACTCCCGCGGAAAAAGAGGAAAGATCGAGACCCCGCAGGCACGAGGAGGCTCGACTTCCTCTCCGCAGGAAAGCGGTCGGCCGAAGCGGAACGAAACGCCCCATCTCTCTTCCCCACCAACAAAACAAAAGGAAGGGGGTATTGAGATGTACCCATCTATAAACTAACACCTCATATCAACCACTAGTGCAGTGCAGCGTAGGCCGACCGACTCCCGCGGAAACCAGAGGAAAGGTCGAGACCCCGCAGGCACGAGGAAGCTCGACTTCCTCTCCGCAGGAAAGCGGTCGGCCGAAGCGGAACGAAACGTCCCATCTTATCACTAAAAGCTAGCCAAGCTCAAAATACAAAAAAGGATGAAGACCCGAAAGCCTCCACCCTTACTCTACCCCTTGCCAAACAAAGGATAAACCTTCCATCACACAGCCACAAGCGGCGTAGGAACCTTCGGATCCGTATCCAGCAAATCAAACTGCTCCCCAACAAGAATGCCCTTCGTCTCCAACGTCTGCGAAACGCTCATCCTTGCCAGATCCTTCATATTATTATCCAAGCTCAAATGCGCCAAATAAAAATTCTTCGTCCGATCGCCAGCCACCTCGGCCATGGCAACCGCCGCATCTTCATTCGACACATGCCCCACATCGCTCAAGATGCGGCGCTTGATGTTCCACGGGTAACGCCCCATACGGAGCATCCCCACATCATGATTGCTCTCGAACACATACGTATCGGCATTCGAAATGATGCCCTTCATACGGTCGCTCACGTAGCCTGTATCCGTCATGAGGACGAGTTTCTTCTCTCCTTGATGGAACACATAGAACATCGGCTCCGCTGCATCATGGGACACACCGAATGACTCAATGCTTATGCCGCCGAAATGCTTGGCCGTTTCCATGTCAAAAGTGAATTTCTGCTCGGTGTCGATATTCCCCACGAGACCGTCCATGGCGTTCCACGTCTTCTGATTCGCATAGATGGGAAGCTTGTACTTCCGTGCAAGGACGCCGAGGCCCTTGATGTGATCGCTATGCTCATGGGTGACGAGGATGCCGGACAGGTCTTCGATCTTTCGTCCGATCTGGCTGAACAATCCTTCCATCTGCTTGCCGCTGAAACCGGCATCGACGAGGAAGGAGTGCTCTTCATTCTCAACGAATATGGCATTTCCTGTACTGCCGGAAGCAAGTACACTAAAATGCATGCTCATGTTTCTCTCACTCCAATGGTTTGTCTTTATCTGTCGTGCTCGTCTCCAAGAATTGACCTTCGAAGGCGTTCTGATAGTAATCCTCTTCCTCATCCCCGTTCTTCACGACAAAATGCCATGTAGGGGCCAGCACCTGGGATTCTTCCCAAGGGACAAAGGTGGAGTAACCAAGGACCGGCCGTTCCACTGTGCTGCCAGCAGGAATGCGCTGGGTGTTATAGAGGTTGCTGAAAGCCGAAAACGGGGTAATGATCGGTTTTTGCTCATCGCTCAGTTCCTTAATGCTGTCGAACATCGTCTGGGTGTACGAGACGATTTCATTGCTCTGATTGAGCTGGAACACAATCATCCCGTTCGTATTATTGTAGATCTTCCTATCCTTATAGGTCTGGAAATAGGTGATCGTTCCTTTTTCTTTATCGAAATCCCAGTAGCTGTACTTGTCCCCATCGATCATATTCACCTTCATGAACTCATTGAGTTCCTCAGGCTTGAATTTCTCACTGATCGGTAAAGGATCCTTCAATACTGAGTTTATCGTATTCTCGTTCATAATTCGAGCATCCTGATTTTTCAAGTCCTTCAGATCCTCTGATTTGAACTTCTTCGCCACCGCTTCGATATACGGTTCCCTCACGACTTCATTGGAGAGGTCCTTCGGATACTTGATATTCTCAGACTTCAGCTGTTCATCAATCGTCCACTGACCGAGGGTATCGAGATTGCTTTCAGAGACCTTTCTGATGAAAGAGGAGACCAGGAAGACGTTCAAGATGAGAAATACGACGATGAAGATCGTTTTCGTCTTACTCCAATCCATTCAAGACATCCTCCTTTTGCTCCGTATCCAACCTGATCCAATTCCCATCGTACTTATAATACCAAGAAGGCTCAAAGTTCAGCTTCCGGCTATCCTCCGGGTTTCGGGTCATCTTATAGCCGACCACGATATCCTGCACGGAATCTAGATCGATATTCTTCGTGTCCTGGAGCATCGCAATGACAGAAGATCCGCTCGGAAGCTTCTCCTTGGATACCGCACTCGAAGAGAAGTCACTGGATGAGAAGTCCAAGGTGAAATAAGGACGGCTGTACTTACTGACTGAGGAGTTCCCCACCGTTTCGGAAATCTCCGCCATCCCTTGGTCATTGAATACCGGGAGATTCTGGACGAAGAGTCGATAAGTGACTTTATTCTGATCCGGATTGATGGAGAAATATTGGAAGTTCTTGTCCGTCCAGCCGCCGTGATCATTGACGAAGCCCATGGTTTCCGTAAGGAGATAGGAAGACGGCCACGGATCGACTTTTTCCTCCGTCGGATACACGAAGGAGAGCGTGTTGTAATTTTTATTCACCGTCATGAGATTGTACACCGAGATATAGGTGTCAACGTTCCCATTTGACGACAGATTAATGCTCTTCCCATCGATAAATAGCGCGTTCTTATAGTCCTCTATGGAATCAAGATCGGTGAAATATTGATAGCTGATGTACTCATCCTTGGCAAGCGGCAGATAGATCGTCCGGTCGTCCGTCAGCGCATATTCCATATACTCAGTATATTGAAGGGATAGCTTTTTCAAATATCGACTCGCGAATGCATTGACGCTGTTTTGATCGACACGTGCTGTATAGACGCTTGCCCCCCCTTTATCCGCTTCCTTCGGGAGGAAGAAAACGGCACTGGAATCAAGGCCTTTATCATTTAAATCGATGATGAGGCGATCAAAATCGGCTTTCGGAACAGACGAGCTGTCCAGATTCAGGATCTGGCTGTAGACCGATAGAGGAACATTGTCAGGGAAGATGATCTCGATACGATTCTCTCCCTTGGATACCTCTTTCAAGTCCTGTTCATTCAATTGCACCTGGGAGAAATCGTAGACGTTCCATGTCCCTATATCCTCCATCACCTTATCGATTTCTTTTTGATTCGACGTACCGAGGGTCTTATCGGCCTGATGGTAAAGAAGCTTGAACGGTTTAATCAAAGAAGACGCAAGTTCATCTTCCGGGCGCTTCTCCCCGACGGTCACTTTCACGGGGCTATCCTGATCTTCGATCGTTTCGTAACGCGGTTGATACGTCCATAGACTATAGGTCAGGAAGATACTGATCGCCACCAGGACAGTCAGCAGTATGGATTTAAATTTTTCGTAGTTCATGACCAATCATCCTCTTGAAGAGCGTCATACGGCAGGGTAAAGGTGATGGTCGTCCCTTTTCCTTCTACACTGTCCGCCCAGATATCGCCACCATGGGCAGTGATCATTTCCTTCGCGATGGCAAGACCAAGGCCGGTTCCACCCATTTGGCGGGTCCGCGCTTTATCGACGCGGTAGAACCGCTCGAAGATTTTACCGAGATTATCTTTCGGAATCCCAAGCCCCTGGTCGGAAATGCTGATTTCAATGAACCCGTTCTTCTCCTCGACGATGAACGTGATTGTCCCGCCTTCAGGTGAGTACTTGAGGGCATTGGAAATAATATTATCCAGAACCTGCGTGATCTTATCCTGATCGATCTCGACAAACAACGCCTGATCAGGAAGGATCCGCACAAATCGGACATCCTGATTCTTCGACATTTCGAAACGATCGATGATCTTATGGAAGAATCCGATGAAGTCCATCCAGTCCCTGTTGAACCGGTAGTCCTTGCTGTCCATCTTCGACAGTTGCAGCAGGTCATTGACGAGACGGATCATCCGCTCGGTTTCATTCTGGGTCACATCCAGGAATCGCGGCGCGATATTCTCATCCTGCCACGCTCCTTCTGCAAGGGCCTCCAGGTAGCTTCGCATCGTCGTGAGCGGCGTCCGGAGCTCATGGGACACGTTCGCCACGAATTCCCGGCGTTCAAGGTCGATTTTCTCCTGCTCCGTAATATCATGAAGCACGGTGATCAGGCCGTTCACAAAGCCCGTCTCCTTCTGGATGATGGAGAAATTCGCGCGCAGGATATACGGCTTTTCATTCGTACTGTAGTCCAGGATGATGGAGTCCTGGGTATTGGAAAGGTCCTCGAAGCTAAACTCTTCTTCGATCCCAAGAAGGGAAACGATCGGCTGCGACACCACCGTTTCACGTGAAACATTTAGCATGTTTGCTGCGGGATCGTTGATGAGGATGACCCGGCCTTTCCGATCGGTGGCAATGACCCCATCCGTCATATAGGAAAGGACGGAGGACAGCTTCCTTCGCTCCCCTTCCGTTGACGCCTGGGAATCCTGGAGCCGTTTCGTCAGATTGTTGAAGGTGATGGCGAGCTGACCGATCTCATCATACCCGTAAACCTTGACCTTCCGGGAGAAGTTCCCCTTCGACATGGCCAGAGCCTGCTTCCGCATATCGGAAATCGGTCGCGTGATCGTCTGGGCGAGAAGCACCCCGAGGATTGCCGTGATGACAAGGGCGATGATCGTCCCTCTCGTGAAGATGGCATTGATCTCATTCATCTGATCATAGACCGTCTCGATCTGACCGACGACGAACATCGCTCCGATCACTTCATTATTGCTCTCGATCGGTTCCGTGAACACCCAGATCCGATCGCCTGATTTTTTATCAAAATAGATATCGTTATGGTTGATACCGAGGGCAAGGGCCCGCTTGACTTCCTTCTCCCCAGCTGCCTGGCCGATGAGGTTCTGTTCATTCTGTCCCGAGGTCCCGATGACCCGGCTCTTCGAGTTGATCACCCGGATCTCAGAGATATCGTTCGTCCTGCTGTCCCGGAGGATCCGGTTCAGATCGTCTTCAAGCTTCGGATCGGTATCGGTCCGGGTTTTGAGCATTTCTTCTTTCACCGTATACTGAAGGATCTCCACCCTATTCTGGATGGAGGTCTTGAAGTTATTCACAAACCGTTCCTCAAGGGAGCGGACAAAGTACACCCCGATGATCTGCATGGCGAGCAGGATCAGGAGTACATAGATCATCACGAACTTAAGATGGATGGAACGGGTCAATCCGACTTTCTTCATCCGATCAATCCTGTTCTGGGTTTCTCAAGTAGTACCCGACACCCCGTCGCGTCACGATCCAAGTCGGATGGCTCGGATTATCCTCGATCTTCTCACGGAGCCTGCGCACCGTTACGTCGACCGTACGGACATCTCCGTAGTAGTCATAGCCCCATACCGTCTGCAAGAGATGCTCACGAGTCATGACTTGTCCGATATGCTTCGCTAGATAGTGAAGCAGCTCGAACTCACGGTGAGTCAGCTCAATGGTGTCTCCACGCTTCGACACGACATACGCATCAGGGTGGATCGTGAGTGAACCGATCGTGATTTCATTATTCTCATCCTCTTCCACCTGGGCCGCACCCTGCTGGTGACGGCGAAGATTCGCCTTCACACGGGCGATCAACTCGCGTGTACTGAACGGTTTGGTTACATAATCATCCGCACCAAGCTCAAGGCCGAGGACTTTGTCGATCTCTGAGTCCTTCGCCGTCAGCATGATGATTGGCATCTCATATTTTTTCCGTATTTCACGGCACACTTCCATGCCGTCACGGTTTGGAAGCATAATATCAAGAAGCACAAGGTCCGGCTTGATTTCCTCTGCCATACGCACGGCTTCATCCCCGTCATACGCACAGTGAACCTCATATCCTTCTTTTTTCAAATTGAACTGCAGTATATCAGCAATGGGTTTTTCATCGTCAACGACTAGAATTTTCTTATCCATATGAATTGATCTCCTTATTTAAACGAATTTGATTCAGGATTCTCTCTTTAAATTTATCACTTTCTTCATATTAAATCATCTTTTACTCAGAAAACCCCTTTTTCCCAATATAACAAAGGGGACTGACATTGCAAAATGGATGTCAGTCCCCTCGTGATTAAATCTATTGATGAAGTACGTCCAATGGATTCAGCATCTTTCCGTCCTTATACACTTCGATGTGCAGGTGGACACCGGTTGATTGCCCCGTATCCCCCATCACGCCGATCTTCTGGCCCTGCTCGACCTTCTGACCCGCCTTCACAGAGATGGAAGCCAAATGTCCGTAAATCGTCTTATAGCCATTCTGGTGATCAATGACGATCTTGTTGCCGTAGCCGCCGTCATTCCAGCCCGCCGACTCGACAACGCCGTTATCCACGGTTTTGATTGTGCGATCGGTCGGACGCGCGATGTCGATTCCCTTATGGAATTTACCCCAGCGCTCACCCTGCTTGGAAGAAATATATCCCCCGTTCGTCGGCCACATGAAGTTTCCGTTCCCACGACCCGGGATCTCCTTCGTTCCTTTAAGGACGATGTAGTCCTCCGGCTTCTTCAGCGTTTCCTCATCCTTCACGTCCTTCGATTCGACCGCACCGTTCTCTTCGGTCACCTCATAGGTAACGGATTTCTCGCCTTCTTTACCGGCCTGCTCGACCTTCGTATCGCCCTTCGTCATGGACGCATCGTCTTTCACTTTCTTCTCATAGTCGATTGCTTCAAGCTTGTTGACTTCCTTCTTCACCACCATATGAAGGAATGGTTCAGAATCCTTGATCACAAGCTTCTCGCCGACTTTCAGCGCTTCGTCTGCCTTCACGTCCTTGTTCAAGTCGAGGATGTCATCCATGGAAAGGTCATGCTCCTTGGCAATTTCCCCAAGGCTATCTCCTCGCTCCACTTTGTAATCCTTCTCTTCGACTTTACCAAACTCAAGATCCTTCGCAGCCTCTTTCACCGAAACCACTTCATCCGGATCGACCTTCGCTTCCTTCGTCTCTACCTGCTCCTTGAACGAAAGATCCAGGATCCTGGACTCGTTCTCCCCGAGCTCAGGCAGGGACTCGTCGTCCTTACGATTCTCGTAATCTTCCAGTTCTTTTTTCGACACGTGATTGAGCTTGAACGCCTTGAGTACGTCCTCAGCGTCCTTCTCATCCTTCACATACGTCACCGGCTCACCGTCCACCTCTACGGCATAGGCATTCGCCTCGACAGAAATCGACTTCTGAATCGTATTCAACACGTCCTGATCCTGTGATTCAATCGTAAATACATCTTCAGGTATGTATGTTACTTCTTTATTAAAATCAAGATCGATATCCTTATGTTCATCCATGGCTTTGGAAAGCTTCTTCTCAAGTACAGCATCCACTTCCGCTTTATCCGTCACGGCCCCGACATACTCAGAACCCATATATACATGATACACCGTCTTAAAATCCTCAGCGGCAGAAGCACCCGAGGCCGTCGTAAAAGCTCCCAGCACAAGGGCAATCGCACCTGCTCTTTTCAGCGAGGGAAACGGTGATGATGGTAACCCCAATTTCATTGATTTTCCTCCTATTACAAGACATGCATGTCTATCGTAGTAGTCTTTCAATCACTCATACCAACCCAATTTACCATATTCCAACGAATTCCGGGCTGATGTATCATGATTGTAAAAAAACTGTAGC
Source organism: Rossellomorea marisflavi (assembly GCF_001274775.1). GTDB lineage: Bacteria > Bacillota > Bacilli > Bacillales > Bacillaceae_B > Rossellomorea > Rossellomorea marisflavi. Next base: position 559,115 of record NZ_LGUE01000008.1, read on the forward strand.
AACGACTAGGACAATCGATTGATAGGAAGGCTATGAAGCTTGTCATAGAGCGAATTGGGAGTGTAAGGACATTGCAATAAACATGGGGAAACATGGGTAAAACGATCGGGGAATATTACAGAGGGATGACAAAAAAGCATAATAAAAAAGTACTACGAGAGGCAACGTCGTCGCAGTACTTTTTATAAATGGCTCAGGACAGAATCGAACTGCCGACACATGGATTTTCAGTCCATTGCTCTACCAACTGAGCTACTGAGCCACAATATGAAAATGGCGGTCCGGACGGGACTCGAACCCGCGACCTCCTGCGTGACAGGCAGGCATTCTAACCAACTGAACTACCGGACCAGAGCTTTTTGCGATAGCAAAATAGCTATCATTATTATTCGCGATAGCGAAAATAAAGAACTTTGCTTCAGCAAAAGAGCTGTCATTGCCCTTTCGCGTTAGCGAGAATAAATCTACAACATATTCGTGAACCATACTCGACATAGATGACAAAGATCCCACATCAAACGCCGAAACCTTTTAATTCCGGAAAATTTCGACAAATCACGAATAAAAATTTGCGACCCACATGGTGGATCGTCTATTTTTAAATCCCTATGAAGGAATGAAAAAATGACCCGTACGGGATTCGAACCCGTGTTACCGCCGTGAAAGGGCGGTGTCTTAACCGCTTGACCAACGGGCCACAAAAATAATGGTGAGCCATGAAGGATTCGAACCTTCGACCCTCTGATTAAAAGTCAGATGCTCTACCAACTGAGCTAATGGCTCTAAAAAAGGATATATATAAACACGATTCGGCCGTTTATATCTTACATCTATCAGGCCTCTTTCGTGACAACGAAATTAATATTATCACAGAGCAAAACACTACTGCAATAGTTTTTTGTCTTTTTTCGTCGAAAATTATTTCTCGGGGAATAATTTAGAGGTTTATTTGCTCGGAAATGGTGTATACCGTGCTTTTGTAGTGGCCGGATTTGGTTAGGTGGGGGGTGGATTGGAGGAGGCGGTTTGCCAATGCAAGACAATCGATAAGAAGGAACTCTCTACACTGTTGATTGGTTATTGTATCACTGAGTAGCAGGAAATAATCTCGTACAGCTGTGAAGTGGGCATCCTTAGATTTAAAATCACAATTAATACATCTCCAGAACTTATATATACGATCCATCGGTAAGAATGAACATTGGGGACATTTGACTCCAGGATGAATATCACTTCTCTTCAAACCATACCGAAGTAAAATAGAGGTGTGATCCGATATATGGTTCTTAAGTGTTTGCTTAGAGATTTTCTTGATGATTCGATGAGGGAGTGGATGGGTTTCGTAATAATTCATTAGTGTCTGAAGGTTTGATACGAGGGTCTGTGGACGGATGATGAGGTTATCGTCTTCGTAGTTTTCAGAGGTTAATATTGTATATGGATTACTCATAACAATGAAGCCGTGGATGGGTATCTCAGGGTATCCATTCTTTTTTAGCCAGCTCCTATATTGTGAAATTTGCTTCTGAAGTTGCAACATAGGGTCTGGAAAAGCCTTTTGTTCACCATTTTTGGTTTGGACTACTTGATTGAATTTCCCGTCAAACGTTAGGTGACCGGACATATTCTTCACTTCTACTATTGCGACAAAACAAGGCGAAATGATAAGAAGATCGAGTTGAAAAAAATGCGTACCATTAAAAAGTCGAACGTCATGTAAAACATAGTATTGGTCATTCGGTAAGAATGAAAGGTAGTATTCTAAAGATTTTTCCCCATTGTAACCCGACATGAACTTCCTAAGATCAGATTGAATGAGGGGGAGCTTTCCACTAGACTCTTTCACTCTTTCTGAAAGGGCTTGTAACTTTTGGATGGTTAAAGAGGGTTTTAGTTCTTTGACCTTCATTGCATCACTCCTTTTTAATTATTCCTTGGACTATTTTCGACTTATTACAGCAAAATCCTTCCTTTTTAATTATTCTTTTTTTGAGTGAAGAAATTTACTTTCAACTCTGGCAAATTCACTTTCAACAATGGAAGATTTACTTTCAACTTTCAAACAAATACTTTCAACTCTAAAATTCAACAGTTTTTTCAAATCAACTTTCCCGACTTACTTTCAACTTCCATTCCTTTCTTTCAACATGGTTCTCATATTAGCTACTCCACCCACATCGACCACCCCTGCCCAACCGCAACCACCGCTCCACACCAACACCAATCCACCAAAAAAAGACCCAACCCCAAAGGGCCAGGTCCATAAATCATACCAATCTTATCGTACACTCCACACGCTGCGAACCACGTTCGTCTGTGAACGATCCGGTCCGACAGAGAAGATGGATAGCGGGATACCTGTGAGCTGTGATACGCGCTCGAGGTAGTGACGTGCGTTGTCTGGAAGCTCTGTGAGCGTTTTGCAGCCAGTGATGTCTTCGGTCCAGCCTGGAAGCTCTTCGTAGACAGGCTCGCACTCGGCAAGGATGTTGAGGTTTGCCGGGAATTCTTCCATGATTTCGCCTTTGTATTTGTACGCGACACAAATTTTCAATGTTTCGATGCCGGTTAGGACGTCGATGGAGTTCAATGAAAGATCAGTCAATCCGCTGACACGGCGTGCGTGACGGACGACGACGCTGTCGAACCAGCCTACGCGGCGGGCGCGGCCAGTGGTTGTGCCGTATTCGCGGCCGACTTCACGGATTTGGTTACCGATTTCGTCTGTCAGTTCAGTCGGGAACGGGCCATCTCCTACGCGGGTCGTGTATGCTTTTGATACACCGACAACGTGGTTGATCTTCGTCGGGCCGACACCTGAACCGATGGTCACGCCACCAGCTACCGGGTTGGATGATGTAACGAACGGGTATGTACCCTGATCGATATCGAGCATGACACCTTGTGCTCCTTCGAATAGAACGCGGCGTCCGTTGTCGATGGCGTCGTTCAGAACGACAGATGTATCAACGACGTAATGCTTGATTTGTTGACCGTACTCATAGTACTCATCAAGAATATCTTCGATCTTGAATCCTTCTGTTTCGTAGAAGCGCTCAAGGAGACGGTTCTTTTCTTCAAGATTGCGTTCAAGTTTTTCTTCAAATGATTTGCGGTCAAGAAGGTCGGCGATACGGATTCCGATACGTGCTGCTTTATCCATGTATGCAGGGCCGATTCCTTTTTTCGTTGTACCGATCTTATTGGCACCTTTACGCTCTTCTTCCACTTCGTCAAGCTTCAAGTGATATGGAAGGATGACGTGGGCGCGGTTGCTGATGCGCAGGCTGTCTGTTTTTACGTCACGGTCGTGAAGGTATTTCAATTCTTGTACGAGTGCCTTCGGATCCACGACCATACCGTTTCCGATGACAGAGATTTTTTCATTATAGAAGATTCCAGATGGGATCAAGTGTAATTTGTAAGTTTCGCCATCGAATTTGATGGTGTGTCCGGCATTGTTTCCGCCTTGATATCGTGCGATTACTTCTGCATGTTCAGAAAGGAAATCAGTGATCTTTCCTTTTCCTTCGTCTCCCCATTGTGTTCCAACAACTACTACTGAAGACATGTGAGCACCTCCGACGGGAATCGTGATTCCCCTTTTTTCAAACAAGCTTATTTTATCAATTCACTGGAAGAAAGTCAACGAAAACACGAACATTTATTATTGTACGCATCAAATACGTTCGTGAAAATTGGTGAATCTTTTCTCCTCACCACACCGGAGCTATGGTAAAATTATCTTATGTTTTGTCTATTACATAAAGGTGGAGTGGTCCTATGATCAAACGATTTTTCTCGTATTACCGTCCCCATCGACGGCTTTTTTATATTGATTTCTTTTGTGCCGTACTCGTCGGAGTCCTGGAACTTGGATTCCCCATGGCCGTATCATGGTTTATTGATTCCCTCCTTCCTGAAGGGAATTGGAGCACAATCGTATCGGTTAGCATCGGCCTCTTGCTTCTTTATCTGATCAGCTCGTCCATGCAGTTCGTCGTGAACTACTGGGGGCATAAGCTCGGCATCAACATTGAGACGGATATGAGGCGGGAGTTGTTCCATCACGTGCAGCGCCAGTCGTTCCGCTTCTTTGATAATACAAAGACCGGGCATATCATGAGCCGGGTGACCAATGACCTCATGGATATCGGGGAACTTGCCCATCACGGACCCGAGGACTTGTTCATTGCCGTCATGACCTTCTTTGGCGCATTCTGGATCATGATGACGATCAATGTGAAGCTTGCACTCGTGGCAATCATCATCGTACCGTTCCTCATCTGGCTGATTTCGTACTCCAACATCAAGATGAACAAGGCGTGGACGAAGATGTACGGAAACATCGCAGACGTCAACAGTCGCGTGGAAGACAGCGTGTCGGGCTCCCGCGTCGTTCAATCATTCACGAACGAGTCTTATGAAATGGAGCGCTTCAACAAGAACAACCTGTTCTTCCGCAAGTCGAAATTGAAGGCATACAAAGTGATGAGCGTGAATCTGTCCGGGATCTACATCACCACAAGGCTCATGACGCTGGTCATCCTCGTGTACGGGGCATGGCTCACGTTCAGCGGCGCCCTTTCTTACGGGGAGCTAGTCGCCTTTATTCTATACATCAACGTACTGTTCAAACCGATCGACAAGATATCTGCCCTTCTGGAGCTCTATCCGAAGGGGATGGCAGGCTTCAAGCGCTTCACGGAGCTCATGGATCAGGAGCCGGATATCGAAGACCGTCCGAATGCGGTGGAAGTGGAAAGTCTCGAGGGACGCATCACCTTCCGCGATGTGACGTTCGGATATGAAGCGGAACGGCCGATTCTGAACGACCTCTCCTTCACGATCCAGCCGGGGCAGACTGTCGCATTCGTCGGACCATCCGGTGCAGGAAAAACGACGATCTGCTCCCTCATCCCGCGCTTCTATGATGTGCAGGACGGGGCGATCACCATCGACAGCATCGATGTCCGCAACATGACGAAATCATCACTCCGGTCCCAGATCGGGATTGTGCAGCAGGATGTGTTCCTGTTCGCCGGTACGCTGCGTGAAAACATCGCCTACGGACGTCTGGGAGCGACACAGGAGGAGATCGAGGAGGCGGCAAGACGCGCTCATCTGACGGATCTCATCGCTTCCCTGCCTGACGGGTATGACACTGAGATCGGGGAGCGTGGACTCAAGCTCTCTGGCGGTCAGAAACAGCGCCTGTCCATCGCAAGGATGTTCCTCAAGAATCCTCGCATCCTCATCCTTGATGAAGCGACGTCGGCCCTTGATACGGAGACAGAAGCAATCATCCAGGATGCCTTGAACGACCTGGCGAAGGACCGCACGACCCTGGTCATCGCCCACAGGCTCGCCACGATCCGGAAAGCCGACCGTATCCTCGTCGTCACAGAAGACGGCATTGCAGAAGACGGGACCCATGAAGAGCTCCTCTCGGACGCAGGAGGAATCTTTACGAGGCTGCATTCCCATCAGAATGCGACGATCGGTTCATAAATGAAAGTAGAAAGGAGGAAGCCGTGTGTGGCTTCCTCCTTTTTGTCGTTTGATAGTTGGTTGGTAGCGATTTAGTCGGGGCGGATATGGATGGATGGTTGGTTGGTGTCTATTTGCGACTTTTTCCTGTTACGAGTGAAAGGTATGGGATACTTGGAAAACAGGGTGATTTATCAGCGAGATACTGGATGTGATTTTCCAGTTGTACCTCCACCGACAAATTCCGACTTATTTCGCAGGCTATTTTAGAGAATTTTGACCCTATTGAGGACGCCCAGGGCCGAGAATAGTGGATTTACTTGCGACTTTCAAAAAAGTATTTGCGACTTTTTGAATTTTATTTGTGAAACCAAACATTTAATTTGCGAACGGCAATTCTGCTCGAATGTTCATTTGCGAGTGAGGCACGGTACATACGAATGGCCTTCCTTATTTGCGAATCCCTCCGCCATGCTCCCATTCAAACCAACTGCTCCAATCTCTACCTGAACCTTCTCTAAACACTCAAATCCCATATCAAAAGCGAACCTCTTGCCATGCCACAAACGCACACTCTGACCCTCTGCTTAGCATCTACTCTTACGATATCCACTTTCCCTCCGTAAACAGCACGCCCTACACTCAAAAAAAGAGACCCGGCCAAAACCGGATCTCTCCCTCTAAGCAGGAGCATCATCAAATCGACGCTCCAGATTCACGAACTTATTGTATTCTTTCACGAACGCCAGTGAGACGGCGCCAACGGGACCGTTACGCTGTTTGGCGATGATGATTTCGATGATGTTCTTGTTCTCTGATTCTTTGTCGTAGTAGTCTTCTCGGTACAGGAAGGCGACGATGTCGGCATCCTGCTCGATGCTTCCGGATTCACGGATGTCGGACATCATCGGGCGCTTGTCCTGACGCTGCTCGACTCCACGGGAGAGCTGGGAGAGGGCGATGACGGGTACTTGGAGCTCACGGGCGAGCCCTTTGAGGGCACGGGAGATTTCCGATACCTCTTGCTGACGGTTTTCGCCGGCGCGGCCGCTACCTTGGATGAGCTGGAGGTAGTCGATCATGATCATACCGAGTCCCTGGTCCTGAGCGAGGCGGCGGCACTTGGAACGGATTTCCCCAACTTTGATACCAGGTGTATCATCGATGAAGATACCGGCGTTGGAGAGGCTTCCCATGGCCATGGTGAGCTTCCGCCAGTCCTCGTCACTCAGGTCACCCGTACGGAGGTTCTGGGCGTTGATGTTCCCCTCTGCACAGAGCATACGCATGACGAGCTGTTCTGCTCCCATCTCGAGACTGAAGATCGCGACATTTTCCCGTGCCTTGACGGCGACGTTCTGGGCGATATTCAGGGCGAAGGCGGTCTTACCCATGGAAGGACGGGCTCCTACGATGATGAGATCATTCCGCTGGAATCCGGCGGTCATGTGATCAAGATCGGCGAAGCCTGTCGGGATTCCCGTGACGTCCCCTTTTCGGTTCGTCAGGATCTCGATGTTGTCGTATGTTCGGACAAGGACGTCCTTGATGTTGTGGAAGGCTCCGGCGTTTTTCCGCTGGGCGACTTCCATGATGTTTTTCTCGGCTTCTCCCAAAAGGGCGTCGACTTCATCTTCGCGGGCATAGCCGTCTGAAGCGATGTCGGTGGCGGTGCGGATCAGTCTGCGGAGAAGCGACTTCTCTTCGACGATCTTGGCATAGTATTCGATGTTGGCTGCCGTCGGGACGGAGCCGGCCAGTTCACTCAGATAGGCTACTCCGCCCACATCTTCGAGTTCCTTGGCGGCAGCTAGTTCTTCCGTGACCGTGATCAGATCGACGGCTTTCCCTCCGTCACCGAGCTTCAGCATCACATTGTAGATCTTTTGGTGGGAATGACGATAGAAGTCCTCCGGTATGAGGATCTCCGATGTCGTCGTCAGAGCACTTGGCTCCAGGAATACCGCACCCAGTACGGCCTGTTCGGCTTCGATGTTCTGAGGCGGGATCCGGTCCTGAAACATTTCGTTCATTGTATATGACCTCCTGCACGAGGAATTCTTGGTTTCCACTATAGGCTGATGTTTGAGGCATGTATCGTTTACGGAAAAAAAGTGACCTGGACCGAATCCAAATCACCTTTTTTCAATCTAGTACTATTTTAACATGTTTTCGTTGGAAATGAAGATGTCAATCTCTTACTCTTCTGTGACGTGGACCTTGAGGGTAGCTGACACATCAGTATGGAGCTTGACCGGTACGTTCGTGAATCCAAGGGCGCGGATCGCATCGTTCATCTCGATTTTGCGCTTGTCGACTTTGATGTCATGCTGTTTTTTAAGGGCATCGGCAATCTGCTTGCTCGTGATGGAACCGAACAGGCGGCCACCTTCACCGGATTTCGCTTTCAGTTCGACCTGAAGCTCTTCCATGGCTGCTTTCAGCTTTTTCGCTTCGTCGAGTTCTTCCTGTGCGATTTGCTTTTCTTTGTTCTTTTGACCTTCAAGCTGGCTGATGTTGGCGTTGCTTGCTTCTACCGCCAGGCCTTTTTTGAGAAGGAAGTTATGTGCGTAGCCATCTGCCACGTTTTTCACTTCTCCTTTTTTACCTTTACCTTTTACATCTTTTAAGAAAATGACTTTCATAGTTCTCTTCTCCCTTCGAAATAATCATCTAGTGCTTCTTTCAGAAGTTTTTCGGCTTCTTGGACCGTTTTATGTTTCAGCTGGGTGGCGGCGTTGCTCAAGTGGCCTCCGCCTTCAAGATTCTCCATGATGATCTGGACGTTTACATCACCAAGGGATCTGGCACTGATGCCCACCGTCTCCTCATCCCGCTTCGAGATGACGAAGGAGGCGATGACACCGTCCATGGTCAGAAGCGTGTCGGCTGCCTGGGCGATGAGGACGGGGTCGGAAACGACCTCGTCCGGCGCATGGGCTATGGCGACACCGTCCCGGTAGAACTCCACGGTTTCAATGAGGCGGGCCCGTTTGATATATGTGGCCACGTCCTCCTTGAGGAACTTCTGGACAAGGACCGTATCGGCTCCCTGCGCCCGCAAATACGAGGCAGCATCGAACGTCCGGGATCCTGTCCGGAGGGTGAAGCTTTTCGTATCGACTATGATACCTGCGAGAAGCGATGTCGCTTCCAGCATGGAGATCTTCTCGTGCTTCGGCTGATACTCCAGGAGCTCTGTGACAAGCTCTGCCGTCGAGGAGGCATATGGCTCCATATACACAAGGAGAGGGTTCTGTATGAAGTCCTCGCCACGTCTGTGATGGTCGATGACGACAACCTTGTCCACCTTGTTCAGGAGGCGTTCCTCGATGACAAGGGAAGGCTTATGCGTATCGACGACGACGAGCAGCGTATCATCCGTCGCCATCTCGAGTGCTTCCTCAGGCGTGATGAAACGGCTGTGAAGATCGGTGTTGCCTTTGATTTCCTTCATGAGGCGCTTGACGCTGTTGTCGATTTCGTTGAAATTCAGCACCACATACCCGTCACGCTGGTTCATTTGGGCCACTTTGCGGATTCCGATGGCCGCTCCGATCGCATCCATATCGGGATGTTTATGCCCCATGATGATGACCTTGTCGCTTTCCACCATGATTTCCTTCAGGGCATGGGAGATGACGCGGGCACGGACACGGGTCCGTTTTTCCATCGGGTTCGTTTTCCCGCCGTAGAACTTGACCTTCCCGTTCGTCTGCTTGATGGCGACCTGGTCTCCTCCGCGGCCGAGGGCAAGATCAAGGCTCGACTGGGCGAGGGTACCGAGTTCCGGCAGGGATGATACGCCGGTCCCTACCCCGATGCTCAAGGTGAGGGGGACGTTATGCTTGGATGTGGAATCGCGGACATCATCGAGGATCCCGAATTTTTCTTTCTCAAGAATCTGAAGGACTTTATCGTTGATGACGGCGATGAACCGCTCGGACGATGTTCTCTTAAGGAAGACACCGTATTCCTGGGCCCACTTGTTGAGGTTGGATGTCACCAGGCTGTTGAGGCTACTCCGGGTCTGGTCATCCATCCCCTGGGTGAGCTCATCATAGTTATCCAGATAGATGATGGCGATATTTGTTCGTTCTTCATGATACTGCTTCTCGATCTCCTTCTGTTCTGTCACATCGAAGAAATACAGCAGTCGTTCTTTCAGTTTTAATACAACATGATATTTCCGTTCATTGATCGTCACGATTTCCGAGTCTACCTCTTGCTTGATCAAGGGGACAAGTGAGTCCGCCACATCATAAAGGGATCTTCCGACGACGGTATCCTCGTTGAAACAAGAAGCGAGGAATGGATTGGTCCATTCTATGTAGTACTCGTCATTGATCAGCATGATCCCGATCGGCATCTCCATGAGCGCTTCTTCACCGACGCGTTTGACCCTGTAGGAGAGGGTGGAGATGTACTCTTCCGTCTCATCATGTGACCTTCCTTCGAAATAGAAGGCAAGGAAGAAGACAAGTCCGAACACGAGGAGCCCCGCAAGCGCAAGGATCCAATTATAAAACACGATTGCTACCAGTAAGAGAAGCGTTAATGCAGCAAGACCGTACAGTGGGTAGCGGATCATTCGCTTATTGAAATAAGAAGGCATACTGTCAGCTCCTGCAACAAATTTTTTCTATGACTTATTCTTTAAGCGTTCTCTGAGATCGAATCCTAAGTCAATTATACCTAAAATCCGGACGAGAGAAAGGAGTGGGATTGAAATAATGGTCACTACTACCATTAAACCTTTCGACCAATTTTTCATGTGGCCGAAGAAATAGAGGAACGAAAGCCCTTGAATGGTGAACAGCATCCCAAGGATGATCTGTACATTGATGATGGCGCTGAATGTAAACGATCCGCTCTCGGGCTGAATGACCAATGATAGCACAAACAATATGATGTAGTACCACAGGATGCTCTTTGGGAACTTCCAGTCCCGGAACCGGAGGAACGATGGGACATTCCTTCCGAGGCGCTTCATGATCGGGAAGCTGATCGCCAGGATGAGGAACGTGTATAGTGCAGCCCCGATCGCAAATGAGGCCGGCGTGGTCACGTTCATCAATTTAAGCAAATTATCCATCTGCTCAAGCTTTTTGTCATCAGGCTGGATGAAACCAAGATCGGTCATCGCTGCATAATTCCGATGCACCACAGTCTTCGCCATGTCCAGGCTCTCCTTGATGACATCCATCCCAAGCAGTTTAATGGAGATTACATAAGCGACTACGGCATTGATGGTGGTCACCAAGGTTCCGAGCAAAAGGATGTGGGTTTTCTGTATATCCGATTTTATCGCCCAGCCGATGGCCGTCCCGAGGGAAGCGCCCAATACACCGAAGCCCAATCCGGGGAAACCGCCGAACAAGAACGAGATCCCAATGCCTACGAACAACATCACCATCGCATCACGATGGGCGAATTTTTGACTGTAGAGCATGAACGGTAGCGGCAGGAAAAGCACGCCTACTACGGATATAACAGGTGTATATAGCGTAAACAATAGAAACACAGTAAAGATGGCCACCGAGATGGCGCCTTCTGTGATGATGCGGGCATTTTTCACTTCATTACTCTCCTCGCGAAATACATACAATAGTATCATCATATCAATTTTGGAAGGGAATTTCATCTTATGGACTCTTCAGTCATTTCCCCTCTAAATAGGATGCGTATAAACCCGGGCTTTGAAACGTTTTAAGATCACAAATAAAACGGCCGGACCATGGGAGCATCCCCGTGTCCGGCCGTCATCGTTTATTCTGATTGGGCGATCTTGAAACGGTCGATGGCCGCCTGGAGTTCCTGGCTCAGGTCGGTGAGCTGTTCGGCTGCCGCTGTGATGGATTGTACGGCCTTCAGCTGCTCATCGGTGGACGCATTCATCTCTTCACATGACGCAGCCGTTTCTTCTGCCGCTTCTGCCATGGCTTTGATGACGGTGAATACCTGATCTTTATCTCCATTGATCCCTTCGATTCCCTCATGCATATGTCCGATTTCTTCATTGATGGTCCTCATTACCTCTGCATTCCGGTCAAACACATGATGGGTTTCATTCAACACGCTGAGCTGGGCGTCGAATGTGTCTTTGGTCAGCTTCATTTCTTCCACTGCCTGGTCGGAACCTTCCTGGATCTCCTTGATCGTGCGCTTTACGCTCTCCGTCGCCTGGACGGATTGATCCGCAAGCTTTCGTACTTCTTCTGCCACGACGGCGAATCCTTTTCCGTGCTCTCCTGCACGAGCAGCCTCGATGCTTGCGTTGAGGGCAAGGAGATTGGTCTGGGAGGAAATGACCGTGATGGTCGCCATCACGTTTTCGATATTCTTCACGTGATCCCCGAATCCGAGGATCACCTGTTGCATCGAGTCCAAATACTGCTGGGACGTATCATACGCCCCGCGAAGCTTGGAAATTTGATTCATACCCTGCTCATTGCGCTCGCCTACCTCATCGGCAAGCTCCGACATTTTATGGGACTGTGCGTAGATATGGTCGATGCTTTCCCCTAGGCTTTCAGCACCACTTTGAGCACGCTCGGAATCAGAAGCCGTTTCAGAGGCGGTCCTGGCGATACTTGAAATGGCCGAGGCCATCTCTTCACTTGACGCATGCGTCTCCTCAGAGACGGCGCTGAGACCTTCAGCAGACTGTCTCACATGGAGGAAGGCATGCTGTACAGTCTGAAGCGTCGTGGAAATCGAATTGATCATTTGGTTGAAGTCATGAGCAAGACGGCCTGTTTCATCCGTCGCCTTCACATCGGAACGCTTTGTCAGATCGCCCGTTGCTACATGTTTCACCGTTGCCTGAAGTGATTTCAGCGGTCGGGTCATCTTTCTCGAGACGATGGCGATCACCACAAGGAGGACAGCCAGGGTGATGAGTCCCGTCACAAGGAGCTGGCGCTCGATATCTTTTGCATTGCCAATGATGTTATCCATCGAATAGACGGCACCTGTCTTCCAGCCTGTGCCGGGGATCGTGTCATAAATCATGACTTTTTGTTCCCCTTCGAGGGTGTAATGGATGATCCCGCTCTCATCCGTGGAATCCAGCATCTTTTTGATGAATGTAAAGGACGATAGATTCTCTCCTCGCCTTGTAGGATGGACGATGGCGGTTCCATTCTCCCCGATCAGCACGGCATTGCCGCCGTATCCCAACTCCATGGAAGAAATCCGCTCCGTCAGCTTCGATAGATTGATATCGACACCGATGACACCGACAAGTTTGTTATCCACCAGGATGGCCTTGGAAGCCGTGATGATGTCCTGATTGGTGGCTGTATCCACATACGGGTCGCTCCAGTTTACATCGTTCTGTGAAGCTGCAGCAGCCTTGAACCAATCCCGTCCTGTGGGATCGAACCCTTCCGGCAATTCAGCCTCGGGAACAATGAAAAGGTTCTTGTTCGGAGAAGCAATATAGATAGAGGTCGCTTCATCATAGAGATCGATATAATTATCAAAGTCCTCCTGTACACCTTGAGTAAGCTCTTCTTCCGATTTTCCGTTCTTATTCCCCGTCATCTTGAAGGCTTCATATTCTAGCAGCCCTTTCGACTTTGAGTACTGAATGAGGCTCTTCTCAAACTGGCCGAGGAAGAGCTCGACAGAATCACCCATTTCGCCCGCGACGGTGGTCGACTGTCGGATCACTTCATCCTCCGTCTTCGACCGGGTTTGCCACGATGTAATCGCAAATATGACTGCCAATGATAAAACGAATAATGTCGAAAACACCCCTGTTAACTTTGTTCGAATCGAAAGGCCCTTCTTTTTCTTCTTCACCAAAACTCACTCCAGACACTGCTTAGTATTGGTTGTATCGGCAGAACGGGGAAGAGGTTGAGTCTTTCTTACTAAAAATATGGAATTTTCTAATATTTATAAGGGGTATTGGTATGATAGAGATAAAGGGGGCGTATACATGAATCCAATTGAAACGGCATTTTTTACTATACACTTGCTCTGCGAAGGCGTTTACGAAGTGATTGCCAAACCTGGGCAGGGTGCATGGAGTAACGCAGGGATCATTGATTTAGGAGGGAAAACCCTCATTTTCGACACCATGTCCACACCGTCGGCAGGATACGAACTTCGGACGCAGGCCGAACGATTGACAGGGAATACGAAAATGGAGGTAATTAATAGTCATTTCCACGGTGATCATATGTTTGGAAATCAAGCATTTGAAGGATTTCCGATCTATTCTACAGCCATCACGAAGCAATGGATCAAAGAAAAGAACGATGTGGAGGACCTTGATTTAGAACGAGAAGAAATGAAAGCCTATCTACACGGCATAGAACAACGTATAGCGCAGGAGGCGGATCCGGTATTGATCGAGAGCCTTACGCTACAAATGGAGGAAATGACGCTTATCCTACATGACATATCGCGCTTGAAACTCTTCTTACCAGATAGAATTTTCGATACCGAGCATGTATTCAATGGTTATCTCAGAGAAGCGGTTATCTGTTGCCACGGGGGCGGTCACTCACCTAGTGATTCCTATCTATACCTCCCACAAGATTCTGTCTTATTTGCAGGGGACCTGATAACCCGAAAGCTGCACGTACCCATCTATGATCCCGTTTCGTATCTTGCCTTGATCGAAGAGATTGGAGATTTGAAGGTGGAAACCTATGTACCAGGACACGGGGATTCAGGAGGAAGGGAGCTACTCGATTCTATGAAGGGTTATCTCACCATGCTCCTGGAAAGAGCACAGAAGGCACATGATAGGGGAATTCCAATGGAGACATTCGTGAAAGACTTTGTGCACCCTCCTGAATATGCGGAATGGCTCGGCATACATGGCATTCAAGGTAATCTTCGCAAGGTGTATGAGTGCACTTCCATCATTCGAACTGAAATGAACCCGTAGAAAATCGGATGTAAGAGTCTCTTCTTTTATGCTAGATACAATGTAACGTGAAAGTGAATCTTGCGCACAAAAAAAGACATCCTCCAAAAGAAGGATGTCTCTCTTATTTATTCTCCGCTTACGTATGGAAGCAATGCCATTGTACGCGCACGTTTGATTGCACGAGTCAATTTACGTTGGTACTTAGCGTTTGTTCCAGTTACGCGACGTGGAAGAATTTTTCCACGTTCAGAGATGAATTTTTTAAGAAGTTCCACATCTTTGAAATCGATGTGAGTAATTCCGTTTGCTGTGAAGTAGCATACCTTACGGCGTCTACGTCCACCTCTACGTCCTCCTGCCATGTTTTTCGCCTCCTATCCTTTTAAAAGTCGGTATCGTTCGCTCTTAGAATGGTAGATCATCATCGGAAATGTCGATCGGCTGACCGTCATTTGCGAATGGATCTTCATCTACGCGAGTGTAGTTATTGTTATTATTGTTGTTGCGCTGTTGTTGATTCTGATTCTGGCCGAATGAGTTACCACCTTGGTTACCCTGTTGGTAACCACCACCGCCGCCAGAATAGCTTGGGCTTCCGCCGCGATCTCCACCTTGATTCGCACTGCGAGGCTCAAGGAATTGAACGCTTTCGGCCACGACTTCCGTCATGAACACGCGTCGTCCATCCTGACCTTCGAAGTTACGGGTCTGGATTCGACCGTCAACGCCGGCCAGGCTTCCTTTCTTAAGGAAGTTCGCTACGTTTTCGGCAGGTCGGCGCCAAACAACACAGTTAATAAAATCTGCTTCCCGTTCACCTGATTGATTCGTAAAAGAACGATTCACTGCCAGTGTGAATGAGGCAACAGCCACTCCGCTTGGAGTATATTTTAGTTCAGGGTCTTTGGTTAATCGGCCCACTAATACAACTCGGTTCATCATCAGAATCAACCCCTTCCTTCTATTGCTAGAAGTGTATATCTATGAAACGTTCGAATTATTGTTCGTCTTTTACAACGATATGACGGATAATGTCGTCACTGATCTTAGCCAAACGATCGAACTCGTTTACAGCTTCAGAGCCAGCGTTGATTTTCACCAATTGGTAGAAACCATCACGGAAATCGTTGATTTCATACGCTAAACGACGTTTACCCCAATCTTTTGACTCGATGATCTCCGCGCCGTTAGTAGTCAATACGTTATCAAAACGCTCAACAACTGCTTTCTTTGACTCTTCGTCAACGGTTGGACGGACGATGTACATAACTTCGTACTTTCTCATCTGAATGTCACCTCCTCGTGGTCTATGCGGTCCTTTCTTTACGAAAGAACAAGGAGCAATGCGTTCATTACTCACGAATTAAAATTATATCATAGGGATTGTCCAATTGCAATAAGCTGGGGGAAAAAGACAGATTACCAAGGTACATGACCGAAGTCTTTATTTCCAAAGCAAAAAGCCCCGAATCTCCATTCGGGGCTGAGTGATCTTATACGTTGAAGCGGAAGTGAATGATGTCTCCATCTTTCACCAGGTACTCTTTCCCTTCAAGACGGACTTTCCCTGCTTCCTTGGCTGCACTCATAGTACCTGCGGCTACAAGGTCATCGTAGGAAACCGTTTCGGCACGGATGAATCCTCGTTCGAAGTCGGTGTGGATGACACCGGCACATTGAGGAGCCTTCATGCCTTCACGGAAGGTCCATGCGCGGACTTCCTGTACGCCTGCCGTAAAGTAAGTGGCAAGTCCAAGAAGGGAGTAGGTCGCGCGGATCAGCTGATCGAGTCCTGATTCTTCGATACCAAGCTCTTGAAGGAACATGGCTTTCTCTTCATCATCAAGCTCGGCGATTTCTGATTCGATCTTCGCACAAACAACGATGACTTCCGCGTTGTCTTCACTCGCAAATTCGCGTACCTTTTGCACGTACTCATTGTCTTCAGTATCAGCAATCTCGTCTTCGCTGACGTTTGCCACATAAAGGACAGGTTTAGACGTCAACAAGTGAAGCTGTTTCACGTATTTTGCCTGTTCTTCATTGAATTCAGCCGTACGGGCAGGCTGCTCGTTTTCGAGGACTTCTTTCAGTTTGGAAAGGATCTCGAATTCAAAGACCGCTTCCTTGTCCTTTTGTTTCGCCATTTTTTGGACCTTCACGAGACGCTTGTCCACGGTTTCAAGGTCGGCAAGGATCAACTCAAGGTTGATGACCTCGATATCTGCGATCGGATCCACTTTCCCCGCTACGTGAGTGATGTTATCATCAGCGAAGCAACGGACAACCTGACAAATGGCGTCAACTTGGCGGATATGAGAAAGGAATTTATTCCCAAGTCCTTCCCCTTTGCTTGCACCTTTCACGATTCCTGCAATATCGGTGAATTCAAAAGCGGTCGGAACCGTCTTCTTCGGATCCACAAGCTCAGTCAATTTATCCAGACGATGATCGGGTACTTCTACAATCCCTACGTTGGGATCGATGGTACAGAACGGGTAGTTGGCAGATTCCGCACCCGCTTTAGTAATTGCATTGAACAACGTAGATTTACCGACGTTCGGCAGACCTACAATACCAGCTGTTAAAGCCATATCGGTCACTCCTCCTGATTGATTACCTATCTATTCATATCTCTGTCATCATGACAGCTTCATACCTGAATGACGACCGTACAAACGGTCGAACCTTTCACAATTATAGAGATAATGGGGGAAAAAGACAAGTGATGCTCCACTGATGCCACAGCGTAAAACCCCTGTCCCGCTCCCCGGGAAATAAAAAACAGCCTGCCGGTATACGGTAAGCTGTTTTTGTGTGTAAAGACACACTGATTGGGATTATGGATCATGCCAGCTGGGTACTTATCAGTATCAGCTTTCTGATGAGCTAAGGACTTTTTTCATCTTTTTGGAAAAATCCTTCCGGGGGATCATTACGCTATGGCCGCAGCCCTCGCATTTGATCCTGATATCCATCCCCATGCGAATGATTTTCCACTCATTGGTGCCGCATGGATGGGGCTTTTTCATTTCCACCACATCATTTAGTGCGAACGTCTTCGCCTCCATGGACGCATACCTCCTTAGTCTCGTTCAACCTGCTTTTGTTTTTTCTGAAGTTCTTCCTGTACATCGTCCTCATCGTTGCGTGAATACATGACCATGCGTGGAAGAGGGATTTCGATCCCGTTCCGTTCGAAGCATTGCTTGACTTCCTTGCGGAGGACCCTGGCGATGTACCAGTGATTCATCGGTGTCGTCTCGGCGACGATCCTCATCATCACATCGGGCGCCCCAAGGGTCTGGATACCGAGAAGCTCAGGCGGATTCACAAGTTCCTCATATTTTTGAGGGAGCGTGAGGAGGAGCTCCTGTAAGACCCGCTCGGCCTTGTCGATGTTCTCTTCATACGCAATGTTGACGTCTACGACCGCCACGCTGTTATGAACGGAGAAGTTGGTGACTTCAGCTACGTTGCCATTCGGGAATATATGTAATTCACCGGTCCAACTTTTTATTTTCGTCGTACGGAGCCCGATTTCCTCCACCGTTCCTTCGGCAGAACCAATTTTCACATAGTCCCCTACAGAGAACTGATCCTCGAAGATGATGAAGAAACCGGTGATGATATCGCGCACAAGGTTTTGGGCACCGAACCCGACGGCAAGACCGACGATTCCCGCACCAGCGATCAAGCCTTTTACATCTATTTCCAGTGTCGACAGGATCGTCATGAGTGAGATGAAGTAAATCACATAAGTCAACACATTTTCCAATAGTTTCAATAACGTGGCTTCGCGGCGTTCAGAGAATTTGATCGGTGAACGCGACCTTGCCTTAAAGACGTTGCGAATCGCAGACCTTCCGACACGAAGAGCGATATACGTAATAACCATGATGGCCACGATTTTAAGAGCGCCGAGACCGAGTGAAGTCCACAGCTGATTATCTGTTAATGTTGATACTGCTTTTTGAACTGATTCCTCAATTTTTGTCTCTGTTGCCATGATCTCAACAGCCCTCCCTTATTAGAAGTACCCTTTATTTTAACAACTTTCCCTCTCCATGAATAGATATAACCTCGATCTGAAAAGAAGTTTAAAAATTTTTATCATATGAAAAAACTGCCCCGATTATGTATGAACGACGGCGATTGTCCGTATACTGTTAAAAAGCGGTAAACATGCCTGGACGATAACGAGGAGTAAGGGAGTGGTAGTGATGAATCTGAAACGAGGACTTTTCGACCGCAAGACCGAACCATACAGGGTCTCTTATGAAGATGAAAATGCGGCACTGGATCTTTCCGTCCACCTTTCAGCCATGCTGCCCATCCTCTACCGGACGCGACCGATCGTCTTCATATGCATCGGGACAGATCGTTCCACGGGCGACTCCCTCGGTCCATTGATCGGTACCCTCCTGGAAGATCGGGGTTTAGAGACCTTCCACGTATACGGGACCCTGGATGATCCCATTCACGCCGTCAATCTGGAAGAGAAGATGGCGTATATCCACTCCATTCATAAGAATCCATTCATCATCGGAATCGACGCCTGTTTAGGCCGCCTCAAAAGTGTCGGGGCAATCCAGCTCAGTCATGGGCCGCTCAAACCCGGTGCCGGAGTGAATAAGGAACTTCCTGAAGTCGGCAATATCCACCTGACCGGGATCGTCAACGTGAGCGGCTTCATGGAATTTTTCGTACTTCAGAATACCCGGCTCAGCCTCGTGATGAGAATGGCGAAAATCATGGCCGAGTCGATCGCCCTGGCTGCCGAAACCATCGAGCGCAGGAACGCTGTGAGCATCGAAAAATGGCGGGAAGAACTGCAATAGGAGGACGGTCCGGATGCGGACTGTTTTTTTATGGATATTTTTTGAAACTACCATTCCGTTCTTTCGTATATACAAGGTAGAAAGGTGGAGATTTAAATGACCATACTCTTACTTGTTAAAATTGCACTTGGCACTCTCTTAGTAGGCTTCATTGCACACACGATCAAAACGGCTTATTCAAGGGAAAAAGACGTGAATGCCAACTGGCTCCTATTCCTATTGGCAGTGGAAGCAATCGCCACACCGGCGTACGGATTATTCTTAACGGTCTGAATAAAAAGAAGAGCTTGTTAGAAAAACAAAAGTCCGTTTATATATCTGTGTAGATTCTTTATACCGCTCATGATTTCCGTGCAAGACTACGCTTTCCGCGGGTAGCCCGTGAGCCTCCTCGGCAAGCCTGCGGGGTCTCACATCAGCTANCACTCCAATCATAGAAAAAATTTCATGTAAATGTTCGTGAAACAAATGAAAAACCCGAACTAATTTGCTTTAACGTAGGGGAATTAATTCGGGTTTTGCTATGACTGAAGCACTCTTTACGCTTGATACAGATGAAGGAACGAGACGATCACTCCGACGACCACAATTCCAGGAAGAAGATTAGCCACCCTGATCTTGGTGATTCCGACCAGATTGAGTCCGATGGCAAAGATCATGATGCCGCCTGTCGCGGTCATTTCAGTGATGAAGGCGTCCATGAGCTCCTGTGGGACGAAGCGGTGGATCTGGGTGGCGAACAACGCGATCGTGCCTTGATAGAGGATGACCGGCACAGCTGAGAACATGACGCCGATTCCAAGAGTCGTGGCAAGGATGATGGAGGTGAATCCATCGATGATCGCTTTTGTGAGCAGGACGTCATGGTCTCCCCTGATCCCGCTATCGAGGGCACCGATGACGGCCATGGCCCCGATCACGAAGATCAGGGTGGCCGTGATGAATCCTTGCGAGATGGAGGTATCTCCCTTCGTACCGATTTTCCTTTCAAGCCAATCCCCGAGGGCATTGAGCTTGGAATCAAGGTTCATCCATTCTCCAAGGGCCGCACCGACTGCAAGAGAGATGATGACGATCAGGAAGTTTTCACTTTTCAATCCCATCTGCAGTCCTAGGACCGTCACGGCAAGGCCGATTGCCTTCAATACCGTATCCTTCACATTCTCCGGTATGCGGTGAAGGAGTTTCCCTAAAAGCGTCCCCAGGATGATACATATTCCGTTGATGATCGTACCGAATAACACCATTTTTTCTTTCTCCCATCGCTTTCGACAAAAAAGAACCGGCTCGAAGGGATTCCCTTCAGAGCCGGACTCCATCAGTCGTGTTGTTGAAGAAGATCGAGGATCCGTTCAAGGTCTTCTTTCGAGAAGAACTCAAGCTCGATCTTTCCTTTTTTCTTTGATTGCTTGATCGTGACCGTCGTGCCGAACCGTTCCCTGAGGCGCGTCTCCTGCTCCTCAATGAACACATCCTTGCGTTCTTTTTTCTTCGTTTCACGTGAAACATCGTCGTTCAGTTCCTGTACGAGCTTCTCAAGCTGACGAACATTCAGGGAATCCTTCATGACCCGATTGACTAGCTGGGTCAACCCTTTCTTGTTCTTCAGTCCAAGAAGGGCCCGGCCGTGCCCCATCGTAAGCTTTCCATCTGAAATCAGTTCCTGAACGGGCTGTGAGAGCCCAAGAAGACGGATGTGGTTGGCGATATGGGGACGGCTTTTCCCCAACCGCTTTGCCAGCTCCTCCTGCGTGATTCCAAGCTTCTCCATCAGCATCTGATAGGCGGCAGCTTCTTCGATTGGCGTCAAATCCTCTCGCTGAAGGTTTTCCAGTACGGCCAGTTCCATCATCTGCTTCTCATCAAGCTCCCGTACGACAACAGGGACCGTCTTGAGCTCCGCCGCTTTCGCCGCACGATAGCGACGCTCACCGACCACGATTTCATAGCCTTTGATGGATTTCCGTACGATGATCGGCTGGAGGATCCCATGCTCCTGGATGGAGGCCTTCAGCTCTTCGATCGCCTGGGGCTGGAAGATCTTACGGGGCTGATACGGATTCGGACGGAGATCCTTCAGCTTCACTTCCTGAACCGTTTCCTCTTCTTTATTTGCCGTGAACAGGGCATCAAGTCCCTTTCCCAAACCTTTAGCCACTCATCGCCACCTCCTTCGCAAGTTCTAAGTACACTTCCGCTCCTCTGGACTTGGCATCATAGATGATGATCGGTTCCCCATGGCTCGGTGCTTCGCTCAATCGGACATTGCGCGGGATAATGGTGCGGTACACTTTATCCTGGAAGTATTTCTTCACTTCCTCGATGACCTGGATGCCGAGATTCGTACGGGCATCAAGCATCGTCAACAGGACACCGTCGATCATCAGATCGTGATTCAAGTGCTTCTGAACAAGACGCACGGTGCTGAGAAGCTGACTCAAACCTTCCAGTGCGTAGTATTCACATTGAACAGGGATGATCACCGCATCCGAAGACGTCAGGGCATTGATGGTCAAGAGACCCAGCGATGGCGGGCAATCGATGACGATATAATCATAATCGTCCTTCACTTTTTCCAGTGCCTTTTTCAAACGGACTTCCCTTGATATGGTCGGTACCAGTTCGATTTCAGCACCGGCAAGGGAGATGGTGGCTGGTACGATATCCAGATTCTCGACCTTTGACTGCTTGATCGTATCCTTCACTTCCACGTCATCCACAAGAACATCATATATGCATTGTTGCACGTCCCCTTTTTCCACACCGGCACCGCTCGTAGCGTTTCCTTGCGGATCTATGTCGACGAGCAGGACTTTCTTTCCAATATAAGCTAAACAAGCCCCCAGATTGACGCTGGTCGTGGTCTTACCGACTCCGCCTTTCTGGTTTGTAACGGCTATGATTCTGCCCAAGGTTGTCACCTACCTAGTTTTTTTCACAGTATTCTTCTATTCTAACAAAATTCTCGGAAAATTGTCTGGCAATTTTTATTATGTTGCGCCTTCCCATCGACTATGATCGCCAAAATCCCACAAAAAAAAGTGAGAACTGCCTGATTACAGTCTCTCACTCTATGATTCTATTTCTTTTTTGGGATGCGGATGGTGAACTGATAGAATTCCTCATGTTCTTCTTCCTCGGCATCCAGGTTGATCCCGCTGTCGGAAACCATATTCAATGACTGGCGGATCGTGTTGACGGCGATCCTCATATCTTTCGAGAAGGCTTTGCGCTTCGGCTTCGGCTTTTTGTCCGAGGATTCCTGCATTTTGTTCACGCGGTCTTCCGTCTGCTTCACATTGAGGTTCTTCTCGACCACCTCTTGAAGAAGCTGGACCTGTTTCTCCGCATTCTTCAAAGGAATGAGTGCGCGGGCATGGCGCTCGGTGATCTTCTTATCAAGAAGGGCACCCTGAACCTCTTCGGGGAGCTTGAGGAGACGGAGCTTATTGGCCACCGTCGACTGTCCTTTCCCCAAACGCTGTGCAAGGGCTTCCTGGGTCAATTCATGAAGTTCGAGAAGCTTGCCGTACGCGATGGCTTCCTCGATCGGTGATAGCTCTTCGCGTTGAAGGTTCTCGATCAGCGCGACAGAGGCTGTTTCCGTGTCATTCATATTCTTCACGATGGCAGGGACCGTTTCCCAACCGAGTTTTGACACCGCCCTGAATCGCCGCTCCCCGGCAATGATCTCGAATTGATCCTCGCCGAATTCCCTTACCACGATAGGCTGGATGATGCCGTGTATATGGATCGTCCTCGATAACTCTTCTATTTTATCATCATTAAAAATCGTCCTAGGCTGGAAGCGGTTGGGTACGATCTGAGAGACTGGAATCTTCTTCACTTCATCCCGATCTTCCACTACTGCTGATTCTGTTGATTCTTCCGGCTCTTGCTCCTTTTCACCCAGACCAAAAAAACGAGAGAAAGGATGCTTCATCTTCCTACACCACCTTTAAGAAACTCCCTTTAATACTATTCTCTAAGAAATGACAAGTTCCTGCCTTATTCCCATGACATTTTCCGTAGTACTACGTCAGTTTTCTATTCTAATGGTAATTTATTCGGTGTACCAGGCTTCCTGGGATACTTATTCGGTGTATCTTTCACTTTCTTGATCTGAACGATCGTGCGCTCACTGTTCTCTTCAGGAAGGAGGAAGGAATCGACCTGCTCCGTCTTCCCGCCGAGGGTCGTGATGGCTTTCTTGGCTTTATCCATCTCATCGTTCACACTGGCAGCCTTCATGGCAACGAAATAGCCGCCCTTTTTGACAAGGGGCAGGCAGAGCTCGCTGAGTACGGACATTCTGGCAACGGCACGTGCCGTGACCATGTCGTATGCTTCACGATGATCCTTATTCTTACCGAAGGTTTCTGCACGGTCGTGATGGAAGTGTGTGTTCTCAAGTCCCAGCTGATCTGATAGATGATTCAGGAACGTGATGCGTTTGTTCAGTGAATCCACGATGGATACATGCAGATGCGGGAAACAGATTTTGATCGGAATGCTTGGGAACCCGGCCCCTGCACCGACATCACAGAGGGAAGTGATGGAATTGAAATCAACGTAAAAAGCAGCAGAGATGGAATCATAGAAGTGCTTGAGGTACACCTCTTCTTTATCCGTGATTGCCGTCAGATTCATCTTTTCATTCCACTCGACCAATAGCTCGTGGTATTTCTCGAATTGTGCCAGCTGCTCAGAGGAAAGGGAAATCCCCTTCTCCTCGAGACCGGCTTGAAATTCATTGATATTCATGCGCAACCCATCCTTTATTGATCACCTGATACTTTTGCAATTTTCCCCTGTTCGATGTATACGAGAAGGATGGAAACGTCCGCAGGATTGACTCCGGAAATACGGGATGCCTGGGCAAGTGACAGCGGCTGTACTTCAATCAGCTTCTGTCTCGCTTCGGATGCCAGACCGCTGATCTTCGAATAATCGATGTTTTCAGGGATCCGCTTGTTCTCCATTTTCTTCATCTTGTCGACCTGCTGAAGGGATTTTTCGATGTATCCTTCGTATTTCACCTGGATCTCCACCTGTTCTTCCACTTCTGGATCAAGCTCCAATTCATTCGGAACAAGGGATTTCATATGAGAATAGTTCATCTCCGGACGTTTCAGAAGATCCACTGCAAGGATCCCGTCCTTCAGTTCACTTCCGCCTGCTTCACGGATCACGGACTGTGTCTCTTCCGTCGGTTTGATGCGGGTAGACTTCAGGCGCTCTTTTTCCGCTTCGATCAGTTCTTTTTTCGCTGTGAAACGGCCATAGCGCTCGTCTGAGATCAGTCCGATTCTGTGACCGATATCAGTCAGGCGAAGGTCGGCGTTGTCATGACGGAGAAGGAGACGGTATTCTGCCCTCGAGGTCAAGAGACGATACGGTTCGTTCGTACCTTTTGTAACAAGATCATCGATCAGCACACCGATATACGCATCGGAACGGCCGAGGATGACTTCCTCTTTATCAAGCGAGCGGCATGCGGCATTGATTCCTGCCATCAGTCCTTGTCCGGCTGCTTCTTCGTAACCGGATGTTCCGTTGATTTGACCTGCTGTATAAAGATTCCGGATTTTCTTCGTCTCAAGGGTAGGCCATAGCTGGGTCGGTACGATGGAATCATATTCGATGGCATAGCCCGGACGCATCATTTGGACGTTTTCAAGACCAGGGATCGTCGAAAGGATCTTCTGCTGCACATCTTCCGGCAGGCTTGTGGAAAGACCTTGAACGTATACTTCCTGGGTATTGCGGCCTTCAGGCTCAAGGAAGATCTGATGGCGCGGTTTATCGTTGAAACGGACGACCTTATCCTCGATGGACGGGCAGTAGCGAGGGCCAGTGCCTTTGATCATGCCGGAATACATCGGCGAGCGATGAAGGTTATCATCGATGAGCTGATGCGTCGTTTCATTCGTGTAAGTCAGCCAGCACGGAAGCTGATCCGTGATGTACTTCGTGGTTTCATAGCTGAACGCCCTTGGTACATCATCGCCTGGCTGGATTTCCGTTTTGGAGTAATCGATGGTCGAACCGTTCACCCGTGGTGGTGTTCCGGTCTTGAATCGCACCGTATCGAACCCGAGTTCTCGCAGATGGTCCGCCAGACGGATCGATGGCTGCTGATTGTTCGGACCACTGGAATATTTCAATTCGCCGAGGATGATTTCTCCGCGAAGGAAGGTCCCGGTCGTGATGACGACCGTCTTTGCCCGATAGGCGGCACCGGTCATCGTAACGACACCTTTACACTCACCGTCTTCCACGATGAGCTCTTCCACCATGCCCTGCATGAGGGTGATGTTCGGTTCATTCTCGATCGTTTTCTTCATTTCGTTTTGATATGTGAATTTATCGGCCTGGGCACGCAGCGCGCGTACGGCCGGACCTTTACCTGTATTGAGCATCCTCATCTGGATGTGGGTCTTATCGATGTTGCGCCCCATTTCGCCGCCGAGGGCATCAATTTCCCTTACGACAATCCCTTTTGCCGGTCCGCCGACAGATGGGTTACATGGCATGAAGGCGATCATATCAAGGTTGATGGTGACCATCAGCGTTTTCGCCCCCATGCGGGCGGAAGCAAGTCCAGCTTCCACTCCGGCGTGTCCAGCACCAATGACAATGACATCATACTGTCCTGCGTCATATTGCATGGTGATTTATCCTCCTTAAAGGATCACATGATCCTATATACAAATTTATTTCCCTAGGCAGAATTGTGAGAACAACTGATCGATCAAGCTGTCGTGGACACTTTCCCCGATGATTTCACCGAGAAGCTCCCACGTTCTTGTCAGATCGATCTGGGCAATGTCGATCGGTATGCCCATTTCTACATTTTGAATCGCTTCGTTGATGCTTGTCGACGCCTGATGAAGCAGGGCGATGTGACGGCTGTTGGAGACATACGTCATATCCCCCGCCTCGATGGACCCATCAAAGAAGAGGGATGAAATGGCTTCCTCAAGCTCATCCACGCCTTCTTCCTCGATCAGGGCCGTCGTCACAAGCTTGTGGTTGGCAGCAAGTGCTTCCACTTTCTCCAGGTCGATCTTCCTCGGAAGATCCGTCTTGTTCACGATGACAATGACATCCATTCCCTTGACGGCTTCAAATAATTGCTCGTCTTCGAATGTGAGGTCGTCCGCATGATTGAGGACAAGGAGAATGAGATCTGCTTCCTTCAATACCTGTCGTGAACGCTCGACGCCGATCCGTTCGACGATATCCTCCGTCTCCCGGATACCTGCCGTATCGACGAGGCGGAGCGGTACACCCCTGACGTTCACATACTCCTCGATCACATCACGCGTCGTTCCGGGAATATCCGTCACGATCGCCTTATTTTCGTGGACGAGGCTATTCAATAAAGAACTCTTCCCGACGTTCGGGCGGCCGATGATGACCGTGGACAGCCCTTCACGGAGGATTTTGCCCTGCTCGGACGTCTTGATGAGCTTCTCGATCTCATCCCTGACATAGCTCGATTTTTCTAGGAGCACGCTGTGGGTCATCTCCTCCACGTCATCATACTCGGGATAGTCGATATTCACTTCCACATGGGCGAGGGTCTCGAGGATTTCCTGGCGTAGCTTCTGGATCAGCTTGGATAGGCGACCTTCCATCTGATTCAACGCCACATTCATGGCCCGGTCCGTCTTCGCCCTGATCAAATCCATGACGGCCTCCGCCTGGGACAGGTCGATCCGTCCGTTCAGGAAAGCACGCTTTGTGAACTCTCCCGGCTCAGCCAATCTCGCACCGTGCTTCAACACAAGCTGAAGCACTTTATTGACCGATACAAGACCTCCGTGACAGTTGATTTCAAGGACGTTCTCACGCGTGAAGGTTTTCGGTCCCTTCAGCACGGACACCATGACCTCTTCCACCACCTGCTCTGTCGCGGGATCCACGATATGACCGTAATGGATCGTATGGGAGTCCAGTTCCGTCAGCGGCTTGCCTTTCTTGCCCCTGAACACCTGGTCCCCGATCGCAAAAGCGTCATCTCCGCTCAGACGGACAATGGCGATCGCCCCTTCCCCCATCGGAGTGGAAATCGCCGCAATCGTATCGAATTCCATATGAGTCACCTCTCTTTCTTCTCTTCTTACATCTATAAAAAAATGGCTGTCTTGTTCTAGCAGCCTCTATCATTAAGCAGTGTTTCCCCAAATTATTAGAATAGCACAAACCGATTTAAACCTAAAGAACGGAAAACTGGCAGATACGTCAAATTATCCACAGCCCCATTCTTTCATCCCTCTCATTTTAACTTATCCACATGTGAATAACAATAAACGGCAGGTGAAATTGGCAGGATTGTCACTTATCCAGAGGGCAGACGCAAAAACATCGGGCCCCTTCTGTTGTGGTTTGGTAAAATATAGGCATGGGTAACCCCTCGGATATCGCCTTACAAATATACATTTTTAAAGAAACTAAAATATCCCTGCGGCCGAACCGATACTATAGCCAACCAGGAAAGGAGCAATACATCATGTTCACCTACAAAATCGATCACGATCTATCATTGAAACTACTTGAACCCCAGGATGCCCAGGCGCTTTTTGAGCTGACCGACAAATCCCGCTCCCACTTGAAAGAGTGGCTGCCATGGCTGGACTTCACCACCAAGGTGAGCGATACAGAAGAGTTCATTGCCGGAACAATGAAGGGATATGCCAACCGCAGCAGTCTATCCGCTGCCATCCTCTATCAAGGTGAAGTGGTCGGCACGGCCGGATTCAATAACATCAACTGGTCCAATAAAACCGCCTATATCGGATACTGGCTCGGCGAAGGCAACCAGGGGAAAGGGATCATGACCCGGGTGGTCAGTACGTTGACGACCTACGCTTTTGAACATTATGCACTCGACAAAGTCGAAATCCGCGCGGCCGTCGGGAATCAAAAAAGCCGGGGAATCCCGGAACGACTCGGCTATATCAAAGAAGGGACAATCCGCCAGGCAGAATGGCTTTATGACAGGTACGTGGATCATGTGATTTACGGAATTCTTGCAGATGAATGGAAAGAAAAGAGTGAATGATAGGGTTGTAATGCCGCGCGGGTTTTTGATCCGGGCGGCTTTTTGTCTGATTGGGGGTTTTTTGATGGGAAGGGGTGGTGACGAAATTTGTCGAAAGGGTTGAAACGGGATGTAGCGGAGACGATTTTTAGGGGTTTGCACCATTGAACAGGTTAAAAAAAGGGAGATTTCGTCCCATTCGGCTACTTTTTTCGGAAGAGCCAAGATTTTATTACCGACTTTTTCAATTTTACTATCAACTTTTCGAGTTTTTCTATCAACTTTCGGCTTTTTTCTACCAACTCTCACCTTTTCACCCGTTTCTACTACCAACTTTCCGGATTTATTTTCAACTTTCAGCCTTTCCGATCAACTTTCACTGTTTATTTCCAACTTCCAACTTTTATGGTCAACCCCACCCCACGTCCATCACCAACTCCAACACTCCCCACTCGCACCACCACCCGCCATCCAATTAAAAAAACGACCCCACCGGGACACCCACTCCAACGAGTGCGTCCCAACAGGGTCATTTTGTTCTTTATTTCGGTGAAATCACAATATATCGATTCGGTTCACGGCCTTCCGAGTGGGTTTCCACATCGGTCTGGTTCACGAGGGCAGCATGGATCACCTTGCGCTCGTAGGATGGCATGGCCTCGAGGGAAACGGGACGATTGATACGGAGAGCCTTGTCGGCAAGGCGCTTCGCAAGATTCGATAAGGTTTCCCTGCGGCGGGCCCTGTAATTCTCAGCATCGAGCAGGATGGTGACGAATTGGTCAGACGAGCGATTCGCCACTAGCTGGGCAAGATGCTGAAGGGCGTTCAGGGTTTGTCCCCTTTTGCCGATCAGAAGGGCCATTTTCTCACCGGAAATATTGAATTCCACTTCTCTCCCGCTGCGCTTCTCTTCAATCGACGCTTCCACGCCCATTTCTTTGGCGACAGCTATCAGGAAGTTCTTCGCTTCTTCCACGGGATCGATTGTTTCCTTCACTGCCACGACGGCAGGTTTTCCTCCGAAAAGACCGAAAAAAGCTTTCTTTCCGGGATCGATGACCGTGATTTCGGCACGGTCCTTTGTGATGTTCAGTTGAGACAAGGCTGATTCAATGGCTTCTTCCACCGTTGGACCTGTCACATTCACTTCTCTCACTTCTTCTTGCCCCCTGATTGGGCAGTGGCCTTGGCCGCTTTGACTTCTTTAATATCAGGACCTTTGATGAAATACGTTTGAGCAATCATGAATAGGTTACCTACAACCCAGTATAGGGAAAGGGCCGCAGGGAAGTTGATGGCGAAGATGATGATCATGACCGGCATGATATAAAGCATCATGGCCATTTGCGGGTTTTGATCTGCTGTTCCTGCCATCATCAGCTTCTGCTGGATGAAGGTTGTCAAACCGGCAATCAACGGAAGCGCATAGATCGGATCCGGGCTTCCAAGGTCGAACCATAGGAAATTGTGTTCCTTGATGGCTGCTGTACGACTGATTGCGTGATAGAAACCGATAAGGATCGGCATCTGAACGATCAGCGGGAAACATCCTGCTAGTGGATTGACGCCATGTGACTGGAACAACGCCATCGTTTCCTGTTGAAGTTTTTGCTGTGTTTGTGCATCTTTGGAGCTGTATTTCTCACGCAGCTTTTTCATTTCCGGCTGCAGTGCCTGCATGGCTTTAGAATTTTTCGTTTGCTTGATCATTAATGGTAGAATCGCTAAACGGATGATCAATGTGACGATGATGATGGCCAGACCATAAGATCCGAACCCGTCCAATTTCTCTCCGAAGAATGTAATTAATTGTGACAAAGGATAAACAATGTACTCGTTCCAAAAACCGGTACTATCTGAGTTGATCGGCTTATTATATTCTGTACAACCAGATAGAATAGCCATTAGCCCAACAATTGACATCAGGGCTATTATTCTCTTTTTCACCCTCTATTTCCTCCCAACTAATAAGTAATCAAGTGTGATAAAGGATGCGGTTACATCCTATTATGACAAAAGATAGAATCTTTCGTATTGTAACATCTTTTCACAGGTTTGTGCTGAGCAATCCTGTGCATCCCGCAAATAGTTTATGACTTTTTACGAACATTTTTGCCATAAGAACCCCGCTTCAATACTTTCCCTCTATTAAGAACGTGCGTGAGGCTGCTTTTCACCTCATGGAAGTTCATGTCGGCCGCCGGTTTCCTGGCGATGATTAAATAATCGTACTGATCTTTCACTTCTTCCCTCAATTCAAGGAACGACTGGCGCACATACCGTTTGATCCGATTCCGGCATACGGCATTGCCGATTTTCTTACTCACCGAGATCCCGATCCGGAATGGCTGAGGCTCATCCTTTTTCAAAAAATACAAAACGAACTGCCGATTGGCAAATGACGTTCCTTTTTTGAAGATGTCCTGAAACTCTTCATTCTTTTTCACTCGTTGTTCTTTGCGCATGAATCACACCTAATTTTCTAAATGGTTTTCCCTGCTCAATCTTGCCCAACTACATGGCCTTTCAATCACATGGATAGAGAAAAAAAGACCACTGAGTCAGTTCAGTGGTCTAAGCAGATAATACTTTTCTTCCTTTGCTACGACGACGAGCTAAAACATTACGGCCGTTTTTAGAACTCATACGTGCGCGGAAACCGTGTACTTTACTTCTTTTACGCTTATTTGGTTGAAACGTTCTTTTCATCTATGACACCTCCCTGAAGGATATCTTTATAAGTTAAAGACATTCTTCACCATTATAAAGATGCCCCCCATCAAAAGTCAACACCGTTCTCATATTATTTTATAGTGGGGAAATGTGGCATCGATTTTCCCCGAAAAAATCTTCTCGCGAGTCCCGATGAGATCCTCCTGCCCAAACATTCATCTTCTGCAGGCGGCATGTAATGAAAAAACTTCTACCTCCTCCAGAATGGAAGATCTTTTTTTCCTTCTACAAACATCATCCACGATTCCCCTAAAACGTCTCTGTGGATAGATTTCGACACCCTTATAAATTATCCACAACACATACTGACAACTTTTTCACATATTCTTTGCCTGTGGACAAATTTATTCCACAAGGGAAAGGGGTTGTGGATAAAATTTTTAAAGCATTGCACCGCTTAGGATATTTTGATATGATTATTGTGTTTTCACTCTTAATAACGTGAATGACCAAATATGTTTATCCACAATTTGTGGATAGTTTGTGGGTAACTTATTCAGAGGCTTTGTAAAACGTTGTCCACAAGTGGTGGATAATGTCGAAAAACCGAGTTTCTTCCTTATAATATATTTTCTCCACATTCAAAGCGTTGTATTTTTATGAACACTAGCGATTTAGCACTTATACATGTTGTACAGAGGTTATACAAAGAGAGAAAAGGAGGGATCAGGGTTGGAGAATATCGGGGATTTATGGGCAAAAGCCTTAGAAAACATCGAAAAGAAGATCAGCAAGCCCAGTTTTGATACATGGCTCAAATCGACCAAAGCTCATTCGATCCAGGGCGATACACTTGTTATCACTGCACCGAATGAATTTGCCCGCGATTGGCTTGAAGGACGCTACTCGCAGCTCATTTCAGGCGTTCTATATGACATTACCGGCGAAGAGCTGCTGATCAAGTTCATCATTCCTCAGAATCAAGAACCCGAGGAATTCGATATACCGCTTCCGCCAAAGAAGGCTTCGAAGGATGATGAGCATCAGGATCTCAACCAGAACATGCTCAATGCGAAATACACATTCGACACATTTGTCATCGGATCAGGCAACCGCTTTGCCCATGCCGCTTCACTCGCAGTAGCAGAAGCACCGGCAAAAGCGTACAATCCGCTCTTTATCTATGGGGGCGTGGGACTGGGAAAAACCCACTTGATGCACGCTATCGGTCACTATGTACTCGAACATAACCCTTCTGCGAAGGTTGTTTACTTATCTTCCGAGAAATTCACGAATGAGTTCATCAATTCCATCCGGGACAATAAGGCCGTCGATTTCCGCAATAAATATCGAAATGTCGACGTGCTTCTCATTGATGATATTCAGTTCCTGGCGGGAAAAGAACAAACGCAGGAAGAGTTCTTCCATACATTCAACACGCTCCATGAGGAAAGCAAACAGATCGTCATCTCCAGCGACCGGCCTCCTAAAGAGATCCCGACGCTTGAAGACAGGCTCCGTTCCCGATTCGAATGGGGGCTGATCACGGATATCACGCCTCCTGACCTTGAGACCAGGATTGCGATCCTTCGTAAAAAAGCGAAAGCGGAAGGCCTCGATATCCCGAATGAAGCGATGCTGTACATTGCCAATCAGATCGATTCCAATATCCGTGAGCTTGAAGGAGCCCTGATTCGTGTCGTGGCGTATTCATCTCTCATCAATAAAGATATCAATGCGGATCTTGCTGCTGAGGCGTTGAAAGATATCATCCCGAGCTCAAAGCCCCGCGTGATCACCATCCAGGAGATCCAGCGTGTCGTCGGGGAGCATTTCAATGTGAAGCTCGAGGATTTCAAAGCGAAGAAGCGTACGAAGTCCATTGCGTTCCCACGACAGATTGCCATGTACCTGTCCCGTGAAATGACCGATTCTTCTTTGCCGAAGATCGGGGAAGAGTTCGGCGGACGGGATCACACGACCGTCATCCACGCCCATGAGAAGATCAGTACGCTTCTCGGGGCCGATGCTCTGCTTCAACAACAGCTGAAAGATATCCGTGAAACGCTGAAAAGCTGATTTTTTCACCCACAGCTCAAGTGGGCCATGTGAATAACCCAAACCAGATAGCACACAGTCTGTCCACATGTGGATAGGCTGTGTTTCCGTTCGATTCACATACTTATCCACATATCAACAGGCCCTATTACTATTATTACTACTTTTTAAATAAAATATTATTATATGTGCGTCCTAAAAAATTATGTGCAAGTGGGAGGAAATTGATCATGAAATTTGTTATCCAGAGGGATAAACTCGTGCAAAGCGTCCAAGATGTCATGAAAGCCGTGACATCAAGAACAACGATTCCGATTTTGACAGGAATCAAGATCATTGCGACAGAAGACGGTGTTACGCTGACTGGAAGCGACTCCGATATTTCGATCGAATCGTTCATCCCGAATGAAGAAGAAGGAAAAGAGATTGTCGAAATCATGCAGCCTGGGGGAATTGTCCTTCAAGCGAAGTTCTTCAGTGAAATCGTCAAGAAGCTTCCAAGGGATACAGTGGAGATGGAAGTGTTAAATCATTTCCAAACGGTCATCCGCTCCGGTCAGGCCGAGTTCAATCTGAACGGTCTTGATCCAGAAGAATATCCGCATCTTCCTCAGATCGAAGAAGGGAACGGAATCAAAGTATCGACAGACCTTCTGAAGACGATGATCCGTCAGACCGTGTTCGCAGTGTCCACCTCAGAAACACGCCCGATCTTGACAGGTGTAAACTGTCAGGTTGCCGACGGTTCATTGAGCTGTATTGCAACAGATAGCCACAGGCTCGCCATGAGGAAAGCGCCGATCGAAACGAATCACGATGCAGCATACAATATCGTCATTCCTGGTAAGAGCCTCAATGAACTGAATAAGATCCTTGATGATACGGATGAGCCTGTCGAAATCGTCATCACCGAGAATCAGGTCCTGTTCAAGGCGAAGCATCTATTGTTCTTCTCAAGGCTGCTTGAGGGTAACTATCCTGATACGACGCGCCTGATCCCGACGGATACGAAAACCGGAATCACCCTCAATACGAAAGAGTTCTTACAGGCCATCGACCGTGCCTCACTCCTTGCAAGGGAAGGAAGGAATAATGTGGTCAAGCTTTCGACACTTGAAGGTGGCATGATCGAGATCTCTTCCAACACGCCTGAGATCGGGAAGGTCATCGAGCAGGTTCAAAGTCAATCCATCGAGGGAGAAGAGCTCAAGATTTCCTTCAGTGCCAAATATATGATGGACGCCCTGAAAGCCATCGAAGGAACGGAAATCCATGTGAATTTCACAGGAGCGATGAGACCATTCGTCCTTCGCCCGCTTCATGATGATTCCATCCTGCAGTTGATCCTGCCGGTCCGTACGTACTGATTGAAAAGCCAATGCCTTTTATAGGCGTTGGCTTTTTCCCTTTTTAAAACGGTCACCGCCTTTTTTCGTCCGGACCCTCCAGCTCCCATTGTTTCCAGCTAGTTGTGACTTGTCCCGGTTTAGAGTAAAATAAACTATTAGAGACTTTACACGGAAAGTAGTGATTCGAAGTGGCACAACCAATCAAGATCGAGACGGAAATCATCACGCTAGGACAATTTCTCAAGCTTGCCGAAGTCATCCAATCGGGCGGCATGGCGAAATGGTTCCTGAGTGAGTATGAAGTATATGTGAATGGTGAACAGGATCAACGAAGGGGCAGGAAACTGGCGGTGGGAGATACCGTTGAAATCCCTGAAGTGGGGACGTTTGTTGTTACCGGAGAATAATAAAGGATGTCGTGTCCATGTACATTGAACAATTAGAGCTGAAAAATTACCGGAATTACGAGTCCATCGATGTGACGTTCGAGAATAAGGTGAACGTCATCCTTGGGGAAAATGCCCAGGGAAAAACGAATATCATGGAGTCCATCTACGTTTTGGCCATGGCCAAGTCCCACCGGACATCAAATGACAAAGATTTAATCCGTTGGGATGAGGAATATGCTAAAATAAAAGGTAGGATACAAAAACATAATGGGCCGATACCTTTAGAGCTTGTGCTATCGAAAAAAGGCAAAAAGGCAAAATGTAACCATCTGGAGCAGCAGAAGCTGAGCCAGTACGTCGGAAATATGAATGTGGTTATGTTTGCCCCTGAAGACCTCCATCTCGTAAAAGGGAGTCCTCAGGTGAGACGCCGTTTCATCGATATGGAAATAGGCCAGGTTTCGCCTGTTTATTTGCATGATATCAGTCTTTACCAAAAGATTTTACAGCAGCGGAATCATTATCTGAAACAACTACAGACAAGGAAGCAGAAGGATCAGACGATGCTTGATGTGTTGACTGAGCAGTTCATCGAAATGGCTGTGAAGATCACGAAGAAGCGGTTTGAGTTTGTTCGTATGCTCGAAAGTTGGGCCAAACCGATTCATTCAGGCATATCGAGAAACCTCGAAACCCTCGAAATCCTATATAAACCGTCTTTAGAGGTATCAGATGATCAAGAATGGTCGAAAATGGTAGAGATATATGAACGGAAATTCGATCAGATCCGGGAACGTGAAATCGACCGCGGGGTGACCCTGGTGGGACCTCACAGGGACGATCTTCAATTTATCGTGAATGACCGTGACGTCCAGACGTTCGGTTCACAGGGACAACAGCGGACGACGGCTCTGTCGGTGAAGCTTGCAGAAATTGAATTGATCCATTCGGAGATCAAGGAGTACCCGATCCTGCTTCTCGATGACGTTTTGTCCGAACTTGATGATTACAGACAGTCCCACTTGCTCAATACCATACAAGGGAAGGTTCAGACCTTCGTCACCACGACGAACGTCGATGGGATCGACCATCAGACCCTGAATGAAGCAACCACGTTCCACGTGGAAGCCGGTACGATGAAAAGATTGAAATGAGGTGTTACCTTGTACATTCATGTAGGAGAAGATGTCATGGTGCGTACGGATGAAATCATTGCCATTATCGATCGTGACACCGTTCAATTTTCAGAGGAAATACAGCGTCTGCTTAAACAAAAAGATAAAGACCTTTGCAATCTTGCAAAGGGTTCATATAAATCTCTCGTCATCACGTTCAATCAGCTCTATTTATCCCCGCTGGCTTCAAGCACGTTGAAGAAGCGCTCCAAGAAGTACTCAAGTTATGAGAACTTACTATAGAATTCAAAAGCCCTGAAGGTTAGAAAGTGTAGGTGAATCAGTATGGCTATGGACCAACAGCAAGGTCAATCCTATGATGAAAATCAGATACAGGTTTTAGAAGGGTTAGAGGCCGTCAGAAAGAGACCGGGTATGTATATCGGTTCCACAAGC
Organism: Rossellomorea marisflavi; assembly: GCF_001274775.1. Lineage (GTDB taxonomy): Bacteria > Bacillota > Bacilli > Bacillales > Bacillaceae_B > Rossellomorea > Rossellomorea marisflavi. Next base: position 595,428 of record NZ_LGUE01000008.1, read on the forward strand.
GGTCGAGGCTTGCACCATCTCGTGTGGGAAATCGTCGATAACAGTATTGATGAAGCACTCGCAGGATACTGTGATCACATCGAGGTCATCATCGAGAAAGACAACAGCATTACCGTCAAAGATAACGGACGCGGTATCCCGGTCGGAATCCACGAAAAAATGGGACGTCCCGCAGTCGAAGTCATCATGACGGTCCTTCACGCCGGAGGTAAATTCGGCGGCGGCGGATACAAAGTGTCCGGCGGACTTCACGGTGTAGGGGCATCCGTCGTGAATGCCTTGTCCACCGAGCTTGAAATCTATGTGCACCGGGAAGGACACATCCACTATCAGAAATTCGAAAAGGGTGTCCCGAGCTTCGATTTGAAGGTGATCGGCGATACGGATAAGACCGGGACGATCATCCACTTCACACCGGATCCCGAGATCTTCACGGAAACGACGGAGTATGATTATGATACCCTCGCTAACCGGATCAGGGAGCTTGCCTTCCTGAACAAGGGGATCCAGATCAGCATTGAAGATAAGCGCGGAGAAGAGCCACGCCGTAAGGATTTCCACTACGAAGGTGGAATCAAATCCTATGTGGAGCACTTGAACAGGACGAAGGAAGTCATCCACGAAGAGCCGATCTTCATTGAAGGTGAGCGGGATGACATCACCGTTGAAATCGCCATTCAATACAATGATGGATTCGCCAGCAACATTTACTCGTTTGCGAATAACATCCATACCCATGAAGGTGGTACCCACGAATCAGGCTTCAAGACGGCACTGACGCGGGTCATCAACGATTACGCCAGGAAGAACAGCGTCTTCAAGGACAGTGATGCCAACCTTTCAGGGGAAGACGTACGTGAAGGACTCACTGCGATCATCTCCATCAAGCACCCGGATCCACAGTTCGAAGGTCAGACCAAGACGAAACTCGGAAACTCCGAAGCCCGTCAAATCACGGATACGCTATTCTCCGAGCATCTTGAAACCTTCCTCCTGGAGAACCCGGTCGTCGCGCGTAAGGTCGTGGAAAAAGGACTCATGGCGGCACGTGCCCGTATGGCTGCCAAAAAAGCCCGTGAACTCACACGCCGTAAGAGCGCACTGGAAGTTTCAAGCCTGCCTGGTAAACTGGCAGACTGTTCGTCCAAGGACCCTGGTATCAGCGAAATCTACGTGGTTGAGGGTGACTCCGCCGGTGGATCCGCGAAACAGGGTCGTGACCGTCACTTCCAAGCCATCCTTCCACTGCGTGGTAAGATCATCAACGTGGAAAAAGCACGCCTGGATAAAATCCTCTCCAACAATGAAATCCGCGCCATCATCACAGCGCTTGGAACAGGAATCGGAGAAGATTTCGATCTATCGAAGGCGCGCTATCATAAAGTCGTCATCATGACGGATGCCGATGTCGACGGTGCCCATATCCGGACGCTGCTTCTGACATTCTTCTATCGTTACATGAGGCAGATCATCGAGGCGGGTTACATCTACATCGCACAGCCGCCATTGTATAAGGTCCAGCAGGGCAAGAGGATCCAGTACGCCTACAACGATAAAGAACTCGACAGGATCCTCGGGGAAATCTCCCCGACACCGAAACCGGGCATCCAGCGTTACAAAGGTCTTGGAGAGATGAATCCGGAACAGCTTTGGGAAACAACCATGGATCCGGAGTCACGTACGCTTCTCCAAGTCAGCCTTCAGGACGCCATCGAGGCAGACGAAACGTTCGAGATCCTCATGGGCGACAAAGTAGAACCGCGCCGGAACTTCATCGAAGAAAACGCCGCCTACGTCAAAAACCTGGATATCTAAAGAAAAGCGGACGGGCTTCGCCTGGGGCGACAAGCATAAGACGGGCCGGACGAAAAGGCGTTCCGTGCCTTTATGGCCGGCACGGCTTATGACCTCGAGCCCCAAAGCCCGGGAGCTGGACAAAAAGAAAAGCGGACGGGCTTCGCCTGGGGCGACAAGCATAAGACGGGCCGGACGGAAAGGCGTTCCGTGCCTTTATGGCCGGCTTGGCTTACGACCTCGAGCCTCAAAGCCCGTTTACCCTAAACGAAAATTCCCTAAAATGATCAGGATAGACTGAAACTCTATCCTGTCTTTTACATAGTGGACAAGAAAAAATGAGAAAGAATCCATCTTTCTTCAAAAGGAGGTCCCTTTAACTATGGCAGAAACACCACAGTCTAATGTTCAAGAGATTAATATTAGTAATGAGATGCGCTCATCGTTCCTGGATTATGCCATGAGCGTTATCGTCTCCCGTGCCCTACCTGATGTCCGTGACGGCCTGAAGCCTGTTCACCGCAGGATCCTCTATGCGATGAACGACCTTGGTATGACCGCGGATAAAGCCTATAAGAAATCGGCCCGTATCGTCGGGGAAGTCATCGGTAAGTATCATCCGCATGGTGACTCGGCTGTTTACGATACGATGGTGCGTATGGCACAGGATTTCAACTATCGCTATATGCTCGTGGATGGACACGGGAACTTCGGTTCGGTGGACGGTGACGCTGCTGCGGCCATGCGTTACACAGAAGCCCGTATGTCCAAGATCTCCATGGAACTGATCCGTGACATCAATAAGGACACGATTGATTATAAAGACAACTATGATGGTACCGAGCGTGAGCCGGAAGTGCTTCCTGCCCGTTTCCCTAACCTGCTTGTGAATGGTTCCTCGGGGATTGCCGTCGGGATGGCCACCAATATCCCTCCCCATAATCTCGGGGAAGTGATCGATGCGATCCTTGCTGTCAGCCGGGATGGGGAAATCACAATCCCTGAGCTCATGGAATATGTTCACGGACCTGACTTCCCTACCGCAGGACTGATTGTCGGTCGAAGCGGTATCCGCCGTGCATACGAAACGGGTAAAGGCTCCGTTACCATGAGGGCCCGTGTGGAAATCGAAGAGAAAAGCAACGGGAAAGAGACGATCATCGTCCACGAAATCCCTTATCAGGTCAACAAGGCACGTCTTATTGAAAAGATTGCCGAACTTGTGCGTGATAAGCGGATTGAAGGAATCACCGATCTTCGCGATGAATCCGACCGTAATGGGATGAGGATTGTCATAGAAGTTCGTAAGGATGCCAATGCCAACGTTCTTCTTAACAATCTATATAAACAAACGGCCCTGCAAACGAGTTTCGGAATCAACCTCCTTGCTCTTGTAGGCGGACAGCCTAAGGTCTTGAACCTTAAGCAGTGTCTCGTGCATTATCTTGATCACCAGCGTATCGTGATCCGACGCAGGACGGAATTCGAGCTTCGGAAAGCGGAAGCCCGTGCCCACATCCTCGAAGGTTTGCGTATCGCCCTGGATCACATTGATGAGATCATTGCGTTGATCCGTCGGTCACAAACCACTGACATCGCCAAAGAAGGACTCATGGAAAACTTCTCTCTATCCGATAAACAAGCTCAAGCGATCCTGGACATGCGTCTACAACGTTTGACTGGCCTGGAAAGAGAGAAGATCGAAGATGAGTACCAAGAGCTTGTCAAACTCATCAACGAGTTGAAAGCAATCCTTGCAGATGATGAGAAAGTACTCGAAATCATCCGTGAAGAGCTGCTTGAGATCAAAGAACGCTTCAACGACAGCCGCCGTTCTGAAATCGTAGCCGGCGGAATCGAAAATATCGAAGATGAAGATTTGATCCCTCGTGAAAATATCGTGGTATCCCTTACTCATAACGGATACATCAAGCGCCTTCCGGTTTCGACATACCGCAGCCAGAAGCGTGGAGGACGCGGTATTCAAGGGATGGGTACGAACGGGGAGGACTTCGTTGAGAACCTCTTGACTACTTCCACCCACGATACGATCCTGTTCTTCACGAATAAAGGAAAGGCCTACAAGGCGAAAGGATATGAGATTCCTGAGTTCAGCCGTACGGCTAAAGGCCTGCCGATCATCAATCTCCTCGGTATCGAGAAGGATGAGTGGATCAATGCCATGATCCGTATCGAAGAGTTTGTCGATGATTGGTATCTGTTCTTCACGACGAAGCAGGGTATTTCTAAGCGTACGCCGGTTTCGGACTTCGCCAATATCCGTACGAACGGTCTTATCGCCATCAATCTCAGGGAACAGGATGAACTGATTTCTGTCAGATTGACCGATGGGGACAAGGATATGATCATCGGTACGAAGAATGGTCTCCTTATCCGGTTCCCAGAGACCGATGTCCGGTCCATGGGAAGGACGGCCACCGGTGTCAAAGGAATCAACCTGAGCGACGATGATCACGTCGTCGGTATGGAAATCCTTGAAGAAACCAATGATGTGCTCGTTGTTACCGTCAATGGGTACGGCAAACGTACACCTGCAAGCGAGTACCGCATCCAGACGCGTGGCGGTAAAGGATTGAAAACATTGAACGTGACAGAGCGGAACGGGGAACTCGTTGCCGTCAAAGCTGTAACGGGTGAAGAAGACCTCATGCTCATCACGGCTCAAGGTGTCATGATCCGTATGGACGTCAATGATATCTCTACCACCGGTCGTAACACCCAAGGGGTCAAACTGATCCGTCTCCAAGATGGTGAATTTGTATCTACGGTGGCTAAGGTGGAGAAGGAAGACGAAGAAACCACCCCGCCGGTCGAAACGGCAGATGACCTGGACCCACAGGAACAACCGGGTGACGATTCAGAAGAATAACTAGCAAGAATGAAAATGCCTCCGCCAAGCGGGGGCATTTTTTCGTAGAAAGAAGCGACAAAGTCCCCCGCTCGGCCCTTTTTATTGGTAAAATAAACTAAAAATAGTCCCGAGGGAGTCAGAGCCGTGAAAATTAAACGTCAGGATGCAAGAGTTGGACATCTGGTGTCAGAAGATATAATGGGAATGACCTCTGTTCCACTGATCATGAAAGGCACGGTCTTGACCGACCAGCACATAAGAGCATTGCGCGCATTCAATATCCAAGAATTAACCGTGGAGAGTGCAGGGGATCTACTGAAGGCATCTCCTCCTACCCAGCAAGGTGAAAGAGTTGAGCAGAAGGTGGAATCCAGCCCTTTCCTCACGCGGTACATGCAGTCAGTAGAGGATTATAAGAAGGAATTTGTGAAGTGGCAATCCGGTATGGCAGTCGATATTGCTAAAATACGAGAAATCCTCCTCTCTGTATTGGCAGAGGTCCAGGAATCCCCTACTTTGATACACACGGTGATACAGGTGCAATCCAAGCCGGATTACTTCTATTATCATGCCATGGCCACAGCCCTCCTCAGCACGCTGATCGGAAAGAAGCTGGGGATAGACGACACCCAGAGCACCCAGCTTGGGTTGGGGGCAGCCCTATCAAACTGTGGAATGGCAAAAATCAGTTCGATCATTCTTAAAAAGGAACGTCCACTGACAGAAAGAGAATTCAGTGAAGTGAAGATGCATCCTGTCCATAGTTATAAACTGATCAAAGACTCTCCTCTTTTAAAAAGCGAAACCAAGCTCGCCATCCTCCAGCATCATGAGCGGTATGACGGGACCGGTTATCCTTCGAGGGAAAAAGGAGACCGCGTTCATCTGTATGCCCAGATCATCGGGATTGCAGATATCTTCCACGCCATGAGCTCGGATCGACTCTATAAAACCAAACAACCGATCTTCAAAGTGCTAGATATTATAAGAAAGGACCACTTTGGTCAATTCCCTCCGCAGGTCGTCACGGGTCTCCTCGACTTGATCAGCGGACTGAGTACAGGGACAGGAGTACGACTGACTTCCGGTCATCAAGGGAAGGTGGTATTCACCCAGTCCCACTCACCGACTAGACCGATCATCAAATTGGAAGGGTCAGAAGAACTCCTCGATTTGTCTAAGCAACAGGACGTACATATAGCAGAAGTCCTGTCGTGAGGAATGGCCCGCTGCTGGTCTGCTAGCGGGCTGAACCTTTTCAAATCGCCGATAACCTAGGAGGAGAAAAAGGGAAAACTTCGTATTAAAAGAATAGATTTCTAACGGATAAAAGTTTTTGAAATAAGTCTTGCAATCTCCTTGGATCCTGTATATAATAATATTTGTTGTCCGAAAGGGAAGTTACTTATTTGAAAGAAACGCGAAAAATAAATAATAAAAACCCTTGACGCAGAGCGAGAGACGCGATATAATATAAAAGTTGCTTCAAGAAAAGCAACGAACATTTGAACCTTGAAAACTGAACAAAACAAGACAAACACGTCAACGTTAATTCTAGATTT
>NZ_LGUE01000003.1 GCF_001274775.1 Rossellomorea marisflavi
GGTAGAGCTATCGGCTGTTAACCGATCGGTCGCAGGTTCGAGTCCTGCCTGTGGAGCCATTATATGGAGAGCTGTCCGAGTGGCCGAAGGAGCACGATTGGAAATCGTGTAGGCGGTTTATAGCTGTCTCAAGGGTTCAAATCCCTTGCTCTCCGCCATATAAGGCCCGTTGGTCAAGCGGTTAAGACACCGCCCTTTCACGGCGGTAACACGGGTTCGAATCCCGTANGCTTCCATAGCTCAGCAGGTAGAGTGCTTCCATGGTAAGGAAGAGGTCACCGGTTCGAGCCCGGTTGGAAGCTTTCTTTTTTTTTGAGAAACATCAGGACTGGCCCATTGGTCAAGCGGTTAAGACACCGCCCTTTCACGGCGGTAACACGGGTTCGAATCCCGTATGGGTCACCATTTTTATATTCGGAGGATTAGCTCAGCTGGGAGAGCATCTGCCTTACAAGCAGAGGGTCGGCGGTTCGATCCCGTCATCCTCCACCATAGTTTTTTCACGAAGCGAAGCGGAGTGAAAATAACGTACCATAAGCTCTTTTTTACTAACGCACAAGACTAAAACAATCACCTTCACGGGTTTTTATTTTTAGCTGGGTGGATGCAAAGAGAGTTGCTGATCAAGTACAACTGAACATGCCGGTGTAGCTCAACTGGTAGAGCAACTGACTTGTAATCAGTAGGTTGGGGGTTCAAGTCCTCTTGCCGGCACCATTTTTCCTTTAGCTGGAGGGGTAGCGAAGTGGCTAAACGCGGCGGACTGTAAATCCGCTCCTTCGGGTTCGGCAGTTCGAATCTGCCCCCCTCCACCATTTTGTATAATCTTTTGTGAAATGGACATCCTTATAAATGTCCCTTTTTTATGCCATTTTATTGGGCTATAGCCAAGCGGTAAGGCATCGCACTTTGACTGCGACATGCGTTGGTTCGAATCCAGCTAGCCCAGCCATTTACGAGCCATTAGCTCAGTTGGTAGAGCATCTGACTTTTAATCAGAGGGTCGAAGGTTCGAATCCTTCATGGCTCATCATGAAAACTCCCACGAATTCTTTCGTGGGAGTTTTTTGTTATGGGCGAAAATGAAAGGGTGAGGGAAGAAACTAGGAAGGAAGCTTAGGGACTGTCCGCATATATATACATGAATATGTGCAGTTGAGTCATTGATATGAAAGCGGATACAATGGAGGGAGATACAACGATGAGATGAGAGGATGGTTGGGATGAAGAAGAATATTTCGATTATTGGGGTACCGATGGACTTGGGTCAAATGAGGCGTGGAGTCGATATGGGACCGAGCGCTATTCGATATGCAGGTGTGATTGAAAGGCTAGAGGATCTAGGCTATGCCATTAAGGACCTTGGAGATATCAAGATCGGCCAGGCGGAGCGGGTACATAAGGACAGGGATACGAACCTTCGCAATCTTAAGGCGGTGGTTGAGGCAAGCAAGACGTTGGCAGCAAAAGTGGACGATGTGATTGAAGGTGGAGATTTCCCATTGATTTTCGGAGGAGACCACAGTATTGCCATCGGCACGCTTGCAGGCGTCTCGCCTCACTACGAAAACCTGGGCGTGATCTGGTATGATGCTCACGGAGATTTGAACACGGCAGATACATCCCCGTCAGGCAATATTCATGGAATGCCGCTTGCAGTGAGCTTGGGGCTCGGTCATGAGGATCTCTTGGACATTGGGCATGACCGCGTAAAGATCAAACCGGAGAATGTCGTGCTGATTGGAGCCCGATCATTGGACGAAGGCGAGAGGGAGCTTATAAAGGAGAAGGGCATCAAGGTCTACACCATGCATGAAATCGATCGTCTCGGCATGGCCAAGGTGATGGAGGATGCGATTGATTACTTGAAGGAGAAAACCGACGGGGTCCATCTGTCCCTTGATCTTGACGGGTTGGATCCGAGCGATGCACCGGGAGTGGGAACACCGGTCCTGGGCGGCATCAGCTACCGTGAAAGTCATCTTGCCATGGAGATGCTGGAGGAATCCGGGTTGGTTACGTCTGCAGAGTTCGTGGAAGTGAATCCGATCCTGGATGAAAAGAATAAGACGGCAACGGTGGCAGTGGCACTCATGGGCTCCCTATTTGGAGAAAAACTTCTTTAATCGAGACAAAAGAAAAGGCTGATCATCCTACCGCAGGGATCAGCCTTTTTTGTATGGTCAATGGTGTTTACACCCTTGATATTGGTTTAGTAGATCATCGAGCCTTACACTCAAATCGACAACCTGCTCATCTGCGAAAGATGATTTCAGGGCCATCTCGACCATCTGACGACGACAGTCTTCTATTTCGAACAGTAGATCACGTACTCGCACTCTCATTTCCAAAATCCCCCTAAATAAAAATAATTAGTCCCTTTATACCCCTTTTGAAATAATTGTAAACATTTTTAGCCGGAAATTTGTTAGGATAATGAGGAGAGACCGTTTTACATAGGTTCAAGGCTTCATTTACCCTTGTTTTTACCTTATATATCTGGTAACTTTTTCAGCTTATATTCGTCCACTATAGTGGTGCATTGAGCCATATGGGCTGTATCTCACATAGTAGGGGCGGATTCATCGATAAAAGGTCCTGAACATAGTGGAAGAAAAAAATATAAAAAACATCATAAAATTAATGAAACCTTTCAATAGGGTGTAACGTATATAACGATACCCGCATGGAGCGGAGGTTGAGGAATGGACGAAATCATCAATAGAAGAATCAAACAGGTTCTCAAAGGCGATCAGAACGCATTTGGGGAAATTGTGGAGTTATACAAAGACAAGGTATTCCAACTGTGCTACAGGATGCTCGGGAATCGGCATGAAGCGGAAGATATTGCACAGGAGGCCTTCATAAGGGCCTATGTGAATATCGAGACGTTCCATCAGAACAGGAAGTTCAGCACCTGGCTGTTCCGGATCGCGACAAACCTGTGCATAGACCGGATACGCAAGAAAAAACCCGATTACTTCCTGGATGCGGAAGTAGCCGGGACGGATGGATTGACCATGTATTCTCAAATCGCAGCTGATATCCAGCTCCCTGAAGAAGAAGTGGAGAATATGGAGCTCCAAGAGACGATCCAGAAAGAAATTTCGAAATTACCTCAGAAATATCGTTCTGTCATCGTATTAAAGTATATTGAGGAGCTACCCCTTCAAGAAATCAGTGAGATATTGGATATGCCGCTCGGTACAGTGAAGACGAGGGTGCATAGAGGGCGTGAAGCCCTACGGAAGCAATTACGATCTTTGTAAGAGAGGGGGAGCATTCATGAAAGCATGTCCTGAAGAAGTCATCGAATACATGCATGATTATCTGGATGGAGATATAGGAAGCGCTCAAGCATCGGAACTGAAGAAGCATCTGCAGGAATGCGATGATTGTCAGCATCATTTTCATGAGCTTAAAAAAGCGATCGCCTTTGTACAAAGCACTTCGCATATCAGTGCACCAAGCGGGTTCACTGACAGTGTGATGGCAAGGCTTCCGAAGGAGAAGAAGAAAGTAGGATTCCAGCGATGGTTGAAGAGCCACCCGCTTATCACAGCCGCAGCGCTGTTCCTGACGTTCATGACCGGAGGACTTTTCACATCATGGAATGGAAATGATGATTTCTCATTCACCAAGCATGATAATCTCGTCGTGCAGGATCACACGGTCCTCGTCCCAAAAGGGGAAGTGGTCAAGGGTGATCTGACCGTACGCAATGGCGATGTGAAGATAGAAGGAAAGGTCACGGGGGATGTGACCGTCATCAACGGTGATAAGTATCTTGCCTCTGCCGGAAGCGTGACCGGTGACATCAACGAGATCGATGAAGCCTTCGGATGGCTTTGGTACAAGATCAAAGAAGGTGTCAAAGGAACCATGGATTTAGGAAATTCGCAAATGGTTGAAAATTAAGATAGACTAGAGGGACGTGGATGACGATCCCTCTATGGGCTGGCATTCACGTGGTGTCAGTTTTTTTCTGTAAAACGTAAGTTCAAAGCAAGAGAGGCCATGGGTGTCTTTTAATGGACAAGGACAAAATGTGATATACTAAAAAAGTTACGAAAATGAAGAAGCCACATGGCGGCTTACGCTTTCGATTAAGCTATTGGAGGATGTAATATGCCGTTTCTCGATATTTTTACGGATTACTCCGCACTGGATTATGTCTCCGATATTGTAGATATTCTCGTGGTGTGGTTTGTAATCTACAAACTCATCATGCTGATTAAAGGCACGAAAGCAGTACAATTATTAAAAGGAATTTTCGTTATCATCATTGTAAGGGGTCTCAGTAGCATCTTCGGCCTTGATACCCTCGGATGGATGATGCAGCAGGCACTGACCTGGGGATTCCTTGCCATCATCATCATCTTCCAGCCCGAACTGAGACGGGCCCTCGAACAGCTCGGCCGTGGCCGCCTGTTCTCGAGATCCGGCATGCAGGAAGATGAAGAGCAAGAGCGCATCATCGAATCCATGACCAAAGCGGTCAGTTATATGGCGAAGCGTCGCATCGGGGCCCTTTTGACCCTTGAGAGGGAAACGGGGATGAGTGATTACATCGAGACGGGGATTCCCCTCGATTCGAAGATCTCATCTGAGCTCCTCATCAACATTTTCATCCCGAATACACCTTTGCATGATGGTGCCGTCATCGTTCAGAAGAATCAAATTGCGGCAGCGGCATGTTATCTGCCACTATCCGAGAGCCCGTTCATTTCAAAGGAGCTCGGTACGCGTCACCGGGCGGCGCTTGGTGTCAGCGAAGTTACAGACAGCATTACCATCGTTGTATCTGAGGAAACAGGCGCCATCTCCATTACGAAGAATGGTGAGCTTTATCGCGACCTGACTCTTGATCGCTTCAAAGAGATCCTGACGAATGAGCTCGTGGGCGAACGTTCGAATACTTCCTCGGTGAAATGGAACTGGAGGGGGAAGAAATAGATGGATAAGTTTATGGAAAGCCGTTGGTTCATGCGCATCGTCGGTTTACTGCTTGCACTCATCCTCTATATGTCCGTCAACTTCGGCGATCTTCAAAAAGAAGCGAATCGTCCGAGTAGCGGAAGCTCTCAAGAAGATGTGGAAACCGTTCAGGATGTGCCACTTGAAGTGTTTTATGATAGTGATAACCTTGTCGTAACAGGAATGCCCGAGACGGTGAACGTCAGGCTGGAGGGACCGAAAGCCCTCGTACAAGCAGCCAAGCAGGTGAAGGACTTCCAAGTGTATGTCGACCTGAATGACGTCGGCATCGGGAACCATCAGGTGGAAGTCAAAATAGACAACCTATCTGATAAGATGCAGGCGAAGGTCAACCCCGGCTATGTGAATGTGTCGGTGCAGGAGAAGGTCACGAAGGAATTCGGGGTCGAGCCCGAGTTCAATGAAGGACTGCTTGCCGACGGCTATGATGCCCAGGGGCTGGCAGTGGAGCCTAAAACCGTGAAGGTGACAGGAGCAAAAGACGAAGTGGAGCGCATCACCTATGTGAAGGCGACCATCGATGTCGATAATGAAATCAACCAGAATGTCACGAGGGAAGCACAGGTACAAGTGCTCGACCGTAACTATAATAAACTGGATGTCGAAGTAGAACCGGAAACGGTCGATGTGACGGTCTCGGTCACCAACCCGAGCAAGTCCGTGCCCATTTCGGTGAAGGAGAAGGGTGAGCTGCCTGAAGGAGTGACGCTCAATTCCATCAGCGTCAAACCAAAAGAAGCCACCATTTTCGGAAATCAGAGCCTCCTCGATACAGTGAAGGAGCTGTTTGCCGAAGTGGATCTCTCCGACATCAAGAAAGATACGACGAAGAAAGTGAAAATCGGCCCGCAGTCCGATCTCAATAAGGTGACACCGGAAGAAGTCGAGATCACCATCGATGTCTCAACAGATGAGGATAAGGAACTGACGGGTCTCGAGATCACACCGGAGGGTCTCCCGGAAGACTATGAGTACACCATGACGTCTCCCGAGGCAGAGGCAGTGGATGTCTCACTCAGCGGCCCCCAGGATGAGGTGAGCAAGGTGACGAAGGATGACTTCTCCCTTGCCCTCGACCTCTCGGGACTCGAGCCGGGTGAACATGAGGTGGAGATTACTGCACAGGGACCGGATAACGTGGACTGGACCCTGTCACAAAAGACCGTAACCGTAGAAATCAAAGATAAGAACACATCAGCCGAGGGCTGAAAAAGGAGAGAATAATGATGGGTAAGTATTTTGGAACAGACGGAGTAAGGGGAGTAGCCAACTCGGAACTGACACCTGAACTGGCATTTAAGCTGGGTAGATTCGGGGGTTACGTACTGACGAAGGATGCCACACGTCCCAAAATATTGATTGGAAGGGATACACGGATCTCAGGACATATGCTCGAAGGCGCCCTGGTTGCAGGACTCCTTTCGATCGGAGCGGAAGTCATGCGACTTGGCGTCATTTCCACACCAGGTGTCTCCTATCTGACAAAGGCACTGGGAGCACAGGCAGGGGTCATGATCTCAGCTTCCCACAATCCTGTGGCAGACAACGGAATCAAATTCTTCGGTCCGGACGGATTCAAGCTGTCTGATGATCAGGAGAATGAAATCGAAGTGCTCCTTGACGCTACTGAAGATACCCTTCCGCGTCCGGTAGGCGGAGATCTCGGTCAGGTGAGTGACTACTTCGAGGGCGGACAAAAGTATCTGCAGTATCTTAAACAAACAGTGGATGAAGACTTCGACGGACTACATATCGCACTCGATTGTGCACATGGTGCCACTTCTTCTCTTGCCACGCATCTGTTCGCCGATCTCGATGCCGACATTTCCACGATGGGGGCATCTCCGAGCGGGCTGAACATCAACGAAGGAGTCGGTTCAACGCATCCTGAAACGCTCGCTGAAATGGTGAAGGAAAAAGGAGCGGACCTTGGTCTTGCGTTTGATGGAGACGGAGACCGGATCATCGCCATCGATGAAAATGGGGACATCGTCGACGGAGACCAGATCATGTACATCTGCGGAAAATTCCTTAAATCAGAAGGCCGCTTGAAGCAATCAACCGTCGTATCCACTGTAATGAGCAACCTCGGTTTCCACAAAGGACTTGAGGAGCACGGCATCCAAAGCATCCAGACCGCCGTGGGAGATCGCTATGTGGTCGAGGAAATGAAGAAGAACAACTATAACCTCGGCGGGGAACAGTCCGGTCACATCATCTTCCTGGATTACAATACGACAGGTGATGGCCTCCTTACAGGGATCCAACTTGTGAACATCATGAAGATCACGGGTAAATCCCTATCAGAGCTTGCGGGTGAAATGAAGAAGTTCCCACAAAAGCTAGTGAACGTCCGTGTGACCGATAAACATCACGTAACGGATAATGCCAAGGTGAGCGAGGTCATCAGCAAGGTGGAAGGCGAGATGAACGGAAACGGCCGCATCCTTGTCCGTCCATCCGGAACTGAGCCCCTTGTCCGCGTTATGGCAGAAGCTCCGACTGAAGAGCTTTGCGCCCGATACGTCGATGAGATCGTCGCTGTGGTACAGGCGGAAATGGGCCTGGCTGAATAGTTGATTTTCCATGCATGAGGGGTCACCTACGGCCCCTCATGCATATTTTATAGTAATGGTCGTTTGGTCACCATGTTGCGAAGCAGTGACAAACCGCTAACAAATGGTCGGTACATCCATAATTTGATTGACGGATGATAAGCAACTGGTGTATGATGATTTTGTTTTTAATTTTTCAACATACTGGAAACACTTGACTCAAGAATGGAAAGGTGGGAAGAGGTCGCAAGATTTATAAAAAGCGCCAGGACTAAGCGGCTGCTTAGTTGACGAGGTGGAGGTTCTATCGATCGATCGGCGGGTGCCTCCCGGTTCTAGTCACAGAACCGTATGATCCTTCTTCAAAACATCGGGGCAACCCGGTGGACAAAGGGAAGGTTCAAGTGACCCTAATACAAATGACAAATAGAGATAAGGGGGCGAATTGTCCCCAAACGAGATTTGCCCCCTTGTACTTTCAAGGAGGAACTATTCACATGTGCGGAATTGTTGGATATATCGGAAATGCAGATACAAAGGAAATCTTGTTAAAAGGTCTTGAGAAGCTTGAGTACCGCGGATATGATTCTGCCGGTATCGCGGTTCAGAATGAAGAAGGCATCCACGTGTTCAAAGAAAAGGGACGTATCGCGGATCTTCGCGCAGTCGTAGACAGCAGCGTAGAAAGCCATACAGGGATCGGACATACGCGCTGGGCGACACATGGTGTGCCAAGCCACGACAATGCCCATCCCCACCAAAGCACGTCTGGACGCTTCACTATCGTTCATAACGGTGTCATCGAGAACTATTCACAGCTGAAGCGTGAATACCTTACAGAAGTGAACTTCGTCAGTGAAACCGATACAGAGGTCATCGTACAGCTGATCGACAAACTCGTAAGCGAAGGAAACGATGTAGAGGAAGCATTCCGTCAAACACTCATGCTCCTTAAAGGCTCTTATGCCATCGCCCTATTGGATGCCGAGAACGAAGAAACCATCTTCGTTGCCAAGAACAAGAGCCCGTTGCTCGTAGGTCTTGGAGAAGGCTTCAACGTCGTGGCAAGTGATGCCATGGCCATGATTCAGGTAACGGATCAATTCGTTGAACTGATGGACAAAGAAATGGTCATCGTATCCAAAGAAAAGGTTGAAATCCAGAACCTGATTGGTGAAGTGATGGAGCGTGCGCCATACACAGCTGAGATCGATTCAAGCGATATCGAAAAGGGAACATACCCTCACTATATGCTCAAAGAAATCGATGAGCAGCCACTTGTGATGCGTAAGATCATCCAGGCGTACCAGGATGAAAACGGCGAGCTTCATATCGATCAACCGATCGTCGGGGCCATGAAGGAAGCGGACCGCATCTACATCGTAGCATGCGGAACAAGCTACCATGCAGGTCTTGTCGGGAAGCAGTTCATCGAGAAAAGCGCCAATATCCCTGTCGAAGTACATGTTGCCAGCGAATTCAGCTACAACATGCCGCTTCTATCGGAGAAACCGCTCTTCATCTTCATTTCACAAAGTGGTGAAACAGCGGACAGCCGTGCCGTACTCGTCAAAGTGAAGGAATTGGGTCACCAATCCCTCACCATCACGAACGTAGCAGGCTCCACGCTTTCACGTGAAGCGGATCACACTCTTCTTCTTCACGCGGGTCCTGAGATCGCCGTTGCGTCTACCAAAGCGTACACAGCTCAGCTTGCAGTCCTTTCCATCCTTGGACATACAGCAGGAAAAGCCATCGGCGTCCAACAAGGCTTCGACCTTGTCCACGACCTTGGAATCGTTGCTACTGCCATGGAAGCCCTCTGCGATACGAAAGAAGAGTTCGAAGCGATTGCCAAGGAATACCTTGCCACTACGCGCAACTGCTTCTTCATCGGACGCTCCATGGACTACTTCGTTGGACTCGAAGGTGCTCTTAAACTGAAAGAGATCTCCTACATCCAAGCCGAAGGATTCGCAGGAGGCGAGCTGAAGCACGGAACCATCGCCCTCATCGAAGAAGGCACACCGATCATCGCCTTGGCGACACAAGAAGAAGTAAACCTTGGAATCCGTGGTAACGTCAAAGAAGTCGTAGCCCGCGGAGCCAATCCTTGTATCGTTTCCATGAAAGGCCTGGAAGACGAAGAAGACCGCTTCGTCATCCCAGAGGTGAACCCATTGTTAACACCTCTTATCTCTGTCATCCCACTGCAGCTCATCTCTTACTACGCTGCCCTGCACCGCGACTGTGACGTCGATAAGCCACGTAACCTTGCAAAATCCGTTACGGTTGAGTAAGAGATTCGTAGAGTTGTAAGAACTGAATATGCTTTAAAGTCCCCCGCATGGGTAAATGCGGGGGACTTTTTTTGCTGGCTTTCCATTTCCAATTCTCATACTATAGATGGTAACGGGGTAAAGAATACGCTTGTCACCAACGGGCATCTTCTTTATTAACTGAGTATTCCTGAAAATAAAGGTACCTACAGAAAGGCGACAAGAGATGAATATACTAGATTTAACACCTGAGGACTTCGAACTGATCCAATCTGCCAAAGATAAGATCACCATGCTCTATGAAGATGATAAACACCACGTCGCAGCAGCCCTACGTACGAAATCGGGTGACATCGTCTCTGCTGTACATATCGAAGCTTACATTGGACGTGTGACCGTGTGCGCCGAGGCAATCGCCGTGGGGAGTGCTGTCTCTTCGGGCCACAAGGGTTTCCATACCATCGTCGCTGTCCGGCATCCATATTCCGATGAAGTCGACCGCACGATCCGTGTCGTGAGCCCATGTGGCATGTGCAGGGAATTGATCGCTGATTATTCACCCGAATGCTTGGTCATCCTGGAGGTGGACGGTAAGCTGGTGAAAACCAGGATTGGGGAGCTGATCCCATTGAAATATACAAGGTCATCTACGTAAAGGGAGTGTAGAAAATGGACTACTACGGGGAGCTTTGCACGAAGGTATACGAAAGCGGGAAGTCCATTGCTGAAGGGGAGGAGCTTGCCTTTTACCTATCCCATGTGACCGAAGGGATGAAGGTGCTGGAGCCGATGTGCGGAAACGGGCGGATGCTCATTCCTTTCATGCAGAGAGGGATCAATATTGAGGGCTTTGATATCTCGGATGAAATGCTGAAGGTATGCGTGGTGAAGGGGAATGAACGGGGTATGGAACCCCGTGTATTCCATCAAGATATGAGGCACTTCAACCGGCAAGATAACTATGATTTGATCATGATCCCATTCGGGTCGTTCTCCCTTCTTCCGGAAGAAATCGTCCCGCTGTGCCTGAGGAATTTAAAGGAGTCCCTAAGACAGGGTGGTAAACTACTGATCACAGCTATCATCCAGCAGGCGGCTGATGACTGCCCGGAGTGGAAAGAGACCAATAGACTTCAAGATGGAAAGAATACCATCATAGAATACAAGCGGATGACCTATGACAAGGACAGCAGGGTTCTGAATAGTAAGCTGAAGTACCACCTTATACATGAGGGAGAGGTACTAAAAGAAGAGCTGATGGATTTTCCGATGCGCATGTACGGAGTAGAAGAGTGTAAGGATTTGCTTCATAAAAGCGGGTTTGTGAACGTGACCGTCCATGAAGTGTTGGATGGGTACGGCAAAGGGAATCCATTTCACGTGTTTGAAGGCACCATATAGAGCAGGAAAGCGAGGAGAACCATATGCATTTCACAACCGACCGACTCACCGTCAGACCGTTCACAGAGGATGACATCCACGATGTATATACGATCTATCAAGATGAAGAAACATGCCGCTATCTTCTCCACGGCCCGTGGACCACGGAGGATAGGGAGGAGCGGTTCCGGAAGAAGCTCCTGAACCAATCGCTCTCCAGTGAATCGGGCCTGAGCCTCGCCGTGGTCGAAGGAGACAGGGTCATTGGAGATTTGTCGGTATGGTACACCGGCATGAAGGACACGGTGGAGATCGGATATAGCTTTGCAAGGGAGACAGGAGGGAAAGGATACGCGACGGAAGCTCTAAGGGGGCTCGTAAAGCGCCTTTTCATAGAATACGATATTCATAGGATCCAGGCGACCCTCGACAGCCGGAATCAAGCTTCAGCTAAGCTGTGCGAGCGGATCGGGATGAGGAAGGAAGCTCTTTTCATACAGGACTACTGGAATAAGGGCGAGTGGACGGACAGTTTCGTGTACGGCATGCTGATGGCAGATCTTGATCCCGAGATGTGAGTGAACACGGCCAAAGGTCGTAAAAAAGATGCGACCAATCCCCAATGCGGTGCCCGTTTCCACAGGCTACAATAAGGTGAGAGAGGATGTGGCACCCATGAAAAAAGAAAAATGGAATGAAGAGCTTCCAGTCGTCCAGTTCCGCATTGCACGTCCAACCAGGAAGTTCGCCGAGGTCATGCGATTTTATATGGAAGGCATCGGGCTGAAGAAGATCGGCGGATTCGAGGCGCACAATGGGTATGATGGGATCATGCTCGGTCTCCCGGGGCATGCGTATCATCTGGAGTTCACGACCCGCGAAGACGAAGGGCCCTGTGAGGCACCGACAAAAGATAATCTCCTTGTGTTCTATATCCCGGATGGGGATCGAATGGAGGAGATTGTATCCAGACTTTCAGAAATGGGGTACGATCCGGTGGAACCTGAGAATCCATACTGGAAGGAGAAGGGCGTCACGATAGAGGATCCCGAGGGATGGCGAGTGGTGTTGATGAATACGGGAGGCATTGGGTGAAAAAGTGATCTAAAAGACTTTCGAATAGAAGGTCTTTTTTTATCATTCAACATGTTTTGTACCTTGCCTTTTTGTTATGATGGTAATATAAACCATTAAAGGAGGGGGGAACCATGCTTGAAAACCTTATCGCCTATGCCGTTGCCATCTTTCTTTTTCAACCGATCAATGTCCTGATCCATGAGTACGGTCATGGCTTCTTTGTGAAGATATTCGGGGGTCGGGTGACGAAAATCGAGGTTGGGATCGGTGAACCCCTCTTTCAGGTGGGACATGTACAGGTGAAAAAGCAATTTTTCATCTTTGGGATGTGCCGGTATGAAGGGACTCCGGAGATATCAAAAAGCCGTTTGAAGCTGTCCTTCATCGCCATCGGGGGCGTGCTGTTCAATGCAGTGACCATCACCATGCTCATCCTCGTTAAGGTGTATACCGATCATCACCACTTCTTGGATGGGTATTATTTCGGTACTACGGGTATGCTCATTCTATCAGCCTTACTCCCGGTGACGTATTCGACAGGATTCCATAGTGACGGCAAATGGCTGGTGAGCATTTGGAAGAAAGATTCTCTATCAGCATAAAGGAGGTTCATAGATGGATAGTATCATATTCGACTTGGACGGAACGATCTGGGATCCAATCGATACGGTTCTGGAAGCGTGGAATCGGACGATCGAGGAGCATGATGAAGCGGGACAGACGATGACGCGTGCGGATTTTGAAGGGGTCATGGGTCTTCAGGTGAAAGAAATCGAGGAGAAGTTATTCCCGGACGTTGATGAAGAGGTGCGGTCGAGGATGTTACAGGCATGTCTGGAGCGGGAAGAAGAGCTTCTCGGTAAACGGGGAGGAAGGCTTTATCCGGATGTGGAGAAGGTGCTTGAGACCCTGTCCCGTTCCTATAAGCTCTTCATCGTCAGCAACTGCCAGGACGGCTATATCGAAACGTTCTATGACTATCACAAACTTGAACGTTTCTTCGAAGACTTCGAGAATCCCGGACGTACGGGACTCAGTAAGGGAGAAAACATCAAGCTGATTGTAGAGAGGAACAACCTGAAAGCCCCGGTGTACGTCGGGGATACGGACGGAGACCGGAAAGCTGCTGAGTCTGCGGGAATCCCGTTTGTTTATGCCAAATATGGATTCGGTCATGTAGAGAAGCATGATGAAGTGCTGGAGACGTTCGGGGATTTGGTGAAGCTGTATTAGTTCATGCTTTTTAAAGAGAGAAGAAAGTAGCCAAGGATACGTACCCTCGGCTACTTTCTTTTGAATAGACGGAGAATTCAAATCGAGCCATCCTCTTTAAAATCTCCGTTCCGAGTCCCCATCCGTCGCCTTGATCCGAAGGAATCCGGAGGACGCTCCGTTGAATTCACCTTTAAGATCGGGGCGATCGATTTCATCCTCGATCAGGACGGTGTGGCTGCCTTTCCCCTCCACGGTCACGGGATAGCTGCCTTTGAGGAATTCCTCGGGTGGGAATTGCTTATCGTATGTGGAGTCGAGGAGCTGCAGGTTGAATGAGACGTCATTCCGGCTATGATTCTTCAATTCTATATCGCACGTAGCATAAATATGTCCGTCCCCATCTGATTCAAATGTACACTCGCTCCTGTCGTCATAGGAAAGGGCGTAGATGCCACTGGCCAATGTATGTTGATAGAGCCAGATGGCCATGGTGGGAGCCGCTGCATAGGCGAACATGGTCAGTAGGACAAGGCGGATCCGGTATTTCTTCAATCCACGTACGAGAAAGACGATGGCGTTGATATATAGGAAGCTGCCGATGATGCCGAGAATGACGAATCCGTCGCTGTCGGTGATCGGGAAGGACATAAATACTGTTCTGGCTTCACTCAGTTTGTTTTCAGGGAACGGGAAGTATAGCGCCATGCAGATGAGGAAGATAGCCATGGCTGTTAGAACCGATGCCTTATTTTTAATCATTGAACCCCTCCTTCGATAACGAAATATGTATTTATTTCCATTTTAACTCATGGATGTATACAAGAAAAGAGGCTGAGACAAACATGTTTTAGTCATAGTAAAACCCGAATCATTTGCCTACGATAAAGCAAATGATTCGGGTTNATCGTGCGGTTGATCGGAGTGCAAGACGAGACTCCTGCGGGAAGAGTAGCTGATGTGAGACCCCGCAGGCCTGCCGAGGAGGCTCACGGGCTACCCGCGGAAAGCGAAGTCTTGCACGGAGATCATGAGCGGTATTAAGATCCATTCCTGATCGTGTTCGGCATTAAAGGGGCCTTTTTTAGTTTTGTCCCATCCTCTTTAGATCGTAAAAAGTCTTTGGGCGTTTCATGGGGACTGCGCGCCCCTCTTTTCCCTTTACCCCTTGAACGTCACAGGTTCCATCTCCTGATCGATGGCCTTCATTTCATAGCCCTGTTCGGTCAGCTGCTGAAGGAGTTGGTCAAGGGAAGCGAGGGTCGTCTTTTTGTCGTGCATGAGGATGACCCGCGGTGTTTCGTGATATTGATAGTCTTCGAGTTGTTTCATCACGTTCGGGACATAGGCGGGGCTCAGGAAGCGCCAGTCCTCGCTGTCGATATCCCAGTCCCACAGGTGGAAGCCAGCGTCATTCACGGCCTGTCGGTAGGCAGGTGTCATGTTCGGCACGGAACCGTATGGGACGCGGATAAGATCGCTGGTTACACCGGTGAGTTCTTGCAGTGTCGCCTGCCCTTGTTTCATTTCCCCTACCACGCTGTCCTTGGATTGATAGATTTTCTTCACATCATGGCTGACGCCGTGCATCCCGATGGAATGACCGGCAGCAACCATATCCTGAATGGCAGTGCTGTATGTCTTCATATTCGGTTCAAGCATGAAGAAGGTGGCTTTGGCATCGTATCGATCGAGCACCTCAAGGATGCCTTCGGTATTTTCATTCGGACCGTCATCGAATGTCAGATAGACGATCTTTTTCTCTGTCGCTTGTTCTTCTTGATCAGTGCCCTGATCCGGTGTTTCAGCATCAGGAGCTTGTTCGTCAGGCTCCGTGGTTTCTTGTTGATCATTCTGTGCCTGCTGGTCCGTGTCGTCCTTCGGTTCAGGACCAGCAGGCTGTTCTTTTTCGGTATCCTTTGTCTTTTCCGGTTTTTCCTGTTCGTTGGTCTTGGCTGCTTCGCCTCCTAAGGGGGATTCCGATTGGTTGAAGGCAATCCATTTGTCTCCGACCCCAGAGCTCTTGGCCACCACGATATCTTTGATCAATATACTGGATAATAGGATAAGTACGAGGGTCAGTGCGCTCAAGATGACCCGTTTCACGTTTAATCTCCTGTTGTATTTTCGTTCCTGCTGTTGCATTCCCCTCACCTTTCTTCTCGCTGTTTGTCTCTATTTCCCATGGTAAAACATTCTTCTCATAAAAGGGTTACTAATCGGTTACAAACCGCCGTCGAACGTTGTAACTTTTTTGTTACTTTTGTCGAGAAGGTTTACACTATACTGATGGAAGCTATAAGTAGGAAGTGAATGGAATGAAGAGACTGACGATACAAGTGGTCCTTATATTATTGATATGCAGTGGATGCTCATTATTTCAATCGAATTCGTCGTTGATGAAGCCCCCACAGCTCCCGGTCCAGCAGCAGGAGCTGAAGCAGGCGATCAGTCAGTATGTGCCTGCACAGGCCGAGTGGCTCTCTCCTCTTGATGATGGGGACACGAACCGCATCATTGAACGGGATCTTGACGGAGACGGAGAGGAAGAACTCATCGTCTTTTACCGGATGCCGGATAAGACGGCCCAGATGGAAGGGGTCATCCTTGAGAATCGCAAGGGGGAGTGGAAGAAAAGAACCCAGTTCAGCGATCTTGGCAGGGAGCTTCAGAAGGTGGAGTTCGCCGACCTTGATGGAGACGGAAAGGATGAGGTCCTGATCGGGTTTTCGTATTCCAATGAGTCATCGGATAAGGCCCTCCTCGTCTTCAATGTGAGCGGAGACAAGCCGGAGAAGCTGTTTGAATCCCAATACAGTGCCTTTTTTGCCGACGATTATAACGAAGATGGGAGGGGTGAACTGATGCTCGCGACCCTTGTGCCGAATCAGGAGCATAACGTCACCCTCTACTCATATGAGGACAACATGGAGAAAGTCGATGAGCTCAAACTCGACCCCTACGTGTATCCTTATTATCATACGGCAGCGGGTTACGTCACCCCGTCCGTCAAGGGAGCTGTCCTGGATTCCAGTGTGGGGGCACACTCCTCCACCTCGTTCATCATCGGGGTGAAAGACGGTAAGCTGAAGGAAGTGAAGCCGAAGGGATTGAAGGAAGAAGATCTCTTCAGGGCAACTGCGGCGAATAGTATCGATACGAATGATGACGGGATCATCGAAATTCCTGTGCTTGTTGAAGGAAGTGAAGACAAGCCGTATGTGGATATGCCATTCATCAGTGAGTACTACCAGCTGATGGATGACGGGGAAGCCCGCTTCGTCGAAAGCACATATGAGAATGTGAACTATCAATATACATGGAAGCTCCCCGATTCGTGGCCGGATGTTGAAATCGACACGAGCGGAGACCGCCGGTACGTGAAATTCATCTCCAAGGAAGATGGCACTGTCCTCTATGATATCTATGCCGTCGAGAAGGATAAGGTCATCCCCGATGAAGGATGGAATGAATTGAGCGAAAGCAATCAATTCATCTACCTGACCAAGTATTCACCCGAGCGGTACCCGGAAAACTTCCAAGCGAACTAAGAAATGTAGGTGTGGTACATGAAACGGATCATGATCATTGAAGATGAAGAATCAATCAGAGGATTCATCAAAATCAATCTTAAACGATATGGCTATGAGGTACTCGAGGCAGGAAGTGCAGAAGAAGGAATCGAACTCCTGAAGGCACACGGTGCGGATATCCTTCTCTTGGACGTCATGCTCCCGGGGATGGACGGGTTTGAAGCGTGCGGGGAGATCCGCAAGTGGAACCCGGCTGTTGGCATCATCATGCTGACGGCCAAGGTCCAGGAGATGGATAAAGTCCACGGGCTGATGAACGGGGCCGATGACTATGTGTCAAAACCCTTCAGCCCGAATGAACTGATTGCGAGGATCGAGTCCCTCTTCAGGAGACTCAGGCCCGCTCCCGCCCCCAAGGCCGTGCCTGACTGGTTCCTTGATGAGAAGAAGCGGCTTTTCTACGTCAAGGGGAAGGAAATCGACCTTTCTCCCGTGGAATATGAACTGGTCACCGGTATTCTTAAGAAAAACGGCCAGGCTGTGAGCCGGAATGACCTTCTCGATAAGGTGTGGGGCGTCAACTATATGGGTGACCCGAAGATCGTGGACGTGAACATCCGCAGGATCCGTCAGAAGATCGAGGAGAACCCGTCCAATCCCCGCTTCCTCCTGACGGTCTGGGGCTTCGGATACCGCTGGAATGAGGATGGCGAAAATGGGGATTAAAAAACGGCTGCTGATCCAGAACCTGAGCATCATCACGCTGTCGATCCTCCTGTTCCTCGGCATCCTCATATCGGGGATCTACCACTATTACTACAGCGGGACGGCAGAGATCCTGAAGAATCACGCTGAAAATTCAGCTCAGTTCTCAAAGAGATACATGGATCTTTCCCCGTATACAATCAGGGATCAGGTGCAGGATATCCAGACAAACTTTTCCCTTCCCCAGGCAGAAACCCAGGTCATCAGCACGGACGGGAAGATGCTGTCTTCCTCTGAAGGATTCATCAGTCATGAAAGGCTCGACTTCCCTGATATTCAGGATGCTTTCAGGAAAGGGGAAGGAACGTGGATGGGGACGAACCCCGAGACGGACGAGCATGTGCTGGCCGTCTCGGTCCCCCTCGAGTCTGACGGGAAGACGGTGGCCCTCCTCCGTTTCGTATCATCCCTGGAACCGTTGGATGATAACTTCAAGACGATCCTCGCGACCCTGATCGGCATCGGACTCAGCATCCTCCTCATGGTGTTCGTGATCAGTACCTTCTTCTCGCGCATGATCACCGATCCCGTCGTGGAGCTGACGAGAGCTTCTCAGAAGCTTGCAAAGGGTGACCTCGAGGCAAGAATGACGGGTACGTATAAAGATGAGTTCCATACTTTGAGTCAATCCTTCAATGATATGGGGCAGGAGCTTCTGAAAACGGAGAAGCTGAAGAATGAATTCATCTCCTCTGTCTCCCATGAGCTCAGGACCCCCCTCACCTCGATTAAAGGATGGGGAGAAACCCTTTTGACGGGGGATATGAAAGATGAAGAAGAGATGAAGACAGGGCTCAACATCATCACAAATGAAACGGACCGCTTGATAGCCATGGTGGAGGAGCTGCTGGACTTTTCACGCTATGCAAAAGGAACCTTTGAGATCTCACCGCACCCTTTCCCGTTCCATCGTCTCGTTCAGGAAGTGGTCCTTCAGCTCGATAAAAAGCGGCTGGCGCGGGAGATGTACATCGTATTGAAGAATGGTGAGCCGATCAAACCCGAGGCGGACGAGCACCGGATCCGCCAGGTCATCTTGAATCTCCTTGATAATGCGATCAAATATTCAGCTCCGGGTTCGACCATCACAATCCGCTATCACCGTGATCACGGCAACCTCGTGTTCGAAGTGGAGGATGAAGGTGTCGGGATCGAGAAGAAACATCTCCAACAGGTGCTGACCCTCTTCTATAAAGAAAATGAAAAATCGGAGGGAGTCGGTCTTGGTCTTGCCATCAGCAAGCAGATCATCGAACTTCATGGAGGTCAGCTTTATGTAAGAAGCGAGAAGAATGTCGGCACGGTTGCCGGATTCACCCTCCCCTTGAATGAATGATCAAACATAGTGAAACCCAGAGCCTGTATGGTTCTGGGTTTTGTTCGTTGAATGACTTTTACCTGTAAGGTTCAGGCTGGGACACGTCAAGGGTCTTGACATCCTTGAAACGTAAAATGGGATGAACGGCCACAACAAGGCCGAGTATCATGGTGAGTACGCCACTGAATAAAATCGTCTGGGTTACACCGACCAGTTCAGCCAGGAGGCCGCCAGCATACACCCCGATCGGAAATCCTAGCCCTGCAATCAATCCATACACCCCGAATACCCGGCCCCTCATTGCATTGGGTACAAGCTGCTGGCGGAGGGTCGGTGACACAATGTTGTAAGGCGCATAAGCGATGCCGCCAAAAAACATAAGGGAGTAGATGATCATGATGTGTGTGAAAAAACTTAAGCTTATCGGTACGAGTCCCCATAATAAGATGACCAGTCCAAGGGAATAGGAATACGGGAATCGCCTTCCCAGTCTGACCCATAGAATCGCCCCGACAAAGGAACCTACCGCAAAAAATGACCACATTGTTCCCAACGTGCCCGGCCCTGCTTTGACGATCTCATCGACAAAGACAGGAAGCATCGGTTCTAAAGGGGCATAGGTGAAGTTAAAGAAAAATGTGATCAAGGCAATGACGATGAGGATCTTATAAGAAAAGATGTAGGCGAATCCTTCTTTGGTTTCCCTCAGGAAGCGACGCCATTTATTTTTTCCCACCTTCCCGGACGCTATTTTACGACTATGATAGGCCTCTGGAGAAATCCTATAATACAATAGGGCCGCCATCAAAAAGCATAGGACATTGACCATCAACGTCATCGGTGCCCCCACGAGAGCGGTACTGAATCCTCCCAGCGCGGGTCCGATCAACGATCCGATTTGTCCGGTCATCGTAAAAACCGCGTTCCCCGTTTCCAACTCCTCTTTATGAAGAAATTCAGGAAGGATGGAGGCGGTGCCTATGGTCGTGAAGGATGAGAGACATCCATCCACAAAAACCACCCCGATGATCATCCAGATGGCGAGGACATCAAACCAATAGAGAAGAGGGATGAGGGATAAACATCCGCCTCTCACGACATTTTCCCATATCATAACGGTCCTCCTGTCGAAATGATCTAACATTCCCCCTACCAGGATGCTCGATAATAATGGAGAAACTGTAGCCGTCGATATCACCATTCCGACGGCAACGGTTGAACCGGTTACTTGATAAACAAACCACCCCAATGCAATCCACGACAGTTTCCTGCCGATATTCAGAACCGTGGAAGCGATAAGAAAGTTCCTGAAGTACGCATTTCCAAGTAATGTCCCATATCCCCTCACTGAACCCCGCCTTTCTTGATTGATAGGTGTATTATCGCACAATTACTGGAAATACCTTCTCCAGCATAGGTATGAATAATAGTCATCCTTTAGGTGGAACTTCAGTGAAGGCAGCCAGGTTGATGATCATTATAAATGAAATCATAAAATCATCTCTCTCAAAAACGATTCATGAATAGAAACGAACCAAACCGTTACGCGGTTTGGTTCGTTAACGTCAGTTCTCCACACGTTGTGGACGAATCGGTAGCCAGTGAAGCAATGATTCGTGCTATCCACCGGTTGCTCACAGTTTATCCACAGATAATGTGGACAAGTGGTTTTTCATTGCAGTTATAAACAGCCAGTCGCACATGATCAACGTAAATCATCGAAAATAAATCGAGTTTTCAACAGGTTGTCCACATATTCTGAATAATGTGATAGCCGATTACTTCAAGATGATGACGATCTGATTCGGGCCGGTCCGCTTGATGACCCTGTAGCCCTGTTCAGAATCAGTGGCCATTCCTTCTCCATTCGGTCTGCAGAATCCATTCACCCGACTTGTACCATCATCCCTCACCCGGAGAATACCGATCATACCGACGGCACTCCACTCCGTCCGCTTGATCCTCGGCACGTACGCTTGACTTGGATCCCAGTCGGGATTGAGTACGGGCTGCATCCGCACTTCTTCACGCTGGATCAGCATGCCGCTTGCGTCATACTTTGCGGGAATGACGACCTCTTCTTTTATTACCCGGCCCCATTCATCCTTCATAAACTGATCCTTCCAGCGGAGATTCTCACCATTTCCGATGATACCCGGTGTCGCACTTGTCACCCCGAGGATGTAATCATCCTGATCTGTGGCAATGCGGATCTTATCGTCCACCAGGGTGACAAAATACCCCACGTCGATTGCCTCACCGTTTATGGATTCGAATAGCTCTGCATAATCCTGCCCTCCCGGGATGAAGGTACCTTGAACCGACATGTCTCCTGTCGAGGCAAGCCACTGGGCCCCGATACCCCTTGTGACTTCATCGGGTCCATTGGCAATGAACCAGGAATGGGCCTCAATGGCATCCCCATTCCTTCCCATGATATGGGCGCCGGGGAAAGTGGATGTCCTTGTATTCAATCCTTCTGAATGGGAGTAATCCCCGTCGGCAACGGTTGATAACCCTTCGGCATGCGAAGCAATCCCGCTTGCGACGTTCAAGTACCCCTCCGCGTGGGCAAGATCCCCCCTGGCGTCGGTTAAAGCCCCTTGAGCATGCGAAGCAATCCCGCTTGAAATGGTGGATAATCCCTGGGCGTGGGAAAAGTTGTTCAATGCCCTTGGACCGGGACTGAACGTGATATCATTTGTCCCTCCTTGTGCGTGGGATCCGAAGCCGCTGGCAATGGTCCCGATCCCCTCCGCGTGAGAGCTTTCTCCGGATGCCCGTGTAGGAGCCAGATTCCTCGCAAGGTCGAATGCGCCTCCTTCAGCATGAGAAGCCCGGCCTGAGGCGGTGTTTCCTTCCCCTTCTGCATGGGCACTGATTCCCTCTGCCCGGGTCCTCGCTCCTTGAGCGTGAGAAGACGCTCCGGTTGCTGCGGTAAGATAGCCTTGTGCGTGGGCGGCATCTCCACTGGCAATGGTGGCATATCCTTGTGCATGGGCGGTATCGGCACCCGTCACGGCCAAGTGACCTTCCGCATGTGAAGCGGCTCCCCCTCCCGAACGACCATTTCCGGCAGTAGTGTTGCTTCCTTCTGAATGAGCAAAGGAATTATTGGTTCTCGTTTGATATCCTTGCGCCGTAGAGGATACTCCATCGGCTACAGTATTAGAGCCCTGGGCGCTCGAGCAGAGGGCTGCAGGATTGCGGTTACATGAATCAGCCATATCATCTATCACTCTTTTCTTTGTATTCTAGTAAAACATTTACTACTACTCTATGTTTTCGAGGAGGGAAAGGTGTCCGGACACTGAATAATAGATGGAGAAAAAATGAAAAAAAGAAAATAAAAGGAGCGTAAATCCGTTATAATGGACCTATTAAACAGGACGGAGGAACTAGCCATGGGAAAATTAGAATCGAAGGTGAAAGATGCCCTTTCCGAGATCAAGAGTGCGGATCCCGATGTACGCCATGATGGATTGATGAAGCTGAAGGACATTACGGTGGAAAACAAAGGCGGAGAGTGTGACATCTCGCTTCTGAAGGATATGATCAAGCTCGCGGCGGGTCCCTTTGAGCGTACGGGGGAAGAATGGGATGATCCGAGCTTGGTCCTCCTTGAATTCGTGGTTGATTATATGGAAGAAAGGGTGGCACGCGATCTGACCCATCACATAGCCGATTTCAGTGAGATGGGGAAGCAGTGTGTCCTTTATCATACGAGCATGCACGAGCATGATGGTGCTGTGCGAGCCCTGATCGAAATGTACGAGATCCTGATCCCTCTCAATCAGGCGTGGTTTCCTCATGCCGTCCTAGAACAAAACGGGGTCGTATCCAAAGCGTTGATCAATTATTTCCATACCCGTTTGGACGATAAAGCTTGCAGGCGAGATCTCTACAGGATACTGGCGAATCTTCACGAGGAAAAAGTATTCTATCAATTTAAGCCGGAAGTCATCAAGCCCCTCATCCACCGTCATTGGGAAGAAGCGAAATCAGCCTACCTTCAATATGACCGTGATTATAAAACCAAGCACGTCCATTGTTCATGGAAAGACTCATACCTCCATATACGGGAGGAGCTGGAGAATTTCCTGAAGCTGATGGATGTTTACTGGGGGGAGGAATGGTTGCTGTATCTGGAGGAGGCAAAGGGATGGAACGACCCTATTGCCAAGACGATTGCCGTCACCGTTTCTCTCAAGAGGGGTATCCCCGTTGCTCAGGAAGAGGTCCACTGGTGCGCCACGCATATCGAGTCCGCGGAATTATTCCACTGGAGGCTGATCATCGATCGAATTGAACATCACAACCCGGTAAAGAATACCCGTCAATCCGATGTGGCCCGGACCCACTTATTCTACTATCTGTTATTCGACCGTGAAGAGAGCCTCTACGCGGAAGAAATCACGATTTTGGATCATATCGATACATTCACCGCTTACGAAGAGCCGGTCCGGTACTACCTAGCATCTTACCGTGACCTCTCTGGTCATGTGTACCCAGCGTGGGTCGGTGCGTTCAGCCTGGAAGAAGGCGAGGATTCCCTATTCAAATGGGATGATTCCACCATCCTTGAGGAACCGTTCGGAAGCAGGAATGTGGAAGGCTGGAAAACGGCATTCATGGAGGAGCGGAAGGAACGGATGGAGAAGGAAGCATCTGAAATCCACTATGAGGCAAAGACAAAGGAAGGAACCGTATGGATTAAAGGGAACTCCCTCGTCGTCCACTCCCAGGAAGGGGACCGATCCATCTTTCTGAAGGACATCCAGACCTTGACAATCGAATGGAAAAAGGGCGGCTTATTCGGCTTGAAAAAGATCCCGATGGTGGCGGTATACGAGAAGGGTGGGAACCTGTTCATGACCTACCCGGAATTAGATATCGACTACGAGAAATTTGCAGGTGCTGTCCATGAACAAACCGAAAGCCTGGAAGAACCGCCATTCATCGAATTCTTGGAGGTGGGATGATGGTCGGCCAGGTCCATCACATCGAGCTGAACGTATCAGACTTAGAGAAATCCACAGAATTCTGGGAGTGGTTCTTAGGGGAACTCGGCTATGAACCCTATCAGGAATGGGCAAAGGGTAAGAGCTATCGACTCGGTGAAACGTACATCGTATTCGTCCAGACGGAGGAGCGCTTCCTGGACGCCCCGTATCATCGGTCACGCACCGGACTGAACCACTTGGCCTTCCACGGAAAGTCGAGGAAGCATGTGGATGATGTGACAGCAAAACTTGAAGAGAGAGGGGTGCCCGTCCTGTACCGCGATCGGCATCCATATGCGGGAGGGGAAGGATACTATGCCGTATTCTTCGAGGACCCGGACCGTATCAAGGTGGAGCTTGTGGCACCTGTTAAAGGAGAGTAAAATGATGAATCAACACGATAAAGAGTACCTGACACAGATGATTTCCAAGCGGCTTGAATCAGCCGATATCGTTGGTGCGAGTGTGGCCATCGTAGAAGGGAGCGAGGTAGTGTACGCCGAGGGTTTCGGGTTGGCAGACCGAGACAGTGATCAACCAATGAATGCCGATACACTCATGAGCATCCAAAGCATCTCGAAGAACTTCATGGCCACCTCAATCATGCAGCTTGTGGAAGCAGGGTCCATCGAGCTTGATGATCCCGTAGTAAGGTATCTCCCATATTTCAGGACAAAGGACCAGGCGGCGAGCAATCACATCACCGTCCGGCACATCCTGTCGCACACGGCAGGTTTCCCTGAAGTGGGCATAGCCAATATGGTTGCACCGAATGTGAGGGAGATCTTCTCGGATACCCCGACGGAATTTCAGGAAGCGCTGGATTATTATGGTCTGACAGAAGAGGAGCTTTCCGCGATCGAGACCCGTGAAGACATCACAAGGGGATTTGAAAAGGTCGAACTCATAGGCTCTCCAGGCTCACAGTGGGCTTACTGTACGGACGCCTATGTGATCCTTGCCGATCTCTTTGAAAAGGTGACGGGGATGGAATGGGAATCTCACTTGCAATCCCATGTTTTCCGTCCATTAGGATTGGAAAGGACAACAAACAAAGGAGCAGAGGAAGCCGGGAATAGCGCACGTTACTACATGGGAGAAGAGAGAACCGAAACGCCTTTCCCCAAAAACGAACTCGCGGCACCAATCGGTTACCTGTATTCGACTGCAAATGAGCTCGGGTGCTACCTGGCCGCGCACCTCAACGGAGGAACAACGTTGTTAAATCCAGATTCCGTCAACATCATGCAAAAGCCCCACCATCTTGTCAGTGAAGAATGGCGATTCGGCAGTGAAGTAAGAAGCTATGGTTTCGCGTGGTTTACGGACGAATATAAGGGTCGGCCGATCATTGAGCACGGAGGCGGGCAGATGGGTGTTCGGTCCCTCATGACGATGGTGCCAGCCCTTCAACTCGGCATCGTTATCCTGATGAATACGGAGGGAACGGTCCACTATGATCTCTGCGAAGGGATCATGGATTTTTATATGAATGAATAAGGAAGTGCAGCGGGAAATAGGTTCTCGCTGCTTTTTTAGTGGATCCTCCCTGAAAAAATCAGTCCAAACATCTTATTGACTACAAACCTGTAAGCGCTTACTATAAAATAACAACGTTGTTATAAGCAGACGGTAAAACATTCAAAGGAGTGGATGGAGTGAAAAAGGTTGGGAAAGGGATCTTGTTGTTCTTGGTTTCCGTTTTAGTGATGGGGGTTGCACTACCCATATCGGCGGTGGCAGATGATGTACCGGAGTGGCAGTCGGTTACCTTCGGTCAATCGACCGATCTGAATTTTTCTGCAAATGTACTGCCCGATAAAGTCGGGCTGAATACAGCAGAGCCAGAACATCCGGGTACGATCGATGGGAAGATCTATTTGGAGAGCAGAGGGGGAAAACTGGCTCCTGGGCATGATGGGCTGACCTTCTATTACACTACCTTGGATCCGAATACGGATAATTTTGTTTTGGAGGCCGACTTGACTTTCCATCAGCTTGGCCCGGAGACAGGGGCAAAGCAGAGCGGCCAGGAGGGAGCCGGTATTATGGTGAGGGACGTGAATGGAGCGGCAAGGCAGGACCCCATGGTGGAAGGATTCGAAGAAGTGACCGCTGCATCCAATATGTTTGCCGTCGGTTTGATGAGGGACGGGATGAGCGCCCTCTCACGGACGGGTGTAGAAGAACCGTGGGGAAGTACAGGGAGCAAGTGGGTGAACAAAGTCCTTCCGGGAGCGCCGGCAGTACCGATGGATATACCGGTCCGCGTGAAGCTTGAGCGGACGGATACAAGCTTTGTCATGTCTGCAACCTTCACCCATCTGTCGGGATCTCCTACGTTCAAACAGGAGCTAAAAGGGGCAGACCTTGTTCAGGTGATGGACCCCGACCGCATGCAGGTTGGATTCTATGCTTCACGGAATGCCTCCATGACCGTGGAGAATGCAAGCTTGTCGGTGAGTGAGGCGGATACGGTGCCGACACCGGATGAACCTGTCCTTCAGCCGGAGCCATCCCTGACGATCCTTTCTGCGAAAGAGTCGGGATCAAAGAAGTATTCGTTGAAAGCGACGTCAAACACACAAGGGAGCATCTCCATTTGGCAGGATGGCAAACAGATCGTGAAGAATAAAAAGGTGAAAGCTCAACAAGTATTCGATGAAAAAACAAAGCTGAAAAATGAAAAGACATCGTTCCGTGTCGAATGGAAGACGAATGATGGAGTGGTACTGACCGAGGAATGGACCGTCACGATGAAGCTGTTCAAGGGTGGAAAAGGCCTGTTCGTTTCACCAGAAGGGAAAGCGTCTGCTTCCGGTAAAAAGAACGATCCCCTGGACCTTGATACCGCCATCAAATACGTTAAGCCGGGAGAGACGATCTACCTCCTGGAAGGTGTATACACAGAGCCCGTGACCATAGGCCGGACATACAGCGGGGAAAAGAAAAAAATGAAAACCCTGGCTCCGTATAAGGGCGCCGATGTTCTATTCGACGGAAAGAACGAGAAAGGGAATCTCCTCAATTTGAATGCCGACTACTGGGAGATCACAGGCTTCGAGCTGACGAAGTCCACCGGAAACGGAATGAGGTTGAACGGAAGCTATAACAAGATCGATCATATGACGTTCAGCTACAATCAGAATACAGGATTCCAGATCTCGGGGAGTGGATCGGATCCCGAACTGTGGCCGAAACACAATCTTATCTCGAACAGTGAATCCCATGATAATCGTGATTCATCTGATATCAATGCCGACGGTTTTGCGGCGAAGCTCGGTGTAGGGGAAGGGAATGTATTCAAGAATAATATTTCCCACCATAATATCGACGACGGCTGGGATCTCTACAACCGTACGAACGAAGGTGCCAACAAGCCGGTTACCCTTGACGGGAACATTTCATATTCCAATGGGAAGCTCAGTAGTGGCTACAATCAAGATGGTACCTCGGGCAGTGGATTCAAAGTAGGCGGGGAAGGCCTCCCGGTCGCTCACATGGTTAAGAACAACCTGGCATTCGATAATAACATGGATGGCTTTACGGACAATTTCAATCCGGGCAAAATCATTGTTCACAAAAATATCGCCATCGATAATAAGCGCTACAACTTCATCTTCCGGATCAACCCGTATTTCAAACCGGAGGAGCAGGGGATCTTCACAAAAAATATCTCCATCAAAACCGATCCCGACCGCATGAAGGCGGACTTTGTGTCAGGTGTCGTGGATGACAGCAACTACTTCTTTGACGGAGAAAGAACGATAAACAGCAAAGGGAAAGAAAAGGACCCGAAGCCTTATCTGAAGAAAATGCGCCCATAAAAATAGACGTCCATGCCTGGCATGGACGTCCTTTTTACTTTATTCTTCAGCGCCGGAAAGGACCATGACGTCCTCACCTTCCGATACCGCCTTCTCGATATGCTGTTCGCCCCACGAGCAGAGCATTTGAAGGGCAGGAGCAAGGGATGTTCCGTAGTCGGTCAGCTTGTACTCGACCTTCGGTGGAACCTGATTGTACACGATACGCTCGAGGACCCCGTCGGATTCGAGCTCACGAAGCTGCTGGGTGAGCATCTTCTGGGTGATATTCGGCATCCTCTTTTTCAGTTCGCTCGTGCGGAGGGTGCCATGATCGATGAGGTGGCAGAGGATCACGACCTTCCATTTGCCTCCGATGACTTCAAGTGCTGCTTCGACCGGTATATTGAATGTCTTCATTTCCCGTCACTCCTTCATGGGATCTTTTTGACATGTACATGCCTGTATGATGTGTAGAATAATATCATTCTATACCCGATCGGCCCACGAAGCAAGTAGCGGCGCATGGGTACCTCCAGGTGTCTACCGTACTTTAAAGTGCGTACTTCCTTTTTGGTTGCATACTCCTTAAACTAACGATTACCGGGACATCACCGGTGAATCAAAATTGTTAAGGAGGAAAATCATTATGAGTTCTCATTCTACTTCTATAGATCAAAACGCCTCCAAGTCAAAAGGAGGCACCCCGGCGCTACTCGCCCTTGCTATCAGTGCGTTCGGAATCGGGACGACAGAATTCGTCCCTGTCGGTTTGCTGTCATCGATTGCAGATGACCTGTCGATCTCCATCACCCTTGCAGGTCTGCTGATTTCCGGATATGCCTTGGGAGTCGCCATCGGTGCGCCCGTCCTGACGGCCCTCACCAGCAGGATGAGCAGGAAGAGCCTGCTCATGTCCCTGATGCTTCTCTTCATTGTAGGGAATTCCGTCGCTGCCCTGTCCACGAGCTTTGGACTTCTGCTTGTGGCACGGTTCATCACGGCCTTCTCCCATGGGATTTTCTTCTCGATCGGATCCACGATCGCAGCAGACCTTGTTCCGGCACATAAGCGTGCCAGTGCCATCGCCTTCATGTTCACGGGTCTGACCGTCGCCACGGTCACCGGGGTACCACTTGGAACCTTCATCGGACAGGCCTTCGGTTGGAGAGCGACGTTCTGGGGAGTAGCCGCACTTGGTGTCATCGGAATTGTAGCAAGCTCGATCCTTGTGCCGAAGAATCTTAAAGAAGCACCACCTGCCAAGTTCAGTGATCAATTGAAGATCCTGACCAACGGTAAGCTCATGCTGGCATTTGCCATCACGGCCCTTGGATACGGTGGAACATTCGTTGCGTTCACCTACCTGACTCCGTTACTGGAAGATGTGACAGGATTCAGTGCCAAATGGGTCAGTATCATCCTTCTTGTCTACGGAATTGCTGTCGCCATCGGGAACGTTGTCGGCGGGAAAGCATCGGATGAAAATCCGCTCAAGGCTTTATTCTGGATGTTTGTCCTTCAGGCCATCATCCTCCTCGCCCTGACGTTTGCTGCACCATTCAAAGTGGTTGGTCTGATTGCCATCTTCCTTATGGGTCTATTTGCTTTCATGAACGTACCGGGCCTTCAGGTACTCGTCGTCAACTTGGCAGAGAAATATGTGCCTACTGCCGTCAACGTGGCATCTGCACTTAATATCGCCGCATTCAACGTAGGGATCGCCATCGGCTCCTTCGTCGGCGGACTCATCGTCGACAGCATCGGCCTCATCCACACACCTTGGATCGGTGCCGTCATGGTAGCAGGCGCCGTCGCTCTCACAGCGTGGCTCCGAAAAATCGAAAAATGACACATGGGGACGGTTCCGATGCACCATTTGGATGCATTGGAACCGTCCCTTTCCCTTTTGTACCAGGTGGTATATAATGGATAAAACGCAAACCTGGAGGGACCGTCGATTGAATAGTTGGCTTTGGTTGATCATTGCTGCTGGTGGACTTGTCGTGGTATTGATGGTCGTCGTTTCATTGGTGATTGGTAAATTTTCTCCCAGTGAACAAAAAGGCGTGGATGATGAAGAAGCTTGAGGCTACCGTCCACAGACATCATCCATGGGATGGTGTTTTTTTGTGTGGAAAGCAGAGGGAAATGGGAGGAAATGGCGAACTGATAGAGGAGATATGTTTTCTAGAGGAGGGGATCGGAATTGAATGATCGTCACGAAGTCTTATTCACCCAGCTGAGCACCTATCGAAGTGAAGTCCTGCATGCGGCGGCCTCTGTCACTCCAGAAGAAGCAGATGTGATTCCACCGCCTTTCCGTAACAATATCCGCTGGAACCTTGGTCATATCTATCTCGATCAATATCAGTGGATCGAGGCGCTGACGAAGGAAAAGCAGGGAGTGCCTGAAACGTATCCTACCTGGTTCGGCTACGGAACCTCTCCGCATAATTTCACCCAGGAAACGCCATCTCTCCAGACTTTGTCCACCCAGCTGAAAGAGCAGCCCGGGATGATCAGGGAACGGTGGGGGCACCGGATGGAAGAAGCGTTTCCTCAGACCGAAATGGGGATGAGGACGGTAGAGCAGGTTTTCATCCGCACGGTTTTCCATGAAGGGATGCACCTTCAGACCATCCTGGATATCAAGAAGGCTTTGTCACAGTGAAACGGCTTGGGTGCTTTTTTTAGCACGAGGCCGTTTTTTTTTTTTTTGAAACCTTTTTGGGGATGGGTCCGACTAATGGGTAGTTTGAACGGGGGGAGAGTATGGAAGAGCGATTTGAAGAAGTTTATGAACGTTATTTTGATGATGTATATCAATATCTATTATATTTCACCAACAGTCGATCCGAAGCAGAGGACCTGACTCAGGAAACATTTCTGAGAGTCATGAAGTCCCTTCCGGATTTCCGTGGAGATTCGACGTTGAAAACATGGATTCTTTCCATAGCCCGGAGAACGAGCTTTGATCATTACAGAAAGAAGAAAATTTTATCGGTTTTGCCCGGGGTGATTGGGAATATGCTTTCGAGCACGGACGGTATTCCAGAGAAGGAGTGGGATGACCGGGAGGAATGGCAGGAAGTCCAGGAAGCGTTGATGACCCTCAAGCCTGATTATCGGAATGTTGTGATACTACGGGGTCTAAAGGAATACTCCATCAAAGAGTCCGCCTCGATCCTTCAGTGGAATGAGATGAAGGTAAAAGTCACCTATCACCGTGCGATTCAAATGCTGCGGAGGAAGCTATCAAGGAAAGGAGATGAAACACGATATGACTTTCCACAAAAACACAGACTCTGAATTCCTGACCCCGCTAAAAAACAGACCGGGTTTGACACCACGGCATATGGTGAAAGGAGAAATCAAGGAGAGAATAGCAGCCATGGAGAATCGTAACGGAAAGAAGCATCTCATGCCTATTCTTCTTACAGCCGTACTTCTCCTGACAGGGTCATATTATCTCTTTGAAATCATTATGAAAGATCAGCACCCCCACGATGCTGGAGAACCCACTCATCAAGTACCCCTGAAGGAGGATATTGAAAAGGAATCGGAAGAAGCGCCCATTGAGATTGCTCCCCTTGTCCTGACAGATGAAGAATCGGAAGCCTACGCAAGCTTTAGTGAAAATTTCGACCAGGAGATCCTCCGTAGCCTCTCCCCAATGAGCATAGCTAAAATCTATGTCCAGGCCATTCTTGATGAAAAGGATGACATCCTATATGAGCTCTATACCGACAGACCGGATTATATTATGTGGACGAAGGAAGAAGATGAGCAGTTCCCCAAACAGGATAGGGGTAATCGAAGACTCACGGAAGAGACCTATAATCACCTTGCAGAAGGAAAGTTTGTCGAGACAGGAGAGGATGAAGGTTACATCAAGTACTATCGCTCCGAGGATCCTGATAGCCTGATGGGCTTCAAGCTTATCCGAAATGAAAATGGCATCTGGCAGGTGGCATTTATGCCCATTCAATAATACCCCGCCTTATGACTGAAAGAAGTTCGTTCCATCGGTTGATGGCCACTTCTTCTCCAGCATCTATGATAAGGAAAAAGGAGGGGATGTCAATGAAGATCCATCAGCTGGAGCTTTTCATCGGCAACTATGAAGAAACGGTTGCTTTTTATCAGGATACAATGGGGTTCACGTGCAGGAAGAATGGTGAGGGTTCAACGGATATCGAGGCGGGCAGCGGGACAGTGACCTTCCATAAGAAATCGGGAGTGGACTGCTACTACCATTTTGCGTTGAATATTCCGGCCAATCTGTTCGATTCGGCAAAAGCGTATATGGCGGAGAGGGTGACGCTTGCAAGGGAGGATGATGAGGACGAGGTGTTTTTCAATGAATCCAAGGCCCGATCCTTCTACTTTCTGGACCCCGCTGGAAATATTGTAGAACTCATTGCGAGAGAAGGTGTGAACCCCGATTCACACGCGGGATCATTCAGTCCATCAGAGGTTCTGGGGATCAGTGAGATCGGGATTTCGTCGGAAGAAGTATATCGCTGTTCACAAGAAGTAATGGCGAAAGGGATACCGTTGCGGAATGACAGGCCGTTATCAAACGGGGAAACCTTGAACTTCATGGGGGAGGTAGGAGACGGTGCCTTCATCATCATCGCGAGGGCCGGGAGACGATGGATGTTCTCCGATAAACCCGGATTGCCCGCCCCGACGATCGTCAAGACGGACAGGGGCACCATGACGTTTCATCACAGTGGTTGAAGACACCCATCTCTAAGTGTATAATTATACAAAACGGAGAATGAATGTGCATTTTACATGAAAGTAGACACAACTGAATGGATACATATTTAAAATTTGTACTCGTCGGATTTTCCATTGCCCTTCCGGTGGGGGCCGTAACCGTGGAAATGACCAAGCAAGGACTGAAAAACGGATTCCTCCACGGCTGGGCAGTGGGCGTCGGCGGAATGACGATCGATTTCTTCCTTGTTCTTGCCATGTATCTCGGACTCGCCCAGGTCCTCTCCCTTCCTTATGTGCAGCTGCCCCTATGGGTGGTAGGAGCCATCTTCCTGTTTGGCCTTGCCTATGATTCAATCAAGAATGCCGACCATGGGATCACGATGGCAGGGGATCGACCTCAATCCTCTTTATGGAAGACCTACCGGAACGGAGTTCTCGTGGCTGTATCGCCTGGGAATCTCGTTTTCTGGGTCTCTGTGTTCGGCACGGTCCTGGCCGATTCCTATTCAGGCTCGAAGATCGGATTTGTCCTGGCTGCAGCGGGGGTTCTTACGGGAATTTTGATTCATGACCTGGGATTGCTCTCGATCGTGGCCGCCACCCGCAGGGCCATGAATCGAGCGATGATCAAATGGACGTCGATCGCAGCCGGCATCCTGCTATTCGGCTTCGGATGTTATTTCTTATACGAATTTGTACACGACATCAAAGACTATCTGTAAATGAAAGAGGAAGGGACAAAACTAAAAAAGGCCCCTTTAATGCCGAACACGATCAGTATAGGATCTTACTACCGCTCATGATCTCCGTGCAAGACTTCGCTTTCCGCGGGTAGCCCGTGAGCCTCCTCGGCAGGCCTGCGGGGTCTCACATCAGCTACTCTTCCCGCAGGAGTCTTCGTCTTGCACTCCGATCAACCGCNTTATCGTAGGGATTCGGGTTTTACTATGACTAAAACATGTTTGTCTCAGCCTCTTCTTATGAATGGTTCAAAATCGAGCGGGAGTGCCCCGACCTGAAACTCCTGAAAGCAAGAAGCAGGGCAGCTGCACCCAGTAGAAGAAGCACAATACTGAAATAACTGCTTCCTTCTGTGACGCCGCTGATCAAATAGAGGCCACCGATGATGGAGGCAACACCTACAATCCCGTTACCGATCATATGGGCGCGGACCTTCAAGAAGCGGTCGATGACCCATAATGCAATGACAGCTGCGCAAATGGTCGTCACGATCGGGAAAAACGGGCGGAATTTCGCTGCATAGATGAAGAAATCCATCTGATTGATATCTCCCGTTTTTGTCACTTCCCCTGTACTCGCCGAAACCTTCGCCGAATTCTTCCACTCGAACTGATCCTCAAGCAACGCACTTCCCTCATACATGGAAAAATAGAACGCGAATGGAAGGATGGTAAGGGAGACCAGGAATATCAAGGTCTTCACATTCCTTTTATTCAATTCAATCACACCTTTTTCAATGCTTCATCAGACATGAGGTGTTGCTCCGGGAGGCTCCTGCCTGCCCGTAAGCTGGGACCATTCTACTTTAGACACTTGATGTGCCCACCATCAACGCTTGTCCCTTCAATGTTAAGAAAACCCCATAAGAATCACTGGGCAGATGAAGCATCCTGATTTGCCCATATTATACCATCTTCACCCAGTTGGATTGAAGTTACATTTTGTTAACATCTGCTAAGAGGAAAAGAGACACAACAAAAGCCGGTTTCCATCGAAACCGGCTTTCATTCTTCTTTATGTTCGGTGAGGTCGAAAATTTTTCTTGATTCAAAAAGGTCGATAACCTGATTCAACCAATTGTAGTATTCAATGGCGTAGGTGATCCTCTCGAGGTGATCCTTTGCCCTCTGAGCGGTTTCTTCGTCATCTGTGTCTGCTATGGCAGTTTCCAGGTCCCGCATGGATTTGACGGAAGCGTCGAGGTTCATCTGGGTTCCCTTCCTCCATTGAGTGGTAAAACGATCGATGAAATTTTGATACCAGTCATTCTTCACCTGGTACAGATCCTTCCGCTCTCCCTTTCGCCATACTTTTTCAACCATATTCAATTCCAACAACGTCCTGACACCGGTGGACATGCTGGTTTTACTCATTTCCAGCTCTTCCTTCAGCTCATCCAGGGTCATTGGTCTATTTTCAAAATAGAGGGTCCCGTAAATGCGTCCTATGGAAGGGGAAACCCCGTATAAATGCATGTTTCTCGCCACGGATTCAATCACTCTCTCCCGTGCCTGGGCGACTAAACCTTCATTATGCATAATACACCACCATTCTAATCACAATAAAAAGAGATGGAATACACCCCTTACTATTCATCTTGATTTATTTTAAGGTTTGGATTCTTCAAAGTAAAGGGAACATAAAGAGAGGATATGGGAGGATATCCAAAGAAATCTAAGAATAAGATGATTTCGAACGTACAGTTTTAACTGTACGGACTATATACGTTGAATATGAAGGTTTATCCCATTTGTTACCTGCGACAAAAGTCCTTTATACTTTTAAGGTATGCTAGAAAAATCGCTCGGATTCGACAAAATTTGACGTTTTTAAACAAAGTTAGAGGTGGATTTATGGCTGAGAAGAAAATTAGCGTTCAAAACGTTACTAAAGTCTTTGGTAAATCGCCCCAACAGGGAGTCAAACTCCTGAACGAGGGCAAGACCAAACGGGAAATACTTGAAAAGACCGGCATGACCGTCGGTGTCAACAAAGCAAGCTTCGATGTATATGCAGGTGAAATCTTCGTGATCATGGGGCTTTCAGGAAGTGGTAAATCAACATTGGTAAGGATGCTCAATCGCCTGATTGACCCGACCGATGGAGAAGTCCTCATTGATGGCAAGAACATCGTTAAGCTCAAACCCAACGAGCTTAGGGAAGTAAGAAGGAAGAAACTGAGCATGGTATTCCAACGCTTCGCACTATTCCCTCACCGAACTGTTCTCGATAATACTGAATATGGACTTGAAGTCCAAGGTATAGAAAAATCCAAACGTAAGCAAAAGGCAATCGAATCCCTTGAGCTTGTTGGGCTCAAAGGATACGAAAACAGCTA
Source organism: Rossellomorea marisflavi (assembly GCF_001274775.1). Lineage (GTDB taxonomy): Bacteria > Bacillota > Bacilli > Bacillales > Bacillaceae_B > Rossellomorea > Rossellomorea marisflavi. The sequence goes on from NZ_LGUE01000003.1 coordinate 35,737, forward strand.
CCCGAGCGAACTCAGCGGTGGTATGCAGCAGCGTGTCGGTCTGGCGCGTGCCCTTGCAAACGACCCTGATATCCTTCTCATGGATGAAGCATTCAGCGCATTGGATCCGTTGATCCGTAAAGACATGCAGAATGAACTTCTCGAGCTTCAAGAGAAAATGGAGAAGACCATCGTCTTCATCACCCATGACCTTGATGAAGCCCTTCGAATCGGCGACCGCATCGCCCTTATGAAAGATGGGAACATCGTACAGGTGGGTACACCGGAAGAGATCATGACAAACCCTGCGAACGATTACGTTGAGCGTTTCGTAGAGGACGTTGACTTGTCTAAAGTGCTCACTGCTGAGCATGTCATGAAAAGACCTGAAATGGTGCGCATCGACCGTGGTCCGCGTGTAGCCGTGAAAGTCATGAAAGACGAGGGGATCTCCCACTTGTTCGTCGTGGACAGCAAGCAGCAGCTTCTTGGTGCCGTCACCATCGAAGCGGCTTCGGCAGCGGTGAAAAATCAACAAACGCTTCAAGATATCCTGATCACGGATATCGAGTCACTTAAACCTGAGACACTGCTTGTCGATATGTTCGAACAAGTCGCAACGGCAAGTCTTCCACTTCCGGTCGTGACCGAAGAAGGCAGATTGCGTGGAGTCATTGTAAGGGGTGCCGTATTAGGCGCACTTGCCGGCCTCGAATCAGACATGAATCTTACAACCGAAACAAATGAACACTCAGATACAAATGTAGATGCTGAGGGAATTGAGGTGAATAACATATGACATTCCTACCGAAACTTCCGTTAGCAAGCTGGGTGGATAGCTTCGTCAACTGGATCAAAGACATCTTCGGACCGCTCTTTGACTTCCTGACTGATGCCATCGGATCTGTTGTTGATTTCTTCGTCATGGTTCTTGAATCCATTCCTACGCTTCTGTTGATTTTGATATTTGTTGCCATCGCCTGGTGGGTGAGCCGCTGGACCATCGCCTTATTTACGGCAGTCGGACTGTTGCTCATTGACAATCTTGGTTACTGGGATGGAACGATCGATACGCTCGCCCTCGTCTTAGCATCCGTTATCATATCTATCATAATAGGTATACCAATCGGGATCTGGATTTCACAAAGTGACCGCGCGATGAAAATCATCACGCCGATCCTTGACTTTATGCAGACGATGCCTGCCTTCGTCTATCTGATTCCTGCGATCATTTTCTTTGGAATCGGAGTTGTACCGGGTATCATTGCATCCGTCATCTTCTCCATGCCTCCGACGATCCGTCTGACAAATCTCGGGATCCGTCAGGTACCGGAAGATCTTGTGGAAGCATCGAACGCCTTCGGTTCGACACCTGGTCAGAAGCTGTTCAAAGTACAGCTGCCGCTGGCTACAAGCACCATCATGGCCGGTATCAACCAAAGCATCATGCTCGCCCTTTCCATGGTCGTCATCGCTTCACTTGTCGGGGCACCTGGACTAGGCGCAGATGTATATCGTGCCGTTACCCAATTGAAAGTCGGTGTTGGTTTTGAAGCTGGTCTGGCTATCGTCATCTTGGCGATTGTGCTCGATCGGATTTCTCAAAATATAGGTTCATCTAAAAACTAAAAGGGGGAAACACAATGAAAAAACTACGTATTGCTGGTTTGGCTTCCATCCTCGCTCTATCTGTAGGATTGGCCGCTTGTGGAAATGATTCAAAAGAGGGTAAGACCATCGGTGATGAAGTGGATTACAAAATCACTGGAATCGAGCCTGGAGCCGGTATCATGACGGCAACGAACAAAGCCCTGGAAGAGTACGATAATCTTAAAGACTACAAATTGGTCGAGTCTTCTTCAGCTGCAATGGCTGCAGAGCTTGATAAAGCCATCAAAAATGAAGATCCGATCATCGTGACTGGTTGGACACCGCACTGGATGTTCGCCAAGTATGACCTGAAATATTTGGAAGACCCTAAAGGTGTTTACGGTGACGCTGAAAAGATCGAAACCTTTGCACGTAAAGGATTGAAAGAAGATCAACCGAGCGCCTACACAGTGCTTGATCAGTTCAGCTGGACGAATGATGACATCGGTGAAGTCATGGTCGATATCCAAGAAGGTACCGATCCTGCCGAAGCTGCTGATAAATGGGTAAAAGACAACAAAGATAAAGTCGATGAATGGACAAAAGGTGCTGACAAAGTAAGCGGCGAAGACATCACGCTTTCTTATGTAGCATGGGATTCTGAAATCGCCAGCACGAATGTTGTGGCAAAAGCACTTGAAAGCATCGGGTACAAAGTGAAGCTTGTTCAGCTGGATGCAGGTCCAATGTTCACAGCGGTAGCTGAAGGTAATGCAGATGCAACGGTTTCCGGATGGTTGCCACTGACTCATAAAGATTACCTTGATAAATATGGTGACAAGATGGACCGTCTTGGACCAAACCTTGAAGGTGCAAAAACAGGTCTTGTCGTTCCTTCTTATGTGGAAGCCGACTCAATCGAAGATCTTAAATAATGAATGAAATGAAAGAGGATGCCTCCTGATAACGGAGGCATCCTCTTTTTTTCTTAAAGTTCCAGTGTCATGAACCTGCTGTTGGGATCGTCGGTATACGCCCCGAATGGCGGACAGTAATGGAAGCCTGCGCGCTCGTACAGGAGCTGCGCAGGACGGAAGGCATCCATGGAGCCTGTCTCAAGACTGAGCCTGAGATATCCCCGATTCTTTGCTTCCTGTATGATGTGGGAGAGAAGGGCGCCCGCCACTCCTTTCCGGAGGTGGCCTGGGTCGGTCTTCATGGATTTGATCTCACCGTGGGTGGGATCGAGTTCTTTCAACGCCCCGCACCCGGCCAGGGATTCCTCGATCCAGGCACTCCAAACGGTAACATCCTCTCCCCTGAGCTTATCGATTCCCAAAGCATGGACGCTTTCCGGAGGGGACGTTTCATTCATGCTCACAAGATGGCTTGCGATCAAGTGCTGAATGGCTGCTCCCGATAGATCGTCTATTATGATCTTCATGTCATCTTCCTCCTCCAAATGCTCCAGTATTTCTTCCTATTCTTTTCATCTGGAATTGATTCAATCCATTCTTCTACCATAAGAGAACGTGTATCATCGTTACGATAGAATGAAAGGCTTTTGACACTTTGGATGAGATCTGCTCTGACCAGTGTGAAGTTTTTCTCGCCTTCACAATTTTTAAAGCGTTCCTCCATATGAGACCAAACCAATTCAAACTGCTTATCTCCTGCCAAACCAATCCGCCAGATTTCTTGAAGAGCGTGACGTGCAGTGACGAATTTTTCATCGTAGGTGACAGCCCATATACCGGAGAAATCACGGATGATCCTTTTCTCGGGATCGCTTATGGAAAGTCTCGCTAAAAATTGTGCTGCCCTCGAACGTGCATGAGGGTCGGGACTTGAAAGTTCATTCACAAGTTCATCCCATACTTCATAAGCCCAATCGACAGGTTTTTTTTTGATGTCCATTATCGATTGATAAGCTTCATATTGGATCTGTTTGGATGGACATGAAAGATTCTGAAAATGATTTTGTACAGATTGTTTCATGTGAAACGTTCTCCCCTGTTCAGACTTCATAGTTCAAGACTATTATCCATGATCAGGAACGTATGAACAAGCGAGTGTTTCCAATGTAAAACTTTAATTGAATATAATGTAATTTATAATCCAAAAGAATTAGTTTTGTTGGATTAAATAGTTCCTAATACCTATTACCAACTGTTTTTTATCATTCAAACTCCTTAGGGAACTCCCGATAGATATAGGGTAGAATCCACGGAGGTGTAAATTTGTTTATTATAAAAAAAGAAAATGTATCCCCCATGTTAATGGAAACGGCCCAGCGCCTTCATATACCCGTTATTGATGAAGAGTACGAAGGGCCATTGGTACTGGACGAGCATTCAAGAGTACTCACGAATTCCGAGGCATGCCTTCAGCGTCTGAATGAATGGGCGCCTCAGCATCCTTTCACCCGGATCTCCCAGATGGTCAAACAGAAGGCAACGTTCAGAGCGATGCTGTCCGATCTATTCCCGGACTACTATTACCAACTGGTATCCCTGCAAGAACTACGCTCCATGCCAAAAGAGATCCTGCCATTCCCCCTCGTCATCAAACCGAATAAAGGCTATTCAAGTGTCGGGGTGAAGCTGGTTCAAGATCATTCCGAATGGGATCGGTCCGTTGCCGAGCTATATGGCGAGCTGACCCTCTCCAAGGGAGTCTACAGTGAGTCGGTCGTCGATCAGGACGAGATCATCATCGAGAAGTGGATTGATGGGGAGGAATATGCAGTCGACTGCTACTTCGATCATGAAGGCAAGCCGGTGATCCTGAATATCCTGAAGAGGATGTTTGCCTCTTCAACCGATACATCCGATCGTATGTACTATACGTCCACGTCCATCGTGGCAGAAGTCTTCCATGAAGTGGAGGAATTCCTTCACAAACTCAGCGGGATGCTTGAAGTCAGTCACTACCCCTTCCACTTGGAACTGCGCCGTAGTGAAGCCGGTATGATGGCAATTGAGTTGAACCCGCTCCGCTTTGCTGGAGCCGGGACGACGGATATCAGTACCCATGCATACGGCATCAATGGTGCAGAGGCATATATGCTCAATGAACGTCCGGACTGGTCGGAAATCTTAACGCGCTCCGACGATCGCCTCTATGGTTTCTGTTGCATTGAACTTCCTGTAGACATAGTGAAGCAGGACCTGCACAGCTTTGATCATGAAGCATTGAAAGAACGATTCACGGATATCCTCGAGTACCGGAATGTCGAGTCATCTGATGACCAGATGCTGTCAGTGGTCTTTTTCAGGACGTCATCGATGGAAGAGGTACACGATCTTCTGCACATAGAATTGAACCCGTATATCACCGAGAAGAAAGTGGGGGTACCATCATGAAATCATTCAATCTGAATCCAAAGAAATCCCTGCAAGGCCAGATGTTCCTGAACTTCATGATTCCATTTGCGATCATCGGACTGGCGCTGTTCATTTTCGTCAAATCCATTACCGGATACATTATCGATGAGCATGTGCTACCGGAATTCGATCAGATCCTTGAGATGAATGGAGAGAATCTATCCTCATTCACAGATGAAAAGGTCGTTAACCAGGTGATAGCAGGAGAGGGCGGTGAATCTCAGCTGACGACATTCCTTGATGAGTACGCCAAGGGGAAGGAAGGCCTCGAGTACGTATACGTCTTGACCAAGCAGAACGGGAAAGACTATATCGTCGGGATGAATGGATCAACCGATGCCATGGTGGAGTCTCCGTTCACGGATGATCAGGCACGTGCGTTTGAGGAGAAGAAATCCGTCCTTACCTCTATTTATACGGATAAATGGGGAAGTCATAAATCCTACTTCGTTCCGGTCGATGGATCTGATGCCATCATCGGTGTCGATATGAGCACGCAGTTCATTGATGACCTCGTCAATACGATCAATCTCTTCCTCATCGGATTCGTTGTCATGGCCATCCTCATCGGCGGCGTCATTGCATACCTATTCGGACGTAATATGAACAAGCACATCCAGAAGCTTGTCCACTCCATGGACAAAATGGCCAGTGGAGATCTGACAGAAGAAATCACCACGACGAGAAAGGATGAGATCGGGACCCTTTCCCATAAGTTCGAGCATATGCGCGGGAATCTTATCCGGATGATCGAGAGTGTGAAGGCGAATGCAGACTCGATCGATGCGACAAGCGTTGATCTCGTGACCGGCTTCAGCGAAATGACCGAGGCTTCGGAACAAATCGCCACGGGAACGATGGAGGAAGCGCGGGCAAGCGAGAGCCGCTCACAGCATATCGAGCGGATCTCAACCGGTACCACCTCCATGTCCGATGAAGTGAAGACTCTGACAGAACAGACGGGACGCATCGATCAGTTCACACAGAGCACGAGCCAACGGGCAAAAGAAGGGTCCGATCAGATTGTGAGGATCACCGATCAAATCACCCGGATCCAGAAGAACAGCCAGATCAGCCATGAACGATTGGTGACCCTGGAAAACAAAATCGTCGCCATCAACCGGGATATTGACCTGATCAAGGACATTTCAGATCAAACCAATCTCCTCTCCCTTAATGCTTCCATTGAAGCGGCCAGGGCGGGAGAAGCCGGAAAAGGGTTTGCCGTCGTGGCAGAAGAGGTTCAGAATCTGGCGCGCCTGACCGATTCCAATGTGAAAACCATCAATCAGGCCATTCAAGAGATCAACCAGCAAACAGCGGAAATGATGGATGCCAACAAAGAAGTCAATTCCGATATCGAAGACGGAGTGAATCTTGTAGCCACAAGCGGGGAGCTGTTTGAAACCATCTTCCACGGTGTCCAGGGCCTCTCCGATGAAGTGAGGAAAATGGTATCGAGCATGGATACCGTGCAATCAAACACAAAAGATTCCATTGAATCCATCCATGAAATCGCCGCGATCTCAGAGGAAGGGGTGGCGACGCTTCAGGAAATCGCCTCATCTTCAGAACAGCAGAATACCACGGTCCGAACCCTTCAATCGAAAAACAGTGAGCTGAAGGCCATGGCGGACTCATTGAAGGAAGAGGTTCAAAGGTTCAAACTGTAGGAAAACAATAAAAAATAGAGGGTGGGACAAAACTAAAAAAGGCCCCTTTAATGTCGAACACGATCCTTAATACCGCTCATGATCTCCGTGCAAGACTTCGCTTTCCGCGGATAGCCCGTGAGCCTCCTCGGCACGCCTGCGGGGTCTCACATCAGCTACTCTTCCCGCTGGAGTCTTCGTCTTGCACTCCGATCAACCGCTGGAAATGATGAAATTTGAATGTTCATTAAACGAATGTAAAACCCGAATCAATTGCTTTATCGTAGGCAAATGATTCGGGTTTTACTATGACTAAAACATGTTTGTCTCAGCCTCTTTTCATTTGGCCTCAGTCGTCATTCAGTGCAGCAAAGTAGGATCCAATCCTATCAAACGTGTCTGAGGTCCTTTCCATCAGCCATTCCTTCATCTCTTCGCGGTCCTTCAAGGGGGTCTGGTCAAGGAGGTTAGAGAGGAAGGCCTTCTTTACTGCGTCTATTGCCGGCTGGATGTCATCTCCGTGGCGGATTCCTTCAAAAAAAGTGATGTACGTCTGTACAAGCTTGTCCTTCAGGATGCGATCTGATTTCCCCAGGCGGTTGGTGATGCGCACTTCTTTTTCCTGTTCAGGCGTCAGACGTACATCAGGTGCAGTGATTGATGCCCGTGCCTGGAAGAATCGCTCTTCCAAGGAACTGTGATGTTCGACGACCGCACGATTATGCTTCGCGTATCCATCGATGAGGTCTTTGAAACCTGCCTGAGCTTCACCGGTCAGGAACTTCTCGCTGAATCGATTCAATGCTGAAAGGGAAGCAGCATATTCCAGATGCGCTTCGAATGAATCCAACTCCCTGGTGAGTCCGCCGGCCAGATCGATTCCGCCGGCGTACAGGCTGTCCAACCCATCCGTGATCCGCTTTAGATGTTCTTCCATGGATGCGACTTCTTCTCGTGATTTCCCTTCAAAAACTCCCTGTTCCTGAAGGGATTGACTGAAGATCAGCCATTGATCCTTGGGCTTGTAGGAGAATGGATCATCGGGGTCGATGGTGGTCTTGGAATAAAGGTCCTCTGTTCTGATCTTCTCTGCATCGGCGAACGTTCTCCACTCATTGGAAAGGGTGACAGTATACGCCTTGTCTTCTTTTGAAATCGTTACGGGCTCCTTCTGAAAAGCAGGTGCAAATCCATTCTGGTTCAGATCCTTTGGGGCGCCCATCAATGCCCCGGTATACGAAAGGTCGATCTTCATATTCCTCCACCTCAATCACGTATTTTATTCCTGTTACTGTCATTATCGGAATAATCAGGGTGATGTGAAGGCCGGGTTTGGAACTGGCATCAGTGGTCCGCCAGTTCTTGGAGGATGGAGGTTCTCCTGAGTTGCCACAGAGGGAAGAGGACCGCCGCCATACCGAGGATGGGAGAAAGGATCAAACAGCCACCGGTGAATGACCACGTCATAACAAATGAATGATGGTCCAAGGCAGCCAAGAGAAGCTGTAGCACGATGGTCCCGTAAAGGGCGCCCAGGATTCCGCCAGCCGATGTAATGAGGACCCCTTCTGCCAGGATCAACCGTGAAATCTTCCTGAGCGATATCCCTAACGCTCTCATTGTTGCGATTTCCTTGCGTCTTTCTTTCAGGCTTCCTGTCATATTATTCATCAATCCGATCAGGGCCAGAAGGCATATGAGGGAAATGGAGATTCCCAGAAAAGCGGCTCTTTGGGTGAATTGATGATGCAAGAGCTCCAGTTCCTCGCCCTTATCCAATGAAATCGCCTCAGATGTTCCTTCATTTTGAACAAACGTTTGAATAAATGCTTCGTTCTCCTTCACCTTGCTGGAGTCAGTGAGGGAATAATGGATTTCATCCAAACTCACCGGCCCTATGTTTGCTTCCATCCAACCTGGTGAGGTGTAGAAAGAGAAATCCTCCTGATCGCCGAACGGGAATGCCCGTATGATTCCGGTTACCGTCAAGTCTACTGGTTTGAACCCTTTCCTCCATTTACCGGAGCTATAATCGTAGCTTGATTCTTTTACCATGGAGATGGAATCTCCAACCTGGAGGTCAAGCTTTTTAGACATAAAGGACGTGATGACTACTCCTCCCTGATTGAAATCGGACATCTTGAGTTCCCCTGCTGAAATCATATGGGGGAATGCCTGCTGAAGGATCTTCCAGTCCACAGGTTGAAGATAGGTAAGCAGTTCAGGCCTGCCGTCCACATCAATCGTACTCATATCAGTGCCGTGTATCTTCCATCCATCGGTAATCATGAGCTTTCCTTTGTAAATCGGCACGGCAGAGACTCCGTCAAGCCCATGGATATCGTGGAATAATTCCTGATCGAATCCATCTTGATCCATCCCTGTATTGGACTGAAGGATATGATCGAGTGGATAACGATCCATGATGCTCTTCGTCGTATCTTGTTTGACTGTACCGAGCACCCCTGTACCGACGATTCCGACCGAACAGGCAAGCATCGTCACGGCTGCAATCTGGACGCTTCGTCGTGCCTGCCTCAGCGTGCTGCGTCTCGCAAGGGAAGCCCCATTACGAATCAGGAGGGCAAGAAGAGAACTCAGTGCGCGGATGGTCCAGCTGAACAGGGAAGGCAAGAGAAATGCCGTCCCGATGGTAAGGAGGGCTGCCGAGGCAAGGTATCCCTTTGTCCCCCCTACTAGTGCCATTGTCAGGGAGAAGGCGATGGCCACAGCTCCCAGTAGATTCCGGAACCAACCGCCTTGATGACCATGAATGCTCGCCTCACGATACGCATGAAGAGGGCGTTCGCGGCTTGCAAGGATGGCTGGGAGACAGCTTCCGGCTACAGTGACCATCAACCCTCCGACAAGACTCAGGAGGGCGAACGATGGATCGAATGTGAGTCCGGTAATGCTAAGTCCACTTATGCGGGCCAGTACGCCCTGCAACATGAAGGCGAGACCTGCGCCAATGCCAATTCCGAGCAAGGCTGATACAAGCGCGAGGATGATGGCTTCGGTCATGACCAGCCATACGATCTGACGCCTTTTCGACCCGAGCAGGCGAAGGGTGGCGATTTCTTTCTTCCGTTCCTGGATCGACATCTGCAGGGTGCTGATGAGGAGAAGTGTGCTCCCGAGTGTCACGGCGGCACCCAGTCCCTGGACGAGAGGTTTCAGTCCGCCAAGCTGGCTGCGTTCGGTATCCTTTGCAGCCTGCCGGTCGATATATAGATCCGGGTCGATTTCATTCAGTTTCTGGAGGACAGCCTCTTTTTCTCTCCAATCACTGAGGTCGAGCATGACGGTCGTTGTGTGGCCGGATTGTCCGGTTACTTCCGAAAGCCACTTTCGCTCGAATAAAAATATGAAATTGGTATGCTCACTCTTGGCAAGGATCCCTGATACATGTACGGTCCGGTCTTTCCCCGGTGGGAACGGAAGGGTCAGTTCTGAGCCGATGGAAAGGTGATGTGACTTGGCCCAGCTGTATGGGATTGCAACCTCCCCGTTCCCCGGCAGGGTACCGGAAGAAAGCTTACCCAAGGGGTGCTCACTGGTTAACGACACGCGATCCACACCGATGTACATAGGCTGCAGCTGAGTGACGGACTGATAGGGGTGATCGTCTCCGATGTATGGATAGAGAAACGAACTTGTGCGGGTGACCTCCTGATAAGACTGAATGTCTTTCACCTGTTCATCCGTCAGGAACGATGAAGCGGTTTGATAGCCTGCGATGATTTCATATCGTCCATATTTTTCTTCAGCAATCCCTTCGTTGGCTGTTTCCAAGGACGTCATCAGGATGTTGGTGGCAAACAGCAGGGCGAATCCGAGTGAGATGCCTAAGGTGGATAAAATGGTCCGGCTCTTCCGGGAAAACAGGAAGCGCGTCGCTAAGCGGAAGGGAGTCATCATTGGGAGAACCTCTCAAACTCCTGATTGAGTAGGGACGTTTTCTCCATGATGGAGTGGTTGGCTGCGAGTTGCGTGTCTTTTATAAGTGCCCCGTCACGCAGGAAGATGACCCGATGTGAGTGGGCGGCAACCTGAGCATCATGGGTCACCATGATGAGGGTGTGACCGTGCTCTTCAGTGAATGTTCGCAGAAGCTGCAGGATCTCCTTTCCGGTTTTCGAATCGAGGCTTCCTGTCGGTTCATCAGCAAGGATGATCTTGGGTTCTGTCACCAGGGCCCTCGCAATGGCCACCCGCTGCTGTTGTCCACCCGAGAGCTCGGAGGGAAACGAACCGGCAAGGTGGGAAATGCCGAGATGATCCAATAGATCCATGGCCCTTTTCTTTATGCCTTTCCGCTTTGAAGCCAGGTCTGAAGGAAGGGTGACATTCTCCAGCACCGTAAGGACCGGGATCAGGTTGAAGAACTGGAAGATGAATCCGATGTGATCCCTTCTCAGTCCGGTGAGGGCACCGTCCCTCAATGTGTGGACGGGCTGCCCGTTCAGGTGGATGGTCCCCTTGGTCGGCTGATCGAGTCCGGCCATCATATTCAACAGGGTCGATTTCCCCGAACCGCTTGTCCCCATGATGGCCAGGAACTCACCCTTCTCAACGTTCATCGTCAGATCCTTCAGGGCATGGAAGGCGTTGGAGCCCTGCCCGTATACTTTTTCAAGATGATTGATTTGCAAGATGGTCATATCATTTCCTCCTCTATAACCGTATCGTACAGACGGGACCTCAACTCCCCATCGGGAAAGTATCAAGAAACTATCAAGTTTATCCAAGGATGGGATTGATATAATAAAAGAAAAACAGATGGGAACGAAACAGATGAGTAAACGGATATTGATCGTAGATGATGAAAAAGAGATCGCAGACCTCTTGGAAGACTTTCTTACGGTGGAGGGATTCGATGTCTCGAAGGCCTTCAACGCAAAGGAAGCAAGGGAGCACCTTCAAAGAGAAGAGATTTTTCTGGTTTTGCTAGATATCATGATGCCGGACGATTCCGGCTTTACCCTGTGCAAGGAGATCCGCCGGACATCGTCCATCCCCATTCTCTTCCTGAGTGCCTTGGATGATGATATAAGTAAGATCAGGGGACTCAGCATCGGGGCGGATGATTATATTGTCAAGAACGCTTCACCTGGAGAAATCGTGGCACGGGTCAAGGCAGTGGAGCGGAGGATTGGACCCAGCCTTTCTTCGACCTTGTCCTATGCAGGTGTCTCCCTCCATACTGATTCACGTACATTCCAAGTCGGGAACGAACGGGTAAATCTGACAGGGAAGGAGTACGAGCTCATGCATCTCTTCCTTGAAGGACCCAATCAGGTTTACACCTACGAACAGATCCTGGAGAGGGTTTGGGGGTATGAAGGAGGAGACTTCCACACCGTCAGGGTCCATGTCTCCAAGCTGAGGGAGAAGGTTCAGGAAAAGACGTCACGCTTCCAGATTTCAACGGTATGGGGAGTCGGGTACAAAGCGGAGGAGCTGATCCATGCGTAAGGAGGCCCTTTCAATCAAACAATGGCTTCTGCTCTTCCTGCTTCTCTTCATGGTTCTCCCTTTATTGGCGACAAGGGGAGTCGTATACCTTTATGAGGATTGGTATGCGTCAGAGGCCGAATCGTTCCTTCCAAGCCTGGAGCCCTGGGTGAACAATGATGTCCTCTCAAAGTCTGGCCTGTGGAAAGATATCGGGTGGCAAGAAGAGATGGAGATGGAAGCTAAGGAGAAAGAAGTCGAACTGAAGATCTTCGACGGTGAGGACAAACTCTTATTCTCTAACATGAAGCAAGGTGGGAGCCAGGGCCCAGCCTTCCTTGAGGAGTATCCGCTGATAGATGGTCAGGAACGGAAAGGGACGGTCTACGTCAAAGATATGAGGAGTCCCGTCATGCCGGATCAACCTTCCTGGCTCGGCTATCTCATCAATGAATGGGGTGGAGGGTTCATCTTTCTTGCGGTATTCGCCCTCATTCTTCTTATCGGTTCACGATTCATCAGGAAGAAGATCCTCTTGCCCGTAAAAGAATTGAAAGAGGCAGCGGAACTCATCAGCACGAGGCAGTTCCATTCGCAGCTGCCCACGACCCCGGTCAAGGAACTGAATGACCTGTCACGGTCCATCTCCACCATGCAAATGAAACTGGAGGAATCCACGACCCGTCAGGCTCAGATGGAGGAGGAAAGAAGGATGTTCATCTCCTCCATCATCCATGATCTCCGGACTCCGCTTTTCTCGATCAGGGGATACTTGGAAGGCATTCTAAAGGGAGTGGCCGACACGCCGCAGAAGAGGATGAACTATGTCGACATCAGCTATCGGAAGGCAAACGTCCTCAATCAGCTTATTGACGAGCTCCATACGTACACGAAGATGAATTTGCTCGATGCCAAGCTTTCTCTTCAACAGGTGGATATTGCCGACCTTGCACAAGAACTTGTGACCAGTCTCCTTCCCCTGGCGGAGGAGAAAGATCAGGTGTTATCGATAAGAGCTGAAGGGGATTTTATAACCGATGCAGATCCTTTCCTTTTCTCACGAGCTCTTGAAAACATCATCGGCAATGCCATCCGGTACACGCCGTCACGAGGGGAAGTGACGGTGACTGTCAAAGCATCCAGAATTGCTGTGGAGGACAACGGGGAAGGCATACCTCCTCACGAAATCCACTCCATCTTCCAGCCTTTATATCGCGGGGAACATTCCCGTAACAGGGAGACAGGGGGAAGCGGACTCGGACTCGCCATTGCCAAGCAAATCGTGGAACGCCATGGGGGACAGATCGAGGTGGAGAGCTGTATGGGAAAAGGATCGACATTCATTATCCGATTATAAATTGATTAAAGCGTTTACATAAATAAAGGGTCAGAATTTTATAAATAAAAGGTTGATTTTTCCTGGAAACCGTATTAGTATAAATTTTATTAATCCGATGAATTTAATATGAATTAACGGAGCTGATCGGACAAACCGAAGGCCCTATTACCCTTTCAAGGGGGTAGTAGGGTCTTTTTTTGCAGCGTCAAGCTTTTATCATGTAAAGCGTCAAAGAAGGGGAGAGGAATATGGGATTTCAATTTGATCATTTGGTCCATTTCGTCAATAGTCCTGAAGAGACCCGGGAAGAAGTCATTCGCGCCGGGATCCATGCAGTCGAAGGAGGAAGGCACGAAAACCATGGTACGTACAATGCCCTCGGATATTTTGGGTTGAGCTACATCGAATGGATCGGTGTATTCGATCAGGGATTGGCAGAGTCTGCCTCAGCGGTTCCTTACAGTCTGCGCGAAACGTTCCGGCATGATGGATACAGGGAAGGATTGTCACGGGTTGCATTGAGGTCGAAAGATTTGGAGCAGGATGCGAAACGTTTCAGAGAACTCGGTCTTGATGTACATGGACCGAACCCGATGAGCAGGAAACGTCCTGATGGGAGCGTCGTGAGTTGGAAGCTGCTGCATGTAGGAGATCCTGAAGGAGGACCTGAATTGCCCTTTTTCATTCAATGGGATGAAGGCGATGCAGAGCGGGAGCGTGACCTTGAAGAGCGCGGTGTCATCTCGGCGCATCCTGGAGGGGAACTGACGCTCGAAGCTGTCGGATTCGCCGTGAAGGATCTCGGGGCAGTCTCACGCTGGGCCGACATCCTGGACCTTCCCATAACAGAGGAGTTTGAAGACGAGTCCCTGCAGGCAAAGGGAAAGGGCCTGAAGTTGCAAGGAGGCAACCTCGTATTCTATACACCAACCGGGAAAGGCATAGTACAGAACGTGCTCGACGAACGGGGAGAAAAGCCGTTTCAGGTACTGTTTGAAGGAAGTGAATCCCGAACACAAAGTATTCGCGAAGGCGATTATCGATTCAAGGTAAAGGAGGAAGCCAAATGAAAAAGTACAGTGTCATAGCCATCATAATCTCGATCTTTCTCCTATTGGCAGGATGCAGTGGTTCATCATCGAGTGCGGAGAAGAAGGACTCGAAGGTGATCAAGATCGGGTATCAAAAAGGAAATACGATCAACATCCTGAAAGAAAGCGGGTTCCTGGAAGAAGCCCTGAAGGAAGAAGGATACAAAGTGGAATGGAAGCTCTTCACCCATGGCGGAACCCTTCTTGAAGGAATCTATTCAAACGCCATCGATTTTGGTCATGCGGCAGATGGGTCGGGGATCTTTGCCCAGGCTTCGGGTAAACCCCTTGTGTATGTAGGGGCGGATGCCCCCAATCCGGAAGGTGTCGGGCTCATGGTCAGGACCGACTCTGGAATCAATTCCATAGAAGAGCTGAAAGGCAAAAAGGTTGGGGTTTTGAAGGGTGGAAACCATCACTATCTTGCCATTCTTGCCCTCGAATCCGTCGGACTGACGGCTGACGATGTTCAATGGGTGTACCCGGAAGATGCGGCGCAGGGCCGTTCCCTCATTGAGACGAAACAGGTGGACGCCCTTGCTTCCTATGACCCATTCTTCGCCGGTATCGAAACCGAACTGGACGTGAAGACCCTGACGGAAAATAAGGATTATGATTATCCGAATCGCACATTCTACTACTCTACTCCTGAATTCGCCGAAGACCATCCGGAGCTCGTGGACGTCATCATAAAAGCCATCGACAAATCCGATCAGTGGGCGAACGAAAACAAAGACGAAGTAACGGATCTTCTTTCCAAAGCGCTCGGAATCGATGAGAGCATCATTTCCAAGGCGGTTGAACGCCGAACGTACGGTGCCACGGGCATTACACAGGAAATCATCGATGCCCAGCAGAGGCAGGCTGATAAATACTACGAAATCGGCTTGATTCCAAAAGAATTGGATGTATCAAAAGATATGCCGATCAAGTAAGGAAGGATGATAGGTTTGAAGAAGAATAATTGGTTCCATTCCGTCCAGCCGTGGATCATCCCGATCCTTCTCTTGGCCCTATGGGAGCTTGTGTCATCACTTGAAATTGTCTCCCCGTCCCTTTTCCCGTCCCCTGTTGCCGTAGTAGTGAGCGGATGGGAGCTTGCGGTATCCGGAGAACTCTCCACACATATACTCGCAAGCCTGTCGCGTGCGGCCATCGGAATGCTGATCGGCGGTGTGATCGGGTTCGTCCTTGGCATCCTGAATGGACTGTCGGATGTTTCCTTCCGCCTGACGGATACAACCATCCAAATGATCCGGAATATCCCCCATCTTGCCCTGTTGCCCCTGGTGATTGTATGGCTCGGGATCGATGAAAGCGCGAAGATCTTCCTGGTGATCCTCGGGGTGATGTTCCCTGTTTACATCAACACATATCATGGCATCCGGACCGTGGATCCGAACTTCATCGAGATGGGCAGGATGTATAACTTGAAGGGATGGCAGCTGTTCAAACATATCCTTTTCCCTTGGGCTCTCCCATCCATCTTTGTCGGCCTCCGCTATGCCCTCGGCGTGATGTGGCTCACATTGATTGTGGCAGAAACCATACCGACGGAGCAGGGGATCGGCTATCTGGCAACGAACGCAAGGGAGTTCATGCAGACGGATATCATCATCCTGAGCATCGTCATCTACGCCCTCCTCGGAAAACTGGCCGACATCGTCGCTCAAGTCGGCGAGAAGAAGGCACTGAAGTGGAACGAAAGCTATGTGAAATCATAGAAAGGAGGAAGTCTTATGTCCAATCTGGAAACAAAACGCAACAGCCAGCCGGTCCGGATCGACCTGGTCGGTGCCGGTAAACAATTCGGCGATAAGGAAGTGTTGAAAGATATAGAGCTCACGGTGGAGAAAAATGAATTTGTCGCCATCATCGGAAAGAGCGGTAGCGGAAAGAGTACGCTGCTTCGCCTGGTGGCCGGACTTGAATCATTGTCCGATGGTGAACTGCTTTTCAACGGGAAGCCTGCGGGTGAAGATGCGTCCAAGATCACGATGATGTATCAGGATTCCAGGCTGCTTCCGTGGAAGACGGTCATCCAGAACGTCGGTCTGGGCCTGAAAGGGGACTGGAAGGCCAGGGCGGAAAGCGTACTTGAGGCCGTTGGACTCCTGTCCTACAAGGATCAATGGCCATCCAAGCTTTCCGGAGGACAGAAACAGCGTGTCGCCTTGGCCCGTGCCCTTATCCATGAGCCGTCCCTCCTTCTATTGGATGAACCGCTCAGTGCCCTCGACGCCTTCACGAAGCTTGAGATGCAGAACCTCGTGGAGACAATCTGGCAGGGGGTAGGATTCACTGCGCTCCTGGTCACACATGATGTACGGGAAGCCATCCGCCTCGCAGATCGGATCGTTCTGATCGAGGACGGGCGAATCGCGTTGAATGTTCCGGTGAACGCTGCAAGACCAAGGCAGGTCTCATCACCGGAACTCGTCGCTTTGGAGGAAAGGGTGCTGTCTGCCATCATGAAAGAAGCACCGCCCGTACAAGAAAAGAAGTTCAAGACCATCTGAAAAGAAGCCGTCGCTCCCCCAGTGGAGCGGCGGCTTTTGTATATCAAAGCATAAATCCAAAGAAAAATGTATGCCAAATCCGATAAAAGTAAAGGAAACCAATCACAACCTGAGGTAGAATAGAAGAAGATTGATAGAGAAGATGGAGGTAATGAGACATGCTAGGTGCAATTGAAGCTGGCGGTACGAAGTTTGTCTGTGCTGTAGGCGATGAACAGGGAACCATCATCGACAGGGTCCAGATCCCGACGACCCTTCCAGAAGAAACGATTCCGAAGGTCATTGAGTTTTTCAGGAAACATCCCGTCAAGGCGATCGGCATCGGATCATTCGGACCGATTGACGTGAATAGAGAAAGCGCTTCATACGGAAATGTCACATCCACGCCTAAGGTCGGGTGGAAGGACTATCCGTTTGTTCAAGCGATCAAAGACGCCATTCCCCTTCCGGTCGGATTCAATACGGATGTAAACGCCGCAGCCCTTGGGGAGGCAACATTCGGCGCTGCCAAAGGCCTCGACAGCTGCCTTTATATCACGGTCGGCACGGGCATCGGTGCCGGTGCCGTCGTCCAGGGGAAACTCCTCCAAGGACTGTCCCATCCTGAAATGGGCCACATCCTCATCCGCCGTCACGAAGATGATCCATATGAAGGAAAATGTCCGTATCATAAGGATTGTCTTGAAGGATTGGCAGCAGGTCCGGCCATCGAAGCAAGATGGGGTGTCAAAGGCGACCAGCTCGTTGACAAAGGGGAAGTATGGGAGATGGAAGGCTACTACATCGCCCAGGCCCTCATGCAATATATCGTCATCATCTCACCGAAGAAGATCATCCTTGGTGGGGGCGTGATGAAGCAGAGGCAGATCTTCCCGATCATCTACAAGCATCTGGAGAAGATGATCAATGGGTATGTCAATCTTCCACCGCTGGAAGAGTATATCGTCTCACCAGGTCTTGGAGATAACGCCGGTATTACCGGGTCTCTCATGCTTGCACATGAAGCATATGAAGATGAAATCAACAGGGAAGCAACACGGGTATAAGTGTATATGTGAGCAGGCTGGTCTTTTGGGATCAGTCTGTTTTTTTATCGATACAGATAGGAGACCCTCCCGATATTGAAGAAATGGTGATAGAGAAGAGTCCGTTCCTCTGCGCTGCGGTCCCTTGCTTTCCACGGGGAGTGAGTCGAGCCTCCTCATGCTTGCGGGGTCTCGAACATCCCTCTATTCCCGTAGGAGTCAAGTGCCCTCCGCTCCGATCCACTCTGTGGGCTAGAGGAGTTTGATTGGACATCTACATGGGGAGGTTGCTATTAGAAAATTCCTCCCGATATTGAGGGAATGGTAATGGAGAAGGGTCCGTTCCTCTGCGCTGCAGGCCCTTTCTTTCCACGGGGAGGAAGTCGAGCCTCCTCATGCTTGCGGGGTCTCGAACATCCCTCTATTCCCGTAGGAGTCAAGCGCCCTCCGCTCCGATCCACTCTGTGGGTTAGAAGAGTTTGATAGAAATTTCAAGTGGATGAGTCTATCATGGCAAGCATCCCTGAGCTAAAGAAATGTGATGTAGATAGGTCCGCTCCTCTGATTCGATCCACCATGTAGGTTGTAGGTTCAATATAGACAACTCGGACAAATCTAACCTATGAATCTAAGTTTCCGTTTCTTTCTCCCCATCAAACAAAAAAGAGTGAAGTGAAGCGGAGGAGGGCCGACTCCCGCGGGAATAGTGGGCAGGTGAGACCCTGCAAGCGCAGCTGAAGCGGCTCACCGTCCACCCCGCAGGAAAGCGGCCATCCGCAGCGAAACGGAACGGTCTCCGTATAAATGATCCCTCATTTAATCAAGATTACAAAAATCCCCGAACACCAAGTAGAAAAATGTAATCCTAATCCACACTAGGGTTTGTAGAAATCTTTGCAATAAACTCTGCTGAGCAAATTTGATTTTCCTGCCTCAATAAATCGGGCGAAGTTAATCTAGGAATCTACTCTTCAATTTTTCCTAACCCATCAAACAAAAAACAGTGAAGTGAAGCGGAGGAGGGCCGACTCCCGCGGGAATAGTGGGCAGGTGAGACCCTGCAAGCGCAGCTGAAGCGGCTCACCGTCCACCCCGCAGGAAAGCGGCCATCCGCAGCGAAACGAAACGGTCAAAGTACAAAGGCAATCCAGTTAAAAGAGGATCCCCACCCTTTACATAACAACCAAACTTAAAACATTTTTCAGAATTGTAAGCGTTTCTTATTGTGAAATTCCCAATCTTTGTTTATACTGAACTCATATATTTCTAAATAATAAATTAGATTTCCAAATAGGAAATCTTAAAGGTGCAGGTGGAAAATAATGAGAAAAATCGAAATACTGAATGGAATCAAAGAATGCGGCGTCGTCGCCGTCGTCCGGGCAGACAGCAAAGAACAGGCCATCGTCATCTCCGACGCGTGCGTCAGCGGAGGAATCAAAGGAATCGAAGTCACCTTCACCGTGGACGGAGCCGCCGAAGTCATCAAAGAGCTTAGCTCCATCTACGAAGGAACCGACGTCCTCATCGGAGCAGGAACCGTCCTCGATGCCCAGACCGCTCGGATTGCCATCCTTGCAGGAGCCGACTTCGTCGTAAGCCCAAGCTTCGATGAAGCGACCGCCAAACTATGCAATCTGTATCAGGTGCCCTACATGCCGGGCTGCATGACCATCACTGAAATGAAGACCGCACTCGAGAGCGGAGTCGATATCATCAAGCTATTCCCGGGAAGTGCCTATGGCCCGGACTTCATCAAAGGCATCAAGGCGCCTCTTCCCCAGGTGAACATCATGCCGACCGGCGGGGTGAGCCTCGGAAATGTAGCAGAGTGGATCCGGAACGGCTGCGTGGCCGTCGGTGTAGGGGGAAGCCTCCTCGAGCCTGCCAAGACTGGGGACTTCGAGAAAATCACGGAGTACGCGAAAGAGTATATCCTGAAGGTCAAAGAAGCAAGGGGAGGATCGTATGAAGGTACTCACGTTCGGTGAAATCATGCTTCGATTATCCACCGGTGAAGGGGAGCGACTGATCCGTGCAGGTTCCCTTCAGATGAACTACGGCGGGGCCGAGGCCAATGTCGCCGTTTCCCTTGCCCACTTCGGGCATGCTGTCCACTATGTAAGCAAGATTCCGGCCCATCCCATCGGTGAGGCGGTCAAGCACCACCTCCGTTCCCATGGGGTGAGTACGGATTTGATCCTCCAGGGAGGGGATCGTCTCGGCACCTACTATCTGGAATCCGGTGTCGGAGAACGCAGTGCCAAGGTCATCTATGATCGCAAGTACTCAAGTTTTTCCCATCTGTCCACAGGCGAAATTGATTGGGACCACGCTCTTGACGGCGGTTGCCTCCTCCATGTATCAGGGATCACCCTTGCCCTCTCAGAAGAACTCAGGACGATTACATTGCAAGCGCTTCAAAAAGCAAAAGAACGCGGGATCACGACGAGCTTCGACTTCAACTACCGGGCGAGTCTCTGGAGCCAACGGGAAGCCTCCCTTGCGTATAAGCCACTGCTTCCATATGTGGATATCGCATTCTTCGGGGAACTGGATGCCCTTCACCTCCTCGGATTGGAAAGAAAAGATCCGGCACTTCCGCGTGAAGAGAGACTGCTTCAGTATTACAAGGAGATGGAAAGGGAGTATCCGAACATCCGCCATATGGCGTCGACATTCAGGGATGTCAAGTCCTCCACCGTCAATGATCTGCAGGGCAACTATTATGTTCACGGCATGCTCCATCAATCGAAGCTCCATCACATCGATCCCATCGTGGATCGTGTCGGCGGGGGAGATGCCTTTGCCGCGGGGATCCTTCATGGCATCCTGAAAGGAAATGATCCGGACGTGATTGCCGCCTTTGCCACGGGGGCATCAGCACTGAAACATACCGTTCGGGGAGACAGCAGCCTTTTCACCGAAGAAGAGGTCCGTCAGTTTATAGATAGCGGATCCGGCACCATCGTCAGATAGCATCGCAACCTACCATACTATGAAAATGAAGGAGAGATGAGTCATGGAAACACGTTATGCCAACCATCCCGAGGAAATCAAACGCTACAATACCGAGGAACTGCGGAAGCACTTTTTGAAAGAGACCCTGTTCGAAGCCGGTCAGGTCCATCTCACGTATACGCATGTGGATCGCATGATCTTCGGCGGTGTGACACCTGCCGATCAGGAGCTGACAATCAAGCTCGATAAGGAGCTTGGAGTGAACTACTTCCTTGAGCGCCGTGAGCTCGGCATCATCAATATCGGTGGCGAAGGAAGCGTCATCCTTGATGGGGAAGAGTATTCCATGATCCGCTATGACGGGCTGTACGTCGGGAAAGGGACGGAGCAGGTTCTCTTCCGTTCGAAGGATCCGGAGAATCCGGCAAAGTTCTATATCAATTCAACTCCTGCCCACCACAAATATCCGACGGTGAAGATCGACATCAATGAAATCAAACCGCTTGAAATGGGTGAACAGGGGACCCTCAACGAACGGAAGATCCACCAGTATATCCATCCGAACGTATGCGAGAGCTGCCAGCTCCAAATGGGGCTCACGATGCTGTCACCGGGAAGCGTTTGGAACACGATGCCGTGCCACACGCATGAGCGCCGCATGGAAGTGTATTTGTACTTTGATATGGAGCCGGATACAAGGGTGTTCCACTTCATGGGTCAGCCGGATGAGACACGCCACCTTGTGATGAAGAATGAGCAGGCCGCGATTTCGCCGAGCTGGTCGATCCATACGGGCACGGCGACAAGCAACTACACGTTCATCTGGGGCATGTGCGGAGAAAACATCACCTATGACGACATGGACCACATCAAGATGGAAGACTTACGGTAAGGGGTGGTTCCATGAACATCGGGATGAGAGCACACGATATCGAGAAACGTCCGCTACCGGAACTCGTCGAGGAGCTTGGGAACAAGGGGTTAGCCTGCGTGCAGTTCGCCCTGGCGAAATCCCTTGATGTCCCGTCTCACCACGGGGCACTGAGCCCTGGATTCGGAAGGTATGTAAAAAACGCATTCGACACCCGCGGAATCCAGATCGCCGTCCTTGGATGCTACTTCAATATGATCGACCCTGATCATACGGAAAGGCGAAAAGGAATGGACCGGTTCAAGGAGCATCTTCGCTATGCCCGGGACTTCGGCTGCAGCATCGTGGCGACAGAGACGGGGAACGTCCACTCCAAGATGGGGTATACGACGGATAATTTCGATGAAGAGCCGTTCCAGGAAGTGGTGAGGAGCGTCAGGGAAATGGTGGCCGAAGCCGAAAAATTCGGCGTCATCGTCGGGATCGAAGCGGGTGTCAATCACCCGGTCCATACCGTGGAGAAGATGAAGCGGCTGCTCGATGAGGTCGATTCACAAAACCTGCAGGTCGTCTTTGATCCGATGAACCTCATGACACTTGAGAATCATCAAGAGCAGGAAAAGGTGTTCGAAGAAGCGATGGAGGCTTTCGGCCACAGGATTGCCATCTTCCACGCGAAGGATTTCAAGGTCGAGGATGGAGTCCTCAGCACGGCTCCGGTCGGGACCGGTCTGATGAACTATGATTGGCTCTTCGGTTGGTTGAAGGCAAACAAGCCTTACATCAATATCATCATGGAAGAAACGGTGGAGCCTTATATCGATGATAGTCTGGCATTTTTGAAGAATAAGTACGAGCAGGCCTAACAGAAGGGAAGAGGGATGAGCATGACAGGATTGTTTTCATTGGAAGGGAAAGTAGCCCTTGTCACAGGTGCGAGCCGTGGACTCGGTCAGGGAATGGCTGTTGGACTGGCAGAAGCAGGGGCCGTCGTCATCGGCGCAGGCATAAGTGCGATGAAGGAAACGCGCGAGAAGATCGAAGGACTTGGCGGGGTGTTCCATGAAGTGCAGGTCGACCTTTCAGAGAAAGGTGCAGCTTCCAAGCTTGCTGAGGAAGCCCTTGCCAAGGAAGGACGCATCGATATCCTCGTCAATAATTCAGGCATCATCCGTCGTGAGGATGCGGAGAATTTCCAGGATGATGACTGGTTTGACGTCATCAATGTGAATCAGCATGCTGTGTTCCAGCTTTGTCGTGAAGTCGGCAAGCAGATGATCGAGAAAGGGAGCGGGAAGATCATCAATATCGCGTCCATGCTGTCATTCCAGGGAGGCTTGCGCGTCCCTGCATATACGGCAAGCAAGCATGCGGTTGCAGGATTGACGAAGTCATTTGCCAACGAGTGGGGCAAGAAGGGCGTCAATGTGAATGCCATCGCACCCGGTTACTTCGAGACGGATAACACGGCGCAGCTCCGCGGGAACGCTGAACGGAGTGCTTCAATCACGTCACGCATCCCTCAGGGGCGCTGGGGTCGTCCCGAAGATCTCAAGGGAGCCGTTGTCTTCCTTGCTTCGGATGCTTCCAATTACGTGAACGGACATATCCTCTGTGTCGATGGTGGATGGATGAGCTCATAATAGACGAAAAAGCCCAAGAATGGTTTCATTCTTGGGCTTTTCTATGTTCATTATTCGAGATCGTTCAGAATATTATTCCGGCATGTCTCGACTTCTTTGATCAGGTTCTGCAATACTTCGTCCGTGAGGCGGTAGGTGGGAACGCTGACGCTGATCGCACCGACGTTCTTACCGCCCGAGGTGGTGATGGCCGTCCCTACGCAAAATACTTCATTTTCGTGCTCGCTATTGTCAAATGCATATCCCTGGGCACGCACCTTTTCAATTTCGTCGAAGAACCCTTCATGAGTGGTGATCGTTTTGTCCGTCATCTTCACCATCTCGATGGAATTCAGGTAGCGCCTGATTTCCTCATCGCTCTGATCGGCAAGGATCGCTTTTCCCATGGCAGAGCAGTAGAGCGGGATGTTTTTCCCTACTTTGGAATACAGACAGACCGGGTTTTGACTTTCGATCTTTGCCACATAGACAACATGGATGTGGTCGAGTATCCCAAGGTGGACCGTTTCATTCGTCCTGGCCTGGAACGCTTCGAGATGGGGCTGGGCAATCTGTTTGATATCGAGCTGACTCAGAGCCTTCAATGCATATTTGATGATCGATGGCCCAAGGCTGAATCGCTTCAGCTCAGGATCCTTTTGTACATAGCCGATGAGAACCAGCGTATCAAGGATCTTGAGGGCAGTCGAGCTGGACAGACCCGTCTCTTTTGCAATGGATTGAAGGGACTGGGGGCCATTGCTCGAAGACAGGTGATCCAAGATGAGGGACGCCTTGATCAGCACGGTCCCGTAAGGTTTTTGAGTGGTCATGTTTTTCTCTCCTGTACCTCTTTTTATTAAGTATATCGAACAGATTATTGCTATACAAGACAATCAGTTTCCTATTTAGAAATAAAAATAAATATTTAAATGTTCAAAAAATTGTTGTAATTATACCGATAGCAGAATATAATCAGTTTAAGTAAGCGCTTTCCCAAATATACTTACTAGAGTTACACACGGAATCAAGCGGCTTTTTGCCATCTTAAGGTAAAACGCTTACCTAATCTAAACAATGGGGTGTTAGTGTGAGAAAATGGAAGGTCAGTTTGCTTGTAGTCGTATCATTTGTACTTTTGTTCATGACGGCATGTTCAAACTCTGAGAAATCATCTTCGGATAAGAAGAAGCTTCAGTTCTTCGTTTCCGGTGATAATGTCGAAGGGGCAGCGCTTGCGACCATGTCGAAGAAGTATACGGAAGAAACAGGGGTGGAGATCGAAGTCGTGGATGTGCCGTTCAGTGATATGGCGACACGTATCACGAACATGGTACAGGCAGGGAATCCTCCTGCACTGGCACGTACGGCAGAATTCAATCCGATCTGGAGTGATTCACTGGCAGATCTCAGCTCTACAATGAAGGATAAAAACGTAAGGGAAGACCTTGCGATTAAAGATGACGGCAAGATCAAAGCCATTCCAATCGATTTCACGGCAGTCGGTCTATTCATCAATAAAGACCTGTTTGACAAAGCCGGGGTGAAGAACCCGACATCAGGTGATGATGTGTGGACATGGGATGAGTTTGTAAGCGCTTTAAAAACAGTGACTAAAAAAACGGATGCTAAATACGGAATGGTCATGGATCAATCCGAACACCGTCTGAGCACCTTGCTTTATCAGTTCGGAAGCAAAGGATTCTATGAAGAGAATGGAAAGTACACCACGAATCCTGAAACGAAAAAAGGCCTTGAATATTTCGTGAAGCTGAACGACGACAAAATCATGCCGAAAGCCGTTTGGGCTGCGGGTGAAGATCCATCTTCCATGTTCAAGAGCGGACAGGTGGCAGCGTACTACTCAGGTGTATGGCAAGTAAAGGATTTCGAGAAGAACATCAAGAACTTCGAATGGGCAAGCGTCCAGATGCCTTATGAAACGGTCCGCTCCACGAACTTCGGTGGAAACTACATGGTGAAATTCGAAGGATCCGGAGTGGAGAAAGAAACGCAGAAATTCATCGACTGGCTTTACACGAAGGAAAACTATGAAGAGCTTGCAGGTCTCGGCGGATATCTTCCCGTTGTCGAGGGTGCAGAAGTGGACTACGGTGTAGGCGAAGCAGGAACACATGCGTATGAAGTATACAACGAAGAGATCAGCTCTACGGCCAAGGTGGCTGCCAAATCAAAATCAGAACGCGATACGATGCAATTGACATCTGAAAAAATAGCCAATAACGTGCTCCGCGACAACATGATCAAGACGTTGAACGGCGAGCAATCCATCGATGACACCATCAAGACGGTGGAGCAAAAGTACACGGATGCGTATGTAAAGTAACATTAAAAACCGGCGCGGGAGTATGGTCCATACTCCCCGCTTTATGAAAAGAGGCTATGAAAATGAATGATTATCATTTTACCGTCCAGCCGGGTGAACCGCTAAACCGCTGGGTCCACACCGATTTAACCATCGCTCCATACCGATCCGAAAAGGCCGTATTCGATCACCCTGTGAACATCACGGAAGAATATGTGCAGATCGTTTATCCCGGCAGACAGCAATTCCTGGATCAGCGTCTGAAAGAAGAGGTCCTTCTTCCTGAAACGGATTTTCACCACATCTACTTCCCTTTTGAAAATCCCCGATTAGAGTTTTCAGCTTTCATCCCGACGCCACACCTCCTGAGCGTATATGGCAGGACGTTCATCAAGCCCGACGAAGGCGGCGCGTTCCCCTTTACGGTCAGCACATGCGGAAGCGTCGAGATCTGGGTGAATGGGTCGAAACAATTGAGCTGGACCCCCTATACAAGGAATCTTGCCTCCCATAAAGACATCACCTTGACCCTCGAAGAAGGCTTTAATGAAGTCATCCTCTACATGGATGATCTTGCCGAGCGGGATGTGAACTATTTCACCGAACTCCGGTATACGGGGCAGACGGCCCTTGAAGGTTACATAAAGGTACCAGCCAGTCCCGAACAAATTGAACAGGCCGAGCGCCTCCTGACTTCCCTGTACTTTTCAAAGGACATCTATCGTTCGGGCCGATTGGAAGTCTATATGAACCGGGAAGAGGCTTCCGGCATCGAAGAGCTGTTCGTCAATGTGAACCGCAATCATCTGTTGAATCCCGTGTTCGACAGCAAAGCCGATGATGAACTGGATGCCTTTGATTTCTCTTTTAATGTGAGCCTTGATGAGAATGGATTCCAGAAGCTCATGAGCGTAGATGACCTGTCCTCGAACGGTCTGCTGCAGTTCGATATCGGAGTGGTACTCCCTGGTGGAGTGCAGGTGGCGAGGAGGATGGTGGCGTCGATCCTGACGAACGACGATCCGGGACAGTCATTCTCGGATTCCCTTCCGGAACGAAAGCAGGAGATCCTCGAATTCTTCTCTCAAAGCGAGAAGCTCGATCTGAATGCCGGCTTCAGCTTGATCCACTTGAATGGAAAAGTGGATGAGCAAGCGAAGCGTCATATCAGGAGCTGCTTTGATGAAATACAGAAAAAAGGCGACTGCGCCGATTTCCGCCTGGCGCCGCTGCTTGGCTTCACCATCAAGTATCAGGACACGATCCCGGCCGACTTTCATGAGGAGCTGAAGGAGCTTGCCGTGAACTTCCGATACTGGATCGATGAACCGGGGAACGATGTGATGTGGTACTTCAGTGAAAACCATGCCCTGCTGTTCCATGTGTCCCAGTATTTTGCCGGACATCTCTATCCCGACACAACGTTCAGCGTGAGCGGGAGGACAGGGCGCGAGCAGTATGAGAAAGGGAAGGAACGACTGGAAGAGTGGTTTGAGGTGTTCCTGAAGTACGGCTACTCCGAGTGGAACTCGACGACCTATCTTCCGATCGACCTGATCGGATTCTTCAGTCTCTATGAATCGGCCCCGGATGAGCATATCCGGAAGCTTGCGAAGGAGGCATTGGATTTCACCTTCAAGATCATTGCTGTGAATCTGCACGGAAAGACGATGTCCACAACCTATGGACGGGTGTATGAACACGATCTGAAGGCGATGGAGATGGGGGAGACGGCCAATCTGGCGTTCATCACGTGGAAAAAAGGCAAGCTCAACACGGCGATGAGGTGTACGACGCTCTTCTGTCTATCATCCTATGAACCGCCTACACTAGAAGACTATTTCATCGAGGATGCTTCAAAGGCACTCGTGACCCAGTACAAACAGGGGATCAAAGAGGTCTATACGTATAATTACAAAACATCCAGCTACTGTATGAGCGCGGCAATCCGCTTTAATTCGTACAAAAAAGGTCATCAGCAGCATGCCATGAATATCGCCCTCGACCAGGACAATACCCAGATATGGATCAACCATCCCGGGGAGGCGGTATATAGCGGTGAGAACAGGCCGAGCTTCTGGGCCGGGAACGGAATCAGTCCGAACATCACCCAATATAAGCAGTATATGTTCCTCGAGTATCGCCTGAAAGAGCCGTTCCTTCCATATATACATGCGTATCTTCCGTTCTGGAAGCTTGACGAGGTGAGGGAAGAAGGCAACTGGTTGTTTGCGAAGAAGGATGATGCCTATATCGGCCTATATTTCAGCAATGGATATGAGCTGCAGGAGAAGGGCGCGATTGCACACCGGGAAGCCCGTTCATATGGGGCACATCACAGGGTGATCGCGACGTGTGCTTCAGAAGCAGAAGTGGGTTCATTCAAGGCATTCGTGGAAGAACAGGTGAATGCAGCCATTTTGATCGACAGCCATCGATGGTCGTACGCGACGGAAAGAGCCGGGACGCTCCAGGTGATCGATGATCAGCTCTACGCAAACGGGAAGCCGGTAGAATACGACGCAGGCTATGAAGTCGAGGAAGAGCATATAAGCATTCCACAGTTTCAACAGTAATCACTACCATACATCATACCCTGGGCCCGCCTCCTTGGCGGCCCTGCGGGGGGTGAAGGATTGAGGGGGAAGTACGGTGAGGAGAAAAGATAAAAACCAGAAATGGGCTCTGGCCTTCGTCATTGTCAACATGGTTTTATTCACAGTATTTTTTGCCTGGCCCGGCATACTCGGCGTGTACTATTCGTTCACGGACTACACTGGGATCAGCGCTTCGTTTATCGGACTGGACAACTATATCCAACTGTTCCAGGACAAAAGCTTCTATAAATCCCTGGGAAGGACGATCCTTTATACGGCGGTCGGAGTGCCTCTTCTATATGCATTTTCCCTGCTGATATCGGTCCTCCTGGTGAGCAAGTTCACAAAGGGGAAATCCGTGGCCAAGGTCATCTTCTTCTTCCCCTGGTTGATTTCCTCCATCGTGACCGGGGTCATCTTCCGCTGGTTGTTCGGAGAAAGCTTCGGATTCGTCAACTTTCTCCTTTCACTGATCGGAATGGAGCCGGTGGGCTGGTCCTCTGACGGAAATATGGCGTTCATCCTCGTACTATTCGCCACCGTGTGGATGGGGACGGCGTTCAATATGCTCCTGATGATCTCGGCGCTCGTGAACATCCCGCAATCGTACTATGAAGCAGCCGATATCGACGGTGCAAGCGGCTGGCAGAAGTTCATCCATGTGACGCTTCCAAGCCTGAAGCCGACATCCTTCATGGTCATCCTGCTGTCGGTCATCCATCTGATGAAAGAGTTCCCGATGGTTCAGGCCCTTAATAACGGGGGACCCGGTACGGATAACACATTCCTCGTCCAATATATCTATCAGACAGGATTCGACCAGCGGAATATCGGCTATGCAAGCGCGGTTTCCATGGTACTGTTCGTCATTCTCCTTCTCTTT
This sequence comes from Rossellomorea marisflavi, assembly GCF_001274775.1. GTDB lineage: Bacteria > Bacillota > Bacilli > Bacillales > Bacillaceae_B > Rossellomorea > Rossellomorea marisflavi. The sequence goes on from NZ_LGUE01000003.1 coordinate 65,035, forward strand.
GCGATCATTAATCTGAAGGTGGAAGAAAGGAGCAAATTATGATGAAGCGATATCGCGGCAGTACAATCCTGATGACGGCGATCATGGCCATACTGGCCATCGCCTATCTGTTCCCGGTCCTGTGGCTTTTGCTCAGTTCGTTCAAGCCGGGCAGCGAGCTGTTCAGCTTCCCGCTGAAGCTATTTCCTGAAGAATTCACACTGGATAACTACAAATACGCATGGTCGACCATGGAGTTTACGAAATACGTGCTGAACACCTCCTTCGTCACCATCGTGGCGACCCTTTTGACCATCATGGCGAGTGCTTCCTGCGGGTACGCACTGGCGAAATATAAATATAAGTGGCTCAGCGTCTTCTTCATCTGTATCCTGGCCACGACCATGCTTCCGACGGAGGTTATCATGAATCCGACGTTCACGGTCATCCAGAAGGTCGGGCTGTACGATAACCTGTGGGGACTCATCATCCCGTCCATCAATACGGCAACCGGGATCTTCATGTTCAGGCAGTTCTTCATGACGGTACCCGATGATCTCCTCGAAGCAGCACGCATCGACGGAGCGAATGAAGGAAGGATCTTCTTCCGCCTCATGCTCCCGATCGCAAAACCGATCATCATCACGCTCGCCATCTTCTCCTTCCAGTGGAGATGGAATGATTACATCTGGCCGCTCATCGTCATCAGCGATCCAAATAAGTACACCATCCAGGTCGCCATCCGGAGCATCGTCGGAGCGGATAATATCGATTGGGTCCTACTATTATCAGCGTCCGTCATTTCCCTCCTGCCGATGGTGCTGCTCTACGCGATCTTCCAGCGCTACATCATGGATACGGGGGCCAGTTCCGGTTTGAAAGATTAATGGGAAGGGATAGGAGATTCCCTATCTGTTAGCGAATGTAGTAAAGAATACGGCGTTACGAAAAGATGCTATGCGAGGTGGAAGCAATGACACTACTGATAAAGAACGTCCAGGAAACGGTCCATAAGGTGACCGGGCAGCTATTGGATCTGAAAAGGCCCGAGAATGAATCGGAGCTTGAAGGGATCGGCGATGGAGCCAAAATCGGTTATTTTCCCAGGGACTTCGGGATGGAAGAATGGGATTGGCCGCAGGGAGTCGGACTGTATGGACTGAAAAGCCTGTCGGGTCAAGACGGTTTTCCGGATTACCACACGTTTTTGAAAGAGTGGGCAGAAGAGCAGAAGGAGAGGGGCCTTCCCCTCAAAAACATCAACACCACCGCCCCGCTCCTCACCCTCATGGATGTGGAGGGAACAGAGCAGCTTGCCCTGGAGTGGGCGGACTGGATCATGGAAAAAGCACCAAGGACCGAACGTGGAGGCCTTCAACACGTCACCAGCGGCGCCACCAAGAATGATCTGACGATGAATGACGGTCAGATCTGGATCGATACGCTCTTCATGGTCGTCCTTTTCCTCGGGAAGATGGGGGTCAGGTACGACCGTAAGGAATGGAAGGAAGAAGCGGCACGCCAATTCCTCCTTCATATAGAGCTCCTTTTCAGTGAAGGGGATGGTCTCTTCTATCACGGCTTCGATTTCAATGGTCACCACCGGTTCAGTGAAGCCTACTGGTGCCGGGGGAACAGTTGGTTCACTTTGGCAGCACCCGAGTTTCTTGCTATGATGGAAGGACAGCTGGATGACGGAACGTACAAGACCATTGCCCAAACCTACAAAGCCCAGGTCGACAAACTAGTGAAGCTTCAAGCACAGGATGGCCTTTGGCATACGCTGCTTGATGATCAGGATTCATACACGGAAGTATCGGGATCCTCTTCCATCGCGGCGGGCATCCTGAAGGGCATCCGCTATGGATTGCTGGATGGATCCTATCTGGATGTATGCAGGAGAGCGGTTGATTCCATCCTACAGGAAGTCGACGATGACGGCACCGTACTCAAGGTATCGGCGGGAACGGCAATCGGGGCCTCCAAAGAGGACTATAAGAATATCATCATTGCTCCCACAGCTTACGGGCAGGCCTTGGCGATTGTACTATTTTCTGAAGTTCTTCAGCATGAAAAATTAGTAGCCTGATACAGTAGGAAATAGACATCGGAGTGGGCCCTGAAAGAGGAGTTAACTATGAAAACAACAATCTATGATGTGGCAAAGGAAGCGGGCGTATCCATTGCCACCGTATCGAAAGTCATCAATAATACAGGGCGGATCAGTGAGAAGACCCGCAAGAAGGTGACGAAGATCATGGGGGATCTCGAATATCAGCCGAGCAGCGTGGCTGCAGCCCTCACGGGGAAACGGACGTTCACCATCGGCGTCCTCGTACCCGATATCGCCAACCCCTTCTTTGCAGAGATCGCCCGTGCTCTCGAGAACAACGCCAGGAAAAGCGGATATACGATCATCCTCTGCAGTACGGATTACCAGAAAGAACGGGAGCAGGACTATTTCGATCTTCTCATCAAAAAGCAGGTCGATGGGGTGATCATCGCCACCGAACCGAAGGAGCTGCAGAAGTTCAAAAATCTGGAGAGCCGGGGCATCCCCTACATCATGTTCTCCTTCGATCACCTGGAGCTCGACTCCCATGTGGTGACGACGGATGACGTGAAGGGTGGCTACCTTGCCGGGAGATACCTTCTGGAACACGGTCACCGTCATGCGGCCGTCATCACGGAGCTGCAGCGAGCGAGTGGAAAGCTCAGGCTTGAAGGGTTCAAGAGGGCGTTCGGAGCGGTGGGAATCGAGCTTGATCCCGATTCCGTGATCAACTCCAAGTCCACTTTCGAGGATGCGAAGAAAGCAGCAAGGAAGCTCCTGAAGAAAGAGAACCGGCCTTCAGCCGTCTTCGCCTCGACCGATCTGATCGCGGCCATTTTCATCAATGAAGCGCGGAAAGCAGGCGTATCGATACCCGGCGACATGTCGATCATCGGATTCGATAACACGATCTATGCAGAAATCGCTGATCCGGGATTGACGACGATCGCCCAGCCGATTCCAGAGCTTGCTTCCTATGCGATCGAGCAATTGATGAAATCCATCAAGGACCCCGACAGTCCTGCCCATCGAATCACGCTGGCTCCCTATCTTGTCGAGAGGGATTCAGTGAAGACAGTAGAGAACCATGAAGCTGACTGAATAAGTCGGCTTTCATTTAACCGAAAAGGGAAAGCGCTTAACTTAAAAGGCATATAGATAGGGAAAAGGGAGGAAGACAGAATGGAAATGACAGTGGGTATTATAGGTGCAGGCAGGATCGGAAAGATCCACGTGGAAAACTTGAGGAAGTTGAGGAATGTGAAAGTGAAGAGCGTGTCCGATGTTCAGGTATCACACCTGCAGGAATGGGCAAAGGAGACGGGGATCGATCATCTGACAACGGATTACCGGGAGCTCCTTGCCGATCCGTCCATCTCTGTGATTTTCATCTGTTCCCCGACGAACACCCATGCCGATCTCATACGCGAGGCAGCAGAAGCAGGCAAACATATCTTCTGCGAAAAGCCGGTCAGTTTCACCGTCGAAGAAACCGAAGCGGCACTGGCAGCGGTGAAAAGGGCGGGTGTAAAGCTCCAGGTCGGATTCAACCGCCGCTTTGACGCCAACTTCCAAAAGGTTCGCGAGTTGGTGAGCGAAGGGAAAGTCGGGACTCCGAATATCCTCCGTATCACATCAAGGGATCCGGAGCCGCCGAATGCTGCCTACATCCGTACATCCGGTGGCCTGTTCATGGATATGACCATCCATGATTTCGATATGGCCCGGTACATCATGGGGAGTGAAGTAGTCGAAGTCCATGCCCACGGTGCCGTCCTTGTGGATCCTGCCATCGGGGAAGCAGGAGACATCGATACGGCCATCGTCTCCCTGAAGTTCGCCAATGGTGCCCTCGGGGTCATCGAGAACAGCCGCCGAGCTGCTTACGGATACGATCAGCGCCTTGAGATCTTCGGAGATAAAGGAGCCGCCCAGGCTGAAAATGTAAGGGCTAACACGGTGAAACTCGCAACGGAAGATTATGTGACGACGGAAAAACCGCTCTACTTCTTCCTTGAGCGTTACACCCAAGCGTATGTGGAAGAAGTGATCCAGTTCATCAAGGCCATCGAGAATGACGAGCCGGTGTCATGCTCTGGATTTGACGGGCTGCAGGCCGAACGGATCGCCAAAGCGGCCAGGACCTCCCTTGAAACAGGCGTACCGGTCAAACTCACCCACGAAGCGGTCAAAAGGAGTGAGATCGTATGAACCCACTATCGTTTCATGAAGACCGTCCCTTTGATCTAATCGCAGTCGGCCGACTGTGCATCGATCTGAATGCAAATGAAACAAACCGTCCGATGGAAGAAACGAGCACCTTCACGAAATACGTCGGAGGTTCACCTGCCAATATCGCGATCGGCTTTGCGCGACTGGGCATGAAGACTGGCTTTATCGGAAAGGTATCCGACGACCAGATGGGCAGATTCATCACAGGATACCTTGAGCGGAATGGGATCGATACAGAAGGAGTGAAGATCGACAACACTGGAGCCGTGACGGGCCTTGCCTTCACGGAGATCAAAAGTCCGGAAGACTGCAGCATCCTGATGTACAGGGACAATGTCGCCGACCTGCTCCTTCATCCGTCCGAGGTGAGTGAAGCTTATATCAGAAGGTCCAAGGCCCTGCTCATCTCGGGAACGGCCCTTGCCCAAAGCCCGTCCCGTGAAGCGGTATTCCTCGCCCTGGAGTATGCGGTGAAGCATGATGTCACCGTGTTCTTCGATCTCGACTACCGGCCTTACACGTGGAAGGATGAAGCAGAAACGGCGGTCTATTATAACCTGGCTGCCGAGAAATGTGATTGCATCATCGGGACGCGTGAAGAATTCGATATGATGGAACGGCTTCTGAACCGCACCGAATCGGATGATCACTACACGGCGACACGCTGGTTCTCCCATCGTGCGGACATCGTCGTCATCAAGCACGGAGGGGCGGGATCGATCGCCTATACGAAAGACGGGGGTTCACACCGAAGTGGGATCTTCCGGACGAATGTACTGAAGACGTTCGGAGCGGGAGATTCCTACGCCTCCGCCTTCATCCACGGCCTGATGAAAGGAACGGATGTATCCGAAGCCATGAAGCGTGGAAGCGCATCGGCATCGATCGTCATCTCTAGGCACAGCTGCTCAGAAGCCATGCCGACAGAAGAAGAGCTTCTAGAACATATGGATTCAGCTCTATACGAAACAATCTAATACAAGATGGAAAGGGAGAGGTAGCATGACAGTGACAACCGTACGTACAGTGAAGAACTATATCGGAGGGAAATGGATCGAATCAGCATCGGAGAATACGGAGACCGTCTACAACCCTGCCACCGGTGAAGAAATCGCCATCGTAAAGCTCAGCACGCGGGAAGAAGTGAACGAAGCGGTCGAAGTGGCTCATGAAGCGTTCAAATCATGGTCCCAGGTGCCGGTGCCAAAACGGGGGCGCATCCTGTTCAAGTATCAGCAACTCCTGGTCGAGCATTGGGAAGAACTGGCGAAGCTCGTCACGATCGAGAACGGAAAGAGCTTTGCCGAAGCGCACGGGGAAGTCCTCCGCGGCATCGAATGCGTCGAGTTTGCTGCCGGGATCCCGAACCTCATGATGGGTAAGCAGCTGCCTGACATCGCCGCCGGTCTGGAATCAGGCATGTACCGGTACCCGATCGGGGTCGTGGGCGGGATCACGCCGTTCAACTTCCCGATGATGGTCCCTTGCTGGATGTTCCCCCTTGCCATCGCCTGCGGGAATACATTTGTCCTCAAGCCTTCCGAACGGACCCCGCTTCTCGCGGCCAGGCTTGCCGAGCTGTTCGAGGAAGCCGGACTGCCGAGCGGCGTGTTGAATATTGTCAACGGTGCCCATGATGTCGTCAACGGTTTGATCGAAGAGAAGAAGGTGAAGGCGATCTCCTTTGTCGGCTCCCAGCCGGTAGCAGAACTCGTCTATAAGAAAGGAACAGAGAATCTTAAGCGTGTGCAGGCACTGTCAGGAGCGAAGAATCATTCCATCGTTTTGAAGGATGCCAATCTGGATGTTGCCGTATCCCAGATCACGGGAGCCGCTTTCGGATCTGCCGGTGAGCGCTGCATGGCGGCGGCCGTCGTCGCCGTCGAGGAGGGCATCGCCGACGCGTTCATCGAGAAGCTGAAGCAGGCCGCAGATGACATTACCATCGGGAACGGTCTGGAAGAAGGCGTATTCCTGGGTCCGGTCATCCGCCAGAACCACAAGGAACGCACATTGAGCTATATCGATTCCGGTATCTCCCAAGGTGCGACCCTACTCCGTGACGGCAGGAAAGACAAAGCGACGGAAGGCGAAGGATACTTCCTCGGACCGACGATCTTTGATCATGTGACGCAGGAAATGAAGATCTGGCAGGATGAAATCTTTGCCCCGGTCCTTTCCGTCGTCAGGGTGAAGGACCTTACAGATGCCATCGACCTTGCCAATGCCTCGGCATTCGCCAACGGGGCGTGCATCTACACAGACAGTGCCTCAGCCATCCGCCAGTTCAGGGAAACAATTGATTCAGGGATGCTGGGTGTCAATATCGGAGTGCCGGCACCAATGGCGTTCTTCCCGTTCTCCGGCTACAAGGATTCTTTCTACGGTGACCTTCATGCGAATGGAACCGACGGCGTTGAATTCTATACAAGGAAGAAGATGGTCACGGCCCGTTACGTCAAATAATGGACGGGAGCGGCATGCGCCGCTTCCTTTTTTATCATATGGAGTGAATAACACAAGGAGGGAATCAGTATGGAAACAATCCGACTCACCACTGCACAGGCCCTAGTGAAGTTCCTGAATGCCCAGTATGTCGAGTTCGACGGCAGGGAAGAGCGATTCGTCAAAGGAGTCATCACCATCTTCGGACATGGGAATGTCCTTGGCCTCGGGCAGGCACTTGAAGAGGATCCTGGGGAACTTGAGGTGTACCAGGGCAGGAACGAGCAAGGCATGGGCCACGCTGCCATGGCTTTCGCCAAGCAATCGAAACGGAAGCAGATCATGGCCTGCACCGCCTCGGTCGGACCCGGTTCTGCCAATATGATCACGTCTGCCGCTACGGCAACAGCCAATCAGATCCCGGTCCTGTACCTGCCGGGGGACGTCTTCGCCTCCCGCCAGCCCGATCCCGTCCTCCAGCAGATCGAGCAGACCCATGATCTTTCCATTTCGACCAATGACGCGTTCCGCCCTGTCAGCAAGTACTGGGACCGGGTGAGCAGACCCGAGCAGCTCATGCAGGCGATGCTGAACGCCATGCGCGTCCTCACCAACCCTGCAGATACAGGAGCCGTCACGATTTCCCTGCCTCAGGATGTACAGGGGGAAGCATGGGATTATCCACTATCGTTCTTCAGAAAACGGGTCCATCGCATCGAGCGTCGCATGCCTTCCGTTGAGAGCGTAGCGGACGCCGTTGAATTGATCCGCTCCAAAAAGAGGCCGTTCATGATCCTCGGAGGAGGAGTCCGCTACTCGGAAGCAGCCGAGGCGTTCCTCCGATTCGCAGAAGCGTTCCGGATCCCCTTCGGTGAAACCCAGGCAGGGAAGAGCGGGGTACCGGGAAGTCACAGCCTGAATCTTGGAGGGGTGGGCGTGACCGGCAATGCAGCCGCCAACCTCCTCGCGTCAAAGGCCGATCTGATCATCGGAGTGGGCACACGATTCACGGATTTCACCACGGGATCCAAGGAATTATTCCAAGGAGCAGACGTCCTCACGATTAACATTTCGGACTTTCATGCAGGAAAGCTTGAAGCGGTGAAGGTAGTCGCAGATGCAAAAACGGGTCTCGAAGCGATCGCTTCGGAACTGGGGGATTATCAATCTTCCTATCAGGGAGAATTGGAAGAAGCGCGTGAGCAGTGGGACGCAGAACTTCATCGTCTTCATCATATCGAAATTGGTGACTCATTCACACCTGAGATTGCCGGACAGCTTGATGAGGAACTTACTCATTATAAGGAAGCATTGAACACCAATCTTGCACAAACGACGGTCATCGGCCACGTCAATCGGTTGATCGACGAGGATGCCGTGATCGTAGGGGCAGCAGGGAGCCTGCCTGGTGACCTGCAGCGCATGTGGGTGTCGAAGGATCAAGACACCTACCACATGGAATACGGCTATTCCTGCATGGGGTATGAAATCGCCGGAGCCCTCGGAGTGAAGCTTGCCGAGCCGGGCCGGGAAGTATATGCCCTGGCCGGTGACGGGAGCTACCTCATGCTCCATACGGAATTGATCACAAGCCTGCAGGAAAGGAAGAAGATCAATATCCTCCTCTTTGATAATGCCGGATTCGGTTGCATCAATAATCTGCAGATGGACAACGGAATGGGAAGCTTCGCCACGGAGTTCCGTCATCGCAATCAGGCAAGCGGCCGCATGGACGGTCCTGTCATGACGATCGATTATGCAAAGGTCGCAGAAGGGTACGGTGCCAAAACCTATTCCGTCCGCACCCTTGAAGAGCTTGAGGCGGCGATCAAGGATGCCAAGGATCAGCCGGTGAGCACGCTCATCGACATCAAAGTCCTGCCGAAGACCATGACCCATGGCTATGATTCCTGGTGGAACACAGGGGTTGCCGAAGTATCGGAAAAACAAAGCATCCGTGAAGCGTATGACCGGAATATGGCCAAACGTCAAACGGCGCGTCAGTATTGATGGGAGGAAGAGGGATGTTTAACGGAAGAGAAATCAAGCTGGCCATCGCCCCGATCGGATGGACCAACGATGACATGCCGGAGCTCGGCGGGGAGGTCACCTTCGAGCAGTGCATCAGTGAAATGGCCCTGGCCGGATTCCAGGGAAGCGAAGTGGGGAATAAATACCCCCGTGATCCGGATCAGCTGAGGAAGGCCCTTGATCTCAGGGGGCTGTCCATTGCCAGCGCATGGTTCAGCGCGCATCTGACTACGGATGGGTATGAGCGCACCGCTGCTGAATTCATTGCCCACCGTGATTTCCTTCATGAAATGGGAGCAAAGGTCATCGTCGTCAGTGAGCAGGGGAAGAGCATCCAGGGACAGATGGATGTACCGCTATTCGACCATAAGCCGGTCTTTAACGAGGAAGAATGGGCCCTCCTCACTGACGGGCTCAACCGACTGGGAAGCCTTGCAGCAGAAAAAGGCATGAAGCTCGTATATCATCACCATATGGGAACGGGCGTCCAGACAACGGATGAGATCAGAAGGCTCATGGAAGGGACCGATCCCGACAACGTGTCCCTTTTATATGATACAGGTCACCTCGTGTTTTCAGGAGAAGATCCCCTTGTGATCCTTGAAGACTATATGGACCGGATCCATCATGTCCACCTGAAGGATGTCAGGGCGGAAGTCGTCGAGAGGGTGAAGCGTGAGAAATGGAGTTTCCTGCAGGCCGTGAAGGCAGGGGCATTCACCGTCCCCGGCGATGGAAGCATCGATTTCCGCCCTGTCTTCGGATTGATCGCGGAAGGTGCGTATGAAGGGTGGTTCGTCGTCGAAGCAGAACAGGACCCGGCCATCGCCAATCCCCTGGAGTATGCCATCAAAGCAAGGGGCTATATCAGGGAAACGGCAGGCATCTAGAACAGAAGGAGGAGAATCACCATGTATGAAAAGCTCGGAGAATTACAGCAAGGCTACAATACCGTCACGGATATGGACTCCAAGCATCCGGATATGCTGCAGGATATCGGGGTGTACCGGCTGAGTGCCGGAGACGGGGAAACCCTGCATGACGAAGGGAAGGAAACCGCGGTACTCCTCATGGAAGGATCCATCACCCTGGAGTGGAACGGACACGTTCAGGACATCAGCCGGGGAAATGTGTTCGATGAAGATCCGTGGTGCCTCCACGTCCCTAAAGGCGTCCAGGTCATCGTGACGGCCAAAGGGGAGAGCGAAGTTCTGATGCAGAAGACCGATAACGCCGCAGACTTTGCACCGAAGCTCTATACGCCCGAGGATTGCTCGAGCACGGTGGCGGGAGAAGGCGTATGGAACGGGACCGCTGAGCGCGTGATCCGCACCATCTTTGATCACGATAACGCTCCCTACTCGAATCTCGTGATCGGCGAAGTGATTTCCTATCCAGGGAGGTGGTCCAGCTATCCCCCACATCATCATGATCAGCCAGAGGTGTACTACTATAAGTTCGACCGCCCCCAAGGATTCGGCTGCGCCATGGTCGGACCCGACGCCTATCGCGTCGAGCACAACAGCTATATCACCATACCCGGCAGCCTGGACCATCCACAGGCGACGGCGCCGGGTTACGCCATGTACTTCTGCTGGATGATCCGTCACCTCGACGACAATCCGTGGACGGAACGGATCATGGAAGAGGAGCATACATGGCTCTTGGAAGAAAACGCAAAGATCTGGCCGGACCGATAAATTGCTCTATATAAAAATTGTATAATCTTGTAAAATAGGACTATATCCGCTTCATGGATGCAGTCCTATTTTTCTGATTGCCGGGGTGGGAACATGATTGATAGGAGATGGGGAGAAGATCCTCTGAATCTCATAAAGTCTAATGGAGAACGTTGAATCTGGAGGGAGCATCAGCATATGACAACCCAATGGCAAGAAATCACCATCATCAATGGAGAAGAAATCGATCTCCATCTCGTAAAGACCGTACCGGGCAACCCGACGAAGAATTGGGTCCCGGCCTATCACTTCAACATGGCCCTGAAGGGTTCCGACACGCCGATCGGGGTCATCGATCTCCGAATCGGCCATAACGAGAACCTCTACTATGGAGGGCATATCGGCTATGCCGTCCATTCCGAGCATCGGGGCCATCACTATGCAGGGAAGGCGGTGCTCCTGTTGAAGGAACTTGCACTCGCACACGGGATGGAAAAGGTGACGATCACCTGCAACCCCGACAACCTCCCGTCCAGGAAGACGTGTGAATATGTGGGAGCGGAGATGAAGGGAATTGTCGCCGTCCCTCCCCATAACGATTTGTACCAGTGCGGGGAAAAGGAAAAATGCATCTATGAGTTGGTTTGGTAGAATAATAGGCAATCAATTCGTTCAAACGTTTGTTTAATTTCAATTGTAGGGAGAGCATGCATTATGAAGAAAACCGTCATCTTTGATATGGACGGAACATTATTCCAGACAAATAAAATCCTCGAGGCGTCCCTCGTGGATACGTTCGATCATCTTACCCGTGCCGGCAAATGGCAAGGGTCCGCTCCTTTGAAGGAGTATCAGGACATCATGGGAGTCCCCCTCCCGAAAGTGTGGGAGACGTTGATGCCCGATCATTCAGAAGTGGACCGCAACGAAACGGATCAATACTTCCTCGAGAGCCTGATCGCCAACATCCACGGGGGAAAAGGTGAGCTGTATCCGAACGTGGCCGAGCTTTTTGAACGATTGGATTCGGGTGGCTGTGCCATCTACATAGCCAGTAACGGGTTGAAAAGGTATCTGGCTGCCATCGTGGACCACTATAAGCTCGACCGCTGGGTTGCAGGAGTCTACAGCATCGAGGAAATCGACTCCCTGAATAAATCCGACCTGGTCGGAGCCATCCTGGCAGAGGCGGGGGATGGACCTGCCGTGATGGTCGGGGACCGCCTGTCCGATTTCAACGCAGGGCGCGATAACAACATCCCGTCCATCGGCTGCCGGTTCGACTTTGCCCGGGAGGAAGAGCTGGCATGTGCCGACTATGTCATCGATGATCTGTTGGATGTAGTGGAGATCATGAACAAGGCTGAATATGTAACGGAGTGATAGAAGGATCCTGATTCTGAATGAATCGGGATCTTTTTTTGTTTATCCGACATCCCCCTGACACATTCGCTCCCTACAATACAACTATAGACCAAGCGAAAGGAGGAACGAATATGAGTCAAATCGGAAGAAAAGAACTGAAATTCGCCATTTCCATCCCGGAATATCACATCCTGATCCATAAGCTCAAGTGGCTGATGACGAGGGATGAGCATGCAGGACGGGACGGGAAGTACCATATACGAAGCGCTTATTTCGATAATATGGACGACCGGATCCTGACGGAGAAGAAGGAAGGCTACCTGAACCGTGATAAGTACCGGGTGAGGATCTACAACCTCTCCACATCCGTGATCCACCTTGAGCGGAAGAGCAAGCGGAACAATCAGACGTTCAAAACAAAATGTCCCCTGACCCGGAAGGAATACGAAGCCATCCGCCGGGGAGAAACGGAGTGGATGGAGGACGACGTAAGACCCCTCATCCGCGATCTGTATGGGGAGATGACAAGACGGCTGATCAAGCCGGTGGCGGTCGTCGACTATGAGCGTGAAGCCTACACCTATCCGTATGGAAACGTCAGGATCACCTTTGATCAGAATATCCGCACGAGCCTGAGGAATACGGCGATGTTCGACCGGAACCTGCCCATGGTACCGGTCATGGAAGAGCCCCTCATCATCCTTGAGGTGAAGTTCGATGAATATCTTCCGGATATGATCAAATATGCCCTGCAGGCAGTGGATACAAGAACGGAAGCCTACTCGAAGTATCAGCTCAGCAGGATGTTCGGATAAACCAAAAATAGAATACGAAAGATGAGGTACACAACCGTGAATGAACAAATCAATTTCAGTGATATTTTTAAATCCAGTTTCATCGAGAAGACGACGTCGTTCAGTCTCACCGACTCAATCATCGGTCTCGTCCTAGCTTTCTTGATCGGCCTTTTCATCTATGTTGTCTATAAGAAGACATTCAATGGGGTCATCTATTCCCATTCTTTCAATATTTCATTGCTCATCATGACGATGGCGACGGCCCTTGTGATCATGGGGATCTCGAATAACGTCCTCTTGTCCCTTGGTATGGTCGGTGCCCTATCCATCGTCCGGTTCAGGACACCGATCAAGGATCCAATGGATCTGGTCTACATCTTCTGGTCCATCGTGTCGGGAATCCTTTGCGGAGCAGGGTTCATCCCTCTTGTTGTCATCGGTTCTGTCCTGATCGGGATCGTGCTCCTTGTATTTGTGAACAAAATAACGGTTGAAAACCCGTTCCTGCTGATCGTGAAGGCAGGCGGTGGAAGCAGCAGTGAAGCAATCGAAGCAGAACTCAAAAAGCTGACATCACGCTATCAGCTGAAATCTCAATCCTTCATGGGAAGCGACGAAATGGAAACGACGTATGAAGTCCGTATGAAAACAGGCGAATCGGCCATGCTTGCTGAACTGAAGGCATTGCCGGGAATCAAATCCGCCGTCATGGTGAGCTATGATGGAAACTTCACTGCATAGGAGGTGGAGGGAATGATCGGGAAAAAGATGGTGGCTGTGGTCTTTGCCCTCCTCATGCTTACCTTCGTGGCAAGCGTATATGTCCTTCCTGCCGTCGGACTCGAGGAGAAGGATACGTCCACCTCATACAAACAGACGGTCTTCAACGAGAGCAAGGTGGGGCGCGTCGATATCGAAATCGATGAAGACGACTGGGATGATCTTGTGGAAAACGCAACCAAGGAGGAATATAAGCGGGCGACCGTGACCGTCAATGGCAAAAAAGTTAGCGATGTGGCCATCAGGGCGAAGGGGAATTCTTCCCTGACGTCCGTTGCCAATAGTGACTCTGACCGGTACAGTCTGAAAATCGATTTCGATCATTATGACAGCTCGCAAAGCCTGTATGGCCTCAAGAAATTGAATTTGAACAATAACTATAGTGATTCGACGCAGATGAGGGAATTTGTTTCTTATGAAATGATGGAAGCGATGGGGATCGCGACGCCTGCCCACTCTTATATGTATGTGACCATCAACGGTGAAGACTACGGGCTTCTCCTTGGAGTCGAACAGGTGGACGAAACGTTCCTCGCAAGCGAGTTCGAATCCAATGACGGGTTCCTGTTCAAGCCGGATGGGGTCGGTTCCGATCTCAAATGGATCAGTGACGATCTAGATGATTACACGGGTGTCGAGCTGAAAACGAACGAGTCCAACAAAGATCAGTCGACATTCACCGATATGCTTGATGCCATCAACAACGGCGGTGACCTTGAGGAGTATCTCGATGTTGATGAAATGCTCCGCTATTTTGCCGTCAATACAGCGCTCGTCAACCTTGATAGCTATCAGGGGCAGATGAAGCACAACTATTATCTCTATGAAAAGGATGGGACCTTCTCCATCATCCCTTGGGATTATAATATGTCCTTCGGAGGCTTCGGCGTCGGAATGGGCGGAAGAGGCAATGAGGGAGAGAAAGACCTGGTGGACGGGGAACAAGCTGAAGAGCCTGGCAACCAAGCTGCCGATCAGAACGGTGCTCCTCAAGGTAACGACAAGCGCGGCATGGGTGGGGGGATGATGACGAGTCAGCTCATCACCGACTCTGCCATCGACTTCAGCGTGAGCGAACCCGTTGCCAATACGACCCTTGAAGAACGTCCACTGCTCAATGCCCTCCTTTCCAACTCAGAGTACAAGGAGAAATATGAAGAGTACTTGAAGACATTTGCCGAGGAGATCTTCACAGAGGAGCGCGTATCCGAGATCACGAACAATCTTGCATCGATCCTCACTACTTATGTCGAGAGTGACCCGACCAAGTTCTTCACAACGGATGAATTCCTGAAAGGCGTTTCCGGCGACGAAAGCCTGGCAGAATTCACAAAGCTGAGATCCGAGTCGATCCTTGAGCAGCTGTCCGGCGAACGGACGGTTGAAAGCCAGGCGGGATCCAGCAGTCAGGGGCAGGGAGCTCCGAATGGCGGGCAGGGTAATCCAGCAGCAGGAAATGAGCAGGATGCGAACCAGGAGAATCCCGCGGCAGATGACAATGCCCCTCAAAATGGAGCGCCGGCAGGAAATGAACAGGACGGTGCGCAGGCTCCTCCGGCCCAAGGGGGGCAAAATGGTGCTCCTCCTGATGCAGGGAACGGCGGACAGGGAGAGCCACCTGAAGGGTTCGATCCTGCCGATAGACCTGATGGATTCAACCCCGGGGATGGTCCCGGTGGAGGAGGACCACAAGGGAACGGAGCACAGGGAGAAGCCGTTGATTCGACGGCGGCCCTCACAGTGAGCGGAATCTCCGTAGCCGTTCTCCTGCTTGGCCTCGGTGCAGCATGGCGTTTTAGAAGAAGACGCGGCTTCCGTTGAGTCCATGACAAGCAATATCCTTTACCGTCTCGTCCGAAACCCGTATAATTAAAAGAATAAACTATTCGCGATGACACCTATACTAAGTAACCGGATAGCCCTCTGCGGCTCTGGTTACTTTTTTGTTAGGGTGGGTACGATAAAAAGGATTATAATCGCAGGACGAGTAAAGGGTTTGATGACAATGAGACAACTACATCGACAACATATATGGCTTGGACGCTTCCTCGCTTCCGATCCCGGGAGGAAAAGGCTGCAGCAGGCAGGCAAGACGACGCTGAGCCTCATGACTTCGGTATTCATCACATTATTCCTACTGAAACTGAATGAGTATCCGTCCATCACACCTGCCATCGTTTCAGGAATGGTGGGAATGTTCGGTGTCCTGATCGTATTGGATGACACGGACAGGAAGAAGAAAGTGACGCTGCTATGCATCGCCGTTTCAGTGGCAGGCGGGATCACCGTCGGTTCCCTGTTCAGCCATCATCCGTATGCCGTCAACATTTTCCTCGTGGCGGCCATGTTCAGCGCCTTTTATTTCTCCCGCTTCGCCGTCCGCTACTTTTCCATCGGGATGGCCTCTTTCATGTCGATCTACTTTTCATCCGTTCTGAAGCTCGACGCATCGCATCTGCTCTGGTTCTATATCGGTATCGCGATCGGGACGCTCAGTGCCTACATGTATCAGTTCCTTCTATTCAAAAGTTCTTCCTACGTATTGAAAAGGAGCCTGATTTCGTTCCATATCCAGTCGAATCTGACATTCACCATCCTGTTGAAGGCAATGGAAGATCCAAAAAGCAGTGAGAAGAGGAAGAAAAGTCTCGATCGAAACGTACGTAAATTGAATGAGTATGCGCGGACGCTGTCGGGTGATATCAATGAAAGTGACCTCAAGGAGCTGTACCCAGGAATTGACGTTTCTGAACTCAGGCTCTACGTCTTCGACGCGGAAATGCTGATCCAGACCCTATCGGATTCATTGAAGAAGCTGAAGGAGCTGAAGGCGTTCGAGCAGGACGAGATCCGCCAGCTATTGATGCGTGTCATCCGTTCACTTCGTGATGCCGATGTCCTGGCACAGGACTATGAACCGAAGACACTGGAAGAAACCGAACGTGCTCTTCAGGAGCTGCGCTTGATGCTGACGAATGTCCTGAAGGATCAAGAGGATCTTCCGAGATGGATCTATCTTCTGCGCCGTATCGAGTCCATCTCGAATCACGTCCTTCAGGCAGCCCTTACGATCCAGGAAGCCTTGAAGGGAGAACGGGAAGTCCCTACTGAAAAGGAAGAGGATGAATCGGAAGAAGAAGAGAAGGAAGACGAAGAAGAGTCAAAAGGGTTGAAGCCGTCGACGAGAAAAGCAATCCAGGCATTGATTGCAGGGATTCTTGCCATCGTGGCAGGTGAACTGATCGCCCCCGCCCAGCCGTACTGGGTGCTGTTGACGACATTCATCATCATGATCGGTACTGAGACGGTGGGAAGAACCTACCTGAAGGCGTTCCAGCGTTCATTCGGTACCGTCATCGGGGCACTCGTCGGATTCGGGGCCGCTACCCTTGTATCGGGAGTGAAGCCCCTTGAAGTGGGACTGCTTTTCCTGGCCCTTTTCCTATCATTCTACTTATTCCCCGTTTCCTATACGCTCATGAGCCTGTTCATCACCATGCTCATCGCCTTCATGTACGATATTCTCCTTGGCGGGATTTCTGTGGGGCTTATGGGGGCAAGGGTACTTGATACCATCATCGGCGCCTTCATTGCCCTGATCGTGTCGGCTTTCGTTTTTCCGAAGAAGACAAAGGCCAAGGTCACGGATACATTCGATGAGTTCTTCGAGGAGCTCGGGGAATATGTGGAAAGCTATCTTTCTTCCTTCCTGAAAGAGAAGAAGAAGCCCCTTGCGGACCGGGCATTCGATCTCGACCACAAGGTTCAGGCGATCAAGGACGAAGCCCAGTCGATCCTTCAGCGCCCAGGGGCTATGACCAGGACGGGACTCGGACGGTGGATCACCGTCGTCATCGCCGTCAATTATTATGCGAAGCATCTGCTGGCTTCTTCCCACAGAAGGAATGAACCCTTCCCGGAAGAATTGCAGAAGGTGATCGGGGTGACAAGTGAGAAACTGACGCAGAACATCGAAGCGGTCCGACTCATGATGAAGGATCCTTCCGCGCACTGCAGTCTCTGGGATCTCGCGGAAGAACGAAGGGAAATCGAAACCCAGGCCCCTGGTAGGTTGAAATCACATATTGATGTCATTCATCATGTGTACTATGTTTGGAAGATCAATCAGTCCATCGTTGCTCTCGGTGAAGAGCTTGGGGGAAAAGTGAATTCAGAAGAGGAAAAAGGGTGAGAGCATCTGCTCCCACCCTTTTTTGGGTTTACCGAATGATCATATCCCCGCTGGAGAGGTCTACATTGATGGAATGTTTTCCGGATCCTTTCGTTCCTTTTATGGAGCGTTCACTGCTTGTTTGATCCTTCAGTTTGATGGTGTTGAGGATATCTCCGCTTCCTGCCTTCCCGTTCAGTTTGAAGCTTGCGTCTTCAGGCAGATTAAGGTCCGCATCGCCGGATCCGACCGTGAAATCCACATCTCCAGAAAGCTTTGTCATGGATATCGACAGATCACCTGAAGAAACCGCTCCCTTCAAAGGCCCTTCATAGCCCGTCAGAAGCACATCCCCTGAGCCCATATCAACCGATCCTTCCCTGGTTTTGATATCCTTGCCGACAAAATCTCCGGATGACCCCTTATATGTGAAGGATCCGGTGTTGAAATTCCCGATTTTCATATCGCCTGAGCCGATCTCGGTCTTCAGGTCATCCATGGACATCACTTCGTCCGGTATGAAGATCAGTTCTCCTGAGCCGACCTCGATTTCCAGATTGTTTTCGTAGTTCTGAGGAAGAAATACAATCGTATCAAATTTTTTGCTGTTGAAGCCGATATAAAAGATAGGCTTCATTTTGACCTCAAGGTTGATTTCGTCTCCTTGATCTTCAAGGTTAACGGTGCCTTTTCCGTTGAACTCCACCCTGACTTCATCATCTTCCGTTGTTACGATCTTCGTATCTCCGCTTCCGAGCGACAAATGGATGAGCTTGGTTCCGTCGTTTACTTTTACACTGTCTGAGGTTTTCCCACCTTTGGCAAAAAGGGTGGTCCGATCATTCAAAATGAGGAAGATCGCACCTAATGCCAACAAAGCCACTACGATGGCGAATGCATTCTTTTTCATGTTTCCCTCTCCTTGGTTCGTTTTTCCAATCTTTCTATAGTGTAAGTGGAGAACCATTATTCTGCAATGCGCCCCCGGATCAATTTTTTATCCGCCTCTGGTCTTAGTGGAGAGTTTGAACCCTGATGAAATGGGGGAGTATGCAGGATGAGAGGAAATGAAAGGTGGGAAACCATGACGACGCATCGTGTGTTGGAACAGACTTTTTATGAACAGCCGACGATTGAACTTGCCAAGTCCCTTCTCGGCTGCCTGATGGTGAAAGAAACGGAGGAAGGCACCGCATCGGGCTATATCGTCGAGACAGAGGCGTATATGGGACCGAAGGATCGTGCAGCCCACAGCTACGGTAACAGGAGGACAAAACGGACTGAAGTGATGTTCGCGGAATCGGGTAGGATCTATACGTATGTGATGCATACCCACTGTCTCGTCAATGTGGTGAGTGGGGGATCAGGGGTGCCGGAAGCGATCCTCATCCGTGCGGTTGAACCTGTAGATGGCCTGGAACTCATGGCCAGCCGGCGTGAAGGCCACTCCATGAAGAATTGGACGAGCGGTCCCGGCAAGCTGACCAAAGCCATGGGCATCACCATGGAAGATTACGGTGGAAGCTTCCTTGAGCCTCCTTTGACTATTTGCGAAGGGTACCTGCCGGAAAGAATCGCCGAGGGTAAGCGGATCGGCATTGATAATAGCGGGGAAGCAAAGGATTATCCGTGGAGATTTTGGATCGAAGGGAATCCCTACGTATCAAAGGGTCGCGGGCAAAATTCAGAAAAATAGGAATAAATACCCCCATAAACTATTTCGTTTATGGTATATTTTACTTATATAACCAACCTCACCGTCTATTGGGAAGGCGTTGAACCTGAATGTCCGATGGGCGCTTGCATTCAGGGGAGCCAGTAGCGCAACCGACCGCATATGAAGTCTATTTCTATGTGGTTTTTTTGTACCTTGCTCAAAAAAATACAGAGAGATAAGGGGTCCTAATGAATATTTTCAGCATCTTTCAAGACGACTTGATCTATCACGAATTCCAGCCCTTGTACAGGCTTGGGCATCATCAGTCTCTCTATGCGTATGAGGGGCTCCTCCGCAATACGTTCAATCAGAATCCGGAGCACGTATTTCAAACGGCCATCAAAGCCAATATCCTGTATAAGCTTGACACCCTTTCCATCACAAAGGCGATGGAGAGCTTCGTGAATACCGGCCTCGACTGCAAGCTGTTCCTGAATATTTACATCACGACCATCCTGCATCCGAGTTTCCGTCATTACTTTGATCATCTGATGAAGACCCACCCTTCGATGGAAGGGAGGCTCGTCCTCGAAATCAACGAATCAAGTGCCGAAGAACTTTGGCAGAACCCCTTATTAAAACAGGCGTTGAAAGGGTTGAGGGAGTACGGGGTGTGGTATGCCATCGATGACTTCGGGCAGGGGACGTCTTCCATCAAGAAGTCCATGGAATATGAGCCCGAAGTGATCAAGCTTGATCGCTATTTTGCCATGGATCTTGCTCAGGATCCCAAGAAGCAGCGATTTCTGTCGTTCTTCAGCCAGTTCTATTCCGAAGATACCCTCATCGTCCTCGAGGGGATCGAAAAGCAGGAAGACATGGAAGTCGCCCTTGAGATGGGGATCGCCATCGGGCAGGGCTATCACTTGGGCAGGCCGGGAAGATTGTTGGCCTGATCAAGGCGCTGGGTTAGGCAGGGCTTGTGCCTCTCCCTGTTTTTTATTGACAGAAAATAAATTAAATTGAAAATTTTTGAAGAGGAGAGTAGGATATAGGAAAAAGAGAAAAAAGGGGATCCATATGAACAAATATGTTGCTGTACCGTTACGATTTATTTTGTACTACATATTGGGGATACTCGGAATCATGGGCGTGAGCGTCGCACCACAGGTTCTAAGTGAAAAAGGATTGTATAACTTCGTCGCTTTCATTGAAGAATTCCTCAAGTTCACCATCTATTTCGCCGATCCGGGAAACTGGGAATATAACTACAAGGGACAAGTCGACTCACTTTTCAATGTCCTGTGGGAGCCTTATCTGTATTCCATGACCATCATTCTTGGAGCCATCGCCCTGGGCCTTGTGCTGGCGTTGATATTTGCCGTGATTACCTTTTTCCTCCCTACTCCGCTTTCTTCAACGCTGAAGAAAATCCTTAACTTCATGGAGTCGGTGCCGGATCTGCTATTTGCTTTCCTCCTGCAGCTATTTATCGTTTTCTTTTTCAAAAAATACGGCATCATGCTCATGGAATTCACAGAGTTTGATGGTGTGCAGATTTACGCGGCACCGATCTTCACCCTTGCCATCGTACCGATGGTCTCCTTCTTCAGGATCCTCCTCCTTGTCATGGAAGAGGAAATGGTGAAAGATCACATTGAATTCGCCAGGAGCAAAGGGCTATCAAGGAGCCGCATCCTCTTCTCGCATGTGATGAAGAATATCACACCAAGCTCCTTCTATCATGGGAAGCTCATCATCTGGGGGACCCTGTCGAGTTTATTCATCATTGAAACCCTGTTTGATATGAAGGGGATCACCTTCTATATCACACAGGATTTCAGACCTGTCGTGATTGCGTATGCCCTGATCCTTCTTTTCACTCCGTTCTTTTTTATCTATCAAGGAGTTTACCTGTGGATGAATCGGGCCGCCGTGACCGATGATTCCCACTACCGGATCAAAAAGGACAAGGTCAAGTTCTCAGAATGGAAGATCTGGGGGTTCATCGCCACTTCGTGGAGGGCTTGGAAGGTGCACATGAAGAATCCGAAGTTTGCTGGAGGATTCATCATCATCTTCGGAATGATTGTGTATAGTTTCTGTCATTCCCTCTTCAAGGATGAACCTGTCAGCCAGCTTTACTATGTAAAGGATGATGACGGCACTCTGATCAGTGTCCCGCCTCATGCGCCATCCGAGTTCATGGTGCTCGGATCAGACTACAACGGCTTCAGCATTTTGGACCAGCTTATCGTCGGAGCGAAATACACGCTCATCTTCGCCCTTGTTGTGGCACTGTTGCGGGTGATAGGCGGCTTCTATCTCGGGGTAGGCTATCACTTCTTCTTGAACGAACGCAGGAAGAACTGGGTGAACAGAATCGTGGATTCGATCCACTTCCTGCCGTTGAGCCTCATTGCGTATCTTCTATTAAGACCGGTGCTGTGGGGATTGACATTCGAAGGCTTCCAGCACTCCCTGTTTGAACGGCTCGTCTTCGAGGCCATCGTCCTGACGATCCTGGTGCTGCCCCTGACGATGGTTTTGATCGGCAATGAGTTGAAGCTGATCGGACAGCAGGACTTCGTCGTCTCGGCCAAGCTTCTTGGAGGGAGTAACCGCCACCTGCTCTGGACTCATCTGTTCCCGCATCTCGCGCCGAGGATGTTCATCCTGTTCGGGCAGCAGTTCATTCAAACGATGCTCATCCTGGTCCATATGGGGCTGTTCTATCTATTCCTTGGTGGAACCATCGTATCAAGGGGACTCCTTCCCGATCCGCCGAAGTCGGCTACATTTGAATGGTCTGGGCTCATCAGTTCCTCCAAAGAGGCCTTGATGACCGAGAAATATTGGATCGTATTATTCCCGCTCTTCGCCTTCATGATCGCCATCTTCGCCATGCAGCTCGTGGTCCAGGGCGTCAAGGAGATCCAGCAGGCCAAGGTCGGTGTAAGGGTGAATAAGAAACCGATCAAAGGATGGAAAAAGTGGAGTAAGAGTGAAAAGGCAAAGGTGAACCCGCCTCTTGAAGGAGACTTCACCTTGACGCATCAGAACATCAAGGGATGATGTCCACCCGGCATGAAATCCGAAACGGAGGGACATGTTAAAGGAAAAGGAGTGATGAACGATGAGGTTACTGCTCATCAGCTTGACGCTGTCTTTTTCTTTGACAACGACGGGGCTTGCGAGGGACATCCTGCCCTTGCCTGCCCATAAAAAGGAACTGGCCATCGTGATCGATGACCTTGGGAACGATATGGAGGGAACGAAAGATATCCTTGATACAGAAGCGACGCTGACGATTGCTGTCATGCCGTTCCTGCCGTCCACAAAAAAGGATGCCGAACAGGCTCATGCGAAAGGCCATGAAGTGATCCTCCATATGCCGATGGAGCCGGTGACAGGGAAGGCAAGCTGGCTTGGGCCCGGGGCGTTGACAACAGACCTGTCGGATGATGAAATCCGAAGCCGTGTGGAGAAAGCGATCCAAGATGTCCCGCATGCCGTGGGGATGAATCATCATATGGGTTCGAAGGTGACAGCCGATGAACGCATCATGCGGATCGTCCTCGAAGTATGCAAAACGCACGGCATGTTTTATCTCGACAGCAAAACAACGGGTAAGAGCGTCATCCCGAAGCTTGCTGACGAACTGAAGGTGCCTTATCTCGAGAACGGTCTCTTTTTCGATGATGTCTACACGAAGGAGCACATCGGACAGCAGGCGACGAAACTGGCCGCAAAACTTGAAAAAGACGACAGCATGGTAGCCATCGGTCACGTCGGTGTAACGGGTACGATGATTGCATCGATGCTGAAGGACTTCATTCCTGTCTACGAAAAAGAAGCCAATATTGTCCCATTATCCGACCTTATTCCGGAGTATCACTTGATTGATGAAAGCATGCCATGAGTTGTATGCTGATAGGTGATGAATAATCGGAAGGAGTGTCGATCACATGAAAATGGCTATTGTGACCGGAGCAACAAGGGGACTGGGCGAAGCGATCGCTTCTGGCCTGGTGAAAAAAGGGGTCGGTCTTATCAACATATCCCGTCGAGATAATGAAAACCTGAAGGCCATGGCCGCGGATGCAGGTGTGGCTTATTCCTTCCATCCGTGTGATTTGACGTCTGCTGCCGACACGGAACAGGTATTCCGGGAAGTAGGGGCAAGCGTGTTTTCAAGCGGAGCCGACATGATTTATGTAATTCAGAATGCCGGCTTGGTCACCCCCATCAATCCGTCCGGACAAGTGGATGCCGGGAGCTTGGAAGCGAGTGTGCACGTGAATCTCCTTGCTCCCATGATCGTCCTCAATGAGATGATCTCCGCGTCTGCGGGCAAATCTGCACAGATGCTGATCGTCAATGTCAGTTCAGGAGCAGGCAGCCGGCCCGTGTATGGTTGGAGTACGTACTGCTCCACCAAGGCAGGACTCAATATGCTGACGGAAACCGTGAGCCTGGAGCTATCGACTTCAGGACGCGATCATAAGGTCATTTCCTTCAGCCCGGGTGTCATGGATACGGATATGCAGGGAGAAATCCGTTCCTCATCACAGCAAGCTTTTGTAGAAGTAGAGAAGTTCAAACGCTACAAGGAAGAGGGGACCCTTCGCAGCGCTAAGACGGTGGCGGATGCACTGGTGAATCTGATCACGGAAACAGAAGTGGAAAGCGGTAACCTTTATCACATCAATGATCTTGTATGATTGGACACAAAAAAGCCCCGGGCTCTGGTCGATACCAGCATCCCGGGGCTTTTCCCATTGAATTATGATCGTACCGGCTCTGTAGAATGAGCTTTCCTGCGGGTGAAACGAGGCAGGGCGAATTTGATCGCCACCAGGCCACAAATGGCCGTCAAAATCGGGTAGAATGCATACGGAAGGATGCTCAGTGGCGAAATGCCGGCTGTTTCTGCTACGAGAAGCATCTGGGCACCGTATGGAATCAGACCCTGGACGGCACATGAGAAGATATCGAGGATACTCGCTGTCTTCCGGTTGTCCACTCCGTATTCATCACTGATTGATTTGGCAAGGGGCCCGGCAATGATGATGGAGATGGTATTATTGGCCGTGCACAGGTTCGTGGAAGCCACGAGTCCTGCGGTGGAGTATTGTGCACCTTTGGTTGAACCGACCTTCCTGGTCACAAGATAGAGAAGCGCCTGGATCCCACCATTGTGACGGATCAGTTCCACCACTCCACCGATCAGGATGGATAGGAAGGCGATCTCGCCCATGCCGAGCATACCATCGGCGATGCTGCCGAAATAGCTTGTCGGTGTGAAGCTTCCGTCGATGAAGCCGATGATTCCTGAAAGCAGGATGCCGCCGAATAAGACGGCAAATACGTTCAATCCAGACAGGGCGCCGATGATGACAGCAAGATACGGAAGGATCTTCACGATGGAATAACTTCCGGCGTCGACGGATGTCTGGTTGCCGAGCGTCACGAAGAACAGGGCAATGATGGTGATGATGGCAGCAGGCAGGACGATGAAGAAATTGACTTTGAACTTATCTTTCATCTCCGTTTTCTGCGTACGGACCGCCGCGATGGTCGTATCCGAAATAAAGGACAGATTGTCACCGAACATGGCTCCACCGACAACGGTCGCCATGGCTAGAGGAAGGGAGATATCCGTTCCTGAGCTGATTCCTACACCGATAGGGGCAAGGGCCGCAATGGTTCCCATGGAAGTCCCCATGGCCAGTGAGATGAAGGCGGCGATCACAAACAGTCCGACAATCAAGAGATTTTCCGGAATGACGGATAGGGCGAAGTTGACCGTTGAATCAACGGCACCCATTTTTTCAGCCACACCTGAGAAAGCGCCAGCCGATAAGAAGATCAAGACCATGATCATGATATCGAGGTTACCCGCTCCTTTGGCGAAGCGTTCAACCTTCACATTGAGACTGTCCTTCCGGTTCATGGCCAGGGCCACGACAGAAGCGATGATGATCGCCACGAGTACGGGGAAGGAATAGAAGTCCCCTGAAATGATACCTGCCCCGAGGAACAGGGCAACGAATATGAGTAATGGTAATAATGCCAGTAGATTGCCTTTTTCCTGATTCATGTTGTGCACTCCTTTTAGATGATATGTTTCGCATAAAATAAAAAACCTCTTCAAATAAGAAGAGGTTTCATGAAAACGAAACACCCTTCTTATCTTTCAAGCCGGTGGCTTGCTGGATGTGGCACAGCACTCGTTTGGACGAGTCCGCTGCCGAGACATCATAGGGCCAGTCCCTCCGTCTCTCTGGATAAGAAGATTTTACGTTATGCAGTTATGTTTAAGATACTTACATACTTTAATGGGTTTCATCCTAAATGTCAAACGGGAAAATTTTCATCCTTATCAAGCAAACGCATTCATATTCTGGAGATGAACACAGTTAGTATTGTAACTGGAATAAATCAGATGCTATAATCAATTAATGGAAAAATAAGGGGGTTGGAAGCCCTCGGCACAACAGGAGAGGTGACCGTATGAAGAAGCGATATTGGCTGCTGGCATTGAGTATGTGTCTGTTACTGGTGGGGTGTTCTCAAGGGAAGGGAAATGGTTCATCGAAGTTGACGTTGGAACCGTATGACCTGAGTGATAAGGAAGAAAAGGTGGTTGCCGCTACAGGGAGAGGTTCCATGTTCTTCTTTACCCTGGATGGAACCCTGGCGAAGGATATGGATCTTGAAAGGACCATAGAAGTGTATGAAAAAGGGAAGCTCGTAAGCGATGAGCCGTTTCAATACGACGAAGAAGCGAAAAAATATAAACACTCCCTGAACTCCTTCGGCATGGAAAGCTCGGAAAAGGATCTGAAGATCTTTAATGGGAGCGAGGGCGCCTTCATCACTATGGACGAAGACCCCATACCAGAAGAAAGTGGAAGTAGTGCATCCTCCTTGTTAACAGAGAAAGTGGAGCTCAAGAAAGATAAGCCTGTGTATATTTACGGAATGGCTACTTCTAAAAACAACGGGGATTCCGTAGGTATTGGATTGGAAGATGGGAAACCTGTCGGTAGCTTCAAAAAGTCCGACAAGGCCTATATCTATAAAATCACCCTGGTGGACCGTAAATCTGAATAATTTTCAGAATAAAGATTATTTTATTAGGATAATAGGTTTTAAATCTTTTGACTGGTGGTACAAGAAAGATATATATCACATATAGGATTCGAGCGTTAACAACTTTCATGTAAAAGGGGAGTCTATTATGGATAATACCTTCGTCTACTCAAAAGAATATGCCAACCTTGGCGACATTATAGAATTCAAAAGGAAAAAGCACGTCCTGCAAGGCGTCGTGACGACCCTCAGGGAGAACACGGTGATCGTGCGCATGGATAAGGAGTCAGCGATGAAGCTTGACCTTCCCGATGATCAAACCGTGGTTGCCCATAAGAACTATGCCGTCATCGAGCGTGCAGAAAACGGTACGAATCCGGTCTTCGTCTACGATGGCTGGAACAGTGCGCTGAAGGCGTAAATAGTATATAAGAAAAATCCCCCGGCGCTAAAATGGGCGTCCGGGGGATTTTTTGAGTTGTTCAGGTGATAAGGTGAAGCATGCAGAAAGATGGCTGTGCAGGTGGTTCACCTTCGCCCCGGTTCATCTCCGGTTTGCGTACTCCCTCACCATTTCTTCCGTCACGGTCTTGCGCTGGGGTACGACGCCCTGCCTTGCAAGGGCATTGATGTCCTGGGTGATGTGATTGATGCGGTCGGTGGTGAATGGCTTTCCGGCTTCGCATAATGTAAGGGCTTCTTCGATGGCCTGTTCCCTCGATTCATCAAGCTTCATGAACTCCTTCACGAGGCTGTGCTGCTTGCTTGAATGCTTTGTGATGTCCTTGTGTACGCTCATGCCCTCATCCCTCTTTCGATTGGTATATGTCTCATTATGCTTGTTTTTCGCAGCGGTGGCAATGGTTACAGGATGGGGGAGAGGAGCCGGGATATGGACTCTTTGAATTTGATCATGAGAGGTCGGCGGTGATAGTCCTCGAGGGTCAATTCCCTGCTCAATTTCCTGTCTTCCATGAAGGAGCGGCTGAGCTCCCGTGACAGTTTCCGGTCATACAGGAAGGCGTTCACTTCGAAATTCAGGCGGAAGCTCCTCACGTCGATATTGGCTGTGCCGACCGATGAAAGTTCATCATCCACGACGATCGTCTTCGCGTGGATGAAGCCGTTATCGTAGATGAAGATCCTTGCCCCCGCCTTCAATAATTCCCCCACATACGAGTAGGTCGCCCAGTAAACGAACATGTGATCTGGCTTGTTCGGGATCATGATCCGGACGTCCTTCCCGGTCAGTGCAGCGATCCGAAGCGAATCGAGGAGGCTTTCATCCGGGATGAAATAGGGCGTCTGGATGTAGATCGAGTGCTTGGCCGATGAGATCATCTTCAAGTATCCGTTTTTGATCTGCTCCCATTCTGAATCAGGGCCGGAGGTGACGATCTGGATACCCGTCGAGCCGCTGAAGGAAGCGGTCGGGAAGTATTTTCCCTCATATGAGATCTTCCTTGACTTTGTGGCCTGGTTCCAGTCCAGGATGAATCGTGTCTGCATGGCGAGGGAGGCACTGCCGATCACCCGGAGATGCGTGTCCCTCCAGTAGCCGAACTTTGGATCCAAGCCGAGGTATTCATCGCCGACGTTGAAGCCGCCCACGTACCCTACCTTCCCGTCGATGATGACGAGTTTGCGGTGATTCCGGTAGTTGAGGCGCAGGTTCACAAACGGGATCTTCGACGGGAAGAAGACCGCGACTTCCCCTCCCACTGCCGTCAGATGCCTGAAGAAACGGGGCCTTGTCCGTCTTGAGCCCATCTCATCATAAAGGATGCGGACTTCAATGCCCTGTTTTGCCTTCTCGATGAGCTTATCCACGATTTTTTTGCCGAGCTGATCTTTTTTGAAGATATAATATTGAATATGAATATGGCTCCTTGCCTGTTCGATGTCGCGCAAGAGGGCTTCGAACTTCTCCTGCCCGTCTGTATAGACCGTAACATCATTGTCCTGGGTCAGCAGGGCGTCATTGTTGATGAGATGCATATAGATGAGGTCCTGATGGGGAGAAATTTCTCTGTGCCTGAAAGGGAGGGATTGTTCCCTCAGAGATCGGGTCTGTTCGATCAAGAGGTCCTCGATCCCGATCTTTTTGATTCCTTCCCAGTCGAAGAGGCGTTTCCTGGTCATGTTTTGTCCGAAAATCAAATAAAGGATGAAGCCGAGATACGGAATATAAAAGAGAACCATGAGCCAAGCCCATGTCGCCCCGGCATTTCTCCTTTCAAGGAAGACGATGATGGAAGCGAGCACCAGGTTGAAGAAGAATAAAACCCCTAAGAGGATGGAAAGAATGTGCATGCTTTTTCTCCTTTTCAAACCAACTAATGGTAATATATTGTAGTGTACGAGTTATAGTATGTCCGGATCAGAAAGAAGGTGAACAGATGAAGTATGCTTTCATACGGACGATGCTGATGGCGGGTCTCTGGGCGTTTTGGATAACAGAAGCGTATACGGGCCTTGAATCCCTTATCACCCTTATCATCCTGTCCGCCTTGTCCATTGCACTGTTCTTCTTGGTGCCGTTGATGAAAATCCCCCAGATCAGCTATATGCTTCAGCTGCTTTTGGTGATGGTCGGAACCATCATCACCCATTATACACCACTCATCATGTGGGCCGTCGTGTTCCTGATTCTCATGGAAGCTGCGGTCACACTGGGGAAGGATCAATTTCGGCAGAGTCTGTTTGCAACGGCCGCCTTCTTGATCGTGGTGGCGATTTATTCTTATCCTATCACTGATTATGAAATATGGATCATCGTGGTCTTTTTCCTCTTTTCTACTTATAAGGTAAATGAGGACCGGCTGGAAAGCAAGGAGCAACGGGTGCTCTATGAACAGTTATTGGGAGAATACAGAAGCCTCAAGCGTCTGCAATTCGTGACGGAGCAACATTCCAAGGCCGAGGAGCGTACCAGGATCGCGCGTGATATCCATGATTCCGTCGGTCACAAACTGACGGCCCTCCTTATGCAGATCGAGATGCTGTCCATCCAGAATGGGAAGGAAGGATATCGGGATCTAAAGCGTCTTGCCCAAGATAGTCTGGAGGAGACGAGGGAAGCAGTAAGAACACTGAAGGATGGGGAACTGTCGGGTATCCAATCCGTCCTCCAGCTTGTCAGGAAGCTAGAATCTGAGAGTCATATCCAGATCCAGCTCACCACCCGGCAGGGGATCCTCTCCTCAAGGTTTACGAATGAACAGAATGTCGCCCTTTACAGAAGCATCCAAGAGGGTGTGACGAATGCCATGAGACATGCTCATGTGAGAGAAATACGCGTGACACTCGGAAAGACGGCACAGGGGTACGCAAGTTTGGTCATCGTGAACAATGTGAAAGATCCGGTCCCGATCAAACCGGGATTCGGCCTGACAAGTATGAGGGAACGACTTGAGAAGATCGGGGGTCGTCTTGACATCCAACAGACCGATCGTGAGTTCTCTTTGACTATATCATTTCCTATAGAGGAGGCGTAGCCAGATGAAAAGGATCATGATTGTAGAAGATCAAGGCATAGTCCGGCAGGGTTTGAAGATGATGATCGAGCAGGATCCCGCCTTTAGGGTGGTCGCTGAAGCCTCTAACGGAAGAGAGGCTTTGGAGAAGATGGACCTCCATGCCTTGGATCTGATCCTGATGGATATCAGGATGCCTGAGATGAACGGAATCGATGCGACAAGGGCCATCAAAGCAGGTTGGCCCCAAGTGAAGGTCCTGATGCTTACAACCTTCAACGATGACGAATATGCCATGCAGGCGTTGAAGGAAGGGGCCAATGGATTCCTCCTGAAAACCTCGGACGGGGAGCAACTCCTGCACTCTGTCCATAGCTGCCTGAATGGAGGGATGACCATCCACGATGAAGTAGCGGCGAAAGTGGTCCCCCGCCTTCTTTCCACCCGCAAGGAAACGCCACCGACCCATTCCCTCACGCCGAGGGAACTGTCCATTACGAAGCTGGTGGGGGAAGGGAAGACCAATAAGGAGATTGCGGATCAGCTTTTCTTATCGGTGGGTACAGTGAAAAATCACATCTCCCAGATCCTGCAGAAGCTGGAGCTGAGGGATCGCACCCAGCTCGCTATCTATGCAGTGCGGCATGATATCGCCTGAGGCCGGTTATCCGGTCTTTTTTTATGGGAAATATGACGGAGGTCATGGGTGTAGGGGGAAGGTTGTGACAAAGGTAAGTGTAAGGTCCACCCTTTCTCCAATAGAATGAATGTATAAAGAAGGAGGCGGTTCACTATGTTGGAAGCCGTGGAGCTGACAAAACATTTCAAGAAGAATAAGGTCGTGGACGGATTGAACCTGTTCATCGAGAAGGGAGAAACGGTCGGATTGCTTGGTCCGAACGGAGCCGGGAAGTCCACGACGATCTCGATGATCTCGACCCTCATCTCACCGACCGATGGAGATGTGAGGTTGAAGAATGAGAGCGTCCTGAGAGATCCGCAGCCCCTCAGGGAAGTACTCGGTGTCGTCCCTCAGGAAATCGCCCTATACACGGACCTCACGGCAAAGGAGAACCTGGAATTCTTCGGGAGGATCAACCATCTGAAAGGGGGCCTTCTGAAGGAACGGGTGACCCAGGTGTTGGACCAGATCGGGCTGACCGAGCGGAAGAACGATATCGTCAAAACCTTCTCAGGAGGGATGAAAAGGCGGCTGAACATAGGTGTCGCCCTTTTACATGAGCCGGAAATCCTCATCATGGATGAACCGACCGTCGGGATCGATCCCCAGTCAAGGAGCTATATCCTGGAGCAGGTCAAGAGACTCAATCAGGAGAAGGGCATGACCATCATTTATACGAGTCATTACATGGAGGAAGTGGAGTTCCTGTGCGACCGGATCTATATCATGGATAAAGGCCATATCATCGCCTCGGGTACAAAAGAGGAGATCAAAAGCATCCTTTCTTCTGAATCCACGATTGTGATCAAGCTTGAGAAGATGGTGCCCACCTTCACTGAAGGCCTCTCTGCCATCCCATCCGTCATGAACGTGACGTCTTCAGAGAAGGAAATCGTGATGGTGATCCCTAAAGAACAGAATCTGTTCAATCAGGTATTCCAGCTCGCTGAGGATACCGGTGCCGTGATCCTGTCCATTGATCGAAAGACCCCGACGCTTGAGGATGTTTTCCTCCATTTGACCGGTCGGGCATTACGGGATTGAGGAGGAGTAGAAGATGACGATTCCATTTATCAAAAAACAATTGCTCCTGATGATCCGGAACCCCCAGATCCTCCTCATCCTGTTGGGGATGCCCCTTCTGCTCATCACCATCCTGGGATTTGCCTTGGGGGATCTGATGAACGGTGAGGAAGAACCCATTGAAGCCAAGGTTGGTTTCGTTGTGGAAGGGAATCCCTCAGATGAACTCAAGCAGTTCCAACAAGAAGTAGATGAGAGCGAGATGCCTGCACAACAAAAAGAGGGATTGAAAGCGGCAGCTACCCAGGCCCTTCCCATCGACGCCCTGAAAAAGGATTTATTCGGAAGTAAAGAAGTGAAGAAGTTCATTCAGCTGAAAGAGAAAAAAGCAGAAGATCTTGACCGGCTCAGGGATAACGATGAGTATTCAGCCATCATCCATTTTTCCGAAGGCTATACCCTGACCATGCTGCGACAGGCGTTCCTTGACGGGAGTGAAAGTCCCGATATCACCGTCATCAAAAATGATGGAAGACCGCTTACAGCCAATATGGTGACCGATATGCTCACGTCGTATCAAGAGCAATACACCCTTGCCCTGCAGGCAGGAAAAGCGGGGATCGACCCTGCGGCCATCATTCCCGATGATGCGTCCTTCGGTTCGGTGGAAAAGCTCGAGGACCGTCAACCCCTATCGTCCATGGCGTATTATGCAGTGGGGATGAGTGTGATGTTCGTCCTTTATATCGCGACGAATATGGGAAGCTTCGCCTTCATGGAGAAGGAAGATCGCGTGTTTGACCGATTGATTTTTGCCGGGGTATCACCATTGAAGTATCTATTGAGCGTATTGATCACCACGATCATCCTCGCGTTCCTCCAGATCAGTATCCTGTTCAGTGCGAGTGCGCTCTTCTATGGAGTGAAATTCCCGGACATAGGCGCATTTCTCCTCGTGACCCTATGCATCTGTTTTGCCGTCGGAGGATTAGGGGCGTTGATCACGGCTATATGCTACAAAGGCAATTCGGAATCAATCGCGAGCTTTTTTTCCTCCATCGGAGTGGCAGTCCTCGCCTTCCTCGGTGGAAGCTTCGGTCCGCTTACGAGCGGCAGGGTCATGGGGATCCTCGCCGATCTTGTCCCGAATGGAGCGGCCATGACAGCGTATTTCAAAGTCTTTCAAGGATATGGGATCGGAGAGGTGCTTCCGAACATATGGGCCATGCTCGGTTTCGGTCTCCTTGCCATCATTGTGGCCACGATTGTATTTCCTAAGGAAGGGGGGCACGCAGTATGAAGGGTCTATTGTACGGAAAATTGAAAATGTTGATCAGGAAGCCCTGGCCGTTCCTACTCACCACCATTGTCTGTCTGATGTTTGCTTTCTTTACCAGTCAGTCCGGGGCCAATGAAGTGACCGTTCCGTACTCGACGGAAGGGGGGGGAGACGCTCCCAAAGCGATCATGGAGGAATTGAAGGCAACCGATTCAATCATCTTCCAGGAAATGTCGAAGGGTGACCTTGATGACCAGGTCAGTGAAGGGAAGAGCTCACTTGGCCTTATCCTTGGTGATGATGATTACACGATCATCGCCTCGGCCGATACCCCGAACGTACCACAGATCAATCAGATCGTGAGGAAGGCGTACATGAAGGTGGCACAACAGAAGGAAGTGGAGGCTGTTGCTGCGGAGCAGGGAATCGGCTCGGATGAGGTACAGGGATGGTTCAAGGATGTCAAAGATGACCCGTCTTTCTCCCTAAAGGAAACGACGTTCCGGAGCGACGGGGACTGGGTATACGATGTGAAGCTTCAGTCGCTCTTCGGATTCTCCCTGTTTTTCGTGATTTATACGATCGCTTATAATGTGGCGACCATCATGAATGAGAAGCGAATGGGGATCTGGGACCGGATGATCCTGTCTCCCGTGAAGAAGTGGGAAATGTATACGGCTAATCTGTTATACAGCTTCATCCTGGGGTACGCCCAGATCCTCCTGGTATTCCTGGTATTCCGCTACATCACAGATGTTAATTTCTACGGCCATTTCGCATGGGTGCTCGTATTGCTCATCCCGTATGTCTTTGCAATCGTGGCATTATCCATCTTCATCACGGGGCTAGTGAAGAAATCCCAGCACTTCAATGCCGTGATTCCCATTGTTGCCGTGAGCATGGCCATGCTTGGCGGGGCTTACTGGCCGCTTGAGATCGTGAGCTCCCCCGTGATGATCGCGATTTCCAAAGTCATCCCCATCACATATGGAATGGAGATCCTGAAGGGCATCACCGTCAATCAGCTCGGTCTGGGAGACATCCTTTATCCGGTTTCCATCCTTCTCCTTATGGGAGTGTTATTCCTCGGTCTGGGGCTCAATTTCATGGAGAAAAGGCACGTATAGAGCCTAGAAGATTTTCCAGAATCCGAGTACGACCAGCAAGACACTGGTGATGACTGTGATTCCGATCAGCATAAAGAAGAAATCAAGGACGCTGTCTACGAATACTTTCTTGCGGTTGGAACGTCTGAAATGGCGAACTTCCTTACGTGGTGTATGCGTATGGACGACTCGACTCATAGTGAGATTCCTCCTTTATGGTAGTAATGAGTTAATTCGAGGAATGAAGTGAAAATCCTTCCTGGATTGAAGAATTATGCCGAAACTTGTAGGTGGAGGGTGAGCGTGAGGGCATGACGGCGATGTTTCATAAGAGAGTATAAACCGGGCGCCCGCGTCCGGTTTTTCATTAGATGCTGCCCCGAAGACCGGTTTCAGGTTCAATGATTGACGTGATAAAAGATCGATCGGTCGAACGGAGAAAAAAGTTCAGCTTTGTAGGATTATTGTTTCATATTTGGGGAAAAAGAAAAGCAATTGAATAAAGGTGAAACTTTTTAAAGCGTCGAACGTACAAATAGGTGAGTGATACATACAAGAGCTGTCGCTGTTGATTATGATCCTTCTTGTACGAAACCAAACTGGCCAAAGGCCAAAAAAAGAGGTGAATAACGTGGTAAAGGAGAACGATCGCTTAAAACGAGTGATAACCAAATTGTCGAATGTCGGTGTCAACATCACCAAAACGAAATCAAGACGGGAAATCCTACAGTCACTGAAGCAGTATCAGCCATTACCGAAGACGTTAACACAAGACTCTTAATGTCCATGGGGATGTACAGACATAATTCCCGACCCTTCACGATATACTAGGGAATAATGAAGAGGAGGGGATCCCATGGAGAGACTGATGTTCGATATGGCTACACTGAAGGACATCAAGAAGAAGGCGGATGAATTGTCCTATTTCTGCTTGAGCGGGACGGAGGAACTGGACGCGATGAAGTTGACCCAGGCACTGGATCAAGTAAGCCGGGCGCTTTCGATGTTTGCAGAAGTGGAGCTCCATCTGATGAATGGCCGTTCGATCCCATTTGATCCCGAGAGCTACATCAGGGGCAGACTCGGGCTGGCACACCGTTCATTGCTGTCTGTATCCACAACACATACAGCCTAGGAAAGAGGTTGACCCAAGACGGGTAAACGCACTGACACATGAGTGAGGCTTTTGACTGTTAAATGAATACGCAGAACTCATTTGGCCTGTCCTTTAAGGATGACTATTCCTCATCGTTTTGGGTCAGCCTCTTTTTGTTTCCTGGAATACCCGGCTACATACCCTTATTGAGAAGAAAGCAGGTGAGCGCCATGTACTCAGACATTCTATTGATATGCAACGGAAAGGCGGGGCAGGGAAAACTGGAAGCACTGCTGAAGGATGCCATCCCCCCGCTTTTGGATGTGTGCACTAATCTAACGATCCATCCGACAAAGGATAAAGGCGACGCCGAGCGCTTCTGCCGTGAAAATGCCCGTTCATTCGACCTCGTCATCGTCCTCGGTGGGGACGGGACGGTCCATGAGGTCATCAACGGGCTCGCTGACCTGGATGAGCGCCCTTTGACAGCCATCCTTCCTGGCGGGACATGCAATGATTTTGCCCGATCCCTTCATATCCCCATGAATATCAAGCAGGCCGTCCAGCTCATCGTCGAGCACCCCCTGCGGAAGAGTGTGGACCTCGTCAAGACGGACGACCGATACTTCAGTAATTTCTGGGGAACCGGTTTGATTTCGCAGGCAAGCGATAATATCGACGTCGGTTCAAAAGGGGTACTCGGAAAACTGAGTTATTACATCAGTGCCTTCCAATCCATCCAGGATGCCCCGATCATGACGGTGAAGGTGAAAACCGATGAAGAGGAGTTCGAAGAAGAAGTGGTGATGGTCCTGGCCGCCAATGGGAAATCCATCGGTGCGAATGCCCTGCCTCAATCCATCAGCCTTGAAGATGGACTGCTCGATCTGTATCTTGTGAAACGGACGGGCTTTCCGCTTCTGAAGGAATTCTTCTTGATGAAGGGGACCGGCGATGTGAGCCACACGTTCGAGGATATCCGTCATATCCGTACATCGAGCTTGGAGGTCGAGCTCTCCGAAGAAGAGAAGTTTGATATGGACGGGGAGCTGTATGACGGTAAGCGTCAGACCATGAAGGTGCTTCCTGGACATATGGACTTCATCGTTGGCGTCGAAGGATAAAAAGAAAGAGTCCGTGCCCTGGGATTTCCGGGGATACGGACTCTTTCTTTTTTATTGTACAGAATTTCTTTTTTTCTTGATCATGACGTATCCGATATACAGGATGACGAGCACGGCTCCCACGACAAAGCTGAGCATGGCAAAGTTTTCTTCAATGAAGGGCTTTGCCTTTTCGCCGAGGGTCATGATGATGATCGCTTCAAGGAAGAAACGGAATCCGCGACCGATGATCGACCAGATGACCAACACGCGGATCCGGATGCCGGAAACTCCTGCGAAGATGGTGAAAATTTTATAAGGAACGGGAGTGAGCCCTGCAATCAGGATGGCCATTGGACCAAACTTATTGAAGTAATCCTCCACTTTTTGTATGCGTTCTTCTTTGAATAAATAGACCAGTACCGGTCGGCCGAGCTTCTTTCCGATCCACCATCCGAAAAGGGCTCCGATAACGGAAGCGGCTGTCGTATAAAAGGCATATAACAATGCGTTATCCGGGTTGGCAATGGACATAGGGATAAGCAGGACATCAGGTGGGATCGGGAAGAAAGATGAGTCTGCGAAAGACACCAAAATCAATCCCCATACACCATAATCCATCAACCACGTTTCAAACATATGTATCCATTCAGACATATTCAATGAGTCTCCTTGTTCAATAAGTGTCGGCTCACGCACTGGCAAGCAGTAATGCAGGTCGACCGGATATTCTTTCAATCGACACGATGTACATGCCCTGCAGGATAGGACCCTTGAAAGTATACCATGATTACAGGGAAGAGTCATCGGACCCTTCGTTACAGTTTCGTGAAAACAAACGATTCCTGTCGCTATTTCCCGAGAAATATCCGACAGGAATCGAGATTACATTTCCGTTGGTGCTGAGATGCCGAGGATCCGCAGCCCTTCTGTCAGAACGATGGATACCGCGGCTACGAGGCTTACGCGTGATGCCTGATCACCGTCGCCCGAGAGGATCTTGGTTTTCCCGTAGTAGCGGTTGAAATGCTGAGCCGTCTCAATCAGGTATTTCGCCAAGATCGACGTGGAATAGTGGGTCCATGAGCGGGCGATCACCTCTGGAAATAACCGCAGCTGCTTGATGACCTCCCAGCTTTCAACATCAGCAAGGCCTGTGAACGATCCGGCCTCTACGTTGGATTTTCTCAGGATCGAATGGGCCCTTGCATTCGTATATTGGATATAAGGCCCGGTCTCGCCTTCGAATGTAAGCATATGATCCAATGAAAATTCAATGTCATTCAGACGGTCGTTCTTCAGGTCGTGGAAGATGACGGCCCCGACACCGACCGCTTTGGCCACAGCTTCTGCATCGGGCAGATGAGGGTTCTTGCTTTCGATGTTTTGTTGGGACAGGGCGATCGCTTCCCTCAGTACTTCCTCCAGGAGGATGACGCGGCCTTTCCTCGTGGACATTTTCTTGCCGCCTTTCAGGTAGAGTCCGAAGGGGATATGCTTCATATGGTCGGCCCATTCAAAGCCCATCTGTGCCAGAACGTTTTTCACCTGCTTAAAGTGGACGGTCTGTTCCTGACCCACGATATAGAGGGCTTCATCGAATCCGTACTCCCGCTGGCGGTATAGGGCGGCGGCGAGATCGCGGGTGGCATATAAGGTCGCACCGTCCGACTTTTTAATCAGGCAGGGTGGAAGGTTTGTGTCATCGGTCATCCAGACTACCTGGGCACCATCGGATCCAGTCAATAATCCTTTTTCGGACAGGAGTTCGACCACTTCATCCATCTTGTCGTTAAAGAAGGCTTCACCGTTATACGAATCGAACTCCACTCCAAGAAGGGTATAGATTTCCTTGAACGCACTCAGTGATTCATCCTTGAACCATTTCCAAAGAGAGACCATTTCTGCGTCTCCGTCTTCAAGGAGCTTGAATGCTTTTCTGCCTTCCTCATCCAAGGAAGGATCCGTTTCTGCTTCTTCATGGAATCGCTTATAGAGGGTGAAGAGCTCGGCAATGGGATTCTGTTTGACCTTTTCCTCGTTCCCCCATTTTTTGTACGCAACCATCAGCTTCCCGAACTGGGTACCCCAATCCCCGACATAGTTGATCTTCACCGTATCGAATCCGCATTTTTCGCCGATGCCGGCAATGGCGTTTCCGATCACAGTGGAACGGAGATGCCCCATGGAGAAAGGCTTGGCAATATTGGGTGATGAAAGATCCAAGACGACAGTACGGTCATTGCCGAACGTCTGGGTCCCGTATTGCTGCTGTTGATCGAGAATCATGGAGACAATCTGCTTGCCGGCTTTGACCGGGTCGAATTTGACATTCACATAAGGACCCGCTGCTTCAACAGAGGCAAAATAGGGGGAGTGGACCTTTCCCGAAACCTCGGCGGCAATGGCCTGGGGTGCCTTTTTCTGTTCCTTGGCAAGGCCGAAGCAAGGGAAGGCTGCGTCGCCCATATGAGAAAACTTTGGCGTTTCGATCAAGGTGTAAAGCTTTTCTTTGTCCCAATGGGGTAAAACCTGTTCGTGCAGTACGTCTGCAAAAATCATCTTTAAATCCATCTTCATCCACCTCCAGAAAAAATAAAAAAACCCGCCTCTATAAAACATAGAGACGAGTTTGAACTCGCGGTACCACTCTGATTCCCTCCAACAAGGGCTCTTATTGCATAACGGGGGGATTCCCCGGCCGTAAGACGGCATCTCAAAAGTGCGGTTCATCCCGTGCTTCCCACCAGGCTCCCACCATCCCCGGCTCGCTTTGTTCCACAATGGGACTACTCTCTTCATCATCGACGGTTTGTCATATAATTAACTATATTTTACACATTTTGATGGAGAATGCAACTCTTGATCAAGAATTATCCGACGAGAACATATACGATCGGTGATGGAACTTCATGCTGAATATGAGGCCGAGTGCAAGCATATTCCCCATGAGCGAGCTTCCTCCATAGGAGATCAAAGGGAGCGGGATCCCGGTAATCGGAAGGAGTTGGATCGTCATTCCGATATTCTGGAATACGTGGAAGGTGATCATGCTGATGACACCTGCGCACACATACGCATTGTAAGGCTCTTTTGTATCCAGGGCAGTCTTGGTCAAATGATAGATCAGGATGAAGAAGAGACTGATCACGACGCTTGCCCCGACAAAGCCGAAACGCTCGGCGATCCCGCTGAAGATGAAGTCGGTGTGGGCTTCCGGGATATAGACTTCACTGCCGTTGAATCCCTTCCCGTAAATCTGTCCCGATCCGACCGCGTTCAGGGACTTGATCAAGTGGAATCCTTCTTCCCTTGTGTAGTTATACGGATCGAGCCATGAGTAGATCCGACCGAATTGGTACTTGTCCACACCGAGGTACTTTTCAAGGAAATCCGGTGCATAAAGAACAAGGGAGAAGATGGTCCCGCCGATGACGGCGATGCTTCCGTAAATCGGTACGATGATCTTCCACGTTATGCCTGAAACGAGGATGATCCCTGTGACGATGGCAATGAACACGAGGGCTGTCCCAAGGTCATCGGTGATGATGAGGGCAAGCGGCCCAAGGGCCGTCAATCCGATTTTGGCAAGAAGCATGAAGTCGGACTGTACGGTCTTCACCTGGTTTTGCTCATGGTGGTTCGTGATCACTCGTGCAAGGGCAAGGATCAGGAAGGTTTTGACGAACTCGGAAGGCTGGATGAGGACCGATTCCGAGATTTTATACCAGCTGTGTGCACCGTTCCGGTAAGGGACGATGCTTTCAGGCATGACCCTGAGACCGAGAAGGAGCACGATCCCGATTCCATATGCGTACCAGGCGAGTCGCTTGTACTGGTCCGAGTCGAAGAAAAGGGCTCCTGTAATGATCACGCCCCCCACCACATACCAGAAAGCCTGGCGGATGACGAAGTTTGTTGCATACTGTCCCGACGTTTGGGCGCTGCTTATGCTAATGGCACTGACAATAAAAAATAACATGAGGATGAAAAGCAATCCCCAATCGATTCGATCAGCGAGACGCTGGCGGTTTTCCATAATCATTTCACCTGTATTTCTAAAGATTTCACATATCTTAGTCTAATAGAAAGAGAGGAAAATTTCTACTCTCTATCTACGGCTTTCCGTTTGTGATGGACGGGAGAAGGGATGCTACTGTAAGCGATTGGCAAAGAAAAAGCCGTCAGTGGAAGGGTTCCACGGATCGGCTTTTACGTTTTCATACCATTTATTACATTATTGTGAAAGAGCTTTGTCTGTCTGCACGAGTGGAGCAGGCTCACCGGTCGTTTCCGGAATCGGTTGGAGCTTCGTCACTTCCACGGATTTGATCTGATGGTCCTCCATCGTCTGGATGTAGAATTCAAAGTCGGCGTACGAAATGCTGTCTCCCTGCTGAGCGTCGTAATTATGCGTCAGGATCCAGCCAC
This sequence comes from Rossellomorea marisflavi, assembly GCF_001274775.1. Lineage (GTDB taxonomy): Bacteria > Bacillota > Bacilli > Bacillales > Bacillaceae_B > Rossellomorea > Rossellomorea marisflavi. The sequence continues at coordinate 105,518 of NZ_LGUE01000003.1, forward strand.
CGAGTGTATCGACATCATCTTCGGTCACATCGATCCCGAGGATATCCTTCAGGTCGCTCACAAGGACCTTTCCATCAAGGATGAAGTGGTTGTCCTTGATTTTCCGAATCTGTGGTGTCTCATCCATATCGAATTCATCCCGGATCTCCCCGACGATCTCTTCGACGATATCCTCGATGGTGACGAGTCCGGATGTCCCGCCGTATTCATCGAGAAGGATGGCAACGTAGGTCTGTTCCTTCTGCATCCTGAGGAGCAGGACGTGGATCGGAATCGTCTCAAGGACCTGTATGATCGGTCTTACGTACGATCCGAGCGGCCGCAGCTCCGTATCCTTATGGAGGAGGTCGGTGAAGACTTCCTTCACATTGATGAACCCGGTAATATGGTCCTTATCACCGTCCGTGACGGGATAGCGGGTGAATTTCTCCTCCTGAACGAGCTCGAGGAGGGTGTCGATGGGATCATCGGCGGATAATGTCACAATTTCTGTTCGCGGGACCATGATTTCTTTTGCTGAGCGTTCATTGAATTCGAAGATGTTATTCACATATTTGAATTCGGACTGATTGATCTCTCCGCTTTTATAGCTTTCCGATACAATCAGGCGAAGTTCTTCTTCCGAGTGTGCCCCGTCATGCTCGGATGCGGCCTTCAGGCCGAACATCCTCGTCACGACCCGGGCAGAGCCGTTCAATACCCAGATGAATGGGTACAGGATCCTATAGAAGGTGATAAGTGGACGGGCGAATAATAAGGCCAGTGATTCCGCTTTTTGAATGGCGACGGTCTTCGGGGCCAGCTCTCCGACGACAACGTGAAGGAACGTCATGAGAGTGAAGGCGATCCCGACGGAGATTCCGTGGGAAAGGGCCTCGGACGCAGCGATTTTCGATAATAAAGGTTCCAAAATACCAGCGATGGCAGGTTCTCCGATCCAACCGAGCCCAAGAGCGGTCACGGTTATACCGAGCTGGCATGCGGAGAGGTACTCATCCAGATTTGTAATGATTTTCTTAGCAGCTATGGCATTTCGATTACCTTCCTCGACCAGTTGCTCGATTTGTGATTTTCTTACCTTCACGATCGCAAACTCCGAAGCTACGAAAAAAGCTGTTAAACCGATCAAAATCGCGACAAGCACCAAACTGTATATGTCCAAATAATTTTCCTTATCCCGTCAGACGGGTAAGGAGTCACCTCCTGTTGGTTATCAGTGATAACCGGATAAGTTTAAGTTAAAATCATTATAAGAATAACTACTTTCAGCGTCAAATTCTAAATAGGAAGAGATTTAATAATAAACTATGTCAAAAGCTAACCAATATGATGGTTATTTTCCGATTTTCGCACATTAGCTGTCCTTGAGATGTAGCCTTTCCTATTATATTACTATATTCGACAATTCTATACTGCTTTTGTCATCATTTTGAAATGAAATAGAAAAGAGCAACAGGGGAAATAATTTGATAAAATAGGAAGTATTAATCATGCATCGTGTCACCACTTGGAGGGAACGTTTTTGAAGGCTAATAATGTAGTGAAAGATATCATCTATGTCCATCAAAATGCGGATCAGCAATTCGTTGTGTCCTACGGGATCCATTTCAATGAATTTGTCATGAACGCTCATCACCCGTTACAGAACCTGCTCCTGATCAAGCATCAGTATGAGCATGGAGGGTTCAACATACATACCCATATGGAATATGTGGAGCAGGGTGATATGAAGAAGCTCATGAATGATCATGTACAGACGTACGGTGATTTCTGCTGGATCGATTTCGAAGAGGAAGTCGGGGTCGATGAGCTGAACGGACAGGAGATTGCGGAGCTGCTCTATATGGGACACATCAAGCAGCCTCTCAATCTGCCTTTCTACTCCAAGCTGAACAACCGCTTTGCGTACCTGACTCACGATGACGGCTGGTTCAATAAGGTGTTTTACAGGGATTTCGAAGACTTCTATCATCTCCTCGGGGAAACGATCACGTCGAAAATGAAGACCTCCAAAGCCGGAAAGGGTCTCTTCGGCATGAAGAAGGAAAAAGACTTTCCCGCCATCGGGAAGGAGGTCATCCGCTCACTCCGTGATAAGCTCAAAGAAGGAGTCGTGATCTCCCTTGAAAAGGCAATCCTCGCCAGGGGGAAGATCGAGATTCCGTTCTGGGTGATGGGAGACTACTTTGATATGGACGAGATGGGAGAGGATTATAAGCAGATCAGGAAGGCACCTGCCAACGGTCTTCTTTCCTTCGACCGTAAAACGAAGAGCTGGAGCGCGCTCCTGAAATGAGAGAGGAACCGGGCATGACGTCACTGAAGATCGGGGAAGGGCTCGTTGAAGCCATCTTCCGTTCCCGGCCGAACCGGTTCATCCTCCAATGCGAGCTGCCCGGGGGCTCGGTGGAAAAGGTCCACCTCCCTGACCCGGGAAGGCTGAAGGGAATCCTCGTTCCCGGCCGCAGCATATGGCTCCTGCCGGCAAACGATCCTGCACGGAAGACGAAGTGGTCGGCCGTCATGGTCCGCGATCCCGACAGTGGTGCCTATATCTCCCTGAACACCCAGCTTCCCAACCGGTTGATCCGGGAGGCGTTCATGAGTGGTGAACTGGATGAATTCTCTGATTGGGCGTTCGAACGGGCTGAATACCGCATCGGTCACTCCCGCTATGACTTCCTTCTTCGACACAAGGAGAGGGACGCTTCCCTCTTGGTCGAGGTGAAAAGCGTCACCATGTCAGATGGACGGGCAGGAAGATTCCCCGATGCGGTGACGGCCAGGGGGGCGAGACACGTGGAAGGGCTTGCGGCGCTTCAGGGAGAGTATGAGACCGCCGTTTTATTCGTCGCCCAGCGGGGGGATATCGACTCGATCACCTCTGCGCCTGAAATCGATCCGTATTTCGCAAAGGTCATGGAGGAAGCAGCACAAAAGGGCGTCCGGTTTTATGGGCGCGTATGTGAAGTGACTCCTACCCGTTTGACCCTGGGCAGGAAGATTCCAGTGGATACCTCGATATAAAAAGGATTCCCCGCCGCCGGCGGAGAATCCTTTTTTCTATGGAAGTTCGATCTCTTCCGTTATCTTATACTCGTCCGACCCTTTGGCAGTCAGCCAGGCGCTCAGTGTGTACGTGCCTGCAGGAAGGTCCGGAAGCTTGATTTCCTGTGCCAGTGCATCACCGGGAGCAATGGTCTTTTCCCGGATGGCCTGAGTGTACATCTTGTTCTCTGAATCTTTGTAAACGACCTTCCCATCGGCGTCCTTCAATTCGAAGTCAATCGTCTGCCCCGAGGTGAAGGTGAAGGTCATTTCTTTGTCGGTCTCGTTTTTGACACTGTATTCATACGTCGAATCCTTCTTCGTTATGGCGGCTTTCATTTCCCCGTCCTCCATTCCATTGTGTTCAACATGATTTCCGTTCTCTTGATCTCCATCTTTCACTTCGTCCGTGCCGCAGCCTGCCAGGATGACTCCTGCCAGTATGAATGGGATGAGCTTCTTCATCATTTGACACCTCTCTCAGGTAGAAGTGGCGTTTACGCCCGCATGGTCACCGTCCCGCCCTGAAATGCGCAGGGAAAGGTTTCCGAAACCAGATTATAGGGGATTGATTTACATACATAATAACACGCAATTCCGGAAAAGGGAGGAACAAGATGAAAAGATATGTATTTGTGATAATGGTCTCATTGATCCTGGCGTCGTGTGGGGCTCAAACGGGTGAAACGAAGCTTCCGGACGATTGGGATGATATCGTCAGTCAGGCGGAAGGTTCCAAGGTCAACCTCTTCATGTGGGGAGGGGATGAAGTCGTCAACCAGTACATCGATGACACAGTGGCTCCGGGGCTGAAGAAGGAATTCGGCATCTCATTGAAGCGGATCCCGATGGATACACCGGAAATCCTGCAGAAGCTCCAAACGGAAAAGAAGGCAGGAAAAAAGGACGGGTCCATGGACATCGTATGGATGAACGGAGAGAACTTCAAAAATGCGAAAGAAAACGGTCTGCTCGCTGGTCCCATCACGGAGCGCCTTCCCAATATGAAGTCATACTATAACGAAAAGGATTTCACCTATGACTTCGGAACCCCGACGGAAGGATATGAGGCACCGTGGGGGAAGGTTCAGTTCGTCTTCTTCTACAATGCTGACAAGATGGACAGCCCGCCGCGGACGGTGGACGAGCTGAAATCGTTCGTGAAGGAGCATCCGGGAAAATTCACCTATCCCGACCCGACGGACTTCACGGGTAATGCCTTCATCCGTCATCTCCTCAATGCAAACTCAGACCAGCCCATCGAGAAGGCCGGGGAAGATATCGAAGAAGCAGGCGGAAAGGTTTGGGATGACTTGAATGAAATGAAAGGGGATCTGTGGAGGGATGGGAAGACATACCCGAAGGAGCTGTCAGATCTGGATCGTCTGTTCGGACAGGAGGAGATATGGATATCCATGGGGTATAACGAAGCAAGGGCGGAATCCCTTGTGAAAAAGGGGATCTATCCAGAAGGGACCAAACCGTTCCTTCTTGAAGATGCAGGCTCGATCGGGAATACACATTTCCTTTCAGTGCCGTTCAATTCACCGAATCAGGCTGGTGCCCTCGTGGCCATCGACTATATGCTTTCCCCAGAGATGCAGCTGGAGAAGATGCAGCCGGACGGATGGGGAGACAGCACCCCGATTTCAGTGGATAAGCTTGAAGACGGGATGAGGAAAAAGTTTGAGGAGCTCGACAGGGGTGAAACGGTCCTTGATCCTGCTCGATTGGAAGACGCCTTTATAGGGGAGATGGACGCCTCCTATGTGGAATGGGTAAAGGAGAACTGGGTGCGTGAAGTGGCGGAAACGGACTGAGGGGCTCCTACTTGTACCAAGCATCCTTTTCCTGATGGTATTCGGCCTGGGCATGATCACGGCCTTTATGGAGAGCCTGATGGATGATGGGACGCTGACGATGGGCTACTACATGGAACTATTCACAAAGGAACGCTTCATGCGTTCCGTCTTTTACAGCTTCTGGATCACAGCCGTGTCCACGGTCCTGTCCCTCGTCATCGGCCTCCTCTTCGTCCGGGTCTTCCAGGAAAAACTGAGAGGTGGGACAGGCCGGCTCCTTGTGTGGATCCCCATGCTATTCCCGCATTTCGTATGGGCGTATCTTGTGTTCCTGCTTTTGAATCAAAGCGGATTCCTGTCCAATCTCTTGGGTGTCAGCGGTCTGATGGCGGAACGGACGGATTTTCCCGTCCTTGTGCAGGATCCGGGCGGAGTCGGAATCATGATCACATATATTTGGAAAGAGGTACCGTTCGTCATCTTGATGCTGCTGCCGGTCTATGCCTCTCTTTCTCAAGGGTACAAAGAAGCGGCGACCCTCCTCGGTGCCAATCGCGTTCACATATTCACCACAGCGGAGTGGCCATTCATCAAGCCGGCTATTATTGAAACAGGTGCCATCCTGTTTGCGTTCATCTTCACGGCGTTCGAGGTCCCGCAGCTCCTTGGGGTCACGTCACCCCAAATGATTGCTGTCCTTACATACGAATGGTTCTACAGCGGGGCGTGGACGGATCGCCCATTTGCATTCGCCGCCTTGCTCCTGGCAGGGGGCGCAGTCGGCCTGAGCATGTGGCTCCTGACCCACGCCATGAACAATGAGCGGCTCAGGCTGGCGAGTGGAGGGCGGGGCGGATGAAACGAATCGGTTTCTATGCGGTCGCCATCCCGTTGTTCCTGTTTCCAGTCTGCTTTTTCGTCTATAAAAGCCTATTCGGAATCTGGAGGTGGGGAGAGACTTTCCCTGTGGCTCTCAACACGAGGGCATGGAAAGTCATTGCAGGAGAAGGGGAGCTCCTGTCTGCCATCGTGGTATCCATTGTCATCGCCGTCATGGTCCTCGTATTGAACCTGTTGATCGGGTTGACCGCAGGGAAAGCATTCGCACTCCATCGATTCAGGGGGAAGGTCTTCCTTGAAAGCATGCTGATGATGCCCCTGTTCCTTCCGACACTGGTCGTCGCCGCTGGTCTTCAGATGGTCTTCATCCGCATGGGGCTTGCCGACACGTGGATTGGCGTCGCCCTTGTTCATCTGATCCCGACGGTCCCCTACAGCATCAAGCTCTTCAAATCCGCGTATGAAGGGATCGGGAGGGAATTGATCGAGCAGTCCCTGTTCCTGGGGGGAGGCGCCCTGCACAGGTTCCGCCATATAGAACTGCCTCAGCTCATCCCTGCCCTGAACAGCGTCCTCTTCCTTACCGTTGTGATCAGCCTGGGTCAATATGTGCTCACGGCCATCATCGGAGGGGGGAGTGTCGTCACGCTGGCCATGATCTACTACCCGTTCACCCGTTCGGCAGATGAATCGGTCATGGCGGCTTTCTCCCTCGTGTTCATGATGATCCCATCGGCCACGTACCTTATCTCAGGGTTGGTTTTGAATATCTTCATCCCGTACAAGTCATCGAAGAAAAGGAGGGGGAACAACACCACATGGAACTGAAGGAATTGCACAAGAGCTATAAGAATCAATCGATCCTCTCAGGGGTCTCACTCCGTTTGGAAGAGGGAGAAATCGTTTCCCTCGTCGGATTATCGGGATCCGGGAAATCCACTCTTCTCCGCATCATTGCAGGGCTGGAGGTACCGGATGCCGGTTCAGTCCATCTGGGTGGGAGAGATGTGACGGCAATGAAACCGAAGGACCGGCCTGTCGGTATGGTCTTTCAGAAACCACTCCTTTTCCCTCATATGACGGTCCTTGAGAATGTGATGTATGGACTGAAGATGCAAGGATACAGGAAAAACGAGGCAACGAAAGAAGCGGATGGCTTCATCGGGATAGCAGGCCTGATGGGCGTATCGGATCATTATCCCTCCGAACTGTCAGGAGGTCAGATGCAACGAGTATCGCTGATCCGCTCCCTGATCCTCCGCCCGAAGCTCCTTCTGATGGACGAGCCGTTTGCCAGCCTGGATCATACCCGGAGGATGGAGATCCGTGCGTGGGTCAAATCCGTCATCAAGGAAGTGGGCACCACAGCGTTATTTGTGACGCACGACCGGGATGAAGCGAGCGAGATGGGTGATAGGATCGCCATCCTTGAAGCGGGACGCATCTCCCAGATCGGAAGCCCGGAGCATATTTATCATCATCCTGCGACTCCGTTCATCGCCGGTCTCATGAGCGACGGTCTCCTCCTCGGGAATGAGCGGTTCGTCCATCGGGAAAACTTATCAACAGAGAGCTTACACCCTCATGATTTGCGATGGACAGGGGAGATCAGGGCGAAAAAGTACATGATGGGAAATCATATGTATTCCATACATATAGACGAGCTTGGACAATCGGTCGTCCTGAAGGTGGCCGAAGGTGATCAGGGTGAACCTGTCACGGTCACAGCTTCTGAAAAAAACATTCAAACGTTTGACTAAGAGGGAAGGGAGGGAAAAGGATGAAGAAGAAGGAATGGTTGAAGATTGCCCTTGTGCTCGCCGTCATCCTGTTTTTGATCTGGTTCAGCCGTCATGTTTTCAGTGTGAACCCCATCGCCATCAGGGATTGGATTACTTCCTTCGGGATCTGGGCCCCCCTCGTGTTCATTGTAGCCTATACGATCCGTCCGCTCATCCTCTTCCCGGCGTCGATCCTGTCATTCGGGGCAGGGCTTGCGTTCGGCCCCCTGGAAGGTTTCGCCTACATTGTGGCCGGTGCGATCGGAGGGGCGACCGTAGCGTTCTTTGCCGCCACCCTGCTGGGGGATCGGATCTTGAAGAACCCTTCGGAAAGGATGAAGAGGATTCGCGGCCGTATGGAAGAGGACGGATTCATCTACATCCTTGTGATGCGCCTGGTTCCATTCCTGAACTTTGATCTGGTCAGTTATTTGGCCGGTATGGCGAAGGTGAGGTATGGTCCGTTCATCCTGGCGACGGCCATCGGGATCCTTCCGGGCACATTCGGATATGTCTATCTGGGTTCGAGTCTTGTCCAGGACGACAAAAGTCATATTTACATAGCCATCTTCGTGTTCGTCCTCGTAGCGGCGATCCCTTTCGTTTTCAGGAAGAAGCTCAAGAACTGGCTCGGATTATCTAAAAGGCGGTAGGAGGAAGGAACATGCTGGATACACATGCGCGAAAATGGGTGCAGCCGGGCATCGAGACAACCGCCCGGTCATTTTTGAAGGCCGGGTTCACTCCGAATGGGGTGACCGTAGCGGCTTTCATCATCGGAGGAGGAACGGGGATCGTTTATTATGCCGGATTCCCCATCCTGGCGGTCCTGCTTCTGTGGCTGTCGGGATTTTTGGATGCGGTCGACGGCTCCATGGCGAGACTCACGAAGACTTCCCCGTTCGGGACGGTCATGGATGTCACGTTTGATCGGATCGTGGAGATTTCCGTGATCCTGGGGGTTGCGGCTGTACACCCCAAGGCCATGTGGCCCCTCCTCCTCCTGAGTGTATCAATCATCATCTCCATGACGATCTTCCTCACGGTCGGTGCCGTCTCGGAGAAAGAAAGCGGAAAATCGTTTTATTATCAGGCGGGTCTGGCTGAGAGGACAGAAGGGTTCATCCTGTTCAGCTTGATGATGCTGTTCCCGTCGATTGTCGTTTGGACGACCCTTCTATTTGTTGCAGTGGAATTGTTCACGGGCTTTCAGCGGTTTGCAGAAGCAAAGCGACTACTTTCATAATGGAGTGATAGAGATGGAGAAGTATGATGTGATTGTGATCGGTGGAGGATCAGCGGGATTGACGGTCGCGTCGGGTGCGGCGTCCCTTGGTGCACGCGTCGCCCTCATCGAACAGAGTGGGCGCCTCGGAGGTGACTGCCTCCACTTCGGATGCGTCCCGTCCAAGGCGTTCATCCAAGCGGCTAAAGAAGTTTCCACCGCACGCAGGGCGGCTTCGCTCGGCTTGGATGTGAGCGGGACGGTCGATCTGTCTGCCGTCAAGACCCGGGTCGAAGAAGCAGTGGGGAGCATCCAACAACAGGATGACCCTAAGCGGTTCACGGAGATGGGAGTGGATATCTATTTCGGGCGTGCAGAGTTCGTCACCCCGAATGCCCTCTTGATAGAAGGGGAAGATTACGTCTATGGTAAAAGCATCGTCATCGCTACAGGGTCCAGCCCTCTTATCCCGGAGATCCCCGGCTTGGAAGATGTGACCTATCACACGAATGAATCGGTGTTCGATCTTGAGAAGCTTCCGGAAAAAGCCATCTTCATAGGGGGTGGACCGATCAGCCTTGAGCTGGCCCAGGCTTTCAGCCATCTTGGTTCTGAGGTGACGGTGGTCGAGAAGGCGTCGTCCATCCTTTCCAAAGAAGACCGGAGCATTCAGGAGGCCGCGGTTCAAGTCCTCGGAGAAGATCTGAGAATCGTGACGGATGCCGACATCCAGAAGGTCACCAAGGACGGGGACGGACTCTCCCTCCATTGCACGGTGGAGGGTAAAGATCTCCACATCAACGGTGACATGCTCTTTGTCGGAACGGGAAGGAAGCCCAACTCAGGAGCACTCAATGTGGGCAAAGCAGGTGTGGAGACGGATCAAAAGGGCTTCATTCCTGCCGGTGACGACCTGAGGACGAATGTGTCCCATATCTTCTCCATCGGTGATGCGAACGGCCGCTACTTCTTCACTCACGCAGCAGGGATGGAAGGGAAGCAGGTGGTGCAGAATGCCGTCTTCGGCCTGAAGGGGAAGGTAAGCTACGATCAGCTTCCATGGGTGACCTATACTTCACCCGAAATCTTCCATGCAGGAATGACGGAGGAAGAAGCAACGGAATCAGGGATCAATTATAAGGTGTACGAAACGACCCTGGATGACGTCGATCGCTTCGTGGCAGATCACCAGACCCAAGGCCTAGTGAAGATTCTCACGGATTGGAAGGGGAAGATCCTCGGGGCACATGCCGTCGGGGAAGGAGCGGGGGACTGGATGCAGCCTGTCCTATACGCCATGGCGAAGAACAATGGCATCGGCTCCCTTTCGAATATGACCTATCCATATCCGAATCATGCAGCGGCCGTCCAGCAGACAGCAGATCTATTCTGGAGAGAGAAGCTCTTTGACGGACCGGTTCCTGCCGTGACGAAAAAACTGATTGAGTATAAACGATAAACCGTTAAAAAAACAGGCCATCCAGGCATGGAAGGAAGCCCCTTCCCCTGGAAAGCCTGTTTTTATTTTTCATGTGAGCTGTACTTTTTCATGAACGACCGGTCCAATCTCTCCTTGAGCTTCCTCGTCCATTTCCCTTGGACCGCGAAAGATCCATACAGGAGGAATCCGTTGCCGTTGCCCGTTGACAGGATCGACAGGTATCGGCTTCGAGGTTGGAAGGCGCGAAGCTTCCGGCCGGTAAGGAACCGGTTCAGGTTCTCCCATAGGACGGGGCCCTGCCTGACAGCCGTGACCCCGTTTTTGGGGAGGTCGGGGAAATCTGCCAGGGTGCCGCAGTCGCCGGCAGCGAAAAGGCTGGGGAATGAGATGGACTGAAGATGGGCGTTCGTGAGCATGAATCCCTTCTCATCCGTCGGGATCAGACTGCTGCCGAACAGTCCCTGTGCTGCTGCACCACCGAGGAACATCACCTCGTCAAAGGGGATGTGACGGGCCTGGTCTGTCACGACCGTCCCATCCGTCACCTGTTCGGCTTTTCCTTTCACGGTGGAGATCCCCCGGCGATCGAGAAGCGATGCCATATTCCTTGATGCAAGGACCCCGGCCTCATGGAGCAGCGGAGAGGAATGAATGACGGTGATGGAATCATCGGGTTTCCCGTTTTTTTCTTTCCAGGCGCGAAGGGAGAGGGCGAGTTCGCATGCCGCCGCTCCACCTCCGATGAAGACCGTATCCCTGCTGCGGTAAAGTCTTTCTACCTGGTAAGGGAAGCGATGATTCGGTTTGATTCTCAGATTGGCCCCCGCCAGTCCGGGGATGCCGGGATCCTCATTCCGGGAGCCGATATCAAAGGAGGCTGCGTCATAGGAATACAGATCCCCCGCGTCCGTCAGCAGCTGCTGTTGGATGGGATCGATGGAGAGAACGGAGGCTTCGACGAACTCGCAGTGTGCTTTCCGGCACAGGGCGTCAAGGTCGACCCGGATTTCTTCCTCGCTGTACACCCCTTCGACGAAGCCTGAAAACATGCCGCTGTAATATTGGTGGCGCGAAGGAGAGATGAGGATCCATCTGTCGGCCGTTTGTTCCTTAGATCGTTCCAGGAGGCAATGGAGGTGGCTGTGACCGCCTCCCGCGAGGATGACGGTGTTCATGACCGCTCCTCCCATTCTTCCCTGGTGATCCCCATCCGGATCGAGTCGTAGTACACGCCTTCGTGATAGCGGCATTTTCTCATCCTGCCTTCTAGGATCCTGCCGATTTTCTCGGCGGTACGCATCATGCGTTCGTTACCCGACCAGGTGGTGATGCCGACCCTGCCAATTTCCTTGGTGGCAAAAAGATGCTCTACCCACTGGGCGAGTGCGTCCGTGCCATACCCGCCGTTCCAGTAGCGTGGATCATAGATTCCGATTCCGGCCTCCAGCCATCTTGTCGGTTCATATTCCCAGTAAAAGCTCACCGTCCCGATGATGAGCCCGTCCGCTTCAATGATCCGCTGATGTTCGAGGAATCGATCAGGATCTGAAACATATGAAGCTTCGTACTCGTCTAATGACATGTTGACGTGTGGGAAATAGGGAGCGTCCCATTTTTTCCACTCGGGGGAGGGGTCACTGTATAACAGCTTCCACAGTGCGGGTAAATCTTCTTTTTCAATCGGGCGAAGTGTCGTTTTCACATCGTTTCCTCCTGTCTCATTCTTGCTGACTCTCATTATACCGAAAATCCTGAAAATGGGGACAGGGATGAAAAACAGGATGGCCCTGTGTGGCCATCCTGTAACCAGCAACCTATGAAACAGATTGTTTTTTACCTGTAAGACGATCGGCGATGGACGCAATCGCCCCGTCGCCTGTAACGTTACATGCTGTACCGAAGCTGTCCTGTGCCAGGTACAGGGCGATCATCAGGGATGTCATGGTCGGACTGAAGCCGAGCATGGTCTCAAGCAGTCCAAGGGATGCCATGACAGCACCGCCAGGCACTCCGGGTGCAGCGATCATTGTGATCCCGAGCATGAGGATGAACGGGAAGATCTGTGTGAACTCCAGTGCTTGTCCCTGGATGAACATCACGGCCATGGAACAACTCACAAGGGTGATGGTGCTCCCTGAGAGGTGAATCGTGGCAAGGAGAGGGATCGAGAAGTCCGCGATGCCTCCGCGCGTGCCGTTCAGCTTCGTCCGCTCAAGCGTCACGGGGATGGTGGAGGCTGAAGACTGGGTGCCGAGGGCCGTGAAATAGGCGGGCATCATCGTCTTGATCATGGAAAACGGATTCTGCTTCCGGATCGTTCCGGCTGCCGTGTATTGTACAATAAGGAAGAATAAATGCAGGATGATGATCATGACGAAGACTTTCGCAAAAACAGAAATAATCGATGTCACCTGACCGCCCTGAGTCATATTGGCAAAGATCCCGAGGATATGGATCGGGAGGAGCGGGATGATGATCTTTTCGATAAGCTTCTCGATGATGTTCTTGAACTCTTCCAAGCCTTTTTGAAGCACATCCCCTTTGATGGCTGCCATTCCGACACCCAGTGTGAATGCGATAAGGAGAGCGGTCATCACGCCCATGACAGGCGGCATTTCCACTGTGAAGAATCCTTTGAGCAGGGCTTCTTCAGGGTTTTCAAACGATTTGGAGCTTTGATTGACAAGCAGGGATGGGTACAGGGATTTCGCCGCAATGAACGCCACCAGGCCAGCCAGGATGGTAGAACCGTATGCGAGGGCCGCTGTCAGGCCGAGGAGCCTGCCCGCACCTTTTCCCATGGAACCGATTCCGGGTGCGATGAATCCGATGATAATAAGCGGGATGGCGAATCCAAGAAAGTTCCCGAACAGTTCATTGAACGTAACGAAGATCTTGATGAACCAATGAGGGGCAAACATGCCGACAATAATTCCCAAAGCGATCCCCAGGATGATGCGTGGTAACAATCCAAGTCTTTTCACCTTTCTGTCCTCCTTGAGTGTACAAATGTTTATGTTAGATGGATTATACAATGACAAGGAAGATAGTTTAATAGGTTTTTTAATAGGCGGAATGTTAAATGTATTCAGATAACATTACGAATGTTTAGTCGCAGGACTAGTTTGACATGGCATACATATATCAAAGGGTCGCATCGGGGAGATAAATTGCATTTTCCATATGAATCATTCTTTCTCTTTCCTTTGAACATGATAAAATAGAAATATCTATTGTTATATTGGAGGTCACTCAAAAAATGAAAACCAAGCTTTGTTTATTATACGGCGGGAAATCCGCGGAACATCAGGTTTCACTGCAAACGGCCAAGGCAGTCATCGGCGCCCTGGATTTAAATAAATTCGATATTCATCCGATTTTCATCTCGACAGACGGCGCGTGGATCAAAGGATCACAGCTTGAAGGACCGGTCAGTGATGTGAAGGAACTCCAATTCTCCGAAGGGGAAGCCATTGCCCCTAACGCCCTTACTGCGTCGGTAGAAGGATCGGACGGATATGATATGATCTTCCCTCTCCTTCACGGACCGAATGGTGAAGACGGGACGGTACAGGGGATGCTTGAATTATTGAATCTTCCATATGTAGGGAACGGTGTTTTGGCGTCTTCTGCGGGTATGGATAAAGTCATCATGAAGAACCTATTCGCTCAGGCCGGTATCCCACAAGTAGGCTACACATGGTTCATCAGAAGTTCATGGGAAAGCGACCGCGAAGCGGCTTACAAGCAGGTGGAGGAAGAAATCGGCTACCCATGCTTCGTTAAACCGGCCAACCTTGGTTCTTCTGTAGGGATCAGCAAATGTACGTCACGTGATGAACTTGAGGCGGCTTTCGAAGAAGCCTTCCAATTCGATCGTAAAATCATCATTGAAGAAGGGGTCATTGCCAGGGAGATCGAGCTCGGCGTACTGGGTAACGATCATCCTGAGTGCTCGGTAGCGGGAGAGATCGTCCCTAAGAAGGATTTCTACGACTACAAAGCGAAATATGAGGATGGCGATACAGCCCTCATCATCCCGGCAGAAGTGGACGAGGAGCTTTATGCACGACTCAAAGACATTGCGATCCGGTCATTCAAGGCGCTTGATTGTTCAGGGCTTGTCCGTGCCGACTTCTTCGTAACGAAGGACGGAAGGATCTTCATGAACGAAGTGAACACCATGCCTGGATTCACCCCATTCAGTATGTTCCCGCTTCTTTGGAAACATACGGGGATCGACTACCCATCACTCATCGCGAAGCTGGTTGAACTCGGGGCAGAACGACACAAAGAAAAGCAATCGATCAAGTATACAATGTAGTCACCATGGGACCGGCAGCGGACGAAATGAAAGTTCGGTCGGTCCCATCTCTATTGCAAGGATGAACGAGTAAAGGAGTATATGATCATGTTCGAAAAAACGATTAACGATATATGTGCGATGCTCGATGTGAAGAATGATCTTTCTTCATTCGCAGACATCGTCGTCAAAGGGGTATCCATCAACACACGTACGATGGAAGAAGGGAATCTGTTCGTCCCGTTCAAAGGGGAGAACGTCGACGGCCACCGATTCGTCCGTTCTGCCATAGAAGGGGGAGCAGCGGCAGCGCTCTGGGATGCAAACGTCCCGAATCCGCCGGAGGATCTTCCGGTTCTGGTGGTGGACGATCCGCTTGAAGCGCTTCAGTCCCTTGCCAATCAATACCGTCACGAGCTGGATCTCAGAGTCGTGGGGATCACAGGAAGCAACGGGAAGACAACCACGAAGGATATTGTAGCGAATATCCTGGCACAGAAGTACAAGGTGCATAAGACTCAAGGTAACTACAATAATCACATCGGCCTGCCCCTTACCCTCCTGGCTCTGCCTCGGGATGCGGAAGTTGCCGTGCTCGAAATGGGGATGAGCGGATTCGGAGAGATCGAACTCTTATCCGATATTGCACAGCCAGATGTAGCAGTCATCACCAACATCGGTGAGTCCCATCTGCAGGACCTTGGTTCCCGGGAAGGCATCGCCAAAGCGAAGCTTGAGATCATCCACGGTCTGAAGGAAGACGGCCTGTTCATTTATTACGGGAATGAGCCCCTCCTGAACGAGCAAGTGAAAGAACTAGGATTGAAAAGAGTGGAAACGTTCGGGAAGACGGCTGATAACACCATTTCCCCGACGAAAACGGAGATGAACAATACGGGCAGTTATTTCGAAACTTCCATGGCGGAAGGGGCAACCTTCCATTTGCCGGTGCTTGGGCAGCATAACATCCATAATGCGCTCGCAGGCATCCTGATCGGGAAGGAATTCGGTCTAACAATAGAGGAGATGAAACAAGGCTTAAAGTCCCTTGAGCTGACGAAGATGAGAATGGAAATGATTGAAGGTAAAAAAGGAGAGCGCATCATCAACGATGCGTACAATGCCAGTCCCACTTCTGTAAAAGCGGCAATCCAGCTGATTTCCGAGCTTGAAGGGTTCGACACCAAGATTCTCGTTCTCGGGGACATGCTCGAGCTTGGGGATCATGAGAAGGAATACCATGAGGAAATCGGTCAGCTGATCGACCCTGAACGCATCCGTCACTTGTTTACTTTCGGTGAATTGGGTGAATATATGGCTAAAGGGGCAAAAGTGAATTTCCCCGAAGAGCGCGTACACGCATTCCTTGATAAAGAGGCCCTGCTCGATGAACTGAATGCACTCATCACCGGCAAAGAACTGATCCTCTTCAAAGCTTCGAGGGGAATGAAGCTTGAAGAGATCATCGACGGTCTGAAGTAACAAGGAGTTTGTCCGTGCCATACTAATGGAAAAGGTGAGAGCATGATCGGATGTTTAGTGCTCCATGGGTTCACAGGGGGACCATACGAAGTGGAACCCCTTGCTGAATACCTGAGGGAGCAGACGGATTGGAAAATTGTCGTCCCGACCCTGCCTGGTCACGGAGAAACTCTATCCCTAAGGGGAATCAAGCACGTGCAATGGATCGAACATGCAGAAGAATGTCTCAAATCCCTGCTTGAGACATGCGACAAAGTCTACGTCGCCGGCTTTTCCATGGGAGGTCTCATTGCATCCTATCTTGCAGTCCATTATAATGTTAGTAAGCTTGTGCTGTTGAGCGCTGCTGCCCGGTATATCCATATCAAGCAGCTCTTCAGAGACATCGGGGGTTTGATCAGAGAGGGATGGCAAGGAAATCTCCTCGAGAACGAACTGTACAATCGATATAAGGTAAAAATGACCAATACCCCGCTTCTATCCACCTATGAATTCAGGAAGGTCGTCACCATCGCCCGACCGCTGCTGAAGAAAGTCACCATCCCCACATTCATTGCCCAGGGGGAAGTGGATGGAATCGTCCCTCCCGCCAGTGCAGCTTACATCTATGAAACCATTTCGTCCCGACAAAAAAATATTTATTATGCTTCAAGATCCAAGCATCTCATCTGTCATAGCGAAGATAAGGCTGAACTTTTTGATCATATTTACCATTTTCTCGAAGATGAATAGAGTGACTATTTGACATGTCATTGAAATTCATTTCTAGAAGTGGTAACATTACTACAACATAGTTCTATTTGTTGGACGTGCCAGCTCTTCGATTTTGAAGAGTGTATTTTTTTGTACACAACATAAACTAAACATCTCATATAGACGGTTTTAGATTAGATACCGAAGTCGGCATGTAAGATTTGGATCCGATTTAAACATATAATCAGCTCCATCGATTAGTTATAAAAGATGTATACCAAAAGGAGAATGAATAGCATTGACAAAGTTTGCAGATTTAAACTTAAGCGCAGCTACGTTGAAATCCATTAAACGTATGGGCTTTGAAGAAGCAACCCCCATCCAGGCCAGCACAATCCCGGTAAGTCTTGAAGGTAAAGACATCATCGGTCAAGCACAAACAGGTACAGGTAAGACGACAGCATTCGGTATTCCGATGATCGAGAAGATCGATGTGAAGAACCCTGCAGTCCAAGGTCTTATCATTGCACCGACACGTGAACTTGCGATCCAGGTTTCTGAAGAACTATACCGCATCAGTGCAGATAAGCGCGCACGCGTCCTTTCTGTATATGGCGGACAGGACATCCAGCGCCAGATCCGTGCGATGAAGAAGAACCCGCACATCATCGTTGGAACTCCAGGACGTCTACTTGACCATATCAAGCGTAAAACATTGAACCTTACAAATGTTCATACCCTTGTATTGGATGAAGCGGATGAAATGCTCAACATGGGCTTCATCGATGATATCGAGAGCATCCTTGAAACCGTTCCTCCGACTCGTCAAACCCTTCTATTCTCAGCAACGATGCCGGATCCGATCCGTCGTATCGCTGAGCGCTTCATGACTGAACCTGAAGTCATCAAAGTGAAATCAAAAGAAGTGACTGTATCCAACATCGAGCAGTTCTTCACAAAAGTGACCGAGAAAGAGAAATTCGACGTCCTTTCACGCTTGATCGACGTTCAGTCTCCTGAACTTGCCATCGTATTCGGACGTACGAAGCGCCGTGTAGATGAGCTTTCACGTGCATTGAGCATCCGTGGTTACCTTGCGGAAGGAATCCATGGTGACCTTTCACAGGCTCGCCGTATGACGGTCCTCAAAAAGTTCAAAGAAGGACGCATCGACGTTCTTGTTGCTACTGACGTAGCGGCTCGTGGACTTGATATCTCTGGTGTAACACATGTTTACAACTTCGATATCCCACAAGACCCTGAAAGCTACGTTCACCGTATCGGACGTACGGGCCGTGCAGGTAAGAAAGGGATGTCCATCACATTCGTCACACCACGTGAAATGGGCTACCTGAAAGTGGTAGAACAAACCACTAAGAAGAAAATGACGGCTCTTAAGCCACCTAGCCATAACGAAGCTCTTGAAGGTCAGCAGCGCCTGGCTCTTGAAAAGCTTACAGAAGCAACGAAAGAATCTGACCTTAAAGATTACTATGCGTTGGCAGAAGAATTCCTTGCGAACCACGAATCCATACAAGCGGTGGCAGCGGCCATCCGCGTTCTGACAAAAGAACCGGATACCACTCCAGTTGATATCACCGAAGAACGCCCACTTCCATCAAGAGGCGGCGGTCGCGGTAATTCCCGAGGCGGCGGATATAAAGGTGGTTCACGCTCTGGTAAAGGCGGAAGCGGAAGTAACCGTTCAGGCGGCTACAACCGTGGCGGCGGTTCATCCCGCGGCGGAGATCGCAACCGTTCAGGTGGAAGCAGACCACAATCTTCTTCTAAGCGTAAATCATATAATTCTTAATGAATGGAGAACACGACGGCAGAGATGCCGTCGTGTTTTTTTGTGTTGAATAGGTTTCGGGGAGCGGGAAGTGTGCGAGGAAGGGTCGCTTGGGTGATGGGATGTGATCCATTCGCGGATAAAGAAATGGGTTCGGATCGAATGTAGTGAGGGGAGAGTGCTGGATGAGGAGGGGGGATCGCGAGTAACGGGTGGTGTTAGCTGAATAATGGGGCTGATCGCAAGTGATGGATGGTGTTGGCTGAATAATGGGGCTGATCGCAAGTGATGGATGGTGTTAGCTGAATAATGGGGCTGATCGCAAGTAATGGATGGTGTTAGCTGAATAATGAGGCTGATTGCAAGTAACGAAAGATAATAACTGATTAAAGGCGCGAATCGTACGTAACGAAAAAGGTGCGAAAATAAAAAGTAGAGGCAAAAATCGATTCGCAAATAAAATTTTCAAAGTCGCTGATAAATTTTTGAAAGTCACAAATAAATCTTCAAAAGTCGCAAGTATTTTCTGTTCTCAAAGAGATCAATACCATTGAGATACCTGGAATTCACTAAAAGGTTTTGTGAAAAAAGTCGACTCATGTCGAATGAGTAACATGCCGACAATCTCCCCTTCCGATTCGCTGATATCACATACCTATATGATGGTAAGTAAGATTTTTAGCAAAAAACATGAAAAAGTAGCAAATATCCTCCTCGCTAGCTTCAAAGCATGTGCTGTCATCAATTCAGCTGCCGGCCCTTCCGTTCATCCGTTCGCCACCCACCATCAATAATCCATGCCGCTCCCGTCCATACTACTCCTAACAACACCCAGGCCACCTGCGCCTGCCAAAGGAGTATCCCCACATGACCATCATCCGATTCGGCTACGTAGCCATGAGCATGAATCTGCAGCACGCTTCCCCTTCTCAGACCATGACCCACAAGCAGTTTTCCGGCTTGAAGGATGAGGAGGCGGCGATCAGGAAGCTGGAGCGGATTGCTGTGTCCAATATCGAGAATTGCCTGCGGCTCCTGAAGCATAATGTGCTTCATGACATTCATTTTTTTCGTTTCAGCTCGAAGCTCATCCCCCTTGCCAATCACCCCGATCTTGCGGGGTGGGACTTTTTGACGCCACTCCTGCCTGCCTTGGGTGAAATCCGATCGTATCTCCGCGAGCATCCCATGAGGGTGGATTTCCACCCCGATCATTTTGTCCTCCTGAATTCGACCGATCCCCAGGTGATGAAGAATTCGTTGAAGACCTTGCGCATGCATGAAGGGATCCTGGACGCAATGGGGATCGATCCCCTGCATCGGTGCGTCCTCCATGTCGGCGGTGCCCATGGCGATAAAGAAAAGGCGATGGAGCAGTTCATCCACAATTGGGGGCTGACCCCGGAGGGCATCCAAAGGATGATCATGTTGGAGAATGACGATACTGTATTTTCGGCATTCGATGCCCTTTACCTTTGTGAAAAACTTGGGGTCCCCCTTGTATTCGACCTCCACCACCATATGGCGAATGAAGAGCGCGACTGGACGCTTGATTGGACTCGGGTCGTTGCTACGTGGAAGGATTCTCCGCTTCCCCTGAAGATGCACATCTCCAGTCCGCGGTCTGCTGATGATTTCAAAGCTCACGCAGACTACATCGATCCTCATGATTTCCTCGGGTTTCTGCGCCAAGTGGAGGGAAGTGTCGATCGCATCGATTGCATGATCGAGGCGAAGCAGAAGGATAATGCCCTGTTCAAGCTGATGGAAGAGCTGGTGCAAGAAGAAGGGGTCCGCCGCGTTGACGGATCTACGATCGAAATCGGTTAAATGAAACCATCCCCTACTCAAAACCGTATCTATACTGTAAGATTTAGACATAGAAGGAAATGGGGGATGGATATGAAGGATGGACCACGAAACAGGATTTCACCAAAGGCTCTCAGTGTGTGGAGGATTTATGGTGGGATCGAGACCTTGATCGCACTAGTCGTCGCAGGTGGGATCATTACACTAACCGTTCTATTCGACTGGCCGGTATGGATTTCCGTCGTTGCGGGAGTCGTAGCCGTCATTCTTGCATACATACAGATCAAACTTGTTCCAGATGTAAGGTGGAAGCGCTGGCGTTATGAAGTGAGGGAGCAGGAAATCGAGCTTCAAAGGGGTATTTTCATCGTTAAAAGGACACTCGTCCCGATGGTGCGTGTCCAGCACGTGGATACCGTCCAGGGGCCGATCTTGAAGAAGTACGGTCTTTCGACGATCACCATCTCCACAGCTGCAACGGTGCATGAAATTCCTGCCCTCGAGACGGAGGAAGCGGATGGACTGAGGGATTCCATTTCCCAGCTGGCAAGGGTGGCAGAAGATGATGTCTGATTACAAGCGGCTGCACCCCATCTCGGCCATCGTCAACTTCATGAAGCAGGTGAAGGAAATGATCATCCCGATCATCGTCCTTTTGTTTGTGAATGGTTCGGGAAACGGAACGGGCTTCTGGAGATATATGCCCGTCATATCCATGGTAACGGTCCTCGTCCTTGTCCTTGGTGCCGGGATCATCAAGTGGATGCGGTTCACGTATCGCCTGGAAGACGGGGAACTGCGGATCGAATACGGGTTGTTCGTAAAGAAGAAGCGGTATATCCCTTATGACCGGATCCAGAGCCTGAACTTCTCGGAAGGGATCCTGCATCGCCCGTTCGGATTGGTAAAGGTCAAGGTGGAGACTGCCGGTTCTTCGTCAAATAAGAAGTCGGAGGCGGAACTGACGGCGATCCTCAAGGAGGAAGCCGTCCATATCGAGAAGACGATCTTCAAAGAAAAAGAACGCCTTTCCGAATCTCCTGAAGCCGTCGTCGAAGAGAAGCCTGTCCGTCAGGAGGAAATCTTCAAGATGTCGGGGAAGGACCTGCTGATGCTCGGTCTGACGTCGGGCGGGGTGGGGGTCATCCTGTCGGGTGTCGGAGTCTTCCTTTCGCAATTTGATGACTTCATTCCGTTTGAAGAGATTTACGAAGGAGCTTCAGGCTATATCAAGGGAGGGGTCCTCATTATCGGGATCCTGGCATTTGTCGGCCTGTTCATTGCCTGGCTGCTTTCACTCGTGTGGACCTTCGTTGTGTACGGGGACTTCCGGATTCGGCTCACCGATGAAAACATCATCATCAATCGGGGACTGCTGGAAAAGAAACAGGTGACGGTACCGTTCAAGCGGGTGCAGGGAATCCGTATCATCGAGAACCCCGTGCGCCAGCTCCTTGGTTACTGTTCCGTCCAGATTGAAAATGCCGGGGGCTCCGCCCTTGAAAAGGACAGCTCGAGTATCAAGCTGTTTCCGATCGTCAGGAAAAGGGAAGTGGAGAACCTTATTGCCGAAATCTTCCCGGATTACTCCGTAGAGACCGAATTCAATCGGCTTCCTGTCCGTTCCATCAGGAAATATATGATCCGTGCGGCCGCGGTCGGTATCATCCCGACGGTTGTACTATCGATTTTCCTTTGGCCCTATGGAATGTGGGGACTGATCCTGGTGGCGCTCCTCGCGTTCCTGGGATACCGCCAGCACAGGTCCGGAGGCTGGAAGCTCAACGAAGGCCAGCTGTCCATGCAATATCGGACCGTTTCAAAAAGCACGGTCTATTTGAAAAAGAACCGCATTCAGTCCCTTGACCGTCAGGAAACGATGTTTCAAACCCGCATGGACCTAAGTACATTGCGTACGACCGTGAAGTCGGGTGATGCCGGGTTCAAGAGTACGCTCAGGGACCTCGAACAAAAGGATATGAAGCAGATTGAAATGTGGTATTCCTATGAAGAATAAAAAAGAAAAGTGACCCCCTGAGGTCACTTTTCTACTTTCTCCCGGCAATGAAGCCGATGAGGAACCCGGCGATGAGGCCGAATAGGTGTGCGGTGATATTGATTCCGGATTGGGTGAAGGTCATGATCAACCCGATGATGACGATCGGCAGGATCACCTGCCTGCTCTCACGGGTGATGAAGGCATTCCTCGTCGCGATCATGGCCAGATAATAGCCGAATAATCCGAATATCGCCCCGGAAGCACCTACATGGCTGTAAGAGAGGGGCTGACTGAGGTAGGTGATGATATTTGCGAAGACGCCGCTCACGAGATAGAGGGCGGTGAACTTCCATTTTCCGAGATGTTCTTCAAGTGCCGGACCGAAGAGAACAAGGGAAAATGAATTGAATAAGACGTGGGAGAAGCCCATATGGACGAATATCGGCGTGATCAGGCGCCACCATTCGCCGTCTCGTATGAACAGATTGATGCCTGCGAGTTGTTCGTACACCCACATTTGAGGGAAAATGGGGAGGGAACTGATCAAATACAGGATCAGATGGATGGATACAATAACAGAAATGACCGGGTATTTCTTCAGGAACTGAGAGAAGCTTTCCGTCCTAACAAACATGGATCGTCCTCCTCCAAAAGGATGGTAATACTGATATTGTCGCTTATATAAGTTTGTCAGACAAGGTGTTTCCTTATACGGATATGCCGGACGGGACTAGAGTAGAAGGAGAATGATGATGATTAAAGGAATCGGATTGGATATCGTCGAGTTGCACCGCATCAAAGACATGATCGACCGTCAGCCCAAATTTCCCGGGCGCATTTTGACGGAAACGGAACGGGAGTCGTTTGAATCCCTGTCTGATAGAAGGAAGGTGGAATTCCTTTCAGGACGCTTTGCGGCAAAAGAGGCATTCGCCAAGGCCGTGGGTACGGGCATCGGGAAGGAACTGTCTTTTCAGGATATCGAGATTGAGAAGGATGAAAGGGGGAAACCCCATATCGTCAAGCCTGCTGGACTGAAGGTACATCTCTCGATCACCCACAGCCGGGACTTTGCGGCGGCACAGGTCGTACTGGAAGATTGATGCTTGTCAGTTCTTTTTGCATATTCCCCATGGTTGTCTCATATATTCAGTAGTGCAATAGGAGAGACAAGACCGGTAAGGGTGAAGATCGCGGTTCATCCGTAGGACGCGAGGGGGATTCTGCATGAGTCGTCCATTTTCATCCTCCGGTCCACTTCTCTCTGATACGTATATCCTGAGACAAAAGGGGCTGTAGAAATGAACAAGAAACTGGTGGTGCTCGTGCTGGCCGTATTGACCGTATTGATGCTGGCCGCATGTGGGGAAAAGTCCAAAGAGGATGTAACCAAGGATCTCAAGTCGAAAGTGGAAGATTTGAAAGGCTATAAGGCAGATGCCAAAATGACCCTTCAAGTCGGGGAAGATCCACAGACGTATGAAGTGGAAGTATGGCATAATGATCCGAACTATTACAGGGTATCCCTGAAGAATGAGGCCAAAGACCAGAGCCAGATGATCCTGCGGAATGAAGAGGGCGTCTTCGTCCTGACGCCTGCATTGAACAAGAGCTTCCGCTTCCAGAGCGACTGGCCGTCCAACAGCAGTCAGGCCTATCTATATGAATCACTCGTGAAGGATGTCCTGGAAGACAAAAATGCTACATTCAAAGAAACGAAAGACCATTATGTCTTCAATACAAAGACGCGCTATCAGAACAATCAAATGCTTCCTACCCAGGAAATCACCTTCAATAAAAAAGATCTTACCCCGGTATCTGTGAACGTCATGGATTCCGATAAGAATTCCCTGGTGAAAGTCGAGTTCTCCAAGATGGACGTGAAGGCTGCGTTTGATAAGAAGGATTTCGACATGAAGAAGAACATGACGGGTGCACAGCTTGAGATTCCGGTGAGCGGCAACGTGGAAGAGAAGGAACTCTCCGTCCTTTACCCTACTGATGGAATCTCAGGATCAGAGCTTGTGGATGAGCAGGAAGTCGCAACGAAAGACGGCAAGCGGGTCGTCCTGACATATGATGGGGAGAAATCCTTTACCATCATCCAGGAACAAACCACTTCGGTTCCGACCATGACGGTTTCGACATCCCTTCAGGGTGAAGTAGTGGACCTCGGCTTCACGGTAGGGGCCATGACCGATCAGTCCATCACCTGGACCCATGACGGTGTGGATTATATGCTTGCATCGAAGAGCCTGACACAGGATGAGATGGTGACCATCGCCCGGTCCGTGCAAGGGTCCATGGTAAAATAAACAACATTGAGGCAGCCTGAGGGCTGTCTTTCTTCATGCTTGGACTGACTGAAAGAAAAGAATGAATCTCCATGGAAGGAATGGTATTCTTGTAAGGAATGAAATTGTTTAGGAAGTGAATGGACATTGGATACCCTTTTCTTCAGAGATACGTGGGCCGAAATCAACCTGGACCATGTAAGTGAAAACGTCATGAACTTTAAAACACATATACCGGATAACGTGAAGATGCTCGCCGTCGTGAAAGCGAATGCCTATGGGCATGGATACGAACAGGTTGCGAAGGCCGCACTCGACGCAGGGGCGCACGGACTTGCCGTCGCTTTCCTTGACGAAGCGCTCCTCCTTCGAAAAGCGGGCATCCATACCCCCATCCTCGTCCTTGGTGCTTCAAGGCCGGAGGATGCAGGAACCGCAGCGGAACATAGAGTCTCCCTCACTGTCTATACGAGGGAATGGCTTGAAGAGGCTTCCCTGCACACGCGGAAACGATTGAACCTCCACGTGAAATGCGATACGGGCATGGGGAGGATCGGCGTGAAGGACTCACAAGAGCTGCTCGAAATCACCGAGGTGATCAACGCCCATGAACACTTCCATTTCGAAGGGGTGTTCACCCACTTTGCAACGGCAGACGAACTGGATGAAACGTATGCCGACACCCAGCTTGAAACCTTCCGCTCCATGATCGGTCAGCTTCCTCATCTTCCCGAGTACGTGCACTCTTCCAACAGTGCCGCCACACTCCGGCGGAAGGACGCCCTTTTCAATACCGTCAGGGTCGGGATCAGCCTCTACGGCCTTACTCCCTCACGCGAGATGCAGCCTCATCTCCCCTTTGAGTTGAAGGAAGTGCTCTCTCTTAAGACGAAACTCATCCATGTGAAAGAAATGGACGAAGGAGAGAAAGTCAGCTACGGTGCCACCTATGAAACAGGGAACAAGGAATGGATCGGCACACTCCCGATCGGGTATGCCGACGGATGGATCAGAAAGCTTCAGGGTCAGGAAGTCCTGATCGGCGGCCGCAGGGCTCCCATCGTCGGCAGGATCTGCATGGACCAGTGCATGGTCAGGCTTCCCGGTCCGGTGAAGACGGGGGAACCCGTCACGCTCATCGGCCGTCAGGGGGATGAGCATATTCCTGCAGATGAACTGGCAGATAAGCTTGATACCATCAACTATGAGGTCACCTGCATGATCGCCGCGCGCGTCCCGAGGGTCTACACGAGAGGCGGCGCCGTTGTCGAAGTATCCAATCACCTTCTGTAAGCAGGACGGAAAAGACCTCCCATTTCAAGAAATCGCATGAATAATCCATGTAACATATGGTGGATAATAGAAGAGATTAATAAATTGACTTTTCATTCCCATTGTTTGATGGTATGATTAACATGTTATAAAATGAAACGGTATGTAGTGATTGGTGGAGGTGTAGTTTGTGTCTGAATCCAGCGCAACAACGGAAATTTTGATTCGTCTTCCGCAACAGCTTGTCACAGAACTGGACGGCTTTGCAGATCAGGAAAATGTGAATCGCAATGAGTTTATTTATCGTGCTACTAAAATGTATTTAAGAGAGCGTAAGAAACGACATCTGCGTGAATCCATGAGACGAGGCTATATGGAAATGGCTAAGATCAATCTCGCCATCGCTTCGGAAGCAATCCAGGCAGAATATGAGGCAGAACATACAGTCGAACGCTTAGTAAGCGGAGGTTAATCCTTTGATTGTAAAGCGTGGTGACGTATATTTTGCAGACCTTTCTCCTGTTGTTGGGTCGGAACAAGGAGGCGTCCGGCCGGTCCTTGTCATTCAAAACGATATAGGGAACAGGTTCAGTCCCACTGTTATTGTCGCTGCTATCACTGCTCAGATCCAAAAAGCGAAATTGCCTACCCATGTCGAAATTGATTCCAAAAGGTACGGCTTTGAACGTGATTCCGTAATCTTGCTCGAACAGATCAGGACCATCGATAAACAGCGTCTGACCGATAAGATCACACACCTGGACGACGAAATGATGGAAAAAGTCGATGAC
Organism: Rossellomorea marisflavi; assembly: GCF_001274775.1. Classification (GTDB taxonomy): domain Bacteria; phylum Bacillota; class Bacilli; order Bacillales; family Bacillaceae_B; genus Rossellomorea; species Rossellomorea marisflavi. Next base: position 132,090 of record NZ_LGUE01000003.1, read on the forward strand.
GCCCTCCAGATTAGTGTTGGTCTCATACAATTTTAATCAGAAACGCCATGCAAATAAATATTGGGAATACACCAGCAAGCACCTGTTGATCAGTGAATGATCAGCAGGTTTTTTTTTGTGGTCGGTGAATGGGTTCGTGAAAAATCGTGTAATCTTTTGTCGATGTGTGGTAAATGCACCCAATCGTATGACAAAGTTTTGTAAACCATTTATAATGGGAAAGTATATGAGAAGGAATTTGGGGTCGAATCATCATAAGCTTGTTTATTTTTGTCTTTTTTTGATACTATTAATTCAAATGCGATATCCATGTAAGCTTTATTAGAGTTCGATGACATTGGTCATGGAGAACGTCGTCATAAATTTCACATGATAGAATGGAGAGAACGGGATGTTTAGTGAAGTCACGGAATACATTGAAACGAATAAGGCCGAGTTGACAAATGTCTGGATGGACAAGATGAGGGAAGAAGCGGATGATAAATTCCTTCAAGTCATCTCGGATCAAGTGTTCACGAAGACAAGTCATGAATTTGTCGAAATGATTGCTTCACGCCTGCGTGATTCCAAGGAATTCAACAATAGACTGGAAGAATTCGCCGAGAAAGTGGTAAGGCTCGGTTGGCCTTTGACGTTTGTGACCTCTGCCTTGAATGTGTTTGGCAAAGTGGTTTATCAAGGTATGGAGAGTGCCGGATATATTACAGAAGAAAATTACCAACAGCAGATTAATAAATTTGATCGTTGGCTTTCCCCGATGACGAATAAAGTCATCCAGGCATACACGGAATCATGGGAAAAGACTGTTTCGCTCCAAAAGATCGCCCTTCAGGAGCTGTCAGCCCCATTGATCCCGGTCTTTGAGAAGATTTCTGTCATGCCGTTGGTAGGGACGATCGATACGGAGCGCGCGCGACAAATTATGGAGAACCTTCTACATGGTGTCGTGAAACACCGTGCAGAAGTGGTCCTGATCGATATCACCGGTGTGCCGGTCGTTGATACGATGGTTGCCCATCACATCATTCAAGCAGCCGACGCGGTCCGCCTCGTCGGAGCAAAGTGCATGCTTGTCGGGATCAGACCGGAAATCGCTCAAACGATTGTGAATCTAGGGATTGACCTTACACAATTCATGACGAACAGCACGCTGCGTAAAGGAATTGAAAAGGCTTTGGAGATGACAAGCCGAAAAATTGTTTCCGCGGAGGGATTGGAATGAGAATACCTATACTGAAGCTCGAAGACTGCCTATTGATCTCGATCCAGTGGGAACTTGATGACCAAACGGCCCTTCAATTTCAAGAGGATCTTCTTCACAAGATTCATGAAACGAGTGCAAGGGGCGTTGTCATCGATATCACGTCGATCGATTTCATCGATTCATTCATCGCCAAGGTTCTTGGTGATGTGATCAACATGTCCAGATTGATGGGTGCCAAAGTTGTCATTACTGGAATTCAGCCAGCGGTCGCCATTACACTGATCGAATTGGGGATCCGTCTGGACGATGTCCTCACAGCTTTAGACCTTGAAAAAGGTCTGGAGAAATTAAAATTGGAACTGGGGGACTAGGTATGGATAGCCAATCCTGCGTGAAGATCACGAATGAATGGGACATCGTTGCTGCCCGCCAGTTAGGGAGAAATGTAGCGAAAGAGCTCGGATTTGGCACCGTTGACCAAGCTCGAATTACTACGGCGATCAGTGAATTGGCCCGTAATATATATTTATATGCAGGTACCGGACAGATCTGTATCGAGAAACTGCTTGATGCGGGGAAGAAGGGTGTCAGGATCATTGCCCTTGACGAAGGACCAGGCATTACAGATATCAGAAAAGTAATGGAAGATGGATATTCTACATCAGGTGGATTAGGAGCCGGTTTGCCAGGGGTTAAGCGGTTGATGGATGAATTCAATGTCGACTCGGTTCCGGGAGAGGGAACCGATATCAGGGCAACCAAGTGGCTCCGCTAGGGGGAGTTAGATGAAGTTCAGAGAATTGATGGATACAAAATATAAAGAGATCCTTGAGCATTATTTGAACGAGCAGGATGAGAAGGCTCTTTATCTTGGGCAAAAGTTCAGCCGGAAATCGATTGAACATAACGTATCTCCGGAAGAAATCATTTCCCTTCACAAGAGCGTCATCCTTGAAATGGAGCCGGACCTTCCGCATCACGTCCTGCACTCATTCGATATCTTGCTTGAAGTGATGATCGGCTATGGGTTCGCCTACAGGGAGCACCAGAGTCTGCGCACCAAGCAACAGGAATTGAATAATGAGATCGACGTGGCTGCCAACATGCAGCAGACCCTCCTCGGCACCCGCATACCGCAAGTGGACGGGCTCGAGGTCGGGGCGGTGAGCGTTCCGGCCAAGAAGATGAACGGTGATTATTATCACTTCGTGGAAGATGAGAATGAAAATGTGAGCGTCGCAATCGCCGATGTCATCGGTAAAGGGGTTCCAGCGGCCCTTTGCATGTCCATGATCAAGTATGCAATGGACAGCCTTCCTGAATATCGTAACAAACCGAGCCTCGTCCTTGAAAGTCTGAACCGCGTGGTGGAACAGAATGTGGATGCAAGCATGTTCATCACCATGTTCTATGGCGTTTACGACTCAAAAAGTCATCAATTCTCCTACTCGTCCGCCGGCCACGAGCCAGGGTTCTATTACAACGCGGCCACGGGTGAATTCGAGGACCTTGACGCAAAAGGCCTGCTCCTTGGAGTGGACAAGAAAGCAAAGTACAGGGAATACGAAAGAACAGTCGAAGAAGGGGATATGATCATCCTCCTGTCTGACGGTGTGACGGAATGCCGTTCAGAAGAAGGGTTCATCGAACGGGAAGATCTGGTTGAACTCATCAGGAAGTACAATCACCTCCCCCCTCAGGAGATCGTCAACAGCGTGTATAAGGAGCTTGAGAGGCTGCAACACTTTGAACTCAGGGATGACTTCACACTGATCATCATTAAAAGAAATCAATAATGTGGTTTATCTTGTAAATAATAAGGGTAAACGATTAAGAGTATTTTAATACATGCCTAAAAGGTGGTCTTTTCATGAACTTATCAATAGATATGAAAGAATTGGATAACGATATACACGTGAAAGTTTCAGGTGAAATTGATGCATATACAGCTCCAAAGCTTAAAGAAAGCCTTCAGCCCGTCGCTGAAAAAGAAAACAGCCAGCTAATCGTCGATCTTTCCGACGTTTCTTATATGGATAGTACCGGCCTTGGAGTATTCGTCGGCTTGTTCAAAACCGTAAAGGCAGGTGGAGGAGAGCTTCATCTTGTCGGTCTTTCAGATAGACTGCAGCGCCTGTTCGACATCACTGGCCTGGGAGACATAATGAATATCGATTCCAAAGTAAAAGGTGGAGTGGAATGATGCAGGATTATGATTACATCGAGATGAAGATTCCAGCGAAGCCGGAATATGTAGGGGTCATCCGACTTACCCTGTCCGGGATTGCCAGCAGGATGGGCTTTGATTATGATGCCCTTGAAGATCTGAAGATTGCTACAAGCGAAGCGATCACCAATGCGGTTCAGCATGCCTACAAAGATGACGACGGGGAAGTGGTTGTCGGATTCGGATTGTATGGTGACCGCCTTGAAGTCATGGTCGCCGATCACGGGGAAAGCTTCAATTTCACCGAAATCAAAAAGGCAGTCGGACCTTACCATGCGGATCATTCCGTAGAATTCCTTAGAGAAGGTGGGTTGGGACTTTATCTTATAGAGAGCCTTATGGATGAAGTAAAGGTGCATCATCAAGAGGGAGTGACGGTCTTTATGACGAAATTCCTATCAGGGGAGCAGGTGGAGAGGGATGAAAAAACTATCTCAACCTAACCACCAGGCCAATAAAGATAAAGTCATGCAGTGGATCAAGGATTATCAGGAAAACAAGGATGAAGATGCCCAAAGTCAGCTGATCCTCCACTACCAGAACCTTGTAGAATCCATTGCACGGAAATATTCCAAAGGACGATCTTTTCACGAAGACATCATTCAGGTCGGTATGATCGGACTCTTGGGCGCCATCAGGCGTTATGATGAGTCTTTTGGTCGTTCTTTCGAAGCATTCGCCATCCCGACCATCATCGGGGAAATCAAACGTTTCCTTCGTGATAAGACGTGGAGCGTCCATGTTCCAAGACGGATCAAGGAGCTCGGACCGAAAATCAAATCGACCGTAGAAGAGTTGACCAATACCCTGGAACGCTCTCCCCAGGTTCATGAGATAGCCGATTACCTTGAGGTGACCGAAGAGGAAGTATTGGAAGCGATGGAGATGGGTCGCAGCTATCAGGCCCTCTCTGTGGACCATTCCATTGAAGCGGATTCCGAGGGCAGCACGGTCACCATCCTCGACATCGTGGGGAACCCCGACGAAGGATACGAGAAAGTCAATCAGCGTCTTGTACTTGAGAAGGTCCTTCACGTTCTCTCGGAACGCGAAAAAGCCATCATCCAATATACGTACCTGGATAATCTGAGCCAGAAAGAAGCCGGTGAGCAGTTGGGTATCTCCCAAATGCATGTATCACGACTTCAGAGAAGGGCCATCAAGAAACTCCGAGATGCCATCCAGGAAGAGATGCACGACGGGGAGCATGACTATTGATGCCGTACCTTCAACAAAATGATGTAGAAGTGTTCGCAGGTCAGGTATCCAAGAACGGCAACCGTTTTTGTGGAGATAGCTATTATTACACGTCGACAAATGATTATTTCATCTGTGTCCTGGCCGATGGTTTGGGTAGCGGAGTATATGCCTTTGAATCTTCCCATTCAGTTGTGGAGATCGTGGAAGAAAACCATCATGAAGATGTGGATACGTTGATGAATCTTTGTAATGAAGCGCTCCAGAAGAAACGGGGAGCAGCTGTTGCAATCTTTAAGGTATATTATCATTCCAAAGAGTTTGTATACAGCTGTGTCGGAAACATCCGTTTTTATATGTATGCACCTCAAGGGAAGATGACCTACCCGCTACCGGTTACGGGATACCTTTCCGGAAGACCGCAAAAGTATAAAACTCAGCGCTTTTCCTACGATCCAAATTCACGATTCTTCATTCATTCTGATGGACTGAATATCCCGGGAGTCAAAAGCTTAATGCAAAAATATCCGACCCTTCATGGGACGCTGAAGGAGATTGAATCGAAGGTGGACCAGACGGCGGATGATACGACATATATTATTGGAAGCTTACTCTGAATGGGGTAAGCTTTTTCAATGCGAAGAATTCCCGCTGGGTATGTGATAAACTTAGAGTGAAATTGTGAATAACTGGAGGTTATACTGTGACGTCTACGTTAACGAATGAAACGACTTTGATCAATAAGATCGGGAAAGACTTATCCATTTCAACCAAGAACGTTAAAAATGTGATTGATCTCTTAGAAGAAGGGAATACGGTTCCCTTTATTGCAAGGTACAGGAAAGAACAGACCGGCGCACTCGATGAAGTGCAGATCCGGGATATCATGACCAACTGGGAGTATCTTCAGAACCTGAAGAATCGAAAAGAAGAAGTGATGCGTCTCATAGAGGAGCAGGGCAAGTTGACCCCTGAGTTATCAGCAGCCATCTCTTCGGCAGAAAAACTGCAGCAGGTAGAGGATCTTTACCGTCCTTATAAGCAGAAACGAAGAACAAAAGCGACCGTAGCAAAAGAAAAGGGGCTCGAACCGCTCGCGGACTTCCTTCTCTCCTTCCCATTGAATGCTGACATCAATAGAGAAGCCGCAAAGTACGTGTCGGATGAACAGGGAGTGGGAAGCGCCGAGGAAGCTTTATCGGGTGCCCAGGACATCATCGCAGAGGTCATATCGGATGACGCTGCACATCGTGAATACATACGGACACAGATTTTCCGCAAGGGCCTCATCGAGTCAAAGGTAAAAAAAGAAGAAGAAGACGAGAAGAATGTGTATGAGATGTATTACGCCTATCAGGAGCCGATCCATAAGGTTGTTCCCCATCGCGTTCTTGCCATGAACAGGGGAGAGAAGGAAGGAATCCTGAGAGTAGGGGTACAGGCCGATGCAGAGTCGATCTTACGCTACTTGAATAAGCAGGTGATCAAGGATACGCGGTCACAGGCGGCAACTATCGTCCAGGAAGCGATTGAGGATGGATACAAGCGACTGATCCTGCCATCCGTTGAAAGGGAGATCCGAGGAGAGCTTACTGACAAGGCTGAAGATCAGGCCATCCATATCTTCTCTGAGAATCTAAGGAAGTTATTATTGCAGCCGCCGATGAAGGGAAGGACCGTTCTCGGCGTCGACCCGGCATTCAGGACGGGGTGCAAGCTCGCCATCATCGATGAGACCGGAAAAGTCTTGGCAATCGATGTGATCTATCCCCACCCACCACGCTCGCAGAAGGCAAAAGCGGAAGAACAGGTGAAGGCGATCCTTTCACGCTATCCAATCGAGGTCATTGCCATCGGAAACGGAACCGCTTCAAGGGAGACTGAACAATTCATCGTGGACGTATTGAAGGAAGTGGGCGGCGACATCTCCTATCTGATCGTCAATGAAGCAGGAGCGAGCGTATACTCCGCCTCAGACATCGCCCGCGAAGAATTCCCTGACTTCCAAGTGGAAGAGAGGAGTGCGGTCTCCATCGCAAGAAGGCTCCAGGATCCCCTGGCGGAACTGGTGAAAATCGATCCCAAGTCTGTAGGGGTGGGACAGTACCAACATGATGTGTCCCAGAAGAAACTGAATGACTCTCTTACATTCGTAGTGGAGACGGCAGTCAACCAAGTAGGGGTGAATGTGAATACTGCTTCTTCTTCCCTCCTCCAATATGTAGCCGGCCTTTCGAAGACGGTGGCAACGAATATTGTGAAAAAGAGAGAAGAGGAAGGGAAGTTCTCTTCGAGGGTGCAGCTCAAGAAGATCCCGAGGCTTGGAGCGAAAACCTACGAGCAGTGTATCGGATTCCTCCGCATCATGGATGGAAAGGAGATGCTCGACCGCACGCCGATCCACCCGGAAAACTATAGTGAAGTGAAGCGTCTTCTCTCCATGACGGGCTATAAGGAAGAACACATCGGTACTGAGGAGTTGAAGCAGGCCCTTCATGGGCTTGATCTTCGTCAAACGTCGGAAGAACTCGATATCGGGCAGCTTACCCTCAAGGATATTATCGATGCGTTGATCCGCCCGGGGCGTGATCCCCGTGATCAATTCCCTAAGCCGCTCCTGAAAAAAGATGTGCTTAAGCTTGAGGACCTTAGTCAGGGAATGGAACTTCAGGGTACGGTACGGAACGTCGTCGACTTTGGCGCGTTCGTGGATATAGGGGTGAAACAAGATGGACTCGTTCATATCTCCAAGCTCAAGAATGGCTATGTCAAACATCCACTGGATGTTGTATCCGTCGGTGATGTTGTCACGGTCTGGGTTGAAGGAGTGGACGTCCGGAAAGGGCGCGTTTCCCTCACCATGGTTCAGTAGTAAATGAAAGAGGAGCTGAAGTCGTATTCCTTCAGCTCCTCTTTTCATTGCGCTTGCGGTAAAAATTCCAGCATTGGTTCAATAATTTGATCTGATAGCGGTCTTTCTCAAGATAGGCCCTTCTCATTTGATTGACCAGCCAGCTCGGCACAGGCGCACCTCCTTTAGGAATCTATCCGGTGAGTGTGATACTTAATGTATGCTATAATGGGTTGTCCCGTTCGTTAAGAAGGGGAAAACGTGTGTAAGCAGGAGGGTGGACGCTTTGACAAATGAGGAGCTGCAGCAGTTGGTATCAACATTATCCAAACGTTTGTTTAAACGGCCGTTCCGTCATCAGGCCTATTTCAACCCGCGTCTCCGGACGACAGGGGGCCGCTACATGCTCAAGTCCCATCATATTGATATAAATCCGAAGTACCTCGAGGAATTCGGGATGGATGAACTGATCGGCATCATCAAGCATGAACTCTGCCATTACCATCTTCATCTCGAAGGGAAGGGCTATAAGCACGGAGACAAAGACTTCAAGGATCTGCTTGCAGAAGTAGGAGGTCCGCGTCATTGTTCGTCGCTTCCCATCCAAAAGAAAAGGGGGAGGCGCCTGACATACAGGTGCAAGGAGTGCTCCTTGGAGTTCATCAGAAGGAAAAGGGTGGACACCAATCGCTTCGTATGCGGACGGTGCAAAGGAAGGCTGGTTCTTGAAAAAATAGAAGAGTTTCAGGGTTCCTAAAAAAAGCCCGGAAAGTTATTGACAACCAACGGTGCAGTCATTATAATCATAAGAGTCGATAAGACGTTCACGTTCCGCAGTAGCTCAGTGGTAGAGCTATCGGCTGTTAACCGATCGGTCGCAAGTTCGAATCTTGCCTGCGGAGCCAATATGGGGAAGTACTCAAGTGGCTGAAGAGGCGCCCCTGCTAAGGGTGTAGGTCGGGCAACCGGCGCGAGGGTTCAAATCCCTCCTTCTCCGCCATATCATCATGGCCCATTGGTCAAGCGGTTAAGACACCGCCCTTTCACGGCGGTAACACGGGTTCGAATCCCGTATGGGTCATTTTCTCTTTTAATAGAGAAGATACATATGTTCAGTTGTTTCGTGGAAGTTGACTTCTGGTTACAGAAGCTAATGCGAAATACTAATGATAGGATAGCTATTTTGCTATCGCAACAAATTGCTCTTTATTTTCGCTAGCGCGAAATACTAATGATAGCTATTTTGCTATCGCAAAAAGCTTTGGTCCGGTAGTTCAGTTGGTTAGAATGCCTGCCTGTCACGCAGGAGGTCGCGGGTTCGAGTCCCGTCCGGACCGCCATTTATCTTTCGAAAAAAAGTTGTTGACTTCGAAAGATCGACATGGTATGATAAATACCTCGTCAAAAAATGATTATTGGGCTATAGCCAAGCGGTAAGGCATCGCACTTTGACTGCGACATGCGTTGGTTCGAATCCAGCTAGCCCAGCCATTTACGAGCCATTAGCTCAGTTGGTAGAGCATCTGACTTTTAATCAGAGGGTCGAAGGTTCGAATCCTTCATGGCTCACCATTTGATTTCTTGTCTTGGACAAGGGGTCCAACATATGCGGGTGTGGCGGAATTGGCAGACGCACCAGACTTAGGATCTGGCGCCGCAAGGCGTGGGGGTTCAAGTCCCTTCACCCGCACTTTTATTCCTCTAAAAAAAGTTGTTGACAAGCGAAACTATCGTGATATAATAGTAAATGTCGCTTCAATAAATGCGGTCGTGGCGGAATGGCAGACGCGCTAGGTTGAGGGCCTAGTGGGTGAATAACCCGTGGAGGTTCAAGTCCTCTCGGCCGCACCAAAAACTTTCAATATTAGCGCCCGTAGCTCAATTGGATAGAGCGTTTGACTACGGATCAAAAGGTTAGGGGTTCGACTCCTCTCGGGCGCGCCATATTTGCTTCTACTGGCTTATACATAGTTTTCTTACGGGAAGTAGCTCAGCTTGGTAGAGCACTTGGTTTGGGACCAAGGGGTCGCAGGTTCGAATCCTGTCTTCCCGACCATCACAATTTCATGCGGGTGTAGTTTAATGGTAAAACCTCAGCCTTCCAAGCTGATGTCGTGGGTTCGATTCCCATCACCCGCTCCACTATTAATTTGAACCTTGAAAACTGAACAAAACAAGACAAACACGTCAACGTTAATTCTAGATTTATTTTTAAAAGAGCTATT
>NZ_LGUE01000006.1 GCF_001274775.1 Rossellomorea marisflavi
GAACACGGAAGTTAAGCTCTTCAGCGCCGATGGTAGTTGGGGGATCTCCCCCTGTGAGAGTAGGACGTCGCCAGGCAGTTATTTTTATGCATAACCTTTAAGTAGGCTGCATATACTCATTATTATCGTCGCGGGGTGGAGCAGTTCGGTAGCTCGTCGGGCTCATAACCCGAAGGTCGCAGGTTCAAATCCTGTCCCCGCAATACCATTTTGATTCGTGAGGATCGGGATGTAGTGACACTGATAGCTTGTTTGCTATCGCAAAGCTAATGTTCTTTATTTTCGCTAACGCGAAAAAAAGTTGGTCCGGTAGTTCAGTTGGTTAGAATGCCTGCCTGTCACGCAGGAGGTCGCGGGTTCGAGTCCCGTCCGGACCGCCATTTTGTTTTTTAAAACGAATGCAGATTCGTTTTTTTATTTTGAATCCTTCTAAGTAGACCGCAGTTGCATAGCTGCGGTTTTTGTATTTTTTCGGGATAACCAGGTAGAAATATGAGGGAACTCGGCGCGTTGGCTTTACTCGATGCGCCCAAAAAGGGTACACTACATATAGAAGATATCCCTTAGGTATTGCAGATCCTAGGGTTTTTTTATACTTATACAGATGGTAAGGAGATCATTATGAGTCAGTTTGAATATATCAGCAGCAATCCTGATGAAACGGGTGTCTTTGCGAAGAGGCTTGCGGGTCTGTTGGCTCCCGGGGATGTCCTGACCCTTGAGGGGGATCTTGGGGCCGGGAAGACGACGTTTACGAAGGGGTTGGCCCTTGGTCTTGGGATCAAGCGGACGGTCAACAGCCCTACCTTCACGATCATCAAGGAATATAAAGGGGACTTGCCCCTTTATCATATGGATGTGTATCGATTGGATGATTCGTTTGAGGACCTTGGCTTTGACGAGTATTTTGAAGGTGAAGGGGTCACGGTCGTGGAATGGGCTCATCTGATAGAAGATCAGCTGCCGGGAGACCGATTGGCCATCGGCATTTATCGTACCGGTGATACGGAAAGAAGAATTGTGCTGGAGCCGGTGGGAGATCGGTACCGCAAGCTTTGTGAGGAGATAATGGCATGAAGATTTTAGCGATAGATACATCAAACTTCCCGTTGGGGGTCGCACTGATCGATGAGAATAAGGTGATCGGTGAATATATGACCAATGTGAAACGGAATCATTCCCTGAAGGCGATGCCTGCCGTGGAGCAGCTTTTGAAGGACTGCGATACCGACGTCAAGGAGTTGACGAAGATCGTCGTGGCGAACGGACCCGGCTCTTATACGGGCGTCAGGATCGGGGTCACGCTGGCGAAGACGCTTGCCTGGTCTCTTGATATTCCCCTCGTGCCTGTATCAAGCCTGGCTGTGCTTGCTTCATCGGGACGCTACTTCAACGGGTATCTTTCCCCGATCTTCGATGCGAGGCGTGGACAGGTTTACACGGGTCTGTACCGTTTCCGGGATGGGAAGCTGGAAAATGTCCTCGAGGACCGGAATGTCATGCTGACGGATTGGGTGGAGGAACTCAAGAACTATGAGGGAGAGATCCTGTTCGTCGGGAATGACACCGGTATCCATGCAGAAGCGATACAGGAAGCCCTTGGTGAAAAGGCGGTGCTCGCACCGTTCGTGAGCCATAACCCGAGGCCGTCGGAGCTTGCCTATATCGGAATGGGCATGGAAGAATCGACGGCCCATGAGGTGCTGCCGAACTATATCCGGATGGCGGAAGCCGAAGTGAAATGGCTTGAAGCCCAGAAATCTAACGAAGAATAGGACTTGTGCATAATGGAGATACGATTTATGACAGTCGATGACGTGGATGCCGTCATGGAAATCGAAGAACAATCCTTCACCGTTCCATGGAGTCGGGAATCCTTCATAAGTGAAATGGAAGAGAATCATCTGTCCATGTATATCGTCATTGAAGATGAAGGTAGGATTGCAGGCTACTGTGGCGTATGGATGGTCGTGGATGAAGCACATATCACGAATGTGGCCGTCCTTCCTTCCCACCGAGGGAAGGGGTACGGGGAGCTTCTCATGCGCAAGATCATGGAGATGGCCATAGAGTCGGGGGCAAGGGTCATGACCCTCGAGGCCAGGGTGAGCAATGTACCGGCACAAAGCTTATATAGAAAGCTCGGATTCCAGAACGGCGGGATCCGGAAACGATATTATTCTGATAATCAAGAGGATGCTTTAGTAATGTGGGTGAATTTATGATGAAAGATATATTTGTATTAGGAATAGAAACCAGCTGTGATGAAACGGCCGTGTCCATTGTGAAAAATGGAACGGAGATCGTCAGCAATGTCGTCTCATCACAGATCGAAAGCCATAAGCGTTTCGGCGGCGTCGTCCCGGAGATTGCGTCACGGCATCATGTGGAGCAGGTGACGTTTGTCCTCCAGGAAGCCCTCGATCAGGCAGAGATGACAATGGAAGACGTCGATTGCATCGCAGTGACGGAAGGACCGGGTCTGGTAGGCGCACTTCTGATCGGGGTCAATGCAGCTAAGGCACTTGCATTCGCCCATAACAAACCGTTGGTCGGTGTCCATCATATTGCCGGGCATATCTATGCCAACCGCCTCATTCATGAAATGACGTTCCCCCTCCTCTCCTTGGTTGTATCAGGAGGGCATACGGAGCTTGTCCTCATGAAGGGTCACGGGGAATTTGAAGTGATCGGGGAGACGCGTGATGATGCAGCCGGGGAGGCGTATGATAAAGTAGCCCGTACGCTCGGGCTTCCGTACCCCGGTGGGCCCCATATCGACCGCCTGGCCCATGAAGGGGAGCCGGTCATTGATCTTCCAAGGGCGTGGCTCGAGGAAGGATCCTATGACTTCAGCTTCAGCGGATTGAAGTCGTCCGTGATCAATACCCTCCATAATGCAAAGCAGAAGGGGAATGAGATCAAGCCGGAGGATCTCGCCGCAAGCTTCCAGGCAAGCGTCATCGATGTACTCGTGACGAAGGCCAAAAAGGCTGTGGAAGAATACGGTGTGGGACAACTTCTTCTGGCAGGTGGAGTCGCGGCCAACAAGGGGCTGCGCGAGACCTTGGAGAGCATGTTTGACAGCCATGCATGTGAGCTTATCATCCCGCCCCTGTCCCTGTGTACGGATAATGCGGCCATGATTGCCGCTGCAGGAACCATCCTGTTTGAACAAGGGAAGCGTGGCGGACTGGATATGAATGCAAATCCCGGATTGGATCTGGAACAGTTTTAATAAGATTACACCTCGAATGGAATCGTCCGTTCGAGTTTTTTTTATTGGGAACGTACGTTTTATCAACAGTCTGTGGATAATTTGGGGATAAGTAGTGCGTAAGATGTGAATGGCTTGTGAAAAACAGATGTGGATATGTAGAATTTGGAATGTGGATAATGTGGATAAAACAACCGATAATTGTGGATAATGTGGAAAAGGTTTGTGGATATAGAAATGACGAGGGTGGAAATGTGGATAATCATGTGGATGAATAGTGGAGGGTTTTTTCTGAAAGAAGTTCTTCCTTTTGTTTACCCGTTTTTACCGTCCCACTAACCAAAGAAGCGGTTCAAGGTCTTTTCAACCTTGAACCGCTTCCGTCTTACTCTTCCACTAATTCCTCAAGCTCTGTCCATTCTTCTAAAAGGACATCCAATTCTTCTTTCGCAAGGGTCAGTTCATCATTCAGGGTCTGAACCCGTTCGTGATCTTGGAAGATATCCGGATCGCACAGGAGGGTTTCCTTTTCTTCTATGGAACCTTCCAGTACGGTCATCTTCTCTTCGATCTCTTCGATTCGCCGTTTTCGTTGACGCTCAAGCTTCTTGGCTTCTTTATCGATCTTGTGCGACTGCTTCTGCTGTGTAGCCTTGACCGGTTCTGCATTGGTCTGTTCCAGGGCGGCGAGCTCTTCCTGCTCCTCGAGTTTATGGAGATAGTAATCGTAATCCCCGAGGTATTCAGTGGATCCGCCTGTGGATAGCTCAATCACCTTGGTGGCGATGCGATTGATGAAGTAGCGGTCATGGGATACGAACAGGATCGTGCCCGGGTAGTCGATCAGGGCGTTCTCGAGCACCTCTTTGCTGTCCAGGTCGAGATGGTTCGTCGGCTCATCGAGGATGAGGACGTTGCCCTTTTCCATCATCATCTTGGAGAGGGCGAGGCGGGCCTTTTCCCCTCCGCTCAGGGTGTTGACGGGCTTCAGGACGTCTTCACCCGTGAACAGGAAGTTCCCGAGGACCGTCCTGATCTCTTTTTCGTTCCTCATCGGGTATTCATCCCATAGTTCATTGAGGACCGTCTTGTTGGATGAAAGATCCGCTTGCTGCTGATCATAGTAGGAGATGGATACATTGGATCCGAATTTGAAATCCCCGCTCAATGACTGCAGTTTGTTGACCAGGGTCTTGAGGAGCGTGGACTTCCCGATCCCGTTCGGTCCGACAAGGGCGATGCTGTCCCCTTTCTTGATGGAGAAGTCGATATGGGAGGCGATGGCTTCCCCGTCCTCGTACCCGATGGTGAGATCATTGACGTGAAGGACGTCATTCCCACTCGGACGATCGATCTGGAAGGCGAAGGACGCCGATTTTTCGTCACCCTGGGGCCTGTCCATGAGATCCATGCGCTCAAGTTTTTTCCGCCTGCTCTGAGCCATCTTTGTGGTGGAGGCACGGGCGATGTTGCGCTGGATGAAGTCCTCGAGCTTTGCTACCTCCTGCTGCTGGCGCTCATAGAGCTTAAGGTCCTTCTCATAATCCAGTGCCTTTTGCTCGAGGTACTTGCTATAGTTCCCCACGAACTTCTTGCTCCGGTTCCGGGAGATCTCATACACCTGGTTGACGACGTTATCCAGGAAGTAGCGGTCATGGGAAACGATGAGCACGGCACCCGGATATCCTTGAAGATATCCTTCCAGCCAGGAAAGCGTCTCGATGTCCAGATGGTTCGTCGGTTCATCAAGGATCAGGATGTCGGGCTTGGTCAGGAGGAGCTTCGCAAGGGCGAGACGGGTCTTCTGTCCGCCGGAAAGGGTGGAAATCTTCGTCCCATGGTCGAAGGAAGCGAAATTCAACCCGTGGAGGACGGAGCGGATATCGGCTTCATACTGATAGCCACCGGACTCCTTGAAGGTGACTTGAAGCTCGTCGTATTCCTTCAGTACCCGCTGATAGCGATCTTCATCTTCATAGACGGACGGGTCCGCCATCTCCGCTTCCAACCTTCTAAGCTGCTTTTCCTGTTGAAGGAGGTGTTCGAATACGGTCAGCATCTCGTCCCATATGGAAAGCTCCGACTCAAGGCCGGTGTTCTGGGCCAGGTAGCCGATGCTCACACCCTTGGGCTTCGTGATCTCACCGGAGTCATGGGACAACTGGCCGGCGATGATCTTCAAGAGGGTCGATTTGCCGGCACCATTACGGCCGACGAGGGCGACCCGATCCCTGGTTTGGATCTCCAATTTGATATTGGTCAATATATTATCTGCACCAAAATTTTTGGTCAGCTGATTCACTTGCAATAGAATCATGTCGGTTCACCTCTGTTTCATTAGTGCTAGTGTACCGTATTTCCCATGTGGACGGCAATAAAAGGGGAGGAACTATGACTATTAATCTGGATACAAATAGGATAGAATAGAGTGTATGATGGAAAATAGATAAAAGATATACCTTCTTTTTGGAAGCGCTGACAGACCAAAAGGAAGAGGGTTTATAAGATGTGGGGGAATACAAAAGATGAATCAGGAAACAACGAAAATTCCACAGGCAACGGCCAAACGCCTTCCGCTATACTACCGCTTCATCAAGAATCTATATGCTTCCGGTAAGCAGCGGGTATCGTCGAAGGAGTTAAGCGAAGCCGTGAAAGTGGATTCCGCGACCATCCGGAGGGATTTCTCCTATTTTGGGGCGTTAGGGAAGAAGGGCTATGGGTATAATGTGAATTATCTCTTATCCTTTTTCAGGGAAACGCTTGACCAGGATGAACTAACGAAGGTCGTATTGATCGGCGTGGGGAATCTCGGAACGGCTTTTCTTCATTACAATTTCATAAAGAATAACAATACAAAGATCGAAATGGCCTTCGAGGTGGATGAATCGAAGGTGGGGACGGAAATCAGCGATGTGCCCGTCCACCATATGGATGAGCTGGAGGAGAAGCTGAAGGGGATGGATATCGAAGTCGCGATCCTGACCGTGCCGGCCTCATCTGCTCAAAATATCACAGATCGCCTTGTGTCTTCGAAGATCAAGGGGATCCTGAACTTCACACCTGCACGCCTGACGGTTCCTGATCATATCAGGGTCCATCATATCGATCTGGCAGTGGAACTTCAGTCACTCGTCTATTTCCTCAAGCATTACTCAGGGGAAGACACGGAAATGTCACAAGATGGAATCGTAACGGAATAGAAAATTCTGACCATTTGCGTTATGATAGAAGCATATAAGGGGAGGTGTCTCATTATGGTAGGTCCTGGAAGTATGGTGCTGATTGCAGTGGTGGCCCTTTTGATTTTCGGCCCGAAAAAATTACCGGAGCTTGGGAAAGCAGCCGGCAATACACTACGTGAATTCAAGAACGCAACTAAAGGCTTAGCGGATGATGAAGACGATAAGAACAAAAGTGCCAAGTAAAGTAGGATGAACGCCATGAGTCAAACCCAAAAGGATATGACAGTCTTTGAGCATATAGGAGAATTGCAGAAACGACTCATGTTTGTAGTCGTTTTCTTCTTGTTAGCCGTTGTGGCAAGCTTCTTCCTTGCCGAACCGCTCATCAAGTATCTGCAGCATGCGGACGAAGCGAAAGAAATGACGATGAATGCCTTCCGCGTGACGGATCCCCTGAAGATCTACATGGAGATGATCATGTTCATCGCGGTCATCATGACGTCACCCGTCATCCTTTATCAGGTGTGGTCCTTCGTGTCGCCTGGTCTTTATGACAAGGAGCGGAAGGTGACCCTGAGCTACATACCGGTATCGGTCCTCTTGTTCCTCGGTGGACTGGCATTCTCCTATTTCATCCTGTTCCCGTATGTTGTGTCGTTCATGATGCGGCTATCAGGCGATCTCGATATCCAGCAGGTGATCGGGATCAACGAGTACTTCCAATTCCTCTTCCAGATTACGATCCCATTCGGCCTGCTGTTCCAGCTGCCTGTGGTGATGCTGTTTCTGACGAGGCTCGGGATCATCACACCGATGATGATGGCGAAGGCGAGGAAAGCGGCTTACTTCGTGCTATTGGTGATTGCCGCCTTCATCACGCCTCCGGACATCGTCTCCCATATGATGGTGACCCTCCCGCTCCTTCTTCTCTATGAGATCAGCATAGGGATCTCACGGATCGGATATAAGAAGTATCTCCAGGCAGAGCAGCAGATGGAAATCGAACGCGTGCAAGAAGAACTCAATCAACGCAAAGGCTGATACAGCCAAAAAAACCGGAACCACCCGATCTTCATGGAAACGAAGTCGGATGGATCCGGTTTTTGTTTTAAGCGGCTTATTTCTTCTGGTTGAGCTGTTGCTTGATCCTGAAGTGGAGCAGGACCATGCGTATACCCGAACCGAAGTCCAGTGTGGCGAGGAAGATCAGCAGATAAGTGAAGAATCCCCAGCCTGTATCCTGGACTGTGTGGATGGCAAAATAGGTGAACAGCACCCCAAGAAGAATGTAAATCACGCCGGAGAAGAGGGGTGATCGTCTCATTATAGGAAACCTCCAATAAATCCTTGTATTTTTTCAGCTTCATTCATGATCTTTTCAATTTCATCCCGGTAGACGGTCTGCATGATGACCACCATCGTATTCATGGCCACATGGGCGCAGATCGGCACGAGGATCCGTTTCGTTCGTACATATAGGAAGGCAAACGTGAAGCCCATGGCAGAGTACAGGATCACATGTACCGGCTCGAAGTGGGCAAGGGCGAAGATCACGGAGCTGATCAATGCGGCGAAGAAAAAGTTCATTCGCTGATAGAGTGCCCCAAAAATGATCTTCCTGAACACGATTTCCTCCAGGATCGGCCCGATGATGGCGACGACGATCATGGCAAGGGGGACATTGTCCACGATGCCCATGATGTTCTGCGTGTTTTCAGAACCGGCCTGGATGCCGAGGAGGGTCTCGATCTGGATGGCGATGGCTTGTGCGAAGAACGCCATGAAGATCCCGACAACGGCCCAGACGATGGAGATCCCGGCGCCTGCAGGGGCAGAACGCTCGAGCTTAAGTTTCGATGGTGAGCTTTTTCTCAGGATGAGCAGGACGATGATCAAGGTCGCGGCAAAGCTGAAGATCAGCCAGGAACCGACGGCCACCTGCTGCATGTATTCTCTAGTCTGTCCAAACACTTCAGTGCCGGCCTTATAAAACAGGAGCGGTCCAACCGCACCGGCGAGCTGCATGACAATATAGGCGATCAAAATGTATCCATAATGTTTATTCAACGTTTTATCTCCTTTTAAGCAAGCCTTAGGCCTGACAGGACAGACCCTTGTACAATTCTACTAATAAATGCGGAACTGTTCAAATCTCACGGTCATGGGAATATTGCCGGGAATCGCCACATAGGATAGTGAGGTGTGAAAAAAGGGGGAAAATGACGAAAAAATTTTTAAGCAGGACTCTTGCAAAATGAAAACGAATTATTTAATATAATAACTGTGTTAGCACTCATAGTGAGCGAGTGCTAAAAACCAATCTACATATTTTCAAGGAGGTTGTTTCACTTGTTAAAACCACTAGGTGATCGCGTCGTAATCGAGCTAGTCGAAACAGAAGAAAAGACAGCAAGCGGTATCGTACTCCCGGATTCTGCTAAGGAAAAACCGCAAGAAGGTAAGATTGTCGCTGTAGGTACAGGTCGCGTTCTTGACAACGGTGAGCGCGTCGCTCTTGAAGTGTCTGTAGGCGATCGAATCATCTTCAGTAAATACTCTGGTACAGAAGTGAAATACCAAGGCACAGAATATCTCATCCTTCGTGACAACGATATCCTTGCCATCGTAGGCGAATAATTAATCGAATCAACACATATACGCACCAACCATGAACTGATATTAAAGGAGGACGTTTGAAATGGCTAAAGAAATTAAATTCAGCGAAGAAGCACGCCGTTCCATGCTTCGCGGGGTAGACCAATTAGCAAACGCAGTAAAAGTAACACTTGGACCAAAAGGTCGCAATGTTGTACTTGAGAAGAAATTCGGTTCTCCACTCATCACCAATGATGGTGTAACCATTGCGAAAGAAATCGAGCTTGAAGATGCATTCGAAAACATGGGTGCGAAGCTTGTAGCGGAAGTCGCAAGCAAAACAAACGAAATCGCCGGTGACGGTACGACGACTGCAACGGTCCTAGCGCAAGCGATGATCCGTGAAGGTCTTAAAAACGTTACAGCAGGAGCAAACCCTGTCGGCGTTCGTAAAGGGATCGAGAAGGCTGTACAAGGGGCTGTCGAAGAGCTGAAAGCCATCTCTAAACCAATCGAAGGCAAAGAATCCATCGCACAGGTTGCAGCGATCTCTGCAGCGGACGAAGAAGTCGGCCAATTGATTGCTGAAGCCATGGAGCGCGTAGGCAACGACGGTGTCATCACCATCGAAGAATCTAAAGGATTCACGACTGAGCTTGACGTTGTGGAAGGTATGCAGTTCGACCGTGGATATGCATCTCCATACATGGTGACAGACTCAGACAAAATGGAAGCGGTCCTTGATAATCCGTACATCCTGATCACGGATAAAAAGATCGGCAACATCCAGGAAGTCCTTCCTGTCCTTGAGCAAGTCGTACAACAAGGCAAACCACTATTGATGGTAGCGGAAGATGTTGAAGGCGAAGCCCTTGCAACACTTGTTGTGAACAAACTTCGCGGTACATTCAATGCAGTGGCTGTCAAAGCACCTGGATTCGGTGACCGTCGTAAAGCAATGCTTGAAGACCTTGCCGTATTGACTGGTGGAGAAGTGATCACAGAAGACCTTGGTCTTGACCTGAAATCTGCCAACATCACACAGCTCGGCCGTGCAGCGAAAGTCGTTGTCACAAAAGAAAACACAACGGTTGTCGAAGGTTCTGGAGATCCAGAAAAAATCGCAGCCCGCGTAAACCAAATCCGTGCTCAATTAGAAGAATCTACTTCTGAATTCGATAAAGAAAAACTACAAGAACGCCTAGCGAAGCTTGCTGGTGGAGTAGCCGTCGTGAAAGTCGGAGCTGCTACTGAAACCGAGCTCAAAGAGCGCAAACTACGCATCGAAGACGCATTGAACTCTACACGTGCGGCAGTCGAAGAAGGAATCGTATCCGGTGGTGGTACGGCTCTAGTGAACGTCTACAACAAAGTCGCTTCCATCGAAGCAGACAGCGATGTAGCCACTGGAATCAACATCGTCCTTCGCGCACTTGAAGAACCAATCCGTCAAATCGCACACAACGCCGGCCTTGAAGGCTCCATCATCGTGGAACGCCTCAAGAAAGAAGAAGTGGGCGTAGGGTTCAACGCCGCAACAGGCGAATGGGTCAACATGATCGAACAAGGAATCGTCGACCCAACCAAAGTAACACGTTCTGCCCTCCAAAACGCAGCATCTGTAGCAGCTATGTTCTTGACTACAGAAGCAGTCGTAGCGGACATCCCAGAAGAAGGCGGCGGCGGTATGCCGGATATGTCTGGAATGGGCGGTATGGGTGGAATGGGCGGCATGATGTAAGTTGCCCCCTCAACCCTTGATATAAAAGGATTTGTTGGTAAGGTGAGAGTGGTTTGCTAACATTTTGCTAACATTGAGGATATTAACGGAGGCTTCTCATAAGTTCGCTGAACTTTTGAGAGGCTTCTTTTTTCATTTCTTCCGTTACGTGGAGATACACATTTTTTGTGATTTGATCGTCAGTATGACCAAGACGATCCATGATTTGCTCGAGTGATACACGAGCTTCCGCAAGAAGGGATGTATGAGTGTGTCTTAAACTGTGCGGAGTTAAATCTTCGTTTAGGCCGGCTATTCTTAGCAGGCTTTTCATTCGATCTCGAACATTTTTAATCACGATTGGATAGCCGCATTGTCGTTGCATTTTGGCAAAGATAAAATCTTGGTTATTGTAAGCTTCACCTAATAGTTCAATTACCTCATCTTGAGCCTTTTTATGTTCCTTCAAAGCGTCAATCACTTCTTCATCGACAACAATTTTCCGTCTAGACTTTCGGGTTTTCGGTGGGACTAATTGATACTCAACCGTATTATTATTTGGATTATAATATGTCTTAGTAATACTGATTGTATGGTTTTTGAAGTCAATATCTTTCCACTTAAGAGCAATTAGTTCTCCAACTCGAATTCCTGTATAGGCGAGTATTAAAAACACCAAGTAATCATGTTCGAGACCATGCTGTTTTACTGTCTCTAAAAACAAGGCAAGCTCTTCTTTTTCTAAGTAATTTGGAACTTCCTCTTCTTCTAATTGTTCAATCGTCTTTTTGTCTTTTTTTACGTAAGCGAATTCTGTAGGATCCTTCTTTAATAGCTCTAATTCTAATGCCTTTCGAAAAATCATCCTCCCAGTTCGATTAATCCCTTCCCTTGTGCTATCAGCTAACCCTTGAGCTTTTAAATCGTTGAGAGCATCTTGGTACATCTTTCTGGTGATGTCCTTCAATTTTAACTGAGCAAAGTAGGGTAATAACCTCCCAATTTCATGAAGTCGAACACGAATAGTACCTGGCTTAACCTCCTTTGATTCACTGTAGATAGGCAGCCACTCTTTAGCAAAGTCGCTGAAAGTTTTGTCTGTTTCCTCTAAATATGTCCCTTGATTTAACTCGTAAATGAGAGTATTAGCTGCCGCTTCAGCTTCTTGTTGGGTCAGAAAACCACTTTTAGACTTCTGTTTCCGTTTTCCGGTGATTGGGTTTATTCCGACATCAACGACATATGCCCATTTTGCACCGCAAGTGCATTTTTTCTTTTTGCATGTGCAGTTCCTTCTATAAAAATGTCCTTTCATAGGCATCCTCACTTTCTGAAATTATTTTATTGCTAAAAATACATTATTACCAACTGTAATCCCAGAAATTCATTTTCTTTATTCGATACATTGTAAGGAGAGATTTAATATTGGAGGAAATGACTAATAAGGGTGAGAGTTTTTGCCTAGTTGACGACACATTTGCCAACAATTTTTTTCCATAATTGTAGTAAATATGAACAACAATCCGATGTATTCTGTTATGATTTTAATATAAATATTTCAGACAGTGTGAGTTTTTCACTTGAACTAAAGACCAGGTATTTATAACAAGCAAACTACAGTGAAAATACTTTTTTTCTTAGTTTAAAATTTAGGATTAATACTCAAGAAAGAGTATTGTTACCAAAATTCTTATTGAACTTATTTAAAAGGACTGATTGATCTTATGGCTAATAAGAATGCAAATCAAAGTATGGAAATCTATAATATTGAAGCTGAATTTGATTTTGAAGTTATGGAAGGTGTCTTATCAAAACAGTTGGAAGAAAGCTTTTCTGATTTAGAGCTAGTGGAAAAAGATAGAGCAACCATTTCTAATCCTGATTCTTTAGGTAAAGTAGTCTTGGATGAAGTTTGGAAACAGTTTGGGAATCAAATTGGACTCGACATGACAAATGAAACGTTGATCCAAAAATATGATAGAGAATATCCTGAGCAGTACAAGGATATTGCTGACTCGGTTATGATAGACAAACGATACAAAGATGCCAATAAGGCAATGAAGGAGCAACAAAAAGCTGGAATACTAAAGGACGAATACACAGGGAGAGACTTAAGGCCTAATGAAAAGGCTAATTTAGACCATGTAGTAAGTAGGAAAGAATTATTTGAAAATCAAAGAAGAAAGCAAGCTAATTTAGATGTATCTGGACTTGCTAATAAAGAAGAAAATCTAAAACCTACAAATGAGAATTTAAACAAAAGTAAAAAGGAAAAGAGTAATAAAGAATATGTAAAAACCCGTGAGGCTAGGGAAAAATTACTTATTGAGGAAAACGGAAAAGCTAATAAAAAGGTTGATGAATCCAATATGTCAGATGTCGATAAACGTTTGATAAAGGAAAAAAACGACAGATATTTGAATAATAAGCTTGCTGCTGATGATGATCTTATGATGCAAGCGGATAAAGAAGCCAGAAAGGCAATTAATAAGGATATTCGAGTTAATGCTGCAAAAGAAGTTGGAAAAAAAGCCGGAAAAGATGCCTTGAAGACAATGGCTATCTCAGCACTCTTTACGTTGTTGAAAGAAATCATGAACGGCCTAATCCGTTTTTTAAAGGCGAAATCTAAGTCATTTAATGGATTCTTATCTGAAATGCGTGATTCGATGAAATCGTTCTTTACCAAAATTATTAGTTTTGTTCAGAAGGGAGCATCAACATTAATTGGTACAATTGTATCTGAAATATTGGGACCAATTGTAAGTCTTTTTAAGAAGTTGGCAAGTTTAATTAAGCAAGGAATATCTTCTGTTAGGGATGCAGTCAATTACCTTCGAGATAAGAAGAATAAGAGCAAGCCTTTTACTGTAAAGGTAGCACAGATCGGAAAAATAATAACTGTTGGATTAGTTGGCGGCAGTGCGATTTTCTTAGGAGAGGTTTTTGAAAAATTCTTATTAACAATTCCTGGAATGCAAATTGAGATACCTCTAATTGGCACTCTTGCTAATATGATTGGCTTATTTTTATCAAGTTTAGTATCTGGCTTAGTTGGTGCCATCATGCTAAATCTTATCGATAAGTTTATCGCCAAAAAGATAAAAGAAGAAAAGGACCAACAAATTATCGGTAAGAAAAATGGGATTATGAATCTTCAACAAGTACAACTTACCGTAGCTGAAGATCGTGTAGTAGCATTGAAAGAAAATGCTATGAGCAAAATCTCAGAGAATCACGCCTTGGCAAAGGATATAATGCAACAATCTCTTAATAAGATATTTGATGATAATCATGCTAGTGGTTCTAAAAACAAGAACACTATTACTAAAAATCAGAGTGAATTACTTCAAATGCAAAAAGATTTAGAAGGCTTACTTTAAAGGTGATGAGAGATGACAAAGGTAATAACGAAAGAGGAATCCTCAACTAATGGTCAGGCTATGGTGTCTACCAGAGGTGATGGTTTCAATAGAAAGAAAAATGAGTTAAAAGCATTCAGTAGGAAACTTCCTAAAGAAGCAGAATTACCTAGTGTACCTGTTACGGGAGGCTTATTTGGGTGGTTTAATTATGATGTGACGGGTAGTGACTTAAACAGGCTCACTGAAAGTATCCAAGATAAAATGATTGAGCAGAATAAAGTTCTGGTTAGGACGATTCAAGAGTTTAATACCATCTACGATACGTTTTCTGCATTAGATAAAGAATACATCCAGGGAATCTTAGTCTCATTGAAAGCAGCTGAAGAAGCTAATGCAAAAGCATTAAAGGGAATAGAAGGCGTTGAGGTTAATCAAAACGATATCAAACAAATGATCAATCAACAGAAAAAGGTAATTCAGGTACTGCAAAGTTTTAAAGAAAAGATGGAGAGAATAGAACACTTAACAGATGTGGATGCAATCTTTAATATCTATTCAACCATGCAAGAGAATGTTACTTCAATCGAAGCAAAGATTGAAGCACAAGATCAGACAGTAAATGATTTGACTGTTGAAACAAAATCATTGTTAACTTTGCAGTCAGATTTTCAAGATCATCTGAATCAACTAAAAAAAAGCCAACTTAAGCAATTTCAAACAGTAAATCAACTGGTATCACATCAAAATAATAATATATCTAAAATCGAAACAATTAATACAGAAAACAAGACAGATATCGAAACCCTAAATAAAGAAGTTGCTAAACAGGGAAAGAAATTCGGTGATTTGCAACAATTATTTCAGGACGATATCCAGACTCTATCTGAAAAAATCGTTCGAAACCATTCAGAGATAGATGCAAAACTCGATTTAACAACTAACGGAGTCAGTATAAACAAGAAAAATATCGAAATTCTAAATAAAGAAGTTGCTAGACAGGGAGAGAAATTTGGTGATTTACAACAATTATTTCAGGACGATATCCAGACTTTTTCTGAAAAAATCTTTCGAATTCATTCAGAGATAGATGCAAAACTCGATTTAACAACTAACAAAGTCAGTAAAAATAAGACAGATCTTGAAAATGCTATAAAGGAACTCAACATTGGAATTGAGCAACAAGCAGAAAAAGTGTCTTCGTATTTTGAATCCGAATTGTTAAAGGCAAAAGATGAAATTACAGCGCTTAATCAGTTGACAATAAACTTATCAAAAGGGTTGAAAACTACTAAAGTTTTTTCATTTGCTAGTATTGCGATAACATGTGCTTTAGTGCTTTTAATACTAAGCGGGGTGCTATGATGATTTCAGAGCATTACAAACGCCAGCTGATGAAAGAAGCGAAGCAGTTAGATGTTGCTTTAGGACAAGCATCTGAATTGGGGAAATTAGTACAAGAAATAACGGATGAGCAAATGGATAAAGCTACTTTAGAGTTCATTAAAAAACTAGGTATCCTAACGAAGAACCAATCTTTAGCCAGTATGGAGCAAAAGCAAGAAAAAGTTATTGAAACATTATATAAATATCTTGGAGCATCAAAGGTTGATGGTCTTATCCAAGACTTAAAAGAGTCTTCAAATATGTCGCTAGATGCACTACTTAACCAACTAGACGAACTGGTTGGGCTGGAAGATGTAAAGCAACAAGTCCGTGACTTAATCGACTTTAATCAAATCCAACAATTAAGAGTGAAAAATGGATTGAAGAAGTCAAACAAAACCATGCATATAGCATTCCTGGGTAATCCCGGCACAGCGAAAACGACAGTGGCTCGTATTGTTGGGAGGATGTATAAAGCTATCGGATTATTAAGTAAAGGACAATTTGTTGAAGCAAGTAGGACTGATTTAATTGCTGAGTACCAAGGACAAACAGCAATCAAGGTAAAAAGGTTAATTAATCGTGCTAAAGGTGGAGTTCTATTTATTGATGAAGCGTATAGTCTAACTGAGAATGATCATAGTGATAGTTATGGGAGAGAAAGTCTTACTGAGCTAACAAAAGCCCTAGAAGATTATAGAAATGACCTCGTAGTAATCGTAGCTGGATATACAGATTTGATGGACCAGTTCTTTGAATCCAACCCAGGATTAAAGTCAAGATTCAATACTTTTATTTCATTTAATGATTATTCACTCGATGAGCTCGTTCGAATATTCAGTTACACATGTATTCAAAATGACTATGTTGCCGAAGACCAAGCTATTAAAAAAGTTCGTGAATTGTTGCAAACGAAATTAAATGAAAAGGACGATCACTTTTCAAATGGTCGTCTTGTTCGGAATTTGTTTGACGATATAACGGTTAATCAGTCGAAGAGGCTTTCCAAATTGACAGGCCATATTACCAAAGAATCGTTGATGTTAATTACTAAAGAAGATGTTCCTCAAGATGGTAAACTTGTTTCGGTAGAGCAATAAATCAACAATCAAGATAGGAACATTTTATGAAGGATACAGAAGCTATTATTACTTCGCTGATGAAGATAGTATAGAAGTTGGGTATTTCAACAAACTTATATATGTGAAAGCAAAATGTGAAATTTTGCTTTCACCATAATTAATCACTATTCGCTTTTCATGAAGTTATCAAATTTATCAGATGCTTCTCTTTTCACAGGGTCTGTAATATGAAGATATATCTTCCTGGTTACTTCATCATCAAAATGACCTAAGCGATCTTTAATGTCTTCTAATTTTACTCCAGCTGCTGCAAGTAGTGAAGTGTGTGTATGACGCATGCTGTGAGGGGAAAGTTTGGTATTTAAATTGGCTAATTTAAGTAACCTTTTCATTCTATTTTCCACTAACTTTGTTAAGATAGGGAGACCTTGATAGCATTCAACATTTGTAAAAATGAATCTCTTATTATCGTATGAACCTCCTAATTTAGCAATGATTCTCTCTTGTTCTTCTTTATGCTTTTTTAGCATTTCAATCACAAGACTTGATACCATAATTTTACGTTTAGATTTCTCTGTCTTAGGCTGTACCAATTCGTACTTAGCAATATTGTTATATTCATTATAGTACGTTTTGTTAATACGGACCGTTCGCTTATTGAAATCAATATCTTTCCACTTAAGTACTACTAATTCACCTACCCGCATACCAGTGTAGGCTAACAGAGTGAAAATTAGTTCATCCATAAACAGCCCATTTTTCTTTGCTGCATCTAAAAAGATTTTGAGTTCTTCTTTTTCAAAGTAATTTGGAAGTTCCTCATCTGAATTCTTCTGATCATCCTCATCTGTTTCTTTAATTACTTTAGGATCCTTTTTGATATAAGCCTTTTTTGCCGGATCTTCTCTTATCAGTTTCTTATGGAGGGCCATATCAAATATCATTTTACCTGTTGCTAAGATGCCCTCCAGTGTACTTTTGGACAAATTATTTGCTTTTAAATCATCTAAAGCATCTTGGAACATTTCCTCTGAAATGTTTTTAAGCTTTATGTGAGCAAGATAAGGGAGTAATTTATTTATGCCATATTTTCGAAGTCGAATTGTTCCAGGTTTAGGACAAGTTCGTTCAATATACATGGGCAACCATTGCTTAGCAAAATCCTTAAATAAAATATTAGATTCGTTGATATAAGTACCTTGTTTCACATCAGTGATTAACGCGGCTACAGCATCTACCGCTTCTTTCTTTGTTTTAAAACTTCCCTTAGTTTTTAATCTTCTTTTCCCAGTTTTCGGGTCGGGCCCAATGTCTACCCAGTATGTCCATGACTTTCCACAAGAACATTTTTTAGGGTCATCGCACTCACAATTTCTTCTTTTATAATGACCTTTCATATAGTAATAACCTCGCCTTTAAATTGATTTAGAATGATGAAAGGAAGGAAAAGTCGCCATAAAATTTCTTGCTGAGGACTTTCCCTATTTCATTTATTTACATTAGTCACTATGCTTGTTTCTTCTCTTTCAATTGCTTAATCCACTGCATGAAATCAGCTTTTTCCACTCTTTTTGAAATTCCAATTTCATAGTTGGGAATTCCACCATGTTCAACATGCACTTTTAATAACTCGTAAACTGTTTTTCTAGATATTCCAAGGAACTCTGAAATCTGTTGTGCTGTCAAAGTATCCGGTAGCGATTCCCAAGATGTGTGTGTGTTTGTTTCCTTCATAATAAATTCCTCCTGTTAGGTCGAAAGAAAAATCCCACAGATGTGAAAAGGAGGCACACTCCTACCAAGACAACAAGGTGGTTTAAAGTAACCAACTTATTTCTTGGATTGGATGGGTGCTTCCTCATTCCAATCTGTGGGGTTTAACTTAACCCAGTTCATTTTATTCTTTCTGCTTTAGATGTTAACTTATTTATTTTAGAATGGCGAACATAAGAACAAAACTTTTTTATGTTATTTCCTTTTTATTTTGAGTTGTTATCTTTTCTCCCTTCATGCCATTGTTTAAACTCCTTTTTGTCTACCCTTATTGATGCTCCAATTTGAAATGTAGGAATTCCACCATAATCAAAATGAATTTCAAATAACTCATATACTCTTCTTATGGAAATTCCTGGAATTTTGCATATGTGTTTTGCTGTCAAAGTATCCGGTAGAGATTCCCACGGTATATGTGTTTCTGCTTTTTTCAATTTCTTACCTCCTGTTCAATCAAAAAAGAAAACCCCACAGATTTGGAAAGAAAGGCAGACTGCATCCAAGATAAAAGATTACATACTTTTAGAAGTAATCTTATACTTCGAATACAGGTCCTTCCTGTGATCCAATCTGTGGGGTTTACCCAATTGATTTTATTAAATATTATTATGTTACATATCATAGAGTGGAATATAATGAACTGTCAAGTACTGAATTGCGATGTTAATATTTTCCAATAGATATAAATCTAAGTGAAAGAAAATTTATCATTAATTAGTATGTAGGGATACTCTTCACTTATAGTTTACATAGCTACATAGCTACTGTTGTTGTAATAGATTTTAAATATAAGCAATTCATAAAAAATTAATTGAACTCGTTGCCATATAATTTAATAGTCTATTTTAAATAGATCTAGAGCAGAAGCACTGTCTCTATATCTGCAGAAATACACCATACGTGTATCCTCTTCAGATATAAGGACAGTGCTTTTTTTGTTGCTATATGCTTCCGAGAAAATGATTTGCGGTTTTCGTTTTTAAAAAAGTCTTTAAGGAGGATTTTATTATGCAATACCGAGAGTCACTTCAATTATCTTTATTTGATTTTACTTTGGATGAAGCGGATCAACAGAAAAGCATAGACGGGCATTTTTCAGAAGTTGACTTGGCTGTTTCCAAAAATGAACTTTGTGGTGCTTCTTCAAATGACTTTGAACAGGAAGGTATCGATAAGGAAGAGAAACAACCAGTCGAGAGAGAAGGAGAGACCATTTCGGAATTTGACGGAATAAGCACTGTAGAAGGCTTTTTGAATAAGTATTTTTCTGGAACTGAGGAAAAGGCTATAACTGCATGGTCCGGGAGTTATCTGACTAAAACATCGCAGGAACTAGGTTTAAAATCAAAATGGCTTGAGCATAATGGAGATAAATTTTCAAAGGAAGAGTTGATCTCCATTATGGAAAGCTTATTTAAAACCTCCCATCAAAAGAACGTGATTCCTTTAGGAGAGGAAGGGTTAAAGCAGTGGTTCATAGACAATATGATCAGTGAACTAGAGTCCAAACCGATTCGACAGTTTTTAGTAAAGCGGTCGAAACGGCTCAATTATAAATCGGTGTATATACTCATTTTACGATTTACCGAATTCGAGTCATTGGTCAGTAAGGCAACACGGAAAAAACCATTTGAACTTGTACGAGAAGACTTTTTAAATCAAGAACTCTATGAAGAGATAATCACAAGTAAGTTTTATTACCAAAACTTTGCTTTGTTTTACAAACAAATGAATCCCTTTACAGAATCGTCTTTAACGTATACACCCAAAGAACGTAAAGAGGTGGTGCTACCGCCGGCCGTGCAATCGTTTCTGACTTACAAAAAGAGACAGGGAACGAAACCAGACCGGTTAGAAAAGTTTCGATATGAACTGCATCGTTATTTACGATGGTCCTGCAATGTTCTAAATGACTTTAGTTCTTATCCAATCGATAAAGTTCCCTTTACCTTGTTTACACAAGAACACTTAAAGACGTATAAAAACTATCTCATCAAGGGGATTCAAAGTGGCCGGTTTGCAGAAAATGGTTCCATGAAACATTTTAAAAATATCAAAACCTTCTTTAAAACCCTCTATCATATGAGGTTTATTAAAAATGATATTACAAGGGGTATCCGGAATATCGAGGGGGATGACTATCAATCTCGTTACATGCCAACGGATGCGGAAATAGAAAAGTTTTTTACCGCCATCGAACAATATTCCGACACACCACAACTAGATAAACTGGCATTTGGGTTTATGATCTATCTTGGATTTCGATCATGTGAACTGGCGAAATTACAATGGGAAAACATCAACTGGAGCCTTAAGGACGTAAAGTTTACAGCAAAGGGAGGAAAGGTACACTCCTTACCCCTCCCTTCACCGCTTATGGATCTCTTAAAGGAAATAGAAAAACATGAGAACGGGTTAGTGTTTGGAATGAAGGAACAACCACTAAGAGCCATCTTGTCTTTAAAGTACCGAATATTTACCTTGATTGCAGACTGGAAAGAGGCGAGTGGTCCCCATCAGTTGCGCCATGTTTATATCACGCATTTAACCGAGAAAGACGTAACACCTAAAGTGCTTAAACGTTTGGCTCGCCACGCCGACCTATCCACGACTTCCCTATATATCCATCGAACGGAAGGCGAAGTTGGAGAGAAAGCACAACATATTTCTTTTCCGTGGGAGGCGAAATAACATGGCACTAGAAAAAGAGGACCATCCTCAATTCACCATCAAGGATGAAGTACAAACACTTTTAAAAAAATACGGGCAGGTTCAGGTGGAAAAAGAACTTGGCTCCATAGGTGTTCTTTTAACGGAAGAAAAGAACCCTGAAATTAAAGAGATAACGTTGTTGGAAGCAGCGCAGCACTTTTTAGAGGATGAATTTTCAACCTACCAAAGTGTTTCCCCTTCCTCCCAGTCATCCTATAAAAGTGAAATGAGAAGTTTTTGTAAGTACTTTAGGGTCAATATCGATGAGGATATATCAACGGATGTTTTGTTAAAAGAGGTATTAACTCCTGAAAAGTTAGAGGAATATATCCAACGGCCAGATATAGCGGAGTCGACTCGAAGAAAAAAGGCGGCATTTCTGAGGACCTTTATCGATTCAGTAGCAAGAGATCTGCTAAGCGAGAAAAAAATCAATCAATTAAATAAAAGGGCACTACAACTGAATGACCCAGATCCACAACCCCCACGAGCCTTTACGGCGGAACAAATTGATTATTTACTCAATTTGTCCCGCTTAACACGATGTGCCCTTCGAAACTATACGATACTTTGGACGCTGGTGGGAACAGGGATTCGAGTGGACGAATTACATTTTCAAATTGGTGATGTCAATTTTGAAAAAGGTTGGATAAAAGTCAAAGCGAAAGGACGTAAAGAACGAGCAAAAGTGAAACGGTTCATGACAAAAGGAGCCATCAAGGCAATAAAATACTATGTCAATTTCACTTACTCTCACTTAAAGAATGTTTTAAGTGAGACAGACTACCAACGTCTTTACGTTTTTTCAGATGACAATGGACGGGTCTCCCTGTCTAATCGGGCCATTCAAAGGATGGTCAGGGGATTGATTGATACAGCTATTGAGGATAACGTGGTTCAGAATAAAGTATGGGACAGTGATCGTGGAGAAGAGGTGAAAGTGAACTATTCGACCCATTCCTTCCGACACTCCTTTGCTATCTATGCCCTCGAGAGCGGGATGAATATTTATATTGTCAAGGAACTCTTGGGGCACAAATCTATTGGTTCTACAGAAGTTTATTTAAATTTATTTGATGAGCAGTACCAAAAAGCGATGGATAAACATCCTTTTGCACAGCTGGAAACAGATCAATTAAAACACATGGGAGTTGATATCTAGTGGAGGGAATTCTCTTTTCGTCTATTTACTTTCAGAAGTGGAAGGAACTAAATACATTAAAGCCCAAAACGGTTCAAATGTATATTAGCCATTTAAAGGTCTTTGAGGACTATTTAGTTTTAGCAGGATGGAAGGGGGAGCTTGATTTTGACAAGTTTTATTACAGCAAGATTCATGATCAGTATGCCCCGGTTGATCTGGATTTTATGGATGGGTTTATTGAGTATCTTCACGAGAACAGAACAAAATCACAAGCGAAACATGGTTTTACCGTGGTAAAAAGCTTTATGGACTTATTGGTGGATTATGACTTGATGGAATATAATCCACTGAGACATTTTAAAAATCCATTCTACTACGAATCGTTTCGAAACAGAGCATTAAGTGAAGAAGAGTGTTTAAAACTGTTAAAGGCAGCTTACGATCTTGATCCTTTTTTTCAACAATACTATTTGATCCTTTTGCTGCAAACGACTTGTGGATTAAGAGCAAAGGAATTATGCAAACTTACTGTTTCGCAAATAGACTTCGAACACAATATCATTGTCATTGATAATGGGCGTAAAACGATAATTGGTACGGTTCGAATGACACCTGCCCTCCAAAAGAAGCTTAGGGAATATGTGAATCATCCCTATTTTATAGCCTGGTCAAAGGAAAAAGATAAGGAGTTGTTTTTTATAAAAAACAAGCCTTTTACTCCGGCAGATCTTAATAAGTTTTTGGAGAAACTTAGAAAGAAGGCAAAAATAACCCGGAAAGTAACCAACCATGATCTAAGAGCAACAATGGCCTATCTATTGTATAAAGAGGGAAACGATTATAAGTCTATTCAAAGACAACTTCGACATAAGAAATTAAAGACAACGCTCGGTTACTTACCCATTCATGTTGAATTAAACGGATACCTTGATTAGTTTAAATGCCAATTGGAATGGAACCCCCAAACAATGGGTTAGTTGTTGAGAAGGAGTAACTTAAAAACAAAAAAGGGATGAGAAAATGAACAATAATTCAAATACTCGATTGAAACCGTTGAGTATTGCTGCTAGTAATACATGCTAGAGGAGTAATCAATTTGGTACAACAACGATTCAGATAGAAAGACTAATTAATCCTGAATAGGTTGTAGAGTTTACGGTAGTATCACTTAACTGGACAAGTATTTTAGATCACAGTCTTAGGGCTTCGTGAGCGATATTCATAATTAATAAATAATGAAAAAATTTTTTATCGCTTACAATGGTACGTAGTAATACCTTCAAATATAATTAAGGTAATTCAATATATTTGCCTTATGTAAATGCATTGTGGCTGGAAGGACCAGGGCGATGGATTAGTGATCTCACTATCCGTCTGCCCTTTTTTATTTGCAAATTTGCCTAAGACAATTATTGAAAGGTGTGATTCATGTAAAACTATAGAAGTTTCCTGTATGTCAGAACCAATCATAATGTTAAACGAAATTAGGACTTAAAGTTAATGTGAATAAAATTAAAACTAATATGTATGTGAAATGAAAGTTCTTGATAGATTCCATACATACTTAAAAAATTGGAGGTAAAAGGATGGCTAAGTCAGTAGTAATTGAAAATGAAAAGAAAACTAGGTATGCAGTGATTTACGATGAAAGGTTAGATTCTAAAACTGACAAACGCTATATGAAGCAAAAGTTTTTTCCTACCAGTGAAGAAGCCGATAAGTTTCTTGATGAACTTAGAAGCGCTAAAAGTGATTTAAGTATTCTAATGGAAACAGTACCAAAAGAGCAACAGCCAACAAAAATCCTTTTTCGTGAATACATACAAGAGTGGTTTTATGGAGAACATGCACATGGGATTAAACACCAGACTTTCAAAGTGCGACAAGCATTAATAAACAAGCATATTGTTCCTTATTTTGGTGATAAGTACCTTCAGGAAATTACTGCACATGAAATTGCTGAATTGTTTATTCAAAAAGACCATGAAGGATATTCGAAAAGTACAATTGGTAGCATTCATTCCTTTTTATTTACTTTGTTTCGTTCGGCTGTGAAAAAAAGGTTATCTTGATAAAAATCCTATTCGCTTTATGAACATGGTAAAAGCTCCAAATCGTATTCCAGTAATTTTGAGTAAATCAGAGATAGAAAAGTTACTTGAAGTAGCTTACTCCGCAGGTGAAGGTGTGATGTATAAATTTGAAATTTCTACAGGATTACGATTAGAAGAAATTTTGGCTTTATCATGGAGTGATATTGATTTTAACAATCAAACGATAATAGTTAAGAATATCGTGGATGCTGGAGTAGGTGGGGAACAGAACATTGTGGAAATAAGAAGTGATTATCGAAAAGTCATGATCCCTTCACAATTGTTGCCTGAGTTAAAAAAACACAAAGAAGAACAGCAATTAATGAAGGAAGAGAAAGGTGATCAATATGATGATAAACTTAATCTTGTTTTTCCTAAAAAAGAAGGTGGACTACAAAGGCCATCAACTGTTCGTGCTAGATTTAATAGATTAGTTGATAAGGCTAATATTCGCAGAATTAATTTTCATGATTTAAGGAAAACACATGCAACCTTGCTTGTTAAGTCCGGCGTGTCACTAGATGTAGTAATGAATCTATTGGGTTATAAGAGCATTGAAACCATCATCAACTTTTTAGGACCTGAATATCTAGATCTGAAAATTACTCTTCATCCCTATGCAAATAATGAGAAAGATAATGATTAGATTGTGGTGACAAAACAGGAGGGTATG
This sequence comes from Rossellomorea marisflavi, assembly GCF_001274775.1. Classification (GTDB taxonomy): domain Bacteria; phylum Bacillota; class Bacilli; order Bacillales; family Bacillaceae_B; genus Rossellomorea; species Rossellomorea marisflavi. The sequence continues at coordinate 24,943 of NZ_LGUE01000006.1, forward strand.
AAGGTACATTCCAATATATTTTTATGATTTTAGTAGTTCTATTTCTAGCGGCTGTTGAAGAGAAGCTTAACTAACGCTACTTAAGCTTCTCAGGCTGTATCGACAGCCTGGACACCCATTTTGGGTGTCTTTTATTATTTATTTTACAAATTACATCAAAAAATTCCGAAATTGTAAAATATCATAAGAAACTGTAGAAATATAAGTGGAAGATATATACAATCGGGTATATACCCTATATAATTCTAATCGATTGTCGGGAATTAGTTTCATCTCAAATTATATTATAAGAAAATCAAGAATTAATATCTCGGTTTAGGTAAGATGTATTTATTGGTTAACATTCTTAATAAGGAATTAATCGAGGAGATTGAGATGACTATTCAATCCTAAGTGATTATCCAAGTTATTAAGGATATAGGCACTTTTAATTTCTACAATCGGAAGAATTACACATCTAAGCAATGAAATAGGTTTGGAAAGTTAATATATTCTTGTTCCCTCATACACCAGAAATATTAAAGAGTTTGTTAGTTCGAATTGCACGGATACAATTGGTTTTATGATTTTGAAGGAAAAACACTTTCACAAGGGCAGAGCAAGTCTCTGCTCATTTTTTTTGGAGGATTTATATAATGATAAGCAAAGAAAACCATCAACCTGTTCCTTTTCAACATGGTGAAGTAGTATTATCTAGTGGCATTGAAAATTTCAAACAAGTGTTTGATGATTTAAAAAATGGAGACCATTTATACATTACTTCATTTAGTTACTCTGTAGACAAAGAATTAAATCAATTACTTGTAGAGAAAATTGATTATATAAATGATATAAGAGTCATATTTAATGTATTTAACTATGACCAAAAAGAAAGAGCCAGAATAAATCACCTTATTAAAAAGACATTAGAGATCAACCCCTATATTCAATTTTTTTATAGTAACACGAATCACTCAAAAATTATTTCAAACGGAAGAAGGATATACATAGGTAGTGCTAATGCAACAGGAAATACAAGAAATAACTTTGAATCTGGAGTAATCATAAAGGAAATAGAACCTATTCGACAGATAGAGAAATCTGTTTTTAAATATGCTCATCTTGGAACAGTACCTTATTTCACTGACCCAATTGGTCCGGTAATAGCTACATTCTTACTGATCTATCAAGAAGCAGAAAAGGAGATAAGTTCTGTTAGGGATATTTATAGGTGGGCTAGTGAAGGTAAAAGCATCACAGAGGAAGACTTACCAAAGGACACATATGATGTCAGTGATTATGTGGGAAGATTCAATAATTTTTTCAAAACCATCAACGATCAATTAAAAGAATTCGTTGAGCGTAGATGTTTATTTGATGATGATAGTAAGATGATATTAAATTATTTGTTAGATGAGATAGAAAACAAAATAGATAGACTTGCTAATATCAGCTATCAAATGGGAAGTGAGACAAATTCCTTTTTTGATTTTATAGAAGATTATAGAAATGCACGGGAAGAAGTGAAATCATTTTTTTGGAGAACAAGTATTTTACTTGAAGGTAAAAACTATCTATTGCAAGAAGAGCTTCTATTTGATAAATTCCAGACTATTTTGGACTGTTTATATTATTTAAGAGTACAATGGATAAACACTTTTTTTGCAACGGAGTTCATAGAATTCCAATCGGAGTTCTCAATATTTAGTTGGTTAGAGGCACCTGAGCTTTCTAGAAAATATATAGAACGATTCATTTCTTTATAAAGGGCTGAAGGGTGGAATATGGCTAATTAGTAGGATTTTTTATATTAAATTATAAATAAACTATAAGGAACTCTGTACAAATCCTACACATATTCACTATTTCGCCTAAATTCAATTAACATACATACAGGTGGATGATGTGAGGATCTTTCTTAATAAAAACTTATTCAAAAGTTTGATTGAATTACAATGTCTTTCAGCCATTTAATATTTAGTCATTAATAGCATTGAGATTAATGAAAGTTTATAAAATTTAGGGGTGGAAAATATGACATGGATTGACTACACAACTCTAGGTGTTTCAGTAGGAACGTTATTGTTACTTGTTTATAATTCTATTATTTCGAATAAAGCAAAAAAGAAAGACCGGAGAATTTCAGTAGTCTTGGAAGAGAGAAGGAAAATGCACAACGAGTTATTTCTTCATATTACAAGTGTGCTAGATATAGGTAGGAAAAGCATTGAAATTATCGAAATGGAACAAAGGCAAGAAATGAAATGGAAATTATTAAATCATAAAATATTCATATGGTTAAATTTGAATAAAGAAAATAAATTTTCAGAACAATTAAGGTCACATTGTAATGAATATGTTTTTTGGTGTGCAAGTATTTTGGAAAAAGAATATGATATACAAGTTGATTCATACACATGGGTAGCTGATAAAAATGTTCAAAATATTTGGGTTTTAATAGATAAATATATTAAAAATGAAAATGAATTAAAGAAAAAACTAATTTAATCAATTCTTCGAACATTATATAAAACTACTATCGCTGTATCAGAAACAAATGAGTTTAAAAAAACTATATGGACGATATTCATTTTCTGTTAGCAGGATAAACATTTTATTAAGCTTGTATGGCTGCTTGATTTGGTTTTTTCTTTCTAGTAAAGCATTCTGTAGCTACTTTAAATTATTCGGAATTTTTGACGGATTAAATATAATTATTATTATGACCTTATCTATTTTCTTAATATATCAATTCTTTAAGAACAGTAAAACTCAAAGAAAAAATATGAGGAAAATTCGTTAATCGAAGATATACAGATTAATCGGAGCGTCGTATCAGAAAAGTAGTGTAAAAGTTCTCTATTATAAAATGCATTATAGTTAAACCCTGCACTGACAGGCCTATAAAAATTCCTAAAAGAAAGGAAAAACACTATGAATAGAAATTCTAAATATCAAAAATCAATAGCTGATGAATTTTCTGCCATAAAAGATAGAGTTGAATACTTTATTGAGAATGTTCACAATGGGGAAAATGGAAGATATAGAGAAATAATTTTGATGAATTACTTAAAAAAAATTCTACCAGAAGGCATAGGTGTTGGAACAGGATTTGTAAGAAATCGAGAGGGCAAAATTACGAAACAAATAGATATTATTGTTTACAGAAATTCTTATCCTAAATTATTTGAAGAAGGTGATTTTGTAATTATAATGCCTGAAAGTGTTCTGGGCATAATTGAAGTTAAGTCCAGGACTACAACTGACAATCTTTCTAATTCTAGTAAAGGAGCAATCCAAAAAGCGGTTTATAATGGAAAGGTTGTTGGTAATAAGGAAATATTTAATGGGATATTTGGTTTTGACACTAACGTTAATTTTAACCATGATTTCAGTGATGAAAATTTAGCCAATATCTTAAAAGTATCAGAAGGGTACATCAACCATATTGCTTTTAATAGTGAATATTTTATGAGGTTTTGGAGATCAGGTAATCCAGATATAAACCAAAAGCCATGTTTCAGCTTTTATGATTTATCAATGAGAAGTATCCAGGGGAATTCAACAGGAGAAGGGCTAGCATTTGGGTATTTCATCTCAAATCTATTAGAAGTAATTTATGAAAATATAATTCCGGAGGCACTTACAAGGCAATATTTTGAGTTTTTATACCCTATTGAAGGAACAAAGGAACGACATAGACTAATAGGTAAAGAGGTTTTTATTAGGGAATAAGGAGTTACAGACATTATTCGACCCTTAATTATGAGTATGCTGTTGATGAAAAAGATTGCGTGGTATTTGCTATAGGTGAATTTTTATGGAAAGTAAAACTAAAAAATAATATAGAGAATGTAGAGAAATTCCGCTACATAATTTTTAGTTATACAGGTTAGTTATTAACATAAAAATACCCTTAATAAAAAAGTGGTAACATTTTGGTAACGCAATCCAGTGTAAGGTTAAAGATGATACAGAAATAATTTAACAAAACCTTGATAAAACGCATTTTCTTTACACAGCGTGTAAGTTATTACTTACACACTCTCATCTTAAGGACGGGATGGTGTAATAATCATCGCCGAAAAAAGACCTCTTGGAAGTAATCCAATGAGGCCTTTTTGTTTTTTATAATTTAAAAGTGAAGCAACTGTATCCTAAATTGTCTCAATTAAACTGAAGCTTCTTTTCTAGCTCTTTAACTTTAGACTAATATGATTTGTATATGTTTTTCTACAGCGGATTCACTAATTTTAGTATTCTTCTTTGAAACAAATGGTAAAATAGAATATATTTACAAAAACTCAACAAGAATTAGGTGGTATTAATTTGAAAGACCTAATCCAAGAATCGTTGAGTATAGAGATGGAGTCTTCTCGAAAATGAAAAGATTTAGGGATTACCATATCTTCTCTAGAAGCAATAAACTATTAGTGGAGAACTAGTGAAGAGATTGGGCTGTTGAATCTATTCAGAATAGTAGATTTCTGTAAGAGGAAGAATTTAAGAAAATAGAAAAGAATACTTTGAAATATCCAGTAAAAACCAGTAAGAAAAGAATATAGAGACCTAATAGGACATTTGCAATTCTCTAAGTATTGATTTTTATAGCTTTTAAGTAACATAGAAAAATAGTTACTGTCTTCTCTTTTTGTATTCTAATCAATGAATTGAAATGTTTTGTATAATGATGGTAATAAATACTTAGATTGGAGGATTTTATGATTGACGAACAAATGAATAATAGCAAAGATCTAATAGTAAAATATCTTAGAAAATTAGCAATTACAAAACAGCTGAATTTTTTGATTGGTTCAGGCACTTCTTATCCTGCAATACCTTTGATGGGAATGATTCAGGCAGAGGATTATGAAAATAGAAATACAATATTAGCTGAAACAGTTAAAAGAGTAAGCGAAGATTTATTGGGACAAGCTTCAGAATATAGATCATCAATTTGTATCACTTTGAATAATTACACTAATTTCATTTCAAAGATAATAGATATACTTAACTTGTCAAATTCAAGGCAGACACCCCGTACTGCCAATCTGTTTACAACAAACTATGATTTATTTATTGAGAAAGCTTCTGACAATGTCCTACAAAACTATAGATTTATATTTAATGATGGTGCTAGTGGTTATTTTGATAGAAAGCTTGATGGCTCAAACTATAATCGAACAGTTTCGTATAAGGGGCTGAATGATAACTATACAAATGAAATACCTTCTTTGACCTTAATAAAGCCTCATGGTTCTATGAATTGGGAAAAAGTTGGGGATTCTGTATTAATTAGAAATAGTGTTATTGATTCTTCAGTTATTGTTAAACCTACAGGGTATGAAGAACAAGATACTTTTTACAATAATCATTTTCATGAGATGCTAAGAGTATTTCAACTAGAGTTAGATAAACCACAATCCGTTTTGTTTGTGATTGGCTTTTCGTTTCAAGATAAACATATTGCAAAGATGATTAAAAGAGCAATTCAAAATCCAGAATTAATGGTGTACGCTTTTGGGTTCACTGATAGTGATAGAGAAACCTATTTAGAGAATTTAGAATTGAGTGCTGAACGAAGTAATTTTACTATTTTAACTCCAGAAAATTTTCGTGAAGAGTATAAAACAAAGAACACGGTTAATGAAGGTGAAGACTGGTATAGTTTTGACTTAACAAACTTAACTAGTATATTGAGTGGAACAAGTATGGAGGACTTAAAAGATGGAAAGTCCTAAGAAAACCCTAGGAGTAATTACTTCTGTTGAAGGTGATGTATCGCAAGTTGGAATGTACAGCATGTCAAATGATGCAGAATTCATCTGGTATGGGGAGATATTGACAGGCCCTAAAATTGGTGCTTACCTAACTATTAATCAAAATGAGATTAAAATTATTGCAACTGTTTCAATTGAGAAAGTGATTGATCAACAAAATTCTATTAAAAGTTCTGAATTTGATAATAGATATTCAAAAAACTCAATAAATAGAATTATTTCTTTGAAAACCAAAGGAGTAATTGAAGCAGGAAAATTTAAGGTGACAAGTCAGTACGTACCTATGATTGGTAATGAGGTCACTTTGACAACTTTAGATGAGTTGAAAATTATTTATGGAATTGAAAATAATGAACCAACAATAAAACTCGGAAAATCAATTTTAGAAAATCAACCAATTCAATTATCAATAAATAAGTTCTTTGCATCCCATATAGGTATATTTGGAAATACCGGAAGTGGTAAGTCTAATACATTGCATAAATTATACTTGGAACTTTTCAGATCGGATTTTTATGAGCAAATAAAACAAAAATCCCAATTTTTCGTAATGGATTTTAATGGAGAATATTCATCTACGAATAGTGATGATTCAACAAGAAAAGGGATTTTTGGAGTTGAAATAGAAAATAAAGAAATATATGAAATTAACACGCGAGATTCAATCAGGGGTAGAAAGTTACCGGTTGAAAGAAAATATATATTTGATGCTGACATATTAGCGATACTCTTTGATGCCAGACCCGCAACACAAGTACCGTTTCTAAGAAGTTCAATAAAAGAATTTAATGAAAAACTCTTAACAGCTCATTTTGATTTTGGGGCATATACTACAGGAACTCTAAAAAAAATACTAACATCGGGTTCTTCTACCAACCAAGATAGTTTTCAGGATTGGGTAGATACAGCAAAAAAATATCTAAGAAATAAAGATCTTTTTTCTGAGCTGGATCAAATTAGACAAATCAATGGAAATTATAAAATTGATACACCGGAAATATGGTTTAACAGTGGTTCGAATGAGGGAATTACACCAGAAAAACTGGGGAAATCAGGAATTTCGAAAATCTCAGAAGAATTAAAAAAACTATTTAATAGTTTGAGGAGTACACCAATTCATCAATTACAAATGTTTCTAGAATTCCAAAAAGTCCATAGGACTGCATGGGGAAAAGTAAATCGAGAACACTTAAATCCCTTATTTAACAGAATTATTTCTTCTTTACAAAGTCTAGAAAAGGTTATAGAAGTTAAAGAAAGAGCTATTGAAGACTATAAAATGATGAATGTTATATCGCTTGTTCATTCAAATCAAGAGATTACTCGATTAATTCCTATGTTGTTATCTAAGATGATTTACGATGAGCAAAAATCATTAGTTTCTGGAAAAAGTGTTCATCAGACGAAACACTTAATTATTGATGAAGCTCATAATATATTAAATTCTGAGTATAGAAATAATGGAGATGATTGGCAAGATTATAGACTGTCTGTCTTTGAAGAAATTATCAAAGAAGGTCGGAAGTTCGGGTTTTACCTTACTTTATCCAGCCAAAGACCAGCTGATATTTCTCCAACTATTCTTTCTCAAACACATAACTATTTGATTCATCGCTTAGTTAATGAGCAGGATTTAAGAATGCTTGAAAATACTATGCCTACACTTGATAAAAGTTCCTATCAGATGATACCATGTCTCGGCCAAGGTGAAGCAATTATTACAGGGAATGCAATGAGCGTTCCAGTGTTCGTGAAAATTGATAAAGAGGAGTTGCTTCGTCCAACGAGTGATGATATTAAGCTTACTGATTTGTGGAGGAGACCATAATAATTAGAAAGTTTGCCGGAGCTAATTTAGAAGAGATACTTAGTTTCTTAGAGTTACTGGGGCGATTATATAAGTGCCAATTAAGATCTTTTTATGTTATGAGACAGTGGAACCATCCTCCTAATTCATAGATAATTTGTAAATTGACATCGTTTCTAAATAGTTGATTAATTATAAGTAATAACTAGCTATTTTTCGCCACATAAATTCGCATGAAAAGCTTTGAAAAGAAATTGCTAACGCAATCCAGTGAAAAGAAGTAAATCCCCGTTAAGGATGTTACAGTAATAAACTCAAAAATCGAATTACCGCACTTATATCATACAGAGTGTAAGATATTACCCCCCTCACCTAGGAGCGGCATGATGTGATGACCGCACAACCCCTTGGTATATAAGGGTTTGTGATTTTGCTAATAAATTGCTAACATAAGGTAAACATAAAAGAGGCTTCTCAAAAGTTGATCCAACTTTTGAGAAGCCTTTTTGTGTTATATGTTCACACATTCTCTCAGGTACACGCTTACAGATTAATTCTTGTAATAGGTAGTAGACTCATACTTCGCAGCAGAGTTCCAATTTACAAACATTAAAAAAAGTGTACTAAAGTTAAAAAGCTGAGAGAACAGGAAATAATGGTGGTTTTACTTTAACATATTGTTGAAAAAATAATATAGATATTTTAAGTTCTAATAGGTTAAAAAGTTGTAAGGGAACCCATTGTCTTTAAAAAGATTGATAGATGGGCCTTGATTGTCTGATATAATAAAAATATATGTAAAGTTTTGGATGTTTTCAATATAAATAAAATAATAGGAGATAGATATGGATATCGGTTTCTTTGAAGGTTTTAAAATGGGACTAGACTTACTTTGGTCTATGTTAGCTGTCGACCCTTTATTAACATTTGGAATAATGGTATTTTTTGGTGGTCTCCTCTTAGTTGCGTTAATAGTTAATTTGCTTAGAGAACAAAAACTCGGAAAATCAGGTATTTTAGAAGTTGATAAAATGTCAGGAAGGAAGTTTGAAGAATATCTACTGGCCTTGTTAAAAGCGAAAGGCTATTATGTGCAATTAACACCAGCAAGTGGTGATTACGGAGCTGACCTTATTTTATCAGCAAAAGGCAAGAAAATTATTGTCCAAGCTAAGAGATATAAGAAAAATGTTGGAGTAAAGGCTGTACAAGAAATAGCTTCAGCAAAAAGTCATTACAAAGCGGATGAGTGCTGGGTGGTTACTAATAGCTTTTTTACCGAACAAGCTAGAAAACTAGCTAATTCAAACCAGGTACGGTTGATTGATCGTAAGCAACTAATGAATTGGATGGTACAAGAAAACAAAGTTGATAGAGGGTTCAGTAGGATAATGGGGTGAACCTTGTGGTAACTAAAAAACTAACTATTGAAGATATGCATTTACTAGCTTCGTCTCGTGGAGGGAAGTGTTTATCAGAAAAATATGTGAACAGTCAAACCAAAATACAATGGGAATGTTCAGAAGGTCATAGATGGGAAGCTATGCCAGCAAAGATAAGATACGGTCAATGGTGTAGAAAATGTTCGGGAAACGTGAAAAAAAGCATAGAACAAATGTGTGAGTTGGCAGCAAAGTATGGTGGTAAATGTATTTCTACGGAGTATGTAAACAATATGACTCCGCTTGAATGGATTTGTAAAAAAGGCCATTCTTTTACAGCATCGTACTCAGGAGTAATGAGGTCTATTAATAATGGAGGCTTTTGTTCTATTTGTGGCCGGCTTAGGGGTGCAGAGAAAAGAAGGAATACGATTGAAGAAATGAGAGAAATTGCAGTCTCCAAAGATGGTAAGTGTCTATCTGATCAATACATTCATGCTCACCAAAAGCTTACTTGGGAATGTACAAATGAACATACATTTGATATGAAAGCTAATGACGTGAAAAATGGTCATTGGTGTCCTCATTGTCATTTTTATCTTAATGAAAACAAATGCCGGTATATACTAGAACAGCTTACAGGCAAACGGTTTAAGAGCACGAAGAAAGTGTTAAATGGGTTGGAGTTGGATGGATATAACAGTGAGTTAGAAGTAGCCTTCGAATATAATGGCGTTCAGCATTATGAATATATAGAGTTTTTTCATAGAACATATGATGAATTCTTAAAAAGAAAAAAGTATGATGAACAGAAACATCATCTATGTAATGAAAAAGGAATTAAATTGATTGTCGTTCCCTATACCATCACAGACGATACTGACCTAGTAACCTTTATTTTTAACAAGCTAAATGATGTTGGAATAAAACCAATTGTCGAAGTAAAAGATTTTCATTATAAGAGATTTTATCGAAAGTCACCCATGATAAAAGAACTTTCAGATCTTGCTAAAGATCGAAGTGGAAAATTGCTTTCTAAATGATATCATAACAATAAAACTAAATTACTCTGGGAATGTGAATATGGGCATCAATGGGAGATGCGACCTAATGATGTTAAGAACGGACAATGGTGTTCGACTTGTAACGGAAGCCATAAACTAACAATAGAAGAAATGGATCAAATCGCTAGAGACAGAAATGGTTTATGCCTCTCGATCGCGTATATTAATAATAAAACCAAGTTAAGATGGCGGTGTGCAAAGGGACATGAGTGGGATGCTGCTCCTGATATGATAAAACAAGGGACATGGTGTGAGATTTGTTCTAAAAAAGAAAGTGGGAAAACGTAGTCTTAAAATAGAAGAAATGCACTACATTGCTAAAGAACGAGGGGGGAGATGTCTTTCAACAGAGTATATAAATAACGGTTCTCATTTGTTATGGGAGTGCTCTAGCGGACATAACTGGAAGGCAAATGCCAACAACATTAAAAATGGTACTTGGTGCCCTCATTGTAAACATAAAAAGACCAAAACAACATGTGCATCAGAGCAACTTAGGTTATTTTAATTTTAGTTATACAAAGAAATAAATTTTATACTCTACATTAAAAAGTGGATATTTAGGAGGCAATTACGATAAGAGACCGTCTTTTCATATTAGACTTCTACTAGGCAGTAAATATCTTCTTTAATGAAAGAATGGAAAGTAAGGAAAGGTTATTGATTATAGGTGATTGATTTCAGAAATTATACCAGATTACAGAGCATTATTTTGAAAATGTTGGAAGTTTGAAAAAAATGATTTATATTAATCTAAAATAAACTTAAAAATATTACTGTTTAGGAATCAGTAATAACAAAAGGAGAATATATGGACAAAAGAATAAAAGAATTTTTCGGTAATCAGCCGGTAATGTTTATTAAGTTTAGTGATAATATTGATAACCTTATATCACTACAACAGGGTAATCTTTATATGAATAATCTAAAGTTTTTTGTTGATTTAGAAGAGAAAACAGGAATTCCTGGTATGGGGGATAAACTTGAAACCCTAAACGTAATTAACGATGTAGAATTATCCTTTTATATACCAGGAACAGAACAGTTAGTTGCTAAAACAAAAGCTAGAAAAGCAAATTTTAGATATGAAGATGCCTTATATAAACCTGTTTTTTGTTTGTTTGCAGTGACTGTGGATATGCTAGAAATATATGAGGAATCAGAGACAGAAGTAAAATTAAAGATTAACTTCACAAATGACCTAATTAATAAGATGCGTTCTGAATTTGGCACTCATGCTTTAGTTATCTCTCCACCTCACTTTTCAGAACAACTGGAGAAATCATTCAACCAAAATGGATATGATTATAGCGGTAGATTTGTTGAATATATTGATACCAACATAAATCAACAAAGAAGGTTGGAAGCTTTCGCAAATCAAGATATTAGTTTGTTTTTCTTTAAAGATCATGGATTCAAGCACCAAAATGAATTTAGAATTGTAATCTTAAATAAAGATGAAGAAAAAGCGATTATAGAAAACATAGGTAGCTTAACTGAAGGTTCAATTTTATTAAAAACAGAAGATTTAATAAATTTTGACTTACCTGTTCTCAATATGAAATTTAAAGAATAATAGAAAACAGCTCTCATATACAATTAAACAACTTGAAAAGATATGGTCATGTTTTAAAAGTTAAAATTCTGAAGAGATTTTACAGTATGTGTAAAATTATGTATTTGGAAGTACATATAACCTGGAGGTTTTTAATAACATATGAGTAAACGTTCTAGAGAGCATAAAAAAGTTTACTATGATAAAGAGAAGTACATAGCGGCATTTGAAAAACCGGAAAAAGCATTAGAACTATCATTAGATATAAGGAAATTTGAAATTGAACTTTACTGGAAGAGAGCAACTTACTTTTGGACTTTTATTGGAGTAGCCTTTGCAGGATACTTTGCTTTAACCAGTGGGACCAATGTTTCTGCTGATGTTATATTCTTTGTATCATGTATTGGATTTGTGTTTACTTTCAGTTGGTATTTGGTAAACAGAGGGAGTAAATTCTGGCAGAATAACTGGGAAAGACACGTAGACTTATTGGAAGATGAAGTTGTTGGTCCACTATATAAGACAGCAGTCAATATGAGGCACGCAAAACTAATGAACTTAGCATCTGAATATCCTTTTTCGGTTTCTAAAATCAATCAGTTACTTAGTTTATTTTTATCTGGAATTTGGTTGATTTTTTGCATTAAATCCGTAAGTTCGTATTTTGAAATAACGGAGCCTTTTAAGGGGTTCAATATGGTTTTAGTTGGTGGATATACATTTATTTATATTATATGTATGTTGATTTTTGGGAAGTCTTCTAAAAACTTAGATAGACGTAAGTATGATAGACTCGTATTCGTGGAAAGAAAAAACTTTTATGAAAAATAATATGAATGGTATCCTAGAAAGAGGTAGTATATTAATTTGCTGAACAGTGCAACGATACTATTCTTTATAAAATGAAATTCGAAACCACTTTACGTTTCTATTTGGTTCGTTAATAGCAAGTTGAAATTTCGTGGTCGTTAATCACGCTTGCAAATTGCTAACAATTTGCTAACGCAATCCAGTAAAAAATAATAACACATCTCTACACTCACCAGGTTAAAGATATTACACACTCTCACCTTAGGGGCGGCATGATGTAATCTCCCTTTCAACACCTTGATAAATAAGAGTTTGTTGGTAAGGTGAGAGTGGTTTGCTTATATCTTGCTAACATTTCTCCTTTTAATTAGAGGCTTCTCAAATTTTTGAGAAGCCTCTTTTTCTTTGGTTACTTATAGGTATACGTTTATTTTTGTGATGTCATCGGTGGAGCAGATTCACTATAATGTACAATAATTCAACCTGAGCATCTGCTAACATGGATATATGAGTAAGTTTGAGGGAATCTAGTGAGAGGATATGAGGTTTAAAGCGTAAAAAAAAATAGCCCTAATGCTAGGGCTATTAAAAATCCAATCAATCTTAAAGGCACATGTGTACTAATATTTTCTGGATATCATAGATGCATTTATCTTTTTTGAACTGTTTAGAAATAGCTGGCTGTTGTGCACCAGAAATCCAAATCTTTAGTTCAGCATCCAAATCAAAGGTACCTGCTGTTTCGATGCTAAAGTGTGAAATGCTTTTATAAGGAACAGAATGATAGTCTACTTTTTTACCAGTGAGTCCTTGCTTATCAACCATAAGGAGCCTTTTGTCGGTAAAGACAATAAGATCTCTTACCAATTTAAAAGCAGATTCAACTTCTTCATTGTCTGCTAATATATTATTGAGCTCCTCTTTAACCTCTTCCTTATTTACATTTGAAGCATTACCCATTAATCCACTCATTAAACCCATACATGTTCCTCCTAAATAGTGAGATTAAATCATACATGAAATTAATTGAGGATAAAAAAAGTCCCTGATTCAACTATACTGGAAGCTAAAGTAAAAGGCTACCCAACTTGCTTTCCCTCATTTATCAATCTCTTGAAGGTTAAATCTCCGAAGAAAAAATAATCGTAAAGGAGAAATTCCTGATTGGTAGTGGGCGAAGTCAAAAACCAGGAGTAGGGCTTTCAACTATAAATAAAGAAATTAACTTAGAGAGAAGATGTTGACCCCACAACCAAATGTTTCAAATAGTTGATACCGAACCCCAAACAAAATATACTTAACTAAGAGCTATCTTGTCTGATAATATGAAAGCATTTTCATAAACAGGCATACGCGTTTATACAACTAAAAAGAACGGAATTGACTTCAAGGATTCCCGTCATTCGACATGGGTGAATCCATTCGTTCAAATGTTCACAAAAGGAAGGGAAAATGATGAAAAAACTATTGGGAATCGATTTAGGTGGAACCACCGTTAAATTTGCTATTATGACTGAAGATGGTGAGATTCAACAGAAGTGGAGCATCGGGACGGATATCCGGAACGATGGGAAACAGATTGTGCCACAGATCATTGAGTCGATTAATCACCATTTGGAATTATACGGGTTGAGCGCTGATACTTTCTTGGGGATCGGCATGGGCTCTCCAGGGACGGTAGATCGGGAAAATGGAACCGTCATCGGAGCGTATAATTTGAATTGGAGCACCCTTATACCGGTTAGACAGATGATCGAAGCGGGTACAGGGATTCCTCTTTATATCGACAATGATGCGAACGTTGCGGCATTGGGCGAAGGATGGAAAGGTGCCGGTGAAAACGGCAAGGATGTAGTGTTCGTGACCCTCGGTACGGGTGTCGGCGGTGGCATCATTGCAGAAGAGAATCTTCTTCACGGAAACGTGGGGGCTGCAGGGGAAATCGGTCATATGATCGTCGAGCCTGAAGGGTACCTTTGTACGTGTGGGAATCATGGCTGCTTGGAAACCGTGGCAAGTGCGACAGGTGTCGTCCGTCTCGCCAGGGATCTGTCTGAGGAATACGCTGGTGATTCCGAATTAAAGGAATTGATTGATGACGGACAGGAATTGACGGCCAAGACCATCTTTGATCAGGCAAAAGCCGGCGATGCTCTCGCAGTGATTGTAGCCGATAAATTCTTCTTCTATCTTGGACTTGCATGTGCGAACATCGGGAATCTTCTCAACCCTGAGACCATTGTCATCGGCGGCGGTGTTTCGGCAGCGGGAGACATGCTCTTGGAAGGGGTAGAGAAATATTTCCAACAGTTCGCCTTCCCGTCCATCCGGACAAGCACGAAGTTGAAACTGGCTCAGCTTGGAAATGACGCAGGTGTGATTGGTGCAGGTTCATTGGTGACTCGGCAAAAATAACATCATCCGTGCAGGCTGAAGTCCGGTAAGATCGGACGAAGAAGCATAGAACATGGAACCTCTTCGCTCGTTGAGCGAAGAGGTTTTTTCTATATCCAGGACGATTGACGATGGAGAGGTTATCTACCATTGAGAGTTCGCATCTGAAAAAATGACCGTTGCAACGGTCACTTTTCAGAGAATCATTGGCCGTTGTATGCGTTACCATAAAAACAAGGAGGTAAGGAGATGAGTTCAAAAGTCAGTTATGAACAAGATCTATTACGCTATCTTTCAAAAAAGCAGGAGTATGTAACATCGAAGGATCTCCTTGAAGTACTGAATGTTTCACAGAAGACCGTTTATCGGTTGATAAATAAAATTAATGCAGAATGCGATGGGGAACCACTGATCGTGTCTGAGCGGGGAAGGGGCTACCGACTGGATTACGAGAAGTTCATCGCGTATCAGAAGCACCTGGCGAACCCGAAGCAAGGACAGCTCACTCCTCAGGAGAGACGGAAACGGATCATGGGAGAGTTATTATTATCGTCGCCCACCCCGATCAATGTGTATCACTTGTTCAGCCATTACTATGTAGGCGAATCGGTTACATTCCATGATGAGCAGATGATGAGCGAAGAGCTGAAGAAGTATCATCTGGTCCTGGAGCGGAAGAGGCGGACATTGGCGATCCTGGGGGATGAGGTCAATATCCGGAAGGCCCTTAAAGACACCATCGAGATCTTCAACACCATCGACCTTGATGATCTGAAGAGGAACCAGGAGCTTCAATTCAATCAGTATGACGTGTTATTCATATTGGATCAGCTGAGGAAGATTGAAGAGGACCTGGAGATCACGATCCCTTATCCCTATAACGTGAACATTTTCTCTCACTTGTATATCTTACTGAGCCGCTCACGCAAGGTTTCAACCCGGATGTTCTCCGGAACCATTTCAAAAGAAGAAATGGATACGATGATGAACGATTTATTGTATCCGGTTGCAAAAAAGACGATTAAAAATATAGAGAAGTACCTGCATACGCCTTTGCCGGACAGTGAAATCTATTTCCTCTATCAATATCTGGTGTCGTCCCGCATGCAGGGGTCGCTATCCATCACGTCCACGTTTTCACCAGAGGTAATGGACGTGACGAATGCCTATATTGATCATATGAGCAGCATAGTGGGCATCGAGTTTGATCACAAGGCCATGTTCATCGATCTTGCCAATCATATCAAGCCCATGCTGAATCGCCTGGCGCATAAAATCCGGGTGCAGAACAATCTATTGAGTCAGATCGAGAGCACGTATGAAGAAGTCTTCACCGGGGTGAAAAAAGTGTCCCGCATGGTGAGTGAAACATTTAAGCTGCCGGTCATCAACGACGATGAGATCGGGTTCATCACCCTGTATTTTGCCAAGGCCCTTGAAACCGGTCAGCATCATCGACCGCTTAAAACCTTGATCATGTGCACGACGGGGATCGGGACATCCGAGCTGTTGAAGGCGAAGGTGGCGAAGAAGTTCCCTGAACTCGAGATTGTGGATGTGATCGCATCACGTAATATCCGGATGATTCAGGAGAACTATGCCGATGCCGATCTGATCTTGAGTACGGTTCAGATCACCGAAGAAGTGCCGATCCCGTCCTTACTGGTCAGCGCCATGTTTACAGCCGATGATCAGAAGCGACTGCAGGCGAAGATCGAGGTGATCCAGCGTGGCCACTAACTCACTCTATCAGGTTCATTTCCGTTCTGCATTGGCATCACGGGAATCAGTCTACTCCTTTTGTGCCGATCACGCATCAAACGATTCGTCCACCCGGCATCATCTGCTCCAGGCATTCCATGACCGGGAGAAGGTGGGCAGTACCCAGATTGCAGAGCACGTCGTCATGCCCCATATCGAGAGCGACCAACTGGACCAGAGTCAAATTATTGTCATCCGTCCGGCTGAACCGATCCTATGGGAGGCAGGAATTGAAAAAATTCAGTTAGTGATCGTGCTTTTATTAAAGAGAAATGAAAGCGCTGCGATAAAAAGAGAGCTCATCCGCTTCACGCGCACCCTGGCAGATGAAGACCATCTCAACGAACTTATTGAGACGGAAGAAGAAGAAGCGTTCAAGAATAAAATCATACCGAATAGGGAGGAATCACAATGAAAATCGTAGGAGTAGCAGCATGCACAGTCGGAATTGCACACACATACATCGCACAGGAAAAGCTGGAGAACGCAGGGAAGAAAGCCGGTCATGATATCCAGATCGAAACGCAGGGAACCATAGGGATTGAAAATGCCCTGACTCAAAACCAGGTCGATGAGGCGGACATCGTCATCTTGGCATCCGATGTAAAAATTGCCGGGCGCGAGCGCTTTGAAGGGAAACGCATCATCCAAGTGACGACGGAGATCGCCGTGAAGTCACCGAATAAACTCATCCAAAAAGCAGCAGAGGTAGTCAGCCAACAGAAATAAGCAGGGGGGCGAACACGATGGAAGTAAAAGACATAGTCGATTTGAATACGATTCACACAAACATCCGGGCCACGAATAAGGAAGAGGCCATTCAAGAACTGGCGGAAACGTTGCTGGCTAACGGATACATCACCGATATGGAAGATTTTCTGAAGGATATCTATGCAAGGGAAGCGATGGGGCAGACAGGCATCGGGAATTATATCGCAATCCCTCATGGGAAGAGTGACTCGGTCAAGAAGATCGGGGTGGCGATCGGGATCACCCAAGATGAAATCGAGTGGGAGACCCTCGACGGGAAGGGCGTCAAAGGCATCATTCTCTTCGCTGTCGGCAATGACAACGACGGGGCACAGAATCACTTGAAACTGTTATCGCTGTTTGCGAGGAAACTAGGGAATGACGAGGTCATTGAAAAGATGCTGCAGTCAGAAAATGCCGAGGACGTAAAAGAGGCGCTGTGCGGCTAGAGAGGCGATACATCTGAAGTTTTACTTATAGGGTGGCTGTTTTTTAGTTGCTGAGATTGAATGTCAAAATCGACGATTTGATCGTAGGAGGAAGAAAGATGAGTAAACTAAAACAATTAAATCTGAAGGGTCACCTGTTGACGGCGATTTCCTATCTGATTCCGATCGTGTGTGGAGCGGGCTTCCTGATTGCGATCGGTATGGGATTCGGGGGCACGGCACAGGGGTCCCTCGTACAAGGTGAATTCTCTATCTGGGACGCGCTTGCGACCATGGGTGGCGCAGGACTTGGGCTCCTTCCCGTCGTCATTGCCACGGGGATCTCGTATTCGATTGCCGGTAAGCCGGGGATCGCACCGGGTTTCATCATCGGATTGACGGCTAATGCCATCGGCGCAGGCTTTATCGGAGGAATTCTTGGAGGCTTCTTATCCGGATTTTTAGCAGTAGCACTGATCAAACATATCAATGTTCCAAAGTGGGCGAAAGGGCTCATGCCTACGTTGATTGTTCCGTTCTTCACATCCATCATCGGCGGACTGATCATGGTATATGTGATCGGAATACCGATTGCTGCGTTCACGTCGCTCCTCACCACCGCCCTTAACAGTCTCGGCACTTCTTCATTATTGGTATTCGGGGGTGTGGTTGGACTCTTGAGCGGTGTTGATTTCGGCGGACCGATCAATAAGACCGTCTTTGCCTTTGTACTTACGATGCAGGCAGAGGGGATTAACGGACCGATCACGGCGCTTCAACTGGTCAATACGGCTACGCCGATCGGATTTGGACTTTCCTTCTTCATTGCGAAATTGTTCGGCAAGAACATTTACACCCGTTCAGAAGTGGAAACGTTGAAATCGGCTGTGCCCATGGGTGTCATCAACATTGTCGAAGGTGTCATCCCGATCGTCATGAACGACATCGTCCGCTGTGTGACGGCTGTCGCCATCGGGGGTGCTGCCGGAGGAGCGGTCACCATGGTCCTCGGGGCCGATGCAACGGTACCGTTCGGGGGTGTACTGATGCTTCCGACCATGTCCCAGCCTTGGACAGGAGCGGTGGCCATTCTCGTCAACGTATTGGTAACGGGTGTTGCCTTGGCACTGCTTAAGAAAAATGTAAAAGAAGATGAACAGATCGAAGTGGAGGAAGAAGACATCGATCTCGACGATATTAAAATCATTTGATTCATAGAGAAGTGGAGGAAATATAAATGAAAAAAGTAGAATTTTCCCCATCGCTCATGACGATGGACCTGGATCAATTTAAAGAGCAGATCACATTCCTCAATGACCATGTGGGCTCGTATCACATCGACATCATGGACGGCCACTATGTTCCCAATATCACGTTATCACCGTGGTTCATCCAGGAGGTGCGCAAGATCAGCAATCTTCCATTGTCAGCGCATCTCATGGTGACCAATCCAAGTTTTTGGGTGCAGCAGCTGGTCGATCTGAAATGCGAGTGGATCTGCATGCACGCAGAAGTTCTCGATGGTCTTGCCTTCCGCCTGATTGACCAGATCCAGGATGCGGGACTGAAAGCAGGCGTCGTCCTGAATCCGGAGACGCCGATCGACACGATCTTCCCTTATATCGATCTTGTGGATAAGATCACCATCATGACCGTCGATCCCGGTTTCGCGGGTCAGCGTTTCATCGACAGCACCCTCGATAAGATCGTGGCATTAAGGGAGCTAAGGGAAGAAGAGGGTTATCGATATGTGATCGAAATGGACGGTTCTTCAAGCAGGAAGACCTTCAAGAAGATCGATGCGGCCGGTCCGGATATTTACATTGTCGGACGGAGCGGATTATTCGGACTGAGCGAAGATATCGAAACATCTTGGAAAACGATGTGCCAGGATTATGAAGATATGACGCAGAAGGTCCTATCATAATGTGTGGGGGTTGGGATCATTCTCAACCCTTTCATTATGCGAAAAAGACATAAAGGAGCGAACGAATATGACACTTCAAACGAAGCAGACAATTGATACATTGACGATCAATACAATCAGGACATTAGCCATCGACGCCATCGAGCAGGCGAACTCCGGGCATCCGGGAATCGCCATGGGGGCAGCCCCGATGGCTTACACGCTCTGGGCGAAGGAGATGGAAATGAATCCTGCCAATCCCGATTGGATCAACCGGGACCGTTTCATTTTATCGGCAGGACACGGATCGGCCCTTCTGTATAGCATGCTCCACCTATTCGGCTACGGGCTGACCATGGATGAGCTGAAGAACTTCCGTCAGTGGGGGAGCAAGACACCGGGACATCCCGAATTCGGTCATACCGTGGGGGTGGAAGCGACCACCGGCCCACTCGGACAGGGGATCGCCATGGCCGTCGGGATGGCGATGGCAGAGAGGCATCTCGCCGACACGTATAATCGGGAAGATTACGACGTGATTAATCATTATACCTACAGCCTATGCGGCGATGGGGACCTGATGGAGGGCGTATCGGCTGAAGCCGCTTCCCTGGCTGGTCACCTGAAGCTTGGCCGGCTCATCGTCCTGTACGACTCCAATGACATCTCACTGGACGGCGACCTGAATCTATCATTCTCCGAAAGTGTAGAAGATCGATTCAAGTCATATGGATGGCATGTGGTGCGGGTGGAAGATGGCAATGACGTAGACGCCATCCAGGCAGCCATCCAAGAGGCAAAGGCGGATACGGACCGTCCTACATTGATCGAGGTGAAAACGACCATAGGCTTCGGATCCCCGAATAAAGCCGGATCCTCTGCGAGTCACGGGGCGCCCCTCGGGGCAGAAGAAGTGAAGCAAACGAAGGCAGCCTATCAATGGGATGCCGAGGCACCATTCTTTGTTCCGGAAGAAGTGGAGGAGCATTTCGCCGGCATGATGGAAGCAGGCAAAGCAAAAGAGGCCACATGGAACGAGCGATTTGAATCGTACAAGGCAGCCTATCCCGAGCTTGCCTCTCAGTTGGAGCGTGCGGTGAAAGGTGAACTGCCTGACGATTGGAAGGCATCGTTCCCTCCTTTTGATGCCGGTTCGAAGATGGCTACCCGTTCATCTTCAGGGGCCATCTTGAATGCAGCGGCGTCCTCCATTCCTGAGCTCATCGGGGGATCTGCCGACCTGGCCGGCTCGAATAAGACCCTAATCTCATCAGAGAAGAATTTCGCCCTGGACGGGTATGCGGCCCGGAACATCTGGTTCGGCGTACGGGAATTCGCCATGGGGGCAGCTCTGAACGGGATGGCCCTTCACGGAGGCGTGAAGGTCTTCGGGGCCACATTCTTCGTCTTCTCCGATTACCTGCGTCCGGCCATCCGCTTGGCCGCGCTCATGAAGCTGCCAGTGACGTACGTGTTCACGCATGACAGTATTGCTGTCGGTGAGGACGGTCCCACCCACCAGCCCGTCGAGCAACTGGCGGCATTGCGCGCCATGCCTGGGATCTCGGTCATCAGACCGGCCGATGCGAAGGAAACCGCAGCGGCGTGGTGCCTGGCACTCGAAAGCAAGGATCACCCGACGGCACTCGTGCTGACCCGTCAGGATCTCCCGACTCTTGATCTTGATCAGGAACAAGTGGATGAAGGGGTGAGTAAGGGGGCCTATATCGTCTCGCCGGCTCAAGACGAAGCGGTGGGACTGCTGCTCGCAACCGGATCGGAAGTATCACTCGCCATCAACGCACAGCATGCATTGGCAGAAGAAGGCATCCACGTCTCCGTCGTCAGCATGCCGAGCTGGGATCGCTTCGAGCGTCAGTCCGCTGCGTATAGGGAGAGCGTGCTACCAAGCCATCTGACAGCACGCCTTGGAATCGAGCTCGGCTCTTCCTTCGGTTGGCGGGAGTACACCGGTCAAAAGGGGAAGACGGTCACCGTTGATGGATTCGGTGCATCGGGCCCTGCGGAACGTCTGCTTGAGGAATATGGGTTTACGGTTGAGAATATTGTAGAGACATTCAAAGGACTTTTAATATAGTTTAGTAGATGAAACCCACCTGGAAAGGGAACTCCAGGTGGGTTTTCATCTATCCAAACGTTTCATTAAACAAATATTGGGTATGAAGTGAAACAGCTACTAGAATATGAGAAAATAACCCCAAACCCATTCAAGAAAGGACGATGCCAAATGGCTGAACCAGTCTATATCCGAGAAGGCTTCGCAAATATGTTGAAAGGCAAGGAGGGGGTGGGAGGCAAGCTTTACCTCGATGAGAAGATGCTCCATCATAAGCCCCATGCCATCAATATTCAACGAGAAGAGACGGCCGTACTTCTAAAGGAAGTTGCATCCGTGGAGCGCGTGCGCAATAGACTGCTTGGCATCCCCTTGCTGAACAATGGTTTGAAGGTGACGCTGCAGAGCGGTCTTGAAGTACAGTATGTCGTGAACAAGGCAGGTCAGTGGGTAGAAGATGTGGAGCGGGCGGTTGCCGATGCGAAGAAGTCGGGCGTGGTATAACGCCCGACTTTTTTCTGTTTACAAGAGTTTTGTTCTTTATGATAGAATAGAAAACAAGAAAAATATGGAATAACCCAAGAGGTGCCTATGGTTAAACACCTATCATCTAAACTATTCAATCTCCTACTCTCCCTTTTCGGCATCATCCTCCTGGGATCGATCCCTGCCCTGTTTGATCAGATGAACCTCTCTTTTTCAGGATACATACGGTCCATTAAAGGGGTGATCCTGGTGCTTGTCGGATTGAAGCCTGCAGTTTACGGAGGGATGGCTGGTCTGGAAAAGCCGATCTTCCCTCAAGTTTTTGTTCATATGGGAGAATCGGGCTTGATTTTGTTCCTTTCGCTTTTGGCAGCGCTTGCGGTGGCATTGTTCATCGTGTTCGTTTATTTTTTGCTTCCTGGGTGGAGCAGGAAGGGGATTGCGTTCGGCCTTCGGGTGCTGGACGGCATTCCGGATATCCTGTTCATGATCGGGACGCAGCTATTGGTGATCTATGTATTCAAGGAGACGGGGCTTGCCGTAGCCAATGTAGCGACGGTCCAGGGGGAACGGGCGGTCCTGCTGCCGGTGCTCAGCCTGGCAATTCCTACGATGCTTATGTTTCTGAAACTACTGATCCTTCGATTCGGTCAAGAGATAGAAAAGGATTATGTGGTATTGGCAATGGCGAAGGGAATCTCTCCTCCCGTGATCCTGAACCACCATGTGCTCAGGAATGTGGTGGTAAGCACAGTGTATTACATAAGGCATCATCTTTGGTTCATCCTTTCAAACTTGTATCTGGTGGAAGTGCTGTTCAACGTTCCGGGCATTTCCTGGTTCATCAAGGATTATCCCACGACGGAGGTTTTTACAGTGGCACTGCTTCTGATTTATGTGCCCATCTATCTTTTATTTCACCTATTTGAATGGGCGATTCCGGGAGAATGGAGGCTTGGAGGATGATGTGGAAGAAGTGGAGGAGGGACGGAGGTGCCATCGTGTCGGGGTTATTCCTCTTGTTGCTTGTTCTTGCGAGTATAGGCAATACCTTTTGGAACGATGGTGACGTGAGACAGACTGTCTTAATGAAGGGGGTGGACGGAACCATTTCGGCTCCTCCATTCCCTCCATCGAAGGAATTTTTATTAGGGACGGATGAGAAGGGGTATGATCTTCTCGGAAGGGCCATAGAGGGAGCGAAGTGGAGTATCGGGATCACGATATTGATTGCGTTTTTGAGGACGTTCTTCGCTTTCTGGATCGGCATGGTCATGACGTATGTTCCGAGGTGGCTGTATGCGAAGCTTGAGGCATTGTTCGATAGTTTTTCCATCCTGCCCCTCACGATGGTGGCATTTGTGATTTTGGAATCAGTTCTCTTGATATCGAGCGGTACGACCCCTGTCCCTTTTTATAAGCGGGCCGGTTTTGAGGTGCTGATCCTGGTCATCCTCGTCCTGCCGCCCCTTTCTTTTTATATGGCGAAGGAGACGAAACGCATCAAGGAGAGGGAGTTCATGGACGCGGCCAGGGTGCTGGGGGGATCGGAGAGGCATCAAATATGGCGCCACATCCTGCCACATCTCCTGCCTGTATCGGGGGTGGTATTCATCCAGCAGTTCGTCCAGACGCTGATCATCTTCCTGCATCTGGGGGTACTCGGTCTCTTTTTTGGAGGCACCATGGTATTCATGGGTCCGAATGGTCCCGAGATTGAATCGATCAGCCAGGAGTGGTCGGGGTTGATTGGAGCGAACTTCCGATATATCGTGTCCCACCCATGGATCCCGCTTGTCCCCATAGGATTTTACACGGCGACGATCATTGCCGCTCAAACCCTGCTGAAACGGATCGAGGGCAGGACGGGAAAGCGGTCTTCATTATAGAATAGAAACGTAACGGAAAGGAATGGACAACATGGACATCAAAAGAAACTGCGCAAAAGCAGCCCTGAAATACATAGAAAACGGCACAATGATCGGACTTGGAGGAGGCAGCACCATCGCTCACCTCATCCGCTTCATCAAAGAAGAACAGCTCGACATCAAGGTGGTCACGCCTTCATGGGAAACGAAACAGAAATGCGAGGAAGCTGGCTTGACGGTCATTCCCCTGTCGGAAGCTACCGAAGTGGATGTAGCCTTTGATGGGTGCGACCAAGTGGACGAACATCTCCATGCCCTGAAGAGCGGTGGAGGCATCCATACGGATGAAAAATTGGTGGCGAGGATGGCCTAGGAGTACATCCTCTTGGTCGACGAGTCGAAAGTGGTGAAGGAACTGACGTATGAGCATCCCGTCGTCCTTGAGGTGATCCCGCAGGCACTGGCCTTTGTGATGAACCAGCTCTTGGATGCAGAGAGGGGCGAGATCCGCATGAGCAGCGATAAAGATGGTCCCGTCATGACAGATCGCGGGAATCTGCTTTTGGACGTGTATGTGCAGGGAAGTCAGGATGGTGTAGGACTGGAAGAGCGGTTGAAAGGACTGGCCGGCGTGCTTGATGTCTCCCTGTTCACATCCGTCGTGACAAAGGCAGTGGTGGCGGGTGAGTCCGGTATTCGCGAAATGACCAAGCGTTAAGCGGCCGGGAAACCTGTGAGGCCGATGGATTCTACAGGTATAGCGGCAGCTCTTCCCACAAATGCCCGCACCATTCTTCAATCATAGTGACAACAACCCATGGTTCTTTCATACACTATCTTGAGGTGAAGAATATGCCAAGAGTAAAGTATAAGGATTCGGATGTGGCCCTCATGGCGAGGATGATGCGGGCGGAAGCTGAAGGGGAAGGGAAGCAGGGCATGCTGTACGTGGGCAATGTCATTGTGAACCGTGCTGTGGCGGAGTGTCTTGATTTCAAGGATGTGCGGACGATTCAACAAGTGATCTTCCAGGTGCAGGGGAATAATTATTCCTTCGAGGCCGTACAGAAGGGGAACCTGTTTTATAACCGGGCAAGATCGGTGGAAAAGCGGCTCGCGAAGCAGAATCTGGATTACTGGCGGCAGCAGCCCGGGAAGTATGCTCTCTGGTATTTCAATCCGTACGCCCCGTGTCCCCCGACGTGGTATGATCAGCCATTGGCCGGACAATATAAGAACCATTGTTACTATGAACCGAAAGCGAACACATGCGCCAGCGTGTACAGAGGATGACAGTTAGAGGACTTCCTGATCGGCAGGAGGTTCTTTTTTTGTATAAACTACCGGCCGATACGACGAAACTGAAGGGGAAGGCCTATCCTTACTGATGCATCGCAAAAGTATGTTAAACTTTAGGAAGTAAATTTTTTAGAATGAGGTATTTCAGCATGAATAAAGTGAAAAAGAAGAACCGCAGCAAGTTGTTTTTACTGATCAGGGGGCTGATGGTGGTCCTCGGCGGATTCATTGCGGCCTACGGTCTTGAGACCGTTTTGATTCCGAATAACGTGTCCGATGGGGGCGTCACGGGGATCAGCATCGTCCTTTCCCAGCTCGGCAATATGCCGCTTGGGATTCTGATCGCCATCATCAACATCCCGTTTGTCTGGCTGGGCTATAAGCAGATCGGGAAGAGTTTTGCCATTTTCTCCATTATCGGGATTGCATCGCTTGCGATTGGGACAAGCCTCATGCACCACATTCCGGCAATCATCGACGGGGATACACTGCTCGTCACGGTGGTCGGAGGGATCATCCTCGGTTTCGGGATGGGGCTTGCGCTCCGTAACGGTGGAGCCCTGGATGGGATCGACATGCTTGCCGTCCTCCTGTCGCGCAAGCTGCCGTTCGGTACAAGTGATTTCATCCTGTTCTTGAATCTATTCGTCTTCATCTTCGTCTCCACGGTATTCGGTCTGCAGGGAGCGATCCTGTCTGCGATTGCCTACTTCATCGCGTCAAAAGTGATCCATATCGTCGAAGAGGGGCTCAGTGGCTCCAAGACGTTCAAGATCATTTCATCGGAACCGAAGCTCATGGTCGAAACCATCCGGGACCGGCTTGGGCGAAGTGCTACGTATAAGGAAGCGTACGGTGGCTACTCTCATGAGAAATTCATGGAAATCACCTGCGTGATCAACCGTCTTGAAGAAAGCAAGCTGAAGGAAATCATCTCCGATATCGATCCTTCAGCGTTCGTGACCATCTATGATGTGGCGGAAGTGAAGGGCGGTAACTTCAGGAAGAACGATATCCATTGATCCAAAGGCCCCACCCAATTTACAGGGTGGGCCTTTTTCGTATTCTTCGACTGCATGGCAGGAAAGGGGTATACTGGTAGGAAAAAGAAGGGAGTTTTCACCTATGACAAATCCGAATTGGGGAATCCTTGGCCCTGGAGGCATTGCATCGAGCTTCGCCAAAGCGATCCTGGAAGTGAACGGGAACATCGCCGGCGTATGGGCGAGAAAAGTGGAAAAGGCGAAAGCATTCGCAGAAGAGCACGGCGTCGAGAACGTGTATGACACCGTGGAAAGCATGCTTGAGGATGACGGCATCGACATCGTGTACGTCGCCACACCGCATAGTGTCCACTATACATATATCATGAACGCCCTGAAGCACGGGAAGCATGTGCTCTGTGAGAAAGCGATCACCATGAATGGCAGGCAGCTGAAGGAGATCACAGACCTTGCCGCTGAGAAAGGACTGGTGGTGGCGGAGGCCATGACGATCTATCATATGCCGCTGTACAAAAAGCTGCGTGAAATCGTCGATGCCGGGAAGATCGGCAACGTGAATATGGTCAACGTCACATTCGGCAGCTGCAAAGAAAATGACCCGACCAACCGCTTCTTCAACCCGGATCTTGCCGGGGGAGGCATGCTCGATATCGGTACCTATGCCCTCTCCTTCACCCGTTTCTTCTTATCCAGTCAGCCGACAGAGGTGCTGACGACGGTGAAGAAGCATGAGACCGGAGTGGATGAGCAGTCTGGCATCGTGCTGAAGAATGAAAACGATGAGATGGCTGTCGTGAGCCTGGCCATGCGTGCGAAGATGCCGAAGCGCGGCATTGTCGCAGGTGACCTTGGATATATCACCGTTGACGAATTCCCGAGGGCGGATCGGGCGACGATCACCTATACAAAGGATGGGTCTGTCGAGACGATCGAAGCGGGAGTGGAAGGCAAGGCGCTTCAGTATGAAGTCGAAGCAATGAATGAACTCATCGTGAACAAAGGGGAGAACTGGACGCTGCCACTGTCTGAACAGGTCATGGAGCTGATGGATGAGGCCCGCAGGCAGTGGGGGCTCACCTACGACTTCGAGTGAGTCCTCAGCGCAGTATCGCCATCAGGACACCCCGGCCAACGGATCGTGCGGCCCTTCACGGGTTCTTCCGTCTGGTCATCGAGGACACCTATCGTAAAGAAGGCATCGCACACCTGGTGGACGATATGGAAGAAGAAATTCGATACAAAAAGTCCCTCCTCCAAAGGCAGGGGGAGGAGCGCTTTTTCCTCCTGGCGGAAAGGGGCGCACAGATCATCGCAACCATCGAATACGGACCGGCAAGTGAGTTGATCGTGGACTTGACCAGTGGTGCCTATAGGGGTATCCCTGAAGTGGGAACGGTATTTGTTCATCCTGATCATCAAAGGATAGGCGTCGGTACCCTGATGGTGAATGCCATGCTTTTGATCCTTCTTGGAAGAGGGGTAGAGACTTTTTGTCTCGATAGCGGCTATGCCCGTGCTCAGACAGTATGGAAGAAACGATTCGGTGAACCGGATCATCGATTCATTGATCATTGGGGCGAAGGCATGAACCATCTGATCTGGAAAAGGTCCGTCCGCAGTCAGATTGTATTTTAAGAGGGGCATAGCGCCCTCTTTTTTTGATTTGACAATATACCTAATGGGGTATAATATAAAAGGTGTGAAACAGTTCAACATAAAGGGAAGGAGGATGATCATGAACTACGATACGCAAATGAAAAACCGTGTCAAACGCCTTGAAGGACAGCTAAGGGGCGTCTTGCGGATGATGGAAGAGGGAAAAGACTGCAAAGAGGTCATCACCCAATTGTCTGCAGCACGCTCAGCCATTGAACGTTCAATCGGACTTGTCGTGAGCGCCAATCTTGTGGAGTGCGTGCGAGCTGCCGATGAGCAGGGAGATGAGACGGATGAGATCATCAAAGAAGCCGTCAATCTATTAGTGAAGAGCCGATAAGGAAAATGGTCATCACCATTTTTTCTTTTGTAAAACATTATACCCTATAGGGTAATTTAATGAATGAAAGGAATGGAATCATATGCATATCATCCTATACGCCCTGTTGGCCATCGTTCTCGTTCTTATCCTATCCCGGCTCATGCCGGTAAAGGGGATCCGGATGATCTCCACGGAAGAGTTAAAAAGGGAATTGAAGAATAAAAACAAGCAGTTCATCGATGTTCGCACGCCAGGGGAATACAAAGGGAATCACATCAGGGGATTCAAAAATATCCCCCTTCAGCAGCTTCCCAAACAAATCGCCACGTTATCAAAAGATAAAGAGGTAGTCGTCATCTGTCAGAGCGGGATGAGAAGCATGAACGCTGCCAAACTGCTGAGGAAGAGCGGATTTCATTCCGTCACCAATGTCAAAGGCGGCATGAATGCCTGGAGATCATAAAGGGGAGTGAGTGAAATGGATGTAAGTTTTATCGTTGTGATTTTTCTCATCGGCTTCATCGGTTCTTATATTTCCGGCATGCTTGGGATCGGGGGATCCATCATCAAGTATCCGATGCTTCTCTATATTCCTCCCTTAGTGGGGGTCGCAGCCTTCAGCGCCCATGAAGTATCCGGCATCAGCGCCGTCCAGGTGTTCTTCGCCACCATCGGAGGGGTCTGGGCGTATCGAAAGGGAGGGTACCTGAATAAGACGCTCATTGCCTATATGGGTGGAAGCATCCTGATCGGAAGCTTTGTCGGAGGATACGGCTCCAAGCTTATGTCGGAAGGTGGCATCAACCTGATCTATGGGATCCTGGCCCTCATCGCCGCGATCATGATGTTCATTCCGAAGAAGGGACTGGATGATATCCCACTAGAGCAAGTGACGTTCAACAAATGGCTGGCGGCTGTATTGTCCCTTATCGTCGGAGTCGGGGCGGGCATCGTAGGGGCAGCCGGAGCATTCCTCCTCGTCCCGATCATGCTGGTCGTCTTGAAGATCCCTACAAGGATGACGATCGCTTCTTCCCTCGCCATCACGTTCATCTCCTCAATCGGGGCCACCGTAGGGAAGGTGACCACGGGCCAGGTCGATTACGGTCCAGCCGCCATCATGGTCATTGCGAGCCTGATCGCTTCCCCTCTTGGAGCCATGGCGGGTAAGAAAGTGAATACGAAATGGCTTCAGACGATCCTTGCGCTCCTGATTACTGCCACTACCATCAAGATCTGGTGGGATATCCTGTAGGACATATTTTCAGCCTTAAGACCCATTCTAGTAAGAGGAAGAGTGAAAATTGGTAGGAGAGGGTAACATAAGGTTGTATATACCCCATACCGTAAAAGGAGGATGAAGAAGTTGGATTTTCATTACACTGTACAAACGGATGGCACGATGAAGGAAGCCATAACGGCCCTGGAAGATGCGCTCAAAGAAGAGTCCTTTGGCATTCTCTGGACATTTGATATAAAGGATAAGCTGATGGAGAAGGGGTTCACAGTAGATGAACCCTATATGGTACTTGAAGTATGCAATCCACAGGAAGCAGAACGGGTATTGAAGGAGAATAAGCTCGTAGGGTATTTCTTGCCGTGTAAAATTGTCGTTTATCAAGATCAAGGCGTGATCAAAATCGGGCTTCCAAAACCGACTGCCCTCATAGGTTTGCTCGACGATCCCGAGCTGAAGGAACTGGCAGGTGACATCGAGAGGCGTCTGATTGCATGCATCGATCGTTCTATAAAGAAATGAATTTGATAAAAGGGGTGGAGAATCATGTACTTTAAATCATTTTTTGATGAAAAGCTTGCTCATATGTCGTACCTGATCGGATGTCAGAAAACCGGCGAAGCGCTAGTGATCGATCCGGCAAGGGATGTGGCACCCTATCATGCGGCAGCAAAGAAAGAGGGATTGACCATTTCGGCAGCAGCAGAAACCCACATCCATGCTGACTATCTGTCCGGTATCAGGGAGCTTGCGGGTTCCGGAGGAGTGAAGCTCTACGTTTCCGATGAAGGCGATCAGGAGTGGAAGTATCAGTACCTGAATGACTACGAGCATGAGCTCTTAAAGGATGGCTCTACGTTCTATATCGGGAATGTGAAATTCGAAGTCCTTCATACACCCGGGCATACGCCTGAGAGCCTTTCGTTCCTGTTGACGGACGAGGGTGGCGGTGCGGACGAACCGATGGGCATCTTTACGGGTGACTTCCTATTTGTTGGGGATGTCGGTCGTCCGGATCTTCTCGAAAAAGCAGCCGGAGCCAAAGGAACATCGGAAACGGGGGCCATCGATATGTTCCGATCCTTGAAGAAGCTCAAAGATCTTCCTGATCATCTGC
Source organism: Rossellomorea marisflavi (assembly GCF_001274775.1). Lineage (GTDB taxonomy): Bacteria > Bacillota > Bacilli > Bacillales > Bacillaceae_B > Rossellomorea > Rossellomorea marisflavi. The sequence goes on from NZ_LGUE01000006.1 coordinate 55,625, forward strand.
AGATTTGGCCGGCCCACGGGGCGGGTAGCGCATGCGGGAAGTCCCTCGGTGCCGTCCCCATGTCGACCCTCGGCTACGAAAGGAAGTTCAACTGGGCCCTCCGGATCACGGATGAGAAGGAGTTCGTCCATGAACTTCTTACCGGTCAACCGGAGCCGCCGACCTATTTTGCTCAAATGAAGAAGTTGAACAAGGAAGGGCCGCCTCTTCTGACACGGGAAGAGATTCCCCGCAAGAGTGCTCCGACAGAAGGTGCTGTTATCGTGGATGCACGGGATGCCTCGCGATTCTCGGACGGTCATCTAAAAGGGTCTCTCAATATCCCGTACAATCGCTCCTTCCCGAACTGGGCAGGATGGCTGCTCGATTATGAGCGGTACATCTTCCTGATTGCGGAGGAAGGCAGGATCGGGGAGATCAGAAAGGCGCTTTCTTCTATCGGTCTCGATCAGGTGAAGGGGTATATGGATCCGGAAGATCTTCCCGGGCAGCTTGAAACCTATGAATCGATCTCCGTGGAAAAAGCGAATGAACTCATGACGGATGACCACTATTATGTGGTCGATGTGAGGAATGGGAATGAATGGGAAGATGGGCATATACGTGAAGCTCATCATCACATGCTCGGACATCTCCCTGAAGCGGATCTCCCTCAGGATAAGACCTTGATCGTCCACTGCCAGTCCGGCGCCCGGTCCGCCATCGGCGCAAGCCTCCTGCAAGCAAAGGGACATGAGGTATTGAACGTGAAAGGCGGATTCTCAGCTTGGAAAGGTGCAGGGTATCCAGTGGAATAAAAGGAAGCTCGGACCAAACAAAGTCTTTTAGCCATAGTAAAACCCGAATTCATTTGCCTGTGATCAGTCAATCGAATTCGGGTTTTCTATTTGTTTCATGAACAAGTTGCCAGTGGTTGATTGGAGTGCAAGACGAAGATTCCTGCGTGAAGAGTGGCTCCCCGCAGAAAGCGTAGTCATGCCCGGAAATCATGAGCGGTGTCAGGAACCTTTACTTATATTGTTCGTCATAAAATGGTATCTTTCTTGTGTTTTCTGTTAATCTGCATCAAAAACGATGCCGGCGGATTTTCGTGCCTGTTCTACGATATCCAGGACGGTGCAGCTGTAATCAAGGAGTTCGTAGCAGCGGTCATAATCCTCATTCTCGTAGATGTCACGAAATGTTTTCAGCTCGTAGTAGAGTTTATTCGGATTCGTCTGTTCGTTCAGGACCACTTCTTCATCGCCTGTCTTGACGGTGATGGCCTCGCAGCTCGTTCCGTTCTCCACCTCGATATAGCCCTTCTCACCCTGGATGATGCAGAAGTTCGGGCTTTCCGTATCCTTGGCCCCGACGGCTTCTCCGATAAAGCCGGGGTATTTCATCAGCACGACGCCCGATGTGTCGATGCCATTTGAATGGGTGTTCGCCATGTAATGGACGGCATCGGGTTTCCCGAACAGGTTCATGATGAAGTGGATATTGTAGATATTGATGTCCACAAGGGCACCGCCCGAGAAGGCCGGATTGAAGATATTCGGCGTTTCGCCTGCAAGGAATGTATCGTACCGGCTTGAATATTGACTGTAATTGGCCTGAATGAAGCGGATCGGTCCGATCTTCCCGATGTTCTGGCGAATCAATTCGTAGTTTGGCAGGTGGATGGTGGTGATGGCTTCAAAGAGCATGAGACGCTTTTCCTTTGCCAGCGCCCTCAGTTTTTCAAGCTCCCTGGCCGTCGATGTGAACGGCTTTTCGCAGATAACGTGTTTTCCTTTATGTAAGGCAGTCCTCACATGCTCGAAATGGAGACTGTTGGGGGAAGCCACATAAATGAAGTCTGCGTCGGCTTCATCGAGCATCCTGTTCAGATCTGTATAAATGGATGGTCCACCGAACTTGTCTGCAAGGGGGCGTGCACTCGATTCTGCCCGTGAGTACATGGCGGTGCATTGGGCACCTTCCACGTCATCGACAGCAGAGAGGAACCTTTCGACGATGAATCCTGTTCCGATTGTAGCGATCTTCATATCGCTCACCTCATCTTTCTTATTTGTCCTCCCCATTATAATGGACTCCCCCGGGGATGTCATATCTCCAAGGCCTCCAGAAGAAATATCCCAACGCGGCAGGAGAGAGGAGAAATACGTCGAAATCTGTCTATAAACAAACGGGAGGATGATGACGATATGAGTGGTAATAAGTGGAATGGTAAGCATTATGATGATAAAAGCGGATTTGTTTCCCTATATGGGAAAGGCCTGATCGATATACTTGATCCGAAGGAAGGCGAGAAGATCCTTGACCTTGGGTGCGGAACCGGTGATTTGACGCAAGGGATTGCGGGATCCGGATCCATCGTAAGGGGAATCGACTATTCGGAGGACATGATCCTGCGCGCCCGGGAGAAGTATCCGTCCATCTCCTTTGAAGTGGGGGATGCCGCAAACTTCCACACTCCACAACCGGTGGATGCCGTATTCTCCAACGCTGCCCTTCATTGGGTACGGGATGAAGACGGTGTGGCGGCTTCCGTTGCCCGTGCTTTACGCCCCGGGGGACGATTCGTCGCTGAATTCGGCGGGAGCCGAAACGTCGGGACGATCATCGCAGGAGTGGAAGAGGAACTGACAGCGTGTGGAATCGATGCCACATCGCGGAATCCGTGGTACTTCCCGACCGTCGGTGACTACAGCTCGCTCCTAGAGCATCATGGTTTCAGGGTAGCGTTCATTCATCACTATGAGAGGCCTACCCCGCTGCCTGATGGAGAAAAGGGACTCGATCACTGGCTTGACGGCTTTGCAGATGATTTCTTTCCGGAGTTTGAGGGGGAAGAAAAGACCTTGGCGTATAAAGGAATCAAGGAGAGGGTCCGGCCTGTCCTTTTCAAGGACGGGGAATGGGTGGCCGATTATTGGCGGATCCGTGTTGTCGCCGTGAAAGAGTGATCAGTCTGGGAGGGAGAAATGAGGAGAGCGACTCCTCTCTCTTTCCTTGCAGAAAAATAGATCCATCATCCGTAATCTCAATCTATACAGAGAGGGTCCATCCCATTATAATAGAGTGACTAAAGTCTCATTTTTCCAGTAGAGGAAGATGTGACTAAAATGAGGTGCACTGTGGAATTGGTTGTACATATTACGAATAACTATGATTTATTTCTTGTCTTTTTGTCCTATATCATTGCGTTGATCGCAGCGTTTGCTTCTATAGAATTATCGAATCGAGTGAGGCAGACCATGGGAAAGGCAAAGCTTGTCTGGTTGATGACGGCGGGTGGCGTCCTTGGGCTCGGAATCTGGTCCATGCATTTCATCGGCATGCTCGCTTTTCACCTGTCGAGTACGATGTATTACGATGTCAGCCTTGTCTTCCTTTCCATTGTCGCTTCCGTGGCAGGATGTTCGGCCGGGTTCTGGACGGTATCATCCGCAGCCCCTGGGAAAAGGCATCTGCTTTATGGAGCTATCCTCATGGGGACGGGTATTGCATCCATGCACTATATCGGCATGGCGGCCATCCGTCCGATGATGATCAGTTATGATCCACTGTTGGTGACCCTTTCACTCGGGATTGCATATTCGTCAGCGTTTGCGGCCCTGTGGCTCGGGTTCTATTCGTCCTTTGCCAAGGAAGGGATGGGATTCAGAGTGAAGCTCGCTTTCTCCTTGTTCATGGGGGTGGCCATCACGGGTCTTCACTACACGGGGATGTCGGCTGCACACTTTCATCAGCATGAGGGGCATGAAGGGGTAGGCACGGTGGACGTGACCTTCCTAACGTGGGGAGTCTTCATCAGTACCCTTTTGATTTTCATCTTCACCTTCTCCTCTATCGCCATCGACCGATTTGTCAGGAAGAAATCCATTCTTCAGACGATGATGTTCGATTCGGCTGAGGACGGGATCGCCATCTCTGATAAGTCAGGCAGGATCTATCATGCCAATGCTGCGCTCCTTTCCATGTTTCCTGAGGCACACGGTCAGACCGTTCCCGATGTGTTTGTGGAAGGTACGATGGAGGACAGTCGCTTGACCCTCCCGATAGACACCAAACAAGGGAAACGGATTCTCGAGGTGTCGAAGCACGGCATCCGGGGAGAGGGGCTGGAGCACTCCATCTGGTTCACGCGGGATATCACGGAGAAGCGCAAGTCGGAAGACGTGATCCAGTTCATGGCCTATCATGATCCCCTGACAGAACTCCCGAACCGCTACAAGCTTGAGAAGCTCCTGGATGAGTGGATTGCAGATGGTGAAGGGGTGTACTGCATCTTCATCGATCTTGACCGTTTGAAGTTCACCAACGATACGCTCGGCCATCAGGCTGGCGATGTGCTGTTGAAAGAGGTGACGAAAAGGCTTAAGGACGCGCTTCCGGAGGATTGTGTCCTCACTCGACAGGGTGGCGATGAGTTCGTAGTCGTTTCGACCTGTGCCGATAGGGGTAGAGTGAAGAACCTGGCCAACAAATGTGTCCGTGCCATGAACGAGCCGTTCTCAATCAATGGATCCAATGTGCGGGTGACCATCAGCGCAGGGATCGCCCATTATCCCGAAGACGCGCGTAACGGGTCGGAGCTCCTGAGCTATGCTGACCTTGCCATGTATGAGTCAAAGAAGAACGGAAAGAACTGCGTCACGGAATTCAATGAAGAAATCAGACATAAGCTTGAAAGGACGATGCTCCTCGAGCAGGGATTCGAGCATGCATTTGAGCAGGAAGAGTTCTACGTCCTCTATCAGCCCAAAGTGAACGTGAAGTCCGGCAGCCTTGAAGGGGTAGAGGCGCTCATGCGTTGGACCCATCCAAGTGTCGGTCCGGTCTCCCCTGTGGAATTCATCCCGATCATGGAAGAAAAGGGGATGATCCACTCTGTGGGCAGATGGGTGCTGAAGGAGGCGTGCAGGCAGTGGGTGAGATGGATAGGGGAAGGGAAGGAGCCCATCGTGATGGGCGTCAACATTTCCCCGCTCCAGTTCTCGAGGGAGGACTTCATCCCGTCCGTTCAGGAAGTACTCGATGAAACGGGTATGGATCCCAATTATCTTGAGCTTGAGCTGACCGAATCCTCGGCCATGAAATGCGAAGCGGATGTCATCGTCATTCTTGATCGACTGAGGGAGATGGGGATCAAGATCTCCCTGGACGATTTCGGGACAGGCTATTCATCATTCCGTTATTTGAAGGCACTGCCCGTCGAGATTTTGAAGATTGACCGTTCCTTTCTGGAAGACTTTGAAGGGAACGAAGAGCAGGAAGCCATCGTCCGGTCCATGATCACCCTTGGACATAACCTGAATATGAAGGTGCTGGTGGAGGGTGTGGAGGATGCCTATCAGATGGACTGGCTCAAGCGGGAAGGCTGCGACTTGATCCAGGGATTTTATTTAAGCAGACCGGATACGGCCGAGGCGATTTCCGCGCGCTGGATGAACATAGCGGCCGTATCAAACTAAAGGGGAAATGAAAGGTGACCATACAGATGGATCGAATATCAAATGACTTGATCGTACAATCAATGAAAGAAAATATGGCCCTGATCCAATTCGGGATCGACCGGAGAGTCACCTATGTCAATGACTTGTTCGCCGGTAGCGTCGGGTATCGAGCCGACGATATGGTGGGGATGCATCATAAGGAACTCTGCTTCCCGTCATTCGCCAACAGCGGCGGATATGAAACCTTTTGGAAGAGGCTCCTGTCGGGGCGCAGCTTCCAGGACAAGATTGAACGGAAGGATGCCATGGGGAATGCAATCTGGCTCGAGGCGACCTATATGCCCATCTTTGACGAGGACTCCCGCAGGGTCATCGGCATCTTGAAGGTGGCGACCAACATCACCGACCGTCAGAGGGCGATTTCGTCCTTGACGGATGATTTGAAGGGGCTGGCAGAAGACCTTCATGATCAGGCGAAGGGAGGCATCGACCGCGGGAATGAGCTCATGGGGATCATTGACCGGATGACCAGGGTATCGGAAGAAAATTCGGAAACCCTCCAAGGGCTCCAGAAACAGGCCGATGATATCAAAGGCATTGTCCAGACCGTAAGGGAAATCGCCGCCCAGACGAATTTACTTGCCCTGAACGCCGCCATCGAAGCTGCAAGGGCAGGCGAGCATGGCAGGGGCTTTGACGTCGTGGCGAAAGAAGTGCGGAAACTATCGGAGCGGGTGGAGAAATCCATCGTCGAAATCCGTGATAACATCGAAGGCATCACCGTCGAAGTGAAGAAGATCACCTCCGGTACCGATACCGCCCAGCATGATATCAAGGAAAGCCAGACGATGATCAAGCACACCGTCCACGATTTCTCCGGCCTGACGATGGCCTCCACCAAGCTGGAAGAGCATGCAAAAAGATTCCAGGACATCATATAAGTTTCATAGCCATCCTCCGGGATGGTTTTTTTTGTGGGCACCGGGAAATGAGAGAGTTCCTACGTTTATCCCAGTCTCGAATAGGTAATAAGTAATGTACAAATCAAACAGCGAGCAGGTGAGCGCATGGATTATCAGAAGCTGCCCTTACGAGAGCTGGTGGAACGGATCATAGCGGGGGATGAACGGGCGGTGCAGGAGTTCGAAAGAAGATGGGAGATTCCGTGGGATCAGTTGGGCAGCGTCCCGATCCACCTCAAAAATCCTCGGAAGTGATGTCTCCTCTGTGGTAAAGTAGACAGATAAGAACGCAGAGGAAGAGGGAATATCATGACCGTCAAACGCTATTACGCAGATGCGTACCGCAGCACATTCACCACCACGATCAACGAACTAGCTCAGGATGAAAAAGGACGCTGGTACGCCATTCTTGAAGAAACGTGCTTCTATCCGACAGGTGGAGGTCAGCCTCACGATACGGGGATGCTCGGGGGACGCAGGGTCCTGGAAGTAGAAAATGTGAACGGAGAGATCCGTCACTACCTGGATGCCCCCCTTGAGGAAGGCGTCACCATCAACGGGAATATCGACTGGGATAGACGCTTCGACCATATGCAGCAGCATGCGGGGCAGCATATCCTGTCTGCCAGCTTTATAGAATCTCTAGGCTATGAAACCATCAGTTTTCATCTTGGTCAGGAGACCCTCACCATCGATCTTGAGATCCCCGATTTGACCAGGGAAGAGGCAAAGCGAGCAGAAGCCCTTGCCAATCAGGTGATCAGGGAAGCGAGACCCATTGAGACAAAGTGGGTAACGGAAGGCGAGCTGGGAGATTATCCACTCAGGAAGCAGCCCGATGTGGACGGACCGATCCGTCTGGTGATTATTCCGGACTTCGATTATAACGGATGTGGCGGGACCCACCCTGCATCCACAAGCGAAGTGGGTGGCATCAAGATTCTCGATTGGGAAAAGCATAAGTCTCATATTCGTCTCAGGTTCATCTGTGGGGACAGGATCCGCACCCATCTCCAAGCAAAGCACGATCTCCTGAGAGACCTGACGGGGATCATCCAGGCACCGGAAGAGGGCATGAAGGAAGCCGTGCTGCGGATGATCGACAGGCAAAAGGACATCGAGAAGGAGCTGGAGGGTGTAAAAGTCGAATACCTGAAGCTTGAGGCAGACGTACTGGTCAATAGCGTTCAAGAGGTAGCGGGACACCTCCTGCTCTCCCGGGTCTATGACGAGCGTCCGATCAAGGAGCTCCAGGGCCTCGCTCAACAGATCACAGCCCGGAACGAAGATGTGGTCGTCCTGTTTGCCGTGAAGAACGGAGCCAAGCTTCAGCTTGTCGGGGCAAGAGGGAAGGCATCGACCGCCGCCCTCAAGGAATCGGTGCGACCGGTATTCGATCTGATCAACGGAAAAGGAGGAGGAAAGGATGCATTCGTCCAAGGCGGTGGTGAGGCGATCATCAGCAAGGAAGAGCTTATGGATGAGTGGATTCGTCAGCTATAAAGCAAGCCTGCAGGTGTGCCCTGCAGGCTTTTTATTATAAACGAATCCAAAGGCCTATAAGAAAGTTCAACGTCGCTATTTCACTGGAGGTATTCTGACAAATTCTTGTTTTTGGAGGGGGGACAATCTTGGTCTAGTTCGATTGAATCTGACCCTAGGACCTATTTGAGGGTGGGGGGTAGACGGCTTGGTAGTTCTATACGTACAGACAAAATTCGACATGCTTCTGCGGGGAATTGACGGAGGTGCATCTCGATGGTAAGGATAATAAAGGGAAAAATGGTTTTGGGCTGACGGATAGAAGTATTCATCCCATTATTTTTTTCTTTTCAATTGTAAGATGATTGAAGAAATAGAAAAACGGGTAAATGGAAATCTGTTAAGATAATTACAGGATATGGATATTTATATGGATGAAGTTCCGACAGTGCGATTGATGGAATGGGTTCATTATTTCCGAAGTCCTAAGCATTTTCCACATCAAAAACCCAATATAGAAAGGAAACAAACGATGCAAACTGCAGCAGACCCACAACAACCAATGCAAGAAACAAAACCGTTGAATCCATGGCTCACCATCTGGGTGAAGCCAAGAACGACCATCCGCTATATTCTTAATCATAAGTTTCTCGGTTTCGCCTTTTTACTCTCTATCCTGGCTGGAATCGGCAATACGCTTGATCAAGCATCGTCTAGAGATGTCCTTGATAATATGGATCTTGGTTTACCTTTATTCCTTCTTGGGGCGGTGATTTTCGGAGCCATCACCGGTATTATTGGCTGGTTCCTGACCTCCCTGGTTGCGTGGGGGGTAGGAAAGATTTTCAAAGGGACGGCCACCTACAAGGAGATGCTCCTGGCGACAGCATGGGCGAACATTCCGATAATCATCGCGCTTGTTCTTTGGGTGCCGGACCTGATGGTCATGGGCGAAGGCGCATTTCAATCTGATTATGTGGTCGGTTCTTTCATAGGAGCGGTATACATCTTTTTCTCGGTATTCGTTCAAATTGTCCTTGCGGGCTGGTACTTCTTTATCTTAATTAAAGCTGTTTCTGAAGCTCACCGGTTCTCATCATGGCTTGGCCTCTGCACGCTCTTGATTCCGGGTGCCGTGCTGACTATTTTATTTATTCCGATTCTCTTGTTGGCTATGTTTTAATGATTCATCAGCACCCCGGCTCCTTTTATAGGATAGGGGTGTTTTTTATTGAAGGTACTTAGGTACGTGATTAGCTTCACCCTCTGATACCACTTCTTGAAAAATATTGTGGGTAGTCCCCTCTTTCGGCAGTGATGTCTGTCTGGATTGGAGTGCCTGAAGAAGATTCTGGATGTCCTCCTTAGTAGCGGGTTGCTTTTCCGGCCTGAGATTATAGCCTAATTGCCCATTGGATTCAATGGTTGCATATTGAACATCTTTATGAGAGGTGACCCCTACCTGTCGCAACCGCTGCTCGAGTTTATCAACAGGAAGTCTCAGTTTTTTTAAGTTTTTCTCGTTGAGGATGCCATTTTCAATAACTACGAGTGCCTTACCGGATATGGCGGTTTCTACAGGGTCAAATTTAAACTGGATGTATTCGGTGAGAATCAGACTGATGACCAATATACCGGCTATCCCGAAAGTAGTCCATAATCCTTTACCGGATACGGGTTGAATTAAAAGAGTTCCTATTGCGATCATCATGACGGTTTGTGGAATCGTCATCTGAGAGATGGTCCTTCTTCCGCTGATCCTTAATAATAATGTTGCCGCAACAAAGATGATGAGGGTCTGCCAAATAAGAGCGGGTTCCATGTGTATCCTCCAGTCGTTTTAGGTAAACGGTGCATGACTTCTAAGCACACCGTGTACCAAGTACTTTGTCTTAGTGTGTGAAACGAGCAACATACATATCCAATTTATCTTTTGATTTTGAGCATCACCCTCATGCTTCAGTGCCCTATCAAAAGGGTTTCATCCAGGTTCAGAAAGGGAAATATGAGGAAAATGAGTTTTTCTATTCGGCTTTTGTCGATTTATTGGTTAAAATAGAAAGGATGGCAACAACTCAAAGGAGAGAAATTTCATGACGATGCAGTATGCAGATGACAGTTTGGCTTTACATACAGACTTGTATCAAATCAATATGACGAAGGCTTATTGGGACGATAATTTTCATAATCGAAAGGCTGTTTTTGAAGTCTTCTTTCGAAAACTGCCTTTTGGCAATGGATATGCGGTCTTCGCGGGACTTGAGAGAATCATTGAGTTCGTGAAGAAATTCCAGTTTTCGGATAGCGATATCGATTATTTGAGGGAGCTTGGATATGAAGAGGAGTTCCTTCAGTACTTGAAGGATATGCGATTCACCGGGACAATCCGTTCCATGGAGGAAGGGGAGCTTTCCTTTGGGAATGTGCCGCTCCTTCGCGTGGAGGCACCGCTTGGCCAGGCGCAGCTGTTGGAAACCGCGCTTCTTAATATCGTGAACTATCAGACCTTGATCGCTACGAAGGCAAACCGGATCAAGCAGGTGGTACAGGACGAGGTGGTCATGGAGTTCGGCACACGTCGTGCCCATGAGCTCGATGCCGCCATCTGGGGGACGCGTGCCGCCTACATCGGTGGTTTCGATGCGACGAGCAATGTACGGGCCGGGAAGATCTTCGGCATGCCGGTGTCGGGTACACACGCCCATGCCATGGTACAGGCTTACCGCGATGAGTACACGGCTTTCCACAAATATGCAGAGAGCCATAAGGACTGTGTATTCCTTGTGGATACGTACGATACCCTCCGTTCCGGAGTTCCGACGGCCATCAAGGTGGCGAAGGAGCTCGGCGATAAGATCAATTTCAAAGGGATCCGCCTCGACAGCGGAGACATGGCGTACCAGTCCAAGAAGGCACGCAAGATGCTCGATGATGCGGGATTCCCGGACACGAAGATCATTGCGTCGAACGATCTTGATGAGTATACCATCATGAACCTGAAGGCTCAGGGTGCCCTGATCGACGTGTGGGGGATCGGGACGAAGCTCATCACGGCTTATGACCAGCCTGCCCTCGGTGCAGTCTACAAACTCGTGTCCATCGAAGGGGAAGACGGCAACATGCAGGATACCATCAAGATCTCCAGCAATGCGGAGAAGGTATCGACGCCTGGTAAGAAACGCGTGTACCGCATCATCAACTCGATCAATCACAAGTCTGAAGGGGAGTACATCGCCCTTGAGCACGAGAAGCCTCAGGAAGAAGAGCGCCTGAAGATGTTCCACCCTGTGCATACGTACATCAGCAAATTCGTCACGAACTTCGAGGCGCGGGAGCTGCATGTGGATGTATTCAAGGATGGAAAGCTTGTGTATGAAACACCATCCCTCGACAGGATCCGTACCTTTGTGAATGAAAACCTGGAATTGCTGTGGGATGAATACAAGCGTGCCATGAATCCTGAAGGGTACCCGGTCGATCTCAGTGATGAATGCTGGTCCAATAAGATGGAACTCATCCATGAAGTCAAAGCGTCGGTCAAAGAAAAATCAGTTGATATCAAGTAAGTTTCGTTGTTTGCGGGCATCATAAAAAGGTATACTTATGATGTAATAAAACCTAACATGGAGTGTGAATGATGGATTCTCTTCAAAAACAAATCGTAGAAGAAATGATGGTTTCACCGGAGATTGATCCCAAGGAAGAAATTCGACGCAGTGTCGATTTCATGAAATCGTATCTTAAGAAGAACTCGTTCCTCAAGAGTCTCGTTCTTGGCATTTCGGGAGGTCAGGATTCCACTCTCCTCGGGAAGCTCGCTTCGATTGCCATCACGGAACTGAACGAAGAAGCCGGTTCAAACGAATATGCGTTTTACGCCATCCGTCTGCCATATGGGGAGCAGGGCGACGCCCAGGATGCCATTGATGCCGTTAAGTTCATCGACCCGACGGATTCCTTGACCGTCAATATTAAAGCGGCTGTGGACGCAAGTGTCCAGACCCTGAAGGAAAGCGGCATCGAGATGTCGGATTTCGTGAAAGGGAATGAAAAGGCCCGTGAGCGCATGAAGGTTCAATTCGCTGTCGCTGCCGTGAAGAAAGGTGTCGTCCTCGGAACGGATCATTCTGCCGAAGCGGTGACTGGATTCTATACGAAGTTCGGGGACGGGGCCGCAGATCTTGTACCTCTATTCCGTTTGAATAAACGTCAAGGCCGCAAGCTTCTTGAAGAGCTCGGGTGCCCGGAACATCTCTATACGAAGAAGCCGACTGCCGATCTTGAGGAAGATCGCCCGGCTCTTGCTGATGAAGAAGCGCTTGGCGTCACCTATGAACAGCTGGATGACTATCTTGAAGGAAAAGAAGTTCCAGCTGACGCAAAGAAGGTTATTGAGTCCCACTACTTGAAGACTCAACATAAACGCCATCTGCCGATCACTGTATTCGATGATTTTTGGAAATAAGGAAAAAGCCGGTCCAGACGAATCTGGATCGGCTTTTTTTATGGCAACAGCAGGATTTTTCCTGTGCTTTTGCGGCTTTCAAGATATTCATGGGCTTTCCTGCCTTCACTCAAATGGAAGGTCGTCGGTTCAGATAGGGTGATGGAACCGTCTGTAATCCATTGGAACAATTCGGCGGAACGTTCCACCCGCTCTTCATGTGAGGTGAGGACATTCCACAGGTCTCCGCCCGTCAATGTTTTGGACGTATCCATGAGCATGCGGGGATCGACCGGTTCCGGGTCGCCGCCTGCCATGCCGAAGAATACGACTGTCCCCCCTGTACGTGTGGCCTGGAAGCTGCCGCTCAGTGTGGACCCGATGGATTCATAGGCAACATCGACACCTGCAGGGTAGACCTCCTTGACCTTTGCTGCCCAATCCTCATCGTATAGGAAGACGTGATCAGCGCCGATGGCTTTGGCCACTTCTGCCTTCTCCTTGGTCGATGTCAGGCCGATCACATGTCCGCCTAGGGACTTGATGATCTGTACGAGTAATTGACCGACACCACCCGAGGCAGCGTGGACCAGGGCGTGGTCACCGTCTTTGATGGAGTAGCTGTCCTTGGTTAAATAATGTGCGGTCAGTCCCTGTAGAAGGAGGGAAGCAGCCGTTTCAAAAGAGATAGCTTCTGGTACTGGAATGACTTTATCATGTGGAACGGCTACGAGCTCGGCGTTTGCATAGGGAACGTCGGCAAAAGCGATCCGGTCACCGATGTTTACGCCCTTTACATCCTCCCCGACCTTCTCGACGATGCCTGCCCCTTCATAGCCCAAGATGTAAGGTGGGTTCCCTGATAGATGATAGTTTCCTTTTCTCCGGTACACATCCGCGAAGTTGAGGCCGACAGCCTTCATCCTCACAAGTACCTCATTGCTGGCTAGAGTCGGTTCCGGAATATCTTGATACGACAGGACTTCCGGGCCTCCGAATCGTTCGAATACAAGTGCTTTCATAGGGATTACCTCATTTTTAAAAGATTGGCGCAGGTGATGAGCGCCGGTTTCACCATTATAATCCTTTTCCTCCTAACGACAAACTCGCAAAATCAGGAAGAAAATTTTAGTAGAATCTTCTCTCTGCCTCCCCGGTAATAAACAATTAATGGTAATATGGATGAATAGTAAGAGCTGGACGCGTCCTTGTAATCGGGAAACGTTCAGAAGGGTTTTCTGGATTTTAATCGAAAGTAAGTAGTAAGAAGTTAAACAAACGTTTGAACAAGACAGGGGCCTTGCGATAGAGAGCATAAATAGCAGGCTGCATGTATTGAAATAAGAAAAGGAAGGGGATAGTCAGATGGCAGAGCAATCATTGAATCCCAAAGTGGAAGGGATTATACAAAATATTGAGAAGGTCATGATCGGAAAACGTGAAGTGGCCGAGCTGAGCGTGGTGTCCCTGCTTGCCGGGGGGCATGTGCTGCTCGAGGATGTACCGGGTGTCGGAAAGACGATGATGGTGAAGGCACTGGCCAAGTCGGTGGGGGCGGACTTCAAGCGGATCCAGTTCACGCCTGACCTCCTGCCTTCCGATGTCATCGGGGTGTCGATCTACAATCCGAGAGAAATGGAGTTTACCTTCAGACCGGGTCCGATCATGGGGAATATCATTCTGGCGGATGAAATCAACCGGACATCACCCAAAACCCAGTCGGCACTCCTTGAGGGGATGGAAGAGAGCAGTGTGACAATCGACGGGATGACAAGGAAGCTCGATAAACCATTCTTTGTCATGGCGACGCAGAACCCGATTGAATATGAAGGGACCTATCCCCTTCCGGAAGCCCAGCTGGACCGATTCCTTCTGAAAATGAAAATGGGCTATCCTGAACCGGAAGAAGAGATGGAGGTCCTCAACCGGGCCCAAAAGAATCCGCCGATTGAAGATCTGGTACCGGCCATCACCCTTGCGGAACTGATCCAGCTTCAGGAGGAAGTGAAAGATATATTCGTTGACGATACGATCAAGAAATACATTGTCGATATCGCCCATCGGACGAGGATCCATGCCAACGTCTATCTCGGGGCGAGCCCCCGTGGGTCCATCGCCCTCATGAAAGCCTGTCAGGCGTACGCCTTCCTTAGGGGGCGGAGTTATGTGGTGCCGGATGATGTTCAGTTTTTGGCACCGTTCGTTTTCTCGCATCGGATCATCATGAAATCCGAAGCGAAGTATGAGGGGGTCACCCCGGAAGATGTCGTGGAAAGGGTCATCGCCAGGATGCCTGTCCCTGTTCAAAGGCTTGTGAGATAGATGAGGATGAAGCAACTGTTTCACACACTGTGGAAGATTGTTTTACTCCTGCTTTTCCTGGCGGCGTCCTTTTCCTTCGCCATGTTTCAGGGTGGGTTCGTCAGCTGGTTCCTTTTCTACAGCTTCCTCCCGTTTGCCGCCTATTCCATCATCGTATTCTTTTACCCCCTCCGTCTATTCAGTGTGGAGCGCGCGTTTGAATCCAATGAGCTGAAGGCAGGGGATGAGCTGAAGGTCACCATGACCATCAGGAGATCGGTACCGTTTCCCCTTTACTATGTGGTGATCGAGGACCAGGGGTCTGAGCTGTTGGCTTCACCCCTCGGTTGGAAGAAGAAGACCGTTGTCCACCCGGGCTGGAGGCGTGCATTCTCTTATACGTATACGATTGACCATCTCCCAAGGGGGGAGCATACCTTCTCTGCCCTGAGGGTGAAAACCGGTGATTTCTTCGGCATCTTCGAAAAAGAAGCGCTTATCCCCTGTGAAGATACGCTCCTCGTTTATCCCGGAGTGATCGACGTCCCGTATCGCTCCCTTGAGAACCGTTACGACCAGGGGATGACGAGCTCCAATGTGAAAATCCAGAAGGATACGACGATGGCGACGGGTGTAAGGGGATATCAGCCGGGGGACCGCTTTTCCTGGATCCACTGGAAATCCTTTGCCCGCACCAATGAGCTGATGACGAAGGAGTTCGAGGAGCGTCAATCCCATGACGTCCTCGTTGTCCTCGATCGCGAGGAATCAGCGGCCTTTGAACCGATGGTGACCTTCACCGCCTCCATCCTTCACTCCATCTCCCGCAAAGGGGCACAGGTCGGTCTGTTATCCCACGGTGAGGAGCGCACATTCTTTCCCATCAGGGGCGGGGAGGGACCGCAAAGTCAGATGCAGCATCATTTGGCGAAGGTCATGCCCGACAGTCCCGAACGGTTGGAACGCATGCTGAAGGGCGACCGTCTTCACAACGCCCAATCGGCTGCCGTCATCTTTGTCACCTCTACCATTTCGAAAGAAAAGATCCTGGCAATCAATGAATATGTGAAACAAAGCGGCTCGATCCTCCTTTTCCTGATCAAAAGGGAAGGGGAGACCGTCTCCCAGGAAGACAGGTCGCTCACTGCTTTTGCATCGTCACGTGGCGTGTCCATGAGGATATTATATGAACCGGAGTTTTCTTCGGCCTTTGCGGAGGTGAAGAGAGCATGAAGAATCAAACGCATCACCTGATCAATATCATCATTTACGGGTTGGGGTTCCTCCTTTTATGGGAATGGCTGCGACCCGTCGGGGCCATCACCGATACAGGGAGTGTAACGGCATTCGTCCTCTTCATCGCCATCGCATTCCTTCTGTCGTACTTCCGGGTTCACTTCTTGATCTCGGGGGCGGTGAAACTGCTTTATATGATCGTCGCCTTGAAGATCTGGTACTTTCCCGGCTCCATTCTCGACCTGACCTGGGTACAGGAGATGTTCGGGGAGATCGGATACAACACGGGCATGATGTTCGGTCGCGAATGGGGAAGCCTGACCTACATGTATCAAAGCCTGCTGTTTTTCATCCTTCTCTGGCTCATGACCTATCTGCTTCATTACTGGCTCATGGTGAGAAGGAGCATCCTGCTGTTTTACTTCATGACCATTACTTACATCTGCGTCATTGATACGTATACAGAGTATGACGGGAAGATGTCGATCCTCCGGGCGGTGATCATCGGCTTCATCCTTATGGGGATGCTTGCCCTTGAACGTCTCGTGAAACGGGAGGGGCTCGCTTTATTCCGGATCAACCGCAGGAAATGGATGGTGCCCCTCGTCATCCTCCTTGGATGCAGTTCCGTCCTTGCACTCGCTGCACCGAAGGCCGCTCCGATCTGGCCTGATCCGATCCCGTATCTGGAGTCGCTCTCTGCGAACGGCACGGGAATCGGCGGCGGGGGCAACAGCAAGGCGGGATATGATCCCGACGACAGCCGACTCGGCGGTCCGTTCGAAGCAGATCCGTCCGTCGTCTTCACGGCAGAAGTGACGGATGAACACTACTGGAAAATCGAAACGAAGGACTTCTACACGGGGAAAGGGTGGGAGCAGTCCCGTCCTGAGGATGAAGGGGAAGAAATGAATTTCCAGGCGGATGAGCTTGTCCCGATCGCTGATAATGCCGATCGTGGTAAAGGGGAAGAGGTCAAGGAAGAGAAGGTCATGATGGTCACGACCTATCCCCATATCCTTTATCCATATGGACTTGAGAAGATCGAAGGGAATGAGAACCGCTATTTTGCCCTGAATCCCGTGAGCGAAAAGATCACAAGCTATGAAGGAGGATCTGAGATCGAGCTGAATGAATACAGCCTATCTTATCGCCCTGCTTCTTATTCGTTGAAGAAAATGAAAGGCACAGGGGACGGGGATGTCGAGGCTGAAGGATTCTTGGAGCGATACACCCAGCTGCCGGAAGATCTGCCGGAACGGGTATCCCTGCTCTCTGAGGAGATCACCAAGGATAAAGACAACTGGTACGATAAAGTGAAAGCGATCGAGCAGTACTTCAGGGAGAACGGCTTCGTTTATGATCAGCAGGATGTGGCGGTCCCCGGGGCCGAACAGGATTACGTCGATCAGTTCCTGTTTGAAACCCAGAAGGGATACTGTGACAACTTCTCCACGTCCATGGTGGCCATGACCCGCTCACTCGGCATTCCTGCAAGATGGGTGAAGGGATACACAGAAGGTACATTCAGCAAGCAGGTCGATAAGGATTATCAGCTGTTTGAGGTCACGAACGACAATGCCCATTCCTGGGTGGAAGTGTTCTTCCCTGGTGTAGGATGGGTGCCGTTCGAACCTACGGTCGGCTTCAGCAACAATGTCCGCTACGCCTATGATCTCGAGCTCGATGATTCAGAAGGCGAGGAGACCCCAGCAGAGGATAAAGAAGAAACGCCTGCACCCGAGAGCCAGCAGCAGCAGCCGCAGCCGGACTTGGTAAATGAAGATTCCAGCGGTGTCGACGGGGCTCAGTCCTTTCTCCAGGAGCATACAGGTAAATTTTTCTTTGGACTGATTGCGATCCTCCTCCTGATCGGGGTTGGATACTACTTGAGAAGAAGATGGATTCCGTATCTCTACATCCTATATTACAGGACCCAAAAGTCGGAATCAGCTTTTCCGAAGGCTTATCTTGCCCTTGTGAAACAGCTGGAGAGGCATGGGGTGAAAATGGAGGATGGTCAAACCCTCAGAAGCTATTCCCACTATGTGGATACTCATTTCGGCACGTATGAAATGACGAGCCTGACCAATAATTATGAGCGCCTGCTCTACGGCCGGGACCTCTCGACGGAGGAATGGGTCAAGCTAAGGGAATTGTGGGAAAATTTAATTAAAAAGACAACCGGTTGACCGTCTTGCAAACAAAGTATAAAATGATGACAAAATCATAATAAGTTCGTTAGCATCCTTCGTATATCCTCGATAATACGGTTCGAAAGTATCTACCCGGTCACCTTAAATGACTGGACTATGAAGGCAGTGTTCTATTTTGGATATTTTTGCACCCAAAAACTAGAATCCTGCCTTTTTTTAAAGGCGGAGTCTAGTTTTTTTGCTTTCATGGAACGCTAACGGATGACGGAGGAGCATGCCTCATCCGGGCTCGATCGATAACTACTAATGAGGTGAACTGAATGCTTGGTAAAGAAGAATTGCACAATCAGGAAATGATCGTCGTACTCGACTTTGGAAGTCAGTACAACCAGTTGATTACAAGAAGGATCCGTGAGTTCGGTGTATACAGCGAACTTCATCCCCATACAATCACAGTCGAAGAAATCAAGGAAATCAACCCGACGGGGATCATCTTCTCCGGTGGCCCGAACAGCGTTTACGGTGATGGTGCCCTTCGCTGTGACGAGCGCATTTTCGACCTTGATATCCCGATCCTTGGCATCTGCTACGGCATGCAGCTCATGACGATGCACTTCGGTGGAAAAGTAGAAAGGGCCAAGCACCGTGAATACGGGAAAGCAGCCATCCAGATCGAACAATCATCCAAGCTGTTTGCCGACCTTGAGGACGAGCAGGTTGTATGGATGAGTCACGGCGACCTAGTTGTCGAAGCGCCGGAAGGGTTCGTAGTGAATGCCATCAACCCATCCTGCCCGATTGCTTCCATCAGCAATGAAGAGAAGAATCTTTATGCGGTTCAATTCCATCCGGAAGTAAGACATTCCGTGCACGGAAATGAAATGCTCAAGAACTTCGTCTTCGGTGTATGTGGATGCAAAGGCGACTGGTCCATGGAAAACTTCATCGATATGGAGATCGAGAAGATCCGTCAGACTGTAGGGGACAAAAAAGTCCTATGCGCCCTCAGCGGCGGAGTTGATTCATCCGTTGTCGCCGTTTTGATCCACAAGGCGATCGGTGATCAATTGACATGTATCTTCGTTGATCACGGCCTCCTTCGCAAAGGGGAAGCAGACAGCGTCATGAAGACATTCGCTGATGGTTTTGATATGAACGTCATCAAAGTGGATGCGCAGGAACGTTTCATGAACAAACTGAAAGGCGTATCTGATCCGGAACAAAAACGTAAAATCATCGGGAACGAATTCATCTATGTATTCGACGATGAGGCGACAAAACTCAAAGGAATTGAATTCCTTGCGCAAGGAACGCTGTACACAGACATCATCGAAAGCGGGACAGCCACTGCGCAAACGATCAAGTCCCATCACAATGTCGGCGGACTTCCGGAAGATATGCAGTTCACCTTGATCGAGCCGATGAACACCCTCTTTAAAGATGAAGTGCGTGCCCTCGGAACGGAGCTAGGTATTCCGGATGAAATCGTATGGCGTCAGCCGTTCCCGGGACCGGGTCTTGGAATCCGTGTCCTTGGTGAAATCTCCGAGCAAAAGCTTGAAATCGTCCGGGAATCAGACTATATCCTCCGCGATGAAGTGAAGAAAGCCGGACTCGAACGCGATATCTGGCAGTACTTCACGGTCCTTCCTGATATTCGGAGCGTCGGTGTCATGGGGGATGCAAGAACCTATGATTACACGATCGGAATCCGTGCCGTGACATCCATCGACGGGATGACATCAGACTGGGCGAGAATCCCTTGGGACGTTTTGGAGAAGATCTCCACGCGAATCGTCAATGAGGTCGATCACATCAACCGCGTCGTGTATGACATCACGAGCAAGCCACCAGCCACGATCGAGTGGGAATAGAGAAGTGTAAAACCCCTGCCATGGCAGGGGTTTTGTTTTTGATTGCGAACATTATTTTAAAAAACGTCGTGAATGTTCGTATTTCTCGTTGACGCATGGCAGGACAACTGGTACAATAGTACTGTAATCATCATTATATTAAAAAACTATTACGTCGTATAATTTCGGGAATAAGGCCCGAGCGTTTCTACCAAGCTACCGTAAATGGCTTGACTACGAGGTGATTGATGGGTGCCGTTTTGTCGGACCCATCCGTTATCTATA
The DNA here is from genome assembly GCF_001274775.1 of Rossellomorea marisflavi. Lineage (GTDB taxonomy): Bacteria > Bacillota > Bacilli > Bacillales > Bacillaceae_B > Rossellomorea > Rossellomorea marisflavi. The sequence continues at coordinate 75,788 of NZ_LGUE01000006.1, forward strand.
TAGTCAAAAGCCCTGAATCGGTCGATTCAGGGCTTTTGATGTCGAAATCGCATACGACGGCTCTATAGGAGGAGTCTGAGTGAAGAGTTATTTCCAGTTTGACCAGTTAGGAACGAATTATAAGAGGGAGTTCATTGGCGGGCTGACCACATTCCTGTCCATGGCCTATATCCTCATCGTCAATCCGTTGACGTTGACGCTTCAATCTGTGCCAGATCTGCCGGATGCGTTAAGAATGGACCAAGGGGCGGTCTTCGTTGCGACGGCTCTTGCCGCTGCAGTCGGTTCCCTCGTCATGGGGCTCCTGGCCAAGTATCCCATAGCCCTTGCTCCGGGTATGGGGTTGAATGCTTTCTTTGCCTATAGTGTTGTGTTGACCATGGGGATCCCTTGGCAAACGGCGCTTACAGGCGTTCTATTCTCAGGATTGATCTTCATGGTGCTGACATTATCGGGTATCCGTGAAACGATCATCAATTCCATTCCTGCCGAGCTGAAGCTTGCGGTAGGAGCGGGAATCGGCTTGTTCATCACATTTGTCGGTTTCCAAAATTCCGGTATCATCGTCAAGGACGATGCGGTTCTTGTAGGACTTGGTAATCTGGCAAGCGGTCCGACACTTCTTGCAGTATTCGGTATCATCATAACGGTCATCCTGATGACCAGAGGTGTGAACGGAGCGATCTTCATCGGTATGGTCGTGACAGCGATTGTCGGAATGATCGTCGGCTTGATTGATAAACCTGACGCGATCGTGAGTGCAGCCCCGAGCCTGGAACCGACATTCGGTGCAGCTCTCGGTCCAATCTTCAATGACCCTGGAACGTTATTCACGCTTCAAATGCTCACCGTCATCCTGACCTTCTTGTTCGTTGATTTCTTCGATACGGCCGGAACCCTTCTGGCTGTAGCCAATCAGGCTGGACTGACAAAAGACAATAAACTCCCGCGTGCGGGTAAAGCGTTGTTCGCAGACTCATGTGCAACCGTCGTTGGAGCAATTCTCGGAACATCCACAACGACTTCTTATATCGAATCTTCTGCAGGGGTAGCGGCAGGAGCGAGAACCGGGTTCGCCTCGGTTGTCACGGGTATCCTGTTTGTTCTCTCGATTTTCTTCTTCCCGCTTCTCGGCGTCATCACCGCACCGGTGACGGCACCGGCCCTCATCATTGTGGGGGTGCTCATGGTATCTGCCATCGGGGATATCGACTGGAAGAAGTTCGAAATTGCTGTCCCGGCATTCCTGACGATCATCGCCATGCCGCTGACTTACAGTATTGCTACAGGGATCGCCATCGGCTTCGTCTTCTATCCGATCACCATGATCGTGAAAGGGCGCGCGAAGGAGATTCACCCGATCATGTACCTTCTGTTCGTCATCTTCATCCTGTACTTCATTTTCTTGGCGTAATGCCCGGCACCGATCCTAAAAGGGTCGGTGTTTTTATGATCAGAAATGAATGCGCATCCAAGAAAGGGCGGGTTTCCCACTGCTGGGAGAAAAAAGTTGCAGACAGGGGAATTGAAAAAACTAGCAGGTTTCGTTAGAATCAGGGAACGAGCAACAGGCGGAAATGATGGGGAGAAATGACGATGTCTATCTTGAACGTGAAGAAAGTACTGAATAATAATGTTTTGATCGCCGAGCATGCCGCATACGGGGAAGTGGTCCTGATCGGCAAAGGGATCGGATTCAACCGGAAGAAGGGAGATCCCATACAGAATGACATTGCCGAGAAGATGTTCGTTCTGAAGGGGGAGAAGGAGCAGGAGCAATATAAGAATCTCCTTCCTTTCCTGAACGACGACATGTCGAGTATCATCATTTCGGCCATTGAACTGATAAGGGAGAGGACCAATTCCTTCTTGAATGAGCATATCCACATTGCTCTCACCGACCATATCCTTTTTGCTATCAACCGCCTTATGAGAGGCATGGAGATCCGCAATCCCTTCCTTGTGGAGACAAGGACGCTTTACCCGTTTGAATATGAAGTTGCCAGGGAAGTAGTCGAATTGATCAATGACCACACGGAAGTGAACCTGCCTGAAGGGGAGATCGGCTTCATCGCCCTTCATATTCACAGCGCGATGATGAATAAAGATCTCTCGGAGATCAACCAGCATTCTCAACTGATCGCACGGTTGACCGGCATGATCGAGCAGCAGCTCGAAGTGAACATCGATAGGGACAGCATCGACTACGTGAGGCTCGTCCGCCATATCCGGTATACCATTGAAAGGGTTTTACGGGGTGAACGGGTAGAAGAACCAGAAAAGATTGCAAACCTATTGAAAGAAGAATATCCACTCTGCTATAATCTATCTTGGAAGCTGATCAAGATGATGCAGCAAACATTGAAGAAACCAGTATATGATGCAGAAGCGGTCTATCTGACGATGCACCTGCAGCGTATTCAAAGTAAAGTGAAATAGTCATTTATCTCTTACGTGTAACTGATTCGATCAGGCATGAGTGAAGAAGATAATTGAAACGCCTATTTTGGGGTAGTCTATCCCTATGCGTTTCAGTATCCTCTTTCCTCATGCCTTTTTTGTTTGCATCCATCATCTCGTTCATTCTAAAAACTAACTAAATGGAGGAACCTTTTATGTTTAAAAAGGCTTTCGGGGTTTTACAAAAAGTCGGTAAAGCATTGATGCTTCCGGTCGCAATCCTACCGGCTGCAGGTCTCTTGCTTGCTTTTGGTAACGCTCTCCAAAACCCGACACTTTTAGATATCGCGCCATTCTTGAGTAATGGCGGAGTTGAAACCGTTGCCGGCGTCATGGAAAAAGCAGGGGGAATCATCTTTGATAACCTGCCGCTTCTATTCGCTGTCGGTGTCGCCATAGGACTCGCGGGAGGGGACGGGGTAGCAGGTCTTGCCGCTATCGTCGGATTCCTGATCATGAACGCGACCATGGGAACAGTGGAAGGACTTGAAATCAAAGACGTGACCGGAGACAATGTCGATCCGGCCAATGCCTTGGTCCTTGGAATCCCTACTCTGCAAACCGGGGTCTTCGGGGGGATCATCGTCGGGATCATAGCCGCCACGATGTACAATCGATTCTTTAAAATCGAGCTCCCGTCCTATCTTGGATTCTTCGCAGGTAAACGTTTCGTTCCGATCGCCACGGCAGTATCATCCGTTATCCTAGGATTGATCATGCTGGTTGTATGGCCGCCGGTACAAGATGGACTCAACGCATTCTCGAACTTCATGCTTGGTGAAAACCGCGCATTCGCCGCTTTCATCTTCGGTGTGATTGAGCGTGCACTCATTCCATTCGGGCTTCACCATATTTTCTATTCACCATTCTGGTTCGAATTCGGATCTTACACCTCTGCAGCAGGAGATGTGGTCCGGGGGGATCAGGCCATCTTCATGAAGCAGATTCAGGACGGCGTACAGGATCTTACTGCCGGTACCTTCATGACCGGTAAATTCCCGTTCATGATGTTCGGTCTTCCGGCTGCAGCTCTTGCCATCTATCACGAAGCGCGCCCAGAGCGTAAAGCAGTAGTGGCAGGTATCATGGGTTCTGCTGCCCTGACATCTTTCTTGACAGGGATCACAGAACCACTCGAATTCTCATTCTTATTCGTAGCTCCTGTCCTGTTCGGTATCCATACGATCTTTGCCGGACTTTCCTTCCTGACCATGCATCTCTTGAATGTAAAAGTCGGGATGACATTCTCTGGGGGATTGATCGATTATGTTCTATTCGGTCTTCTTAACCCGCAAACCAACGCATGGATCATCATTCCGGTAGGATTGGTCTTCGCACTGATCTACTACTTCGGTTTCCGATTTGCCATCAGGAAGTTCAATCTCATGACGCCAGGTCGTGAAGAAGTAACAGATGAAGACGATGCACCTGCTGGAACAGCAGAAGAACTTCCTTTCAACATCCTGGAAGCAATGGGTGGACAAGAGAATATCTCTCACCTTGACGCGTGTATCACCCGTCTTCGCGTACAAGTAAATGATGTGAAGCAAGTCGATAAGAACAGATTGAAAAAACTCGGTGCTTCTGGTGTGCTTGAGGTAGGTAACAACATCCAGGCAATCTACGGACCGAAATCAGACGGCATCAAATCCCAGATGCAAGATATCATCAGTGGTAAAACACCACGTAAAGTCAAAATCGATACAGATAAAGAAGTGGAACAACAGGTGGAAGAAGTGAACCCTGAAGCGCTCCGTACGTCTGATGAACAGCGTGCCGAACGATTCGTCGCACCAATCACGGGTGAACTGAAAGACATCACTGAAGTTCCGGATCAAGTATTCTCAGGTAAGATGATGGGTGACGGATTTGCGATCCTTCCTGAAGAAGGAATGATTGTTTCCCCAGTGGACGGTAAAATCGTCAATGTCTTCCCGACAAAGCACGCCCTTGGAATTGAATCAAAAGGCGGCCGTGAGATCCTCATTCATGTTGGGATCGATACGGTTAAACTTCAAGGGGAAGGATTCGAAGCGCTTGTGAAAGAAGGGGACCAGGTAGAAGCCGGTCAGCCACTGTTGAAAGTGGACCTCGATTTCATCAAGGCGAACGCACCTTCCATCATCACACCGATCGTCTTCACCAATCTGAAGGAAGGTCAGCAAGTGACCTTGAAATCCCCAGGTAAAGTGAATCGAAATGATGAGGACATCATCGGAATCGATTGATCTATATAGAAGGAAAGGCCTTCCCTTGCACACGGGGAAGGCCTTTTTATATGGATGAAACAAGGGAATCTAGCAATGAAATGATAGAAATGAAATTAATTCTATTAAAAGTATTGACGGGTGCCGATAACCTTGATATACTTTAAAAACCGTCGCAGGAAGACAGCGAATAAACACATTCGAGTGTAACACTCGAAAAAAACAATTCGAAAAAAGTGTTGACAAACACTTAGTCAAACTGGTATGATGGTTAAGTTGCTCCAAACGAGCGACAAACATTTGAACCTTGAAAACTGAACAAAACAAGACAAACACGTCAACGTTAATTCTAGTTTTTTTATAAGAGCTATTCAAACTTTTTATGGAGAGTTTGATCCTGGCTCAGGACGAACGCTGGCGGCGTGCCTAATACATGCA
>NZ_LGUE01000010.1 GCF_001274775.1 Rossellomorea marisflavi
TAAAAATAAATCTAGAATTAACGTTGACGTGTTTGTCTTGTTTTGTTCAGTTTTCAAGGTTCAAATGTTCGTTGCTTCGTTTGAAGCGACCCTTATAATTTTACAGGTTTTTCATCTCGATGTCAATAACTTTTTTCAAAAAGTTATTTTCAACTGGATGTTTCTTCGTTGCTCGTTTGCGGCAACAGATAATACTATACCACCATATCAAAGGGTGTGCAATAGTTTTTTTCGATTTTATATCAACTTTGTAAAAAAACATTTCGAATCTTACAATGCCCATTGCCCCTACCCAAAAACGATTGCTTCTATATATAAGATTTCAAGCATAAAAAAAGGCCGCGGATATCCGCAGCCTTTTTTATGGATCAGTCGCGATGACGCATTTGCGGGAAGAGCAGGACGTCGCGGATCGAAGGGGAGTTTGTCAAAAGCATGACAAGCCTGTCGATTCCAATACCAAGTCCTCCTGTAGGAGGCATACCGTACTCTAGTGCTTCAATGAAGTCATCATCCATCATATGGGCTTCATCGTTTCCTTCTTCCCGTTCTTTCAACTGAGCTTCAAAACGCTCGCGCTGGTCGATAGGGTCGTTGAGCTCGGTGAAGGCATTCGCATGTTCCCGTCCGACGATGAACAACTCGAAACGATCCGTGAACCTTGGGTCTTCGTCGTTCTTCTTCGCAAGTGGAGAAATGGCAACCGGATGACCATAGATGAAGGTAGGCTGAATAAGCTTCTCTTCTACAAGCTGTTCGAAGAACTCATTCACGACGTGGCCATACGTCATATTGTCTTTGATTTCAATGCCATGTTCTTTCGCAAGGGAACGAGCCTCTTCGTCGCTCATTTCCTTCCAGAAGTCTACACCGGAGTGTTCCTTGACTGCATCCACCATGTGAAGGCGCGTCCACTGCGGTTCGAGGTTCACTTCATAATCACCATAAGGGACGGTGGTAGAACCGAATACCTCTTTCGCGATATGGGCAACCAGGTTTTCAGTCAGCGCCATGATATCACGGTAATCCGCATAGGCTTCATACAATTCGATCATGGTGAACTCTGGATTATGACGGGTCGATACTCCCTCATTACGGAATACGCGTCCGATCTCATATACTTTTTCAAGACCACCGACGATGAGGCGTTTCAGATGAAGCTCGATGGCGATCCTCATGAATAATGGCATGTCCAAGGCATTGTGGTGCGTCTTGAACGGGCGGGCGGACGCTCCACCTGCAATGCTGTGCATCATTGGTGTTTCCACTTCAAGATAGCCGTTTGTATCAAGGTAGCGTCTCATGGACTGGATGATGCGGCTTCTTGCGATGAAGGTTTCTTTGCTTTCCTGGCTTGTGATGAGGTCAAGATAGCGTTGGCGGTAACGCTGTTCAACATCTTTAAGACCGTGGAACTTCTCAGGCAGCGGGCGAAGGGCTTTGGATAGATGGCGGAATTCCTTCGCTTTGACAGAAAGTTCCCCGACCTTCGTTTTGAAGACGGTACCGGTCACCCCGATGATGTCCCCTAGGTCTGCTGAATTGAAAAGTTCATATGCCTCTTCACCGATGGCGTCTTTACGGACATAGATCTGCACTTGGCCTTCGAGGTCCTGAAGATGTGCGAATCCTGCCTTACCTTTTCCGCGCTTCGTCATGATCCGTCCTGCTATGGTTACCGTGATGTCTTTCTCTTCAAGCTCTTCTTTTGAAAACTCGTCAAATTGAGATTTGATTTCGCGAGAGCTATGGGAACGGTCGAAACGTTTACCGAATGGATCCAATCCTTTTTCGCGGATGGCTTCCATTTTGTCGCGTCTGACCTGAAGCTGGTCATTTATTTCTTCGCTCATTTGTTTCACTCCTATTCTATCTACTTTCACTGACTGTCTAAATTATATACCCTACTATTTTACACAATATCTCGGTTTGTAACACCCCTAAAGTATCCGCTTCTAAAAACATCCAAAAAAGGCCGATCGGGCAGGCGGGTTCTTCCGCTCACCTTCTCAAGCCTTTCTCCTATGCTACTCCCAATCGTCCGTTGATATGGGCAGCATTCACTCTTCATCGTCCGAAGGAGAAAGCTCCTCCAACGGGATACTCAATGCCTCGGAGACACTTGTCAGAAAATCATCGCTCGGAACACGACTCCCCCGCTCGATCTCTCCCAGGACCGAGACAGACACTCCGAGTTCCTTTGCAAGACCGTCCTGTGTAAATCCTTTTAATTTCCTGAATGCACGAATGCGTCTTCCCCATTTATCTGTTTCCATAGCCGAACTCCTTCTTTGTCAGGTATTTCGTCCAGAAGATTCTCCAACGGGGCACCGAATGAGGGATGTTCCAGGCCGGGAGCGATCTCCAACAGCGGTATGAGGACAAAAGCTCTTTCTTGCATCCTCGGGTGGGGGATGAGAAGATCTGCGGTTTCGATCGTCTCTTGTTCATACAGCAGCACGTCAAGGTCGATGATCCTCGGACCCCACTTGAACTCCCTTTCCCGACCAAGATCAAATTCCACCTGTAAGCATTGATGCAACAGCGTTTCTGGACGCAAACTGGTTTGAACTGCAATGACCATGTTCAAAAACTCGCCTTGATCCGTATATCCGACGGGCTCTGTTTCATAAATGGAAGAGAGCCTTTTGACTTCTATCTTACCATGACTGCCGAGGATTTGAATGGCTTTTTCTAAATATGCCTCCCGGTCCCCGATATTGGATCCGAGAGAAATGTAAGCGTTATACATATTATCGTCCCCTGGTGATTTCGACGGAGACGGATTTATAATGACCGGGAATCGGGGGATCCGGCTTGATAACGGTGATCTTGCACTCGGCAACGCTCGGGAAAGACTCAAGGAGGTTGCCGGCGATCCTCTCTGCCACTGCTTCTACAAGATTCAGGGCCTCACCCTCCACAACCGATTTGGTGACTGTATAGATTTCAGCGTAGTTCACAGAGTCCTCCAGGTTATCGCTCTTACCGGATGTGCTGAGATCCAGATGAAGTTCGGCACTCACCCTGAAACGCTGGCCCAGCTTGTTCTCTTCTTCAAACACCCCGTGATATCCGTAGAATTCCATTTCATTCACATAGATTTTATCCATTCCACTTCCCCTTTCCGACTAATGCGTCCATCATTTTCGCCATCTTCGCCATTTCCTTCACATCATGGATCCGTAAGATGTGGCAGCCTTTCTGGATACCGTAGCATACCGTTGCACCCGTTCCTTCCATGCGTTGGTCTACAGGAAGATCGAGCACGTGCCCGATCAGCCGCTTCTTCGATGTACCGAGAAGGACAGGGTAACCCAGCGACACAAGAATATCAAGATTCCTCATCATCGTCATGTTGTCATCCATCGTTTTCGCAAAGCCTATACCGGGATCGAGGATGATTTGATCATCCTTCACCCCCGCCTGTTTCACGAGAAAAATGCTTTCCTGTATGTCCTGGATGCTGTCACGGATAAAGTCTTCATATTCTTCCGTCTCCCGGTTGTGCATCAGGATGATGGGTGCACCCGTATCGGAAGCGACCCTTGCCATATCCGGATCCTTCTTTGCGCCCCATACATCATTGATGATAGATGCTCCTGCTTCAATGGCCCTTCTGGCCGTCTCTGCCTTGAATGTATCAATCGAGATCGGCACGTCGACTCTGGCAGCAATCGCTTCAATGACAGGGACCACGCGGGCGATTTCTTCCTCGACCGGTACAGGTTCATAGCCCGGCCGGGTGGACTCGCCTCCGATATCGATGATATCCGCCCCCATGTCCACCATTTCCTTGGCACGCTCCACTGCCGCTTCTATATGATTGTATTTCCCTCCGTCCGAAAAGGAATCGGGGGTCACATTAAGGATCCCCATGATCAACGTCTTTGCGCTGAAATCGAGTTCGTACTTTCCACATTTGATTACTTGCTTCATTCCGCTGTTGCCTCCTAGCTCAATTCACTAATTCTTGTAAGGGTGGAGGTGCAGGCTGCATATTCCCGTTGCAGATGCACAGTCCACCTTCCCTCCGCCCCGGGATAAAGGGTCTCTCCCACTTGATGGACCGGTACCACTTCCTGAACGGAGTTGGTGAAGAAGATTTCATCAGCTTCAAGAAGATCTTCCTTTTTATAATACCCTTCTCTTACCCTTAGTCCTGCTCTTCCTGCCAAGGCCATAATGAAGCGGCGGGTGATCCCATTGAGCAACCCCGTCCCGACCGCCGGAGTATATAGGACATCGTCTTTCATCCAGAAGAGATTGGACGTCACTCCTTCGCAGATCCAGCCTTCCTCCGTTAAGAAGATGCCCTCTTTGCCCAGGGATGGGCCCACTTCCCTTTTACCTGCCAGGTTGTTGAGGTAGTGATGGGATTTAAGCCGCTCACCGGTTTCAGGTGTATTGCGAGCCAATGACAGGAAGACCCCTTCTTTGGAAGCCGGTCCTTTGTCAGGAAGGGGCTTCTGGAACAGAATGATCGTCGGATCCTCGTAAGGCGATGAAGGAAGACCGATTTCCCCCGGGCCACCGGAGATATTCAAGCGGCAATACGCGTCTTCCCATCCATTCCGCTCAAGTAGGTGCTTTACGATCCCGACGACCTTGCTTTCAGGGAGGGAGCAGTGGATCTTCATATCCTGGAGGGATCTTGAGAGCCTGTCCAGATGGTCCCCGATAAGGAAGGGATGTCCCTTGTAGGTGCGGAATGTTTCAAACAGGCCCATACCGTATAGGAACCCATGATCAAATGGTGATATGCGGGCTTCATCCCTGTGTAGGATCTGACCGTTCAAGTAGATATACATCCTATACCGTCACCCCTGTGCTTTTATAGGTTGCAAGGAAGTTTGCAAGGAGCTGCTTTCCGCCTTCGGTCATAATGGACTCGGGGTGGAACTGAACGCCTTCGATGGGAAGCTCTTTGTGACGGATCCCCATGATTTCCCCTTCTTCCGTTTCACCCGTGATCTGCAGACAGTCAGGAAGCGTCTCCCTCTTCACAATCAAGGAATGATACCTGGTGGCGGCAAACGGGGCGGGAAGATCCTTGAAGATCGTCTTTCCGTCATGGTGAACGAGAGAGACCTTGCCGTGCATAAGCCACTCGGCCCGGACCACCTCTCCCCCGAATACCTGCGCGATGGACTGGTGGCCGAGGCAGACGCCAAAGATGGGGATGCGTCCCTTGAAGGTCCGGATCGCCTCTAGACTGATCCCTGCATCATCAGGTGTGCACGGTCCTGGAGAAATCATCAGATAGTCCGGATTCAACTCCTCGATTTCTGCCAACGTTATGTCATCATTCCTACGCACGATGAGTTCTTCACCTAGCTCCCCGAGGAATTGAACCAGATTATACGTAAATGAATCATAGTTATCGATCATAAGGATCATGCCTTCACTCCCCTTCCTTCCGCGCGGCCCTTCGCCACCCACATGGCTTTTGCCTTCTTGAGGGATTCTTTGTACTCGTGGGCAGGATTGGAGTCGATGACGACACCTGCTCCAGCCTGGATGTGGCCGACCCCTTCCTTCACCAGCATCGTTCGGATGACAATATTCAGTTCCATGTCACCGTTCACGCCGATCCAACCGACGGATCCAGTATAGATCCCCCTTCTCACAGGCTCCAGCTCCTCGATAATCTCCATCGTCCTCACCTTCGGGGCCCCGGTGATGGTTCCACCAGGGAAGACCGAGCGGATCAAGTCCGCCCCTGTCTTGGTGTCGTGTATCCTACCCCTGACGTTGGACACGATGTGCATGACGTGGGAGTATTTTTCAATGACCATGAATTCGTTCACTTCCACGGTACCATACTCACAGACCCTTCCAAGGTCGTTCCGCTCAAGGTCGACGAGCATCACGTGCTCGGCGCGCTCCTTCTCATTGTGGAGGAGCTCAGAAGCTAGGCGCGCGTCTTCTTCATCGTCTGCCCCTCTTGAGCGCGTCCCGGCAATCGGCCGGGTGCTGACTTCAAGACCCTGCTTTTTGACGAGCAGCTCCGGAGAACCGGATACCACCTGCAGTGCCGGGGAATGCATGTAGCTCATATATGGAGAAGGATTCAAAAGACGGAGCTCTTTATAGACCAGGAACGGGTCGACTTTCAATTCCTGTGATTGTCGTACGGATAGGTTCACCTGGAATACGTCCCCTTGAGCGATATACGTCTGGATCTTCCTGACCGCATCTGAAAAAGCTTCTTCGTCCATGGATACCTGAATTTCTCCCGGCTCATACACATCTTCACCTGCAGCGGTCTCCCCTGCAGGCTCGCTCCATTCAGCCAGCCGTTCTTCCAGCCTGCCCCCGGCGCCCTCATCCCCCAGAGAAGAAAGCATCATGATCCACAGGCAGTCGGTTTCATGATCAAAGACCACCCACTCGTTGAAATAATAAAAATAGAGATCAGGCAGGGACTGATCATCATGGGCAACGTTCGGGATGCGTTCGATCTGCCTCGCATAGTCATAGGTGATGAACCCGATTACCCCTCCTTGAAAATCGGGGAGCTCTTCTTGTCTCGGGGCTTTCCTTTGGGCCAGCCACCCTTCCAGCTGTACGAGGGGATCCCCCTCAAGCACCTCGACTGACCCTTCATGTTCAACTTCAAGTCCGTGGGAGTGTCCTGTCAGAATAGCTTCGGGCCTAATGCCAGCGATGCTATACCTTCCTCCGCGCCCGCTCTCCAGGAGGACGTGATGTGATTCACGACGGCTGATCCGTTCATATGATGCGAAAAATTGTTCTTTGGATGATGGATGCTTCAGAAAGTATACGTGCTGCATTGGCCACACTCCCTCATGTTTTTCTTCTTTCATGATACATGAAGAAGCACAAGGTTTCATCGATTAAAGTATGAAAAATACAGGCAAATAAAACGGCCGTGAAGCAAAGACTGCTCCACGGCCGCATGTTGTTATATCACTCTTCGTCGAATTGATAGAGAGGCGTGCTCAAATAGCGCTCTCCGTTACTTGGGATGATGGCAAGGACTTTCTTGCCTTTCCCAAGCTTCTTCGCCACTTCATTCGCCGCGTAGATTGCCGCACCGGATGAGATTCCACCAAGGATCCCTTCTTCGCTTGCAGCTCTCCTTGCATAGTCGAATGCTTCTTCCTTCCCGACCTGGATGACCTCATCATAAAGGGAGGTATTCAGGATCTCCGGAACGAAACCGGCACCAATCCCCTGGATTTTATGAGGACCCGGCTTTCCACCTGACAGCACAGGGGAATCCGATGGCTCCACAGCGTACAGTTTGATATCAGGATATTTCTCTTTCAGGACTTCACCGACACCGGTGATGGTACCACCTGTACCGATCCCTGCGATGAAGGCGTCGAGCTGATCACCCATCTGCTCCACGATCTCTGGCCCCGTCGTTTCACGGTGCACCTTTGGATTGGCCGTATTCTTAAACTGCTGAGGCATGAAGTAACCCTTCTCCTTGGAAAGCTCTTCGGCTTTGCGGATGGCTCCCCCCATTCCTTCTGCCCCAGGCGTCAAGACAAGCTCGGCACCATAGGCACGCAGGAGGTTGCGACGCTCCATACTCATCGTATCAGGCATAACAAGAAGGGCACGGTACCCTTTCGCCGCAGCCACCATGGCAAGGCCGATTCCCGTGTTTCCACTCGTCGGTTCCACGATTGTATCCCCGGCCTTCAATGATCCTGCCTCTTCACCGGCTTCGATCATCGCAAGGGCAATCCGGTCTTTTACCGAGCTTCCCGGATTCATATATTCAAGCTTCAAATAAACATCGGCACTTCCATCTTCCACAATTCGATTCAGTTTCACAATCGGCGTCTGCCCGATCAATTCCGAAATTGAATTAGCTACTCTGACCATGATTCCTCACTCCTAATTCCAAGCATTTTTGTTGGTTTTAATTAAAATGTAACAATTTTCAATTTATTTGTCAACACATATGCCTTCAGTCCCTACACAAACTTAACATATGCCATTCGGATCATTACTATGATTTGCACCAGGCAAAAGCATTTTCCCCGAGGTATTAAAATAGAGCCACCGATACACAATCGGTGACCCAGCAACATGGTTATTTTGTTTGGTCTTTCCCATAATACCAATCCACATCGAGCTCATCCCAAAAGGATTCTGCACGCATGGGAGATTCAACCTGCTCAAGAGCAATCTTCCGCCTGATTTGCTCTTTCACCTGTTTGAAGGAATAGTGATTCTTCTTGATCGTATCCTCCACAAAGTAAATGAGGTATCCGTCATCAGACGGAACAGGTTTGCTCCACTCTCCCTTGGACAGCGTGTCGACCTCTGCTTTTGCTTCCTGGGTCAGGATGTTTCCATCGTCAGGGATGTAGCCGAGATCTCCACCAAGGGGAGCAGTCTTTTGATCAGTGGATTTTTCCATGGCCAGCGCTTCGAAGCTTGACCCATCTTTCAGTTCCTTGAGTATCTGGTCGGCTTCAGACTGATCCGGCACTTGGATCTGCTTCAACTTCACCATTTTCGGAATGGTGTATAAGCGTTCATTCTGTTCATAATACTTCTTCAGTTCCTTATCGGAAATCTCCACGTCTTTTGTGAGGAGCTTTTCCAAGAGGAGATCCGCTTTGATCTGGGACTTGATGTCTTTCTCGTCCTGGAGATTGCCTTCATCGAAAACATTATAAGCGGACTGGATCATGGCGAATTCCCGATCGATCTCCTTTTGAGAGACGGAAATATCATATTTCAGGGCCAGGCGATCCATCACCTTCCGGTTGATGAGCGCCTTCAGCTCCTCTTTTCCATACTTGTCTTCAAGAGAATGGAGCCACTCCTCCCGGGTGATATCCTTCCCGTCGATGCTTGCCACGCTCTCTGTATTCTTTCCTTCCCCTTTTCCTGAGAAGATGAGCGTCAGGATATTTGTAGTCAATAAAAGTCCGATCACCGTCAATAGGACGGAACGTTTAATTCTCATCATCCATTCTCCCCGGCCTGAGATCGTATTATTTTGCTTGCAGCTGAAGCTCTTTCAGTTCTTTTTCAGAGAAGATATACGTTTCGTTACAGAAGTGACATTTGGCTTCGGCCATGCCGTCTTCTTGGATCATATCTTTGATTTCCTCTTCACCGAGGCTGATGATCGCATCACCGAACCGCTCCTTTGAACATTGACACTTGAAGTTGACAGGCATGGTTTCAAGGACCTTCACATTGTCTTCGCCAAGGACCTCGTCCAAAATCTGTTCAGGCGAAAGGCCGCGTTGGATGAGCTTTGAAATCGGCTCGATCTTCCCTAGGCGTTCCTCGATCTTCGTGATCGTCTCATCTTCTGCTCCAGGAAGAAGCTGAAGGATGAAGCCTCCTGATGCCAGGATCGTATTGTCAGGGTTCACAAGTACGCCGACTCCGACAGAAGAAGGCACCTGTTCACTGGTCACAAAATAGTAGGTGAAGTCTTCACCAAGTTCGCCTGATACGATCGGCACCTGTCCGGAGAAGTTATCCCTCATGCCGATATCTTTTACAACAGAAAGGGTACCTTCTGTCCCAACAGCACGACGCACATCCAATTTACCATGTTCATTCAGGTCGAAGTGGACGTGGGGGTTGGTGACATAACCCCTTACTTCACCCTTCGCATTGCTATCGACGATGATGGCACCGATCGGTCCGCCACCTTCCACTTTTATCGTAAGTTTGTTCTCTCCTTTGAGCATGGCCCCCATCATGAGACCTGCACTCATAGAACGCCCAAGGGCTGCAGAAGCAGTCGGCCATGTATTGTGGCGTCGCTGTGCTTCTCCTACGGTTTCTGTACTTTTGACGGCATATGCCCTTACTTGACCATCATAGGCCAACGCTTTTACTAAATAGTCGCTCATATAAAAGCTCCTTCCTTATCCGTTAATGTTGCGTTTATAAATCAGCTTCAAGCCTTTCAGCGTCAGGAATGGATCGACCACATCGATGACTGTCGATTCTTTCGAAATCAACGTCGCCAATCCGCCGGTGGCGATGACGGTCGGCTCCTGAGTACTTTGTTCTTTCATACGGCGTACGATGCCTTCCACTTGTCCCACATATCCGTATAAAATTCCGGCCTGCATGGCAGTGACAGTATTCTTTCCAATAATATTCTCCGGACGCGCAATTTCAATCCGCGGCAATTTCGCAGCCTTTGAATAGAGTGCTTCCGTCGAGATCCCGATCCCAGGGGCAATGGCACCGCCCATATACTGCTTGTCTTCATTCACATAGCAGTAAGTGGTAGCTGTACCAAAGTCCACGATGATCAGTGGCCCTCCGTATTCATAAATACCTGCTACGGCATTGACGATACGGTCGGCTCCGACTTCCTTGGGATTATCATATTTGATATTCAAGCCCGTCTTGATTCCAGGTCCTACGACAAGGGGCGTGATATGGAAGTACTTCACGCACATCCTTTCAAGACTGAACATGATGGGAGGAACAACGGAGGATATAATAATACCATCAATATCATCAAAGGATAGCTTCGCATGCTCAAACAAATTCTTTACAAGCATGCCAAATTCATCCTCGGTCTTATGGCGATTCGTCTCGGCTCTCCAGTGATACTTCAATTCGTCATTTTCATATACACCGAACACAATGTTCGTATTTCCAACATCCATTACAAAAATCACAATTTTCACCTACTCGGTCATTGTTTTCACACTGCCAACATCATACCATAATCCGTTTGGGTAGGCGACTGGGTTGAACTGAATGGGAGATAACCGACAAGCGCTGTACACGTCTTGATGGGTTGAATGGACCGGATGTTTCACAAGGGGCCGGCTTGGATTTGTAAAGCAACGGTATCGTACCCAACGTGAGCAGGCGTGACCAACCGCTTTACTGACAGTGGGAACGCATTGGAGGTTCTGAAAGGAATCGCTCTTTCTGCCTATCCCCACTTCAAAGGTGCCCCATGAAAAACTACAAAAAAATCCGAACGGCCACGAGTGCCATTCGGATTTTCATTTGGTCGGAAGTCCAACCATATTATACGCGGTCTGTATCGTCTCTGTTTGAGGAGTCTCCACTTACCGGTTCATCATTCTTTTTCTGGATGTTCACTTTCACGTCACTTGTTTCGACGTCGGATTCATATACACGCTCTGGAAGTTTACCGTGATCCATTAGGTTCTTAATCTGAGCGGCATCAAGAGTCTCGACTTCAAGCAATGTCTTAGCGATGAGTTCCAGTTTGTCGCGATTCTCAGTAAGGATCGTTTTTGCACGCGCATAGCTTTCATTGATGAAGCGCTGCATTTCAAGATCGATATCATGAGCAATGGCGTCTGAATAATTTTGCTCGCTGTTGATGTCGCGTCCAAGGAACACCTGACCGCCTTGTTGCTGACCGAATTGAAGTGGTCCGAGTTTTTCACTCATTCCATATTCCGTCACCATCTTGCGGGCAATGCCTGTGGCGCGCTGGAAGTCATTATGGGCACCGGTCGAAACTTCTCCGAAGATGACTTCTTCCGCTACTCGCCCACCAAGGAGTCCTGTGATTTTATCAAGGAGTTCCGGCTTCGTCATGAAGTAACGATCTTCCTTAGGAAGCATGACTGCGTATCCACCGGCCTGGCCACGAGGTACGATGGTCACTTTATGAACCATATCGGCTTCATCAAGGACACAGCCGATGACGGTATGACCTGCTTCGTGGTAGGCAACGATCTTGCGTTCCTTCTCTGAAATGACACGGCTCTTCTTGGCAGGTCCGGCAATGACACGGTCCGTTGCTTCGTCGATGTCGCGCATGTCGATTTTCTTCTTGTCTTCACGGGCGGCCACAAGGGCAGCTTCGTTCAGAAGGTTCTCAAGATCGGCACCAGAGAAACCAGGTGTCCTTTGGGCAATGGCCTTCATATCAACTGAATCATCGAGTGGCTTATTCTTCGCATGCACGTTCAGTACCGCTTCACGACCGTTCACATCCGGGCGATCGACTGTGATCTGACGGTCGAAACGTCCTGGACGAAGCAGTGCAGGGTCAAGGATATCAGGTCGGTTTGTTGCAGCCACGATGATGATTCCTTCGTTGGCACCGAATCCATCCATTTCAACAAGGAGCTGGTTCAACGTCTGCTCACGTTCATCGTGACCTCCGCCGAGTCCTGCGCCACGTTGACGACCGACTGCATCGATCTCATCGATGAAGATGATACATGGAGCATTTTTCTTCGCATTTTCGAACAGGTCACGTACACGGGATGCACCGACCCCTACGAACATTTCCACGAAGTCCGAACCACTGATGGAGAAGAACGGAACGCCTGCTTCACCGGCAACCGCACGGGCAAGCAAGGTTTTACCGGTACCAGGAGGTCCTACAAGAAGGACACCCTTCGGAATGCGTGCACCGATTTCAGAGAACTTACGTGGATCCTTGAGGAATTCAACGACTTCCACAAGTTCCTGTTTCTCTTCGTCTGCTCCGGCAACATCCTTGAAGCGGACTTTTTTCTTCTCTTCGCTGTAAAGCTTGGCTTTGCTCTTACCGAAGTTCATGACACGGCTTCCACCGCCCTGAGCCTGATTGAGCAAGAAGAAGAAGAGAATGAAGATGATGACGAATGGGATGATCGTCGTAAAGACGGAAATCCATCCGTTGGTTTCTTTCGCTTCCAGGATTTCGACGTCTACCTTCTTAAGGGCATTATCACCAGTTGTGCCACTGGCGGCGTCGTTGATCCGATCCATGAGCTTTCCATCGGTAGACAGGATGTGAGTCACGAAGTACTCGTCTTTCTTAGCATCCCTCATCTGCCCCTTCAGTTCATAGACGCCCCTTGAAGGCTGGACGGAGAATGATTTGACTTGATTGTCTTCCAACTTATTAATAAACGTACTGTAATCGATCGTTTTGGTTGGTTCGTTGTTGTTGTTGAAAAAACTCACCACACCTATGATCAGTAAAAATACAAGTAAATAGAATATGGTGTTAGAAAAGATCCGTTTCATCCCTTACCTCCTCCCACGGTAAACAAACTACGTAAAATAGTATCATAGTAAATCATGGCATTACAACAAATTGCACTTGCGAAGACTCTTCTTAAGATGGACGTTATTCCCCTGTTGTATACACCGCTGGTTTCAGTACTCCGATGTAAGGGAGGTTACGGTATCTTTCCGCATAATCAAGGCCATAGCCGACAACGAATTCATCCGGTACGATGAAGCCTACATAGTCTGCCTTGATATCTGCTTTGCGTCCCGTCGGCTTATCAAGCAGAGTGACGATGCTGATTGATTTTGCCTTACGGTAGCGGAACAGTTCGACAAGATAGCTCAGCGTCAAGCCGCTGTCGATGATATCTTCGATAATCAGGATGTCGCGCCCTTCCACTTTCGTATCGAGGTCTTTGACGATCTTTACCTCTCCTGAAGAGACAGTGGAGCTGCCATAGCTGGACACATCCATGAAGTCCATTTCCATATGGGCATCGATGCGCTTGCACAGATCCGCCATGAATGGCATCGCGCCTTTCAGTACACCGATTGCCAGCGGAAACTTATCTTGATAGGCATCCGTCAGTTCAGCACCCAGCGCTTTGATTTTTTCTTGAAGTTCTTCTTCTGAAATAAGTACCTTTTCAATATCCTGATTTAACAATGTTCAACTGCCTCCTAGAAGATGATTGCTCTTGACTTGTAACACTAAACTATCCTCGCGTCCCTCTCCCGTATCGTAAACGGACTTCCTTAATCCGGGAACCCAAAGGATCCTGCCTTCAGAATCGGTGACGACCGGCCACCGGTCCCGAAGATGCAAAGGGATTTTTTCATCGATGAAAAGGGTCTTGAGCTTCTTCGAGCCCTCCATCCCTTTCACCTTCATGCGATCCCCGGCTTCCCTCGTGCGTACAATCAACGGAAGGGTGACTCCATCCCTGTTCAGATGGATCGTTTCACCCCCGTCATCCTGTACATACCCCCTTGAGGGCATAAGCGAGATCCGGATGCCGGTCGGAAGGATGATCGATGAATGGATTCCCAGTTCAAAATAGTATGGACCTCCGGAAAGGTTCCCGAAGTGAAAATAACATGTCTGATAAGCCTTTGTAACCTTAAGCCCCGAGGGTAAATCCAATTGGGCATTGGGATTCTCCCCCTTTAACAGACGTAATACATCGTAAATATGTATAGACGATAAAGAAGCGGGTTTAAGTTTATAAAGATAGTTTAATATTAGATTAATCGCTCTTCTTTGTAAAGGCTGAGCCATCTGGAGAAAGCGTTTGATATCAAGAGTGGAAAAATCCTCCTCCACCTTCCATACCTTATTCAACTTTACCCTTGTCAATTCCTCCAAAAACTCTTCATCTTCCAATGATTCTTCACTGAATTGTTGGAAATTCCGATGGACGTGCGGATTCTCTTCCTTTAAAAAGGGCAGCACCCTGGAACGGAATCGGTTCCTCGTATATGTATCCTTGCTGTTGCTTGGGTCGATCCTCGGGAAAAGACGCTCCCGCTTGCAGTAATCCAGGATCTCTGCCTTGGTCACAGGAAGGAACGGCCGGATGATCTCCCCTGCTGAGAAAGGACGTTTGAACGGAATGCCGGCACGTCCTTTGGCCCCCGCTCCACGCGTCCACTTCATCAGGATGGTCTCGACCTGGTCGTCCCCGTGATGCCCGAGCGCGAGTTTATTGCCTCCGTATCTATCCATAACCTGTCGGAGATACCCATAGCGGGCCTTTCTCGCCATCTCCTGAAGGCTGCCTTTTTCCGTCTCCATCAGTTCCGGGATATTGATGCGCTCACCAAAAAAGGGGATGTCCCGCTCCTTGCAGAACCCTTCGACGAACAAAAGATCTTCATACGATTCCCGGCCCCTGAACATATGATCGACATGGGCACAAGCCACCTCCACGTCGAGTTCGTCACGGAGAGCATGAAGGAAATGGATAAGGGCCAGGGAATCGGGACCTCCGGAAACGGCAACGACGAGCCGGTCTCCTTTTTCGAGCAATCGATGCCTTTGAATAAATTCCCGGGATGTCTGTTCTAGCATAGCAATCCTCTTTCCAACCGTTTTCCTTATATTGTATCAGTATCCCCGTGGAAACTCACGGGAGACGCTACAACAGTTCCCCGTAGATGTAGAGGAAGTAGATCATCCCCACAATGAGGATGATGAGGACGGTCTCCAAGGACCTGCTTGCCTTTGATTGTTTAGCAGGCTTCTTCGGCGCTGCCTGGGGTATCTTCCTGGTAGATGCAGGCTTGTGCGAATGCTTCTTTGCCGGTCCGTGATTCGCTGAGCGGGATATGCCTCTTAGAAGGTCTTCTCTCATCTCCTGTGCGGAAGAAAAGGTCCCCTCCAGCGCCCCGAAGATCGTCCCCCGGTATTTCCTCAAGCTATCTGTTCCCTCCACCGCCATCTTCAGCTGCTGAAGCTGTCCGTTCTCGCGTTTGGAGAATCGGTTTGGATAAGCAAGATTGATCAGGATCATCCCGACGGCGAACAGATCATAGCTTGGTTCCGCCCGGCGGGACCCCCCGATCCAGTAACCCCGATCGAAGAACTCCGTGAATTCCTTGATGGCACGTCCCTGGATGGTCGTGCCCCCCACATCGATGCACCTGATCCGGTGGGGTGCACCTGTGACGATCAGGTTCTCGGGTTTCAGATCTCCGAACACCCACCCCGCTTGGTGGATCCGCTCCAGGTCGGCAAGGAGCTGGGCGACGAGGACACCCGTCCAGGAGAACCCCTTCCCCTGTACGAAGGAGAGAAGCGTAGGTCCCTGGATGTACTCCATTGTATAAAAAGGGATCTTCTTCCCCCTGTATTCCCAGTCATCCACATCCATGAGCCCGGGGCCAAGCGGGGTCCCCTGGAGTTTCGAGAACGCTTTGAGTACGTTCACCTCGGATGTGATGGTGACATTATTATCGCTCATCTTGAGGGCCTGGTAGCCCTGCCCGTCCCTTACCAGGTACACGATGCCATTGGCCCCGTATCCCAGCTCTTTCATGATGGTATAAGAAGCCCCATGCCATTTCCCCGTTATGGTCGTACCGGGCGGAAGATTAAATGGTTTCTTCGAAGTATTGTTCATCATCGCCACGAGAGAGCAGTCCCCTTAGTGAACGTTTTTTCTTGAAGTGGGTGATGGCCTCTGAAATCGCCGGTCCCGTCGGTGTGATGCCTCCCGGGGAAAGCTTCGAGAATATACTTGATAAGGTTTCCAGACGCGGGGTCCAGTCCAGCAATTTTTCGACATCCTGTCGTTTCCCGGGAAATACGAAAACGGAAAATTTGTTATCTCCCATTCTGGCATTCAAGCTGAGGGATAGGTCCAAGAGCGCTTCCTTCACAGTGGGAAGCTTGTGCTTCATGCTTGCAGACGTATCGACAAGGATCAACACTTCCATGTCCACCGATTCACCCAGTTCATCCACTACTTCCATCACTTCTCCGCGCTGTTCCGGTGGCAGTTCCTCCATGGAGGCCGATTTCCCGAGGATCGACTTCAGCTCCTTATTGATGACACCCTGAAGCGTCTGGGTCATCGCCTTCCGCGTGACCATCTGGACGGTTTGGGAAAGCTGCTGGGCATAGACGACCTGACTGACCCCTCCTCCTGATAGAGCGATTCCTTCAATCTCCACCATTCCATTTTGGTCGATGACGTCATTGTCCATGACGCCGATGACGTTGACGGAAATCCCCTGTTCCTTTGCTAATGCGGCCATGGCAATGGGGTCTTCCCCCTGATTGGAGCAACCATCCGTGATCAATAGAATCTGACGAAGTGTACCTGTCTTCATAAGAGTCTCCTCCTCCTTCATAGTTGCTATCAGCATCGCCGAATGAGGAGGGATTTATACTCTAGTGAACTACTTTCTTCTCTTTTTATGGCGGTTCCGTGAACCTTTCTCAGGAGATCTGCTTCTTCTGCCTGCTCTTCTGGATCGGGATCGATGACCATTTCGGAATATTATGTTTGATCGTGGAGACCACGATCGTCATGTCGTCATCGATCATCCCCGAGCTCGACCGGATGACTTCTTCCATGAGGAGATCGGCCACTTCCTGAGGATCATCCGTCTGGAGCTCTTTGATCTTCCGTTTCATCCATACGTCATAGTTCTCCACGTGCTTCGGTCCTTCGAATGCCCCGTCGCTCATCATGATCAAAAGGTCTCCCGCCTTCAACTGCTCGGAGACGACATCCACATCGAAGTCCTGTTGCAGCATCCCCATGGGAAGATTGCTCGCTTCGATCTTCATGATCTGGTCATTCCTTTTGATGAAGCTTGGTGTCGAACCGATCTTAAGGAAACGGGACGAAGCGTTCTGAAGGTCGATCATGGCCAGGTCGAGAGTGGAGAAGATCTCGTCATTGGTCCGCAGTGACAGAATCGAGTTGATCGACTTGATGGCCACCTGCTCTTCAATCCCCGACTCGAGGATCTTCTTGAGCAGTCTCAGGGTCTCATTGCTTTCATAATGGGCGCGCTCCCCATTACCCATCCCATCGCTTATGGCCACGGCATATTTCCCCCTGCCGAGCTCGATCATGGAATAGCTGTCTCCCGAGACCAGACCTCCCCCTTTGGCTGCATGGGACACACCTGTGTCCACTACGAATTTCTTCGCTGATTGGAAGGTGACATGGCACTGTCCATTAGGGAATTGGGAGCAGTCCTCTTTTTGGACGACGATGTTTTCACCAAGGATATCCGACAGCATGGGTGCAATCAATTTTTCCCCTTCACCGTGCCCCCCAGAGTACGGGATCACCATATCGATATCGACGTTGCCCTGTTCAAGGTTATAGATTTCAATATGATCGATTTCAATGCCGAACTCGCCGATGCTCGCGAGGATCTGCTCTTCCTGCAGATAATGGTTCTCCCTCTCCCGCTGGATTTCTTTCGCAAAGTTGCCCATGACTTCCGAGACGCCGAGAAGCTGATCGGCCACGAGCTTCCTGCTTTCCTGCACCTGCTTCTTCAGCTTCAGATTGGCCTGATAGAACGTCAGCTCCTGATAAATGGTTTCCTTCAGCTTTTTCTCCCTTGTACAGTGCTTCTCCACCTCTCGTGATAATCGTGAAGACAGGGGTACCCTGCCCTGGTCGTATTCAGTCATGACCTCTTTCATCATATTGTAGGTTTTATCAAAATTCCTCGCCCAGCACTGATCCTTCTTGAAGCAGGTCTGGCACGTCTTCTCCGTGACATTGCTGAGGAAATAGTCAAACTCTTTATCCTCGACTTCTTCCATTTTCATCTTCTCTTCCACCTGCTGAAAGCTGTTCGATAGCGCCTGGAAGACAGAAGAGAACTGCGTGACGCGGCTTGCCGTCACGTCCCGCACTTTGCGCATATAGCCCTGCTGCTCCTGATGGTACTCGGTGGTACCCGGTATGTGCTTGGCGATTCGCTTGACCAGGCTCTGGGGCGTAAGGAATAAAAGCACGATCGCCACCCCTGACTCATAAAGGGTGGTCGTCAGTACCATACTGTTATCCCCGTACATCCCCATAAGCAGGGTGGCAATGAGCAACCCGATGGCCGCGCCGAATTTCTTCCCTTCCTTCATCAAGCCCCCGAGAAGGCCCGCAAATGCAAGGAGGCTCATTTGTTGAAAGCTTGCCACGCTGGCCAGGCTGAATACAAGCCCTGTGACGACGCCAACCGTAGAGCCGACTGTCGCTCCTGCAACAAAGGAGAATAGAAGGACAAGATACCGCGAAAGGATATGCTCGACAGAAAGCCCCTGGAAGGCCCATCCGATCGTTCCGGTCATGATGGACGCAAGAAGGATGATCAGGCTGACGACTTCCTCCGTCTTCAGGGACCTCCTTCTCCTTTGAACGGTGACGAACGGGACGCTTTGGATGAAGATATAGGTAAGGAGGAAAGCAAGGAACGCTTCGATGAGGGCCATGACCCCGTTATAGAGGGTGAGCACCTGCCCCTGCTGGACGTAATCAAAGCCGAGCTTGACGAAAGCGACGGAAAAGAGAACGTAAAAGGATACGATCTTCATATCATTCTGGTGGAATTTTTGCGTCAGCCGGAACGCAAGGAGGAATATTATCGCCGTTGCGAACGTATAACTGATACTGGAGAAGGATAAGGTGACAGCTCCGGCCAGCAGCCCCATGAGCGCGATGGGTGATTTTTCCCTTCGGACAAGATAGACAGCTGCAAAGAATGGCAGGGCAAATGGTGTAAGATGAGAGAGGATCAAGGCTCTCCCAAGTAAAAAGCCAATCACAAACAGAGCCAGTCCCTTTTCAATGAAGAGCCACTCCAGCTTCGAATAAATCGATTTGATCCCTTTGGACATCTCGACCCTCGTTTGTTCGATGTCTACGTTCTGAACAGGTTCGATGATTGTTTGATCAGCTTTCCCCATGTAACAAACACTCCCCATAACTTTTTTTACTAGTATAAATGGGACATGCTCAGAACTTTGTCAGAATGAGGGAATGTATACCCAAAAAGTTTCGACGTGTTTCCGGACGAAGTGGTAAAATATTCAGAAAACATATCGATGATTGTTCCCTTTTCTTCCTCCAATCCAACTCCCATCAGGCTCAACCGCGTTTTGACAAATTATTTATGAAATAGTATTGACTTTGCATTTCTTTGTGGGTATTATTGATTTTGTGCTTTAAAGGCCACTATATGGCGGTGTAGCTCAGCTGGCTAGAGCGTACGGTTCATACCCGTGAGGTCGGGGGTTCGATCCCCTCCGCCGCTACCATNTATCTTTGAGGCCCGTTGGTCAAGCGGTTAAGACACCGCCCTTTCACGGCGGTAACACGGGTTCGAATCCCGTACGGGTCATCATACAGAAGGACCACTTCAATCGAAGTGGTCCTTTTTTGTATGCACCTGGATGAAAAACAATAAAAAAACAGATACATTCATTGAATGCATCTGCATGAGGACCTGCTATATGGATTAATAGACAGCAAGTTATCCTTTTTTCGCTCCCCTTCCACCACGGCGAGACTCTGTATTTTTTTTCAATGAAGATAAGCGGTCTTCGCTGTCTTTCAAGAAGCGCGCCATCTTTTGTTCGAAGTTTTCCTTCGTACGGGTGTCAGCCGGTTTGTTGTTGCGTGGGCGTTGAGGACGTTGCGGGCGCTGTGGGCGTTGTGGTTGGTCTTTAGCTTTACGGATAGACAAGCCGATCTTTCCATCTTTCTCAACGTTGATAACCTTAACTGTCACTTCGTCTCCAACTTTAAGGTGCTCGTTGATGTCTTTGACATAATTGTCGGCTACTTCACTGATGTGAACCAGACCTGTCGTACCTTCTGCTAATTCCACGAACGCTCCGAAATTTGTAATTCCTGTTACCTTACCCTGTAACTTGCTGCCTACTTCAATTGACATAAAAGAAATGCTCCTCCTTAGAATGTTAGATAAACCTACTCTATATTATAGCCAATTAAAAAAAAGAGTGTCAATAAGACACCTCTCCTTTAGTTCTCTTTATCCTTTCCAGATTCAGGAATATTAAAGATAATCTCTCCATTATCCGATAGGAAATAATCACGCCTGGCCAGTTTGGCGATATAATCATCATCATTCAACTTCACGATTTCTTCTTCCAATGCCGTTTGTTTTTCCTTCAGTGCGTCGAGGTTTTTCTCCAGCTGCACCTTTTCTGCTTTCTTGTCTTCAAGCACCTGAGCCCTGGAAATGAGCGTCGAGACCATAAATCCTGTGATGGCGATTGCTAAGACGAAGAACACGGAAAGACGGCGGACTAAACGTTTTTTTCTTTTAGAGGATGCTTTATGTTTGTTTTCCTGCTGGCGGACATATTCATTCTCCATCGGAGTGACGTTTCTTCCCATTTCCAAACCTCCCTTTCCCCGATGCGGTCATTTTTTATTTTTTTTAATGGTCCATTTCCGGATCCATGTATATACTTTTTTGCCATTAGACTTCATAATTCCTGCCATTTTATTATATAACTTATCGACTCTTTTTGTAAGATGGTTCGGCAATAGTTTCCAAATTGTTCGAAATATCCACCAGATCGGAGCCAATGCGACCTTCAGTACCCCGTATACGATCCGCCATGCTGTCCTGAATACGAATCGGATGACGGCATATACCGTTTTCAATATCCAGAGGACCACTGCCAGGATCATGAAAATGATCCATTTCACCGGTGAATAGATGAGCTTTTGCCCCATCTTCACCAAGAAGCGGTAAAAGGAGATCGTGAAGAGGATGAGCTTCTCCAGCAGATTTGTATACAACGTCTTGAAAAGCGCCTGATACGCTGCGAATCCGCAGAGCAGGGCCACGAATATGTACACCCTGATCTCACCGAAGTTTACGACGAATAAAATGTAGAACATGGCGAGGGCCTGCAGGACCCAGAACAGGACATCATTGATAAAGACGAACCAGCGCTTCCGCTGGCTCCTGTTGAGAAATCGATTGTACGTGTCCAGGGACGCCCCGAATAATGCCCCCATGCCGATCATGGAGAGCATCGTATAGAATTGGGTGGTGAGTGTCATCGAAACAGCTTGCTAAAGAAACCTTTAGCTTTCTCCCCGCTTTGTTCATCAAGATAGACGAGGTCGAACACCTTCCCTTTGATCGAGACGATCCCCTTATCCACATCGAGGTTCTTCATCTGAAGGTTCTGTCCACGGACGGATAAAAAACCCATGACCGTCTCCAGAAGGAACTCTTCATTATCGAAGCTCTCCACCTGCTTGACTCCCGTGATATCGAGGAGTTTGCGTCCCCTCATCATGACATCGTGTTCCTGAAAGACTGCCTTTTCTTTATTGCCATCATGATATTGATTCATCTTCATCCCTCACATCCCATAGTACAAGCTTTGTACCATGTTATGGTGTGGATGATGGAATTAGAACCAAAACAGGGGTCACTCTTCCTCCTGGTTGACCCTTTCTTCGGACAGGACCGTATACAGGCCGCTTGCTTCTTCTTTCTTCGTCGTCTCCAAAAGCCTTTCAATCTTTACCCTCATGACCTTTTGCCCAAACCTCACACTGAGCTCATCTCCGACTTTTACATTGGAGCTCGCTTTGGCCTGGGTCCCATTGATGGAGATCCTCCCCTGGTCGGCCACTTCCTTGGCAAGGGTCCTCCGTTTGATCAAACGTGATACCTTCAAAAACTTATCCAGCCTCATGGTGGTTGCCATTTTCATTCTCTCCTTTGACGGCTTTACAGCCATTAATGTGATTGTTTCTTCGCTTCATCCCAAAATGCATCCAGATCTTCAAGGGAATGATCTTCGAATGATCTCCCTGATTGGTTCACGCGCTCTTCCACATGCGAGAAGCGGCGATAGAACTTTGAATTGGTCATGGACAAGGCCTCTTCAGGGTGAATGCGGTAAAATCTTGATACATTCACGAGGGCGAACAGGACGTCACCGAATTCCTGCTTCCGGTCCTGTTCACTTCCATTCTCGGCTTCCTGTTCGAATTCCTTCAGTTCTTCCCACACTTTTTCCCAGGCACCTTTGACGTTGTCCCAATCAAAGCCGACACCTGCTGCCTTTTTCTGATACTCATAGGCCTTCATAAGGGCAGGTGCTCCTTTGGCGACACCTTTTAGAAGCGGTGGCTGACTCTGTCCGCCCTTCTCCTGCTTCTTGATCTCTGCCCAGTTCGCTTTCACTTCTGCCGAATCCCCGACCTCGACATCACCGAATACGTGAGGATGCCGGCGTACCATTTTGGAAGATAGTCCTTCCATTACTTCCTCCATATTGAACATGCCTTCATCTTCCCCGATCTGGGCATGAAGGAGGACCTGGAGGAGGACGTCACCCAATTCTTCAACCATATGATCGATATCATCCTCATCGATCGCTTCCAAGAGCTCATATGTTTCTTCAATCAGATATTTCTTCAGTGACTGATGGGTCTGCTCCCGGTCCCACGGACAGCCGTCCGGTCCCCTCAGAGTCGAAATGATCTCCCTCAGGGTACTGTACTGCTTGTATCGCTGTGAGCGATCTTTTACTGCAGGTACATACAGGCTCGTAAGATTGCTCAGCTGTGCAACACGATCGAGCTCGACGAGAGGGAGTCGCTCCACCTTCTCTTCTGAGCTGCCGGCCGCCGTTACCAGCATGACTTCGAAATCATATGGATAGAGCTCCATGAGTGTCAGTTTCACTTCCGACGCGATAAAGCCGTCGTACACCTGACCGATGATGAGTTGTTGGGTCATCTGGATATCGTGGACGCTGAGGCTCGTCCCGTCAAGGAGCTGGAAGCCATCAATGGGATCTGCACCGACGGAAGCAAACAGGGCATCCAGGAAGCTTTGTCCCCCTCCGATCACGATCTCCGCTTCTCCATTCTCATGGAGCTCAAGGAGTAGCTGGACGGTCTTCTCCGCTACGAGGGGATGTCCCGGAACCGCATACAGGACCGAATGCTCCTTGGAAGCGGCCACAAGCTCCTGAACGATCTCCTCGTATACAGCTTCAAAGCGCTCGTGTTTTTCATATACGGAATCGAAGGATGTATAGGTCATCCCTTCCGATTCCAATTCCTTCACGACAGGATGTTCCTTTGTACGGAGGAATAGATGATGTTCGTTTTTCAACTGTTTATATACACCCAAGGGGATCTGATCCAAATCCCCTGCACCGAGTCCGATGACTGTTATGGTATGGCTCATTTGCATTCACTACTTTCTATACCGGGGCCCAAGGCCTTTCTTCAACCGGTTCATTTTACTGCCGAATGGCAAAAAGCTGATTTCTTCTTCAGATAGATGCCCCGCTCTTAGGAATAAGAAGAGAAACACCCCCGCCCCCACTGCCACACCGACAAGGGCGAAGAGCGCCGAGGTCATCCGCTCATGCGCCCCGTTTGTCAGGAGCCACCTGTAGCCAAGCAACAGGCCCTGCAGGACGAGGGTCATCCCTGCACCGCTGATAAAAAGGCTCTTATAAAATGACGGGGTGATCAAGCTGATTCCGAATAATCGCTTCATCTTCCACACAAGCCCGATCGTGATCAATCCCAATGTAAGAACCGTCGAGAGTGATGCACCCATGACCCCGAACACAGGGATAAGGAGCATATTCACGATGTATTTGATCGGGATCCCGCCAATGATGATGGCTGCAGGGAAATAAATCCTTCCGATCCCCTGCAGGATGCCTGAAAACGTAAGGATCAGACAGCTGAAGAAAATCGACAGGGAAAACACCGACAATACGCTGGACCCGTCTGCATTCTCAAACAGCATCGTATTCGTGGGCACCATGATATTCACGAGTCCGAGCGTTGCCGCAAAACCGATAAGGATACTGATCTTCAACGCAAGCTGACTGTAGTCCCTCACGAGCTCCTGCTTCCCTTTCAGGTAAGCCGTGGTGACCAGGGGAACGATCGTCAGCGAGATGGAGGTGGCCGCCACGGTCCCAAGCTGTATGAATGGCTGTCCACGGTCATAGACACCTTTAAGGGTCTTCGCGGCTTCCTGTCCCACCCCGTGTGTAGTCAACAGTGCATATACATTCAGGGAGTCGACAAACTGAAGAAGGACGAGGAGCATGGCGCTCACACAGATGGCTGTTCCATCTTTCATGAGGGCCGTCCAGATCCCTCCAAACCCTTTAGGGAAAAAAGAAATGCCGGTAAACAACCCTTCCTGTTTCGCTGCCGTAAATAAAACCAGGACGATCACGGCACCAAGCCCTCCCGTGATCGAGCCGAATAGCGCCCCCTGTCCGGCAGCGTAGAGAGAGTTCCCCTTGGCAAGGAGGACAGTGGACGACACCAGGATGGTCACGACGCGTATGCTTTGCTCAGCCACCTGACTGACCGCCGTAGGGACCATCTGCTCCTTCCCCTGATGGTACCCCCTGAGAACCGATAATGGGGCGAGTAGCAAGAAGGATAAGGATATGACACGGATCAAAGGGGCCAGTTGAGGATCCCCCATCCAGGTCGAGATCATATCGGCGCCTGCATAGACGGCAACAAACCAGATCACTCCCACGAGGAGGAGGAAGATGAATGAGGTGGCCGCCACCTTCTTTGCCCCTTCCTGATCTCCCCGGTCGACCTTCTCTGCCACCATTTTTGAAATGATCACAGGGAATCCATAAGTGGAGAGGGCAAGGGCAATCCCGTAAAAAGGATACACCTGCTGATAAATATAAAATCCAATATCTCCTACGATATTCTGAAAAGGGATCCGATAGACGGCGCTTAATAACTTTGTCACAAGTGCCGCCATGGTGAGGATCATCGCACCCTTCAGAAATCCTTTGGAGGAGTATGTATGACCCAATGAAATCTCTGCCTTTCAAAGGCTTCCTTCCATGAAGGAACCCTGCATATTCCCAATGATCGAAGCGTGGGATTTCTTAAAAATAGTTTACCACAAATGAAAGTGGCGGGATGAATTCCACTATCAACAAAAAAAGAAAGAGCGGCTAAGAGCCGCTCCCATGAAAATATTATTGCTCCATCTGTCTTGCCAAGAAGCCAGCTGCCGTTTCGACTGCTTTTTGTTCCACTTCGCCAACTGTGCGATCTTTTGAGAAGATCGCCACTGCACCGATCGGGTCGCCATTGGCAACAATCGGGGCGATGGTGTAGGAAGCAAGATCCTCACCGTGGCCGTCAACAAGCTCGGCTTGTCCCTGCTGGGTGTGAAGGAGGGATGCGCGGTCCTCCATCACCTTCTCGATGAGTTCACCGACATTCTTATTGAGGTATTCCTTCTTGGACGCTCCTGAGATGGCGATGATGGCGTCACGGTCGCAGATCAATACCGCACTTCCGAGACTGTCATACAGTGCTTCACCATACTCTTTCGCAAAGTCTCCAAGTTCCGAGATCGGAGAGTACTTCTTCAAGATGACTTCGCCGTCGCGATCGACGAAGATCTCAAGGGGATCTCCTTCACGGATCCTCAGGGTCCTGCGGATTTCTTTCGGGATGACTACACGACCTAAATCATCAATACGACGAACAATACCAGTTGCCTTCATCTATAGCTGCCTCACTTTCATCAGATGATTTTATAGGGTAAAGCGATTGAAGCCGCTCTACCGTAATTGAGTTTAGTATCTTACAACTTAGAAGTTCTATACACAATCAGTTATTATTTCTGTCATTTCTCTTAAATGCTAATAGAGGTATCTTTTTCCATCAATGGCAGCTGCATTAATACTAATACCCTTATCATAGTAAAATCAAACTACGAGCGCATTTACATTTGAGTTACATTATCATAACGATTGGTAAGGAAAACCGGCACTGTATATGTTTTCTATGACAAATATTAAGATTGGTCAGGCTTCATGAACTTCCGTTTTCAAAGCCTGGTCCAAATTCTTCACAATGTCATATGCCATATTGAACCATTTGTCTGCTTTCAGTCTTGTGGTATTGATGGAGATCTTGAGTTTGGACCCTTCCATGCCGAGTCCTACGACCCTTCCGTGTTTCGAACAGATGTCGAATACCTTCGATCCATCGATGGCAGCCGTACCTTCAGGCGACATGAAGATGTTCACGCTCTTCTTATCCTGCTTGACGCTGTCGAGCCTTGTATTCCTCGCATAGACCTTCATTTCCGATATCAGGAACAGATAGCCCACTTCTTCAGGATATTCCCCGAACCGGTCAAGGATCTCTTCTTCCAGCTCCTCAACTTCTTTAAGGGAAGAAAGGGCACGGAACCGTTTATACATCTCGATCTTTTGATGGCCGTCCTTGATATAGGTGTCCGGGATGTATGCATCAAGATCAAGATCGACCTCAAGTGAGGCTTCCGGTTGCTTCGGACGATCACCTTTACGCTCCTCGATCGCTTCTTTGAGCATCTGGGAATACAGATCGAAACCGACGGAATCAATGAACCCATGTTGCTGGGCTCCGAGCAGATTCCCCGCTCCCCGGATGGTCAAATCGCGCATGGCGATCTTGAACCCAGACCCGAGTTCCGTGAATTCCTTGATGGCCTGAAGCCTCTTCTCCGCCACCTCTGTCAGGACTTTGTCCTTGCGGTAGGTAAAGTACGAGTACGCCACGCGGTTCGACCTTCCGACACGCCCCCTCAATTGATAGAGCTGGGAGAGACCCATTCGATCCGCATCAAAGACGATGAGAGTATTGACGTTCGGTATGTCGACCCCTGTCTCGATGATCGTCGTCGTGACGAGGACGTCGTATTCCCCTGCCAGGAAGCCGAGGATCACGGCTTCCAGTTCGTTTTCTGACATCTGGCCGTGGGCATACGCCACCCTGGCATCCGGTACCAGCATCGAGATTTCGTCTGCCTTCCGCTCGATATCCTCGACGCGGTTGTATAGGAAGTATACTTGACCATTACGTGCCATCTCACGTTCGATCGCCTCTTTGATGAGGGCGCCGTTGTACTCCATCACATAGGTCTGGACAGGAAAACGGTTCTCAGGCGGCGTTTCAATGACCGAGAGATCCCTCACTCCGAGCATGGACATGTGAAGGGTACGCGGTATCGGTGTAGCCGTGAGTGTCAGTACATCGATATTGGTTTTCAACTGTTTGATCTTTTCTTTATGTGTGACGCCGAATCGTTGTTCTTCATCAATGATGAGAAGGCCAAGGTCGCGGTATTGAATATCCTTCGATAAGAGCCTGTGGGTACCGACGACGATATCGACCGTGCCGTCTTTCAGGCCTTTCGTGGTCTCCTGTTGCTGCTTCCGCGTACGGAATCGGCTCAAGAGGCTGATCTCCACCGGGAAGTCCTGGAATCGTTCCTTGATGGTTTCATAATGCTGCTGAGCAAGGATCGTAGTCGGTACAAGGAGGGCGACCTGTTTCCCGTCGGCAATGGCCTTGAAGGCCGCACGGATGGCAACTTCGGTCTTCCCGTATCCGACATCCCCGCACAGGAGGCGGTCCATGGGGCGCTCCCGCTCCATGTCCAGTTTGATTTCATGGATCGACCTGAGCTGATCTTCGGTTTCTTCGTATGGGAATGCAATTTCAAACTCTCTCTGCATGTCCCCATCAGGTGAGAAGGCGTATCCCTTCGCTGCTTCCCTTTCGGCATAAAGTTTGATGAGGTCATCGGCAATATCCTGGACGGAGGAAGCAACCTTCGATTTAACCTTCTTCCATTCGTTCCCGCCCAGTTTATACAGCTTCGGATCTTTATTCTCCGAGGCAACATATTTCTGGACCAGATCGATTTGATCGACTGGGACATAGAGCTTATCGCTGCCCTGGTATTTCAGATGGAGATAGTCCTTGTGGACACCGTTTATCTCAAGCGTTTCAATACCAAGGTACTTCCCGATACCGTGATTCACATGGACGACGAGGTCTCCCACCTTCAGCTCGGAATAACTCTTGATCCGCTCGGCATTGGACATCTTCTGCCGTCTCGGTTTTTTCTGCGTGCGCTTATTGAAGAGCTCCTCTTCCGTGATGACGGCAAGCTTCTGCAGCGGAAGTTCAAAGCCATTCGTCAAACTTCCATTGATCATCTGGACTTTTCCGTTAAGAAGGCTACCACCATCTTTTACAAATGCGATTTCGATCTGATAATCATCCAGTACGCGCTGAAGCTTTTTCACACGCTCTTCATCCGGCCCCAAGAGAACGACGGTATACTTTCCTTTTTTCCACCGGTCGAGCTCAGCTTTCAACACATTCATCTGCCCGTGGAAGTTCTGCATGGGCTTGGTGGATACATTGAAGATGTTCTGAGGGCTCGTATTCGGTATTTGACGAAGGAACAGGGAGAAATACACCTTTGATCGTTTGGCATTGGATACAAGAGAGGCAAAAGGATGCGACACGACCATGTCATGGATGATCTGTCCCTCGGAGAGCAACGAGGTATACCATTCGGCTTCCTCTTTCTCAAGGGACTCGCTCATCTCCTGCACACGGCTGTACTCATCGAAGAAGAGGACGCCGTCTTCAGGCAGATAATCTAATAGACTAGCAGGCGTTTCATAGGCGAGGGACAGATACTTGAAGATCTGTTCCGGCACCTGACCGTTCTCAAGCTGCTCGACTTCATGACCGATATATTCCGTCATCTTTTCTTTGACGCCTGCAGACTTGATCTTTTTCAAGCTTTTGGATAGACCTTTATTGATTTCTCCAATCAGCCGCTCGATGTTCTGATAGGTGAGGAGAACCTCTGTGGCAGGTCCGATATCGACCGTCTTCAGTTTGTCGATGGACCGCTGATCCTCCACTGAAAACATGCGGATGGAATCGATCTCCGTATCGAATAATTCAATTCGGACCGGATGCTGTGAAGTCAACGGGAAAATATCGACGATCCCTCCCCTGAGGCTGAATTCACCCGGCGTGCTTACCATACCTGCGCGCTGATAGCCCATCTGGACAAGCTGATTCAAGACCTCATCCAGATCGATGTCTTCACCTACGTTGAAACGGATCTGGTTCTTGATCCACAGGTCCATCGGTGGCAGGATCTTTCTCAAGCCTGATACCGGGACGATGTACACTCCGTTCTGACGCTGGGAAAGCTTGTTCAGCACTTCGATCCTCTGGGCCCTGAGTTCCGGGCTCGCCACGCTCAGTTCAGCTGCTATCAGTTCGTTGGCTGAATATAGATAGACTTCATCCTCACTGAGGAACTGCACAAGATCCTCATAGATTTTCTGTGCCTGGAACAGATTATGTGTGACAACGATCGTCGACCGCTTCGTCTGCAGATAAACATCTGCTATATAGGCGCTTCTGGAAGAACCCGAAAGTCCTGCCACAAGCTGCTCTGAAAGACGTTCCTCGATCCCTGTGATCAGGGACTGGACTTCTTCGCTCTGATGGACATATGTTAGAATTCCTTTCAAGAGTACGCTCCTCCCCATGTTTCAATCTATATATATGATCGTTCTTTCATATTTAAACAGAAAAATGCTTTGGTTCTTCACCAAAGCGTCTTACTGGATGATATGGTCCAACCCATGATAGTCAGGATACCGCTCAAGGCTTTCCTGACAGTCTTCACAAATGGTTTTAATCTCGATATCACCGTCATTCCGGTAATGGATCATGTGCAGCCTCTCCTCATCCGATAGCCGATCAAGACCGAGGGTTTCCGAGTTGCATGCGTGGGTAAGGGTCCCGACCTTTGTACCGCAATGCCGGCACTGATAGTGAATAGCCAAATTTCCTTCCCTCCAAACCTTTTATTACCCATTAGTATGAACGGCTTTGGAAGGAAGTATTCATTCATCAGTTGAAGTGATTCATCACTTCGATGAACGGTTTTTCAAACCACGTTTTACATGCTTCCACGCTGGAAGTGATGACTTTGTCGAGCTCAACCTGATCTTCCTTGGAGAACTTCCCGAGCACGTAATCAGGGACGCTCATCCCGTTTGTCGGTCGATCGATCCCGACTCGGATCCGGTTGAAGTTCTGAGAACCGAGATGGGCAATCGTGGATTTGATTCCATTATGACCGCCCGCGCTCCCTTTTTGCCGGAGGCGGATCTTACCGACGGGCAGATCCAGATCATCATAGATGACGAGGAGGTCTTCGTTGGCAATGTCGAAGTAATCCATCAGGGGAACGATGCTTTCACCTGAAAGGTTCATGAACGTAAGGGGCTTGAGAAGGACGATCTTCTCTCCGTTATGCCGATGAACCCCATAGACTCCCTTGAACTTCGACTGATCAAGGGGGGTGCCCAGGTTGTGGGCAAGGGCATCTATAATGTCGAACCCGATATTATGACGCGTTTGATCAAAGCGCGCTCCCGGGTTTCCTAATCCTACTATCAATTTCATTTCTTACACCTCGTTTTGACCTTATATCATTAGAATAACGCAAAAAGCGTAACCTGCAAAAGGTTACGCTGTAAAACGTTAAATTATTCTTCTTCGGATCCTTTTTCTGAAGAGGCTTCAGGCTCCCCGCCTTCTTCGCTTTCAGGAGAATCTTCTTCCTGCTTCTCGCCGGAATCAATGTCTTCCTCTTGACGCGGTGCAAGGACGGAAGCGATGGTTGTTTCGTCTTCATCGTTGATTGTGAAGTTATATTGATCACGGATATCACCGATCGTGACGGTATCCCCGATTTGCAGTCCGGCGATATCGACTTCGATGCTGTCTGGGATATCAGATGGTTTCGCTGATACCGATACCTCATACAGTGGTTGCTGAAGGACTCCGCCTTCTTTCACTCCTGCCGATTCACCCGATAGATCGATACGTACGTCAGCGTCAATTTCCTGTGACATGTTGACTGCCAGGAAGTCCACGTGAGTGACGGCATCCTTGAGGTGGTCCTGTTGATAATCGTTCAGGATGACGTTTTGTTTGCTGCCGTCCACATTAAGGGAGATGATCCCGTTGCGTCCAACTTCGCGAATCGTCTTGATGAATGTAATCGCGTCGACCTCGATGGCCGTATTATCCGTTTTATACCCGTACACTACTGCAGGGATGCTTCCTTTATGTCGTAGTTCTGTTAGTGAAGAACGTTTGAAGTCTTTACGTTTGGTTGCTTTCAATTCTGTTGCCATAAGTTATCCAACACCTTCCCAAATTCGTTTAGATGAAAATTTCTATATCTATTTGTTTCCCCATTGAGTATCGATTTAAACATATCCACAGGCAGATCACCTTTTGGGAGCGGGAAGGATGCCTTCATATCAAGGCTTATGACCGTTTTAGCTTTTTCGTAGAAAAACGCAAAAAGATCCCCCAGTGATTCTGGGGGATCCTTTCAAAACATCAATCGAACAACGTGCTGACAGATTGCTGCTCATAGACGCGGATGATCGCTTCACTGATGAGCGGTGCAACGGAAAGCTGTTTGATTTTACCGATCTTTTTCTCGTCTCCGAGAGGAATGGAGTTCGTGACAACAAGTTCTTTGATCATGGAGTTATCAATGCGCTCGATGGCAGGACCTGAAAGGACAGGATGCGTACAGCATGCATATACTTCCTTCGCTCCATTTTCCACAAGGGCATTGGCTGCCAGGGTGATGGTTCCAGCCGTATCGATGATGTCATCGATGAGGATGGCCACTTTTCCATCGATATTCCCGACAATATTCATGACTTCCGCTACGTTTGGACGCGGACGGCGTTTGTCGATGATGGCGATTGGTGCTTTGAGTCTTTCTGCAAGCTTACGGGCACGTGTCACTCCTCCGTGGTCAGGGGATACGATCACGAGGTCATCACGGTTGAAGTCTCTCTTCTCGAAATAATCCGCAAGAATCGGAACACCCATAAGGTGATCGATGAGGATATCGAAGAAACCTTGAATCTGTGGAGCATGAAGATCAAGTGTGATGACGCGGTCTGCTCCAGCCGTTTCAAGCAGGTTCGCCACAAGCTTCGCCGTGATTGGCTCACGGGCACGCGCTTTACGGTCCTGACGGGCATAACCGTAGTATGGCATAACGATGCTGATTGTTTTAGCAGACGCACGTTTAAGGGCATCCACCATGATCAGAAGTTCCATGAGGTTTTCGTTCACCGGTTCGCAAGTCGATTGAATGACGAATACATCACAGCCACGGATGCTTTCTTCGATATTGATCTGGATTTCCCCATCGCTGAATCGTTTAACAGATGATTTACCGAGTTCCACGCCTACTTCATCAGCGATTTCCTTCGCTAGATGGTAGTTGGAATTAAGAGAGAATATTTTAAGCTTCGAATTAGTATAAGAGTTTGGCATGGTGGACCTCCAATTATTTCTTATGATTTAGATTTTGAGCATAATTTTCTTTGTTTACCTGGCGTGCTCTTGCGATAGAGAGTGCCTCACCCGGTACGTCTTCCGTGATGGTCGACCCGGCAGCCACATAGGCGCCCTGTCCGATCGTCACCGGTGCCACGAGGTTCGAGTTGCAGCCTACGAATACACCATCCTCGATTTTGGTGAGGAATTTATTCTTCCCGTCATAGTTCACTGTGATGGAGCCACAGCCGAGATTCACGTCACTGCCTACCTCGGCATCGCCGATGTAGCTGAGATGGGACGCTTTGCTTCCTTTTCCGAATGAAGCCTTTTTAATCTCGACAAAGTTTCCGATCTTCACTTCATCGCCGATGTTCGAAGCCGGTCGGATATGAGCGAATGGACCGATCTGGACATCTGCTCCTATGAAACTATCGTGTGCGACGGATTGTCTCAGGACAGTGCGATCGCCAATTGTGCAATCCTTCACTTCCGTATTCGGTCCGACCACTGCATCCTCACCGATGACTGTGTTCCCCTTGAGCACCGTCCCTGGCAGGATGACCGTATCTCTCCCTATCGTAATATCTGAATCAATGTACGTATTTTTTGGATCTTTGATGGTTACACCATTTCTCATATGAAATTCGTTGATGCGCCCTTGCATGGTGATCTCGGCCTGTGCCAAGGCCACTCGATCATTCACACCCAGCGTTTCAGCGAAATCGCCTGTTTGATATGCGCTGACAATCTCTCCTTCGGCCTTAAGGATCTCAATCACATCCGGGAGGTAATATTCCCCTTGGACATTATCATTCGATACCTTCGTCAAAGCCTCGAAAAGAGCTTTATTGTCAAAGCAGTACGTTCCCGTATTGATCTCCTTCACGCGTCGCTCTTCGTCTGTCGCATCTTTATGCTCAACGATCCGCTCGACCAATCCCTGATCATTACGGATGATACGTCCATATCCATCCGGAGCTTCCGTATGCCCTGTAAGGATGGTCGCCTTCGCGCCGAGACTTTCATGATGCGCCACCAGCGCTTCCATCGTCTCTCCCTTGATGAGGGGAGTATCTCCGCATACGACTAAAGTAGTGCCTTCCAGATTCCCTAACACATCTTCCGACTGCCTTACCGCATGAGCCGTTCCCAGCTGCTCCGCCTGCAGGGCAAAGTCACTCTTCCCTTCAAGATGGGACTTGACGAGCTCTGCACCATGGCCGACGACCGTGACCGTCTTTTCCACGTTCAATGTGGAAATATGATCGACCACATGCTCAACCATGGGCTTCCCGCACACCTGATGAAGCACTTTATATAGCTTGGACTTCATCCGGGTCCCCTGACCGGCAGCTAAAATAACGGCATATCTATTTGTCATCTCGGATCCTCCAATAACCTTTTTATCCATAACGAATATATCCTAAAAACTCTACCATTTCAAGGATTCCTCTAAAAGTACATATATTTGTTAAAGGAGAGGATGCATGCATGGAAGAGGAAAAATGTCACCCTGAAAATTGAAAGCGATTCATCCATGGGAAACCCCTCCAGATGCACAATCACCCATTTTTTGAAAAAAGTTCACAAAAACCGGTTTACCCCTCCCGTTAGAGGGTATAAGGTAAGCGAAACAAAAACCCCCGCACATAAAAAAAGAGCCTTACATAGTAGTAGGCTCTAGATGCATTCAATTCTTAAGAAGCCCCCGCTTCTTCCAGTTCTACTTCTTCTAACTCACCTAGACGATGATACTCTTCTAAAACAGCATCTTGGATCTTACCTCGGGTACCTGAATTAATCGGGTGGGCGATATCTCGGAATTCCCCATCAGGAGTGCGCTTACTTGGCATTGCCACAAATAAGCCATTGTTCCCATCGATCACACGGATGTCGTGTACGACAAATTCATTATCCAACGTGATAGATGCAATCGCTCTCATTCGGCCATCGGTGTTAACACGGCGTAATCTTACGTCTGTCACTTCCATTCTGTTCACCACCTTTTCCCTAGATGAAATCTACTGTATGTATTCAACATTTTTTTGAATATTCCTTCTTAAAGATCATATTTTTTTCAAAATTTTATTTTATTATCCGTATTTTTCTATTTCAAAGGAACTAGTCTTCTTTTGAAATGGTACCGTTTGCATGCTCAACCTCATAAAAAAACACCCGTGAAGCGTTACTTCACGAGTGCGATGACTTCTATTTCCACCAGTGCGTCCTTCGGCAGCTTCGCTACCTCCACACAGGACCTGGCCGGTTTATGAGAGCTGAAATACTCTCCGTACACTTCATTGATTGAACCGAAATCATCCATGTTCTTGATGAATACGGTCGCCTTCACGACGGATTCAAGGCTTGCACCGGCTTCTTTAAGCACGGCTTGGAGATTGCGGAACACTTGATGTGTCTGCGCCTGCACGTCTCCTTCTACCATCATCCCTTCCGGAGTCAATGGGATCTGCCCAGAACTGTAGAACAGATTATTCACCACGATTCCCTGAGAGTATGGTCCGATGGCTGCAGGTGCCTGATTCGTTGAAACTGTACGCATTGGTATTCCTCCTCATGTCTTTATGGTAAAAACGTTACCCCTGACTGAAAGTAATTCCCCTCCGTCAACGAAATCTGTTTATCCCGTTCATTGACTTCCGACAGCTTCAGGATGGAAACATAGTCATCCACCAGTCGTTCGTCCAACGTGTCCGATTCGACAAGGACCCCGATCCCCGAGAGGGTTGCAGAGAATTCCTCCAGCAGATTCTTCATTCCGTTGACCGTGCCACCGGCCTTCATGAAATCATCGACGACCAATACCTTTGATCCTTCTTTCAAGCTTCGCTTTGAAAGGACCATGGATTGGATCCGCTTTGAAGACCCCGACACGTAATTGATGCTCACAGTGGACCCTTCTGTTACGCGGCTGTCGCGACGGACGATCACAACGGGCACGTTCAGGAACGATGCAATGGCATTGGCAATGGGAATCCCTTTGGTCGCCACCGTCATGATGACGTCGATTTCCTTTTCAGCGAATGCAGAAGCGAGCATTTTCCCTACCTTCTTCATCAGCTGAGGATTTCCCAGAAGATCGGTCATGAACAAATATCCCCCCGGCAGGAGGCGATCTGAACTTTCCATATGTTCGCAAAGCTCACTGACGATCGCCTTTGCTTCCTCCGTATTCACCTTGGGGATATATTTCACTCCGCCCGCTGCCCCTGGAACCGTCTGGACCGTGCCTACCCCGCGCCCCTCGAATGTCTCCTTGATGATGGTCAGGTCTTCGCTGATGGAAGACTTGGCTGAACCGTACCGCTCAGAGAAAAAAGTCAAAGGGACAAGCTGATGAGGACGATCCAACATGTAATGGGTCATGTCGATTAATCGCTCACTTCGTTTAAACTTCACTAAAGAAACCTCCCGAATCCGAATAATGTAATGTAAATATATCATTATTATACGGATTTAGGCAAGGACCTCTTATTCCCCAAGCATCCTGACCGCGAACACCTGATCACAGAAGCCGCGAAGGCCATTGTAGATCCGGTGGACCCTCGATTCATACTGCACCAATCCATATACCGTCGGACCGCTTCCACTCATCAATACCGAATCGGCACCGAAGCGCTCCATTTGCTCTTTAATATGCGCCACTTCTGGATACATATTTAATGTGACAGATTCCAAAACATTGCTGAGATGATCACAAATCCCATGGTAGCTCTCATTTTCCAGCGCTTTGATCATCGCTTCTGTATCCGGGTGCTTCAGGTTTTTCACATCCAGATTCTTGTAAACATCTGCTGTGGATACACCGATCGTCGGCTTGGCCAGGATGACCCAACAGTTCGGCGGGGATGGAAGGTGTCGGATCTTCTCCCCTCGTCCCGATGCCAGGGCCGTTCCCCCGTACACACAGAACGAAACGTCAGAGCCGATTTCAGCCCCAAGATCCGCAAGCTCGTCCATGCTCAATCCAAGGCCCCACAGCTCGTTCAGACCTTTCAGCGTGGCGGCTGCATCGCTACTGCCGCCTGCCAGTCCTGCTGCCACAGGGATCACCTTATCAATGGTGATGGCCACACCCTTTTTGATATTGAACCTCTTCTTTAACAACTGGGCCGCCTGATAAGCAAGATTCCGTCCGTCATCCGGAACAAACCGATTATGCGAAAGAATTGTAATTTTATCTTCTGGTAGATCCACCAGTTCAATTCGATCCGCAAGATCGATCGTCGTCATGACCATTTCGACTTCATGGTAACCGTCCGGCCGCTTATGTAACACATCCAAAGACAGGTTGATCTTTG
This sequence comes from Rossellomorea marisflavi, assembly GCF_001274775.1. Lineage (GTDB taxonomy): Bacteria > Bacillota > Bacilli > Bacillales > Bacillaceae_B > Rossellomorea > Rossellomorea marisflavi. The sequence continues at coordinate 37,040 of NZ_LGUE01000010.1, forward strand.
CAGGCGCCTTTACTGATAACCTCATATCATCACCTTCTTACCAATCTCTTTGCTCTATATTGTATCATACACTAATTATAACGAGTGTTTTACATCAAAGCAGTAAGTAATTTTATCACGATGCTCCGTTTAAAGGAAAGGAGCCCCCCGTTGATCAGGAAGGCTCCTTCGGTAAATGATAAAAGTCGGCAGACTACGACTGATCCCTTGACGTCAGCTGCTGGCTTGCGAGTTCTACTGCCCGCTTCACCATGTTGCCGGCATCCCTTGAAGAAATGCCACCCCAGCCTTCACGCTCCACGACATCATAAAAACCAAGATCTTTGGCCAGTTCCGCCTTCAATTGATCAGACATGACACCTTTTCGTTTAGCCATAGTCATCCTCCTTCAAGATCCACCTGGGCTTAGTATGTGCCTGTACCCGGTCGGATACGAAGGGAGTTTGCACCAATTGGATTTTTGGACAAATAAAAAAGCAGTAAACGAGTTGTCTACTGCTGGCTAAAGATGATATTTCCTGCTGCTTCATCATAAAATGTTAGTTGAACTGTCTCAGTGAGAACATCTGCATAGCTGTAAGAAACTCTTTCAAACGCATTCTCTTCTTGATCGAGCTGAACCACGAACACTGAAGGATACGTTTCGGCAAGAACGCCTGAACGCTCAATCGTTTTGCGACGTCCACCGTTTGCTTTGAGCATTAATCGTTTCCCCAGATTGGAATCAAGGGACCTTTTAATGTCGGCTAATGTTTTTGGCATTTCGCTTCCACCTCACTAAAGATAAGTATAACACATTATGTAATTTCAGTCAAATAAATTTATTATTTTAACAAGAACCATGAATACCTGTCAACATATTTTATTCAACAAAAAGTACGTTTTTTCTACACCCCTACCTTTCCCCAGAAGTTGAAAAATTATGTAGACCTCGTCCAAAACCCTTATTCCTCAGCTATCCCGGGATGTACAAGCACACAAAAAGACCTTACAATCCCCTTGTAAGATCTCACTGTCTCTTCATTGATCGTCGGTAATCTTAAATGGCATTCCCGTCCGGAGCACCCCTTTGGTCTCGATCCCCCCAAGGCCCTTTTCTCCCGTGAGCGTGTTGCGGATCACATCCCACACGTTGACGGAGTCCTTGAAACCCGTAAAGCAGATCTTTGACACAATATAGACGGGGTCGAGGGCATGGATATTCACCCTGGAAGGAGAGCTTGCGAAGTTGGCCCCGGCATGGATGAGGGACTCAAAATGGGACTGGCAGGCCCCTGCAAAGATGACTAGTTGATCAAGGTGGGGAGATTTCCTCCTCGCTTCCTTGACGGCCTCCACAAAATACTTGGAGTGCCTATAGGCATTGATTTCGCCTTTACCGCCTTTTGATTTGGTGTACGCATCATGTCCGGTGAGGACGATGATGTTCGGCCTGTATTTATCAATCAGAGGACCGATACGATTCGGCATCTCGGTTTCACTGCAGTGTATCCCCTTGACGGGCACGCCGATCTTTTCGTACAGATCGAGGCATTTCCGTAAGTAACTGGGGTCCCCATCGAGGTGAAGGACCTTTCCTGGAACCTGGAAGTAGTTATAGTCCTCCCTGTAGGCATTGGTCACTCTGTATTCCTGCTTATGTTTGAGGAGTTCGATATCCTGCTTGAACAAGTCGAATGATTGCTCCTCGAGGTTGCGGAATTCCCTGGTGATCCGGTCGCGTTCCCTCGGATCCATCTTCTTCAGGTCGTGAAAAGGAGCATCCGCTATCAATCGATAATCTTCCCCGTATAGCATCGCCGTTTTTTGGCCATTCACCATACGGATATCGATCACGCGGAATAATATATCACACTGATACGATAGCCGGCCGACGACATCATTGATTTCGATATTCATATCCGTCACTCCCATAGACGATCAAGACTCAGGTCTGCCGATGTCTATCCTGCAGATTCCTTTACTTACCCTATGCAGCCCACCATTGATCTGTGTCAGCGTCCCAGGAAAAGAAAAAGAGACCGGACAAAGCCGGTCTCTTCATACGTTATTCTTTAAAATCGGGTAGTAAGGCGTCACTGAGGACACCGAATTCTTCAATGGAAAGGGTTTCCCCCCGACGAGTCGGATCGACGCCTGCTTTCGACAGGGCCTCCAGGATAAGATCTTTCTTTTCTTTTCCTTGTGGAAGCTGACTTGTCAGGTTGTTCAGGATGGTCTTCCTGCGCTGGGCAAAGGAAGCACGGGAAACCGTGAAAAGGAAGTCTTCATCCTGTACCTGGACGGGAGGCACGCTCCGTTTCGTCAATCTGATGACAGCTGAATCGACGTTCGGCTGCGGCATGAAGACAGACTTCGGCACGGTCATGACCATCTCTGCCTCCGTATAGTACTGGATCGCGATGGAGAGGGAGCCATAGGCCTTTGTCCCGGGACGGGCCGATATACGGTCCCCTACTTCCTTCTGGAGCATCACGCAGATCCCCCGGATCGGCAGGCGCTCCATCAACAGCTTCAGGATGATCGGCGTCGTGACGTAATACGGGAGGTTCGCCACGACCATGATATCTTCATATCCAGCGAGTTCCGTCTCGATGATCGATGCCACATCCGCTTCCAGCACATCCTGGTTCACGATCGTCACATTGTCATAAGGAGAAAGGGTGTCTTCAAGAATCGGGATCAGGCGCTGGTCGATTTCAAATGCAACCACCTTCCCGGAAGTCCGGGCAAGATGCTCCGTCAAAGCCCCGATCCCGGGCCCGATTTCGATTGCCGCCGTCTCTTTGGATAAACCGGCATGGTCGGTGATATTACGGAGGATATTCGGATCGATCAAAAAGTTCTGTCCTAGACTCTTTTTGAATGAGAATCCGTGCTTCTCCAAGATTTCCTTCGTTCGTATGGGTGTCGCTATATCTTTATGCATGCTCTTCCTCCTGAATGATCTCCATTAATGCCTTCTTGAATTCTTCCCTTTGGATATTGAACATCCGCAGACGCTTGTGCAATTGTTTCCCATTAGTGTAACCGATTCTCAGCTTCTCACCAAGGGCGATCCGGCGATCTTTTGATTTCGCGCTGCCGATCAGTCCCGCGTCGATGAGGTCTTCCTGTGTGATCAGCTCTTCCTGGTCTTCTTGAATGACTTGAGCCTCTTTAAGGGCCTCCCTGATCGCTTCAGGACTGGCATGCTCCACGCCGATGCCCCTTCCCGCCTTCGGAAGGGCATCCTTCTTATGGATGAAGGCATGCTTGCAGCCGGGTACGGCATCGCTGACGATCTTCCGGATCCGCTCCCCGGGGAAATCGGGATCCGTGAAGATGATGACACCTCGCTTTTCATGTGCGTGCTTTATTTTTTCAATGGTTACAGGAGAAACGGCAGATCCATTCGTTTCAATGGTATCTGCATCCACGGAGCGACGGATCGCGACCGTGTCATCCTTCCCTTCCACCACGATGATTTCTTTAATTTTCATATTTCCTCCAAAGTCGTTGAAACTTTTTTCGGGTCTCACCCGTCTTATAGATTGAATACCTAACGACCATTATACCTTCTTCTGATAAAAATGAAAAAAAAGCAGGAGAATTCCCCTGCCTTAATCCAAGATCTTCACTTTCACCGTTTTCCGGCCCCAGCGATAGGCATCGGCATGATCTGAATAGAACACATCGATTTTGTTGCCTTTGATGGCACCGCCTGTATCAGCGGCGACCGCATATCCATATCCCTCTACATATACCTTCGTGCCCAGAGGAATGACGGATGGATCAACGGCGATCACTTTCGCATTCGGATTTGCTTTCAGGTTCATACCTGAAGCCGTATGACCCGAGCATCCATTACAAGAAGCCGTATAAGCAGTAGAGCTCACATAGAATTCCTTGCCGCCGCTCGGCTCTTCCTTGGTGCTGGTGCTGACAGGTTTGGCTGCAGTCGTCGATTTCCCGCGGGAAACCTGGGCTACCAGTTTCTTCGTACCGACACTGACAATCTTATCCTGGCTTTCTTTGACCGTTTTTTCACTGATCAGCTTTCTGGAGACTTCTTTCCCATTCTCCTTCACGATCTCGAATTTCTTTTCCTTTTTGCCTTTTTTCCCTTCTTGAACAACCTTCTCCTGGCCGTTTTCAAGATCGGCATCTTTTTTGGAAACAACCGTAAAATCTGTTGCCTCTTCCACTACATCGGTGACTTTTTCAACTCGAACAACATTTACGACATCTTTTTCCCCAATGACTGTGTCTAATTCTGGTTCAACTCGGTCTGTTTTCTTGAGTGTGATTCCCTGTTGCTTTAAAAAGTCAGCGACCGTAGTCGAAGTAGACCATACCTTTTTCTTTTTCCCGCCGTCTACAAGGGACAGGGCAAATGCGGTATCAATCTTTACCTTCGTGTTCCCGTCAATCTTCTCTGATACATCCGGTTGAATCTCGTCGTGCTCCCCTAATTCAATATCCTGTTCAGAGAGTAAATCCTTTACCGTGTCAGCAGTCGTCCAGACCTTCTTGTTCTGATCTCCCACTGTCACATCTACCTGTTTAGCCGGTTCCCATACTATTTTCATATTATTGGATACCTTTGTATCTCCCGAGGGATACAAATAGTCTTCAGAGCGATTTGAAACATCTAATTCTTCTAATATATCTTGAATTGTATTTGCATGCGTTCTTATCTCTTTTTGCTCGCCGTCCAGGGTCAATGCGACCGCCTTCTTTGAACCTTCATAAAAAAGAATTCCGAAGATCGCTGCACTGGTAACGATCGTTGCAACCGTCACGATCCATTTCCCTCGACTCAAAGACTTGGAAAACAGGCTTTTCATGTTTTTCTCATTCATGAAAAACGCCTCCTTTTCTCGGAGTGATTATATAGAGTAATCCAAAGACTGTCAACCTGTACTTCTTTTTTCTTAATCTAGCAAAATGTTGAAATCAAGGGAACACAAAACATATTATGCAAAAAGAAAGAAAAAAAGGAAAGGGAGAGTTGTCGACAAGGTTATCCTATGTATGGACTTTCCTTTGTAGAACTTTTTGTTATTGTAGCCCTACCGGACAAGCTCTCCCCCAAATCGACAACAGCTTTTGTCAATTAATGTTGAATAATTTCTTTGCGTTGCGGGTTGTAGCTGCTTCCACCTCTTCGATGGAGATTTCTTTCAGCTCGGCAATCTGTTCAGCAACCAGCCTCACATAGGCCGGTTCGTTCCGCTTGCCCCTGTTGGGATGCGGTGCAAGATACGGACAATCGGTTTCCACCAACAGCTTCTCGAGAGGGATCTCCTTTGCCACTTCCTTCGGCTTGCGCGCATTCTTGAAAGTGACAGGGCCTCCTAATGATATATAGAAATTCATATCCACACATTCCTTCGCCACTTCCGGACTTCCGCTGAAGCAGTGCATGATTCCGCCCACTTCAGAAGCCCCCTCTTCCTTGAGGATATCAACGATGTCCTGTGTGGCTTCGCGATTATGTATGATGATCGGCAGCTTCACTTTCTTAGCCAGACGGATCTGCCTTCTGAACACGTCCTTTTGCACATCCTCGGGTGATTTATCCCAGTGATAATCAAGGCCCATTTCACCTAAAGCCACGACCTTCGGATGCTTTGTCCATTCTTCGATCCAATCAAGATCTTCGTCCTTCATATCGATGGCATCCACAGGGTGCCACCCTACACTTGCATAAAGAAAATCATAGGTTTCAACAAGCTCCATTGCCCTTTCGATCGTCGGCCGGTCAAATCCGACTACGACCATGTTCTCAACCCCAGCCTCTTTTGCCCGTGCTATGACCTCCTCTACATCTTCATCGAATTGCTCTGCATTCAAGTGGACATGTGTGTCAAATAGCATGTTAAACACTCCTTGTGTGAGATTAGTTTAATATAAAAAATCATGACAAGCTTCTCAGAATTGTAACAATTGCGTTACATATTATGGTTATATTGGTTGGTTTTTAGTAATTTATGTTGCTTTTTGTCCTTCACACATTGTATAAAACGCCAGCGGAAATCCAAAATGATTTGTTTATAGGTCTATTGGATCTCCAGAGGAAACGGAAAGCGCCATTACATAATCAAGTAACGAATTGCTTTATTAGCAATAGCTTTATCTTCTCTCAATACAAATGATTCATGCAAACCGAACTCAAAATCGTTTTCTTACTATAATAAAAGAAGAAAGGGGTGTTCCACGTGGAACACCCCTTTCCTTTCTTATTTCACCCGCGCTCCATTGGCAAGGGTTTGATCGACGGTTGCAAGGGAAAGGATGCCGTCTTCCTCTCCGGCAAGAATCATTCCCTGTGACAATTCCCCGCGGAGTTTGACCGGTTTCAGATTGGTGACACAGATCACCTTCCGACCGACCAGGTCTTCCGGAGAATAAAATTTGGCAATGCCGGAGACGACTTGTCGTTTTTCATATCCGAGATCCAGTTGGATCTTGAGCAGCTTATCGGTTTTCTTCACCGGTTCTGCAGCCGTCACCTGAGCAACACGGAGGTCCACTTTCATGAAATCATCAATGGCGATTTCGTCGGATTCCTCCACGGATGGTTTTTCCTCTGCAGCAGGCGCTGACCCCTGCATCTTTTCTTTGATGAAGGCCACTTCTTCAGCTAGGTCAAGGCGTGGGAAGATCGGCTCCCCTTTCTTCACCACTTCTGTACCAGCAGGAATCACTCCGAATGTTTCAAGGCTTGCCCACGTTTGAAGAGCTTCATCATGCAGATTCAGCTGTTCAAAGATGTTCTTCGGCGTACGCGTCAAGAACGGCTGTAAGAGAACGGCGACCCGTCGCAATGATTCTGCCAGGTGACTCATGACACTGCCGAGATCTTCCCGCTTTTCTTCGTCCTTGGCAAGGGCCCAAGGCTGTGTTTCATCAATGTATTTGTTCGTGCGGCTGACAAACTGCCACAGACTTGAAAGGGCAACCGAGAACTCCATGTTTTCCATTGCTTCTTCGTATTTCTTCACGGTATCAAGGCCCATATCGGCAAGCTGCTTATCGTACTCGCCACGTGGCCCTGCATAGCTCGGGATGACGCCGTCAAAGTATTTATTGATCATGGCAACCGTACGATTCAACAGGTTCCCGAGATCATTGGCAAGGTCGAAATTGATGCGCTCCACGAATCCTTCAGGCGTGAAGACGCCATCTGAACCGAACGGTACTTCCCTGAGAAGATAATAGCGGAGGGAGTCCAGTCCATAACGATCGATGAGTGTCACGGGATCCACGACATTCCCTTTCGATTTGGACATTTTCCCGTCCTTCATGAGCAACCAGCCATGGGCAAAGACTTTTTTCGGCAGCGGCAGCTCGAGCGCCATAAGCATGATCGGCCAGTAGATGGTGTGGAAACGGACGATTTCCTTTCCGACAAGATGAACATCTGCAGGCCAGTATTTTTGGTACTTCTGATCATTTTCCGTTCCATATCCAAGGGCGGTGATGTAGTTCGAAAGAGCATCGATCCAAACATAAATGACATGTTTCGGATCCCCCGGTACCTTTACGCCCCAATCAAAGGTCGTACGGGAAACGGCAAGATCTTCGAGGCCCGGCTTGATGAAGTTATTGACCATTTCATTCTTCCTGGACTCTGGCTGGATGAATTCCGGGTTTTCTTCATAATAAGCAAGAAGACGATCCACGTATTTGCTCATCTTGAAGAAGTAGGATTCTTCCTTTACTTTTTCAACGGGACGGCCACAGTCAGGACAGTTCCCGTCCACAAGTTGTCTTTCCGTGAAGAATGATTCACACGGTGTACAATACCAGCCTTCGTACTGGTCAAGGTAGATATCACCTTGTTCCAACAGGCGGGTAAAGATCTTCTCGACGATTTCCTTATGACGGGTTTCCGTCGTACGGATGAAGTCGTCGTAAGAGATGTCGAGTTTACCCCAAAGGTCCTTGATGCCGCTGACGATTTCATCCACATAGGCCTGCGGGGTGATTCCCTTTTCTTCCGCTTTGCGCTGGATCTTTTGTCCGTGCTCATCCGTTCCGGTCAAATACATCACATCGAATCCACGCATCCGTTTGTATCGGGCCATGGCATCCCCTGCCACGGTCGTATACGCATGTCCAATATGTAGATTTCCACTTGGATAGTAAATCGGTGTTGTTAAATAGAAGGTATTCAATTTCTCTTCCACCATAATTCCTCCTCGTTATCCTAATGCCCGATGAACCTCTTCATCTGAAGCAATGTTTTCATTTCTGTCACAAATCGACCATCCAGCAACTCTCAAGGATTTGACCGACCCGCTCTCCTAAAAAACCTTTTTCCTAGATAAAAACGACCCCCACAAATAGCCCATTCCAGCCGAAAGGTCTACAGTGGTATAATTGTTATGTAATTCCATTTTCTTCTTATCATCTTAACCGCTTATCTCATCAAAATATACCTAAAAATGCTGGTTTCTGCAACTATAGCGGAATCCCCTCAAACGATGTCGAAACAAAAGGTGATTGGTGTCGAAATAAGTCGAATAATCGCTGTCCTCAAATGAAATTCGACAATATTCTGATTCGTTACACTTATTACAATAATGTTTAATTGGTAATACATTTTTTTACAAGGTTCCGATAATGTTGTTATAACAACATTTGAATATCCATAAATTCGTAATTTTTTACAGATTAATTTGTTGACGTGTTACCAAATCGTTGGTATGATAATAGCAGTAAAAGAAATTTGTCGAATATTGACGAACTACAGAGAGATATACATTCATTTCTATTTAATGGAGGAGATTTACTATGAAATCTACAGGTATTGTAAGAAAAGTTGATGAACTTGGTCGTGTGGTTATTCCTATCGAATTGCGTCGTACACTAGGCATTGCTGAGAAAGACGCTCTTGAGATCTACGTTGATGACGAAAGAATCATCCTTAAGAAATACAAACCAAGCATGACTTGCCAAATCACTGGTGAAGTATCTGATGACAACATCAAACTAGCTGACGGTAAACTCATCCTTAGCCGCGAAGGTGCGGATATCCTTCTTAAAGAAATCCAAAACGCCCTTACTACAAAATAATTGTCGTTATAAAAAGGACTGGCCATTGGCCAGTCCTTTTCTTATTCCCAGTTATTCTACATGGTACGCTTGATACACATCACGCTTCGGAAGGGATCGCTCCAGTGACACTTTCTTGATTGCGTCTTTTGAAGAAGCACCCTCCTTCTCCATGTAATGCTCGACATGCTCTTTCACCGGAAGGGATGTCCACCATTCTTCCTCGGCAACCTTTTCACCCGGAGGCCGGCCTTCGATCAGCAGGCAGAACTCCCCGCGTACTTCTCCGTCTTGAGCCCATTCCATCACTTCTTCAAGAGAGCCCCTGATGAACTCCTCGAACTTCTTCGTAAGCTCACGGCAGACCACGATTTGACGGTTACCGAGGGAGGCATGCAGCTCCTTGAGGGTTTCCTTTAACCTGTGCGGTGATTCATAAAGGATGAACGTACTTTCGATCTGCTTCAGTTCCTCCAGCTCGTTCCGCTTATCCTTCTTGCCCCGATGCAGGAAGCCATAGAAGTAAAATGGCTGCGGAGCGAGTCCGGAGGCGATAAGCGCAGTCAGGGCAGCATTGGCACCCGGAAGCGGAATGACCGCCACCCCTTCTTCGATTGCCAGCTGTACAAGCTCATATCCGGGATCCGAGATCGACGGCATGCCCGCATCGCTTACAAGGGCTACGGTCTCCCCGTCTTTCATCCGTTCGATCAGCTTCGGCCCACTTGCTTCCTTATTATGTTCATGGTAGCTGACGATCGGGGTCTGGATTTCGAAGTAATTACAGAGCTTCTTCGTATTCCGCGTATCCTCGGCGGCGATGACCGTCGCTTCCTTCATCATCCTGATCGCCCTGAACGTCATGTCTTCCAGATTCCCGATTGGAGTCGGAACGAGGTACAGGCTCCCTGCCTGCCCGTCTTCAAAGCTTTTCTGTTGGTTCATCCTTGTTGCCTCCCTTCCCGAGGAGCATCTCCCTCACTTCTTCGGTGTACTCTCCATGTTCATCGTATACATATAGCGGCGGCAGGATCTTCAGGTCGGGCTTGCCGTCCTTGATACCCTCCACCAGGATCGTATTGGCTTCACGTCCGGCCTTCGGATAGACGAATCGCAATCTCTTCGGCTCCAGTCTATGCTTCCTCATCAGAGAAAGGATATCCAGCAACCGTCCAGGTCTATGGACGAAGGCCGCTTTCCCGCGCTGTTTCAACACAAAGGCGGCAGCCTCTATCGTGTCTTCGAGGGTACAGAGGATCTCGTGCCTCGCAATCGCAAAGTGCTCGTTCTCATTCCGTTTGTCCTCTGCCGGGGTATCGAAATACGGCGGATTGCATGTGACGACATCATAATGAGAGTGATGAAGAAGATCGCCGATCTCTTTCACGTCCCCGAGCTTCATCTCAATCTGATCATCGAGCTTGTTGTACCGTATGCTCCGCGTCGCCATGTCATGGAGCCTTTCCTGAATCTCCACTCCTGTGATGGGCACATTCGTCCTCGCTCCCATCAGAAGGGGAATGATCCCGTTTCCCGAACAAAGGTCGACGATCTTCCCCCTTTGGAGCGGAAGGTAGGTGAAGTGGGCAAGGAGGACGGCATCCAGGGAAAATGAAAACACCGAGGGACTCTGGATGATCCTCATATCTTCTGCCAATAAGTAATCCAATCGTTCATCATCTTTTAGTTCAAGCATGCGTTCCTCCTGTTTTACATCAAGAAAAAGGACCAATCCGGTTAGGAATCAGTCCTTCGTTCTCTTCCTGCCTATTTTTTATTTAAAAAGGAAAGGCAGAACAGACAATCTTCATTCTTGCGCGGACTGCCGAAATGGATATTGCAGATGTGGAAGCCTTCCTGATACAGGCGGGCAAGGTTATCGTAACCTTCCCCGATATCCAGTGCCTTCTCCCCTTCTCCTGCTCGTTCCATCGCTTGCGCTTCTCCGGCAGCCGCTGCGGATGAGGCCTCCGTTTGCTCCAGCCTGCGGCGTAAATGTTCATTCTCAAGCTTCAAAGAATGATTCTCCTCCACCATCTCAGCCAGGAACTCCTTGAGCTCACCCAATTGACGATGTAAATGATCAATTTGTTGTTCCATATTACTGACTGAATCAAAGAATTCTTTCTTATCCACAATGCTACACCCCGTTACTCTGTGGCTTGGACTGATACGGCACTCTCATTCATAATTTCATCTAATGTGAATTCAAGAACGCGTTCTTCCTCCTTGATCTCCACTTGAAGGATACGCTCAAGAATATTAAGACCAACCACTTTGCCTTTTCCATGAGGTGTCTTGATCACAGCCCCCATATCCGGAAGTTCTTCCTTGGCTGCCTCGTATTCATCGTTCTCGTACTTAAGGCAGCACATCAGGCGTCCGCACAACCCTGAGATCTTCGTAGGGTTGAGGGATAGATTTTGATCCTTCGCCATCTTGATGGATACAGGCTCAAAATCACCCAGGAACGTCGAGCAGCACAGCATTCGGCCACAAGGACCGATCCCACCGAGCATCTTCGCTTCGTCACGAACGCCGATCTGACGAAGTTCGATGCGCGTACGGAAGATGGAAGCCAGGTCTTTGACCAGCTCCCGGAAATCCACGCGTCCGTCCGCTGTGAAGTAGAAAATGACCTTATTGCGGTCGAATGTATATTCCACATCAACCAGCTTCATATCCAGACGATGCTGATTGATCTTGTCACAGCAGACATTATAGGCTTCCTCAGCAGACGACTTATTCTCGTCCACAATCAACCGATCTTTTTGATCGGCGATCCGAATGACTTTTTTAAGGGGAAGCACAACGTCATTCTCTCCCACTGACTTACGTTCAACAACTACTTTACCGAATTCGACCCCGCGTACGGTCTCCACGATCACATAACAATTCTTATGGACGTCGAGCTGACCCGGATCGAAATAATAGATTTTCCCCGCTTTTTTAAAGCGTACTCCTACAACATCGTACAAAGGACCATCACCCCTGCAGTTTTAGCATAAGCTGTTCTACCAGCAGCTGCGAATTCATATTGGCGTTCAACTTGCGTTTGGCTTCAAGTATGGCCGTCATATTAGTAGAAAGACGGTTCGTCGATACATGAAGTGCGTTGGATTTCCAGTTTTCCTTTTGGTCCGGGTATACAAGCTGTTCGACTTTTCCCAGCTGGATATGGAGTAAGTCTTTATATATCAGAAGTAAAAGATCCAGTGCGCGATCGACTTGATCTTTCTCTTTGAAGTGCTGTACAAAATCCTCCTGGACTTTCACCATCGCTTGGAAGGGACTTTTCTGAAGGACTTCATATAATTTTAACACTATTATTCTTGCTTGTGCAAACCACTCATTGCGACATAATTCTACAGCTTCCTCATAATGATTGGTCAGATTCGCGGCCAACGATGCGAATTGGGGTTCGATTCCTTCTTCCAGCAACTGTTTGACAAGCTGCTCTTTCGGAAGGGGCTTGAAGGATACAACCTGGCATCTTGACAGGATCGTCGGCAGGATGCGGTGCACATTCTCCGTGACGAGGATGGCCGTCGTATCAGCAAGGGGCTCTTCGAGGAACTTCAGAAGGGAATTGGCTGCATTGGCAGTCATTTTATCCGAATGCACAATGATGTATACCTTTTTCTTGGACTCTACTCCGGTTTTGGAGAATTCCTCCTGCAGCGCTTTGACCTGTTCTTTTTTAATGGAAAGGCCATCCGGTTCCAGTAAATGGAGGTCAGGATGGTTCCCATTATCGATCCGCTTGCAGTTGGAGCACTCTCCACAGGCAAGCCCGTCCACTTTCCGCTCACACAGGAGTGCCTTGGCAAACAGCAGGCTCATTTCCTTTTTCCTTGTTCCCTTTTCTCCTTCAAACAGATAGGCATGGGCCACCCGGTCCTTCTGGATGCTGTTTTGAAGCATTTGAAGAACGACGGGCTGGAATGGTTGTAATTCTTCAATCATCATTTCCTAATCACTCTCTTACCTGTATAGATTGATGAGCAATCCTTTGATTTCCCCGATTTTATCCAGGATGTCAATGGACGGCCTCTCCTGATCCATCACCGCCTCGGCAAGATCGATCAGGTGCTGGTCGATGGTTTCGACGAGGCGCAGCTTCCTGCCTTCGCCGAACTGATTCCACGTATGGGATTCCTGTAGCTCCACCCCGTAGTCCACCGCTTCCTTGAGGAACTTTTTCACCAGCGTCTTATATTTAGCAAGATCCCGGAAGGACCGGCTATGTCCCAGACGGGAGCCGGCATTTCCGATGGTGGACAGAAGTTGATTCAACTGCTCCATATGCAGCTTCTGATCATGCTGCTGTACCATCTGACCAAAGCGGGCTTGCGCCGATCCCGCCTGGCGCTGATCCTTCGGCAACTTATCGACGGGTATCCGCAGGTCCTGATTAATCTTCATCCCTACACGCCCTTCTTAGAACTGATGGAATTGCTCAACCGGCATGACAAAGACCGTCGCTCCGCCGACTTCGACTTCGATCGGATAGGGAACGTATGAATCGGCGTTTCCACCCATCGGTGAGACAGGGGCCACCATCTGTTCCCTGGACTGACAGTTATCCTTGATTACTTGAAGGGCTTTATCCACCCTGATATCTTCCGTTCCGATGATGAATGTGGTATTTCCCGATTTCAGGAAACCACCGGTGCTCGCCAATTTTGTCGAACGAAAATTATGATCCCGCAGAGCATTTGATAATTTATTGCTATCCTTATCCTGAACTACAGCCATAATCAATTTCATCTGAATCATCCTCTCATTCAATCATCCATATACTTCCTACTATTATAGCACTGAACGGCGCTTTCTTACACTGTCCGTTTCTGTAAAAAGCCCTTCACGATGTCGTACGCCGCATCGGCTACAGCTGTCACACTCCGGCTCGCATCGACCACTTGTATACGGTTTGGATATTTATTCACAAGTTCCAAATACCCCTCCCGTACCTTATGATGGAATCCGACCGATTCAAGATCGAGACGGTTGACCTCTCTCCCTTTATGCTGATTGATCCGCTTCAACCCTTCCTCTGGCTCGATATCAAAGTAAAGGGTAAGGTCAGGCATATGATCCTCGATGGCAAATGCATTGATCTCCTCGATGGCATCCATCCCGATTCCCCGGCCCTTCCCTTGATAAGCGAGGGAACTGTCGATGAACCGATCACACAGGACCACTTTCCCTTCCCGAAGTGCCGGCAGCACCTTCTCAACGAGATGCTGCCTCCTCGCAGCAGCATAAAGCAAAGCTTCCGTTCGCTCATCCATCTCTGTATTCTCCGTATGTAAAATGACTTCCCGTATCTGTTCGGCAATCTTGATGCCACCAGGCTCCCTGGTAATGACAACGGGTACGCCGTCTTCTTCCAATCGTTTTGCCAGCACGGCCAATACGGTCGACTTCCCGGCCCCTTCAGGCCCTTCAACCGTTATGAAGCTACCATTCATCATGATTGTTCCTCCAATTCCTTGAACACATAAATCTTTTTTTCTTTCAATTCGTGACGCCCCTGGATCGCTGCGCCCATGTCCACATACTCCTTCAACCGGACCATCACATCATCTGTGATAGCTTCCCCTTTCAGGAGCAGGGGGATGCCAGGAGGATACGGGATGATCATCTGTGAAGAAATGCGGCCTGCAGCCGATTGAAGAGACACGGCCTCTTCATCCCGATCCTTCATTTCCTTCCACTCCATGGACAAAAGGCTGTACGATCGGCTGGATGCAGGTGGAATGAACGTTTCTTTCCTTTTCACCCCGTCCCCTTCCCCTTCAAGCATGGCCCTGATCCTTTCCAGAGCTTCCCCATAAGGAAAGCCATCGGATTCCTTCAATAGTGGAAAAATGAACAACACCTGCCTGGGATCGGCAAGCTCTGCAAAAACCCCTATTTCCTCCAGCCTTTTCTGAAGGCGGTAGCCGGACCATCCCGTAAACCTGACAAGAACTTTAAGGGGATCATCGGCCCTGACCACTTCCAGTCCCGGATGTAGCCTATCCAATTTCGAGATGAACCCGGAGATAGCCTCCAACCCCCTGTCCACTTCGGATGGTGTCATCGTCCCAAGATAAGAACGGGCATAATCGAGGGATGCCATAATGGGATAGGAAGGACTGCTAGACTGTAGCATGGAGAGATACTCCTTCAACCGACCCTCATCCACCCGGGGACCCTTGATATGTAAATAAGAACCCATTGTCATGGCCGGCAGCATCTTATGAGCTGACTGGATGACGATATCCGCGCCAAGAGCAAGTGCCGACTCGGGAAACTTATCGCTTGCCTGAAAATGCGCGCCATGCGCTTCATCCACGATACAGGGAATCCCCCTCGCATGAAGTTCCCCTATGATTCCTTCAATGGAATAGGTAAACCCATAATAGGTCGGATAGGTCAGCACACAGGCCTTTGCATTCGGGAACGCCTCAAGTGCCTCCTTGACCGTTTCTAACGAGACACCAAGAACCGATTCCCCCTTTTCCTCCCACTCTGGTTCGAGCAGGACCGGGACAGCACCAGCAAGCCTGATTCCATTCCATACCGACTTATGACAATTCCTCTGGACCAGTATATAATCCCCGTCCGTACAAGTAGCCAGGATGGCAGCCATATTCCCTGAAGTACTACCATTCACAAGAAAATGACTCGACGTGCTCCCATACAAATTGGAAAGCAAAGCCTGCGCCTCCGCAATCGGCCCCTCGGCATCGTGAAGATCATCCAACCCCGTGAGTTCCGTCATATCCCCTTTATGAGCGGGATCTCCCGTAAGGATGCCATTTTTATGACCCGGTACATGAAACGAAATCGGAT
Source organism: Rossellomorea marisflavi (assembly GCF_001274775.1). Classification (GTDB taxonomy): domain Bacteria; phylum Bacillota; class Bacilli; order Bacillales; family Bacillaceae_B; genus Rossellomorea; species Rossellomorea marisflavi. Next base: position 52,928 of record NZ_LGUE01000010.1, read on the forward strand.
TGTTCTTTATATGTTTATTGATTGCCTGCACAAGCGGCATCTTTGATTGATCAACGTTCATCTTCCACTAACCCTTCCAACACTCTATCCATCTATCGTATCATATCCAGGCTCCATTGCGCTCAGGCTTATTCTACCTGAGCTTCCCGGGCAAAAAAAAATCATAACCAAATCGGCTATGAATAGATTTCTGAAGTATTCACTTTCTTCAACCTTTGCACGAACAGCTTATAAAGAGGATCACTCGTCTCAGTCTCCACCATTTCACGCTCGCACTCATAGCATATAAACGATGTATACAGATGGATGCCGATCCGCTTTTCCTCACTGCAAACAATGCAGCATTCACCAACCGCCTTCGCATTCACATTACTCATAGGGCTCTCCTCCTCCATACATCTATTCTGCCACCAACCGATGAATTGTATACGCAATTATCAACTTTTCAACTAACTGAATTATCACGGTGTACTTCCATCTTATGTATCACCGGCTTGGTCTGTGTTCACAGGCTGAAAAAAGTTGGGCGTTCTGAGGAGAAAGCTGTTTCATAATCTTTTTTGTTTGTACAGGGACAGAGCGTCAAGTTTTGGGATGAACTGGTTGAAGGAGAGGGATTTCTGATTTGATCCTACGGTGAGGTTTACATCTTTAGCATATTCGGTGGGTTTTGTACACAGACAAAGCGTCAAGTTATGGGAGGTATTGGATATTTTAATTTATTTTTTTATAGCTCCTACCATTTTTCTCATTTATTGTACACAGACAGAACGTCAAGTTATGGGATTTTTTGGGATTTAAGCCGTAATAATTTTATCCCTTACGAACTTGAAACTACGATTGAAAGGTCGCAGGTATGCACGGCCTTGCGCAAATACAGGGGTCGGATCGCAAATAGAAAAATGGCCAGTGGTCCGTTTCGCAAATAAAAAGTCGATTTTCACAAATAAAATCAAAAATGTCGCAAGTAGATGGTTGAATTTCGCAGGTATTTTCGTGCGTGGAAGGGAACGATGGGTCCTTGAGTGCTTCAAATGGGAAAAAGATGTTGCGAGGAATGTCGAATGGTGTCAGGTACATAAGTGAATACTTTATCTGGAAAAACTTCACTGATAAAAGCATCCTATCCGCAGGTATCACGCCCCCTTCGTACGGAATGAAAAAAAGTCGCAAATAAGCGCGACTTCCCCATAGCCTCATCTCCAGATAACGCCTCTGTCCAACCCACTTGGCTGATCATATACTCCCACATGTCATTCAAGCTCTTAAACTCTGTCTCTTTGACCTTGCTCACCGTCCTCATCCCATACTCTAACCGTAATCTGGTCCTCCTAGCCAACCCTTTCAACCTGCGATCTTCACATATCTCTCTAATCAACATCTTTCTAGCCACCCTATTTCAAACGGCCAACATCACCAGCACCAACATTCCCTGCCAACGAAAAAACACCACAAAAAAAGCAACCCATCAAATGAGCTGCTTTTTTCTCTATTGCCTGGCGACGTCCTACTCTCACAGGGGGAGATCCCCCAACTACCATCGGCGCTGAAGAGCTTAACTTC
>NZ_LGUE01000002.1 GCF_001274775.1 Rossellomorea marisflavi
GATCTCCCCCTGTGAGAGTAGGACGTCGCCAGGCAATAGAGAGAAAAGCAGCTCATTTGATGGGCTGCTTTTTTTGTGGTGTTTTTTCGTTGGCGGGGAAGAAAGATATGAGAATATGCAGGTTGCAAGGGTGAGGCGTTTGCAATACCAAGGTTAGAGAACAGGAGGTACTTCTCTTCTAGGTGAGGGTCGAAAAGGTCTTTTAAATCATTAATGACCTGTGGGAGTATATGATCAGCGAAATGGAAGGAACAAAAACGTTTGTCCGGAGATAAGGCTATGGGGGAGTCGCGCTTATTTGCGACTTTTTTTGATTCCGAGTGAAGGGGGCCTGATATTTGCGGATAGGTTACTTTTATTAGTGATATTTTCCCATATTCTGTATCTACTTGAGCACCTGACACCATTCGACATTCTTCACAACACCTTTTGGCCCTTTTGAACATTTAAGGACCCATCGTCCTCTTCCAGGAGCGAAAATACCTGCGGAATTCAACCAGTTACTTGCGATATTTTTCATTCTATTTGCGAGAATCGACTTTTAATTTGCGAAATGGATCACTGGCCATTTTTCTATTTGTGTTCCCTTTCCTTTATTTGCGAATGGCTCTATCTACTAGTGAACTGTGAATCATATTTTTAAATTTGTAATGAGTGAAAATATCTCTCTTCAATCCCCAAAAACCTCCAGAACTTGACGCTTTGTCTGTGTACAAACCCAACGGGATCTGCTAGACAGAAGAGCGTTTTCTCATACCCTGCCATACACAAAACCTAGTAGAGTCACCGACCCGTAAAAACCAATACCAAGCCACCGACTTACCTACAATAAAACCTCGGAAACATCCAAAAAATCCCACAACTTGACGTTCTGTCTCTGTACCTCTCATGAAAAATATGCTAGTGGTTCATTTAAACTTAATCAGTATTTACTTCCAGGAACCTCCAGAACTTGACGCTTTGTCTGTGTACAAACTCAGCGGGATCTGCTAAACAGAAGAGTGTTTTCTCATACTCCTGCCATACCCAAAACCCAGAGAGTCATCGGCCCCGAAAAAACCAATAGCCCAGCCCCCAAATACCGACAAAAAAACCTCCGAAACATCCAAAAAATCCCACAACCTGACGTTCTGTCTCTGTACCTCTCATGAAAAATATGCTAGTAGTTCATTATAAACTTAATCAGTATTTAATTCCAGTAAATCCCAGAACTTGACACTTTGTCCCTGTACAAACCCAATGGGATCTGCTAAAGCAATCTACCCTTCTCACAACTTCACCTCCACCTCAAACCATCTTCAAAATTGCCTTACGTCCCCTCAATGAGTATGATTAAATTACGTAAATGTGAAAAAGGAGAGATAGTATGATTTCTTCACTATATGATTTGACGGTAAAAAAATCCGATGGATCGGATGTTGCACTGGAGGACTATGAAGGCAAGGTGATGCTGATCGTGAATACGGCAAGTAAGTGTGGGTTCACGCCTCAGTTTAAGGAGCTGCAGGGTCTGTATGAGGAGTATAAAGAGCAGGGGCTGGTCGTCCTTGGGTTCCCTTGTGATCAGTTCATGAATCAGGAGTTTGATGATCAAGATGAGATACTGGAGTTCTGTCAGGTGAACTATGGGGTGTCATTCCCGATGTTCGCGAAGGTGGATGTGAAGGGGAAGGATGCGCATCCCCTATTCAAGTATTTGACGAAGGAGAAGAAGGGGCTTCTTTTATCCGATATCAAATGGAATTTCACAAAGTTCCTTATTTCAAAAGATGGAGAAGTGTATGATCGTTATTCGCCTCAGACCAATCCACGGAAAATCGAAGATGATATTGTGAAATTGCTTCAGCAATAGGTGTAAGCAGGAGAGGTTCATTCCCCCTCCTGCTTCATCTTGTTTTCAAGGAGCTCCCCTAATAGGGAAGGGCCCTTTTCGGTTGTGAGGGTGATGAAGGCGAGGATGAACGGGTAGTCCTCTGTAGTCCGGTTTTTCAATAGTTCCATCCACCACTCGGTTTCGTAGCGGGCAATCATGCTGAGATTGTAAAGGATGGCATAGTGAATGAGAACCTCCGGCAGGGAGCTTGCTTCGTTTTTGATTGCAGGCAGGGCGAGCTTCCCTTCCTGACGGTTCCACCTGAACGGAAGGGCTTCGTTCCTCAGGGTAGTGGAAAGGGTGTCCTGCCCTTCCCAGTGGATCCCTTCGGGTAAGGATGAGTGATGCTGGCGGAAGGAGTCGGGTGTCCAGTGGAAGTGGTTCAGCAGATTCTCTTCAATGGACAACCTTCCTTCCGTAAAAGGGAACATGGTGGTCTTCTTCATGAGGACTGAAAAGGAATCGGCCATCTCAGGGATCTGATCCAAGAGGTCTTCCATTTTGTATTTTTCCCCTTCCAGATGCTTAAGGTCGAAGTGGAGGGAGGAGAAGTGGGTAAAGAGGCCGTTCTTCTGGATCTTCACCTCATCATGAAGGAATCGGTACTGCTGTTTCTTCCTTTTCCGGGAGGTGATCCCGTGGGCGAGGACGGTGGTGGTCTCAGGATAGTTCGGATCCGTGGTGAGCACGACCGCCTTGATGAAATGGATGAAGCCGTAAAAAAGAAGGATGGGCTTGATCGATAGCGGCGAATCTTCTGCCTGTTTATAATAGATCTCCCCTTGTTCGAGATAATACATGAAGGGGTAGCAATTATCATAGCTTTTGACATCGGATCCGGGCATGGAACGATAACATCGTCTCAGGAATTTCTGGGTATAGGAAGCCGATTGGAAATAGTGGAGGAAGTCCCTCCAGTGCCTGATATCATGCAAATGTACAACCCCCTATTAATCTGAATAGTTAAACTAATCCTATAGTTCTTGACAGTATTTTGCCCAATTGATAACCTACTAATAATATTTTCGGATAGGGAGGCCAAAATTATGTGGGAATCTAAATTTGCTAAAGAAGGTTTAACGTTTGATGATGTGCTATTGACACCGGCTCGTTCAGAGGTGTTGCCGAAAGATGTGAACATTTCCGTTGCACTTACGGATACAGTGAAACTGAACGTCCCGATCATCAGTGCCGGTATGGATACGGTCACAGAAGCAGAGATGGCCATCGCCATGGCGCGTCAAGGCGGCCTTGGTGTCATCCACAAGAACATGAGCATCGAACAGCAGGCTGAGCAAGTCGATAAGGTAAAACGTTCTGAGAGTGGAGTCATCACCGATCCGTTCTTCCTGACTCCAGACAATCAAGTCTTCGCAGCCGAACACTTGATGGGCAAATATAGAATTTCCGGTGTTCCGATCGTCAACAACGCAGAGGAACAAAAACTGGTTGGGATCCTGACCAACCGCGACCTCCGTTTCATTCAGGATTATTCGATTCTCATCTCTGATGTCATGACGAAAGAAGATCTCGTGACAGCTCCTGTAGGCACGACGCTTGAAGAAGCCGAAAAAATCCTTCAGCAACACAAGATTGAAAAGCTCCCACTCATCGATGGAGAAGGTACGTTGAAAGGCCTTATCACCATCAAAGATATCGAGAAAGTCATTGAATTCCCGAACTCAGCGAAAGACCAACAAGGACGCCTTCTCGTTGGGGCAGCCGTAGGGATCTCGAAAGACACCATGGTACGCGTCGAGCACCTCGTGAAAGCCGCAGTCGATATCATCGTCATCGATACAGCTCACGGTCACTCTGCAGGTGTCCTTTCCATCGTAAGCGATATCCGCAATGCCTATCCGACATTGAATATCGTGGCAGGGAACGTAGCTACAGCTGAAGGAACAAGAGATCTCATCGAAGCCGGAGCCGATGTGGTGAAGGTGGGAATTGGACCAGGTTCCATCTGTACGACCCGTGTCGTAGCAGGTGTCGGTGTTCCACAGATCACAGCCATTTATGACTGTGCGACGGAAGCACGCAAGCACGGTAAAGCCATCATCGCCGATGGTGGGATCAAGTACTCAGGAGACGTTGTCAAAGCATTGGCATCCGGTGGACATGCTGTCATGCTCGGAAGCCTCCTTGCAGGAACGACAGAAAGCCCTGGGGAAACTGAAATCTTCCAAGGCCGTCGCTTCAAAGTATACAGAGGTATGGGTTCTGTCAGCTCCATGGAAAAAGGGTCTAAAGACCGTTACTTCCAAGAGGAAGCGAAGAAATTTGTTCCAGAAGGCATCGAAGGCCGTCTTCCTTACAAAGGCCCTCTTGCCGATACATTGTATCAACTGATCGGTGGTCTCCGTTCAGGAATGGGCTACTGCGGTACGAAGGATCTCCACGATCTCCGCGAGCATGCACAGTTCACACGCATGACCGGCGCAGGTCTTCGTGAGAGCCATCCGCATGATGTCCAAATCACGAAAGAAGCACCTAACTATTCATTATCTTAATATAATTTATTCTGCCGGATAGACCGACGGAATTCGCATCATATTGAAAAAGCTGGCTATCTTAGCCAGCTTTTTTTATTATTGGAAATAATATGTATCCAAGGGCTTGCATCCCCCGACCTAACTGAAAACTAGTAATATTCTCTATCTATTCGAACCATTTGAACTATGTTAAAATAACGAAGGTGTACATAAAATCTTGGAGGGCTAATAGTGAAAAGAAGTTGGATTCAAAAATCTGTTGTTTGTATGATGGTATTAATGTTGGCGATGGGCCTTGTCCAAAAGCCTGCCAGTGCAGCCCAGGACGATCTGGATGTTAAAGCGAAGGCGGCAATCCTGGTAGAAGCGAGTACGGGCAAAATTCTCTATGAAAAGAACGCAGACAATGCACAAGGCATTGCGAGTATGACAAAAATGATGACAGAATATCTGTTGCTAGAAGCTATTCAAGACGGAAAAGTAAAATGGGATCAAACATACGAAGTGCCAATGAACATTTCAAAAATGTCCCACAACACGGGGCTTAGCAATGTTTCCCTCGAAGTGGGCAGAAGCTACACGGTGAAAGAACTCTATGAAGCCATGGCAATTTATTCAGCCAATGCGGCTACCATGGGGATTGCAGAAACCATTGCAGGATCTGAAGCGAAATTCGTCGAAATGATGAATGCAAAAGCCAAAGAATTGGGCTTAGAACATTATAAATTTGTAAACTCTACAGGTCTCAATAATGCAGACCTATCTCAATATTTCGATTCAGTTGTCGGAGAGCCGGATGAAGAAAATGTCATGTCGGCAAAAGATATGGCCACACTCGCATTTCGTCTTTTGAAAGACCACCCGGAAATTCTAGAAACATCGAGCATTCCGAAAAAAGTGTTCGATAAAGGTGGAGATCCTACGAATATGTCTAACTGGAACTGGATGCTTCCGGGACTTATTCGTGAGTACGAAGGAATGGACGGGCTGAAGACCGGTACAACGGATTTCGCAGGTGCCAACTTCACAGGAACGGCTGAACGCGACGGCATCCGATTCATCTCGGTTGTAATGGATGTGAACGTGCCGGCCGGTGAAAATTCCTATGATGCACGCTTCAATGAAACACGTAAATTGCTTGATTATGCCTTCAACAATTACACATTGGAAGAAGTCTACCCTGCCAATTACGAAATCAAAGGGCATAAGACGATGCCAGTTGTAAAAGGGAAAGAAAAGAGTGTCAAGATCCACACGAAAGACCCGCTTCAAATGGTATTGAAGACGGATGCAGATAAGAAATTCAAGCCTCAATTCGAGGTGGATAAGAAAAAATTGAATGAAGACGGTAAACTGCAAGCCCCTGTTAAAAAGGGAGAAACCATCGGCTATGTCACAGTGAAATCTGATGACGGTCTCGGGTATCTCACGGATAAGGGCGGCAGTTCAAAAGCAGCTGTTGTAACGGCAGATGGCGTAGAAAAAGCGAACTGGTTCATCCTCTCCATGAGGGCGGTTGGTGGCTTCTTTAGCGATATCTGGGGCTCTGTGACTTCTACGGTCAAGGGCTGGTTCTGATTTTTGCTAGGATAAACATCAGGTTTTCACGGAAGCCTGATGTTTTTTTTATAAAAATTGGCAGGTGACCTTGGGCCGATATGCCCGCTGGCTACCTTGACAGAAGTGTGAATTTATTGTTTATTAAGCAGTAGAGCAACAATATTCAATCCGATGGGTATAGTCCGATTTCTTCATTTCATGCGGGACATCCCTGGAAAACACAAGGGGGCTACATACATGAGAACTGGTACAGATCGAGTTAAACGAGGAATGGCAGAAATGCAAAAAGGCGGCGTCATCATGGACGTTGTCAATGCAGAACAAGCGAAGATTGCAGAAGAGGCTGGAGCCGTTGCCGTCATGGCGCTGGAGCGAGTGCCTGCAGATATCCGTGCAGCCGGCGGAGTTGCCCGTATGGCTGACCCGCGCATCGTGGAAGAAGTCATGGGAGCCGTTTCAATCCCAGTCATGGCAAAAGCGCGTATCGGTCACATCGTAGAAGCGAAAGTACTGGAATCAATGGGTGTTGACTACATCGATGAGAGTGAAGTACTGACTCCGGCTGATGAAGAGTACCATTTGAATAAGCGTGACTACACGGTTCCATTCGTATGTGGGTGCCGAGATCTTGGTGAAGCAGCACGACGCATCGGCGAAGGCGCGTCCATGCTTCGTACAAAGGGTGAGCCGGGAACAGGCAACATCGTTGAAGCCGTCCGCCATATCCGTAAAGTGAATGCGCAGGTACGCAAGCTTGTCTCCATGAATGAAGATGAAATCATGACGGAAGCCAAACTTCTTGGCGCACCGTTCGAACTACTTCTTGAAATCAAAGAAAACGGCCGTCTTCCGGTCGTAAACTTCGCAGCAGGCGGAGTGGCAACCCCAGCTGATGCTGCCCTTATGATGGAACTTGGAGCAGATGGAGTATTCGTTGGGTCAGGGATCTTCAAGTCCGAGAACCCTGAGAAATTCGCGAAAGCCATCGTGGAAGCGACGACTCACTACCAGGACTACAAGCTGATTGCCGATCTTTCAAAAGAGCTTGGAGTGGCCATGAAAGGCGTCGAAATTGCATCGATCCTTCCAGAAAATCGCATGCAGGACCGCGGGTGGTAATCAGCCATGACAAAGATAGGTGTACTCGGCCTTCAGGGGGCAGTGAGGGAACACATCCGATCGATTGAAGCATCGGGTGCTGAGGCCCTGGTCATCAAAAGAGTAGAGCAGCTTGAGGAAGTGGACGGGCTCATCATGCCTGGAGGAGAAAGCACGACGATGAGGAGACTCATCGACCGCTACGGCTTCATGGAGCCGTTGAGGGAATTTGCTTCTGCCGGGAAGCCGATATTCGGAACCTGTGCGGGCCTGATCCTGCTGGCGAAGAAGCTTGTCGGATACGATGCGCCTCATCTTGGCGTCATGGATGTCACGGTGGAGCGCAATTCCTTCGGTCGTCAAAAGGAAAGCTTCGAAGCCGACCTGACGATCAGCCATGTGGGGGATGCGTTCAATGCGGTATTCATCAGGGCCCCACACATCGTCGAGGCTGGGGAAGAGGTGGAGATCCTGGCAGAGCATGATGGACGGATCGTCCTTGCCCGACACGGTCAGTTCCTGGGATGTTCATTTCACCCTGAACTGACCGATGATCATCGTCTCACACACTATTTCGTGAAGATGGTGGAAGAGAGTCTTGAGAAGTCGTTGGCATAATCCACTTGCAAATCGGAAATCATTGTAGTAGATTATGTTATAACCAATACACATTTAAATCGATGACAGGAGCTAGTAGTAAGGGAAGCTTGATCAAGAGAGTCGGTGGCTGGTGCGAACCGATACAAGGCCTTTATGAATCCATCCTCGAGTGAAGTACTGAATGAAGTAAGTATTTTCGGTGATTCCGTTACCATCTCTAAGAGGAAGGCAGTCATCTGTCTTCAATTAGGGTGGCAACGCGGAAACCTCCGTCCCTTTTACCAGGGATGGGGGTTTTTTATCGTTTTTGGACGTGTCATTTTAAAGGAGGAAGAGCTATGTTGGACATTAAGTATTTGAGAAACAATCTGGAAGATGTGAAAGCACGTCTTCAACACAGGGGAGAAGACCTTGAAGACTTCGGTAAATTCGAAGAGCTTGATAAGCGCAGAAGGGAACTCCTTGTTGAAACGGAAGACCTGAAGAGCAAGCGGAACGACGTTTCCCAACAAATTGCGAAATTGAAAAAAGAAAAGCAGGATGCACAGGATCTCATCGTGGAAATGCGTGAAGTCGGTGCACAGGTCAAGACGCTGGATGATGAATTAAGAGGTGTGGAGGAAGAACTCGACCGCATCCTTATGGCGATCCCGAATATCCCTCATGAATCTGTGCCGGTGGGTGAAACGGAAGATGACAACGTAGAAGCGCGAACGTGGGGCGAGATCAGAGAGTTCGATTTTGAAGCGAAGCCTCACTGGGATGTCGCAACAGGGCTTGATATCCTCGACTTTGAACGAGCTGCCAAAGTAACCGGAAGCCGCTTTGTTTTCTATAAAGGGATGGGTGCACGCCTCGAACGTGCGTTGATCAACTTCATGATGGACCTTCACATGGATGAGCATGGCTACACAGAAATGCTTCCACCATACCTCGTGAACCGTGCGAGCATGACGGGTACCGGTCAGCTTCCGAAATTCGAAGAGGATGCATTCCGCATCGAAAGCGAAGATTACTTCCTCGTACCGACGGCTGAAGTTCCAGTGACGAACTATCACCGTGATGAAATCATAAAAGGAGACGATCTTCCACTGAGCTATGTGGCATACAGCGCCAACTTCCGTTCTGAAGCAGGTTCTGCCGGACGCGATACGCGCGGTCTCATTCGTCAGCATCAGTTCAACAAAGTCGAGCTTGTCCGTTTCGTCAAGCCGGAGGATTCTTATGATGAACTCGAAAAACTGACAGGTCATGCAGAAAAAGTGCTTCAGCTCCTCGGTCTTCCATACCGCGTCCTCTCTATGTGTACAGCGGACTTGGGCTTCACGGCAGCGAAGAAATACGATCTTGAAGTATGGATCCCAAGCTACGGCACGTACCGTGAAATCTCTTCTTGCAGTAACTTTGAAGGATTCCAGGCACGCCGTGCAAACATCCGCTTCAGAAGGGAACCGAATGCGAAACCTGAACATCTCCACACGCTGAACGGTTCTGGACTTGCCATCGGACGTACAGTGGCGGCAATCCTTGAGAACTATCAGCAGGAGGATGGTACGGTCATCGTTCCTGAAGTACTTCGTCCATATATGCGTGGGCTGGAAGTCATCAAAGGATAAGGGCAAAAAGGTGCTACGGCTGCGAACGAGGCAGCCACGGCACCTTTTTTTAAAAAAATGAAAGATGTTCTTGACTCCAAATTTTCAGCGTGGTATTATAATTCTTGTCGATACGGAGGAATACCCAAGTCCGGCTGAAGGGATCGGTCTTGAAAACCGACAGGGGTGTCAAAGCCCGCGGGGGTTCGAATCCCCCTTCCTCCTCCNCCATTGATTTTATTATTAACCAATGCGCATAAACATTGGAGATAGAGACTGCTGCTTCTTATGAAGCAGCAGTCTTTTTTTGGGTTATTTGAGGTTTTCGATGTCTTCTCTCAGCTCTGGATTGTACTTGCTTTCCAGTATGCCATTCTCTGCAATATGCCGCTTCGCTTCCTCATCCCCAAGCTCGAAGATTTTCCCGAAGATCTGTCTCATGGATTCGTCATAGAGCTCATTCTCAGGTGAATTATAATCCTTTCGGAGTGGGAACTGTGCCTGTTTCATGGTGGACCTTGCATCCGCCTCGTTTTGCTCAAACATGAGCTTCAGTTCTTCCACTTCCCCTTGAGTGGCAAGGATCCGGAAGCTCGGGCTGTGATTCTGCACGGCTTCAGGGGTCACGTCCCCGCTATTGATATCTACATAATACGTCATTTTTTCCTCCATCTTCATCCTCCTCTGATGTGTATCCTTTAGTCATGTATACCTCAGTACGGATGAACGTAAACGATTTCTTTTCCATTATTTGAAACCTCCAGAAGGTAGAATCGTATGGATTAGTAAGAAAGGCGTGATGGATATGGGCGGGAATCGACCGAAACTTTCGATAGCGAAGACAACCAGGGAGAAGCTGTGGGATTTGGTAGGGGCAGGCAGTTATGCAGGGATGATCGGTTTGCTTGTCATGACCTGGACGTCGCTTCCTGATAAGGTGCCGGCTCATTATAATCTGACGGAAATCACAAGGTGGGGATCGAAGTATGAGCTGCTCATCCTCCCGGCGATCGGATTCGTACTGGGACTATCCATGCATCTGTTGGAGAAGTTTCCTGAGGTCCATAATTACCCGGATAGGCTGAATGAATCCAATGCAAGGGCATTTTACCTGAATAGCCGGCAGATGCTGAATGTGATGAAGAATACTTGTGTACTGGTATTTGCCCTGTTGGCATTCGAGACGGTTGCGATTGCCATGGGCTGGGTAAAGGGGATGTTCGAATGGTTCCTGCCCGTCGTATTGATCGGGATGATGGTCCCGATTGTGGAAGCCTTACTGAAGCGGAGGAAGATCACATGAAAAAAGCCGGTCATATGACCGGCTTCAGATTATCCGTTGACGATGGTGCGTTCTGCCAACAGCTTGATGGCGTGCATCTGTCCGAGATGCTGACTTTCATGGCTGAGGGAGAGGTGGGCAAGTTCGCCGAATGTCTTGAGACCGTGGAACGGCTGTTCAAGGGGCTGGGCGAGGTGCTCGTCCGATAGTTCATTGATGCGTACGAGCTGGTCTTGCAGCTGAGAAGCAAGTTCCTCGATTGAAGGAACATCGCCGCTCCAGTCTGCCGGCTTCGAGCCGTAGCCGAATAATTCGCCATAGTTTGAAGGAAGTGTGTTTCCTAGGCTTTCAAATCCGAACATGAACTGTTCAGTGACAGTAAGGACATGTCCGATATGCCAGTGGATCGTATTGTTCAATCCTTCCGGCTGCACGTCGATGACGTCTGCCTTCAGGTCTTTGATTTCATTCAGGAGCTGGGCTCTTGTCAGCTGGAACTGACTGTATAGGGATTGATTCATGATGATTTCTCCTTTCGTCTATCGTGTCTACTGTAACAGAAAATGTTGTGATCAGTAACTGATACGCTTTGAACAACAAAACCGCCTGGAAAGCTCCAGGCGGTTTTCGTAAGCCATCTCAGTTCTTCAACATCCGTGTCTGTTCGATGAAGTAAGCGATGCGCTCGATGATCGGTTCAATGGAACCAGCATCCTTCACAAGATCATATTCCCTGATATCAAGGCGCAGGACAGGGCATGCGTTGAAGTTGTTGATCCAGTTTTCATAGCGTTCGTGCATCTCTTCCCAGTACTCGATCGGCGTTTCCTGCTCCATCGGACGGCCTCGCTCGCGGATCCGGTCGATGATATGATCAAGGGATCCCTCCAGGTAGATGAGAAGATCAGGATGCGGGAAGTAAGGGGTCATGACCATGGCGTTGAAGAGACTGGTGTACGTTTCATAGTCGGTATCGCTCATCGTGCCTTTCTCATGGTGCATTTTCGCGAAAATGCCCGTGTCTTCATAGATAGAGCGGTCCTGGATGAAGCCACCCCCATATTCAAAGATCCTCTTTTGCTCCTTGAAGCGTTCGGCGAGGAAGTACACTTGAAGGTGGAAGCTCCAGCTCTTGAAATCTTTATAGAACTTGTCCAGATAAGGGTTCGTATCGACTTTTTCAAATGACGTCCTGAATCCCAATGCTTCTGCAAGTCCGTTGGTCATCGTGGATTTTCCGACCCCGACGGTTCCTGCGATGGTGATGACTGCATTGTTCGGTATGCCATATTTAGTTCGAAGATTCATGGTGGTGGACTCCTTCTTTAAGTGTCGTCTCAAGCTGCTTCAGGATAAGCTCCAAGTCATCCTGCCGCTGAACGAAATCGATCTCGTCTCCGTTAAAGCGAAGGACAGGGATATCGGGATGCTTTTCCTCGAATGCTTCCATATATTCATCATAATCCAGTGAGAGCTGTTTCAAATAGAGCGGGCTGATCTTCTTCTCGAAGTCCCGTCCGCGTTTTTCGATCCTGCTGAGGAGCGTATCGAGACCGGCGTTCAAGTAAATGATCACATTGGGTCTCGGCATATCCGCCGTCAGGATGTCATAGATCTTCAAGTATTTATCAAATTGCTGCGCGTCCTTCAATGTACGCTTCGCAAACACAATATTCTTCAGGATATGGTAATCGGCCACCACGGATTTCTCCTGTGACAGGTAATGCTTTTCGATATCTTCAAGCTGTTTATATCGATTGCATAAGAAAAACATCTCCGTTTGAAAGCTCCATTCCTCGATATCATCATAAAACTTGTCCAGGAATGGGTTTTCGTCGACGATTTCGCGGAGCAGATGGAATTGAAAATGCTCGGATATCGCCTTGGCAAGAGAGGTCTTTCCTACACCAATCGGACCTTCGACGGTTATGAACGGAATCGGCCCCATTACGTGTGTCCTCCTCAAAATATGACGGTATTTTTCGACAGGATTTATTGTATCATAATCGCCTGAAAGAGTGTTCAGCATATTTTGCATAAACTTTTCCAGAAAAAAACGGATGCCCCCCGGGCACCCGTCCTTATCGCTTGGTGATGTCGAACCGATCGTAGAGAAGGAGCCAATTTTGCGGGAATGAAAGACCCAGCTTCCAGTAGCTCATTCCCCGGAGCTTCAATTCCTTCAGCAGATCGAATTTCGCATTGATGCTCCTGGCATCTTCAAACCAGACTTCATGATCGGTGCCATCGGTTGCTTTATATTTAAAGAAAGGGGCCTGGGCTTTTTCGTCATATTGGATCCGGACGTTGTTCTGTGAGGCAAGCTGGATCGCCTGCTGTGGACTGAGTGCTTTGGCTGTGGTTCCCGGCTTGAACGGTAGGGTCCAATCATACCCGTACAGATTCTGCCCCATGAGGATTTTGCTTGAAGGCATCTCTGACACGGCATATTCAAGCACATCCCTTACCGGACCGATGGGTGATACCGCCATGGCCGGACCGCCGCTGTAGCCCCACTCATACGTCATGATGACGACGAAATCAACGATCTCCCCCTGGGTTTTATAATCATGGGCTTCGTACCATTTCCCTTTCTGGTCGGCGCTCGTCTTCGGGGCGAGGGCTGTGGAGAGAAGCCAGCCTTCCTGGTTGAAACGGGCCTTTGCTTTCCGGAGGAACTGGTTATAGGCATCCCGGTCCTGGGGACGAAGGTATTCAAAGTCGAAATGGATATCCCGGAATCCATATTTCTTGGCGGTCTTGACGACGTTATCCAGGAAGGTGTTCTGGATGGCCTGGTCGTTCAGGAGGATGCGTCCGAGCTCATCACTGAAGGCACCTTCTTCCTGGTTGGTGATGGCCATCATCATCACGTTGTTATTATTCTTGCCGGTCTGGATCAGATTCCCGAGGGGAGGCTCCTTCAGCGTGCCGTCCCTTTGGGCCTGAAAGCTGAACGGTGCAAGATAGGTCAGGTAAGGAGCAGCCTCCTTTGCGCTTTCCTCCAGGTTCGGTGCGACTTCTTTTCCGTAGGGCTCTACATACGCATTGAACTCTCCTTTGGTTTTCGGACGGGGTGGGATATAGAGACGGTATCCGACCTGTAGCTGCTGATTCGGGGTGATGCCGTTCGCTTTGGCAATCTCCTGATAGGAAATGCCGGTTTTCTGAGAGACCAGCCATAAGCTGTCCCCGGGTTGTATATAATAGAAACTCCCGATGATCGGGATGACCAGAGCCTGGCCGACGACGAGATTATTCGGGTTCGGCAGCTCATTGGCCTCCACGATATCTTTAACTGTTGTACCGTAAGCCTGGGCGATGCCAGACAGGGATTGATTCGGCTGTACAACATGGATCTGCATGTTTTCCCCTCCCATTTGTGTATCCGCTATAGGGATTCTATGAGAGGAGGAAGGGAGTTATGATGAGGCAAAGAGATTTTCTGTCGGGGCAACGGTGGCTTTCAGGACATTTTCCATCATGGTGAGGGCATAGCGATTATCTTCTCCGCTCACCGAGGCGATGGCATCCGATGGGACGATCAGCTTGAACTCCCTCATATAGGCGTCATTTGCCGTGAACAGGACACAGATGTTGCCTGCAATGCCGGTAAGGATCAGCGTTTTGACCGAAAGCTGATGGAGCAAGGTATTCAGGGCGGTCCCGTAGAAGGCGGAATGCTTCGGTTTAATGAGGAAATAATCATCGTCCCCCGGTTTCAGGGGCGTCATGATGGCATCGCTTCTATCGTTATGGCATGTTTGATAGATCTTATGGTAATCGGCCTTCCACAGCTTATAGTGGTCATTGATGTAGATGACCGGGATTCCATTCCCCCTGCAGTGATCACGAATCTTCAATAGAGGCGGAACGATGGTGCGCGTGTGGTCGGCAAGGGTCTCACCATATGTGAAATCGAAGGGATTCAGCACGTCGATGATCAGGAGGGCGGTGTCATTCGTATTCATTTCATCATCACCTTTCTTCTTATAGTCTGTATGAACCGAAGGATTTTATGAGCAGTGCCGGACATCCCCTTTTCATACACCATTCATTTTTAGTACAATGAAGCCATTACGTGAGGAGCAAATGATAATGACAAGAGATGAACAATTTATGATAGAAGCCCTCAAAGAGGCGGAAAAAGCGGCTGCCATCCGAGAGGTGCCCATCGGTGCGGTGGTGGTCCTTGGAGACGAAATCATCGGGAGGGGGCATAATCTGCGGGAGACGACCCAGAACGCCGTCACACATGCCGAAATGCTTGCCATCCAGGAAGCGTGTGAGCGTATGGGGACGTGGAGACTGGAAGGGGCCGAGCTGTATGTGACCTTGGAGCCTTGTCCCATGTGTTCGGGAGCCATCATCCTCTCCAGGGTGGAAAAGGTGATCTATGGAGCGAAGGATCCGAAGGCGGGCTGTGCCGGAACCCTCATGAACCTGCTTGATGATGAACGGTTCAATCATCAATGCGTGGTGGTGCCGGGTGTGATGGAACAGGAGTGCGGAGGGATGCTTTCTTCTTTCTTCAAGGATTTAAGGGCAAGGAAGAAAGCGGAGAAGAAATTCAAATAATTTACATCACCCATCCGTTGCTTTTTACCGTGAATGCTAGTATACTTAATCTTGCGTCGCTCTTTTGCGATGCAACTGAATAGTGGTATCAATTTTGCCGTGCTAGGTGGGAAGGTAGCGGTGTCCTGTACTCGCAATCCGCTCTAGCGAGACTGAATTCCTTTCTGAGGCTTGCACTCTGTAGGGTCTGCCTTAAGCAAGTGGTGTCGACGTCTGGGTCCTGCGCAATGGAAATCCATGAACCATGTCAGGTCCGGAAGGAAGCAGCATTAAGTGGAAGCTTCCATGTGCCGCGGGGCTGCCTGGGCTGAGCTAACTGCTTAAGTAACGCCTATGGATGCTTGTCGACGAAAGGTGCACGGCAGTTATTTACATATACAACAACTCATCCCGGAACGGATGGGTTTTTTGTTTATAAAGGCCCTGAAGGTTTTTGGTCCGGGATTCCTTTGTAAAACCATTTCAAACTCGTTATAATAGACAGGATAGAACATACATAAGAGGGGGGAGTATCTTGGCATATCAAGCATTATATCGTGTGTGGCGACCGCAATCGTTCATCGATGTCGTCGGGCAGCAGCATGTGACGAAAACGTTGCAGAATGCCCTCCTTCAACAGAAGATCTCCCATGCCTACCTCTTCTCCGGACCGCGTGGAACAGGAAAGACGAGTGCTGCCAAGATCCTGGCAAAAGCCGTCAACTGTGAACGTTCTCCCGTAGCGGAGCCTTGCAATGAATGCGATGCCTGCAAAGGGATCACCGATGGATCCATCCCCGATGTGATCGAAATCGATGCCGCGTCCAATAATGGCGTGGAAGAAATCAGGGATATCCGCGACAAGGTGAAGTATTCACCAAACGTCGTCGACTATAAAGTTTACATCATCGATGAAGTCCACATGTTGTCGATCGGTGCCTTCAACGCCCTGTTGAAGACGCTGGAGGAACCACCGAAGCATGTCATCTTCATCCTTGCCACCACAGAGCCCCATAAAATCCCGCTTACGATCATCTCGAGATGTCAGCGCTTCGACTTCAGAAGGATCACGGCAAAGGATATCGTGGGCAGGATGAGCCACATCGCCACGGAGTCCGGTGTCCAGTATGAAGAGAACGCCATGAACATCATCGCGCGCGCAGCGGAAGGCGGTATGCGTGATGCCCTGAGTCTCCTCGATCAGGCCATTTCCTTCAGCCAGGACCAGGTAACCGTTGATGACGCCCTCACAGTGACGGGTGCCGTCTCCCAGGATTACCTGAACCGCCTCGGCAGGGCCATCATGGAGAGGGATGTGGCGACGGCCCTCGGTGCCCTCGAGGAACTTCTTTTCCAAGGGAAGGATCCGGCCCGTTTCGCAGAAGACTTCATTCTGTACTTCCGGGACATGCTCCTTCACCAAACGGCCCCGAACCTTGAGGAATCACTCGAGCGTGTGATGCTCGACGATGAATTCAAGGAGCTCGCCGGGCAGATCGAGCCGCATCAGATCTATCAATATATCGACGTACTGAACCAAGCGGGGCAGGAGATGAAATTCACCAACCATGCCCGTATCTATCTTGAAGTCTCCATTGTGAAGCTCTGTCAGATGGATGCGCCTAAAGCATCGGGCTCTCCCGAAGTCGAAGAGATGATGAAGAAGATCGGCAAGTTGGAAAGAGAACTTGAACAGCTTAAACAAAACGGTGTGGCCATCCAAGGGGAAACAAATGCCCCTCAAGCAGCCAAGAAACCGGTCAGGGCCAAAAAAGGGTTCCGTGTTCCTGCAGGACAGATCCAGGAAGTGCTGAAGTCAGCCACGAAAGAAGACCTGAACAACATCAAGAGCCGGTGGGGGGATATGGTCGAAACCCTCAATCAGCGCCAGATGCGCTCACAATCCGCCCTTCTCAATGATGCGGAACCGGTGGCGGCAACAAGCGGCTCGTTTGTGTTAAAATTCAAGTATGATATCCACTGTCAGATGGCCATGGAGAACCATGCATTCACCTCTGCCATTTCTTCGATCCTTGAAGAACTGACGGGTAGCAGCTATGCGGCCATAGGGGTGCCGGAAGACCAGTGGACAGGTATCCGGGAAGATTTCATCCGTCACTCGAAATCGAGTGATCAGGAAGGTCCCGACAAAGAAGAAGACAGCCTGCTGACCGAAGCGGAAAAATTGGTCGGCCCCGATTTAATGGAAGTCAATGATTGATTCATTCAAAACATTTTATGGAGGTAATGAACATGCGTGGAATGGGTAATATGCAAAATATGATGAAGCAAATGCAAAAAATGCAAAAGAAGATGGCTGAAGCACAGGAAGAACTCGGCGAAAAGCAAATCGAAGGAACAGCAGGCGGCGGAATGGTCACTGTCATCGTTTCAGGACACAAACAGGTCCTTGACGTGAAGATCAATGAAGAAGTCGTAGATCCGGAAGATATCGATATGCTGCAAGATCTTGTTCTTGCTGCGACGAACGATGCCCTTAAAAAGGCAGAAGAATTAACGAACTCCACGATGGGTCAATTCACAAAAGGAATGAACCTGCCGGGCATGTTCTAGGAGGCTAACCGATGCACTATCCTGAGCCTATATCAAAGCTGATCGACAGCTTTATGAAATTGCCGGGGATCGGGCCGAAAACTGCGGCCCGTCTGGCTTTTTTTGTTCTTAGTATGAAAGAAGACACCGTACTCGATTTTGCGAAAGCACTCGTGAATGCGAAGCGGAACCTCAGCTACTGCTCCGTCTGCGGTCACATCACCGACCAGGATCCCTGCTATATCTGTGAAGATCAGCGGAGGGACAGAAGCATCCTATGTGTCGTCCAGGACCCGAAGGACGTCATCGCCATGGAGAAGATGAGGGAGTACAACGGCCTTTATCATGTGCTTCATGGAGCCATCTCCCCAATGGATGGGATTGGACCGGAAGATATCAATGTGCCGGACCTGATCAAACGTCTTCAAGACGATGTCATCCAGGAAGTCATCCTTGCCACGAACCCCAACATCGAAGGGGAAGCGACCGCCATGTACATTTCAAGGCTGGTCAAACCTTCAGGTATCCGCATTACCCGGATCGCACATGGACTTCCGGTCGGTGGAGACTTGGAGTATGCGGATGAAGTGACCTTATCCAAAGCCCTCGAGGGAAGAAGAGACGTCTAGAAGGAGTGGATTCCATTGTTTTTCAGAAAGAAGGGCAAGCTGAAAAAAGAGTATGACCAATCCTTATTGAACGTTCTGGATGAAATGAAGGATCAGTGGAACCGACAGCAGTCCATCGACGAAATGAGCGTCGACTACAGCCTTGGCGCCCAATGTCATACGAAAATCGCAGAAGCGAAATATTTTTTCCTGTTCAAGGAAGCGAAACATCGAAACATCGTCATAAAAAGGTAGACAACCTTCATATCCTTTCTATAACAGGACGATTCGTTCTTTAGAAAGGAGATAAGGTATGAGCCCTGTCATCGTCATTGCAGCCATCAGTGGATTGATCATCCTCTTGCTTGCCACGGGAGTTCCGATCAAGCCGCTGCGATTTGTGGGACAAGTCGCCATTAAAGTGATGATCGGCGCATTGTTTCTGTTTTTCTTGAATGCGTTCGGAAGTAAATACGGCATCCACGTCCCGATCAACCTCGCCACCTCTTCCATCTCAGGGATCCTTGGGATTCCGGGAGTCGTAGGGCTGACGGTCATTCAGATGTGGGTCTTATGAGAAAAGCCGCCTGCTCCAATCTGGAGCAGGCGGCTTTTTGATTATCCACCGAATGACGCAGGCATGACGACGGCAATCACTTCACCTTTGGCACAAAGCTCCTCGTCAGCGTATACTTCTGTTTCCACCCTGAATTTCTTAGGGTGGATCTCATGGACTGTACCCACCGCCTTTAGTGGAACGTCCTGAGGCGTCGGCTTCATGAAATCGACAGACAAAGAGGCCGTCACGAACCGTGGAGGAGTGCTTCCGTCCCCGATCGTCCCTCCGTTCTTCTGATGCAGGGTGATAGCGGCAGACCCCGTCCCATGGCAATCGATGAGGGAGGCGATCACCCCTCCATACACAAAACCGGGTATCGCCGTGTGTTTTCGTTCAGGCGTATACACCGTAACGGTTTTCTCTCCTTCCACCGTGGTCCGGAACTTATGGCCCTCTTCATTCAGGCGCCCGCATCCATAGCACCACGCAAAATCATCCGCATACTCATCCTGTATGGCAGGTTTCTGATTCTCCATCTTTTCCATCCCCTCTCTATCAACACACATTCGAGAAAGGAGGACGGTTCCCTGCTACTATTAAATAGTTTTAATATTCAGTCAAATAAAGGCGATTTATGATATACTGAGGAGGTCATGCTGCTCATGATAATAAATCGAAAGATGGTGATGAATTGAAAAAAAGAGAAGCTGTACCGGAATACGGCGGATCGCATACCACATCACTGGAGTGTCCAGAAGATCATCAAGACATGCTCAGGGTAAGCCGGGAGTTCAAGATGAAATACCGTGGTCTCCTCTATTACTATGGTAAAGACTTTGTCGCCTTCAAAAAAGAGAATCGGGATTCGCAGGGAAGAAACCTCTTCCTGGAGGTCATTGCTTCATATATGACCCTCCACCTCGAAGACGAATGTCCAGACTCTTGGAATGAGTGCCCCTATCCTTTCTGGGAAGAGCTCATCTTCACCTATCTCCCGAGTAAAACGAAAATCCTCCCGGAAAAGAACTTCACCCACTTATTCCTTCATGAACTCCACGCTTTCCTCACTTGGCTCGACGAGCGGGAACACACCGCCCTCTCACCCAAAGTCCTTCCTTTCATCAAAGAATCCCTCCCGATGCTGAGTCGCTATGAATCACTATTTGCCGACCTCTTTCTACGAAACTATCCAAAGATGCATCAGCCCGATTGGAACTACCGGGCAGATATGGCCATTGCCGATCAAAAGTGGAATCTCTACGCAGAACGTGCGCAGGGTCTGTTTCAAGTTCACTCTATTGAAAAGGAAGGAATCTTGTTCATCGACCTCCTGACGCGCTTTCCTTACTTCATCCGCAATGTGCCGGTCCACCGGATCGATGAGGGGATGGTCATTGCAGGGGCCATCGGAAGAAGAGAGAGTGGAATGGTGTGGGACCTTGTATTCCCTGATGGATTCTTCCCTAAAAGGGGGATCAAATACATCGGAGAAGACCTTGTATACTGATTGATGTCCCTGGTGCGGGTAAAGGTAAAATCATACCTGCGCCGGGGAAATGAAATCATTTAAATTTAAATTGAAATTAGTGTTGACGTAATAGGCTGATAGGTGATATTATATTCCTTGTCGCCAAAACGACATCGAAAAACAACTTAAGAAAAAGCTTGACTCACTGACTGATATCATGGTATATTTAAGAGGTGCTCAAGAGAGCTTAAGTAACATTTGAACCTTGAAAACTGAACAAAACAAGACAAACACGTCAACGTTAATTCTAGATTTATTTTTAAAAGAGCT
>NZ_LGUE01000005.1 GCF_001274775.1 Rossellomorea marisflavi
GGGTGATGGCGTGCCTTTTGTAGAATGAACCGGCGAGTTACGATCCCATGCAAGGTTAAGTTGAGAAGACGGAGCCGCAGCGAAAGCGAGTCTGAATAGGGCGAATGAGTATGTGGTCGTAGACCCGAAACCAGGTGATCTACCCATGTCCAGGATGAAGTCCAGGTAACACTGGATGGAGGTCCGAACCCACGCACGTTGAAAAGTGCGGGGATGAGGTGTGGGTAGCGGAGAAATTCCAATCGAACCTGGAGATAGCTGGTTCTCTCCGAAATAGCTTTAGGGCTAGCCTCATGTTGTAAGAGTCTTGGAGGTAGAGCACTGTTTGGACTAGGGGCCCTCATCGGGTTACCGAATTCAGACAAACTCCGAATGCCAAAGACTTATCCATGGGAGTCAGACTGCGAGTGATAAGATCCGTAGTCGAAAGGGAAACAGCCCAGACCACCAGCTAAGGTCCCAAAGTATACGTTAAGTGGAAAAGGATGTGGAGTTGCTTAGACAACCAGGATGTTGGCTTAGAAGCAGCCACCATTTAAAGAGTGCGTAATAGCTCACTGGTCGAGTGACTCTGCGCCGAAAATGTACCGGGGCTAAACGTATCACCGAAGCTGTGGATTGACACCGTTTGGTGTCAGTGGTAGGAGAGCGTTCTAAGGACTGCGAAGCTAGACCGTAAGGACTGGTGGAGTGCTTAGAAGTGAGAATGCCGGTATGAGTAGCGAAAGATGGGTGAGAATCCCATCCACCGAATGCCTAAGGTTTCCTGAGGAAGGCTCGTCCGCTCAGGGTTAGTCGGGACCTAAGTCGAGGCCGATAGGCGTAGACGATGGACAACAGGTTGATATTCCTGTACCACCTTTCTTCCATTTGAGCAATGGGGGGACGCAGGAGGATAGGGTAAGCGCACTGCTGGATATGTGCGTCTAAGCAGTTAGGCTGATGATGAGGCAAATCCCATCATCGTGAAGGCTGAGCTGTGATAGCGAGCGAATTATAGTAGCGAAGTTCCTGATTCCACACTGCCAAGAAAAGCCTCTAGCGAGGAAGATGGTGCCCGTACCGCAAACCGACACAGGTAGGCGAGGAGAGAATCCTAAGGTGAGCGAGAGAACTCTCGTTAAGGAACTCGGCAAAATGACCCCGTAACTTCGGGAGAAGGGGTGCTCTGGTAGGGTGCAAGCCCGAGAGAGCCGCAGTGAATAGGCCCAGGCGACTGTTTAGCAAAAACACAGGTCTCTGCGAAGCCGTAAGGCGAAGTATAGGGGCTGACGCCTGCCCGGTGCTGGAAGGTTAAGAGGAGTGCTTAGCGCAAGCGAAGGTGCGAATCGAAGCCCCAGTAAACGGCGGCCGTAACTATAACGGTCCTAAGGTAGCGAAATTCCTTGTCGGGTAAGTTCCGACCCGCACGAAAGGCGTAACGATCTGGGCACTGTCTCAACGAGAGACTCGGTGAAATTATAGTACCTGTGAAGATGCAGGTTACCCGCGACAGGACGGAAAGACCCCGTGGAGCTTTACTGTAGCCTGATATTGAATTTTGGCACAGCTTGTACAGGATAGGTAGGAGCCTTGGAAGCCGGAGCGCTAGCTTCGGTGGAGGCGTCGGTGGGATACTACCCTGGCTGTGTTGACATTCTAACCCGCGCCCCTTATCGGGGTGGGAGACAGTGTCAGGTGGGCAGTTTGACTGGGGCGGTCGCCTCCTAAAGAGTAACGGAGGCGCCCAAAGGTTCCCTCAGAATGGTTGGAAATCATTCGCAGAGTGTAAAGGCACAAGGGAGCTTGACTGCGAGACCTACAAGTCGAGCAGGGACGAAAGTCGGGCTTAGTGATCCGGTGGTTCCGCATGGAAGGGCCATCGCTCAACGGATAAAAGCTACCCCGGGGATAACAGGCTTATCTCCCCCAAGAGTCCACATCGACGGGGAGGTTTGGCACCTCGATGTCGGCTCATCGCATCCTGGGGCTGTAGTCGGTCCCAAGGGTTGGGCTGTTCGCCCATTAAAGCGGTACGCGAGCTGGGTTCAGAACGTCGTGAGACAGTTCGGTCCCTATCCGTCGTGGGCGCAGGAAATTTGAGAGGAGCTGTCCTTAGTACGAGAGGACCGGGATGGACGCACCGCTGGTGTACCAGTTGTCTTGCCAAAGGCATCGCTGGGTAGCTATGTGCGGAAGGGATAAGTGCTGAAAGCATCTAAGCATGAAGCCCCCCTCGAGATGAGATTTCCCATCACTTTATGTGAGTAAGATCCCTGAAAGATGATCAGGTAGATAGGTCAGAGGTGGAAGTGTGGCGACACATGGAGCTGACTGATACTAATCGATCGAGGACTTAACCAAANCAGGTAGATAGGTCAGAGGTGGAAGTGTGGCGACACATGGAGCTGACTGATACTAATCGATCGAGGACTTAACCAAATGAAAAAGCGGAGGCGGCTCGTTCAGAGACGACAAGCATTTCTGAGCCAGCGGTTGACGGTGTTCCTTACCGTCGGCTGATGGATCCGAAATGACCTCGAGTCTCTAGCCGCCGGAGCTGGATTAACAGCGCAGGCGCTTTGCGCCTGCCAGACTGGCCGATACGCCGGTAATGATTGACTATCAACCTTTATCTAGTTTTGAAAGAACAATTCTTTCAATGGAATACCTGTCTGGTGACATTGGCGAAGAGGTCACACCCGTTCCCATGCCGAACACGGAAGTTAAGCTCTTCAGCGCCGATGGTAGTTGGGGGATCTCCCCCTGTGAGAGTAGGACGTCGCCAGGCAATAGAGAGAAAAGCAGCTCATTTGATGGGCTGCTTTTTTTTATGGGTTGAAAGTTTTTGAGTTTTATTGATATACTGCCTTATTATACGTGCTATTGGTTCTATAGACATTTTGAGTATAAGTTTCATCAGCACCACATGGGTTTTGTACTTTAACTTTTTGTTTCACTCGATTGACGTTTCCGTAAATTCCCGGTCTTGACCAAACATCAGGGTTTGCTGTAATAAAAGTACCGAAACCTGGTCCGGCAACAGACACAGAAACATCTACTCCATAACCACTCAGTCCGACTGAAAAGCTTTGAGATGCGCTGCCAAACCAATATCCATCAACTTTATCCCAACTCTTAAAGCTAGGATGATACGAGATGAATGAATCAGTTTTAACTCTGGTTGAAGAAATCGTTTCAAAATAATATCTTGGCGAACACGCACTTGCAGGTGCAACCTCAGACTCGGATAAAATGTTTCCTTTACTGTCAGTAACGTATTTATTTGGAGGTTGAGTGTATTCTGTGACGAGATACCCCTCTTTATTTTTGTACTGGTTGCTCACTTCAGGTGTGAATTTTGTAGTTGGAATAGAAGATTGAACAGTATTTGAAGAACTGTCTTTGGCAAGTGTTGTTCCTGTAAACACAACCCAAAATAACATAGAAGCAAAGGCGGCGAAAAAAAATAGTCGTTTAGTTACTCTTTTTCTTTTCAAAAATATCCCTCTTTTCTCATTTATTTGAATTTGGTGATTATGTTAACATTGGATGTAATTCCAGTCAATGAAATTTCAAAGGAGTGAAATAGAATGAAAAGGAAAATAATTACTTTTTTATTGTTTCTAGGTTCTATTGTTAGTTTAGTAGGATGTACTAGTGATAAAGAAGAATTAAGTATAGGTTCGTATGAGAATGGAGATACGATTAAGTTTTCACAATTTATAACTGAGGAAAAGCCTGTTGAACAATTTAAAACAATTATATCTAATGCTACTACTCCTACAGAGAGCATGGAACGTGATCCAGACTATGTAATGGCTCTTAATAACCGGGAAAAGTCCACTATGGAAATGTTTGTTAGTGTATGGGAGAGTGATTCTGACGAGATTGTTATAAAAAGAGGATTTAATAGTGAGGATTACTTTAGAATTGAGGATCGTAATGATATTCAAAAAATAAAAAAGTTGATCCAGGATGAATAACTTCTTTATTCTTTATAAATTGACCAGTCCTTCAATTATTGGACTGGTTTTTATTAATCTATACAGTTGGTCAAAAAATTGTTTGTAGAGATGAAACGTCACAAACGTTACAACTATTGAATATCAATCATCTACTTCCCTACCCGAACTTCACAGAAGTTGACTTCTTCCTTCCAATTCTCTAGGATTAGACAAAAGAACGTTTTCGCTGTGAAAGGGTGGGTCTCTTGAGAGGAACTTCTGGCAGTACGATTGAAATGTTTTTAGGGTGGCTTGAGAAAGAGGGAAAGTCAGGCAAGACGATTTTGACGTATCAGCAGGAGCTTAAGAAGTTTGATCAGTGGCTGGGGGAGCGCGGGTTGGTCCTTATGGAAATCAGTCATGATGATGTTCAGGAATATATGATTCATTTGGAAGAGCAGGGAAAGAGTCCGATTACGACGGATAAGGTGCTGGGTGTGATCCGGACGCTCACCCGTTTTTTGAAGCGGCCGGATGTGGGTCTTGATATCAGGATCAAGCATGCGCCGAAAAAGGATGAGATTGATGTGCTGACAAAGGAAGAGTGTGAGGGTCTCCTTGCCGAGGTGCGGGAAAGCCGGAATGCCCGCAATGAAGCAATCGTCCTCACTCTTCTTCATACCGGTATACGTGTATCTGAACTGTGCGGTCTCGATTTGACTGATCTGGATCTTGAACGGGGAGTAGTGAGGGTGTCGGACACCCATGGGGATGAGAGGGTGATCCCACTGACCGATGCGTTGAAGTCCTCTCTGACGGCTTACCTGGATGAAGTACAGCCTGTCGGTCCCCTGTTTGTGTCGCGGTCACGTGAACGGTTGACGGAGAGATCGGTTCAATATATGTTGAAGAAATTTCATGTGAATGCCCAGAAATTGCGCCATACCTTTTGTCAGCAGCTTGTGGACCGGGGAGTGAGCCTGGAGGTGGTCTCTAGACTTGCGGGTCACCGGGATATCAATGTGACGCGGCGCTACGTGAAGACAGCGGTGGAAGGTTCCGAGCTTGAGCGTGCCATCAGGGAGACATTTTCCCATGAGGGATGAAGAGCATCATTCTCCTCCGCGGTATGATATAGTAATAGGGAAAATCGATACGTGATGAGAGGTGTCGCTTATGGATAAAGATGAACTGGCAAGGAAACGATGGATGGCGGTTCCGGCCCATATCCGTGAAAAGCTTGAAGGAAATGTATTTTGTCGGACCTGCGGAGTCACGCGGATTATTGACTACATCGTGGACTCGGCGGACTTCAAAGTCTTGTTGATAGGCACCTGCGCTCAATGTGGAGGGCCTGTTAGCCGCGTTATCGATTAAGAAGACAGCACATGCAAGGCGGATGGGAAACCATCCGCCTTTTTATTTGCCACAGAGAATCATTTCCGTTGGGTTGAGGAAAATCAATGCGTGTTTATGAAAGCGCTTTTAAAATATAATCAAAGTACCATTAAAAGAGGGGATGATGACAGTGGTAAGGATTTTATTGGCGTGCTCTGCAGGGATGTCGACCAGCCTGCTTGTATCGAAGATGAAGGAAGCGGCTGAATCCAAGGGGATGGATGCTGAGATATGGGCTGTGGCTCAGGATAAGGCTTTTGTCGATATGGAAAGGGCGGATGTCCTGCTGATCGGCCCGCAGATGAGATTCATGAAGCGGAAATATGAAGAGAAGGCGAAGGATTCCGGCATTCCAGTGGATACAATCGATCCGGTTTCCTACGGGCGTGTCGACGGAAAAGCGGTATTGGAAAAAGCGTTGGATCTTATAAAAAAATGATCAGGGGGGACCTGGGATGAACAAATTCATGCAGGTGTTGGAAAATGTGTTGCTTCCGGTTGCAGATAAACTGAATAATAACCGGTACTTGACGGCGCTCAGGGACGGATTCATGGTGGCCTTGCCGTTGATCATCTTCGGATCGATCTTCGTGGTACTCGCCAATCTTCCATTTTTGGATAAACTCATCGGTAAAGATGCCTATTCGACCTATCAGTCGGCACTAGGCCCTGCTTCTGCCGCGACGCTTACGATCATGGGATTGTTCGTGATCATCGGCATCGGGAGCAAGCTCACCGAACACTACGGGGGCGAAAGTCTTTATGGCGGAGTGGCCGCCCTGGCTGCCTTCCTGATCCTCACACCTCAGACGTTTGAAGGGGTGAACGGAGTCATTCCTACTTCGAGCCTTGGCGCGCAGGGGATGTTCGTAGGGATCCTGACGGCTTTCATAGCAGCGGAGCTCTATAGGTTCTTCACTCAGAGGGGGTGGACGCTGAAGATGCCGAACGGTGTCCCGGATGCCGTGGCCCGTTCGTTCAGCGCTTTGATTCCGATTACCCTGACTCTGAGTACATTCTTGATTGTAAGGGTCATATTTGAATATCTCCCGTACGGCAGTGTGCAGAACTTTGTGTATGATGTGGTGCAGGCACCCCTTACCTCCCTTGGTTCCGGATTGCCGGCAACAATCGTGGCTGTCCTACTGATCCAGGTGTTCTGGTTCTTCGGGCTTCATGGACAGATCATCGTGAATTCTGTTTTTGACCCGATCTGGTATGCTTTGGCCAATGAAAATCTGCAGGCCTTCCAGGCTGGAGAAGAGCTTCCCCATATCGTCAGCAAACAGTTTATCGACTCCTTCATCGTGGGGATGGGAGGGTCGGGTATGACCCTTGCCGTCATTCTCGGTATCTTCATCATCGGTAAGAGCCGTCAGATGAAAGAACTGGGTAAGATCGGGGCACCGGCCGGGCTCTTCAATGTGAATGAGCCGATCATCTTCGGTCTCCCCATCATCATGAATCCCCTTGCCTTCATCCCATGGCTGCTCGCACCGGTGATCGTGGCTGTATTCACGTACTTTGTCATGGCAACGGGAATCGTTCCACCGCCGACGGGGGTCATCGTCCCATGGACGACTCCGACGATCCTGAACGGGGCACTGGCGACGAATTCATGGCAGGGAGGCGTCCTGCAGGCAGTGAACATCTTCATCGTCTTTACCATCTGGTGGCCGTTCCTCAGGATCATGGATAAACAATACTATGAGCTTGAGCGCAGTGGAGAAGGATCATCGGATGTCAATAAGAGTGCATAATGGAATGCGATTTTAAAAAAGGTGGCGAATGTAATGGAACAGCAGCAAGCAGATCTTACGGAAATATCCTTTCAAATCATCCTCTATGCAGGAAACGGAAAGTCATTTGCCATGGAAGCCATACAGGAAGCGAAGCGGAAAGATTTCAAGCGTGCAGATGAACTGATTGTCCAGGCTGGGGAGGAACTGGCGAAAGCCCATGAGTACCAGACCAAGCTCATCCAGCAGGAAGCCATGGGGCAGAGCAATCCGCTCAATGTGCTGCTCATCCATTCGCAGGATCATCTCATGACCTCCATGACCGTCAGGGATCTGGCTGTAGAAATCATCGAAATCTACCGATACAAGGAGTGGGATAAATGAAGAGGGAATTTCCAGAGGGCTTCTGGTGGGGAAGCGCGACGTCCTCCACCCAGCTCGAAGGGGCCGCATCTGAAGGCGGCAAAGGAAAGAATATATGGGATCATTGGTATGAAGTCGAGCCCGGTCGTTTCTTTGACGGAGTGGGTCCTGAACAAACGTCGGGCTTCTATCATCGCTATCGTGAAGACATTGCATTGATGAAGGAAATCGGCCACAATACGTACCGCTTCTCGATCTCGTGGTCACGCCTCATCCCGGGGGGAGAAGGCCCGGTGAACGAAGAGGCGGCCACCTTTTATGGGAATGTCATCGATGAGCTCCTTAAGCAGGGCATCGAGCCCTTCGTCACGCTGTATCATTTCGATATGCCGAAGGAAATGCAGGACCAAGGCGGATTCGAGAACCGTCGTGTGGCCGAGGCGTTTGCACGCTACGCAAAAGTCTGTTTTGAGCGGTACGGTGACCGGGTGAAGAAGTGGTTCACATTCAATGAACCCATTGTGCCAGTCGAGGGCGGCTACCTGTATGATTTCCACTATCCGAACATCGTGGATGGGAAGAAGGCTTCTCAGGTGGCGTATCACACGATGATTGCAAGTGCACTGGCCATCTCGGAATATAGGAAAGTGGGAGACGGCAAGATCGGGATCATCCTCAACCTGACGCCTTCCTATCCGCGGAGTGAGCATCCAGCTGACGTCAAGGCATCCAACATAGCGGATCTTTTCTTCAATCGAAGCTTCCTTGATCCATCGGTTCTTGGGGAATATCCACAGGAACTGATCGACCTGCTTGTTGCCCATGATCATCTTCCGGCTGTGCGTGAAGGGGACCGGGACCTCTTGAAGCAGAACACAATCGACCTCCTTGGAGTGAATTACTATCAGCCTAGGAGGGTGAAGGCGAAAGAGCATCTGCCGAACCCAGAGGCCCCTTTCATGCCTGAATGGTTCTTCGACCACTATGAGATGCCGGGCAGGAAGATGAATCCGTATCGCGGATGGGAAATCTACGAAAAAGGCATTTACGATATCATGATGAATCTGAAAGAAAACTACGGGAATATCGAGTCGTTCGTTTCCGAGAACGGGATGGGCGTCCAGGATGAAGGGCGATTCGAGCAAGATGGCATGATCCATGATGATTACCGGATCGACTTCATCAAGGGCCATCTCGAGTGGCTGCATACAGCCATTGAGGAAGGGTGCCAGGCGAAGGGATATCATCTGTGGACGTTCATGGACAACTGGTCTTGGATGAATGCGTATAAAAATCGTTATGGATTCTATCAGGTGGATCTCGATACAATGGAGAGGAAGCCGAAGAAGAGTGCCCACTGGTTCAAGGAAGTATCGACACAAAATGGATTCTAAGCAGTGGCAAAGGCGGAAGGGAGGGACGGGGCATGAATTCGCGATTCAAACGGATTTTAAAAGAATTGATGGCGGTTGATGGCCTGGTGACGGGGAGTCATCTGGCCGGGGTGTCCCGGGTCTCCTCCCGGACGGTACGGGAAGATGTGAAGCAATTGAATGAGTGCCTCGAGGGGCATGGTGCCGTCATCAGGGCGGTCCGTGGCAGGGGCTATTCACTTGAAGTCGGAGATGAAGCAGCCTTCAGGTCCTTCCTTCAGGAGCTTCTTGAGGTCGGTACGGATATGCCGGTTGCCCCTGAGCAGCGGGTAGGCTATCTTATCAGGCGCTTCCTTCAGACCGAGGGCTACTTGAAGATCCAGGTCCTCGCCGATGAGATCCACGTGAGTTTCTCCACCCTGCAGAATGATCTGAAGGATGTAAAGGATATCCTCAGCCGCTACGATCTTCAGCTTGTCAAAAAGCCGAATTACGGCCTGAAGGTGGAAGGCGAGGAAGTGAACGTCCGGTTCTGTCTCGCCGAATATGTCATCGATCGTACCACGCCGGTCCGCAGGCAGATCCAGACCCTTCCCGATCTGCACGATGAGGAGCGTCTGGCTTTGATCTGGACGGTGGTGGAAAAGTATGTGGATCGCCACGGTCTCCAGATGTCCGATATTGCCATGAACAACCTGGTTATCCACATTGCGATTGCCTGTAAGAGGATGACGTCGGGGAATCTCATCTCCGCCATCACCCTCCAGATGGAGGAAATCCTCAAAGAAAAAGAGTACACCATCGCAGAGAAGATGGTGGAAGAGCTTAATGAAGAGCTTGATGTACGTTTTCCACAGGTGGAAATCGCCTACATCGCCCTTCATTTATTGGGTACGCGCCTTGTGACGGAGCAGCGGCTTGAGGTCGAGTATCTGCAAGATGCAAAAGGTGAAGGGTATGCCACGCTCGTTGATGAGATCCTTCTCGCCGTCGAGCGTGAGTGGAAGATCCGCCTGACGGAAGATGAAGAACTGCGGGCGGCCCTCCTCATCCATCTGAAGCCCGCCATCAACCGATTCCGCTACGGCATGAATATCCGCAATCCCCTTTTGGACGATATCAAGAAAAACTATCCCGTTGCATTCGAGGCAGGGGTCGTGGCCGGAAGGATCATCGATGAAAACATGGAGGTTCAAATCGACGAAAACGAGATCGGTTACTTGGCCCTTCACCTGGGAGCGGCCATGGAACGGCAAAACCTTGCCGGATCGGGGCCAAAGCGCGTCATCATCGTTTGTGCATCCGGTGCAGGGAGCGCCCGTATGATCAAGTATAAGCTCCAATCGAAATTCCGCCATGAAATGGACGTAGTGGCCACCACCGAATACTATCATCTGAAGAACCACAACTTGGATGAGATCGACTTCATCATCTCCTCCATTCCCCTGGAAGAAGACCTCCCCGTACCCGTCATCCATGTAAGAACCATCTTATCAGGAGAAGACTATACCAGGATCCAGTCTCATCTGGATCTCCAGCCGCATTCACATCTGACCTATCTGAGGAGGGATTGCCTGTGGGTGAACGAACAGTATTCCACCAAGGAGGATGTACTCTCCGGACTGACAGACAAACTGGTGAAAAAAGGGCTCGTCGATCCGACCTTTTATGACAGCGTGATGCGACGGGAAGAGATTGCCTCCACCTCTTTTGGGCCCCTATTGGCCGTACCCCATCCCATCTCTCCACAGTGGAACGAGACCTTCCTTGCCATCTGTTCCCTTGAAAAGCCGGTATTATGGAATGGCGAGCCTGTCCAGCTGGTTTGTGTCTTGAATGTAAAAAAAGAAAGCACCGAAGATCTGCAGATGGTCTACGCTTTTTTAACAGACTTGGTGGAGAATCAGGAGCTGGTCCAACGATGTCTCAAGTCGCAGTCTGTGAGTGAGCTGTGGCAGATCCTGACCGGTGTTTGAATGTGCCATCAATCCCTTTTGACCTGACCCGCCCTGAGCGGTATAATCTGGTATGAATGGCTTTAGGGAGAGGATGCACGTGCACGTCGAAGAAGTAAGGAAACATCTCCATGCTTTCAAGGATGATGCCGGCCAGGGAGTGAGCCAAAAGCTCGACCTCGAAAAGGAGGAGCGCCTCCTGAACAGGATGGCCGATCTGGAACCCTGCGATGAGTGTGAATCGGGGCTGATGGAGCTTGGAGAAGAGTATAAGAGATTGAGAGCAAGATTGCCTGAACTTGAAAAATCGGATGTTCGTTCACATAGGAAAGTGCTGAACAAGCTGCTGAATCATGTCCACAAGGTTCACAAGGTGGTGCCCCAAAACTACTATATCGGTGTATTCATGCCCCTTGGTCTGACCTTCGGTATGCTTATCGGCCTGGGATTCCTCGAGAATATGGTGTATGGGTTCACCTTGGGGATTTCAATTGGCATCGCCATCGGTGCCGGACTTGATGCGAAAAGCAAAAAAGATGGATTGACGTTTTAAGAAGAAGGATGACGATTGTGGTCATCCTTCTTTTTGGTTCTATTAAACGAGTGTTTGAGAGAATGATCACCGGTTTATCAACAGGTTATCCACTTTAAACAAACGTTTGATTAAGAATGGCCTGCCGGATCCTTTCCTTTGCCCCTTTTCGCCACTTCTTCACAGCCTCGGGCGACACACCTTCCAGCTCGGCGATTTCGCTGATCGAGAGCATGTGGAGAGAATGAGAGATGACCCACTTCGTTTGATTGGGTGTAAGATTCCCGCAGTAGGAGAGGAGGGTTTCCAACGCGAGGGTTTCCAGGTCGTCACCGCCTGCTTCCGTTGCTCCTTCCTCCAGTTCGACTCCGCGCTCTTCTTCCCTCACTTCCCTCTTCAACTCAGTCAGGATCCGTCCCCTGATATACGAATATGCGAAGGACGTGAATGTTCCTTTGGATGAGTCGAATTTTCCGTATGCCTCCCAGAGGGCGATCAAGCCGGTCTGGTAATAGTCATGATGATTCTTGTAGATGCGCAGGGTGTGGATGATTTTGTGGATCATCTGGCTGTACTGTTCATGGACGAGTTCAAATGGTTCCATTTCCTATTCCTTTTGAGCAGGCGCCGCTCTGTTTTCCCGGTATATCCACAGTAAGGGAGAAAAGGATGGGTGGCAAAAGACCCAATCAGCTCTGCATCAGGGGATAAAGCTGCTTGGACCTGTGGATAACGGAAGTTTCTTTTAAGAAAACCTAAAGTTTTCTGTTAATTTAAGAAAAATGAAAATTGATCTATGAATTTGTCAGAATTTATAGTGTGACCATCTACAAAGATATACAAATATTGCCACTTCTTTTCGTTATGATAGAGTTCATAGATTGGAGGGACGAGTGAATGAGAATAGGATTGGTCATGTTGGGTCTACTAACCTCATCGGTTGTGATCGGAGGCAAGTACCACTGGGAAGGAGAGGTGAGGGAAGTGCAGGCTTCGGCCTACGCGTCCCATCAGGAAGTGCTGGAAGGAGAGAAGGTGGAAGCAGAGAAGAAGGCAGAAAACGAAAGGTACCGGCTGCAGGTGTTGGACCGGATCAATGGATTGCCCCGTGATGTACAACCGCTCTTCAGGGAAAAAGCGGCTCAAGGGAAGCCCGTACGCATGATGATCGCCGGGTCATCGTCCACATCGGACGAACCAGGAGCCTGGCCGGTTACGGTGAAAAAGGCACTGACGAAAGAGTATGGAGATGGGCTCCTATCCGTCTCCGTCCATGAAATCGGAGGAAAGACATCGGGGCAGGTGAGGAAGGAAGGACTTCATCTTCCACTGGCAAAAGAAAAGCCGGATCTCCTCGTTTTGGAACCATTTCTTCTGGCGGATAATAGTCACATCGATATGAAGGAAAGGCTGAAGAATCTCTCTTCCATCTTAGATGCGTTCAAGAAGGAGAATCCTGATATCGTGATTCTTCTGCAGCCCTCCAACCCAATCCCCGATGCTCACTACTATCCATTGGAAGAGAAGAAGCTGAAGGAGTATGCCAAGGATCATCACTATCCATACATAGATCATTGGAAGGCCTGGAAGGACGTTGAATCCCAGGTGACAAAGAAGGAACTGCCGAATAAAGAAGGGAATGAAGTGTGGGCGTCATTCATGGTGGATTATTTTGTGGATAAATCCAATTGAACCTGGCATGCGCCGGGTTTATTTTTTTTGCTTAAGGTAGATCTTTATATACATGAATTATCCTACAAAAGATACCTAATAAATAACTATTCTGAAATATCTTTATTTAAAAAACATTTGACAGTGTATCGATTAAAGATGTATATTGTATTTCGTGGACTTCTAAATAAAACTTTATTAGGATAATAAAGTCAACCCACTATAACTAAATAGTATGGCTTAATCGATCGAGCGGAGGAATCATTCAAGTGGTATTCCGATACCTTGGGGTGCATCCTTTTACTAGGTAGGGAACTCTCAATCCCGAATCCGACAGTTAACTCCGTATGCCAGTTGAGAGAAAGAACCTTTATTTTTCAACCAAAAGGCTGTTCTTTCTTAAGAACGGTCTTTTTTTGCTTTACGCACATCATCCAAGAGGGGGACCATCTATGAAAAAAATTCGTTTCGGTTTAGCCACCCAGATCTTCGTCGGGTTGATCCTGGGTATCCTTGTCGGGGTCATTTGGTTTAATGACCCGCGTGTTGCTACGTATCTCCAACCGTTGGGGGATCTTTTCCTTCGTTTGATTAAAATGATCGTCATTCCGATCGTCATCTCCACTCTCATCGTCGGTGTGGCAGGCACCGGGAATGGAAAGGCGTTCGGCCGCCTCGGGGCAAAGACGATCATCTACTTCGAGGTCATCACGACCGTCGCCATCATCCTCGGAATCATCCTGGCGAATGTGTTCCATCCTGGAAGTCACGTCAACCTTGGATCTGTTGAAAAAACAGACATCCAATCCTATGTGGATACTTCTGAAAGTCAGCAAGATAAATCTATTGCAGAGACCTTCCTGCATATCGTTCCGACAAACTTCTTCCAATCCATCGCGGAAGGGGACATGCTGGCGATCATCTTCTTCTCCGTACTATTCGGACTTGGAGTGGCAGCCATCGGTGAACGGGGGAAACCGGTCATTCAATTCTTCGACGCTGTTTCCCATGCCATGTTCCACGTTGTGAACATGGTCATGAAGGTCGCTCCACTCGGTGTGTTCGCCCTGATCGGGGTAACCGTTTCGAAATTCGGGATTGATTCCCTAATATCACTCGGAAAGCTCGTCGGCCTCGTCTATGCGGCGTTGATCTTCTTCCTCATCGTCGTGTTGGGGCTGGTGGCCAAATGGGCCGGAGTGAATATCTTCACTTTACTCAAATACTTGAAGGATGAACTTCTACTCGCCTTCAGTACATCAAGCTCCGAGACCGTCCTTCCACGCGTCATGGAGAAGCTTGAGAAGATGGGTTGCCCGAAGGCCATCGTATCCTTCGTCGTACCGATCGGGTACACCTTCAACCTTGATGGATCGGTCCTGTATCAGGCCATCGCTGCCCTTTTCCTCGCGCAGGTCTATGGCATCGATCTTTCCATCATGCAGCAGATCACCCTCATCCTTGTCCTGATGGTGACATCAAAAGGGATGGCAGCTGTACCTGGTACATCCTTCGTCGTCCTTCTTGCCACCCTTGGTACCATTGGGGTACCGGCAGAAGGCCTTGCCTTCATCGCAGGGGTCGACAGGATCATGGATATGGCCCGTACCGTCGTCAACTTAACAGGTAACACACTTGCCGCTATCGTCATGTCCAAATCAGAAGGACAGTATGATGCAGATCATGGAAATGAAGTCATGAAGGCAGGATAGGAATAACCCCCGCTCAGGAATCGATAGAGCGGGGGTTTTTTGTCATGGATTCTTTACAAATCCCTAATATCCATTCCACATGCCCTTCATATCCAGGGGATAGACTGAATGAAAAAGCTGAAGGATGTGGACCAGATGTTCCGTTTGATTAAATCAGACTACAGGGCGTATGGATTATCCCCGAAAGGATTGATCATCAGCTTCTTCAATGCTTCGACCTTTTGGCTGGTGGTCATGTATCGGATCGGGCACGCCCTTCATGTAAAGCGGGTGCCGCTCGTTCCGAGGATTATCCGCTCGGCAGGGATCATCTTCTATGGTGCCGAGATTTCCTACGGTGCCGAAATCGGTCCCGGCTTCCGCATTGCCCACTCGGTTGGTGTGGTGATCGGAACGAAAGTGAATGCCGGTGCGAACCTGGAGGTGTTCCAAAATGTCACGATCGGGGGCAGGGACCAGGAGCGGAATGGTCAAATAAAGCCGATCATCGGTGATAATGTGACCATCTTCACGGGGGCCGTCGTGGCCGGTCCCGTCATCATCGGGGATAATGTATCAGTCGGTGCGAATTCAGTCGTGACGAAAGACATCGAGGCGGATGTAATCGTCGCGGGAGCACCTGCCAGGCCGGTAGGAAAGGTAGAAGTGGCGCATTCTTTGAGGAGTATGAGCGTATAGAAAAGACCGTCCAAGAGATTGGACGGTCTTTTCTATACTATTAGTCTATCAAGCCGTTCCAGCTTTCAGGAGCATTCCATCAAGGGGCCTTCCCATGATGTTTTCTGTCCAGGATGATGTCTGCAATAATGTGGAGAGATCGGTTCCAGTATCGATCCCCATCTGATGAAACATATTGACCATATCTTCGGTGCACACGTTACCGACTGCCTTAGGAGCAAATGGACAGCCTCCGAGGCCGGAAATCGAAGAATCAAAGCGGCGGACCCCAGCCTGGTAGCCAGCTAGCGTATTGGCAAGTCCCAGCCCGCGGGTGTTATGGAAGTGGAGGCCGAGCTTCAGGTCTTCTCCAAACGCCCTGTGGAACATCTTCACCAGATCATGGACCTGCTGGGGATTCGCCATGCCGGTTGTATCGGCCAGGGTGATCCCTGTGCATCCTGCATGAAGGAAACGCTCAGCCACATGAAGGACAGTGCTGGATTCCACATTGCCTTCGAACGGGCATCCGAAAGCAGTGCCGAGGACACCGAGCACGTCCTTGGAGGCAGCGGTCCCTTCGCGGATGACGTCATCCAGCTCGGAAACCGATTGGGCGACCGTCCGTTTGACATTCTTTAGATTGAAGCTGTCGCTTGTCGTCGTGACGACATGGAGGCAGTCGACATCCGTCGTAAGGGCCCTTGTCAGGCCCGAGCGACTCAGGATGAGTCCTGCGTATGTGACCCCGTCGCCTTTTGGGAGTGCGTTGAGCACCTCTTCTGCATCTGCCATTTGAGGGACGACGGTAGGGTTGACGAACGAAACAGCTTCGAAATAACGAACACCAGATTCAATCAGACGTGTAATCAGCTCGGCTTTTTCCGCAGTGCTGAGGATTTTAGGCTCATTCTGGAGCCCGTCACGTGGACCTACTTCACAGATTTCTATCATCCTGGATCCTCCTTTTACTGTTTGGCGCTTTTTATCTTATCCAAATGCTTCAAGACATGATCCCGTCCCTGGTAGATGTGTTCGTGCATGGCGATTCTGGCCCTTTCAGGCTCTTTGTTCTGAATGGCCTGCAGGATGATTTTGTGGATTTCCAATGATCGTTTTAATTGATTATCATCATACCAATAGAATGACCTATAGACGATGGGGACGACAACCACTTTCGCCAGATGAAAATGCAGATGGGCGTTGTTCGCTGCGTGAAGGATGACTTCATGAAACTGCTGGTTCACATCAACGATTTCCTTCACCCTGACCAGGTCGGATTCCCCATAATCTTGAATGACTTTTTCATATTGAATGTTCGCACTCTCCATTTTGATTAGATCCTCTTCTGTCCGATGGATGGCTGCCTGGCTTGCAGCATACCCCTCGAGGAGGGTCCTGAGGTCATAGATCTGCCGGATGTCTTCATTAGTGAAGTTACGGACACTTACGCCTCGCTTAAGGGGGACAACCAACCCCTCTGCTTCAAGGTGCCGGATGGCTTCCCTGATCGGTGTTCTGCTAAGATTCAGTTCCTTGGCAAGGAATTCTTCTCCCAATCGCATACCCGGGGTATAACGACCGTCAATGATTGCGCCTTTAATATACTTGTATGCATCCATACCAACACCTCATGTACATTGTATACAATAAAACTAAAATTCGCAATATTTAATAAATAAAAGCGCTTTATTTAAATAATTATTGACTAATTGTATACAAGAAGTTAAATTTGTAGACAAGATTAAGAAAATTCTAACAAGGAGAGGATCATGTGGAGGAACAAAAGCTTCCATTGGAGGACTTGCGAGTGGTGGAACTGGGGACCTTGCTGGCCGGACCATTCAGCGGCAGGATGCTGGCGGATTTCGGAGCTGAAGTGATCAAGGTGGAGCCTCCGGGCAAATCGGATCCCATGAGAAACTGGGGGAAGTCCAAGGACGGGATCGGCCTATGGTGGCCGATTCAATCCAGGAATAAGAAGTCGATCACGCTCAATCTCAGAGAAGAGAAAGGGCAGGGAATCTTAAAGGAGCTAGTGAAAGAAACAGATATCATCATTGAAAACTTCCGCCCTGGAACGATGGAAAAGTGGAATCTATCATATGAAGAGCTCTCTGCCATCAACCCCCGCCTCATCATGGTACGGACATCAGGTTTCGGTCAAACGGGCCCATATAAAAATCGTGCGGGTTTTGGAAGTGTCGGAGAGGCCATGGGTGGACTGAGGAATGTGACAGGATTTGAAGATCGTCCTCCCTCCCGCATAGGCGTATCGGTAGGAGATACTTTGGCTGCTCTATTTGCCACGATCGGTTGTTTGGTTGCGGTACATGAGAGAAATCATTCGGGGAAAGGTCAGGTGGTGGATACGGCCCTGTATGAATCGGTTTTCTCCATTATGGAAAGTCTGATTCCCGATTATCTCCTTGCCGGGTATGTAAGGGAACGGATGGGGAATATCCTGCCGGGAGTAGCCCCGTCCAATATCTATTTCACTAAAGATCGCACCTATATCGTGATTGGGGCAAACTCTGATGGGGTATTTACCCGCTTGTGTGAGGCAATGGGGAACCCTGGCCTTGCAGAGGATGAACGGTTTTCCACTCATTATGCCCGGGGTGAAAATATGAAGCTCATCGACTCCATCATAGAGGAATGGACAAAATCCATGGATGCACAAGAGGCGCTGGAGATCCTTGCTGAGAAAGGGGTGCCTTCCGGACTGATATACACGGCAAAGGAAATCCTGGAGGATCCTCATTATAAGGAGAGGGAAATGATCCTCAAGGTTGACCATCCTGATCTGGGTGAATTCCCCATGCCTGGAATCGTTCCAAAGCTCAGTCGGACACCTGGAAGGGTCAAAGAAGCCGGGGCAGAGAAAATGGGCAAGCATAATATGGAAATCTATTCAGGCATGTTAGGGATGAAGGAAGAGGAATTGGAAACGCTCCAAAAAGAGAATATCATCTGAAAAAATGTAAGCGCTTGATTTTATTCGTTCAAAGAACAGGAGGAGGAAGAATGAAAGAGAAATCGATTAAGGAACCGATTCGTAAGAAGTGGATTTGGGTCTTCATGGTTTTATTGGTCATGGCCGTAGTACCGTGGTACTTTCCTTCAGCTGCCGTTGAACCATTCATACTCGGTTTTCCCCTATGGGCGTTTATTTCCCTCATTTTTTCGATTGCTCTATGTGGCTATTTGAGCTGGCTGTGCCGAACGCAGTGGAATCTTGTTGAAGATGAAGAAGAGTCTGAGCGAATGAAGGAGGAGCGATAAGGGATGGAACTTACGTTTGCAGGTGCTGATGGGATTATCATACTCTCGGCTTTTGCCGTGATCATGCTGGTGATCGGCTATCTTTCGGGCAGGGGGGAGAAAAACCTTCACCACTCTC
Organism: Rossellomorea marisflavi; assembly: GCF_001274775.1. Taxonomy (GTDB): domain Bacteria; phylum Bacillota; class Bacilli; order Bacillales; family Bacillaceae_B; genus Rossellomorea; species Rossellomorea marisflavi. The sequence goes on from NZ_LGUE01000005.1 coordinate 18,730, forward strand.
TTTCAGGATATTATCTCGCTGGGCGGAACCTTGGAATCATAGCACTATTCTTTACTTTATATGCGACTCAATACAGTGGGAATACGATAGTCGGATACGCTCCTTCGGCTTATCGGACCGGATTCTCTTGGCTTCAATCCATTTCCTTCATGACCATCATCATCGGGATTTATCTCTTATTTGCTCCCAGACTCTATGTTGTAGCGAAGCGACGTAACTTCATTACACCAACGGATTGGGTGCATCATCGTTTTCAATCGAAGGCCGTGACATTGTTGAGCATCTTTCTCATGCTATGGGGTCTTGGAAACTATCTATTAGAGCAGCTTGTAGCGATTGGTCATGCGGTTTCAGGTATGACGGGAGGGACAATCCCCTATCAGATCGCTGTTCTTGCCTTCATCTTCGTGATGTTGGCTTATGAATGGATGGGAGGAATGAAAGCGGTTGCTTTCACCGATGTCATGCAGGGGATCATCTTGATGGTGGGGATCATTGTGTTCCTCATCGGTGGTCTTTATCTTGTGGGTGGCAATTTTGCAGACGTTACCCGGTATATCCATGAAATGGAACCGGTCAAAACCGCCGTTCCGCCGAGTGAAGTTTCGATTAATTGGTTTAGTATGCTGCTCCTTGTCGGATTGGGTGCAAGTATATATCCCCATGCAGTGCAGAGGATCTATTCGGCACAGAGTGAAAGGACGCTTAAGAAATCTTTTTCCAGGATGGCTTGGATGCCTCTCATTACAACAGGCTTGGTGTTTATCGTAGGTATTACAGCCATCATGTTGTATCCGGGACTGGATACTGTCGGTTCAGAGCAGATCGTTGGCATGATGGCAAACGATATCGCTGCCATCAATCCATTTTATTATTGGATGATGATCATTTTCTTCGGTGGGATCGTGGCGGCCATCGTGTCGACTGCTGATTCAGTCCTCCTGAGCTTCTCTTCCATGATTTCTAATGATGTGTACGGGCGCTTTATGAATCCGGGCGCGTCTGAGCACAGGAAGGTCATGGTTGGAAAGGTGGTCGGGGTTGTGGCTGTCTTCCTGCTTCTATGGGTGGCGTGGAATCCTCCAGGTACTCTGTATGAAATCTTTATTTTGAAATTTGAACTGCTGGTTCAGGTTTTCCCGGCTTTTGTCCTTGGTCTCTATTGGAAAGGGCTTGATAAGAGGGCGGTTTTCTGGGGGATGCTTTTCGGTGCGTTACTTGCTGGGGTCCTTACTCTTACAGGCAATAAAACGATTTATGGTATCCACGGGGGTGTGATCGGTCTTGGATTGAACTTTGTCATTTGTGTGGTAGGGTCGTGGCTGCTTCCGTCGGCTGCCGATAAGCCGGTGGAACAGGAGGAATATCAAACATTACGCTCTAAAGCGAATTAACAGGGAAGGAGAATGGCAGATTGATAGAGTTCAAACCGAGTCAGTTACATGACAATCAAATGTATAAATTATTGAGTGGGTCGGTTGTTCCAAGACCCATTGCCTGGGTATCGACCATTTCCGAGGCAGGGTGTTTGAATCTGGCTCCATTCAGTTTTTTTACGGTCGCTTCGCGTAATCCTCCGATGCTCTGTTTCTCCATCGGGCCGGGTGTAGGGGAGAGGACGGGGACAGAAAAGGACACGTTTGTGAATATAAAAGCGATCGGTGAGTTCGTGGTGAATGTTGTTCCTGCCTCTCTCGGGAATCAGATGCACGTGACAGCGGAAAACGTGGAGGAAACAATAGACGAATTTAAAAGGGCGGGTGTTACTCCTGTTGAGAGTCGTACCGTGAGGGCAAAACGAGTGAAGGAAGCACCGATCCAGATGGAGTGCAGGTTGGAACAGATGATTTCCCTTGGCTCTGATTGGTTGATCATCGGAAGAGTGACCTATTATCACATTCAGGAAGACGTATATCTGGGGGATTATAAGGTGGACTTGGACCGTCTTTCTCCTCTGGGGCGCTTGGCAGGGAATTATAGTGAGGTGGGAGAGATCTTTACGCTTCCCAGATGACAAAAGGAAAAAGGCCGGATCCGGCCTTTTTCCTTTATCCTTGTCTTCCAAGTTGCCGAAGATAGGCACGCAGCTCCTCCCCAAGTCCATCCCGCTTCAGCGCAAAATCAATCGTGGCGCGGATAAAGCCGAACTTATCGCCGATGTCATATCGCTCCCCGTCGAATTCCTGGGCATAGACCGGGTGGTTGCTGCTATAGTGATGGATGGCGTCGGTGAGCTGGTATTCGCCGCCCGCTCCGGGTCCGAGGTCTTCAAGGTAAGAGAAGATCTCGGGGGTGAGGATGTAGCGGCCCATGATGGCAAGGTCTGATGGGGCATGGGAAGGGTCCGGTTTCTCGATGAGCCCGTCGACGATATGGCAGCCTGAACGCGCGGTTTGCGGACCTGTTTGGACAATCCCGTATTTTCCGGTTTCATCATGGTCGATGCGCTGGACCCCTAGGATGGGACCACCCAGCTCATCGTACGAGCTGATGAGCTGCTTCAGGCACGGAACCTTGGAGTCGATGAGGTCATCGCCGAGCATGACGGCAAAAGGGGCATCCCCGATGAACGAGCGGGCGCACAGGACGGCATGCCCGAGTCCCAGGGGTTCCTTCTGCCTGATATAATGGATGTTTGCGAGATTCGAAATCGACTGTATCTCTTCTAGCTCCTCCCACTTTCCTTTATCGGCGAGGGTGGACTCCAGTTCATAGGATTTATCGAAGTGATCTTCGATGCTTCTTTTTCCCCGACCGGTAATGATGATGATATCCGTGATGCCGGAAGAAACGGCTTCTTCGATGATGTATTGGATCGTCGGCTTGTCGACGATGGGGAGCATTTCCTTGGGCTGTGCTTTCGTCGCCGGCAGGAAACGGGTCCCGAGACCGGCAGCGGGTATGATGACTTTCGTGACATTCTTCAACCCTCTCAGCCTCCTCCTCTTTTTCTCTTATCTTATCAGAATAGTAGCGGGGATATGACGTTGGATGTTCCGGGGGAGGGTCAGTCGAAGATTTTCCCCGGGTTCAGGATCCCTTCAGGATCGAGGAGGTGCTTGAAGGATGCCATGACCGCCGCGGCTTCTCCGTGCTCCTGCACCTGGTATTTTTTCTTCCCGATGCCGACTCCGTGCTCTCCGGTGCAGGTCCCTCCTGATTGGAGTGCTTTAAGTACGAGCTCTTCATTGATATGAAGGGCTTTTTCGCGTTCATGGGGTTTCTTCGGGTCATAGACGATGCTTGTGTGGAAGTTTCCGTCCCCGACATGTCCGAAGACGCCTCCGAGAAGTCCGCTGCCTTCGATGAGGGTCCGTGCATGGACGACAAGATCGGCCAGATGTGAGAGTGGAACGCACACATCGGAGCCGAGCATCTTCTTCCCTGGAATATGGCTGAAGGCATAGGAGAGCTCATGTCTTGCCCTCCAGATTTCGCTTCTTTCCTTCGATCCCGCGGCGCGTTCCCAGTGGCTGCATCCCGCGTCCTTCATCAGCTCTTCTGCGAGACTTGCTTCTTCCTCCACACCGCCCTTCGTTCCGGCGAATTCGAAGAAAAGGGAATGCTCCTCGGGAAATGCATATTGTCCGTATGCATTCACCTGACGGATGCTTTCGGAGTCGACCAGTTCGATCCGCTGGACGGGGATCCCGCTCATGAGGATCAGATGGGCTGCTTCTGCACAGGCTTTCGGAGAAGGAAACGTACAGCGGGCTGCAATCAGATGCTCGGGTGTACCATGGAGCTTCAGGGTGATGCCGGTGATGATGCCGAGGGTTCCTTCCGATCCTGTGAAGAGACCATTGAGGTGATAGCCGCTGGATGATTTTTTGGCACGGCTGCCGGTATGGATGACTCTGCCGTCAGCCAAGACAACTTCAAGGTCGAGTACCTGATCCCTCATGGATCCGTAGCGGACGGCGGTGGTCCCGCTTGCGTTCGTTGCGGTCATGCCGCCGATGCTTGCATCGGCTCCCGGATCGATGGGGAAGTGGAGACCATGACTGTTGATCTGTTTGTTCAGGGCAAGACGGGTGATGCCGGGCTGGACGGTAACGCTCATATCTTCGGGGCTGAAGTGGAGGATACGGTCCATCCGTGTGAAATCGAGGGAGATCCCGTTGTGGAGCGGGATAGCGCCTCCGTCCAATCCGGATCCCGCTCCGTATGGAGTCACGGGGATCCCGTACCGGGATGCGGTCCGGAGAATGGTTGCTACCTGTTCCGTGTTTTTAGGAGAAGCGACCACATCCGGGCTGACCCCGGGATGATGGGACTCATCTTGGCTATGCTGAAGCAAGGCGGTTTCGTTGATGGTTACACCGTCTGTGCCAATTTCTTCTATTAATTCATTGATCCATTGGGGATCCATGTGCTGACACCTTCCTCGTTTTACTAATTTTCAAAAAAGTCTATTTACAGGTAGGGTATCATACCGTACGATACATGTATACGGTATACCGGGAATGATTCAAACAAGGGGGGAAGGGTTTGATCATTAAGAAAACACTGGCAGGTCAGGCGTTCCAGCTCCTCAGGAAGCAGATTCTTTCAGGAGAGCTTTCCTCGGGGGATGAGCTTCCGGAGAAAAGGCTTGCCGAAGAATATGGGATCAGCCGGACGCCGATCAGGGAAGCGTTGAGGAAACTTGCTGCAGAAGGACTGGTGACCATTTCAGATGCGAAGATCGCCGTCGTCGCTTCCTTCACAGAGGAGGATGGGCTGCAGCATCTGGAGATCAGGGAGCTTCTCGAGGTATATAATCTCGAGGTGATCCCGGAACTGGATGACAGCCTTATGGGTGAACTGGACGACAATCTGGAAGCGCAGCACCGTGCGATACTAGAGGACCGATACGATGAGTTCATTGATCTGGACCGGCGCTTTCATCTCCTGTTGGCGGCACCGAATCCGAATCCGAAGCTGAAGGACATGATCAAAGCATCCAATACGGGAGTGAACCGTGCCTTCCTCGGATTGTCTGGCAGGCTGAGGATGAGTGCGATGGAAGCCTACGAAGAACATGTTCGCCTCGTCCGTTTCCTCAAGGTCGGGGACAGGGAGTCAGCGAAAAGGCAAATGCGTCATCATATGACTCAGATCAGACAGCGTATGCAGGGATATTATAGAGAAGATCGATAAAAGGGGGAAGGGTCATGGCAAAGTGGCAAACGCCGGAAGCATTGCGAGCACTGCTTTGTGAGCTCGTCGGCTGGCACAGCAGGACATTGACGGAAGGGGAAATCGAGTTCCCCAGGAAGCTGATGGAGAAAATGAAAGGCATTCCGTATTTTACCGAGCATCCGCAGCAGCTGAAGCTTGGGGAAGCCGATCTTGGGCGTTCATTCCTGACGGCCCTTTATAAGCATCCGCAAGCAAAGAAGACCATCGTCCTCATCAGTCACTTCGATACGGTGAGTACGGAAGAATACGGGGTACTCGAAGCACTTGCATTCAATCCTGAGGCACTCACCAAAGAGCTTCCTCAGTACTCATCGGAACTTCATCCGGAAGCCAAGAAGGATCTCGAAGCCGGCACGTTCCTGTGGGGACGGGGTACGATGGACATGAAGGCGGGGCTTGCCGTCCATATGGCGATCATCGAGAAAGCGGCAGAGGAAGGGTGGCCTGTGAATCTGGTCCTGTTGACGGTACCGGATGAGGAGGTCAACTCTTCCGGTATGAGGGCTGCCGTGACGGCCCTCAATGACATGAGGGATGAGCATGGACTTACCTACACCCTTTTCCTGAACGGGGAGCCGGTCTTCTCCCAGAACCCGACGGATACGGCCTATAAAGTCTATTCGGGCTCCATCGGGAAAATCATGCCGTCGGCGCTTTTCTACGGGAGGGAAACCCATGTCGGGGAGCCTCTAAGCGGGTTGACTTCATCTTTCATGGCGTCATTCCTGACCCGGAAGATGGAATGGAATCCCCTGTTCCGGGAAAGCGACCAAGGCGAGTCGACGCCACTTCCGATCACATTGCTCCAGGAAGACCTGCGCCTGAATTATTCGGCCCAGACGCCGTTCGGTACCGTGGCCATGTACAATGTGTTCACGATGAAGCGCTCGGCTGCCGATGTGATGAATACCTTCGAGGAGGTGGCCAGGGAAGCGGCAGACGAGTGCAATGAGTGGTACGGGGAACTGTGCGAAAGGGAAGGGATCCCGGCGATCGGCGATGTATCCGTCCTGCGCTACGGGGAGCTTCTCCGCTATGCCAAGATGAAGATGGGGAAGGAATACATCGAAGCATTGAAGCAGGATATCCGCTCTTATATCGGGGACGATCGGGAGAAATCATTCAAGATGGCCGATACCCTTCTCATTGATTGTCAGGAGCTGACGCCTGCCATCGTCTTGATGTATACCCCTCCGTATTATCCTGCGGTGAACACGTCTGACTCTCCACTTGTGCAGAAGCTGGTGGAGAAGGTGAGGAGGGAGGCGGAGCGGTCTTTCGGACTGGAGGTGGAGCAGATCCACTACTTCAACGGGATTTCAGACTTGAGCTATGTGAATTTCAAGGATGAGCATCACGGCTGGACCGTGTATGAAGAGAACACCCCGGTGTGGGAAACAACCTACTCCATTCCGTTCGATGCCATGGCGAACCTTGATGCCCCCGTCCTGAACGTGGGACCGTTCGGGAAGGATGCCCATAAGCGCACCGAACGACTTCATATCGAGAGTGCGTTTGTGAAGACGCCTGCTTTTGTGGAAGCTGTGATCAAAGAGGTAATGAATGATTGAAATGACCGCGATCAGGGATCATCCCCTGCGCGGTTTTTTTATGAACTGAAAACTTTTTTACAAATAAAGTTAAACTTTTTAACAATATAGTGGAAGTTATGGATGATATACCTATAATAATGATAAAGTTCTAGTTCTTTAGGACTAAAAAATATGGGGTGATCATGTGAAAAAGTTTGAGGTGTTGATTACTGAAAGAACGGCAGCCATTTATCCTTCCTATGACGGAGTGCATCAGTCAAAGGTTGTCGATTGTTCAGGGGAAGTCACGTACAGTAAAAAGACTGTGAAAGAAGTGCTTGAAGAATCCTGCATCGTCCACGGATCCGATTATAAAGGACGGATCAGGGCCGTTCGAAGAGTATTGTCGTACGATCGAAAGACACCGCTTTTGGTCAGTCTCATGGACTACATCCTGGCCATCCCTACTCAATCACCCGATAATGATGATTGCATCTGGTTATTCTGCCGTCATGTCCATTCAACGACCGTCGCCTGCGGGAAAACGTTCGTCCATTTCACCAACGGCCTGAAGATGGAAGTGAATTGTTCGTATGACGTGCTACATAGACAGCTCCAACGCGGCGCGGTGACGATGAATTATTTCAGCCGATACCCGAGACCGCATGGTGCGAAGAACTGATATGAAATAAACCTTACGGCTGGAACCCGGTTGATCAATGGTGGCATAAGGAGAACTTTTTATTCTCTCCCTGTCCCCTTCTTAGGTCAACCGGGTTTTTTCGTTGCCGTTTTTACACTAAAATATAATTTTATGAATTTTACAAATCCGTTGAAATATAATTTTAAAAGGGATTATAATAAGGATGAAAGCGCGTACGAGATTTAGGAGGAATTGAAATGCAGGATAATGTGTATGAACTGGGAACCGAGAAGGTCAATCCGGATACGTTGAAGATCGATACCGCCAGTACCGCTGAGGTGTTGCGGATGATGAATGATGAAGATCATAAAGTGGCAGAAGCCGTTAAGAAAGTCCTTCCTGTTGTGGAAGAAGTGGTGGATAAAGTAGTGACATCCATCTCTTCAGGGGGCAGGCTCATCTATATGGGGGCTGGCACAAGCGGCAGGCTCGGCGTCCTTGATGCGGTGGAGTGCCCACCGACCTTCAGCGTGGGGAGCGATGTGGTCGTCGGCTTGATCGCCGGTGGTGAACGGGCATTCGTGAAAGCCGTAGAAGGAGCGGAAGATAATGAAGGGCTTGGTGCATCAGACCTCGCCGCACTTCAGCTTTCTCCTGAGGATACGGTCGTGGGGATTGCAGCAAGCGGGCGGACGCCGTATGTGATTGGGGGACTCCGGTACGCTAGGGAAGTCGGGGCCGTCACCGTCGCACTCTCCTGCAACGAAGGGGCGAGAATATCTGAGGAAGCCGAGCATAAAATTGAAGTGAATGTAGGTCCCGAAGCACTGACGGGGTCAACAAGGCTCAAAGCGGGAACGGCTCAGAAGCTCGTGCTCAATATGATCTCCACTGCGTCCATGATCAAACTTGGAAAAGCTTACGGCAATCTCATGGTCGATGTGAATATCAGCAACTATAAGCTGGAAAGAAGGGCCGTCGGCATCATCCGTGATATCACTGGGACCGATGAAGATACGGCGCTGAAGACGTTGAAGCTTGCCCATAATGAGGTCAAGGCCTCCATCGTCATGATCAAGCTCGGCTGCGGGTATGACGAGGCGAAGGACCGGCTGCGGGATGCCAACGGGTACGTTCGGGTGGCTATTGAAGAATAGTCCCACCCGCTGGCGTCAGATATAAAAAAATAAAAGGGGTCGAGAGGAGAGGGTCGCAGTGACAAACAGAGAACTGGCAGCAGCGATACTGAGGAAGTTCGGCGGTGCGGGGAACATCACAAGCTACGAGCATTGCATGACAAGGCTTCGTGTAAAGGTTGCCGATGAGAGTCTTGTCGAGAAAGCAACCATGAAGGACATCGATGGTGTCATCGGGTTTGTGGAAGACGACACCTACCAGGTCATTTTAGGACCGGGGAAAGTGAACAAGGTCACGGAAGAGTTCGGGAAACTCGTTGCAGAAGATGGAGGCGACATCGACCTGAAGGCACGGGCTGCTGACCGGAAGGCGGAACTGAAGAAAAAGAACAGTACGCCGGTCAAGCTTTTACTGAGAAGGATCGCCAATATCTTCATTCCTCTTATTCCTGCATTAATCGCTTCCGGTCTCATCACAGGCTTTACGAAATTCTTCGTCCAGGCCGGATGGCTGAATGGTGAATCCGATCTCGTGATGATGCTGTCTGTGATCGGAAGCGGGTTGTTTGCCTACCTCGGCATCCTCGTCGGGGTGAATGCTGCCAAGGAATTCGGCGGTTCACCGGCGCTCGGGGGACTTGCAGGGATCCTGATCATCAACCCGGCCATCGGTGACATAGCCCTCTTCGGGGAAAATCTCCTTCCGGGCAGGGGCGGACTGATCGGGGTCTTGATTGCTGCCGTCTTCATGGCCTTTGTTGAGAAGAATGTCCGGAAAATCATGCCACAGGCCATCGATATCATCTTTACGCCGACGATTGCTCTCTTGGTCACAGGTTTATTGACGTATACCGTCTTCATGCCGGTGGGTGGATTCATATCTGATATTATTACTAAAGGATTATTATCATTGATCGAAGTCGGCGGTATCGGTGCAGGATTCGTCCTTGGGGCGACATTCCTCCCGCTTGTCGTGACCGGACTGCATCAGGGCTTGACGCCTGTGCATCTTGAGCTCATCAATTCCATCGGGGATGATCCGCTTCTGCCGATCCTCGCCATGGGTGGTGCCGGTCAGGTCGGAGCGGCCTTCGCCATCTTCTTCAAAACGAAAAAGGCAAAGCTGAAGCGGGCCATCGGAGGTTCCCTTCCTGCCGGTATCCTCGGCATCGGTGAACCATTGATCTTCGGGGTGACGCTGCCTCTTGGCCGTCCGTTCCTGACGGCTTGTCTCGGCGCCGGTTTCGGCGGTGCCTTCCAGGCCCATTTCGATGTGGCGACCTTCGCCATCGGTGTTTCGGGTGTACCGTTGATCTTCCTGGTAAACGCAGGGGAAATCCTCTATTACGTCCTTGGATTGCTCATTGCGTATCTGGCAGGCTTCTTGTTGACGTATGCATTCGGGTTCAAAGATGAGATGGCGAGTGAGTTTGAATGATCGGTATTTCGATTTATCTGTCTGATCCACGGGCAGAAGAACGGATCATCCGGGCCTCTGCCATGGGGATCAAACAGGCTTTCACATCCTTTCATATCCCGGAGGAGCCTGCCGGACAGGAGCGGATCCGCCAGCTTCTTTCCCTTTTTCATGATGAAGGGTTCGAGGTGTTCGCCGATGTTTCACGGCAGACTCCGGAGATGCTCGGCCTTACATGCTTCAGGGAGATGAGGTCCCTTGGGGTCACGGCACTGAGACTGGATGATGGGTTCTCGCGCGAGGATGTGGAGCATCTTTCCCATCACTTCAAGCTCGCCATCAATGCCAGTACCGTCAGGAAGGAAGAGGTCGAGGAATGGTTGGGGATGGGAATCGATCCTTTCGCCCTGATCGCATGGCACAATTTTTATCCGCGAAAGGAAACGGGGATCAGCACAGCGTTTTTTCGTTCCCAGCAGGAGATGTTCGACACATTCGGGATTCCCGTGTATGCTTTCGTACCCGGAGATGAGGAGCGGCGGGGACCGTTATTCCAGGGACTCCCGACGCTTGAAGATCACAGGCACGGAGATCCATACGTCCATGCAGCCGGTCTTTTCCATGAGGGGGTCAGCGGGGTATTCATCGGCGATCCAGGATGGTCACCGGACCTTTTGAATCACCTTCACGAGCTGGACGGGAATGGGATCATCACCCTTTCCTATGAAGGCTCAGGTGAGGTGGAGGGTGAGTATGCCCTGAGGCCTGATCCGGGGCGGGATGTTCTCAGGATCATGAACACAAGGACGGCTACCGGCGTTTCGCCTGAAGCATGCATTGAGCGCACGCCGGGAGCCATCACGAGGGATAATGATGACTATGGGCGCTACCGCGGGGAGATGGGGATCGTCCTACACCCTTTGGAAGCCGATCCTTCCGTCAACGTGGTGGGCTGGGTCCATGAACGGCATATGCCGCTCCTTGCCCTCCTGAAGCCTTCCCAACGGATTCGCTTAAAAAAACAGTTGTAAACCATGGGACCCTGTCTTGCCGGCAGGGTCTTTTTGTATAGGAAATATCACACATACATACATCCTCTTCGTCCATACTAAGAGCAAATCATTCACGACGGAGGAGGGGAACTAGTGAAAAGAATATGGGTGGCATTCATCCTTGCCGCGTTCATGGGCATCGTCTCTCCCTTCACGGCTGAAGCCGCCGATGACAGCACGGTGGCTCATTGGCGATTCTCCAAGAGTGAAGTGAAGAGCGGATCACTGGATGAGGGGAAACTGATCTTGAAGGACCGGAGCGGGAAAGGCAATGAGCTCGTCCTGGTCAACGACGGAACCGATGGGCTCTTGAACTGGTCGAAGGATGATATCGCACGGAAATTCATCGTCGGAAGCCTCGATTTCCATAACCGCAAAAGCTTGAAGGGGGGGCAATATTTTCAGACCGGCAAAGATGCCCCCCTTAATGGGGAGGCCTTCTTGAAAGGCTATACCATTGAAGCGGTCATCAAGCTTCCCGATCCGTTCACAAGGGATGAATACAGTGGCATGGGGATCCTCGGCAGGAAAGGGTCTGAACTGACCATCACGCATTTCAAACAGGTGCAGTGGGAGGGAACACCGGCAAACGGTAAGAAATCCAGGGTGTTCGGGTCCTTTGCCCTCCCGGGGAAAAAGGATTGGTATCACATCGCCGTGGTCAATGACGGCAAGAAGACGAGGGTGTTCATCAATGGCGCGGAAGATTTCCGCCAGAATGCATCCACCGTCACCGGACTGCTGGCACCCAACAAAGGGGTGTGGACGATCGGAAAGGGAATCGGCAAGGGTTCATTATTCGCCGGAAGCATCCAGGAGATCCGCATTTCGGATAAGGCGCTCCCAAAAGGGAAGTGGCTCATTCCGGAACCGAGGAAAAATAGTCTGCGCAGCGGGATGAGCAACAAAGGCCATCTGCTGGGCAACAAGGAAAACTACAACTTCCTCTTCGTGCCCGATCCCCAGAAGACGGTCCGCTACATGCCTGCGCTGTTCCATCAGCAGGTGAAATGGATTTCCACCATGCAGGAGAAATTGAATATTGCCATGACGGCATTCCTTGGGGATATGGTGGATCAGAGTGATTCGGCCAAGCAGTGGGAGCACTCATCCCTTAGCCTGAGTGTCCTCGACCGCCGCAGGGTCCCCTATATCACCCTAGCAGGGAATCATGATTATGGGCTCGGCAATCCCTATCTCTACTATTACGGACCGAAGCGCTACACGGATAAGCCTTATTATAAGGGGACGTCCCCGTCAAAATTCAGCTCCTATTCCATTACGGAAGCGGGAAGCTACGAATACCTCTTCCTCTCGGTGGACATGGGCCACCTGAAGAAAGACTTGCCGTGGGCCAAAAAGGTACTGAAGGAGCACCCCGGGATCCCGACGATCCTCTTGTCCCATGAGATCCTCACAAGCGACGGGACGTTCCCTGTCGATACGAATCGCGGCAGTCGCCTGTGGGAAGGCCTTGTGGATGGGAATGATCAGGTGTTCATGACCGTGAACGGACACCACCAGGGAACCGTGCACCGGATAAAGGAAAACCGTTTCGGGCATCCCGTCATCCAGGTCCTCGTCGACTATCAATCAAGCTACAACGGCGGTAACGGTTGGATGAGGCTTGCTGAGTTTGATGAAAAGCACGATAAGATCCGGTTCCGCACCTATTCCCCTTGGGCCGATTCACTCTCTGAAAAGGAACGGAGCTATTTCGATTCCCCGTATCTGACGGGTGACGAGCATCAGTTCACGGTTCCATTCCACTTTAAAGAACGATTTGATTTATAGCGTCCGGATTCCGGGCGCTATTTTTATTTTCACTGAAGCTGGTAGAACCGTTTTCTCTTCACTGCACAAGCAGGGACCATCTTATTTATGTCGAATTATAATGGAATATGTCTCTTTTCCTTATATAATATGTATTGTGGGTATATGTTCTACTATATGTAAAGGATGGTTCGATTGGAAGATATAGTCGTGACCGGGTATGGCCTGAAGATACCCGGTGCAAAGAATAAACAAGAATTCCATCATATATTGGAGGCAGGGATTTGCACCCACTCCATCCTGAAAGGAAAGGGAAGGAACGAAGGGGATATCATTGCGGGGCTGATCGACGATGAGTTCGAGACGTTCGGCAACAGGAATTACCGGCGGTATCCGAGATCGACAAGACTCGCCGTCGCGGCCGCACGCGATGCGGTCGATATGAGCGGGCTGTCGGCGGATCCCAGGCGGATCGGCGTCATCATCGGTACATCGGCAGGAGCGATCCTGGAAGTGGAAGCCTATGCCCCGGTGGCATCCGGATTGAAAGGCTATCCGGTCCACGGGGTTTCCATCGTAGATTCCCATACGATTTCCTCCACTGTATCGGAGCATATCGGGGCGAAGGGGCCAGCGTATACCCTTACGACAGGCTGTACGGCGAGTCTCGATGCCGTGTCCCTGGGGAAATTACTGCTTAAGACGGGTCAGGTCGATGCCTGCCTTGTCGGGGGGACCGATGCTCCTCTTGGACAGTGGAGCATCAATGGCTTCCTCAAGATGAAGGCCATACAATCTGCCAGCTCCATCACCGATGCAGGCGTCCCTTTCTCTGAGCAGCATGACGGCTTCGTCCTCGCAGAAGGAGCGGCCATGCTCATCCTCGAAAGAAGGGAAGACGCGCTGAAAAGGGGGCGTCACGTCCACGGAAGTATCGGAAAAGTGGTCTCACGAAATGAAGGGAAGCCGATGCTCCATGCAGACGAAACAGGTGAAGAGATGCTCTCGGTCCTCCAGGCGGTCGTAGGGGATGTGACACCGACCTATGTGAACAGCCAGGCACTCGGCCTGAAGGTGAATGACCGGATCGAATCCAAGAATCACCATCGCATGTTCAAAGGGAAGGTCCCGATCACGTCCATCAAGGGGATGACGGGGCATTCCTTTGCCGCCATGGGAGCGATCCAGACGATCTCTTCCATCCTGTCCATGGAGTACGGATTTATCCCGCCCACCATCAAAACCAGGCAGAAAGGGTTCGAGTCCCTTCCCTTGGTGAGGGAAACAATCTATCAGCCGGTCTCGAGCGTCAGCATCACCACACACGGCATAAGCGGGAATAATGCCTGTATGCTAATTTCGAAGTAGGAGGGATGGCATCATGTTTTTTTTATACTCAGTTATCGTCGCATTGATCCCGATCATCATCGGCGCCACCATCCTTCGCATGTTCAAAGGGAGCCGTCTATCGAGGGTGCTTTTCTTATTCCTCGTTTTCGCCACGTTCTGGCAGTTGGATGTATCGGTATTATTCGCTTATACGCTGCTCCCTGAGGAGGTAGTCGAGTTTCTCTTCAGGCTCTTCCGGTTCGGCAGCATCATGATCGCACCGATTCTCTTCCACGTGGCCTACACCGTCTATACGCAGGAGATGAAGCACTTGAAGGGGACCAGGTGGCGCTTCTTCATGAATAGGAGCATCCTCATCTTCTTCTATTGCTGGAGTTTCGCCGTTTATGTGATCGGATGGACCGAGAAGGGGGTCGCCTCCCTGCGGGTGATCAATCCAGGTCATGCATTCCCATTCTACTTCCCTGTACCGGGCGAGTATTCGTGGGTGTTTTATCTGAATACGATCATGTTCGCCGTCAGTCTCGCTGTATCCTATTTATTATCGAGATGGATCGAGAGCCCGGCTCAGCGTTCCTTCCTGATCCACTTCACCATCTCCACCGTGGTGGGCTATTCCCTCGGGGTACTGAATCTCTACCCTGGTTCCATGCTGCTACCAAGTTCATTCGCGGTCCTGCTTTTCGCCATTTCCATCCTGATCTTGTCTAATCGCATCCACGTGGAAACCGTGAAGAAGATGAATGAACGGATCGATGAGCAGCACACCTTCCTCAGGACGGTGATCGATATGAATCCGAGCTATATTTATGCAAAAGATGAGGACGGGAGGTATTCCCTGGTGAATCTCGCTTACGCCTCCTTATTCGGGCTCTCCAAGGATGAGATGATCGGCAAGACCGATCTGGAGCTCCGGGAGAGCAGGCAGTCGGGCAGGGACATCGCGGAAATGGACCGGTTCATCCTGCGGACGATGAAGGGGATCGATGTCGAGGAAGAGAAATTCGTCGACACTAGCGGCGGTGTCCGCTGGCTCCAAACGTCGAAGATCCCCATTGTGACGGATGACACCACCCTGGTGCTCTGTGTATCCACCGACATCACGGAGCGGAAGGAGCATGAAGAAGAGCTTGCCTATCAGGCAAATCACGATGTATTGACGAGGCTTCCGAATCGCCGGCAGTTCAATGATGATCTCACAGGCTTCCTTGAAGATGCCTCCGGTGGAGCCCTCATGCTCATCGATCTGGATCGATTCAAATACATCAATGATACCCTCGGTCACGACTTCGGGGATTTGCTCCTCATTGAAGTTTCAGAGCGCTTGGAAGATTTCCTGCGACCGTATGGAGCGAACGTCTATCGGCTTGGCGGGGATGAGTTCACCCTTCTCTTCCCGGATTGTTCCAAGGAGGACGCGGTGGCCATCGCCAACGATCTGCTTGATCAGTTCAGAAGGGAGTTCTGGATACAGGGCCAGGAATATACCATCACACCGAGCATCGGGATCAGCCTTTATCCACAGGATGCCCGAGACGCCAAGACGCTCATGAAAAATGCCGACACGGCCATGTACTATGTGAAAGAGAAAGGGAAGAACAGCTTCCAGTTCTTCTCTGATGAAATGAACCATCAGTTCTACCGGAAAATGGTCATCGAGAAAGAGCTGCGATCGGCTCTCTCCCGCAACGAACTGACCTTGCATTATCAGCCGTCCTGGCATCTTTCTACCGAGAAGGTGTGCGGGATGGAGGCGCTCCTTCGATGGACGAACCAAACCCTGGGTCCCGTGTCGCCGTCTGAATTCATCCCCGTTGCTGAAGAAACGGGACTCATCATCCCGATCGGGGAATGGGTGCTGAAGGAAGCCTGCAAGCAGAACGTCCGCTGGCAGCGTGCCGGCTATCCGCCGATGAAGGTAGGCGTCAATGTCTCGATCAAGCAGCTCCTTGACGAATCATTTGCCTGCATGGTGAAGGACGTTCTGAAGCGGACGGGTCTCAATCCGGATTATCTCGATCTTGAAGTCACCGAGAGCATCGCCATGTATGAACTCGACATCATGATCCGGAAGCTGAACGAACTAAAGGAGATCGGGGTTTCCATCTCCATGGATGATTTCGGGACGGGTTACTCGAGCCTGAGCTATCTGAAACAGTATCCACTCGATACGTTGAAGATCGACCGCTCCTTCATCAAGGGGATCTCTTCCCATGAGGATCACAAAGCCATCGTCATGAGCATCATTTCCATGGCCAAGCATCTGCAGCTGAAGGTCACGGCAGAAGGAGTCGAGGATATGGGGGAATACGACTTCCTGAAACAGACCGAATGCGATGTGATCCAGGGGTATGCCATCAGCAGGCCTCTGTCTCCAGATGACTTCGAGAAGCATGTCTTCGGCAAGATGAAACTATAATGAAAGCCGTCCCGTTCATCCCGGGACGGCTTTCTTCAATGATGGGGTTTGAAGATGGATCGGAACTTGGTCATGGTTGTATCATGAAAGACCGAATGCCGCGGAAGCTCATAAAGGTGATCGGCTTGGGAAGCGTCACGCTCTTCCGTTGTGAACGCCATGGCGATGCCGAGGTCCTTCAGGATCCTGATGGACTTGGGTGAATATTCCCCGTAGGGATAAGCAAATGCAAGGCTCTCACCCTTCAGGACCCCGATGCTTTTCGCAAGGTCTTTTTTGATGGCATCTGCGTCTTCCGTGATCAAAAAGCTTTTCTCATCCTCCATGGAGGATCCTTTCCGGTGATGGAAGTCAAACGTGTGGCTGTAATAGGAAAAGACGGGACAGGCGGAGGCAAGCTCCTTCATGCTGGCGTACTGGACGTATTCCGGGGTGAAGGGATGGTCTTCCGCTGTGATCATACCTGCGATCAGGAAGCTCGCAGCCTGAAATCCGTGCTTCTTCAAAATTGGATATGCCTCGGTCACGTTGTCTTTATATCCGTCGTCGAAGGTGATAACCACGCTCTTTTTGGGGATCTCCTGTTTGTTTACAAGGAATTCATGGAGCTCAGGAAGGGTAAGGGACGTGAAGCCTTCTTCTTTCAAAAAAGCGATCTGCTTCTCGAATTCCTCCTTCGTGACGATCATCTGGTTCACCTTCCCGTCGACCATGTGCCGGGACGACAGATCGCCGTCATCCACGATGCGGTGATAGGTGAGGATCGGGACCGTACCGTCCGTTCTCGTACTGCCCGTAAACGTCCTGGGTTCCTTCGCGCAGGCGTCGATCTGGATGTTGCTGTCTGCCGAGGCAGTCGCGACAGGCTCAGGGGGAAGAAGCTCGGTGAAGTAGAGGAAAATGCCTGCAAAGATGCTGAAAAGAAGGGCGAGGAAGCCGGATGCGAATAGGCTCTTCATCATCATGCCCGCTTCACTCCCTTCCAGCCCACCGTCCCGGTCCGTTCAAACTTATCCCATGACTGGGGCTGATGGAAGTAGGAGAGGGTGCCGTACACGACGAAGACGAGGTTGATCATCCGGTACACGCCGATTTCCACAGGCAGGAAGCAAAGGATCCGGATGATGTCCTGTTTCGAGAACCGGATGCCGTGAAGCCTGCTGATATAGATCGTGATGATGCTTTGATACATGAAG
Source organism: Rossellomorea marisflavi (assembly GCF_001274775.1). GTDB lineage: Bacteria > Bacillota > Bacilli > Bacillales > Bacillaceae_B > Rossellomorea > Rossellomorea marisflavi. Next base: position 36,432 of record NZ_LGUE01000005.1, read on the forward strand.
AGCAGGACGGCTGTCAGCCCGAGGAACAGGAAAAGCGTCATCCCGTCATGGCGGAAGATGAAGACGACGGGTGCAACAATCACGGTGAACGCATTCAGCGTGCCGATGATGAACTGATCGACCAGGAAAAAAAGGGAGAATCTCCAGGAAAACCGGGTGAAATAGGATGAGCGGTAGTGAATGAGACAGTCGATGAACGCCTTCTGCCATCGGACCCGCTGCTTGAACATGGACTTCAATGTATCGGGGCACTCCGTGTAGCAGACGGCGGAAGGAACAAAGGCGATCCGCGAGCTCCTGCCATTCTCTTCGATCCAACGGTGCAGCTTCAGGGTGATATCCATATCTTCGCCAATCGTACTGCGGAAGCCTTGTATGTGGAACAGTGTCTCCCGGCGGAATGTGCCGAACGCCCCGGCGATGACCGTGATGGCGCCGACCGCTGCCTGTGCCCGCTTGTGGAGGAGGAAGGCGGTCAGATATTGAAGGAACTGATAGCGGATCACGTTCGGGATCGTAAATGTTGGCTTCAGATTCCCGATTTCACCTGAGAATGCCTGAGAAATCAAGACGTTGCCACCGCAGGCGATGACCCTGTGATCTTGAAAGGCAGCGTTCATTTCCATTAACGCATCTTCCCCAAGGATACTATCGGCATCCAGGGTGACCACAAGCTCGTTGCGGCTGAAGGTGATGCCTGCATTCAGTGCATCGGCTTTCCCGCCATTGACTTTATCAAGGACATAGATCGAGGGATGGAGAGAGGAGCGGAAGATATTGATGACCTCCTTATGAAGCAGCCCGCCTGCGCCCGGTCTGTGGTAGAGACGGAGATCCAGCAGTTTCTTCAGTACATCGAAAGTGGAATCGGTCGACCCATCGTTCACGATGATCAGCTCCGCGTCCCGGTGAGCCTGATGCAAATAGCCGTGAATGCAATTCTCGATCACCATCTCTTCATTATAAGCGGGAACGATGATGGAGAAGGAGTGCTGTCGTTTGATGGGGATCCGTTTCTTCTTTTCATTCTTGAACAGGGGGACGAGGATATAGACGGTTTGAAACAGGACGAAGGCGATAAAAAGTGTGAAGGTGACCAAGAGCAATAGCATATTCATTCCTCCCCGCGGTCTTGATAGACCCGCACATAGTCAATCAGAAATTCTTCGTTTACATTCCCCGGATCGGGATCCCCCGGCCATATTCCGCCGATGGCCGTATTCATATAAAGAAAGAGAGGCAAATCGGGAGAGAAGGCTGTGGTTTCGAATACCACTTCTCCATCGAGCGTCCAGGAGACTTTGTCTTTTTCCCAAATCATCCCGTACGTATGAAAATGTTCGTGAAAGGCTTCCTCCCCTGTATACGTAAGGTAATCCCGTTTCTGAATGCCTTTATCATCTTTCCAGTGAAGGACGAAATAGAGGTTGTTCGGCTCCTGTCCGATATTCTCCACCACATCGATCTCGGGAAGCCAATCAGCCGATTCAGAATTCACGAGCCAGAGGGCTGGGAATATTCCTCTTGAAGAAGGGAGCTTTGCCCGTATCTCCACCTTTCCGTACGTGAATTCAAACAAATCTTCCGTGGTCACGGCTCCTGATGTATAGTCCCTGCCCTTATACCGCTCCGACTTCGAGGAAAGGACAAGGTATCCGTTCCTCACCGAGACATTATCGGGCGTATAATACTGGAGTTCGTCGTTCTTCTCCGACGGCCAGTCCTGTATATTCCATTTCTCTCTCCAAGCATTTCCGCTGAATTCTTCTTCAAAGATCAGCGTCCATTTACTTTGGGACTGTGCACGGGGAGGATGATACCCTGGTGTAAGAGGGAAGGTTTCATCTGTCAGGACTTCAGCGTGACGCTCCGGTGTCACGTCTGATGATAGGAAGAGGATGATACAAAGGACCAGGATACTTATGATCATCTTCAATGAGATCACCTCTAGTTCTTAATAGTGAACAAACAGGCAATGATTCGCATACGGGTGGGAGGGTGAGAGTGCTGGTTGTTTGCCTGTGAAAAAGGAACAGAAGCAAGAGAGAATTCAACAGAATGAATAGGAAAGAGGACGTGATAGAAGAGGTTGTTCTTTATTAAGAACTATAGTAGCAGGTAATTTTCATCACGTAAAGAGGAAGTTTGCGAAGAACCTTGTCATATAGTGTCGTTTTTTGTGTTTTATTATAAGTTTACTAGTTCTTTATAATGAAATATCCTATAGAAATAAGAGAATAGAAGAGAAATACGGAGGATTCCGACGGGTGGAAGGGATTTTCCAACTTTGACAGTAGAAGAAAGTATCACCAAAAGCCAAACTCATCCATTTACCGCCTTTATTAATGGTATGATAGGGTTATTACTAGTGAGAGATCGTGCTGGAATGAAGGAGATTGACCAAAAGATGACTAGTCCCAGTGAAATGATGATAGATTTTTTGAAGCGGCATGAAAATGAAATGATCCAGAACTGGCTCGATGACATCGTGATTTCAGATACAGATAAGCATAAAGAAGAGGTTGAGCGTAATGCGAGACGGATGTTCCATCTTGTCATACGCGCGGTTGAAAGACCACTCACGGAAGAGGAGATGCTTTTCCTCGCCAATAAAACCGCCCAGGAGCGGGTGGATGCCGATGTGAACATCAGTGAGTTCGTATACAATGTCAATATCGGGAAAAGCACGATCATCAAATGGCTGAATCACTCTTTTATGGAGCACGGTGGATTCCAGCCAAAGCTCGACTTTGTGAATGAGCTGTTTGATCGTTTTTCCTATTTGGCCGTGAGACGGTATACGGAAATCAAGGATCAGGTGCTGAAGGAAAAGGAGCTCTACATCGATCAGACCCATAAAGAACGCTTGACCATCCTTGGGCAGATGAGCTCAAGCTTTGTCCACGAATTCAGGAATCCCTTGACCTCCATCGTCGGATTCATGAAGCTGTTGAAAAATGACTATCCCGATCTTCCCTACATGGATATCATGCAGCATGAGCTTGATCAACTGAACTACCGCATCTCCCAGTTCCTCCATGTTTCCCGGAAGGAGCTCATCGAAAGCAAGCAAGAGCGGATGAGCCTCATGAGCCTTCTGGAAGAGCTGATTGAATTTCTCTATCCGACCCTTCTGGACGGGGATGTGTCCATTCAGAGTCATTGTGCACCGGATGTGATGATTGTAGGGAATAAGGACGAAATCAGACAGGTATTCCTGAATCTGATCATGAATTCCATCGATGCCCTTCAGGAAGTACAAGGCTACCGCCATATCAATGTGAGCTGCGAAATGATGGAGGATGATGTGGTGGTCACCTTCTGCAATAACGGGCCACGGATCGAGGAAGAGAAAATTGAAGCGATCTTCGAGCCTTTCTTCACGACAAAGGATCTCGGTACAGGGATCGGCCTTTACATTTGTAGAAAGCTTGTGGAGAAGCATAATGGTACCCTCACCTGTCGTTCCACCGATGAGAAGACGACTTTTACTATACGCATACCGGTTGAATCCACTGTTTTTCAACCATGACCGACCGGCTGATGCCGGTTCTTTTTTTGTTCTGAAAAAAGTTTACGGGGCAGGTACCCTTAAACGCTCCCAAACCCTATATAAAGGGTGAAGGGGGTGATAAACATGGCAGCGATCGACTTAAAGGATACACGTATCCGATTCCAGTTTTACAAAGGGCTTGATGGTGACGGCAAACCGGTTTTCGAGTACAAGTCCTACAGCTACATCAACGGAACTGCATCTGCAGATGACGTCAACAGCACCGCTGATTCATTGGCGGGTCTTTCGGAAAAGACGCTTTCCAATGTGGAAGTGGTCAAACGATTCGACGTGAACGCGTAATGCAGGGTGAATCATGAAAAGAGGAGGAGAAAAGAATGGCAAAAGCATTGGAATTGATTTTCAGGAATGAAATGGGCAAGCAGGCAACGATTTCGGTCATCGGGCCGAAAGAGCCGGTGGATCCAGCCGCGGTGAAGGCCGCCATGGAGAATCTGATTGCAAAGGATGTTTTCGGAAGTTCAGGCGGGTCACTCGTTTCCATCGAAGGCGCACGCATCGTGGAACGAAATGTAACAGATTACGAACTGATGTAATGGGAAAGGGGAGTGTGTCAATTGACACACTCCCCTTTTTTGAATTGAATCGATCAGCTTTTTTGAACGGCAGCTTCCGTCGTCGAGGCCGCCTTATCTAAGTATGAAACGGATGCACTTAGAAGGACTTTGGCTGCATTCATCATGGCATCCTCATCGATATCGAACTTCGGGTGATGATGCGGGTAGATGGCATTTTTCTCGGGGTTGCCTGCACCTGTGAAGAAGAAGGTGCCCGGTACTTCGTTCAAGTAGTGGGAGAAATCTTCCCCGCCCATCATCGGTTCAAGCTCGAATACGTCGTCTCCGAAGAGATCTTTGGCACATGAAACGAGGTGGGCGGTTTCGGCGATATGATTGATGACCGCCGGATACCCTTTGTCATACTTGAATTCGTAAGAAGCGCCGCTGCCAGAGCAGAGAGCGTTCAGGAAAGTTTCCATCTCCTTGATGATGAATTCCTGTGTGCCTTCATCGAACGTCCGTACCGTCCCGACGATTGAAGCACGGTCGGCAATGATATTGAAGGCATCTCCTGCGTGGAAGGAACCGACGGTGATGACCGCAGGGGACAATGGATTGATGCGCCTGCTCACGATCTGCTGCAGCCATTGGATGTAGTTCGTGCCGAGCATGATGCTGTCCACAGTCTCATGGGGAGATGCACCGTGTCCACCTTTCCCTTGGATGGTCACCTCGAATTTATCGGCCGCAGCCATGATCGGTCCCGCATTATAGCCGATCTTCCCGACAGGGATCGTACTCCATAAATGGGTGCCGAAAATGGCATCGACGCCGTCCAGGCATCCGTCTTCAATCATGGGCTTGGCTCCGCCGGGGGCGACTTCCTCTCCGAATTGATGGATGAGGACCACGTTCCCCTTCAGATGCTCCCGGTTTTGCTGGAGTACCTTGGCCGTGATCAGAAGAGTGGCTGTGTGCGCATCGTGACCGCATGCGTGCATGGCACCATCAACTTTTGACCGATACGGTACATCCTTTTCATCGTGCAGGGGAAGGGCGTCGAAGTCTGCTCGGAGGGCCACCGTCTTACCCGGCAGGCCGCCCTTGATCGTACCGACGACACCGTTCCCGCCAACGCCGGTCCGCACCTCGATGCCGAGCTCGCTCAGGTAGTTTGCGATATATTCCGGCGTATGGACTTCTTGGAAAGAGAGTTCGGGACGTTCGTGGAGATAGCGGCGAATCGAGATCATTTCCTGTGCGTGCTGTTCAAGCTGACTGAGTAGTTGGTCCATGAAAAAACCCCTTTTCAATATGTAGTGACTAATAGTATAAATAGTTTGAATAATAGGTAAAATCATATCAAAGATTTCAAGGGTTGTGGGAGGATTTTGGAAAAAGATCGAATGTAACCGATTAAATCTGAAAATTTGTATAATTGCACAAATAATTAACTTCTATTTTGTAGGATATCACATGGCATTTTTGATTCACTCCTATATAATCAGTCGTAATACAAATTTTCAGAAAACAACAGGAGTGATCAGATGGAATCGGTTCGAAAGACGAATCAAGAGATGGACAGGACAAAAAAGAACTGGTTTGGTAAAATGCTGGACATTGTGGAGAAAACGGGGAATAAGCTTCCAGACCCCGTCACCTTATTTATCATTTTCGCCTTCATTGTCATTATCGTATCCTACATAGGCTCTGCAGCAGGGTGGAAGGCCATCCATCCGTCCACCGGTGAAGAAGTCACTGTGGTCAGCCTCCTTTCGGCAGAAGGACTGCAGCGGATGATGACCAATATGGTCAAAAACTTTGCCGATTTCCCCCCACTCGGGGTGGTGCTTGTCACGATGATCGGTGTGGGTGTCGCAGAAGGAGTCGGGCTCATTTCAGCGCTTCTGAAAAAGGTCGTGTACTCCACCTCGCCTAAACTGATAACCATCAGCATCGTATTCTCGGGGATTCTTGCCAATATCGCAGGGGATGCCGGATTCATCGTCCTTCCACCGATTGCCGCCATGGTGTTTGCAAGCGTGGGACGGCACCCGATCGCCGGAATGGTGGCAGCGTATGCATCAGTGGCAGGCGGATTCAGTGCCAATCTCATCGTCAACATGCTTGACGCCCTTTTGGCTGGCTTCACGGAGTCATCGGCTCAAATCATCGACAAGGATTTTGTCGCAAATCCGGCCATGAACTGGTACTTCCTCATGGCTTCCTGTATCATCATCATTCCCGTTGCCGTATGGGTGACGGAAAGAATCGTCGAACCGCGACTGCCTGCTTATACGGGGCCCCAGATGAAAATGGACAAGCTGTCGGCCCTTGAGACCAGAGGGTTAAAGTGGGCAGGAGTCACAACGCTTCTGTTCCTCGCCCTCGTCGCCTGGACGATCGTGCCGGAAAACGGTGCCCTTAGGGGGGAGAATGGTTCCATCATCATTTCTCCGTTCATGAACTCCCTTGTACCGCTGATCATGGGCTTGTTCCTCCTTCCGGCAGTGGTCTACGGCTTCATCACGAAAGAGTTGCGCAACGATAAGGATGTGGCGCAGGCGATGGCCACCTCCATGGGGACCATGGGGATGTATATCGTCCTCGCCTTCTTCTCGGCACAGTTCATCACCTATTTCAACTGGAGCAACCTGGGTGTCATCCTTGCCATCAAAGGAGCTGGAGTCCTGGAGGGCCTTGGACTTGAAGGGCTGCCCCTCATTCTCGGATTCATCGTCATCACGGCCTTCCTCAACCTTTTCATCGGAAGCGCTTCGGCGAAATGGGCCATCCTCGGACCTGTATTCGTTCCGATGTTCATGATCCTCGGCTTTGACCCGGCGATGACGCAGCTCGCCTATCGGATCGGCGATTCCATCACGAACCCGATTACGCCGATGTTCGCCTACTTTGCCATCCTGCTCGCCTTGGCGAAGAAATACGATAAGAACCTCGGACTCGGCTCACTCATATCGGTGATGCTTCCGTATACGATCTTCTTCGCCATCTCATGGGCCTTGTTCTTTGTCCTATGGTATTATCTCGGATTACCTCTCGGACCTGGATCGGGAATATTCTTGAAGTGAAACAAATTAAAGACCCGGATTCACATGCCTTACTGCAGGCATGTGAATCCGGGTTTTATTATGACCAGGACTCGGTTGTCCCAGGTTCTGTTTTTAGTTTGAATAGGAGGGGTGTTCCGGATTCCATATGCCGCTATCCTCTTTTATCCCTCATTTGCCAGCATCGTCCGAAAGACTCGTTTAGTAAAAGTTTTACTAAAATAAATTGACGCTTTTACCCGACTTCCTTTATGATTTAAATGAAAGCGATTTCTATTGTGCGTGAAAGTGGGGGATCAGGGTGGAATTACTGAACGATTTTCAACGGGTGTTTGGGTCGGCTGCAGACCGGGTGTTCTTTGCTCCGGGCCGGGTCAATTTGATAGGTGAGCATACGGATTATAACGGGGGGCATGTGTTTCCCTGTGCCATCAGTCTTGGGACATATGTGGCGGTTAAGAAACGGGAAGACCGGCTGGTCAGGGTCCATTCTTTGAACTTTCCGGAAGAAGGGATCATCACGTTTTCCGTTGATGACCTGAATTACGTCAAAAGCGATGGATGGGCCAATTATCCAAAAGGGATGATGGCTTCCCTTGTACAGGATGGGCATCGATTGGAATCGGGGATCGATCTCTTATTCTACGGAAATTTACCCAACGGGGCGGGGCTGTCGTCTTCGGCATCCCTTGAGCTTGTGACGGGAGTGGCTTTGCAGGAGTTGTTTCACCTCGATGTGGATCGGAGCCGATTGGTGCAGCTGGGGATGAAGACGGAGAACGACTTTATCGGTGTGAACAGTGGGATCATGGATCAGTTTTCCATCGGTATGGGAAAGGCAGGCTATGGGATCCTTCTGGATGTCCGGTCCCTTGAACATGAATACGCTCCATTGCCCTTTGAAGGGCACAGCCTCGTCATCATGAATACGAATAAGCGCCGGGAGCTTGCTTCCTCCAAGTACAATGAGCGCCGGTTGGAGTGTGAAAAGGCATTGTCTCACCTGCAGCGTGTTGTCGGGATCGAGACACTCGGGGATTTGAGCCTTGTTGAGTTCGAGAAGTACGAACATGCCATCCCGGATGCCAACCTGAAAAAAAGGGCCAGGCATGCAGTGTCTGAAAATGTCCGCACGGTGAAGGCATTCCATCTGTTGAACCAGCATCGGTTAGGGGAATTCGGAGAGCTGATGAATGCATCCCATGTTTCCCTTAAAGAAGACTACGATGTGACGGGGCGTGAGCTGGATGTCCTTGTGGAGGCTGCATGGAGACAACCCGGTGTCCTCGGAGCGAGGATGACGGGTGCTGGATTCGGAGGGTGTGCCATTGCCCTCGTGGAGAATGATCATGTTCAGGCGTTTGTCTCGTCGGTAGGGAATGAATATAAGAGAGTGATAGGATATGAGGCATCATTTTTTACAGCAGAAAGCGCAGATGGCGCCAAAGGATGGAAAGGGAGGGTGATCGTATGAGCATCTTGGTACTGGGAGGAGCGGGATACGTCGGGTCCCATGCCGTTCAGGCATTGGTGGAAAAAGGATATGACACAGCAGTCGTGGATAACCTCGTAACAGGTCATCGAGAAGCGGTAAACGGGAAAGCGAGATTCTATGAGGGGGATATACGGGATCAGGCATTTTTGACATCGGTATTCCACCAGGAAAACGTGGAAGCGGTCATTCATTTCGCCGCATCTTCCCTGGTTGGGGAATCCGTGTCGGAACCGCTTGAATACTGGGATAATAACGTCTCGGGTACCCGGGTGGTCCTGGATGTGATGAAGGAGGCGGGTGTGAAGCATATCGTGTTCTCGTCGACGGCTGCAACGTATGGTGAGCCGGAGCAAGTGCCGATCACAGAGGATATGCCGGAGCGGCCGACGAATCCGTATGGCGAAACGAAGCTCGCCATGGAAAAATTAATGCGCTGGTGTGATGAAGCCTACGGGATCCGCTATGTGTCCCTGCGGTACTTCAATGTGGCGGGAGCAGGTGGTTCGATCGGGGAGGATCATGATCCCGAGACGCATCTGATCCCGCTGGTGCTGAAGACGGCCCTCGGGCAGCGTGAGAGCATCTCGATATTCGGCAACGATTATGACACGCCCGATGGAACATGCATCAGGGATTATGTGCACGTCGAAGATCTCATCGATGCCCATCTTCTTGCGATCCGCTACCTCCAGGAAGGCAAGGGAAGCGGAATCTTCAACCTCGGAAGCAGCCAGGGGTTTTCCGTCAAGGAGATCATCGAAACATCCAGACAGGTGACGGGGGAGAAGATCCAGGAAAAAGTTGCTCCAAGACGGAAGGGGGATCCTGCGAGGCTGATCGCTTCTTCTGACAAAGCACGTTCTGTGCTTGGGTGGACGCCAACGAGGACGACCATCGAACGGATCATCTCAGACGCATGGGAATGGCATAAGGGCCATCCCCGTGGATACAACGATCAGAAAGGTGCTGATCTTTCATGACGATCAATCGCCTGCTCCATTCCCTTGTTGGTAAGGGGTTTTTAGCGGGGCTCATCAGGGAAGAAGATACGGTATACGTCCGGAACCGGCTCCTCGCCGTCCTTGAACAGGATTCCTATGAAGAAGCAGGTGGAGTGGATGCGGGGATGGATATCCCTGATCTGCTTTCGGCCATTGCGGCGGAAGCCCTGAATCTCGGGATCATCGAGGCGGGAGAAGAAGAGGTGCTGATGGCAGAGCTGATGGACTGCTTCATGCCGAAGCCGTCTGAAGTGAATGCCCGATTCCGCACCCTCTACGCGGAGGACCCGATCCGGGCGACGGACTATTTCTATCAGCTGAGCCGCCTGAGTAATTACATCCAGACGAAGCGCATTGCCCAAAATGTCCATTATAAGGTGGATAGCCTCTATGGTGAACTCGACATCACCATCAATCTGTCGAAGCCGGAAAAGGACCCGGCCCAGATCGCAAGGGAGCGGCTGCTTCCGAAGCACGATCACCGTTATCCCGTATGCCTCCTCTGTGTAGAGAATGAAGGATATAAAGGCAGATTGGATCATCCCGGAAGAGCACATCACCGCATGATCAGGCTCGGTCTAGGCGGAGAGGACTGGATGCTTCAGTATTCACCATATGTGTATTATGACGAGCATTGCATCATCCTCTCAGAGGAACATCGACCGATGGAAATCAACCGCGATGGCTTTGCGAGGCTTCTTGATTTCGTGAAACAATTCCCGCATTATTTTGCGGGATCCAATGCCGACCTGCCGATTGTTGGGGGATCGATCCTTTCCCATGATCACTACCAGGGAGGACGCTATGAATTTGCCATGGCAAGAGCAGAGGAGGAAGTGGTGTGTCCCCTGAGCTCCCATCCGGGCGTCCGTGCCGCCATCGTAAAGTGGCCCATGTCGGTCGTGAGGCTGAGCGCAGATGAGGCGGGACCGCTCCTCGATGCGGCAGATGAACTCCTGCAGGGATGGAGGGAGTATAACGATCCTTCCGTAGGGATCCTGGCATCCACAGATGAAGAACCCCATAATACCATCACCCCCATTGCCAGGAAGCGGGAGGGACGTTATGAGCTTGATCTCGTCCTCCGCAACAATCGGAGAAGTGATGAGCATCCCTTCGGCATCTTTCATCCCCATGAGGACGTCCATCATATCAAGAAAGAAAACATCGGCTTGATCGAGGTGATGGGGCTGGCCGTCCTCCCGGCACGTCTGAAAACAGAGCTCTCACTGGTGGAAAACGCCCTTCATGGCGACGTGGAAGAGGCCCCTGCCCACCACAGGGAATGGGTGAGGGAGATCCGGGGAATGCGCAGTGGAGAGATTACTGCAGACACGTCAGCATCGATCATCAAGGAAGAACTGGGGAACAAGTTCTCCCGGGTGCTGGAGGATGCAGGGGTATTCAAACGGACAGAGGAAGGGATAGAAGCATTCAGGCGGTTCATGGCTCAATTCGAATAAGGTGGGATACGCATGATGAAGAAAGAAGTTGGAGAACACAAAGGAGAGGCGGTATTCGAATATACGCTTGAAAATGCCGCGGGTCTGAAGGTATCCATCCTGACCTATGGTGGCATCATCTCATCGATCATGATGCCGGACCGTAAAGGGGATCTTGCAAATGTCGTGCTTTCCTATGATTCCCTTGAAGGATACCAAGGTGATGAGTATTGTATCGGGGCGATGATCGGCCGGGTGGCCGGTCGCCTATCCGCTGCCCGGTATTCGTATGAGGGCAACGAATTCTTGCTTGATCGCAATGAAGGGGAGAATCATTTACACGGAGGATGGAACGGCCTTAATCAAAAGGTGTGGTCGGTGAAAGAAGTGACGGAGGGATCGTTGACATTGGAGGTCCCGTGTGAGGACGGGGAAGGTGGTTACCCCGGAAGCGTCATGATTGAGGTTACCTACACCCTTTCCGACAAGGATGAGCTCACCCTTTCTTATTTGGCCATCCCGGATCAAGATACCCCGATCAATCTCACCAATCACAGCTATTTCAACCTGAGTGGGGATCCCAGCTTGGATGTTACCGATCATGAACTGCAGTTGAAGTCACGACGATATCTTGAACTTGATGATGAGCAGCTTCCCACGGGGACTATCCTTCCCTTGTCACAAGGAGGCTTCCAGTTTGAGGGACCGATCTCGGAAAATAGGACTGACATCGATCATCCTTTCCTTCTTGAAGAACACTTCAGTAGAGAAATCTCTTTGCATCATCCTGGTTCTGGGAGGAAAGTGGTCATTGAAACGGATCAGCCTGCCGTCATTGTCTATACTGGTGGCGGACTGGAAGGGGCTCAGCTGGCAGGTGGAAAGGCCAGCAGCCACCCGGGGATTGCCCTTGAAACCCAAGGCTATCCCGATGCCCCGAACCATTCCGATTTCCAGTCGGTCATGGTCAGGGCGGGAGAAGAATACCGGGCGAAGACGAAGTATCAATTCATGGTTGAGGATTAAATGGGGAGTGTGCCGGGATGGCGCGCTCTTTTTTTGAGCCGGAAATGTTTTTAACATATACTGGAGGGGAAGGGGATAAAGAAAGCATTTACATAACGGGAGGGATTAGGTGATCAGTCAAACAAGGAAGATCGTTCAAAAATCATTGGATGCACTGCTTGAAGATGAATCATTTTTACCGGGGGTGAAGGATGAGTCGAGGAAGAAGGCGTTCAGCTCGCTGACTTCAATCCTCTCGACCCCCAATCATATACATAAGTCCTTTTTGAGGATCGCCCTTGAAAATGGACGTGTGGAAAGGATCCCGGCGTTCCGGGTACAGCATAACAATGCCCTCGGTCCATATAAAGGCGGGATCCGCTTCCATGAATCCGTCAACGAGGAGGAAGTAGAGAACCTCGCTTCCCTCATGACCTTGAAGAATGCCCTCCATGACGTGCCGTTCGGCGGTGGGAAAGGAGGGATCCTCCTTGATCCGAGGGACTACTCCGAGAAGGAGCTTCATCTGATTTCCAAAAAATATGTCCAATACTTCAGTGATATCCTCGGTCCCGACAAAGACATCCCGGCGCCCGACATGGGCTCGGGGGAACGGGAGATGGACTGGATGATGGCGGAATACAAGAGCATCCGTCCCGGGCACCCCTACAGGGGGAGTTTCACGGGCAAAAGCGTCGTGAACGGTGGCTCCCTCGGCAGGCGGGAAGCGACCGGGAAGGGAGTGTTCTTCTCACTCAAGTACCTCCTCCACGATTTCATGAAGGATAAGAAAAGCTTTCTGACGAAGAACGATGGCGTATTCGCCAAAAATCTGTTGAAGCTAGAGGACCGCCCCTTGAAGGTGGCCGTCCAGGGATTCGGGAATGTGGGGTCGGTCGCTGCCCTCGAAGCGCATCAGTCCACCCACCTGTCCATCAAGGTCGTGGCCGTCAGCGACCGGAATGTGATGCTCTACAATGAAGACGGACTCGACATACCTGGCCTCATCGAATACGCCCAGAAGAACCGCGGCGATCTGCCCGATACTGAGGTGGCCCTGGAGGAAGCAGAGGTCAAAGCCGAGGTCCACGACCGGGACGACGTGCTTTATCTCGAACTCGATGCGCTGATCCTGGCCGCGCTGGAAGACCAGATCCATAAGGATAATGTAGAAAAAGTGAAGGCGAATATCATCGTGGAAGGAGCGAATGCCCCGATTGAGTCGGAGGCCGATGCAGCTCTCAATGACCGCGGTGTCATCGTCATCCCGGATATCCTGGCGAATGCCGGCGGGGTGATCGTGTCGTACTTCGAGTGGCTGCAGGGGCGCGAGACACAGTTTTATTCGGAAGAAGAAGTGTTCAAGATGCTGTATGAAAAGATGACGCACACGTTCGATACGGTGCTTCCGATGTTCTTCGGTGATCCGTTCTCGTTGAGGCAGAATTGTTATATTCATTCCGTGATGAAGCTGTCCACTGTGCTGTATCGGCAGGGGAAGTTGTACTGATGGAGGAGAGAGCCCTTTGGTTGGGGCTCTTTTTGTTTTGGGTTGGAGAGGTGGGGAGGGTGTTTCTGGTCGTGTCCATCCCAGCATTACTGATATTTTGTGAAAAGGTAGAGGATAGATGGGTTCGTTCCGTTCCGCTACGGCCGTCCGCTTTCCGAGGGGAGTGGTTCGAGCTTCCTCGTACCTGCGGGATCTCTCCCGCACTCTATTCCCTTCGGAGTCGGTCGGCCTTCGCTGCCCTGCACTGTTTGGTGGAGATGGGGTGGGTGTTTCTAATTGCGACCATCCCAGCATTACTGATGTTTTTTGAAAAAAGGTAGAGAATAGAAGGGTTCGTTCCGTTCCGCTGCGGCCGTCCGCTTTCCGAGGGGAGTGGTTCGAGCTTCCTCGTGCCTGCGGGATCTCTCCCGCACTCTATTCCCTTCGGAGTCGGTCGGCCTTCGCTGCACTGCACTCTTTGGTGGAGATGGGGGGAGGGTTCTAATCGTGTTCATCCCATGCTCACTGATCTTTTTGAAAAAAGGTAGAGAATAGATGGGTTCGTTCCGTTCCGCTGCGGCCGTCCGCTTTCCGGGGGGAGTGGTTCGAGCTTCCTCGTGCCTGCGGGATCTCTCCCGCACTCTATTCCCTTCGGAGTCGGTCGGCCTTCGCTGCACTTCACTCTTTGGTGGAGATGGGGGGAGGGTTCTAATCGTGTTCATCCCATGCTCACTGATCTTTTTGAAAAAAGGTAGAGAATAGATGGGTTCGTTCCGTTCCGCTGCGGCCGTCCGCTTTCCGGGGGGAGTGGTTCGAGCTTCCTCGTGCCTGCGGGATCTCTCCCGCACTCTATTCCCTTCGGAGTCGGTCGGCCTTCGCTGCACTTCACTGTTTGGTGGAGATGGGGTGGGTGATTCTAATCGTGTTCAGCCCATGCTCACTGATATTTTTGAAAAAAGGTAGAGAATAGATGGGTTCGTTCCGTTCCGCTACGGTCGTCCGCTTTCCGGGGGGAGTGGTTCGAGCTTCCTCGTACCTGCGGGATCTCTCCCGCACTCTATTCCCTTCGGAGTCGGCCGGCCTTCGCTGCCCTGCACTTTTTGGTGAAGATGGAGAGGGTGGTTCTAATTGCGACCAGCCCTTCCTTACTGATGTTTTTGAAAAAAGGTAGAGAAGTGATGGGGGCGGTTTCAGGATTGGGTAAGTAACTCTGTCCGAGGCCCACTCTCCTTATTAAGATGCGGATAAATATTTTAGTAAAGTAATTGGTTGATATCTCTGAAACTCGTTCTTTCCAGTTAGGCTATCCGAACGAAAGGTTTTTCCCCATAAAGGATGCTAACCATCATTCCAAACAATAGTGTATTGAAGCGGAGGCGGCTCGACTCCTGCGGAAATAGAGGCAAGGTTGAGACCCTGCAGGCGGAGCCGAAGCGGCTCAACTGCCTCCCGCCGGAAAGCGAGCCGCCGCAGCGAAAAGGAACGTCCTCATAAGCAATCAAAACACCTGAAATAAAAGAGGGTCAAACGACCAAAACGACTTCTATTTTCACAAAGTAAAAAACTATTAAAATTTTTAGTAAAAAATCTCTTGACCTGATCGAACTAGTTTACTAAAATCAAAAGTAAGATGTAAACGCTTACTAGAAGTTTTTCAGCTTGGTAATAACCTTTAACACATATCGAAACACAAAGGGGATGAAGAGGATGAAAAAGTTAGTCGTATTGATGGGGATCATCGCGACCCTGATCATTGCCGGATGCAGCTCCAACAGCAGCGGCGGCGATGGAAAAGACAAGGACGGCAAAGTGACCCTCACAGCCTGGGCGTGGAACGTGAACGTCGGGGCATTGAACGAAGCCATCAAAACGTATGAAAAAGAAAATCCAGATGTGAAGTTGAAAGTCGAGGATATCGGACGCCTTGACGTATATGACAAACTTTCTACCGGTCTTGCAGCCGGCGGTGTCGGCCTTCCTGACATCGTGCTCGTTGAAGATGACCGGATCCACGGCTATGTAGAAGCATTCCCCGATGGATTCGTGAACCTTTCCGAAAAAGGATTCAAAGACCATGAAGATAAATTCCCATCCTTCAAGAATGACCTTGCCCAAGTAGACGGCGATTACTACGCCATGCCATTCGATGCCGGTCCTTCAGGGATGTTCTACCGCAGAAGCATTTTTGAAGAAGCGGGCGTGAAAGCAGAAGACATCGAGACATGGGATGATTTCTTGGAAGCAGGGAAGACCATCAAGGATAAAACAGGGGTAGCTGCCATGCCGCTTGATATGTTCAAGGATGATCCGACGTTCCGGATGATGCTGAACCAGCAGGGTGCATTCTACTTTGATGAAAAAGGCAATATCGACCTGACAAACCCGAAAGCCGTGAAGGCCATGGAAATTCAGAAGGAATTCGCCGATGCCGACTTGATCAAGAACGTCGATGGATGGAACGGAACAGTTTCTGCCACGGCTGACGGATCGGTTGCAACGATTCCATTCGGTGCATGGTACTACGGAACGATTGTGGATCAAGCGAAAGATACAAGCGGCGACTGGGGTGTGTTCCCGCTTCCTGCCATTGAAGAAGGTGGCAATCGCGCGGCGAACCTCGGCGGCGGTGGCTGGATGATTCCTGCTTCCTCCAAAAATGCCGATGCTGCTTATAAGTTCATGGAGTTCTTCTCCACAGATACCGATACGCAGATCATGGCCATGGAAGATTACGGTCTGTTCCCTTCCTTGAATACGGCTTATGATTCTGAAGTGTTCACTGAAGGCGTCGAGTTCTTCGGAGGTCAGGAAATCTGGTCATTGTTCGCAGATGAGATGAAGGATATCCCGACTGCGTACTATACAAAGGATTATTCCCTGGCTTTGGATGAAGCGATCAAAGCACAGGCTGATATGTTCAATGGTGCCAAAGCAGATAAGGCCCTTGAAGATGCGGCCAAACGATTGAAGGACCGCACGAAGCGGGATATCAATAACTGACGATTCACGATGATGAGAGAGATAGAGCCAGGATCAATCCGGGACCTCGTGTCTCTCTCTTTTTTTATTGAATCATAGAGAGAAGGTTGATGTATGAAGACGAAAGCCTATATTCCCTACTTATTTGTCGCACCGGCACTTGTGCTGTTCAGTGTGTTCATGCTGTATCCGATCATCTCGTCCCTGATCATGAGTTTTCAATCGGGACAGGGGGCGAATCTTGCCTTTGTCGGCATTGATAACTACAAGCGGCTCATGTCGGATGAAATCTTCCATAAAGCATTGAAGAATACGTTCATCCTCCTGATCATTCAGGTACCGATCATGGTACTGCTCGCCCTCATCTTATCTTCCATTCTTAATTCCGCATTGCTCAGGATGAAAGGGTTCTTCCGGGTCACATTCTTCCTGCCTGCGGTCACCTCGCTGGTTGCCTATTCCATCATCTTCTCCATCATGCTCATGAACGATGGAGTAATCAACCAGGTGCTGGCGGCCGTCGGACTTGATGCCATCCCGTGGCTGAACGATCCATTCTGGGCGAAAGCTTCCCTGATCCTCGCCATGACGTGGAGATGGGTCGGGTACAATATGGTCATTTATCTTGCGGGGCTCCAGAACATCCCTGAAGAAATGTACGAAGCAGCGAGCATGGACGGGGCATCGAAGGTCCGCCAGTTCTTCTCCATCACCATCCCGCAGCTGAAACCGGTCATCCTTTTCACCGTCGTCCTGTCGACGATCGGGACCCTGCAGCTATTTGATGAGCCGTTCGTGCTCACGAAAGGCGGACCGAGTGATGCGACGCTGACGATCGGGATGTACCTGTATCAAACCGGCTTCCGGTACTTCGACTTCGGTTATGCCTCAACGATTGCCTACGTCATCGTGGTGCTTATCGCCATCATGACATTCATCCAATTCAAAGTAACGGGGGATCAAGAATGAGAAAATCCATCGGAAAAAAAATCACCATGTATGTTGTCCTAGCCATCGGTGCATTGATTTCCCTCTTTCCGTTCTACTGGGCGGCCATCGGGGCGACGAACGAGAGCGGGAAGTTGTTCTCGAAGCCGCCGGTCCTGATTCCGGGTTCGAAGCTTGTGGAAAACGTCAAAAATCTCAATGAAGCGATCGACATCGGACGGGTCATGTTCAACTCCTTATTCGTGGCGATTGTCTATACGGTCCTCAGCCTCCTGATCTGTTCCATGGCCGCTTATGCGTTTGCCAAGTTCCGTTTCAGGGGACGCAACATCATCTTTGGCATCTTCCTGCTATCCATGATGGTGCCGTATCACGCGACGATCATCCCGCTCTTCAAGATGATGGCGAACTTCGGCTGGCTCGATACGTATCAAGCGTTGATCCTGCCGAACCTGGCGTATCCATTCGCCATCTTCCTTATGAGGCAGAATATGCTGGCGTTCCCGAATTCCTTGATAGAGGCGGCGCGTATCGACGGCTCCGGGGAATGGAAAATCTTCTTCCGGATTGTCATGCCATCAATGAAGCCGGCTCTTGCCGCGACGGCGATCTTCCTGTTCCTGTATCAGTGGAACAGCTTCCTGTGGCCATTGATCGCCTTGTCATCGAATGAAATGTACACATTCCCGGTCGCCCTGTCCTCCCTGTTCGGCCTATCGAGGATCGACTACGGTCAGGTTATGTCAGGGGTCACCATCGCCACCATCCCGATCATCATCTTCTTCCTCGCCCTCCAGCGCCAGTTCATTTCAGGCATGCTCGGCAGCGCGGTGAAATAAAGGAGGCCATTTGAGTGCCGATCTTTGCTAATCAAGAAACCAATCAGTTCCACCTTCAGGGGAGGAATGTCAGCTATATCTTCACCATCCTGAAAAACGGTCATCCCGGTCATCTGTATTACGGGAAAAAAATCCGCCACAGGGATGATTTCTCCCATCTGCTTCAGCTTCCGTCAGAACCCTTAGGAAACATGTGCTTTCCCTATGAGGGGGACCAGCTCTTTTCCCTGGAGTTCTTAAAACAGGAATTCCCTGTGTACGGAACGTCCGATTTCCGGGAGCCCGCCGTCGTGGTGAAGCACGCAAACGGCAGCCGGACATCAGGGTTTGTCTATCAATCTCACAGAATCGAAAAGGGGAAGCCCTCTTTAGAGGGGTTGCCAGGTGTGTATGCGCATTCCGATGAGGAAGCGGAGACCCTTATCGTGACCTTGCATGACGGGGTGGCCGATGTTGGCTTGGAGCTCCTCTATACCGTATTTCATGAACGAGATGCAGTGATCAGGAGCTCCCGGATCGTGAACCATGGAGAAGAGTCCATCACGGTGGAGCGCCTGCTGAGTGCGTCTGTTGATTTTCCGGATCAAGACTATGATTTCCTTCATTTGAACGGAGCGTGGATCCGTGAAGGACATGTGGAAAAGACGGCCTTGAGGAAAGGACTGCAGTCCATCGACAGTAAGAAGGGGGTTTCAAGCTCCAAGCATAATCCGTTCTTTGCCCTTTGTTCCAAAGCGTCGACGGAAGATGCGGGAGAGGTTTACGGGTTCAGCCTCGTCTACAGCGGGAACTTCTTCGGGGGCGTCGAAGTCGATGCCCATGATGTGTCACGTGCCATGATCGGCATCAATCCGTTCGGTTTTGAGTGGCGGTTGGAAAAGGGTGAGAGCCTGCAGTCGCCGGAAGCGGTCATGGTCTACTCCGACGAGGGTCTTGGAGGAATGAGCGCTGCGTTTCATGAGCTCTATCGCACCCGTTTGGCAAGAGGGGAGTGGCGCGATCGTGAGCGCCCGGTCCTGATCAATAACTGGGAAGCAACATATTTTGATTTTCATGAAGATAAACTCCTCGACATTGCCGGGGAGGCAGCGGATCTCGGCATTGAACTGTTCGTCCTCGATGACGGGTGGTTTGAAGGACGGAATCATGATACATCCTCCCTGGGCGACTGGACGCCGGACAAGAGGAAACTGCCTCGTGGACTGGATGGTTTGCGAGAAGGGATGCCTGCACATCAGGGGTTCGGGATCTGGGTGGAACCGGAAATGATTTCAGTGAAGAGTTCCCTTTATGAAGAACACCCCGATTGGGTCCTGGGCGTGGAGGACCGTCCCCTGTCCCATGGGCGTAATCAGTTCATCCTCGATCTTTCCCGGGATGACGTGGTCGAGCATTTGTATCGCGTACTCAGCAATGTGTTCAGCTCGGCGGATATCATGTATGTGAAATGGGATATGAACCGGAATATGACGGAAGTCGGTTCCAGGGAACACCTCCAGGGAGAGGTGGCACACCGTTATGTGTTGGGGTTGTACTCCCTGTTGGAACGATTGACGAAGGCGTTCCCGCATATCTTGTTTGAATCCTGTGCAAGCGGTGGCAACCGGTTCGATCCGGGCATGCTTCATTACATGCCCCAGACGTGGACGAGTGACAATACTGACGCTGTGGAACGATTGAAGATCCAGTGGGGAACTTCACTTGTCTATCCCCTGTCTTCCATGGGGGCCCATGTATCCAATTCACCGAATCACCAGACCGGGCGCTCGACACCGATCGAGACGCGATTCCATACGGCCATGTTCGGGGCTTTCGGCTACGAGCTTGATGCAACGGCCCTTTCCCAAGAAGAGAAAGAGGCGGTACGGGAGCAGGTCACCTTCTTTAAAGCCAATCGCAGGCTCATTCAGTTCGGCTCGTTCCATCGCCTTGTGAGTCCGTTCGAAGGAAGTGATGCAGCGTGGATGGTATCCGATGGCAATGAAGCCATTCTTGCCTTTTACCGGGTGCTGGCGAAGCCGAACCCTTCACTCATGCGAGTTCGCATGCGGGGACTTGATCCCGACGGCCTTTATGAGTTGAAGGGAAGCGGGACCCGCTACTATGGAGATGAACTGATGAGTGTAGGTTTCCTGATTCCACCTTTCTTCAGTGGGACTGTGAGGACAGAGAATACCGTGATGACGGGAGATTTCCAATCGGCGATCTGGAAGTTTGAAAAAGTGGGGGATGCACGATGAAGAAACTGACCGATGTATTTGGAGGAAAGGAAGAGGGTGTCCGTACATTCTTCGCGCCTGGCAGGGTGAACCTGATCGGTGAGCACACGGATTATACAGGTGGCCTCGTCCTGCCATGTGCCCTCGGTGTCGGGACCTATGTGTCAGCCAGGGAAAATGGGACCGATTTGATCCGCCTCTTTTCAGAAAACTTTCCTGAAGCAGGAATCATTGAAGTGCCGGTCTATCACCTCGCGTATAACCCCGAAGATGGCTGGGCGAACTACCCAAAGGGCATTTTTCACCACCTCCTTCAAGGGGATGCACGTGGGATGGATCTGTATTATCAGGGGAATATCCCCAATGGGGCCGGTCTTTCCTCATCTGCCTCCATCGAGATTGCAACCGCGATCCTGGTCGATGAGTGGTACGGCCTTGGGCACTCCACGCTTGATCTGGTCTTGATCAGTCAGGAAGTGGAGAACCGGTATATCGGGGTGAACTGTGGAATCATGGATCAGTTTGCCGTCGGGTTCGGGAAAGCAAACCGGGGCATCCTCTTAGACTGCGGCAGCCTGAAGTATGACTACATCCCTTTGCCCCTCGAAGGCATCTCCATCGTGATCGCCAATTCAAATGTACGGCGTGAGCTCGCAGGTTCTGCCTATAATAAGCGGCGGAAAACGTGTGAGGATGCGCTTTTGAAACTTGAAGGGATTGCGTCATTGGGAGAGCTGAAGCCGGACGAATTTGCCAGGATGATGCCGAGGCTATCCGAAGAGGAAGCAAGGCGGGTCCGTCATGTGGTGACGGAGAATGACCGAACACGCAGGGGGGCAGAGCTTCTAAGGAATGGGGACATTTACGGATTCGGACAGTTGATGAAGGAGTCCCATGAATCTCTGCGGGTCGATTATGAGGTGACGGGTGATGCCCTTGATACTCTCGTCGATGCGGCCTGGCAGCATCATGGAACGATCGGGGCGCGCATGACGGGTGCGGGATTCGGCGGGTGCACAGTGAATCTGGTGGCAGAAACCGCCGTCCCGTCCTTTATCCAGGAAGTGGGGAGTGCCTATAAGAGGAAGACCGGCAGAGACGCCAGCTTTTATGTGGTGAAAGCCGGAGCGGGAGCAAGTGAAGTCACATCGGCAAGATAACGATAGAATGGAGGAAATGATATGTATTTGGGAGTGGATTATTATCCGGAGCATTGGCCGAAAGACATGATGGATGAAGACCTTGATGGCATCAAGGAGATGGGATCCACCATGATCCGGATCGGTGAATTCGCCTGGCATCTGATGGAGAGCAGGGAAGGGGAATTCGACTTTTCCTTCTTTGATGAAGTGATTGAGAAGGCGAAAGAAAGGGATCTGTCGGTCATGTTCGGGACACCGACGGCGACGTTCCCGGCTTGGCTTGCGAAGAAGCATCCGTCCATCCTGTCAAAGGATGAGAGGGGGCTCACGAGGAGCTTCGGAGGCAGAAGGCAGTATTGTTTCAATTCCAAGGACTATTGGACCTACAGTTCACGCATCACAGAGGAGCTTGTGAAGCATTACAGCAAGGAGCCTGGCATCACCGTCTGGCAGATCGACAATGAGTTCGGCCACGAAGGCAGCGATCAGTGCTACTGCGGGCAGTGTCATGAAGGGTTCCAGGCATTCCTTGAGGATAAGTACAAGACCGTCGACGAGCTCAATGAGCGCTGGGGTACGATCTTCTGGGGACAGACCTATAATGGGTTCGACGAAATTCCGATGCCCACGCCTACCGTTACGACGCACAACCCATCCTTGAAGCTCGACTGGGCGAAATTCCGTTCGTTCTCCGTGAATCGCTATGCGAAGGAAATGGTGAGGATCGTCAGGGAATTCAAAGGCGATCATCAGCTTGTCACGACAAATGTGTCGGGAGGATTTTTTGATAAGTGGTTCGATCACCCTGAGCATGCACGGGAGCTTGATGTCGTTTCATATGATAACTATCCGGTCTGGGGCGGCCTGACGGAACCGATCTCGCCTGCAGAAGTGGCCATGAACCACGACTTCAACCGGGGGCTCCTCGGGAAGAACTACTGGATCGTCGAGGAACTCATGGGGGCACAGGGCCACGATGTCATCGGGTACCTGCCGCGTCCGAATCAGGCGAAGATGTGGTCCTACCAGGCATTCGCACACGGATGCACCGACCTTCTGTACTTCCGGTGGAGGGGGATGACCAAGGGAGCAGAGCAGTTCTGCTTCGGGGTGGTGGACCATGATAACCACCGGGGACGCAAATACAAGGAAGTCCAGTCCCTTTTCTCCGAGATCAAACCTTATGAAGAGCTTTTGAACGCTCCGATCCAGGCCGATGTCGCCGTGCTGTACAGCTATGACAACATCTGGTCATGGCGCTCGCAGGTCCAAAGCTCGGGCTTTGACTTCACGAAGGAATTGACGCGAATGTATCAGGCCTTCTACGACTGGAACACTTCGATTGATGTGATCCCCGTCGACCGATCGTTTGATTCCTACAAAGTACTGGTCGTGCCGGTGATGCAGATGATGGATGCTGAGCTGTCTGACAGGTTGCGGACGTTTGCCGATAACGGCGGGACGATCCTCTTCTCCTTCAGGACGGGACTGAGGGATGAAGATAACAACATCCGTCTAGGAGAAGCACTGCCTGGTTTGGTTAATGATTTATGCGGCATCCGGATCCATGAAACCGAGGCGCTTGCCGATGGACAGGAATTGACCGTCAAGGGAGAAAAATCCGGTACGGTCACGGTCTGGCGTGATCTCATCACACCAGATACAGCGGAAGTCCTCTACCGCTATCAGGATTCATTCTACGAAGAGAAAGCCGCCGTTACACGGAACACCTATGGGAATGGCCAGGTGTATTACATCGGTGGAGGGCTTGATCAGGAGTCCATGAAGGAGATCGGAAAAAGCGTCATCGACCGACACGGAATCTGGTCCATGGAAACCGGACCGGGGGTCGAAGTGTATAAACGGACGCTGGATGGCAAGGACCATCTGTTCCTCCTCAATCATACAGGAGAAGAAAAAACCGTTGGAAACCACACGCTTGCACCATATGGCAGCACAATCGTGGAATGGAAATAACTCAGAGAATGAAGTGTGTGATGCCCGCTTCTTCGCTATAATAGAAACGAATGCTTGTAATCAGAAGGAGGAAGTGGGATGGCCACTTTGAAGGATATTGCAAAAAAGGCAGGTGTCTCACTTGCTACGGTCTCCAGGGTCCTGAACTACGATGAAACGCTCTCTGTCGCAGATGAAACAAAGAAGCGGGTCTTCCAGATCGCCCAGGATATGAACTATAAAACACTCCGCAACCGGAAAGATCCCCAGCAGATGAAGGAACGCATGCTGTTCGGCCTGGTCTACTGGTACTCCGAGCAGCAGGAGATGGCGGATCCGTATTATATGGCGATCCGCTCAGGCGTTGAACGGGAATGCCAGGAGAGGAACATCGACCTCATCAAGTTGTTCAAAAGCGGGGACGACCTCGATCCATCCCGCCTTGAAGGACTGGACGGCATCATTGCCGTCGGGAAATACAGCCAAGAGGAAATCGATCTGTTCGAAGGCGCCGCCCGCCATCTGGTCCTGGTCGATTACTCCCCGAGCGATGATTATGACTGCGTGGTCGTGGACTTCCGGAAGGCGATGAATGAAGTCCTTGATTACCTTTCCTCCTTAGGCCACGAAGATATCGGATACATAGGCGGACAGGAGTTCGTCACGAAAGACCAGCCGATCCGGGACGAGCGTGAATGCTCGTTCTACCAGTACCAGGCCCTCCGGGGGATGTATCATCCGGAATTCACGTGGACGAAGGGGAACTTCACCTCGGAAGACGGCTACCGCCTCATGAAGGAAGCCTTGCAGGGGGAGCGGCTGCCGACCGCCTTCTTCATCGCCTCCGACTCCATGGCGATCGGGGCGATCCGTGCCCTCCATGAAGCCGGGTATCAGGTGCCGGAGCAGGTATCGATCGTCGGATTCAATGATATCGCCACATCAAAATTCCTGCAGCCATCCCTTACCACCGTGAAGGTGTACACGGAATTCATGGGCGAATCCGCCGTCGAGCTTCTCCTGGATCAGATTCAATCCAAGCGGGAGCTCGCCAAAAAGGTTGTTGTGCCCAATCACCTTGTGAAGCGTGAAAGCTGTGAGGAACGAAGATAAGCTTTACCCCACACCCGTTCGGCAAAGAGCGGGTGTTTTTTATTGGTACTGGGCGAGGGAGAAGGAAAGTTCTTTCTTCACTGCCTCTACTAACTCCGGAGGGGAAAGGACCTTCACTTCCCTTCCTGATCTCGTGAGAAGCTTTGCGATAAAAGGAATGTCACCAGGATGTATGGAGGATGTAAAGAGTATGCGTCCGTCCTGGTTGATCACTTTTTGATCTGACCATAAATATGAAGACAGATCGGATAGCCCCCTTTCCGTGCATTGAACCATGATTTCCAAATCTCCCGTACTCATGTATTGAGTGAAGTTTTCAAGGGTGACGCCGCCAGTGTCGGCCACCTCGTCTTTCAGCTCTACATCTTCAATCTTTTCCATACTGAACAGTCTGACACGATCCGTTTGAATCTCCAGCACCACTGCATACCACTTGCTGTTTTTGAATAGGAAACCGACCACTGAGTAGGGGGAAGCCAGGGATCGGCCTTGATATTGGATCATGCAGATTTGCTGGCTGAATGAGGCTTGAACCATTTGCTCAAAGTGTGGAATAGGGGCTTGACCACTTTTGTTGAAATACTGAAATTTACCCAAAAACCGGTTGATTTCCGCCTTTTGTTCAGTACTTGAATGGCTGATGATTTTGCGATATATCCCCTCATATGTAGCGTTGAATGGGATCGTCGGGAGTTGGGAGATACTTCCGAAGGCGAAGAGAAGGGCGAGCAGCTCCTGAGGAGTGAGATCGATCTTCGTCAAGCCCCTTTCGCGGATGATGTGATACCCGCCATGCTGACCGCTTTCGCTATAGAATGGGACACCAAGATCCTCGAGATCTCTCATATCCCGAAGTGCCGTGCTTTTGGAAATGTTGAATTCTTCCATCAAATTACTCAACGTGAAATGATGCATCTCATTCATGTAATGGATCATATGGTACAAACGAGTAGATTTTTTCATTGTCACCCTCCCAACGGTTCCGGAAATTGACACCGATCCGTTCTATACTATCAGTATAGCGAAAAGGAGGACATGAATCATGACATTCGACGTATCACCTTATGTACTTATGACAAGCCAGGCAGAAGAAGCAAGAACGTTTTATGAAGACATATTTGGTGCCGAAACACGATACATCCAACGGATAAGCGATAGACCTGAAAGTGCGAAGATCGGCATAGAGCAAGATCGACTGAATCGGATCGACCAAGCTGTCCTCTCATTGGGAAACATCACTCTGATGCTTGCCGATGATACAGAAGGATTACCCGTCACACCAGGTAGTCATATTTCCTTATGTCTCACATTTGAAATGGTTGAGGAAGCAAGGGCAATATATGATAAGCTGGTGAGCCGTGGAGCTGAGATCCTGAAGCCGTTCACTCCGGAGTTTTATACGGAAGGATATGGGTTCGTGAGGGATCCATTTGGCGTTTCATTCCACTTGTTTACGAAACGTATAGAGTAAGAGAGAAGGGCGTGGCCATCCATGCCCTTCTTCCCATTTGTAAACAATTTGTAAATTATATGTTGTAAAATTCAGATATTTTTGTATAATAAATGTAATCGAATAGGACTGGGAAGAGACTTTGAGAAGAAGCCCAATTGATGACCCTTAAAATGTAAGGGTTTACATTGGTGCGTCTTCTCTTTTTCTTTGCCCGGAAACTCGAAAAAACAAAATAGGGGGATTTCAAGATGAAAAAATCACTATCGATCGTGGCTTCCATGATCCTGGCAGGAAGCCTGCTTGCAGGTTGCGCAGGAGACAAGAGTTCCGGTGATGGAGACGGCAAAACGGGGCAGATTACGTTCTATTCTCCGGAAACACCGGATATGACGAAGGAGCTCGGTCAAAAATTCGAGGAACTCCACGGTGGCTCCGTTGACGTTCAGTATGCGGGAACGAACGTACTGGTGAACCGGATGATGGCGGAAAAGGATAATCCCCAAGGGGACGTCTGGTATGGGGGCGGAGGGATCCTTCCGTTTGAAGCGGCAGCGGATAAAGGGATCATCGGTTCCTACATTCCTGATTTCGCCAAGGATTGGGACACAGTGGAAGACGGGATCAAAGTGAAGCATGAAGATGGCAAGTATGTGGGTACGGAAATCTTCGTCCTCGGATTTGCTTATAATACAGAGCTGGTATCGGAGGAAGAAGCGCCGAAGACATGGGATGATCTTCTTGATCCGAAGTGGAAAGGAAAGATCCAATTCTCCAACCCGGCTGCATCTGGGACCGCAACCCTCATGGTGCTGAATCAGATGATGCAACGCGGTGAGAAAGAGGGCTGGGAGTACTTCGAAAAGCTCGTAGATCAGGCAAACTCCATGCCAGATTCAGGTTCCGCTCCAACGAAAGCGGTTTCAATGGGTGAAGCCCATATCGGAGTCGGCTTCGACTTCATGGCTTACGAGCAGAAAGCAAAAGGGGAAAGCGTCGATTTCGTTGTTCCGGATAAAACACCGATCCTGACGAACCCTGTATCCATCGTCGAAGGCGGACCGAATCCCGATGGTGGCAAGAAGCTCATGGATTTCCTTCTCTCCAAGGATGGTCAGCAGATCCTAGCCAACTGGTATCATATCCCGATCAACCCGGAAGTGGAGTCCAAGACCCCGCTAACACTTGAAAAAGTCAAACCGCATGCCGTCGATCTTGATATCGACTGGGTGAATGAGAACTACGATCGCGTACGGAACGAATGGAAAGATAAGTTTCAGTAATACACCAAAATAGGGGATGAGATAAGAATGGGATCAGTCAAAGTGACACAACTAACAAAAGAATTTTCCGGAGTGCAGGCGCTAAAAAACGTCGATCTTGATATCCAGGAGGGGGAATTCTTCGCCCTCCTCGGCCCTTCGGGGTGCGGGAAGACGACCACGATGCGCTGTATTGCAGGATTTGAACAGCCGACATCCGGCATCATCACCATCGGACAAAAAGAGGTGAACCGCATCCCGCCCAATCAGCGGAACTGCGGAATGGTGTTCCAGAGCTACGCCTTGTTCCCCCACATGAATGTGTTTGAAAACGTCGCCTACAGCCTCAACATCAAACAGCTGAATGCGAGCAACGTAGCCGCCAAGCTCCCGATTTACATGCGGCTTTTGAACCGGAAGCTCGGCCGGTATCCGAAAGCCATGGAGCAAAAGGTCATGGAGATCCTGGAATACGTGGAACTCGACAAGCATGCGAAGCGTCTGACGAGCGAGCTGTCCGGTGGCCAGCAACAGCGTGTCGCCCTTGCCCGCGCCCTGATCATGGAGCCGGCGGTCCTCCTCATGGATGAGCCTCTTTCAAACCTTGACCAAAAGCTTCGCCATTCCATGCGGAACACGATCAGGCGCATCCAGCAGGACCTCGGCATCACGACGATCTTCGTTACCCATGACCAGGAGGAAGCCATGAGCATGGCGGACAGGGTAGCGGTCATGGACAGCGGTGAAGTGAAACAGATCGGGACGCCCATCGAGCTCTACAGCAGGCCTTCGACTCCCTTCATTGCGAATTTTGTCGGTACGTCGAACGTCATGAAGGGGACCGTCGTGGATACGGAAAACGGCTATTCCGTCGTGAAGGGTGCAGGTTATGTGCTGAAATCGACCCACCGCGTGGACCATAAAGAGGTCAATGTCATCGTCCGTCCTGAGAATATTAATACCTTCAAGCCCGGGACCATCACAAGTGAAGCAACAAACATCATCGAAGGAAAAGTGCTCGTCTCCACCTACCTCGGGTCCATCGTCCGCTATGACGTCCAGGTCGATGAGTATCAGCTTGTCGTGGACACGACCTTCGTGCCAGGTGAACCGATCCTCGCCGAAGGGGAAATGATCCAGCTCACCATCGATCCTGAAAGGGTGCTTCTCATATGAAGGGACGGTGGAATGGACTAAGCGTCGTCAAGATCCTGATCTATCTTTTCTTTGGTGTATTCCTGATCCTTCCGCTCCTGTCGGTGTTCCTTGTCAGCTTCACGGGGCAGCCCGTGAACCTACTCGGCTCCATCACGGATCCGGCGATCTTCAGCTCCACGGTGGAGAAGTTCAAGGCCGTGTCCCTTGAAAACTATGAAAAGATCTTTACCAATAAAACCTATTTCTCAGCGGTTAAAAACAGCCTGGGACTCGCCGTCCTGGTGGCACTGATCGTCATCGTCATGTGCGTGCCGATCGCCTACGGAATTGCACGGACGACGATGCCCCTCAAGAAGACGATCTCAGCACTCTGTACGATCCCCCTCATCGTTCCGACGTTCATCTCGGCATATGCCGTGATCATCATGTTCGGCCGTTCGGGGTGGGTGACGTACATCTATCAGAAGCTCGGCGGGGAAGGGATGCTGATCGACCCTTATTCCATGGCCGGAATCGTCCTGGTGCAGGTGTTTTTCTTCTTCCCGTATGCCCTGTGGCCCATGGTGGCGGCATTCAAGGTGAGTGATATCTCCCTTGAGGAGGCATCCTTGAACCTTGGAGCGAAGAACTGGTTCACGTTTATCTTCGTCACGTTTCCCCTGGCCATACCGGGTGTGATCTCAAGTGCACTCTTGATCTTCACGGTTTCGTTCTCCGATTTCGGGACGCCGATCATCCTGGCACCGAAGGAGATGAACCTCCTCGTGGTCGAAGCGTACCGGGAAATCGCCGGATTCTTCAACTGGGGCGGAGCTGCGATCCTGACGGTGATCATGGTCCTTGTGGCGGCCTTCTTCTTCTGGCTGCAGCATCTGTTCACGAAGGGTAAGAACTACGGCTCCGTTTCAGGGAAACCGAAGCAGCAGAAGCTCAATGATTCAAAGGGATTGACGCGCACGCTTTCCGTGTACTCTTTTGTGCTTGTTCTGTTCCCGCTCCTTGCCATGCTGTCGATCGTGCTACAGTCCCTTGCGACCACCTGGGGAAAGAATCCGTTGCCGAACGGCTATACTCTTGACCACTATAAGACGATCTTCACGAGTTCCCTTGGGAATATCCAGAACAGTAT
Organism: Rossellomorea marisflavi; assembly: GCF_001274775.1. Lineage (GTDB taxonomy): Bacteria > Bacillota > Bacilli > Bacillales > Bacillaceae_B > Rossellomorea > Rossellomorea marisflavi. Next base: position 66,201 of record NZ_LGUE01000005.1, read on the forward strand.
CGTCCTCGCCCTCGGAGCCCTTGTTCTGAGCGTGATCATCGCGACATTTGTGTCCTATTTCGTCGTCAGGCAGAATTCCAACAAGCTCGATTTCATGACGTCGATCCCACTCGTCGTACCGGGGATCGCATTCGGGATTGCCCTGATCCAGACGTTCAACACGGCGCCTCTCCACCTGACTGGCACTGCGGTCCTTCTCATCGTCGCCTATACGATCCGGAGGCTGCCTTACATGGTGCGCTCCACGATGGGAACGATGAGGGCCATCAAGCAGGATATCGAGGAAGCGGCCGTGAACCTCGGGGCGACGCCTCTGACGGCGGCGATCACGATCATCGGTCCGCTGATGCTCCCGGGGATCGCTGCCGGTTCGATCCTCGTTTTCATCACCGTTATCAAGGAAACGAGTATATCTATATTACTGGCCCCCGCCGATTGGGCGCCTATGAGTCTGGCAATCTTCCAGAATATCCTGCGAGGGGAATATTATACGGCGGCAGCGATGTCTGTGGTGCTTGTCATCATCGTCCTCCTGCTTCAGGCAATAGCCAATCGCATGTCGAAAAATCAACTGTAGGACGGTGAAGGTAGAACGTGACTAGAGGATTTATCTTTGATTTGGATGGAACGGTGTATTTGGATGAAGAAATGATCGAAGGGGCGGCAGATGCCATCGCTGCCCTGAAACAACGGGGCGATAAGGTCGTCTTCCTGACCAATAAATCCATCTCCACAAGGATGGACTATGTGCAGAAGCTGAGGAAGCTCGGGATCGAAGTGGAGCTTGATGAAGTGATCAATTCCAATTTCATCACGGCAAAGTTTCTGAAGGATGCACTGGAGTCGGGAGAAGCGGCGCTTGTCATCGGGGAAAAGCCCCTGTTGGATGAACTGCAGGAGGAGGGGATCACCCTCACCCAGGATGCAGGACAGGCGAAGTTCGTCGTCCTCGGATGGGACCGGGAGTTCAGCTATGAAAAAATCAATCTGGCTTTTCAGGCGTGGCTCAATAAGGCGAGGATCATCGCAACGAATCCTGACAGGACCTGTCCCGTGCTCGGCGGCCAGATTCCTGATTGCGGCGCGATGATCGGTGCCCTTGAGGGTGTGACGGGTGAGAGGATCGAGTCCATTACGGGCAAGCCGTCGAAATGGATGGCCGAATACGTGGTCTCCCAAGTGTTGAAGCTGGATCCGGCCGACTGCTATATGGTCGGGGACCGACTCGAGACGGATATCAGGATGGGAATCGAGAATGGGTTGCAATCGGTCCTTGTGCTCACCGGGGTAACAAATAAAGAAATGTTAACAAAATCTTCATATCAGCCTTCATATGTGCTTGATAGCATTAAGGAGATCGTGAATCTATAAGTCGAATTTCCACATATTCGGGTCACCGGATGAGACAGCCAGGGCACCGGCTTCAAGGGCATCGAGGATATCTTTCTTCTCCTGGATGAGCCCCCCGACGATGAGGGGGAGCTTGAGCTGGTGCGACAGCTGGTCGATCACACGCGGCATGAGTCCCGGCAGTACTTCAACCGCATCGGGTTTACATGACTTGATCATTTCAATCCCTTTTTGAAGGGCGCCCCTGTCAATAAGGAAGATGCGCTGGATCGTCACGAGTCCTTCATCTTTGGCATAACGGATCATATTGGTTTTAGTCGAGATGATGCCCGTCGGATTCCAGACGTCGGCGACGAATTTCACCGCTCCCTTCGTATTGGATAACCCCTCGATAAAGTCGAGGTGGATAAAGATATACATATTCGCTTCTTTCAATTTCTCTATATAGGGTTTGACCGTCAGGATATCCCCAATCAATAGAAAGGCGATGTTCGCCGAGCTCCGGATCGCTTTATCAATATCCTTTTCTTCTTTGATGGAAGCGATGATCTGAGACTCTACCATGTTTACAATTTCCAAAGAAGTCACACCCAGTCATATTAAGAATTATCTGTCTATTTACCTATTTGAAGTTTACCATATTTACCCCTAAATGCAACATACCCGAACGAAAGGAGGTGGGGTGCGGCCCTTTGGATCAGTCCGTCTATCAGTCTAGTAAAACCAATCATGGGAGGGAGTTTTACACGTGAAGAAATTATTCAGTACAATGGCCGTTTCCACATTGGCCTTGGGCTTATTTGCCCCTGTCCAGACCAGTTCCGTACAAGCTGCAAGCCCGGTTCTATTGGAAGAGGATTTTGATGATATCGCGAATGGCCGTTTGCCCGATGGATGGAAGCTCTTAGAAGGACAAGGGGCCGTCCAGGGCGGGAAGCTCGTCCTGAATTCCTCCGCCACCTCAAAGCCTGCAAGGGTCGTCGTCCCTTTGGAAGAAGAGGAAGGGGACTATGTCTTCGAAGCGGATGTGACCTTCCAGTCGGCTGTGGAGGATAAGCGATGGGCATCGCTTATGTACCGGATCCAAAACGAAAACTATCCATACTATCAATTTGCCGTGCGCCGGGGAGCTTCCGACGTGAATGGCCTGGAATTCGCAGAGCGGACGCCGGCTGATAAGTGGCTCGTGCCGGAGCGCAACTTTTACACTGAAAATATGGAATATGGGAAGACGTACCGGTTGAAAGTGGTCGCAAGCGGAAACCGCGTCCAGCAGTATGTCAACGGGCAGCTGGTCATCGATACAGACCAAGCGGGGAAATACCTGAATGGAGACGTCGGCTTCCAGACGAGCGGATCAAAGGTCGAATACGATAATGTGAAACTGACCTCATTCGAAGGCGAACTGCCGCCTGTAGACGGTGAAGGGGCCCTTCTGCCTCAGGAAGCTCAAACATCCATGATCAACGCCCCTACCATCATCAACGGGGAAGGAGTCGATGTTCCGCATGATGAAACGGCTTCTGCCCTGATCAAAGTGGACGGGGACGCAGGCAATCTGAAAGGGAACGGAAAGGATCTTCGTAGCGTCCTGATGACGCTCAAAGGAAAGAAAATCCCGGTGTTACATATGGAAAAGGGTGGCCTTGAAGAATCTGTCGTCGGTTTGCTCAATGATCTGTCCATCAGTGATGTCCATGTCGTGTCCAGTCAGACGGGGATCATTGAAGCAGTGAAAGACCTGAACCCGAGGATCCGTGGGGGACTCTATTATGATCAGCGTCATCTCAATAAACATGATTTGAAGAAGATTGTTCAGGATGTCCATAAGAGTGAAAGCAAGATGGTCATGATCCCTCAGAATGTCCTGACGGAAGAAGGCATGTATTATCTTCATAACCGAATGGTTGCTGTATGGGGCGTAGGCGGTGATACAATGGCCTCGACACATGAGCTTATCCACCTTGGTGTCGACGGGATCGTCACGAACGCACCTGAGCTTGCCGTGAAGGCATTCGGTCAGTATCCGGAGCAGACGATCGTCCAACGGCCGATGGTGGCTGCCCATCGCGGTGTTCCGTCCCTTGCTCCTGAGAACACGATGGCCGGCTACCGCCTCGCCTATGAGCTCGGTGCCGATCAAATCGAGACCGATGTGCAACGCACGAAAGACGGTCACCTCGTGGTCATCCATGATGAAACGGTGGACCGGACCACGAATGGAACGGGTGCGGTCAAAGATCTGACCCTTGCTGAAATTCGCGCGCTCGATGCCGGAATCAAATTTGACGAGAAATTCGCAGGTGAAAAGGTACCGACCTTCAAGGAATATCTCCAGGAGTTCAAAGGGAAGAATGTCATGCTCCTTGTGGAGTTGAAAGCCCATGATGTGGAGGAGCAGACGATTCAGGAGATCAAGGAAGAAGGCATGATGGATCAGGTGGTCCTTCAAAGCTTCTACCTAGACAGCATGCAGCGCTCCAATGAGCTTGCCCCTGAGCTGCCGGGAGGATATCTGTTCTCTTCTGCCGTCCCAAGCACACTGCAGGAAAAGCTGAAGAATGCGAAGAAGCTTGTGGATTACGGAACGATCAACGATGTGACCCTTAATTCCAGTTATGGTTCCCTGTACAAAGAGTTCATTCAATACATGAGGCAGCGTGGGATGCTGAGCATGCACTGGACGTTCCGAGCTGAGCCTCCGTTTGCCGATAAGCTGAAAGACGGACTCATCGGACCGATTACGGATTATACGCAGTGGCTGACAGAATCGCCTGTCCAACTTGAAATTCCAATCAAAAAAGTGAATCTGAAAGAAGGAAAAACGCGCACCATCCGCGCCAAAGCACGCGTCAGCTACCGCGTCGCCGAGCGTGAGAAGATCGAGACTGAACTATTCGTTGCCGAAGGGAATGGCGTCGTGACAGTCAACGGCAATACGATTGAAGCCATCGCCCCTGGAAAAGCACAAGTATTCGCAAAGCATACGTTCACGATGCTCGGCGAAGAGTGGAATGTTGTGTCAGAGCCGATTGAAGTGACGGTGAAGTAAGGATATGTAAGGAAAAAGAGAGTGGGACAAAATTTAAAAGTAGCCATATAATGACCACCAATATCAGTATAGATTCTTAATACCGCTTGTGATTTCCGTGCAAGACTTCGCTTTCCGCGGGTAGCCCGTGAGCCTCCTCGGCAAGCCTGCGGGGTCTCACATTAGCTACTCTTCCCGCAGGAGTCTTCGTCTTGTACTCCGATCAACCGCTGGAAACGATGAAATTTGAATTTTCATTAAACGCATTAAAAAACCCGAATCATTTGCTTTATCGTAGGCAGATGATTCGGGTTTTACTATGACTAAAACATGTTTGTCTCAGCCTCTTTTTCCTATTAAATGTTTTCCTGCTTCAATCCATCGATGATGTTCTGTTTTTTGATCTTCCCTGTGGAATAAAGCATGGCGGATCCCACGATCGCAAAGATGGCAACGACCACGAACAGCACGCTCATCCAAGGAGGGGAGAAGCTGTATTCAAATGATTCATTCAGGGCCATATGCATGAGATACATGGCTGCAAACCCGATTGGTAGACCATAAAGGAGCGATTTCAAGCCATAGAAGATACTCTCATAATGGATCATCTTATTAAAGCCCTTAGGCGTCATGCCCACAGATTTCAGCATGGCGAATTCACGTTTCCGGAGCGAGATGCTCGTCGAGATCGTATTGAAGATATTCGCGATTGAAATGGCTGAAATCAGGGTGATGAATCCGTAGGCGAAGATGGAGACCAGAAGGGAGAACTGTTCGTTTTCTTCCTTCATTTGCGTGATGTTAAATACCTCAACGTCTCCGCCTTTCGACTCATCAATCGCCTCCTGGGTTGCGGATGGATCAGAGCTGTTCAGATAAAGGAAAGGGATGGAATTAGTTGAGCCGGTTTCCTTTTGGATTTTCTGAAGTGTATCACGGCTCATGATCAGGTTTAGCCCATAACCGACTCTGACTCCCATTGGTGCCTCTTCGGCTTCTCCATCGATATTAATGGATCCGACTTTTTCATCTTCCTCACCGTTGAAGTCATACAAGTCCAGCTTCTTCGTTTTTTGAAGATCCAGTGCTTCCGATTGATAGAATTTGCGATCTGATCCCTGATATTTAAGCATGTTGATTACAACAACCCCGTCAGGATCGACTTTACTACCGGTTTTCTTGAGGTACTCCTTGAAATCTTCCTCGTCAAGGCCATGTAGCTGGAGGTTATACGCATACTTCCCATCATTTAAGTTTGCTTGGTAATCAGGATCTTTCTTTAATGCCGATGGAACGTCCTTACTAGCCAGCCAGCTTTGGAACGAGACATATTCCAATAAAACGGAATCGGTAACGTTTTCGGCATTCACAAAGGGCTTCAGGCTTTCAAGGTTGTTGGATGGACCAGTAAGTTGAATGTCAAAATCATAGTTCTCCTGTGTCATGCCCGCTGATTTCTTGATGTTGTCAGTGAAAAACGATACCGAGAGAAACAAAATGATGGAGATGACGAGTGAGAACACAGTAGCAATGTATCGCTTCTTGTTCCGCTTCAGGTTTTTTAGTCCTATTTCTCCTTCAATGCCAAACAGTTTGCGGGTGAGTTTAGATGTTTTCACGCTACGACCGCTCATTTTTACATCCTGTGTCTGTCTGATTGCATCAATGGCTGATACCTTCGATGCTCTTCTCGCAGGAATCAGTGTGGAGATGAAAATGGTAACAATCGAGACTGCACATGCCGCAAGGATAGAAAACGGAGTAATGGATACAGATATTTTTAATCCGTCTGCGAATACGTTGGTCAAAGTCGTATTCATGAACCAGAAGGTAACGGCCATACCACCGATTCCGGCAATCAGGCCGATCGGGATGGAAATCAAGCCGATGACAGCCCCTTCAAAGAAGACGGAGTTTCGTTTTTGAATCTTTGTCGCCCCGACGCTTGAGAGCATGCCGAGGTGGCGGGCGCGCTCCGAAACGCTGATAGCAAATGCGTTATAGATCAAAGCGACGGAGCCGATCAGGATGATCCCGACAATGATGGAAGCCATCCCAAAAAGTGTCGCATTAAGGTTATCGTTATTGGAAACTCCATAATAGCGCAGAAGCTCGTGGTTGAACTCAACGGTCTGGATGTCATGTTTTTTTGCAAATGCTTTTGCATCGTCAAAAAGCTTTCTGCTTAGCTTTTGTTCCACGACAAATGCCGTACTCCCTGCCTGTTTATCGTTTAAAGCGCTGATTACTGTGTAGCCTGGAGCCCATGGGTATTCCCATTCAGGCTGCTTTATTGTCCCTACAATAGTAAAGGAAGCTTTTTCTTTCGTGCGAAATTCTTCTTCCTCTCCATTGAATGAATTGTCCTGAAACAATGTCGTGTCATCCATCAATCGGTCACCGAGCTCGACGGATAAGGAGTCGCCGATTTTAAGCTTGTTTTTCTGATTCAGGATATCCTCTGAAACTACGATTTCCCCATCATTCTTAGGGAAGCGGCCGTCTTTCAGCTTGATGGGCATTTCCTTCAGGCCTTTTTCATCAAATGAAGTAAAGAATAAATAAGGCTTTGAAGCATTCGGAGGATCCTCGATTTTCGAATACCCCAGGTCCTTGCGTAGAAAAACATGATCTGTATTCTTTTCACTCTTAATGGCATCCAGCTGCTCCTGGTTGATGTTTTTGTACTGGACGTGCCATTCTCCGCCTTTGTTGATGTTGTCTTGCTTCATGAGATCAAGGAAGGAGACGAACAGGGTCGATACGGCGGTCACCATGGCGACGGAAATGATGACACCGATGATGGTGACCATGGTCCTGCGCTTGTTTTCTTTCAAATGTCTGAGGGTCAGTTTGTTTACGATATTCATGGACGGAGGACCTCATCTTTAGAAATCTTGCCGTCTTCGATGGAGATGACGCGGTCCGCCTGCATGGCGATGCGTTCGTCATGGGTGATGACGATCAGCGTCTGTTTATAAGTCTTGTTGAACATTTTGAGGAGTTCCATGATCTCCTCGGAGTTCTTGCTATCCAGATTCCCTGTCGGTTCATCGGCAAGCATGAGAGCCGGGTTGCTGATAAGGGCCCGGCCAATGGATACACGCTGCTGCTGCCCACCGGAGAGCTGATTCGGGAGATGGCCGAGCCTTTCGGAAAGGCCGAGCTTGGTTGTGATGTCATTGAGCTGCTTCGGATCCACTTTCTGCTTATCCAGTAGCATCGGTAGGGTGATATTTTCTTCTACAGAAAGGATCGGGATCAAATTGTAGAATTGATAGATGAGCCCGATCTGCCGCCTTCTGAATATGGCAAGCTGGGTTTCGTTCAGGCTGTACATGTCGGTATCGTTGACGAGGACGCGACCGGAGCTTGGGCGGTCGACGCCTCCCAACATGTGAAGTAGCGTGGATTTTCCAGAACCAGACGGTCCGATGATGACGACGAATTCGCCTTGTTTCACAGTGAACGAAACATTATCGAGTGCTTTGACCGCCGTTTCCCCTTTTCCGTACACTTTAGACAGATTTTCAATTTGTAAGATATTCACGAAATTGTACCTCCAGTTGGTTGATGCTTTTAGTATATCTGCCTAAAATGACTTCTCCGTGACTATGAAAGTGACAATTCTGTCACCTGGCTAGATGGTATGTTTGTAGATTTTGAGTGAGAAGATCGTTCCCGCAGGACTGCTTGATACTTCAATGTCTCCGTCCTGGTTCTTCATGATACTGTAGGCCATGGCAAGGCCGATTCCGACGCTGTCTTCCGTGGCATTCTTTCCCCGGTAGAAGCGCTTGAAGATATGGGGGAGGTCTTCCTTCGGGATACCGCTGCCTTGATCAGTAATGGTGATTTCAGTGAAAAGGGCATTTTCCTGAGAGGCGATGGTGATACGTCCTCCCTCTGCTGAGTGCTCGATGCTGTTTTTCAATATATTGATGATGGCTTCCTTCGTCCAGTTCCCGTCTCCAACAAATGAGGCCGGTCCCCCTTCAATCTGAAGTGTCACGTCCTTTATTTCCAAGGGGATGAGAAGCGGTTCTAGGGCTTCCTGTATGAGGGAAGGGACGTTCACGACTTCCTTCTTGAAACGTGCCGTTCCCGCATCAATCTTTGAAAGTTTCAAAAGGGAGGAGACGAGCCATTCGATCCGTTCAAGCTGGACCTGGATGCGGCGTGTGAATTCCCTGCGCTTTCCTTCATCCAAGCCCGGGTCCCTTAATAGGTCGGACATAACCATCATGGAGGTGAGGGGCGTTTTCAGCTGATGGGAAATATCAGAGATGGCATCGGTCAGTTTAAGCTTGTCTTCCTGGAGGCGTGAGCTGTTTTCTGATAATCGTAGCGTCACCTTGTACATATCGGACTTCAGGATGCTGAGCTCCCCCTCATGGTTGTCCCGGACGTCGAGGGAGTAGTCTCCATTTGATATCTTTCGGAGGTAGTCGGAAAGCTTCCCGATTTCCCTGTAGCGCCAAGCTGTGTAGAGCATGAAGCATGTGATGAGCAGGAGGGAGGTGGCGGCTGTGGCCACAGACGCCTGCAGACTGATGTAGTACGCACAAATTGTGCCGATCACGGCGATGATCACGACAGCCACAAGGAACACCCGTACTTCTTTATTCCTCAGCATCAGCGGTCGCCTGCCTTATAGCCCATTCCACGGATCGTCTTGATGATGACTGGTTTCTGCGGATCGTCTTCGAGTTTTTCACGGAGCCGTTTGATGTAGACGGTAAGGGTGTTATCGTTGACGAAATCACCTGCCACATCCCAGATTTTCTCGAGGAGCTGTGCACGTGTGAGAACCTGATCCTTATGCTGGGCGAAGATGAGAAGAAGACGGTATTCAAGGGCAGTCAGTTGGATTTCTTCGCTGCCCTTATATGCTTTGCCTTCCGCCGGAAGGATCTTGATGTCGCCGAGTGTGAAATGAGAGGGCGTCTGCTTATCGTAGCGGCGTAGGACCGACTTGATCCGTGACATGAGCTCCCTGACACGGAACGGCTTCGTGATGTAATCATCGGCCCCCATGTCGAGGCCCATGACCACATTGACTTCTTCGTCCATGGCCGTCAGGAAGATCACGGGTTTATCGGTCTTTTTCTTTACGAGGGAGCACAGATCATAGCCGCTCCCGTCGGGTAGGGACAGGTCAAAGAGGAACAAATCGATCTCTGTCCATCGGGTGTTGATCATGTTTTCAGCGGCAGCGACATTATGGCAAACAAATGTACCGAATTGCTCGTTCTGCAGGGAGTATTCGAGTCCTGCTGCGATCGTTTTATCGTCTTCTACTAATAGAATGTTCATAGTGACCTCCGGATCAATGATGATGTAAGCCTATCATATGGAAAATGGCAGGCTTCGTCAAAGTGGTGGCGCATGAAGATGGAGCATTCATTGGCAAATATTTTGAAAGACTCAAAAAAAATTGAAGCTTATTCCTAAAGTAAAGGTAACGCTTACATGGTTTGCGGATGCGGGAATGGCAGTTGACACCCAACCAAATACCCATTATTATCTCTTTTAGATGAAATTTTCTAAAATTATATAGTATTCCAATTATCAAGAGCGACCGAGGGATCAGGCCCTATGACGTCCGGCAACCTCCATATGGAACGGTGCTAATTCCTGCAGGATGTTTTTCATTCTGAGAGATAAGTCGATGATCGATATGCGATGCTTCTTTCAGCTGAAAGAGGCATTTTTTATTGGGAAAAAGAGGTGAAGCGCAATGATCGAGATCAATCATCTTGTGAAAGAGTATAAAACGAAAAAACAAACTGTGATCGGCGTCAATGACGTTTCCGTCAAGATTGATAAGGGTGAGATCTTTGGAATCGTCGGGTACAGCGGAGCAGGGAAAAGCTCCCTCATCCGCTGCTTGAATCTGTTGGAGAGACCTACTTCAGGAGAAGTCATCATCGACGGATTGGACTTTACAAAGCTGTCCCCGCGTGAGCTCAGATCGGCAAGGCAGAAGACGAGCATGATCTTCCAGCACTTCCACCTGATCAAGGCAAAGACGGTCTACGGCAATCTGGCATTCGCCCTGAAAGCGGCCAAGGTGCCAAAGGCTGAGATCCGGCCGCGTGTGGAAGAGCTTCTCGCCATGGTCGGCCTATCGGATAAGGCAGATGCCTATCCCGCTCAGCTGAGCGGAGGTCAAAAGCAGCGCGTCGGGATTGCCCGTGCCCTTGCGAATAATCCCTCTGTCCTCCTATGCGATGAAGCAACATCCGCCCTCGACCCGAATACCACAAGGTCGATCCTGAAATTATTGAAGAAGCTGAACGAAGAGCTCGGGCTGACCATCGTCCTCATCACCCATGAGATGGAAGTCGTCAAGGAGATCTGTGACCGGATGGCCGTGATGCAGGATGGACGGATCATTGAAGAAGGTCCCGTATATGATCTCTTCTCGAATCCGAAGGAGCCCCTGACCAGGCAGTTCATCGAGACGATCCTTCAGTTCGACCTGCCGGATCACTTGGCGAAAGCGAGGAAAGGAACTCTGATCAAAATCCAATTCAAAGGCTCCATTGCAGAAGAAAGCGTCGTGTCCGATGTCTTCCAGCGGTATCACGTGAAAGGGAATATCCTTCACGGGAAGATCGAATACATCCAGGAAGTACCACTCGGGATCTTCATCATGGAACTGATCGGAGAACGTGCCGAGATCGATGCCGCCATCGAATTCATCACCCAGCGTACACAGAGTCTGGAGGTGCTTGAAGATGCTGCCTGAAGCCATCATTGAAATCTTGCCGGACCTGAATCAGGCATTTTTAGAAACGTTGTATATGGTGGGGATCTCCTTGTTGATCGCCGTTGTCATCGGACTTCCCCTTGGGGTGCTCCTTTTCACAACGGATAAGGGCCTGTTCCTCGAGAACCGCTTCGTGAAATCCATCGTCGGATTCATTGTGAATATGGTCCGGTCGATCCCGTTCATCATCCTTCTGGTGGCGCTCCTTCCTCTGACGAAGATCCTCACAGGGGATGTGATCGGACCGACAGCGGCTTCTGTCTCCCTATCAGTCGCGGGGATCCCGTTCTTCGCCCGGATCGTCGAAACCGCCCTGAAGGAAATCGACAAGGGCGTCATTGAAGCATCTGTATCCGTCGGGGCGAGCCCGTGGATGATCATCAAGGATGTGCTTCTTCCGGAAGCGAAACCGGCGGTCATCCAAGGCGTGACCATCACGGCGATCTCCCTCATCGCTTACTCCGCCATGGCGGGTACGATCGGCGGGGGAGGGGTCGGTGACCTTGCCATCCGATTCGGATACTACCGATATGACAACACGGTCATGTTCACGACGGTCGTCGTCTTGATCTGTCTTGTACAAGTCATCCAATATGCCGGCGACATTTTCGCTAAAGCAGTAGACAAACGATAGATAATGGAGGAAACACAATGAAAAAGTGGACATTACTACTCGGCCTTGCCATCGTAGTCAGCCTCATGGCGGCATGCGGCAACAGCAACGACAAAAAAGATGAAAAAGATATCACCATCGGAGCGACAACCGGACCTTACAGCGATATGGTGACAAAAGCCATCAAGCCGGGTCTGGAAGAAAAGGGCTACAAAGTGACGGTCAAGGAATTCAATGATTACATCCAGCCGAATAATGCATTGGCACAGGGTGATCTTGATGCCAACCTGTTCCAGCATAAGATCTACATGGAAAACTTTGCGAAAGAAAACAAGATCGAGCTTTCTGAGCTGATTTCCGTTCCGACGGCTCCGATGGGTATCTATTCCGATAAGTTTGATTCCATCGACAGCATCAAGGAAGGAAGCGAAATCACGATTCCGAATGACCCGACGAATGCGGCGCGTGCGTTCCAGATCCTTGCCGATGCGAAGCTGATCACGTTGAAGGCGGACAGCAATCCGCTGACGGTTTCGGAGAAGGATATCGAGACGAATGCGAAGAACTTGAAGTTCAAGGCGATTGAAGCGGCTCAGCTTCCACGCACAGTGGATAGTGTCGATTTGGCGGCTGTACCGGGTAACTTTGCTCTTGCGGCGGATATGGATCTGCTTGATGCGCTTCAGCTTGAGAATATGCCGGATGAGTACCGCAACCGGGTGGTTGTGAATACGGATGATAAAGATTCACAGGTGTCGAAGGATATCAAGGCGGTTGTGGAGTCGGATGAGTTTGAGAAAGTGATTGATGAAGAGTTTAAAGGGTTCGGGAAACCGGATTGGATGGAATGAGTTTTGGGGAGTGTGGCCTTTTGGGTCATGCTCTTTTTTTGTTTTTGGATGGAACCCTAATGGCTAAGGGTCCGTGCCTTTCCGCTACGGTGGGCTGCTTTCAGCGGGGAGGGCGTTGAGCCTCCTCGTGCCTGCGGGGTCTCCCCGCTCCTCCTTTTCCGCAGGAGTCAGCCCCCTCCGCTGCAAGGCACTTTGTGCGGGTGATGGGCATGTAATTATCTGAATGGCGGATATCCATTCCCCCTTTCTTTGAGGGATGGTTGTTGGAAGGGTGCGTGCCTTTCCACTGCGGGTGGCTGCTTTCCGCGGGGAGAGAGTTGAGCCTCCTCGTGCCTGCGGGGTCTCACCTTCTCTCCTTTTCCGCAGGAGTCAGCCACCCTCCGCTGCAAGGCACTCTGCGCAGGTGATGAGCATTTAAGGGTTTTTGATTGGTAAGTATTCGTTCCTCCCTCTCTCTTTTTGGAAAAGGGCTTGTGGTTGGAGGGGTGCGTGCCTTTTCGCTGCGGTGGACTGCTTTCCGCGGGGAGGGCGTTGAGCCTCCTCGTGCCTGCGGGGTCTCCCCGTTCCTCCTATTCAGCAGGAGTCATCCCACCTTCGCTGCAAGGCACTTTGTGCGGGTGATGGGCATGTAGTTTTCTGAATGGAGATTATCCATTCCCCCCTTTCTTTTTTGGAGGGATGGTTGTTGGAAGGGGGCGTGCCTTTATTTCATTCTATTTCAATAGATAGAAAAAACAGGATGTACGGCTGCACGTCCTGTTTGCTTGTTTTCAGTCTGTTTCAAGGTTTTTGTTTTTCTTGTAGGAAACGGTGAGTGAGCTTATGTCGATCAGGAAGAGCAGGATCATGAAGATGAGGGCGAGGCCCGCGGTTTGGATGCTGGTGGTCAATCCATGGTGCTCGGTAGCGATGGCATAGATCAGGTTGAATAGGATGAAGAATGTGATGGAGCGGAATGCGATGTGCTTCATCTGTTTTTTGTATTGCTGCGGTGTGAAGATGTCCCCGTACTCCATGCCTGAAAGGATGTAGCGGAGGAGGGGATAGAGGATCAGGACAGCTGCTATGATCAAAAATGATTTTTCTGATCCAACCGTAGGTATGCTTGTTAAGCGAATCAATGCTGCCCCGATCACTGTCGTAAGAAACGCGATGACAGCCGCTTCTGCTAAAAACGACATCAGTTTCTTTTGTTTGTATTCATCCTCTGGTAAAAACATTGTCAACCAACTCATTGTTCATCATCCTCCCAAAATAATTCGTCCAGCGTCTTTCCTACGGCTATGCATATGGCGATGCAGAGCTGAAGGCTTGGATTGAACGATCCCTTTTCAATCAGGCCGATTGTCTGTCGTGTCGCATTAACCCGCCGAGCCAGCTCTGCCTGTGTCATTCCTTTCTCCATTCTGGCCTCCTTGACCTTAGTTTTCATTGCTTCACCTCAAATGTAATATATATATTGCTTTTTTGTAAGATATATATTACATTGTTGGAGTGAAAAATACAACAAAAATAATCTCATATGGTTGTGATTTCAGTTTGGGAGACTTCTTTTACTAGAAGAGGGAGGAAACCAAATCTCATCACATCCTGAGAGGGAATGAACCAATACTTACTCATGATCTGAAATAAACACTTTTACCTAAGGACGTCATAAGCGAAAGGGACGGAAGCTTGTTATTCTGCTTACGGAATACCGAATTTGTAAAGAAGTCTTACCATATGTAAGACTATTTCACTAAAAAACACATGGAAATATGAAGCATTCATAAACCAATCGTCTCATTTTTGTTAATTTTTTCATTATTCCTTAATCTTCGACAGAAAAATGATATATTAAATGGGAAACTTGGTATGTTCCGCTCAAACTATGCGGGAAGAAAGGATCGGTGGTGGGTTGCCGGACCTATTTGCAGAGAGAGAATCGGGTTCATCGGCAAAAGGAATGTAGATAAAAGAAAGCGCTTACATTTTAGGGGTGCAGGGTTATTCGAGGGTAGGTTTTTTGAAATGGGCACATAATGACGATATCAGCTCATTTCTGATTGTTGAATTCGGAGGAGGAACGAAATAGTGAAAACCATGAAAAAGCCATTATTCGCTTTAATGACCGTTTTTGTCATGTTGATTGCCATGCTTCCTGCGGCAGCTGGTGCAGCCGGCACCATGACGGTACAGGAAGCCATCGATAACAACACAGGGAACGGAACGGTCACCGGATACATCGTGGGCCACACGATATCTGGTTCCAATTATAATACGAAAGCTCCTTTCAGTAATGATTTCAATATTGCCATAGCAGATTCTGCAAATGAGACGGATCCGGCGAGAATCCTGCCGGTACAGCTTCCAAGCTCGTTCCGTGCGCAATTCGGTCTACAGACCAACCCGGATATGATCGGCGAAAAAATCGTCGTGACGGGTCAGCTTACGGCCTATTTCAACGTACCCGGGCTGAAAAACCCGACGGCCATCACCGTTGATGGAGCGGAGCCGGGAGAACCCGATCCGTTCGAAGGGATCGAAGGACTTCGCATCCATGACATCCAAGGTGAGAGTCATACGTCCCCTTACAACCTCAAGAACGTCAAAGAAGTAGAAGGGATCGTCACTCACGTCGTGGATGGAAGCAATTTCTACATGCAAGATGATCAACCTGATGATAACGAGAAGACATCAGAAGGGATCCTCGTTTATAAACCGTCCCACGGAGTCCGTACAGGAGATGCCGTGAAGGTTGATGGACAGGTGAAAGAATGGGTCCTTGATGGCTATGCGGAAAAGCTTCAAACCGACCTTACCATGACGGAAATCAATTCCCAGAACGGGAATGTGGTGGTCCAGTCTTCCGGTAACGAGCTTCCTGAAGCCCTCGTGATCGGCAAGGATATCTTCCCTCCGACAGATGTCATCGACAGTGACGGCCTGGAAGAATTCAATCCTGATGTGGATGCCATCGATTTCTATGAAAGCCTTGAAGGCATGCGTATTTCCCTTGAAGATCCGACGGTTACGGGACCTCAGAAGTACGGAGAGCTTCCGGTCATCACCGAACAGGTGGAAGGGAAGAACTATACCAAAGAAGGTGCTCCGCTCCTGACAGCGGACAATCAGAATCCTGAAAGAATGTTTATCCAGCTTCAAGACCGCAATTACGTAGCGAAGACCGGCGATCAGTTCGACGGAACCGTGACGGGTGTTGTCAGCTACAGCTTCAGCAACTTCAAAATCCTAGTCAATGATGATGAGCTTCCTGCTCTGAACGAGCGTGAGTTCACACCTGAAACGACGACGATTGAAAAAGATGAGGACAAGCTGACGGTTGCTTCCTACAATATCGAAAACTTTGACGCGTCAGATACCACAAAACGTGACAAACTGGCCAGATCCATGGTCGAAAATCTTGGCTCTCCTGATATCATCGGTCTTGTGGAAGTACTCGATGACAGCGGAACGAAAGATGACGGTACGGTGAAGGCTGATGGAAACTATAAAGCACTGAGTGATGCTTCTGTGAAATTCGGCGGCCCTGCTTACAAGTGGACGGAAATCGCTCCACAGGACAAACAGGACGGAGGGGTTCCTGGAGGGAATATCCGTGTAGGGTATCTCTACAACCCTGAGCGCGTTACCCTGGCAGAAGGTGAAAAAGGGGATCAAACGACTGCAGTCGGATATGAGGACGGCTCCCTGACCATTAACCCTGGTCGGATCGATCCGACGAACGATGCATTCCGCAGCAGCCGTAAGTCTCTTGCAGCACAATTCGATTTCAACGGTGAAGACGTCATCGTCATTGCCAATCATTTTAACTCCAAAGGTGGAGACGAGCCGCTGTTCGGACGCAACCAGCCTCCGACCCTTGGAAGTGAAACGCAACGCTTGAAAATTGCAGAAGTCATCAACGGCTTCGTGTCAGATATTGAAGCGAAGAATGAAGATGCAAATGTCGTGGTCCTTGGCGACTTGAATGACTTTGAATTCTCTGCACCGCTTCAGAAACTTAAAGGGGAAGAGCTCACGAACTTGATCGAGACACTTCCTGCCAACGAGCGCTATACGTATTCGTATCAAGGAAATGCACAGGTGCTCGATCACATGCTTGTGTCGAATCGCCTCGCTGATCAAGCCGAGTTTGATATCGTCAACTTCAACTCTCCTTATATGGAAGAGCATGGGCGTGCAAGCGATCACGATGCCCTGGTGGCACAGCTTGACCTGAATACCCAGCAAGAACCGGAAGAGCCGAAGGACTTTGATCTATCGATTCTTCATACGAATGACAGCCATGCCCATGTGGAGCAATACCCGCGCCTCGTGACGGCACTGGACGATCTTCGTAAATCGAATTCCCTCTTGGTGGATGCAGGGGATGTATTCTCCGGCACGCTTTATTTCCGCCAGTATCTTGGTCTGGCTGATCTATCATTCATGAACGACCTGAATTTCGACGCCATGACATTCGGTAACCATGAATTTGATAAAGATTCAAATATCCTGGCCAATTTCATCAAAGAAATGAAGTTCCCGATGGTATCATCCAACGTAAACGTGACAGCCGATAAGGATCTGTCCCCGCTTTATAAAGATGAAATCGGTGACCCGGCTGAAGGCGGGAAGATCTACCCTGCCATCATCAAGGAAATCGACGGTGAAAAGGTGGGAATCTTCGGATTGACGACGCCTGACACCTCTTTCCTTGCCAACCCAAGTGAAGACATCGTGTTCGAGGATGTCGTGGAATCTTCCAATGCGACGATCTCCATGCTCCAAGAAGAAGGTGTGAATAAGATTGTCGTCCTATCCCACCTTGGATACGGACCTGATCAGGATCTTGCAGAAGAAGTGGACGGCATCGATGTAATCGTCGGTGGTCACTCCCACACAGCTTTGAAAGAACCGACATTCGTTGAAAAGGATGAGCCTACACTGATCGTACAGACAGGAGAATACTTGAACAACATCGGTAATCTCGATGTCACGTTCGATCCTGACGGTGTCATCAAGGAATACAAAGGGGAGCTTGTCCCACTTGCCAATTACGAAAAAGATCCTGAAGCAGAAGCAAAAGTACAAGAGTTCAAAGCACCTCTTGATGAGCTTATGTCTGAGGTTGTCGGTTCAAGTGACGTTCCATTGAATGGAGAACGCGCTGACGTCCGTACGAAGGAAACGAACCTTGGAAATCTGATCACCGATGGAATGGTGGCCAAAGCCAACGAATCCGTGAAGACTCATATCGCCTTCCAAAATGGTGGAGGAATCAGGGCGTCAATCGGTGAGGGAGACATCACGCTCGGTGATGTATTGACCACCCTGCCTTTCGGAAACAACCTGGTTGCGATTGATCTGACTGGAGAAGAAATCAAGCAGGCACTCGAGCATAGTGTAAGCGCCGTCGAGTCCGGCGAAGGTCGCTTCCTGCAGGTTTCAGGAATCAAATTCAAGTATGATGTGAATCAGCCTGTTGGAGAGCGTGTATGGTCTGTTGATGTGAAAACAGACAACGGATTCGAAAAGCTTGATCCAGCAGCGATGTACACAGTGGCAACAAATGCTTTCACAGCAGATGGTGGAGACGGATATTCCATGCTGAAGGAAGCAAAAGACGATGGACGCATGACGGAGCTGTTCCAAGTGGACTTCGAAGTCATGACTGAATACCTTGAGAAGAACAGCCCGGTTTCACCGGAGCTCGAAGACCGCATCGTACAAGAGGTCAAGCAAGATGATCCGGGTGACGGCGGCGGTGGCGATGGAGACGGTGACGACGACGGCCATGGCGGCTGGGGAGATCAGATCCGTGACATCATCAAGAAATTGAAAAACTGGCTCTGCAAGCTCTTAGGAGTATGTGGCCGACCATAATAGAAAAAGGACCCTTGCGTGCAACGTGCAGCGCAAGGGTCCTTTTTTTGTTGGGTATCATGTATTAAACGCCAGGGAACCAGCCTGGAGTATTCAAGACGGCATTCCAGAGTGGATCCGGGATGACGAGTTCTTTTTGTTTTTCTTTATCGATTTCCGTGATGATCTCATTCTCGCGACCTTCTTCGATTTTCTGAATCCAGTCAGGATCGATGATGAGCTCGCGGCCGATCGCTAGAAGCGGTACATCGGTTTGGAACGCTTTGTACGCATCCTCTGCTGAATAGATGGAACCTACGCCGATAAGGGGCGCACGGTCACCGATGGTTTCAAGCAGGTAGTCGATCCGGGTTTTCTCAAGATCATCCACTCCGCTACGCGGCGTAGAGAAGAAGTCAAAGAGTGACACGTGAAGATAATCAAGCTCTTTATCCGCCAAGGCATCGACAAGCTTCAAGGTTTCACCCATGGTGAAGCCGTTCTCTTCCGGCTCTTCAGGAGAGAAGCGGTAGCCGACAAGGAAAGGAGAATTGGCATGCTCATCCACGACACTCTTGATTTTATCTACAACAGCAAGTGGGAATGCCATGCGGTTTTCAAGGCTTCCACCAAATTGATCTTCACGGTGATTTGTCATCGGAGAGAAGAACTGGTGAAGAAGATATCCGTTCGCACCGTGGATCTCGACTCCGTCGTATCCGGCTTCGATGGCACGGCGTGTTGTTTCACCGAATGCTTCGATGATTTCTTCGATTTCACCTTGAGATAGACCGCGGGCTTTTTTCTCGCCGTTTTCGCCTGTGATGTCACTGGCACTCACGACGTCGCCATCTACTAGTTCCGGTGGACATTGAATGCCGCCGTGGAAGATTTGCAGGATGGCTTTGGCTCCTTGGTCCTTGATACCTTTAGCAAGACGCTCAAGGCTTGGGATCATGTCATCTGAATGACCGGCGAATTCGCCTGGGAACCCTTTTCCGTTCGGTGTTACATTGGTGCAGGCCGTGATGACCATGCTGACACCTTGTGAGCGGCGGGCATAATAGTCGACTTCTGCATCTGTGACGTTGCCGTTATCATCGGAAGAGAAGTTCGTCATCGGCGCCATGATTACGCGGTTTTTGAGTTCGATTCCGTTTTTGAATGTATATGGAGATAGCAGTTCTTTGAATTTTTCGTTCATGTGGTTTTGCCTCCTTCGATTGGTACGGGAATAATCATAGTGGATGGACGGGGTGTTTGACTAATAATCTGCTTGGGTTAGTGGTTGGAAGGTTTTGTATTGGATGAGGATAAGCGGGTTCCCTTTTTGATTAGACAAGGATATTTGTTAACCCAAATTTTCATTAGTGTGGATGGGAGAAGGATTCGTTCCGTTTCGCTGTGGCCACCCGCTTTCCATGGGGCGTGCGGTGAGCCGCTTCGGCAAGCCTGCAGGGTCTCACCCTGCCCGCTTTTCCCATAGGAGTCGGGTGGCCTCCGCTGCACTGCACTGTGTGGAAGTGGATGAGTGACCGCTGTCTGACAATCCACCTTTTTATTAAGTTTGGAGGAAAGAAGGGGCGTTCCGTTCCGCTGCGGCCGTCCGCTTTCCTGCGGGGTGGACGGTGAGCCGCTTCAGCTGCGCTTGCAGGGTCTCACCAGCCCACTATTCCCGCGGGAGTCGGCCGGCCTCCGCTGCACTGCACTATGCAGGTTTGGATGAGTGACTGCTACCTGGCAATCCACCTTTTATTAGGTATGTATGAGAGAAGGGTTCGTTCCGTTTCGCTGCGGCCACCCGCTTTCCATGGGGCGTGCGGTGAGCCGCTTCGGCAAGCCTGCAGGGTCTCACCCTGCCCGCTTTTCCCATAGGAGTCGGGTGGCCTCCGCTGCACTGCACTGTGTGGAAGTGGATGAGTGACCGCTGTCTGACAATCCACCTTTTTATTAAGTTTGGAGGAAAGAAGGGGCGTTCCGTTCCGCTGCGGCCGTCCGCTTTCCTGCGGGGTGGACGGTGAGCCGCTTCAGCTGCGCTTGCAGGGTCTCACCAGCCCACTATTCCCGCGGGAGTCGGCCGGCCTCCGCTGCACTGCACTATGCAGGTTTGGATGAGTGACTGCTACCTGGCAATCCACCTTTTATTAGGTATGTATGAGAGAAGGGTTCGTTCCGTTTCGCTGCGGCCACCCGCTTTCCATGGGGCGTGCGGTGAGCCGCTTCGGCAAGCCTGCAGGGTCTCACCCTGCCCGCTTTTCCCAAAGGAGTCGGGTGGCCTCCGCTACCCTGCAGTATGTAGATTTGGATGAGTGACCGCTGTCTGACAATCCACATTTTTATTAGGTTAGGATGGGAGAAGGGTCGTTCCGTTTCGCTGCGGCCACCCGCTTTCCATGGGGCGTGCGGTGAGCTGCTTCGGCAAGCCTGCAGGGTCTCAGCCTACCCGCTTTTCCCATAGGAGTCGGCCGGCCTCCGCTGCACTGCACTGTGTATTTTGGAGGAGCAATTGCTATTGTTCATGGAAATAATACTATCTTTCCATGGTGATTAGAACAAGAGGGGGCCACAGTACATTTTTCTATACTGATTTGTTTAAGACAATTTATTCAGGATGCTCTAAAGATCTCAATTAAAGATTAATTCATATACCACCCTTTATTAAAACCAAAGAGTGGATTGAAGCGGAAGGCGCTTGACTCCAGCGGAAAAGGAGGAGTGGCGAGACCCCGCAGGCACGAGGAGGCTTGCCGCCCTCCCCGCAGGAAAGCAAGCGCCTGTAGCGGAAAGGAACGCTCCTGTGCCTTTTACACGCTTTTGAAGAACAATCATCGCGACTGCGAGCCATATAAGACCAATGCTTAATCTGAAAAACGGATGCCGTGAATGTCGAATGTCCGGACCTGGTCAATTACCATTCACCACTTCATTAAAACCACAGAGTGTATTGAAGAGGAAGGTGCTTGACTCCAGCGGAAAAGGAGGAGTGGGGAGACCCCGCAGGAACGAGGAGGCTTGCCACCTTCCCCGCGGGAAAGCAAGCGCCTGTAGCGGAAAGAAACGATCCTGTGCCTTTTACACACGTTTGAAGAACATTCAACGCTCCTGCGAGCCATATAAGACCCATGCTTAATTTGAAAAACGGATGCCGTGAATGTCGAATGTCCGGACCTGGTCAATTACCATTCACCACTTCATTAAAACCAAAGAGTGTATTGAAGCGGAAGGCGCTTGACTCCAGCGGAAAAGGAGGAGTGGCGAGACCCCGCAGGCACGAGGAGGCTTGCCGCCCTCCCCGCGGGAAAGCAAGCGCCTGCAGCGGAAAGGAACGATCCTGTGCCTTTTACACACGTTTGAAGAACATTCAATGCTCCTGCGAGCCATATAAGACCAATGCTTAATCTGAAAAACGGATGCCGTGAATGTCGAATGTCCGGACCTGGTCAATTACCATTCACCACTTCATTAAAATCAAAGAGTGTATTGAAGCGGAAGGTGCTTGACTCCAGCGGAAAAGGAGGAGTGGCGAGACCCCGCAGGAACGAGGAGGCTTGCCGCCCTCCCCGCAGGAAAGCAAGCACCTGCAGCGAAAAGGAACGGACTAAATACAAACCGCTCACTCATAAAAATAACAGTCCTAGTGTTTACCAAAGTAGATGAACATAAAAAAACAAGCTACCGGCATCCGGCAGCTTGTTCGTCGTTCTATTTAGATCGCAGCTGTTTCTTTCTCACGCTCGATGACAGCGAGGCGTTCTGCCACTTCCTCTTCTGTCATACCGTATTCTTGTACATAACGGTTTTCAGGATGTGTGCGGCATTCGTGAGAGCAGCTTCTCATATATTTGTGCTCATTTTCTTCAGAGCAGATGATTTTTTGGTTACATGGCGGGTACGCACAGTTGACGTAGCGTTCACATGGTTCGCCGTCGTAGAAATCGCGGGCGATGACCACATGCTCTTTGCGGTTGACCGGTACGGAGATACGCTCATCGAATACGTAAAGCTGTCCGTCCCATAGGTCACCCTGCACTTCTGGGTCCTGACCGTACGTCACGATGCCTCCGTGAAGCTGTGCAACGTCTTCGAATCCTTCTTTAAGAAGCCAGCCGGAGAATTTCTCACAGCGGATTCCGCCTGTGCAATAGGTGATGATCTTTTTATCCATGAACTTTTCTTTGTTATCGCGGATCCATTGCGGAAGGTCGCGGAAGTTGCGGATATCCGGGCGGATCGCGCCTCTGAAGTGTCCAAGGTCATATTCATAATCATTCCGTGCGTCGAGGACGATGGTGTCTTCGCGCTGGATTTGTTCGTAGAATTCTTTCGGCTCAAGATACTGGCCGGTAAGTTTATTCGGATCTACATCATCTTCAAGGCGAAGGGTAACTAGTTCTTTACGGTATTTCACCTTCAATTTCTTGAATGCGTGGCCGTCTGTTTCTTCAATCTTGAAGACCGTGTCTTTGAAACGCGGATCGTTTTTCATGTACTCCATATAGGCGTCAGTCTGTTCGACTGTACCGGAGCAAGTTCCGTTGATTCCTTCTTCTGAAATCAGGATGCGTCCGAGCAGTCCGATTTCTTCACATTTGGCTTTATGCTGAGGAGCGTATGCCTCTGCATCTTCTACCTGGGTGTAGTTGTAATACAGTAAAACACGATAGTCGTTCATTTTTATTCCACCTGTCGATTAATATTTGCAAGATATAATCTTAGGATTTCTTCCTTATTACTCTTACGATTGTCTATTATAACAAATTTTTTATAAAATGCATCATCCATTGAAGAGAATCGTCAGGAAACGGTGGATTTTACTGGTACAGTTCGGTGACTTTGTATTGAAACTTGTCTATCTTTTTGAAAGAATGAACGTAGAGGAAAATTCTACATTAGGGGATGACGATTTCATGCGCAAGATACTCATACTTTGTTTCCTATTGATATTCGGACTTGTACTGGCAGGGTGCCAGGAGCAATCGAAGCCCGATGATCGCCTGAAGGATTATGTGAAATTGTGGAATAAACAGACGTTTGATGACATGTACGGTAGCTACTTGAGTACCGAGACAAAGGACTCGTATAAAAAGAAGGATTTTGTCGACCGGTATAAGAAAATTTATGAAGACGCCGGTGTATCGGATTTGAAGGTATCATTCAAAGAACCGAAAGATGATACCGACTGGGATAAGAAGAAGGAAGCAGAGTTCCCCGTCATCATCAGCTTTAACACATCTGCGGGAGAAGTGAAGTACGATCAAAAAGTGAAGCTTACAAAAGAAGAACGTGATGATAAAGAGGATTGGTACGTCAACTGGGATCCTTCCTTTATCCTGCCTGAACTGGAGGATGGGGATAAGGTCGGGATCGACACGATCACTGCTCAGCGCGGGGAAATCTACGACCGCAATGATCAGCCCCTTGCCGTGAACGGTGAAGCGTTCCAAATCGGGATCGTACCAGGTGAATTTGACGAAAGCAATCTGAAGAAGGTAGCCGATCTCCTTGATACTTCTGAAGAGGCAATTAAAAAAGAACTCGATCAAAGCTGGGTGCAACCGGAGTATTTTGTTCCGATCAAAAAACTGCCCCTTTCCGAACGCCCCCTAGCTCTGGAGGTCATCGATCTTGATGGTCTCTACTCCAAGCGGGTGAAAGCAAGGGAGTATCCCTTCGGTGAAGCGACCGCCCACCTGACGGGTTATATCGGGAAGCTTACAGCAGAGAAGCTCGAGAAGGTGAAGGACAAGGGATATACAGCCAATTCCCTCATCGGGGTGAGCGGCACAGAAGAAGTATTTGAGGACAAGCTACGCGGGAAAGACGGTCAGCGCCTTTTCCTCACGAAGGAAAATGGCGATGAGGTGACCGTCGCTGAGCAGGAAGTGGAGAACGGGAAAAACGTCAAGCTGACCATCGATGCAGAGTTGCAGAAGAAAATCTACGCCCAGATGAAGAAGGAACCGGGCACGGCGGCAGCCATGAACCCGAAGACCGGTGAAGCCTTGGCATTGGTCAGCACACCGTCCTTTGACCCGAATGAAATGATTCTCGGTATATCTTCGGACCGTTACAAGGAGCTTTCGGAAGATCCGGATAAGCCCCTCGAGAATCGCTTCCAGATCACCTACTCACCTGGATCCACTATGAAAGGGATCACCGCATCCGTCGGATTGAAATCCGGCAAGCTCGATCCGAATAAGACGTATGACATCAAAGGGAAGACATGGAAGAAGGATGAATCATGGGGGAACTACAAGGTCGTCCGCGTATTCGACAACGATAGCTCGGTGGATCTCGAAAGCGGCCTGAAATTCTCCGATAATATCTATTTTGCCCGTGTCGGACTCGATATGGGGGCAGATACCTTCGTGAAGGGTCTGAAAGAAAACTTCGGATTCGGAGAGGACATCCCGTTTGAGTATCCGCTCTATAACTCCCAAGTGTCCAATGATGGAAAGATCGAGAAAGAAGTCCAACTCGCCGATTCTGCCTTCGGACAGGGACAAGTGCTCATGAATATCGTCCATCTTGCCAGTGCCTATGGAGGCATCATCAACGATGGGAACATGATGGAGCCACAGCTCGTTCTTGATCAAGAGCCGAAGGTGTGGAAGAAGGAAGTCGTCACAACGGAACAGGCAAAACTGCTGCAAACGGATTTGAGGAAGGTCGTATCAGAAGGGATCGCCACGAAAGCGAACTCTGAAGGGAAAGCCATTGCCGGAAAGACCGGAACAGCTGAAATCAAATCGGAACAGGGGTCAAAAGGAAGAGAAAATGGACTGTTCGTCTCCTATGACCAGAACAATCCTGATATGGTCCTTGCCATGCTACTGGAAAATGTCCAGGACAACGGGGGAAGCACCCATACCGTTCAGGTGACGAAGAAGTTCTATGACAGCTTGAAATAAGAGAAAGCCTGCCGGTGTTCCCGGCAGGCTTCTTTTGAATCAGATAGGGTTCCAATTCCCTATACCGTGGCATTTTTCCATGAAAAATTCGTCGGATCTTCGTTCGGTTTTGCGATCAAATATGGTAATATAAGAAAATGAATACGAGAACATCACCAAACTTTACATAAAAGGAGTATGATCATGAGTAAAACGCTTATATTCGGACACAAGAATCCCGATACTGATACGATTACATCCGCCCTTGTCTATGCAGACTTGAAGACGAAGCTGGGAGCAGAAGTGGAAGCGGTACGCCTCGGCGACGTGAACGGGGAGACCCAATATGCACTCGACCATTTCAATGTGGAAGCGCCCCGCCTTGTGGAGAAGGTCGCACCTGAAGCCGACACGGTCATCCTGGTCGATCATAACGAACGCCAGCAAAGCGCCGTAGACATCGAAGACGTACGCGTACTCGAAGTCATCGATCATCACCGTATCGCCAACTTCGAAACGGCTGACCCGTTGTACTACCGCGCCGAGCCAGTTGGCTGCACGGCGACGATCCTGAACAAAATGTACAAAGAGAAAGGCGTGGAAGTGACGAAGGAAATGGCCGGCCTCATGCTGTCTGCCATCATCTCTGATTCACTCCTGTTCAAATCGCCGACCTGCACAGATGAAGACGTGGCTGCAGCGAATGAACTGGCTGAAATCGCCGGTGTTGACGCACAGGTATACGGTCTTGAAATGTTGAAAGCTGGAGCCAATATGAGCACGAAGACGGTTGCTGAGCTTGTGACCCTTGATGCCAAGGAATTCTCCATGGGGACTGCCAAGGTTGAAGTTGCTCAGATCAATGTCGTCGACCTGAATGATGTTTTCGGCCGCCAAGCAGAGGTAGAAGCAGCCATGGAAACCCTCATCAAACAAAAAGGCCTGGACCTGTTCCTTCTTGTGGTCACTGACATCCTTGAGAACGACTCGACGGCCCTTGCCCTTGGAAGCAAGGCAGGAGAAGTCGAGAAAGCCTTCAACGTGAAGCTTGAGAACAACCGTGCACTTCTTAAAGGCGTCGTTTCACGTAAAAAACAAATCGTACCGGTCCTGACCGAATCCATCAAATAATCATCAAGGAGCAGCTGAAACAGGCTGCTCCTTTTTTACATGGAGGAAACATATGCACCTACAGGCTGTCCATCATATTGCCATTATCTGTTCCGACTATGAAGCTTCAAAGGCCTTCTACACCGATCTCCTTGGTTTCACGATCATCAGGGAAGTCTACCGGGAAGACCGTGACTCGTATAAGCTCGACCTTGCCTTGAACGGCACCTACCTCATCGAACTATTCTCTTTCCCTGAAGCTCCGGAACGCGCCAGCTATCCGGAAGCCAGGGGACTCAGGCATCTGGCTTTTGAAGTGGAGAATATGGAAGAAGTGGTGGCTGAACTTCATCAATCGGGCATACAGGTCGAGGATATACGAATCGATCCATATACGTCCAAACGATTCACGTTCTTTTCTGACCCCGATGGTCTCCCATTGGAACTGTATGAGATTTGAAATAGACGCAGGCTGAAACCACCGGCTGCTTCGTACGTATAAAAGAATAAAAAAAGGACGCCCCCTAAGCAAGAGCGTCATCCACAGGTATTGAAATTTGTCGTTGGGTCTATTTAACCATAGATCGAAAATGGGTGAAATCCTGCTGTGAAGGAATGCCTCAGGGATAAAACGTCTTATGCGGAATAAAAGCCTTTATTCCTAAAAGAATATAAGGATATTAATATTCATAGCCGAAAAAAAGGACGCTCCCTAAGCAAGAGCGCCGTCCAAAGGTATTGTAATTTGTCGTTGGATTCATTAAACCATATCCGGGAATTCAATGAATTCCCCCCTCTCGACACACGGCAGGTCAGGACTTTCAGTATTTCATGATGAAAGCGTGCATTTCGTAGAAGTTATAAGAATATTAATATTTTCTTTTACATAAAAAAAGGACGCTCCCTAAGCAAGAGCGCCGTCCAAAGGTATTGTAATTTGTCGTTGGATTCATTAAACCATATCCGGGAATTCAATGAATTCCCCCCTCTCGACACACGGCAGGTCAGGACTTTCAGTATTTCATGATGAAAGTGAGAATTTCTCAGAAATTATAAGGATATTAATATTTTTCTTTTACAAAAAAAGGACGCCCCCTAAGCAAGAGCGTCGTCCAAAGGTATTGTAATTTGTCGTTGAATTCATTAAACCATATTCAATAAGTACATGTAATCCCGCTCTCGTCTTACCTTGACCGGTGTAGGAGGTCAATATGATAGGGCTTTGCGGAAATCTCAGAATCTATAAGAATATTAATATTTGCTCATTGTGCAAACCAATGATCGAGACGAACATATCTACAGCAGGGGTGGATTAGAATGGACTATTCAATCATAGGAAAGAAAATAAGGGAATTGAGAAAAGCCATCGGCATCACCCAAGGGGAACTCGCTGATGGAATCTGTACGCAGGCACTGGTCAGTCGCATGGAGAAAGGGGATATCTACCCCAGTGCCACGGTGCTATACCGTATTTCCCAGAAGCTTGGGGTGGATGTGAACTACTTCTTCGAAATCGGCTCCACCGAGCGCTTTGATTACATCAAAAACGTGGAACGATTACTGAATAACTACCGATTCAAACTGCAGTACGACGAACTAATCGAACTCGTGCAAAAAGAAGAGAAAAATCCGATTTTCATCAATCACAAAGAAAACAAGCAGCTACTCGAATGGAATAAAGCCATCTACATAGCAGAAATAGAAAACGACAAAGACAGGGCCATCAGCGTGTTACTGGACGCCTACCAGCTGACGGCAGACCCGAAGAGGGCGATGTCGGAGAGGGAGATGCGCATTCAGCTATCTATGGGTCACATTCTATCTTCCCAGGATAAAGATAAAGAAGCGTTGGAGGCGTATAACAGAGTACGAGATTCCATTGGTCAGGATACGTTCCTTCAAGATAAGTCGATTAAAACGAGAATTTATTATCATACGGCCAGAATTCTTACAAGGCTTGGAGAATACGAGGAATCTCTCAACTATTGTAGGGAAGGTCTGAAATGGACCATTACCCAAGAGCGGCTATTCGGCATTGCACAATTGAATTATCAAATTGGTTACAATTTGGAGCTTCAAGGAAAACCTGTAGAGGCGCTTCCCTATTTTCAAAAAGGGAGAAATTACTTTCAAATTCAAAAGAATAAGAAGCTTGTCGAATTCATCGATCGAAAGATTGCAGAGACAAAGAGGTCGGTAAATGTAGAAGCAAAAACGTAGGTGGTGTAGTTGAAACAGAAAATGAAAGATAAAGGTGGAATTCCATGGATTACTCAGTAATTGGAAAGAAGATAAAAGAACTCAGGAAAGCTATAGGTATCACTCAAGGAGAACTTGCAGAAGGAATCTGCACCCAGGCTTTGATCAGTCGTATGGAAAAGGGAGATATCTATCCTAGCGCTACCGTTCTTTATCGAATCTCCCAAAGACTTGGGGTGGATGTGAATTATTTCTTTGAAATAGGTTCTACCGAAAGACATGACTATATTAAAAATGTGGAGCGCCTATTTCACACCTATCGATTCAATTTGCAATATGACGACATGATCAAGCTGATCGAGAAGGAAGAACAAAATCCGTTGTTTGTGAACAACAAGGAAAATAAACAGCTATTGGATTGGAATAAAGCCATCTATGTGAGTGAAGTGGAAAGAAATAAAGAAAAAGCGGTGGGTATGGTGTTGGATGCAATCAAATTGACGGAGGATCCTAAGAGGGCCATGACGGAGAGGGAAATGCGCCTTCAAATTACACTGGGTAATATGTTAGCACTTCTGGAAAGATATGATGAGGCGTTAGCAGCTTATGGGAAAGCTCAGGAAGCAGTAGATCAAAATCCTTATCTGCAGGATAAGTCTATTAAAACACGGTTGTACTACCATACTGCTAGGATTATTACCCGTCTTGGAGACTATGATGAATCGATTAAGTACTGCAAGGAAGGGTTGAAATGGACCATTAGTGAAGAACGATTATATGGGATTGCTCAATTAAACTATCAAATTGGATACAACCTTGAGTTAAAAGGTAATGACGAAGAGGCACTTTCATATTTTCAGAAGGGAAGAGACTACTTCCAAATCCAAAAGAATGCCCGCTTCGTTGACTTTATTGATAAAAAGATAGAAGCAGTAAGAGTAGCCCAATCACAAAGGTAGGTGCTGAGCATGAAGCTTTCCGAAATCGGAAAAAAAATCAGTGAACTTCGGGGAGAAATGAATCTCACCCAAGGGGAACTGGCAGAGGGAATCTGTACACAAGCATCAATCAGTCTGATTGAAAAAGGGGAGTTGGACCCCAATGCATCAAGCTTGTATCAAATTGCGAAGAAACTCGGAGTGGATGTGAACTACTTCTTTCATATTGGTTCGACGCCAAGGCTGGATTATATTACTGAAGTACAGAAACAAGTGAGGAAGCTACGGATCTTAAATGAGTTTGAAGAGATGATGAATATTGTTTCGATCGAGGAGAAAAATCCGTTGTTTTATAATGACCCAAAAAATCTTCAGTTTTTATATTGGCATAAGAGCATTTATTATTCTGAAGTGAAGAATGACCATCAAGAGGCTGTTTCCATACTAGAAGAAGCGTTTGCGCTATTTCCAAACAAAAAAAGGGCAACCACTGAGCTTGAAATTGAAATGATGTTAACTATTGGCATTTATGAGTTTTCCCTCGGAAATTACGAAGCTGTCATTGAAGAATATGACAAGATTCAAAAAATCCTGGACGGTACCAATAGAGCTCTCAATGATAAGTCGATTAAAACGAGACTGTATTATAATCTTGCCAGAGCGCACACGAGGCTGGGTAACCTGGAAGAGTCCACTGCGTTATCAAACGAAGGAATCGATTGGTGCATCGAGAGTGAGGAACTTTATCTCCTGGCGGGGCTTCATTATCAAATCGGATATAATTACGAACTCTTGGGTGACTATGAAAAGGCCTTGGAATATCTGGACTACTGCATTCTTCTATATGCTTTAACACCCGAACATCCGGTGAATAATGGATTCCTTACTGACAAAAGGACAGGCTATTTGGAGGCTTTAAAGAAGCAATAAGATCAAGGTTCATATCTAAGTGTGAGTTGGGGTGGATGTATGAAAATGGAGGAAATCGGGAAGAGAATTAGTGAACTTCGATGCGAAAAGAACTTGACCCAAATGGAGCTGGCGAAAGGAATTTGTACACAAGCTTCAATCAGTCTGATTGAAAAAGGTGAACTGGAACCGAATGCTTCAACGCTTAGTCAGATTGCAAGGAAGCTTGGAGTGGACATTAACTATTTTTTTGAAATTGGTTCGACTCCACGGCTAGACTACGTCAATGAGGTGGAAAAACAGCTTCGGGCACTCCGGATCGTTTATAAGTATGAAGAAATGATGGATTATATAAAATCAGAAGAAAAGAATCCCCTTTTTTACCGTGATCCGAATAAAATGCAGTTGCTCCTTTGGCATAAGAGCATTTATGCCTTTGAGGTAGAAAAGGACCACCCACTGGCTGTTTCACATATCCAATCAGCCTTCCACCTCACTAAGAATAGTAAAAGAGCCTTTACTGAGCTTGAAATGGAAATGATTTTGACATTGGGTGTGTTTGAATACAGGGAGGAGAACTTTCAAGGAGCAATAAAACATTTTAATCAAGTGGAAGAAGCTTTGGAAGGATCAAAAAGGATTCCTGCAGATAAGTCTATATATAGCCGTCTTTATTATCATTCAGCAAGGGCACATACACGTTTGGGAAATCTCGACCATTCCATCTCACTCGCGACCAAGGGAATTGATTGGTGCTTAGAATATGATCAGCTCTATCTTATGCCGGTCCTGCATTATCAGGTCGCTTATAACTATGAACTTATGAATAACGTTGAAAAAGCTTTAGAATTTTTGGATCACAGTATTCAATTGTTTGAACTATATCCAGAAAACCCTGGTGGAAATTTCGTAAGAGACAAAAGAGTAAACTACATACATATGCTTGAAAAGTAAGAGGACCAACCCATTTATTTCATAGGGGGTGGAATCTATTGAAGCTAGCTGAAATTGGAAAGAAAATCAGTGAACTGAGAAGAGAAATGAATTTAACTCAAGGGGAACTGGCAGAAGGGATCTGTACGCAGGCACTGATCAGTCTGATTGAAAAAGGTGAGTTGGATCCCAATGCCACGGTCCTTTACCAAATTTCCAGGAAGCTTGGGGTGGATGTTAATTACTTTTTTCAAATTGGTTCAACTCCAAGACTCGATTATGTACGTGAGGTGGCAACTCAGTTAAGGAGACTGCGAATCAATCGTCAGCATGAAGAAATGATGGAGATCGTTCAGGTGGAGGAACATAATCCTTTATTCAGCAATGATAGCAGGGCCATGCAATTCCTTTACTGGCATAAAAGTGTGTACATGTACGAGGTGAAAGGGGATCATGACGGTGCCATATCATTGTTGGAGGAGGCAATGGATTTAGTAGACCGAAAGAAACGCGCATATACAGAAAATGAACTTGAAATGTTATTGACCCTGGGAGCATTCGAATTCAATGGTGAGCATTACGACCGGGCCATGGAGAAATATCAGCTTGTTCAACAGATCATCACGTCCACTGATCGTGTATTAAAAGTAAAGTCTATAAAGAGCCGCCTACTTTACAATATTGCCCGTGTGAACACCCGCTTGAAAAATTATCAGGAGTCCATCTCCTACGCTCTTCAAGGCATCGACTGGTGTATCGAGTGTGAGGATCTCTATCTCATGGCAGAACTGCACTATCATATCGGATATAATCATGAGCTTTTACATGATTATGAGAAGGCATTGGAGTACTTGGACTATAGTATTCAATTATTTGAACTGAACCCAGATTGTCCTTATCTTGATTTTCTTCAAAAAAAACGCTCTGATTATGCAGCCAAGCTGAAAAAGAACGACTTTTAAAATCTTTCAACATACACCAAGCGCGTCCTTCATATTTATGTACGGATAAGCAGGGAGTGGTGACCAATGAGAAGGAGGAGCCCTTTCCCCCTGGTGGCTGTCGTGGTCGTGGCCGTACTGTTCCTCTCGTTTGTTGGGTTCATGCTTTTTGGCAGGGGGGATGCTTCGGGTTCACCGGAGGAGGTGATCCGGGACTTTTATGAGTTTGAGTCGACGGGGGATTTCGGCAATGCGTGGGAGTTGTTTCATCCTGAGATGAAGAAAAAGTTCTCCAAATCGAATTACATCCAAACCAAGAATCATGTATTCATGGGGCATATGGGTGTGGAAGAGTTCGATGTTGAAATCAGCAAGCTTGAAAAGGTGGAGCGCTTTGCTTTTGACGATGAGGGACTTGTGTTTAAAGATGTAAGGAAAGCGCAAGTGGATATGTTTTACGATAGCCAGTTCGGAGAGCTGATTGTCACTCAGCCCTGCTATGTGGCCCTTGACAAAGGCAAATGGAAGGTGCTTTGGAATTATCACTTTAAATGAGTTCGGAGATTTTCCAATTTAATGGTTTTAGCAAGGCTGTGTGTGGTAAACTGAGACCATATAATCCCAAAGAGAAGGAGGCATCCCCGTGTCCTTGTTGTATATGAAGGCTCGTGAAGCATATGATCGTGATTCAAAGGCTTCTCTGGCCGCGAGCATGAAAGACGACAACAAACAGAAGTCAATGGCGAAAGTTTCGAAGAAATAGCGGACGTTAAGGGGTCATCTATGGGATAGAAATAAGGCGCCGGGGATCAACTCCCTGGCGCCTTATTTGTGTTATTGGGGATCTTCCCCGATGATGCGTACTTCACGCTCAAGTTCCACATCGAATTTTTCTTTGACCGTCTTTTGGACGTGTTCGATGAGGGCGATGTAATCGGAAGCCGATGCGTTATCTTTGTTGACGATGAAGCCGGCATGCTTCGTGGATACTTCTGCTCCACCGAAGTTCGTGCCCTGCAGTTCGCTGTCCTGGATCAGCTTCCCGGCGAAATAGCCTGGAGGACGTTTGAAGACACTTCCGCATGAAGGATATTCAAGGGGCTGCTTCGACTCACGCTTGAACGTGAGGTCGTCCATGACGGCCTTAATATCCTTATGGTCTCCCGGCTTCAGGCTGAATGTCGCTTCAAGGACGATGTCTCCCTTTTCGGAAATGTTGCTGTGGCGATAATCCAGCTCAAGCTCCAGTGCCGTCCTTTTCACAAGGTTGCCTTCACGGTCGACGACATAGCAGTAGTCCAGCACGTCCTTGATTTCACCGCCGTACGCTCCGGCATTCATGAAGAGGGCACCGCCGACGGTTCCAGGGATGCCGCAGGCGAATTCAAGCCCGGAAAGGGTCTCATCAAGGGCACGTCTGGATACATCGATGATGGCAGCTCCACTCTGGGCAACGATTTGCTGGTCGGTTGCGCTGATGTCGGAGAAGTTTTTCAAATGAAGGACGATTCCGCGGATTCCACCGTCTTTGACAATGAGGTTCGATCCGTTCCCGAGAAGGGTGAAGGGCACGTCGCTCTTGTTTGCGAGTTTCACGATTTCCTGGACTTCTTCATAGGTGGTCGGCGTGAGGAAGAAGTCGGCGTTGCCGCCAAGTCGCGTGTAAAGGTGATCGCGAAGCGGTTCGTCGCGTTTGATGTTTTCTTTTTTCATTACGTTTGAGAGTTCTTGGTAAACGATTTCTTTATTGTACATCTCTATCAGTCCTATAGAATATTTTATCCGTGAATGAAGTTACCACACCATTATATGACGAAAACCCATGAAAGTTAAATGGTTTCGTTTGACAGTTGGGTGAATTAGGGGTGAGCGTCGTTGTTTGGAGGGATTCATTTGGGTCTGCTGTTACTTTTGATTAGGGGTGAAGAGGAGAAGAGTCCGTTCCGTTTCGCTGCGGTCGGCCGCTTTCCTGCGGGGTGGACGGTGAGCCGCTTCAGCTGCGCTTGCAGGGTCTCACCTGTCCACTATTCCCGCAGGAGTCGGCCGTCCTCCGCTGCACTGCACTGTGTGCTTTTGGAGGAGAGAATGCTCATGCATGTGACGAAATTCAACCACCTCTCTTTTGATTAGGGATGAAGAGAGGAAGGGTTCGTTCTGTTTCGCTGTGGGAGCCCACGAGGTGTGCGGTGAGCCTCCTCATTCTGGTGGGGTCTCACCCTTCAGTGCACTACACTTTGTGGTGGAGAGATAAAGGAATACCATTCTGTATCAAGCCCATTTTGGATACAGAGGGAAGATTTTGAGGTGAACTTATCTTTCTCCCATATCAAATAAGAAGGACAAGGTCGACCATCCCCTATTCCTCACAATAGACTTACCAAACTAAGGTTACTTTAATTCCAATCTTCAACCAAGGAGTGGATTGAAGCGGAAGACGTCTGACTCCAGCGGAAAAGAATGGTGGCAAGACCCCGCAGGCACGAGGAGGCTTGCCGCCATTCCCGCAGGAAAGCAGGCGTCTGCAGCGGAAAGGAACTGTCCCATACATAAGCACGTAACCAATGCGGAAACGGGTTTGGGGTAATGAAGTGTGTGTCCCTGATAAACCATTCAGCTCTGATAAGTGTGCAGTACAATGCAAAATTCCATCTCATCCTCAACCAAAGAGTGGATTGAAGCGAAAGGTGCTTGACTCCAGCGGAAAAGGAGGAGTGGCGAGACCCCGCAGGCACGAGGAGGCTCGACACCCTCCCCGCAGGAAAGCAAGCGCCTGCAGCGAAAAGGAACGGACCTTTTACTAACGATATTTCCTATAAAATTGCATACAAAAAAAGCACCCGTTCATCGGGCGCTTTCTCTAATTTTACTTGAAGATGGAAGAAATGAGGTTCGCGATGAACCCTTTTGGTTGTTCGTCTTTGCCTGAATTCTTAAGTTTGATGGTGTACTTGGCGAAGCCATCTTCCTTGGTTTCGATGTATTTGAAAGTGCGTGAATCCTTGATGTACTCTTTTGCTTTTGGTGATGATTCAAAGGTGACGGTGGCCGGACCTTTGATTGGAGAGAAACTCCAGTTCCCGTCCGCTTCCGGGTTGATGCTGCCTTGTTCCATGATGTAGTCGATGACGACGTTGCGGTTTTCATCCGGTGCTTGGATGGCGATGTTGGTGCCATCGATGCCCGGGAAGTGCCCACCCCCGCTTGCACGGTAGTTGTTGGTGGCAACCAGGAAGGACTGTTTTGGATCGATTTTCTTGCCGTTGAACTTCAGGTGCTTGATTCGCTGTAATTTTGGATTGATGACATTTCCATCGGCATCATATTTTGCCGGCTTGGTGACATCGATTTCGTACGTGACACCATCGATGACATCGTAGTTGTACGAGCGGAACTCCTGATTGATCAGGGATTGTTCACCGCGTTTTTTCGGATCGATCTGGTTGAACTGACCGGCAGACATTTCGAGCCACTCTTTCACGTCAGAGCCTTTGATGAGGACAGCCTGCAGGGTGTTCGGATAGAGATAAAGGTCGGCTACATTCTTGATGGCCAGTTCACCCTGAGGGATATCGGTGTAGTATGTCGGGTCCCCTCGGGTACCTGCTTTGAACGGTGCTCCCGCTGAAAGGACCGGAATGTTTTCGTATTCTGTACCTTGGATATATTTCTCCACATACCATTTCTGGGCATTGGTCACGATCTGGATCGATGGATCATCCTTCACCTGTGAGAAGTACGACGTGATGGGAGCTGTCGTTTCGCCAACGGAGCTACGCACCCAGTCGATGGTGTGCTGATGATCGTCCTCTATGGCTTTGTACACTTCTTCATCGCGGGCGACAAGTGGTTTCCCGTCTTTATCGGCGATGCCACGGGTGGATGATTTCCCGTTCAATACGGTCCATTTCCCATCTGCGTGCTGCAGCTGTAGATCGACGAGGCCGAGGTGGCTGCCCCAGTAGCCTGGCATGACGGCAGGGGTTCCGTTGATGGTCCCGTTTGCCGTATCGACACCTTCAATCCCATCATAAGCGGCAGAAGGGAAGGTCCCGTGGGAATGGCCGAAGAGGATCGCATCGATTCCGTCCACTTTAGAGAGGTCATAGGTGGCGTTTTCCTCCATGCCTTCGCTCGTTACCGTTCCGATTCCGGAGTGGGGGATGGCGACGATGATGTCGGCTCCATCAGCCTTCATCTTTGGAATGAAATGCTCTGCGGTTTCTACGATATCCTTTGTGACGACTTTTCCTTCAAGATTGGCTTTATCCCACTGCATGATTTGAGGAGGGACGAACCCGATGACTCCTACTTTGATTGAGTGGGTTTCACCGTCTTCATCGACGACTTGGCGGTCGAGGATCTCATAAGGTTTGAAGTAATTCTTCTCCCCGGTTCCGTCATCCACATACACGTTCGCATTCACGTACGGGAAGTTGGAGCCTGAAAGGGACGTTTTCAGGAAATCGAGTCCATAGTTGAATTCGTGATTTCCGATATTCCCGGCATCATAATCAAGCAGGTTCATGGCTTTGTATACTGGATGGGTTTCCCCCGGTTGCAGCGGGTCGATTTTCGCGACATAATCACCGAGTGGATTTCCTTGGATCAAGTCCCCGTTATCGAAGAGGAGGCTGTTTTTTGCTTCGGTGCGGGCCTGTTTGATGAGGGTTGCGGTTTTGACAAGTCCGTACTTGTCCGTTTCCGCGTCCTGATAGTAATCGTAGTTGGCCAGGTTCACATGGATATCCGTCGTCTCAAGGATGCGGAGGTTGACGAGATCCGTTTCTGCAGCCTTGGCGCTATGTACATTGGGGGCGAGGAGGGTGAGGGCCAGGGAGGTACCGGTGATCCACTTCAGTTTCGTATACTGCATGTTCATCTCTCCTAATGTTGTCATGATATGAAAGCAATTCCATCCTAGCATAAAGCTGTAAAGTTGAAATGGTGGAAAAGTATCATTTGTGTAAACGGAAAACCGGGATTTTACAGTGGGGTCTATCCAATTCCTGGCGCATAGGATAGGATGATAGAAGGTAAAAGGGAGGAGGGACCGGAGTGGTCCGATTATATAGTGCCCTCGTGGGGCTCAGCCTCATCTGGGGGATGTCGTTTGTATTCATTAAATGGCTCGTGGAGCCTGCAGGGATATGGGGGACCGTGTTCATCCGCTGCTTTGCAGGAGCTCTGATTCTGCTTCCAATCTATTTCATGCACAGAAAGAAGTCAGGGAAGACCAAGCTTCCTTTGAAGAAACTCCTCGTCGTGGGGATCGGGAACGCAGCCTTACCGTGGACGCTCATCGCGCTCAGTGAAACCCAGATCAACAGCAATACGGCGTCGATCTTGAACGCGACGACGCCGATCTGGACAGGGGTGATCGGATTTTTATTGTTTTCCGTCATCCTGACCGGCTCGCAGTGGCTGGGCATCGCCATCGGGTTCTTCGGGATCTTGGTGCTGATGGACTTTCAGATCACCGGTCTCTTCTCATCGGACTTTGTTGGGGTGGGAACGATGCTTGCCGCCACGATGTGCTATGCGTTCTCGTCCCATTTCACGAAAAAGTACCTCGGTGGAACAAGCGTCGTCGTCATCTCCACCTTCCAGCTGCTGATCGGAAGTGTCTTCAGCTTCATCGGGCTTGCCGCCACGGGCGGACCGAACTCGTATGAAGGACTTCTAAGCCTTGAGGTACTGGCGGGCGTCATCGGTCTCGGCTGCCTCGGTTCGGGTATTGCGGCCCTGCTGTTTTTCTATATTGTCACGAAGGGAAGCCCTGAGCTTGCGTCCACGGTGACGTACCTCATCCCGGCAAGCGCCATGGTATGGGGATTCGTCCTTCTACAGGAGGAAATCACCCCGAACCTGATCATCGGGCTCCTCATCATCTTCACCGGCGTGTACCTTTCATCAAGGAAAAAGAGGACAGTCAAGGTTAAACAAACGTTTGATGGAACTGTGGGAAGGCCGTAATGAAGGAGTTCTAAGTCTAAACAGCCGTTTAGACAACCGCAGCCTTTTAACGGGTGCAAATCCATTCCTTTTCATATAAAATGAGAGGGATACATAAGATAAGCTATTACAGATAGCGATGAAAATAACATATAAGGATGGTAATAATTCTATGAAAACGGCAATTGTAACGGATAGTACAGCCTACATCCCGAAAGAATTGCGTGATCAGCTGGACATATATATGATCCCCTTGAGCGTCATCATCGGAGGGGAAACCTATCAGGAAGAAGTTGATATCACCGCAAGTCAGTTCTTTGAAGAAGTACGGAGCTCGGATCGACTGCCAACCACTTCGCAGCCGCCCGTCGGCCAGTTCGTGGAGCTTTTCGAGAAGCTCTCACACGATTACGACGCCGTCATCTCCATCCATCTCTCGAGCGGCATCAGCGGCACCTACCAGGGCGCCGTGCAAGCTGGTGAAATGGTAAGCGGAATCGAGGTGTACCCGTATGATTCCGAGATCAGCTGTATGGTCCAGGGTTTCTATGTTCTTGAGGGGGCAAAGCTGAGCAGTGAAGGACGGGATGCCAAAGAGATCGTCAGCCTCCTTGATGAAATGAAGGAAACGGTGAGGGCGTACTTCATGGTGGACAACCTAACCCATCTTCAGCGCGGAGGACGCTTGTCGAACGCGCAGGCCATCATCGGAAGCCTGCTGCAAGTGAAGCCGTTGCTTCATTTTGTGGACAAGGTCATCGTCCCGTTCGAGAAGATCCGTACGCGGAAGAAAGC
Organism: Rossellomorea marisflavi; assembly: GCF_001274775.1. Taxonomy (GTDB): domain Bacteria; phylum Bacillota; class Bacilli; order Bacillales; family Bacillaceae_B; genus Rossellomorea; species Rossellomorea marisflavi. The sequence continues at coordinate 105,335 of NZ_LGUE01000005.1, forward strand.
TCTGAAGCGCGTCGAAAACCTGCTGGGTGAAGCTGTTTCAGACGGCGGACGTTATCAGGCGTCGGTCATCCATGCCAATCGCGAAGAAGAAGCACTGGAATGGAAGGCGCAGCTTGAGGAACAGTTCCCGAATGTGGAATTCAATGTGAGTTATTTCGGTCCCGTTATCGGGACGCATCTTGGGGAAGGGTCCATGGGTATGGGATGGGCGCGCAAGATGACGGAATGATTGTAGAGTGAAGGAGGTTTGGACTTGGGTCCAGGCCTTTTTTATTTGGATGAGTGGTCCGGAGTTTGGAGCTATTGGGATGAGGACCGTTTCGTTTCGCTGCGGGTGTCCGCTTTCCGCGGGGCGTGCGGTGAGCCTCCTCGTGCCTGCGGGGTCTCACCCTGCCCGCTTTTCGCCTCAGAGTCGGCCGCCCTCCGCTACACTTCACTCTTTGGGGAGGAAGAGAGGTCTGGTACAGCCCCTCCATGAAAATAAAGGAATTCGCATACCTAGTGGAGAATTACTCTTACAACCCCTTTAGAAAGGATTGAGGCCATGCTTTTTACAAAGCAAGATGGTTTTATAGCCCCGATAGCCCCTGTTGGTCAACCTGACCCCAAGGCTGTACGCATTTCAGACCTTCCTTCCATTCCTTCTCCCCCTCTCGATGAATCTTTTTCTTATTCTCCAGATTTACAATTACTACTTTGCGGCAGGTCCCTATTGATGGATGAGGTACCGTTTGATGGGGCGCTCGTTCATGAGCATTATCGTCATGGATACGTATCATACGGTCCCGGTGTGAAGGCTGGGATTTGTCAGCGCTGCGGGAATGGTTCGCGCGGAAGTTTTGGTGAGTTTGAATGCGCCCGCTGCGGGAAATCATGCCGCTATTGCCGGAACTGTCTGATGATGGGGAGGGTGTCTGAGTGCACACCCCTCCTGACGTGGAATGGTCCGCCGCCCCATATGAAAGATGATGCGCCTTTTGCATGGGAGGGGACGCTGTCGCCTGCGCAACAGGAGGCATCCACCGAGCTCGTCACGGCGGTGAAAGAGAATCGGGATCTTCTGGTGTGGGCCGTGTGCGGTGCCGGTAAGACGGAGGTGCTGTTCGAGGGGATCCACGAGGCGCTCAGGAGCGGTAATCGTGTTTGCCTTGCCACGCCCAGGACGGATGTAATCCTGGAGCTTTCCCCGCGTTTGAAGAAGGTGTTTCCTGAGACCGATCTGATCACACTCTACGGTGGTTCCGAGGAACGCCAGTCATACGGGCAAATCGTGCTGACCACCACGCATCAGCTATTCCGGTTCAAGGAGGCATTCGATGTCATGATCGTCGACGAGGTCGATGCGTTTCCCTATTCTTTCGATTCATCCCTTCAGTACGCAGTGGAGAAAGCAAGAAAACCGTCTTCCTCCCTCATCCATCTCACGGCAACGCCCGATGCTGCAACGCAGCGGGAGTGCAGGTCGGGACGGCGGCACCACTTCAGGATCCCGGCCCGCTTTCATCGTCACCCCATTCCATCCCCGCGATTTGCCTGGTGTGGTAACTGGCAGAAATCGTTGGAAAAAGGAAAGATCCCGCCGCCACTGAAGAAGTGGATGCTGCAAAGATTGCATACCTCAACCCCAGCCCTTATCTTTTTCCCCAGCGTAGCCATCATGAACAAAGCCCTTCCCATGTTCAAAGCCATTCACCCACTGATCGAGTCCGTCCATGCCGAGGATCCGGAACGAAAGGAGAAGGTCATGAGGATGCGTAAGTTCGAGATGCCGATCCTCCTTACCACGACAATCCTGGAACGGGGAGTCACCATTCCTGGCATTGATGTGGCGGTCCTCGGTGCAGAGGAAACCATCTTCACCGAGAGTGCCCTTGTCCAGATCTCAGGCCGGGTGGGGAGGAGTTCTGATCATCCGGACGGGGATATTGTGTACTTTCACCACGGCAAGACCGGCGAGATGATTAAAGCCCGTGCCCATATCAGCGACATGAACAAGGAAGCCGGGAAGAGGGGGCTCATCGATGCCACGTGACTGTCTGTACTGCGGAGAAGTCCTTGATGAAAAAATGAATTGGGGGGCTTTATTTCAAAGGGACACCAGACTTCTATGCGACGAATGTGACAGGGGATTAGTACGGATCGAGGGCGGCTGCCCGGGCTGTTCGAGACCTGGAGCGGAGGGAAGCCTCTGCCGTGACTGCCTGGAGTGGAACGGGAACCCTGAATGGAATGGGGTGCTGGAGCGGAATGCCTCCCTTTTCCAATACAATGAGTTCATGAAAGAGGTCCTCGCACGCTACAAATATAGAGGAGATTACGTTCTCGCTAAGGCACTGGCGTCTTTCATGCAAACGGCTATCCCGAAAGCCGACCTCTTTCTTCCCATTCCCCTCAGTCCCGAGCGTTTATATGAACGTGGATTCAATCAGTCAAAGGCCCTCCTGACCGAAGCGGGATATCCATGTCATGAGCTCCTCATGAGGGCCCACACCGAGAAGCAATCGAAGAAGACGAGACGGGAGCGGATGACAGGCGCACAGGTATTCCGCCTACCCGATAAGGATCTCTCAGGCAAGAATATCCTTCTCATCGATGATATCTATACGACGGGTACCACCGTGAGACAGGCGGCGATTCTCCTCAAAAAAGCAGGTGCAAGGGAAGTCTCATCGTTCACGATCGCCAGGGGTTAAATCCTTGCCCTTACCTGCCGATAAAAGAAAAGAACCTGCCAAATACGGAGGAATGAACCATGTCAGATGTAAACAACTGTCCACGCTGTAATGCGCTATTCATGAAATCCCGCTTCCGTGAAGTGTGTGAAGCATGTCATAAAGCAGAAGAAACTCTCTTCGACTCTGTCATCCGATTCCTGAAAAAACGCGAAAACCGGGCCGCGTCTATCGCACGAGTCGTTGACGTCACCGGTGTAGAGGAAGAGCTTCTTTTTAATTGGGTGAAAAAAGGCCGCATCCAATCCAGACAATTCCCGAATATGGGCTACCCATGCGACCGGTGCGGCAAGATCATCCAAAGTGCACGGATCTGCGAAGGGTGCCAAACGTCCCTCATCCAAGACCTTAAACAGCACGAATCAGACGAACAATGGAAGCAATCCATCAAGGAATCAGGTCATACGTACTACACCCGCAGAAAGGAAAAATGAACCATATCCTATCACTAAACAAACCTCTCAATCATCCGATATACTTACTATAAGACTCGGAAAGAACGGAAAAAGGAGGTAGACGGATTTGAAGATTAATCAGATCGGGAACTACAATATCCAAGCATATAAGCAACAACAAAACAAAGCTGACCAACCTGTCAAAGGGGGAAGTGCTCCTTCAGATAAGGTGGAAATTTCTTCACGGGCTAAAGAGATGCAGGAAGTGTCCAGATTGGAAAACGATCGCCAAGTGAAAGTAGATGCATTGAAAGAACAGGTACAGAGCGGAAATTATACGATCCAGGCAGGCTCCATCGCAAAAAGCCTGAAGCAATTCTATCACGGAGAATAATAGGGAAGGGGATCACCATGTCACTCAATGCCTTAACCACAACATTAGACAGACTCCATAAACTGCATATGAGCCTCCTCGACCTCTCCAAACGAAAAACCACCATTATCAAGGCGAGTGAGATGGACCAATTGGATGGCCTATTAAAAGATGAACAACGACATCTTGCAGCCATTCAGACGGTAGAAAACGACCTTCAAACCCATTCAAAGCAATATGCTGAATCGAATGGCCGATCATTTGATGAGTCACCGACCCTTTTACAGTGCATGGAAACGGCTCCCGAAGAAGAGAGAGAAACACTCTCCGATTGGCACGGAAAACTAACGGCAGTCATCGCTGAGTTGAAAGAGCAAAATGAACTCAATCAAAAGCTTGTCTATCAATCTCTTCAATTTGTGAATATGAGCTTGTCGGCTCTGCAGCCGAAAGAAGAGCAGACCAACTATACAAGACCGAACGATGACAATAAAGTCCCGGCTCCAAGCCGGTCTTTGTTTGATTCAAAAGCATAGATCAGAAACGGAGGCATCAAGATGCGATCCACATTCATGGGCCTTGAAACAGCCAAACGGGGCATGTACACCCAGCAGGGAGCCCTTTATACGACCGGACATAATATTTCGAATGCCAACACACCGGGCTATTCCCGTCAACGCGTCAACTTCAACCCTACGGAAGCTTTCCCATCCCCGGGCTTTAACAGTCCCAAAATTCCCGGACAGCTCGGTACAGGAGTCGAAGCGGGTTCGATCCAGCGAGTAAGGGATTCCTTCCTTGACCTGCAGTACCGCAATGAAAACAATAAGCTCGGATACTGGGAAAACAAGATGGAATCCATGCAGAAGATGGAAGAAATCATGAACGAACCTTCTGAATCTGGATTGTCCAGTACAATGGACTCTTTCTGGAAGTCCCTGCAGGATTTGGCGAGTGATACATCGAATACCGGCGCACGTTCCGTTGTCATCCAACGCGGAAAAGCCGTGGCAGAAACATTTAACTATTTGTCCACATCACTGACAAGCGTCAGAAAAGACCTTCAAAATGAACTTGCCGTGACTGAAAAGCAAATCAATTCCCTCACAAGGCAGATCGATCAAGTGAACAAGCAGATTGCCGAAGTAGAACCACACGGCTATCTTCCAAATGATCTGTACGATGAGCGTGATCGCTTATTGGATCAACTCTCAACCCTTGTGCCAATCAAGACCAGCTACCAATCGAATGGTGGAGCTTCCTCTGCTATAGCAGAAGGCTCGGTATCTGTGAATCTCGTTGGGAAAGATGGAGACTTTGCCATCAAACTGGTAGATAAGGCCGGTGTGAATGAACTCTCCCTTTCGATCAAAGGACCGCAAGAATCAGTCGACTCTGTCAAGATCGGCAATCAAACCCTGGACATCAACAGCTTCCTCAGCCAAGGGGAAGGAAAACTTCGTGGTTTGATCGATTCATATGGGTATACGAATAAAGATGGAAAAGCCACGGGATCCTATGTGGCCATGCTCGATGAACTTGACAATATGGCTTATGTATTTGCAAAAGCATTCAATGAACAGCATCAGCAAGGTCTCACAGTGGCGCAGATGGAAGATCCGAACTTCGATCCTGAAAACTTTGAGTCGACTACGCCGAAATTCTTCAAGGATGGAAAGGCCCCTGGTGCGGATCTTGAAGACGTAAATAAAGAAGGCTTCGCCCAGCGGATCCAGATCGCGGATGAAATGAGCAACCCTGATAATATCGCCACAGCAGGAACCGGAAATCCGACAGCAGGTGATACCTCGAATGTTCAAAAGCTGGCTGATCTCATTACAACAACAAAGCTGCCATACGGCGAAAAGGAATCTTCCTTCCAAGGCCATTTTGAATCTGTCATCGGTAAAATGGCGGTTGAATCCCAGGAGTCCGTCAAGCTTACCAAAAACTCAAACGTCCTTCGTTCCTCCGTCGACGAACGCCGCATGTCCGTAAGCGGTGTATCCCTTGATGAAGAAATGACCGATATGATCAAATTCCAGCATGCCTACAATGCTTCTGCCCGGATGATCACCCTACAGGACGAAATGCTCGACAAAATCATCAACGGCATGGGAACCGTTGGAAGATAAGCAGGTGAATGAACCATGCGCGTAACCCAAAGCATGCTGACCAACAACTCTATGAGGAACCTCAGCTCCTCTTACAGCCGGATGGGCCAGCTTCAAGATCAACTCTCCACCGGTAAAAAGATCACCCGTCCCTCAGACGATCCAGTCGTCGCCATGAAGGGAATGTTCTACCGCTCCAATGTAAGCGGGGTGGAGCAGTATAAGCGGAATTTGTCTGAATTGTACTTGTGGATGGATAATTCGGAGGCAGGATTAGAACAAGGTAACCAAGGCCTCCAACGTGTCCGGGAGTTGGTTCTCCAAGGAAAGAATGGCACTCTTTCAGAAGATGATAAGAAAGCCGTAGCCGCTGAAATTGGACAGATCAAGCAGGATATGATCACCATCGCTGAAACGAAGGTCGGCAGTCGCTACATCTACCACGGTACCGACGTGAATCATTCACCAATCAAGGACAAAGCACCAGCAGACGGTAGTGCACCACAGGTGGCTGATAACCTCAGGGATGCCGCCATCGGTGATTATATTGTAGAGGTGTCCCCTGGAGTTACCCTTAAGGCAAATGTCACGCCGGGTAAAGTTTTTAATCAGGAGATGTTTGACACGCTCCATTCCATTCAGAAAGCGTTTGAGTCGAATGATGACACGGACCTAGATGGCATGCTAAATAAACTTGACGGTGTTATTGAAAAACTATCCTCGGAACGATCCGACCTAGGTGCTCGATACAATCGTTTAGAAATGGTTGATGACCGTCTTTCTCAACAAGAAACAATGGCGAAGCGCATCATGTCTGATAATGAAGACGCTGAAATTGAGAGAGTCATTACTGATTTAAAATCACAGGAAAGCGTCCACCGTGCAGCACTCAGTGTCGGGGCAAGAATCATGCAGCCGACCTTGATGGACTTTTTACGATAAGTTAAATAAAGGGACCGACCATCCGCGGTCGGTCCCTTTTACCATAGAGAGGTGAACAGGATGAATGTCCCGCAAATCCGTATCCAATCAACGAATGCCGCGATATCTATTGAGACCACTCCGGGTCAATTCGATATGCAGCAACCAAATGCCACTGTAGATATCCAGCAGCCGCAAGCTAAGATGGATATTGAGCGAACTCCGTCCAAACTAACCATCGATCAATCAGAAGCCAGGGCCGATATGGATCTAAAATCGATCAGAAGGCGGATTGAAGACTTTGCGAATCAAGGCTATCAGGACTGGCTCGAGGGCATGGCGCGCGTCTCGGGGGACGGCGATGAGCTCATGATGATCGAAAACGGTGGAAATGCCTTGGCCGAACAGGCGGACCGCAACAGTGCGAGTCCGATTTATGACTTTAATATAGGCTTCATCCCATCGGCCGGCAGCGTCAAAATCGGGTACGATCCGGGAAGCGTAAGGGTGAACATTGAGCCCCAACGGGTCATCAACAATACCCGGACGAATAAACCGATCGTTGACTTCACTCCTGCCAAGGTAAACATCGGTATGCAGAGATATGCGGACCTCAAAATCGACTGGGTCGCACCAGGTGAAAATCTAAACAAAGGAATGTGACATATGAACATCCAAACAGCCTATCACGGCAACATCACTGTCAATGACGAAGAACTACTTTCATTCATAAAAGGTATACCCGGCTTCCATGATGAAAACGAATTTGCCCTGCTTCCCCTTGAAGGGAATGAATGGTTTCAAGTTCTCCAGTCCACCTCGACGCCAGACCTTGCTTTCATCACAACAAATCCGTTTCTCTTTTTCCCTGAATATGATTTCGAACTTGATGGCGCAAGTCTAGATCAACTTGGTAATCCGACAACAGAAGATATTCAAGTCCTTTCAATCCTTACAGTAAAAGACCCATTCAAGGAATCGACAGCCAATCTCCAGGCACCAATTATCATAAACACAGTGAAGAAAAGTGGGAAGCAAGTCATCTTAACGGACACCAACTACCGCACCCAACACCAAATCTTGGCACAGCCAGCCGGAAAGAAGGGGTGACCGCATGCTCGTACTCACCAGGAAAACCGGCGAAAGCATCCAAATCGGAGACAACATTGAAATCAAAGTCGTCTCGATCCAAGGAGACCAAATCAAACTCGGCATCGATGCTCCTAAACACATAGACATCCACCGAAAGGAAGTCTATCTATCCATTCAAGAACAAAACACCGAAGCCTCAAAAGGCATCCTAAACCTACTAAACCTCCTCCCGAAAAACGAATAAAAAGTTTTTTCAAAACGACTAAACACCCAGGAAAAACGACCGATACTACTTATGTAAGCCAAAGAGGAAAGGGCGGCCGACCTCTTCCTCCCCGGCAAACCAAAACCAAACAGTTCACAAGGACGTGAACTCACTTTCAAGGAGGAAACAACAAAATGAGAATCAATCACAATATCGCTGCATTGAACACGCACCGTCAATTGAACAGTGCGACAAATGCTCAATCTAAATCAATGGAAAAACTTTCTTCAGGTCTTCGTATCAACCGTGCAGGAGACGACGCTGCCGGACTAGCAATCTCTGAAAAAATGCGTGGGCAGATTCGTGGGTTGGATATGGCATCAAAGAATGCCCAAGATGGAATTTCTTTAATTCAGACAGCTGAAGGTGCTTTAAATGAAACTCATTCTATCCTACAGCGTATGCGTGAGTTAGCTGTACAATCCTCTAACGATACTAATACTGAGTCAGATAGAAAAGAACTACAAAAAGAAGTGGATCAATTAACTCAAGAAATTGATCGAATTGCTAATACTACAGAATTTAATACTCAAAAGTTACTTAATGGGGACAAAGCAGGACTACGTCCAGCATCAACTGGCAAAATAGAAGTTGCTTCTAACACTACTGCTTCAGTAACAGTATCTGCAGCAACTGATACTGATGCTCTTACTAAAACGGGAACAATAACAATTACGAGAACAGCTGAAGGTAAAGATGCTGACGATGCTACAAAAGACTTCACTATTGGAGATCCGTCAGGCACAAATGCTGCATTCACAACGGCGGATGATCTTACTGCTTTATCGGGATTCGGTGATGATCTAACTCTAGCTAATTTGGCTAATATGAAAGTTGGAGAAAGTGTAACTATTAGTATTCAGAAGAACGATGCAGGAAGTACTGATGCAAGTAATTCTTTATCTTTCCAAATTGGTGCTAATGAAGGACAAAACATACTAGTAGGAATAGACGACATGAGAGCAGATGCTCTTGGACTAAGAAATGGTGGAAACGCATTAGATATAACTGACTCTGAGAAAGCAACCGCAGCAGTCAAAACCATTAATAATGCTATCGAAAAAGTATCAAGTGAGCGCTCTAAATTAGGTGCAACTCAAAATCGCCTAGAACATACTATTAATAACCTTAATACATCTTCCGAAAACCTAACTGCCGCAGAATCCCGTGTTCGCGACGTAGATTATACTTTAGCTGCCTAAGCAGCAACAAGTACAGTCGTCCTGACTGGTAACGGTCAGTGATTATGATTGGGTGAATTGCTGGAAACCCCTTAGAGCTCTTCTTGCCACAGCGTAGTTGGAAACGACAGGCGCGATGGCTATGAGAAAAGAAGAGATTGGGCAATCAGCAGCCAAGCTCCTGTGGGGAAACCTTGGAGAAGGTTCAACGACTAGGATAGACCATCTAAAAGCTTGCTCATGATGATGAAATCCGTAGGTGAGCCAGTGTCCATCAGCACTGAGGATCCGAAGTGCCCAACCCCTTATATTGAGGGTGAAGATATAGTCTGGTCATTTATGAAAGTAAATGTTCGCACGATGGCGAAAGAAATGATGGAACAAACGAAGAATTCAATTCTTTCTCAAGCTGCTCAAGCTATGCTTGCGCAAGCAAACCAACAGCCACAAGGTGTGCTTCAACTTCTTCGTTAATTTTATGTTTAAAGGGGTCCTGGTCTCAGGGCCTCTTTTTTTATGTATCCTAGTTCATCAAAAAACATAGAGTTACTAATTGTCCCGTGTTTAACCCCGTAATATTCTTCAGGATTAAACAAATTTCCAAATTATTTGGTTTTATCACAACTTGGTAGGGTTTTATTTCTTGAGTTGAGAGCTCTTCTACTGTATTTAACAACACGTTTGAATAAAATCTCTCCCTTTTAATCTCATCGTATAGGGCTGTGAGAATAGATAGTTGCTCGTTTATTTCTTTAGTAGGGTGCTTCAATTTGAGTAATGTGGGTAGGTAAATCGTCGTCCGCTTGGAAGCGGCAATGCTGGGTTTAATAGTATTGAAACGTATTAGCTTGCGGTGCATTCCTGGGATTAAATAAGGAGTGATCAGATGGAGAAAATAGAAAATCTGAAATTGGTCGTACAATAGTAATCGGTTTTGACCGTCCAGAGCAAAATGCAGATTGAATCTATTATAGAGAAGGTTTATTAAAAATTTGTTTTCTACATGAGTAAAACTCTCTGTAGATAATATGATCTTGCGAGGAATTTCATTTTCTTTTTTCAAGTGTCCGTCATCCTGATACCACCATGCCAACGCTAAAGTATCAAGATGCCTGCTGATATAATCATGCGGAAGACTTTTTTTGTTGTCAGGGTACCAAATCGAGCGAAGGGTTGTAATTAGAGGGTTGGATTTGGACTGAACATAGTATGACTCTGAGAATCCCTTCTTAATTCTTGGATCCATTGATCTTTTGTAAGCAGGGGGAGATAGAGGTATATATGGATTTAAAGAGTGATAGCAATAAAAACACCATTCCTTATCCTTGGCTGCATGATTGAAAGCGAATCGTGGCTTCCTTCCCGCTTGTTGTGTGATGGATCCGTCGCCTAATAGCTTACCGCACAGCATTGAATGAATAGAAGTCAAGATCATCCCACCCTTCATTAACAGAACGAATGTTCCTATAACATAATAGTAACCCCCTTATTAGTGAACTTGCAAGAAAGACTAAACTTTCTCTCGGAAATGACCGATATTATTTCTATAATAACCAGGAGGGTTTCAGGCTATGGCAGGTGGAACAATTGGGATACACACTCAACAAAAAGTAAGCAACTACATGAACGAGTTGATACATAATGTAAGGGTAGAGGAGAAGCAGTCCGCACCAATAGAGAAACCTGTTTCAGAAACATCCGTAAAGACTGCATTGAACGGTATGAACGAATTTGTATCGTCGGCCAATACTCATCTGAAATTTGAATATCATGACCGACTCAATGAGTATTATGTAACCATCGTGGATGATATTACTCAAGAAATAGTCAAAGAGATTCCCGCAAAAAAATTCTTAGATATGCATGCAGATATGGCTGAATTTATGGGATTAGTAGTAGATAAGAAAGCGTAAAGGAAGGAAGTGTAGTTCTTGGCGAATATGAGAGTGGGCGGACTCGCCAGTGGTATGGATACCGATCAAATCATCAGCGACTTGATGAAGGCAGAGCGAATCCCTTTAGATAAATTGAATCAAAAGAAGCAGTATCTCGAGTGGCAGCGTGATGACTACCGGGAAATGAATAGCCAAATGCTCAATTTCAGTAATATGATCTTTGATGGTGTCATGAAGCAGGCGACATACATCCAAAAGACGGTAAATATATCTAACCCGAATGACATTTCAATTAAGAATCTGGCATCAACTTCCGACTTTAATGGAACGATCAAAGTTGAGAAACTGGCAACCTCTGCAACTATGTATGGTCAGCAAGTAGATGCAGGTTTTGACCCAAAGAAAAAACTAAGCGACTCCTTGCAATTAACAGGTCAACAAACCATTAAAGTGAAGGCTATTAATGCAGATGGTACAATGCCGGATAAATTCACGGAGATTGCATTCGACCCAACGGCAGAAACAATGGAAAGCCTTCTTTCGAAAATCAACTCGAAAACCGGGGTCACCATGTTTTTTGATGAAAAGACGAAACAGATGTCTGTGATGAGTAAAAATAGTGGGAGTGGGGGTTCTGAAGCTGAAATTCAGCTGGAAGGAGATTTCTTCGGGAAAATGGGCCTTGATGCTACGAATGTAATGGCAAAAGATGCAGGAAGAGGATCGGTTGGAGAAAACGCCATTTTTACCTATAACGGCATGAAGACAGAGCGATCTTCCAACACCTTCGTTATTAACGGAGTAGAAATAACCCTGAAGAATGCCTCCAACACGAACGTAACCTTCTCTTCGGCACCAGACGTGGATAAAATCATGGAATCCATCGTCAAGTTTGTAGATGAATACAACAAACTGATCGAAAAGGTCAACGGCGAAGTGAACAAATCGAAGTTCCGTGACTTTCAGCCTCTAACATCTGAACAGAAGAAGGATATGTCGGAAGATGAAATTAAGCTGTGGGAAGAAAAAGCCCGGAGCGGAACTCTCCGCAATGATTCAGTCCTCACATCTGGATTGAACAAAATGCGTACAGATCTATATACATCGGTCTCTGGTGGGAGCAAGGATGTTAATCAGCTTACACAAATAGGAATCAAAACGTCTAGTAACTACCTTGACCGAGGGAAGTTAATCATAGATGAATCCAAGCTCAAAGAAGCCATCTCAAAAGATCCGAACGCCATTTATGATCTTTTTGCCAAGAATGGTACAACCTCGGCTGAGCAGGGGATTGCACGTAGGATGAGGGATACACTTAAATCAACCATGGAAAATGTCGAAAAGAAAGCTGGGAAAACTTCAGCTGTGAACGATACATTTTCAATCGGAAAGTTACTGAAGAACATGGATTCGCAAATCACGCGATTTGAAGAGCGTATGAAGCAGGTCGAAACCCGTTACTGGAGCCAATTTACGGCTATGGAAAAAGCAGTACAACGAGCAAATTCCCAGTCTGCTTATCTCATGCAACAGTTCTCATAATTGAAATAAAGGAGTGTCACCATGGCCATCAACAACCCATATGCCGCATACCAGAATAACTCGGTCAATACCGCGGCACCAGGGGAACTCACCCTTATGCTCTACAATGGCTGCCTGAAGTTTCTTCACATTGCAAAACAAGCCATAAACGAAAAAAACATTGAATTGAAAAACACCAATATCCAAAAGTCTCAAGCGATTATTCACGAACTTATGGTCACATTGGATCCGAATGTCGAAGTCTCGAAGAATCTCCTGTCATTATACGAATACATCAATCACCGACTGACTGAAGCCAACATTAAAAACGACCTGTCTATCTTGGAAGAAGTAGAGGGCTATGTCACTGACTTCCGGAATACATGGAAACAAGTAATTCAGATGAATCGCCAAAAGCAATACGCTGGCCAGAGTGGACAAGCGTAATGAGCGCTGTCCTTGAATGCCACGGCATTACGAAACAGCTGAAAACCCTCTTGGATGGAGAAGACGACCGTGAGTCTAAGATTAATACCATCGATAGCCTTCTAGTGGAAAGAGAGCAGCTTTTGCCCTCAATCACTCCACCGTACTCTTTAGAGGAACAGCGAATGGGAAAAGAAATCGTCCTATGGAACAAACAGATCGATCAAAAGTTGGCGCGTTTGAAGATTGATATAAAGCGGGATATGAATGGCATTAGTAAAACAAAAACGACCGTTCAGAGATATACTAATCCGTATGAGTCAATGCAGACAGATGGAATGTTTTATGATAAACGGAATTAGACCTCTCTTGATTGGGAGGTTTTTTCGTTTCATTTGGAGGGTTTTGTGGGAGATTGTCGAATACAGAATCTAACTAATATTGAGAGGAGCTTGATATGCCAAGACCTAAATGAATTTGGACACCCGGAGGGACCTATCATATTACGGCAAGAGGAAACCGGAAAAGCAACTTATTCAGAGATAAAAAGGACTACCAGCATTATTTGGCATTACTGCACACAGCCCTTCAACGTTACCCCACTGATCTCCACGCTTATTGCCTTATGCCCAATCACCTTCACCTCATTCTCGGCACCATCAACCACACCCCGACTGAATTAATTCATTACCTACACTCAGTCTATGCCCGCTACTTCAACCACCGCTACGATTACGTCGGCCATCTAATCCAAGGCAGATTCTATTTAAAACAAATCCGCAATCACAAACAACTCCTTGACACAAGTGCCTACATTCACCTCAACCCTGTAAAAGCAAACTATACGAAACTACCGGAAGATTACCTGTGGAGTAGCTACGGGGCTTTCCTTACCCCAACCAAGTCAACAATCATATACATGGATAAGATTCTATCGCTACTGGGAGAGAATCCTCATCGGAAATATCAATTATTTGTTGAAACCAAGCGAAAGATTAATGCATGGAATATTTAACAAATGACTTAGATACTCTTTGAGTGAGCCAGGCACAAAAAGGCAAAAAGGTGCCAGGCACAAAAAGGCTATAATCCACCACCCCTCGACAAACCCCGCCAATCTACCCCACAACACCCCCCCCAATCCCCAAATCCCCGCCACCAATCTACCATTTTCTACACCACCTCCACAATATTGACAAATAATTAAGAAAGTTTAAGCAGGAATACGAAAGGGAATGCAGAATATATACAACATAGCTTTATTTTTAAAGGAGGAGTTTACATGTTGAATTACAACATTCGTGGCGAGAACATTGAGGTAACTCCAGCTATTCGAGAACACGTGGAGAAGAAGATCAGTAAGTTGGAGCGTTATTTCAATGAAACTCCTGATGCAAATGTGCACGTTAACTTGAAAGTCTATCCTGATAAAAATACCAAGACGGAAGTGACGATCCCGATGCCGAATCTGGTGCTTCGCGCAGAAGAGCGGAACACGGATATGTATGCGGCGATCGATTTAATAGTCGATAAGCTTGAGCGTCAGATCCGCAAGCATAAGACGCGGGTGAACCGCAAGATGCGTGAGAAGGGCAGTCCGAAAGAGTTCTTCGCGGCTCAGGAGGATCTTGGGAATGTGGCACCGAACGGGGTGGCAGAGCCTGAGGTGGATGAGCTCGAGGATGATACGGAAGTAGTGCGTACGAAGAATTTCAATCTGAAGCCGATGGACAGCGAGGAAGCGATCCTTCAGATGAATATGCTCGGGCACACGTTCTTTATCTTCACGGATGCGGAGACGAATGCAACGAATATCGTATACAAGCGTAGAGACGGCAAGTATGGCCTGATCGAAACGCATTAATGAATAGCCAAGGGTCCTGCGGTCTCACCAGACCGCAGGACCCTTTCCGTTTACGGGAAGGCGTCCGACCCGCACGCTAAGCGGTGTAGCAAAACACCTCAACGTCGTGACGCACACATAGTCCTGCAGGACATGATCTGCACAACCCACCATAAAGGAGGAACCCAAACATGACCTACTCCATCGTCGCCCATGACCCCGAAACCCAGGAATGGGGCATTGCCGTCCAGTCCAAATTCCTGGCTGTCGGTTCCGTCGTCCCGTTTGCCAAAGCAGGCGGTGGCGCCATCGCCACCCAGTCCTATGCCAATACCGCTTATGGTCCTGAAGCACTCCGTCTCCTCGAAGAAGGAAAGACGGCAGAGGAAACATTAGAGCTCATCACAAAAGACGATCCTGAACGCCATCTGCGCCAGGTGGGAATCATCGACGCCCATGGCAATCCGGCCACGTATACTGGGGAAGGCTGCTATGACTGGGCTGGGGGGATGATCGGGGAGCATGTGGCCGTTCAGGGGAATATCCTTGTCGATGAACAAACGGTGCAGGTCATGCTCGATACCTTCGAAGCAACCAATGGCTCCCTTGCTGAAAGGCTTCTCACCGCCCTGATTGCCGGACAGGATGCGGGTGGAGACTCGAGGGGGATGCAGTCTGCGGCCCTTCTCGTCGTCAAAGAAGAGGGCGGCTACGGAGGATTCAATGATCGCTACATCGATCTTCGTGTGGACGACCATCCATCGCCGATCGAGGAGCTGAAACGGATTTTCCGCATGCACCAGCTCTACTTCAAACCGTCCGATTCCGGCCGGGTCGTCCTGATTGAAGGGACGCTCCGTGATGAATTGGACAGGGAACTGACGCGCTTAGGGTACAAGGACCCTCAGAAGTCGCTGCATAAGAGCCTGACGGATTATCTTCATACAGAGAACTTCGAGATGCGGGAGCAGGATGAAAGCTATATCGACCTTGATGTCCTCGATTTCATGAAAAATCAGGGGTGTTAAAGAGACGGGAACCAGCCTGGAACAGGGGCTGGTTCTTTTTTCTTGCGATAAAACGGTTTATAGTAAGGCTTACTTGTTATATAATGAATGTTTGTGTGAAGGTCGTGAACTATTTTGGAGGTAACAACAATGAATGAGGTAACAGGAATGAATACAGTTGGACGAAATGAACCTTGCCCTTGTGGCAGCGGGAAAAAATATAAGAAATGTCACGGAAAAGAAAATGCCATCGATATCGATGCGCTGGTCAAGCAGGAGCTGGATGTACTTCAGGCACAGGCGTATGATTTCATTGCGACGACGCAATCACCCCACATGGAGGAGCTGTATCATCAGTATCTTTCCAAGATGGAGCTGATGAAGGCCGATCCCGATATTTATGAGATGGCGTTCGTGAGCTGGTATGGGGTGACCCAGAAGGATGAGGAAGGGCTTCGTCTCATCGACCGGTTCGTGGACAAGCAGACGGTGACCCGTCCACAGACGGCAGAACGTCTTGAGTCTTGGAAGAAGGTACGGATCACAGCGGGTAGCGTGGAGAAGGTCGATGACGAGACGCTTCGCGTGACGGAAGCCATCACGGGCGATGAGCTGTTGGTGAAAGAAGCGTTCGGACACATGGAAGAGGGCAGCTTCTTCCTTGGGCTTCTGCTGCCGAATGGCGACAGCTACATCCCGTTCGCTCAGTACTTCATCTATCCGATCATTCAGAAAGGGGCTTCGGAGATGGTGAAGATCCGCTTCGAGCAAGGCGAGTTTGACGACTTGCAAGAGTACCTTGCCGGGCAGTATCTTGAGCTTGCAGACGTCGGCTTCGTCCTGTACGGTGCCGAGAAGCGCAAGGCTGCGAAAACGCCTGCCCCGACAGAGGAGAAAGAGGAGACGACGGGAGCCATCGAAGGCGTCGAGATCTGGAAGACCCCTGAGTACATAGAGGCCATCAAGGCCCTTCAGGATTACCTGGAGGAAAAAGGGGAGAACAAGAAGGAGAGCGCCCTTCTGGTTGCGGTGCTTGAGAAGTACTTCTACACGGAGCGTCCGACGATCCGCAATCCGAAGATCTATTCAGGTGCCATGGTCGATATGGCAAAGAATATCGACGACATCAGCATCCGTCACGTGCAGAAGGAGCTTGCCGAGCATTTCGACGTGTCGGCCAACAGCATCTCGAGACGGAGCAAGCAGATCTGGGAGAGCTACCAGGACACCGTGTACAGCATGTTGAAGGAACAAAAGGCTTAAGACATAAAAGGAGACCGCCCTTTCATACAGAAGTGGCGGTCTTTTTACAAGGGTCCCATTTTCCCAATATGTTGTAACCCCCCTATGATAGTGGTAAGATTAGTAGGTATACGCATGAAGGAATTCAAGGACTCTGTCTCGAATAAGGATAGAGCACATTTCTCATGGGAATCTCATGTAAGACGTTTATAATGGATGAAGCCCTCACCGTAAACACAGATAAAGGAGCGTTTATGAATGCTTGGATTATTGAATAAAGTGTTTGATGGAAATAAAAGAGAAATCAAGAAGCTCGAAAAGCTTGCTGATCAAATAGAAGCCCTCGGTCCTGAAATGGAGCGCCTGACGGATGATCAAATCCGTGAGCGTACGGTCCGCTTCCAGGAGCGTTATCAAAAAGGGGAAGAACTCGATGATATGCTCGTCGAGGCGTTTGCCGTTGTTCGTGAAGCGGCACGCCGTGTACTCGGTCTTTATCCGTATCGCGTCCAGCTCATGGGGGGTGCCGCCCTTCATGGAGGAAACATCTCCGAAATGAAAACCGGTGAAGGTAAAACATTGACGGCGACGATGCCGGTCTACCTGAATGCCATCACAGGCAAAGGCGTCCACGTGGTCACGGTCAATGAATACCTGGCCAGTCGTGATGCCGAAGAAATGGGAAGACTGTATGAGTTCCTCGGTCTTTCCGTCGGGTTGAACCTCAACTCCATGGGGAAAGAAGAGAAGCGCGAAGCATACGGCGCCGACATCACCTACGGTACGAACAATGAATTCGGGTTCGACTACCTGCGTGATAACATGGTCCTTTACAAAGAGCAGATGGTACAGCGCCCCCTTCACTTCGCCGTGATCGATGAGGTCGACTCCATCTTGATCGATGAAGCCCGTACGCCGCTTATCATTTCCGGTAACGCACAGCGTACGCCTCAGCTCTACATCCAGGCGAACGCCGTCGTGCGCACCCTGAACAAAGAGGACGATTTTACGTATGATGAGAAGACGAAGAGCGTCCAGCTGACCGAAGACGGGATCAGCAAGGTCGAGAAGGCATTCCACATCGACAACCTCTTCGATATCACCCACGTCACCCTGAACCACCATATCACCCAAGCGCTGAAAGCTCATGTGAGCATGCACCGCGACGTGGACTATGTGGTACAGGAAGGCGAAATCATCATCGTCGATTCCTTCACGGGACGTTTGATGAAAGGACGCCGCTACAGCGACGGTCTCCATCAGTCCATCGAAGCGAAGGAAGGCCTGGAGATCCAGAACGAAAGCATGACCATGGCCACCATCACATTCCAGAACTACTTCCGTATGTACGAAAAGCTTTCCGGTATGACCGGTACGGCGAAGACGGAAGAAGAGGAATTCCGCAATATTTATAACATGAACGTCATCGTCATCCCGACGAATAAGGAAATCGTCCGTGATGACCGTGCCGACTTGATCTATGCGTCCATGGAAGGGAAGTTCCTTGCAGTGGTCGAGGATATCAAGGAGCGTCATGAGAAGGGGCAGCCGGTCCTCGTCGGTACAGTCGCCGTTGAGACATCCGAGCTCATCTCGAAGCTCCTGACGAAAAAAGGCGTACGCCATAACGTCCTCAACGCGAAGAACCACGGTCGTGAGGCGGAAATCATCCTGGAAGCGGGACAACCTGGATCCGTTACGATTGCCACGAACATGGCCGGTCGTGGTACGGATATCAAACTGGGTGAAGGCGTCATCGAACTTGGCGGACTGGCCGTCATCGGTACAGAACGTCACGAATCCCGCCGGATCGATAACCAGCTCCGTGGACGTTCCGGACGTCAAGGGGACCCGGGTGTCACTCAATTCTATCTTTCCATGGAAGATGAGCTGATGCGCCGCTTCGGCTCCGACAACATGAAGAGCATGATGGAGCGCCTCGGGATGGATGATACACAGCCGATCCAAAGCAAGATGGTCAGCCGTGCCGTTGAGTCCGCCCAGAAACGGGTCGAGGGGAATAACTTCGATGCCCGTAAGCAGCTCCTTCAATATGATGATGTCCTTCGCCAACAGCGTGAGATCATCTACAAGCAGCGTTATGAAGTCATCGACTCAGAAAACCTCCGCGACATCGTGGACGGCATGATCAAATCGGTCATCGAGCGTCAGGTGGCTGCCCATACGCAGGAAGAAGAGATGGAAAGCTGGAACCTTCAAGGTCTCATTGATTACGTCAATGCCAACCTGCTCCCTGAAGGTGAAGTCAATGAAAACGAGCTTCGCGGCAAAGAGCCGGAAGAGATCGTCGACATCATCTTCCAGGATGTCCATCACCAGCTTAATGAAAAAGAAGACGATATGTCTGAAGAGCAGATGCGTGAGTTCGAGAAAGTCATCCTTCTCCGCGCTGTCGACCAAAAGTGGATCGATCATATCGATGCCATGGATCAGCTCAGACAGGGTATCCACCTCCGTGCGTACGGTCAGACCGATCCGCTGCGTGAATATCAGCATGAAGGTTTCGCCATGTTCGAGAACATGATCATCTCCATCGAGGAAGATGTCGCGAAATACATCATGAAGGCTGAAATCAAAAACAACCTTGAGCGCCAGGAAGTGGCCAAAGGCCAGGCCGTCAACCCGAAGGAAGACGGTGAGAAGGCGAAAAGGAAGCCCCTCCGCCGCAAGGAAAGCATCGGACGAAATGATCCATGCCCATGCGGAAGCGGGAAAAAATATAAGCACTGCCACGGGATAACCGGATAAGAGGAAAACTGCCTGGAGCCCTGCTCCGGGTACTTTTCTGAAAAGAAGGACCCGAATACTACTAGAGGTGAATAAAATGGAACATGCAGAAATTCGATCAGAGTTAGAAAAATCAGCTAAGACATTAGCGGACTTCAGGGGGTCTCTTTGACTTAGAAAACAAAGAGGCACGAATCCAGGAGCTCGATGAAATCATGGTCCAACCCGATTTCTGGGATGACCAACAAAAAGCACAAGGCTTGATCAATGAAGGGAACGGCCTGAAAGATCTCGTGAATGAATACAAGGCACTCCTTGAATCTCATGAGAATCTCGAGCTGACCCTCGAACTATTGAAGGAAGAGCCCGATGCAGAGCTTCAAGAGGAGCTTGAAGGCGAGCTTGAAGAGCTCATCACCCGTTTGAATGACTACGAACTTCAGCTTCTACTCAGTGAAGAACATGATAAAAATAATGCCATCCTTGAGCTTCATCCGGGTGCTGGTGGTACCGAGTCACAGGACTGGGGCTCCATGCTTCTCCGTATGTACACGCGCTGGGCAGAGAAACGCGGATTCAAAGTGGAAACCCTGGATTATCTTCCAGGCGATGAAGCCGGGATCAAGAGCGTCACGCTCGGCATCAAGGGGCATAACGCCTACGGCTATCTGAAAGCGGAAAAAGGCGTTCACCGTCTGGTCCGTATCTCGCCGTTCGATTCGTCAGGCCGTCGTCACACGTCCTTCGTGTCATGTGAGGTCATGCCGGAATTCAATGAAGAGATCAACATCGAAATCCGTACAGAGGATCTGAAGATCGATACGTACCGTGCAAGTGGTGCCGGTGGTCAGCATATCAATACGACCGACTCCGCCGTACGGATCACGCATCTTCCGACGAACGTCGTCGTGACCTGTCAGTCCGAGCGTTCACAGATCAAGAACCGTGAGTCAGCCATGAAGATGCTGAAAGCGAAGCTTTATCAGCGCAGGATCGAAGAGCAGGAGCAAGAGCTTGCCGAAATCCGCGGAGAGCAGAAAGAGATCGGCTGGGGAAGCCAGATCCGTTCGTACGTATTCCATCCGTACTCCATGGTGAAAGATCACCGTACGAATACGGAATCAGGAAATGTTCAAGGGGTCATGGACGGAGATCTTGATCCGTTCATCAACGCGTACCTGCGTTCGAAAATCCAATAAGACTGAGGCCGGTCCCAAAAGGGATCGGCCTTTTTTCATCCCGACGCACTACCACTTTAATACGGCATTGGACTGTCATTTACACTACCCCGGCCCCATGCTATACTCTCAAAGGTTGATATGGAGGGGATTTACGCCCCTGCATGCAAAGCATTTGAATTACTCATACTAACGTAACGGATAAAAAAGGAGTCGGGAGATACATGGTATTGAAGGGGAGAGGGCGGAATATAGATCCAGCCCGGGAGAAATGGCTTGAATATGTATTTGTAATCATCGGCTCGGCCATCGTGGCCATTGCCTTCAACGTGTTCCTACTGCCGAATGAAGTAGCCTCCGGCGGGGTGAGCGGAATATCCACGATCTTGAAAGGGGTCCTAGATTGGAAGCCAGCGTATGTGCAATGGGCGTTCAATATCCCCTTATTCATTGCCGGATTGATTTTCCTCGGTCTTCAGTTCGGAGTGAAAACAGCGATCGGAACCATTTTTCTTCCATTAGTTGTATTCCTCACAGAGAGCTGGGAGCCTTGGACGACGGATCCCCTTCTCGGAGCGCTATTTGGCGGAATCGGAGTCGGTTTAGGTTTAGGAATCGTCTTCAGGGGGAAAGCATCTACTGGAGGGACCGATCTGGCAGCTCAGATCGTCAATAAATTTACCGGTCTTTCCCTTGGTACATGTGTAGCCCTCATCGATGGGATGATCGTCCTTTCGGCGGCCATCGTCTTCGATATCGAGCGTGGTCTCTACGCCCTCATCGGCCTATACGTGACAAGCAAGACGATCGACCTCGTCCAGGTCGGCATCAGCCGGTCGAAGATGGCGCTGGTCATCACGAACAAACAGGAAGAGATCCGTGAAGGGATCCTGCATAAGATCGATCGCGGTGTGACAAAACTATCAGCATACGGTGGTTATACCGATGATGAACGCCCGATCCTTATGGTCGTCGTCGATCAAACGGAATTCACAAAACTGAAACAACTGGTCAAAACCATTGATCCATCAGCATTTGTCGTCACCATGGATGCTTCAGAGGTCCTGGGGGAAGGTTTCAAACGGGTCTAACGCTGGTATAATGATCGTATAATGAGGAAGTGGACCTCACTAAATTTTTCCTAGGGGGAGAATGAATGAAGAAGAAACTCATTGGTGCCCTCCTTGGCGCTTCACTTGTCCTCGCTGCTTGTGGCAACGACGAAAGTACGGAAACAAGTACCGGCCAGGTAGATCCCGAGAAGATCGTCAACAACAAGTGTACAAGCTGTCATGGTGGCAACCTTGAAGGAGGCATGGGGCCTGCTCTCAATAATGTGGGTGAGAGGCTCAGCAAGGATGAAATCCTTCACGTCATTGAAAACGGAAAAGGCCAAATGCCGAAGAACCTGATCAAAGGTGAAGAGGCGGATGCCGTTGCCGAATGGCTTTCCAACAAAAAATAACGCACTATCAAGAAGGATCCCTTAGTGGATTCTTCTTACCCCAATCCTTTCTTTAAGATTATATTACAAACCCCGAAACACCTTGACCGCCCCTATCATTCGTCAGAATATTCCTTTTTTTATAACCAACTCTCCTACTGCAAACCTCTTATCTATCAACGTTTTTCCCTATAACCCATCCAGGTATCATGATCAGTACTTATTACCAGGTACTAGTCAAATCCTCCTATCAAACACATGAAAACCCTTTAAAAACCCTATGAAAAAAGGGATATATTACACATTTACCCTTTTCTTGAAACGAAACTGTAATAATTTTTTTCCTTAACATCGAAAGAAGTGATGTTATAATAATTTTCGGGAGCACGATTCGAGTTTTTTCACCAAAGCGTGTCTAATGTGAGAATCATCCCGACGAGTACATATGACCGACAGCCAAGAGGGGAACTACATAAAAAATTAGGTGATTGAATGATCGAAATGAAAGACGTATATAAGCAGTACTCCAATGGGGTCATGGCTGCGAATGGTTTCAACGTCAGCATCAAACAAGGAGAGTTTGTTTATGTCGTTGGGCCGAGTGGGGCCGGTAAGTCGACCTTCATTAAGATGATGTACCGTGAAGAGAAGCCGACCAAAGGCGATATCATCGTGAACGGTATCAATCTAGCGAAATTGAAGAATGGTAGAGTTCCTTACCTCAGAAGAAATGTAGGGGTCGTCTTCCAGGATTTCAAACTGCTTCCTAAAATGAACGTATATGAAAACATTGCCTTCGCACTTGAAGTCATTGAAGAGCACCCGAAGAATATCAAGAAGCGTGTCATGGAAGTGTTGGATCTCGTAGGACTCAAACATAAGGCAAGGATGCTGCCGGATGAATTGTCCGGAGGAGAACAGCAGAGGGTATCGATTGCACGATCAATCGTCAACACCCCGAAGCTGGTCATTGCCGATGAGCCGACCGGGAACCTTGACCCGGAGACCTCTTGGGACATCATGAATATATTTGAAGAAATCAGCAACCGTGGGACTACGGTCATCATGGCTACTCATAACCGGGAAATCGTAAATACAATCAAGCACCGAGTCATTGCCATCGAAAACGGCAGGATCGTGCGAGACGAACAGCGAGGTGACTACGGTTATGAAAGCTAGAACGTATGGCCGGCATTTCAGGGAAAGTTTCAAGAGTATCGGACGTAACGGCTGGATGACCTTTGCATCGGTCAGTGCAGTGACGGTGACGCTCCTATTGGTAGGAGTATTCGTCGTACTGATGCTCAATATGAACAAAGTCGCGACAGACATCGAGAAGGACGTAGAAGTACGGGTACTCCTCGATATCGGAACGACAAAAGAACAATCGCAGGAAATCAACGATAAAATTGAAAAACTCAACGGAGTGGAATCGATCGAGTATTCTTCGAAAGAAGATGAACTCAAGAATCTTGTGAAGGATATGGGAGATGACTTCCGACTCTTTGAACAGGATAATCCACTATCCGATGTCTATGTAGTAAAAGCGACCAACCCAGTCGAAACCGGTAAAATCGCAAAAGAGATCAGCACGTATGATCACGTCGATGAAGCCTTATACGGGGAAGCGAAAGTTGAGAAGTTATTCAATGTATTGGAAATGAGCAGGAACGTGGGGCTTGTCCTCATCATCGGTCTATTATTCACGGCGATGTTCCTCATCTCGAATACGATTAAAATCACGATTGTTGCCAGAAGAAGAGAAATCGAAATAATGAAACTGGTCGGTGCAACCAACTGGTTCGTACGCTGGCCATTCATACTGGAAGGGCTTTGGCTCGGAATCCTAGGTTCTATTATCCCGATTGCTCTTGTTACAACAGGCTATTACTACGCATACGAGTTTATTAAACCAAAACTACAAGGTCACTTTATTCAGGTATTAGATTTTACCCCGTTCATCTACCAGGTAAACGGATTGATCCTATTGATGGGTTGTCTCATAGGGGCATGGGGAAGCTTCATGTCCGTCCGTAAATTCTTGAGAGTGTAAAATTTGATAGGTTGATAGAAGCTGAAAGGAGCATGCCGCTTGAACAGGAAGTATTTCGTCTCATTATCCATCGCAGCAGTATTGACAATCGGAGGTCTTGGCACCTCTGCAAGCGCCCACTCTTCAGTGGACGATCTGAAGAAGCAGCAGGATGACGTTTCTTCAAAGAAAGAGGAAGTCAACGGTAAAATCGATTCTAAGAAGTCTGAGATCAATGATAATGTCAGCAAACAAAAAGATATCCAAGGACAGATCGATGTACTTGGTAAACAACTGAACGATACAGAATCAAAGATCAAAGACAAAGAGAAAGAAATCGATGATACGACCGCTGAAATCAATAAGCTTAAAGAAGAGATCGAGGTATTGAAGCAAAAGATCGAAGAGCGTAATGAACTTCTTAAAGAGCGTGCGCGTGCCATCCAGGAAAAAGGCGGATCAGCTAACTATGTAGACGTCCTTCTTGGAGCTGACAGCTTCGGAGACTTCGTCAACCGTGTAACAGCAGTCAACACGATCGTAAGTGCGGACAAAAAGATCATGGACGAGCAAAAGCGTGATCAAGAAGAACTTGAAAAGAAACAGAAACAGGTAGAAGAAAAGCTTGCGTCCCTTGAAAAGGATAAAGCGAGCCTTCAAACCTTGAAAAAAGAATTGGACAGTCAAAAAGCCGAAAAAGCCGAATTGTTCAAGCAGCTTGAAAAACAACAGAAATCTTTGGAAGTTGAAAAAGCTGACCTTCAACAAGAATCAGATGAGCTTTCCAAACGTGAAAAGAGCATCGAAGGTGAAATCCAGGCTGAACAAGAACGTCTGGCAGAACTTGCTCGTAAGCAAGAAGAAGAGCGTAAGCGTCAGGAAGCAGAAGCAGCCAAGAAGCGTGCAGCAGAGCAGGCAGCAGCTCAGGCAAGTGCAAGCAGCAGCTCATCATCATCTGCATCAGCCTCTTCAGCACCAGCCAAATCGGCCGCACCAGCACCTGCACCAACTGTCAGCTCAGGCGCATGGACTCGTCCGGCATCTGGAGCGATCACAACGAACTTTGGTACAGATATCCTGAACGGCAAGCCTCGTATGCACTGGGGTACTGATATTGCAGCACGCGGAAGTGTTCCGATCGTTGCAGCAGCTGATGGAATCGTCATCCGCAGCGAGTACAGCTCAAGCTACGGTAACGTTGTGTACATGACTCACTCCATCAACGGTAAAACTTTCACGACTGTATATGCTCATATGTCTTCTGCACTTGTGGGTAATGGTCAATCGGTCAAAAAAGGACAGCAGATCGGATACATGGGTGACACAGGTTACTCTTTCGGTCAGCATCTGCACTTCGAGCTTCACGCAGGACCTTGGAATGCAGCGAAATCCAATGCGGTCAACCCGCGTCAATACATCAACTTCTAATTCCCAAGCATCCCTTCCAATCGGAGGGGATGCTTTTTTGTGCAGATTTTGCGATGTCTTAGTAATAGATACGCACAAGCCCGATAAAAGTTTCATTTTTCCTTAATAATCCATTTATCCTTTCACCCTTACGTAAGGATGATTACGGAAGAAAAACCAAATAATAGAACACTAACTTAACTATTAAAAATTTAATATTATGAATTCATAATATATGTTTGACAATGATTATAAACATTCATTAGAATGAATAAATACCCCCTCGCAGCTAGGTTATTTTCTTTCTATTTCAACAGCTTTACCCGCTTCTGCCCGTGTCGGCAGAGTTTGTGTTTTACAGTTTCAAAGGAGGATTCATCATCTTGGAAGCAAACATACATCAAGAGCAGTCATCGGAGTTCAGAAAGAAGCATCCTCCTGGGCTTTATCTTCTATTTGCAACAGAAGCATGGGAGCGATTCAGTTATTACGGGATGAGGGCGATCCTTGTTCTTTATTTGACCGCCACTGCCATCAACGGTGGACTGGGGGCCGATAAGACGACGGCAATCAGCTTATACGGTACATTCACCTCAGCGGTTTATCTTACTCCGATCATCGGAGGATATCTGACGGACCGGTTCCTGCCTAGGCGGACGGCTATCACCATCGGTGGAGTCCTCATGGCACTCGGGAACTTCTCGATCTTCCTTCATCAAAGCATGGGAGCCCTTTACTTGGGTCTTGCCCTTTTAATCATCGGGAATGGATTCTTCAAACCGAATATCTCGACGATCGTCGGCGAGCTCTATCATATCAATGACCCGAAACGGGACGGGGCGTTCACCATCTTCTATATGGGTGTGAATCTGGGTGCGTTCGTTGCACCACTTGTCGTCGGTCTCATGGACTATAGATACGGCTTCCTGACAGCCGCAATCGGTATGGTCGTCGGTCAGGTACTATTCAATACGCTTGGGAACAAATACCTCGGCGATATCGGTAAAGAGTCGGCCAAGAAAGTGCAGGAGCACACACAGACTGTCAGCAAGGCACCCCTGACGAAGCAGGAAGTGCGCAGGACGATCGCCATTGTCATCCTTGCAATCATCGTGATTGCGTTCTGGACGGCATTTGAGCAGGCGGGAAGCTCGCTTACACTGTTCACAGAGGAAAACATCGATCGTCATCTCGGTGATTTCATCATCCCGACCGAATGGTTCCAGTCATTGAACTCCTTGTTCATCATGCTGCTGGCACCGGTCATGTCCATGCTCTGGTTCAAGCTTTCCCAGACGAAAAATGGTGACTTCAAGACGCCGACAAAAATGGGGATGGGTCTCATTACCGTAGGACTTGGGTTCCTAGTCCTGATCCCGGCCACTGTGATGGTCGGTGATGACTCACAGGTGAGAGTGAACATGCTGTTCATGGTCTTCACCTATTTCCTTCATACGTTGGCGGAATTAATGATTTCACCTGTCGGTCTATCCATGGTCAGCAGACTGTCTCCGCTCAAATTGACATCTGTACTCATGGGTGTGTGGCTTGCCAGTTCAGCCGTAGCCAATAAGCTTGCAAGTGTCCTTGCAACGTACACTCAATCTCTTGGATACTTCGATATTTTCGGATTGATCGGGATTGTCACGATCGTCCTTGGGGTCATCGTCCTGTTTGTATCAAAACCGATTGCGAAATTGATGGAGTAGTTGCTGCAAAAGAGTGGTCACAGAGTGTAAAAATGTCTATTTTAGAACATATATGAACTCTCTGTTTTCAACTATTACGTTTTCTAGTATAATTGTTGTAATACCTAGTAATAGGAAAGCCAGCCAGCGAATTTCTTCGATAAAGGCAAACCGGTTGAAAGGCCGGGACGCAAAGCCACGGGTCTAAGGTTTGGAAAAACTATGATCGCCGGGTTACCGAAAAGGAATGACCATTAAATGCCAAGCATTTAATCCTGCCATTCTTTTTTGGCAGGCTTTTTTTATGGTACATACGATTTTCATTTGCGAGGTGAAAACATGGAAACGCTCAAGGCACATGAAGCTAGAAGGCTACTGAAGAGCTTCTGCAGAAGAAGCCGCACCACCCTCAAGCAAACCTATCTTGGTAACTACTCAGCAGAACAGGTCAGCGACATCCTTGTCCAAACGCTCGAATTGAAAGAAGTCAAACGGATTGTGCAGGATATCCGCCTCATCGACCAGCGGGGAGGAAACTCGACCTCTTACTTGATCCTGATTCTGGACGCCCTGAAGGAATATCTGGAAAATGAAGATTCGCTGGTTCATTGATGATTGATGAACCTGTGCAGATGGACCCGTTCTCTTAGTGGAAGGGGTCTTTTTCATGGGGAAAAACAGGGTGGTTGCATTTCATGAGGTGATATGGTTTAATATAGTCATACGTTATAAAACGTAATGATTACGATTTGTTTGTGAATTTGAATATAAGAGGTGATGAAATGGCCAAAAAGTCAAAAGTGGTCAAAGAAAAGAAGCGCCGAGAAATCGTGGCGAAATACGCGGAACTCCGCAGGGAGCTGAAAGAAAAGGGCGATTACGAGGCTCTTGCCAAACTTCCGAGGGATTCTTCCCCAACGAGACTCAAAAGTCGCTGTGAAGTAACTGGCAGACCACGGGCATACATGAGGAAATTCAATATGTCACGGATCGCCTTCAGGGAATATGCCCACAAAGGTCAGATCCCGGGAGTCAAAAAATCAAGCTGGTAGGAGGAAAAAACATGAAAACAAACATACACCCAGAGTATAGAGAGGTCCTGTTCATGGATACAAATAGCGGATTCACCTTCCTGACAGGTTCAACAAAACAGTCGAATGAAACCATGGAGTGGGAAGACGGGAAAACCTATCCTCTCTTGAAGGTTGAGATCAGCTCGGACAGTCATCCATTCTATACGGGCCGTGAAAAATTCACCGACAGGGATGGACGCGCAGAACGATTCATGAAAAAATACAATATGAAGTAAGGACGATCAGGAGTGGTTGGGATGAATGAACACTTAATGGAAATCATCGGCAGGGAAATCGTGGCGTCACTGCCGGCACCGGAAAGAAGCATGTATGAGTTCGTCACGGCTCTTGAAGACGAATATGCGAGCATATCTGCCACATCAGAGGAGTTCATGCAGCTCTTGGTCAAGCATGCCCCCCACCGCCAGGCAGCAGCCCATTTCAGCCTGTCATTCGGTGAATTCATCCAGACAATGAGAAAGATCGAAGAGACGATCAACGCCGAGATGGACCTGCGCCTGAGCCGCATGACTTGGATCGACTGCACCGACCGCTTCATACAGGATGATACCCAGTACTTCTATTTCTCCATGGAACCGGAGGAGAAGTAGCCTTCCCATGCTCTTTAAATCGGAATGATTACGGATAATCCTCCGTTCATCTCACCCGACCTGATAAATGTTCACAAAAAAGATCCCGCTTATGGGATCTTTTTTGTGTTGAATCGGGTTGATTTTTCGCCTCCATCTGTAATAATTCATATGAGGGGCAAGCTAGGGATATCTTCACTCTGAAGGAGGAGTCCCCTTGGCTGCCGAAACAAATTCAATCACGTCTGAAGAGCTGCTGGATCTACTTGAGTTGAATGAAAGGGATCATGTGGCCGACCTCGGCTGCGGTACAGGCTTTTTGACAATTCCGATTGCGCGTATCGTCAGTACCGATGTGCATGCCGTCGACCTCGACCGGGGTGCCCTGGAAGAGCTGAAGCGGCGTGCGGAGGAACTGCAGGTAGAAAACATCCTATATGAACATATGTCATTTGAATATATCCGTTTTTCACAGAACACACTTCATAAGGTCATTACGAGATTCGTGCTCCATGAGCTGCCGAACCTTGTCAAAGTGATCCAGGACCTCAGGGATATGCTCAGGGACGACGGTCTTTGGCTGATCATTGAAACGGAAGCGCTCCCACAGGGGGACAGCCTTTCTTCCGATGACCTGGTGAGGAAGCTTCAGTCTGCGGGCTATGAAGTGAAGAGAGGGTATTTGAGATCGACGATTTACTATTTGATTGCCAGAAAGGCTGTGCGGAGGCCCGGCCTATAAAGGAAGGGATTACATGAACAAACGAATACTATCATTGGGACTCATAGGTGTCCTCGTTGCCATCTTCCTGGTGAATTTCGTCCGGCATCAGCAAGAACAGAAGGAAAAAGAAGAAGCAACCCAGCTTGCGAGTGAATCCATGGACTTGTCCGATGTCGAGACGGGGCTTTCCAAAGGTGATCAGCCACCCGACTTCACCCTGACCACACTGGAAGGAAAAGAAGTGCGCCTTTCAGATTACAAGGGAAAGAAGGTCATCCTGAATTTCTGGGCGACGTGGTGTCCTCCCTGCAAGGCTGAAATGCCCCATATGGAAGACTATTATCAGAAAGAGCCCGGCGCAGAAATCCTTGCCGTGAACCTCACGTCCCAGGAGCGCATGGACGGAGCCGCGCAAACGTTCGTGGACGGATACAAGATCACGTTCCCGGTGCTCCTTGATAAAGACGGAGCCGTCGGGGATGCCTACAGCATCATTACGATCCCGACCACGTTCATAATCGACTCGGAGGGAATCATCCAGCATAAAATCCTCGGGCCGATGAACCAGGAAATGATGAAAGAGATGGTAGATGGCATGAATTGAACCTCTTTTCTTCTCGGAATCTTCTGAATATGGTACACTCTTCTACATACCTATTTTCGTAGAGAGAGGATGGCCACGAGATGAATTTCACCACCAAGGTCGTACATAGCCAGTTGAAAGGAACAGAGGAAATCAAAAGTAAAACCACACCGATCTATCAAACATCTGCTTTTTCCTTTTCATCACTGGAGGAACTGGAAGGGTTCTATGAAGGGAAATCTCCCTATCTATACACACGAACGGGGAATCCCAACCCTGATGAGCTGGGAGGTCTTGTAGCAGCCCTTGAAGGGGCACCGGCAGGAGTCGCCGCTTCATCGGGATTATCTGCGATCCTCGTAGGGATCTTGTCTGTCGTCCAAGCGGGGGATCACATCATCGCTGCTGAAGATCTGTACGGCGGGACTTTCCATATGCTGAAGGAAGAGCTTGCGGGCTTCGGTATTTCCACTTCATTCGTGGACTTCACCGACCGGGATGCAGTGGAAGAAGCGATCACCGACTCGACAAAGCTTCTCTACAGTGAAACGGTGACGAATCCCTTCATGAGGGTAGAGGATATACCGGCCATGGTGGAGATGGCGAAAGAACATGGTCTCACGACGATGATCGACAATACGTTTGCGACCCCGTTCCTCCGTAAGCCTTTCACTGAAGGCATTGATATCGTCGCCCACAGCGCAACGAAGTACATAGGCGGACATAGTGACGTCACCGCGGGTGTTGTGACCGGAAGGCAGGATCTGGTGGATAAGGCGAGAGCGAAGATCGTCAATCTTGGTGCCAATCTGAGCCCGTTCGAGGCGTGGCTCACATGCCGGGGAGCGAAGACCCTTGCCCTCCGTATGGAAAGGCAGGCATTGAATGCCGAGCTCCTTGCCGTCGAACTCAGGAGGCACGAATGGGTCAAACACGTCTACTACCCGAATAATCTATCTGAAAAGGGTCATGGAGCCATCGTCACCATCGAGCTTGAACCATCCGCCGATATGAGTACGTTCTTCAAGTCCCTTGGCTGGATCAAGATCATCCCGTCCCTTGCCGGGGTGGAAACGACGGTCTCCTATCCGTTGGGGACGTCCCACAGATCCCTGCCCGAAGAAGCGCAGAAGAAGCTCGGGATCAATACGCATGTGGTCCGGATTTCACTTGGAATCGAAGACCCGGAAGACATCAAATCCCAAATGCTTTCAGCGATCAGCAAGTGTCATGAAATTTAAAAAGAACAACGCTTTGAAGCCAGCAGTGGCAGGCGTCAATGGGAGATTAGACGAAAAATTCTAAAAATACCCTTGACTCCCAGCGTGGATAGCCTTTATAATTCTTGCTAACGAACACTTACAACTTAATGCTCTTATCCAGAGAGGTGGAGGGACTAGGCCCGATGAAACCCGGCAACCTTCATGTGCATACTTGCCATGAAAAGGTGCTAATTCCTGCAGGCGCATTGCCTGAAAGATAAGAGGAGGACCCTATTCAATTAGACCCTCTTCTTAGGAAGGGGGTTTTTATTTTTGCCCCTTTTCATCCCCGACCATCATCCATCACAGAACAAACCCAATCATTAAAACAAACACTCAGGAGGAATGTACGATGACGAATTCATTCGATTTTGACACACTTTTGCTTCACGGAGGACAGGAAGCGGATCCTGCCACGGGATCACGCGCAGTGCCGATCTACCAAACTACTTCATATGTGTTTGACAGCAGTGAGCACGCTGCGAAGCTTTTCGGACTGGAAGAGCCGGGGAACATCTATACGCGGATCATGAACCCGACGGTGGACGTTCTGGAGAAACGTCTGGCCCTCCTTGAAGGCGGCATCGGAGCCCTCGGAGTATCATCGGGCATGGCGGCGATCTCCCTCTCGATCCTGAATATCGCCGGAGCCGGGGACGAAATCGTAGCAGCAACGAACCTGTACGGAGGAACCTACAATCTCTTCTCCACCACCCTGCCGAAATACGGCATCACCGTGCGCTTCGTCGACCCGACAGATCCGGAAAACTTCCGAAGCGCCATCAACGAGAAGACGAAGGCCGTATTCGCCGAAACAATCGGCAACCCTAGCCTTCATGTCCTTGATATCGAAGCGGTCGCCAAAGTCGCCCATGAACATGAGATCCCGCTTATCATCGATAACACATTTGCCACGCCATATGTGACGAGGCCCATCGAGTGGGGAGCAGACATCGTCATCCATTCGGCCACCAAATGGATCGGTGGTCATGGTACGGCGATCGGAGGCGTCGTCATCGACGGAGGGAAGTTCGATTGGAACAACAAGAAGTTCCCGGGGTTCACTGAAGAGGACCGAAGCTACAACGGCCTCCGCTATGCACAGGATGTCGGGGCGGCGGCGTTCATCACCAAGCTAAGGGTCCAGCTGCTTCGTGACCTTGGCGCCTGCCTGAGCCCGCAAAATGCCTTCCTCCTCCTGCAGGGACTGGAGACGCTGCACCTTCGCATCGAACGCCATACAGAGAATGCACGGAAAATCGCCGAGCATCTTGAATCCCATGATGGGGTTGCATGGGTCTCCTATCCTGGACTCGCTTCGCATCCATCGCACCAATTGGCCAACAAATACTTGGAGAACGGTGCCGGCTCCATCGTCGTATTCGGCATCAAAGGCGGCCGCGATTCAGGACGCAAGGTGGTGGACAATATCACGCTCTGGTCCCATGTGGCCAACGTGGGGGATGCGAAATCCCTGATCATCCACCCTGCTTCCACGACCCATCAGCAGCTGAACGACGAGGAGATCAGGGCGACGGGCGTGACGGAAGAACTTGTCAGGCTGTCTGTCGGCCTTGAATCGGCAAAGGATCTGATCTCTTCCCTTGATGAAGCCATCGAGAAGGCGCGCGAAACGTCAAACGTGTGAAGGAGGCGGAGGAATGAGTAGCGATACGACACCATATGAATTGAACACCGTCACCCTTCCGTCCCTTGTCCTCGAAAACGGAGAAACCCTCCGGAATGTCAGGTTGCCCTATGAACGTACGGGGAATCAATCAGGTCCCGTCATCCTTGTCTGCCATGCCCTCACCGGCACCCATATCGTGAAAGGGACGAGTGAAGATAAGGGATGGTGGGACGGCATGATCGGTGCAGGCTCATACATCGATACCAACCGCTACAACGTCATCGCCTTCAACGTCCTCGGAGGCTGCGAGGGGGCCACGGGTCCTGCATCAGAGGATCCCGAAACCGGCAGGCGATATGGATCCCATTTCCCTGTCATCACGATCCGGGACATGGTGAATGCCCAGTACCTGGCCCTCAGGGAGCTTGCCATCAACAAGGTGGAAGCCGTTGTCGGCGGATCTCTCGGGGGAATGCAGGCCCTGGAATGGGGGATCCTGCATCCCCGCTTCATGAAAAAGATCTTCGCCCTCGCCGTCACGCCTGCACTGAACGATTACGGCCTCGCCTTCAATCATATCGGCATCACGGCCATCGAGCAGGATCCTGATTTCAACGGAGGAGACTATCCTCCCGGCACCAGGCTGAAGGGGCTTGAAGTGGCGCGCATGGTGGGGATGGTCACCTACCGCACGTCGGAATTGTTCGATGATCGATTCCAACGGCAGGAGAAGGAAGGCGTCTATAACGTAGAGAGCTACCTGGACTATCAAGGTGTGAAGCTCGGGCGGCGTTTTGACCCAAACAGCTATCTGACCCTCTTGAAGGCGATGAACTCTCATGACCTCCAAAGGGGGCGCGATCACGACCCCGCTGACTCCTTTTATCCGGAACTGATTGCCATCAGCTACGAAGGAGACCTCGTGTATCCATCCGCCTCCTTGGAAGCATTCGCGTGCTCCGTGCCGAAGGGAAGGCATTATTTCATCCCGACGAAGTTCGGTCATGATGGATTCCTCGTTGAATTCGAGAAATGGGGAGGGCTCCTGTCTTCCCATCTTGAAGAAAACAAGCCCCTTGTTTCAAGGGTGAAATGATCATAACTTGTCCCCCGTCATCATATAGTGGAATAAGCAAAGACATCGCACCGCTGACCAGCGCGTTCTTGTGCGGTGTCTTTTTTCTATGAAGAGGCGGGGGGAGACGTATGAACAGGAAGGGCCAGAAGCTCATGACCATCACACTCAGCATGCTTGTGGGGGCGGGAGCCATGTACGGGGGACTGGAATGGACGGGCAGTCCCGATGAAACTGCGGAACTGGATCAGAGCGCGAATGATAAGCTCCATAAGGTGGAGGTCGCTTATGACCTCATCAGCGATAAATTCTTCCAGGACGTCGACAAATCGGAGCTGGTGGAAGGAGCCATCCAGGGGATGCTCGAAACGCTCGATGATCCGTATTCGGTCTATATGAATGCGGCAACGGCAGCGCAGTTCAACGACGCATTGGATTCTTCCTTCGAAGGGATCGGAGCCGAAATCACGATCCTCGACGGAAAGCTCGTGATCGTCGCACCATTTAAAAATTCACCGGCAGAAAAAGCGGGTCTCAAGCCGAATGATGAAATCATCTCCGTGAACGGAGAGAGCATCAAGGGACTCAATCTGTTTGAGTCCACCTTGAAGATCCGCGGCAAAAAAGGGACCGAAGTCAAGCTCGGCATCAAGAGGGAAGGCTTGTCTGAGCCTCTCACCATCGGGGTCAAACGGGACGACATCCCCGTTGAAACCGTTCATTCGGACATAAAGAAAGTGGACGGCAAAGAGATGGGCTACATCCAGATCACCACATTCTCCGAAAATACGGCGAATGATTTCAAGAAGCAGCTCAAGGAACTTGAAGGGAAGGATCTTGGAGGTCTCGTCATCGACGTCCGTGGGAATCCGGGAGGCCTGTTGTCATCCGTCAATGAAATCCTCAAGGAGTTCGTGACGAAGGATAAGCCGTTCGTCCAGATCCAGGAGCGGAGCGGTGAAGTGATGAAGAGCTTCTCCGACAAAGAAAAGAAAAAAGCCTACCCGGTGGTGGTCCTCATCGATGAAGGAAGTGCGTCCGCTTCCGAAATCCTTGCGGGTGCCCTGAAGGAAACGGAAGGCTACCCACTGATCGGCACGAAGAGCTTCGGGAAGGGAACCGTCCAGCAGGCCGTGCCGATGGGGGATGGAAGCAACATCAAGCTGACCATGTTCAAGTGGCTGACGCCGGATGGCAACTGGATCCATAAGAAAGGGATAAAACCGGATATCCCGGTGAGGCAGCCTGCATATTTTTACGCCCATCCCCTTCAAGTGGAAGAGCCATTGAAGGCCGAGATGAATAATGAACAGGTGAAGAACGCCCAGGAAATGCTCCAGGGCCTCGGATATGAGATCGACCGGACCGACGGGTACTACAGCAAGAAGACAGAAGCGGCCGTAAAGCAGTTCCAGAAGAAAAACGAGATGAAAGCAACCGGGACCATCACGCCTGATACGGCTGAAAAACTGCAGGCGGATATCTATGAAGCTGTTAAGGATGAAGAAAATGATACCCAGCTGCAAGCGGCACTTGAATATATCCAGCGTTCAAATCGATAGGGAGGAAGGACTGTGGGCCATGGCCTGCAGTCCTTTTTTGGTGTTGAGCGCCTTTTCTTTCACAAATGAGGAACCGATTCTATCGATCCTCACTATTATAGAAAGAGAACTAGTTTACTAGATAGATTCATGGTCTCAATACGCGCAGCCATGGATACTAGAAAGGAGAAGAATGATGTTTACATTGACAGATCAAGTGGCGATTGTCACTGGAGGCGGCAGGGGTCTCGGCCGCGAGATGGCTCTCGCTCTAGCAGAAGCAGGCGCCCATGTAGTGGTATGCTCGAGGAATCTGCCGGCCTGCGAGGCCACAGCGAAGGAAATTGAAGCCCTGGGGGTACGATCAATCGCCGTGGCATGCGATGTCACCGATAAAGCGTCGGTCACCGCCGTGGTGGAAAAGACCTTGGACGTCTTCGGGAAAATCGATATTCTCATCAACAACAGCGGCACATCCTGGGCCGGACCGATGGTGGATATTCCGGAGGATAAGTGGGACAAGGTAATGGAAGTGAATGTGAAAGGGGCTTTTTTATTTTCACAGGCAGTGGCACCATCCATGATGGCCCGTAAGGCAGGGAAAATCATCAATATCGCTTCCGTCTCGGGATTCGGGGGGACGAGCCCCCTTGTGATGGACACCCTTCCCTACAATACGAGCAAAGGCGCCGTCATGACCCTCACAAAAGATCTCGCCGTGAAGCTTGCGTATCACAATATCCAAGTGAACGCCATCGCACCGGGATTCTTCCCTACAAAGATCACGAAAGAGCTCTTCGCCAAGCAAGGCGATCAGATCCGGAAATTCATCCCGGCAAGACGATTCGGCGAAGGTGATGACTTGAGAGGTGCAGCCGTGTTTCTTTCGTCAAGAGCGTCAAACTATATGAACGGCCATATCCTCGTCGTCGACGGCGGCATACAGGCGATGGCATAAGGAGGAAAGGAAAATGGAAGCACTCTATGAGCAACTGAAGCTGACGGGAAGGGAGTGGGAATATGCCGCGAATCAGCTGATCAAATCAGAACTCGACCAGCCTGCCGTAGTGGAAATGGCGAAAAACTGGATGGTCCTGGCCGACTTGATCATCACCTTCATCCGCAAGATTATCGACTGGCTCTTCCCGCAGTTCGTCCGATCAGAGGGGGAACTGTAATGGAAAGGAAAACCGAGAAAGACAGATGGAGGGGTTTTTTCGAAACCCTGACAAGAAAAGAAGAATGGAAACCGCACCACCCGCGGAATGCCATACAGGAAATCGGCAGGGCCACCCTGTGGCATTATCCTGCAGTAGAAAGGAACGGGGCACTCCCGATCCTGATGGTCTACTCCCATATCAATAAGCCAAGCATATTGGATCTTACAGAACAGCACAGCATGATCGGAGAGTTCCTGGGAAATGGCTATGACGTATTCCTCCTCGACTTCGGGATACCGGATGAGCGGGACAAGGATACAGGTCTTGAATCGTATCTCTTCGATTATATCGATGGAGCCGTGAAGACGGTATTGCAGCATCAACAAACCGGCCGGCTGACGCTTGCGGGCTTCTGCCTCGGCGGAACCCTTGCAGCTCTTTATGCAGCCCTCTACCCGGACCGCATCCATAACCTTCTCTTATTTGTGACCCCCATCGACTTCAACCAGCTGCCGGACTTCCGGGAGTGGATCAAAGCCATCCAATCTGGGGACATCGATCCGGCTGTCCTTGCACCGGTCACAGGCATCATCCCTGCCGAACAGATCCGCTACGGAATGCGCCTCATCACGGCACCCGTCTACTATTCCCCGTATCTGTCCCTCCTCAACCGCGCATACGACCCTGCCTACACGGAGCACTGGTACCGATTCAATCAGTGGACCAATGACCACATCCCGATGACAGGGGCGTTCCTCCGGGATCTGCTTCATTACTTCATTAAGGAAAATGCGTTGATGAACGGGGGCATGACCCTCAGGGGAAGGGAAATCAATCCCGCAAGAATTCAATCGAATCTCTACATGGTTTGTTCAACGTTTGATCAGATGGTACCGGCTGCGATCAGTTATCCGCTGATGGAGCTTGTTTCAAGTGAGGAGAAACAGTTCATCGAGGTTCCAGGAGGGCACGCGAGCCTGATCAAAGATGGCGTGTCTTCACGGCTGATGGGCTGGTTGAGAGAGCATTCGTAGAAAGGAGGTGCAGTATGTATCCGTATGAGTATTTAGGGTTTGGTTATTTTGTGTTCAGGGAGACTGTGAAGAGTATTTGGTATTGATGGTGATGGTGAATGATTGGAATGGTATCCTACCTTTCCAATGTAGGAGCTTGCTTTCCGCTAGGGGGAGGCAAGCTCTTTTTCGCTTATGTACTCTGTGGTGAGGGATTCCTCATTATAGTGGAGAGATGGAAAAGAGACCGTTCCTTTTCGCTTCAGGCGCTTGCTTTCCAGTGGGGAGGGTGCCGAGCCTCCTCGTGCCTGCGGGGTCTCGTCACTCCTCCTATTCCACAGGAGTCAAGCGCCTTCCGCTTCAATGCACTCTATGGTTTTGAATGGGGAAGCGACGGTATATTCCCCAGTATGAGTGATGGATCCCTGTGGATAGTAGTGAGAATAGGAAAAGAGACCGTTCCTTTTCGCTTCAGGCGCATGCTTTCCAGTGGGGAGGGAGTTGAGCCTCCTCGTGCCTGCGGGGTCTCGCCTCCCTCCTATTCCAGAGGAGTCAAGTGCCTTCCGCTTCAATGCACTCTGTGGTTTTTAATAGGGGTAAAATAGGTTTTTATTCTTCAATAAGCGTGGTGGTGGATCCCGATTTATATTAGTGAGTGATGGAAAGGGGACCGTTCCTTTCCGCTTCAGGCGCTTGCTTTCCAGTGGGGAGGGGGTTGAGCCTCCTCGTGCCTGCGGGGTCTCACCCCCCTCCTTTTCCACAGGAGTCAAGTGCCTTCCGCTTCAATCCACTCTGTGGTTTATAAATAGGGGAGTGATGGTTCATATACTAGTAAGTGGGGGCATCATTAAATGAACCACCCTACCATTATCGGACTAAATTAGATGGCTTCTAGAACAAATGAAAAGTGACATTACCATGAATCAACCACCCACTGTCACATCCATTCCCATAGCCCCCTCCCATATCACACAGTGAAGTGAAGCGAAGGGTGCCCGACTCCAACGGGAATAGCGAGCTGGGTGAGACCCCGCAAGAATGAGGAGGCTCACCGGGAGCCCCGTGGAAAGCGGGCACCCGCAGCGAAACGGAGCGTTCTGCATAGGGAATAATAATTAATGAAGGACTCCCCACCACTCAAAAACGGGATGTAGAATTACCTCCAAGAGTGTTGATTTCTCAAAACAGAATTAAACTTGCTATGAACCAGGAAGCCATTCACCTCAACATTTCCATAGGACAGGATGATGTGAATCAAACAACCAGTGCCACATACATTTCCTAGCCCCTTCCAATATCACAGAGTGAAGTGAAGCGAAGGGTGCCCGACTCCAACGGGAACAGCGAGCAGGGTGAGACCCCGCAAGAATGAGGAGGCTCACCGGGAGCCCCGTGGAAAGCGGGCACCCGCAGCGAAACGGAACGCTCTATATAGGGAAAAATGATTAATGAAGGACTCACCAACAGTCATAAACGGGATGTAGAATCACCTCCAAGAGTGTTGATTTCTCAAAACAGAATTAAACTCGCTATTGCCCGGCAAGACATTAAAACTCAACATTCCCATCGGACAGGATGATGTGAATCAAACAACCAGTGCTACAGACATTTTCTAGCCATTCCAATATCAAAGAGTGAAGTGCAGCGAAGGGTGCCCGACTCCAACGGGAACAGCGAGCAGGGTGAGACCCCGCAAGAATGAGGAGGCTCACCGCGAGCCCCGTGGAAAGCGGGAATCCGCAGCGAAACGGAGCGCTCTACATAGAAAATAATAATTAATGAAGCACTCATCACCAGTCACAAATGAGATATGGAACCACCTCCAAAAGAACGGCATTCTACATACCTCCCCATCATTTCCCGGGGAATGGTGTCGAAAACAAAGGCACAATCCCACAAAGTTGCAATAGGCTTTACTATGGGAATTTGATAGAATGAAACATAGATACACACATGAAAGGTGGTGACGTTTCGTTGCTGGAAACCTGGTTACTAGAAATCGCAAAAAGCCTCGGGAAATTCGTCTTGAACCCATTATTTCCCCTCTCGCTCCTATTCGCCATCCTGGTCGGATACTTCCGGGTGAAGCGTGAAAGAAGCGATTTCCATACAAGGCTGCTCGACGGCTACAATGATCTGAGGGTCCTGCTATCCTATGGACTCGTACTCGGCCTTGCCTTTTCCATCGTGACCCTGGGCCTCGGATTGACCGTGCCGGTCATCTCACTCGTCGTCATCGGAGCCGTCACGATCCTGTTTGCCCTGACAGGTCGTTTTCAACTGCTCTCAGCAGGCATTACAGTCGGTTTTTCCTATCTGCTCCTATGGGCATGGGACTTTTCCGGCTTGGATATTCCGTACATACCTGAACTGGAAAACGGTAATCTTTTAGGGTTCCTTCCTTTACTGGCCGGGCTTCTCCTCATGATCGAGGGGATCCTCATCAGACTGTCGGGCTGGAAGGGTACCTCGCCGAAGTGGATTAAAAGTCCGCGGGGGATGAAGGTTGGCGCTCTTCAGAGCAAGAAGCTCTGGCTGGTACCGATGATCCTTTTCGTTCCGGAGGGAAGCCTGCCGCCGATCTTTGACTGGTGGCCGGTCGTATCACTCGGGAACACGGATCTGGCCCTTGTGTGCGTTCCGTTCCTGCTTGGTTTCAGCCTACTCGTGCGAAGCGCGCTGCCGGCAATCGTCGTTAGACCGGTTGGAGCCAATGTATTCTGGTTCGGTGCCTTCATCACAACGGTAGCGGCCGCGGGTTATTGGGTGACAGAGGCGTCCATCGCTGCCGGTGCTCTGGCGTTGCTGGCCCGCATCTGGATGGCGGTCAGTACGTCGAAAAAAGAAGCAGAAAAACCTTATTACTTCAAACGTCAGCCTGCCGGGCTCATGATCCTCGGTATCATCCCGGGTTCGCCTGCTGAAACCCTTTCCCTGAGAGTAGGGGAAATCATTCTGAAGGTAAATGGAAATGAGATTTCCAATGAGAGGGAATTTTATGAAGCGCTACAGAAGAACGGTGCATACTGCAAGCTCGAGGTCATCGGGACGAATGCGGAAAATCGTTTCACCCAGGGTGCCCTTTACGAAGGGGACCATCATGAACTCGGTCTGTTATTTACGTATCAGGATGAACGGTGGGAAACCGACCAAGTGTCCTAAAGGGAAAGAGCTTGAGACAAATAAGTTTTAGTCATAGGAAAACCCGAATTCGATTGCCATCGATCAGGCAAAGAATTCGGTTTTTTCATTTGTTTCATGAACATCGTTTCTAGAGGTTGATTGGATTGCAAGACGAAGACTCCTTCGGCAAGAGTAGCTTATGTGAGACTCCGCAGGCGTTCCAAGGAGGAGCACGGGCTACCCAAGGAAACTAAATTCTTGCACGGAAATCATGAACGGTATAAAGAAACGAGACTGATCGTATTCGTCGCGAAATGATCCCTTTTGCATTTTATCCCAACCTTTGGTCATGATTTCCGCTTGCTCTCCGGTTCCGGGTGGATCAGGACGTGGGCATGGGGGAAATGCTTCATGATCATCTCCTCCATGCGGTCGCAGAGTCGATGCGTCTTTTCGATGCTGTCGGTCGACTCCACCACCAGATGGAAGTCGATGTACTCATGGGCGCCCGAACGTCTTGTGCGCAGGTCATGGACCTCGATGTACTCATCATGGAAGCTTTGGATCATCGACATGATTTCGGATTCTTCTTCCTTCGTAAGGCTGGCATCGATGAGGGGAGGGAAGGCTTCTTTCATGAGTTTGACAGCTTCGATCATGATGTAGATGGCCAGTGCGATCCCGATGATCGGATCAAGGAAGTGCCATCCGGTCAGGGTGACGAGTAAAAGGCTTCCGGCAACCCCGAGGGATGTGTACACATCGGTCAGGAGATGGAAGGCGTTTGATTTCATGGCCACCGAATGGACGCGGTCGGCTTCTTTGCTGACGATACGGGATACGATGAAGTTAATGGTTGCACCAATGATCATGACGGAGATACCAAGGACCGGGAGTTTGATCGGTTCCGGGTGGATCAGCTTGTGGATACACTCGTAGATGATCCAGAAACCGGCCACGAAGATGAGCAGGGTCTCGATTGTCCCTGATATATTCTCCACTTTCCCGTGTCCGTATGGATGCTCGGGGTCTGCAGGTTTGCCGGAGACCCTTACGGAAATGAAGGCGATCAGGGAAGCCATGAGGTCAAGTGACGAGTGGATCGCTTCAGACAGGACGGCTACAGACCCTGTAATGAGTCCGATCACGATTTTCAGGATGACGACGAACGAGTTACTGATTACGGATAAAAAGGCAATTTTCGGTGTGCTGTTCATTATGACAGGTCTCCTTCACGGAAGGGTGGGATGTTATTTTGGTATAATATGTACGGCGATCCCCTATGTAAAAGAATGTGCAAAGGCACAGTAAAATATACATGAAATCCGTCATTCACAAAGGCTTGAAACAGCGCGGCTCAAGGAGGATTTCCATATAGCACTGAATAATGACTATGTTCCGAAAATTTCAAGTACGCATTTGGAAAGGTTTATTTG
Organism: Rossellomorea marisflavi; assembly: GCF_001274775.1. Classification (GTDB taxonomy): domain Bacteria; phylum Bacillota; class Bacilli; order Bacillales; family Bacillaceae_B; genus Rossellomorea; species Rossellomorea marisflavi. The sequence continues at coordinate 148,049 of NZ_LGUE01000005.1, forward strand.
TTTAAATAGGCTTGTGAATAGTTTAGAATGAAAGAATTGAGGTTATGTAACAGGTATGACCTCACCGCTAGTCTATCTATCTTCTTGGAAGATCATCCATGGTGGGCTATATTTTTGTGCTTAGAGAAATTTTTTCCACGAATGTTACTGATATGTGAAAAAAATTTGTCTAAATTTCGAAAATCTACTCAAATCGACATGAAATGATCGTTAACGTATTTCGTTTTTCCGAGAATTTGATAGTATATGTCTAGTCGATATAAATCTTATATAAAGGAAGGTGATTATACATGTTTAATAAATTCAAACCTTTTCTGATCATATTGATCAGTTTGATTTCCCTATTCGTCATCGTTGTCCTAGGGGCCGGTACGGATATGATCATCCTGAATCCTAAGGGACCTGTCGGGGAAATTCAAAAGGATTTAATCATGCTATCAATCTACTATATGCTTGCAATCATGATTGTTGTATTATCTTTCTTTACCTTTATCGTCATTAAGTATCGTAAGGGTAAAAACGGTGATTATCAGCCGAACATGCACGGTAGCAATAAGCTTGAAATCATCTGGACGCTTATACCTGTTGCTATCGTAATCGCATTGAGCATCCCGAATACACAGGCGCTTTATGAATTGAAAGAAGCTCCTAAAGCCACCGCACATAAAGAACCTATCGTCATTCATGCAACAGCCGTCGATTGGAAATGGGTCTTCTCTTATCCTGAAGAAAACGTCGAGACAGTCAACTACGTCAACGTTCCTACAGGTCATCCGGTCCTTTTCAAAATCAGTGCTGCTGACTCAATGGCGTCTTTCTGGGTTCCTGAACTTGGCGGTCAGATCTACGGTATGCCGGGGATGATGAATGAAATGTATCTCCAGGCTGACCACGACGGTGTTTACGCCGGACGTAACTCCAACTTCACAGGTAAAGGAATGGCACAGCAGAAGTTCGACTTCGTGGCCATGAGTGAAGATGAGTATAAAGAATGGGTCAAAGACTCGCAAGAAAATGAACCGAAGTTGACGAAAGAAACGTACGATAAACTCCTTCTTCCAGGTTCATCAGATAAAATGACGTTCTCTTCTACTCACCTTGAGTACGTAGATCACGGAAAAATGGGTAGTGCGAACTATGCCATGGAAGTACGAGAAAAGTATGGTGTGAAAGAACCGAGCAAACATGGTGAATCCGACGAAGAAATGGATCACGACATGGACCATGGTGATATGGATCACAGCGACATGGACATGGACAGCTCCGACTCTCACGAGCATGCACATTAAGAAGGGAGGAATCTAGGTGTTTGACTTTATTAAGGATAATTTGATTTTAAACGATCCCCTCATCCTGGGGGCGAACGTATCCATAGCATTCACAGTCGTCGCCGTTGTAGCCATCCTTACCTATTTCAAAAAATGGAAATGGCTTTGGACCGAATGGATCACAAGTGTCGACCATAAGAAAATCGGTATCATGTATATTATCGCAGCACTTCTAATGTTATTCCGTGGAGGAGTCGACGCGCTGTTGATGAGGGCTCAATTGACAGTCCCAGACAACGACTTCCTATCCTCTCAGCATTACAATGAAATCTTCACCACGCACGGTACGATCATGATCCTCTTCATGGCGATGCCGTTCTTGATTGGTTTGATGAACGTTGCCGTACCGCTTCAAATCGGGGCGCGTGACGTTGCATTCCCTTACTTGAACAACTTGAGTTTCTGGGCATTCATGATTGGTGCCATGATCTTCAATATCTCCTTCGTGTTCGGTGGTTCACCGGATGCAGGTTGGACGAACTATGCACCACTGGCCGTCGAAGGTAGCTCCGGGCCAGGAATCAACTACTACCTGATGGGACTTCAGATATCAGGTATCGGTACGCTCTTGACGGGGATCAACTTCGTTGTGACCATCATCAAGATGCGTGCACCGGGCATGACGCTTCTACGCATGCCGATGTTCACTTGGACAACACTGATCACAGCTTTCATCATCGTATTTGCATTCCCGATCTTGACTGTGACGCTTGCCCTTATGACATTTGACCGTCTATTCGGTTCCCATTTCTTCACCTTGGCAGCTGGAGGGAACTCCATGCTTTGGGCCAACTTGTTCTGGCTATGGGGACATCCGGAAGTATACATCGTCGTCTTGCCGGCGTTCGGTATCTTTTCGGAAATCATTGCAACATTCTCAAGAAAAACGCTATTCGGTTACAAATCCATGATCTTGTCCCTTGTGGCAATCTCAGGTTTGTCATTCGTCGTTTGGGTCCATCACTTCTTCACAATGGGTGGAACAGCCGCAGTAAACAGCGTCTTCTCCATCACGACAATGGCCATCGCGATCCCGACGGGAATCAAGATCTTCAACTGGCTCGGTACGCTCTATAAGGGACGGATCGAGGTTACAACCCCGATGCTCTGGTCTCTCGCGTTCATTCCGACATTCCTGATCGGTGGGGTTACAGGGGTCATGCTCGGTATGGCCGCAGCTGATTTCCAATATCACAATAACTATTTCCTAGTGGCTCACTTCCACTACACATTGATTGCCGGTGTTGTATTCGCCTGCTTCGCGGGTCTCATCTACTGGTATCCGAAAATGTTTGGTCTTAAGATGAATGAGCGCATCGGTCGCTGGGCGTTCTGGTTCTTCACAATCGGATTCAACGTATGTTTCCTACCGCAATTCATCCTTGGATTTGCCGGTATGCCACGTCGTGTGTACACATACGGAGCAGAAGACGGTTGGACAGCACTGAACGTTGTATCCACAATCGGTGGATTCGCAATGGGTGTAGCATTCTTGATCTTCGTATACAACGTATACTACAGCTATCGCTTTGAAAAACGTGAGACTACTGGTGATGCTTGGGGTGGCCGTACACTTGAGTGGGCTACAACAACAGCAGTACCACCTCACTACAACTTCTCTAAACTTCCTGAAGTCACTGGTGTTGATACGTTCTGGTACTCTAAACAAGACGGTCATGCACTCAAGATCGATGAGAAGCCTGAAGTGGAATACAAGCCGATCCACATGCCTAGCAACTCGGGTACACCTTTCATCATGAGCATCTTCTTCTTCATCGCAGGATTTGGTCTCGTCTTTGAAATCTGGTGGATGGCCATCCTCGGCGGTATCGGTACCGTTGGATGCATGGCATACCGTTCAATGACTTCAAGCAAGCAGGATGAAGGTTACTATGTAACGGTGGAAGAAATCAAAGAACTTGAAAATCCGACGAATAGGGAGGCGTGATGTATGGCACATAATACAAATGTAGATCCAAACACGCCGTTAGAATATCAATCCGAAACAGGTAAACTGAATATCTTCGGATTCTGGGTTTTCCTTGGTGCGGAGATGGCGTTGTTCGCAACGATCTTCGCCACATTCTTTGCCCTTAAGGATCACGGCGTCATGGCGGGAGGACCACTCCCAAGTGATTTATTCGAACTGAAAAACACACTCATTATGACTTTACTGCTACTTTTCAGTAGTTTTACATCCGGTTTATCCATCAATGAGCTTAGAAGAAGAAACGTGAAGGCCATGATCTTCTGGATCGCCGTCACATTGCTATTCGGTCTTGGTTTCCTTTATATGGAGATCACTGAGTTCATCCACCTTGTTCATGAAGGTGCGGCACTCGGTACGAACGCATACTGGTCTTCCTTCTACTTGTTGACCGGAACGCATGGTCTCCATGTATCTTTAGGTATTCTATGGATCATACTTGTGGTTATCCAAGTGATGAAGAACGGATTGAACCCGGACAATGCCAAAAAGATCTTTATCTCAAGTCTATATTGGCATTTCCTTGACTTCGTCTGGATCTTCGTATTCACAAGTGTGTACCTGTTAGGGATGGTGGGATAAATGGAACATAACACAGCGAATCACAGTAAATTTCCTTGGACGCAGGTGGTAGGGTTCATCCTATCGATCGCGTTGACCTTTTTAGCCATCTGGTTCGGTTTATATGCAGGTCTTGCATACAATGTCATGGTACCACTCGTATTCGTCCTTGCATTCATTCAAGCAGCGATCCAGCTGTTCATGTTCATGCACGTGACCGAAGGCGAAGGTAAATGGCAGGTCGGAAAGATGATTTCCGCCACGGTGATCGTACTCATCATCGTTCTTGGAACGATCTGGGTCATGGTCAGCATGCACTGATTGCAGAACAAAAAACATCCCGCGGGGGTTCCCGCGGGATGTTTTTTTAGTTTGTTTCCTGTAGATTTCCTCGTTCGTTCAGGGATAGGGCAAGTACGACCGAAATGGCTCCGAGGATTACGATCATCCCCACGATCCCTTCCCAACCGGAATCGTGGTAGAAGGAACCACTGATGGTGCCTCCGATGCTCGATCCTGCATAATACCCGAACAGATACAAAGAGGACGCCTGAGCTTTATCGTGTGTGGCGAGGAGTCCCACCCAGCTGCTTGCAATGGAGTGGGCGGCAAAGAAGCCGAATGTGAAAATGGCAATCCCGATGATCTTAATCCAGAGGGCAGGATGGAGGGTGCAAACCGTACCGGCGAGAAAAATGAACAAACAGAGAAGCAGGATCTTCTTTTTCCCTACCTGGTCTGCAAGCATCCCCATCCAGGTGGAGCTGAATGTACCGACGATATAGACGATGAAGATGAAGCCCACTAGCGTCTGGCTAAGGGAGTACGGAGGGGCGATCAATTCAAACCCGATATAGTTATAAAGGGACACAAACCCGCTCATGAGCAGAAATCCGATCAGGAATAGATACACAAGCCCCCTTACCTTCAGATGACTTCCCATGGAGCGGATAAGGGGAAGCAGACTGAATGATTTCGCTTCAAAATGCCTGGAAGGCGGTAAAAGGAAGAGAAAGGCGAAACTCGCCAGGAGGCTCAGGGCACCGACACCTGCCAAAGCGACATGCCAGCTGAAGTAGTCCGTCAAGATCCCGCTGAGGATCCTTCCCGTCATCCCGCCGATGGAGTTCCCGCTGATGTAGAGCCCCATGGCCATCCCGAGGCTCTTGAACTCGATCTCCTCCCCGAGATAGGCCATGGCGACAGCGGGTAGCCCCGCAAGTGTCAGCCCTTGAAAAGCCCTTGACAGGACCAGCAGTTCAAAGCTTGATGAAAGTCCCGTGAAGAGGGCGATGACAGAGGAGATGAAGAGAGAAAAGGCCATGATCGATTTGCGGCCGAATACTTCAGAAAGTGATCCTGCAATCAGGAGCCCCACTGCCAGGGCGATGGTTGCAGACGATTGGGTCAGGCTCGCCATGGCCGGTGAGACGTGAAATTCATCAGCGATCTCAGGCAGGAGAGGCTGGGTTCCCCACAGGATGGCGAACGTACTGAAGCCTCCGGCGAAGAGGGCGAGATTGGCCCGCTTGAAAGCCGGGGTATTCCGTTGTAAATAGCTCATGGCTGTCATTCCTTTTGATTCTGTTTTTCAGTTATGAAGGTTTGGACGAACGTGACGAATTCCCTCACAACCGGGGATTGATAGGTATTTTTTAAACTGGCAAGTCCAAGTTCCCGTGCACATACCGGAGAAGAGACTGGCACCAATGTGACTTTTTCCCGGTCCAGAAGCTTCAGATCGGGAACGAGGGAAACGCCCAGACGTGCACCGGCGAGGCCAGCCACCGTCCCGATATCTTCCCCTTCGAAAACAACATTCGGGGTGAATCCGGCGGATACGCAAAGCTCATGGATGATGGTGCCGAGCTCATTGGCTTCTTTGAATGAGATGAAAGGCTCATCTTTGACCATGTCCAACTCCACCTTTTCCAAGGAGGCGAGAGGATGATCATTGGCTACGACGAGAAAAAGTTCTTCGGTGACGAGAGGGAAGCAAAGGATCTCTTCATCTTCTTGATAATAGGAAATCAGGGCAAGATCTGCCTGACGCTCCTTTAGCTGATGGATGATCTGCCGATTGGACGATTGGGCAAGCTGGAATTTCACATGGGGGTGTTCTTTCTGATAGGCACTCACCATTTCGGGAATCACGCTTGCTCCTAGAGAAGGCAGGAATGAAAGGGAAATCGTCCCGTGATCTGGATGGGTTTCCCGCCATATTTCCCTCTTCCCTTCTTCAATCTGCATGATGGATTCTTCCACGCGCCTTAAGAACATCTTCCCGTATCGGTTCAGATAAATCCGCCGGCCTTTACGGTCGAACAAGGGGACGCCCAGTTCGTCTTCGAGTTTCGCGATCGAGCGGCTAAGGGCAGGTTGTGAAATGGCGAGCTCCTTGGCGGCTTTTGTGATGTGCTGTATAGTTGCAACCGTTCTAAAATAATTGATCTGATGCCAATCCACGCCGAGACCTCTCTTTAATAAAATGTTTTTAATTCCATCATACACCTGATTGGCAATGACTTCTAATGGTTGTTATGCATCAAATCGATGTCTGCCAGGCATTATTCAGCCGGCTGTTCTTCGCCTATAATGAAATCATCAAAAAGAGAAGGCGGGGAATGGCGAAATGAAAGTGGTGGCTCCAAAACCGTTCACATATGAAGAAGGGGATCGGGCCGTCCTTCTCCTTCATGGATTCACAGGGTCGACGATCGATGTAAAGGGTCTTGGCAGGGTGCTCCGGCAAGCTGGATTTACGTGTCACGCACCGCTTTATACGGGCCACGGCGGGGAAGCAGAAGTCTTGATCCAAACAACACCGGACGAATGGTGGAGGAGTGCCCAAGAGGGATATCGTTATCTCCGGGAGCTTGGATACATGAAAATAGCTGTTGCCGGCGTGTCCTTAGGAGGTACATTCGCCCTGCGACTTGCCATGATGCACCCTGTAGCCGGGCTGGTTTCCATGTGCGCACCGACCAGGGGGAAGAGTCGTACCGATCTTGCCGACAGGGTCATTGATTACGCGGAGCGGTTCAAAACATTTGAAGGGAAAGAGGAGGAACTGCGTAAGAAAGAGATGGATGAACTGGCACAAAGGGACATGAGCTTTCTCGATGAGCTTCAATCCTTCATTGATGATACGGGCGACCGCCTCCACGCCATCAAGGATCCGGCCCTCATCTTGCAGGGAGCCAAGGATGCTGCACTCTATAAAGAAAGTGCCATCAGGATCCATGATGAGATCCTCAGTGAAGAGAAGGAATTGAAATGGTACGGGGAATCGGGTCATATCATTACCCTGGATCAAGAGCGACAGCAAGTTTGTGAAGATGTGAAGGACTTTTTACTGAAGTTGGACTGGTAGTGGAGCACGGCAGGGAAAAGTGTGTTTTAATCAAGGGAAAACCCGAATTCATTTGCCTACGATCAGGCAAGGTAGTTTGGGTTTTTCATTTATGAGCATTTTGATGTCATTATTGCCAGCGGTTGATTGGAGTGCAAGACGAAGACTCCTGCGGGAAGAGTAGCTGATGTGAGACCCCGCAGGCTTGCCGAGGAGGCTCACGGGCTACCCGCGGAAAGCGTAGTCTTGCACGGAAATCATGAGCGGTAGTAAGAACCTATACTGATAATGGTCGTCATTACATGATCCCTTTTTTGATTTGTCTCAACCTCTTTTTCACGGTGTTTTATTGGAAGATTCTGATAAAATGCTTGCACAAGATTAGTTTATCGATATAATAGGGATACGATTGAGGGTCAGAAACTGAGAGGTGTTGGAATGAAAATAGATGAGACAGATCGAAAAATACTGCAGCTCCTGACAGAAGACGGGAGGTTGTCCTATGCCGATATAGGAAAGTCACTCGGACTTTCCAGGGTGACGGTAAGGGAAAGGGTTCATCAACTGAAGGATAACGGCGTGATCGAGCGCTTCAGCGTTGTCATCAATTCGGAGAAAGTGGGGAAGCGGGTTTCGGCCTTCTTCGAGGTGGACTGCGAGCCTGCGTTCCTTGTGGAAGTAGCTCAGAATCTGGCTGACAACCCTACGGTGGCGAGCTGCTATCAGATGACAGGCCCGAGTACCCTGCACATGCACGTATTGGTGGAGGACTTCGCGGCCCTTGAACAATTCATCAACAATGAACTGTATTCATTGGAGGGCATCACACGGGTGGAAAGTCACATCCTTCTCCGGAGATTTAAAAGCCGCAGCGGTTTGAAACTATAAGGAATAGGAAGAATCCAACGATGGTTGGGTTCTTTTTTTTGCATGTACGACTAAATATGCAAACCCCAACATTTTTATGCGACCAAGGTCATGGTGAGGTTGTAAAATCGTCACTTCGACATTCTTTATATATCAGTGAAAACGCTAACAATTAGTGAATATTCACAATTAATTTATTTTTTAGAAAAATGTATAGATTTTTCTTTCGGCATTCGATATAATCGGATTTATCGTAATTACGGTTACGTTTGTTAGGTTAAATAATTATTTTACCTAACAAATGAAATGCTTTTATTCTCTATTTCATAAAGGGGGAAGGGTCCACGTGGCTGCAATGATTGGACGAAGATTTTTAGAACTCCTGCTGTTACTGGTGGGGATTTCATTTTTGGTATTTGGTAGCATGCACCTGGCACCCGGTGATCCGGCATCGATCATCGGAGGACCGACGGCAACGAAGTCGGATATTGCTGCCATCAGGGATAGCCTGGGATTGAATGACCCATTCCTGGTGCAGTATTGGGACTATCTGAAGAATATTTTTCAAGGGGACTTCGGGTACTCCTATCAGACGAAGCAATCTGTTTCAGAAGCTCTCGCTGTACGGTTCCCCAATACGTTGAACTTGGCCGTGGCGAGTATGATCGTGGCTGTGATCATCGGATTGGGTGCGGGAATCATATCGGCGCTGAAGCAAAATTCCTGGTTGGATGTGTCGAGTACAGTGGTTGCACTCGCAGGGATCTCGATCCCGAACTTCTGGCTCGGTGCACTCCTCATTCTCATCTTCGGGGTGAACCTGCAGATCCTGCCGGTGGGAGGACTGGACGCCTCGTTCTGGACGGCCGAAGGGTTTAAACAGTTGATCCTCCCGGCCATTACGCTAGGGACAGGATCGGCCGCCATGATTGCCCGAATGAGCCGATCTTCCATGCTTGAGGTCATCCGGGCGGACTACATCAGGACGGCTAGGGCGAAGGGGATGAAAGAAAAGACGATCGTCTGGATCCATGCATTGAAAAACTCCATGATCCCGGTCATCACGGTTATCGGATTGAACTTCGGTTTCCTTCTTGGCGGAACCATCATCACGGAGCAGGTATTCGCCATCAACGGCGTCGGTCGTTTGATGATCGATGCCATCGCCGCGAGGGATTTCCCGATGGTACAGGGGTCGGTACTCCTGGTCGCAACGCTGTTTGTTCTCGTTAATCTGATCGTCGATATCATCTACGTCTTCGTTGATCCTAGGATCAGTTACGACTAATAGAGGGGGAGAAGCAATTGAGTGCAGAAGCTGTGGCTGCTACAACAGCCGTCCAGACGAAAAAGAAAAAAGACCGTACGTTTGTCACCACCATGAAACGATTGCTGAAGAATAAGCTGGCCATCTTCGGCCTCATCATCATCCTGCTTCAGGTGGTCATGGCCATTGCCGCACCGGTCATCACGATACATAGTCCATTCAAGCAGAATCTGGCACAAAGCGAGCTGCCCCTCTTCTCGGAAGGCCATTTCCTCGGAACCGATAACTTCGGACGCGACCTGTGGAGCAGGATCGTGTACGGGGCAAGGATTTCCTTGCTGGTAGGGATTACGGCGGTCGGACTCGGATTGGCAGGTGGCGTGACCCTCGGGTTAATCGCCGGTTACTATAGGAGACTTGACGGAATCATCATGCGGATCGTCGACCTTCTATTTGCCTTCCCGGGAATCCTGCTGGCCATGCTGATCATCGCCGTTCTTGGCACAAGCCTTGTGAATGTGGCCATCGCCATTTCGATCTGGTCGATTCCGACCTGTGCACGGATCGTCAGGGGATCGGTCCTATCCGTGAAAAAGCAGGAGTACGTGCAAGCCATGAAATCTCTCGGTGCGAGTGATTTCCGTATCCTCGTAAAGCACATCCTGCCGAATTGTTCGGCACCGATCATCGTATTTGCCACGATGAGGATGGCGACGGCCATCCTGTCTACTGCTTCCCTCAGCTATCTCGGCCTCGGGGCTCAGCCTCCGACACCGGAGTGGGGAGCAATGATCTCACAAGGGCAGGACTTCATGTGGACATCACCTCATATGACCATCGTGCCAGGTATCGCCATCATGCTGATCGTATTTGCTTTCAATGTTGTCGGGGACGGCCTTCGGGATGCCCTCGATCCAAATATGAACTTGAACCAATAATAAGAGGAGGAATGAAGAGATGAAGAAATGGTTGGTACTAGTAGTCGCAATCGTAATGATGGTAACCGCTGCCTGTAGCGGGGGCGGACAGAAGAAGAGCGGGGGAAGCGCAGCCCAGGAGTTGACCTATGCAACAACATCCGATGCCGTGGGACTCTCCCCGATCATGACGAATGATTCCGTTTCGGCGAATGTCATCGATCAAGTGTATGAGACATTGTTCGAACGGAACATCAAGACCAATGAAATTGAACCGCTCCTTGCAGAATCATATGAAACGCCTGATGACCAGACCTGGGTCATCAAATTGAAGAAAGACATCAAGTTCCAGGACGGAACGGACTTCAATGCTGAAGCCGTCAAATATACGTTTGATAAATTCAGAGATCCAAAGACAGCGGCACCGAGGGCTTCACTACTCGAACCGATCGAGTCTGTGACTGTGGTCGATGACTACACTGTGGAGATCAAGACCAAATATCCGTATGGACCCCTTCTTGCCGCGTTGAGCCACTCGAACGCTGCGATTGTCAGCCCTGAAGCGGATCAATCCCAGGATCTCATGAAAGAGCCTGTCGGAACCGGTCCATTCAAATTCGTAAGCTGGACGCCTGGCGATCAAATCGTCCTTGAGAAGAACAAAGACTACTGGAGAGATCCAGCGAAACTCGATAAGGTGACATACAAAGTCGTTCCGGAAGTATCCACGGCGATCTCCATGCTTCAAACAGGAAAGGTTCAATTCCTTGATGCCCTTCCCACTGAACAGGTCAAACGGATCGAAGCGCTGAAGAACGTCAATGTTTCCAAGGAAGAAGGGACTCCGGTTTCATATCTTGGTTTCAATATGAGCAAAGAGCCGATGAATAACCCTGAATTCCGTCAGGCAGTGGCGTATGCCCTTGACCGTGCATCATACGTGAAGAAAATGAACGGCCTTGGTGTCGAAGGCAACAGCCTAATCGGTCCGAAAGTATTTGGATACGACGCCTCTGCAGATGATGCAGGATATGCCTATGATCCTGAGAAGGCAAAAGAAATGGTGAAGAAAAATGACTTTGGAAGCAAAGCACTCACCATCCTGACACCGAATCGTGATAACTATATGCTCATGGCTGAAATCGCCCAGTCACAGCTTCAGGATGCAGGTTTCAACGTGAAGATCGAATCCATGGAATGGGGTACATTCCTCGATACGGTACGCGATGGCAAGTACGATATCACATTCCTCGGATGGGCGAACTCGACCTCTGATGGAAGTGAACTTCTTTACCCGAACTTCCACTCAGACAATATTGGATCATCCAACCGCGTTCAGTATAACAACCCGGACTTCGACAAGCTTGTAGATGAATCACGTGAGAATATCGATGAAGACGTCCGTGCGAAGAAGCTTGATGAAGCCAACAAGCTGATCGTGAAAGATGCCCCGATCGTCGTCATGAACCACGGTGTGAATACATCCGCAACCGATAAGAGCGTCAAAGGGTTGAAGCTCGATCCGACAGGTTCTTGGAAACTCTATAACGTTTACAGAGAGTAGGGATAACGATGAAGACAGATCTATTATATGTAAAGAATATGGTCACTGCCTTCCGCACAGCTAACGGAGAAGTATCTGCCGTGCGGGGCATCTCCTTCTCCGTGAAAAAAGGTGAGACGCTTTGTGTCGTAGGGGAGTCGGGATGCGGGAAAAGCATTACCTCCCTCTCCGTCATGGGGCTACTTCCAAGCAATGGCTCGATCAAAGAAGGAAGCATTGAGTTCGACGGGAATGATCTTGTTGCCTATTCGCCTGAGCAACTCAGGAAAATAAGGGGAAAAGACATGTCGATGATCTTCCAGGAACCGATGACCGCCTTGAACCCGGTCCTCACGATCGGCTACCAGCTCAGGGAGCCGCTGATGCTGCATAAGCAAATCGGGAAGAGCGAGGCGACGAAGCAAGGAATCGATCTCTTGAAGCAGGTAGGGATCCCCTATCCCGAAAAACGGATGAAGCAGTATCCCCATGAACTAAGCGGAGGGATGAGGCAGCGGGTGATGATTGCCATCGCCCTCGCCTGCTCCCCGAAGCTATTGATTGCCGATGAGCCGACCACGGCGCTGGATGTAACGATTCAGGCCCAGATCCTCGATCTGATCCAGGACGCGAAAGAGCAATACGGGATGGGGGTCATGATGATCACCCATGACATGGGTGTCGTGGCGGAAGTCGCCGATCGCGTCATGGTCATGTACGCAGGAGAAAAGATCGAAGAAGGGAACGTGGAGTCTATCTTCGAAAACCCTCAGCATCCCTACACAAAGGGGCTACTAAACTCGGTTCCGAACCTGGATGATCCGGACTTTGAACTTGAAGCGATACCAGGATCCCTGCCGAACATCGATGAGCAGATCAGCGGCTGCAGGTTCCATCCCCGCTGTCCATATGCAATGGACCGTTGCAAATCCGAGACACCGCCTGAATACATCGTGGCGGGTGAACACAAGGTGAAATGCTGGCTACAGGAGGCTGATGAGGATGTCTGCACTACGAGAGAAACCGTCCATTCTTAAACTCGAAGGAGTCAAAAAATATTACCCGATCAAAGGCGGGATGCTGAAACGCATCCAAGGTCATGTGAAGGCCGTAGAAGAGGTATCACTCGAGTTATTCGAAGGTGAGAGCCTTGGAGTCGTAGGGGAATCAGGGTGTGGGAAGTCGACCCTCGGCCGTACGATCCTCGGGCTTGAGGATGTCACGGACGGGAAGGTCATCTTCCAGGGGAAAGAGGTTCAGAGCCTCTCGAATCGCCAGCGTCTTCCATTTAAGAAGCAGATGCAGATGATCTTCCAGGATCCATACGCATCCCTGAACCCGAGGCAAAAGATCGGAGCGGCACTTGAAGAAGTATTTGTCATCCATACGGATCTTTCAGCCTCTGAGCGGAAGAAGAAAGTGATAGACTTATTGAGAGAGGTCGGACTGAAGGAAGATCACTATGATCGTCTACCCCATGAATTCAGTGGAGGTCAGCGTCAGCGGATCGGCATCGCCCGCGCCATTGCGTTGAATCCATCTGTTGTTGTATGTGATGAAGCTGTGTCTGCACTCGATGTATCTGTGCAGGCGCAGGTTCTGAAGCTCCTGAAGACCCTCCAGTCCAAATATGGGTTGACGTATCTCTTCATCTCCCATGATCTCGGTGTCGTCCGCTACTTCTGCAGCCGGGTCATGGTCATGTACCTTGGTAATACGGCTGAACTAGCTTCAGCGGAACAGCTGTACACCAATCCGCTACATCCTTATACGAAAGCACTATTATCATCGATACCAAGGCCATCCATTCAGAAGGATCGAAAGCGCATCCGCCTGGAGGGAGAAATCCCAAATCCGGCAAATCCACCGTCAGGCTGTGCGTTCCACACAAGATGTCCCATCGCTACAGACCTCTGCAAACAGAAGAAACCCGAATGGCGGGACATGGGCGATCAGCATTTTGTCGCCTGTCATCATGTAGAAAAAGGACGTGAAGTTTTATGAACATGGATCACCTGTATCAACCGTATTCCTCCATACGTAACACAGTGTTTGCCAAAAAAGGAATGGTGGCGACTTCCCAGCCCCTCGCCTCCCAGGCAGGTTTGGAGATCCTCCAAAAAGGAGGGAACGCCATTGATGCAGCCATCGCTACGGCTGCAGCCCTGACCGTCGTCGAACCGACTTCGAACGGAATCGGTGGGGACGCATTCGCCCTTGTATGGGTGAAGGGAGAACTTCACGGACTCAATGCAAGTGGTCCATCGCCTGCATCCATTTCCATTGAGGCTGTGAAGGAAAAGGGACACGACACCATGCCGGTACACGGCGCGATTCCCATCACGGTCCCGGGAGCTCCGTCAGCATGGGCTGAACTTTCGGAACGCTTCGGTAAACTGCCATTGACCGAGGTGTTGGCACCGGCGATCGCCTATGCGGAAGAAGGGTACCCGATCAGCCCGGTACTCGGCAAGTATTGGAGTCTCGCCCATAAGAAGTTCAGAGATTCTTTCAAAGGAGAGGAATATCAGGCGTGGTTCGACACCTTTGCCCCGGAAGGCAGGGCTCCGGAAATCGGGGAAGTATGGTCTTCGAAAGGTCATGCGGAAACCCTCCGCTCCATTGCAGAAACGAAGGCGGAAAGCTTCTACCGGGGAGACTTGGCCGGACAAATAGCGGAAGCTGTCCAACAGGGCGGAGGCTTCCTGTCAAAAGAGGACCTCGCCTCCTACCGACCACAATGGGTGAAGCCGATTTCTACTGATTATAAAGGATACGATGTGTGGGAAATCCCACCGAACGGCCAGGGCCTTGTCACCCTCATGGGGCTGAACATCATGAAAGGCTTTGACGTCACGGAGAAGGAGAGCATCGATACATACCATAAACAAATCGAAGCCATGAAGCTCGCCTTTACCGACGGAAAAGCGTTCATCACAGAAGAGAAGGATATGCCCGTCTCCGTTGAGCATCTCCTGAGCGAAGAATATGCCGAAGCAAGGCGCTCTGTCATCGGGGAAGAAGCCATCACCCCTACGGAATATGAGCCTCCCAAAGGGGGAACCGTATACCTAGCCACTGCTGATGGAGAAGGGAATATGGTTTCATTCATCCAGAGCAACTATATGGGCTTCGGATCCGGAATCGTGGTGCCTGGCACCGGGATCGGACTGCAAAACCGCGGACATGATTTCTCCTTGGATCCAACGCATCCGAACGCCCTTCAACCTGGAAAGAAGACATACCATACAATCATTCCTGGCTTCCTGACGAAAGCAGGCGAGGCTGTTGGCCCATTCGGCGTCATGGGGGGCTACATGCAGCCTCAAGGTCATTTTCAAGTCGTCATGAACACCATTGATTTTCATCTGAATCCACAGGCTGCCCTCGATGCACCAAGATGGCAGTGGATGAAGGGTAAACAGGTAGCTGTCGAACCGACATTCCCGAATCACATCGCACAAGCACTCGCCAGGCGCGGTCACGAGATTCAGGTCGCGACCGATCACGGTTCATTTGGCCGGGGGCAAATCATTTGGAGAAACCCTACCAATGGTGTTTTAATGGGAGGGACGGAATCCCGTACGGACGGGGCCATCTCCGCTTGGTAGGAGACCCCGCTAACGATTGAAATGAGGTGTGATGAATGAAACAGTGGCAGTTATTTCTGGCATTTTTCCGCGTAGGGATGCTTGGATTCGGGGGGGGTCCTTCCTCCATACCACTATTTCATAAAGAAGTAGTCGAGAAATATAAATGGATGAGTGACGATGAGTTTTCGGATACCCTCGCTTTGGCAAATGCCCTGCCTGGACCGATTGCAACGAAGATGGCCGGATATATCGGGCATCGGGTGGGGGGAGTGCTCGGCATGCTCGTGAGCATCATCGCCACAAGCGTCCCGACCGTCCTGCTCTTGATCCTGATGCTGACGGCCTTGAATTCCTACAAGGACCGCCCGTGGGTCCACGGAATGTCCCAGGCGGTCGTCCCCGTGGTCGCGGTCATGCTCGGTGTCCTGACGTGGGACTTTGTGAAAAAGTCGAAGAAGAGCCTCGGCTGGAAAATCACGATCGGACTCTTGGCAGTGAGCCTGTTACTACTTTCAGGACTTGGCGTGCACCCGGGAATTGTGATTGCAGTGTTACTCGGGCTTGCCCTTATGTCTAAGAAACCTGTGAATGAAAAGCAGGTGAAAGCTTCATGACATATGTGCATATTTTCATGGCTTTCTTTGTTCCGAATATCTTAGGGTATGGCGGCGGGCCGTCCTCGATCCCCCTTATCCAGGCGGAGGTCGTGGACCGGTACGGATGGCTGACGGATAGTCAGTTCAGCGAAATGCTCGCCCTTGCCAATGCGCTTCCGGGTCCGATCAATACGAAAATGGCCGGCTATATCGGCTATCAGCAAGGCGGTGTGCTGGGGGCCGCGATCGGGTTGTTCTCGACGATTGCTCCTTCGCTGCTGCTGATGCTGTTCTTGCTCGGATTGTTGATGAAGTTTAAAGATTCTCCTAAGGTGAAGAACATGACGACGATCGTCAGGCCGACGATTGCGATCCTGCTTGGTATCATGACGATGGAATTCCTTGTGGATTCGTATGGTGGGATCGGGATTGTGCAGACGTTGATTATCGGGGTTGCCAGCTATCTCTTGTTGGAGAGGTGGAAGGTGAGTCCTGCGTTTGTGATTGGCGGGGCGCTCGTGTACGGTGCTGTGTTTCTTGGAGGATAAGGGAAATCCCTCACTGGTTTGATGCCGGTGGGGGATTTTTTTTTGGGGGGTTATCTTCATTCCCATCCAGTAGGTATGGGTGGAGTGAAAAGAGGGGCACGTTCCGTTTCGCTGCGTGAGCCCGCTTTCCTGCGGGGAGGCAGTTGAGCCGCTTCGACTGCGCCTGCAGGGTCTCAACCTTGCCTCTATTCCCGCGGGAGTCGGCCGTCCTCCGCTGCACTGCACTCTTTGGTTACAGGGTGATTGAGTTCTTTACCTAAGGTTTGATCGGTCTATCTTCATTCCCATCCAGTAGGTATGGGTGGAGTGGAAAGAGGGGACCGTTTCGTTTCGCTGCGGTCGGCCGCTTTCCTGCGGGGAGGCAGTTGAGCCGCTTCGGCTGCGCCTGCAGGGTCTCAACCTTGCCTCTATTCCCGCGGGAGTCGTCCGTCCTCCGCTGCACTGCACTGTGTGGTGGTAGCTTGATTCAGTTCTCCACCTATAAGGGTTTTGGAGAGGGATACCTTTATCCCATCCAGCATTTATGGGGGAGTGAAAAGAGGGGATTGTTCCTTATCGCTGCACTCTTTGCTATGAAGGTTGGGATTCTCTGCCTATAGGAGGATTTGATAGGGCTATCTTCGACCTCATCCTGTAAGTATGGGGTTATCTGGAAAGATGGGGTCGTTCCGTTTCGCTGCGGGAGCCCGCTTTCCACGGGTCGTGCGGTGAGCCTCCTCATGCTTGCGGGGTCTCACCCTGCCCGCATTTTCCCGTTGGAGTCGGTCCCGCTCCGCTGGTTTTCAGTATCGCTGAACTATGAAATAAACCCACCAGTCTAAGGTTCCTTTATCTCTAATCCCGAACCAAAGAGTGGATTGAAGCGAAAGGCGCCTGACTCCAGCGGAAAAGAAGGAGTGGCAAGACCCCGCAGGCACGAGGAGGCTTGACGCCCTTCCCGCAGGAAAGCAGGCGTCTGAAGCGAAAAGGAACGGTCCCATACCTTAGCACACTATCATGAAGTTAACCGGTATGGGTAACGGACAGTGTCACCCGAAAAAACAATCGGCTCTGATAACTGTGCAGAAGTAATAGAAACTCACCTCATCTCGAACCAAAGAGTGAATTGCAGTGGAAGACGCCTGACTCCAGCTGAAAAGAAAGAATGGCAAGACCCCGCAGGAAAGCAGGCGCCTGTAGCGAAAAGGAACGGTCCCATCCTCATTCACTTACTCTACAAGAATTCACCTTAACCTCACTTATTGTCCGCACCAAAAAGGCTGTCGCACACCGCGACAGCCTTTTACCCTATTTCATTTCTTTCTACCGCTCAACCGATGAATGATCGACGTTCCTGCAAGGTCACCCGTGATGTTGATGGCCGTGCAGCCCATGCCGACAAGGGCGTCGATGGCGGTCAGGAGGGCAACGGCTTCCATGGGGAGGCCGATTTGGGTGAACACCGTGGCGATCATGAGGATGCCTGCTCCCGGGACGCCAGCCGTTCCGATGGAGGCGAGGGTTCCGACCACCACAACGAGGACCATATCAGTCAGGCTCAGCGGGTCACCTACAACATTTGCTGCGAATACGGCGGATACGGCAATGCGGATGGCGGCCCCGTCCATGTTAATTGTTGCACCAAGGGGTAGGCTTAACCCGTAGAGGCTCTTCGGAATCCCCATTTCCCTTGCGGCTTGAAGGGATAAAGGCAGGGTGCCGGTGCTGCTTTGTGTCACGAAGGCCGTGATCATGGGAGTGCGTGCCTTTGAATAAAACGAAAGGGGGTTGATCTTGACCATAACCATGGCAACAGTGTAGAGAACCAGCTGGACGATGAGTGCGATATACAGGACCATGATCATGTTGCCGAGGGACAGGAGTGTCCCCGCACCCTGTTCTCCCACCGTTTTGGCCATGATGGCGAAAATGCCGATAGGTAGGTAGTGCAGGATTGCCTTCATGATGGCGAGACTGGCTTCATTGAGTCCCTCGATGACTTTGAAGACATGCTCACCCAGTTCACCGTATTCTTTCGTGGAACGCAAATAGGAGATGGCGGTCCCGAACACGATGGCGGTGAAGATGATTCCCTGCAGGTTCAGTTCGGTGAAGGCTTTTGTGATATTGTCTGGAATGATTGACAGGAAGACGCTTTTTAAGCCCGGATCATCGGGAACATCGAATGATTGGGATTGGTCGAGCTCCATTCCTGTCCCTGGTTGAAAGATGCTCGCGACAGCCAACCCCACGACGATGGCGAAGGCGGATGAAAGAAGATAGTAGAGGAACACCTTGCTCCCCGTTTTCCCGAGTTCTTTTATACTTGTTTGGTTCACCCCTGTCATGAGTGTGAAGAGGATAAGGGGGATGATCAGGAACGACAGGAGATGGATAAGGATGTCCCCCAGGATGGAAATGGAGGCGGCGCGCTCTCCGAAGGTCACGCCTGCAATGACCCCAAGGATCAGCGCAACGGTGATTTTCGTGATCAGGGATATGCTCTTGTATTTCGTCCATAATGTCTTCATAGTTGATACCTCTTTTCAAATAAAAAAGCCCGGGGATGGGCTTAGAATATGCTTAAATGTCGATTCTTCCCTCTGAGGATCTCAAAGACCCCGTAGAGGAACAGTCCGGCTGCCACGATGGCGAGCAGCCATTTGCCGAAGGGCTGCTGGGCAATTTCGGATAGTGCCCCGTCCAGACCTTTTGTTTTGTCAGGGTCTGCCGTGATGGCGGTCCGGATGAAGAAGTAGCCTACGAGAAGGAATACGATGCCTCGGGCAGTGAGACCGATTTTTCCTGTCCTTTTGCTGAATGTCCACTCCTGCTTTGACATGCTGCCTTTCTTGAACTGCTTCGCGAATTTTTCTGTATACGCAGAGTAAAGCTCGTGAAGGGCGAATCCGATGATGGCCAGCCCTACGATACCCACGATCCACTGACCGAAAGGCTGGGAAAGGAGTTTTGCAGACATGGTCTGCTCGGAACTGGAGCCGCCTTTGGCGTGAAGAGCGATGGCAATGGCATTGAAGCCGAGGATTCCGTAAGCGGCGCCTGTAAAGATGTGGGTGATCCTCCGTACGATGGATTTCCCCTGGTCTCCGTGGTATTCAGGATCGGTGATAGCCTGGATGAGGCTCCATATGACCACGCCGAGGAGCCCGATACCGACGATCCATAATAATACCTCACCGAAAGGCTTGGATGCAATGGCTGCGAATGCGCCGTTCGAGTCTGATGTGCTTCCTCCCGCTCCGAATGCCGCCATGACGGCAAGGGCGCCGATCAGCATATAGACGAGTCCCTTTGATATGAATCCTATGCGGGCGAACCCCCTGATCCAGGGTTTGATATCCTTTGAGTTGTCCTTACCGGAAGGCAGGACTGATGTCATGTCAGCCATGGCTACTTCTTCCCTTCAGTTTGCATTTTATAAGCAATATTCCCCAAATGAAGTCTTCGAAACCATTGGCGGAGCAAGTAAATGATGGTGGTCCATCCATTTCTCTTTTTTTGCGAAAAAAAGGCTAAATTAGTTATAGACAATGAATGTGTCTAGGAGTAATATATCTATCATCAAAGCTGGTTGCTTTATATCATATCATCGCTTAATTCTTTACAGAAGCGGGGGACCCGAGTTCATACAGGGGTGAATCCTTCTAAGGTAGGGCTGCTTCCATGGCCCGAATCCGTCAGCTAACCTCGTAAGCGTAAATGGGAGTGAATGAACCTTGGAATCGTGTTGACGATGACCACAGGCTTAGTTCCTGCGGTTTTTTTTGTGCCTTCATTTAAAGAGGTCCTAGGTAAACAAAAGCCTGGAAGATGAATGAACAGGTGGGAAACAACAAAAGATACAAAAATATCAGTAACGTTCAGTTGGAGGAGTACATCATGAAGAAGCAATTCGCCGTTATCGGTCTTGGAAAATTCGGGGGGAACCTGGTGGAGGAATTGAGCAGGCTTGATACAGAGGTACTGGCGATCGACCTGCACGAAGAGGTGGTTCAGCGATACGCGGATGTGGCGACTCACGCCGTCCAGGCCAACGCCATGGATGAGTCCGTTTTGAGATCCCTCGGACTACGGAACTTCGATCACGTGATCGTTTCATTCGGTGAAAGCGTGGAGGCGAGCATCCTGACGACACTGCTTCTAAAAGAGCTGGGGGTCAAAGAGGTTTGGGTGAAGGCGTCGAACGCCTACCATCAGAAGGTGCTTGAGAGGATCGGTGCAGACAAGGTCATTCATCCTGAACGGGATATGGCAAAAAAAATCGCTCATCATATGACATCGGAGAAAATCATCGATTACATCGAACTTTCAAAGGAGCACAGCATCGTAGAGGTCAGGGCTTCGTCCAAAGTCGCGAACCGTACGCTGATGGATCTTGACGTCCGGGCTCGGTATGGATGCAATATCATTGCTATCCACCGGGGAGATGAGGTCATTGTCTCGCCGAGCGCCGACGATACGGTTGAACTGGAAGATCTGTTGATTGTCATCGGACATAATCGCGATATCAATCGATTCGAAAAAGAAGGGGTATAACCATGAAGTACAGGGTCATCCAGTTAAGTCCACCGCAGTTGCTGGTGGCGGTCTTCGCCTTTTTCATCATGGTGGGAATGGTTCTATTGAAGCTTCCCATCTCGACGACTGAGCCGATCACGTGGCTCGAAGCCCTTTTTACCACAACTTCAGCCATGACGGTGACGGGGCTTGCCGTTGTCGATACCGGCTCCGTCTACACCGTTTTCGGCCAGATTGTCGTCATGTGCCTCATACAGCTTGGGGGACTTGGCATCATGTCATTCGCCGTCCTTATTGTCATGATGCTCGGGAAGAAAATCGGATTCAAGGAAAGGCTGTTGCTGCAGCAGTCGTTGAATCAGACATCAGTGGGCGGCGTGATCATGTTAGTAAGATACCTTTTCACATTCTCGCTTTTGGTCGAGGGGATTGGGATGGTGTTCCTGGCTACCCAGTGGGTCCCCCGGTATGGTTGGGAACAAGGGCTCTATTATAGCCTCTTCCATTCGGTTTCTGCTTTTAATAATGCTGGTTTCGGGCTATGGTCAGACAGCATGATGCAGTTTGTGGGCAATCCCGTTATCAATTTCACTTTGTCGTTCCTCTTTATCATCGGTGGGGTAGGGTTCACGGTGCTCGTAGATGCATGGAAATCCCGTGCGTTTAGAAAGCTGTCCCTCCACTCCAAGATCATGATTTTGGGTACGCTTATGATCAACGTGGCAGCTACGCTCATTATTTTTATCCTGGAGTATAACAACCCGGGTACGCTGGGCCATCTTTCCCTTGGGGATAAGGGGTTGGCTTCCTACTTTCAAGCCGTGACCCCAAGGACAGCAGGCTTCAATACGCTTGATTACGGTGAGATGGAAAGTCCGACCATTCTCTTTACGGTCCTTCTTATGTTCATCGGAGCCGGAAGTGCATCCACAGGCGGGGGGATTAAGCTGACGACATTCCTGATGATTCTTCTGGCAGTAGGGGCGTTTTTAAGAGAGAAGAAGGATATCAAAATCTTTCGGCGCTCCATCGATCAAACAATCATCCTGAAATCCCTGGCGATCTCCACGCTGAGTGTCCTCTTGGTGTTCTCGGCGTTGTTCGTCCTTACCATTTCGGAAAAAGGAGCGGATTTCCAGACGCTATTATTCGAAGTGGTATCGGCTTTCGGAACCGTGGGCTTGTCTATGAACTTCAGTCCGGAGTTAAGCACCGTCGGGAAATGGATCATCATCTTCGTCATGTTCGCAGGGAAGATGGGTCCGTTGACACTCGCCTACTCCCTCTCAAGGCCGGGTAAAGAGAAGATCCGCTATCCAAAAGAAGACATACTGACAGGATAAGGCAGCTCTTGCTGTCTTATTTTTTATGGTTAAGTGATTATTCCAAAAACAATAAGAACCCAACGATTTTTGCGCTATCTCTTAAAATCCTACTTCGTAAGCGTTTTCTTCGTTTGTCAGGGTTGTTGACGGATACCGTGTTTCTTCATATACTTTGGGAAAATTCTGAACGAATGTGCAGGTGGTGTTTTTTGTTGAAGCAAGTGTTCAATTTTTCTGCAGGTCCAGCGGTTCTCCCCCGTCCAGTATTGGAAAAAGTACAAAAGGAATTATTGAACTACAGCGGGACTGGCATGTCTGTCATGGAATTGAGTCATCGTTCCGGTCCGTTCGAAGAAATCATCCAGGGTGCTGAAACCTTGCTGAGGGAGCTTATGGACATTCCTGAAGAGTATGAAGTTCTTTTTCTTCAAGGAGGCGCCTCACTTCAGTTTTCCATGATCCCGATGAATCTACTTGGGGAACATGGTGTCGCTGACTATGTCGTGACGGGAAGCTGGTCGAAGAAAGCCGTCAAGGAAGCGGGAAAAATCGGAACCATCCATCAAATAAAGTCACCGGGAGACATTCCTGCTTATACGAAAGAAGATTTCTCTCCTGAGGCATCGTACGTCCACATCACGTCCAACAATACAATAGAAGGGACGAGGTACACCACTTACCCTGAAACAGGCGGGATTCCCCTCGTGGCGGATATGTCATCCCATATCCTTTCGGAACCGATAGACGTGTCTTCGTTCGGTTTGATTTACGCGGGGGCCCAGAAGAACCTTGGTCCATCCGGGGTGACCGTTGCCATCGTCCGCAAGGATCTCATCGGAAAAGCACCGGAGACATGTCCGACTATGTTGAAGTACGAAACGTATGTGGAGAACGGATCCATGTTCAATACGCCTCCTACATTCGCCATCTATGTGCTGAAGCTCGTGCTTGAGTGGGTGAAGGAAAACGGTGGTGTTGCAGGCATGGAGGCACTAAATCGGGAAAAAGCGGGATTGCTCTATAGCTGTATCGATGAATCCAGTCTGTTCTCCAACCCTGTTCCGGAAGCGAGCCGTTCCCTGATGAATATCCCGTTCACCACAGACAGTGATGAGGTAAATAAGCTCTTCCTGGAACAGGCGAAACGGCGCGGATTCGAGTTCCTGAAGGGTCATCGTTCCGTCGGCGGAATGCGGGCTAGCCTCTATAACGCCATGCCCCTTGAAGGAGTCAGGGCACTGGTTGATTTCATGAAAGAATTCGAAGCAGACCAAGGAGGAACATCACATGTTGACCATTAATACATTCAATGCCATCAGTCAAAGGGGTTTGTCCCTTATTGAAGAAGATTTGAATTATTATCTGAACGGAAGCGGTGATCCCGATGGAATTCTTGTGAGATCCAAGAATCTACATGACTTCGAGTTTCCCGAGTCTGTGAAAGCCATCGCCAGGGCAGGTGCCGGTGTGAATAATATCCCCATCGACGAGTGTACGGAAAAAGGGATCGTCGTGTTCAATACGCCTGGTGCAAATGCCAATGCGGTGAAAGAACTTGTCCTTGCCAATCTCATTGCTTCATCTAGGAATCTTTTTTCCGCGGTAGGATGGGCACAAACCCTCCAGGAACATGGGGATGACGTGGCAGCTGTGGTGGAAGCAAAGAAGAAGGAGTTTGTCGGGAGTGAGATCAAAGGCAAGAAGCTGGGCGTTGTCGGGCTTGGTGCCATCGGTGTCCTCGTGGCCAATGATGCACTGGCCCTGGGAATGGACGTGGTTGCGTATGATCCGTTCATTTCAGTGGATGCGGCCTGGAGGCTTTCGCGCGATGTCAACCGTGCCATGCACATCGATGAAGTATGGGCGGAGTGCGATTTCGTCACCCTCCACATCCCGCTGACCGATAAGACGAATCGTTTGGTGAACGGATCGAGCTTCAACAAGATGAAAGAAGGGATGACCATCCTGAACTTCTCACGTGGTGAGCTTGTGGATGAAAGTACCCTCGGGCAGGCGCTCGAGTCTGGGACTGTAGGTAAATATGTGACCGACTTCCCGAATCCCCGGGTCCTCTCCATGAAGAATGTCGTCCCGGTTCCCCATCTTGGGGCTTCAACGGTGGAATCGGAAGAGAACTGTGCCGTCATGGCGACGAAGCAGCTGAAGACCTACCTTGAAACCGGGAATATCAAGCATGCCGTGAATCTTCCTGATGTCGAACTTCCCTATAGCGGGAAGATGAGACTCACTGTCATGCACAAAAATATTCCGAACATGGTTGGCCAGATCACGACGGCCCTTTCCGGGTTTGCTGTCAATATTGCCGATATGATCAATCGAAGCAAGGCTACATGGGCCTACACGATGATCGATCTTGACCATGTCCTGACGGAAGAAGAGCAGGCGGGACTGAAGCAGAAGATCGAAAGCATCGAAGGGGTCGTATCGGTCAGACTGATTTAATATGGAATCAACAAATCCTTCCTTGCACCGTGTAAGGGGGATTTGTTTTATATTCAGGTAAGCGGGGAAGTCTATGGCTAAGGGCTTCTGCCATTGGCAATACATCCAGATCATCATAGTATGCCTTAGAGAGGAGAATCGAAATGGGGATCCATCACTATTTTAAAAGTCTATCAGACCTCGAGACGCTCATCCGCTGTCCGGGTCGATTCAAATATCATCAGCATAATGTGGCCAGCCACTCCTTTAAGGTGACGAAGATTGCGCAATTTCTAGGAACCGTTGAAGAACAGGAGGGGCATGAGGTCGATTGGAAGTCCCTGTATGAAAAGGCGCTGAATCATGACTATGCAGAGCTTTTCACCGGAGATATCAAGACGCCTGTGAAATATGCATCGAAGGAACTGAGGGAACTGTTCAGCCAGGTGGAGGATCAGATGGTCAAAAAATTCATCACGACAGAATTCCCGCCTCAATTCCACGATGTATACAGGAACCGCTTCAAGGAAGGGAAGGACGAGACGCTTGAAGGCAGGATCTTATCCGTAGCCGACAAAGTCGATCTTCTCTATGAATCATTCGGTGAGATCCAAAAAGGAAATCCGGAGCCGCTGTTCATGGAAATCTATCAGGAAGCCCTTTCGACGATCATTAAATTCAAGGAGCTTGCGAGTGTGAAATACTTCCTTGAGTACGTCTTGCCGGACATGCTTGCAGAGAAGTTCATTCCCCACAGCGAATTGAAGGAGAGGACAGAGCGGATTCTATCATCGGGGGCATGATGCCTCTTTCCAGAACAGGTAATATCCGTTAAACTAGTTGATATTCCTTCTTTAAGGAGAGTTGACTGTGTCCAAGATCATTCTGGCAGCCTTCCTGCCCGGCCTCCTCGTCGTATTCTTTTCGAGGGTCACCTACAATCGATACATCGGACTTGCCTTGACCGTGGCATTGATCGCCGCTTCTGTTTCCAAAGGATATACGGACTCTATCCTGCTGATCGTCATCGACGCAGCCAGTTTGACCGTGGGTTTTTGGTACAGCGGACGGATGAAGGGTAAAGGGCAAAAAAGTGAATAACCGGGCATTCCCAATGGGGAGTGCTCTTTTTTTGTTTCATGGAGTTATGCACAGGTTGTATGCGGTTTCGCTAGAAGAATACACAAGAATTTTGACGAATTGTGGGTAAGAAGGTGTCTTTTCCACAGCGGTATAGTGGTTATCAACAGACATATCCACATGATGTGTGTAAAAGTAGTCGAATGCTGTCGATTGTCAGCGGGATGTTTGTCGAACCGGCGATTGTCCACAGGCCATAACTTTTCGTGGAAGAAAAACGAACTTTTGTTCGCTTATTGATGGTTAAATTCCGAATGATTGTGGTAAAATGGGAAGAGACGAATGGACAGTGCAAGGGATGGGTATAGACAAGCATAGAATATACTGTTCCTTACCTATAGGAGGTTTCACGGTGAAAGATCAATTCGAGCTAAAGTCTAAATACAAACCTGAAGGGGACCAGCCCCTGGCAATCAAGAAGCTGGTAGAGGGCATCAAGGAAGGCAAACGCCACCAGACGCTCCTCGGGGCGACGGGGACGGGAAAGACGTTCACCGTTTCCAATGTCATCAAGGAAGTGGAGAAGCCCACTCTTATCATTGCCCACAACAAAACGCTGGCCGGACAGCTCTACAGCGAGTTCAAGGAATTCTTTCCCGACAATGCCGTAGAGTACTTCGTAAGTTACTACGATTACTACCAGCCGGAGGCATATGTCCCTCAGACCGATACGTTCATCGAGAAGGATGCGAGCATCAATGATGAGATCGATAAGCTTCGCCACTCTGCCACCTCCGCACTGTTTGAACGGAAGGATGTCATTATCATCGCAAGTGTATCCTGTATCTACGGGTTGGGTAATCCGGAAGAATACAGGGAGCTTGTCCTATCTCTGAGAGTCGGGATGGAAATCGAACGTAATCAGCTTTTGAGAAAGCTTGTGGATATACAATATGAACGAAATGATATAGACTTTCAGCGCGGAACATTCAGGGTCCGCGGTGACGTGGTGGAAATCTTCCCGGCATCACGGGATGAACACTGCATGAGGGTCGAGTTTTTCGGTGATGAAATCGACCGGATCCGTGAAGTCGATGCCCTTACGGGTGAGATCATGGGCGACCGCGATCATGTCGCGATCTTTCCGGCTTCCCACTTCGTTACCCGTGAAGAGAAGATGAAGGTGGCCATTGAAAACATCGAGAAGGAGCTTGAAGAACAGCTCAAAATCATGAGGGAGGATGATAAGCTCCTCGAGGCCCAGCGTCTGGAGCAGCGGACCCGCTATGATCTTGAGATGATGAGGGAGATGGGCTTCTGTTCGGGAATCGAGAACTACTCCCGTCATCTTACGCTGAGACCACCGGGCTCTACCCCTTACACCCTTATGGATTATTTCCCTGAAGACTTCCTCATCGTCATCGATGAGTCCCATGTGACGCTTCCACAGGTGCGCGGGATGTTCAACGGGGACCAGGCGCGGAAGAAAGTGCTCGTGGATCATGGATTCCGCTTGCCATCCGCCATGGATAACCGTCCGTTGAAGTTCGATGAGTTCGAAGGGAAGACGAATCAGCTTCTATACGTGTCGGCGACGCCGGGTCCTTACGAGCTTGAGCACAGTCCGGAGATGGTTGAGCAAATCATCCGTCCGACGGGGCTTCTTGACCCGATTATTGAAGTCCGGCCCATCGAGGGGCAGATCGATGACCTTATCGGGGAGATCAATGAGCGCGTGGAGAAGGACGAACGTGTCCTTGTCACCACCCTCACCAAGAAGATGTCCGAGGACCTAAGTGCTTATCTGAAGGAGATCGGCATCAAGGTCCAGTACCTGCATTCTGAAATCAAGACCCTGGAGAGGATCGAGATCATCCGTGACCTCCGCCTCGGAAAATATGATGTCCTCATCGGCATCAACCTCCTGAGGGAGGGGCTGGACATACCGGAAGTGTCCTTGGTGACCATACTCGACGCTGATAAAGAAGGCTTCCTCCGTTCCGAACGATCTTTGATCCAAACCATCGGACGTGCGGCCCGTAACAGCGAAGGGAAGGTCATCATGTACGCAGACAAGATGACCGATTCCATGGAGAAGGCGATCAGCGAGACGAAGCGCCGCCGGGAAATCCAGGAAGAATACAACGAGAAGCACGGCGTTACCCCGACGACGATCCAGAAGGAGATCCGGGATGCCATCAAGGCCACTCGCGAAGTGGAGGAAACAGAGGAGATGGACGGAGGTCGCACGAATGTGTCGAAACTGTCCAAACCGGAGAGACAAAAACTTATTGCCAGCCTAGAAGGGGAAATGAAAGAAGCGGCCAAAGCCCTCGATTTCGAACGGGCAGCCCAGCTTCGCGATACCATTCTCGAGCTGAAAGCGGAAGGATGAACGACTTATGGCGCAGGAAAATATTATCGTACAAGGAGCTCGCGCTCATAACCTTAAAAATATTGATATCACCATCCCGAGGGATAAGCTGGTCGTACTGACCGGCCTTTCGGGTTCAGGGAAATCATCCCTTGCCTTCGACACGATCTACGCGGAAGGTCAAAGGCGTTACGTGGAGTCCCTTTCTGCCTATGCAAGGCAATTCCTCGGACAAATGGATAAGCCTGATGTGGACGCCATCGAAGGATTGTCACCGGCAATTTCCATAGACCAGAAGACGACGAGCCGGAATCCACGTTCCACGGTTGGGACCGTAACAGAGATCTATGATTATCTCCGTCTGCTATTTGCACGGGTCGGAAAGCCGATCTGTCCGAATCATGGGATCGAAATCACGTCTCAGACGATCGAACAGATGGTGGATCGCATCCTTGAGTATCCGGAACGCACAAAACTTCAGGTGCTTGCGCCCGTAGTATCGGGCCGGAAGGGAACTCATGCGAAGACCCTTGAGGATATCAAGAAGCAGGGGTATGTAAGGGTGCGGATCGATGGAGAGGTGGAAGACCTCGGCGAGGAAATCACCCTAGAGAAAAATAAAAAACACACCATCGAAGTCATCATTGACCGCGTCGTAGTAAAAGAAGGCGTGGCTGCACGACTATCGGACTCCCTTGAATCAGCACTGCGCCTAGCAGGTGGTCAGGTGATCATCGATGTGATCGGGGAAGAGGAGCTCCTGTTCAGCGAGCATCATGCATGCCCGTACTGCGGCTTCTCCATCTCGGAGCTCGAACCTAGGATGTTCTCCTTCAACAGTCCGTTCGGTGCATGCCCGACATGTGACGGTCTTGGAACGAAACTCGAAGTCGATAAAGAGCTTGTGATCCCGAACTGGGATAAGACCCTTGATGAGCATGCCATCGCCCCGTGGGAGCCGACGAGCTCACAGTATTACCCTTCCTTGTTGAAGGCGGTTTGTGATCACTACGGGATCCCTATGGATGTGCCGGTGAAGAACCTGCCGAAGCATGATATGGACAAAATCCTTCACGGTAGCGGAAAAGACGAAATCTATTTCCGCTATGAGAATGATTTCGGTCAAGTCAGAGAGAATTATCTCCGATTTGAAGGCGTCATGGCGAACGTGGAGAGACGCTACCGTGAGACAAGCTCCGATTACGTAAGGGAACAGATGGAGAAATACATGGCTACCCAAAATTGTCCGAGCTGCGATGGACACAGGCTGAAGGAAGAGTCCCTCGCCGTGAAGGTCGATTCCCTTCATATCGGGCAGGTAACGGCCTTCTCCATCCAGGAAGCAGATCAATTCTTTGATGCCCTGGAACTTTCGGACAAAGATATGCAGATCGCCAGGCTGATCCTGAGGGAAATCCGCGAACGCCTCGGTTTCCTCGTGAACGTAGGACTTGATTATCTGACCCTCAGTCGTGCCGCCGGTACACTGTCGGGCGGGGAAGCACAGAGGATCCGACTCGCGACCCAGATCGGTTCGCGACTGACAGGTGTGCTCTACATCCTTGATGAGCCGTCAATCGGACTTCATCAGCGCGATAATGACCGCCTCATCGATACCCTCAAGAATATGAGGGATATCGGGAACACCCTCATCGTCGTCGAGCATGATGAAGATACGATGATGGCAGCGGACTATCTTGTCGATATCGGTCCTGGCGCAGGGAAACACGGAGGAGAGGTCATTTCGGCAGGAACCCCTCAAGAGGTCATGGATGATGAAAAATCCTTGACCGGACAATATCTATCCGGGAAGAAGTTCATCCCGCTCCCGCAGGAAAGACGAAAGCCGGACGGCCGTTATCTTGAGATCCTCGGAGCGAAGCAGAACAACTTGAATAACGTAAAAGTGAAGCTGCCCCTCGGCCTGTTCATGGCGGTGACGGGCGTCTCGGGTTCAGGTAAGAGTACCCTTATCAACGAGATCCTTCATAAGTCCCTTGCCCAGAAGCTTCATAACGCCAAGTCGAAGCCTGGGACTCATAAGGAAATCAAGGGGATCGAGCATCTCGATAAGGTCATCGACATCGACCAATCCCCGATCGGCCGTACGCCCCGGTCGAATCCGGCGACCTATACAGGGGTCTTCGATGATATCCGTGACGTATTCGCCACCACGAATGAAGCGAAGGTACGCGGATATAAAAAAGGCCGTTTCAGCTTCAACGTGAAGGGCGGCCGCTGTGAAGCATGCCGTGGTGACGGAATCATCAAGATCGAGATGCATTTCCTTCCTGATGTATACGTCCCATGTGAGGTTTGTCACGGGAAACGCTATAACCGTGAAACCCTTGAAGTGAAATACAAGGATAAAAACATCGCCGATGTCCTTGAGATGACGGTGGAAGACTCCCTGCAGTTCTTCGAAAACATTCCGAAGATCAGAAGGAAGCTTCAAACCATCTATGATGTCGGCCTCGGATACATCACCCTCGGGCAGCCTGCCACGACCCTTTCCGGAGGGGAGGCGCAGCGCGTGAAGCTTGCATCCGAGCTTCATCGCCGTTCGACGGGCCGCTCCCTATATATCCTCGACGAGCCGACGACAGGCTTGCATGTGGATGATATTTCGCGTCTCCTCGTCGTCCTTCAGCGTCTTGTGGAGAACGGGGATACGGTCCTCGTCATCGAGCATAATCTCGATGTCATCAAAGCAGCCGATTACCTCGTCGACCTTGGTCCCGAAGGTGGAGATAAAGGAGGCGCGATCGTAGCCACCGGAACTCCCGAGAAGGTAGCTGAAGCGAAGGGGTCGTATACAGGTAAATACCTGAAGCCGGTCCTAGAGCGTGAGCGCGAACGGATGAAAAGGAAAGTCAGGGAAAAAGAAGGCGTGACGAACTGATTGAAACGGAGGTGCCCCGGGCGCCTCCGTTTTATTATGTTGTCAGGAGGGTAAGGGACAGTGAAGAACATTTTTTAAAGGAATGAAACCTTTGGGCGCTTTAAACGTACATACTATAGAAGCAATGAATGACGGATCAGGTATAACTTTGCGTGATCGGTTATATTCATGATAGTACTCAGATAATCTGAAAATGGGAGTTGAACGGGTATGAATGAAGAGCGTAAACGGATTTTGGATATGTTGGAGAACGGAACGATTTCTGCTCAGGAAGCCGTGGCCCTTTTGGAAGCATTGGATAAGAAACCTGAAGAACCGAAACCGAAGGAGAAAAGCTTCGTGGACGAATTCGTTTCGATTTTTCAGGATCCGGACGATCAGCCCAAACAAAAGTCGACATCATCCGGTTCGTCCAATTCCAAGGATAAAGTCGTTGATTTCATGAATACAGCCCTCAATAAGATAAAGAACTTTGATTTCGATTTCCAGTTGAGTCAATCGGTTGAAGTGTCCCATGTATTCCAGCAGCCTGAAGTATCCTTTGATAAGATCGATATCGATGTGGCGAACGGCAAGGTCGAGATTCATCCATGGAGTGGCGCGGAGGTCCGGGTGGAATGCGATGCAAAGGTATACCGGACCGAGGACCGGGAAGAAGGCCTCAAGCAATTCCATGATACGTCCTCCTTCTCCATAGAAGGTGATACCCTGTACTTTGGCACCCAGTCCAAATGGATGAAAGTGAATGCGAAATTCTATGTGCCTGAACATCAGTACAAAAAAATCTCCGTCCGTTTGTTTAACGGCGGTCTGAATGCAAATGACCTCGAAGTGGAAGACCTGAAAGCGAAGGCGGCGAACGGCAAGATCATCGTCGATGGGTTGAGAGCTAAAAGGGCCAATGTGGAAACATCAAACGGGGCCATCACCCTTACCCGCGTCTCTGCCGAGCATGTGGAAGCAGAATCCATCAACGGGAAGGTCCTCGTTGAAGGTGATATCCTTCATACGGATGCCCAGTCCTTGAATGGGAACATCGTCTGCTCCTTGACGGGGGACAAAGCCGATACCGTCCATGCGAAGACCGTGACGGGAAGCGTCGACTTCTACGTACCGGAAAACATCAACATCTCAGGTGAGGCGAAATCGAATCTCGGTGGTTTCAAAATGGAACTTGAGGGTATCGATGTATTGGAAGAAAAAAATGAAGTGGTGCAGAAATCGATCCGCTTCTCACGTAAAACAGCCTCTCCGGATAAGCTTCATCTCTTTGCTGAAACAAAAACCGGTTCCGTGCTCATAAAAAAGTACGAATCGAAGAATGTTAATAGCAACAAAGAGACGAACTAGAAAGAGGGTATCATCATGAAGAAAACATTGGCACGAACAAGGTCTGATAGAAAGCTGGCAGGAGTGCTCGGGGGCTTATCAAGGACGGTGGGGATCGACCCCATCATCCTGAGGGTCGCCTTCATCCTGCTGCTGATCCCGACGGGCTTCTTCCCCCTAGTCGTGGTATATGCCCTACTTGCCTTTGTGCTGCCGAATGAGGAGGATTCCATCAGATAATGAGGTGGATTATAGGTATACTTATCAATGCGGTCATATTTATAGCGTTAGCCGGCTTTTTTGAAGGATTCCAGGTGACGGGGATCGGAGCCGCCATTTTAGCGAGCATCATCCTATCATTCCTGAATGTGCTTGTCAGGCCGATCCTGATCATCCTGACGCTGCCGGTTACGATTCTTTCCCTCGGTTTATTCCTGTTTGTCATCAATGCCATCACCTTGATGCTCACGGATAAAATCATGGGGAGCAGCTTTGAGATTTCAGGATTCGGAATGGCCTTCTTGGCGAGCATCATCTTATCCGCGTGCAACCTGATCATCCAAAAAGCGATATTCGAACCGAAACGAAAAGCATAAGAGAGTGGCCCGTGCCGTCATCAGGCATGGGCCGCTTTTTTGCGTGCTTACCATTACCTTGCGCTTTTCCACATAATTGCTAAAATAGGTTAGAGGTACAGCAAGTTGAAGGAGGAGTAAAGAGTGGCAAAAGTGCGCACGAAAGACATCATGGATAAGTTCCATCTTGAGCTTGTCGGTGGAGAAGAAGGATTACATAGACCGATTACGATGAGTGATATATCAAGACCCGGCCTTGAGATTGCCGGTTATTTCGACTATTATCCTGCAGAGCGGATTCAGCTCCTTGGGAAGACGGAGATCACGTTCCTTGACTTGCTTGACGACGCAGAGCGGAAAAGAAGGCTTGAATCCCTCTGTACCGATATCACACCCGGCATCATCATTTCACGGGAGCTTGAGGTGCCACCTGATTTGATTGACGCGGCCAATCGGTATGACGTGCCGGTCATGAGGTCACCGATGAAGACGACGAGATTTTCTTCGCATCTCACGAATTATCTGGAAAGCAAGCTTGCGCCAACGACGGCGATCCACGGTGTCCTTGTGGATATCTATGGCGTCGGTGTACTCATCACCGGTAAAAGCGGCGTCGGTAAAAGTGAAACGGCCCTTGAGCTTGTGAAACGCGGACACCGCCTTGTAGCCGATGACTGTGTGGAAATCAGGCAGGAAGACATGGATACCCTCATCGGGAATTCCCCTGATCTCATTGAACACCTCCTTGAGATCCGCGGTCTTGGCATCATCAATGTCATGACCTTGTTCGGTGCGGGGGCCGTGAGAAGTCATAAGCGCATCACCCTTTGCATCAATCTCGAGCTTTGGGATAAAGCGAAGCAATATGACCGCCTTGGTCTCGACGAAGAGAAAATGAAAATCATCGACACGGAAATCACAAAGCTGACGGTCCCTGTGCGACCAGGACGAAATCTGGCCGTCATCATCGAAGTGGCCGCCATGAACTTCCGTCTGAAGAGGATGGGTGTGAACGCAGCCGAACAATTCACCAATCGTTTGTCAGATGTCATCGAAGACGGCGACCATGACGACATGGATTGAAAAACCGGGTCACGGGCCCGCTGATGAAGGAGAAGAATTATGAACGAGACAATCACGCCGATCGATCCCATCGCCTTTCAACTCGGTCCCATTTCGGTCCACTGGTATGGGGTCATCATAGGCCTTGGCATCGCCCTCGGAATGTATATGGTCATCCGTGAAAGCAAGCGCCAGGGACTGCATCCAGATACATTCATCGACCTGCTCGTATGGGCAATCCCGATTGCCATCATCTCTGCTCGCATTTACTATGTAGCTTTCGAATGGAACAACTATTATGCCGATCATCCAGAGGATATCATCAAAATCTGGAATGGTGGGATCGCCATCCACGGAGCCCTGATCGGCTCGGTGCTAACGACCATCATTTTTGCCAAGATAAAGGGGCTTTCCTTCTGGAAGCTCACCGATATCGCGGCTCCGAGTTTGATCGTCGGCCAGGCAATCGGACGCTGGGGGAATTTCATCAATCAGGAAGCCCACGGCCGGGAAGTTTCACGTCAGTTCCTTGAGAATCTGCATCTGCCGAGATTCATCATTGATCAAATGTACATCGACGGAGCATACTATCATCCTACATTCTTGTATGAATCACTCTGGAATGTGGTCGTCCTCATCCTACTCTTGATTATCCGCCGGAAGGTGAAATCATTGAGAAGGGGAGAATTGTTCCTTACATATGTCATCGGATACTCCATCGGACGCTTCTTCGTGGAAGGCATGCGGACCGATAGTCTGATGCTCGGAGACTTCAGGTTTGCACAGGTCATATCCGTCGCACTGATCGTTGCCGCCATCGTGACGATGATCTATAGAAGGAAAACGGGCCTCGCGAACCAGTACTACGAGGAAAAAGAGAACGCCAAAAGCTAAAGGGGGAGACAGCATGCTCGGATCGATCAGAACGGGGGGGCTCGTCGGCTTGAAAACGACCTGGTCCCTTGGGAAGGTGATTTTCCCGATCACGCTTCTCGTCTTCATTCTGCAATACACTCCTGTCCTTCCGTGGGTCATGGACAGGATTGCCCCATTCATGAAAATCCTCGGCCTTTCCGGGGATGCTGCCATTCCGTTGGTACTTGGGAATTTCCTCAACCTCTACGCAGGTATCGGGGGAATCCTCTCTTTGGACCTGACGGTGAAGGAAGTGTTCATCATCGCCGTCATGCTGTCTTTCTCCCATAATCTATTCATCGAGTCCACTGTGGCTTCGAAGGTCGGCGTGAAGATCTGGCTGATTCTGATTGTCAGGATCGGCCTTGCCCTCCTGTCTGCCATTGTCATCAATCTTGTATGGGATGGTGGCGCAGAGCTTGCCCAGTACGGGATGATGCCTGCGGAGCAGGCTGACCCACATGGATGGGGACAAATCATCCTTCTTGGACTTCAGAAAGCGGGTTATGGGGTGATTCAGCTTGCCATCATCGTCATTCCCCTCATGATGATCATCCAGATCATGAAGGACCTGAAGTGGATGGACGTCTTCTCCAGATGGATGGCCCCTATCACCCACGCCCTCGGTATGAATGCCAATACGTCGTCCACCATGGTGACGGGTCTGGTCGTGGGTCTTGCCTACGGGGCTGGGGTCATGATCCAGGCAGTCAAAGAAGAAGGTGTAAGCAAGCGGGATGTGACCCTTGCCTTCATCTTCTTGGTTGCCTGCCATGCCGTGGTAGAAGATACCTTGATCTTCATCCCGCTTGGAATCCCGGTGTGGCCGCTTTTGGCCATACGACTCACCACGGCCATCCTGCTGACGGTGACAATCGCCTACTTCTGGCGGAAAGTCGATGTGAAGAAAGAAAAGGAGCGTCAATATGAGGAAGATTACAACCATACTGTTTGATCTGGACGGAACACTGATCGATACAAACGAACTGATCATTTCTTCGTTCCTCCACACCTTGAACCACTTTTACCCGGGTGACTATGATCGCGAAAGTGTCCTCCCGTTCATGGGGCCGCCCCTTAAAGAATCATTCGGAAAATTGAATCCGGATCAATGTGATGAGATGTGTGCCCACTACCGGGAGCACAACCGGGCGAACCACGATGAGCTCGTCAAGGAGTTCGAAGGGGTCACGGAAACGATCGAAACCCTTCATGAACAGGGCTACAAGCTTGCCATCGTCTCCACAAAGTCACGTATGATGGTCATTCGCGGCCTGGAGCTCATGGGGCTGAAACCATACTTCGATGTGATCATCAGCCTTGATGAAGTGGAGCATCCGAAGCCGAATCCGGAACCTGTCCAAAAAGCATTGGAAGCGCTCGGATCCACACCTGAGGAAGCGCTCATGGTCGGTGACAACCATCATGATATCCTTGGTGGGCGGAACGCAGGAACGTTGTCTGCAGGGGTGGCTTGGAGTGCAAAGGGAAAAGCCCATCTCGAGCAGTATGAACCAGACTTCATGCTCGATACGATGCAGGACATCCTGACGATCGTAGGGGCTGAGGGATGAGACGGACGACAAGGTACCCGGTCGAGGGAGCGAACTCCCTATGGCATGTGTACAAAACCGTCCCCTTCGCCAAGGTGGTGAAGAACTTCCTTGTCATCCAGGCAGGGCGCTACACCCCGTTTCTCGGCTTGAAGAACTGGCTCTACCGCACGTTCCTCAAAATGGAGATCGGGGAGCAGACGTCTTTCGCCCTGATGGTCATGCTGGACGTCATGTTTCCGGAGAAGATCTCCGTCGGCCGGAATACGGTCATCGGCTATAACACGACCATCCTTGCCCACGAGTACTTGATCAAGGAGTACCGGCTGGGGAACGTCGAGATCGGTTCGGAGGTCATGATCGGAGCAAACACGACGATCCTTCCCGGTGTCAGCATCGGTGATGGGGCCATCGTATCTGCCGGAACCCTCGTGCATAAAGATGTGCCACCTGGTGCCTTCGTAGGAGGGAACCCCATGCGCATCATCTACACAAAAGAAGAACTCGCCGATCGCTGGAATGACGACGAGATTTATGGAACCGCCAAAACCGGAAGGGACTGATGTCCTTTCCGTTTTTTTTGAATTGGTGTGGATAAGGGGATCCTGTATAGGATTGGATGTCCGGAGCCGATAGAAAGAGTAGGGTGTATTTTGATGAAGTGAAATACGGTCATCTGTTTTGGAGAGAATGGGAGTATTGAATTCCCGTTCCTTTCAAGTATAGGTGGTCATGTCATTCCTCGCAGGAATCAGCTTCAAATCGGTTGACGGAATCAAAAAGAAGCGCTACACTACATGTAACTTTATTTTATTAGTATATTAGCGAACTAAAGGATTGAGAAAGTTCAATCAAGGGAAAAGATCAGGATACTACGTTCAAAAGGTGGTTCGTATGACAAAGCTATTCATGTTCGAGAAGCCATTGGGGATGAGAGATACATTCCCTGACTTATATGAGGTCAAAGATCAGACGAAAAGCAGGATGGTTGCGGAAATGTCGCGCTGGGGGTACCGCCTCATCGAGACACCGACCCTGGAATACCACGAAACGGTCGGCGATGCTTCGGCCATCCTGGATCAACAATTATTCAAGCTCCTGGATCAGCAGGGACACACCCTCGTGCTGCGCCCGGATATGACGGCTCCCATTGCTAGGATCGCAGCATCCAAACTGCTGAAGGACGAGGCGCCCCTGAGGCTCGCTTATTCCGACAGCGTATTCCGGGCCCAGCAGCGTGAAGGCGGCAGACCCGCGGAATTTGAGCAGGTGGGAATCGAGTGCATCGGTGATCCGTCCGTCAGTGCCGACGGGGAAGTAATTGCCCTGATGGTCGAAACCTTGAGGGAAGCCGGGCTGAAGCACTTCAAAGTCTCGGTCGGTCACATCGGATTCGTCCAGCAATTGTTCAAAGGGATCGTCGGGACCGACGAACGCGCCGATATCCTGCGCCGTTTCCTTTATGAGAAAAATTATGTGGGGTATCGCCGCCATGTTGAGGAGCTCTCCCTATCTTCCATCGATAAAGATCGCTTGAAAGGTTTCTTGAATCTTCGGGGAGCAGATGGGGTCCTTGAAGAAGCGGAAGCCCTCCTTGAAGGAAGCAAGGGGATGGAAGCATTGAATGAACTCCGCGAGCTGTGGGGGATCTTGAAAGACCACGGTGTGGAGGATCATATCAAGTTCGACCTCAGCCTCGTGAGTCATATGAGCTATTATTCCGGCATCCTGTTCGAGGTGTACGGTGAGAATGTCGGCTTCGCCATCGGGAATGGCGGCCGTTACAATAAGCTTCTGGAGAAATTCGGGAAAGATTCAGGAGCGACAGGCTTCGGACTCCGTCTCGATTACGTATTGGAGGCCCTTCAGGTGAAATTGGAGCGTCCTGAGCAGGAATGCATCCTGTACAGCGATGAGCGCAGGAAGGAAGCGTTCGAAATCGCCCGCGAGCTGAGGGGTGAAGGACGATCCGTCGTCCTGCAGAGCCTGCGTGGCGTGAGTGACGTGGATGAGTATACGAAACTATTCAACTCGGTTCATTACTGTATCGGAGCCGGCGGGAAAGGTGGTGGCATCCGATGAGTCTGACCATTGCCATGCCGAAGGGAAGAATTTTTGAAGAGGCCGTCGAACTATTGCGGAGGGCCGGATACGATCTGCCACCGGAATTCGATGATTCACGGAAGCTGATCATCGAGGTGCCGGCAGAAGATCTCCGCTTCATCCTCGCCAAGCCCATGGATGTACCGACTTATGTGGAACACGGTGTAGCAGACCTCGGGATTGCAGGCAAGGATGTGATGCTGGAGGAAGAACGGGATGTATATGAACTCCTCGACCTTCGCATCAGCGACTGTTATCTTGCCGTCGCGGGACTGCCTGATACGAAGATGAGCGAAGTGGCACCGAAAATCGCAACAAAATATCCGAATGTGGCTTCATCCTATTTCCGTGAACAAGGAGAACAGGTGGAAATCATCAAGCTGAATGGTTCCATCGAGCTTGCGCCCCTTATCGGACTTGCAGACCGCATCGTGGATATCGTCTCTACAGGCAGGACCTTGAAGGAGAATGGACTTGTTGAATTCGAAACGATTGTGGATATCACTTCGAGACTGATCGTCAATCCGGTGAGCTACCGGATGAAGGACGAAAAAATAGAAGACCTTGTGGACCGATTATCAAAGGTGATCGGGGAATGAAACCGGGAAGGGGGAACCTCAGTGAACATCATCGATAACATCAAAGGAGCGTCCATCAAGCGTTCCGTGGACAGTGGAACCGAAGAGCAGAGAAGAGCCGTACAGGCGATCATTGCAGAGGTGAAAAAAGCTGGAGATGATGCCCTCCACCGCCTCACGGAGAAATTTGACGGAGTGCACCTCGAAAGCCTGGCTGTTACCCGTGATGAGATCGAGGACGCCTTCTCAGGTCTCGATCCCGAGTTGATCACGATCATCGAGGAGGCAGCGTGCAACATACGGGACTTTCATGAAAAGCAGAAGCGTCCTTCTTGGTTTGAAACGAAAGCGGATGGTACCATGCTCGGTCAGAAGATGACCCCCCTCGACTCTGTCGGGGTGTATGTGCCGGGCGGGACCGCCGCCTATCCGTCTTCGGTCCTGATGAATGTCCTTCCTGCAAAAGTCGCGGGAGTGGAGCGGATCGTCATGGTTTCTCCACCGGGCAAGGACGGGAAGATCCCGGCAGGTGTCCTCGTTGCAGCGGAGATCGCCGGCGTGAAGGAAATCTATAAGGTCGGAGGCGCCCAGGCGGTTGCGGCCCTTGCCTATGGAACCGAATCGATCGCATCCGTCGATAAGATCACCGGACCGGGAAATATCTACGTGGCCCTTGCCAAGCGGGAAGTATTCGGCGATGTGGATATCGATATGATCGCAGGACCGAGTGAAATCGTCATCCTCGCCGATGGGCATCAGCATGCCGATGAAATCGCGGCAGATCTGCTTTCACAGGCGGAGCATGACGTCCTGGCATCAGCGGTACTCGTGACCGATTCAAGTGAGCTTGCCGAAAAGGTTTCCCGAGAGGTGGAAGAGCAGCTTTCAAGCCTTCCGCGAGAAGGGATTGCCAGGAGGTCCATTGAAGAGTACGGCACCATCTATGTCGTTGATTCCATGGAGGAAGGCGTAGAGGTCGTGAATGATCTTGCACCGGAGCATCTCGAGATCCTGACCGCTCATCCGTTCGAAACGATGGCCTCGATCCGCCATGCGGGTGCGATCTTCCTCGGGCGATACAGCTCAGAGCCTGTCGGCGACTATTTTGCCGGTCCCAATCACGTACTGCCCACCAACGGAACGGCGCGATTCTCAAGTCCGTTGAATGTAGATGAATTCATGAAGAAGACGAGCATCATTTCATATAGTGAAGCAGCCCTGAAGGAACATGGCGACAAAATCGCCAAGCTTGCCAGACTCGAAGGGCTCGAAGCCCATGCCAGAGCGGTAGAAATCAGATTCAAGGGTGAAAAGTAAAAGGAGTGCAGACCATGACGAGAAATGCGACTATCACACGTAAGACGAACGAAACCAATATCAGCCTGTCTTTTGGCGTTGACGGGGAAGGGAACTCGAAGATCGAGACCGGAGTCCCGTTCATGACTCATATGCTCGACCTCTTTACCAAGCATGGCCAGTTCGATACGGTCATCGAAGCGAATGGGGATATCGAAGTGGATGATCACCATACAACGGAGGATATCGGCATCTGTCTTGGACAGGCACTGGTGGAAGCCCTGGGTGACAAACGGGGGATCAAGCGATACGGTTCTGCCTTCGTTCCAATGGATGAGGCATTGGCCCAAGTCGTAGTGGACTTGAGCAATCGTCCGCATCTGGAATTCCGTGCCGAGCTACCGAGTCAGAAAGTGGGGACATTCGATACGGAGCTTGTCCACGAATTCCTCTGGAAGCTCGCCTTGGAAGCGCGGATGAACCTTCACGTCATTGTTCATTACGGACACAATACCCACCACATCATCGAGGCGATCTTCAAGGCGCTAGGGCGTGCCCTCGATGAAGCAACGACCATCGATCCCCGTGTGAAAGGGATCCCGTCGACGAAGGGGATGCTGTAAATCATGATCGGAATCGTCGACTATGGCATGGGGAATTTATTCAGTGTCAGCAAAGCACTGGAAAGGCTCGGTGTCCCGTATGTGATCAGCGATGATCAAGAAGAGCTCTTGAAGGCGGACGGGATCATCCTTCCCGGTGTCGGGGCGTTCAAGGATGCCATGGCCCTGTTAGAGTCCACTCATCTGAAGGAAACGATCACGGCCTTTGTGCACACAGGGAAGCCGCTCCTTGGCATCTGCCTCGGCATGCAGCTCCTGTTTGAGGATAGCGAAGAAAACGGCCGTACAAAGGGACTTGGTCTCCTGCCGGGAACGGTCGTCCGCATCCCCAAGGAAGATCGGGACGGGAACACGTATAAAGTGCCCCATATGGGCTGGAATCACCTCACCTACGCCAAGCCGTCCATCCTGACCGAAGGGTTGGGAGAAGGGTACGTGTATTTCGTCCATTCCTATTACGTTCACGAAGGGGCGGCTGATGTGACGGTTGCGTCGGCAGACTACGCCGGCTTGCAGATCCCCGCGGTCGTGAGCCGTGACAATGTATATGGCATGCAGTTCC
The DNA here is from genome assembly GCF_001274775.1 of Rossellomorea marisflavi. Taxonomy (GTDB): domain Bacteria; phylum Bacillota; class Bacilli; order Bacillales; family Bacillaceae_B; genus Rossellomorea; species Rossellomorea marisflavi. The sequence goes on from NZ_LGUE01000005.1 coordinate 189,845, forward strand.
ACCCTGAGAAAAGCGGAGAATTGGGGATGGAGCTTCTTAAGAATTTCACAACACGCGTGGAGGTTAAAGCATGAGTTTTACCATCTATCCCGCGATTGATATGCGCGGTGGCAAATGTGTCAGACTGATTCAGGGAGATTATAATCAAGAAACCATCTACGGGGATTCCCCGTTTGATATGGCTGCTGGCTTCGCGGACCAAGGGGCATCCTGGATCCATATGGTGGACCTGGACGGAGCGAAAGCAGGCTCCCGGGTCAACGGGGAGCATGTGCTGAATGTCGCCAAAAACCTTGGTGCCAAGGTGCAGATCGGCGGAGGAATCCGTACTGAAAATGATATCGACTATTATCTTGATGCAGGGGTCGATCGTGTCATCCTTGGAAGCATCGCGGTATCCCAAACGGAACTCGTGAAATCCTGGATCAAGCGCTACGGGGGAGATCGCATCGTCATCGGTCTCGATGCGAAGGATGGCTATGTGGCCACACACGGCTGGCTTGAGACGTCGGAGCTCACAGCCATTGACCTCGGGAAGGACCTTGCTGATGCAGGGGCGAAGACCTTCATCTTCACGGATATCGCAACAGACGGGATGCTTTCCGGGCCAAACGTCGAAGCGAACCGGGAACTGGCTCGGGCGACCGGCGCCTCCGTCATCGCTTCAGGTGGGGTAAGCTCCCTTCAGGATCTGAAGACGCTGAAGGAAAGCGGTGTGAGCGGAGCCATCTGCGGCAAATCCCTCTATACGGGGAAATTCACCGTGGCGGAAGCCATCAGAGAGGTGACATCATGCTAACGAAACGAATCATCCCCTGCCTCGATGTAAAGGAAGGACGTGTCGTCAAAGGCATCCAGTTCATCGAGCTGCGTGACGCAGGCGATCCGGTGGAGCTTGCGAAGGCCTATGATGAGCAGGGAGCGGACGAGCTTGTATTCCTCGATATCTCCGCCTCCCACGAAGGGCGCGAAACGATGGTCGAGGTGGTTCGGCAGGTGGCAGCAGAGCTTGCAATCCCCTTTACCGTCGGCGGCGGGATCAACTCCGTCGACGACATGAAGAGGATCCTTCGTGCCGGTGCCGATAAAGTTTCCCTCAACACGGCGGCGGTGCTGAGACCGGATTTGATCAAAGAAGGCGCAGACTATTTCGGTTCACAGTGCATCGTCGTCGCCATCGATGCGAAGAAGGATGTAGAGAACGGGACTTTCGGCGTCTATACCCACGGAGGCAGGAAGCTGACAGACCTCGATGCCATCGAGTGGGCAAAAACGGCAGAATCCCTTGGAGCGGGTGAGATCCTCCTCACGAGCATGGACAGCGACGGGGAGAAAAGCGGCTTCCATCTTGAACTGACGAAGGCGGTGAGTGAAGCTGTCTCGATTCCGGTCATCGCTTCTGGCGGGGCAGGGAATGCAGAGCACTTCAAGGATGCCTTCACTGAAGGGCGAGCCGATGCCGCCCTTGCTGCTTCCATTTTCCACTATAAAGAAACAAGCATAGAAGAAGTGAAACGATACTTACGAACGCAGGAGGTGCATGTACGATGACAGAATGGTTTGCAGATGTCGTCTATGATGAGGCGGGGCTCGTACCTGCCATCATCCAGGATGCAGGGACGAAGGAAGTACTGACCCTGGCTTATATGAATGAAACATCATTGAAGAAGACGGTGGAGACCGGAGAGACTTGGTTCTATTCACGGTCCCGGCAGGAACTTTGGCATAAAGGGGAAACGAGTGGGAACACCCAAAAGGTACGGAACATTACGTGGGACTGCGATAAGGATGCCCTTCTTGTGATGGTGGAGAAGGCAGGCCCGGCGTGCCATACCGGTGCGGAAAGCTGCTTCAGTGAAACCGTACACGGGGAGAAGACTTCGACAGGTGCAGAAATCCTGAAGACGCTGGAATCCTTGATTGCCGACCGTGACGCAGAGCGTCCGGAAGGGGCATACACGACCTATCTCTTTGAAAAAGGGGTCGATAAGATCCTCAAGAAGGTAGGAGAGGAAGCATCAGAAGTCATCATCGCGGCGAAGAACCGTGATGCGGAAGAGCTGAAGTGGGAAACCGCCGATCTCTTCTACCACGTCCTGGTCCTCCTGAGGGAGCAAAAACTTCCATTGGATGACGTATTCAACGTGCTGCTCGAGCGTCATAATAAGTAATCCCTCAAGGGGCGGTCCCTGCATATCCTGCGGTGGCCGCCCCTTAAAATATGGTAGTTCAGTAGCGGTGCGTTGTATGTTATACTACGGTAGTTACATTACGAACGTTTCGGAGGATTTTGATGAAAAAAGGGTCAAAAACAGTCAGTGAGCAAGCAAAGGTGCTGTCCTTCGTCCCAACAGGTGAGTATTACTTCACGAAAGGGATGAAAGCATACCACCATCGTGAACTGAAAAAATCATTAAAATATTTAAATAGAGCATTACAACTGGAACCATTGGAGCCGATGATCGCATGTCAGCTTTCCATTGTCCTGACAGAACTCGGTGATTTCAAAAAAGCCAATGAACTGCTGCATGAAATCCTGAAGGATCTGGATCCACGCATGAACGAGTGCCATTACTTCCTGGCAAACAACTATGCGCATCTCGGTTTGTTCAAGGAAGCGTATGAACAGGTGTCCGCCTACCTTGAAAAGGATCGCTACGGTGAATTTGCCGAAGACGCCGAAGATCTCCTCGAGCTCCTCGAACTCGATTCCGACCTGATCACCGATGACCTGTACGAACACGATGACCTGATCGCCAAGCAGGAAAAAGCGAAAACACAGCTGGAGGCAGGCAACTTCCAGAAGGCGGCTGATACCCTTCAAGGTGTGATCAAGGAGTATCCCGAATTCTGGTCGGCTTATAACAATCTCGCCCTCGCGTACTTTTACCTTGGTGAAGTGGAACAGGCCGCTTCCACCCTGGAAGAGGTATTGGAGAAGAACCCGGGGAATCTGCACGCCCTGTGCAATACCGCTGTCTTCTACTTTTATCAGCGGAGATTCGATGAGTTGGATGAGCTCATTCTCGGCCTTGAAAAAGTGCGTCCCATCAACTTTGAACATCGCTATAAGCTCGGAGCGACCTTTGCCCTCATCGGTCATGCGGAGAAAGGCTATGAATGGCTGAAGTCACTGCAAAAGACGGGCTTTGAAGGAGACGCAAGCTTCTTTTACTGGCTTTCACATTCAGCGTTTGAAACCGGCCGTCATGATACGGCCCGTAAGGCGTGGAAGAAGGTGCTCGACCTGGCCCCGGAAAAAGAAGGGCAGGAACCGTGGAGCGGGAAACCGAAAGGGGAAGGATTTGAGAACCATATCTCATCAATCCTGAAAAAGCTCAAGAGCGAAGATGCTGAAGAGCGTCTATTCGGGCTATTCCTGCTGTCTGTATCCGATTATCAGGAAGCGATTCTTTCCCATGCCGACTTTTGTGAGATCGACGATTTGTCCATTGTGGAAAAGCTTTATCTTGCCCAGATCCTGAACGGGCGGGGAGGGAAGTCGGTACAGGTGAATGAGACGCTTGAGTCCATCCATGCGATCGCCCTTCACTTGTATAAGCACCACCATCCGATTTCAAGCGTCACGTCCGGCCTGTACCTTACTTGGTTCAACGTTGCGTATAGGGGTTTGAAAGAAGGAGAAGACTTTAAGAATACAAAAGCTTTCGCTGCTGCGCTGGAGTACACTTGGTACCGCCTCAGAAGCGAAGCAAAGACGAAGAAGGAAGTCAGCGGACGATATGGGATTGCCGTGTCCACGCTGACAAAATATATCGCCACTGTTGAGGATTACCTCTCCTGAGCATATATTTGGACGGTTCTTTCCTAATTTTATAGGATAGACGTAGGAAGTTCATACTAAGGAGGAAACCAAACGGTCCACCCTCCATAGTATTTAAATAAGAACTCTGTTCGGAAGGAGAATCAGCTATGTCAGAAGAGCAAATTTATGATGTCATCATTGCCGGAGCAGGACCTGCAGGCATGACGGCTGCAGTATATACATCCCGTGCGAACCTTTCCACACTCATGCTTGAAAGGGGAGTTCCGGGCGGTCAGATGGCCAACACGGAAGAGGTTGAAAACTACCCTGGATTCGATACGATCCTAGGACCTGACCTTTCCAACAAGATGTTCGACCACGCGAAGAAATTCGGAGCGGAATACGCATATGGCGATATCAAGGAAATCATCGATGGTGAAGAGTACAAGATCATCAAAACCGGTTCAAAAGAATTCAAGGCCCGTGCCGTGATCATCACCACAGGTGCCGAATACAAAAAAATCGGTGTCCCTGGTGAAAAGGAACTCGGCGGACGCGGTGTTTCTTACTGTGCCGTATGTGATGGTGCCTTCTTCAAAAACAAAGACCTCGTAGTCATCGGAGGAGGAGACTCTGCCGTAGAAGAAGGGGTATACCTCACCCGTTTCGCGAACAAAGTGACCATCGTCCACCGTCGCGACGAGCTGCGCGCCCAAAAGATCCTTCAACAGCGTGCGTTCGATAACGAAAAAGTTGATTTCATCTGGAACCATACCATCAAAGAAATCAACGAAGGCAACGGAAAAGTGGGAAGTGTGACACTCGTGTCCACTGAAAGCGGAGAAGAAACAGAATTCAAAGCAGACGGTGTGTTCATCTACATCGGTATGCTTCCGCTGACAAAACCATTCCAAAGCCTGGGCATCACTAATGCAGAAGGCTACATTGAAACGAACGAACAAATGGAAACGAAAGTGCCCGGCATCTTCGCAGCTGGAGACGTACGTGAGAAACAACTGCGTCAGATCGTTACGGCAACCGGTGATGGAAGCATCGCGGCCCAAGCCGTCCAGCACTATGTAGAAGAACTGAAAGAAAAGGTTAAACCGGTATAATACGTTAAAAGCCCTGTGGACTCCGTGTCCACAGGGCTTTTGTTCATTTCTTCCTCACATGGTTCTCCAACAGCAGGGCAAGCTCGGTCAAGGTCAATTTTTCAGCATCCTCCTTCCGTTCATACACCCCCTCTTTCATCAGTCGACAGATGAACTGCTCCTTCTGTTTTTCAACGGCTTCTCGCAAAAAAGGCACTGACTCCACTCCCTTTCTACCTGAATAAGAAAAGTGTAAGAGATTCAGCGGGTGAAATCATCCGTTGTGTAAGCTTTTCTACCTAAATTCTATTTTTCTTGTCAGGTTTCCTCACATAACAATCCAAATTCAGGATGATTCATGTATAATCAAGGTATTCCCTTTTCAGGAGGATGAGTGAGTGTGGAGAAGGAGCCTTCCTATAAGGATAAAAAAGTGATTTCCATTGGGGTCGTCAGTGAGCTTACCGGTTTGACAGAGAGAAAAATCCGGTATTATGAAGAGAAGAATCTGATTTTCCCTGAGCGGTCCAATCGAGGGTACCGAAAGTATTCGTTCCGTGATGTGGAGCGATTGATGGATATTGCCGACCAGCGGGAGGAAGGCGTCACGACCAAGGAAATCAAACACGAGCTGTCTAAAAAAGAGAAAAACGAAGCGAAGCAGAAGATGATCAGGGGTCAATTGAATGCACGGTTCGGAGTACAGAAGAAATAGGGGATCAAATGGAAATCGGACTCTTTCCGCGGAGAGTCCGGTTTTTATTTTGTGCATGAGAGTGGAGTTAGGAAGCGTGTTTGGATTGGTGTGTGATTGTAAGGGAGCGTTCCGTTTCGCTGCGGTCGGCCGCTTTCCTGCGGGGAGTCAGTTGAGCCGCTTCGGCTGTGCACTGGACCCAAATTATTGGACACCCACTTTTTGATTCATTCGTTGTGTGTACAGTCGGTATTCTACCGGGCTCTTTTTACCGAGCGTAGACTTAATTCGCAAGTGGTTGTAGTAATCCATGTATTCTTCTAATTTTCGGTTGAACTCCTTGAGGTTACGAAAGGTTTCTCTGTAGAGAAACTCTGATTTCATGATGCCAAAGAAATTCTCCATCACGGCGTTGTCATAACAGTTTCCTTTCCGAGACATACTCTGAGTGATGTGATGGTCCTTGAGTATCCTTCGGTACTTAGGCATGCGATAGTGCCAGCCCTGATCAGAGTGAAGAAGAAGGTCATCGCCTTCACGTAGACGTTCGACTCCTTGAAGTAACATCGTTTCTACTAAATCAAAGCTAGGTTTCGTGTGAAGCGTGTACGTAATGATCTCTCGATTAAACAGGTCTAACATCGCGGACAAGTACAGTTTCTGTCCGGCAATCTTGAATTCCGTCACATCGGTTACCCATTTTTGGTTCGGTTTCGATGCCATGAACTTTCGGTCGAGGGTGTTGGGCGCCGCTTTTCCAACTTCCCCTTCATAAGACCGGTATTTCTTCTTTCTTACCAGGCACTGGAGCCCTAGGGCTTTCATAATGCGAAGGACTTTCTTTTTATTGATGTCATACCCTTTTGCCTGGAGTACATCCGTAATCCGACGGTAACCATAACGGCCTGAATGACGGCGGAAGATCAAGGTAATTCTTCTTTTCCACTTTCGATCAGGATCCGGTTGGTCCCACTGTTTTTTGATGAAGTAATAGGTGCTTCTAGGGAGGTTCGCTACTTTGATGAGCTGAATCACCGGGAACGCATTCCTTAGTTCAAATACTACTTTCGCTTTGATCTGTTTGGTGATGATTCCTCCTGAACTAAGGCTCTCAGCTTTTTTAAATAAGCATTCTCCATCTCTAAATAGGCGGCGTGTGCTCGTAGCTCTTCGGGAGTCATGTCTTCTAATTTCTTAGGTTGATTGGGTGGTTTAGGAGTCATCGTCAAGGCCCTCATTTCGTTTGAATCGAAGGCATCTCGTCCCCTTTTCTCCCACTTTCTCAACCACCTGCGCACAATACAGGGATCGGGAAGGTGGAAATAGGCAGATGCCTCTCGAATGGAGTAATTCTTGTCCGTAATATAGTGAAGTACCTTTAGTTTAAAGGCAGGAGAATACGATGTATAGGGAAAAGAAAAGGCTTGATCACCATGATGGCGAACCAACTTGACCCAATAGCCCAGCGCAGCAGCATCCACGCCTTCTTGTGAAGCTAAATCTCGAAAACTAACCGTTTCATCCTCCAAGTAACGCTTGGCCAGTTGAAGTTTAAACGTACGGGTGTGCTTGTTCATTTATAACCCCTCCTTTTAGGATTGGGGTGTCTAGTAATAAGGGGGCAGCACACTGCGCCTGCAGGGTCTCAACCTTGCCTCTGTTCCCGCGGGAGTCGTCCGTCCTCCGCTGCACTGCACTGTTCGGTGAAGGATGGGGAGGTTTTATGTTCAACTCCGTTTCTTCTTCTTGCTGTTGAAGTGGGTAGTGATAGTAGTAAGAGCGTTCCTTTTCGCTGCGGTCGGCCGCTTTCCTGCGGGGAGTCAGTTGAGCCGCTTCGGCTGACGCCTGCAGGGTCTCAACCTTGCCTCTATTCCCGCGGGAGTCGTCCGTCCTCCGCTGCACTGCACTGTTCGATGATTGATGGTGATTGTGCTGTTCTGGTCATTTAATGTCCTGTGGGGTCACTTGCTGTTGCATGGGTAGGTGATAGGAGACTGCTTTGATTTCAGCTGCTCTATGGTTCACTTGTTCCAGATCCTCGAAAAAATAGAGTACCTTTTCTTCGTTGCACTCCTATATGACAAACCCTTATCACCTTAGTCTAATTGCCAACATGTAGTGGGAACATCCTCACCAATGAACTTGAAATTTGTTTCCGTCGGGGTCGTGAAAGTGGAAGTAGGCGTGGTCTTCATCGTGTTGGATGTTATCGACTTTGACTTGGTGGTCCGTTAGGTGCTGATGAAATCCGGGTATGTCCGGGGAGGTGAATGCGATGCTGAACGCTTGTTCCTGATCGATGGTGAAATGAGCATATGTTTCATCCCGCGTAGGAACCAGGATGAGGAGGGAGGGACCTTCATTGATCTTCAATATCGCAAGCTCCTCGTTAAGGGACAGCAATTGGAGCCCCAGGATATCCCTGTACCAATTCGCGGACAGTTCCAGGTCTTTTACGGGGATTCGGTTATAATGCACTTGTTCAATAAACGATGTACTCATGTATTCATCTCCTTGTATTGATTTATATGTACAATATTTCATTCTGTCTTCCCCTCTCATTCCCCTGCTTTCCATCTCGAAATAAGGTCCATTTTTTTACATTGGTTAACGTGAGTAAAATGATAAAGGAGTTTATAGCTTGGATACCATTTCTTCAATAGCATGAATGACTAAGTGGGGCTCGTCGATGTGGACGGCATGTCCAGCGTCGTGAAGTATAAGATGATTACTTCTGGTGGAGAGGGAAGCGAGTTGCTTCTGGAATGTCATCCACTGATCCATAGAATGGGTTGTGTGATGGGGCTGTGAACCTCCTGTAATAACAAGCAGAGGAGTTCTCCCTAGATCTATTCCTTTTACTTGCTCCAAACTTTCTTCGAACTCTTCTAGAGAAGCTTCTACTGTGAACTGCCCATAATATTCTCTTTGTACGTTCTGAGCGAATAGTGGTACCATCTTTTTGTTTTGTTCTTCATGAACAGCATCCAACAACATAACACCGGCCACTTCTTCAGGATACAGATTGGCAAATAACCTCACATTCACCCCTCCGAAAGAATGCCCAACAAGAAGGTACGGGGGTTTCACTCCAGCTTTCATAAGTAGGTTTCTCAAGTTTTTAATGATTTGCATACTATGTTTCGGTTTATTGCTTCTTCCGCTCCTGCCGGTGCCATCCCTATCATACAAGAATACATTCGCAAACGATGAAACATCATCTCTAATCGTATTCCAGTTGGTCAAATCCCACCCATAACCTGACTCTAAGACAATCGTTAAACGGTCACTAAAACTCTTTGTGTATTCATAATATAGTTCAACGCCTTCAATGTTCATACTTTGTCCAGTTATATCTACAGTCATAAACCCCTCCGGAAATATGTCCTTACAGAAGTAATTCTCGGGAGCCTTCCATTTCCCTTCCTATTTGTTTGTGAAATCGGATGAAAACCATGTAAATGCTTCTGCAATAAAGGTCTGAAGATTAAACATTTCGTATTAATGGGTTATACCCTCATCAAACTGCGCATCCCTACTAGACCGAAGCGAAGCGAACCGGTCCCACACACCACACCGCATCCCAATAAACAAGGAAAATGATGAACCCACCCTGTAAAATCCAGCACGATTTTCTACCACGCACAAAGTGAAGTGAAGCGGAGGCCGGCCGACTCCTATGGGAAAAGCGGGCAGGGTGAGACCCTGCAGGCTTGCCGAAGCGGCTCACCGCACGCCCCATGGAAAGCGGCCGGCCGCAGCGAAACGAAACGCCCCCTTTCAAAGGGAATCCCCATATTGAACACACTATCCACATCAAAAATAGGACTTCCCTCACAAAATCCACCAATCCAAAAATAAACAGGATTACAACCGCATTTTCAGGGAAAATAACCACACATACATCCAAGTTTAAACGGAAGGTCGGGGTAAGATGAAAGTTTGGAAAATGGTCGGAGTACTGGTGGTTGTGGTCCTCCTGGCCGGAGCTTATTATTTATTCTTCACAGATAAAAAAGAAGCCGCAGACAAAAAATATGTGGTCGCCCTAGGGGACTCCCTCGTATACGGAAAAGGAGACAAGGAGAACTCAGGTTACATCGGTCGCCTGGAGGACAAGGTGAACAAAGAAAAGACGGATGAAACCTACTCATTCGAAAATCTGGGCATCCCTGGTCAAAAGTCAAACCAGCTTCAGAAGCAGCTCATGAAACCGGACGTGACGAAGGATCTGCCAGATGCCGATCTGTTCATCATCAATATCGGGACGAATGATCTGATCAAAAGCAATGGCGGAGATTTCAAGCCTCTCCATCATGATAAGATCGTGGAAGCGAAGGAAGAGTATCTGGATAATCTCGATGAGATCATTGATACGCTCCACACCTTGAATGAAGATGCTCCTATCCTTGTGATCGGGCTGTATAATCCGTATCCGGACCGGGACAGCGACAAGATCGAAGCGTATGTGGATGATTGGAATGAGACGATCATCAAGGAAGTGAAGAAGCAAGAAAACGTGAAATACGTTTCATCCAACCCATTGTTCAAAGGAAAATCGAAAGGGGAATATTTCTCTGATTCCCTTCATCCAAACGGGAAGGGGTATGACCTGATTGCCGATCAAATCATGGATTCTTATAACTTTTGATGCGCATTTCGACAAGGGTCAGCATGGATTCGACAAAGGTTAACAATTCCGTAATACCGTTTTAAATCTGCTGTAACACAGGTGCAATATTTATCGGGTAATATAGAAAATAAGAAATTGACCCCCTTTTAAGTAATAAATCCCTTTTAAGACACAGGACTCGCCTGTGTCTCTTTTTTTTGCCACAAAACTGTAACAGTGGAGCCGGAGGGCCTGTATCGGTCTGCGTGTACCGGGATTTGGACAAATTATTCGATGTTTATCGACATTGTCCCGCCACCGCAGACATTGTGGCTTGTATGCGTTCATAGTATAATAAAAAGAATGATAAAGAATGGGGATTTTTACAGCCCCATAGTCGGATTGAGGTGAATGGAGTGCAGAGAGTTACAAATTGCTTATATCTGGATGGAGACAAGGTTCTCCTTCTTCAGAAACCAAGAAGGAACTGGTGGGTCGCGCCCGGCGGCAAGATGGAGTCCGGTGAATCGATCCGTGACGCCGTCATCCGTGAGTATCGGGAAGAGACGGGAATCTACTTGAAGAACCCTGATTTGAAGGGGGTTTTCACCTTCATCATTAAAGACGGAGATCAGATTGTCCAGGAGTGGATGATGTTCTCGTTCTTTGCAACAGAAGCCGATGGTGTGAACTTCCAGGAGTCGGAGGAAGGTACGATCAAGTGGCATAATATCGAAGAGATCCGGGAGCTTCCCATGGCGGAAGGCGATTTCCATATCCTCGATTATCTCCTGCACGGTAAGAAGACCATTTATGGCACCTTCACCTATACGCCAGATTTCAAGCTTTTGTCCTACCGATTGGATCCGAGCTGAGCTGGGTTTACACGATAGCAGATAGATAGAAACCTTACAGGGGGGAAGAGCATGAGTACGGGTTCAGTAAATGAAGTACAATTAGTCATCATCACCGGGATGTCGGGTGCCGGCAAGACGGTTGCCATGCAGAGCTTTGAAGATCTGGGATTTTTCTGCGTAGACAACCTGCCGCCGACCCTGCTTCCGAAGTTCCTGGAACTGATGAAAGAGTCGGGTAATAAGATGAATAAAGTCGCGGTCGTCATGGACCTCAGGGGAAGGGAGTTCTTCGACCACCTCTTTAAATCACTGGATGAACTGGCGGAAACGTCTTGGGTGACGCCTCAGATCCTGTATCTGGATGCCGATGATGCGGCCCTGGTACGCCGCTACAAAGAAACACGCCGTACCCATCCGCTGGCACCTGCAGGTCTTCCCCTTGAGGGAATCAAGCAGGAGCGGGAGCTGTTGGAAGAATTGAAGGGGCGCGCCCAGATGATCTATATGACGTCGGAAATGAAGCCTCGTGAGCTCCGCGAGAAGATTTTGACGGAGTTCTCAGTGAATAAACAGAGCATCTTCACCGTGAATGTCGTTTCCTTCGGGTTCAAGCATGGCATTCCCATCGATGCCGATTTGGTGTTCGATGTGCGCTTCCTGCCAAATCCCCATTACATCGAGTCCATGCGTCCACGGACGGGCCTCGATGAGGATGTAGCGACATATGTTCTGAAGTGGAACGAGACGTCGAAGTTCATCGAGAAGGTGACGGATCTCCTTTCCTTCATGCTTCCTCAGTATAAGCGGGAAGGGAAGAGTCAGCTTGTGATCGCCATCGGCTGCACGGGCGGCCAGCATCGTTCTGTCGCCTTGGCGGAGTATATCGGTCATCATTTTGAAGAGGATTATGAGACCATCATTTCCCACCGGGACATCCAGAAGAGAAAGGGCATAACAACATGACTGATCAGCCTAAGGTTGTCGTGATCGGTGGAGGGACAGGGCTTCCTGTCCTCCTCCGGGGATTGAAGCGGCACCCGATCGATATTTCGGCCATTGTGACCGTCGCAGATGACGGCGGAAGCTCCGGCCGGCTGCGTGACAGCCTGGACATCCCTCCGCCTGGAGACGTCCGGAACGTACTCGCGGCCCTGTCTGAAGTAGAGCCATTGATTGAACAGATGTTTCAGCATCGATTTGATACAGAAAATGAATTATCCGGTCATGCACTGGGCAATCTGATCATTGCTGCCATGACCTCGATCACGGGGGACTTTGTCCACGCGATCCAAGAGATGAGCCGCGTCTTGAATGTCAACGGGAAGGTCCTTCCTTCTGCGAATCAGAGCGTGGTCCTGAAAGCCGAGATGGAGGACGGTTCCATCGTGACGGGAGAATCAAGTATCCCTGAAGCGGGGAAACGGATCAAGCGCGTCTTCATCGACGCGGATTCGGTGAAACCGCTGCGTGAAACGGTACGCGCCATCGACGAAGCCGATTTGATTGTGATGGGACCGGGAAGTCTATATACTAGTATATTGCCGAATCTTCTTGTACCGGGGATCGGTGAAGCGATCTGCCGGTCAGAAGCGAAAAAGCTTTATATATGCAATATCATGACCCAAGCGGGGGAAACCCTTGATTACTCTGCGAGTGACCATGTAAAGGCGATATTCGATCATATGGAAGTGCCGTGCATCGACTGCGTGCTTGTGAATAAGAAGCAGGTGCCGGAAGAAGTGAAGGCCCTCTACCGCGAAGAGCAGGCTAAGCCCGTCCATTATGACGTGGAGAAGCTGGCGTCCATGGGACTCGAAGTGGTGGCCGAGGATATTCTATCTTACGAAAACCAGCTTGTGCGTCATAATACAGAGAAGGTGGCCGATATGATCTTTTCATATCTGAAGGAGTCACTGGAGAAATAATGTTGTTTGCTAGGAGGTGATGGGGATGTCGTTTGCGTCAGAAACGAAAAAGGAACTTACCAATATCGAGGTGAAGGATTGCTGTGCGAATGCCGAGCTTTCAGCACTGATCCGGATGAACGGATCACTGTCCTTTTCCAATCAGCAGCTTGTGGTGAACATCCAGACCGAGAATGCTGCCATCGCCAGAAGGATCTACACATTGATCAAAAAGGGATACGACACCCCAGTCGAACTCCTTGTCCGGAAGAAAATGAGGCTGAAGAAGAATAACGTCTACATCGTCCGGATCAAGGAAGACTCGAAGATGATCCTGGAGGATTTGAAGATACTCGGAGAGGGCTTCACCTTCATCCATAATATATCCGAAGACCTGATCAAGAAGAAGTGCTGTAAGCGTTCTTATCTGCGCGGGGCCTTCCTTGCAGGGGGATCCGTGAATAATCCGGAAACCTCGTCCTACCATCTTGAAATCTTCTCTCTTTACGCAGAACACAACGAAGCGTTGTCAGAGGTGATGAACTCATTCGGGCTCAACAGCAAGACCCTTGAGCGCAAGAAGGGCTTCATCACGTATCTGAAGGAAGCAGAGAAGATCACGGAGTTCTTGAATGTCATCGGGGCCCATAACGCCCTCATGAGGTTCGAAGATGTCCGGATCGTTAGGGATATGAGGAATTCGGTCAACCGGCTTGTAAACTGTGAGACCGCCAATCTGAATAAGACGATCGGTGCCGCACTGAGACAGGTCGAGAACATCAAGTTCATCGAGAAGCACGTGGGGCTCCAAGTTCTCCCTGATAAGCTCCGGGAAATCGCCGAGCTGCGCGTAACATATCAGGATGTAACCCTGAAGGAACTGGGTGAAATGGTATCCGGAGGGACAATCAGTAAGTCAGGAATCAACCATCGCTTGCGCAAGATTGATCAGCTTGCTGAGAAAATCAGGGCGGGCGAGAAAATCCATTCGTAATCGACGACAAAGGGGAGAGAGTGTCCAATGGTAGAAAAACGCATAGAAGTGAAATTGAAAACCGGTCTTCAAGCAAGGCCCGCTGCACTATTCGTTCAGGAGGCAAATCGCTTCTCATCTGATATTTTTCTTGAGAAGGATGGGAAGAAAGTGAATGCCAAAAGCATCATGGGACTCATGAGCCTGGCTGTCGGCACCGGCGTTTCCGTCAACCTGATTGCGGATGGAAGCGATGAGGATGAGGCAGTGAAAGCACTTGAAGAATTTGTTTCGACCGAGGGGTAATGAAAATCGGCGTCCGTACCATAGGACGCCGATTTTTTAATGGGTCAAACATCCTTATTTTTCTAAAAGAAGAGGAGACCCCTTAAAAATGTCTCAATTTACCCTATTTCAGCCATTCTTTCATGGAAGAGGATTACGGAATTTGGTACATTGGGGAGTGAGAGGTTTTTTCTTACATATGAAGAAAAAATGCTTAATAAAGTATCTAGATAAGATGATTTGGCAGGAGTATAATTAGTTAGCTATGTTGACGGTCTACGGCTGAAAGATCAGCCGATCAATGAGAAAAGGAAGACGGGTATATGGATAAGTATACAAAGCATTTCTTTGAAAATATTCGCAAGAAGCTGTCGGAATGGGAAGTCGCAGAGAAGATCCCCCATGAGGAGGTGTACCGATTCATCCATTCCCTGGCGGGGTCCGCCTCCGTTTTGGGCTTGGATGCAATCGGTAAGAAGGCACGTACCATCATGGATGGGCTCCCGGAGAAAGATTCACGTATGTGGAGTATGACGGAAATCCGGGATGAACTCTTCGACATCATCGAAGCCTGCTATCTTCATGTAGAAGGGGAAATCCCCGATTTCTCCAGGAAATACGAGCGCAGGGGAGAGGGACCGGTTGTCCTCATCATGGATACGGATACCCATTTTCTGATGGAGGCAAAGGAGAAGGGGGAGGCAGAAGGGTGGCATGTGGTGCCTGTCGTCAGTACGGAAAAGGCGATTGGTCTGTACTATGATGTCCGTCCCGACTGCGCGATCCTCAATGTGGATATGGCGGATGATGAAGAGCTTGATTCCTTCAAGCAGAACCTGAAGAGCCACTATGTTCCAGCCGTGATGATGAGTGCCGATAGGAGCAAGGAGGTCCGGGTCAAGGCCTATAAGGTAGGAGCCGATGATTTCATGGCAAAGCCGGTGGACATGGATGAATTCCTTGTCAGGGTCGACCGCCAGCTTCAACGGAAGAAGCACCTCGAATCCCTCGTCCTCATCGATGAGCTTACCCATGTGTATAACCGGAAGTATCTTCAACAAGCGTATTCCAGACTGAAGGATCAAGGGGATCGTCAGCTATGCGTGGCGATCCTCGATATCGATCACTTCAAGAAGGTAAATGATACATATGGCCATCTAATCGGAGATCAAGTGCTTAGGGAATTTGCCGGATACCTTAAACAGAAGGTGGGGGCACAGGACATCATCTTCCGCTACGGTGGAGAAGAGTTCGTCATCCTGTTTCACGGAGCTCCCCTCCATGAAGCAGTGGCCAGATTGAATGTCCTCCGCGAGGACTTCAGCCTTCATACCTTCTTTGCCGGAGAAGCATTCAGCTGTACGTTTTCAGCGGGAGTGGCGGAGATCACCGATCCGGGCCGACCGTTCGAGCACTGGCTTGGTCTAGCGGATACGGCTCTGTATGAAGCAAAGGAAGGGGGCCGGAACCGGGTGAAATCCGAAGTTCTGAGTCTCGACCCTTCTCATGAAAAAATCCTAAAGGTGGCCATCGTGGATGATGACCCCATCATCCGGACCGTGATGAGTGACATCGTGGCGAAGCTTCCCCAACAACCGGGCGTGCGTTATGACGTCAATACGTTCGATAACGGAGAATCCTTCCTCTATGACGAGTGGCATGACCGCGAACAGACCCTCGTCGTCCTTGATGGAGTGATGCCGAAGATGGATGGCCTAGAGGTACTGGAACATCTTCGACGACGTCAGGATTCCGATCGTTATAAGGTAATCATGCTAACCTCGAGAAGGAGCGAACGTGACATCTCGAGATCCTTGCAGCTTGGAGCCGATGATTACATCACCAAGCCCTTCAAGCTTCTTGAGCTCGAGGCGCGTTTGAATCAAATACTGAAAAGAATGAGGTAAGGCCATTGTTCAAAGATGAGCTGTTGTTTTTTGTCGTGATGCTCGGGATTTTCCTGATCATCTTATTCTCGATTTTTCTTTATCTTGTCATGAAAAAAATAAGAGAAACGAAGAAGCGTGAAAGTATAGAGGCATATAAAGAGGAACTCCAGCTTCCTCTTTTCCATTTCCTCAGGGAAGGGGTGGAGGAAGTTGAAGTGGGAAGGGATCCCCTTCAGGTCAGGGCATTGATCGAGCTGATGGCGGGTTTCTCCCAAACATTCGCAAGCGAAGATATCCTCATGAGGATCCGCCTTTTCGCAGAGGACCACTTTGACGGGGAGATCAAGAAGCATCTCCGTCACCGGCGGTGGAGTATGCGGATGAACGGTCTGTACTGGATCGAGGACTTCGGGATGCGCACCATGAAAACCGAACTCGACAGGGTCTATCAATCCCGTAAACTGACCAAACAAGAAGAAATCCAAATTCTCAAGATCCACATCAAAAACGGATCTCTCGACGTGATGAAAGCCTTTATGCATCCGAAGCATGAATTCACGGAATTTGAGTACAGCCTTCTGTTCCAAGCCCTTGAAAATGAAGATTTTGAGGGACTCATGGAGGTGGCAGGGGAGTTGCCGGAGGTCATGCATCATTCCCTCATTGATAGCATCGGCATGAGGCAGAATCCACGTTATGCAGGATTTTTGGAGGAGAAGCTCGGATCGGCATCTTCCGAGATCCGAATCCGTGCCTTGAAAGCGATCGTGGCCATGGAGCATTATCTTCCGCCTGACCTACTTGCCGAACACCTGGAGTCAGAGTCTTGGCAGGAACGGCTCATGGCCATCAAGGTGTGTGAATACGTGCGTAATCCTGAATTGACCGGCCTTCTCATCAGCTTGATGAGGGATGCGTCCTTCTATGTAAGGTCGCAGGCGGCTCAGGCCATCATGCGATTGGAACGGGGTCAAGAAATCTTGAAGGAAATGGCTGTATCAGAAGAAGATCTTTATGCCAGGGATATGGCGGAACAATGGTTGGAAAGGGGCAGGATCACATGAACATTTCAGACGCATGGGGAAACGTCCTGCTCGGCATCGGGTGGTTTGTTCTCATTTATATGATTCTCGTCATCTCTTTTTATACGATCTTACTTGTGATCTCCATGTTCCAGCTGCGGAAATCGTACCAGCTTGACGACTGGGAACCGTATGAAGAACTCCTTCATCTTTCACAGACGAAGCCAGTATCGATCCTGGTGCCTGCTTATAATGAATCCGTCGGGATCATGGCAACGGTCCGGTCCCTCCTGAGCATCGAGTATCCTGAATACGAAGTGATCATCGTGAACGACGGGTCGACGGATGACTCCCTTGAGAAGCTCATCGAGACGTTCCAGCTTGTGAAGATCAAGTGGGTCATCCGTCAACAGCTCGAAACCCAGCCCGTCAAAGCGGTCTATCAATCGAAGCTGTATAAGAACCTCCTTGTCGTCGATAAAGAAAACGGAGGGAAGGCCGATGCCCTCAATGCAGGGATCAATGTGTCCAACTTCCCGTATTTCTGCTCCATCGACGGAGATTCGGTCTTAGAGCGTTCAGCCTTCCTCAAGGTCATGAAGCCGATCATCGAATCTGACGGGGACGTCATCGCATCGGGCGGAAGCATACGGATCGCCAATGGATGTGACATCGAGAGCGGAGAGATCGTCAAGATCGGGTTATCCCGTTCTCCGCTTGTCGTCATGCAGGTAATCGAGTACCTGAGAGCGTTCCTGATGGGACGAATCGGCCTCAGCCGGCACAATCTTCTCCTCATCGTATCCGGGGCCTTCGGCGTCTTCTCGAAGAGCTGGGTCATCCGGGCCGGGGGCTATGCCCATACGGTGGGGGAAGATATGGAACTCGTCGTGAGGCTCCATCGATTCGTGAAAGAAGAGAAGGCAGACAAACAAATCGTCTACGTCCCGGATCCCGTCAGCTGGACGGAAGCACCGGAGTCCATGAAATACTTGCGGAGACAGCGGAGCAGATGGCACCGCGGACTGTTCGAGAGCCTGTGGATCCACAAAAAGCTCTTGTTCAATCCGAAATACGGCTCCATAGGCATGGTGAGCATGCCCTATTTCCTCATCATCGAGTTCCTCGGACCGGTCGTGGAGCTCACGGGCTATCTCATCATGATCGTTTCGCTGCTGTTCGGCGGCGTATATCTGGAGTTTGCCATCCTCTTATTCTTATTATCGATCTTCTACGGTTCGATCCTTTCCATGTCGGCTGTGCTGCTGGAGGAATGGACAATCCGGAAATATCCGAAGGCATCTGACATTACGAAACTATTCTTCTATTCCCTAACAGAAACCCTCTGGTATCGCCCATTGACCGTCCTCTGGCGCTGTGAAGGCATCATCGACTTCCTCCGCAAGAAGCGGGGCTGGGGTGAAATGGCGAGAAAAGGAGTATCCAAATGAACAACGTGAAACGTTATGGCTTCTTGATCTTCATCTTGGGAATCGTCCTCTTCCTGACCTCCCCGTTCTGGGTATGGCAGGTGAAGGGGAAGAAAGATCTTGATCTGATGATTGTGGATAAGACCGTTCCCGATGAAAGCTACCGGGAGCATAAAGGCTTGATGTGGCTATTGAATCAGCAGAAATATAGGCAGAGCGACGGTAGTAACTACCGGGAGGACACAGACTACATCGGTTATGACCCGAAGGAAGGGAAGCCGACGTCTGTTCCGGAATCCGCTGAAGGTTATGATGCCGTCTACATCACCGATACATACGGGGTGTATGAGGAAGACCTGGATAGGGAAAATGTCTCCGGTTCCCGCTCCTCCAAGGTGTATGGAGGGCTAGAGGAGGAAGAAATCGACTCCCTGAAGTCCATGGCCTTGAATGAAGGGAAGACCATCATCGCCGAGTTCAACTCCATGGCCGATCCCACGGATGAGAAGGTCAGGCGTAAGTTCTACTCCCTTTTCAACCTTGAATGGTCAGGGTGGATCGGGCGTTATTTCCCCGACATGACGAGCGAAGAGGTCCCTGAGTGGGTCCGCAGCAACTATAAAGAACAGTACGGGAAGGATTATGCGTTCAAAGGTGGCGGCTTCGTCCTCGTCGATCGGTCGGATCGCCTGATGATCCTGAACGGGGACGACATCACCGATAAAGGAGCCATCTTCTCCACCACCAAAAAGGGGGAAGGAGAATTCGGTGAAGACATGTCGGTTGCCTATTCCTACTGGTTCGATATCGTCGAAGCCATCAATCCGGCCGAGGTGCTGGCCGAGTATTCCATGTCCCTTACCGACAAGGGAAAAGATAAGCTGAAGGGGATCAATCTGCCGACAAGCTTCCCGGCTGTGATCCACCAAGAGAACCGTCAATTCGAAACATACTACTTCAGCGGTGATTTCGCCGACCAGCCGGACGTACCGAATCTGTATCAGACATCAGGACTGCCGACATGGCGGAAGTGGACGGGGCGCTCGGGACCGGATGAAGAAACGGCATTCTACTGGAAGGCGTATGCCCCGATGATGGACACGATCCTGGAGAGGATCCATCGCCAGAAGGATGAGCCCAAGGCGAAAGCGCAGAAAACGGAAGTCGAGGACGGCATCAAGCTTGCGGGCAAGGTGGGATCTGACTACGTCCAGATCAACCAGGACGGCAAGTGGAAGGATATCACCATCAAGGGCGTCAACATGGGGATTGCCAAGCCCGGACATTTCCCCGGCGAGACGGCCATCACCAAGGAAGAGTACCTGAGATGGTTCAAGCAGATCGGAGCCATGAATGCCAACTCCCTACGGGTCTATACGATCCATCCTCCGGAGTTCTATGAAGCCTTTTATGAATACAATCGGATGGCTGAAAAACCCCTCTACCTCTTCCACGGGGTGTGGGTGAATGAAGAGATCTTCCTGAAGACGAAGGATGCCTTCGCCAAGGAAAACACCGAAGAATTCCAGGATGAAATCAAACGCACGGTCGATCTGATCCACGGGAATGCAGACATTCCCGATCGTCCTGGCCATGCTTCTGGTCAATACAAATATGATATTTCGCCTTACGTCCTCGGCTGGGTGTTCGGGGTCGAGTGGGATCCGGAAGTGGTCCTTTCGACGAACGAAAAACACAAGGGCATGAAGGATCTGAAGGGTGAGTATCTCTATACGGAAGAGGCCCAGCCATTTGAGGTATGGATCTCCACCATGATGGATGAAGCCGTATCGTATGAGACCTCCACCTATAAATGGCAGCGCCCGGTCAGCTTCACCAACTGGGTGACCACGGACCTCCTTGACCATCCATATGAACCTTCCGAGAAGGAAGACATGGTATCGGTGGATCCGAACGTCATCAAAGCAACGGATCAGCTGTATACGGGATTGTTCGCATCGTACCATATCTATCCGTACTACCCGGACTTCCTCAACTATGAGCCGGCGTACATCAACTATCTCGATCACCGCGGCGAGAAAAACAACTATGCAGGCTATCTGAATGATATGAAGAAGCACCATACCATGCCGCTCGTCGTCGCTGAATTCGGCGTGCCGGGCTCACGCGGCCTGACCCACCGGAATGTCGACGGACTTGATCAAGGGCATCATTCTGAAAAAGAGCAGGGTGAAATCGACCGCAGGCTCTTTGAAGACATCCTGGCAGAAAATCTGGCAGGGGGAATGGTCTTTACTTGGCAGGATGAATGGTTCAAACGGACATGGAACACGATGGATTATGATGACCCGGACAGACGGCCGTTCTGGTCTAATGCCCAGACGAATGAACAGCAGTTCGGCGTCCTGAGCTTTGATCCAGGCAAGAATCGCACCGACGTCCTCCATGTCGATGGACGCAGAGAAGACTGGGCGTTCAAGGGCATTGAACCTGCATTCGAGGACGGTGACCACGCCCTCTACGTTTCCAGTGATGAACGATATGTATACGTGAGGGTCGATACGGACTCCGTAAAGGATAAGGATTCCTACCTCCTCTTCGATACGATCCCGGACCAGGGTCAATCGACCATCCCAGGGGTTGATGATGTGAAGACCAAAGGAGTGGATTTCGTCCTTCATATGAATGGGGATCAGAGCGCCCGACTTCTTGTCGATAGCTATTACGACAGCTACTACTATCACTACGGGAACCTCCTCGAGATGATCGACAAGGAGCCGTATGCGGGCAAGAAGGATAACGGCGTCTATCATCCGATCCGCCTGACCTTGAATAAGGAACTGACGATCCAGGGCAAGACCCTGCCGTTCGAATCCTATGAAACGGGCAAGATGCAGTTCGGGACGGCGAACCCCGGGGATGAAGACTATGACTCCCTCACGGATATCAGCGTATCTCCTGAAGGCGATATGACCGAAATCCGCATCCCATGGCAGCTCCTGAACATCAAGGATCCAAGTCTCAAGGATGCCATGGGGGATATGTGGAAGGCGGGAATTGAAGGCAAGAAGAAAATCGACGCCATCAATATCGGACTTTATGAAACAGAGGGGAAGGAATCCTACGCCTATCCGGCACTGAAAGACGGCTTCATGGATCCGGCGGCGTTTTACCGGTATTCATGGAAAGAGTGGGAAGAGCCGACCTTCCATGAAAGACTAAAAGATTCCTATTATATTCTGCAAGAAGCGTATGGAAAAGGAGGGAAATGAACATGGCGAAGATCTTGATTGCGGAAGACGAAGAAGTGCTGCGCATGCTCATGGTCGACACCCTTGAAGATGAAGGATATGACATCGACGAAGCGGCCGACGGACAGGAAGCGATCGAGCACATACTCGGGACCGATTATGACCTCATCGTCCTTGACTACATGATGCCCGCCTATTCGGGCCTCGAGGTCATCGATCAGGTGAGGAACCACCACGGGAAGAGCGATGTGAAAATCATGATGGTATCGGCGAAGAATCAGCAGGCGGATAAGGACCTTGTCCTTGCCGCCGGTGCCGACTACTTCATGTCGAAGCCCTACAGCCCGGTCGAACTCATGGAGAAGATCGGGGACATTCTGAATGGATAAACTCCTTGAATTCTACCATTCCAGCCTGAGACGACGGATCATCGTCCTTATGACAGGGTTCATCCTCGTGTTCCTGATAGGAGCAGGCTGTTTATACTGGTACGATCACAGGCTTTCCGTTGAATACGATGAGACGAAAGCCAAGCTCGATGACCGGAAGGAAGTCGCCCAGAAGCTTGACCGGCAGTTCAACCGGATCTTCTTTGAAGGGCGCGGGTATGTGGCGTTTAAACGACCTGAATTTAAGCAGAGCATTACAAACCTCGAGAAGCAGTTGAAAGTCACCATAGGAGAAATGAATAAGATTTCTCAGTCTGAAGACGATGGCGCTTTCGCTTCCGAGGTAGAAGATTTCTATGATTACTATGTAAATATTGTTAACCAGACAATTAAACTTGTGGAAGACGGCGATGAACAGGGTGTCCAAGATAACTCTGCCAGTGGTGGAACTGCTAGAGTAGAAGAATTCCTTGGAAAATTGGACGCCTATAATGACAACATCCAACAGTCCACTGATGAAGCTTATGAAGAACTCCGGGCCAAGGAAGCAACGAGTCAGACGATCTTCCTGGTATTCGTCTTGCTCATGCTGCTCCTACTGATGCGGATCATGCGCTCGATTGCCAAGCAGATCGGTCAGCCCCTTGAAGAGGTGGCCACCTCCGCCCAACATATCGCCGAGACCGGTACGTATCAAAACTGGACATTCAATAAGGACCGCCATGATGAGATTGGCCAGCTGTCCCGCGCATTTGAGAAAATGATCTTCACCGTCCAGGAAAAAGAAGATCATCTCGTTTCCCAGAATGAAGAGCTCCAGGCCCAGCAGGATGAGCTCGAAGTCCAGCAGGAGGAATTGGAACGATTGCTTCATCTTGCGCGCGACAGGGGAGAGCAGCTTGAACGCCGGAACGAATTCATCAATGGGATATCGAACTCCCTCAATAAGAAAGAGGTACTGGAAAGCATCGTCAAGAGCATGTGTAGCATCATGGGCGCACCACGGGGGATCATCGTCCTCATGGATGACCAGGATACCCATGCTTCCTTCGGGGTATCCAAGGAAGCCATCGGCCAGTTCCTTGCCCATATCCAGAATGGTCTTCATCAGCGGTTATTCGAGACCAAGGAACCGTTCTGTGTAAAACGTGAGCTCGTCACAGCGGAAAAAGGCTATCATGAGGAAACCATGTATTCTTATGACCTGTTCATCCCGGTCCTGTCTGCTCAAGGAGAGCTGGAGGCCTTCATGGTGTTCAGCCGCTTCGGTGACGGATTCACCGACAAGGAACAGCAGGAGTACAAAGGGTTTGCGAAGCAGATCTCCATTTCTCTCAGGAACATCCTGCTCTATGAGGATTCCGAACGGGTACGTCACATGAACCAGGATATCCTGAATAATCTTCAGGAAGGGATCCAGCTCGTTGACCCGATGGGCGACAGCCTGCTGGTGAATACCAAGTTTGCGAGGATCATCGGAAGTGACATGGGAGCCCTGAAAGATGCTCCATATTCAAAGTGGGGCTGCAGCATTGTCACCCAGGTGGAAAACGGTGATGAACTCAAGGATTATTATCAAAATGTCATCCGCAATCAGGAAACGGGTCACAGCATGATCTACAGGCTTACAGAAGGAAACGATGTCTTCCAGGTGTATTCTACCTCCCTTTACCACGAGGAGGAGCATGTCGGTACCATCTTCGTCCATCGGGACATCACAAAGGAATACGAAGTCGACCAGATGAAATCGGAATTCGTGAGTACCGTAAGCCATGAGCTGAGGACGCCACTTGCCAGTGTCCTGGGCTTTACGGAACTCATGCTGACCCGTGATCTGAAGCCGGAGCGGACGAAGAAATACTTGAACACCATTTACAAGGAAGCGCAGCGTCTGACCTCCCTGATCAATGACTTCCTCGACGTGCAACGGATGGAATCCGGGAAACAGACATTTGAGAAGAAGTATGAAGACGTCCTGGACATCATCCGGAATATCGTGGACCTCACGAAGGTGAGTTCACCCCATCATACCTTCACGATCGGGAGAGAAACGGATTGCACCATCGTCCTCGGTGACGGGGATAAACTCACACAAGCGTTCACGAACCTCATCAGCAATGCGGTGAAATACTCACCGGATGGAGGGGACGTCACGATCCTCATGAAGGAAAAAGAAGACCGGATCTCCATCGAGATCCGCGATGAAGGATTGGGCATCCCGGAAGAGGCGATCGGGAAGCTCTTCACGAAATTCTACCGGATCGACAATTCAGACCGGCGGAAGATTGGAGGCACGGGCCTCGGCCTTACCATCGTCAAGGAAATCATCGAGGCCCACGGCGGGTCTGTGACCGTGTCGTCTGAACTCGGAAAAGGAAGCACCTTCACGGTCACCCTCCCGGTCATCACCCTTGATACGTTCAAGGAGGAAGAACAGGGGAACGGCCACAACATCCTTGTGATTGAAGACGATATGAGCCTTGCATCCCTTCTTGCCACAGAGCTTTCCGAGAGCGGCTTCCAGGTGGATCACACGACGAATGGCTCAAGTGCCATCGAGCGTCTGAAGCGGACGAAACCCGATGCCATTGTCCTGGATATCATGCTTGGGGGTAAACTGAATGGCTGGGATGTGCTTGAGGAGATCAAGAAGGAAGAGAGCCTGACCGGCATACCGATCATCATCTCCTCTGCCCTTGATGAGAAAGAAAAGGGGTTGACCTTAGGGGCAAGCGACTATCTGATGAAACCCTATCATCCAAGCAAACTATCAAAAACCATTCTTCACCTTCTATTGAAAAAAGGGACAAAAGGAGATATCCTTGTCCCGACAGAAGATCGAACGATCGAATGATACAACGGGACGGCTCCGGTTCTTCCATTAGGAAGTATCGGAGCCGTCCCTTTTTGCTTTTGTGTGACGCATGGAGACGGTTCTTGTGCGTCTTTCAGGTAGCAACCGCACCGTATCCCCTATTTGCTAGTTGCTCTCCACTCTTTTGCAAGTAGGCTGTAGGTGACGATGTCGTTGTAATGGCCGTTGATGAATTCGGCGTCGCGGGAGATGCCTTCCTGTTTGAATCCGAGACGTTCGGGGATGTGGCGGCTTCTCTTGTTGCCTTCGGCGCACTGGATGTCGACTTTGTTCAGGTTGAGGTCGTCGAATGCGTGCTGGAGAATGGCGGTGACGCAGGCCTGCATGATTCCGTTGCCTTGGGCTTCTTCTGATAGGTAGTAGCCGATGCTGGTGCTTCGGGTTTTCCAGTTGATGAAGTGGAGGTTGATCATCCCGACGAGTTTGCCGTGGTGGCGGATGCCGGCGGTGAATCCGTCGTTGGCGGCGAGTTGTTGGAGCCAGGCGGGGATGATGGAGTCGCGGTAGATGTCGGGTGATTGGACGCCGTCTACCCAGCCGAGCCAGTGTTTGAGGTGGTGGCGGTTGGTGTCGACGAGGTTGTAGATTTCTTGGGAGTGGTGGGGTTGGAGAAGGGCTAGTGTTAGGTTTGGTTGGACTTGGAATGTGAACATGGTGGTAGTCTCCTTTGGTAGTGGTTTGTGTAGTTGGTTATGGGTCCGTTTCGTTCCGCTGCGGCCGGCCGCTTTCCTGCGGGGAGGCAGTTGAGCCGCTTCGGCTTGCGCCTGCAGGGTCTCAACCTTGCCTCTATTCCCGCGGGAGTCGGCCGTCCTTCGCTGCACTGCACTTTGTGGTGTGTACGAGTGTAGTGGTGGAAGATCGACCCCTCACCCCCTTTTTTATGGGAGTGAAGAAGGGAAGGGTCCGTTTCGTTCCGCTGCACTTTATGGTGTGTACGAGTGTAGTAGGTTAAAATTCAAACGCATCCCTTCCTTATGGCTGGGTACAGGTATTATAGCTCGCATTCTTGTATTTTCCAATACTTATTTTTCCATGGGTGAGGATTGATTTATGGGGATGTGGATGGTACGATTAGGCTAATGTTAAGGGAAAGGGATGATGGGTGAACGATGGATAACTAATCTTGGTAGGTAGAATTTGAAATTGAATGAATTTCGAATGATATTTAGTAGGATTAGTCTGCCCATTTTTCCCATAGGTCCCATTTCCATCGGGCTTATTTGTGTATGGTAGTTTGCGGCTAATCCTTCCAGAAATCGTGGGAGGATTTTTTGTGTTCTCCCGGAATGAGGAGAGGATTGTATGCAGGAATTAGTGAAAATCGATTCAGTGAATATTGAAATAGAAGGAACGCTTTTGTTGGAACAGGTGAAGGCAGGAGTTAGAAGGGGGGAGGTGATCGGTCTCATCGGAAATAATGGGGCCGGTAAATCGACTCTTCTGAAGCTGTTGAACGGTGACATTGCACCGTCGTCAGGAAGTATCACACCGCTGATTCAAGGGTTGAAGACCGTGATGGTGGAGCAGGAAGCCATGGATCATTCAAGGAAAGCGTTGTCCTCTGGGGAAACAGCGCTCCTTCAGAAATGGGATGTGCCGGATGGACCGTATGAACAGTTGAGCGGTGGAGAAAAGCTGAAGGTGAGACTCGCACGCGGAATCGCTCAGAATGCACATTTGCTGCTTCTGGATGAACCGACCAACCATCTCGATGAAGAGGGGATTGGATTTCTGATCAAGGAGCTGAAGGGATATCGCGGGACCGTCATCCTGGTCTCCCACGACCGGGCGTTCCTCGATGAGGTGGCCGATGTGATCTGGTCCATCGAGAACAAGACGGTTGTGACATATGAGGGGAACTACTCGGCATACGTGAAGATCGTCGAGCAGCGCAGGCTCACCCAGCAGCGGGCATATGAGAAGCAGCAGAAGCTCATCGAACGGATCGAGGGACAGATCCAGGACCTTACTTCCTGGTCAGGAAAAGCCCATGCCCAGTCGACAAAGCAGGAATTTCCGAAGGAGTTCTACCGTTCGAAGGCCAAACGGATGGACGCCCAGGTGAAATCGAAGAGGAAGCGGCTTGAGAAAGAAATCGAGCGGATCAATGCCGAGCCTGTCGAGGTGGAGGAAAAGAAACACCTCTCCGTCCGTGCGGGCAGAAGGGCCGGCAAACGTCTCCTTGAAGTAAAGGATCTTGGTAAAGCCCATGGAAGCAAGGAGCTTTTCCGCGGTGCCTCCTTCACGATTCAAAACGGGGAGCGGGTTGCGGTGACCGGTGGCAATGGGAGCGGGAAGACGACGTTCCTCAATATGATCATGGGAAAAGAAACGCCTGATGAAGGGGAGATGTGGCTATCACCTGCGGCGAAGATCGGCTACCTCACCCAGGAGGTCTTCGACTTACCCCTCGATGAGACACCGGAGAATCTTTTTTACAGGGAGACGTTTCACGACCGCGGGCAGGTGAGGAACCTCATGATCTATCTCGGATTCGGCAAAAGCCAGTGGGAGGAGCCGATCCGCCATATGAGCATGGGAGAGCGGGTGAAGTGCAAGCTCATCAAGTATATCCTCGAGGACCGGGACGTGCTGATTCTCGATGAACCGACCAATCACTTGGACCTCCTGAGCCGCGAGCAGCTGGAACATACCCTGGCAGCCTACGATGGCACCCTCATCGTCGTTTCCCACGATCGCTACTTTTTAGAAAAGACGACATCGGCTGAAATTACGATTGAAAACAGAAAAATGGTGAGAAAATGGGAACAGGCAGAGCCTTCAAAGAACGAACGGGAAGAGCTCAAGATGCAGCTTGAGACCGAGTGCCAGGAGGTCCTCGGGAAGCTGAGCTTCATGACCCCTACCCAAAAGGAATACGCCGAGCTTGATGCGAGGTTCAATGAACTGACGAAACGAATCAGGGACATGTAGGAAAAATATGCTAGGATAGAAGAAAAGCAAGCAGGGGAGAATTCAATGAAAACTGTAATCTATTTCGTCAGACATGCCCATTCCACCTATACACCGGAGGAGCTCACCAGGCCTCTGTCGGAGAAAGGGATGAGGGATGCCAGGCGTATGACCAGGATACTAGAATCCGAAAACCTCGACCATGTGGTGTCCAGCCCGTTCTTGCGTGCGGTGCAGACGGTGGAGGGTACAGCGGCATCCTTGAATCAAGACGTGATCCTGATAGACGGATTTAGGGAACGGCTTCTATCTTCGGAACCCTTAGACGATTTTCAAGGAGCGATCCGCAAGGTGTGGGAAGAGCCTTCGTTCCACTGGGAAGGCGGAGAATCGAATATGGATGCCCAGAAGCGCGGCGTCTCAGCCATGCTTGAACTTCTAAAAGAATACGAAGGGAAGAGCGTGGCCGTCGGGACCCACGGGAATATCATGGTGCTCATCATGAATCACTTTGACCCCCGGTATGGATTGGCGTTTTGGGAGAGCCTCGATATGCCCGATGTGTACCGGCTGACCTTTGACGGTGTCGATCTGGTGGAAGTGTTGCGGTTGTGGGAACCCCGTTCAGAAGGCGGGGAGAGGCCATGATAAGCAGTGCCGATCAGGAGGCGTCCCTGGACTCCCTGGAATCGACCTACCGCAAGCTCTCGAACGCCTATGAAAGCATTGAGGGGAAAGGAGCGAACACCACCCTGGTGAAAAAGAGGGTCGATGCTATTAAGACAGCAATCGACAGCCTGAGAAGCGATTGGTACGGTACCGGTTTTTCATATGAAAGAGACGTCATCGCTACTTCTCAACAAACGCTGGAAGACATCCTCCCTTCGATTCATAAACAGCTAGTAAAGTGCAAAGTTGGAAGCCCCCAGCTGACATTGAATGAACGGAGACTGACCGCACTGAATCTGGCCATCGAATCGTTGAAGAACCGCCTTGGTTGAGGCGGTTCTTTGCTTTATTTCGAATTATTCATGAAAGAAAGGGTCTTCTCGAATAAAAGCGGTTGAACATCGGGGTAGGTCAAGGGATGGGGCGGAGTGTCAAAATACCTTATCTCTCCGATCTCAGATGGTGGTTTTGAACCAATCTCTTTCACCACTGCGTAGAACAGTCTGCCACTTCTGGTTCCGATAGAGTAGTCACAAATTGGAGTGAATGTGGCACTCTGGCATCCGGTTTCTTCAAACAGCTCTCTCTTGGCCGTTTCCTCAATCGTTTCACCCTGCTCCCTGTGCCCTCCTGGGATTTCCCAGGTTTCTCGTGAAGTATGCCTCACAAAAATCCATTGCCCCTGAAAATCAACGCTGATCACGGCGAAATCAAAAGCCTTCTCTTCCACTACATCAAGTTCGTGAAATACAATATCCATCATCCACCTCGTAGTATTAAAAATAAAGAAACAGCTGCGTCATATACAGATTCCATAGTCCATGAGCCACCATGGAGGGAAGGAGGGACTTGGTTTTATAAGCCGTGATGGTTAAAAGGAAACCAGAAAGCAGAATGAAGATCCAGATGTCCCAGGGATGAAGGATACTGAAGAGTATAGTAACAATCCCTACTGCGAGATAAGGCTTCATAAATTTCAGGAGGAACACCAAAAGGATTCCACGGAACAGTATCTCCTCTGTTATTGGCGTAAGAATCGAGCTGTTGATGGTTGACCCGATGCCTGTTGCGGGAATCATGTGATTCTTAAAATAAAAGATGTAGTTCTTATCCAATAAGAATCCGTAGTTCAAGCAAAAATGGAGAAAGGCATACGGTAGGATTAAGCTAATAAGAATATAAAAGTAGGTTCTCCACCTTTTGAAGCAACGTACATCAAGTTGTGAAATGATAGTTTGGCGTATGCTTTTGAAGCGGTATGTGGTTAGAATGAAATACGAAAACCATATCGCACCTATTAATAACTCTGGGGTATTAATGGGAAGGGGTAATACTTCGAACAGGTATCCTGGGACTGCGATGAGAAGGATATAAAAAATGAAAGATTTTAGAGTGATACCTGGGATATTCCTAACTTCTGATGCCTGTAGAAAAATGGTAGCTGGATTCATCGTATGATTCTCCTTATTCAAAACAACATTAATAAACCATATAATATCTTTTTATACCATTTTATACCTTTTGTGTAAATGATGAACCACAAAAAAACCCCCTTGCACTCCTGCAAGGGGGTTCATTCAATTCTTATTTAGTTTCTGCGTCGTTACGAGTGATGATACGGTCGATCAGACCATATTCCAAAGCGCGTTCCGCAGTCATGAAGTTATCGCGGTCCGTATCTTTAGAAATCACGTCAAGTGGTTGACCAGTACGGTCAGCAAGGATTTGGTTCAATTTTTCGCGAAGGAAGAGAATGCGTTTAGCAGCAATTTCGATTTCCGTCGCTTGACCTTGAGCTCCTCCAAGTGGTTGGTGAATCATGACTTCTGCGTTTGGAAGGGCAAGACGTTTGCCTTTTGCTCCGGCAGCTAGAAGGAATGCACCCATGGAAGCGGCCATACCGATGCAGATCGTTTGAACATCAGGTTTGATGTACTGGATCGTATCGTAGATCGCCATACCGGCTGTGATGCTTCCGCCTGGTGAGTTGATGTAGATGGAGATGTCTTTCTCCGGGTTTTCAGACTCTAGGAATAGAAGCTGGGATACGATTGAGTTTGCCACATTATCATCGATGGCGCTCCCAAGCATGATCACACGGTCCTTCAATAGACGGGAATAGATGTCATACGCACGTTCACCGCGGTTTGTTTGTTCAATAACTGTAGGAATTAAGTTCATCCTCGTTCCTCCTTAAATGCATCTGTGTATTTTTGAATCATTTCATATTCACTTTGTACTGTTATCATACACTGTTGGTCAATAAAGGTCAAACCTAATGCTTCCTTTATTAACCTGTATGTAAATCCTTTCTACATCATACCCACTCATCCCTTTTTTAAACGGTACAAAAGGCGAAAGTTTCGTGATTGCTCCCCCTTGCCAACGGGTAAAATGAGAAGTGCACCCCTCTATGGGAATCAGATCAGAAATAGAACAAAAGGAGCCGATACTATGAACCTACAACTCATCAGAAACGCTACCCTGATCATTGACTATGCAGGCACGCGATTCCTCATTGACCCCATGCTCGCACCGAAAGGGACCTATCCTCCCTTCACGCCGTCAAAACGGGATGACATCAAGAATCCCATCGTCGATCTGCCGGAATCCGTTGACGCCATACTGGAGGGGATCGACGCCGTGATCCTCACCCATCTTCACCTGGATCACTTCGATGACAAGGCAAAAGAAGTACTCCCTAAATCCATCAATCTATATGTACAGAACGAAGCCGATGCCGGAGAAGTCCAAAAAGCAGGCTTCACAAATGTGCATATGCTAAATAACGAGCAGTTCAACGGCATCCAGCTCATCAAAACCAAAGGCAAGCACGGAAGGGGAGAGATCCTCAAGCGCACCGGGACCGTCAGCGGCATCGCCTTCAAACATGAGAACGAGAAAACCCTCTACGTTGCCGGCGATACCGTATGGAATGAAGAGGTGGAAGAAGAAATCCTCACCCACCATCCGGACATCATCGTCGTCAACGCAGGGGACAACCAGTTCCTCGAAGGAGGATCCATCGTCATGGGCAAAGAAGACGTCCTTCAGACAGCGAGCGCAGCACCCGAAGCCACCATCATCTCCACCCATATGGAAGCCGTCAACCACGGCACGCTTTCAAGGGAAGAACTTAAGAACACCGCCACAGAGAAAGGACTCCAATCCCGCATCCTGGTGCCGGAAGACGGAGAGTCCTATACGTTCTAAATCATATTAAAAGCCAAGATCCTTCCTAAGGAATCTTGGCTTTTTCATAAGGTATTAAGATGAGAAGCCAAAAACATCTTGCATTGGAGACTTTTCTCTATTATAATTAGTTCTCGTGACAGTAACTAAAACATGCCCTCGTGGTGCAACGGATAGCACGTAAGATTCCGGTTCTTAAAATGGGGGTTCGATTCCCTCCGAGGGCGTACCAGAGACCTTGTGTTTGTTGAGATTATCAGCAGGCACAGGGTCTTTTTTATTTTTCCTGTTTTGGGTGCTTTTCAAATGTTTATACCACGCAATGGGAGGTAAGCATGCTAGAAGAAAAGCAGCGACTACAGAAGTATTAAATACGTAAAGCCACTCACCGTTATCCGGTAGCTTTACCTGAGCAGAATTTCTATAAGAATAGTTGTTTGGATTCAACCCATGAGTCGAAATAGGATGGATTTATGAGAAAGCTGGTATTTACACCTCTCCCTCAACCATCCGACCGTACTCTAAAAAGATCAATAAAAGTCCTCACAGCAGGAGACAACAAATCTTCGCTATCCAAACTCACCAGTGCTATCTGACGATACATCTGTGGGAAATCAACAGGGTTAAGTTTTACTAGTGTATTATTATCTAATAAATCTTGAACCATTGATTCTGTAACCAATGTGATCCCGTTGTTGGATAATACAAAATCAAGTGCCGTGCTGGGTGGAAGTTCGAGATAATCAAGTCCGGGGGTAATCATCGATTTTTGCCAATGTTTACTTTCCTCGCTCCAGTCAACAATTATATAAGGGGAGCATACCTTTACTAATTCAGATACAGTACGATCATGAGTAACAGCGATGAGGTGATCACGATGAGCTACCAGAATGAGTGGTTCTTTCAGTACTGCATGGTGCCTTATCTCCGAATTAAAGTATGGATATGTAATTAAACCAATCTTAATGAATCCATCAAAAAGCATTTCAATGAGTTGTTCATTATGTCCTGTGTGGATTTCTACTTGAATATCGGCAGAACTTCGATGTAATTGTGAAATGATCGAACTAAAAGCGCCTGAAGTGAAGGTGGGTAATGTACCTATCGTCACATGTCCAACCTTGCCTTCTTGAATTGATTTGACTCTGTCCACCCCTCGGGAGAGAACGTCAATCATCTGCAATGCATATGGAAGGAATCCTTTCCCGATGTCAGTAAGTGCCACCCCTTTGCCTGCCCGCTGAAAGAGACTGCCCCCTATCATTTTTTCAATTCCTTGTACTCTTATACTGATCGTAGGTTGGGATAGGTTGAGATGCCTGGCCGCCTTACTATAACTTCCGAGCCTTACTACATGAACAAATGCCTCTAATTGATTGATATCCACAAACGTAACCTCCAATTACTATAAAAAAAATCAATAACATCTATAGCTTCTATTATATTGTTTAATAAATCTGCTGGCTTATAATTTTTTTGGAAGACAAAATGTCTGCAGAGGTGAAGGAATGAAATTCTTAAATCGGTTAAAAACAATCCTAGAGGGACAATACCAACGGCCATCGGGTCTTCTGGGGAAGTATATTGGTGAAAAAATGGTCGTGCAACATGAACCTGAAACACGATGGACACTTGATTTATTGAACCTGAATGAGGAAGAGTCCGTTCTGGAATTAGGATGTGGAGCTGGATACGCATTGAAGCTTTTAGCCAAGAAATCTGCTGTTGAAGAAGTAGTGGGAATGGATTTATCCAAGTCGATAATCGGTTCAGCTAAAAGGAGAAATAAGGATGCGATAAAAAGGGGAAAGGTTAAACTGGTGCACGGAGATGTAAGGGATCTTCCTTTCGAAGACCAACTTTTCACAAAGGTCATGAGTATACATTCAGTATATTTTTGGGGGGAGTTGCCTCGAACAATTCGGGAAATGTATAGAGTTCTAAAACCAGGAGGTACAATCGTTATTACTTTATGTAATGGAGCAAGTGAAGTATCATGGGGTGGAGTCAATAAGATGATAGACGAACAGCTCCTTCCTCTTATAAAGGAAAGTGGGTTAAAAAATGTACTGTTGAAAACAGGACCGAGATCAAGGGGATATCAGACGGTAGCCATATGTGCAGAAAAATAAGCGGTCCTGTTGCTGTACTGAAAGGAAGGCACTCACCAAGTAGACTAGATTGATACATTTACTGTAAAACATTACAATTTGTAGACACCTTTCCAACTATATTATACTAATTGGTAGATATAATTGGATCAATAAGTTACCCATGTCAAACCAATCATTAGGGGGAAAAGTGTCTATTAACCTGAGTGAACATATATTATTAAAAGCCTTGAACTATACAGGGGCGGGTGTGTTGATCACCGATCCCGTTCTACCTGATAACCCCATCGTTTTTGCGAACAAAAGCTTTGCCGCGATGACGGGGTATTCCATGGAGGAAGTGATGGGGCGGAATTGTCGCTTCCTTCAAGGAAATGAGACCGATCAGAATGAGATTGATAAGCTTCGTGTGGCCATCAAGGATAAAGAATCCGTCTTCATTGAAGTCCTGAACTACAAGAAAGATGGCACGCCGTTTTGGAATAGCCTGTCGGTGGATCCCTTATATATTGAAGAGGAAGATAAATACTATTTTGTAGGAGTGCAGCGGGATGTGACCGCGAGAAAGAGGGCGGAGGAAAACTATAAAAAGGCCCTGTCAGAAATTGAGCAACTTTCTTGTCCCATTGTCCCTTTAATCGGTGATATTGCAGCTCTTCCTCTTGTCGGGACGATGAATGAACATCGATTTGAGGTCGTATACGAGGGGGCCTCTCAACATGTATCGGACCATCATATCGAGAAATTGATTATTGATGTGTCGGGTTTGACCTACCCTTCGTCTGATGACCTTGAAGGAATCTTCCGATTGGAAAGCCTTATGAACGTAATGGGGACCGAACTGCTTGTGACCGGTATCACTGCAGAAATGGCCATGCTCGCCAATTCTCTGAACATCGACTTTCCTTCTTCGCTTAAAACAGCTCCCACGATTAAACGTATGCTTGAGGATATTTACTATTAAAAATAGTCCCCCTTGTTTTCAAGGGGGCATTGTTGTTTCTTTACGTATTCATTAACTTGGGTCATCCAGCGCAATGATCGCCTGATAACAAGCCGCCACGGGATGATAATCCGTCTTGGGAGGCGAACTTTTCTCTTGGCTGTATTTCTCATTCTCCCGGTCAAGGAGCTTATACCAGCCTCCGTGCTCATGATCCATGAGATTGTCAGCAGAATACGAGAATAGCTGTTGATACTTCTCCAAGTATGTCTGACTTTCCGTCTTGGCAGCAAGCAGGGCAGAGGCGGCAATGGCTTCTGACATCACCCAGTAGTTTTTGTCGTGGTCGATTACGTCAAGCTCCGGAGAAACGGCAAAGAAGAGACCGCCGTATTCATTGTCCCATGCAAGCTCCCAGGCTCTTTCATAGAGATCCTCTGCCTTCTCGAGCATCCACGGTTCAGAGCGGTGACGGTCGAGCCACATGAGGAGCTTTGCCCACTCGAACTGGTGGCCGGGGATGAAGCCGTACGGGCGGAATTCATCTTTGGTATCGCCTTTATTGTACATGTAATCCGGCTCCCACTCAGGAGTGTAGTTTTCCCACACAAGTTCTTCTGAGCGCTCGGCAAGATCTATGGTCACCATTTTCGCGAGAGTATAGGCCCTTCTAAGATACACCTCATTCCCGGTTGCCTCGTATGATGATAGCATCGCTTCGCACAGATGCATATTGGGGTTTTGCCCTCTGTAGGGTGAAAGACTCGTCCAATCCGCATTCCACTCATCCCGATACAGTCCGTGATCCTCATCCCAGAAGTGGGTTTCGAGCACATCATATACATTTTCCATCACGTCTTTTGCTTCCTCGATACCGGCTTTGTAAGCGATGGACGATGCGAGCAGCACGAAGGCGTGGCCATAGGCCATCTTGGCAGGGTTCTCGACCTCGGTGCCATTCATTTCAAAGAAATAGCCGTTGTGCTGATGATCCCGGTGGTGCTCATTCAAGAACCGGATACCGTGACGGGCTGCTTCAAAATAGTCTTCTTCTCCTCCAAGGATGGCACCGATGCTGAAATTATAGATATACCGGCTGGTTGCAACGAGGTGCTTGGTTGTGGTGTCGGTGATGATGCCGTCGTCCAGGAAGCCGTTGATATAGCCGCCTTTTTCGTGATCGATGCAGGCGGGGTAATAAAAATCAAGCGTCTTGAATACATGCTTCTTCAGCTCTTCTTGATTCTGAAAATCGGTGGACGAACCGGATGTGACAGTCTTCATCGTGTTGCTCCTCCTTCATTTGATTCATTCCATAATAAAAACTGCAGAAAAGCGACCTTTTCTGCAGTTTTTTCATTCATCCTTAAGAAGACATGTAGCCTCCGCCGTTCACGTGGATGAACTGGCCGGTCATATAGGCGGATCCTTCTGAAGCGAGCAGGATGTATGGCTCTACAAGGTCTGCGGGTTGTCCAGGACGGCCGAGTGGAGTCGATACACCGAAGGATTCCTGTAGTTCGGTGGTCATGGTTGCTGGGATAAGCGGCGTCCAAATCGGACCTGGTGCCACACCGTTCACGCGGATGGCTTTTTCGGCGAGTTCCTGTGCAACGGAACGGGCGAATGCCACGATGGCGCCTTTGGTGGATGTGTAATCGATCAGTGCTTTGTTTCCTGTGTATGGGTTGATGGAAGCAGTGTAGATCAGGCTGTCACCGCCAGTCAGATGAGGGATGGCTGCTTTCGTGAAGTACACCATGGAGAAGAAGTTCACGTCAAACGTGTGCTTCAACTGCTCTGCGCTGATTTCCGTGACGCTGTTCTTCACTTCCTGACGTGCTGCGTTGTTCACGAGGATATTTAATTTCCCGTGCTCTTTGATGACGTCTTCAACAACACTGAAGCAGAAATCTTCATCCACTACATCCCCAGGGTGAAGGGTGCATTTGACGCCTTCTTCCTCGATGCGTTTCTTCGTCTGTTCGGCATCCTCATGTTCATCTAAGTATGAAATGGCAATATCCGCGCCTTCTTTTGCATAGCCGATCGCCACGGCTTTCCCGATTCCGCTGTCTCCCCCTGTGATGAGGGCCACCTTGCCTTTCAGCTTTCCTGAGCCCACATGGCTTTCCAGTTCATAGATCGGTGTCGGATCCATTTCTTTTTCGACTCCAGGCTGTTTGGATTGTGTCTGTGGAGTGATTCCGTTTGATAAAAAGGTTTGTTTGTCCAGTTCGCTCATTGCTGATTCCTCCTTGTTTTTCTTCACGTTGAATAAGTACAGTATTTACCATTCCACGTTCATATTGGGTTAAAACCCTTTTTGTGAATGTAATCGTTTTAATAGATAAAAGTTTTTCTGGGATAATGTTTGGGTCGAGTACGGTTTTGAAGATAAAGGAGATGGACTAACATTCTTCAGTCTCAGATCCGTTTGAATTACTCAGGATGGGTAAGGGGATACATGCCATCCAGATCTCACTGAATACTTGAGCGATGGTTATAAAATGTTGTTCATGCGATGGATAGAAAGGGCGGACAACCTATGGTATTGGGGAGCGGTAAGGTGGATCTTTATCGGGAGGAAAGATGCTGATGAGGGTATCTGTATAAACACATTTATCATTTTATTGAAAAAGCATTCAGCCACCATGGCTGAATGCTTTTTCTGTGAGGATTATTGCCCTCCACCCATCATCGCCTCCAACGGCCCCTGACTCATGATCTTCGTCATCATCAGGGCTATATCTTCGACGGGAAGATTATTTCCACTTGTCATCCAGTGCGTCAGGAGACCGATGTTGGCCGAAGTGATGTACGCCATGAAATAATCGGCGGGCACGGTGGGTGAGTCGGTTTCGGGTCCGAGGTACTGCTCAAACTTTTTCAGCATGTTTTCTTTCATGAAGTCCTTGAGCTGCATGGCAAGATGAAGGTCTCCTTCAGGCAGCAACATGACCCGGAGGAAGTCGCTATGGGATAGGAGGTATTCCAATAACGCTTGGATCGGCTCGTAAGGTTCATTTTGTTTGGCTGCGATCCGGATGTCTGTTGGATCAATCCTCGATGTGAGGAGGGGGAGCTCTGCAAAGATTTCTTCTTTCAACTGATCGGTGAGGTCTGCGACGTCCTTGTAGTGAAGATAGAACGTTCCCCGGTTGATGTCGGCCCGTTCGGTCAGGTCTTTGACAGTGATCTTGGAGAGTCTTTTTTCCGGGATGAGGGTGAGAAGGGCGTCCCGGATCAACTGCTTGGTGCGGATCTGCCTGCGATCATTTTTCATTTTTTTTCGCTCCTTACTGGACAGTATGTGAGGATGTGTTGAGTATGGGACACATCGTTGGACATTGAGTATTGTACGGAAGTCATATTCCATTATAATCAACAATGTGATTACTAATCAACAGCATGTTCATTATAATAAGGAGTTGATCAATATGAAATTTTTCAAAAATAAAATCGTATGGGCATCGCCCGTGATAGCATTCGTGATTATCTTCATCTTTTCCCTTACAGCAGTACCGACCGTGCAACCTACACCGAAGGATCTGCCCATTGCCGTAGTCAATGCAGATGAAGGGTTTAAGGCCCCGGATCAGGAAAAGATGAATGCTGGAGAGAAAGTCTTGGAAAACATCCGTGAAAAGTCCGGAACATCGGTGAAATGGGTGCAGGTGGCTAGCGTGGAAGAAATGAAAAAGGGGATGGATCGACAGGACTACTACGCCGGACTGGTCATCCCGAAGGA
The DNA here is from genome assembly GCF_001274775.1 of Rossellomorea marisflavi. Taxonomy (GTDB): domain Bacteria; phylum Bacillota; class Bacilli; order Bacillales; family Bacillaceae_B; genus Rossellomorea; species Rossellomorea marisflavi. The sequence continues at coordinate 228,426 of NZ_LGUE01000005.1, forward strand.
TTTCAGCGCCAAGCAGGCATCGCTCCAGACCGCAGAGCCTGAAGCGGCACAGATGGAAGTGGTCGTGAATCAGGGAATGAACACGGCTGCTTCTACAATGGCCGGTCAGATGCTCAATGGGGTGGTCGACCAGCTCAATCAATCGATCCGCACCCAGGTCATGGACGGTATGGTGAATCAGGGAGCCACCTCCCTGTCGATGGAGCAGGCAGAGGTCCTTGCCGATCCGATCGAGAAGAAGGTGACCAATGTCCATATTCCAGGTGAGAACAGTGCCAATGGGAACTCTCCTGTTTCCCTGTTCCAACCTCTATGGATGGCAAGTCTTGGGAGCGCCGCCCTGATCTTCTTCCTTGTCAGGAAGGGAACGGTATCCTCCCGGAAACAGAGCCTGTTGGTCAAAGCCGGCCAGGCAGCGGTCGGGATGGTGATCGCCCTGGTCGTCGGATTCGGATTAAGCTGGGTCGCTTCCGATATCGTGGGCATCCATATCCCGGACTACATGGATACGGCAATCTTCCTGGCCATCACATCGTACAGCTTTTACCTCATGATCTCGGCGGTCCTTGCCATCTTGGGGTCGAAAGGACTGCCGGTGTTCGGGCTGATGCTGTTCTTCGGTCTTCCGCTTCTGACGCTTGCTCCGGAGATGCTCCCGACTTTCTATCAGGATTGGATCTATCCTTGGCTGCCGATGCGTTTCATGGTGGAGGGCTTGAGGGAGATGTTCTTCTTCGATCACGGTCTTGTATGGAATGGTCCGCTTGAGTCTTTGACGGCGATCGGAGTGGTCAGTTTGATCGTGCTTTTACTCTCAGGGTTTATTCACGGTGCTCATTGTATTGAGAGTGAGAAGTTTGCATTCGATAATGGAAAAACGACTTAATTTCAGTTAGAAATGATTTTTGGAATAAATTAGGAATAAATTCCAATTTTTATGCATTATTTTCTTTGAAGGGAGTGAAAGTTTGGTAATCATATTGGCTCATAATTTAGAGGGAGCTATTTAAATGTCATTCCTCAAGAAGGTTACAAATGTGATCCTAATGGAGGTATTCTTGATGAGAAAACAAGAATTAATTGATACGTTATCCTATGCTCACGACTTAGCTTATGAGGTAGAAGTTGCAGAAAATAAAATACCTAAATATGAAAAAAGAGCTAAGTTATGGAGAATTATCGGAACCTCTATATTATGGTTTGTGGGATCATTTTTCGTTACCATTGTTATTGCCTTAATGCTTTTGCCAAGTCAAACTAATTATGACACTTTCTTTTCGATTTATGAGAATTTTTATATCTTTTATTTATCTTTTTTGATTCCTTTTGGATACAAAATGTTCCTGCGTCATAATGCTCGGAAAAATTTGCGCATCATTGTACCCATTTATAAAGATAATTTAAATTCATTAAATGCTATTCACTCTATACCTGATAATTTTAAGTATAGTGGTGACTTGTATACATTGCATTCATACCTGACAATGGGGAGAACCGATACACTTAAGGAGAGTATAAATCTTCTAATTAAGGAAGCGCGAGAAGATATATTCCATCGAGAGACTATCTCCAAATTAAATGAAGTTCAAAGAGAAAATGAAAGAATTAGTTCAAAGTTAGATCGGCTAGATTAAGAAACCAAAAATGCTCTATATGAGTTGTAATGAGACTGAGACAAATATGTTTTAGTTATAGTAAAACCCGAATCATTTGTCTACGATAAAGCAAATGATTCGGGTTTTACATTCGTTTAATGAACATTCACATTTCATCGCTTCCAGCGGTTGATCGGAGTGCAAGACGAAGACTCCAGCGGGAAGTGTAGCTGATGTGAGACCCCGCAGGCTTGCCGAGGAGGCTCACGGGCTACCCGCGGAAAGCGAAGTCTTGCACGGAGATCATGAGCGGTATTAAGATNTTCCTATACTTGTTCGGCATTAAAGGGGCCTCTTTTAGTTTTGTCCCATCCTCATTGTGGATGAAAGATTGATTTTTTTTTCGAATGGTTTAATACTAATAAATAGAATGTGAAATAACAAAAAATACTACTTACGGGCAGTTAATAAACTCAAGAAAAGAGGAATTATGAATACTGATACCCTTCTACACTACTTGGATCTATACGGATATGCCATCATCTTTCTTTTCTTATTTCTGGGGATCGTCGGGATCCCTGCTCCGGAAGAATCGCTTCTTTTCTTGATCGGCGTACTGATCTTCCAGCACAGTCTTTCTTTCGTGCCCGCTACGCTGGCGGCCTTCTTCGGTGCCTTCATCGGGATGCTCTCTGCGTATGTGGTGGGAAGATACATCGGGAGTCCGTTCATACGGAAGTACGGGAAGTATGTGGGCATCACCGAGGAACGATGGGACAAGGTGCAGGAGAAATATATGAAGAATGTGCGGAGGACAATCCTCCTAGGCTACTACATGCCGGGCATCCGGCAGATCAGCCCGTATTTTGCGGGGATCAACCGCATCGGATTCGGAAGCTTCTTCTTCTTGTCCCTGTTAGGGGCGTTGATCTGGACGCTCCCGTTCATCCTCGCCGGTCTTTTTGTCGGCAGCAAGGTGGATATCAATCCTGCGTATGTTCCGTACCTCGGGCTTGTGTTCCTGGCTATTTTCTTCCTGTTCGTCCTGATCAATTATGTGAAAAAGAAAAAAGCGAAACGAGTGAACAGCCCTCAGGAATGACAGGCTGTTTTCCTTTTCCTGAAAATCTCCTTTTCTTTACATTAAAAATTGATGAAGAAGGGCGCATTTCGGATTTTTGATGGTAGATTAAAGATTGAAATCACATGTTGAGAGCTGACAGGAGATGAAATCGACATGAAGAAAATTCTATTCTTACCGTTCTTGCAAATGCGCTCGGGGCATCATCAAGTGGCCGAGGCACTCATGGATTGCATCAAGGAAACACGGGCAGATATAGAAATGAAAAAGGTGGATCTGCTGAGCTATAGCAATCCACATATCGAAAAGCTGGTGACGAAAAGCTATCTGAACTGGATCCGCTATGCGCCAGCCACCTATAATCTTGCGTATAAAACCCTTTTTAATAAAGAAACAGAAAAAAGCCGATCATTCAAGGTCCGACACTACTTCTTTCTGAAGAAGATGAAGCAGCTCCTTCTGGAAGAAGAACCGGACTTGATCGTCTGCACCCATGGATTTCCTTCCTACCTTCTCAGCGAGCTGAAGAGGCAGGGGGAATGTGAGGCGCCGGTGATGAATGCCTACACGGATTTCTTCGTCAACAGCGTCTGGGGCCGGGAGGAAATCGAGTATCATCTGCTTCCCACGCCCGAATTGAAGCGCGAATACGGTAAACGCTATCGTATCGCAGAGCAGCGGATGATGGTGACGGGGATTCCTGTGCACCATCAGATCACAGCCACCACCGGATCCAGGCTAGCGGGTAGACGCCCGAAAATATTGATGGCCGGTGGGAATAGCGGACTTGGCTGCATGATGAAACAGCTTGAGGCCTTCAAAAAGAGTTCGCCGTTCGATCTCTACGTTCTCTGCGGGAACAATGATGCCCTCTATGAAGAGCTGCAATCATGGAACGCGGATCACATCAACCCTCTTCCGTATCTTTCCTCCAGGGAGGAGATGAACGAGCTGTACGATGAGGTGGATGTGATCGTCACGAAGCCGGGGGGTGTCACGATCAGTGAAGCCCTGCATAAAAAGCTGCCGATATTCGTTCAATCGGTCTTGCCTGGGCAAGAGGAGATCAATATGCGGTACTTGAGGGAAAAAGGCTTGGTGTTCAAACTCAATCAGGATCACTCCCTCGAACAAGAACTCCTTGGCATCTTGATGAACCGCGAGACCATGGATCAATGGAAGACATCCATCCATCTTTACCAAAACGGCATTGAATCCGAAGCACCGAGAAAGATTGCTGAGTTCATGAACAGCATCATCGAAGGGACAGCCCACATGCCTTCAAGCTTTGAAGAACGGGCAGGCGTGTACGGACTTGCAAGAGCCTGATCAACGGAATAAAAATCAATATGAAATTGAGGGGACAAAATGGTGTATATCATAGCAATCATCATCTTCCTCCTTGCCCTGTATACGGTGATTCCATACGGGTTGTCGCGTGGACTGGGGTGGAAGGTGATGAAAAGGGCGGAGAGTCCGACGGACATTGCCTTCACCTTCGATGATGGACCTGATCCCACCTATACGCCGATACTGCTGGATGTTCTGAAAGAGAACGGGGTGAAAGCCACATTCTTCGTGGTCGGAAACAAAGCCGAGAAGAATCCTGACATCATCAGGCGTATGCACCGGGAAGGCCATCTCCTCGGCATCCACAATTATGAGCACAAGTCCAATTGGCTCATGAGTCCGTGGAAGGTGAAGGAAGGAATCGAGAAAACGGCGGCGATCATCGAAGAGATTACGGGTGAACGAACCGTCTACTACCGACCGCCGTGGGGAATCTTGAACCTGATCGATTTTATCAAGGATAGCCGTTACCGCATCATCCTCTGGTCGATTTCGGCAGAAGACTGGAAAGCGACTGGCGGAAGTGACAAGATCCGGCGTGCTTTGACTCGAATCAAAGGGGGAGACGTTGTCCTGCTCCATGATTGTGGAGATACACCGGGAGCGGATATAGAGGCGCCGGCCATCACGATCGATGCGCTGAAGGATGTGCTTCCTGCAGTCAAGGCGAAAGGATACACATGCGTGCGCGTGGATGAGATGCAGTAGACTTGAATCAGATGGATTGGTGAAATGCCGGTCCTTCGTTTATCATGAATAGAGTAATAGGCCATCAGGATAGGAGCTAATAGAGTGAGTACTATCATCGATGTTTTTCTGCATCTTGATCAGCATATAGCAGGGTATATGAATGAATACGGCGTATGGATCTACGTCATCTTGTTTGCCATCATTTTTTGTGAGACGGGGCTTGTAGTGTTGCCGTTCCTTCCGGGGGACTCCCTGCTTTTCGCTACAGGCGCCCTTGCAGCATCCGGGTCGATTCACCTGCTGCCGATCTTCCTGATCTTCTGTGTGGCGGCCATTGCCGGAGATACGCTGAACTACACCATTGGTCATTACTCCGGGAACAAGGTGGAGGCGCGGGAAAAATTGTTTTTCGTGAAAAGGGAGTCGTTGGACAAGACCAATCGCTTCTTCGACAAGCACGGTTCGGCCACCATCATCCTGTCGCGATTCATTCCCATCATCCGGACGTTCGCACCATTCACGGCAGGGGTGGGGAAGATGCCCTACGCGAAATTCCTTTCTTATAATGTGATAGGGGGAATCCTTTGGGTGAGCATCGCATTGTTTGCCGGCTATTTCTTCGGGAACATCCCGGTGATCAAGGATAACTTCAGTGTCCTCGTACTGGGCATTGTCGCTGTTTCCCTCCTGCCCGTCGCATTTGCTTTCGTGAAGAACAAGTGGACGGCACTGAAGGGCTGATACGATGAAAAAAGGAAAACATCGGTCGTATAAACGGACCGATGTTTTCCTTTTGTTATTTGAAATCGATGGTGCGCGCCGATTCCTTCGATTTGGGGACAAAGGGAATGCGGTTATAGATCCGGATGATCCCGTTTACGAGTGGATCAAGGATCGGATACAGCTTGTAGATCACCAGGCTGACAATACCTGCGACAACGATGCTTCCTGCCACATCAAAGGGATAATGATTCCCTACATAGATGCGGGAGAATCCGGTCAAAAGGGCGAATGCGAGCATCACGGAACCGAGCTTGCGATTCACGTAAAGCACGGCAAAGGCCAGAGCGATCGCACCTGTCGTATGGTCACTCGGGAACGATGCGTCTGCATCATGAGGAACAAGCAGATTCACATCATGGGAGACGAACGGTCTTGGTTCGAAATAAATGTGGGCAATGACGGCATTGAGGATCAAGGCGACAATACCCGTGATCCCTGCATAGAGCACCGTTCGCTTCATGTCGTTCTTTCCGAAGAGCCACATCAGTACAAGGACGATGGCAAAAATGAACAGGGCATTGTTCGTAACCCCTGCCATCAAACCATCCCAAAACGGATGATGCCCGGCATGTTGATTGATGGATTTAAAGAGTGAGTAATTCAAAATGATCTCCTTTATAGATGATGATGTGTCGGAGCGCGTGTACATGCTCCCGACTTCTGAGGGGTACAGCCACTATATAAAAGAAACCTGAACGCCCGATGAAGAAAACATTAATAAACAATTAAAATAGAGAGTATCATATTTTTCGATATGGTGAAAGGTATGGGTGATGGGAGGACGGGGCGATGCTGGGTTTACATGAAGGGTTCATTAAAAATCCATGAAAATGACTGCGTTCATCCTTTATCATGCTACAGTATAGGGTAGAAGGACCTGTTGATAACGAAACACGATATAGATTGTAAGAAAAGAAGGGATGAAGCCAGGGTGAAAACGCATGTACTTGTCGTCGAAGATGAAACGCAAATAGCCCGTGTCTTAAAAATGGAGCTTGAATATGAAGGCTACGAGGTGACCGTGGAGCATGAAGGGAAGAAAGGACTGGAGCGGGCTCTGCAATCCGGGGTCCATCTGATCCTCTTGGACGTGATGCTCCCGGGCCTCAGCGGATTCGAAGTGCTGAGACGCATCCGCAAAGAGGACCGTGATACGCCGGTGATCCTGCTGACGGCACGGAACACCACGTTTGACAAGGTGTCGGGACTTGATCAGGGAGCGAACGATTATGTGACCAAGCCATTTGAAATCGAAGAGTTGCTCGCGCGGATCAGGGCGTGCCTGCGGAACCATTCCCCGGGTGAGGTGAAAGATGAGCGGCTCGTATCGGTGGAGGATCTGGTGGTCAATACGGAAACGCGGGAAGTATGCAGGGGGGGTTCATCCATTGCGTTAACTCCGAAAGAGTATGATTTCCTCGTCTACTTGATGGTGAATAAAAACAAAGTCGTGACCAGGGAAAACATCATCCTGAACGTATGGGGATATGAGTATGAAGGGGAAACGAACGTAATCGATGTGTTCATCAGGCATCTAAGGGTCAAGGTCGATGAAGGATACCCAAAACAGCTGATCACCACCGTCAGAGGGGTCGGCTTCACCATGAAGGAGAACCCCGATGAAGATCACAACCAAGATTAACCTGCTTACCACGGCCTGGATGCTGTGTATATTGGTTGTCATCAACTTTGTCGTGTACTTCCTGTTCGTTCAGAACACCGTAACCATGGAAGAAGATGTTCAATTCCATAAAGCGAAGGAGATCATGAAGGAAGTCGGAGGGACGCCGACCACGAACGACCTTGATACGGCTCTGAAGAAGCATCTTACCGAGCATTCCTTCATCCGGATCATGGGGCCGGGCGATGAACTGATCCATCAGGTGACCAATGACAGCATGCTTTCCTCCAAGATCGAAGGGAAGTTTGCCGAGAACAAAGAAGCGAAAAATCATGTGATCAAGAACCAGCGTCATGAGGAGCAGGTGCTGGTCGTCCGGGTGCCCTTCGGAAATGGAGAGCAGAGCCTGGAGATCGTCGAGCGATTGGAAGGATTGGAGGCTCGTAAGGAAACCCTGAAGGGCATCCTCATTGCCTGTACGGTCCTCGCCGCCGTCTTTTCCCTTCTGGGGGGCAGGTGGCTTGCCAATACCATCATGCGGCCGATTTCCAATATGATCAAGACAATGGAAGAAATCGAAACGAGCGGGGTGCCGAAGACCCTCTCCATTGAAAAACGGGAAAACGATGAGCTGCAAACGATGGCTCAAACGTTCAACCGCATGATCAGCAGGATCCAAGGGAACATGGCGAAGCAGGCCCAGTTCGTATCGGATGCATCCCATGAGCTGAAGACGCCCCTGACCGTCATCAAGAGCTATGCCAATCTGCTTCGGAGGCATGGGGTCGAAAACAAGGAAATCGCGGACGAAGCCATCCAGGCCATCCATTCGGAAGCAACGAGGATCCAGAAGATGACCGATACGTTCCTCGATCTGGCGGATCTTGAGAAGGAAAACGTCCTCGAAATCAGCCAGATCGACCTCGTGGCCCTCTCAAGGAGCAGCATCAAGCAGCTTCAGGAGGTCTACCATCGCGAGATAAGCCTGCATACGGACGCTTCACGGGTGATCATTCCGGCGGATGAACTGAAGATCAAGCAGGTCATCATCATCCTCCTCGATAACGCCATGAAATACAGCAGTGATAAAATCGATGTTTATATCGAGAAGGTAGGCGATCTCGCCGTCCTCCGCGTCAAAGACTATGGGATCGGAATCCCCAAGGAAGAGATCACGAACATCTTTGAACGATTCTACCGCGTCGACAAAGCAAGAAGCAGGGAAACCGGCGGTACCGGCCTCGGACTCCATATTGCCCGGAGCATCATGAAGCTCCACCTCGGAGAGATCAACATCCGGAGTGAGGAAGGGAAGGGGACCGAAGTGGAACTTGTGTTTGTAGGGTGATAAAACAAAAAAGGGACCATTTCATGAAGAACACTCATATAGCTTCTTTATGCCGCTTATGATTTCCGTGCAAGACTTCGCTTTTCGGGGGGGCCCGCGAGCCTCCTCGGCGGGCCTGCGGGCTCTCACATTCGCTACTCTTCCCGCAGAAGTCTTCGTCTTGCACTCCAATCAACCGCTGGAAACAATTAAATCGTAATGATCATGAAACAACTAAAAACCCGAATTTATACGCCTGCTCAAAGGCAATGAATTCGGGTTTTACTATGGCTAAAACACTTCTGTCACAGCCTCTTTCTTTATTGTTGGAATGCCCGTGTCTGAATGTCCTTTTCGCGCAGGAAGTCTTCAATTTTCTTCTGTTCCCGGCCGTTCACCGACCCACTTGATCCGAGGAGGGTTTCCAGGTCACTGACTTTCATCTCTCCCTTATCAAAGCGATCAAATGCTTTGTCCAAGGAACGTATATAGTCATTGTAATCGGTGATATATCGGCTTATGCGGTCCGCTCCTTTGGCATAATCAGCCGGGAGGGAGTTGGCTGTAATAAAGTCGCTGAAGTTCTGATCATTCTCTTCTATTAAGGAAAGGGTCTTATTTACTTTATCCATCTCTTCGCGAGTCGGCTCCTCCTCGGAATAGATGGTTTCCTGGAAAGCCTGCATGATTTCATCCAGATCCTCACTGCTATCCAGGTACAGGGTGATGGCGCTCTTTATTTCGTCTTCCGTAATGGACGCGCCCTTACGATCAGACGTAAAGATGGGGTCTGGGACTTCCACCTCCGATAAGGTTGCGACCGGTTCACCCTCCAGGTCTTGATGGGGTTCAGCTTGCTGGCAACCACAGAGAACGAGTAGTGCTGCTATGGCAGTGGACAATGTCTTTTTCACCTTATGTTTCTCCTCCTTTCAACATGGATACTGTACCGTGCATTATAACAATTAAATCCATAAAAAGGAATATTTTAGTTATATAATGTAAGGAAATGCAACCTCATCCTGTTCCCTATCTGTTTGTGCCACTCCATAAAAAATAGGACTCCCTTAAAAGGAAGTCCTACTTCGCCATCACGCCATCTTGCCATTTCATATACCAGTAGATCAACACGCTCAAAATGGTCGTGATGCCATACACCCCAAGCGGATGAATCCGGTGCAGTTCGTATATGCCTAAGTACTCGAACCACGGACTCACCAAAAATGCGAGAAACGCATCCACCACCAGATTCGTGATGAAGTACCGCCAAAAATGTCCGTACGTGAAATATAAGATCACGATCGTTCCAACAAGGAACAGTCCGTACACAAAAGAGGTGATATTCGTAAACAGAGGAATCGTCCTTGTCACCTTCCACCAGTCTAAGGCATCGGCCATCTGGAACACCACGGTCAGGAGCAGTGCTCCGAACACACCTCCTGGGAAGAATCGTTTCACTTGATAAGAACGCAATGGGATCAGGATAAACCAGGGCAGGATGAGCATGGACCATAATAAGAGTAGCGTAAACATAAACTCTCCTTCGTTCCGTCATTTGCCCTTAGTATGTCCGTCCTATTCATTCTTACTCAGGTTTCCAATCGGATCGCAGGATCGCGTAAAGCTTCATGTCCACGTACCTTCCCTTTGATTTCTCGCCATCACGTAAGGTTCCTTCGAAGAGATATCCGTTCTTCTCCAAGACGGCGGCAGAGGCATCGTTGCCCTTTTCTACTTTTGCTTCGATCCGGTTCATACCGAGTACCTCAAAAGCGTGACGGGTGAGGAGCTCGACCGCTTCGGTACCGATTCCGTTCCCCCAGTGGGAAGGGAGGAGGTCATAGCCGATTTCCGTAATCAAGTTGTCACGGTCAAAGTGATTGTATCCGCATGACCCGATGAGTTTACCTGAGTCCCGATCAAAGATCGAAAAACGCAAGGCCTTGTTCTCGGCGGCAAGCTCTGTCAGCAGGGTGATCATATCCCTTGCCTGCTGTTCATCTGTGAACCGGTCGATGTTCATGAATCGCGTCACATCGGGATGTGACCATAGCGTAAAGAGTGCAGGGGCATCGTCCAGTGTCAGTTCATGTAATTCCAGTCGTTTGGTTTGTAATGTCATTATCAATAGATCCCTCCGTTTTTATAAAATGAGTGCATCATGGAGTCTTCCTATTGATCTCTGTGCATCATTCAGTCCCTTCGATAAGTAGATATTTCCATTTTAGAACCATTGTGGTGAGAATACAAGGAATGTTGCGAAGAATGCCTTCATAGCAATAGGTAAAGCGATTCCAGTAGATTCCCGTTAACGAATAAGGAGTTTTCATGTAAAATGGAAAAGTGGGAGGGTACATATCATGAATTTGAGTGCAGGACTTTTTCAGCAGCAGCAACAAAAGCTCCAGATGACCCAGCAGCTTTCACAGGCGATCACGATCCTTCAGTATTCAACGATGGAGCTGAATGACTACCTGGAATCGAAAGCGATGGAGAACCCCCTGATCCAGTTGAAACCACCCAAGCGGAAGCTTACAGAGTGGCAGGACTTCGTATCGGATACCGCAGTAAGCCTATCTGAAGTTCTATTGATACAATTGAATTTGAAATCGCTTACAGATAATGAACGTAAATGTGTGGAAGAATTGATATACAGCCTTGATGGGAATGGGTATCTGCATATTGAACGCGACCAATTTTTGGAGAAATATAAACTCGGTGAAGAAGCACTTGATGAGATGATCAGCCTGGTCCAATCACTGGAACCTGCCGGCATAGGAGCACGTTCCCTGCAGGAGTGCATCTACCTTCAGCTCGACCGTCGGTGGGAGGTGCCTGATTTCGTCCTCGCTATCGTGAGCGAACATTTCCAGGCATTTGCGGACCGCAAGTGGAAGGAAATCGCAAAAACCTTGGGGCTCGAGCTGAAGCAAGTACAGGCGGCGGCTGATTTCATCACACAGTGCAATCCTCGGCCGGGATCAGCCTATGCCAAGGATTTCTCTCATTATATCGTCCCTGAACTCAATGTAAGAGTCAAAGGAGACGATGTGACGGTCGCCCTGTATGATGGAACTTCGATCACGGTCACTCTTAATAAGGAATATACGGATTTTCTCGGGCACCATCCCGACCGTGATACAGAGTCTTATATAAAAGAAAAGAAGCAGGAATTCGAATGGCTCGTCCAGAGTCTCCGCCAACGCAACCAGACGATGCTGAAGGTGGGAAAGGCAATCGTAGAGAAGCAGAGAGGATTTTTCCTTCAAGGACCCGGCCATCTCCAGCCCCTGACGCTGAAGCAGATTGCCGAAGAGGTAGGAGCCCATGAATCCACGATCAGCCGGGCCGTCAGGGGGAAATATGTGCAAACGCCATATGGGGTGTTTGAACTGAAGAACTTTTTCACGGCAGCGATCCGGGCCGTGGACACAGATGAAGAAACGGTGTCTGCCGGTACAGTGAAGAAGGAGCTGCAGGAGCTTGTCAATCAAGAGGACAAGCGAAAGCCCCTTTCCGACCAGAAGCTTGTGGCCCTCCTGACGGACAAGGGGTGTGACGTCTCAAGACGGACGGTGGCAAAGTACCGGGACCAGCTTGGCATCCCGTCTTCTACGAAACGGAAACGATATGAGTGAGGGGAATGTTCATGAAAGAATTGATTTTTTACACCCGCCGGCAATGTGGGTTATGTGACGAAGCCAAGCTGACCATCAACTTGCTGCGTGACGATTTTCCTTTCGAGCTGATCGAGCGGGATATCGAAGAGATGGACGAGTGGACGGAGAGGTTCGGACTCATGATCCCTGTAGCGGAAATGGACGGCGAGATCCTCCAATATGGACAAATCGATCTTTTTACGATGAGCAAGCGTTTACATGAAAAAACTCGATAGTTTCCAGTTGAATTCGCATTCACACCCTGCTAGAATTGAAGATGAAAGCAGGGTGTGAATTTTTTTTGGAGTAAGTGGGACACAATATGTCTAACCGGGACTTTTATAGTCCAGCAGATTATTGAACCTTTTACTTCGGTTTTTGAAGGGGCTTTGTACATGGAATCAATCATTGATATACAAAAGCGATTATTACCTGACCTGCTTGAAGTTATGCAAAAAAGGCATCAGATTCTCCGTTCCATCCGCTTCATGCAGCCAGTCGGCCGCAGAAGCCTGGCACAGAACCTGGGGCTGACGGAGCGTGTACTCAGGAGCGAAGTTGAATTCCTGAAGAATCAAGATCTCATCGACATCAAGACGTCCGGAATGATCATGACCGAAGATGGCATGCAACTACTGGAAAAAATTGAATGCATGATGAGGGAGATTTCGGGAATTAATGAAATGGAGCATCGGCTCAAGTCGTTACTCAATCTTCATGAAATTGTAATCGTTCCAGGGAATAGCGACGAGTCACCGTGGGTAAAGGAAGAATTGGGGCGTGCGACAGCATCCAGTATGAAACGCCGCCTAAAGGGGAATACTACAATCGCTGTGACTGGCGGTTCAACCATGGCCTCTGTAGCTGAAATGCTGACACCGGACCTGACGTCGTCAGAAACCTTATTCGTTCCTGCAAGAGGGGGAATCGGGGAAGACGTCAAAAACCAGGCGAACACCATCTGCTCCAAGATGGCCGAGCATACGAAATCGCGTCATCGCGTCCTCTATGTGCCTGACCAGGTAAGCAAGGAAGTCTACAAGTCCTTCCTGAAGGAACCGATGATCAAAGAAGTCCTCACCATGATCAAGTCAGCCAACATGGTCCTCCATGGAATCGGCGATGCGATCACCATGGCTGAGAGACGGAAGACATCGGAAGCCGATTATCAGAAGATCATCGACGGGCAGGCCGTCGGGGAATCATTCGGCTACTACTTCAATGAAGAAGGCGAAGTGGTACATAAGGTGCCGACCATCGGACTGCAGCTCGAGGACCTGAGCCATATCGAGCATGTCATCGCCGTAGCCGGCGGAAGCTCAAAGGCAAAGGCAATCCGGTCCTACATGAAAAGTGCTCCATCTTCAACCGTCCTCATCACGGACGAAGGAGCAGCAAAAGCGCTTTTGAAAGGGTAAATCCCTTTTGAAATATAAAATCATCCTTAACGATCTAAAGGAGGAAATTAATCATGGCAACAAAAATTGGTATTAACGGATTTGGACGTATCGGACGTAACGTATTCCGTGCAGCACTTAAAAGCAACGATGTAGAGGTAGTGGCAGTCAACGACTTGACTGATGCAAACATGCTTGCACACCTTTTACAATATGACACAGTTCACGGGAAACTTGACCAAGAAGTTACTGTTGACGGTGACTACCTAGTAGTCGGCGGCAAAAAAGTAAAAGTATTGGCTGAGCGTGACCCAGCTCAACTTGGATGGGGAGATCTTGGCGTTGAAATCGTCGTAGAATCTACTGGTCGCTTCACTAAACGTGCAGATGCTGCGAAACATATCGAAGCTGGCGCTAAAAAAGTCATCATCTCTGCTCCTGCATCTGATGAAGACATCACAATCGTAATGGGCGTTAACCACGACAAATACGACGCAGCTAGCCATGATGTTATCTCTAACGCATCTTGTACTACTAACTGCCTTGCTCCATTCGCAAAAGTACTTAACGATAAATTCGGCGTGAAACGTGGAATGATGACTACAATCCACTCTTACACAAATGATCAGCAAATCCTTGATTTGCCACACAAAGACTACCGTCGTGCACGTGCAGCTGCTGAGAACATGATCCCAACTACAACTGGTGCAGCTAAAGCGGTATCTCTAGTTCTTCCAGAACTTAAAGGCAAATTGAACGGTGGAGCTGTCCGCGTTCCAACTCCAAACGTGTCACTAGTTGACCTTGTTGCAGAATTGGACAAAAACGTAACAGCTGAAGATGTAAACGCAGCTCTTAAAGAAGCAGCTGAAGGCGATCTTAAAGGAATCCTTGCTTACAGCGATGAGCCACTAGTATCTACTGACTACAATGGTAGCCCTGCTTCTTCAACAATCGATGCTCTATCTACTATGGTTCTTGAAGACAACATGGTAAAAGTAATCTCTTGGTACGATAACGAGAGCGGATACTCTAACCGTGTCGTTGACCTTGCAGGCTTCGTAGCTTCAAAAGGACTATAATTCAAACGCGTTTGGTTTTTGACATCTAGGTGATGGATGGATATATTTTGTCCCACCATCTATAATGAAGATGTGTCGAAGGGGAGCGGGGAACATTCCCCTCTCCCCTTTCCTATTCTGATTTCAAGTTTCTTGAAAAAAGAGTAGAATTTGATAACTGAAGGAGGCCTTTTTCCATGAACAAAAAATCGATCAAAGACGTCGATGTGAAAGGGAAACGCGTATTTTGCCGCGTAGACTTCAACGTGCCGATGGCAGACGGGAAGATCACCGATGAAACGCGTATCCAGGCAGCACTGCCTACCATCAAACATCTAGTAGAAGGCGGAGCGAAAGTCCTTCTTGCAAGCCATCTTGGACGTCCAAATGGTGAAGTGGTAGAAGAACTCCGTTTGACACCTGTTGCAAACCGTCTATCAGAGCTTCTTGGCAAAGACGTTGCCAAAGCAGACGAAGCATACGGTGAAGCCGTTCAGGCGAAAGTTTCAGACATGAAAGACGGAGACGTCCTTGTCCTTGAAAACGTTCGTTTCTACCCAGGTGAAACGAAAAACGATCCTGAGCTTGCGAAAGAATTTGCAGCACTTGCAGATCTTTATGTGAACGATGCATTCGGTGCAGCTCACCGTGCCCACGCTTCAACAGCAGGAATCGCCGAGCACATCCCGGCAGTTGCAGGTCTTCTTATGGAGAAAGAGCTTGAAGTCCTTGGTAAGGCACTATCAAACCCAGAACGTCCTTTCACGGCCATCGTTGGTGGAGCGAAAGTAAAAGATAAGATCGGTGTCATCGACAACCTTCTTGATAAAGTGGACAACTTGATCATCGGAGGCGGACTTGCATACACATTCGTGAAAGCAAACGGCTACGAAATCGGTCAATCCCTTCTTGAAGAAGACAAAATCGATCTAGCGAAACAATTCATGCAAAAAGCGAAAGACAAAGGCGTGAACTTCCTTATGCCGGTAGACGTGGTTGTTGGGGATGACTTCTCTAATGATGCGAATACACAGGAAGTGGGCATCGACTCCATCCCATCTGATTGGGAAGCAATGGATATCGGTCCTAAAACGCGTGAAATCTTCAGCGATGCAATCAAGAGCTCTAAACTTGTCATCTGGAACGGACCAATGGGCGTATTCGAAATGGATACATTCGCCAACGGTACGAAAGCCGTAGCAGAGGCATTGGCCGATTCAACAGATACATACTCTGTAATCGGTGGCGGAGACTCTGCAGCAGCGGTCGAGAAATTCGGATATGCTGATAAAATGAGTCATATTTCTACAGGCGGAGGAGCATCTCTTGAGTTCATGGAAGGGAAAGAACTTCCTGGAGTCACTGCTCTGAACGATAAATAATCCCTGTTTCTAAATGCGTTTAGAAAACAATCGAAAGGATGAGTAGAATGCGTAAACCGATCATCGCAGGTAACTGGAAGATGAACAAAACACTCGGTGAAGCCAAAGCTTTCACCGAAGAAGTACAAGGACTCGTTCCTGATTCAAATGTAGTTGAATCCGTGATCTGTTCACCAGCGCTTTTCCTTGAAAGCCTAGTAAACAGCACGAAGGAATACAAAGTAGAAATCGGTGCCCAAAACATGCACTTCGAAGAAAACGGAGCGTTCACAGGCGAAGTCAGCCCTGTAGCCCTTCAAGATCTTGGAGTGAAATATGTCATCCTTGGACACTCAGAACGCCGTGAAATGTTCAACGAAACGGATGAGTCTGTGAACAAGAAGACGATTGCTGCCTTCAAACACAGCCTGACTCCGATCGTATGTGTCGGTGAAACACTTGAACAACGCGAAAACAACGAAACAAACGAACTAGTCGGAGATCAAGTGAAGAAGGCCCTTGCCGGACTTTCTGCTGATCAAGTGAAGAACACCGTCATTGCTTATGAGCCAATCTGGGCAATCGGTACAGGTAAATCTTCAACTGCTGAAGATGCGAACGAAGTATGTGCCCACATCCGTCAAGTTGTGGCATCTGAGTTCGGTCAAGAAGCTGCCGATGCAGTCCGCATCCAGTACGGCGGAAGCGTAAAACCTGCCAACATCAAAGAATACATGGCACAGTCTGATATCGATGGTGCATTGGTCGGTGGCGCAAGCCTTGAACCACAAAGCTTCCTTCAGCTTCTAGAAGGGGCGAGCTCTCATGAGTAAGTCTCCAGTAGCACTCATCATCCTGGACGGCTTTGCCTTCCGTGATGTGAAAGAAGGAAATGCGGTTGCTCAGGCCAACAAGCCGAACTTCGACCGCCTTTGGAACCAATACCCGCACAATCAGCTGACTGCAAGCGGTGAAGCAGTAGGTCTGCCTGATGGTCAGATGGGTAACTCTGAAGTGGGTCACTTGAACATCGGTGCCGGCCGCATCGTGTATCAAAGCCTCACGCGCGTGAACCTTGCCATCCGCGAAGGGGAGTTCGAGAAGAACGAAACCTTCAAAGATGCCATCGAACATGCTAAAAAGCACGACAAGAAGCTTCACATCTTCGGACTTCTATCGGACGGAGGGGTCCACAGCCATATCGAGCATATGTATGCCCTCCTTCGCCTCGCTGCTAAAGAAGGAATGGAAGAAGTTTATGTCCATGCTTTCCTTGATGGCCGTGATGTCGGTCCTAAGACCGCCAAGAAGTACATTGAAGATGCACAAGCAAAAATGAAAGAAATCGGTGTCGGTCAATTCGCGACGATTTCTGGCCGCTATTACTCAATGGACCGCGATAAGCGCTGGGAGCGCGTGGAGAAATCCTATCGTGCCATGGTATACGGAGAAGGCCCTACGTACACGGATCCGATCGAATTGGTGAACGATTCATACGAAAATGGAATCCATGACGAATTCGTCATTCCATCCGTGATCACAAAGGAAAACGGCGAGCCGGTTGCAACGATTCAGGATGACGATTCTGTGATCTTCTACAACTTCCGTCCCGACCGTGCCATCCAGATCTCGAATACGTTTGCCAACCAGGACTTCCGTTCATTTGACCGCGGGGACAAGTTCCCTAAGAACCTGCACTTTGTCTGCCTGACGAAGTTCAGTGAAACGGTTGACGGATATGTGGCATTCAAACCGACGAACCTTGATAATACACTTGGAGAAGTTCTTGCCCAAAACGGCTTGAAGCAGCTCCGCATCGCTGAAACGGAAAAATATCCGCACGTGACATTCTTCATGAGCGGCGGCCGTGAAGCGGAATTCGAAGGGGAAAAGCGCATCCTCATCGATTCACCGAAAGTGGCAACATACGATCTGAAACCTGAAATGAGCGCATACGAAGTGACGGATGCCCTTCTTGAAGAAATCCGTGAAGACCGCCAGGATGCCATCATCCTGAACTTCGCCAACCCTGATATGGTCGGTCACTCCGGAATGCTTGAACCAACGATCAAAGCGATCGAAACCGTGGACGAATGTCTTGGCAAGATCATCGACTTGATCACTGAAAAAGGTGGCACGGCCATCATCACTGCGGACCATGGGAATGCAGATGAGGTGATCACAGAAGGTGGCGACCCAATGACTGCCCACACGACCAACCCGGTACCGGTCATCGTGACAAAAGAAGGACTTGAACTTCGTGACGGAGGGATCCTTGGTGATCTTGCCCCAACGATGCTTGACCTCTTGAACGTCGATCAACCGGAAGAAATGACGGGTCAATCCCTCATCAAGAAGTAAACCTGCCGGCGTGCCGACCTGCAGGGGCACCCGGACGGTAAGAGCTTTTAAACTAAAATCACCTATAAAAAGGAGAGTTTTTCATGCCAATCATTACTGATGTATACGCACGCGAAGTCCTTGACTCCCGTGGTAACCCAACAATCGAAGTAGAAGTTTACACTCAATCCGGAGCTTTCGGACGTGCACTTGTTCCATCTGGTGCTTCAACTGGTGAATACGAAGCAGTTGAACTTCGTGACGGCGACAAAGGCCGCTACCTAGGTAAAGGTGTAGAAAAAGCAGTCGATAACGTGAACAACGAAATCGCTGAAGAAATCATCGGTTACGATGTAACAGAACAAGTTGCCATCGACCAGGCGATGATCGCTCTTGATGGAACTGAAAACAAAGGTAAACTAGGCGCCAACGCAATCCTTGGTGTATCTATGGCCGTTGCACGCGCAGCTGCTGACTTCTTCGGAGTAGAATTGTACCAATACCTTGGTGGATTCAACGCGAAGCAACTTCCAGTACCAATGATGAACATCGTCAATGGTGGAGAGCACGCTGACAACAACGTAGACATCCAAGAATTCATGGTTATGCCTGTAGGAGCTCCTACATTCAAAGAAGCTCTTCGCATGGGTGCTGAGATCTTCCACAGCCTGAAATCAGTTCTTAAAGACAAAGGTTACAACACAGCTGTTGGTGACGAAGGCGGATTCGCTCCTAACCTTAAATCCAACGAAGAAGCTCTTTCTACAATCATCGAAGCAATCGAAAAAGCCGGTTATAAACCAGGCGAAGAAGTACTTCTTGCAATGGACGTAGCTTCTTCTGAGATCTACAACAAAGAAGACGGTAAATACCATCTTTCTGGAGAAGGCGTTGTACGTACTTCTGAAGAAATGGTTGACTGGTACGAAGAAATGGTTAACAAATACCCAATCATCTCAATCGAAGATGGTCTTGACGAAAACGACTGGGAAGGACACAAACTTCTTACTGAGCGCATCGGTAACAAAGTCCAACTCGTTGGGGATGACCTATTCGTAACAAACACAACAAAACTTTCTCAAGGGATCGAGCAAGGAATCTCTAACTCAATCCTAATCAAAGTGAACCAAATCGGTACTCTTACTGAAACATTCGACGCTATCGAAATGGCTAAACGCGCTGGTTACACAGCTGTCATCTCTCACCGTTCTGGTGAAACAGAAGACAGCACAATCGCTGACATCGCGGTTGCTACTAACGCTGGTCAGATCAAAACTGGTGCTCCTTCACGTACTGACCGTGTGGCGAAATACAACCAACTTCTTCGCATCGAAGATCAATTGGCTCACACTGCTCAATACCTTGGAGCAAAAACGTTCTACAACGTTAACCGCTAATAGCCGGTTTGCCGAAATCCCCGTCCTCGGACGGGGATTTTTTTAATGGACGTCATCTAAGCGAATATTCATTATGTTCTTGTTGCCCCAGCCCCCGTATGGTAAAATGAAGACAATGTTATGTTCGGATCAGGAGGTGGGACTCATGCATACTATTTTAGTCACGTTACTTATCATCGTATCGATCGCCATGATCGTCATGGTATTGCTTCAATCAGGTAAGAGTGCTGGACTTTCAGGGGCCATCTCAGGTGGTGCGGAACAGCTATTCGGTAAACAGAAAGCGCGCGGACTCGACTTGATTTTGCACCGCATCACAATCGTATTGGCCGTACTATTCTTCATTCTTACAGTTGCCATCGTCCGTATCTAAATGAACGTTTAAAAACCTGATCTCGTTTGTGGGTCAGGTTTTTTGTTTTATCGGGGTTGTACTTGGCCCTTTGGTGCTGGGCGGAGCGATTCATTCGTATGGGATGGTTTTCGCAAATAACTTTACGTGAACGCTGGTTCCGGGGATGATGTGCAATTCTCATTTGTGGGTTTGCGGTGTAAGTAGTCGTCAGTTGATGGTTGGGGCGATTCATCCGTATGGGATGGCTTTCGCAAATAACTGGGTGTGAATGAATGCTGGTTCAAGGGATGATGTGTAAATCTCGTTTGTGTAGGTTTGCGATGTAGGTGGTCGTCAGGTGATGGTTGGGGCGTTTCATCCTTATGGGATGGCTTTCGCAAATAACTGCGTGTGAATGCTGGTTCAAGGGATGATGTGCAAATCTCGTTTGTGCGTTTGCGGTGTAAGTAGTCGTCAGGTGATGGTTAGGGTGGTTCATCCGTATGTGGACGCATTCGCAAATAACTCCGAGTGAACGCTGGTTCCGGGGATGATGTGCAAATTGGAACGAGGGCAACATGTCAGTTCGCAAATAGAATGCTTTTTTTCGCAAATGAAATCCAAAATTCCGCAAGTATTTTTTTGATTATCGCAAATAAATCCGCCTAGATCAGAATCGTGGAGTCTCGGGATAGAGAAAAGGGACATAAATCAAGTGCGAAAAAAGTCGAATTATGTCATAAGGGAAAAGTAGAGGGGAATGGCGATGGTAAATGCATGGTAAACCATTATGAATCGCTATGATTCCAAAAAATTCGCAAATACTCGATTAAAGTAGCAAATAGCCTCTACCTGCGTAGAGCCACCCATCGGGATGACCCAACCTCACACTCTGAACAATCCTCTCCAAAACCGCCACAACAATGCGAAATGGTGGATTGTCCCACCGATATTTGCTAAAAATAGAAGTGAGAAGAATCTGAACGGCTGCATCAAGCCACTAGACATCAAAGAGATCGAAAAGGAGCTATCAAACCATGAAAACCAATTTGCCGAAACCATTTACATTTGAAGCAGGAAAACGTGCTGTCCTGCTGTTGCACGGGTTCACTGGGAACTCATCGGATGTGCGTATGCTCGGGCGATTCCTTGAGAAGAAGGGCTATACGTCACATGCGCCTCACTATAAGGGACATGGTGTGCCGCCGGAGGAATTGGTGCATACGGGCCCTGAAGACTGGTGGAAGGATGTCA
This sequence comes from Rossellomorea marisflavi, assembly GCF_001274775.1. GTDB lineage: Bacteria > Bacillota > Bacilli > Bacillales > Bacillaceae_B > Rossellomorea > Rossellomorea marisflavi. The sequence continues at coordinate 249,676 of NZ_LGUE01000005.1, forward strand.
TGGACGGGTATGAGCATCTGAAGAGCCTTGGGTATGAGGAAATCGCCGTTGCGGGCCTCTCGCTCGGAGGGGTATTTTCATTGAAATTAGGTTACACTGTACCTGTAAAGGGTATTGTCCCAATGTGTGCGCCAATGTATATAAAAAGCGAAGAAGTCATGTATGACGGGGTAGTAGAATATGCCCGTGAATTTAAAAAATATGAAGGAAAACCAGAAGACCAGATTGAAAAGGAAATGGAAGAGTTCAAGAAGACGCCGATGGGTACGTTGAAGGCCCTTCAGGAGCTCATCGCCGATGTGCGTGGGAATGTGGATATGATCTACTCGCCGACGTTTGTCGTGCAGGCACGGAACGACCATATGATCAACACGGATTCTGCGAATATCATCTATGACAGCGTAGAATCTGATGATAAAGAGATCAAATGGTATGAAGAGTCTGGGCACGTCATTACGCTCGATAAAGAGAAAGAGCAGCTTCACGAGGATGTGTACAACTTCCTGGAGAAACTGGACTGGATGGTATAATCACGATCAGGAGGGAATGTCATGGACGAAAATATTAAAGGGCATGTGGATAAGCTCCTTTCTTACATGAAGGAAGAAGCCTACAAGCCATTGACGGTACAAGAGCTGGAGGAAGCATTCGGAATCGAGGGGTCAGGGAACTTCAAAGATTTCGTGAAGGCGCTTGTCGTCATGGAAGAGAAGGGATTGGTGGTGCGTACAAGAAGCAACCGCTACGGTCTTCCTGAAAAAATGAATCTGGTAAGAGGGAAGGTATCGGCACATGCCAAGGGCTTCGCCTTTGTCATCCCGGAAGAGCAGGGCATGGATGATATCTTCATCCCGCCGAATGAAACAAGCAATGCGATGCACGGGGATATCGTCCTCGTACGGGTATCGGCTTCTTCGTCAGGCTCAAGACGCGAAGGGACCATCGTCCGCATCGTCGAGCGCGGTGTCGATCAGATTGTCGGGACGTTCACCGAAAGCAAGCACTTCGGTTTCGTCATCCCTGATGATAAGAAGTTCGCAAGTGACATCTTCATCCCGAAATCCGCCCAAAAAGGTGCGACGGAAGGACATAAGGTTGTCGTGAAGCTGACGGCTTATCCTGAAGGACGCAAGAGCGCAGAAGGGGAAGTCATTGAAATCCTCGGGCATAAAAATGATCCCGGCGTCGATATCCTTTCCATCATCCATAAGCATGGCATCACCGTCGAGTTCCCTGAAGAGGTCATGGAGCAGGCGAATCAAGTGCCTGATGAAATCAATCCATCCGAGCTTGAGAACCGCCGCGACCTGCGCGATCAAACGATCGTCACCATTGACGGGGCCGACGCAAAAGACCTCGATGATGCCGTCACGGTTACAAAGCTCGAAAACGGAAACTACAAGCTCGGCGTACATATCGCCGATGTTACCTACTATGTGAAAGAAAGCTCGCCGATCGATGAGGAAGCTTTCGACCGTGGGACATCCGTCTACCTTGTGGATCGCGTCATCCCGATGATCCCCCACCGACTGTCGAACGGTATCTGCTCACTGAACCCGAAAGTAGACCGCCTGACGCTTTCATGTGATATGGAGATCACACCGAGCGGGGAAGTCGTGAAGCATGAGATCTTCCAGAGTGTGATCAAGACTGCTGAGCGGATGACCTACTCAGACGTCAACAAGATCCTTGTGGACAAAGATGAAGAGCTGAGAAGCAAATACGAGCCACTCGTCCCGATGTTTGAGGACATGGAGAAACTCGCTCAGATCCTTCGCACGAAGCGTGAGAAGCGCGGTGCCATCGACTTCGATTTCAAAGAAGCTAAGGTGCTCGTGAACGAAGAAGGCGAGCCGACGGAAGTCGTCATGCGCGAGCGTTCCGTTGCCGAGAAGCTCATCGAGGAATTCATGCTGGCAGCGAATGAAACTGTCGCAGAACATTTCCACTGGATGGAAGTTCCGTTCATCTATCGTATCCATGAAGATCCGAAGGAAGATAAGCTTATGCGCTTCTTCGAGTTCATCACGAACTTCGGTCTCATCGTGAAAGGATCGGCGAACTCGATCCATCCGCGTGCCCTCCAGGAAATCATCGATGACGTCCAGGGGAAAGCGGAGGAGATGGTCGTTTCCACGATGATGCTCCGCTCCATGCAACAGGCGAAGTATGATCCGGAAAGCCTTGGTCACTTCGGTCTGGCAACGGAGTTCTATACCCACTTCACCTCGCCAATCCGCCGTTATCCGGATCTGATCGTCCACCGTTTGATCAGAACATATCTGATCGAAGGAAAGGTCGATCAGGCGACACGCGACAAATGGGGAGCACAGATGGGGAATATCGCCCAGCATACCTCCAGCCGCGAACGCCGTGCCGTCGATGCTGAACGTGAGACGGATGAGCTGAAGAAAGCAGAGTACATGGAAGACAAGGTCGGGGAAGAGTACGACGGGATCATCAGCTCCGTCACCAACTTCGGACTGTTCGTCGAGCTTCCGAATACAATCGAGGGCCTTGTCCATGTGAGCTACATGACTGATGACTATTACCGGTTCGATGAGCGTCAGCTGGCCATGATCGGAGAGCGCACGGCAAACGTCTACCGCATCGGTGACGAGATCACTGTCCGGGTCGTAAACGTCAACAAGGACGAACGCGCCATCGACTTCGAGATCGTCGGCATGAAAGGCACTCGTCGCCGCGACGACAAAGCCCGCTCATTCCGACCGGAACGTAAAGGCAAACCGACAAGCAAGCCGGGCAAAAAGCCTGCTGATAAAGATAAAAAAGAAGGCGGCGAATGGTCCACACGTCCGCCGAAGAACAATAAGAAGAAAAAGAAGAACAAAAAGTTCTTCGACAATGCTCCAAAAAGCAAACGCAAAAAGAAAAAGTAAGCATAAGGAGCATGGGAATCCTCCCGTGCTCCTGTTTCATCCTACCCATACAGGTGTATTTATGAGATAATGGCACCACAGAAAGAGAGAGAGGGATTCACATGCCAAAGGGAGAAGGCAAGCTCATTGCCCAGAATAAAAAAGCCCGCCATGACTTCGCCGTCGAAGAGACCTTCGAAGCAGGCATCGTCCTCCAGGGGACGGAAATCAAATCGATCCGCGGCGGTCGCGTCAACTTGAAGGATTCCTTCGCCCGCATCCGAAACGGTGAAGTATACGTCTACAACATGCACGTATCACCGTACGAGCAGGGGAACCGGTACAATCATGATCCGCTCCGCACGAGGAAGCTCCTCCTGCACCGCAGGCAGATCAACAAGCTCATCGGTGAAACGAAAGAGGCAGGATATTCACTCGTCCCGCTGAAGCTGTACATCAAAAACGGCGTCGCCAAGCTCCTCATCGGCCTTGCACGCGGTAAGAAGAAATATGACAAACGTGAAGATCTGAAGCGCAAGGAAGCCAACCGCTCGATCCAGCGCGAGCTCGCTCAAAGGCAAAAAGGGAATTACTGATCCTTCCAGTTGCATTTGGCGCTCAGTTTGTTATAATAAATAGTGTCGCAGGGCAAACTGACTGCGATAAGAACAATTGAATAAGTAACCAGTGAGAACTTATTCTTTCCCGTTCTTCCTCATATGGGGACGTTACGGATTCGACAGGGATAGTTCGAGCTTGGGTTGCGAGCCGTAGGGATCGTCTACGTTAAAACGTCAAAGCCAATAATAACTGGCAAAACTAACAATAACCTAGCTCTAGCTGCGTAATAGCGCTTTAGCTGTTCCTCCCTCCATCGCCTATGTGGTAGGGTAAGGGACTCACTCTTAGTAGGCTACGCCGGAGTCCACCGTCTGAGGACAAAGGAAGAGATTAACCAGACTAGCTGCACGGACGCCAGTCGGTAGGCATAAGCTGCAGCGAAACCGCGAATATATCGACTACGCTCGTAGACGCACAAGTGCCGTTATTTCTGGACGAGGGTTCGACTCCCTCCGTCTCCACCAAATACATATTTGGTGGTTTTATTTTGCCTTAAATAAATGATACAAGCCATCCCGGTTTTGCCCAGGGATGGCTTTTTTAGTATTCAGAGGTTGTCCGTGTTGATACGAGGGACTCGTGATTCCACCTCGGCTCTGGCCTTCGCATTTTCATTGTTCCGGTCGTGTTGGACTTGTCTTTCCTTATCCGATACAGAACGGTTTTCTGATTTGCCCTTTTCATCCTTCACTCTATCACCCCCTCTTGCTAATATGCACCATGAATGAGGGCTTGAAACATACAAAAAGGACTTGCCGAAACAAGTCCTCAATATTCCTGAGTCGTATGAGAAATCTTGAAAATGAGCTACTAGGGTATTGGTGAGCTCTTTTGTATGTAATAATATGTAAAAGAGGTGATGGGAGTTTATTACACAGAAATAATCCATCCATCCATATTAAGCAACATATCGGTTGAAGGAGGACATATGAATTCCACATTTTTTTTACTCTCGGGAAAGCCGAGAATAGGCAAATCAACGTTGATCAAACAAATCATTCATGAAATCGGCGTCGATCGTTGTGGAGGATTCTATACGGAAGAAGTAACCAACTTCGATGATCGGATAGGTTTCCGGTGTGTATCGATGGATGGAGAAAGTGTAGACATTGCCAACGTAGAAAGCTGCAGCGCAACCAGGGTTGGAAGGTATGGTGTTAATGTAGAGGAGTTTGATCTGTTTGCCAAAGATATTTTACAAGGGGCGCTTCGTACCAAGGACATCATCGTGATTGATGAGATCGGGTATATGCAGATGTTCTCTCATTCATTTAAGAAAAACGTTCAAGACATTTTTTCAGGAAACAAGGTGGTACTTGGGACGATTCCTTTAAACCGTCATCCTGAAATGAATATCATAAACAATCTTAAAGAAGCAAACATCATAACGGTAGATGAACTCAGTCGGGACAAGATCGCAGAATGGTTAGTGAGAGAAGTGTTGAACGTTATAGATTGAAATGATTACGAAGAGCTGACGCACGCCAAGATCGGTGCTATGCAGGTCAGGAGTCTTTAGCAAAACGATGCAGAACAGTATAGGGGAGATCGTAAATGGTTAAAGGGATTATAAGCGACCCACAATTGAAAAAGTACGCAGAACTTGCTGTAAGAGCCGGTGTGAATCTCCAAAAGGATCAGTTATTGATTATTCATAGTGATATCCAACATGCTGGGTTTGCTCGTCTGATCCAAACGGCAGCCTACGAGGCAGGTGCCTCGAATGTAGTGATTGATTGGAAGGATGAACAGTCGTCCAAAGAATTTTACATACATGCAGCAGATCGTTTCATCGATCACATTCCCGATTGGCAGGCTGCGCGTTTTAAAGAATGGAATGATGAAGGGGCTGCTTACATTCATATTATTTCTGATAATGTCTTGGAAGACGTTTCTGCTGAAAGGATTCAACGTTTCCAAAAAGCGTCTCGTACAAAATTGAAGGATTATTACAGCAAAGTCAGATCCCATAAGGTCCGGTGGTGTCTTATAGCTGTCCCGTGCGTTGATTGGGCAGCCAAAGTATTCCCCAACCTGAGTAAAGAAGAAGCTTTACAATCATTATGGGAATTGATTGTAAGTGGAGCTAGGGCAGACGGGGAGAGTCCCATTGATGATTGGAGAGAACACCACAGAGCCTTCGAGTCTCGAAAAAAATTCCTGAACGAGAGCCGATTTGAAGCGCTGCATTTTACAAATAAACGTGGAACTGATTTAGTAGTGGGTCTAGCCAAAAATCATCTTTTTATCGGTGGGGCTGTCACAGATGAACAAGGCATCCCTTTCTTTCCGAACATCCCTACAGAAGAAATATTTACTGCTCCACACAAAAACAGGGTGAATGGCAAACTGGTAGGGACTAAACCTCTTATCTATGGTGGGAATATCATAGAAGACTTTCATCTGATTTTTACAGAAGGCCGAATTACCGACTATTATGCCGCGAATGGACAAGAAGCGTTGCAACATCTCATCGAAACGGATGAAGGCTCACATTATCTAGGGGAAATCGCGTTGGTTTCGACTAAAGTACCTCTTGCTCAGGCTAATACGCTCTTTTACAAGACCCTGTTTGATGAAAATACGGCCTGTCATATCGGAATCGGGGATGCATCTCCCTCCACGATCATAGATGGCCTTCACAAATCTGAGCATGAATTAAAGGATGCGGGTCTGAATAGCTCTCTCTTGTCCGTCAATGTGACCTTTGGAGCTGACGATATGAACGTAGTGGGAGTGAAAGAAGGAAGGGAAATCCCAGTAATGGAGGGTGGTAAGTTTAACTTCTAGATCCCTTACAACTTTAAAATATAATGTTGAAAAGGAGGCATTTAATGAAAAGAAAAATCCCTAAAGTGATTGCGATTGCTGCGGTATCAGGCGGGGGAAAATCAACAATAGCCTCTTGCTTAAAGGAGAAGCTAGGAAATAGTATAGCGCTTTATTTCGATGACTATGACTTCAAAGGGCCAGAAGACATGATTGAATGGATTGAGAATGGTTGCAATCCGAATGAGTGGGATCTAACACCTCTTATTTGTGAGATACAATCGTTGCAGACTGAGCCGTTGGATACCATCATATTGGATTTTCCATTTGCCTATCTACATGATGCAAGTAGCAACCTGATTGATTTCACCGTGTTTATTGATACGCCATTAGATCTTGCGCTTGCGCGTAGAATAAGCAGAGATTTTAAACATGCTTCAGTTGAAGATATATTAGGGGATCTAGATCACTACATTTCAAGAGGAAGGCAAGGGTATCTTGCTATGTTACATACAATTAAACCAAATTCCGACCTGGTTGTAGATGGTACACTTTCTATCTCTGAGATTGCAGATATTATCACAGAACATATTGATGAATAAAGAGTTAGGCTGACCGAAACCAGGAACTCTGCCAAGGGATATGGTAGTATATAGAAAAATACGCGAGGAGGTCAACCATGGCAAAATACCCCAACCTGAAAGTATTCTCCCGTTAGCAGCAAAGGCTGCCGGGAGATGGAAATGATAAATGAGCAGTCTTTGCCTTTCTTATTCCAATTCTAATAAGGAAGCAGGGGCGAAAATGAGCCATAAACGGGCAAAGGATGTCCTACCGGATGAACTGATTGCCATCATTCAGGGCTATGTGGATGGTGAGTATGTATACATCCCGAGAAAAAGCGGCAGCGAGCGATCCTGGGGAGAGCAGAGCGGAGCCAGGAAGACTCTGGATGAGCGAAATAAGGAAATCTGTGAGAGGTTTAAGTGTGGGTGGAAGAAGGAGCAGCTTGCTGCTGCCTACCATCTTTCCGTGAAGAGCATTGAACGGATTGTTTATAAGAGAGAATAGTCTTCATGAAGCGTCTGATGGTTTTTACCGGAGGACGCTTTTTATTTTTCCTCGAATATTTTATGTAGTCGTTTACGAGGGAGAGTGAGCGTGTGCTTGCCTTTACACTATAGGTATAAGAAAGGGTGATACGTTTGAGCTATACGTTAAGAAAAAGGACAGACCAAGACATCCAAGAGTTCATCACGTGGAGGTATGAAGGCAACTATTCGTTCTATGATAATCCGATTCAAGAGGAGAAGGTTAACGGATTTCTTGAGAGCGGTAATCGGGAAGGATTTTATTCGGTCATTGACCGGGAGGGGAGATTGGCAGGGAACTGTGAGTTTTTCCAGGTCGGAGATGAAACGGAGGATATCATGGGAGTTGGGATACAGATGAAGCCGGCACTGACAGGGAAGGGTGAGGGGAGGAGGTTTTTCCATTCCATCATCGAAGAGGGAAGAAGGAAACTCGGTTATGACCATTTGGAGTTGGCTGTGGTGGACTTCAATGTCCGTGCTATCAGCGTGTATGAACGTGCGGGGTTTGTACAAAAAGGTGAATTTCAGAACAATATTAGAGGGCAGGAGTATAGGTTCATCATCATGGAAAAAGATTGGTGAAATAATTTTCAATGGTACAAACCCCGACAAACCCCGCCACCCATCAACATCCTTCCCCATTTCCTGATATTCCTCCAATTAACAGTATATTGAATTGAGCGAATGTTTCCATTAAGATGGAGAGGAGTATAACTTCATAGGTGCATATTGGTTCAGCCTCGGGTTCGGGGCTGATTAAAAGGGAATCAGGTGTGAATCCTGAGCGGTCCGGCCACTGTAAGTGATGAGCGATCTTTGTGAAATGCCACTGGATGTAAGAGTCCGGGAAGGCGGAAGGGAGCGATGAATCATGAGTCAGGAGACCTGCCTGTATGTGTAATGGTGGAGCCTTCCGGTAAAAGGTGAAGCGAGGTGGATCAGTATGCATGGGGTTGGTATGTGCACGTGGATTTCAAAGCCTTGTTCTTCTTTCGGGAAGAGCAGGGCTTTTTTATATACATATTATTTATCTAGTACAGGGGATAAGGGATACGGGAGGATATGTGAGTGAGAATACTTCAAGCAATGTTGGCAAGTGTATTGAGCGTTGTGTTGTTTTTGGGTGTGCCGGTTGCGGGGATTCCGTCTGGACACGCAGAGGCAGCGACAAGTACGGATGTTTCGCTGGCTGAGATCAATAAAACCATTGAAGGTGCTGCGAATCACATTCTGGACAGCGGAGTAAGTAGTGAGTGGGAAGCCATAGGACTTGCGGCAGCGGGATATCCAGTGCCGGATGCCTATTATCAGAATCATTTCAGTCAATCGGTGGATAGCCAGGTCATCAACCCATCGAGATACGCTAAGATTACCGATATTGAACGCCACGTGATTGCGGCGGCGGCAATCGGTTTGGATCCATTGTCTGTCAACGGCACAGACTTGATTGAAAAGATCTACAACAGTCATGATGTGTCACCAGGGAATGACACGATGACCCTTCAAGGGAATAACGGACCGATCTTCGCCTTGATCGCGTTGGACAGCCAACAGTTCGAGGTGCCATCAAACGCCAAGTGGACACGTCAAAAGCTGATTGATGAGCTTTTGAAGCAGCAGAATGAGGATGGAAGCTGGTCCCTCAGTGCATACATGTCGGGACCGAGCTATGATATCACGGCCATGGCCTTGATTGCTCTGGCACCCTATACATCATCCCAGGGGAATGTGAAGAAAGCGGTAGATGGTGCGCTTTCATTCCTATCGTCAGAACAGCAATCAAGCGGAGGATTCGACGATCCATTTGTCGGGGGGACTTCAAGTGAAGCCACTTCCCAAGTCATCATTGCCCTGACGTCGAACGGGATTGATCCGACGTCAAAGGCATTCACGAAAGGATCCAATAATCTGGTCACACACCTTCTGAGCTTCAAGTCGGAGGATGGCGGATTTATGCATGTCAGTCCAGGCAATTCCAACGGGATGGCGACCGAGCAAGCCCTGCAGGCCCTCGTCGCGTATCAGAAATTCTTAAAGGGGGAGGGGAAGCTTTATTCATTCCCTAAACCATTGGAGCCGGAACCACCGACACCCATGCCTGATCCGACCCTCACGATAAAAGGGGTAGAAGATGGCCAGATTGTCACAACACCAGAAATCACGGTCACGGCTGAGGCAAAGGATGGAGAAGGAAACGCCTTGGTAGTCGATGCGAAGTTGAATGATCAAGCCCTTGAAGGTAACAAATCGGGTGAGTTCGTCCTTTCGTTAAAAGAGGGGAAGAATGTTCTCATTGTCAGCGCACAAGATCAGAATGAAAAAGTGGTGTCAAAGAAAGTGACGATACAGTACAAAAAAGAAGCCAAAGATGAGGATCCGCCAAAGCTGCTGGACCAGGTGACCCTAAAGCCTGTATGGAAAGATGGAAAAGGCACGATCGAGATGGATAGTATCAGCAACCTGAAGGCAGGGGGAGATATCATCATCGAGATCCCGGACGATTCGGTTACCGTCGTCTTCCCGGATGAAAGCATGAGTGTGATGGTCAATAAAGAGGCGACGCTTCACTTGGAATCATCTCAAGTGAAAATGAAGACTGAATTGAAAGGGTTCTCAAAAAAAGAAGCTGAATTCTCCATCCAGCGCATGGAAGGCATGAAGGAAGCTCTTAGTAACGTGTACGACTTTACCATCAAACAGGATGGGGAAAGCATTCATGATGTGAAAGATGCCGTAGAACTGTCCTTCGCCGTTAAGGAAGAAGAGGTGGACAGCACATCTACCGCCGTTTACTTTTATAATTCCGATACGGAAAAGTGGGACCATGTCGGAGGGGACTATGCCGATGGATGGATCAGTGTACAACCTGATCACCTGAGCACATTTGCTGTGTTCAACTCCGCACCAACGGGAACGGAAGAGGAAGAGAAAACAAATGAACCAGAAAAAACACAGGATGACGGAAAAACGGGCTCGTCTCCAAAGGAAAACAAGAAAGACGATACTGTTGTACCGGCAGCTAACCCTTCTTCGGGGAAAAAGCTCCCCAATACTGGCGTGAACGAATGGTATCTTCCAGTCGCGGGAGGGCTCTTTCTACTCACGGGCCTCTCGATCTATTTCTGGGGTGCACGCAAGAAGCGGAAGATGGAGATAAAAGGTTAGGAGGAGTTCGATGAAGAAGCAACGTAAGCTCATACTGTCGATCCTGACGGTGTTCTTCCTTACTCTTGGAGTAATCGGGGTTACCTATGGTTTCTCCGGCGAAGAAGAAAAGGCACCAACAAGTAAGCAAGTGGCGGGTAGCGAAAACTCCGTCGCTTCCGTGACCGGGGATAAAGAAAAACAAAAAGATCCAAACGCTATCTCTGATGAACATTCCAAGACCGAGAACCAGGAAGAAAAGAAAGAGGAAAAAGACACAAACGAGAAATCGGACAGCACAACCACTAAAAGTACAAAAGAGGACGGCAAGGCTGATCCTCAGCAACAAGAAGAAAGAAACGGAACAACGGAACGTCCTGAATCAGAAGGAAAGCCAGACAAACAAGAAACCTCTACATCAACGAAAGAAGCAAAAACAGCTTCAAACCAAAAAGCAGAGAGCCCAAAAGAATCCAAAGCTCCTTCCGACTCTGAACGTGCCGAATCACCACAATCTGAAAGCAAGGCACCGGCACCTCAGCCTTCCAAGAATCCTGGACCCGCTCCAAAGCCCGAAAAGGAAGAAAAGCAGGCAGCAACATCGACAGTCACCTATTCCATTGTGGCAGATAGTCAAATGGGTACGGTGCTCCCTCCGACTTCAGTCGAAATCGAGGATGGGGATACGGTCCTTGATGTACTCATCGAGGTGACACGTTCTCAAGGAATCCCCATGTCGTTCCGCGGTGGTACAGGGGCGAATGCCTATGTAGAAGGAATCAACAACCTATTTGAGTTTGACCGGGGATCCGGCAGCGGTTGGATGTACCGGGTGAATGGGATCTTCCCTAACAGAGGGGCAGGAGTAGTCCCCCTCCAGGACGGAGATCGCATTGAGTGGCTTTACACCATCGACCTCGGAAAAGATCTCGGAGCGGAGCTGAAGCCGTTCCGCTAGAAGAAAGGGGTACGCAACGTGACAATCAGATTGAAAGAACTTCACCCCTTCGTAAGCTTTCTCTACTACGTTTGTGCGGGTGTGTGCATGATGATGTTCACCCATCCGTTGTTCCTGTCTGTATCCATCTTGATCCTGTTCGGGGTGAATATCCTTCAAGGAACCTGGGGGAAACTGATCCAATCTATGCCTGCGATCGCTTGCATGGGGCTCATCATCATCGTCATGAATCCCCTTTTCGTCCGAAGGGGAGCCACCGTGCTGTTCTATTTCCGTCATAATCCCGTTACATTGGAAGGAGTGGCATACGGGATGATCATGGCCATGAGTCTATGGGGGATCTTCATCCTGTTCATTTCATTCAATGATGTGATCCACGGGCGGAAATTCTTATTTCTCTTTTCAAAAGTGTGGCCACAGCTCGCCCTCCTGCTGATGATTACGGTGCGTTTCGTACCGCTGCTCATTACCCGGTGGAAGGAGCTGTATTACACGCAAAAGCTCAGGGGACACGATATGTTCAACGGAAGCGTGAAGAAGCGGAGCAGGACAGGCATGCTCTATATGCAAAAGCTCCTCACGTGGTCGTTGGAGGAGGCGCTTCAAACGGCTGAATCCATGAATGCAAGAGGGTTCGGGGAGCGGAAGAGGTCGCATTATCAGCTGTTCCCATTCCGCTATTCCGATTGGGGAGCGTCCATCGTCTTAGCAGGGATAGCCGGCGTGTGTGTGTATTCTGCACAGAACGGAATCGGGACACTCAATGTGTATCCCCAGCTTGAGACACTCTCATTTTCCCCTTCGGACTGGCTGATCTTGATCCTGTTCATTTGTCTGATGGCATTCCCCATTTTACTTGAAGGAGGCAGTCAACTTCGATGGCATGTATTGAACTCGACAAACTAAGCTTTCACTATCCAGAGGAAGAACAAGCAGCCATCCGCTCCCTTTCCCTTACCGTGGATAAAGGGGATTTCATTGTGATCGGAGGTCCTTCAGGCTGTGGGAAGACAACCCTTCTGAAGCTGTTGAAAAAGGAACTCACACCGGTAGGAAGGATGATGGGACAGATCAGGATGTCAGATATGGGAGTAGGATTCGTGTTTCAGGACCCGGAAAATCAGATTGTCATGGATAACGTCCTTAGTGAACTTGTATTCGGCATGGAAAACGAGCAATTGGGGACGGGGGAGATGCGGCAGCGCGTGGCGGAAATGGTTCATTTCTTCGGTATGGAAGACCTCCTCGATCAGGATACAAGACATCTCTCAGGCGGGCAGAAACAGCTGATGAACGTGGCGAGCGTCCTCCTGCAAAAGCCGGACCTGTTGTTATTGGATGAACCGACGTCCCAACTAGACCCGGTCCAGGCAAAAGCACTGATTCAATTTGTCCACCGTCTGAACGAAGAATTCGGGATGACGATCATCATGGTCGAGCACCGATTGGAAGAGCTCTATCCCATCGCGGATCGGGTGATCCTCATGGAGAAAGGAAGCGTGGCCTATGAAGGGACGGCAAGGACAGTTGTTTCCACTGTGTGGAAGAACCAGGACAACACGTTTCTTCCATTCCTTCCAGCCATTGCGAAGCTATACTATACCTTTGCCGACCTGTCTTACGATACGCGGGTGCCCCTGTCTGTCAAAGAGGCCCAGCGCTGGCTATCGGATCTATCCATCGGGATGGTGGAGCACAAGCGAGAAGTCTCTTCTGGGCAGGCATTACCCCTTCTCGAAATGAACCATGTAAGCTTCAAGTATGAAAAGCGTGCACCCATGATCCTGAAGGATATCAGCTTAGAGGTGAGGAAAGGGGATTTTCTTACTGTGGTGGGAGGAAACGCCTCAGGAAAGACGACCCTCCTGAAAATCATTGCGTCGATTCTGAAGCCGTATAGCGGAAAGGTAAGGCTGAATGGGAAGCAGGTTTCGAAAAAGTCATCCTGCAGAATGGGCTATCTTCCTCAAAACCCGTTGCTCTGTTTTATGTGTGAAACGCTACAGGAAGAAATCCTTGAGCTTGCCGTCCGTTACGACATCCCGCTTCCGGAAGAACGAATGAGGTCCATCGCGACCCGTCTCGGCATTGAGTCGATCCTGGAAAAGCATATCCATGATTGCAGTGGGGGAGAACAGCAGAAGGCGGCACTTGCCACCCTATTATTCATTGAGCCAGATCTACTCTTGATCGATGAACCGACGAAGGGGATGGATGCGGTGTCCAAAGATCAGTTCTCGGTCATGTTGGATGATCTTCATCAAGATGGCATGACCATCCTGATGGTGACCCACGACATTGAATTTGCGGCAAGGCATGCTTCACGATGCGCGTGGTTGTTTGACGGTCGCATTACGGCAGACGGAACGGTGAGGGAGGTGTTGGATCATCACTACTTCTATACCACGACGATCAACCGCGTGAGTCAGAATGCCGATGTTCCAACGGTCCTGACGGTAGAGGAGGCATATAAGACATGGAATCTTCACGTGCCGTCCTGATTACCTCCTCTGTCATGACCTTGATTCTCTTATTTGTTTCAGCCATTCTGTTTGACGACAGGCCTTATATGATGATCTGCATCGCCATCATGATTGTAACGGTCATCCCGTTGTTTGCGAGATTCGAACTCCGTGCGATCGGGAGTAAGGAAATCGTCCTGCTGGCGGTACTTGCAGCCATTGCAGCCATGAGCAGGGTACCGTTTGCTCCCCTGCCGAGTGTGCAACCGACTACCTTCGTGATCATTGTGAGTGCCATCGTTCTGGGGCCCGAAGCGGGTTTTCTGATAGGAGCGATGGCGGCCATCGTCTCCAATATCTTCTTGGGTCAAGGTCCCTGGACCCCTTGGCAAATGTATGCCTGGGGGATGGCCGGCATGATGGCCGGATTCCTCCGTAACACAGTGATCATCAATACCAAATGGGGGTTGATGGGATATGGATTTGTCGTAGGCTTTTTGTTCGGGTGGTTCATGAATTTGTGGTTCCTCCTTGGCTTCCTTGGTGATGCCTCTTGGGAAGTGTTCGCCTCGGCCTATATCGCTAGCTTTTACTTTGATCTTGCCCATGCGTTATCAAACGTATTTTTCCTCGGGCTCTTCAGTGTGGGGTGGATTCGGATCCTGGAACGTTTCAAACGGAAATACGGCATCCTGACGCCAGACTTGCCGAAGGGGGAGGTCTATAAATGAAGAAAGTGATTGGCATCTTGATCATTCTGATGTCCCTTCCCCTTTTGTTTCATAGCCAAATCAAGGGTGGAGTCTATAAAGGGTTCAACGAAAAACTTCTCGTCGCAGCGAGTGAAGGGAAGGGGGAAGTGAAAAAAACCATGTTTGAGAAGCTATACTTGAGTGATTCCGCGGATGTAGAGACCTCTGACATCAAGGCGGTCCTCCGTATCCCATCCATCGAATTAGAGGAGCCCATCTTCCAGGGGGCAAGTGAATTCCATCTCAAGAATGGAGTCGCGACCATCGAGGAGGATACTCCCTTTTCCGCCACGAATATTTCCATTGCGGGACATAAAATGAATGCATACGGTGTCCTCTTCAATCGGCTTCATGAGCTGACTGAAGGGGATGTAATGGAACTGGATGTCAACGGAAAAACCACTACGTACAAAGTGGCGGAACAAAGGAGGGTATCACCTGATGATTTGTCGGTCCTGGAGGATACGGAGGATCAGACGATCACACTGATCACGTGTGAGACCTATAACTGGACCACGAATGAATTTGAAGAGCGATTGGTCGTGCGGGGGGAAAAGGTAGGGGAATGAGAATAGCTTCACCTAACAGGCAAGCCCTTAGTTTTGAGGGCTTGCCTTCCTTTTGCGAACGTTGACAGTTGAAAGCAATTGAATTAATATATGAATATATAGTCATATATAAGTTTTTGAGGTTGCATAAATAGGAAAATGGGTAACGTAAGAAGGACTAACTAGGTTAAACAACATAGCCGAAGAGGAGGAATATACCCATGGCACACGATCACAGTGATCACACTCATCACGCCAATACGAAAACCATGCTGATCTCATTTATCATCATAACCGTTTATATGGTGGTGGAAGCCATCGGAGGATATGTGACAAACAGTCTGGCCCTGCTCTCAGATGCGGGTCATATGCTCAGTGACTCCCTATCCCTGGGGATTGCCCTGATCGCATTTAAGCTCGGGGAGAAGGCAGCTACATATCGCAATACATTCGGCTACAAGCGGTTTGAGATCATCGCAGCCACCTTGAACGGCCTTACCTTGATCGGTATCGCACTCTTCATCTTTTATGAAGCCATCAAGCGATTTACCCATCCGCCTGAGGTTGCTACAAGCGGCATGCTCATCATCTCCATCATCGGTCTTCTTGTCAACGTCCTGGTTGCGTGGATCATGATGCGTGGAGGCGATACGGATGAGAACCTGAATATGAGGGGCGCCTTCCTTCACGTCATCAGTGATATGCTCGGTTCGGTTGGAGCGGTGATCGCTGCCCTTCTCATCATGTTCTTCGGCTGGGGCTGGGCCGATCCACTGGCAAGTGTCATCGTCGCCATCCTCGTCTTGAACAGCGGATACCGGGTCGTGAAAAAATCCCTTCATATCCTCTTGGAAGGAACACCAGAACAAATTGATGTCGAAGAGGTGATTGATGTGATCAAACGGGAAGAGGGAATCGACGACATCCATGACCTCCATATATGGACTATTACAAGTGGATTCATTGCCATGTCCTGTCATGCCGTAGTAGCTGAAGACCTTACCGTCAAAGGAACAGAGCAAGTTCTGAGACGCTTGGAACCCCGTCTGCAGCACTTCGGCATCAAACATATCACGATGCAATTCGAAACTGAAAACAATCCCCATGACTCCGCGATTCTTTGTGATATGGAGCATGGCCATGAACACTAATGGGAAAATCCGCTGCCTGGGAACAGGAGCGGATTTTTTGTGTCTATGCTTGTGTGGTGACTGGATTTTGTGTAAAATATTTACATATAAACAAAGGTTTCTCATTTTTTAGGATGGGATTCTTTTAAAATCTTGTAGCTGGGAGTCTGTTTATTTTGATGAAATGTTTCTTTCTTTTATCCTCTATTTCAGCAGGACTCACTCCGTTATTACACACAGCCGGAAAAGCGTGGCTTGGATTATGGTTGACCTTCCTCTTTTTTATTCTTGCGCTCTTCTTTAGCAAGCCGAGGTCGTTAAAAAGGAATCGTGAACAGAGCGGGTTGTAATGAGGTTTTCAATTTTAACAAATGAAGACACATTCTAGAGGGTGAGGGTATGGTGAAGAGTACAATCGTATTATTTACCATGTACATTATTGTGGTACATGGATTATTGGATATGTTTGATGGTGTCCATATTGTTTTCCGGCTATTGAATCTTAGCTTTGTCCTGGCGCTTATTGTATTTTTTCAGATTCTAAAAAATAAGACAGGAAGCTTCAGAGCAAAGGTAAAAGGAAGTTTATATGTGAATGCTGAAACGAAAACGACCCTTGAGAAAGGGTCGTTTTCTGTTTGTTTTTTTTATCAAACTGATCTAGTTCTGTTGCTGAGTACCGCCATGGTTAGAAAGACTAGTAGGTGCAGTCCCCATAGGCTGATCATGAGGATGTAAGCCCATTGGCGCATGGAAGATAAGTCACTCCAATGCTGAAAAGAACGTAGCTGACTGAATAAAATGAGCAGAATACTAATCGAAATAATCATTTGGCTAATCAATTGTTTTTTCAAAGGAATCTCCTATCTTATACAAACTTCTTTGCAAAGCTTATCCTATATTTCACATCAACACCGGTATTTCGTGAAGGGGAGAAGGCTCAGACAAATAGGGTTTTTACTAAATGATACCATAAATAGTTAATCGCTTTTGGTTATCCTCACATGCAACACTCTTTACGGAAAATTTCTTTAAAAGGAAAATCGATTCTTTCATTGAATAGATTAGGTAGCTGCCAGGATTCTAGGATAAAGTACTAAAAATCTTAAATTAGATGAGGGATATTCCCATGAATGATCTGAAGTTGATTGAGACATACAAAGGATTTGTACAGAAGTATTCCCTAGAGCAATTGAACGATATACCAGAGCAAGGTGTGTGGTCGATCGGTCAAATGTATAACCACCTGATTTGCGTGGCCCATGAGTACTTGGATAGTGCAGAAGCTTGTGCCACAGGCAAAGGAGAACAAGAAAAAGGAAAAACCGAATTTGGAGAATATCTATTCAATATCGGCTGCTTTCCTCCCATAAAGATTCAATTACCACCCGAACTCAATGCAACGCCCGACAATCCGACATCCAAAGAAGATCTGATGCGAGAGCTTGATCACTTGATGACGAGAATGGAGGGGGTGGAGAAGAAGCTGAAGGATGTAAATCCGGACAACAAAGAAGCACATGGAGGTTTTGGTTGGTTAAACGCACAGGAGTGGTATGAACTTGTGGGAATGCATTTCCGTCATCATCTTCGTCAAAAGTATGAAATGGATCAAAGACTAGGGTTGTAGTATTTGCAGGGTGTTCACTAATGAATGCAGTGCCCTACATCTCAAACTTCATTTTCCTTCATTATCATTATTGATTGAAAAAGTCCTTATTTTTGTGTATTTTCTATTAAATGGAATTTTTAAGAGGAGAACCAAATGATAGCAACTTACTATGGCACAACAGCTAAAGACCTGAAAACAAACGGGTTGATAGATAAAATCAGTGGTACGATCCATCCAAAGTATAGATTCCCTCATACCGGAAGCATTGAACTGACGGAGGACACACTCAGATTGGATGGATGGGAAGACCTGGCGCTGGAAGAGTTCGAGCGCGTGGCCTGCGAGTATGATGAGGCGTTTAGTCGGTTCACTGTGAATTCAAGTGACCGCCTCGGGTTCTTTAGGAAAGGGGAGCCGCTTGTCGTGACTCATGGTGACCGTAAGATGTATCTCCTGATTGATTGGAACTTTTTCACGGGGTTTACTGATAATCGGCGTTGGTGTGAGGCGATTAATGAAAAGAGAGAGAAGTCCATCAGCCTCTAGACGTAGTAAAAGATACTCCTCCGTCTCCATTTCTTAGTGAGGACCACTTGGTAAGATGAAATCATCTTACAGCGGAGGACAAATTCATGAAGAAAAAGAGAAGACGGGGATGGGTGTACGTGAGGAACGGACTAGCGATCCTGCTCATCCTGTGCATCGGGTGGTCGGTGTTCAGCACGATCATGACGGCATATGAGCAGGGGACGTATCATCCGCCGGGTGAACGGGTGGAAGTGGATGGGAAGAAGATGCATGTGTATTCAAAGGGGACGGGGGATGAGACAATTGTCCTCATGAGCGGATTGGGGACGGCTGCGCCTGTTCTGGATTTCGCCCCTCTGATTGATGAACTTTCCAAGAAGCATCGAGTCGTTGTCGTGGAGCCATTCGGGTACGGGTGGAGCGACCTGGCCGAGACGGATCGCACGGTGGAAAACATAGTACGGGAGATGAGGGCGGCACTGAGTAAGGCGGATATCCAGGGACCTTACATTCTCATGCCTCATTCTGTGTCAGGCATCTACAGCATGTACTATGCGGATCAATACCCGGAGGAAGTGAAGGCGGTAATCGGGATCGACCCGACGCTGCCGGGGGCACTGGACTATTTCAATGAATCACCGCCATCCATGCCTGGATTCTTGAAGTATATTGCGCCGTCTGGAATCGGTAGGCTGGCCCTGATGATTGATTCCCGAAACTTTTTACCAGAAGCCGGTGAAGGGACATATTCAAAAGAAAATCTTGACCAGACCAAGGCGATCTCAGCCTGGAAGGGATATAACCGCAATGTCGTAGCCGAGGCCAATGCAATCAAGAAGAATATCGATCAGACAAAGGATATGGCCTTCCCGGCAGACATGCCGGTATTATTCTTTACGAAGGAAGCGGGCAAGACGACTGCTGACGGGAAGAACAATGTCACATTCCTTGAAACGCAGCTGACGACTGAACCTGCGAGCCGGGTGGTGCCGCTGGACGGCCATCACTATCTCCACTGGACCCGTTCAGTGGAAATGAGCAGGGAAGTGGACCGGTTCGTAGAATCTTTCAGGTGAAAACAAACAAGACAGCCATCTGCTGTCTTGTTTAGTGTAAGGGGATCTTGAAATCTCCCAGTAGTAAATAATCGCCGTCAATAAGATATTCCTTGTTATAAACAATGCTGTTCTCTGGAAAACGTGAAAACGATAGAATAAATTAGTACTATTTCTATATTTTGTAGATTATCATCAATAAGGGTGAAGGCAATACAGTACATATGATGAGCGAAAGGAGAACGGATATGAATCCCATATTGAAAGATATCCCATTATCATTTGAAACGGAAAGGCTGACGTTGCGGGCACCTCTTCCCCAGGGGGACGGCAGGGTGGTGAATGAAGCCATTAACCGTTCCCTGAACGAACTGAAGCCTTGGCTCGGGTTTGCCCAGGTTGCTCCCACCGTGAAAGAGACAGAAATCAATCTCCGGGAGGCGTATGTCCGCTTCCGGAAGCGGGAAGCGTTCCGTTACCTGATTTTTCATAAGGAAACCGGAGAACTGATCGGGTCCACCGGGTTTCATAATGTGGACTGGGAGGTACCAAAGGGTGAAATCGGCTACTGGGTCGACACAAAGCATGGTGGTGCCGGATACATAACCGAAGCGGTAAAAGGATTGACGGAACTTGCCCTCAGCCATATCGGCTTCAGGAGGGTGGAGATCCGCTGTGAGTCGATGAACGTCAAGAGCAGGGCGATTCCGGAGAAGCTAGGCTACGAGTTGGAAGGGATCCTGAGGAATGAGTCGCCGTCTGTTGACGGCACAAAGCTAACGGATACATGCATTTATTCTACTGTCAGGTAAGAGAAGGAGGAGACCGCATCGGGTCTCCTCCTTTCTTCATTCGGTAATAGTATCCATGATAGTGTCGAAGTCTTGCACTTTCTTGGTCTTAAGGTCCACGACGTATCGTCCGTTGGTTGAAGAATGACCTGATACGAGGGTTGAGTAGCGGACGATGACATAGGTATCGAACGTTCCGTCATATTGGACGAAGTGATCCTTGTCCTCCACCAGTTCCCCTTTTTCCTTCAGATAATCGGTGACGATGGCCACCGCTTTGTCTTTTTCCTCCTGGGTGGCATTGTCCTCGATCGTCTGAGGAGTCGAAGTTGCTTCTTCTTCGTTTTCTTGATCCTCTAGATCAACGGTCTCTTCTTCTTCGTCAGAAGGCTCGGCTGGTGTTTCTTCGTTAACCTCCTCGTCACGATCATCCTCCGTGACAGCTGAATCGGACTCGTTTTCCTCACTCGTGCTTTCTTCCGTCACGGTGTCTTGGTTGGAAAGGTCATCATCAGCAGGTTTTGCTCCTTTTTCATCAGATGAACATCCCCCGATCAGCAGGAGGGTAATTGTGAGTAAGATTCCCACCCAAAAATGCTTTTTCATCTTTTTCACCTCATTGCTACTAATATATGGAACCCCATTTCCATGATAGAGGTTTATGAAATAAATGTAAATGAAAGTGGGCAGGAATTGAGGGGAGGTAAGGGGAATGTATAGAGGTGAATTCTGAACGTGGAGGGGAAAACCATGATAAGTAAAGACCTATTGATCAGGATGCTCGACCATACGTACGATCTGGAAAGCTGGTATGCGCCGTTCAAGGATGCCGTGAGCGGGGTGACGGTGTCCATGGCCGTCTGGAAGCCGGAGGGAAGTGCCATGAACTCCATCTGGGAAAATGTAAACCATCTGACGTATTATAAAGAGCGGCATGCGGCCAAGCTGCTCGGTGAACCGTGGGAGAACCCGCTTGATGGACATGATACGTTTCAGCTGACGGAGCCCCGGGAGGATGAAGCGGCCTGGAAGGCACTCGTCGACCGGGCGGAGAGGGCCCAGGGCAGATTGAAGGCAATCCTTCAGGGAATGTCAGAGGAAGAGATGAAAGAAAACGAAGTGGCCGAGTACTTGTATCATATCCTGATCCACGATGCGTATCATACGGGTCAGATCATGCAGTCCAGGAAGATGCAGGGAGGATGGCCGGCTACACGATAGGGGATGTATGACTGCGGATGATGTCTGCGGTCTTTTTTATGCTGGAAAGGAATCTGTCATAGGGAAAATCGATCTTTCGTCTGATATAATAATGTCATTGCCATAACGGGGTGAGACATCATGCGATTCGACGAACGCACACACAAATTTGAGTATAAGCTGAATGATACAGACGATCAGATCATTGATTACATAAAAGAAAGGCACGCTGAGTTTGTGACCCAATCGATCCAGACGGTAGCGGCCAATGTGTTCACCGTGCCGAACACCATCACCAGGCTATCGAAGAAGCTTGGGTATGACGGGTTTTCCCATATGAAGAGCAGCCTGAAAGAGGAATTGGAATCACCTTGTGAAACGCCCGAGGATGACTCTCATTCGTTGATCCAGAAGACGTTCGAGATCCTTGATAAGGAGCGGATGGAGGAAGCGGCCAGACTCCTGGTCGATTCCAAGCAGATTCAATTATTCGGGGTCGGGGATTCCTCCGATCTGTGTGAGATGGTGGCCCGCAATTTTCGCGTGGTCGGCAAACCCACCCATCATCATGTGCACCGGCACGAGATTTTGCACAGTTTGGATCAAATGAATCATCAGAGCATCCTCTTCCTCATCAGTTTATCGGGCGAGACGCCGTTGGTCATCGAGGCGGCCACCAAGGCGAAGGAGCGCAATATCCCCATGATCACACTGACACACTTCACGAAAAACACGCTTCAGTCCATGGCTGCGATCAATCTGTACTGCTATGCGCCGAAGAAGACGAAGAACGGGTACAATATCACGGCTCGAACACCTGTAATGGTGGTGCTGGAGATGCTCTCCCATCACTTCTGGGCGCACTACTAGAGTGGCGGTATACACAAGAAAACGCTTTATCAGGTGAATGCTGTGTAAAAATAAGAATAATCCTTTATTCTTATTTTTTTTTGCTAGGATTAGGTCAAGTTCAAAAAATGAAAACACTTACAAACATTGAAATGAGGGGTATACTCATGGAATTATCTAAACTTACCTCGCCGAAGTTGATCAGTACGAAGCTGAAGCTTCGTTCCAAACAAGAAGCCATCGAGTATTTAGTCAACCAACTGGCTGATGAGGGGAAACTGAGTTCTCGGTACGATTTTTTGAAAGCGGTTAATGAACGTGAAGAGCTATCACCGACTGGTTTTGAAG
This sequence comes from Rossellomorea marisflavi, assembly GCF_001274775.1. GTDB lineage: Bacteria > Bacillota > Bacilli > Bacillales > Bacillaceae_B > Rossellomorea > Rossellomorea marisflavi. The sequence continues at coordinate 272,416 of NZ_LGUE01000005.1, forward strand.
GCGGACTTGCAATTCCTCACGGAAAGTCGAAAGCCGTAAAGGAAGCGGCGTTTGCCGTTGCCACCATCGAGACGCCGTTGACCGATTGGGAAAGCATCGATCCTGCCAACCGGGTGGAACTTGTCATCCTCCTGGCCATACCGGATGAGGAAGCAGGCTCCACCCACCTTGCCCTCTTATCGGAATTCGTCACACGTTTATCAGATGAAACATACAAAGAACGGTTATTGAATGCTGCTTCAAGCGAGGAGCTATACAGCCTCCTTGATGTGGTTGATGCCCCGGAGGAAACACGGGAAATCGAAGATACAGGTAAGGTAGTGCTGGCTGTAACGGCTTGTCCTGCAGGGATCGCTCATACGTACATGGCGGCCGAGGCCCTGGTGAAAGCCGGGAAGGAACTCGGGATCAAGGTGTTCGTGGAGAAGCAGGGGGCCAACGGGATCGAAGATCGGCATACCTCAAAGCGCTTGCAGAGTGCCGATGCCGTAATCTTTGCCAATGATGTGGCCGTGAAGGATGAGAGCCGGTTTGCCCATCTTCCGAAAGTCAAAACATCGGTGGCCACTCCGCTCCGGAATGCCAAGGGACTGCTTGAGCAGGCAGTGGAAAAAGCGGAAAAATCACCGAAAAGGGTGTATGAGGAACAAAGCGCCACGGATGACGCTCAGGATGACCAGGAGCATAAACCGTTCAAAACCGAAATCAAAGATAGCATCCTGACCGGTATCTCCTACATCATCCCTGTCATCGTGGCAGGGGGAATGACGCTGGCAGCGGCTGTCCTGATTTCACAGATCTTCAACCTGCAGGATGTCTACGCGGAAGAAGGGTCCTGGCTATGGCTACTGAGGCAGCTTGGAGGAGGACTCCTCGGTCAGCTGATGGTTCCGATCCTTGCCGCTTACATGGCATACTCCATTGCAGATAAGCCCGCACTCGGACCAGGGTTTGCAGCAGGGGTCGCAGCCAACCTGATCGGATCCGGCTTCCTTGGAGGGATGCTCGGTGGATTCCTGGCAGGATTCTTCTTGAAATTCCTGAAGAAAAAAATCCAGCCAAAAGGAACGTTCGCAGGCTTCATCAGCTTCTGGGTCTATCCTGTAGTGGGAACACTCGTGGTCGGATCGATCATGCTCTTCCTCATCGGTGAGCCACTGGCATGGATCAACAATGGATTGATCAATTGGCTCGGAAGCTTGTCAGGCACCAACGCGCTTATCCTTGGTGCCATACTTGGTGCGATGGTGTCCTTCGACCTAGGCGGCCCCGTCAATAAAGCGGCCTATACGTTCTGTATCGGAGCGATGGCAAGTGGAAACTTCATCCCTTATGCCACCTTTGCTTCGGTCAAGATGGTTTCGGCATTCGCCGTGACCGGTGCCACCATCATCGGGAAGAAATACTTCTCCAAACAGGAGCAGGAAATCGGAAAGCAGACGTGGCTCCTTGGATTGGCAGGGATCACGGAGGGGGCAATCCCGTTCATGATCAATGATCCGATCAGGGTCATCCCATCCTTGGTCGCGGGATCAGCCGTGACCGGTGCCATCGTAGCCTACTTCGATCTTGGATTGAATGTACCGGGCGCAGGGATCTTCTCCCTTGCCCTACTCAAAGGACAGCCGATCTTGCTTGCGGCAGGCATCTGGTTCGGAGCAGCCTTGATCGGTGCGGTCATCTCCATGTTCCTCCTGATCGTCACAAGAAAGAGTAAGCTTTCAAAAGAAGAAAATCTCGCAGCATAAAGAGCTGAAACTATACATCCAGGGGGAATGAAATTCATGAAGAACGTACACATCGTCCCGCATATGCACTGGGACAGGGAATGGTATTTTTCCACAGAAGAATCTCGCATTCTACTGGTCAACAATATGGAAGAAATCATGGAAAAGCTCGAACGTGACCCGGAGTATCCTCACTATGTGCTGGACGGTCAGACTTCCATCCTGGAAGATTACTTCGCCGTTAAGCCGGAGAACAGGGAGCGTGTGAGGAGTCTGGTCCAATCAGGGAAACTGATTATCGGGCCGTGGTATACCCAAACGGATGAAATGGTGGTCGGCGGGGAGTCGATCGTCCGGAATCTCCTCTATGGGCACAAGGATTGCGAGGAATTCGGGGCACCGATGAAAATCGGTTATCTGCCCGATTCGTTCGGACAATCCTCTCAGATGCCCCAGATCTTCAACGGCTTCGACATCAGCTTCTCCATCTTCTGGAGGGGGACATCGGAGCGCCATGGAACGGATAAGACGGAGTTCTACTGGGAAAGTGACGACGGCTCAAAGGTACTCGTACAGCTGTTCCCCCTCGGATACGCCATCGGGAAATACCTCCCCGAGGATGAAGAGGCGTTGCAGAAGCGGATCGATAAATATTTCACCGTGCTCGATAAAGGGGCCACGACCGACCACATCATCCTTCCGAACGGCCATGATCAGATGCCGATTCAGCAGAATATCGATGTGATCATGGATAAACTCAGAACCCTCTACCCTGACAGGGAGTTTTTCCTTAGCCGCTATGAAAATATCTTTGCAGAGCTGGAGAAGGGGAATGATCTCTCCGTCCTGTCAGGCGAATTCCTGGACGGGAAATATATGAGGGTGCACCGGAGCATCTACTCGACGAGGATGGATATCAAAGCGGCCAACACACGGATCGAGAATAAGCTGACGAATATCCTGGAGCCCCTCGCATCCATCGCGTATTCCCTCGGATTTGAGTATCACCACGGACTAATCGAATTGATCTGGAAGGAGATCATGAAGAACCACGCCCACGATAGCATCGGGTGCTGCTGTTCGGATAAAGTGCATCGCGAAATCATGAACCGCTTCTTCCTGGCCGAGGAAAAAACCGATCAGCTCATTGAATTCTATAAGCGGAAGATCACCGATTCCATCGAAAACGAAACCGGAGAGGATCTGCTGACGGCGTTCAATCTTCTTCCGTATGATAGGGAAGAAACCGTCAAAGCCAGAGTCGTGACCAAGCTGAATGGCTTTGTCATGGAAGATTCAGCGGGTGAGAGCGTCAGCTTTGAAGTCTTGGGTAAAGAAATCCTGGATCCGGGTCTGATTGACCGGCAAATCGTTCACTACGGAAACTATGATCCATTCTATGAGTACGTCATCCAATGGAAGGACACGCTTTCGGCAATGGGGTATAAAGCATATAGGATCAAGGAGGCCGACCACGAATGCTCCGTCGCCGATTGGGAGGAACTTCACGACCATGCAGCGGAAACGGATCTGTACCGGATCAGCGTGAACGCTAACGGCACGCTGAAAATCTATGACAAGTGTGATGGAAGTGAAATCGATCAGGTGCTGCTTCTTGAAAACGGTGGAGATGATGGGGACGAATACGATTACTCACCACTTGAAGGCGAAGAACTCCTATACAATGCGGAAAACAAAGCAGACATCAGCGTAAGGCAGAACCGCTTTGGCGTCGAAATGAGCATCGGGGTGGCCCTGCAGGTGCCGATTGATCTCGAGAGCAGAAAAGCCGGAAAGCGTGACGGTGCCGTACAGGTCAACTGGCATATTGAGATTGCGAACGATGACCCAACGATCCGGATCAGGGCTGCCATAGATAATCAGGCAAAAGATCACAGGCTCCGTGCTTTGATCCCGACAGGCATTGCGTCGGCTGTATCCTGGTCTGACAATCAGTTCGGCATGATCAAGCGTGATGTCGTCGACGGGGCAATGGAAGTGTGGGAAGACCAGGATTGGGATGAGCGTCCTGATTCGATTTATCCGATGCTCGGATTTGTCGGTTTGACCGATGACATGAAGGGCGTCAGTCTTTTGACGAACAGCACACGTGAATATGAAATTGTCGGAGAGGCATACGACACCATTGCCGTCACGCTGTTCAGGAGTGTCGGTGTACTCGGGAAAGAAAATCTTGTAAGGAGACCGGGAAGACCATCCGGGATCAAACTCCCTACACCGGACTCCCAAATGATCGGGGCCCTGGATCTTGAGCTTGCCCTGTTGATGCACGGTGGCTCGTTGTCTTCTGCCCATGTGGGGCGCCAGGCGAAGGAGTATACGACTCCGGTCCATACGTATAATAAAATCCCGCATAATGCCATGAAGCTCAACCCGTCAGGGATCTTAACCCCTCATGAATACAGCCTTCTTGCGGAAACCTGCCCATCTGGCATCGTTCTCAGCACTTTGAAGAAGGCGGAGAAGGAGGAACGTCTCCTCTTGAGATTCTACAATCCGACAGACGACCAGGCGCAAGCGTCGTTTGCCTTCAATGATCAGGGGATCATACCGGTAGAGGCCAAATTGAGTGAAGAGCCGGTTGGTGAACTGAGCGTGCACGATGGCACCATCACATTGGATGTGAAACGGAATCAAGTCCGTACGGTGTTGTTCTAATAGAGGAAAAATAGAAAGACTGTCGATCGGCTTAAAAGCGATTGACAGTCTTTTTTGATGTAAGAATCACAGAGGAGGCAGGTCGATCTTCCCTTCCTCAAACAACTCCTTGATCATATGTTTCGTATACCCTGCTGCCTGGGAGAACTGGATTTTGGCCGGCATCGGGGCTTCTTCCGGATCCACAAGGACATCGATGATGCAGGCCTTGCGGTTCTGGACGGCCTGCTGGATCGCCGGCAGCAGCTGTTCAGGTCGTTCCACCCGGTACCCGTCCCCACCGCATGCTTCTGCGTAGCGGGCGAAGTCGGGGTTTTGGAGGTTGGTCCCGAATTCGATATTCCCCATGACCTCCTGCTCGAATTTGATCATAGCAATCTTATGGTTGTTCAGGACGATGACCACGATCGGCAGCTCATATTTCACTGCTGTGACGAAGTCGGCCATGGTCATGGCGAACCCTCCATCCCCGCACACGGCGAACACCTGTTTATCGGGGTGGGCAATCTGGCCGGCAAGGGCGCCAGGCAGACCGCAACCGAGTGTGGCGAGCCAGCTCGAGATCACGAAGGATTGATGGGTGATATGAAAGTGCCTCGCCATCCAGACGGTGACGTTCCCGACATCCACGGACAGGACGGCATCATCGGCTGCAACTTCCTGGAGGGCATGGATGACACGCTGGGGCTTCAAAGGGACGGACCCGTCTTCTTCCTGATGATCAAGCTTTGCCAGCCAGTGTTTCATCCGATCCTGGCTTTTTTCCAGGAATGAGCGATCTTCTTTCGTTGCCAGATGATCCGTCAGCCAGGAGAGGGTTGCACCGGCATCTCCGGCAAGACCCACATCAACGGGATAACGCTTCCCGATCTGGGCAGGGTCGATATCGAGATGGATCGTCTTCGCGTGCTCCGGCAGAAACGCCGTGAACGGGAAGGAGGTGCCGATCATGATGAGGGTGTCGGCTTCCAGCATGGCTTCATACGACGGCTTGGTCCCGATCAGGCCGAGTCCCCCGATGCAGTATGGATGCTTGTCAGGGATGACTCCTTTTCCGGGCAGGGTAAGCACGACCGGGGCCCCGATCTTCTCCGCGAATGAGAGGAGGGTATCACGGTGTCCATGGGCACCACGACCGGCGAGAATGACCGGTTTCGCAGCCTCTTCAAGGATCTTGTTCGCGTTGAGGAGATCGTCCTTCATAGGAAGGACAACCTGTTTAGCCGTGAACTGGGCGGTGACCCTGGCTTCTTTCCCGACTTCGAACCGCGGGATGTCGTCCGGAATCGTGAGGACCGATACCCCTTTCTTAGCATAGGCGGTCCGGATCGCCTGATTCACGACGGCGGGTAGCTGCTCGGCCGACATAATCCGTTGATTATAAACGGCCACATCATCGAACATCCGCTCCAGATTCACCTCCTGGAAGGAATCGGTCCCGATCAGGTCGGACTCCACCTGACCTGTGATGGCAAGGACCGGTGCATGGTCAAGCTTTGCATCGTACAGGCCGTTCAAGAGGTGGATGGCACCAGGGCCTGCGATGGCCATGCAGACCCCGAGTTTCCCGGTGAGCTTGGCATAGGCGGCGGCAGCAAGGGCACCCGCTTCCTCATGCCTGACCTGGATGAATTTGATTTTATCCTGTGCTTTCCGAAGGGGTTCGATGAGGGAGTTGATGGAATCTCCCGGCATGCCGTATATATGGTCGACGCCCCATTCAATGAGCATATCAATGAGCTTTTCCCCGGCCGTTTGTTTGAACATGATCCTATCTCCTTTCAATTCCAAGTTTCCCTTAGTGTGGATTTTCCTGTGCAAATTACTCCATAATTCTTTCTCAATAGGTGTATACTGTAAAAAAAACGTGGGTGATGACAATGAAGAAAATCGTATTCATTCGGCACGGAGAAAGTCAGTACAACCTTGAGAACCGTTTTACAGGCTGGATCGACGTGGATCTGACGGACGACGGGTACGCAGAAGCGAGAAAAGCTGGAGCCATCCTGAAAAAGCACGGAATAGGGTTCGATGTCGCACACACCTCCGTATTGAAACGGGCGATCCGGACGCTGTGGATCATGCTTCATGAGATGGACCTCGTCTGGATACCGGTGTATAAATCCTGGAAGCTCAATGAGCGCCACTATGGTAGGCTTCAGGGGTTGAATAAGGATGAGATCACGGAGAAGTTCGGGGAAGAGCAGGTTACGGAGTGGAGGCGGTCTGCAGATGTCAGGCCGCCTGCCGTGACGGATGACGCACACCAAAAGGATCGTGACGATCCCAAGTATGCGTCGGTCAGCGACGAAGACCTCCCCATGACAGAGAGTTTGATTGATACGGAAAAGCGAGCCCTTCAGTATTGGAAGGATGAGATCGTTCCGTGCCTTCGGGAAAACGAGCGCGTCATCCTGTCCGCTCATGGGAATACGCTGAGGGCCCTCGTGAAATATCTCGACGGGATACCGGATGACGGAGTGGCCGGGCTCAATATCCCGAACGGCATTCCACTTGTCTATGAACTGGATGATGATCTCACCCCTCTCCGCCACTATTACCTAGGGGAAGAAGGCGAAATGGAGCACAAGGATATCCCGCAGCACATACATGAGGACGATCATTGGATCGGGTGATGGGGATGCCTACTACATAGACAAAAGGAGGAAAAGGGATGGAGAACCTATCGATACGATTGCTGCAAGAAGGAGACGAAGGGAGCCTGTTGGCATTCGAGGAGGAGAATCGGGCGTTCTTCCAGGAATTCAGTGTCGGTCGACCGGATTACTTTTATACGCTGGCAGGGCAGCGGGATATGCTGAAAACAAGACTGGAGAGAAGTGAAGAGGACCAGGACTATCATTTTGGGATCTTCCTTGATGGGGGTGAACTGATCGGCACGATCGGTTTGTTCCGCATTGAACGGGGGCCAAGGCAGATGGCCATCATCGGCTACAGCCTGAGCCAGAAGCATAACGGCAAGGGATATGCGACCGAGGCCGTCCGGCAACTGGTCCGCTATGGGTTCGACGTCCTCGGCCTTCACCGGATCGAGGCCGGAGTGATGCCGAAGAATGGCGGTTCGATCAGGGTGTTGGAGAAGGCCGGGTTTGAGAAGGAAGGCATTTCGCGGAAGTCCGTTAAGATTAATGGGGCGTGGGAGGATCATTTGATTTTGGGGATTATAAAGGAGGATTGACTATCTTCTAGAATCAAAATCAAAAGATGATTTTAAGTGCATTTGATATATGTATTAAAAATTCTTTAGTCTGTAAAAATATAATTATTTTGAATATTGTGATAAAATAAAAATATAATTTGTTAGAATGGGGTAGGACAAATTGCAAGACACTGACTATTTAGAAGATATTATAAACCTTTTTCATTCCACGAAAGAAAGTTACGGAACATTAAAAAAATGTGAATTTCATTTTCACTCTCCAGCATCACATGATTATGAACTCATTCCAAATAATAGATATACAGACTTGAAAATTGAAGAGATTTTAGATTTTGCAGTGCGTCAGTCTTACTTAACAAAAGATAATAGTGAGAAAATAATTGAAGATATAGAGCATTATCAAGGTGAAGCATACTTTCATGAGTTAAAAAGTAGCAAGAAGCCTTTTGCTTCATTTAAAGAATATATCTCTTATATGTTGCTCGCCCATAAGTTATATCAGAAACAAATCGAGGTAGCAATACTTACAGACCACAATACTATTAACGGTTTCAAAAAATTAAAGTATGCACTGGAGGAATACTATAAGGAAAGGATTAAAGGTTGGGATTCTCAGAGACCGATATACCTATTTTTGGGTGTTGAGATCTCATGTTCAGAACAAAATCATTTGATTGGAATTTTTAATGAGAATGATTATGAAAAGGTCCAACAATTTTTACTGGATGTAGTTATTAGTGAAGAGGAAGGTACTTACTTAACCAGTGAACAACTTATAAAGGATATCACTAAAGACTTAGATGGACTTGCATATATTGCTCATTTAAATTCCAGTAATCTATATGGAAGTGGACTATATAATAAAACCTTGTTTTCATCAAATTTAATGAAAGTATTCGGACTAACTAATCTCAGTACTGAGAAAAGTCAACGTGGTAGAATAAAAAACTTCAATAAAGCTGCATCCAAAAATTTAGGGATTATCTATGAAGGTGATTCCCATTCTATAGAAACAATAGGTGTTAAAAATACTTGGATAAAGTTTAATAAAATTGATTTCCCTGCATTAAAGAAAGCATTTCACAACCATTCCATTAATATTTATACCGAAAAACCTCAGAAATCGGACACTTTTATTAAGGGAATGTTAGTTTTTCCAGGTGAAAAAGGATTCTTAATGAATAAACCTTCTTATCCCTCCAATGAACCTTTTTGCATAGATTTTTCGCGTGACTTAAACTGTATTATTGGAGGTAGAGGTAGTGGGAAAAGTACTATTCTAAATATTCTTGAGGCGGCCTTAACATTGGAAATTCAGGGTATGAAAAATTTGGAGTTCATTTCTCAGCATGAAAAAATATATATTATGTTTTTTCATAAGCAAAGTGATTATATATTAGAATTTATACCACAGAAAAGGGATTTAAGTAGAGAGTACTATGTTGAAAATATTTTATTACCCAATTCTTACATTGAAAAGAGTAAGGAGAAGTATTTACTCACAAAAGATTGGGTGAATTTATTTAAAGTGAGCGAGGATTCTTATACCACATTAACTCATGGAGATGTTGAAAGAATCTTAGGAAATATATATAGAAGATCTTATTCAATAAACAATATTATTAATTTGATCCGCCAAGGCAATGTAGATGAATTTATAAAAGAAATAATACTACATGGTTTAGATGGGGATAGTTTTTCTAATTACACAGATCAAATTAAAAATACTAAGGATAGGAGTTTTAATAAATTCCTTAGAGAAAACATTGATAAAATAATTGACTCTGCTACTGAACGTAAGGAAAGGATAAATAAAATAATTAATGGTTTTAACTTAAGATACAGTGAATTGTTAAAAGTAGAGTATTCGCCTAAGATAAAAAATACTGATTACTATCTACTTGATTTACTAAACTTAATAAGCTCAGAAGCACACGTTGAAAAAACATATCTTACTTGGAATGATGTTGCAAGATATATACAAAGCTTTTCTCAAAAACATGGATTTTTATTATTTATTAAGTTATTACTTCAGAAAAAGTTCGGAAAATTAGATGATATAATGCCGATTTCTTTCTATGTTGACACCACTGATTTACAGTTTAGTGATATAGAATCCAATTATGAAATAATTAATGAAGAGAATAAAATGCGTATTTTCCAAACAATATTTAACAAAATAACTATAGAGAGAAAGACAATTGAAACAAGTATTAATAAATGGCTTGAAGTAATTGATGAGTTCACTTTAATGTTTAATGTGAACTCTAAAGAAATAACTAGCAATAAAAGTTCTTACATGAAAGAGATAAGCGAAATGTCTTTAGGTCAACAAGTAGTAGCTGTATTATCTTTTTTATTTAATTTTGGTCACTATGCTAACGATAACACACCGCTTGTTATAGACCAGCCAGAAGATAATTTAGATAACCAGTATATTTACAAAAACTTGGTAGAGAGTTTGAAGAAAATAAAAAATAATAGACAGGTTATTGTTGTAACTCACAATTCTACAATAGTAACTAATTCTGATACAGAACAAGTAATTGTACTAGAATCAAATAATGAGAATGGGTGGATTGCCAATAAAGGGTATCCATCGGATAGAAAAATTGCAAAGCTTATTATTAATTGCCTTGAAGGTGGTATAGAATCATTTACCCATAAAATGCATACTTATTCTTTGTTTGTAGATGAACTTAAGGGTTAAATAATTTTAAAATGTACAATTTTATTTAGGGGTTGTTGTATGTATTTCTGAAAATGGTCTCTTTTAAAAAGTAATACATTCTGAGAGATCTATTGAAATTATTATGGGATCAATATATTTATTCAGTTAATTTATGTAACGAAAAGAAATTGGAGGATTAATTTTGAATGTAATGAAGCGATTCGCCTGGTTGCTCGAGCCGGTTCTGATCATTGCAGGAATTCTACTGGTCAGTGCCGGGTCTGGCCTGTTTAAAAACCAATCCCTCTCCTTCGCATCGTACGGACAAACCTTCCTGGATATGTGGGGGGATCTCTCTCATCCGTTTGATCTCGTATATACCATAACGCAAACGGAGAGACCGCTGTTTCCGGTCATCCTGCTGGCACTATGGAGCAGTATGCGGATCCTTTTTCTGGCGATTGCCATATCCCTTGGTGCCTCTCTTATTCTCTTAATCATCTATACGGTGTCCGGGCGGATCGTGAAAAATGCGATCAAATCCATCGCCGCCGTTCTCGAGTCGGTGCCGGATATCTTTGTCATTGCTACGCTGCAGCTCTTCATCATCTGGTTTTTCAAGAAGACGGGGATCCTTCTCGGTGATGTGGCTTCCCTCGATCCAAATGAAATCATCTTCCTTCCGGCCGTCACCCTGAGCGTACTGCCGACCTTCTTCTTCCTCGGTCTGATGATTTCATTCGTGAAAGAAGAGGAAGATCTGCCATATGTCGAGCTTGCCCGGAGCAAAGGACTGACAAAATACCGGATTCTGTTCATCCATATGATCCGGAACATCCTGGTCAGCCTGACGTACCACGGCAAGCAGATCGTGTGGATGATGCTGTCGAACCTGTTGATCCTCGAGTATCTGTATAATGTCTTCGGTGTCACGTCGTTCTTGTTCACCTATAATACGCCGGCGATCTTTGCCATCACGTCGATTCTGCTCTTTCTCCCGATCTATGGGGTGCTGAAGGCGATGCAGTTCACGGTGAAGCACCGGATCGGGAAGGAGATGAGTTTATGACGACGTTGAAAAATCGGCTGCTGATAGGGTTTGGAGCAGGGTTCATCCTTTTGATGCTGGGGTGGAGCATCCTTTTCCATTCCCAAGGATCCAAGATTCCTAAGACCGTCATGACAAACGGAGATGAGGGGTTCGCCGCAGCTCCGTTCAGCCCCTCATCCCAGATCATGTTCGGGACCGACCGGGACGGCTACCATATGTTCTATAAGGTGGTGGACGGAGCGGTGTATACCCTCGGTGCAGCGATTGCCATTTCCCTGGTGGCCTTCCTTTTGGCGTTTCTTGTCGGTGTCCTCATGGGATTCTGGAAGCCGGCAGTCAGGCGCTACTCCGATAAAGTGCTCATGGGCTTTTATTTCATCCCGCAGTCCATCATCGCCTACAACGTCCTGTATCCGTTGCTGTGGGAGACGGAGGAGGGCTTTATCACCACCTTGAATGAGCGGATCATCTGGACAATTCTGGTGCTCGCCTTCATCATGCTGCCGACGACGGCCATCCTGATTTCCAACGAAACAAAAGAAATTCTCGGCAAGGAATTCATTGCAGGTGCGCGGGTCCTCGGCGGCAGCCGGTTCTTCCTATTCTGGAAGCATGTGCTCCCCCATCTGAAGGGGCGGCTGTTCATCCTCTTCCCGAAACTCGTCATCCAGGCACTCCTGATCATCGCCCATCTCGGATTCTTCACGATTTACTTCGGGGGAACGGACGTATGCTATGATCCGGCCGGATGTGATCCACCTAAACCGTTCGTCCAGGAGTGGGCAAGCATCATGGGGACGAACTACAGTGAAATCTATAATGCCTGGTGGATCTTCATGACACCGATGCTGTTCTTCTCGTTGGCCATCATTGCCTTGACCGCAACAACGAAAGGACTGGAAGGACTCCTTGATCCTTCAGTCAAACCGCGAAAGAAAAAAGTCATTTCCTCCCATTCTCACGCTTCATCTGCTGTAACAGCGGAATCTTTCCATCGGGTCGGGAAGGAAGTTTCATCTTGAACCGAGAAGGTTATAGAGTGATAGAAGGGATACATAGAAGGAGGAAGCAAGATGAACTTGAATCTGAATGGAAAAGTGGCCTTGGTGGTGGCATCAAGCCAGGGGCTCGGCAAGGCCATTGCGACCCAATTTGTCAAAGAAGGCATGCGGGTCATGCTCACGAGCAGGAATGAGGGGACTCTGAAAGAGGTCAAGGAGGAGCTGAGTGCCCATGGAACGGTGGAGTATTGTCCGGCAGATATTACAAAGCCGGAAGAAATCACCCGCCTTGTGGAACAGACGGTGGACGTGTACGGGGGGATCGATGTCCTTATCAACAATGCGGGTGGTCCTCCTGCAGGGAGCTTCGAGCAGTTCAGCGATGAAGACTGGATCAATGCCTTCCAGCTCAATCTATTGAGCTATGTCCGTCTCATCCGGGAGGCCTTGCCTCATCTGAAAAAGGATGGAGGGCGCATCATCAATATCGCTTCTTCTTCCATCAAGGTGCCGATCCCGGGACTGATCCTCTCCAATACGTTCCGTACGGGGATGATCGGCATGGCGAAGACCCTTGCCGATGAGTTAGCAGAGTACGGCATCCTGATCAACACCGTAGCCCCAGGAAGGATCGCCACCGACCGCGTCGCCCATCTCGATTCGGTCAATGCGGAAAAGCATGGGAAGAGCGTGGAAGAGGTGGAGGAAGAGTCGAAGGCGAAGATCCCGTTGAAACGCTACGGGACACCGGAAGAGTTCGCCAACGTCGTCACCTTCCTTGTATCAGACGCCAACACCTATATGACCGGAAGCTCCTTCCTTGTAGATGGAGGCATGGTGAAGTCGATCTAATAACAACGGTCCCTAGGACTGAAAAAAGCACCCTATAGAACAGACCTGAGTCTGCCTATAGGGTGCTTTTTGGTGTAGTACCAGGAACTACTCAGTAGATCTGCTCATGTTTACCTTCTAATGATGAAACCCATTATCATACTTCGTATCATGTGGCATAGGTGCGTCCAGAGTATCGAGAAAAGCAACGGCCTGTTTGAGGTTCACCAAAAATAAATGGGCAAGGTCCATGGAGAAACCATTCCGGACCACCACCCGCATTATCGTCACCGTTTCCATGTCAGGAGGCAATGGATAGGCGGGGACCTGCCAGCCGAACACACGCATTTGTCTGGATAAATCAAATAGCGTCCAATGGGATGTGGCATCATCTCTCAGTCGCCAAGCGAAGACGGGTATATCGGAACCATCGGATAAAAGTTCGAACGGTCCCATATTCTGAATCTCCTTGCTCAGGAAGAGGGCAACGTTCTGTGAAGCCTTTTGGACCTCATAGTACCCTTCTTTCCCCAGACGCAGGTAATTATAATATTGCAGCAGCACTTGTGCGCCGGGTCGGGAAAAATTCAGGGCGAAAGTCGGCATGTTCCCGCCCAGATAGGAGACACGGAAGATGAGTTCCTCAGGGAGGTCCTTGGCTTCCCTCCAGATGATCCATCCCAATCCCGGGTAGACCAATCCATACTTATGTCCGGATACATTGATGGACTTCACCCTCGGCAGTTGGAAATCCCAAACCAGGTCAGGTTGAAGGAACGGTGCGATAAATCCCCCTGACGCTGCATCCACATGCATCGGAATGTTGAGTCCGGATTTCTCCTGCAGCTCGTCCAGTGCTTTGGCAATGGCAGCTATGGGTTCATACAGACCGGTATACGTTTCGCCAAGAATGGCGACTACCCCGATCGTATTTTCGTCCACTGCAGCGAGGACTCCCTCAGGATTCAATTGGGGATGCTCAGGGGTGACCTTTACATAGCGAGGTTCCACTTCCCAATAGTTCGCGAATTTTTCCCAAACGACCTGAACAGCAGAACTAAATACGATATTGGGGAGATCTACCGGTTTCCCTTCCTTTTCGCGTGCGTTTTGCCAGCGCCTTTTCAATGCCAGTCCTCCAAGCATACAGGCTTCAGACGACCCCGTTGTGGATACACCCATTGTTTTCAGGGGCTCGGGTGAATGCCAGAGATCGGCTAAAATGCGGACGCATCTCTCCTCGATTTGGGCTGTCTGCGGATATTCATCCTTGTCTATCATGTTTTTGTCGAATGATTGGGCATATAAACGCTCTGCGGCAGGCTCCATCCACGTGCTGACGAATGTAGCGAGGTTCAAGCGTGCATTGCCATCAAGAGTGATTTCATCATGGACGATCTGATAGGCTGTTTCTGGTAGCATCCCCCCATCCGCCAGATGAAGGCGGGGAATGGTGGATTCACCTTCGCGGGCAAACAGAGGGTTTATGGAGAGTTCGTGTGGAAGCTCCATTTCCATGTGATGCGGTAATCGTTGTTGCTGATCGGGCTTGATCTCTTTTCCTCCGTATGTATCGCTTTGAGTGTCTGCTTTTCGATCCTTGGACATAACAATCCCCCTTATCGATTGGTAACCATCATATTATGTGCTGAAAATAATGGGATTAACCAAGCGGTTGAAGGATCATTCGAATAATCGGTTGATCATTGCCGATATGAATGGAATCAAAAAAGATGACGCCTGCATTAAACAGGAATCATCTTCTTCCAGGAACCTCGTTGATTCCTTCATTCATGGCCCGGTGCCACATTGGATCATGTAAGTGTCATCCTGTTTTGGTGCATAGCAGACAGATGAAGTATCCCCGGTCGGACTATTAAAATCGAACCATTTTACATCATAGAGCTGGCCTAATTCAGCATCAACGTATTCGTTCTCGCTGATTCGTGCGAAGAAGCTTTGGTACGGATGGCCTTCTTGATAAATGCTTGCCCGCAAAGCAGATTCAGGCGAGCCTTGGCCGTGTACAACGGGCGCAAGGAAGGGAGGCAGGGCGATCAAGACCGCTACAGAAAGGAACACTAACAACAGGATTTTTTTCTTTTTGCTCATTGGTTTCTCCTATCATTTGATTAAGCGTGATTCTTAATATATTCGACAGCAATAGATATTTTCCTTTTTTTGGTTTTGTGCATGTGTGCTCAGCGGACCTTCTTTTTGCGCCTTGCATACGATAACACAGCAGAAATATCTTCTTATGTTGGGAGCGTTCCATATGAAAGGCATCATATTGGCAGGGGGGAGCGGTACGCGCTTGTATCCATTGACGAAATCAATCTCGAAACATCTCCTTCCCCTTTACGATAAGCCGATGATTTACTACCCCCTCTGTACGTTGATGGAAGCAGGAATCCGTGAAATCTTGATCATCTCGACGGAGCAGGATCTCGGTCGATACGAGCAGCTTCTCGGAGATGGGAGCACGCTCGGGATCTCGATTCGCTATGCTGTGCAACCTAAACCGGAAGGCATCGCTCAGGCTTTCATCATAGGGGAAGCTTTTATACGAGGAGAGCGTACCGCATTAATTCTCGGAGATAATTTATTCTATGGGCCGGGATTTCAGGACCCTGTATGGAACGAAGATGATGCCCTTGTCTTCGGGGCTAATGTAGAAGATCCGGAGCGATTCGGGGTGGTGGGCTTTTCGAGCGAAGGGCACGTTGAGTCCATCGAGGAAAAGCCGGCCTGCCCGAAGTCCGATTATGCCGTCGCAGGGTTGTATGTTTACAATTCCGACGTTGTCGAAGTCGCCAAAAGCCTGCGGCCGTCACGTCGCGGTGAGCTTGAAATTACGGATATCAACCGCTTCTACCTGCAATCGGGGGAGCTTTCGGTCCGTCTCCTCGGGCAGTATGATACCTGGATGGATGCCGGCACCCATGAGTCCCTTTTCAAAGCGTCGCAGTTTGTCAAAACGATGGAAGAGACGAGAAACGTGAAGATCGGATGTATCGAGGAAGTAGCTTTCTGCAAAGGGTGGATCACAGCAGGGGAACTGATGAAACTCGGTCATCCGTTACGCAATAATCCATATGGCCAGTATTTGATGAGGGTGGCTGGAAGGGGGAGTGCAGGATGAAGGTCATCGAGACCGATGTCCTTGGCGTGGTGGTGCTTGAACCACTCTTGTTCGGGGATCATCGGGGATATTTTTTCGAAAGTTACAATGAACGAACAGCAGGCATTCATGGATTGACGGCGAGGTTCGTCCAGGATAACGAATCCTTTTCAGAGAAGGCGGGTGTCCTGAGGGGGTTGCACTATCAAATCGGGGAACATGCTCAGGCAAAGCTTGTGAGGGTGGTTTCGGGGTCGATCTTTGATGTGGCGGTGGATATTCGTAAGGGATCGGAGACATTTGGCCGCTGGTTCGGGACGGTCCTCAGTGACCGGAATAAGCGGCAGCTTTACGTTCCAAAAGGGATGGCCCACGGCTTTTGCACGCTGGAAGCGGAAACCACCGTCCTTTACAAGGCGGACGCTTTTTATCACGCCGTGTCCGACAGGGGGATCCGCTGGGATGACCCTCATCTTGCCATCGACTGGCCGGTGGATGTGCCGATTCTTTCTGGCAAGGATGAAAGTCTGCCGAGTTGGGAGGATGCCGACTTTGAATAAGCACACCATCCTTGTTACGGGGGGAGCGGGATTCATCGGTCATCACTTCATCAACCATAGATTGAGAGAAACGGAGGACAGGATCGTGAATCTTGATTCCCTCACCTATGCAGGAGACCTTGGGGCGTTGAAAGAGTTGGAGGGGAATCCACGCTATGCATTCGCGAAGGGGGATGTGAACGACCTGAAGCTCGTCGATGATCTGATCAGGCGGCACAACATCAATCTGATCGTTCATTTTGCGGCAGAGTCCCATGTGGACAGGAGCATCGCCTCGGCATCTTCTTTCATCCAGACGAATATAGCCGGCACCCAGATGCTTCTGGATGCAGCGAGGAAGCACGGGGTCCGGTTCATTCACATTTCGACGGACGAAGTATACGGGAGCCTCGGGGAAACAGGGGTCTTCACGGAAGCATCCCCCCTTGCACCGCGAAGCCCCTATGCCGCCAGCAAAGCATCATCCGATTGCCTCGTCCTCGCCTGTTACCATACATTCGGCCTGCCAGTCAATGTTACGCGCTGTACAAACAATTACGGACCGCGGCAGTTCCCGGAGAAGTTCATTCCGAAGATGATCATCGAGGCACTGAGAGGGAATCCGCTTCCCCTCTATGGAAACGGGGAAAACGTAAGGGATTGGATCCACGTGCACGATCATTGCACGGCCATCGACGCTGTGATTGAAAAAGGGGTTGCAGGGGAAGTCTACAACATCGGGTCTTCCAATGAACGGAAAAACCTTGAGGTCGCAAGGTTCATCCTTGAGGAGCTCGAATTAGATGATAGCCGGATCACCTATGTTGATGACCGCCCCGGACATGATTACCGCTACGCACTCAATTCGGATAAGATCAGGAATGAATTGGGCTGGGCACCCCGATATGAATTTGAGGCGGCTTTGAAGAAGACGATCCGATGGTATAAGGAGCACCGCCCGTGGTGGGAATGGGTGTTGAAAAGGAGTGAGGGCCTGTGACGATCATGATCACGGGTGGATCAGGTCAACTCGGCAGTGAAATCATCCGGCAGCTGAGGGATGCGGGCCGGCCGTTCCTGGCACCGCAAAGGGCCGAATGCGATGTGACGGATGTGAAGCAGACCAAGGACTTCGTATACCGGTGCTCCCCTGATATCATCATCCATTGTGCGGCGTTCACGGATGTGGAGCGGGCGGAAGAGGAGCAGGAACGGGCTTTTCTCGTGAATGCAACGGGAACCAAACATATTGCGGAAGCAGCGAGTGCGGTCGGTGCCGTGTTGGTATACATCAGCACCGACTATGTCTTTGATGGGAAGAAGAAGGACCCATATGGGGAGGGGGATCATCCGGTTCCCTTGAACGTCTACGGAAGATCCAAGCTTGCCGGCGAAGAGGCTGTTAGGGAGGCGATTTCGCGGCATTATATCGTGCGGACGTCCTGGGTGTTCGGCGGAGCGGGGCCGAACTTCATCAAGAAGATCTTGACCTTATCGAAAACGAAGGACACCCTTAAGGTCGTGGACGACGTCATGGGCAGCCCGACGTATACCGTAGATCTCGCCGGGGCCATTCTTCGCCTGATTCAAACGGATCGATTCGGGACCTTCCATCTCGCAAATGGAGGGGCATGCTCGTGGTACGACCTGGCTGCTGAAGCCATCCGGCTTTCAGGAAGTGGGACAACGATCCTACCATGCTCTTCAGAGGCTTACCCAAGCAAGGCAGTCAGGCCACGGTACTCTGTGCTCGGCAACCATAAAACGCAGCCCCTCCCGCAGTGGCAGACTGCGGTCAAGCGCTATCTAGCATCCATATCGGTTTAAGATATAATGCACGTTTTTTCACATACCTTGTAATGAGGTATGTGTTTTTTTGAGAGGAGGAGGGAGATGAAAGGCTGGGATTATCGTTATGCGACATTTGACGTTGACGAAGCGGAGGAATTGCCTGCAGGTGCCATCCGATATGGCCCGTGGTCCGGTCATCGCTTGTTCGCATATGATCTTGTACGCTACCTTGCTCCTGCATGCATCGTGGAGCTCGGCACTCAATATGGAACGTCATTTTTCAGCTTTTGTCAGGCGGTGAAGGATGGAGAAATGCCCTCCATCTGTCATGCCGTGGATACATGGGAAGGGGATCCTCACGCAGGCTATTACGGGGACGATGTATACGCAGGCGTCAAAGCGGTGACGGAAAGGGAGTTCCCCGGAATCGGCAAGCTTCTGAGGAAAACCTTCGATGAAGCCCTCGAGGAGTTCGAGGACGGATCCATTGACCTTCTTCATATCGACGGATACCACACATATGAAGCGGTCAGCCATGACTACACCACGTGGCTGCCGAAGCTGTCGGAGAATGGGGTCGTCCTCTTCCACGATACTTATGTGAGGGGCCGGGACTTTGGCGTATACAAATTCTGGGCGGAGCAACAGGGGACCCCTCATATCGACTTCACCCACAGCAACGGACTTGGGGTCCTCTTCCCTAAAGGGATCAGTGCCCAGCAAGAACATATGCTCATCCGGAAAGGAGAAATGGTAGAGGTTTACCGGGGGACCGACCGGATCGGACGCCTCAGGCGGAACAATGAAGAGGGGGGAGTGGAGCCCTCCATGTTCACGGCCTATCTCTATATCTCTGATTCTTATACCGATCACTATCTTCACATCATCTTCAATCGCCTGATGGAAAAGGGAATTGATATCGTTCTGTGCGATGCCGATGCGTCACAGCCGGAAATAGATCCAAAGCATCCGCGTGTGTATGTATCCATAGGGGAGGACTGGGAGGAATTCAAAGGATTGAACAGCCTGCCCCTTGAGGAGCGCAGGCGATGGATCCATGTGAAGTCGGGAGAGGAGATCGAGGCGGATCATCTCTTTCACTGCTGGTTGAAGCGGACGGATCCCCTGCCTGAAGGGGAGGAGATTTCCATTCCTTCCACCATCAGCGACCGGCCCCTCGTGTCAGTCTTCACGGCAGCCTACCGGTCGGGAAACAAAATCAGGCGGCCCTATGAATCTCTCTTGAAGCAGACCTATACGAACTGGGAATGGGTCATCGTGGATGACTCCGGTGACGAAGATGAGACGTACCAAACGGCTCTGGTGGGCCTTGATGACTCAAGAGTCAGGCGCTACCGGCCAGACGGATCGTCCGGATATATCGGAGCGGTGAAACGGTATGCGGCAAGCTTGTGCACCGGGGAAATCCTGGTGGAGGTTGATCATGATGACGAGCTCACGGAGGATTGTCTGGAGAAAATCGTGTCGGCCTTCCAGGCGAATCCCGAAGCCGGATTTGCCTATGGGGATTGTACGGAGGTCCATGCCGACAATCTTCACGCCCATTGGTACGGGTGGGACAGCGGCTACGGCTATAACCTGTACTACCGGGTGTGGATCCATAAGATGAAGCGCTGGCAGAACGTGAATAAGCACACGGCCCTTAATGGAACGACCATCAGGCATCTCGTCGGCCTTCCGAACCATCCCCGTGCATGGAGGCGGGACTGCTATCATCTCATCGGTGGGCACAGGGAGGAGCTGCTCGTGGCAGATGACTATGACCTTCTCGTCCGGACGTTCCTGTCTACCCGTGTCGTGGCCATCCCGGACCTTCTCTATATCCAATACCGGAACGCAGGTGGGAGCAATACGACGTTTACAAGGAACAAGCAGATCCAGCTTCTCGTGCAGCAGCTTTACCTCTATTATGGGGACCGGATCGGGGAGAGGCTCGAGTCCCTTGAACTGCCCCGTGAGATTCCATATGACCGGATCTGGAAGCGGAAAACGGATGATGCCGGTGTGAAGACGGCTCATCTCATCCATGAGAGGGAGGATCGTCGCTCATTGTTATTCCCCATCCCTCATGAAGAAGAAGAGTATGATCACACTCTTCTTCTTGAAGCACTCAGGGAAGGCCTGGAAACCGGATTCTCAGATCATGAGATTGTCATCGCCGGAAGGATCCCGCATCTTGTGGAAACCTACGCGGCCAATGCACCGATGGGGGCGATCAGGTGGTGGCCGATGGAAGTGGAAGATGATTGGGAAACCTGTCTCCGGTATGCTTCTTACATGGCTTCGTGTAAGGAGAAGGTGGTTGTGGGAAGGGGAGGGACTTAAAGGAGGGACAACGCTCAATTTACCTGATACAAAAAATCCTGAAAATGGTACAATCAACACATCAATGCGTTTTCAGGAGGGTGTTTTATGGTCGGAGGAGACATTGTATTTCAATTGATCATGCTCATCATGCTTGGGACATTGGTGGTTGCCACCATTTATGTCGCACGCTCCATCATCAAAGGCAAACAAAAGAGGAGTCACGAAGAAGCGCGACTATGATCAATTGAGGGTAAGCTTGATGATATGATAGCGGTCATTGAAAAAAAGAAGCCGGAGTGAATCGGTATTTAGACGATCCGATGGGCGAGAGAAATAATAAAACCGGACGCGCCAGCAAATGGCCGTCCGGTTTTATTTATTTTATTGAATCAGCTTATTCTCCTTCAAATACTCTTCAGCCACTTCTCTTGCAGAGCGGTCTTCGACGGAAACCTGATAGTTCATTTCCCTCATCTCGTCATCCGTGATCTTACCGGACAATTTGTTGAGGATGTCCTCAAGCTCTGGGTATTCTTCAAGGAGCTCCTCTTTCATGATCGGGGCACCCTGATACGGAGGGAAGAGGCCCTTATCATCTTCGAGTACTTTCAGGTTGTATTTCTCGATTTCAGGATCAGTGGAGTAGGCGTCGGCCAGATTGATCTTGCCTGAATCAATGGCTGTGTACCGCAGTTCGGGCTGCATGACCTTCACGGATGGGAACTCGATGCCATAAAGTTTCTGGATGCCGGGGTAGCCGTCGTCCCGCTCAGGGAATTCCGGTGTGAATCCAGCCTTGATGCTGCCCTGGATGGCCTTCAAATCGGAAATGGTCTTCAGGTCATACTGCTGTGCCAGCTCCTCGGAAACGGCAAGGGCATAGGTATTGTTGTACTTCATCGGCTCAAGTAACGCGAAGCCGAGTTTATCCTTTGCACCTTCCTTCGCCTGTTTATAGACGTCCTCCTCGTTGGTGCTTTCAGGTGATTCCTTCAGGAGATCGGCAATGACGGTCCCTGTGAATTCAGGGTAGATGTCGATATCCCCGGACCTCAGGGCATTGAACATGAAGGTGGTCGGCCCCATATTCGGCTTCACCTCAACCGTGATGTTGGTTTCATCTTCAATCAGGAGCTTATACATATTCATGAGGATCTCCGGCTCGGGTCCAAGCTTCCCGCCGATGACAAGATCGGCTTCCTTCGGTTTTAAGAAGGCGGAACCTCCGATGATCAAGAAGGCGATGACGATGACAGATGCCACCGATATCAGGGATTTCTTGAATGATAGCCTTCCGATGATCCGCAATAGGAAATCGAAGAAAAGCGCCAGCAGGGCAGCGGGGATGGCACCGAGAAGGATCAGATCGGTATCGTTACGGCTGATCCCGACGGTGATGAGATCCCCGAGCCCACCGGCTCCAATCAAGGCGGCGATTGTCGTCGTGCCGATGATGAGGACCATCGACGTCCGGATCCCGGCCATGATGACAGGCATGGCAAGTGGCAGCTCGACTTTGACCAGGCGCCTCCAGCTGTTCATCCCGAGGCCCTTTGCCGCTTCTGTCAAGGCGGGATCCACTTCATTGATACCCGTATACACATTCCTCAGGATCGGGAGGAGCGCATAGGCGACAAGGGCGATAATGGAAGGGACGGTCCCGATACCCACTAGGGGAATCAAAAGTCCGAGGAGGGCCAGCGACGGAATCGTCTGGAAGACGGCCGTGATGCCGATGATCCCTTCGGCAATCTTTTGCTTCCGGGTCAAATAGATGCCCAGTGGAATTGATATGATAAGGGCAAAGAACAAGGCAATGAATGATATTTCGATATGCTGTAAGAGGTCATTAAGCAATTCGCCTTTGCGGTTATTGAACGTATCCATTAATCCGTTCATCCAGTTTCACCCGCTCTCGTCCCAGCAAGATGCCGGATGATGGTTTCCCTTGAAACGTACCCGACGGGGGTCCCATCTTTTTTCACGATGGCAATCTCTTCATGTGCGAGTGCTGAAAGGGTTTCGTGAATCGTACTGTCGATGGGGATATATGCCCGGTCCACATCCAGCGGTTCCTCAATCGGTGAAAGGATATCGGCCAGGTTGAATTCATTCTCAAGAGAATGACCTTTTCCACCGATGAAATCCCTGACAAATTCGTTGGCGGGTTTCTGGATCAGCTCTGCAGGTGTCCCTACCTGTGCGACTTCTCCATCCTTCATGAGGCAGATGCGATCTCCGAGCTTCAGAGCCTCCTGCATGTCATGGGTGACAAACACGATGGTTTTTTTGATTTCCTTCTGAAGGGCCAGGATATCATCCTGTAGCTTTTCCCTTGTGATGGGATCTAGGGCACTGAATGGTTCATCCATCAGGATGAATTCAGGGTCTGCTGCAAGGGCACGTGCAACGCCGATGCGCTGTTGCTGACCACCCGATAATTCACCAGGCTTCCGGTCCTTATAATCAGCAGGATTAAGACCCACCATCCGTAAAAGCTCATCCACACGCTTGCTTGTCTTTTCTTTCGGCCACTTCTTCATCTCGGGTACGATGGCGATATTCTCCTCGATGGTCATATGTGGGAACAGTCCGATATTCTGTAGCACATACCCGATGTTCCATCTCAGCTCGTGCACATTGTATGTACTGACTTTCTCATCATTGATATAAATCGTCCCATCAGATAACTCAATGAGCCGGTTGATCATTTTGAGCGTCGTTGTCTTTCCGCATCCACTCGGACCGATCAGCACAAAGATTTCTCCATTTGGAATCGTGAAACTGACTGAGTCCACTGCCTTCTTATTTCCGTCAAATACTTTTGAGACATTCTCAAATCGGATCATTTCTTACCTCCCTCTTATACAATAAGTAACGTACTCCTTAAAATGGAGCCTACCTAATAAGATTCCTTTTATTCATACAAGATAAACGCCTTTTCAACGTAAATAAGGAGCAAACATGCAAGAAAATATCTCGAATTAAAAGTTTTTTCTCCTAAACCATTGACATTGAAAGAGCATCCATCATATAATTATCTCGAATTAAAGATATTTTAATTCAGAGTAAAAGATGGAATAAAGAACAAACTATTGAAAATAGTATAAATGCTACGAAGACCGTTCCTTTCCGCTACAGGCACTTGCTTTCCACGGGGAGGAAGTCGAGCCTCCTCATTCTTGCGGGGTCTCGAACATCCCTCTATTCCCGTAGGAGTCAAGTACCTTCCGCTCCAATGCACTCTGGGTATCATCTCAGTTGCGAAAGAGTGGAAGGAGAGCAGGATCATTTCAGAAAAGAAATCAGAAATCGTTTTTGAATGAGTTACACCCATCAAGGTCTGTTAGGAACACTCACTTTAAATCATCGAAAAGTGAGTGGTAGCGGAGGGGTGCCGACTCCTGCGGAAAAGGAGGGAAGGTTGAGACCCTGCAGGCGATAGCCGAAGCGGCTCAACTCCCTCCCCGCGGAAAGCGGCACCCCGCAGCGAACACGAACGGCCCCATCTATCCACCATGAACCTACAACAAAAAAACCATATAAACCATTCCGAACCAAAGGAGAGATCCACCATGCAAAAACGAACAGCCGGAATCCACCACATCACCGCCATCGTCGGACATCCACAGGAAAACATCGACTTCTACGCAGGCGTCCTCGGACTCCGCCTCGTCAAACAAACCGTCAACTTCGACGACCCGGGCACCTATCATCTTTACTTCGGAGATGAAGGCGGAAATCCAGGAACCATCATCACCTTCTTCCCTTGGGCAGGTGCCCGCCAAGGCGCCATCGGAGACGGGCAAGTGGGTGTCACCACCTATGCCGTACCAACAGGAAGCCTTTCTTTTTGGAAAGAGCGCCTGGCGACGTTCAACATCGAGGCAAAAGAATCACAGCGTTTCGGCGAAACGTATCTGACGTTCGATGATCCACACGGCCTTCACCTGGAAATCGTGGAGCGGGAAGGCGGGGAGAACAACGGCTGGTCGTTCGGAGGGGTATCACCCGACGTCGCCATCAAAGGGTTCGGTGGAGCCATCCTTCTATCTGCACGCCCTGAAAAAACGGCTGAATTGCTGGAGCAGGTGATGGGTCTTGAGAAGGTAGGCGAGGAAGGGGACTATATACGCTTCCGATCTACGGCTGACATCGGAAATCTCGTCGACGTGAAGAAAACCTCCGTCGGCCGGGGACGCTCTGGAGTGGGGACGGTCCACCATATCGCATGGAGGGCGGAAGATGACCAAGACCAGCTCCAATGGCAGCGCCTTGTCGGCGAAAGCGGCTATGGCGTCACTGAAGTGAAGGACAGAAACTACTTCAACGCCATATACTTCCGGGAGCACGGAGAGATCCTGTTTGAGATCGCGACGGACCCTCCAGGGTTTGCACATGATGAAACGGTGGAAACAATGGGAGAGAAGCTCATGCTGCCTGAGCAGTATGAGGGACATCGGGACAGGATCGAGCAGGCCCTGATCCCGATCGAAGTGAAAGAGCTAGACTAATCGGGGAGTGATTTCATTGATTTCCATTGATCCATCGCAGCTATCGGCCAAGGAAAACTACAAGTTCCTCATCGGGAGCATCATCCCGAGGCCGATTGCATTCGTAACATCCCAATCGCCGTCGGGAACGGTGAACGGAGCACCATTTTCCTTCTTCAATATCGTTTCAGCGGACCCGCCGATGGTTTCCATTGCCGTCCAGCGCAAAGCAGGTGAACAGAAGGACACAGCAAGGAATATCGCACAAACAAAGGAATTTGTCGTCCATATCGTGGATGAGGGCAACGTAAGCAAGATCAATGAAACGGCCGCCAGCTTGAAGCCGGATGAGAGTGAAGTGGAGCTTGCCGGATTGACTCCCACCAAGAGTGAGGTGGTGGGGGTACCGGGTGTAGAAGAAGCGAAAGTACGGATGGAATGCGTGCTGGAGCAGATCGTCACTGCAGGGGGAGGCGATCTTGTCATCGGTCGGATCGTGAAGTTCCATATCCGTGAGGACCTGTATGCAAACGGCCGTATCGATAAGGAGAAGCTCCAGGCCGTCAGCCGTCTGGCAGGGAATGACTATGCCAAGATCGGTGAAACCTTCACGATCAAACGACCGGATTGAATGAAGCACATCTAGAGTCAGAGGAGAATGAACATGGGATTTTTCAGTAAACTATTCGGAACACAACAAAAGGAGGAAACAACGATGGAAAACGTAAAAGTAGCAGTGATTTATTATAGTTCAACAGGTACCAACTACAAAATGGCCCAGTGGGCGGAAGAAGGGGCGAAGGAAGCCGGCGCAGAAGTGAAAGTACTGAAGGTGCCTGAAACAGCGCCACAAGGTGCCATTGAATCCAATCCGGCTTGGAAAGCACATGTTGAGGCAACGAAAGATGTTCCGGAAGTGACGCTTGCCGATCTTGAATGGGCCGACGCCATCATCTTCAGCATCCCGACCCGCTTCGGAAACGTACCTGGACAGGTAAAACAGTTCATTGATACGACTGGTGGACTGTGGTTCAACGGGAAGCTTGCCAACAAAGTGGTCAGTGCTATGACGTCAGCCCAGAATCCACACGGAGGCCAGGAGCAAACCATCCTGTCTCTATACACGACGATGCACCACTGGGGAGCGATCGTGGCATCCCCTGGATACACAGATCCTGTTCTCTTTACAACAGGAGGAAACCCATACGGAACGAGTGTGACCGTCGACCAGGAAGGCAATATGGTCGAAAACGTGGAGCCTGCCGTGAAGCATCAGGCAAAACGTACCGTCACCGTCGCTGGCTGGGTGAAGCAAGGTAACCAATAACGCAGAATCAGCCGCAGGGATGGGTCCCTGCGGCTTTTTTTATTGAGTCAGTTCCTTCTCGAGATTCCGGTCAAGGACGAACACTTCGATCCTTTCACCGGACCTGGTGCTGATATCGCTATGACTTGTAAGGACGTGGCAGTTCGCCAGCTTTTCTACGACGTCTTCGAACTTCTCCCCGTACATCTCCCGGAGGATCTGCCTCATCTGCTTCACGAGCTTCCGTCCATTATCATGTTCCACCAGATGCTTTTCTTCTACGGTGAGGACGCCCTTGAACCGTGCAATCACCATATCTTCGACGATGTAGGTCCTCGTCTCCTGTGGTCCCCTCCCGATCAATTCCCTTTGGAGCTTGATGAAGGCTTCGCTCAGCTCGGCCTCTAATCGTTTTTTCGTTGCCATATGATCCTCCTGAATTCCGCGTGCGTCTTTTCAACGACAATCGTACGTCCATAAGGTAGGGGAAGTCAATCCTATTTTTTTGTTTTATAAGAATAGAAATAATGAGATTGAGTGAGTAATACGGAGTAAATAAAGTTAATTTTTAGTATTTTGATTGAATATGATTGTTTTCTCTGGTTTTTCGTCGTTTACAACGGAATGAACTCGGAGTAATATCAATTTCATAAACAACAGCATCAACCGGCCTAATCTCGAAAGAGAGCGGAGGAACCAATTTTTTGGGGTTAATTCTACTGTGTAGAAGGGATGAGAAAACTCTTTCGCCATCCTACCCGTCAGCTAACTTCGTCGGCTAAAGCGAAGGAGGTCCACAAGACCGCCTTAATCAGGGGGCATCTCTTGTTGCAGACATCTGTGACGTGAGGGGCAGCCTGTGTATGTAGGTCTTTTTATTATGCCTATACGAAAAAGAATACGTGGAAGACAGAATGCAAAGAAGGCATGAAGCCTGCTGGGCATTAAGTAGACCAATGTGTGCTTTTTCTCCAATTCTATGAAGATCATGTTCATGATTTTCACATGGGGAAGAAGTGTGCGTTGGTCTATTTTTTTCGGTCTGGGCCAAAAAGTAAAGGAGGAATCAAGATGTGGGATGTTTGGATGATGGTCATGATGGGCTTGCTTACCATGGCGATGGCAGGACTATTGAAATGGTCCGGATCCATTGTAGAACCGGGAAAGGATGAAGAGAAATGATGATGTTGGCGATCGCTCTGATCCTGGTGGTCTATCTGTGTTATGTGTTGCTAAATCCAGAGAAATTTTGATATGGGGTGAAGGAAAGTGGTTTCCACGATTGGTTCAGTTGTACTTATCATATTCATTGTCATTCTATTGGCAAAGCCTGTAGGGCTCTATCTTGCACAGACATTCAATACGGAGCGGACGCGCCTTGACCGGGTATTCCTCCCGGCAGAGAACATCCTCTTCCGGCTCGGCGGTGTCCGGGCGATCAATCAGACTTGGAAGAGGTATGCTGCTTCCCTGCTTCTGACAAACGTATTCATGATCGCGCTCGTGTACCTGGTTTTCAGACTTCAGGGGATACTTCCCCTGAATCCGGCAGGGATCAAAGGGATGGATGCGTCCCTTGCTTTCAATACGGCCATCAGCTTCATGACGAATACCAATCTTCAACACTACAGCGGTGAAACCGGTTTGTCGTATCTCGCCCAGATGGCGGGCGTTCTCTTCATGATGTTCGCTGCACCTGCAACCGCGTTGAGCGGGGTGATGGCCTTTATCCGGTTGTTAGCCGGAAAGGGGGCGGGGAATTTCTTCGTTGATTTCATCCGTTCCATCACCAGGGTGCTATTGCCCCTCGCCTTCATCACCGGCTTGATCTTCGTGGCCCTTGGGGTACCACAGACGCTTTCACCATCTGTTACCGTGCAGACCGTGGATGGTGGGAGTCAGGAGATAGCACGGGGTCCCGTAGGCTCATTCTTATCAATCAAGGAGCTCGGGAACAACGGTGGTGGATTCTTCGGAGTCAACTCGGCTCATCCGTTTGAGAATCCGGGGTCGTTCAGCAATATGCTCCAGATCCTTTTGATGTTCCTTCTGCCTACGGCGATTCCCTTCGCGTATGGAAGGATGATCGGGAATGAGAAGCAAGGACGCCTCTTATTCGTCTCGATGATGATGATGTTCGTTGTCATGCTCTCCCTGTCAATGGTGGCGGAATCGCATGGTAACCCGGCATTGAATGCTCTCGGAATCAATGGAGCGAGTATGGAAGGGAAGGAAGTCCGGTTTGGTCCCGGGGAGTCGATCCTGTATGCCATGGTGACGACGGCTTCAGAGACGGGTGCTGTCAATACCATGCATGATACGCTTACGCCTTTGAGCGGGATGCTGGCTCTGTCCAATATGCTCCTCAATGCCGTATTCGGTGGTGTGGGTGCCGGGTTCCTCAATGTCATCATGTACGTCCTGATCGCCGTTTTCCTATCGGGGTTGATGATCGGCAGGACTCCGGAGTTCCTTGGTAAGAAGATCGAAGCCCGCGAGATGAAGCTCATAGCCGTCACCATGCTGATCCAACCGCTCCTCATACTGGGTGCATCGGCCATCGCCCTTTACGTCCATGCAGGGACGGATGCCATCTCCAATCAAGGGTTCCACGGACTGACGCAAGTCATGTATGAATTCACGTCGTCTGCTGCCAACAATGGATCAGGGTTTGAAGGCCTGGGGGATGCCACGCCATTTTGGAACATTTCCACGGGGATCGTCATGTTCATCGGGCGGTACTTCGGAGTTATTACCATGCTCGCTGTCGCTGCATCCCTGGCCAAGAAGCGGCTTGCTCCGGAAAGCATCGGAACCTTCCGTACAGATTCTCCCCTATTCGGCACCATCTTCGTGGGGACGATCATGATCGTGGGAGCGCTGACGTTCTTCCCGGTCCTCGTGCTGGGACCTGTTGCAGAATATTTAACACTATAAGCTGGAGGGATAAGAAATGGGAAACCATTTGTTGAAGGATCAGGAGGAGGACATCATCTCACCGGCAAGAGAGGTGCCGTCGCCTTCTGTTGAAAAGAATAGCAAGGGCTCATCGTTATTATGGAACGCACTGAAAGAATCAATCGTGAAGCTGGACCCTAGAAAGATGGTCAAGAATCCCATCATGTTCATAGTGGAAATCGGGTTCTTCATCTCCTTCATCCAGGTGTTTTTACCACAAAGACCAGGGGGGACGGGAACATGGTTCTCTCTCTCGGTCGCACTCATCCTGCTCTTTACGGTTTTGTTCGCCAACTTTGCCGAGGCCTTGGCCGAAGGGAGGGGGAAGGCCCAGGCCGGGGCATTGAAGAAATCCAAGCAGGATATGATCGCTAACGTCAGGATGAAGGACGGATCGATCCGCCACATGCCTTCTGACAAACTGAAAGTCGACGATATTGTCATCGTTTCCCAGGGGGAATGGATACCGGGGGACGGAGAAGTGATCAAAGGCATCGCATCGGTGGATGAATCCGCCATCACCGGGGAGTCAGCTCCCGTGATGAAGGAAGCAGGAGGGGACTTCAACTCCGTGACGGGAGGAACGAGGGTCGTCAGTGATAGCATCACCATCCGGATTACGAGCAACCCGGGAGAATCCTTCCTGGACCGGATGATTTCCCTTGTAGAAGGGGCCGAGCGACAAAAAACACCGAATGAAATTGCCTTGAATACCGTCCTGACCAGTTTGACATTGATCTTCCTGTTCGTGGTGATGACCCTCCCGTTCTTCACGAACTACCTTGGGTTCCAGATAGATACCGCAGTCCTCATTGCCCTGCTTGTATGCCTGATCCCGACGACAATCGGGGGGCTGTTATCGGCCATCGGAATCGCCGGGATGGACCGGGTCACACAGTTCAATGTGCTGGCCATGTCGGGTAAGGCAGTGGAAGCAGCCGGGGATATCAACACCATCATCCTTGATAAAACAGGGACGATCACATTCGGGAACCGGATGGCAAGTGATATCATTCCGACTGGGGAAGGGGAAGAAGAGCTTCCTTACTGGGCAGGAATGAGTTCCCTGAAAGATGAGACACCAGAGGGACGATCGGTGCTGGAGCTCTTGAAGGGAAGAGGAGTCGTCATCCCCGAGGTCACAGGCGGTACATTCATCGACTTCAAGGCTGAGACGAGGATGAGCGGGTTGGATCTTCCAGACGGCCGTAGGGTAAGAAAAGGAGCCGTCGATGCGGTGAAGGCCTGGGTGAAAGCCCAAGGTGGATCCATCCCAGCTGATTTGGAGGCGAAATCGACAGCCATAGCCGGGGAAGGGGGGACTCCCCTTGCCGTTGCCATGGATGATCGGATTTACGGACTGATCTATTTGAAAGATACCGTGAAGCCTGGTATGAAGGAACGATTCGAGCAGCTCAGGAAGATGGGGATCAAGACTGTGATGTGTACGGGTGATAACCCGCTGACGGCGGCAACGATCGCCAGGGAAGCGGGAGTGGATGAGTTCATTGCCGAGTGTAAACCGGAAGATAAAATCGAGGTAATCCGGTTTGAACAGTCACAGGGCAAGCTGGTCGCCATGACCGGGGACGGGACGAATGATGCGCCTGCCCTCGCCCAGGCCGATGTCGGACTCGCCATGAACAGCGGGACCACGGCGGCGAAAGAAGCAGCCAATATGGTGGATCTGGACTCTGACCCGACGAAGATCATCGAGGTGGTATCCATCGGCAAACAGCTGCTCATGACAAGGGGAGCCTTGACGACCTTCAGCATCGCCAATGATGTGGCCAAATATTTTGCCATCATCCCGGCCATGTTCATGACGGCCATCCCGGAGATGGAAGCACTGAATATCATGAAGCTATCGTCTCCCGTCACAGCCATCCTGTCAGCCCTGATCTTCAATGCCATCATCATTCCCCTTCTCGTGCCCTTGGCCATGAAAGGGGTGGCGTATAAGCCGGTGCGCTCAGATATCCTGTTGAGACGGAATCTGTTGATCTATGGAATCGGTGGGATGCTGGCTCCATTTGCCGGAATAAAAGTAATCGACTTGATGATGTCCCTCGTAATCTAATCTATTCGGAAGAAGGCGTGAAAAATGGTAGAACAACGATTGGCTGGCCCGATCATCCGGGTCAGCATCATGACGATGATCCTTGGGGGGCTACTCTATCCCCTTGCCGCGACAGGGATTTCCCAACTCTTGATGCCTGAAAGGGCGAATGGAAGCTTGATTTATGAAAACGGCCACCCGGTAGGCTCTGCGCTCATCGGCCAAAATGTTCAAGATCCCGCATTGTTTCACGGCCGGGTATCGGCTATTGAATATGATGCAGCGGCATCCGGCTCCAACAATTATGCTCCTTCCAATCCGGAACTGATCAAGCGGGTAGAGGGGACCCTGCAAGAATGGAAAAAGGAGAATCCAAGCGTGCCGCTCAATCAGGTCCCGATGGATCTTATGACCGATTCCGGATCGGGCCTTGACCCCCATATCAGTCCGGAAGCGGCCCTGGCCCAGGTTGATCGTATCGCAGAAGCTACATCCATATCCAAAAGCAGGCTTAAAGAGCTGATAGTGGATCACACAGAAGGAAAAGAGTGGGGGTTCCTGGGAGAGAGGCGGGTGAACGTGCTCTTATTGAACCTGGCACTGAAAAAGGAATGACCATCCTGATGGAGGGAAGCGTATGAATCCATATTTCAGGAAGAAGAGACCGGAGGAAATCCTTGAGGAGATCCACCGCTCCACCCTGGGAAGATTGAAGCTTTATGTGGGAGCTGCACCCGGTGTGGGGAAGACCTTCAAGATGCTTCAGGATGCTGCCCAGTGGAGGCAGGACGGTAGGGATGTAGTCATCGGCCTTATCGAAACCCATGGCCGCAAGGAAACGGCTGACGTCATCGGGGGCCTGGAGCAGGTACCGCTTAAGCAAGTCCAGTATAAAGGGAAAGTGTTCCACGAACTGGACGTCGCCCGGATCAAGGAGCGTAAGCCGGAAATCGTCCTCATCGATGAGTTGGCCCATTCGAACGTCCCGGGTGCAAGGCGTGTGAAACGGTATCAGGATGTGGAAGAAATCCTTCAGGCAGGGATCGATGTATGGTCCGCCATGAATATTCAGCATCTTGAAAGTGTGAACGACATCGTTCAGAGGATCACAGGCATCACGGTCCGGGAGAGGGTGCCGGACACCTTCATTCAGCAGGCGGCGGAAATCCAGCTCATCGATATCACGCCTGAGACGCTCAGGAAGCGCATGAGGGAAGGAAGGATCTACCCCCCGCAGAAAATCGAACAAAGCCTGTCGCACTTCTTTACTTCTTCTAATCTATCAGCACTGAGAGAACTGTCTCTTCGAGAGCTGGCGGATGATGTGGACGGAAGGATGAAAGGGGGGAGTGCCCCGACCGGCGTCCATGAACGGATCCTGGTCTGTGTTCACTATGGTCCGACAGCAGAAAAACTCATCAGAAGGGGCTGGAGGATGGCCGATCGCCTTAAGGCAGAATTGGTCATCCTCACAGTCGTTGAAGCCAGTACCCTCTCGCCACAACAGAAAAAGAAAATCGAGGAGTGGCATACCCTTGCCAAGCAATTCGGAGCCATCATGATCGTGGAAGATGGAGGGAAACGACACGCAGCGACCGTCATCGTGGACGTAGCCTTCCGACACAACATCACCCAGATCCTGCTAGGCCAATCAGCCCGATCCCGATGGGAGGAAATCCGCAAAGGGTCCATCATCAATCGCATCATGAGGGAGTCCTCCAACATGGATATTCACATCGTGGCAGATGGAAGATAATGTTTCATAGACGGTGCCATTATGTTATGATGGGATAAATATCCATAAATAGTGGAGGATGATGGTTTTGATCAAACCAACTAAGTGGAGAATGGATAAGAAATGGGGATTGGTCCTTTCCTTGGGTATCTTGTTTTTTATGGGAAATGCCTTTTTCCATAGTTATACGGTCCATAAGGAAATAGATGCCTTTGCCGATGCTTGTTACAGCAGCGACAAATTACCGAGTATTGAAAAAGAAGGCGGATGGTTTGGCGAGTGGAGTGGTGAGTGCAAAGAATGAGCATGGGTCCCCCATGCTTTTTTACATTGGAAATGTTACAACTTCATGAGCAATCCCTGGTGTGATTGATTATTTTAAAGAAAACCATAGTCATAATCTTCCGGTAGAAGTAAAATAAAGTTAATCTCTACCCTCCTGTATAGAGGGGAATCGAGGCCTGCTTTCAACTTGGAATTGAAAGCGCTTTAGTAAAGCGGCGTGCCGTCTTTGTGAAATTTGAATAGGGAGAACGATGATCATGCACACAAAGGAAATAGGGGTTAAAGAACAGACGATCTTCCCTCATGTAGGGAATAAGATCGTAACAGAAGACAGAGAGATTTCCATTATTGCCAGAGTAGAAGAGCCGCTTGTCGTCATCCTTGGGAACGTCCTGAGCCATGAAGAATGCGATGAACTCATCAACGTATCGAAGGACCGGATGGACAGGTCCAAGATCGGGAAGGTCCGTGAAGTGGATCAAATCCGCACGAGCAGCAGTACTTTCCTTGAAGAAGGGGAGAATGAAGTGGTCTCACGGGTGTCAAGACGCGTGTCCCAGATCATGAACATCCCTGAAAGCCACGGAGAAGGGTTACAGATCCTCAATTATCAAATCGGCCAGGAATACAAGGCCCACTTTGACTTTTTCTCTTCATCACGACCGGTGAAGAATCCTCGGATCAGTACCCTTGTGATGTATTTGAACGATGTGGAACAAGGGGGAGAAACGTATTTTCCTAAACTGAATCTTTCCGTGTCCCCGCAAAAAGGGATGGCGGTCTACTTCGAGTACTTCTATGATAACCAGGAGCTCAATGACATGACCCTTCACGGTGGAGGACCCGTCATCATCGGTGACAAATGGGCCGCTACCCAGTGGATGAGAAGGCAGCGGATCGATTGATCGTATAGAAGAATAAAAGGCTGTGCACCCATGGGTGCGCAGCCTTATTCGTGCTCCAGCTTGCCGAATAGAAGTGAATCCCGCCATCCGTCATTCATCTTAAGGTGATCCCTTATCCTGCCCTCGCGTGTCATTCCGCATTTCTCCAACACCCTCATGGAGCCGGTATTGGCCGGATCACAGGTGGCTTGGATCCGGTGCAGTCCATGTTGGTGGAATCCGATGTTCAATAGCTTTTTGGCCAGGAGGGTCGCAATCCCTTTCCCCCAGTGCTCGGGGTGGAGGATATAGCCGATTTCCCCAGTAAGGTTGGAGCGGTCACAAATGGTAAGCTCCCCGCATCCGATCAGCTCACCTTCCAGAATGACGGCAAAGGTAAAACGTGTCCGGTCTTTCTTCGCTGCATCCCGCAGAACCTCATCCACATACTGCCTGGTCTCTTCCTCGCTATTGGGCCCCCATGGCTGATGACGACTAACAATTTCCATGGAAGCATACCGGTGCACCGCCTGCCAGTCCGTTTCCCGCAGTTCCCTTAATTCAATGGTTTCCATCATCGATCCCCTTTCTATACATCCATGCGCTTAAAGTCGCTTTTGTGTAGGCTGGTTTCCTTGAGTTTAGCAGATTCATAGCGGTCCTTGAATCTCTTTTTGTAATATGAATACCCTGATGTAGCGCGCACATATCCCTCCATCATGAGGGAAACGGCCAGGATGACGCTCGCAAAGAACAGGATGGGCGTAAGGGGGATCCACGGTGCAGTGTAGAGGAAACGGAAGGAATCCCCGATGAGCCCGGACCATTCCAGGGTGACGGAAGATGGTGGATCAGGCACTATTGAATAATCTACGAACGTGCCTCCCAGGAACAGTGTCAACAAACCAAGATGGATAAACAGAATCAGGGTTTGCTGAATCTGCTGTCCAAAGATGAGAACAAGTTTGTCTTTCATCAGAGGCAGGATATGCTTCACCATGATCCTGAACTTTCCTGCCCCTAGCACCGTGGCGCTGAGGATGAATTCTTCCCGGTGGATCTTCGCGATTTCATTCCCCAATAACGAAGAAAGGATCGGGACGATCAAGAGGGTAAGAATGAGCACCTCAATCGCCAAACGTTCATAAAGGGAAGTGGAGAACCCTTCAAACGGCATCCAAAGGATGGGATGAAGGAAATAATACGCAAGGATCGCCAGGGGAATGTAATGAAACGAGTCGATCACCCCGTTGATGGAGCGTTTGAATGGCTTCAAATAGATGGCGATGATGAACCCGATCGGCAGGGAAATCGCGACCCTTAAAGCGGCAATAACGATGGCGGCAAGGATGGTGTACTTTGCCCCGATCAGGATTTTCCCCAGCATGTCGAGTCCGAGGGCGTCGGTCCCGAACGGGTAGGACCACATGGGTGGGAGCGGGGCTCCTGCCATGCTCCCATCTTCCTTAGTGATAAAATACAGACTCCGGATTTCATTATCCCAAATTAGATAATAAGAAAAACTCGCCAAAATCAGGACGGCCAGATAGAGGAAACCTGTAAGGAAAAAGGGATCTTTCCATAATGAACGGGTCATAGTGCTTCCCCCTTATTGGCATGGCGGGACAGAAGATATTCCCCGGCATTGTAGAAGATGAATAGCGGAACAAAGAGGCTGAAGAGTGCCAGGGTGAATAGGCGAGGATCCAGTGTGGACATCAGGAACCGCGTGATGCCCGGGATATTGAAAAGAAGCTCGACAACATACAGATTCGACAGCATGAACCACATTGTTTTCTTTGATTGAAAGAAGACCGAGATGATGGCATTGCGGAGAACATGGACGGCCAGGACGAAAAAGGGAGCGTGCCCGATCGAGCGTGCCAATAACACATAGTCCTTCCGTTCCTCCTGTTCAAATGTCAGCATGGATAAGCGGAACAGGTGGATAGTGGGAAGGATCGCGAGGATTACGATGGGAAGCAGATATACCTTGCTCTCATCGGTTGCTGCTATCCCGATGGGAATGGTTCCGAATTGATGATAGAAGGCGATCATGGTGAATTGTGCGCACAGGATGATGAGCAGATCGGGAAGCGTCTCGAGAAGGTAAAAGGTGAATTTGATCCGTATTCTTATACGCTCGTTACAGAGCATCGTCATGATGGTGAGACAAAGGGCAACCAGTATGGCGAGTGCAAAGGCCACAAACAGGATCGTAAGCGAGTACTGGATCGGTTCCCACAGATAGGGGAAGAGATCACGTTCCTTCTGTCCGCCGATGATTGTGTATTTCAGCTGAGAAGGATGGATGAAAGCCAATAAGATATCAAGGATGGTAGTCCAATATTCTTTCCACCGGAACGAGCCGACATATAGGCCGGCGAGAAGGACGGGAAGTCCGCCGATCAGCCAGATTCCTGCAATGGAGATGAAGAAGTTTTTTAGGATCTGGAACAAACGCAAAAAACCTCCACCCCTTTCAATTTTAGTTAAATTATACCAAAATCGAGAAAGGAATGAAGGTTTTATTTTGTATACGCTATTAAGAGCCTGACGTGACCTCGATTTCCTCGGCTACGGTCGCTTTCGGATCAGACCCGAGCATCTCCTGATAGCGGATCTTCACGTGAGAGCCAGAAGGCAGATCCTCAAGCTTCACTGGTTCTTTAATCGTGATATACCATAGATCATACTTTTTCTTGAGTTCCTTTAATGGAAGGTCCAATTCGTTTTCATCAAATGATTCATCCACGATGAGGGCTTTTTTCTCTTTCGGGTTTTCATAGAACAGTACCCCTTCGGCTTCCTGAAGCTCCTGCTCTACAATCGGTTCCGCCGGTTCTTCCCCTTCTTTGAAGATGCCGCAGCCTCCGGTGAAGAGGAGGGAGGCAAGGGGAAGGGTGATAAGTAGTGCTCTCACGTTTCATCGCTCCTATTTAGATAGTGTATGTCCAATCTATCACGTTTTCCTGGGGGTGGAAAATGCTATGTTTCTGGAAACAATCAAGCCTCTGCACCGGGGCGTACCCACATCTTGGAGAAGTCCACATACCCGAAATGCCGGATGTGGATATTCATAAGATCCGTCGAAAAAGGGATCGCCCGCTTCACATGGTAGAGTGGGATCATGAGGGAATCTTCCATGAGCTTCCTCTCGTTCTCTTCATGTAGTGCCCTCCATTCCTTGAAAGGGGTTTGGCGGTATACGTCCAATCTCTCCTTCCATTCTCCAAGAGGCTTTAGAACAGGGTGGAGTGGGGAGTATCCATTGATAAGAAAATGGTAGAAAGAAAGATCCTCATTTTCTTCGAAGATCTCGCCGTGGATAAAAAGATCCGACTCCAATGCCCGTGGATGATTGGTCACCACCTCGTCAAAAGTGAACCAGCGCACCTCATAGGGTACTTCCTCTTCATCGAATACCTGCTGAAGCCAGCGGGTGGAGTCTGTTGTATAGCCTGTTGCCCTGATGATAAGAGGAGACTCGAACTCAGGACGTGGAACTTCTGGTAGATCAGGATTCACTTCATGTCCTTTCAGACAGCCGCCTCGAATCGGCGTAATCCTGGGATGGAAATCCACGATCCGGTCACGATGCCTCGCCAATATGTGATGAAGGTAGGTCCTGACATCCTTGTGGCGGATGGCGGAATCCCTGTAAGCGTTCATGACAACGATGCCAAAGCCGGAATCACTCTCGACTTCAATGGATGCAGGATCCTCCATTTGAGACTGGTAGTGGACAGGGAAGTCCGGCTCCACCTTGACGAATTCCACAGAGTCCAGGAGCGGCCGTTCCCTGAAATGATCCCTGAAAGCAAGAAGAACGGTCTTATCAAATGTATCTTCACCGAGATAAAAACATCCAGTCCCTACAGGTCCCTCTGCGGTCTCCTTATAGATGCTTGCGCACATCATGCTCAGCATCTGCAACACATAGGAGCATCCTGCGGGATGGTGGATCTCGATGATGAGGGGTCCGGGAATCGTGATATCTTCCACAGGAATCCATAATTCCCGGTAGATGGGATGCTTGCCCATTTTTTCGAGGCAGTGCTGGACATCCTCTGCTTTCATAGTCGATCCATCATGGAATCGTACGTCCTTCCTCAGATAAAGACGAAGTCTATCCGGAAGCTCATCCCAACTGTGTGCGAGCTCCGGCAGGCATTCTCCCATTTCTGTAATGGATACGAGGCGGTTATAGAGATTGGCGACGAGATGCGCACTTTGGGCATCGGCGGCCTCCAGGGGATGGAAGGAGCGGAACAGATGCCTTCTCGGAATGATCAGCTTGTCCCGCCCTTCCCGGCTATACCCGAATCTTGCCGCGAATAGGTCCATGAGGCGGTGCCGTGTATCCGGTGACCAGTCGTACGTGAAGTACGCCGACAAGCTCTCCATCGGTTCATGCTCCATTCGATTCATGGCTTCCTTTTCAAAGCTCTCTTCCACATTCACTTTCCACTCGATTTGTGAAAGATGTCCACGTCCTTTACCCGGAGAAAACGTCAGGAAACCGTCTTCTTCCCATTTTTTCATCTTCCTCGTCGTTTGCTTGCGGCTAAGTTCGAGAAGATCTGCTACTTTTTCTATGCGGACTTCCCCCGTGGGGCAGGCCCTCCATAGCTTCAATAAGAGCTGATTCATCGGTTTCCTCCTTAAAAGGGGACATGTGGGTAGAAAACTGTCCGTTTTTAATTTTTCTTGTCTTGTTTACTATACAAGAAAGAAGAGGAGGGGACAATATGGGTTGGAAGGAATATCCACAGAATATTAAGGTACGGATGATTGCCTCGTTTTTCAATCGTGCCGTTTCATCGGCGGTCATGCCGTTCATGGCTCTATTTTTCGCTACAGAAATGAGTAAAGTATGGGCAGGGATGTTTCTCATCTCCACCGTCATCATCGGCTTCATCGTCAATCTGATCGGTGGATACGTGTCTGACCGCTTCCCGCGTAAACGGGTGCTCCTCGTGACATCGTGGCTGAATGCAGCCTGCTTCCTGGTTATGACCGTCAGCCTCTTCCCTGAAGAGAAGTGGATCATCGTATTCGCAGGAGCCTACATCTTATTCATCATCACGAGCAGTCTCGGAAGGCCAGCCATGCATGCCATCATCATCGATTCAACGACTCCCGAGAACCGGAAGGCGGTCTATGCACTCGACTACTGGCTCATCAACCTATCCATGGCAATCGGCGCCGCCCTTGGAGGCCTGCTATACCTTCATCATAAGCAGGAACTGTTCATCATGCTGACCGTCACTTCAACCATCATCCCCATCGCTTATGGCATCTGGCTGAAGGACGAGTTCAAAGGGTTCTTGGAAAAAAAACACAAGAATGTCCTGGTCGACCTCATCAACAATTATCGGATTGCCTTCAAAGATTCTGCGTTCGTAAAAGTGGTCGCAGGCACCACCTTCATCTTGGCTGCAGAGTTTTCACTGAACAGCTATATCGGTATCCGTCTTGCTGAAGAGTTCAGAAGCGTCACGGTCGGTGGCTTTGAAATTGCGGGGGTGAGGATGCTCAGTTTCTTGAATATCGAGAACATGCTCCTTGTCGTATGCTTGACCTTCTTCATCAACCGTTGGACGGATAAGGTTTCGAAGCAGAAGGGTATCCTGATCGGTCTTCTGATTTACGGATTGGGTTATGCCGTGGTCACATCTGCAAACACATGGTATGTCCTGATCCTGTTCAATCTGATTGCGACGATTGGAGAGCTGATCTATTCACCGATCCGGAATGCCGAGCAGGCGAATATGATCCCTGACGATAAGCGTGGCTCTTACTCCGCTTTCTCAAACCTTTCATTCAGCGGAGCCGACCTAATCGCCCGCTCCACCATCATACTCGGTGCCTTCCTGATCCCGACGATGATGTCGGTCTACATGGGTGCGCTTGTCATGATCGGTACGGCCTTGGTTTATACCGGACTATTCGGCCTTAAAGCCAAAAAACGAATGAGACAATCGGTCTTGAGTTAACCGGATAGGAATGATATCATTTATCTAAATATTGTAAATTGTTCAAGTCGTCTACCGATCCTTAACCATAGAGTGTATTGGAGCGGAGGGAGGCCGACTCCTGCGGAAACGGCGGGCTGGTGAGACCCAGCAGGCGCAGCCGATGCGGCTCACCGCACGCCCCGCGGAAAGCGGCCTCCCGCAGCGGAAAGGAACGGACTTTATAGCAAAAAATGATCGTGAGTAAGGAGCGAACAATATGCCGAATCAGTACGAGCCATAACAACGCTGTTTATGGATCAGAGGACCTCCAAGGCCGGGGAATGAACCGGAATAAATAAAAAAATGGAGGGAATCTGATATGAAGATGGAACAATGGATGAAACAGGACGAGGCCTTTGAAGGCTGGGATTTTTCTTATATAACCGAAACGGGACGAATGAAGAGTGATGGACTTTCCTGGTCATATGGGAGCTTGGTGCTTCCCTTGATGCGGGAGGCTTCGGCCATGCTTGATATGGGGACCGGCGGAGGAGAGTTCCTCTCTATGCTGAAGCCATTCCCACCCAGGATATGTGCAACGGAAGGCTACTCGCCGAACGTACCCGTGGCGAAAGCGAGACTGGAACCGCTCGGAGTGGACGTGCGTACTTACGATTCTGATGATGATCTTCCGTTTGACGGAGGAGAGTTTGACTTGATTATCAATCAACACGAATCCTTTTCTGCACGTGAAGTGAGAAGGGTGATCAGGACCGGAGGCACTTTCTTTACCCAGCAGGTCGGAGGCTGTGACTGCTTTGAATTGAACGATGCATTCGCGGTACCGTTGAATCCGGAGTTTGCCCGCTGGAACCTGGAGCAGGCTGTTAATGATCTAGAATCCAACGGCT
Source organism: Rossellomorea marisflavi (assembly GCF_001274775.1). Classification (GTDB taxonomy): domain Bacteria; phylum Bacillota; class Bacilli; order Bacillales; family Bacillaceae_B; genus Rossellomorea; species Rossellomorea marisflavi. The sequence goes on from NZ_LGUE01000005.1 coordinate 313,927, forward strand.
TCAGGGTGATCTGGAAGCGGGAAGAAACCGCCGGCCAGCGATTTTATGATATTGGTGCCCTTCACTATTATTTGAAGGCGATCCCGTGGCAGGTCCCGGGATTTACAGTAGAGGGATTTCAGGATAAACTGGAGGAAATCCATCGCACGATTGAGAAAGATGGATATTTTCATGCCAGTCAGCATCGCTTCGTCATCAAAGCGGAAGCGATTTAGGAAAGGGGGCCTTTCGCTTTGCGGAGGGCTTCCTTTTTCATGATGAGAGCACAGAAGGAGTATCATATGGACAAGAAGATGATGCGGGGGACATTTTTCCTGACCTCTGCCACCTTTATCTCAAAAATCATCGGGTTTCTATTCATCATCCCATTCACCCTGCTGGTAGGGGATACGGGATACGCCCTGTACAAATACGCATACGGACCGTATACGATCCTGCTCAGCCTGTCGACGGTCGGCTTGCCCCTTGCCGTTTCCAAGTTCGTGGCGAAATACAACGAAAGGGGCAACTACCTCGCAGGGCTGAACCTGCTCCGTTATGGCCTGATTGCCATGATCATCAGCGGAATCGTTTCGTTTCTACTATTATACTTCTCTGCACCTTGGGTGGTGGTGGCATTCGGTGAAGGGGGAGGAGGGAACTCACGGGATGACATGGTCTACGTTGTCCGGTTGGTCAGTTTTGCCTTGCTCGTCGTGCCACCCATGAGCTTGCTGAGAGGGTATTTCCAGGGGAGTGATTCCATGGGGCCATCGGCCATGAGTACGGTCATCGAGCAGGTGGTACGGATTGCCTTCATCCTTGCCGGGGGCTACCTCATCCTGAACGTGTTGAATGGGACGGTAAAAGGGGCCGTTGGCATTGCCACATTTGCCGCCTTCATCGGGGGGCTGGCCTCCCTTGTCCTTCTTTTATGGGTTTTCTGGAAAAGACGCCGCCTGATCCGCAGGCAAATGGATGAAAGTGTAGGCAATGCGCGGATTGCAGTGTTTCCTATGTTCAAGGAGCTGACGCGATATGCCATCCCCTTTGTGATCACGGGCTTGACGATCCCGATTTATCAGAACATCGATACGTTCACGATCAATCGCCTGTTCATGAACATCGGCTATGCCTTTTCAAAAGTCGAGGTTATCAATGGGAATATCGGGATCGCCCAGATCCTCGTCCTTGTTCCCGTCTCACTGGCGACTGCTTTTGGGATGACCTTGATTCCAAGGATCACGTCATCGTTTGAAAGCGGGAGGATCCAGGAAGTAAGGGATAGCATCGATCAGTCGTTCCAGCTGGTGTTGTTCTTTACCTTCCCTGCAGCCATCGGACTCAGTGTGGTGGGGAGCCATCTCTTCAGGCTGATGTTTCCTTCCTCATCCGATGCTGTCCTCGGTGGCATCATTCTTGAATGGTATGCGCCGGCGGCCATCATCATTGCCCTGTTTACGGTGACGACTGCGACCATGCAGGGAATCAATGAGCAGAAGAAAGTCGTTTGGGCCATTGCTGTCGGAATCGCTGTAAAAGTCGGACTGAACATCCTTCTTGTGCCACCGTTCAAAGAAATCGGGCCGATCCTGGCGACCTATGCGGGGATGGGCGTATCGGTCTTGTATACACTCCTTCATATCAAGAAGGCAGTCGGGCTCTCTTTCAGGAAGTTGATTCTTTCGTTGGTTCCCATCGCACTCGTCACTGCCGTCATGGCTGCGGTCGTCTTGGTAGTCGAGAAAGGTGTAGAGGCAGCTGTACCTTCTACGATGGGGGAAAAAGGAATCGATCTGATTGTCACCTCCGCAGGGATCCTTGTCGGAATGGTTGTTTTCATTGCAGGAAGCTGGCGGTTCCCGGTGGTGCAAGGTATTGTGAGTGCAAGGAAGAAGAAGTAAGGGAGTGAAACATATGGCTGTCATGACCCGTGAACTGGCTCAGGAAATCGTCAACAGGACGATGGCCATCCTTGATTGGAATATCAACGTGATGAATGAAGAAGGTGTGATCATCGGTTCAGGTGATATGAACAGAATCGGGGATGTCCACCAAGGTGCACTTCTTGTCCTTCAGGAGAAAACGAAGATCGAAGTGAAGGAAGAGAGGGAAGGCGTAAAGCCGGGAATCAATTTTCCCATATCCTTTAACGGCCAAATTGTCGGGGTCGTGGGTATCACCGGTGAGCCGAAAGAGATTCAAGCCTTTGCGGAGCTGATCAAGATGTCAGCGGAACTCGTCCTTGAGCAGTCTTTCCTTCTTGAACAATTTCAATGGAAGCAAAGGATTCAAAACGATATGATCACCCAACTGATTACAGGCACAGGCGGGGACTCCGTCGTGGAAAAGGCAGGTTCATTGGGGATAGACCTGGATCTTCCCCGTGCTGCCATTGTGATGGAAGCACATACAGATCCGACGGGGCAGGAACTCCTTCGCTCTATCGAATTCGAGCTCGACAAAGGAGATGTTCTCGGCGTCACTCCTTCTAATGAAATCATCCTTTTCAAAGTGGCGGAAAGGGGTCTGAAGGTTCCGCGGCGTCTCAGGTCGGTAGCGGGAGGTGTCGGGATCGGAGGGGTGGCAAGCAGTTCAAGGGAGTGGCGACGATCCTATGAGCAAGGAAAGCATGCCCTTGCATTGGGACGGAGATCGCGCCCGGGATTGCCGGTTTATTCCTACGAAGAGTTCCGGATCGAGGTCCTCTTGTTGCAAATGATGGAGCGGAATCCAGATTTGGAGCGCTTTTCTTTTTATATCCCCTTGATGGAACATAAAGAAGGGATGGAAACCCTGGATGCCTATATCCAGGAAAACGGTGAACTCAATCGGACAGCTGAGCGCCTCTTTATTCATCGCAACACGCTTCGCTATCGGTTGGATAAGATTCACCAGTGGACGGGCAAGGATCCCCGTAAGATCAGGGATCTGATGGAGCTCTACATAGCGAAGCTATTTTACGAATCACATTAACTGTGCATGTGTCCAAATATCCAGTCAGGATATTTGGATTTTTTTGTTCGTTTGCCTAATGAACAGGTATTAGAAAACGCTTACAATTAACTACATAGAGAATAATTCGTCTGAGGGGGAGCAGAAATGGATGTTACTGTAAGCGCTTTAGGAGCAGTGAGTGCCCTTGTCATCGCTATCGTATTAATACTTAAAAAAGTCCCGCCCGCTTATGGGATGGTTGCCGGCGCGCTGATCGGTGGTCTCATCGGCGGAGTGGATATAGCCAATACCGTCAATCTTATGATGGAAGGAGCAAAGGGAATCATTCCTGCCGTCCTTCGTATCATGGCAGCCGGTGTGCTCGCCGGTGTCCTGATCGAGTCAGGCGCTGCACTGTCCATTGCCGAGACGATCGTGAAGAAGCTTGGTGAATCAAAGGCACTCCTTGCCCTTGCCCTCGCCACCATGATCCTGACAGCAGTCGGAGTATTTGTAGATGTTGCCGTCATCACCGTTTCACCGATTGCCCTTGCCATCGCAAAACGGGCAAAGCTGTCCAGGACGGCCATTCTCCTTGCCATGATCGGAGGAGGGAAGGCAGGGAACATCATGTCACCGAACCCGAATGCCATCGCGGCATCGGATGCGTTCGGTGTTCCCCTCACATCCATTATGATGGCAGGGATCATTCCGGCCCTATTCGGTCTCGCAGTCACCTACATGGTGGCCAAGAAGCTTGCCCGTAAAGGAACTTTCATCCAAGAAGAGAGCGCAGTGGTTGACGCCTCGAACATGCCTCTTTTCATTACAGCTCTTGTAGCACCACTTGTAGCCATCCTCTTATTGGCCCTTCGCCCTCTGTTCGATATCAATATCGATCCGATGGTGGCCCTGCCGATTGGGGGGATCATCGGGGCCATTGCCATGAAGAAGACAAGAAAGATCAACGACTACGCGGTATCCGGCCTTGGAAAAATGTCGGGAGTGGCGATCATGCTCCTTGGAACGGGAACGCTTGCCGGTATCATTGCGAATTCGACCCTGAAGGATGTCATCATCAATGGCCTCAGTGCATCGGGTCTGCCAGCATATCTCCTCGCACCGGCATCTGGGATCTTCATGTCGGCAGCAACGGCATCGACAACGGCTGGTACCGCAGTTGCAAGTAGCGTATTCAGTGGGACCATCCTTGAAATGGGTGTGTCCGCCCTGGCCGGAGCGGCCATGATTCATGCAGGAGCCACCGTACTGGATCATTTGCCCCACGGAAGCTTCTTCCATGCGACGGCAGGTAGCGTGAATATGAGCATGAAAGAACGTCTTAAACTCATGCCTTATGAATCCCTTGTCGGACTCACATTGGCCATTCTGTCAACTTTAGTGTTCGGCGTATTCAAGATTTTCGGTTAACCTGAGAGGAGAGAAAATGATGAAGATCGTCATTGCACCTGATTCATTCAAAGAAAGCATGACTGCGCTGGAAGCGGCGCAATCCATTGAGAAAGGCATGAAAGCCGTGTTCCCGGACGCGGAGTATCAGCTCCTTCCCATGGCTGACGGCGGGGAAGGGACCGTTCAATCCCTTGTGGATGCCACTGATGGCACCATCAGGGAACGTTCCGTCACAGGACCCCTTGGTGAGACGGTCCAGGCCTTCTTTGGCATATTGGGTAACGGGAAAACGGCTGTCATTGAAATGGCAGCAGCGTCAGGTCTTCATCTAGTGGAGCCGGCAAAACGCAATCCCCTGCTCACGACCTCCAGGGGAACCGGCGAGCTTATCCGTGCAGCTCTCGATGAAGGCGTCAGCCATATCATCGTGGGGATCGGTGGCAGTGCCACCAACGATGGCGGTGTGGGTATGATGCAGGCTCTCGGAGGCAAGTTCTTGGATGAAAAAGGGGAGGAAATCGGTCCGGGTGGCGGAGCACTCTCTGCTATAAAATCCATTGACTTGAGTCTGCTGGATTCCAGGCTGGACTCCGTCAAGCTTGAAGTGGCATGCGACGTCACCAACCCCCTTACAGGTCCCACCGGTGCCTCTGCGATCTTCGGACCACAAAAAGGAGCTACTCCGGAAGTGGTCCGGATGCTTGACGGAAACCTTGCCCACCTTGCCTCTATTACTATTGGCGGAAGTGAGGTCGCTAGTATAGCAGGCACAGGGGCCGCAGGCGGATTGGGCTTTGCCCTCCTCGCGTTCTTAAAAGCCGAACTCAATCGTGGAATCGACATTGTCCTGAAGGCCGTCAATTTCAGTGATAAAGTCAAGGACGCTTCTCTTGTCATCACGGGAGAAGGGCGGATCGACGGACAGACCATCTACGGGAAGACACCGATCGGGGTGGCGAAGTCTGCCAAGGTTTACGGAATACCCGTGATCGGCATCGCGGGATCACTCACGGAGGACAGTACGGTCGTCTATGAACACGGCATCGATGCACTTTTCTCCATCGTTCCCGGAATCATCGACCTGAACGAGGCATTCAGTCAGGCTCCTCGACTTCTGGAACGTGCATCGAGGAATATGGCTTCTGTTCTGAAAATGGGGATCGGAATCAGTAAATGAACCCTTGAAAACCAATCACATTGCCAAGCCATATCAGTCCGAATAAACGTGTGAATCATGTGTAAAATCATCCTCTACATCAAAAAAATTCAATTTTTTCAGAGTAGCGACCTTCCAAAAAAGGTCGTTTTTTTGTGTGGATTTTTTCATTTGTGACAGAATCGAACGCTTACATTTCACGTTTTTCCTGGAGGGTCGAACCCTTTGAAATCCCCTGAAAACCGCGCCGTTTCAAGGAAAACGGTTACTTAAAGTAGTCAGAGTATTACGTGTATTATCACATTTATGTAAGTAAATGGAATCACCGTTTTTTCTGACAAATCCTGAATTACTTAGCATGACAAGGTTTGTTGCGTACGCTCAACATTTCACAAATGAAAGGGTTTATTTTTACGAAAATGGGTAAGAAAAAAAAGGAGCTCAATCGATTGACTATTTTTTTCTACCTAGTTACTATTAGTAACATTGAGTGAACAAATAGTCGCTCACAAATACATCAACAGTTTAGGAAAGAAGGTTCACATTCATGGATATTTTCTTAGCCATCCTTCCTGCGATATTCTGGGGGAGCATTGTACTTTTCAATGTGAAACTCGGTGGAGGCGCTTATAGCCAGACACTAGGAACAACAATCGGTGCGCTGATCTTCTCAGCAGTCATCTTCTTGGTTGTTCATCCGGTTCTAACACCAACCATCTTTATCGTCGGAATCGTTTCGGGTCTATTCTGGGCCGTAGGTCAAAGTAACCAGCTCAAAACGATCGAATATATCGGTGTTTCCAAAACAATGCCGATTTCAACCGGTATGCAGCTTGTTTCAACTGCATTGTTCGGTGTCATTGTATTTAATGAGTGGTCCACTGCGGTCACTGTCATATTAGGAATCATTGCCCTTATCTGTATCATCGTCGGAATCGTACTGACATCACTGGAGAGCAAGGAACAAAAGAACGAAGAGAATTCAAAACAATTCAAGAAAGCGATCATCACGCTTATCGTTTCAACCATTGGTTACCTTGTATATGTTGTCGTTGCACGTCTATTCGACGTTGATGGTTGGACAGCCCTATTCCCACAAGCAATCGGGATGTTCATCGGAGGAATCATTCTTACTTACAGACATAAGCCATTCAACAAATATGCAATCAAAAACATCATTCCAGGGTTGATCTGGGCTGCGGGGAATATGTTCCTCTTCATCTCACAACCGAAAGTCGGAGTCGCAACAAGCTTCTCCCTCTCACAAATGGGTATCGTTATTTCAACACTCGGAGGAATCTTCCTTCTAGGTGAGAAGAAAACCAAACGTCAAATGGTCGGTATCATCTTCGGTATCATCCTGATCATCATCGGTGGTGTCCTTCTCGGAATCACGAAAAGCCAATAATCATCCATAGGTACAGCATCAACATAATCTAAGGAGGAATTCATTATGTATGAAGATTTAAAAGGTAAAGTAGTTGCCATCACTGGCGGATCCACTGGTCTTGGACGCTCAATGGCTGTCCGTTTCGGTCAAGAACAAGCGAAAGTCGTCATCAACTACTATGTGAATGAAGAAGAAGCAATCGAAGCGAAAAACGAAGTAGAAGCAGCCGGTGGGGAAGCGATCATCGTTCAAGGTGATGTAACAGTAGAAGCAGACGTCATCAACCTTGTACAAACAGCTGTAAAAGAATTCGGTACACTTGACGTCATGATCAATAATGCCGGTATCGAAAACCCTGTTCCATCTCACGAGCTTTCTCTTGATAACTGGAACAAAGTCATCAACACAAACTTGACTGGTGCCTTCCTTGGTAGCCGTGAAGCAATCAAATACTGGGTAGAAAACGACATCAAAGGGAACGTCATCAACATGTCTTCTGTCCACGAAATGATTCCTTGGCCGCTATTCGTCCACTATGCAGCAAGTAAAGGCGGAATCAAATTGATGACCGAAACACTTGCCCTTGAATATGCACCTAAAGGCATCCGCGTGAACAACATCGGACCTGGTGCGATGTATACACCTATCAACGCTGAGAAATTCGACGATCCAGAACAACGCGCTGACGTTGAAAGCATGATCCCAATGGGTTACATCGGTAAACCGGAAGAAGTAGCATCCGTTGCTGCATTCCTTGCTTCTAAAGAAGCTAGCTATGTAACTGGTATCACACTGTTCGCAGATGGTGGTATGACAAAATATCCTTCTTTCCAAGCAGGAAGAGGTTAATAGGAAAAACGAAAAAGGGGGGCATTATGCCTCCCGTTTTTTTGTGGATTTTTTTGTTTCAGTACCAGCTGTCACGGGAATGGTCGGAGGGCAATCAAGGAACCCATTAAGAAAAAAACACCCGATCCGGGTGTTTTTCGTCCATTAAAACGTTTGAGCCTTCTCATGAGCCTCTGCCATCGCCTTGGCCTTGATTTGTTCCGTTCTTTCAGGATATTTCATCTGGCCTTCAATGATGATGCTCTCAAAGGAAGCGACTCCGAAGAATTCCATCATCACTTCCATATAGCGATGCCCAAGTTCACGCGGTTCTTCCGGTCCCTCGGAGTATATATCCCCCCGTGACTGGATATGGATGGCCTTTTTACCTGCAAGCATTCCCTGGATTCCGTCCTTTGTGTAGATGAACGTCTTACCGGATACGGTGACGGCATCGATGTAGGCCTTCATGATAGCGGGAATGGAGAAGTTCCACATGGGAGTGACGAAGATATATTTATCTGCCAGCAGGAACTGACCGCCAAGTTCGGCAAGGCGTCCGACTTTAAGGCGCTCTGCGGTGGTAAGGTCTGTAAGCGAAGCCTCTGACCTGAGTTTCTCCCATCCGTCGAAGACATCCCTGTCGAGGAACGGGATGTCACTTTGATACAGATCCAGGTGAACGATTTCATCTTCGGGATGAGATCGTTTGTATGTATCGAAAAATTCTCTGCCAACAGCCATGCTGAGGGATTCAGTTTCACTGAGTGGATGAGCGGTGATATAGAGAACGTTGGTCATGATGTCAACCCTTTCTATTAGAGGTTAGTCATGGACCCAGCTTTCTGCCCATTTGCTGATAGGTCCGAGGATGTTGCCCAGTTCGATTCCCTTTTGTGTGAGTGAATATTCCGATCGTATCGGCCGATCCGCTATGACTTCCCTGATGACAATCCCGTGTTCTTCAAGCTCTTTGACGCGCTCGGTCAATAATCGTCTGCTCAGGGCGGGGATGGCTTCGCTCAATTCGCTGAAGCGCTTTGGTCCACTCATTAAAACATAAATGATCAAGCCGGTCCATTTTTTTCCGATCAGTTCGAAGCTTTTCTCTACTTTAGGGTGAAGTTCTTGTCGGTCCTCCACTATATGTAACCCCTTTCAAACGGTTGTATAAAAAAATAACTTATGTACTTATTGTAACAGAAAATCGTGGTGGCTGGCGAATTTTGTCCATTCAATCGGATGGGGGTGTTTCGGTTAGTATGTCTTTAAATCGGGGATTTAAGTGAGTTTGCATATTTTTTAGTAAGTGAGGAGGGAGGAAGGGGTCTCCGTCTAGATTCGGCAGGTGCTTTCTGGGGTGAGGATACATGCATGGAGGGTTTAAGCCAGGAATCCCGGCCACCTTTTAATGGGGGAGAAAGAGGGAGAAGTTCGTTCCGTTTCGCTTCGGTCGGCCGCTTTCCTCGGGGAGTCAGTTGAGCCGCTTCGGCTGCGCCTGCAGGGTCTCAACCTTGCCTCTATTCCCGAAGGAGTCGGCCGTCCTTCGCTGCAAGGCACTTTGTGGTGGTAGGGAGGATGGTGTGTTCGACATAACTTTTAATGGGTGAGAAAATGCTCTTCTACTTCATAGATTATTTGATTGGGTTCGTTCCTTTTCGCTGCGGCCACCTGCTTTCCTCGGGGAGGGTGTTGAGCCGCTTCGGCTGCGCCTGCAGGGTCTCAAGCTACCCTCTATTCCCGTAGGAGTCAGGTGGCCTCCGCTACAAGGCACTTTGTGGTGATAGGTAGAATGCTGTGTTCGACATCCTTCCTTATGATAGGTGCAAAAAATATTTTCTAGTTCATAGACTATTTGATTAAGTTCGTGCCTTTCCGCTGCGGTCGCCCTTTTTCCAACGGGGAATCATCATGAGCCGTTTTGGCTGACGTCAACAGGGTCTCAACCTTGCCTCTGGTCCCCAAAGGAATCGTCCGTCCTGCGCTGCTACTTCCATACTATTTTGGAAGGGGATAGGGCGGTTCTTGCCTCTTTTGAATTCCCACTGGTAATTTCCTCTCTCTATCGGATATTCTGCGCCGTTCATCATCACCGTTCCATTGAGGGTGGGGAGGATTCATCTGGATGATTCGGTTCTGCAGCATCTGCACAACCTGTGTTAGTCAGCATGAAAATGGCTAGGGATTTAAATAAAAAACACAGCGATCATGCGTATCGCTGTGCTTCTGTCTTATTTATAGAATTTTACGCGTTCATCCAGGGGTTGGAACTGCTTTTCACCCGGCTCGGCTGTTGGATTACCGAATGGCATTTGGGCGATGAGCTTCCAGCTTTGCGGGAGGCTCCATTCGTTCTTCACGTCTTCATCGATCAGCGGGTTGTAATGCTGAAGGGAGGCGCCGAGGCCTTCTGATTCAAGGGCGGTCCAGACAACGAGCTGATGCATTCCGGAGGATTGGTGGGACCAGATCGGGAAGTTATCGGCATAGAGGGCGAATTGTTCCTGAAGGGACTTGACGATGCTTTCCTCTTCGAAGAACAGGACTGTGCCGTAGCCTGCTTTGAAAGAATCCATCTTCTGTTGGGTTCCAGTGAAATCTCCTTCACCCACTGCTTTTTTCAGTGCGGAAGTGGTGAGATCCCATAGCTTGTCATGAGCGTCTCCAGTAAGGACGACAACACGTGCAGTCTGTGAATTGAACGCAGAAGGCGTATGTTTTACTGCAAACTCAACGATTTCTTTAACCCGTTCGTCTGATACAGTTACCTGCTTATCGATACCATAATACGTACGGCGGGACTTCAGGCTTTCATAAAAATCAACGGCCATATTTTTTCCTCCTCAAATTATCTCGAATTAAAACATTTTAAACATAGGGTAATTATAATCGTCTCAACACACGAAGTCAAACAATTATTTGAAAATTAATAAAGTTTAATCAAAACATCACAAATGCGGAAAAAATGAGCGTAGAATGGTTACACTATGAGGAATGAGGAGGCGGGATCCATGCCAAAGTTGACAGTGATCGGCTACGGGAAATATACGGTTGAAAAGGGTACGAAGCTGGTTCTGGCCCTGGAGGACAACGGAGTGGACATCCTGCATCGATGCGGCGGCAACGCACGCTGTACCACGTGCAGGGTCGAAATTCATGACGGGGATTTCTGTGAGCTGTCGTCGGGTGAGACAGAGATGACGTATGAGGATCGCCTTCGCTTGTCCTGCCAGATCAGAGTCGAAGGTGATGCCACTGTCCGTCCGGTCCTGACAGTGGAATCGACTGGGAAAAAGCCTGGTCCAAGACCGGCCGATTAAGCATGAATTTGCGAGCCTATCAGTATGAACTGGTAGGTTTTTTTATTCTTCAGACCTTTGAATCTGAGTGGAATCGATATGTTAAAATAAGGATGGCACACACGTGGAGGGGGCAAATGCAATGAAAAAGAAAACCATAGCCATGATCTTGTTATTAGTCATCGTCGGAATCGATATTCTTCTTATCTTTTTATACAAGTACAATTATTACGTGAGTTTTTTAAAGCCGACAGGGCTTTTGGTGCCGTGGTTCCTTACGATCGTGGCGTTATACATCGTAGCCTGGGCGTATAAGATCAATAGGTATGTGATGATTACTGTGTCGGTTATATTCCTTGTTTTTTCAGTGGTGGTCATCTTCCTTCATCTCCTTTTAAAGCATTCCTATCATGATATCCAATCCCCAGATGGAGGGGCGACGGTCATGATTGAATATCGGAATGCTACACATGGTGAAACATCTCATTTTTATACGTTTTACCGGTCGACCAGCATTCCAATGGTGGTGCAAAAACAAAAAGGAGACTCAGTGTCAATCATGACCAGGCATACCGATGGACTTGAAGACGATCTGACCGTTCTGGGGATCAACGATGTTGAATGGATCGGCGACCATAAGGTGATCTTTCATTCCCCTTATAAGGATGAAGCGATTGAAGTGACATTCTGAAGGTACCATTTACATACAAACATCATCAGTATCAATTCTATATACCACTCATGATCTCCGTGCAAGACTACGCTTTCCGGGGGTAGCTCGTGAGCCTCCTCGGCAGACCTTCTCACATCAGCTACTCTTCTCGTAGGAGTCTTCGTCTTGCACTTCAATCAACCGCTATAAACTTGGTCATGAAACAAACTAAAAACCCGAATTCATTTGCCCTATCGCAGGCAAATGAATTCGGGTTTTACCATGATTAAAACAATCTATCCCAGATTTTTTCTTGTGGGAATTCGGAGATTTGGTCACTCATACTCTTTTTGGATATCCCTTGTGCTCCTGACCGTATCGATCGGTCTGACGAGCGCTTCAATCTGTTCGCGCTTCGGCTCGAGGAATGGAGGCAGGGATAACTTCTCCCCAAGGGTTTCGTATGGCTCGTCTCCCATAAATCCGGGTCCATCTGTTGCAAACTCGAACAGGATCTGTGGTGCCACAGGGGCATAGAGTGATTCGAAGAAGTGGCGGTTCACATACCCGGACGTACGGAATCCGAACTCTTCCATGCGTTTTGTCCATTCATCAAGTACAGCACGGTCCTCGACGCGGAAGGCCACGTGGTGGACGGTACCAAAGCCTTGTTGGGCGCTCGGAAGGACGGTGTTGTGCTCGACGACGACCTGTGCCCCGTTTCCGCCTTCTCCGACCTCGAATAGGTGGAAGCTTCCTTCATGACCGATTTCCTTGAATTGAAGGACCATTTCCATCAGTTTTTTGAAGTAGTCGAAGTCCTGGATGCGGATGAAGATCGGTCCCAGACCGGTGATGGCATATTCCAATGGAACCGGCCCATCCTGCCACGGGGTACCGGCAGGGACGCCTTCGTTCTTCTCATCCGAGATCAATTGGTACTGCTGATCATCGAAGTCGGTGAAAGAAAGGGTCTTTTTCCCGAAGCGTGTCGTGATGCCACTGTGGTCGATCTTCAAGCGATCGAAGCGTTTGACCCAGTAGTCAAGGGCTTCATCACTCGGTACGCGGAAGGAAGTTTTGGCGATTTCATTCGTTCCGTGTACCCCACGTGGAATGTTAGGGAAGTCAAAGAACGTCATATCGGTTCCGGCACTTCCTTTGTCATCGGCAAAGAAAAGATGGTATGTCTGGATATCATCCTGATTGACGGTCTTTTTCACAAGGCGCATCCCGAGGACGTAGGTGAAGAATTCATAATTCTTTTCTGCACTGCTCGTGATGGCGGTCACGTGATGGATTCCTTTTAAATGGTTCAAGGCAGATCTCTCCTTTTTTCTTCATATTGGATACGGCTGGGCCGCATGCTTGACGGTTTTTAAGTTTAGTACTAAACTGATAATACATAATCACAAGAAAAGATGCAAGCAAGAAACATTCAGGGAGGACGCATCATGGAACTCAAAGGAATCCATCACATCTCATCACTTACAGCCAATGCGGCAGGAAACCTGCCTTTTTATCGTGACATCCTCGGCATGCGCCTCGTAAAGACGACGGTGAACCAGGACAATCCCTTTTATTATCATCTATTCTATGGGGACGAAACGGGAAGTCCTGGCTCGGAGCTGACCTTTTTTGAAATCCCCAACCTGGCTAAGAATCATGCTGGAACGGACAGCATCTCCCTCGTGTCATTACTAGTGCCGTCAGAAGAAGCACTGGATTATTGGCGAAGCCGGTTCCAAGAATTCGGGGTTGAGCATGACGGGATTTCCAATAGGTATGGATATAGCGTCCTCGGGTTCAGGGACCGCGATGGTCACCGGATGCAGTTGCTGTCGGATCCGGGTTCTGAGAGGAATGCGTGGTCAGGGAGTACGGTTCCTCAGGCGTATGCCATCAGTGGCCTCGGTCCTGTGCAGCTAACGGTAAAGGATACGGCAGCGACCGAGCGCTTCCTGGAAGAGATACTTGGGTTTGTGAAAAAGGACACCTGGGATGAAGGGAAGGTTCGGATGTTCACAACAGGATCCGGCGGGAGAGGATCTGAGGTGCATCTTCTCGAACAAGATGGACCCAAAGAACGCCAAGGACGCGGTGGCGTCCATCATGTCGCATTCCGTGTGAGCGATGAGGAGGAGCTCGATAAGTGGATCGATCATCTGGAGAGTCATGGGGTCAAAACGTCGGGATTGATCGATCGCCATTACTTCAGCTCCACCTATTTTAACGATCCGAGCGGCATCCTCTTTGAATTGGCCACCGATGGACCGGGGTTCGAAACTGATGAAACCAGGGACCGACTAGGCAGGAAGCTCTCCCTGCCGCCGTTCCTCGAAGCTAGAAGAGAGGAAATCGAATCAAAGATCAAGCCCCTTCCAGAGGCACGAAGGGAGGAAGGAAAATGAGCAAACCACTATCCATGAAGGAAAAACGCCTTGGCCTGATGCTATGGTTCCGTCTCTCACGGGTATACAATCACAGCATCAAGGAAAACAATGATCACCTCAAGAAATGGGGACTCACCAGCGCCCAGTTCGACTGCCTGACCCAGGTGGGGGTGCACGGGAAGCTCACACAGAAGGAGCTTGGTGAGAAATTGTTCGTCACCAAGGGGAATATCACGCAGCTCATCACGAAGATGGAGAAACTGGGATACGTGCAGCGTGAACAGCAGTGGAAGACGAAAACCATCACCCTTACAGCAAGGGGGCGGGAGCTGTACGACGAAGTGGTGCCACAGCAGGAGCAGGTCCAAGCCTCACAGTTTCATGGTCTCGATCGTGAGGAACAGCATCAGCTGCTGGGGTTATTGAAGAAAGTTCAAAAGAATATGGAGTCATTATGAAGAAAAGCGTCCCGGGCAGGACGCTTTTTCTTATGGAGAGCTCTTCTGAAGGGCGACGGGGCGGGGGGCATTCATCTTTTTCATATTCAATGTATGACCGATGATCCCGGCGATGATCAACAGGATCCCGACGGCTGCAATGCCGGTCGGAAGCGGGCTCGACAGGAAGATGGCTTCACCGGCCATGACGAAAAGGACCTGGGTCGACTGCGTCGCTTCAACTGAGGCGAGCTTTCCTTGATGATGACGGACACGGTTCGTGGCGATGAAGAACAGTGTAGTGGCAATCACGCCTGAGCACACCGCTACTACAAAGGATTGGGTCACCTGCCCACCACTCGGCACTCCCGCTTTCCATATGGCGATCGCGCTCAGGATCAGCCAGAAGGGGAGGCTTGCAATCGTCATGCCAAGGATCCGCTGGAACGTATCCAGCCGTCCGTTGCATAAGCTCATCATTTTACGGTTACCGAGCGGATAGGCAAAGGTCGCTACGAGAACCGGCAGGATGCCCATCAACATCTGGATGGGTGTCAGCTCGGCAGCTTGCTGCTGCTGGATGAAGATCACACCTGTAAGGATGAGAAGGGAAATGATCAGTGCTTTCTTTTGGATGCGGTGGCGCTGTTTGCTTCCGTCTGGCCCGGTGGTGAAAAAGAGAGGTGCGAGCAGGATCCCCGCTACGATCGTGAACTGCCATGTGCCCGCTACGAGCCAGCCCGGTCCATAGGTGGCGGCGTAGGTCAATGGGGCATAGAACAGGACGAAACCGAAAAAGCTCCAAAGCAGCCACGCACCAGGATTCGCTTTGAGTTCAAGAAATACTTGTTTCATATTCTTCCTTGCAAGTACAATGAGAAGGAAAAACGGAAGCATGAACAGGAAACGGAGGGACGCACTCCACATCCAGCTCCCCCCGGACAGCTCCATGGAGCGATTCAAAATGAATGTAACGGCAAAGAACATGGACGAGACAATGCCAAGAAGAAGTTCTTTCATGAGTCAGTCACCCTTTGGTTAAGTATAGTAGACTATATGATAACTATAATATACCAATTACAAACCGACAACCAGTTGGTTGATGAAATTTTCCGACAATGGAAGGAGAAATGAGTATGAACACATGGGAAAATCCTGAATCTCTTGCCAAACATATCGGTACCATCCTGAGGGACGTACGCGGGGAACAGAATTTAAGTTTGCAGGCACTTGCCGATTTGACAGGCGTCAGCAAGCTGACCCTTGGGAACATCGAGCGTGGGGAGGCCAATCCGTCACTGACGATCATCTGGAAGATCGCCAATGGCCTGTCGATCCCGATTTCCTCTTTACTGATGGAAAAGCAGCAGGTGAAGGTGTCGAGGAAGAATGAAGGAAACAAGGTATTGAGTGCTGATGGTTCCTTGACCCTTGAACCGATGTTTTCCACCTCTCATTATGGTTCGCTTGAAACCCACAGGGCTTTCCTTAAGCCACACAGTCATTATATGGCCGACGCCCATCAGACGGGAGTGAAGGAATATGTCACCGTCATGGAAGGAAGGGTGGAGGTGAGGGTGGGTGACCGGATATATTCCCTCGAACAATACGATTCCATCCAATTCCCTGCCGATCAACCCCACGGCTATTCGAACCCGGAAGAATCCGAAGCCGTCCTGCATTTCGTCATGATCTATTCGTGAAATAGGGAAAAGAATCGTCATAAACTTGTAAAGAAAAACAGGATACAAATCCCAATGAGGTTGTTATATAATGGTATAGGTACAGGATCAAAGTCGTGTTTTGTCGATAAAAATCGAATTGTGACAGGGTTCAGGGTATAATTTAGGTTGATAAATTGTTACATAGAAGGAGGAACATAAGATGGGATGGATAATCGCCATTTTGTTTGGTGCGGCTGTTGTGCTGCTCATTTTATCGTTTGTAAAGACGAGCCAGTCGAAATCTCAGCTCGAACAACAGGTTGAGCACATGTCGATTTCGGTGATGAATGAGGTGCACGAATTGGAAAAGCAGATGCGCGCCATGCAGCTGGACGCGGAAATTACCGCACAGCAGGCAGGTGCAGTACCGGCAACATCCGATGAACGCCGCGTGCTCCGGGAAATGTTAGATCTTCATAAGCGTGGATACTCCATTGAAAGCATTGCATCAGAGCAACAGCTCCCGACCATAGAAGTCGAACGCATGCTTACACCATATATGACAAAAAAGGCTGAAAGGAGCATGGTTGCCCAATGAGACCCAATACATTGCGCAGTTTTGCCTCTGGCCTTCTTGTCGCCGCAACCGTGACCGGCGGGGTCTACTTTTTCACCGATCAGCCGGAAGCAAAAACGACGACAGCGAAACCCGAGACCAAGACCGTCAAGGAAAAGATGACGGATGACGAAATGATCCAGCATCTGACCTCAAAAGGATTCGCCATCCATAAAGGTGATGAAGAGAAGCAGGAAGCAGAAAAAGCTGACGATCAGCCTGCAAAAGAAAAGATCGTATATAAAACCGTCCTGACTGTTTCAGATGGGATGACCAGCATTGATGTAGGGAACGCCCTTGAAAAAGCCAATATTATCAAAGACGGACTCGATTTCTACAAGCGCGTCGAAAAGCGTAAACTCGAGAACGATCTTCGTCCAGGAACGTTCGAAGTCGAGAGCGGCATGACGACGGATGAGATCATTGATAAGGTGTTCAAGAAATAAAAAGCAACCATGATAGTAAGAAGGGCCAGGTCATTGCGATTTGATCCTTCTTTAATGAGGTAAGCCGTATCCACTATCTAAGAAAAAGCACAGACTTCATCTTGAAAAACGTGAAAACCATCAATGCAAACGTATAAAGTCCAGAGTGTCCAAAAGGTCCTTCCTTTTGGGCACTTTTTTGGTAAAATATAATAGAAAAAAATGCCATTGGAGGTGCGAGATGAGAGATTATTGGATAGACAATGCCATTCATATCACGGAATGGGGGCAACAAGATCGACCTGTGATTTTCTGCCTGCACGGCCTCGGCAGTACGGCTCTCAGTTTCATTGAAATTGCTGAGGAATTAAAAGATGAATTCAGGATCATCGCCGTTGATGCACCCGGTCATGGCCGGACTGCCCCTTTTGCAAATCCGGAAGACTATGAAATGCCAAGGATGGCTCAGTGGCTGGAGGGGGTCATCCAAGCACTGAAACTGGAAGACTTCTATTTTCTCTCCCACTCCTGGGGAAGTTTCGCCCATTTATTCTATCTGTTGAAGAACCGTGACAAGGTAAGGGGCTCCATCCTGATTGACGGAGGCTACCAGGCGAAGAGCCTTGGAAGTATTAGTGAAGCCGATGAAGCCGCGTATTACCGCAAGGATTTTGAAGATTCTTGGAGTACATGGGAAGAGTTCCTGAATGAAGCGGTATACAGCGGAACCAGGAGGTCAGAAGCTCTGGACCGCGCAGGAGAAGATCTTGCTTTGATGAAGGATGGGCGATATTACTGGCACGCACGGGGGGAAACGGGTGCAGCATACGTCATGGCCATGCACCGGCATGAAGTCCTTGAGCATTATGATCGATTGCCATGGGGGATCGTCCTTTTGCGTGCAACACTGCCGCCTCATCGTGAGGAAAACCGGATTCATATGGCTACGTTGTTTAAAGATGGTGCCAAGGCGATTGTGAAGGATATCCCTCAGGCATCCCATTTGATTCATTGGGACCGACCGGATGTCATCGTGAACGAAATCAGGGAAAGCTGGGGTAAGAAAGATGATGAGAACTGAGAGATGTTCAATCGAGCGTATGACGGATAAGGATATCCCGTCCATCAGGAGGTTATATGCAGACGAAGAGGTCAGGCGATATCTTGGCGGAGTCAGGACCGATCTGGATTTTGAAGGGTTGATGGCAGTGATGGGACAGCAGCTCCACTGGGCTGTTCGCGATTTGAAGGACGGTACATTTCTTGGAGGAGTATCCCTTTCGACCCATCACAATGGCCAGGATACGGAGGTGTCCTATCAGTTTTTACCGGAGCACTGGGGGAAGGGATATGCCAAGGAAGCCGTGGCTGCAGTGTTGACTCATGGCTTTCAGAAGCTGGAGCTCCATCGCATCGTGGCTGAAACCCAAGTGTTGAATGACCGATCATGCAGGCTATTGGAAAATCTCGGGATGAGAGTGGAAGAAGAAGTGGAGCGATTCGGGGCGAGACAGGCGATTTATGCATTGACCAGGGAAGAATGGCTGTTGTCTTCTTGATTCTGAATTTTCGAAAATATGTGTTGACGGTGGAAATATTTGGGTGTATATTATTGATTGATCAATCAATCAATTTTAAGGGAGATACGCCATGAAACCATCGATGGAGGAAAAGAAGAGGCTTAAACGCGACCGGATCTTTCGTGCTGCAAGCAAAATCTTCAGCGAAAAGGGCTATTTCGAGACGACTGTAGCGGATATCGCAAAGGAAGCAGGTGTAAGCTTCGGAACGGTCTTCACTTATTTCGAGACGAAGGAAATGCTCTATGAGACCGTGATTCTGGAACAGCTTGAGGAGATCAAACCGCATTTCCTCGACATCCAGGGGACGTTTACCGGTGACCCCATGGAAATCATTACGGCCATGGTCGACCGTCATGTCACGATCTTTTCTGAGAAAAGTGAATTCCTCCGCCTTGTCCAGCAGGTGTTGGCTAGGCTCGATCGCTATCCGGCCTTGTTCGAGGAGCTGGACAGCTTTGTGTCCGATTTTATTGAGTCGGTGAGTCCCGTACTGGAGGAAGGGCAGAAAATGGGGGTGTTCTATCCCGACCCGCATGACCTTCTGGCCCACTCCTATATGTCGACTTTGAATGGAATGCGCCTCACCTACATAGACGACCCAAGTAATCTCAGACTGTGGGAAGCGTTGAAGATACAAGCCATACGCCTCTTCGGTCCGTATCATCACCCCGACGGTGCGAGGAAATGGTGAAACTGAAGGAAATCCATCCAAACGTCAAATTCCGGCTGGTGATGCAGTTTTTCGGCGGACTTGTCTCCATGGCCGTCATGCCGTTCCTGGCAATCTATTTTGCCGGTAAGCTCGGGGCTACGATCACGGGTATCGTCCTGGTGGTCGTGATCCTGAGTGGCATTGCCGGCGGTTTCCTCGGCGGCTCCCTCTCCGATAAGCTTGGACGTAAGAAGATCATGGTGTACGGGGAGCTCGGGCTCCTGGTCTCCTATGTTTTCATCACCCTGTGTAACTCACCGTGGTTCGATCTTCCCTATGTAACAGCCTTTCTCTTCATCTTCAATATGTTCTTTGGTGGTCTGTTCAGTCCCGCAGCACAAGCTATGATCATCGACGTTACAGACTCCGCTTCTCGGAAAACCGTCTTCACCATCAGCTATTGGCTTGCCAATCTTGCCAATGCCATCGGAGGTGTCGTCGGGGCATTTCTCTTCAAAGACTACCTGTTTCAACTCTTCATCGGTGTCACGTCCATCACGTTTATGTCTTTATTGGTCACCATCCTGTTCATCTCGGAAAGCTATTCACCTCAGGATTCCCATGAAGATGTACCTCCTGTATCCATCAGATACAGCAGCGTGCTGAAAGATAAGCTGTTCATGTATTTCATCGTCGGGGGCATTTTGATCCTTACGTTGGAACAGTCCCTCACAAACTACATCGGCATCCGTTTTGAGCGGGATATTCCGCAGCAGACAGGAAGCGTATTCGGTTTAAGCTTTGAACTCGACGGGACCCGGCTCCTTGGATTTCTACGGACGGAAAATACACTCCTGGTCGTGGCACTATCAGCCCTCGTTCTGCTCGTGTTCAGGAAGTGGAAGGACCGGACCACCCTGCTTACTGGCCTTATTGTTTTTACAATCTGTTTCAGTGCTTTTGCGGTCACCAACAATATCCTGTTCCTCTTCATCCTCATGTTCTTCGGGACCGTGGGAGAGCTGATGTATGTACCGATCAAACAGGCGATGATCGGTGACTTGGCCCCCGAGAACGGGAGGAGTACCTACATGGCCTTCTATAGCCTCACTGGTTACGGAGCCATGATCATTGCTTCCCTTCTCATCGTCGTCGGCGAGTGGCTGTCACCGGTCTACATGGGCGGCCTCTTGCTCCTGATCGGCCTTGGTGGATCACTGTGTTACGGTATCCTCACCGCCAGGATGTCGGGAGCTGCATCGAAAGAAGTCATACTGAAAACGGAGGAAATGTAAAATGACAAAAACATGGAATGGTTCGGCAGGTGTCTGCTTCAATGATAGAGGTGAAGTCCTTCTAATAAGAGGATTCAACTCCACCAAGTGGGCGATCCCGTCAGGCGGAATCGAAAAAGGGGAAACGCCTGAAGGCTGCTGCGTAAGGGAAATGATGGAGGAGACGGGATACCCCGTGAAAATCCTGAAAAAACTGAAGATCAAAACGACGGTCGTCAAAGGCTACGACGTCTGCATTCATTACTTCCTTGTAGAGGTGAACGGCAGCCCGAAGCCCCTGAACGACCCCGATCAGTTAGTGGAAGAAGCCGCCTGGTTTTCGTTTGATGAGCTCAGCATACTCGATCATCAGTACCCCGAGGATCTTCCATTCCTTACGAGTTTATATGATGAGATAGAGAAGTCATCCCTTTAAAATGCATGAAGCTACTGAAACGGGAATTTGGACTTCCGCAGTTCGTGCTTAAAAGAGCTTCCTTATAGGTGCCATTATAGGTGCCAGGCACAAAAGGGGTGAAAGGTGCCAGGCACAAAAGGGGTGAAAGGTGCCAGGCACAAAAGGGGTGAAAGGTGCCAGGCACAAAAAGGGAGAAAGGTGCCAGGCACAAAAAGGGTGAAAGGTGCCAGGCACAAAAGAGGCGAAAGGTGCCAGGCACAAAAGGGGCGAAAGGTGCCAGGCACAAAAAGGGTGAAAGGTGCCAGGCACAAAAGAGGCGAAAGGTGCCAGGCACAAAAGAGGCGAAAGGTGCCAGGCACAAAAAGAGGAAAAGGTGCCAGGCACAAAAGAGGCGAAAGGTGCCAGGCACAAACACCCCCCTATTCAAAAGGAGTGATCTATCATGCACTGGATCTATCTCATCGCGGCCATATTGTTCGAGGTCGCGGGGACGTCGAGCATGAAGGCGTCGGAGGGCTTTACGAAAGTGGGACCGAGCATTTTATTGATGGTTTTCTATATTGCGAGTTTGTCATTTTTGACGCTTGCTTTGAAGGGCTTGGACGTATCCCTTGCGTATGCCGTGTGGTCGGGGATGGGGATTGTGATCATCACTTTCATCGGGATATTTTACTTCGGTGAGACCATCACCTGGCTGAAGGCGGTGGCGATCATCTTGATCATAGCGGGAGTCGTGATCCTGAATGTGGCAGGTGGTCACAGTACGGCAGATGCTCCGCAGATTGGGGAGGAAACGAACAGTTGAGGGCCATGAAAGGTTTTTTCCTCATCACAGACATCGGGTTCATCATCTATTGGCTCGTGACATTCATGGGGTGGATTCCAAAGGAATGGGCGTTCAAGGATTATGATGATCCCCATATCGTGGCCTGGAACTGGTCGTTCCTCCCACTGGATCTTTTGATTTCCGCAACCGGATTAACCAGTCTCTATCTGCTGAAGAGAGGCTATCCATCTTGGAAGGGCATTGCCCTGATTTCCCATGTGCTCACCAGCTGTTCCGGTCTGCAGGCGGTTTCGTTCTGGGCATGGATGAAGGACTTTGATGCGGCATGGTGGGGATTTAATCTGTATCTACTACTCTACCCCTTCCTGTTCATCCCCGGGACTCATAAAAACAAAGAAAGATATCCGAATAGTATGATAATATAGAAGGGATAAGGATGCCATACATAAAGGGGAAGATGAGTTGAAACAGACATTATTAATCATCGATTGTCAGCAAGATCTCATGGACGGTAGCGAAGTCGAGGTGCCGGTCTGGGAAAAGGAGCGGGTCATCTCCACAATCAATCAGGTGATTGCCAAAGCGCAAGAGGAACAGGTTGATATGGTCTTCATCCGCGATGTGGATGTGGCGGAAGGAAAGGGTCCTGGATTTGAGATCCACAAGGAGATCTATGTACCCGAGAACGCTGTGATTTTTGATAAAGCAGCGACGAATTCTTTTCACGGTACCCCGCTTCTCGCCCATTTGAAGGATGCCGGCATCGGTCACCTTGTGGTGATGGGTTGCAAGACGGAGTACTGCATTGATACGGCGGTCCGGACAGCGACGGTCAACGGATTTGACGTGACACTTGTTGGAGATGGTCACACCACTTCTGACTCGAAAGCACTCCCTGCGGATAAGATCATTGCGCATCATAATGCGACGCTTCACGGCCATTATAACGTCGAGCATTTTGCCATGGTCAGGAGATCGGAAGAGGATCTGTTCATCCCGGCGCATGATCAGTACAGATAATCCGGGCATACAGTAAATAAGTGACTCCTTCTAAATGGGAAGGGAGTCGCTTTTTTTATGGAAACAGATGGGTATTTCTGTAATAATGAATAAGAATATATTTCCAAAAGAAGTGAAAGAGGGTAGAGAGCGTGTCTGCACTGCTTACGGCTGTGAATATCTCAAAAAAGTATAAACATCACCAAGTATTAAGAGGGATATCATTCTCTTTGTACAGCAATCAAATCGTCATGCTCCGGGGAGACAATGGGGCAGGTAAGAGTACATTATTGAAATTGGTAGCTGGCATGAGCAAGGTGGATGATGGAACCATCTATCATGACGTGATGCCTCTGACTATTAGTTATGTGCCGGAAATCACGCCGGGGAGCATTCCATTCACTCCGGTAGAATACTTGACTCATATGGGGAAGATCCGCGGGATGGAAGATGGATTGCTTCAAATGCGGATAACCAGGCTCCTGGAAGATTTTCGGCTGGAGTCCGTCAAAAATCAGCGTATCTCCACCTTTTCCAAAGGGATGAAGCAAAAGGTCCTCATCATGCAGGCCATGTTGGAAGAGCCGCATCTCCTTATCATGGATGAGCCCCTGTCCGGACTTGATGCCCGTGCACAGCAGGAGTTAGAGGAATTGTTTGGGCAGTTGAAAGGAACCGGGGTGGGAATCGTCTTCACCTGTCATGAATCCAGAAGGCTGAGCAGGCTTGCCGATCAGATCTTTGTTATAAAAGACAAGGGACTGGTGAAAGAGGAGCGTTTACTCAGGGGGAAATTCAGGATTGTCTTTGATATTCATTCAACAAAACTGGATCATGTAACTCCTCTTCTTGAAATGAAAAAATCACTCGAACTAACCGATGACCGGTTGCGCATGGAAGCGATGCTGGGTGAGGATGAACTGGACGGGGTGCTCCTGGCACTTCTGCAAAGAGGAGCGTCCATCAAAGAAGTAGGGGCATACCCGTCCATGATCATGGAAAAGGGGGGGGTCCGGTCATGACGGCACTGTTCCGCTATTCCTTCCTTGTTCATCTGCGTACCTTTAAATCTATACCGCCATTATTCATATACCTATTCGTTCTGATGCTGAATTACACGTATACGCCCAATCCAATTTTGGACAGCTATTCCTTTACGTCCATCGCCCTGTTCTTCATCATGGGGTGGATCACGATCACCATCTTCCATGCGGAGGACGAGGGTCAAAAAGAAGTGACGCTCATGCATGCGAGGCCGGTATGGCGCTATCATGCAGCCCTTTATATCATTGCCCTGCTTAATGGCTTCATCCTCAGCATCCTGTCGGTCGGGTATCCTTTGGTCATCGGAGGGTTTGGAGAAGGGGTGAATCAATATCATATCATTATGGGGGTGCTTGCCCACTTCTCACTGAGCGTCTTATCCATCTCCTTGTCGGCCCTCTTCACAAGGGAATGGATGAGGAATCCGTTGAACACATGGTGGGGTACGCTCTCGGTGCTCATCCTCACACTCGCGTTGGCATCTATGGGGAAATGGCTTGCCCCGGTGGTGATGTGGTTCCTTCCACCCCTCTATCGCTCGCTGGATATCATGGGTATGGGCGATGATCTGTCTTCCATATCGGCGTCTGTTTACCCAAACTATGGGTGGATCCTTTTCTATAGCGTCATGCTCATAGGCGTTTACTTTATCCTGCTGTACCGGAAACGAAAATGAATCAAAGAAAGAGCCTGCCGGATCCAATTCCGGCAGGCTCTTTCCTGTTACTTACTTTCGTTATATTTCTTCAGGAATTCCTTCACTTTATCGCTGTCGGCCTTCAGCTCGTTGCCTGTGTCGACAAGGGGGCTGACGGTGGAGACGGCTTTGATTTTGTTGCCTTGGTAGTAGTCGATGAACTCATCCTGGTTGATGGAGTACAGGACGGCTTTTCTTAGGTCGTCGCTTTTGGAAACGTCACGGCCTTTGGAATTGAAGAGCAGGTACGATACGCCGTTGCTTTCGATGCGCTGCAGCTTCAGTTTGTCGTCTTTTTCGACTGTTTCGTATTTCGTTTCAGGGACTCCGTAGTAGAAATGGATTTCCCCGTTACGGAGGGCGGACAGGGCGCTGTCGGCTTCTGCGATGAAGCGGACATTGATGTTGCTGATCTTCGCTTCGTTTTCAGTGCCTTTCATGTAGGCAGGGTTCTTCTGGAAGACGGCTTCATAATCGTTTTTGTACGTCATGATGTATGGTCCGCTTGCGTAAAGGCTGTTATCGTATTTGTCGCCTTCCGTGACGGTGTTTTGGTCACCGTACGGGATGTCTTTCTTCACATCGAAGGATGCGACATCATACGTGTTGATGCTTTCCACTTGCTTTTTCGATACGATCCCGGCCGATTGATGGGCAAGGTAGTTCAATACTTGAGGGAATGGTTCAGTCGTTGTCATTTTCACGACCTGGTATTTTCCGCTTCCGTTATCTGCGTCGTTTTTATCGTCTACAAGACTTGAGATTTTTTGATCAAGGCCATTCTCCAGGCTTTCACGGATCGTTTTTCCGTCATTGGTCTTCCCGTCAAGTTCCTTCAGGTCGGTCACGACTTCTGCATCCTTGATATGCTCATGGAGGGTGTACGTACGGTGATCAGGAACGGAATCCTTATCCTTTGCACGGTTCAGGGAGAAGATGACATCGTCGGCACCGACGCGCTCACCGGAATCGACGGCCTTTTTGTCTGTCACTTTGGCAAAATTGATATCATCGCGCAGCAGGAAGTAGTACTCTGAATTTCCTTCGCCGATCGTGTAGTTGCGGGAGAGGGAACCGTCAGCCGTGATGTTGTCATCATCGGTCAGATTCACAAGCCTTACATACATATTCGTGTTGATCGTATTGATGGATCCGTCATTCCCTTTGATTGGGTCAAGGGACGTCAGGGTCGGGATGCTTTGCTGCATGATCAGTGGATCGTTAGCACGTTTCGCTTCGTCATTGAAGTCGATCGTTTCCCACGCCAGGGCACGGGATTTGGAAAGGCGGACGGTATCGGTGTTCAGAACGTCCTTGTTGATTCCTTGTGCTTTGTATGAGATATAGAGCGGTGCGATATACGCTTTTTCGAATACAAGGCGGTCTTCCAGTTCTTTGTACGTTTTGGTGAATTCTTCAGGCGTTTGCATACTTGCTTCATCAATCAGCTTGTCGACCTTCTCATCGGCGATGGTGCTGTAATCTCCACCGGATTTGAAGACGGAACGTACGGCATAGTCAGGGTTACCTGTCACCGTCGTCCAGCTGGAGAGGGCGACGTCATAGTTCCCTGCATCCTGCTGGGATTTGAAGCTTCCATAGTCCGGTTGAACATTCAGCTTCACATCGAAGCCGTTTTTCACAAGCTGGTCGCGAAGGATATTGATATCGGATTCGCTTGAACTCATGCCGAGGATTTCAATGGTCGGCTTCTTCCCATCGTTCTTGCTGTCTTCTGCTACATCTGATTTTGTGTTCACGCAGCCTGCAGCAAACAGGACAAGCGCAAGGAACACGGCGAAAATGGATTTTTTCAAAATGAATGACCTCCTAAGGTGTTGGTTTTAGTCTAACTTCGGATCAAGGGCATCCCGAAGTCCGTCTCCAAGGAAATTGAAGGAGAGGACAAGGAGGATGATGGCAAGACCCGGATAGATGGCGAGATAGGAATGTGTTTCAAGATACGTGCTGCCGATCTTCAGGATGTTTCCCCACTCGGGTATATGCGGCTCGATACCGAGTCCAAGATAGCTCAGGCTGCTCGTGGCGATCACCGCCCCCCCGATGGTGAGGGTCGATTTGACGATCATGGGCGCCAGTGAGTTCGGCACCACATGCCGGAAGATGATTTCGAGATTCCCTGTGCCCAGTGCGCGGGCGGAATCGACATATTCATAGTTTGATACCATGAGCACATTGGCTCTCATTGTCCTGGCATAGGTCGGGATCGATCCGACACTCAGTGCAAGGACAAGGGTCGTCGTGTTGGACCCGAATGCCGCGATGATGACGATGGCGAGGAGGATCCCCGGAATCGCATAGAGGACATCCAGGAGCCTCATGATGATATTGTCGGTCCGCTGACCGTAATAGCCCGAAATCGCCCCGAGGATGCCGCCGAGGATGAACGGGATCAACGTTGAAAGGAACCCGACGATAAGGGATATCCGCGCCCCGAAGATGATCCTGGAGAACAGATCCCTTCCATAATCATCGGTTCCGAGGGGGTAGGCAAGATTCGGCGTCTGCAGGATCGCCGAGTAATTATTCTCTACGGCGAGGGCATAATCGAACGTCAGGTAGCTGCAGACGGAAATCGAGAACAGGAAGACAATGAAGAACAACCCGAGCATGGATGTCATATTGCCGGTCACCTTATCCCACACCCGGTACCATGTACCGGTGACGGGATGGTGTCCTCCACGGGACTTCATGAGGAGGTTCCACCCGAGGAATATCGCGAATAGATTGCCCGTCAATCCCGTGAGCATCAATAGAACCGCCACAACGCCGGTCCATTTCGGCAGGCGTTCACCGAACGTGATCACCATCCATAGGACGGCGAGGTGGAACACGGTGATGGCAAGTAGCAGGAAAATCCCCAGGAGGAACGTATCCGCTACGTACGGTTTGAATAGATTCAGAGCCGATACGCCAATGACGAAGATCTGCGTCATAATCATATAAACCGAGAATGTGTATTCGGGAGATTTCTTTTCCTTGATCAGAAGGAAGGCGGCGCTGACGGTGAAGACATTGGCCGTCAACAGGCTTAGGAGCTGGAGATAGCCGAGGCGCCTCGTACTTTTCCGGATGACCCCGTCCCTGTTCAGGTCCCGCTTGATCAGCCGTGTGATCACCAGCTGCACGATGGTAAAGAACGCATAGGCCGCGAAGAACGTGAATGCCACCGGCTTCATGGACCCATCTGACAGGTCGAAACTGTTGAATAGGAAGATGAGCGTGATGGCCAGGGACAGCACCCATGTGAAGGTGGACTGTGTATATTCAGATGATATTTTCAGTGCGAATTTCTTTTTGTAATGCGGTACTTCCACGTTGGTTGTCATACATGCACCTGCTTTAGTATTGTTTCATCTTTGATCGGATCCTCGGATCGAAGAACGCATACAGGATATCGATCAATAGGTTGACGAGGGAGATTGTGATGGCAATATAGACGACCCCTCCCATGATGGCGGGAATATCGGGGATGAACTGCTTATCGACGATGTAGCTTCCGATCCCGCTGATGTTGAAGACTTTCTCGGTCACGGCGGCACCTCCGAGCATTCCACCGAAGAGGAGACCGATGACCGTGATGACGGGGATCATGGCGTTACTCACTGCGTGTTTCCAGAGCACCTGCCGCTTGTTCAATCCTTTCGCTTTTGCCGTCAGGATATAGTCCTCGTTGATCACTTCCAGGGTGGAGGACCTCATCATCCGTGCAATCGATGCAGTCAAAGCGGTTCCGAGGACGACGGCCGGCATCACGATCGACAGCCAGTTGCCCGGGGTGTAGGTTGCCGGGAACCACTTCCATTTGATCGAGAAGTTCAGGATGAAGATCAGCCCCTGCCAGAAGTTCGGGATGGACAGGCCGATCAACGCCACGAACATAAACGTATAGTCAAAGAATGATCGAGGCTTCGTAGCAGAAACGATCCCGATCGGAATGGCAATCACAATCGCCATGATCAATGAAATGATGGCCAGTGTCAGGGTGATGGGGAACTTCCTCCCGATGCTCGAGGCGACTTCTTCATTTCCTGTAAAAGAAGAGCCGAGGTCAAAGGTGGCAATTCCTTTGATCGTGTTCCAAAGCTGGACGAGATAAGGCTGATCCAAACCGTGAATGGCATTGAATGCAGCGATCTGATCCTTTGTCGCGGTCTCCCCGAGTATGTTCGCTGCCGGATTGAACGGGGAAAGATACAGGATGGTAAAGACAAGGAATGCGACCCCTACGATGACGAATAAGCTCATGACGAGGCGTTCGAATATGTATTTTACAAAATGATTGCTGTATAAGAGCAGTAGTAGATACATAGGGAGACCAGGCAAAGCAGACAGGATCAAGAACGTCGGGTTCTGGAGTAGGGACCCGAAGGTTTCTTTATACGTGATCTTCCCTTCGTCCTGCAGGGTGAGCTGTTTAACCGTCCGCTCTTCAGCGGTTTCATCCAATCTTTCCTGGGCGAGGCGTTCTGCCTTCGCTCTGATGGCTGATGATGATGCCCGTTGATTGAAGAAGATGTTCTTTTTTTGAAGTTCTTCTTCTGCGCGTTTTAAGTAAGTGGCTTTTACTCCTTCTTCGATCAGTCCCTGCTTCATTTCGTGAAGGAGTTTCTGATAAGGGTCGTTTCTCTTCCTGTGAAGGTAGAGGAAAAAGACGGCGAGATGGACCGGTAATCCGAGAATCAGAATGAAGATGTGATAAAGATTCCGTCGCTGCATCTTTTGATAGGTATCTTGGAACATCGGGGTTGGTGCATAGGTGCCAGTAGCTTTCACCGTTTCCATGTGAAGCGTTGCCCTCCTTTATGAAAATTCAAATTGCATAATTCCGATCTGTTTAGTATATTTTAAATACACATTCTTGAAAAATCAATGTAAACTTTAGAAAATTTAACAAATCGTCCTGGCAGGTGGAAATAGTGGAATCAATTCTTAAAGTAGACAATTTGCATATCTCATTCCAATCAAAGGAAGAAGAATTCGATGCAGTGCGCGGTGTGAGTTTTGAAGTAAAAAAAGGCGAGACCCTTGGCATTGTAGGGGAATCGGGCAGCGGGAAAAGCGTGACGGCACGGTCGATCATGAGGCTGCTGCCATCGCCACCCTCGTATATGAAGGAAGGGGAGATCACGTTCCTCGGGGAGAATCTCGCGGAGAAGACCGAGAAGGAGATGGAGTCCATACGCGGTCGTGACATCGGCATGATCTTTCAGGACCCTATGACATCCCTCAACCCGACGATCCGGATCGGGAACCAGATTGCCGAGAGCCTCATGAAACATCAGGACCTGACACGGGAACAGGCGAAGAAGGAAGCCATCGATATCCTGAAACAGGTGGGCATACGCAATAGCGAGGAGCGGTATAGTCAATATCCCCATGAGTTCTCCGGTGGGATGCGCCAGCGCGTGATGATCGCCATCGCCCTTGCCTGCAGACCGACCCTCCTGATTGCCGACGAGCCGACGACGGCCCTGGATGTCACGATCCAGAAGCAGATCCTGAATGTCATGAAACATATGCAGGAGAGGTTCGGAACGTCCATCATCCTCATCACCCATGACCTTGGGGTGGTGGCCGGTATGTGTGACGCTGTCGTGGTGATGAAAGAAGGAGAAATCGTGGAACGGGGGACAACAGAAGAAATCTTTGCCTCACCAAGGCACCCGTATACGAAGAAGCTCCTGAATGCCCTGCCGCGTCTCGATGAACCGAAAAAACCCAAAAAGGATCATTCAACAGATAAGCCGCCACTTCTTGACGTATCGTCCCTGCGGCAACATTTCGACCTTGGAAAAGGCCATACCTTGAAGGCGGTGGATGATATCTCCTTCTTCATCCGTGAAGGCGAAACTTTGGGGCTTGTGGGAGAATCTGGCTCAGGCAAGTCAACGACGGGTCGGGCGATCTTGCGGTTGAATGAACCGACCGGAGGCGTCGTCACATATGAAGGAATGTCGGTCAACGGCATGACGAAGCGTGAGATGAAAGCGATGAGGCGGCATATGCAGATGATCTTCCAGGATCCCTATGCATCACTCAATCCCCGGTTCAAAGTAATGGACATCATCGGCCAGGCACTTGATATTCACGGGCTGTGCAAAACGAAACAGGACCGGAAGCGACGAGTGGAGGAACTTCTTGAGTTGGTCGGGCTCCAGCGGGACCACGCGAAGCGCTATCCCCATGAGTTCTCCGGTGGACAGCGCCAGAGGATCGGCATTGCACGGGCACTTGCCGTGGAACCGAAGTTCATCGTGTGCGATGAGCCTTTGTCGGCCCTTGATGTATCGATTCAGGCACAGATCGTGGAGCTTCTTCAAGATCTTCAGAAGCGTCTGGGGCTCACATACCTCTTCATCGCTCATGATTTATCCATGGTGAAGCATATCAGTGACCGGGTGGCCGTGATGTATGCCGGGAAGATCGTCGAGCTTGCCGAAAGCGAGGAACTGTACACCAACCCTCAACATCCGTACACTCAGTCCCTGCTGTCTGCCATCCCGATTCCGGATCCAACGATCGAGAAGAAGAAGGAGCGAGTCCTTCTGGAGGAACAAACGGATGCAGATCACTACGGGCTGCAAGCATCGGAGCTTGTGGAAGTGTCCAAAGGCCACTGGGTGGCAGTGCCGGTGGAAGCAGGCGCATAAATCAACAAAAGGGTGTCCCGACGTTTCGGGACACCCTTTTGTTGATGTTAGTTTCTAGTTCTTGATACGTATGGATAGATCGGATCACGAAGGAAAAATTCATAGGTTTCGCCGTTCACGATCCCAACAACATGATCCCCATCATACAGATCGAGGAGAAAATGCGCCATCTCCTT
Organism: Rossellomorea marisflavi; assembly: GCF_001274775.1. Classification (GTDB taxonomy): domain Bacteria; phylum Bacillota; class Bacilli; order Bacillales; family Bacillaceae_B; genus Rossellomorea; species Rossellomorea marisflavi. The sequence continues at coordinate 345,420 of NZ_LGUE01000005.1, forward strand.
CGCAGTATGGTACTGAGGTACGGATGTTTCGTAGTCAAACTGATCGGAATCAATGGAACGCTGGGCGAATTCCGTTTCCGTAGCGGCAGGGGCAAGAACCTTCGCTGTCATCTTCGCACCGGATTCGGATAGCTCTCTCGCAAGTCCTTCCGTGAAGGCACTCACATAGAATTTTGTGGCACAGTAGGTGACCGCATCGGCAACGATCGTATAGCCGCCGCCTGATGAAATATTGATGAGCTGCGTTCCTTCCACATGTGAGAAGTCGCGGACGTACAGGGTGGAGAGGATCGTGAGGGCTTCGATATTGAGTCTCATCATCTGTTCGATCTTGTCCAGATTTTGCTCGCCGACGGGATCGAAATTACCGAAACCGGCATTATTCACAAATGTCTCCAGTTCAAATGACTTGATTTCTTCATAGAAGGAATGAGCGTTGGAGGTGACGGATAGGTCGGTGGAGAAAAGTTTGATATCCAGGTCAGGATGGGCTTTCAGGATGCGATCCTTCAACTCTTCAAGATTCTCTTTCCTTCTGGCGGCAAGAATCAGATTCTTCCCCCGAGCTGCAAATGCCAGAGCTGCCTCATAGCCGATGCCGGAGCTTGCTCCAGTAATGACGGTATATTTCATGATACTTCCTCCTCGGTTAGGTTATAAGCTGATTGTAAGGCATAGGATGCTCGTTGAGCCAATGATTATACTCGGTCTGTGTGCACGGAGGGTGAATGACCGTCCCCCGGGATTGAGAGTTGTCCGGTCTCCTGGTTTCTGAAATAATGGTAGTATGAGGAAGAATGAGGAAGGGGAGACGGCAATGAACGGCTGGAAACTGTTAATCGCTTTGATTCCCATCATGTTGTTGATGGGTGCATGCGGACAATCCCCAAGAAATACGGCACCGGTGGAAACGGCAACAGAAACAAGCGATGCAGACGAAGCGGGAAGAGAGGCTGCCCCGGAACAGCCTGATGAAACATCCGATCAAGTATCACTCGGTGAAGAGGATCAAGAAGCATCGGACTCTTCCGGGGATGATCAGGACAGTCAGGAAGCGGAGGAGCCTGCAGAGGATGGCGAATCATCGGCACGGAATGCTCCTGAACCGCAACGACCAGTCGGGGAATCCGGGTCCACTGCAGGCATTACGGATGTGGAAACCGCCATTGAGTTCTTAAAGGATGAGCTGAACGTGGCATCTGACGGAGATATCCTGATTGATGAGGGTGACGGCAAGCCTCAGACCGATGAAAAAGGGACCTATTATACCCTCCATCTCATATCACAAACCCTCAAAGATGAAGGAGGAACAGGGGAAGTCGGGGCATTCAGGATCTATGAAGATGGGCGATATGAGATGGAAGACTGACTTCTCGAAAAAAAGGACCGGAGGCAGTTGATATGCCTTCGGTGGATATGGATCATTGGGGGTAAAGATGTTGAGCCAATCTTACAGCGTCAAAACCAACCTGTCAAGTGGGGATTCCTCTTTAATTCATAGTATCACTGTAGGATTTATGGTTGACAAAGAGTGAATTGTAAGATAATTTAATTTATACTACCTTATAAAGAGTCGGGGAAGGAATCTGGTCCAACGATCCCGCAGCAACCTCCAAGTGGAAGGTGCTCATTCCAGCAGGCAACTTCAGCCTGGCAGATAAGGGGAGAGAGTAATGTCCATCTCCTTATGGGGGATTTTTTTTGTATATAAATCCGATTAAAACGATTGGATTAATTAGTCGTAAAGCTGAGGCGCGGATTTATACATTTTAAAAGGCGCGCATGTAGAGGCCTAGCCATAGGGGAATCAGTGTTCGAAGGCACGGACAAACCGTAAGGAAAATCTACTAAGATAAAAGGAGAGGGTAAGATGAGCTGGTATACATCCATTCCATGGGAGGGTACCCACCTTCCTGCAGCCATACAGTATCCTGCTACGCGTCTAGGCGTCCATCCGGCCGTCATCATCTGTCATGGTTTCGTCGGTTCAAAAGAAGGCGTGGACCGATTATTCGTGAAGGCGGCACATGAACTCAGCTCACACATCGTCATACGTTTCGATTACGACGGTTGCGGAGAAAGTCTGGGGGAGTACGGCTTGAATACAAAAGATCGCTTCATTGCACAGACGAAGGCGGTCATCGGGTTTGTGAAGCAGATGAAAGGGGTGGACCCGGAGAGCATTGCCTTGATCGGCCACAGCCTTGGGGGGGCAGTGGCCCTTGAAGCAGCCATCGAAGAAGAAGTTCGCCACCTTGCCCTCTGGTCGGCGGTCGGCTCTCCCCGGCATGATCTTGGACACATTATCGGAGATGATGTGGAAGAAGCCATCTTGCGGGACGGGAAGGCAGATTATTTGGGCTATGAGCTGAAGCGGGAGTTTCTCACGACCCTTCAAGGGTGGGACCCGATACGGCGGGCAAATGAGTATAAGGGGAATGTCTTGCTTGCCCACGGTGACCAGGATGAAGAAATCTCCGTCGATTACTGCTCCCTCTATCACTCAAGCTTCTCCAATCGGCTATCAGGAGAGGTAGAAAAGGCAATCATTCCGAAAGGTTCCCATACTTACTCAACTTCAGGGGCCTTTCAACAACTCCTTGATTTCACTCGGAGCTGGCTTTTACAGGTTCAATCCACCGGCTATGATCATGCCAATGGTCTATAAATGGTAGTTTCTTACCGGTTATTCCTACTCTTTCATTAAATGACAAAATATTGTTATTATTCTATCAAATGAGTAGAGGAGGAAACCGTTTGAAAAAATCTGTCGTATCCATTGCTCTTGCGACCACCCTATCGTTTGGCGCAGTCGGACTCCAACCAGCCATTGCAGGGGCACCTGAACCAGGAAAGGAGCTCTTGCAAAATCCGCATGAGCGGAACTTGATCAAGAAAATCGATCCGGAGCGAATCTATCAGACGATCGACCATCTGCAACAAACACCGAGGGTAGCCGGGACAGAATCCGAGGCAAATGCCATCAGGTTTGTAAAACGACAATTTGAATCGTACGGGTATGATGTGACCCTTCAACCCTTTACCTTTATAGGGTACACGGCACCTACTGCAATCGAACTGTCAGGGGTGGAAGGCGAGTGGAACCCGGATGCATTCACTTACTCGGTTAGTGGTGATGTGTCAGGAGAGCTCGTTTCTGCAGGACTTGGAAGAGTAGGAGACTTTGATGGAGTAGATGTAGAGGGGAAGATCGTTCTTATCCAGCGAGGGGAAATTACGTTTGCACAGAAGATCATCAATGCTTCTGAAGCAGGAGCCGCAGGGGTTATCATCTACAATAATACGGATGGCTCGCTGAGCGGGACATTGGGAGAAGCGGATGATCGCTACATACCGGCCATCACCCTTTCCAAGGCCGAAGGAGAAGAGCTGGGCCGACATATCGGGGAGACCGTCCGGCTGACGATCGAGGGAGCGGAAACATCGGAGCGCACCTCCCACAATGTCATTGCCTCGAAAGCTCCGGTCAATAAGAAAAAAGCAACGGATGATGTGCTTATCATCGGGGCCCATCATGATTCAGTAGAAGGGGCTCCTGGCGCGAACGATGATGCGTCGGGTACAGCTGTTACCCTTGAACTCGCAAAGGTGTTCAAAAATGTACCGACAGATACAGAGATACGCTTCATTACATTCGGGGCTGAAGAATTGGGACTGCTGGGGTCCTATCACTATGTAGATTCCCTACCGCAAAAAGAACGTAACCGGATCATCGGGTACTTCAATCTCGACATGGTGGGAAGCAGGGATGCAGGTGATCTGGTCCTCCGCACACTCGATGGAAGCCCGAACCTCGTAACGGAGCTATCCCAGGCTGCGAGCGAGCGATTGAACGGATTCCCGACTCCGATCGGTGAAGGCGGCAGGAGCGATCATGTTCCGTTTGCTGAAGAGGGAATCCCGGCGGGAGCCTTCATCCACAGTCCGTTTGAGCCATGGTACCATACTCCCGAGGATACAATCGATAAAATCAGCAAAGAGAAGCTGCAGGATGTAGCCGAAATTGTAGGGGCCGCGGTGTATGAGCAGGCTCGTCCTGACCACCAAGGTCCGAAGCCTAAATCGGCTTCAAAGGTGAAAGCATCAAAAGATTCCGTCCATGAAAAGAACATAAGGTAATCAAAAGCCTGCTGGCCGATTGGCCAGCAGGCTTCTATCATTCTTCGTAGTTGAACTGCCACTGGATGCCGAACTTGTCGGTGACCTGGCCGTAGAGGGGGCTCCAGAACGTTTCCTGCAGAGGCATATCCACATGGCCATCTTCTTTCAGGCGATCAAAGAGTGCTGTTAGTACGTCCTTATTGTCCTTGACGATGGCTAACGTGATATTATTTCCTTCCATGAAGGGTGTGCCGGGAAAGGTGTCTGAGAACATGATCTTATCACCATCGATGACAATATTGGCATGGAGGATCAATTCCTTTGCCTCTTCCGGAAGTGGGAAATCAGGGCTTGGCGGGGCTTCTTTGAAGGTCATGATGTGTGGGGGTTCCGTGCGGAAGACATCTGCATAGAATAGGACGGCTTCGCGGCAGTTTCCATTAAAGTTGAGATAAATGTTGATCGACATGTAAACACTCCTCATTGTAAATGGTAGATAACGCTTACAAAAGTGATTATACCATGGCGGGTGTGGAGTGGATATGAAAAGAAGAGGTTGGGACAAAAGTGTTTTTGTCATAGAAAAACCCGAATTCATTTGCTTAGGATCTGGCAAGTGAATTCGGGTTTTTCGTTTGTTTTATGAACATTACGGGTTTATCGTTTCCAGCGCTTGCACGGAAATCATGAGCGCTATTAAGAACCTATACTGATCGAGTTCGTCCGTAAATGGTCCCTTTTCTATTACTTCGGCACATCAAATGAAAGTTCGTTCTTCAACAGGTCTTTTCCATCTTGATTGGTGAGGTGGGTCAGTCGGAAGGTGAAATCCTTGGCTTCTCCGTAGTCGCTCTTTTCCTTCATGAGGTAAACGAGGTACTTCTCACCGGTTTCACCAGGCTTGATGCTTCCTGTATCAAACGCAAGGGAACCTTCATCGAGGTATTGTACCTTGTCGGTTGATAGGAACGTGCTGAACTGGTCGAGTGTAATGTCGGTTTCTGTGTTGTTTTTCACTGTCACTTTGACGGTGGCAGCTACGATGTTTTCGTCACCGAATCCTGTGAAGGCATCCTGGTAGCTTTCAGTAGGCGTCAGCTTCGTGAACTGCACGCCATCGAGTGTAACGTCCACCTTCTCACCGGTTTCGGTTTTACCGATGGATTCATTTTTTGCTAGCATCTCTTTTTCTGCCACATTATCTTTCAGGATGCTGTCAGGGTAGAATTCCTTTGAAACAGCCGTTTGCTTTTCGGCATTTTCTCCCGATAGGGGTAGATCAAAGACTTTTTCATCGCTGACTTTCTCCGAGAAGTCCTTATCGGCAGAGCTTTGGGCGACGCGGAACTTCACATTGGCATCCTTGAGGGTCCCGTATTCCTCTTTCGTCAATATGTATTCGAGTATGCCTTCTTGCTTCTCACCCTTTTTGTAGTGGGCGGGATCATCAACGGTTCCGTCCATCTCCGGGTGCAGTCTGACTTCCCTTGAATAGTCGAGCTTCATCATATGCGTATCGAACTGATCCGTTCCGAGGATATCCGGGTTGTTGAAGTAGAGATCTCCATTGGTTTGATTGTCGATGCTTCCATTCATGGATACGATATACGCTTCATCCCCATCGAACTCACCTGCAGGGGCATTGGTGACGTGAACGACTTGATAACGGTCGACCATGAAGGACATATTATTTGATTTCAATTCTATGCCGGGCTCATCGTTTTCATAGACGACGTCCAGGGTGGCGTCTGGAAGATTTGCTTCAAGATCAGGATTGATTAAGCCTGATTGTGATTGGGTGGAAGAGGAATCCTTCTTCTCGAGTTTTGCTCCTGAAGTCTCTTTCTCGGTTTGTTCCTTCTTTTCTGCTTTTTGTTCGGATTTTTTATCATCATCTGTTTTCTTTGCTGCCGTGTCGCTGTTTCCACATGCTGTGGTTAATGCGAGCATACCGGCGATCGTTCCTGCCAATATCCATTTCTTCTGCATGTTATGACTTCCTTTCTAGGTTGAACCTCTAACAGTATAAGGGAATTCTCCAAAATCTATCAATCACTTCCATTCATTCTTTCCCTACTCTTACCTTGAGAATAGGTAATATCGCCTTGATCTTGATTGAGGAAAAAAGTCCTTATCATCAAAAGGAAGAAGAAGTTGGGATTTTGGTAGTAAGCTGGAATCAATAAGGATGACGATTCCATATAAAACCTGATAATGGAATAAATGTCATAGTAAAGATAATTTCCCTATTACTACCTTTAATTGGTTCTTTCGATCTGTTTTTTCCCATATCTGTCATTTTATAAACCAGAACGGCAGAAAAGTTGAGGGGATATGGATTTTAATGGTAAAGTAAAGAGAGTGAAAAGGGGGAGAGAAAATGTCTAAGGTGTATGTTGAAACACATGATATGAGAAATATAGAAGCGATGAAAACGAGATTCGAAGAGTTTCTTGCTGCGCCGTTTCATAACGTCGATGAGGTGGAAGACTGGTTGAAACAGGTGTCGGATTATCAGGATGAACTCCGGGAAGCCATCGATGGCCATTACATTGATTTCCAGACCCACAATCAGGACAAAGAGGTTCAGGAAACGTATCAGTTCGATCAGGAGCATGTGCTTCCCCTCCTTAAGAGATATGAAGCACAACTGGATCAAAAGTTGTTATCAAGTCCACATGAATTGGACAACAACGTGTATGGGCGCCTGATCAGGAGTAAACAAACGGCTGCAGAGCTTTACAGGGAGGAGAATATCGATCTTGAAGTGAAGGAGGATCGGCTCGCCACGCGATACTTTGAACTGACGGGTGCTCTGACTGCAGAGTGGGAAGGAGAGCAACTGACGATTCCCCAGCTGTTTCCACTGCTCGAAGATCCGGATCGAACCAAACGGAAAAAGGTCTACGATCAACTATTCGGAGCCCTAAGCGGGGTAGAAGAGGAACTGCAGGCAATCATGGATGAGCTCATGGTGATCCGCGAGCAGAAGGCTGCCAACAGCGGGCTGGCGAACTACCGGGATTATATGTTCAAAAAATACAATCGCTTCGACTATACACCAGAAGATTGTAAGGAACTGGCGGATTCAATCCGTGAGCATGTTGTTCCGGCAATCGGAAGGATCTTGTCCAAGAAAGCAGAAGAGTTGGGCGTGGAATCCATCCGTCCTTATGACCACAGGGCCGTGCCGCTGGATGAAGAGCCCCTGCGGCCATTCAAAACGGGTGACGAACTGGTGGCGAAGACCGGACGCGTATTGGGCGAGATTTCCCCCAGATTTTCTGAACTTCTCCACCTGATGGATTCAAAAGGGCTGTTGGATCTTGAGACCAGGAAGAATAAGTCCCCGGGAGGATTTTGTGAATCGCTTCCTGTTTCCGGCCTGTCGTTCATTTTCATGAATGCTTCGGGCACCCATGGGGATGTGACGACCTTGATCCATGAAATGGGGCACTGCATCCACAATGATTTCAAGCGGACGCTTCCACTCGCTTTTGACAGGGCCACCCCGATGGAATCGGCTGAGCTTGCGAGCATGGGAATGGAGTTATTGTCCATGGATCACTGGGATCATTTTTATTCCGAAGAGCAGGTGCGTCAAGCCAAGCTTGATATGCTGAGGGATATCATCCAATTCTTCCCGTCAGGAATCAGGGTCGATGAGTTCCAGCACTGGATGTACGAGAACCCTGGTCATTCCAAGGAGGAGCGATCAGAGGCGTACGGAAGGATCGTAGACAGCTATCTTTCGTCGGAAGAGGATTGGAGTGGGTATGAAGAGGTGAAGAAGAAGCAGTGGCTCTTTGTCCTTCATATCTTTGAGGTTCCTTTCTATTACATCGAGTATGTCATCGCCCAGCTTGGGGCATTACAGCTCTACAGGATTTATAAAGCGGACCCGGATCGGGCAATCGAAGGATACAAGGAAGCGCTCCTCCTCGGGAATACGGCTTCCCTATCCGACGTGTATGAAGCGGCAGGACTCTCATTTGATTTTTCCGCAGATATGATCAAGGGGCTTGTGGCGTTCGTGGAAAAAGAGATTGCCGAGCTTGAAGGTTCAACCGTGAAAAATTCATGACATGATAAAAGAACCAATTGGATGCGGATTTACAGCTTCCAATTGGTTCTTTTTGTATGCGTACGCGAAGCTCCGGTTAAACGTTCCGATTGGCATCGGGATAGAATTTTTGGTGGATGTGTTGGTACTCATCGGTATGACCGGTGATCTTGGCAAGGATTTTCAGCTCATTGAGTAAGAAGGTTTTATCAAGTTCATAGATCACGGCTTCTTCTATATGATCGATGGTGTTGGCAGCAAAATCCCATAGGCATTGATGCCGTTCACGCGGCAGGGTTTCTGAAAGACGGGAAAGAGCCTTGACGATATCCGTGATGATCAAATGGTTGCCCCTGGCATAATGCCGAACGTATCCGAATCCTCGATACAGGTAATAATCAAAGTCTTCAATCTCGAGAATGACCCGGACATCATCATCATCGTCAATCAAGTAAGGGGAGAATGACAGGTGATGATTGATGGTGAGCATCAGATCCGTAATCTGGTGGATCGTATTGGACGCTGTTTTCGGATCGTCATTGCCGAGAGATTTGATGGCCACCTCTGCAAGTTTGTGCATTCCCATTTGAAGATCCTGAATTTCCGTTTCCTTATGGCCGATTTCAATAAGGGCCAGGTATTTTTCCTGATCGACTTTTTCTTCATCCGCCCCGTACAGGCAGATAAGGTCATTTCCGCAGAGGACGAAATCGCCGATCTTGAAGTGCAGGCGTACGATGATCCCGTCCTCCCGGGCTTTCTCGATCATGGAATGGAAGTCGATGAGCTGTACGTAGCCCGATGCCTTTGCTTTGACATTCAGGCACTTGCTTTCGTCCAATTCGAACCGGGGATGATCATCCTTTGTCCGGTGGCATTCCAGGTCTTTTTTCAGTGTTTGATTGATCATGACTTCGGATACCTTCTTCATGTTGTAGGTGATATTATGTACCTGCATCCACGTGGAGGCGTGGTTGATGAAGAAGATGAAGGTGATGGCCGCAATGAAGGCGACGATGACGGTCAAGACGGGTGCGGCGGTGAACATTTCTTTCTTTGAACTTCCGATGAAGAGGAAGATGAATAGTACAAAGACAAAGCTCCCATTGAAGATGCCGAGAGCGTGCTGGGTCTTTTTATCGGAGATGAAATTCAGCAGCATGCGGGGCGAGAACTGTCCGCTGAATGTTGTAAGGACGACGAGAAGGGAGTTCAAGGTAAAGGCGCTCAGAGTGAGTACCCCGCCGATCAGGGTGCTGACGAGCGTCCTGGTGACCGATGCATTCATGCTGAAAAGCTTTGGTACATATTGAGACAGCTCTAGTTTCAGGTCGAGGAACAAGGTGCATGCCACAAGCAGCAGGGACAGGCAGATGTAAAGGAAGGGCATGAACCAGATGGTGAGCTGGATCTCGTGAGCCCGCTGTCTTTTGGACATGAGCAGGTACTTTTGTACATCTTTTGGCAGGAATTTCTTAAACATGGTGTAACCCGATCCTTTCTGAATGGTGTTGAGTAATCATTTGTTTCCCTCCATAAGCGGGTTAAAACATGTTTTGAGGTATTTTGAATAAATCTTTTTCACCCTGTTTTAAAAGGGTCGAAAAGGGTCTAATTATCAGAAAAGATAAAAAACCTATTGACGTAAAGCCCTGATCCCCTATATAATCCTACTCATACTTATTGACTGAACAAACCAGAAAAACACACACTCTTATCTAGAGCGGCGGAGGGAATAGGCCCGATGAAGCCCGGCAACCTGCAATCATGAAAGGTGCCAATTCCTACAGATCGATGGTGATCTGGAAGATAAGGGGAGGAGCCTGCCTGATAAGCCCTCTTCTTAACCATAAGAAGGGGGCTTTTTTGTATCCCCTGCCCTGCCATCGTTCAACCAAGTCATTCAACCCTTTAGGAGGAAGAAACATGTCAGAATTGCACGTAGCACTACTCGGATTCGGAACCGTCGGCCAGGGGGTATATGAGGCCTTGGACACACATCGCGAGAGAATCAAGGATATCACGGGGAAAGAGGTGCGGATCCGTGCCATCTTGATCAAAGACCCGTCAAAGGAAAGAGAGATCGATCCAAGCATCAAGGTCACGACGGACTTTGACGAAATCCTCGAAGAAGAGGACATCGATGTCTTGTTTGAAGCGATTGTCGGGGAAGAGCCTGGATACACCTATCTCACCAAGGCCATCGAACGGGGGATCCATGTAGTAACGGCCAATAAGGCGATGTTTGCCTCGAAGGGTGAGGACCTTTTGACACGGGCACGTGAGCGGGAAGTCGCAGTCGGATTTGAAGCGACTACGGCAGGAGGACTTCCCGTTATCGGGGCCATCAGGCAACTATTGAATGTGAATGAAATCACACATATTCAAGGTATATTGAATGGGACCTCCAATTTCATCCTTTCCCAGATGAGGAAAGAAGGCTTGTCCTTCGAGCGGGCCCTTTCTATAGCTCAGGAAAAAGGATACGCAGAAGCAGATCCCACCAGTGATGTAGGAGGACAGGATGCCTTCTATAAGCTCATGATCCTCAGTCGAGCCGCCTTCCATGGTCAGCCCGACTGGGAAGCGGTCCCGAAAAAAGGGATCACGGATCTAACCAGTGATTGGCTGCAGGCCGCTGAATCCTTCTCCCTCCGGTTCAAGCATGTCGGGTCGATTCAAAGGGACAGAGAAAGCATAAGCGGGGTAGTGGAACCCGTACTGGTGAAGGAATCCCATCCTTTTTATGGAGTGGAGGATGTTGAAAACGTTGTGTCTGTAAAAGGGAGCCTGGTGGGAAGGGTCACCCTTTCAGGACCGGGAGCGGGTAAATTACCTACAGGAAGTGCGATGGTGGAGGATTTCCTCTCACTGATCGAAGGAAGATACGCATCTTCCGAGACGCGTGCCAGAATAGGAGTCGAATCCCTTTCCGGCCGTGATGGTGAATGGGTGGTGAGGACTCCGGATGAGGCCTTGCCGGAATGGGTCGATCGCTTTGATCTGTTGGACCGCATCACACTGAGTGGCCACCTATATCTCTTCATCAGAGGCAATGAAGAAGAGTGGAACGCAGTGCAGCAAGCGGATGTGAGGCTGCAGCCCTATCCTGTATTGAAGGAACTTCCCCTCGAGTCCAGACTGAAAAGGGAAGCATCGGTACGTTAACTATTTACGAAAGAAGGGGACATGGTGGAGATCATCGTACAGAAATTCGGAGGCACTTCAGTGGGATCGGTGGAAAGAATCAAACGGATGGCCCAGCATGTCATCCGTGAGAAGCAAAAGGGGAAAGAAGTGGCCGTCGTCGTGTCCGCCATGGGTGACACGACCGACCATTTGACGAAGCTCGCGGGGGAAATCACCGCCCACCCACCGAAACGGGAGATGGACCTCCTGTTATCCACTGGTGAACAAATCACCATTGCCCTGTTGACCCTGTCGATTCAAGAGGCGGGATTCAAAGCCGTCTCCCTTACTGGGCGGCAAGCGGGCATCAGAACAGATGGCGTCCATGGGAAGGCCAGGATAAAAGGAATCGACCCATCCCGGGTGAGGGAAGAGCTCCATAGAGGAATCATCCCCGTGGTAGCGGGATTCCAGGGATCCACCGATGCCGGTGAAATCACGACCCTTGGAAGGGGAGGTTCCGATACGACTGCGACGGCCCTTGCTGCAGCCCTTGGTGCGGAGCGCTGTGATATCTATACGGACGTAGATGGGATCTATACGACCGATCCCCGGGTTGTCCCTGCTGCGACGAGAATCCCACATCTTACCTACCGTGAGGTTCTCTGTCTCGCTGATTCCGGGGCAGCCGTCATCCATCCCAGGGCCGTCTTTCATTCAAAAAAGAGCAGGATTCCATTCCGTATCCTTCCAGGCTTGATCAAAGGGGAGGGAACACTCGTGGATGACCACATTCATATCAATGATCGGGGCCCTGTCGGTGTTGCGTTCAAAGATGAGGTCGCCTCCATCAGTATGAAGGATGCCGCTTACGGGTTGGAATCCCTTCTCAAGGAATCCCTCGAAGTCATCCATGTGAAACCCGATTTACATTGGAAGGGGCAGGATCTGACGCTGACGGTGGATGCGTCTGACCGCAGCGACGTTGAGCATCTGTTGCGTGATCTTGGCCAGGAATACTCGAAGAAGATGGAGCAGGCAAAAGTGACCATCGTGAAATCTCCCGGTTCAGACATTCTGAGGTTCGGAGTGAGGTCCACTCTTGGTGATTCCGGAATCGATGTATCTTCCATCCATGAAGACCCGGAGAAGGTAACGGCCCTTATCGGGTCGGAGGATATTTACAGAGCTGCTGACGTGCTCCACACGTTTGCCGGTCTCGATGTGTCCGGGGCCAAAAGGGTCGTGAGGTGATCAAGGTGTGATCATGACAGGTGTTCCCACCGGAATGATTCCTGCCAGCTCCTCCACGTCCTTATTCTGCATACGGATGCATCCAGCCGATACCGCTTTTCCAATCGAGCTTGGATCGTTGGTTCCGTGGATGCCATAACCTTGCTTCGACAAGCTCATCCACATCGTCCCGTATGGACCACCTGGATTGGGAGATTTGTTGATCACGATGAACTCACCGATCGGGGTTTCATGGAGCATCCTCCCTACTGCTATGGGATATTGCTTCACCAGTGTTCCATTTTTATAAAGGCGGAGCCACCGTTTATTCACTGAAACCTCAATCCTGTACGGGATGGTATGGGTATTCGGGATGCCGGGAATGACGATGGGCTGCCCTGGATAAATCGCTCCCGGGCTCACACCGGGATTGGCATCGATGATGGTCTTAAGGGGCTTACGGAAATCGGTGGCAATCTGATACAGCGTTTCTCCTGTCTTGACAATATGGATCAACGAAATACACCTCCATGCCTTTTTATCAACCATCATATGTCTGGATCGGTGGGCATGTGAAAAGAGGCTGAGACAAAAATGTTTTAGTCATAGTAAAACCCGAATCATTTGCCTACGATAAAGCAAATGATTCGGGTTTTAAATTCGTTTAATGACCATTCAAATTTCATCGTTTCTAGCGGTTGATCGGAGTGCAAGACGAAGACTCCTGCGGGAAGAGTAGCTGATGTGAGACCCCGCAGGCGTGCCGAGGAGCGGGCTACCCGCGGAAAGCGAAGTCTTGCACGGAGATCATGAGCGGTATTTAGATCCTATACTGATCGTGTTCGGCATTAAAGGGGCCTTTTTTAGTTTTGTCCCATCCTTTTTTTGATCAATGCTTAGTTTGATTGGAAGGGGCATAGCTTTGAAGCATGAGGGCCATGTCCTGAGCCTGCAGCTGGGGAACCTGATAGTACCCATGTTTATTCTGATAAAGGAAGGTTTCGTAGCTCATCTCGATGAAGTTCGGCACACTGTCGGCCACCACTCTTCTTAGGACGGGATTGGTCATTTCAAGGGCCGTCATGGCAAGAAGGGAGGCGAGTGACTTGGTCTGACCGAGCATGTAAGCGGATAAGCCATTGTCCGATAGGTCCTGTACAGATGCATTCGGCTTTTTAGGTGCTCCTGCTTTGATGCCATAAACGGTTTGATGCTCCTGCGTCATCTCGTACACCTGTGTCGGAACCTGTGGCTTGCTCCCTGTCGAGAAGCTCTCGACAATGGTATTATATAGCGTTGTCACAAATGAAGACTGACGATGAAGGATGTCCTTCAGGGCCGGGTCCTGAATGTGGGGCTCATACATTTGATACTGATCAAGCATGGAGATGATGCCTGCAATCACTTCGTGGGCATCAAATAGTTCATGCCCTCCATGATTAGGTGGTGCCTGCATGTGTTGCTGGTTGATAGGCTGTTGGTCCATTGTGTATCCCTCCTGGAAACTGTCATTCGCCATTTAGTATGTACACTGCGCAGGATTACATGCAAAGCAGAAGGTCCCCGCCACAATATCCACGACTATTTCAAGACAAGCCTGAATACAATGGAAGAAAGACGTGGTAAAGGTGGGCATTCATGAGTATTTTCTTCAGTTATATCTTCCTTGGATTATCTTTGTCTGCACCGATGGGGCCAATCAATGCGGCTCAGTTGGACAAGGGGATACGCTATGGGTTTTGGCATTCATGGCTCGTAGGCGTCGGAGGCATGGGAGCCGACGCCATCTTCATGCTTGCCATTTACTTTGGTCTCGCACCGTTCATCGATACACCGATCATCCAGTTGATCCTGTGGATGTCGGGTGCGTTCATCCTGATCTTCACGGGTATTGAAAGTATTGCGAAATCCCATGAACTGATTCAACCGCAACAGGAAGCTGAAGAAGAGTCCAAGAAAAGATCGCTATGGACAGGTTTTATCATGGCTCTATCCAATCCCCTCAGCATCATTTTTTGGCTTGGGATATACGGTTCGATCCTTGCTCAAACGACTTCCTCCTACGGGACAGGTCATGTCCTCCTATATAGCCTTGGGATCTTTATCGGGATCACGATTTGGGATATCACCATGGCCTTCATTGCCACGGGCGCCAAGAAATATGTCCGTCCGGGTGCATTGCGTCTCATCTCGATACTCTCTGGAGTGGTCATGTTCGGCTTCGGTATTTACTTTGCCATCCGTGCAGCGGATGTATTGTTCTCCTAGACAGACACCCAGTTCATGACAGTTTCATATCATGTGGTGTATTTCCGAGGGGGGACACCAATGATTCTGAATCGTGAATGGATCGAAGGGAACAGGGACGCGATGAAAGAATGGGAGCAAGAGGCATACGACTATTTCAAGGGAATGATGGAAAATCGTGATCAGCCATACCCTTGCGTTCCAGGAGTTCAAGGCTTTCAAAAAGATATGGTAAGGTACGGATTCGCTTCAGGCGAACAGGAAGCCGCAGGGGAAAAACTCGCTTCCATGCTGTCAGAATATACACGCATGTCGAGGTCAGCCGGCACATTTACGTCCTTGGTCGTATTCTTTGAATGGAAGGAAGGAACAGTCGATGGATTCAGGGATCGATTCTGGGCGCTGCTGAATCAGCTTCACGCAGATGACCCCGTACCATGGCCTGAAGGCATTTCAGAAGATCCCTCCCATCATTCATGGGAATTCTGTCATCACGGAGAGTCATACTTTGCATTCTGTGCGACCCCTGCTCATCAAAAGCGGAAGAGTCGGCACTTCCCTTACTTCATGATGGCCTTTCAGCCGCGATGGGTGTTCGAAGATATCAATTCAGGTACACCCCTTGGCCAAAAAATGAAAAAAGTCATCAGAGATCGCCTTGAAAAGTACGATGAGGTAGAGGTTCATCCTAGTTTGAAGTGGTACGGTCAGGAAGATAATTTTGAATGGCAGCAATACTATCTGGGAGATGATGATGCCTCCATTAGTAAATGTCCATTTTTGAATAGCTTGAAAGCCGCTAAGAGATGAGGGTTCCTTGTCTCTTTTTTTGTATGGTCGGATGATGCAAGGGGGATTCTAATGAGCATATGAAGTGATGGAGGCAAAGACATGGATAAGATACAGCCGAGATGTGAAAATGAATTTGGTGAATTGAAGACCGTACTGGTATGTTCCCCTTCCACCCTGGACGTTCCCGACCAAAAAACAGCGGATTACGTGCAGTGGGAAAAACCTGTCGATCATGAGATCGCGTTGGAAAACTTCCAGGCGATGAAGGCAGCGATGGAGTCGGAAGGTGTCAAGGTCATTGATTATGCAGACTATCTGAAGGAGGATGATGCTGCGCTGAGTCGTCAACTCATCAACAGGATCTTTGTGAGGGATCTTGCCTGTGTGTTTCGTGACCGGCTCATCCCCGGAGATGCCGGGACATCGATGAGGGCGCCGGAGTATGCACATTCACACCGTCTCTTCAGTGAATGGTTTGAACCGGATATTTTCCGGATTGAGGATAACAATGAACTGAAGGCACTGGAGTACGGGGATCTTATGTTGTTAAATAAAGACGCAATCCTCGTCAATACGGGTCTGAGGACAAGTATCGAAAGCATCGAAGCCGTGCAGGGGAAGATGTTTGACGCAGGCTATAGTGAAATCGCCATCATCGATCTCCCGCGGAGAGGTGATACCCTTCATCTGGATATGAATCTCAATGCGGTGGGCGAAGGAGTGATCCTGGCTAAAGGGTATATGCGTTTCCTGCCTGTACAGGTCGTCCGTGAGGGGGAATCCCGTTATTATATGCTTGGGGATTTCCTGAGGAGGCACGGTTATGACATCCTTTGGACCGACGACGTGTCCCATACGGTAGCGGATATCAATTTCCTGAATCTGAATCCGGAAACCTTGCTTGTCTCTACGAAAATGAACAGGCACATCCTGAAGGAACACCCGAAACGGAAGCAATTACGCATCATCGAAGTGGACGTGAATGAATTGGAAAAAGGAGGCGGAGGGATCCGCTGTATGACCCTGCCATTCATACGCGCCTAGTTTCAACAGCATTCAACCCGTTTCCCGGGAAATAGTGTTGAATGCTGTCGTGTATTCGAGCCTGGAATCAGGTCTGTTTCTCCATGAAGTCATAGGTCGTCCAGCAGCGGTTCATGTTGATGCCCTTTTCCTCTGCATAATCATCTCCCCATCTGCACATTTCAAAGAGGGTTTTCTGAAGCTTTTTGCCGAGGTCAGTCGTGGCATATTCCACTCTGGGAGGGACTTCCTGGAATACGGTGCGGGATACAAGACCATGGGCCTCCAGTTCCCGTAATTGCTGGGTGAGCATCTTCTGGGTGATGTCGGGGATGGAGCGCCTCAACTCATTAAAGCGTTTGTCCCCCTCGTTCAAATTCCATAATATCAATACTTTCCACTTTCCTCCGATCAACTCAATGACCATATCGATGGCACAGTGGTAGTCTTGCTGAAGTTCTTTCATGGTGTTTCTCCTCCCTGTATGGTTTCCATTCGGTAACTGGGGCACAGAATAGTGCCTACTTGCGGTATGGTTAGACAGTATATATTATATACCTAGAAGTTATCAGTTCATAGCATGAAAATAAAGGAGGAAATATAGATGAAAGCACTGCTGTTAAAAGGGAAAAATCAATGGGAAGAGATGAAGGTTGAGGAAGTGGATCGTCCTTCACCCGGAAAAGGAGAAGTCCTGGTTGAGATTCATGCGGCAGGATTGAATCCGGTTGATTACAAAACAGGTACCAATGGAAATGCCGCTTGGACGTACCCTCATATCCTGGGTCTTGATGGGGCGGGAGTTGTGGTTGAATGTGGAGAAGGCGTTGACCATCCAAAAGTAGGAGACCGCGTCCTTTATCACGGAGATTGGACCAAGAAAGGATCATTTGCTGAATTCAGCACGGTGAAAGCTCACTCGGTATCCATTATTCCGGATTCGGTTTCATTCGAAGAAGCAGCCGCATTGCCGACTGCCGGATACACAGCCTACCAGGCCATTCACCGGAAATTGCCACTGGATCACATCCAGACGATCCTGATCCACGGAGGAGCAGGCGGAGTCGGTGGATTCGGCGTCCAGCTTGCGAAGCTTCAAGGAAAGACGATCATCTCCACGGCGTCTGAGCACAATCATG
The DNA here is from genome assembly GCF_001274775.1 of Rossellomorea marisflavi. Taxonomy (GTDB): domain Bacteria; phylum Bacillota; class Bacilli; order Bacillales; family Bacillaceae_B; genus Rossellomorea; species Rossellomorea marisflavi. Next base: position 363,168 of record NZ_LGUE01000005.1, read on the forward strand.
AATATGTGAAATCCCTTGGGGCGGATTACGTCGTCGACTACAAAAAGGAAAAGGTCGTGGAAAAGGTACGGGAACTGACCGATGGACGGGGAGTAGACGCCGTAGTGGATGCCGTCAGCAGGCAAAGTGCCACTGAATCCTTGGACATGCTTGCCTATATGGGGCATATCGCTTACATCGCCGGGGCACCTGACCTTTCTGGTGTATCACCATTCTCCATCGTGCCGTCTGTCCATGAAATCGCCCTTCAGGCGGGTCACCATGCGGGAGATCGTCACGCCGAAAAAGATTTCGCGGTCATCGGCGATGACCTGCTTGACCTTGTGGCAAGCGGTAAGATTGATCCAATGCTAGGAGAAACGGTGAGCTTGGAAGAAGTACCAGCCGCCCTCAAACGTCTTTCCGAACGACATGTAAAAGGAAAAATCGTGGCATTGATCAAGTAAGATACAGACAGGAAGTTTGACCCGGCCCCCGAGGTGCGGGTCTTTTTTTAATTGGAGGAGATCTGGCCTAACGAAGAAAGAACCCTGCCGGAGTGCAAGCAGAATTCTTTCTTCGTTAGGCCAATCCAATCTGTTTTAAATAATCCATGCTTTTCCTCACGCTTTCGATGGGGCTCGTCTTCGAGGCATCCTGTTCAACGATCCACCATTGGATGTTAGCGCTTTCTACTTGGGCGAAGGCAGGCTCCAGGTCAACACCACCGGTTCCGAGTTCCGCGAAGAAGCGTTCCCCATCAGTGGTCATATCCTTTAAGTGAACAAGGGGAGGATGGTGGCGTTCGATCCACTTGGCGGGATTTTCCCCTGCATATGTCAGCCAGTATAGATCGAGCTCCGCCTTTACGTTCGTTTCCTCCAATATAGAAGCAAGGGCCGGGCGTCCATTATATTCTGTCAGCACTTCGAAATCATGATGGTGGTAGCAAAGGGTGAGGCCGGCTTCGTGACAGCGTTCCCCAATGGCATTCAAGTCTGAGATCAAAAGCGCATAGTCACGCTCTTCTTCAGTCAGGTATGGGCATACAATGAATTTCACACCGAGCTCCAGTTGCTCCTCCAATACCTTCTCCAGATCATTCCGCAGATCTGCGAGGGGCACATGGCTGGAAATGGCTTGTAATCCACAGGATTGAAGTGCCTCCTTGACCTCCACGATACCCAGCCCGCCGTGACCTGCAAGCTCGACTCCGTCGAACCCCATCTCAGCCACTTTTCTCAATGTACCTTTGAAATCCTTCTTCACTTCTTCCCGCAATGTATACAGCTGCAGGGCAACAGGTATTTTCCTCAAGGTTCCGCCTCCTCCTTCAGTCCGTCCTGTCCCTCATATTCTGATTGATGAGTTGAAGGACTTCCTTATACACTTCTAACTTCTCTTCGGGAATCCCTTTCAAAATCTGATTTTCAAATACATCTTCAATGAATGGGGTGAGTTCTTGCTGGACGTTCTTCCCTTTTTCCGTGATGTGGATGAGGAATGAGCGGCGATCGTCGACGTTCTTTTTCTTTGAAATCAGATTCTTGCGCTCAAGGATATCAAGGATTCTTGTGACGGTGGGCTGATCTTTGTCGGCAAGCTCTGCTAATGTTTTCTGACTGATACCGTCATTGGCTGCCAGGCGCTTCAGTACGGTCCACTGCTCCGGCGTAAGATCAAATTCCTTCAAATGGACGGTAAGATACCGGATGACGTTGCGAATGGTATGACTCGTATTCAAACCGATGGATTCATCAAAAGTCGTGTTCATTTTTCATCACCTGCTAGTAGTAGATTCTTGCCTCTATCATAACGTAAAAGTGAATGAGGAAGGGTAATTTTATCATAGACATAAGTAGTTGTCATGGCAACTATGTTTACAAATTCACAAATCCGCGTTATAATTAGCATGACATTAATTAAGTAAGTAAACTAAATAACAGTAAGGAGAAATGTTATGAATAAGCCAATCTGGACGCGGCCATTCATTATGACCGTCATTAATAACTTCTTTATGTTCCTTGTATTTTACTCGTTGCTGACCATACTGCCGGTATATGTACTGGATGATCTTAACGGAAATGAAGGTCAGGCAGGACTTGTGACAACGATTTTCTTGATTGCAGCCATCATCGTCCGTTTATTTGCAGGTAAGATCCTTGAGGTGTTCGGTAAGAGAAAAGTACTTCTCGCCGGCATTTTTTTATTTTGTATCTTTACGTTCGTTTATCCGTTCGTCAACAGCTTCTTCCTGTTGATGGTATTGCGTTTTGTACACGGGATCTTTTTCGCCCTGTGTTCCACCGTCCTCATGACGCTTGCAGCGGATATGGTGCCTGCAGAGCGCAAGGGGGAAGGGCTCGGTTATTTCGCCATGTCCATGAACCTTGCCGTAGTGGTAGGACCATTCCTATCATTGGCCCTGCTTCAAATCCTTCCGTTTAAAATGATCTTCCTTGGTCTTGCTGTCGTATTGCTGATCGGCTTCGCCTGCTCGTTCGGGATCGAAGTGGTGGAAGAAGAGAAAACGAAGGTATCGCCGAAAGGTCGCATGACCCTCGAAGATATTTTTGAATTCAAGGCATTACCGATCGCATTCGTAGGATTCTTGACGTCCCTCGCCTATTCAGGGATCATGTCGTTCATATCGGTTTACGCGAAATCTCTTGGCCTGTTCGAATCAGTTAGCTTGTTCTTCGTGGTGTTTGCAGCAATCATGCTGCTATCAAGACCGTTCACGGGTCGCCTGTTCGACCGCTCAGGTCCAAGTGCCGTCATCTATCCCTCCCTTGTGATCTTTGCTATCGGGCTGTTCATGCTCAGTGTGACCCATACAACAGGACTGCTGTTGGTTTCCGCAGGATTGATTGGTCTTGGGTATGGGGCGCTGCTCCCAAGTTATCAGACCATGGCCATCCAGAAAGCACCGAAAGAACGGACCGGTCATGCGACGTCAACATTCTTTATCATGTATGATCTTGGAATTGCCATCGGTTCATTTGCTCTCGGAATCGTTTCATCCCATCTCGGATACTCATCCCTTTATGTGGTTTGTGGAAGTATCATCATCATTACGATCGCTGCCTATGCATGGGTCTCAAAGAAACGCCGTGGCCGTCAGTTGGAAACATCTGAAGCTTAATAAAAACAGAAAGACTGGAGCCCCCACAGAGGTGGCCCCAGTCTTTTTTTATACGTTGATTACATGTGCCTTCTCCTCTTGAAGTGCTTTGAACCTCACGTAGAAGATCGTGGTCATGATCAATGAGAATCCTCCGAACAGGACAGTCATGACAGGCAATCCGACAAGATCGAGAAGCAGTCCTGTCATGAGAAGGACAACCTGAAAGGCCATCCGGTCGAGCATATTCCGGAACGAGAAGAACCTCCCGTGATAGTCCTTCGGCATCCTCGTCTGGAAGATGGTGGCCGCTGTCGGGAAGAAGCAGCCGACGGCAAAACCAAAGATGATGAACGACAGTACCGACAGCACCGGGTTCCCTGCAAAGTACAGAACCAGCTGTGCAATCCCGATGATGAATGAGAAGGTGAACAGGATCCTATAAGGGGAGATCTTTTCCCCGATCCTCTTCACGGCGAAGGCACCGATCATGAACGAGAGGCCCTCAGCCGTATAAATCCATCCCTTGATGGCAGTACTGTCCTGGATTTCACTGATGTTGATGACCATCAGGTTGAATCCCCCGATGAACAGGAGTGGGATGAGGGTCATGATCAGCGTCATGGAGACGATGGGAAGGTTCTTCAGCACCGGGAAGACTTCTTTGAATCCACCTGATTTCCCTTTTGCCCCTGTTGATGCCTCTTCTTCCTGGAATGAAAGGAACCAGGTGAGGCCGAATAGGATGGCATACGCCAAAAGGGAAAGGATATAAAGCATATAGAGGGGCATGATGACCAGGAGCACGCCTCCAAGTGCCGTCCCGAGAATCCTTGATAGGGTGGACACATTCATGTGGACCCCGTTCATCTGCAGGAGCTCTTTTCCCTTTACGACCATGGGGATCGCTGCCTGAAGCGCAGGGAAATAGAATGCAGCAGAGAGCTGGATCACCATGAGGAAAACGACCATCCATAGGACGGACCCGGTGTGGATGGCGATCAGCATGAACACCACGCTCACCACCCGGATGAACCCTGCAGCCAGCATGACCGTTTTTTTCTTCATCCTGTCAATCAGCTTTCCGGCATACGGTCCGACCGCGAGACCGGCAAGCAATCCCGAAGCAAGGATCAGGGACTTCATGAAATCAGACGGTACTTTTTCCTGCATGAACTCGAGGTTCCCGATGATCCCGAGCCACAGTCCGAGTCCGGCAATGAACTCACCGCTCAGCAGGATCCATACGTTTTTATTTTTCCACATACGCAACCTTCTTCCGTTATTTCGCTCCTCTAAATATACACTGGAAGGGCTATGTTTGGAACAAGTATTTTCAATTTATGTAACCGTATGACAAACAAAGAAGATGGGACAAAACTAAAAAAGGCCCCTTTAATGCCGAACACGATCAGTATAGGATCTTAATACCGCTCATGATCTCCGTGCAAGACTTCGCTTTCCGCGGGTAGCCCGTGAGCCTCCTCGGCAAGCCTGCGGGGTCTCACATCAGCTACTCTTCCCGCTGGAGTCTTCGTCTTGCACTCCGATCAACCGCTGGAAANTTACTATGACCATATTTGTCTCAGCCTCTTTTTATAGGTCGATCCAGTCTTGGGACCATTGCTCGATCCCCTTCATCAAAGGTTCAAGGGAATACCCCTTTTCCGTGAGGGAGTATTCGATCCTTACGGGTGTCTCGGGGTAAACGGTACGTTTGATGATTCCTTCTTCCTCAAGATCCTTCAATCTTTCCGAGAGCAGCCTGCCACTGATCCCGATGGCATCTTTGATGGCACTGTTCCGCTGAGGGCCGTTCAATAGCTGATAGATGATCAAGGTCGTCCATCTTTGACTGAGGATACCGATTGCTTTCTCGAATCGAGGACAAATTTCTGATTGTTTCACAGCTTGCGCCTCCTTCTATATGCCTAGTATACCACATTTGAGGTTTTTTAGTAATTTGTTTACTTGACACAACCTAGTTATTTAAGTAAAGTAAGTTACATAAAGTAACTTTATGATTTAATACAACAAGGAGGAACAGATCTTTTATGCAATCAATTGCTTCATTCATTTTACGTATCGTTCTCGGGTTTACATTTTTTGTCCACGGGTTGGATAAGTTTCAGGGAGGGCTCTCCAATACGGCGGACTTCTTCTCCAGCATGGGAATCCCAGGATTCATGGCCTATATCGTAGCCGTCATCGAGCTTGTCGGCGGCGTGGCCATGATTCTCGGGCTTGGAACAAGAATCATCGGAGCCCTATTTACCTTGGTTATGCTCGGTGCCATCGTGACGGTTAAATTTTCTGCCGGTTTTGTGGGAGGCTATGAGTTGGATGTGGCACTGCTGGCCATGTCGGTTTACTTCATTTTATCAAGTCAATCTGCATTTGCATTAGATAATCGCTGGAAGAAAGCATAGAGGAGGAAGAGTTCAATGGGATTTCATGAATCTCCGAATACGTATGTTGGGAATGTGACGATCAAGGTGACGGATCTAGAGCGATCGCTCTCGTTTTACAAAGAAGTCATCGGTTTTGATGTGTTGGAACAAAGCAGACATAAGGCTGTCCTGACTGCTGATGGGAAGGTGCCCCTCCTTACGATCATCCAGCCGGAAGGGGTACAGGCAAAACAAGGGAGGACGACAGGACTCTACCATTTTGCCATCCTGCTACCTTCACGGAAGGAACTGGGCAAGAGTCTCCATCATCTTCTTGCGTCGAATATCCAACTCGGATCAGGGGATCATGAAGTCAGCGAAGCCCTGTATCTTTCTGACCCGGACGGCAACGGAATCGAAATCTATCGTGACCGCCCATCATCCGATTGGATATGGAACGGCGATCAGGTCAGGATGGGTACCGAGCCTGTTGATGCGCGAGCAGTCCTTGCTGAATCAGATGAAGAGCCGTGGACAGGTCTTCCTGCCGATACGGTCATGGGACATATCCATCTTCATGTGAATGATCTGAAGGCAGCCGAAGCGTTCTACCATGACGGACTCGGATTCGATGTCGTCACCCGCTACGGGGGCCAGGCGATCTTCATGTCGACGGGGCGCTATCACCATCATATCGGACTGAACACGTGGAACGGGACAGGGGCGCCACGTCCGGCAGAGAATCAGGTCGGCCTGGATGCCTATACGCTCGTATATCCATCTCAGTCAGCTCTCGATGAAGCTGCAGTGAACCTTCGAGCGATCGGCGCGAGTGCTGACCAGTCTGAAAACGGGTTCCACACAAAGGATCCGTCAGGCAATAAAATCAAGTTGATCACCCTCTAAGAAGAAGGGCTTCCCGTTTTGTACGGGAGCCCTTTTTTGGTTGAGCGGATATGAGCAATTCCGTGTTAAACCACTCATGAAAGTGGGATAATGATACAACAAGAAAGGGGCGTGACTCATGAAATTAAGCGTATTGGATCAAACGGTCCGGACCGTAGGAGAAGAGGCGGGGGAGGCGTTCAAACAGACAGGGGAGCTTGCGCGGCTGGCAGAAGAGTGGGGCTATACAAGGTTTTGGGTGGCAGAGCATCATAATACAAACGGCATGGCTGGTACTGCTCCACAGGTGCTCATCTCACATCTTGCTTCCATTACAGAGAAGATCCGCATCGGTTCTGGAGGCGTCCTCCTGCCTCAGTACAGCCCGCTGAAGATAGCGGAAGATTTCAAGGTTCTCGAAACGCTTTTTCCCGGCCGGATCGACCTTGGCATCGGACGGTCACCTGGTGGGTCGTATGAGACCAGGATCGCCCTTACGGATGGAGTGAAAAAGAGCATGAACGAATTCCCTCATCAAGTAGAGGATCTTCAGTCCTATTTGTGGAACCTGGGAGAATCGAAGGTCCGGGCATATCCCATGACAGAAGGACGCGTGATTCCGTGGATCCTCGGCATCACCCACAGGGGAGCAAGGCTTGCGGCGGAACTCGGTACAGCGTTCACCTTCGGTCATTTCATCTCACCGGCCAACGGGAAGAGGGCGATGGATCTTTACCATGAACAGTTCCGGCCATCAGCAGGACTTCAGGATCCGAAGAGCAATGTGTGCATATTCGTCGTCTGTGCCCCGACACAGGAAGAAGCCGAGCGCCTTGCCATGACGCAGGACCATTGGCTGCTTGAAGTTGAAAGGGGCATCGACACCCGCATTCCCACACAGGCATCGGCTGAAAGCGGGATTCTACGACCTTCGGAAATAGAGAAGATCAAAGACAACCGGAAGAGGATGCTTATCGGAACTCCCCAGAAGGTGAAGGAGGAGCTGGATATGCTCAGTGAAGTATACAGGACGGACGAGTTCATGATCATCACGAACATAGCTGACTTTGAGGCGAAGAAAAGGTCGTATGAACTGTTGGCGGAAGCCGTTTTATAAAAAAAGCATAAGGAGAGGCCTCCTTATGCTTCCCACCAGTAGGGTGTGCCCCTTTCTCCTTTTTCGACTACCAGTCGCTCCCCAATCTTGGGGGTGAGGAGGGGGATATTCAATTGCTGGGCAGAGGCAGATACCCGTTCAATTGGATCAGTCCAAGAATGGAATGAAAGGACGAATGCTCCCCAGTGGACCGGAAGCATGAGATCACCACCCACATCAAGGTGGGCCTGAGCGGTTTCTTCCGGCATCATGTGGACGTCCTTCCAGCGGGGATCATATTGGCCGCACTCCATGATGGTCAAATCGAACGGTCCGTAGTTCTCCCCGATCTTCTTGAAATGAGTCCCGTAACCTCCATCCCCCGAATAAAACACTTTCTTTGATTTCCCTATTATGCACCAGGAGCCCCAAAGCGTAGCGTTGCGATCATTCACGCTCCGTCCTGAAAAATGCCTCGACGGCGTAAAGGCAAGCTTCAGCCCCTTCCAATCCAGTTCATCCCACCAGTCTGCTTCCGTTATGCGTCCTGATTCCACTCCCCAACGTTCCAAATGACTTCCGACCCCGATCGGTACAAAGAATTGAGGGATATACTCTTTCAGCAGTTTGATGGTACCGTAATCCAAATGATCGTAATGATCGTGTGAAAAAAGGATGGCATCGATGGGCAGAAGATCTTCGGTGGAGAACGGAAGGCCTTTGCTGAACCGGTTTCCAGAAAGCCATGGGAATGGAGTGGGCGCTTTTCCGAACATGGGATCCAAGAGCAGTCGCTTTCCTTCTAGTTCAAGCAGGGTGGCTGAATGACCGAACCACGTGATGGCTGTCTCGTGTATATGGGTTCCCGGCTTGATTTGGACCATGGGAATGGCCTCTGCAGGCTTCCGCTCCGTGTCTTTTTTCATGAAGTCTTTGAGCATCCCAACGGTGGAGGAGAAGCTGGTGCCCATGTTGATTTCTTCTATATTTTTAAATGATCCATCCTTGAACGCGGTGGAAGATTCCACGCGTGCCTTGGAAGGCTTTCTTCCCAGTGGTGGGTAGAAGCGCAGGATGGCGATGGTGGAAATGAGCAGGATGAGAGCGATGGTGATGATGGCAGTCATGGCGTCGTTCCTTTCGAGAGTGATCTAGATAGGAAAAGTATAGCTTGATAGGTGTTATTCTGTCCAAGATGGGGGATAGTCAGAAGTGGTGTTGGTTATTTTGTACTAAGAACTGTGAGTGGAGTCTGTATGTAATAGAAATAGTAGACCGTTCCATTTCGCTGCGGCGGCTGCTTTCCGGCGGGGAGGCAGCCTGAGCCGCTTCGGCTGGCGCCTCCAGGGTCTCAACCTTGCCTCTGATCCACGCAGGAGTCAGCCGCCTCCGCTTCATTGCACTCTTTGATGGTGTAAGGGTATCAAGTTGATGGGTTAGGTATCCACACTAAATTCTCTCGATATCTACCAGACTTATACTGCCCTAAGACACATGTTTCTTAGTAAGCAGACCGTTCCATTTCGCTGGCGGCTGCTTTCCGGCGGGGAGGTAGCCTGAGCCGCTTCGGCTGGCGCCTTCAGGGTCTCAACCTTGCCTCTGATCCACGCAGGAGTCAGTCGCGACATCCTTTATACACGGAATAGGAAAGGAAGGTCGCCCTTTCTTTCGTTGCTTGGAGTCAATCAAATCGTATAAAAAGAAAACCCGGGCCGAATCTCATAAAGAGAATCGGCTCGGGTTCTTTTGTGCTTGATATGAATCAGAAGCTTTCTGTTTTCAATTCCACGTCGATGTTGCCGCGTGTTGCTTTGGAGTACGGGCATGCTTGGTGTGCTTTTTCAATGAGATCTTTTGCTTCGCTTTCGTCTACGCCGTTGATGGCAGCTGTGAGGACGACTGCGAGTTTGAAGCCGCCGTCGGTGTCTTTGCCGATGGATACTTCAGCTGTTACGCGTGAGTCGATTTTCTTGCGTTCTTGACGTGCAACCATGTTAAGGGCGCTGTCGAAGCAGGCTGCGTAGCCTGCTGAGAATAGTTGTTCCGGGTTGGTGGAATCCATATCACCAGATCCGCCGAGGGATTTAGGCATGGCCAAATCAAAATCGATCAATCCGTCGCTGCTTACCACTTTACCTGTACGTCCACCGTCTGCTGTTGATTTTGCTGTGTATAATGTTTCCATGTTCATTCACTCCTTGAGTTTTTTTATTTAATTAGGTTGTGCGCAATTGATTACTACAAAACCTATATTACATCTGTTCGTTTCAATTGTCAACAATTTAATTTTGTGCAATTAAATTTGATGATTTCATTTTTATTCTGTATGATATCGGTAGTTAGTTTAATAAGAAAGGACATGAAATCAATGAAGGAATTATTGCTTCTTGAGAATCAAATCTGTTTTAAGATTTACTCTGCCGAGCGGGAGATTACGAAATTATATAGAGAACTTCTGGATGAGATCGGCCTCACATATCCACAGTATCTGGCCATGCTCGTCCTTTGGGAGAAGGGGACGGTGACTGTCAAGGAGCTTGGAAAACATCTTTTCCTTGATTCCGGTACGCTGACTCCGATGCTGAAGAGGATGGAGGCAAACGGGCTTGTGGAACGCCGGCGTTCTGTTGAAGATGAACGTAGTGTATGTATTACCCTGACACAGGATGGGGAAAACATGAGGGAAAAAGCTGAATGCGTGCCGACCCGCCTTCTTGAGAATCTGGATATGAACCCTGAAGAATTGATGCAGCTAGATGGCACACTATCAACAATCCTGAAGAAGCTGCGGCATCAGGGATAAGGTCATTCGGCTGTTTCCTTCGTTCCCCTGTAGGTCAGGAAAGACGTCTTCATGGAAGCGAAGCTGCCGATGGCTGCATAGCCATAAAAGAAGCCCATGAAGATCCCGGTGGCAAGATGACCTTTGTGGCTGACGAATATCGAGAGAAGAAGTCCGAAGATGATGGCAATCGTCGGTACCCAGAATGGGCGCGGTTTGATGGTGATCTTGATCAACTGGGTCAGGACGATGATGATGGGAATGGCCGTGACGGCATCCCAGAAATTCGTATGAATCGTCGGAAAGTCCATGCTGTCTCCACCTCTTCAACTGAATTAGTAGTAGTATAACCGGGTTCCCATGGCTTATTCTTTTGTAAACGTGGAGCACAACGTAAAAAGCCAGGCATTGACCATGCCTGGCTTTTTGAGATGGTGTTTATATCGGTTACTTGAATGCTTCATTCCAGCGTGCTGCTTTAAGAAGGGATGCTTCATCATTCAGGATTTCGCCCGGTTTGACACCGGCACCTATGATATAGTCGACAAATTCCATGTTTACGAATTCGCAAATGTAATTGAACTGCTGTACAAGGGGGAGCCCCTTCACTTTGGCGCTGGTACCGCCTGTGATGATGACGTAGGCTTTCTTTTTCTTCAGTTCTTCCTTCAGGTTGAAACGGTCATCGCGAAGATACTGGCTCCAGCGATCGAAGAAGTCCTTCATCGGTCCGCTCATTCCGTACCAATACAGAGGGGTGGCGAATAATAGGACATCATGCTCTTCCATGAGGGTGACGAGTTTTTCGTAATCATCATCCACCGGTGAGAATCCTTCAGGCGTGTGCCTGAGGTCGGTGATGGCTTCAATGGTAAGGTCTGCCAGGGTGACGATGGTGTGATCGGTCCCTTCCACTGCTTTACGGGCAAGGGTTTCTGAATTCCCATTTTTTCTCGTACTACCTAGCAACGTCAAAATCTTCAATCGAAGTCACTCCTTTTGTGAAATAGGCGATAGTATATTTAGTATGTCAACACACTTTGGGAGGTGTCACTTTCTTTTCTCACTTCCGGCGCTTGAAGCCTTCTTCCCGGAGATAATGGGCAGCGTCTTCATATCCGCCGAAACTATCTTCGAGATTTTCTCCAGAATAAATAGTCCAGCGGTCATCTTCTTCCGTGAGCAAGAGGGTGTGTCCCTCTGCGTCGATCCAGGTCTGTTCTTCAGGCGGAAGTATTTCTTCTTCCGTACTCAGGAAGGAGATTGAATCTGTGATGATTGTGCGTAATTGCTCTTCATCAAAGTCCCTTACATTCACGAGTCCTTTGGCATTTGGCGAATAACCCGGAAGATTGCCTGTATAGACGAAGGCGTTCCCGTTCGGGTGAAGGTGGTAGACGACGGTCGTTTTCTCGTACAGGCTGTCTTCAAAGTGATAGTTCACCCGGCCGAGGGATACGTCCTTGCGGGTCAGCTCCTCGAACCCTTCTATGATCGTGCATTTTTGTTCAAACGTCAGCATGTTTCATCCTCATTTCTGTTTTCGATTGTCCCATTATAGCATAGAGCCTATGTATCTTGGTTCGTTCCATGTATAATGGACCAAGAGGTGACAGTATGAATGAGTTTAAAGAGTTAGGCATTGATCAACAGTATATCCAGGCATTGGAAGGGCAGTCCATCACGGAGCCGACCCCGATCCAGAAAGAGACGATCCCCTTGCTCATGGCAGGGAAGGACGTCATCGGGCAAGCTCAGACGGGGACAGGGAAGACCTTGGCCTTCCTGCTTCCGATGCTTCATTCCATAGATAGCAATAAGGATACGATCCAATCACTGATCGTGACTCCGACGCGCGAATTGGCCATCCAGGTGACGGCAGAGCTGCAACAGCTTCTTGCTGCAACCGAGGAAGACATCAATGTCCTCGCTGTATATGGTGGTCAGGATGTTGAAAAGCAGATTCACAGGCTGAAGAATAAAGCCATCCATGTGGTGATCGGGACTCCTGGGCGGATCCTTGATCACGTTCGGAGGGGAACAATCGAATTCATCGATGTCTCCTTCCTTGTACTCGATGAAGCAGATCAGATGCTTCATATCGGATTCTTTGATGAAGTGGAATCCATCATCAGGGAGACGCCATTCACAAGACAGACGGCTTTATTCTCGGCAACCATGTCCAAGGATATCCGCAAAATCGGGAAGCGCTACATGAAGTCCCCAAGCAATGTGGAGATCAGGACTAAGGAGCGGATCGTCGAAGAAATCCGTCAGGAAGTCGTCGAGACGACAGACAGGAAAAAGCTCGATGCCCTCTCTAAGGTGATCAAAGAAGAGCAGCCATTCCTTGGCATCATCTTCTGCAGGACGAAAAGAAGGGTATCAAAGCTTTACGGAGAGCTCAAGGCACGTGGCTTCCTCGTGGACGAACTCCACGGTGACCTTTCACAGGCAAAACGTGAAGGCGTAATGAAACGCTTCAGGGAAGTGAAGCTCCAGTACCTGATCGCAACCGACGTAGCCGCCCGCGGTCTTGATATCGATGGCGTCACCCATGTGTTCAATTACGATATTCCCCAGGATGTTGAAAGCTACATCCACCGGATCGGTCGTACGGGAAGGGCAGGGAAAGACGGCCTTGCCATCACATTCGTGGCGCTTAAGGATAAACAGGATCTCCAGACGATTGAAAAAGGGCTGGGATTGAATCTCCCGCGCAGGGTCGTGGAAGTAGCGTTATCTCAGCCGACTCCAAAGGTGTCGGGCGGAGAGTCCACCAAAGATCGCAGGGAAAAGAACATCCGCGAAAGCCGTGACCGCAACAGGGGGAACCGCTCGAAGGAAAGACCGAGGGCCGGTAAATCCCAAGGGTCTGGTTCTTCACGCCGCGGCGGGGAACGGAAGAGGAGCACAGAGCAAAGAAGAAGTCGATAATGTGGACGGAGGCAATAATGCCTCCGTTTTTTTTTGCAAGGAGAATCGGATGTAACCGACCGCCTTTAGAAAAAGGGGGACACAGGATGTCCTTTTATAAAACGAAATGATTGAAAATTCACATAAATTCCCTTATAACTGAATCAAGGACAAAATAAGGGGTGGAGTTCATGCATGTACCATTGGTTTTAACAGATTTTTTGGACAGGGCCGTTGAATTGTACGGTGATAAGGTCGCGGTCATTGACGGGGAGAGGAAGTTTACTTACAGTGATATGAATCGTCGGGTGAACCGTCTGGCCCGGGGATTGAAGAATGCCGGTGTGGAGAAGGGGGATAAGGTAGCTTACCTTGCTCCGAACTCGGTGGAAATGCTTGAAGGATTTTACGGCGTATTCAGTGTCGGTGGTATCATGACCCCGCTCAATACCCGTCTGAAACCGGAAGAATACCGGTTCATCCTCACTCACAGTGAAAGCAAGGTGCTTCTTGTTGATCACGAGCTCCTACATCTCGTCGAGCCGATCCTTGATGGAGTGCCCGCACTGGAGAAAGTAGTGGTCCATGGAGATTATAGCGGGAAGCATGCCAATTATGAAGAATGGATTGCTTCTTTCGGAGGGGACCCTTTCAATCGGGAGCCGCTTGAAGAGACGGATATTGCCTCCCTCCTGTACACGAGCGGAACCACGGGCGAGCCGAAAGGCGTCCTGTTGACGCACCGTACCAACTACCTGCATGCCATGTCTGCCATGCACCATTTACGTGTATCCGACAGGGATACGCTTCTCCATGTCCTCCCCATGTTCCATGTGAACGGGTGGGGCTCACCTTTTTACTATACGGCAAACGGTGCCACACAGGTAATGTTGAGGAAGGTGGATCCTAAGAAGATCTTACAGCTCCTTCATGAACACAATGTAACAGTCATGCATATGGCACCGACTGTACTCAATATGATATTTGATGAGTTTGAAGCAAACCAAGAAGCTATGCATCAACAAAATGTAAGGGTTATCATTGCTGGATCTGCCCCGCCGCCTGCCTTTGTCAGGAAAGTGGAAGAGGGCCTTGGCTGGGAGTTTGTCCAAGTATACGGAATGACCGAAATCGCTCCCCTTATCACCACATCAGTGATCCGATCAGCAGGAAAGGAAATCGAACTGGAGGACCAATACCGGTTGAAGGCGAAAGCCGGTTATGCCATGATCGGCTCCCGCGTGAAGGTCGTGGATGAACGGGGAAAGGAGGTTCCGCGTGACGGGGAGACGACAGGAGAGATTGTCACCCGGACCAACACGGTGATGGAAGGGTACTTCAAGAATCCGGATGCCACCTCGGCAGCGATACGGGATGGGTGGCTTCACACGGGAGATATGGCGACGGTCGATGCTGACGGGTACATTGATATTGTTGACCGTAAGAAAGACGTCATCATCAGTGGCGGGGAAAACATCTCTTCCATTGAAGTGGAGGGGATGCTTTATGAACATCCCGCTATCGTGGAAGCAGCGGTCGTCGCCGTCCCCCATGAACGATGGGGAGAAGTGCCTCATGCAGTGGTCGTGGTGAGGGAAGGGGCGGAGGTCACGGAAGATGAACTGATTGCCTTTTGCCGGGATAGGATGGCTCATTTCAAGGCGCCAAAGGGGATCACCTTCACGGATGAGCTGCCAAAGACCGCATCGGGTAAGATCCAGAAGGTCGTGATCCGGAATGCATTCTGGAAAGATCGTGATCGCTTGGTGCAGTAAGGAACGCTTTGTCAGACACCCTGCTGAACTCCTTTATGTGGAAGGTCCATTGAGGTATGCTGTGTGAAAGGATCCAATGGTTTAATTCGACGTTTTGGATTCATACTAAAAGGGAAAAGGTTCAGGCAGAGAGAATCTTTACTGAAGGGGTGTCACTATGAGTTTACATTTCCCGGTGATGGGGGATTCCATCCATTGCCCGAATGAATATGATCCATTAAAAAAAGTGGTGGTCGTTTCACCACAGTACATGCACATAGAAGAAATCATCAATGAAACCCAGAAGCATTTCCTGAAAGAAAATATCGATACGGATAAAGCTGTAAGCCAGCACAGGGAGTTCGTCAGGGTCCTCGAAAGCCACGGCTCCGAGGTCATCCATCTCGATCCTTCAAAGGAACTGAACGAGCAGGTGTTCACAAGGGATATCGGGATCTCGATCCATAACCAATTCTTTGTTTCTGCCATGAACACGGAGATTCGCCAGAATGAAGTGATCACCCTGAAAAAATGGCTCGACGAGGAGGATATCCCTTATCATGAGCTGCGTCACTCAATTGAGGGAGGGGACGTCCTTGTAGATGGTGAGCGCGTCTGGGTGGGGATCAGCGGACGTACCAATGATCTTGCTGCTCAACATTTGAGGAATCAGCTGTCGGATCTCAAGGTCCATACGCTACCCTTGAAAGAAGGGATCCTTCATCTTGACTGCGTGTTCACGATCATTTCAAGTGAGTGGGCCCTTGTTTATCCACCTGCCTTCGCTGAGTCCGATTATGAAGAAATCAAGCAGCATTACAACGTCATAACGGTTTCCGAAGAAGAGCAATTCAGGATGGGACCCAACGTCCTTTCCATCGGGGACGGCAAGATCATCAGCCTGACCCAGAATAAAGAGTTGAACCGCCGCATTGCAGCGGAAGGGTTTACCGTACAGGAAGTGGATCTGTCCGAAATCATCAAATCTGGTGGATCTTTTAGATGCTGTACCCTTCCCTTAATCAGACAATGATGGTTGAGATCCATTGAAAGACCGCATCCAAGGTAGTGGGTGCGGTCTTTTCCGTAAGGTTATTGGTCTTTATTTGTTTTGTTCTGCTGGTCTTTATTATGTTTATTTCCCTTGCTGTTATCGCCACTTGTGATTTCTTTAGCGAATTCAGTTGTTCCACGCTTCGGTGAATTCTGATTCTGGCTCCCATTATTCGGTGATCTGGTCATATCAAACCCTCCTTTATCTATTCAGATTCTTAAGTAGGATTTCCCCACAAAGAAAACCTATTCAGGTCCTGAGGACAAAAAAACCGACCAGATCCGCATGGGCCTGGTCGGCTGTTGAGCTTTTATAAGCTGCTGAGGAATTCGGTTACCTGCTCTGGCGATTTGGCATTCGCACTGTGAAGATGCGCAATCTTTTCGCCATCCTTGTATACGAGCAGACTTGGAATGCCCATGACGTCGTACTTTTCAGCAAGAGCCGGAAGCTCGTCCTTATTCACATCGTACCATTTGAACTGATTGTATTCAGCCATGATGTCGTCAATGAACATATCCATCCGGCGGCAGTCAGGGCACCAGTCCGCATGAAATTTCACGATGACCGGATCACCAGAGTTGATGAATTCATAAAAGGTTTCTTCGTTTTTAATGGATTGCATGATGTATTACCCCCTTATGCCCATTTATTATACCGGATAATGAGAGATTGTAAATCGCTTCTACTCGACGGTACCGGCTTCAAGGATTTTGACCTTGGCTTTCACCTTGATGTCGGCTTTGGGATAGATATCTTTTTTCCATTCTTTGAGATCGAACCCGCGGACCCCGTGCTTTTGATACTGTCCTATTCCCAGTGGATCGATACCAAGTTCCTGGAATGATTTGATCATGGTGTTGCATTTTTTCTCGATATCTGCCTTCATCCGGTTCTCGACTGCCGCCATTTGCTTGGCACCGAGGGTATCTCCTGTATATTCTTTGATGATGCCCCTGATGCTGATCTCTACGTCCACCTTCACAGGATCGGCCTTTCGGTCTATGCGGATTTTTTGTTTGGAGTGAAGGCTGGTGACGGAAGCTTCAATATTTTTCTCTGGTTTATTGGGGTTTTTCCCCATCTTGATCACATGACTGCCCTCGGCGATCCTGTCGACCATGATCTTGAAGAAGAACATATCTTCATCGGGTATCTTGGCCACGACTTTATCGTAGCTCAGCAGGGCGATTCCCGAAATGGCGATGCTTTCGTCCGATGTTTTTTTGAGAATAGGCAGATAGGAAGACTGCCCCTGTTGATAATAATCGTAAAGAAACAAGTGGAGATTCGTTTCAGGAAGCTCCCGTTTGGAAATGTTATGCTGTATGAGATTGTATATATATATCCCATTTCCTCGGTTTCCATAGTTTCCGGTAAGTACGTCCCCTGCATCTCCTTCGGTTATAATCAAAAAGACGCGAGCACCGACGCTTGCATCCCGTTGGAGGGAGTCTGCTATATCGATGATGCCTTTTTCCCCAAGCTCCTCTCCTATCAGCACGACATCCAGAGAACCCCGGACAAGGGGCTGTTGTGCTCTGCGCTCGATCTTTTCTATAACTTCCCGTGTAGAAGAGGCTTCTTCTGAAAGAAATCCATTTTTAATGGTCTTATCCGGTAAATAAATCGGAAAGACAGCAGTTCCCCTGATACGATTTTGAGAAACATAATCGTAGGCTTTACCCGTTTCCAGGTACAGATCATCCAGGATCTCCTTCTCGACGCACCCGGACAACAGTAAGCAAGTGAATGTAATCAATAACATGATGGACCTCATTGTTTTTTCACCTTCTTCATGATAAACACCAATGCGAACAAGAGGGGAATATAGATGAAGTTAAAGTAAAACCCGGATTTCCCCGAAATCGTGTTCAACAGGTTAATCTGGTCGCGCTTGTCGATAAACGTCAGACCGGCAAGGCACAGGACGGAAATCAGCAACAGTGTGTGTCGGTGTTTCATGGGGGTCATCCGTTTGAGCACCCTGCTTGAGCACCAGACAGTGATGCATACGTTCGGCAGTATGATGAGACACCAGTTTGCAATTCCGATATATTCGAAACGCTCTACAAAGGGCATTTCGACGATCTTCCACATGGAAAGGGTGGCCCAGATGGTCTTATCCAGCTGATCTGGAGCGAAAAAGCCAAATGAGATGATGGCGATCAATGTATAGATGGTACTCGTGGCGAAAAGCCCCCACTGTGCATACTTTTGGGATTTCTCCGGATCTTTTATGAATGGATAGAGCATGAGGATGGCTTCGTATCCAAGATAGGTAAGGGACATATCCCTCGTAGAGAGAAGGATTTCCATGACACTGTGATCAAACACAGGAAGTATATTGCGGAAATCCGCATACTTGAAGGTGAAGACGAAGGTCAGGACCAGGTAGCTCGGGAGCAAGGTCCCGAGATAGGCAACTCCTGCGATGGTCCGGACTCCCCCGTTCACGATATAGTAAGTCAGCAAAAGGAAGAATAAAGAGAATATAAACGTGCTTAGACGAGGATACATCCATACCTGTACGACCTCGACATAGGAGCGGATGATGGTGATGACAAGAAGTCCGAAATACAGGGCATAGAGAAAGGAGAAGAAATTCCCGATCCACTTTCCGAACACATAGGTGTGAATGGAAACCAGATCTCCTTTCACCGTTGATAGCATCTTATACATCATGAACATGATGATATGGGTGAGGGCCCCTGCGAGGATGACAGAGATCCAGCCATCATACCCGGCATGGATGGAAATGATGCGCTGGAATCCTAAAACCCCCGCCCCCACCTGAATGGAATGGACAAGGAAAAAGGCAAGGCTAGGGGAAACTTTACGATTCTCTGGTACCGGTTGCATGGGTCTCACCTCCTCAACTCACTCATCAATGTCCTTTTTCTTTTTGCTTCCTTCCGTTTCACTGAACCGGAATGGATTTTGAGTCCGTAAAAACTGGGGGCGCTGAGTCTGTGAACTGAACGGGAGTCTGATCAGTGAGTCCTTCAAATCCTTCAGTCTCGGTGGATAAATGGGCTCCAGGATCGGTCTCCCGAGTGAAGTCAACTGCAAGAGATGACCCATCAGGATACAGAAGCAGAATACAATACCGAGCATCCCCCACAGCTGTGCAAATAATAAAAACGGGAATCTCAGGATCCGGATCGTATTGCTCATCCGGTAAACAGGCGTCGTGAAGGATGCCAGGGCAGCAAGTGCGACGAGGATCAGGAGGACGTTACTCGTGATACCCGCTTCCACCGATGCGGTCCCGATGACGATACCGCCGACGATACCGATCGTCTGACCGACCTTCGTTGGAAGGCGTGCGCCGGCCTCGCGAAGCAGCTCGATCGTCAATTCAAGGAAGAGTGCTTCCAGGATCGGAGGCAGCGGTACTTCCTGACGAGATGTGACCAGGGTTGCTGTCAAGTCCTTCGGAATCAGCTCATAATGATAGGTCAGGGCAGCAACGTAAACCGGGGTGATCAAGACAGAGAACGCTACGGCAAAAACACGGACAAGCCTGAAGAATGATGCAATGGAAAAATTGAGGAAGTAGTCCTCATATGCCGAGAAGAATTCCACCAGGGTGGTCGGTCCAATCAGCACATGGGGAGAC
This sequence comes from Rossellomorea marisflavi, assembly GCF_001274775.1. Lineage (GTDB taxonomy): Bacteria > Bacillota > Bacilli > Bacillales > Bacillaceae_B > Rossellomorea > Rossellomorea marisflavi. Next base: position 382,770 of record NZ_LGUE01000005.1, read on the forward strand.
CCGTCGACCATGATCCCGATCTTCCCTTCAGCGAGGACCGAGGCCACCCGGTCGGGACGTTCCGAATCCAGCAGCTGGGGGAAGGGGGAGTAATTATTGTCTGCAATGATCTGCTCGATAAAGGAGCTGTCCATGATCTGATCGAAATCGATGGCCTGAAGACGATTCTTCACAATCTCGACGTTGGCTTTATCGGCAAGTCCGTCCAGATAGACTAGGGCCACCCGGGTATGGGTCATGGATCCGATGTTCATTTCATCCACTACCAGTTCCTTGATCGGGAGCTTCCTCCTGACAAGATTGATGTTATCGCTCAGGTTCTCGACGAATGCTTCCTTCGGGCCGACGACGCTGAATTCCACTTCAGGTTGTGATACTTCACGTCCCAACTCATTTTTCGTGGCAATGAATGCGAAGGATTGGCCACTCTTCATCTTCAGGAGCGTATACCCGTTAAACAGCTTCTGCTCGATGTCTTCTTCCTTTTGGGAAATCTGTATGTCGAGGATGGGTACAAGGGTAACCAGGTCGTCGATGGAATGGAATTCTTTTGATAATAATGAAGGCAGGACATCCTCTTGAAGGATCTTCGGATCAATCAGGGTGGTGATGAAGTAAAGACTGAATTCAGCTCCTGTGAACGGGTTCTTATAGTGGGATTCCTTGAAGTCCGCAGATTTCCCTGCGGTCTTGGCCACTGTTTCAAAGCTTTGTTTCTTTTCATTTTTATTGGTGTTTTTCTTTTTCTTAGATTTGAAAAATGGAAACATGCTGATCCCTCATATCGATGTTTGTCTAGGGAGTAGTGTTTCCGAATATAGAAGAATTATGAATGAATAAGGGGAATCGGGCGTGGAACAAAAAACGACCAAAAGGAGGTTTCCTTTTGGTCGCGCAGGTTTATTGTTTTTCGAGGAAGATCTTTTCGATATCATCCAACATCTTGTTCGCTGCAAGCACGCCACCTGCTGTATTCCAGATGGCATCATTCACTTCATACACCTGGTCTTCTTTTGAGACGTTCAGGTTTTTGAAGAGGGGGTCGTTCAGCCAATCTTCAGCCAGTTTGTTGGCTTCGCCGTCTCCGGTTTCGTAAGTGAAGTAGAAGAGGACGTCCCCATCCATGGCAGGGATCCGTTCCTTCGTCACACCTTGCTCGGCAAGGTCATCAACTTCCTGTGATTCAGGACGTGCGAACCCAAGCTGGTCGAGGATCACACCTGAGAAGGAGTCCTTATGATAGATGCGGACATCCCCAGAGATGAAGCGCACCATGGATACTTCTTTCTTCAACTGGTCGCCCAGCTCACCCTTCATGTCTTCCACGCGCTGGTCATAGTCGGCGATGACTTTCTTGCCCTCGTCTTCTTTGTTCACAGCTTTAGAGTATAGCTCGAAGTTTTCTTTCCAGTTGCCTCGCAGGGTCTCGGCCATGACGGTCGGAGCGATCTCCTTCAATTGGTTATATTGCTCTTCCTGTCTCATCTTGTTCCCGATGATGAGATCCGGTTTGAGCTTGACGATGGCTTCGAGATTCAGTTCGCTTTCGGTCCCGACGACTTCAACATCCTTCATGTCATCGGCGATATGATCATACCAAGGGTCACCGGTCCATGATTGAACGGCTCCTACCGGCTTCACACCAAGAGCGAGAAGGGCTTCAGTTCCCTCATTCGTCAAGATCACGACCCGTTTCGGAGTTCCTTTGACGGTTGCTGTCCCCATGGCATGCTCGACTTTATAGCTGTCTTCCTTGCTTCCTGAAGAGTCTTCCTTCTCTTCATTGTTGCCGCAGGCAGCGAGTAAGAGTATGGAAGAAATGAATAATAGCGTCAGTAAACTTTTCCATTTCATATGTACGTATCCTCCTGAGTGATAATCGTTATCAATTACAAATTTTATAATAATTGAGAAGGGTTTCATTGTCAATCCTTAATTGATAATGATTTTCAAAGTCATTGACGCAACCTTCAAACTTCTTTAAAATAGATAGAGATAAAAAGAGAACGGGCGGGCGTGAAGACCGGTATAGGATCTGCGTCCGGGTCCTGGTTAATGGAAAGGGAAACAGATGATGAAACCAAAGAATCAGCTGCTTGTATTCACAGGGACGGTCGTCTTGCTGGTGGCTTTCATTGCACTGAGCATCGTGTACGGCTACACGGATACGTCCTGGAAGGCAGCGTTCGATACATTTATGGAACCAGATGGGTCGACTGAACACCTTGTGATCCAGAATATCCGGCTTCCCCGTGCGCTCATTGCTGCGGCAGTCGGGGCTTCCCTGGCCATTTCAGGGGTGCTTATGCAAACCTTGACGAAGAATCCACTTGCTTCACCCGGAATCTTCGGGATCAACGCGGGAGGGGGATTCATGGTCGTCATGGCCGTGACGCTGTTCGGCGTCACGAGCCTTCAATCTTTTGCATGGCTTTCATTCCTGGGTGCTGCTATCGCGGCTGTCGGTGTCTTCATCATCGGAGGAGCATCCGGCTCCAACGGATTGACGCCCATGAAGCTCACGCTTGCAGGCGCTGCCATCACCGCGATGTTTTCATCCTTTACCCAAGGACTTCTTGCTCTGAACGAAGCGGCACTCGAACAGGTATTGTTCTGGCTGGCCGGTTCGGTCCAGGGAAGGAGCCTTGCGATCCTTGCCGGGGTGTTTCCTTATATTCTGGCGGGATGGATCCTTTCCCTCATGATAGCGGGTAAGATGAATATACTTGCCATGGGGGAAGACGTCGCCAAAGGACTTGGCGTAAAGACGAATATCCTGAAGGTGATCTCCCTCGTCGCCGTGGTGCTTTTGGCAGGTGGATCCGTGGCGGTGGCAGGGCCGATCGGATTCATCGGAATCGTGATCCCCCATATCGCCCGGAAGATCATTGGGGTGGATCACCGCTGGCTCATCCCATACTCAGGTCTGCTTGGGGCGATCCTACTATTGGCGGCAGACATCGGGGCCCGTTACATCATCATGCCACAGGAAGTGCCTGTCGGCGTGATGACGGCCGTCATCGGGGCACCATTCTTTGTGTATGTGGCCAGGAGGGGGTACTGAGCAATGAGTCGGTTCACAGGGAAAAGATGGTTGAAAGAGCGGGTATCCGTTCTTATGGATACATCGGCTTTAAAGAAAATCGTTCTGCTGGCGGTACTCACAATGCTCGCCGTGATCATCAGTACCGGCATCGGTGATATGCAGATCGCACCGTGGAAGGTGGTTTCCGTCTTCTTCGGCGGAGGATCAAGCATCGATCAGCTAGTGGTCACATCCTTCAGGCTTCCGAGGATCCTCATCGCGCTTCTGGCAGGGATGGCCCTTGCCGTTGCAGGTGGTATCCTCCAAGGCATGATCCGCAACCCCCTTGCCTCTCCCGATATCATCGGGGTGACAGGGGGGGCCGGGGCAGCCGTTGTCGCATTTTTGACGATTTTCAGCAACAAGGATAATACATTGATGGTCAGCATCAAGTGGCTCCCGGTGGCAGCTTTCATCGGTGCGGCGATCATCGCTTTCCTCGTCTATTTCCTGGCATGGAAGAAGGGCGTTTCACCCGTAAGGCTCGTTCTTATCGGAATCGGGATCTCCGCCCTTACCCAGGCCTGTACGACGCTCCTGATGGTCATGGGGCCGATCTACCGGGCAAGTCAGGCGAACATATGGATCACCGGCACCGTGAACGGATCAGACTGGCAGGACGTATGGATCTTGCTTCCGTGGAGCATCATCTTCATCCTCCTGAGCTTCATGATCACCCGGCAGCTGAACATTCAGGAGCTTGGTGAGGAGGTGGCGACAAGCGCAGGAGCCAACGTTCAGCGGCAAAGATTCATCCTCCTCCTCATGTCTACGGCATTGGTCGGGGGCGCGGTCGCTTTCGCAGGTGGGATCGGATTTGTTGGATTGATGGCCCCTCATATGGCGCGTCGCCTTGTAGGGTCATCATTTGGTGCACTTCTACCCGTGGCGGCTTTGATCGGCGGACTGCTTGTGTTGCTCGCAGACCTGATCGGAAGGACACTCTTCCTTCCCCTGGAAGTGCCGGCGGGCGTGTTTACCGCCGCAATCGGAGCACCTTACTTCATCTATCTATTATTTAAAACAAGACATTCTTAAAGGAGTTGGCCAGAATGAGCAAGTGTCTTCAAACGAAGGATCTAACATTGGCATATGGAGAAAGAACGATCATCGATCAGATGGACCTCGATATCCCCAAGGGTGAAATCACGGTGTTCATCGGAGGAAATGGATGCGGAAAATCGACGCTCCTGCGCTCCATCGCCCGGTTAATGAAGCCGAAGGAGGGATCTGTCCTCCTTGATGGCGAATCCATTTCCCGTTTGTCGACGAAGGAAGTTGCTCGGAAAATGGCCATCCTCCCCCAGACGCCGGTATCACCTGAAGGGTTGACGGTGCTTCAGCTTGTGAAGCAGGGAAGATATCCTCATCAGTCATGGCTTAAGCAGTGGTCCCGAAAGGATGAAGAAATCGTTGAAGATGCGCTTCGTGCGACGGGAATGGAGGAATTCCGCGATCGTAAAGTGGATGAACTCTCCGGCGGTCAGCGTCAGCGCGCATGGATTGCCCTGACTCTCGCCCAGGATACAGATATTATTCTTCTGGATGAGCCGACAACCTATCTTGATATGACCCATCAGATCGAAATCCTGGATCTCCTGTTTGAGTTGAATGAAAGGGAGGGCCGCACGATCGTCATGGTCCTTCATGATATCAACCTTGCATGCCGGTATGCTCACAATATCGTGGCCATCCGCGACCGGGAAGTCTACGCCCAAGGAAAACCGGAAGAAGTCATCAGCTGTGAATTGGTGAAGCACGTATTCGGGATGGACTGTCAGGTTTCCAGTGATCCATTATTTGGTACACCGCTCTGCATTCCGTTCGGGAAGGGGCGCTGCATCCTCAAACCTGTCGGTGTCACGGGATGACAGAAGCGGGTCTCGGCAGGGACCAATGGAGCTTACTCGAGAAATATCGTTTCACGGTGCACGATGATGAAGACGGTACCGATGTGGCATCTTTACTCGATCCTGCCGAATTGGACCTGTACATCTCAAGCAGGCTCCATATGATCGGAACGGAAGATTGTATGGCAGCCGCATCGATCTTTATGAAACGATACGCCTTCACCGCTGCCATGGCACTCATGGCGATGACCTGCTGGAATCGTAAGATGGACGTGAACCCAGAGAATATGATCCTTGTCGATCATATGAAGAGTGGACTATGGCTTCCCCGTGTGCATATGAAAAATGTGGGGATGGAGGCTTTCCATTCTAATGAAGAGAAAAGGACATATCTCCAAAACCTCTTCCAAAATACCATTGTTCCGATCATCCAAGCTGTGAACTCCACATTCAACGTGCCAGAGATGATTCTTTGGGAAAATGTTGCCGTCTATATCTACTGGGTCTATGAAACAGACGATTTTTTCATGGGGGAAGGGAATGAATCTGACAGGGAAGAAGATTTCCGTATGATCCTGTCTGAAGAAAACGCCCACTGGTTCGGCACCTGCAGGAAAAACCCCCTTAACCGCTTTTTCAGGGAGAAATCCCCGGTTGACGGGGAAATGATCAGAGTCAGAAAAACCTGCTGTTTTTCATATCGTCTAGACGGAGCCACCGGTAAATGTATAACCTGTCCCCTTCAAGACAGGACCAGAAAGGAGAGTTGAACCATGAGTGAATTCGACGATCAGTTTGATGCCTTGATTGAAAAATACACGGAGCTGCTCCTTGGTGAGAGCACATCTGAAAAGAAAGAAATGGTCACACGCTATGCGCTATATTCCTTCATTGCGAAGAATATGCCCGCTCTCGTCAAGCATTGGAACTCCCTTTATCCGGAAGGGAAAGCGGATATGAAAGAGATGGTGGAGCAGATCAAGGAGTGGAACAGGATCCACCGCGAGCAAACGAAAGGCCAGGATGATTCATAAGAGCCATTCCCAAACGGGGCGCAGAATGCGGACCGTTTCGGGTGGCTCTTTTTGTATCCATGTTTTATGGAGAAAGAGAAGGGAAAAGAATCTATATATTCAACAAAAGGTGGTGCAACTCTATGAAAGGATATTATGCCGGAGCGGCGTTTTTGTTGACGGGATTCCTTACGTTGTCGGCGTGCAGCCAGGACAGTAGTGCTTCAGATGACAAGGATCAAAAGGTTACCTCCCAGAAACAAACCGACCAGACCGATGACATGAAGCCTGATGAAATGGAAGAGACGCAAGGGACTTCAGTATCCGATGAAGATGAAATGAATGATCGTAGTGAAGACAAAGAAGAGCAGGCGACAGGGAAACAGGAAGGTGAAAATCAACTGAATGTTGAAGAGGAAAAGTATGAAACAGCTGAAAAAGCAGCAGAGTCCATCAAAGATTATTCAACAGTGGAACAAACCAATACCGATTTGGGGCATGGACTCAAAGCCCTCCAAGAAGGAGCAGCAGGACATGAATATGTTTCATGGAATGAAGGAAATTGGCTGATCAGGGTCGATTTCCCAACTGACGGGCAATATGCCATTGACGGCTATGATGGAGGCCTTGATATGGCCAAAGAGGTCGTTGCCTATCTTGAAGACCACGCTCTTCCTGCTCCGCATGACAGGGGAGTCATCACCATCAACGGATTCAAGGAGCATCCCGGTACGGAAGTGATGTGGCAGGATGGAAAAGTAGTCTATACCATTGATTCAGATGACAAGAATCCCTTCAATGCCATTCAGCGTGCCGTCGATGAAACGTAAGAGTACAAACAAGCCCGTCCCGATGTGTGATGACACACCGGGACGGGCTTTATTATGGAACGGGTATCAGCACCTGTACTGGACATCCGGTTCAGTCAGGTTGTAATAAGTGGTCCTGACCTCCGCCGTCCAGAAAGCAAATGCCTCTCTCCAAGATACGCTCTCAAAGAATTCATCAACGGACTGGTTCTCTGAATCCCATTCAATCAACGTGTTGAGCGGTGGGATACCTCCAAGCCATAGACCGTTCGTCAAATCTGTTCCTTTCTCCCTGACCAGAAGGATCGGGATGCCTCGCTGGAAGGCCATCGCGGGCTCGATCTGAGCAAAGCTCGAGCCCTGCCAAAACGGTTCAGGAGAAGGTGTACCTCCTACATTGGTATCCACCACTTCTACAAGAAAGCGGCGGAAGTTCATAGCCAGCATGCCGTAGCTTGATGATACCAGTCTTCGAACGTTGGTTAAAATGGTTTCCGGATAGTTTTCGGTAATAGGGCCAGTACGGGGGAAAAGAAGGGCTTCTTCCATCTCGGCTATCAGCCGATTAAGGAATTGCTGCTGACGGGGATTGAGGGTGTTGGTAGTACTTAAGAAAACAGGAAGGCGGAACGCCCTGTCCATACACTTCTTGTGAACCATGCACGCATCATCATGATCCGAAGAAGCAGGAGGACCTTCCCCTCTTTGATGTCTTCGGTTTCTTGCCATGTAATCACCTCCATTTCTAGTAATAGTATATGAAAATGATAGAGAAGGGTTCGGACTATTTCTGCAGAACTTAGAAGAGTAGACTTCTGATTATCCTCTCTACCAATCAACGATACCGCCATATGAAAAAAACGCCCTGATAAAAAGGCGTGGATAGTGAGTATACAGAGTAATCGACCAAATCCTAAGTGAATAGGCCATTCTCAAAGGAAACTCAAAAAAGCAAGAAGAAGCGATGTAAGCTCTGGGATGTTAATTGAGGTGATATATGTGTGAAAAGGTGGATGACCAGAAAGCCTTCACCAATCCAAATGCACACAGTGCAGTGAAGCGGAGGCCACCCGACTCCTATGGGAAAAGCGGGCAGGGTGAGACCCTGCAGGCCTGCCGAAGCGGCTCACCGCACGCCCCATGGAAAGCGGGTGGCCGCAGCGGAACGGAACGAACCCCTGTCCCATCCATATGATAGATTCGCTCACCCTACAGCACTCTCCAATTCATCAGCGTACTTCTGAGCATTTATGAACGATGCTTTTTGCTAGTGTTCATAAATGGATTCTCAGTAAGAATAGAAACGCCCCAGTCCTTACACTTGATCCAGATAAACGAAAACATCCTCTTTATCCATGCTTGAAGAAGCCTTCAATACCCTCCATCCCTTCAGCCTGCTTCCACACTGGAAGGAAAGCGATTCTCCTTCTGATACACGGAAGGGGATTTTTTTACTTTTGCACCAGTCGATCTGCAACTGTATGACATGTTCACCTGGAGTGACAGAGAATTCTTCTGTACCACCATTTTTGATCTCCCCCGTTTTTTCCCCATCCACATAAATGTCATAACTGCGCATTTTGTTCATGAATTGTGACTCTCTTGAAATTGTAATTTTCCCCATTTATATCCTCTCCTATCATCTTTTTAATCATCATACCATGATGAGCAGCCAGAGAAAGAAAAAAGCAGACAGGAATGTTCGCCTGTCTGCTTGTGGGATTATTGAATGGGCCCATTCCCCTTATAGGGGAACTGGGATGCGGTCTGCTGGTGCTGCATGAGGGACTGCTGCAGTGTTTGGCTGTCCGCTGCTTCTAGTGAATACCAGCCTTTCCTGAACATTTCATTGTAGAGCTCCCGCTGGGCGTTCTGGGTTTCCGTGAAGACGGAGAGGATGTCCTGGTACAATCCGTCGTGGCTCGCTTCGTTCAATGCGGTCCCGTAAGATGCAGTCATATGCTTTTCCAGTGACAAGATGTCGGTCATGAAGTCCCGATCATTCATCTGTGGCGTGTCGGGTACTTGGGTCTTGGGGTTTTGAATCTTGGACTGATCCATGTGAATTCCTCCTTATGATTGTTGCATCGTATGCTTCTGAAGATGACTCATCAATTGTTCGTAATGTCGCTGATGCATCTGACCGCACCGATCGAGCATGGAGCGGATGGATGGGTCTTGTGAATGGGCAGCGGCAAAATGACATTTTTTCATGGCATTGAGGTTCCATGCCAGCATATCGTTTATATAAAGGGAATCCTTTGTTGTGATCACTTGCGGCGGTTGTTGATAGACGGTACCTTGGGAAGTATTCATTGGTTGTTGGTCCAAAATGGTTCCTCCTTTTCTTAATGGGCGAACATGTATTATTGTGCCTCCCCTACAATCAAGTATTCAGTCGGAACGTTCTCCTGATAAAGTAATCAAACACTATATTCAAACTCGACAAAAGGTGATAGAATGTTGGTAAATATGATAATTGTTTGAACATTTTATTTTTTGGCACTAAAGAAAACGTTTTCCGAATAAAGATAATTGTTCTACAGGGGGCATAACAACATGGAACAGGCAATGCGTAATTTCTTTTTATTCCTTTCAAAAAATAAATCAATGACGAAGCTTGCCAAGAAGTACGGTTTGCGATTCGGTGCCGCACGTTTCGTGGCAGGGTCTTCGATCGTCCAGGCAACAGCAGTAATACGGGAGCTTAACAAACAGAATCTTGCTGTCACCATCGATTACCTTGGTGAATTTGTGGATAATGAAGAAGAGGCGAATGCCATGGCGAAGGAATGTGTTGAGGCCATCCGCGCCATCGGGAAAGAGCATCTGAACTCACAGTTATCCTTGAAGATGACGTCCATGGGACTGGATATCTCAGAGGAAGTGGTCATGAAGAACATGAGGATGATCCTCGATGAGGCTACAAGGCAAAATGTATTCGTTACCATCGATATGGAGGATTATGGACGTTGCGGCCAGACAATCGATATTTTCAAGAGGCTCAAATCCGAATATGACAACATCGGTACGGTCATTCAAGCCTATCTATATAGAACGGAAAAGGATATAGACGATCTTAATCACTACTCACCCAATCTGCGCTTGGTGAAGGGAGCATATAAAGAATCACCCGAAGTGGCGTTCCCAGACAAAAAAGACGTGGACGAGAGCTTCAAGCGCATCATCAAGACCCATCTCCTGAACGGTAATTACACCGCCATCGCGACTCATGATGATGCCATGATCGAATACACGAAACAGCTCGTCGAGGAATATAACATTCCTTACGACCAATTTGAATTCCAGATGCTGTTCGGGATCAGGGTGGAGCGTCAACATGAACTTGTGAAGGAAGGATACAAAATGCGCGTCTATGTTCCGTATGGCACCGACTGGTACGGATACTTCATGAGGAGGCTCGCTGAAAGACCGGCAAACGTCGCGTTTGTTCTAAAAGGGGTCATGAAGAAATAAGAATGGCAAGGACCCCTCAAATGGGGTCTTTTTGGTTGGAGAGAATGGAGGGGTGGAATGGAGTTTATACCGATGGAGATCCGCAGTCCTTATTTTCCAAGGATGGTCAGATTGTACAGCAGGCTTTTTAACGTGGAACGCATACCGATGGAGATCCAGTTCAGAAAACATGCGAAATACCCGGGGCATGAAGGGTATCTTGTGGTGGAGAATGGGGCTGTCATCGGCTACATATATGGGTACACCTCACTCAAAGGCCAGTATTACCACGATCTACTCGCCCGGCATCTGCTACCTGAAACAGATTGGATAAGGGACGCTATGGAACTTGTGGAACTGGGCGTGGCTCCTGAACATAGGGGAAAAGGTATTGCAGGGAAACTCATGGATACCCTCCTTGAAGGAAGGAGGGAAGAAAAGGCACTTCTGACTGTCAGGAAGGAAAATACAGGAGCGATCCGATTATATGAAAGAAAAGGATGGGTGGTCGTAAAGAAAGGATTCTTCCCCCATGTACCGGAGGAATATTTCATCATGGGCAAAAAGCTTACGTAAACAGGCGTTCCCCTAGGAAACGCCTTCCGCATTACGGTTGTTTTTTGTATTGATTGTTCTGACTGTTGCGCTTGCCGCTAGGTTCAGTGCCCGGACCGGCATCCCCTTTGATGCTGGCTGCACTGACCCCGCCTTTTGATGGATCCTTCTTATGTTTGGCCAAGTTTCTCACCTCCACCCTTAGGGTGTCCGCAGACAGAGAAGGAGATGTACCGTTAACAAAAAATAGAATTTTTAAACGTTTAAATATTGCGATAGTTTTGATTTTCGTATATATTATAGGTAGCAGAAACTCATTCGGGTCTTTTTTTTCGACATAAAATGAATGAGTATTCATTCAAAAACCTTCAAAGGGGGAAAATAGATTGGCACGTAGAATTCAGAAAGCGGCAGTATTGGGATCAGGTGTCATGGGTTCCGGCATCGCTGCACACCTTGCAAATATCGGGATCCCCACCATGCTTCTCGACATCGTCCCTAAAAAACTCTCCGACAAAGACGCAGCAAAAGGATGGACCATGGAGCATCCGTCCTTTAGGAATCAATTCAGTGAAAACGCTTTAAAAAAGCTTTTGAAGCAAAAGCCCGCACCTCTCACGGTGAAAGGGAATCTCAGCTTGATCACGGCTGGAAATCTGGAAGACGATCTTGAATCACTGAAAGACTGTGATTGGATCATTGAAGTGGTCGTGGAGAACTTGGATGTGAAAAAACAGGTATTCGAGAAAATCGAGCCGTTCAGAAAAGAAGGGAGCATCATCAGCTCGAATACGTCCGGCATTTCCATCGAAGCGATGAAGGAAGGGCGATCAGAGGACTTCCGCAAGCACTTCCTCGGCACCCACTTCTTCAATCCTCCCCGCTATCTGAAGCTATTGGAGGTCATCCCGACGGGCGAAACCGATCCTGAGGTCCTGACGTTCATGAAGGAATTCGGCGAAGATGTGCTTGGGAAGGGCGTCGTCCTTGCGAAAGATACGCCGAACTTCATCGCCAACCGGATCGGCACGTACGGACTCCTCGTCACGGTGCAGGAGATGCTCAAAGGCGGATACAGCGTCGGCGAGGTGGACTCCATCACGGGTCCAGCCATCGGACGGCCGAAGAGCGCCACTTTCCGGACCCTTGACGTTGTCGGGCTCGATACATTTGCCCATGTGGCGAAAAATGTGTACGACCAGGTGGACGGAGATGAGAAAAACGTATTCGAGATCCCGGCCTTCATCCAGACCATGCTTGAAAAAGGATGGTATGGAAGCAAGAGCGGGCAGGGTTTTTACTTGAAGCAAGGTAAAGAGATCCTTGAGCTTGATCCGGAAACACTTGAATATGGTCAGAGGAAAAAATTGAAAACGGCCTCAACAGAGCTGAGCCGGAATGAAAAAGGCTTGAACAATAAGATGAAAGCATTGGTCTATGCCAAGGATCGTGCTGGTTCCTTACTATGGAATATACTATCTCCGGTCCTTCTTTATTCTGCTGAGCTGCACGGTGAAATCGCCGACGATATCGTGGCCATCGACCAGGCGATGAAATGGGGCTTCGGCTGGGAAAAGGGACCGTTTGAAACATGGGATGCCATCGGAGTGGAGCGGTCCGTCAGTTTAATGAAGGAACAAGGACTGAACGTCCCTGCTTGGGTAGATCAAATGCTTGAAGCTGGGTTCACGACGTTCTATAGCGAGGATGAATCCGGGGAGCGATCCTTCTACCACGAAGGAAGCTACAGAACGGAAGAGAAAAATCCCAAGCATATCAGTTTGAAGCAGCTGAAGAAGCAAGGGAAGGTCATCAAGAAAAACACAGGCGCAAGCCTGATCGATATCGGCGATGGCGTGGCACTCCTCGAGTTCCATTCTCAGAACAATGCCATCGGTCTCGACATCCTGCAGATGATCAATGCTTCCGTTGAAGAAGTGGAGAAGAATTACAAAGGACTGGTCATCGGAAATCAGGGCAAAAACTTCTGTGTGGGGGCAAATCTCGCCATGATCCTTATGGAAGCGCAGGATGATGTGTACGAATTGGATATGGTCGTCCGCCACTTCCAATCGGCGATGATGAAAATCAAGTATTCATCCAAACCGGTTGTGGCTGCCCCGTTCGGTATGACACTGGGGGGCGGAAGCGAAGTCTGCTTGCCGGCAGCCCGCGTCCAGGCAACGATGGAAACGTATATGGGACTTGTCGAAGTTGGAGTCGGATTGATCCCCGGGGGAGGGGGCAATAAGGAGCTTTATATGAAGCACCTGCAGGACCTTCCAAACGGAGTGGAGTTCGATCTTCAGAAAGTAGCGAATAAAGTGTTCGAAACAATCGCCATGGCAAAGGTGTCCACATCGGGTGATGAAGCGAGGGAAAACAATTTCCTCAGTAACCGTGACGGTGTGAGTGTCAATCAGGATCACCAGCTCTATGATGCGAAGCAGGCGGTCCTTGCCCTCCATCAAACCGGGTATCGCGCCCCGCAACGCAAAAAAGTGCCGGTCGTGGGCGAAACAGGCTACGGGACATTATTGCTAGGAGCACAAGCGATGCTTCATTCCGGGTATATCTCGGAGCACGATCTGAAGATCGCCAAGAAGCTTGCCTATGTGATTGCAGGCGGAAAAGTTCCATTCGGTACGGAAGTGGATGAACAGTACCTTCTGGACCTTGAACGGGAAGCGTTCCTCAGTCTTGTAGCAGAACCGAAATCACAGCAGCGGATGCAGCATATGCTCGTTAAAGGAAAACCATTGCGCAATTAATCGAAGGAAGCGGGGGAATCATCATGCGTGAAGCAGTCATTGTCGCCGGTGCTCGTACACCGGTGGGGAAATCAAGGAAAGGTTCGCTTGCCGGGGTGAGACCGGACGACCTTGGAGCACTGGTCGTCAAGGAAACGTTGAAACGCGCAGGCGCTTACGAAGGCAACATCGATGATCTCATCATCGGCTGTGCCATGCCGGAAGCAGAACAGGGGTTGAATATGGCCCGTAACATCGGAGGGCTTGCGGGTCTTCCAGATACGGTTCCGGCCATTACCATCAATCGCTATTGTTCTTCCGGGTTGCAATCCATTGCCTATGCAGCGGAGAAGATCATGCTGGGCCATTCAGACACAGCCATCGCCGGCGGTGCGGAAAGCATGAGCATGGTCCCGATGATGGGGCATGTAGCACGACCGAATCCATCCTTGGCTGAAACAGCACCTGAGTACTATATGAGCATGGGTCACACGGCTGAAGAGGTGGCCAGGAAATTCGGTATATCACGTGAAGATCAAGACGCCTTTGCAGTTAGAAGCCACCAAAAAGCGGCCAGGGCCATCGCAGAAGGAAAGTTCACCGACGAGATCGTACCGGTCGATGTTGTGAGACGCTCCGTATCAGACGCCAATAAACTGGTGGAAAAGTCATTCTCATTTGATACGGATGAAGGGGTTCGGGAAGGAACGAGCTCCGATGTACTGGCAAAACTTCGTCCGGCATTCAACGTAAAGGGATCGGTCACGGCGGGGAACTCATCCCAAACGAGTGACGGGGCAGCTGCGGTCATGGTCATGGATCGCGAAAAAGCGGGCTCACTCGGACTCCAGCCATTGGTGAAATTCAGAAGCTTTGCCGTAGCGGGTGTTCCACCTGAAATCATGGGGATCGGTCCTGTTGAAGCGATTCCGAAGGCCCTCAAGATGGCAGGCCTGGAGCTCTCAGATATCGGCCTGTTCGAATTGAATGAAGCATTCGCATCCCAGTCCCTCCAGGTGATCCGTCATCTTGGTCTGGATGAAGAGAAGGTGAACGTGAACGGAGGGGCCATTGCCTTGGGGCATCCCCTTGGATGCACAGGATCAAAACTCACCCTCTCTCTGATGCACGAGATGAAGAGGCGCAATGAACAGTTTGGGATCGTCACGATGTGTATCGGTGGTGGAATGGGCGCAGCTGGAGTCTTTGAACTGATTGGCTGAGTCCCACCACCCAGAGTTGAATGACCTTATGAAAACAGAGAAATTGGAGGAGACCAAAATGGCAAATCAAACAGATAAATTGATCAAAGGCGGAAGCTTCCTGATTGAAGATGTAACGTATGAGCAGGTGTTCACGCCTGAAGACTACAGCGATGAGCACAAAATGATTGCTAAGACGACGGAAGATTATGTACTGAACGAAGTCGTTCCGGTCATCGAGAATCTTGAAAACCATGAGTTCGATCACTCCGTGCGCCTCTTGAAAGAAGCAGGTGAGCTGGGACTTCTCGGTGCGGATGTACCAGAGGAGTATGGCGGACTTGGCCTCGACAAAGTAAGCTCAGCCCTGATTGCAGAGCGTATGTCGAGAGCAGGAGGATTCTCGATTTCACACGGTGCACATGTGGGGATTGGTTCCCTCCCAATCGTCCTTTTCGGGAATGAAGAACAGAAAACAAAGTATCTGCCGCCTCTTTCCACGGGAGAAAAGCTTGCGGCGTACGCCCTGACAGAACCGGGGTCAGGATCTGATGCATTGGGGGCAAAAACGACTGCCAAATTGAACGAAGCGGGGACCCATTACGTACTGAATGGTGAGAAACAGTGGATCACTAACTCCGCCTTCGCCGATGTCTTCATCGTATACGCCAAGATCGATGGCGAGCATTTCTCCGCCTTCATCGTAGAAAAAGAATTCCCTGGGGTATCGACGGGTCCTGAAGAGAAGAAGATGGGAATCAAGAGTTCCTCCACCCGTACGCTGATCCTTGAAGATGCAGAAGTACCGGTTGAAAACCTCCTTGGTCAAGCAGGTAAAGGGCATATTATCGCATTCAACATCCTCAACATCGGCCGTTATAAGCTAGGGGTGGGGGCAGTAGGGGCCAGCAAGCGAGCACTGGAAGTAACGGTAGCCTATACGAATCAGCGTCAGCAGTTCAAGACGCCGATCTCTTCTTTCAACCTGACAAAAGAAAAACTCTCAACCATGGCATCCAAGCTATATGCCGCAGAAAGCTCCGTCTATCGTACGGTCGGCCTCTTCGAGGATAGGATGAGCAAGCTCTCTGATGAAGAAGTGAAAAACGGGTCGGAAGTGGCCAAATCCATTGCGGAATATGCCATCGAATGCTCACTCAATAAATTCTTCGGTACGGAAGTGCTGGACTACATCGTGGATGAAGGCGTCCAGCTTCACGGTGGTTACGGGTTCATGCAGGAATATGAAATCGAGCGGCTCTACAGGGATTCCCGTATCAACCGGATCTTCGAAGGCACGAACGAGATCAATCGTCTCCTTGTACCTGGCACCTATTTGAGAAAAGCCATGAAAGGCGAACTTCCACTCCTTCAAAAAGCACAGGCCCTGCAGGAAGAACTGATGATGCTCATGCCAGAAGAAGTGGGCGACGAGCCTCTTGCTCAAGAAAAGTACCTGGTACGCAATGCAAAGAAGATCGGCTTGATGCTTGCAGGACTTGCCGCGCAAAAATTCGGTAAGGCCCTTGAGAAAGAGCAGGAAGTCCTTGTGAATATCGCTGATATCGTCTCAGAAGCATATGCAATGGAATCCGTTGTATTGAGGACCGAAAAAGCAATCGAAACGACCGGTTTGGAGAAAGCCAAGCAGAAGCTCCTTTATACTCAGATCTTCTGTCAGGAAGCATTCAACAAAATCGAGCAGCATGCCAAAGAAACATTGGTGGCGACGGAATCAGGTGACACGCTCCGCATCATGCTGTCGGCCTTGAAAAAATTCACCCGCCACACGCCGGTCAACGTCATCGCCCTCAAACGCGATGCCTCCGTGAAACTGATCGACGCTGAAAAATATACCGTGTAAGGAGAAGGGGGCTGCCTGTATGCAGCCCCTTTTTCATGGAGGCATATAGAGTGTGAAAATCGAGAAAGAGCCCGGTATGCAGAACAGAATGTCACTTCATGCAGAGCATGTTCAACCATCACCCCATTTCGCCCCAATGTGATAACTGCGGGAGAGCGGGAGAGACACTTTAGGCGGGAACGTGTGCAGGTTGCGCAATAACAGGATAGCTGAGGAAGAAAAATCTCTCATTAAATGTAACAGACCATAATGGCCGGTCATTTCTCTACAACATTCGACAGCCGGTATTGTTCGTCAAGGACAAAAACGGATATAATGAAGAGGAAAGCACTCAAACGAAAGGTGGTGAAAACAATGGCAATCACATTCTATTCCTACCCTAAATGCGGGACATGCCGCAAGGCGAAAAAATGGCTTGAACAAGAAGAGGTTGACTTCAACGAAATACATATTGTCGAGGAGCCACCGTCTAAGGAAACGCTGAAAGAACTTTATGAAAAAAGCGGACTGCCCCTGAAAAAATTCTTCAATACAAGCGGCATGAAATACAGGGAATTAGGCTTGAAAGACAAGGTAAATACCGCCTCAGACGACGAACTCCTCGAACTACTGGCTTCAGATGGGATGCTGATCAAGCGCCCCCTCACGACCAATGGTCAAAAGGTGACCCTCGGCTTCAAGGAAGAAACGTTTGAAGATGCTTGGAAGTAATGGAAGCAACAGAATATTTGTGCAAGACTTCCTTGCTTTTCTCTTAAAGAATGTGTCAATATTAGTTTGTATAACTAGCATGTGGAGGGATAAAGATGAGCACACCGAAAGAACTGCGTTATTCAGAAGAACATGAATGGGTAAAGTCCGAAGGCGGTAACGTCCGAATCGGAATCACAGCATTCGCACAATCAGAACTTGGTGACATCGTCTTTGTCGAGCTGCCGGAAGTCGGCGATGAAGTCAAAGCGAACGAGCCTTTCGGAAGCGTTGAATCGGTCAAGACCGTTTCTGAACTTTACGCTCCTGTATCAGGAAAAGTGGTCGAAGTGAACGAAGACCTGTCTGACAGCCCTGAATTCGTCAACGAATCTCCATACGAGAAAGCATGGATGGTTGTTGTGGAACCTTCAGACGCTGGTGAAATGGACAAACTGATGACATCTGAAGAATACGATAAAATGATCAACGAAGGCTAAAACAGGAACACCTTGGGATAAATTCTCAAGGTGTTTTTTTATCCGGAGGGGCAAGATAAATTCAACCTTTAAGGAAAGGATGATGGTCATGCTTACACCCAAACAGGCCGATGTGACCGATCGTGTCATTGGAAAAGTGAAGGATGGCTCCATTGAGCTGTTCCTCGATAACCAGTCAATCGGGAAAGTCCCCCTTTCGTTGGAGGGGATCAGCATGCAGCCGAATTTCGAGGCGAAAGAAAACAAAATCTACCAGAGCTATACCTCATCAGAAGGGCATGATGCCCGCTATACGGATTGCGATGAAGGTGGATGGTGTTAGAATGACATCGGGGGATCACCCCCGGTGTTCTTTTGGATCAAATCCTTTGCAAAATCCCACTGACATGAGAAAATAGAGATAATAAGTGGATCTATCAAATCTTTTACTACTTCACTGAAAGTCAAGGTGATTGTCATGGAAGTCGTGGATGAAAAAGTTCTGATCGTAGAAGGGACATCCGACAAACGAAAGGTTAAAGATATCATCAGTGAGCCCGTAGAAATCATCTGTACCAATGGTACGATCAGTCTGACCAAAATGGACGAACTAATCGATTCATTATTCGACAGGGATGTATACATCTTGGTGGATGCCGATGAAGCCGGTGAGAAACTCCGCAAGCAATTCAAGCGGGAGTTCCCCGAAGCGGGTCACCTGTATATCGACAGGATGTACAAGGAAGTGGCGGCTGCCCCGGAATATCACCTCGCTTCCGTCTTGATCGGAGCCAACATTGATGTCCACAAACAATATCTTGGAAAAAGGATGAATTAGCTTTGAAAGAGTTGAACAGCCAGGAAGCGCTGCACACGATACGGGAGAATGAAAGACTGCTTGCGCTCTATCTGTACACCCCCATGTGCGGCACCTGCCAGGTTGCAGGTAGGATGATTGATATTGTAGAGAAACTGCCTCAACCATTCGTTTTTGCAAAGGCAAATCTGAATTACCTGGCAGGATTTGCAACAGAGCATGCGGTCGAAAGCGTTCCTTGCCTCCTGCTATTCAAAGATGGAGTCGAGGTGGAACGGATCTATGCGTTTCAATCTGTACCGTTTTTGTATGAAGCTTTGAATAAGGTAGCATAAAGGGCCGAAAAGGCCTTTTTTTGTTCGAACGATAAAAGAAACTGAAAGATTCTCACGGAAACCACTGCGACTTTTCTACATACCGGGACATATTTCTCGGGAAATGAAGCGAACCCGCCAACTTATTGTCTGTTGGGCCCTTCCTTCGACAGTGCGTCCACAATCTGTCGAGAAAGTACAGGAGGATAAACTATCCAATAGTGGAATTAGTTAAGTATCCGAGATACTGGAGGGGTTGCATGAGAGAGTATTTAGAGAAAGTCGTAGATCAATGCGAGACCAGGTATCACTTACAATTGTTATTTCCAGACACCCCGTTCGTCCTACATTTCCAATGCGGCACTAGCGGCCACAGTCTGTCCATTTCTAATAAGGGCTGCAACGTACTTCCCGATCCTCACCCAGATCCCAACCTGACGATAACGGCTGGAGATGTCCGGCGGTTGATTGCTTTACTTGAAGGGAATGAACGATTGACTTCCCTTGTCGATAAAAAGGAAATCGAAGTCCGTGGAGGTTACCGGCATCTGTTGTTTGCTGAATCGGTGCTTTGGTTGACCCGATTTCACATGGTCGAACCAGTGAGCGTATAATGTGCAAAAAAGAATTGACACCTTGTTTATTCGGTGATAGTATCTGTTTAGTAACAAATTTCTGAGTATTTAGTATGAATAATTGAATAACGTTTATCTCTTATTTAGAGTGGTGGAGGGAAGTGCCCGATGAAACCCGGCAACCGTCAATGAAAATTGACACGGTGCCAATTCACTCGAAGCGAAGGCTTCGACAGATGAGGGAAAGTCAACTATTGAAATAGTATGCCTTTCTGCTTATCGCAGGGAGGCATTTTTGTTTTTCAAATGAGGTTGGATGTTTTAACAATAATGACGTATTTGGATATAATTCCTAGTAAACAGGTGGTTTTACTGATGACGAGGTGGATACAACATGATTACGATTTCTGATGTAAAAAAAATCTTTCAAACCAAAAATGGTACGGTGTCAGCTGTCGATGGGGTGGATATGACCATCAAGGATGGGGAAATCTTCGGTGTCATCGGGTACAGCGGTGCAGGAAAGAGCACGTTGATCCGGATGCTGAATGGGCTCGAGCTACCCACTGATGGATCTGTGGATGTGAACGGTCAAGTGATATCAAAGGCGAAGGGACGTAAACTCCGTGAAGCCCGGCAGTCCATGGGGATGATCTTTCAACATTTCAATCTCCTTTGGTCCCGTACGGTACTTGAAAACATCCAGTTCCCACTCGAGATAGCCGGAGTGCCAAGAGGAGAACGGATCAGGAAGGCGAATGAACTTCTCCATCTGGTAGGACTTGAAGGCAGGGGGGATGCTTATCCGGCGCAACTCAGTGGAGGTCAGAAGCAGCGCGTCGGGATTGCAAGGGCACTTGCGAATGATCCGAAGGTGCTCCTATGTGATGAAGCTACGTCCGCACTGGATCCCCAAACCACGGACAGCATCCTGGATCTTCTTGTTGATATCAATGAGCGTCTTGGGCTCACCATCGTCCTCATCACCCACGAAATGCACGTCATCCGTAAAATCTGTCACAGGGTGGCGGTCATGGAAGCGGGAAAAGTGGTCGAAGAGGGGGATGTCCTAGAGGTATTCCGTAATCCGCGTCAGGAAGTGACGAAGCGCTTCGTGAAAGAGGTCGCACAGCAGCAGGAGTCGGATGACATCCTCGATCAGTATCCGGATGGGAAAGTGTTGAAGCTTACATTCGTTGGAAGCGGTACGGATCAGCCTCTCATCACCTCACTGATCCGAAGGTTCGATCTTGAGGTGAACATCCTTCAGGGCCAGATTTCGCAAACTCAAAAAGGAGCATTCGGCACGCTGTTCATCCATCTGAAGGGTGAACGTGAAATCCTCGATCAGGCGGTCGCCTTCGCTGAAGAACAATCGGTGAAAGTGGAGGTGATGGAGCGATGATCGAGAAAATCTTTCCGAACGTCGATTGGGAAAAGATGTGGGAAGCCACTCTTGAGACCCTGTATATGACTGGTATGTCGGTGATCGTAACATTTGTCCTCGGGCTCGCACTAGGGATTTTATTGTTCCTCACATCAAAAGGGAACATCTGGGAAAATAAGGTGGCCTATTCCATCACCAACGCTGTGGTCAATGTCTTCCGGTCGATCCCCTTCATCATCCTGATCGTCCTGTTGATCCCCTTCACCAAAGTGTTGATTGGTACGATCCGAGGGGCGAACGCAGCGTTGCCTGCTTTGATCATCGGGGCTGCCCCGTTCTATGCCCGCATGGTCGAGATCGCCCTGCGCGAAGTCAATAAAGGGGTCATCGAGGCGGCAAAAGCGATGGGAGCAAAAACGAGCACCATCATCATGAAGGTCCTTCTTCCTGAATCCATGCCTGCCCTCATCTCCGGAATCACAGTGACGGCCATCGCACTGGTCGGTTATACCGCAATGGCGGGCGTCATCGGCGCTGGCGGTCTTGGGAATCTGGCATTCCTTGATGGATTCCAGCGCAGCAGGACCGATGTCACCCTGGCGGCGACCATCTTGATCCTGGTTCTTGTATTCATCATTCAGCTTGTGGGTGATTATTTCACCAATAAAATAGATAAACGATAAAAGGAGAGAATTCAGATGAAAAAATGGTTAGTGGGAACGATTGCAGCAGCAAGTATTGTAGGATTGGCAGCATGCGGAACCGGCGGGAGCAACGGAAGCTCTGGCGATTCAAAGGAACTCGTGGTCGGAGCATCCAATGTCCCTCATGCTGAGATCCTGGAGGAAGCAAAACCAATCCTTGAAAAAGAAGGGATCGACCTCAAGATCGAAACGTACCAGGATTATGTCCTGCCAAATAAAGATCTAGAAAGTGGAGATCTTGATGCCAACTACTTCCAGCACATTCCTTACCTTGAGGGGCAAAAGAAGGAACATGGTTATGACTTCGTAAGTGCCGGAGGAATTCACATCGAACCGATGGCAGTATACTCCAAGAAGCATAAATCCCTTAAGGATATCCCGGAAGGCGGAACCATTCTATTCAGTAACTCCGTTGCAGAGCACGGAAGGATCCTTACCTTGCTTGAAGCAAACGGTCTGATCAAATTGAAGGATGGTATCGATAAAACCCAGGCGACGTTGGATGATATCGCCGAAAACCCTAAAAAGCTGAAATTCGACTACGAATATGAGCCGGCCCTTCTTACTCAGCTTTACAATAATGAAGAAGGCGATGCCGTCGTCATCAACTCCAACTATGCCATTGATAGCGGACTGGATCCGGTCAAGGATTCCATTGCCATCGAAGACAAGGAATCACCGTATGTGAACATCATCGCGGTCAAAAAAGGTGATGAGGACAAAAAAGAAATCAAGGAGCTTGTGAAGGTTCTCCAGTCTGATGAAATCCAGGACTTCATCAATAAAGAGTGGAAAGGTTCCGTGGTTCCGGTCAAAGAATAAATACCAAACATAATCTTTTTGCAATAAGCTCATACTATTTTCGATCACTCGAATTAGAATGGAGCTGAAAGTGAATGCAGGTAGAGCCTAGAAATACAACGGAAGCGGCCCTGCTCGATTATAAGACGGGGCTTGGGATCTTCACTGAAAAAATGCCGGAGCTGGCGCAGCAATACAATGCTTTCACGGAGCACTGTTTCCGTGAAGGGGTATTATCAAAGAAAGAGAAGCAGCTGATCGCCCTTGGCATCAGTTTGTATTCTCAAGATGAGTACTGCATCATCTACCACACAAAGGGTTGTCTCGATCAAGGGTGTACGGAAGAGGAAATCCTTGAAGCCGTGGGGGTGACCGCTGCATTCGGCGGCGGCGCAGCCATGAGCCAGGCGGTCACGCTTGTTCAGCAATCCATGCAGGATCTGAATGAACTGAAGCATTAAAGGGGGGTCTTCGGACTCTCTTTTTTTTGCATTATAAAAGAGGATGAACTCCTTTCAGGAGGATACAGGCGGAAACGTGTAAGAAAGTCTGACAATTTAGTGCAGAACAGGAGTGAAGGATGATTTTCTGAAAAAATCACCCTACACACGTTTTGGCAAAAGAATGGCAGGGTAGTATCCTTAATGAGTAACACAAAAACCTGAAAGGAATGATTCACTATCGACTCTCTTGACAGTATGTCGTACACAAGCGAAATGGAAAAGGCCATGCATGGAGCCCACGGAGTAGGGTACGAGGTGTACAAACGAAAGCATGAAGTTCGGATGCAAGTAGAGAAGCAGAGAGAGAAGGATTATAGGGAAAGCCGCAGGATGATTGCTGCACTCGATCGAAAAGTGCATGCTAATATATAGAAGAATGACGGAGGAGCCGGTGATGGATGAATCACTGGTTTTTCTTATGTATAGAGGTTTAAATGGGCACCCATCCGTGATAAGGTAGGGGTTGTGGGAACATGATTCGCTCATGGGACGGATCATGTATGCAGAAGGGCGTTTGGGCCAACAATAGAAGGGTATTTTTTCCCGTTTCCATGCCGTCCCCTTTTGTCTGAAAAAGTTGATTATAGCTTTTATTTGTTATAAGATTGTAATGATAATAAATTGAGAATGGATAAAGAATCCCTTTATTTCATTTATAAAGTCACGGAGGTAATATACATGGCAGGTTCTACTTTAACAATCAAAGATCTTCATGTGGAGATCGAAGGTAAAGAAATCCTCAAGGGTGTCAACCTTGAAATCAAAGGTGGAGAAATTCACGCGGTCATGGGACCGAATGGTACTGGTAAATCCACTCTTTCATCTGCAATCATGGGTCACCCGAAATACGAAGTGACAAAAGGAAGCATCACATTCGACGGTGAAGATGTCCTTGAAATGGAAGTAGACGAACGCGCACGCGTAGGTCTTTTCCTCGCTATGCAATACCCAAGTGAAATCAGCGGTGTGACGAATGCCGACTTCCTTCGTTCTGCCATCAACAGCCGACGCGAAGAAGGGGAAGAAATCTCCCTTATGAAGTTCATCCGCAAAATGGATTCCGAAATGGAATACCTTGAAATGGATCCGGACATGGCACAGCGTTACCTGAATGAAGGATTCTCCGGTGGGGAGAAGAAGCGTAACGAAATCCTTCAATTGATGATGCTTCAGCCTAAAATCGCCATCCTTGATGAGATCGATTCAGGACTTGATATCGATGCCCTCAAAGTCGTGTCAAAAGGAATCAACAAAATGCGCGGAGAAGACTTCGGCTGCTTGATCATCACTCACTACCAACGTCTATTGAACTACATCACGCCTGATCACGTTCACGTGATGATGCAAGGACGCGTTGTGAAATCCGGCGGTAAAGAACTTGCTCAGCGCCTTGAAGCAGAAGGATATGACTGGATCAAAGAAGAACTGGGAATCAAAGACGAAACTGTCGGCCAAGAAGCGTAAGAGTTAGGGGGATGAATATGACTGTAGAAACGAAACTACCAGTAGATCAAGACTATGTCAGCTCCTACTCAAAACAACTCGGAGAACCAGAATGGATGACGGCCCTGCGTACAGACGCATTCGCCAAAGTCTCAGACCTGAACCTCCCTGTTGCGGATAAAACGAAGATCACCAACTGGAACTTCACTCAATTCCAGAAGCATACAGTCGAAAGTGCTGCGTTTTCATCCATGAGCGAGCTGCCCGAAGAAATAAAAGCATTAGTAGAATCTGAAAGTGAATCAGGCAGCCTGTATATCCAGCGTAATAATACGCCTGCCCACTTGAAGATCACGGACGAACTGAAGGACAACGGCGTCATCTTCACCGATATCTTCACTGCTGTGAAGGAGCACGGTGACCTTGTTCAAAAATACTTCATGACCGATGGTGTGAAAGTGGATGAGAACAAGCTGACTGCCCTTCATGCAGCCCTTTTGAACGGCGGTACGTTCCTTTACGTTCCTAAAAATGTGGAGCTGACTGAACCGGTTCAAGCCGTATTCATCCATGATAATGCGGAAGTAGCCATGTTCAACCACGTACTCGTTGTGGCAGAAGACAATAGTTCTGTCACGTATGTGGAAAACTATATCTCTACAGTGGACGTGGAGAACGGCGTGTTCAACATTGTATCAGAAGTGGTGGCAAAGGATAATGCGAAAGTTGCTTACGGTGCCGTGGATACCCTTAACAGCGGAGTGACGACATACGTCAACCGACGCGGTGTGGCATCACGTGATGCGCGCATCGAGTGGGCACTGGGCCTGATGAACGACGGAGATACGGTTTCTGAAAACGTGACGAACCTGATCGGTGACGGTTCTTACGGCGATACGAAATCAGTTGTTGTCGGTCGAGGCAAACAAAAGCAGAATTTCACCACCAAGGTTGTTCATTTCGGTAAAAATTCCGAAGGCTATATCCTTAAACATGGTGTGATGAAAGATGAAGCTTCTTCTATCTTCAATGGAATCGGAAAGATCGAGCACGGTGCTTCGAAATCGAATGCCGAGCAGGAATCACGCGTCCTCATGCTGAGTGAAAAAGCGCGCGGAGATGCAAATCCGATCCTATTGATCGATGAAGACGATGTAACTGCAGGACATGCTGCCTCTGTAGGGCGCGTTGATCCGCTTCAACTTTACTACCTCATGAGCCGCGGGATCCCTCAGAAAGAAGCTGAACGTCTCGTGATTCACGGATTCCTGGCGCCGGTTGTCAACCAGCTGCCGATCGAGGGCGTGAAGAAACAGCTTGTCGAGGTAATCGAAAGGAAAGTCAACTAATGGATATCCAAGAGATTCGTAAACATTTTCCGATTCTCGACCAGGAAGTGAACGGCCATCCATTGGTGTATCTGGATAGTGCAGCCACCTCTCAAAAACCGATTTCGGTCATTGAGGCTGTGAGCGACTACTATAAAGGCTATAATTCGAACGTCCACCGCGGGGTCCATACCCTCGGTACAAGGGCGACGGATGGATATGAAGGAGCACGTGAAAAGGTACGCTCCTTCATCAATGCGGCGACCACGGAAGAAGTGATTTTCACCCGTGGGACGACGACATCCATCAACACCGTCGCAGCAAGCTACGGCCGCGCCAATGTGGAAGAAGGCGACGAAATCGTCATCACCCACATGGAGCACCATAGCAACATCATTCCATGGCAGCAGCTTGCCAAGGAAAAAGGGGCCGTCCTGAAGTATGTTCCCCTGCAGGAGGATGGAACCATCACCCTGGAGGATGTACGTGCAACAATCACATCCAGGACGAAAATCGTGGCCATCATGATGGTCTCAAACGTACTCGGTACGATGAATCCAATCAAGGAGATCACGAAGATCGCCCATGAAAACGGAGCGGTCATGATGGTGGACGGTGCCCAGGCTGCCCCGCATATGAAGATCGACGTCCAGGATCTCGACTGTGATTTCTTTGCCTTCTCAGGCCATAAGATGGTCGGACCTACAGGAATCGGTGTTCTATACGGGAAGAAGAAGCACCTGGAAGCGATGGAACCGGTAGAGTTCGGCGGCGAGATGATTGATTTCGTCGGCTTGTATGACTCTACCTGGAAAGAGCTTCCGTGGAAGTTCGAAGGAGGCACCCCGATCATTGCAGGAGCGATCGGTTTAGGAGCCGCCATCGACTTCCTCGAAGATGTCGGTCTTTCCAACATTGAAGCCCATGAGCATAGGCTCGCCGCTTATGCCCTTGAAAAAATGAGCGCCGTAGAAGGCATGAAGATCTTCGGACCACAGGATCCTGCGCAGCGTGCCGGACTCGTGACGTTCAACATCGATGACGTCCATCCACATGATGTCGCTACCGTCCTCGACTCGGAAGGCATAGCCGTCCGTGCCGGCCATCACTGTGCTCAGCCGCTGATGAAATGGCTCAATGTATCAGCAACGGCCCGCGCCAGCTTCTACCTGTATAACACAGAGGAAGAGATCGACAGACTGGTTGCGGGGCTAGTGAAGACGAAGGAGTTTTTCAGCGATGTCTTTTAATAACTTAGATCAGCTCTACCGGCAAGTCATCATGGATCATTACAAAAATCCACGTAATAAGGGTTCTCTCGAAGATGGCAGCTTTACCATCGACATGAACAACCCGACGTGCGGTGACCGCATCCACCTTACACTGAAAGTGGAAGACGGGATCGTCCAGGATGCGAAGTTCGACGGAGAAGGATGTTCCATCTCCATGGCTTCGGCATCCATGATGACCCAGGCGGTCAAAGGCAAGGAAATCGACGAAGCACTCAAGCTTTCGAAGATCTTCTCTGATATGATGCAAGGAAATGACTATGACGATGATGTCGATCTTGGAGATATAGAAGCATTACAAGGAGTCGCCAAGTTCCCGGCCCGCATCAAGTGTGCGACGCTCGCGTGGAAGGCGATGGAAAAAGGAGTGCGTGAAGAAGAGCAGAACTAAGCTTTTCTTCTTGCTCCATTAACGAATGGAGGAATCAACATGGCGAAGAAGATGCCTGAGATCGGAGATTACAAATACGGTTTTAGCGATAAAGACGTATCGATTTTCCGTTCAAAACGCGGTTTGACGCGGGAAATCGTTGAAGAGATCTCCCGTATGAAAGATGAACCGAAATGGATGCTTGATTTCCGCTTGAAATCATTGGATCATTTCTATAATATGGCGATGCCTCAGTGGGGAGGAAATCTCCAGGAACTGAATTTCGATGATATCACATATTACGTGAAGCCATCTGAGAAGTCCGAGCGCAGCTGGGATGAAGTTCCGGAAGAAATCAAGCAGACGTTCGATAAGCTTGGGATCCCTGAAGCAGAGCAAAAATACCTTGCCGGTGTATCGGCTCAGTATGAGTCCGAAGTGGTTTACCACAACATGCAGGAAGATCTTGAGGAAATGGGGATCGTCTTCAAGGACACAGATTCTGCTCTTAAAGAAAATGAAGAGCTGTTCCGTGAGCATTGGGCGAAAGTCATCCCGCCTACAGACAACAAGTTCGCAGCATTGAACTCGGCTGTATGGTCAGGTGGATCCTTCATCTATGTACCGAAGGGCATCAAGGTGGATACGCCACTTCAAGCTTACTTCCGTATCAACTCTGAGAATATGGGTCAGTTCGAGCGTACGCTCATCATCGTGGATGAAGATGCGAGCGTTCACTATGTAGAGGGATGTACAGCACCTGTCTACACAACGAACTCCCTTCACTCGGCTGTCGTCGAGATCATCATCAAGAAAAATGCGTACTGCCGCTATACAACGATCCAAAACTGGGCGAACAATGTTTACAACCTTGTAACGAAGCGTGCAGTATGTGAAGAGAACGCAACGATGGAATGGGTCGATGGAAACATCGGTTCAAAACTGACGATGAAATACCCTGCGGTCATCCTTAAAGGGGAAGGCGCTCGTGGTATGACGCTTTCCATCGCACTTGCAGGTAAAGGGCAGCATCAGGATGCCGGTGCCAAAATGATCCACCTTGCACCGAACACGTCCTCTACGATTGTTTCCAAATCCATTTCGAAACACGGTGGGAAAGTAACGTATCGCGGAATCGTGCATTTCGGACGCAAAGCGGAAGGCGCACGCTCGAACATCGAGTGTGACACGCTGATCATGGATAACCAATCCACTTCTGATACGATCCCTTACAACGAAATCCTGAACGATAACATTTCCCTTGAGCACGAGGCGAAAGTATCGAAGGTTTCTGAAGAGCAGCTCTTCTACTTGATGAGTCGCGGAATCTCAGAAGAAGAAGCAACGGAAATGATCGTAATGGGCTTCATCGAGCCGTTCACAAAAGAACTTCCAATGGAATATGCCGTTGAAATGAACCGTCTCATCAAGTTCGAGATGGAAGGTTCAATCGGATAATAATCAACGCAGACGATAAGACGGAGCCCATCTCGGCTCCGTCTTTTTTTATTTATTTCATAAGGAAGAAAATTTATCTGTTTTGTAGCCCGCTCACAGGCTCTCATACCGCTGGAGCTAACTTCTTATGCCCTTTTCGATTTTTTCGCTGTTTCCTCACATAAGGCATTACCCACCGATCCAGTCCATACCGGCCGGCATTCGCTCCTGCGACAAGCAGGAAGATTGTGAGGATGACCATCTGCGGGTTGGTGCTGGTGGTTCCGCTGAGAAGGAAGCTGAAGTTCATCGTGATGCCACCGAGGGCTGCAAGATTCGTGAACAGTCCGAGGATCAAGCCGATTCCGACGAGAACCTCTCCCCACATGACGAGTGTGGCGAACAGCTCATGGTTAGGGAGTGCGACCTGTTCAAGGAAGGTTGCCCACCACGTCTGTACAGCCGGATGATCACCTGTCGCCTTGCCGATTGCTCCTTGGAGGAACCCGTTGACTTCAAATCCCCCGGTAATCTTTCCAATGCCGGATGTCAACCAGAAGTACCCCAGATACAGCCTGATAATCGTCAATACGCCTGCCACTGCTTTATTGTTACGTAGAAATGCGTTTATCATCATCGTTCACTCCCTGATTCCGTTTTAAGAGGGCTAGCTCCTCTACACTTTCAGTATAAGCACGAAAGAGAAAAAAGACGATAAGTTTGTTCAGTATTTCACAAACTAGACAATTCTTCATGACAAACTTGT
Organism: Rossellomorea marisflavi; assembly: GCF_001274775.1. Classification (GTDB taxonomy): domain Bacteria; phylum Bacillota; class Bacilli; order Bacillales; family Bacillaceae_B; genus Rossellomorea; species Rossellomorea marisflavi. The sequence goes on from NZ_LGUE01000005.1 coordinate 412,257, forward strand.
TAACTTTTGGATGAAGGGGTTAAAAGGAGCAATGAGGGGCTTTTCATAAGCGATTCCGACACCTCCAAACGGAAATCGAATGGGTTCTGTGATAGAATGAATTCACATAAAAGGCAGGTGCTGAACGATGATCTATGTTGGCGTGACAGGGTGGGGGGACCATGACACCCTTTATGAAAACGTCCCGGCAAGGGATAAGCTGAAGGAGTACGGCGCTCACTTCCCTGTGGTGGAAGTGGATGCATCCTTTTATGCCGTACAGCCGGTGAAAAATGTAAGGAAATGGGTGGATGAAACACCTGATGCGTTCCGATTCATCGTGAAGGCCTATCAGGGGATGACGGGGCATCAGCGCGGTGAGATCCCGTTTGAATCAAAGGATGCCATGTTCGAGGCCTTCAAGGAATCCATCGTTCCATTCCTGGAGAGCGGTAAGCTTGCCATGATCTTATTCCAATTCCCGCCATGGTTCGACTGTACAAAAGATAATGTGAACTATATCAGATATTGCAGGGAACAGATGCAGGGCATCCCCGTGTCTCTGGAATTTCGTCACCAAAGCTGGTATTCACCCGATTTCCGCCAGGGGACGCTCGGTTTCATGAAGAATGAAGACTGGATCCATTCGATCTGTGATGAGCCTCAGGCTGGAGAAGGATCTGTCCCAAGAGTGGTCGAAGCGACGAACGGAGATGCCACCCTCATCCGTTTCCACGGACGGAATGTGTATGGCTGGAATCACACGGGTAAGGAAAACTGGCGCGAGGTCCGTTATCTCTACCGGTATAATCAGGCCGAGCTTGAGGAGTGGATTCCCCATATCAGGAAGCTGGAGCAAGAATCGAAGGATCTGTATATCCTTTTCAATAATAATTCAGGCGGTGACGCTGCGGATAATGCCAAACAGATGATCGACCTGCTTGGAATACAGTACAGTGGCCTTGCACCTAAGCAGCTGGATCTGTTCTGATGCACATGTAGAAAAAGGAATAGCCTTACAGGAGTGAACTTAATTGAAAGAAACGATCCATATTTATCACACCAATGATTTGCATAGCCATTTTGAACACTGGTCGAGGATCCGGGACCTCATGAAGGACAGGAGACTGCTGCATGAGGGCGAAGGAGACGAAGTCTTCGCATTTGATATAGGAGATCATGTCGATCGATCCCATCCTCTCACAGAGGCCACCCTAGGGAAGGGAAACATCAAGTTCCTGAACGAAGCAGGGTACGACGGAGTCACGATCGGGAACAACGAAGGCATCACCCTTGATCATGAAGAACTGAATCACCTGTATGATGAAGCGGCATTCCCGGTCATTCTGGGGAACCTCTTTGACGAATCCATGGCGCTGCCGGATTGGGCAAGTCCTTATCAGATCTACAGGACGAAAGGAGGCGTGAAGATCGGGGTTCTCGGTTTAACGGCGCCTTTCTATCCTTTTTATCAGGCGCTGGGCTGGACCGTCACCGAGCCCATCGCTGAGCTGAGGAAGCTGTTGGACGAACTGAGGCCGAAAGTGGACGTCCTCATCCTTTTATCCCATCTGGGCATCCGTGACGATGAATGGATCGGGGAGGAGTTTCCCGAAGTGGATGTCATCCTCGGTGCCCACACCCATCACATCCTACATGAAGGGAAAGAGGTCAACGGCACCCTTCTCGGTGCAGCAGGCAAGTACGGTAATTTTGTCGGTCATATGGTGATTGAAGTGGATTCTTCAAGCAAGAAGATCCTCACGAGGAAAGCCGGGCTCTATGCGTATGAAGATCTTCCTGAATCCGGTGTTGAGCTGGATGAGGAACGAGGGTGGGTACTGAATGGTCAGGCATTACTGGAGGAAGAAATTGCCGATCTTAAAACAGGGCTCTCCGTCGATTGGTATGCTCCGTCGCCGCTGCCGCTCCTTCTCAGTGAAGCACTCATGGAGTGGACAGATGCCGATTGTTCCTTCGTGAATGCGGGACTCCTCATGGAAGGCCTGCAAAAAGGGGCCGTCACAAAGAGGGACCTGCATCACATCCTGCCACACCCGATTAATCCGTGTCTGATCACGCTCACGGGAGAAGAGTTGAAGGAGATCATCACGCTCACCTTAAATGAATCATGGCCAGCCCTTGAAGTGAAAGGTCTGGGATTCAGGGGTAGGGTCCTCGGGCAATTCGTTTACACCAATATCAGCTTTACTGAAGGTGATCTTTTGGTGGGAGGAGAGCGTCTTGATCCTCATGAGAGCTACAAGGTGGCACTGCCGGATATGTTTACATTCGGTCATTTCTTCCCTTCTCTAAAAACAAAAACCAAGAAATATTTCATGCCTGAGTTCTTACGGGATGTGCTTGGGTGGAAACTGGGCAAAATGAAGAACTGATGGAACCGATTTGCTATTCTTCTATGAATAATCCCCTGCAATAGGTAATTATACCTTGCAGAATTACAGGTTTCCTTTATAATGGACATATTAGTAAATTTTGTCGAAAAATGAAGGGGATATATAGGAGATTAGTATGATGCTCATTTCTACAAGGTCCATCAGATCCGGCATGGTTCTAGGTTCACCGGTCTATAACATGAGAGGGAAGACGCTGATTCATGATCGGGTTCCTTTAACGGACCGCATGATTCAGCGGCTGTTAGAGTTGAATATTCAATATGTCTATATCGAAGATTCTCTTTCCCATGGAATTGAAGTCAAAGAGACCGTTTCAAAGAAAGTGAGACAAGAGACGATCAAAAGCATCGAGAAGGCATTCAGTCAGGTCAAGCAATCGGGCATCCCAAAAAGCGTCCTGTTTGAGGAGAGTGCCAGGCAGATGACCGGTATCATCGGAGTCGTCCTGCAGGAAGTCAAGGAGAACAATGACCTTCTTACAATCCTGACAGATGTCTTCTCCTATGATTCTTATATCTTCCATCATTCGTTCAATGTGACACTTTATACCCTGTCGATCGGCCTTAAGCTGAATCTTCCCCAAAAGCAGCTGGAGCAACTAGGGGTGGGAGCGATTCTTCATGATATCGGCAAGATGTGCATATCTGAGGAAATCCTCATGAAGCCGGGCAGGCTTACGGAAGCGGAATTTGCTGAAATCAAACTCCATTCCGAGAGGGGATTCGAAATTCTTCGAGGCCTTCATTCGGTATCCATCCTGGTAGCGCACTGTGCGTATCAGCATCATGAGAGATTAGACGGGTCCGGATATCCCCGGGGAATCACAGAAGAAGATATCCACCCATTCGCCAAGATCATCGCGGTCGCTGATGTCTTTGATGCCATGACCTCCAACCGGGTATACCGGGATGCCATGCTTCCCCATCAGGCCCTCGAGATTCTCTATGCAGGAGCGGGGACCTTGTTCGACAGGGATGTCATCGAAGCCTTCAGGCGCTCCGTGGCCATCTATCCGAATGGGATGATCATCGAGCTGAACGACGATCGGAAAGCCATCGTGGCCGAGCAGAATCAAGGAGTGACCGACCGTCCTGTTGTACGGATCGTCGAAGAGCGGGGAGAACGTCTGGAAACCCCTTATGAAATCGATTTGAGCAAGGAATTTGATATCATCATCACGGGCTTTGATCCTGATTTTGAAGTCGGGATCCCTTCCCGTACATGACCTCTCACTCATGGGGGTCTTTTTTTTTGCGTTGGAAGGTTTAAAATATTTCCAATAGGGAATACCCATTGTCATAGACCCGGCAGTTTGATATAGTTATATAGAAAATTTTATATGCAACCACATCATCAATCCGATGGGGTAGAGGAGCAGGGTTCATTAGTAAGCTGTTTGAGGATGACAACAGAGAGAACAGATGAAAGGGAACTTTTGCCGAAGTAGCCATGTATGTCGAATGCATGGGTGCTGGGGTTATCTTGAAAAAGGATGACACTGTCATTATAGAGACACTCTATAATGGGGAGCTACAGATCGTGATGGAGCACTTACGTTACTGACAAGGTAATGATAGTATCTCTATCATTGCCTTTTTTGTTTGCCTTCTATCATGTTTCAGCATTCCCCCCTATCAATTCATAGGAGGAAATCATGGAAAACACTATTTATTCATTAATCCCGCCACTCTTGGCCATCTTGATGGTCATACTGACGCGGAGGGTGCTTTTATCCCTCGGTGTGGGGATTGTGGCATCCGCACTTTTAATAGCTAATTTTTCGATTGTAGAAACGATCTCCCTCGTATGGGACGGATTCATCGGAAATCTATACTCAGATGGAGAATGGAATAAGGGTAATATCTTCATCATCCTTTTCCTGCTTCTGCTCGGTATCATCACTGCATTCATCAATATCACGGGCGGAAGCCGTGCCTTTGGTGAATGGGCCATCAAGCGCGTGAAGACCCGCAGGGGAGCACAGCTTCTTGCAGCCGTACTCGGTATCATCATCTTCATCGACGATTACTTCAATGCACTTGCGGTCGGTCAGGTAGCACGTCCTGTCACGGACCGTCACAATATCTCAAGGGCAAAACTTGCCTATATCATTGATTCGACTTCAGCCCCAATCTGCGTTGTTTCTCCGGTTTCAAGCTGGGGGGCGTATATCATCGGGATCATGGGGACGATTCTGGCTGCCCATAATGTGACCGACATCTCGGCATTTTCAGCATTCGTGCAGGTTGTTCCAATGAACTTTTATGTATGGGGCACAATCCTTTTTGTATTTTTGATTGCCGTAAGGGGCATCGACTTCGGGAAGATGCGTGAGCATGAAGTGAAAGCGATCCAAACAGGAGAGTTGTATGATTCCTCAAAAGAAATTCCTGGAGAGCTGAAAAATGAACTTCCCGTCAGCCCTAGGGGAACAGTCGGTGACCTTGTCTGGCCCATCGTTGCTCTTGTCGTAGGGACAGTTGGTGCCATGCTTTGGACGGGATACCGTGCGGTGGGGCGCTTCGACCTTCTTAAAGTATTCGAAAACACCGACGTAACCCTTTCGCTCATTCTTGGCGGGATTGTCGGATTCATCGTTTCCCTCTTCTTCTTCCTTAGACAGGTAAGCATGAAAGGGGTAGAGAGGAGTGCACTTGGTAAAGGGATCATCGAGGGAATCAAATCCATGTTGCCGGCCGTTTACATCTTATTCTTCGCTTGGACGATCGTGACGCTGATCGGAGAATTGGAGACAGGCAAGTATCTTGCGGGTCTCGTTGAACAATCCAGCATACCTGTTGCGGCCCTACCGTTCATCCTGTTCGTTGTGGCTGGATTCATGGCTTTTTCTACGGGAACTTCCTGGGGATCCTTCGGGTTGCTTCTCCCGATTGCAGGTGAGATTGCGGCAAATACGGATATTACGATCCTGCTTCCATCAATGGCGGCCGTCCTTGCCGGAGCGGTATTCGGAGACCACTGCTCTCCGATTTCAGACACTACCATCCTTTCCTCCACCGGAGCAGGGAGCAATCACATCGACCACGTCCTCACCCAGCTGCCATATGCCCTCATTGCAGCGGGTGCAGCGTCAATCGGCTATCTTGTCCTTGGATTCACTGAGAACACGTGGCTCGGGCTGTTGACGGTCATCGTGCTCGTTGTGGGAGTATCGTTCCTGATCGGCAAGAAATCAGAAACAGTGGCAGAACAGCATTAGCAAGAAGCCGGGAATGTATCCCGGCTTCTTTTTTATTTCGGGAATGACGTGGAATCAACAGTTCTCCGCAAGCGCATTTTTATATGGGGAAAGAGGCGTGGTGAATAAGTAATGCATTCTCCTCTAATGTGTCTGAATTATGAAAAATCTCTTTGACAATTGTCCTAGAACTAGCTATACTGTCTTTAGATTTAATGTTCAGAAAATATAAAAATTTCAATCTTATAAGGTTGGAATGACACAGGGGGAAATAAGATGGAAAATCGCAGTCAGTTCGGCACCCGTGCAGGCTTTATCATGGCGGCTGTCGGATCCGCCATTGGACTAGGGAATATCTGGAGATTCCCGGCGGTCGCCTATGAAAACGGAGGAGGAGCATTCTTCATCCCGTATCTCTTCGCCCTTTTAACGGCGGGAATTCCGCTTTTGATCCTGGAGTTCACGATCGGGCATAAATATCGTGGATCCGCTCCGCTTTCTTACTTCAGGTTGAACCGCAAGCTTGAATGGCTTGGCTGGTGGCAGGTGGCCATTGCGTTTGTCATCTCGACCTATTACTCGGTCATCATCGCCTGGGCCATGTCGTACAGCGTGTTCTCCTTCAATCTTGGATGGGGAGATGATACAGAAGGTTTCTTGTTCGGGGAATACCTGAAACTGGATGTGAGTGCAGGGCAGACGGGAAGCATCGTCCCTGGCGTATTTATTCCACTGGTGATTGTATGGGTGGTTGCCCTCGGTATCCTCTTCCGTGGAGTCAAAAAGGGAATTGAAGTGGCGAACAAGATCTTCATTCCGGCACTTGTCATTTTATTCTTAATCATTGTGATCAGAGCCGTCACTCTTCCCGGGGCTGTTGAAGGACTGAACGCCTTCTTCAAACCAGATTTCACGAAAATTGCCGATCCGAGCGTGTGGGTGGCAGCATATGGACAGATTTTCTTCAGTCTATCCATCGCCTTTGCCATCATGATCACATACTCGAGTTATCTTCCGAAAAAATCGGATATCACCAACAACGCGTTCATTACCGGTTTCGGAAACTCCAGCTTTGAATTGCTGGCAGGGATCGGAGTATTTGCAGCATTGGGCTTCATGGCCCAGTCTCAAGGGGTTACGGTTCAGGAAGTCGTTAGCGGTGGAGTCGGTCTTGCATTCGTCGTATTCCCGCAGATCATCAATTCATTCCCAGCGTTGAATGGCTTGTTTGGATTCCTGTTCTTCGCCTCACTTGTCCTGGCCGGATTGACGTCCCTGATCTCGATTACCGAGACCTATGTGGCAGCAGTCTCAGAGAAATTTGGACTTTCCAGGAAGAAAGCCGTTCTATTCGGTGGCGGACTTTCGGCTTTGGTATCGATCCTATTCGCAACGCAGGGAGGATTACTCTTCCTCGACGTAGCTGACTACTTTATCAATCAATTCGGAGTGGCCTTCGTCGGCTTGATCGAAGTCATTGCGGTCGTTTGGTTCTTGCGCAAGCTCAATCCCCTTCAAGCGCATGCTAATGAAATCTCTGATATCCGTCTTGGAGCCTGGTGGAAAGTCTGTCTTGGAATCATCACACCGGTTGTTCTCGGAGTCATGATGTTTGGATTGTTCAAAGTGAATCTTTTGAGGCAATTTGACACTGAGAATGGAAATTATGAGGGATATCCTGATATGTTCATCAACCTGAGCGGGTGGGCGGTTGCAGCCTTTGCCCTTGTACTTGGCTTCCTCTTTACCGTCAAGCGTTGGAGCTCCAAAACAGAAGCTGACACCACATACAAGGAGGTAAGCTAATGGGTACAGGAGCCATCATCAGCATGATCGTTGGTATCGTAATCATTTGGGGCGGTTTAGCGGCCAGCATAGCCAATGCCGTCATCCGTTCAAAAAAGCAAAAGCAGGCATAAGGAAAAAGCAGACGATGGGATGATCTCCCTTGTCTGCTTTTTTTATTCGCCCTTTGTCCGATCCTGTCGCTCCCACATTTTCAGGTGGGGATATGGATCGAAGGACCACTCTGTGATTCCATTGTCTTTGTACATCCCGTAATGAAGGTGAGGTGGGAACTTTCCTGCCGTCCCTGGGGGACCGTAACCGGAACTCCCGACGCCTCCGATCACCGTGCCCGGTTCAACAACCTGCCCGACCTTCAGATCTTTGGAAAATCCGTTCAGATGTGCATAATAGTGATACGTATTATTGATATCACGTATTCCGATGCGCCATCCTCCGTATCGGTTCCATCCTTTCATTTCGACGATGCCATATGAAGTCGATCGGACCGGTACCCCGTAATCGGCAAACAGGTCTGTTCCTTCATGCATCCGCTTACCGCCCCAACCCCTGGCATCACCCCATGTATTCCGGTAGCTGTAGTTATACCTCTGAGGTAGCGGGAATGCTTTCGCGTTGAGGTGGATCGTGTCGAACTTCTTGTACACCAGCGCCTTCCCCATGATGATGCTGACGGTCTTATCCCGCTTATAATACTCCCAAAGGGCAAGCTTCACGTTATCGTGGTCGATCCCATAGCGGAGAATGAAGTGGGAAAGGGATGCAAGGCGATCTTCATCGCTCAGCAGGCTGGCCTTACCGTCAAGATCACCATCACGACCGAATCCGTCAAATAGAGAGATGGTCAATGGATTGGCATCTTCCCGGTTGGGATTGAGGGCGCCGGTCCATGTTTCAGGGCTGATGTGAATGGAAATCGGAGAGGTTGGTTTTTCCCGGTCCTGCCTGGAGAAGCGCAAACTTCTCTCGTATTGATCGATGGCCGCCATATAATACCAGGGAATCTGGGTGAGGGCTTCATTTTTTTTGAAAAGCTCCATCCTTTTATTATGGATCTGTTCTTCTGACATTTCCTTAGCGACGGTCAGTTGAACCGGATGGATGACAATGAAGAAGAACATGATAGCAACTAAAATCACCTTATTCAACAAGGGCAACCCTCCTAGGATTTCTATCTGTTTATAGTTTGTTTCCAGAACGCATTTTCATTAACATCAATAAATGGTAATCATGGTCAGCATGCTTGTTTTCGCATTTTTAGTATGATAAAGTGACAAAAGAGACTTATTGATGATGGCTTTTTTACATAAGATGAACGAGCTGTATTTGCGTTTCACTCTTTGCCTAAGTCAACTATTTAGGATGGGAGATGTGGAGGATGAGCAAGAAAGAAGAACATATCAGAAAACCGGATTGGCTTAAGATTAAGCTGAATACGAATGATAATTATATGGGTCTTAAGAAAATGATGAGGGAAAAGAATCTTCACACAGTATGTGAGGAAGCCCGCTGCCCGAATATCCATGAATGCTGGGGAACACGCCGTACGGCTACATTCATGATCCTAGGTGACGTATGTACGCGTGCATGCCGTTTCTGTGCGGTCAAAACAGGCCTTCCGAATGAACTTGATCTGGCAGAACCGGAACGCGTTGCGGATTCAGTTCAGCTCATGAACCTTAAGCACGTGGTTGTCACAGCTGTTGCGCGTGATGATCTGAAAGACGGAGGTTCCCAAGTATTTGCTGAAACGGTCCGTGCCATCCGCCGGAAGAGTCCGTTCACATCTATCGAAGTACTTCCTTCCGATATGGGTGGAGTTTTCGAAAACATCAAAACATTGATGGATGCGAAACCGGATATCATGAACTATAACGTTGAAACGGTGCGCCGTCTGACTCCGAGAGTTCGTGCCCGTGCAACCTACGACCGTACCCTTGAGTTCCTTCGCCGTGCAAAAGAACTCAACCCTGACATCCCGACGAAATCAAGCATCATGGTGGGGCTTGGTGAAACGAAGGAAGAAATCCTTGAAACAATGGATGATCTTCGTGCAAACCATGTGGATATTGTTACGCTTGGTCAATATCTACAGCCTTCCAAGAAGCACTTGAAAGTTCAAAAATACTACCACCCTGATGAGTTCGCAGAACTTCGTGAAGCCGCCATGGAAAAAGGCTTCAGCCACTGTGAAGCAGGTCCACTCGTGCGTTCTTCATACCACGCGGACGAACAAGTCAATGCTGCAGCCAAAGCAAGACAGGCAGCAGGTGAACAGGAAACTCAAAACGCATAATGTCAAAAAGCATCCCGGGTTCCGGGATGCTTTCTTATTGTTTGCGTGTCGCCTCAGGGCAACCCGCCTCCGCTTTTCGTGATGTCTAGCTCCGGCGTGTTGAGGCTCGAGGTCATAAGTCAAAGCACCCAAAAAGGCAAGCCTTTCTGGGTGCTTCGCCTTATGCTTGTCGTCTCAGGGCGACCCGCCTCCGCTTTTCGTGATGTCTAGCTCCGGCGTGTTGAGGCTCGAGGTCATAAGTCAAAGCACCCAAAAAGGCAAAGAACGCCTTTCTGGGTGCTTCGCCTTATGCTTGTCGCCTCAGGGCGACCCGCCTCCGCTTTTCGTGATGTCTAGCTCCGGCGTGTTGAGGCTCGAGGTCATAAGTCAAGACACCCAATAAGGCAAAGGACGCCTTTCCGGGTGTCTCGTCTTATGCGTGTCGCCTCAGGGCAACCCGCCTCCGCTTTTCGTTAATCCATGATATTGTCTTTTCTGATTTTATCCGGGTTGATCTGGTGGACGTCGTCGTCTTGCATTTCGTAGTCAGATGACATTTCACCGTTGGCGTTTTCACCATTGTTTATTTCCCTGCCTTGGGGGGAATCCTGTAGCATGAGGCTGATGGTGTTGTCGATGCTGTCGCTTACATGCTGGCTATCGGTATCCATCTTGGCCAGGTTTTCCACGTCCCTCATGAGGGCTTTATCATCGGTTACATACACATGGTACCATCTCGGTATGACCGACATGGCGGTTTTTTTGACCTGGTCGGCGACATTGAACCGTCCGTCTTTATCGGTTTTATCCGTTACATATGAAACGAGGACCTCTTCGTCGGTGACGAGGGTCGCACAGTCTTTCACGTGAGGGATGGCGACGCTCATTTTACTGATGGTGTCCGCCACTTGTTCCCGGTTGATGCTGTACATATCCTTCATGGGCATGACGTTGCCGCCGGGTGTCTTTTGGTGTCGCACGTATCCAAAGTCTTCTCCGCGTTGTGAGCCCTTTTTGGTCCAGCTGTCTTTGTTGTAGAGATCTTCTCTGTCGTTAACATTGATCGTATTTCCGTTGTCATGGAACATTTCTTCATTCGATTTGTTGATGCCATTACAGCCGGCACTGGTCACAGTCAGGCCGAGTATGGCGAAGCTTACGAATGTTTTCTTCAATCAAAACACCCCCTATTTCTAGGGTGACCAACCTGAAATGCAATTTATCATAGTAATTAATGGACAATCCGTTATAATTTAAAGTAGAGAGATAAATGGAAAGTAGGTGGGAGCATATGATCTGTATACAGAATGCGTGCTATGAAATCATAGATGAGTACCGGGATGGGTTCAATGAGGAAGCTTTCAAGGAACGTTACAGTGATATCTTGAGTAAATATGATTACATCTTGGGGGACTGGGGTTATGGTCAGCTTCGGTTGAAGGGATTCTTCGATGATCAGAACCAAAAGTCATCTTTCGACACAAAGGTAAGCACCCATAAGGATTACCTGTATGAGTACTGTAACTTCGGTTGTGCATACTTTCTTGTGAAAAAAGTAAAGAAATGAACAAAGGAACAACGTCTATGTTGTTCCTTTGTTCATTCATTTTCAGTATAAGGCGGTTCTTCATTCCGGTCCGGATCCGCATGGGGAGGATGGGCACCCGGCATTTGACGTGGGATATCCTGGTGGAGCGATTTGTTTTCGTAGTTGAAGGCGCTATAATAGCGCTGTCCCTCTTTCCATGGGGTGCTTTTGTTCTCAACGGGGGTCTTCTTCCCAATGGGCGATCCATAGGGACCTTCTGGAAGGGTCTCGGGGACGAGAAAGTTTCTACCCGTTTCTACATTTGAGAAGTCTGTATACGACTGATTCTCTTTATCCGGCATGGTATTCCCTCACTTTCGTTTGGGAATAGTATGTGAAGGGCGGGCAAGCTTCATTCATGATTACATGATGACTTCAGAGAGGAAATCCCTTAATTCGCCGGCTTCTTCTTCCGTAAGCTTGAATGTGCTTTCCAAATAGCCGGGCTCGTCCAGATCGTCACGCCCGATGATGGCGAAGCGGTTTCCCTGCAAATCAAAGACCAAAGATTTCCCGTAGTATCGTTCCGTCTGGGTGATGGCCAGGTCGTAGCGCTGCTCTTCTCCCATGAAGCTGACGAATCGGGTGCGGGTCTGTTCCTGGTCGTCATAAAGATAAAAACGTTCTTCCACTTGTATTCCCTCCATTTGTATATCGCTTCATTCATCATAACAAAATCAGGTTGATGTGCAACATCCGATCTTAGTCGGTTCCCGGAATCTGTGATAAAATGGGGACAGTACTGCGAGATGAGGTGGACATAATGTATTTTGTGGACAGGGAAAAAATCGAAGAAAGACTCGTATTCATGAAAGATCAACTGGTCCTTTACACGGAAGGCAGGGAATGGGACACGCCATACGGAAGGCTAGCCCTTGAACGTATTGCGCATACCTTGATCGAGTCGATCCTGGATGTAGGAAACAGCATGATCGATGGTTTCATCATGAGGGATCCAGGGAGTTATGATGATATCATTGATATCCTCCTCGATGAAAAAGTAATCGACGAAGCGATGAGTGGGGACTTCAAGAGGTTCATTGCCAAACGGAAGGACCTTGTCCAGGACTATCCGTCTGTCGATAGTGAAGAAATCCGGACATTGCTTGAAGACATCAAAGCAAATCTGGAGCGCTTCCCTGATGAAATCAGGAGCTATCTTGAAAACGAGCTTGGCCCGGTATCGGCATTTAAAAATTGATAACGAAACGCTTTCCTTGCAGAAAGCGTTTTCTTGATGAGGTGGAGAACATGAAGGACTATAAAGGGTATCTCATTGATTTGGATGGGACCATGTATAAAGGGACGGAAAAGATTGAAGAAGCGGGTGATTTCATCCGCAGTCTCCAACATAAGGGGATCCCTTATCTATTTGTGACGAATAACTCTTCGAGAAGACCGGAGCAGGTTGCAGAAAAACTGCGGGGATTCGATATCCCGGCTGAAGCCGCGCAAGTGTTCACGACGTCGATGGCGACTGCTCAATACGTTCATGAACGGAAAGCAGGGGGCAGTGCCTACGTGATCGGTGAGGAAGGAATCCGTGATGCACTCGAGAACAAAGGCATCACCCTTAAGGACGACGGAGTGGATTTCGTCATCGTTGGGATCGACCGGGAGATCAACTATGAAAAATTATCTCTTGCTTGCCTTGCGGTTCGAAACGGGGCAGAGTTCATCTCGACCAACGGAGACATCGCCATCCCGACTGAAAGGGGACTTCTCCCGGGGAACGGTTCGCTGACGTCAGTCGTGACCGTGTCGACGGGGACGGATCCTGTGTTCATCGGGAAGCCTGAGCCGATCATCATGGAGCAGGCGCTTTCTGTACTCGGCACCAGTAAAGAGGAGACCCTCATGGTTGGGGATAATTACGACACCGATATCATGGCCGGAATCCGTGCCGGGATCGACACCCTGATGGTTCACACGGGAGTGACACCGAAGGAAATGTTGAAAGAAAAGAGAGAGCAACCTACGTATTCATTGGACCACCTTGGCCAATGGGAAATTTGATCCGTGAAGAGAAGCCTGTACCTCCCATGGGAGGACAGGTTTTTCTCTTGATCAAGTGTGAAAATTTTTGGTATTTAAGAGGAAAATCCCATAAGAAATAACACATTTTTAATGGACAACATCCCCTTGTATAAGTAAAATAGAACTAGTGTTTAAGAAGCAAAAAAGACATATTTCTGTTTGAAAAGCCTATGAACCCTATGATCGAGACATCCCTCATTCAACTTAGCGTATAAGCATTCGTGGAATTTGCGTTTACTCCATCAGGATTTGACTACTCCCTCTAGCTAACTTTCCCAGTACCATCAATTTGAACAGAAGGTCTTCTTCTTGCCAATACTGATAGAGTTGAAAAGGTTAAAAAGCTACAATTTTTCTAATCTTTTCATGTGTTAAATGAGACTTAATCGGGTAAAGACAACAGACAAGATGAAAATTGGGGACTATTAGCATTGGTACCTTTTCAGTTTCTAACTATTCTTTACGAAAAGTAAGGCAACTTTAAGAATGGAAGACATTGTTTCTTATTTTGACGCGAAACAACACACATCAATTCTAAAGAATTTTAAAAGGGTAGTGAGGTAATGAGTGTTACAGAACTTGTCGGGAAGAAAATCAGACATCATAGAAGGTCGAGAGAAATCACCATTCAGGAACTAAGTCGTGTATGCGGATTAACGGTCAATTACATCTCGTTAATTGAAAAAGGGGAGGCGAATCCATCGTTGAATAAACTCCATGCAATCATCAATGCATTGGAAGTTCACTGGTCGGATATCATGCCGTCGAAGGATGAGCAAAAGGTCATCAGCGAGAAGGAACTATCGAGTTATTGATCCCAGTTTTCTTTTCTTCAATTCCTCTTCGATCAATAGAATGAATTCAGAGCTGAGGTTTAATAACTTTGCTTTTTTATATGCATCTAAAAGGGCTTGATCACTTAATGTTTTCATGGAATCCACCTCTATTTCCGTTTTGGGTAGCGTGAAATTTGATTCGAATTCTGCGAAACGCATGAAGTGATCGCCTTGTTAGATGTATTTTGCCGTTCAATGCTTTAGTACCACTATAGTGATAATTATTACAACTATAATTGTAACTATATCTAAGTATAGCACATTGTGCAACAGTAAGTTAGTAAAAAGGTTCTATTAACTGTTTATATAATGGTTGAATGAGGGGAATGTTTCGTTTGAAAAAATGGTCACTGGGCATCGCTTCTTAACACACTAAAAAAATCAGACGGGGCTCCGTCTGATTTTTCTTTTGCCCTTAGTCTTGGTGCTTGGCGCGGTGGGCGAGCCTGCTTGAAGCTGCAGCAGCGATGGCGCCTACGATGTCATCAAGGAAGGTGTGGCACATACCGGTGGACTTATCGTTCAATCGTTCCAGTATCCCCGGTTTTAATTTATCGATATACCCGTAGTTGGTGAACCCGATTGATCCATAGACGTTTACGATGGAAAAAGCGAGGATTTCATCCACCCCGTATAAGCCTTCGTCTACTTCGATGATGGCTTGAAGGGGTTCTTCAAGCATTTTCTTTTCACCCAGCTTATCCAGTTGAATCCCGGTCAGGATCGCATTTTGGACTTCCCGTTTCGTCAGCACCCTTTCGACATTATGGATGCATTCCTTCATTTCAAGATCAGGATGATATTTTTTCTGCAGGAACATGACCAGATCTGCAATATCTTCGATAGTCACTCCTCTTTCGAGAAGCCAGTTGCGTGCCGTTTTCTCTAATAAATCCATCGATTCTTTATCCTTCATCCTATTCACCTTTTCCTTGGAAGATAATGATAGCCCCTGTTTCGATTAGACGAAGCCCTGTTTTTTACTCATATGATGATGGCATGGAAAATAGACTTTACTAATAAGTCATTCTTTTCATTCATGCCCTCGGCACGATGAGCGTATTCATATTTATGATGACTGTATGGGCCACTATTCTGGTTTTTAAGGAGAGAACGTGATGTCTTCAGAACTATTGATGAACCATTTTGGGTTGCGCCCAGAACGAACATTCTTTGATGGGACGATGAACCGATACATGGCGGGGGGATCTTTATATAGTATTGTCGGCGTATCGAATACGGAACAGGAAACCCTTGTGGAGATCTACAAATTGTCGGAGCATCTCAGCGCTCAAGGGGACCGGTATACGTCGCGTTTTGTACAGAGCAACGAAGGAAAGTTCCTGGTCACGGAAGGGGAAAAGGACTTCGTCGTCCTCCGGAATGAACCGCTTTCACCACCTGAGGGAAATGCACTCGGAAGGAAATTGGGCAAGTTCCACTTCAGGGGAAGGTTGTATGAGGAGAAGGTCGAAAAAATCAACCGGATGGGACAGTGGAAGATGCTGTGGGAACGGAGGCTTTCCCAGCTTGAGAAGGCATATTATCAAGTGATCCAGGATCAGCCTGTTGATGAATTCGAAGAGCGGTTTGTCGAAAGCTACCCTTATTACACCGCTCTCGCAGAGAATGCCATCCAGTATCTCGTGGATACGGAGCTTGATGAAGACCCCGATGTAGCCGATGCAGGGACGGTCTGCCACGAACGGTTCGGGCAGAATACGTGGGGGACCGAGAACTGTATACACTTCCCGTTTCAGTGGGTATTCGATCACAGCACGCGTGATCTGGCCGAGTGGTTGAGAGAGAAGTACTTCGAGAAGAGCCAGACGTTCCACCCTGAGCTGCAGGAATTCATCCGGGAGTATGAAAAAATCAATCCGCTATCACCCTTTGCGTGGAGGTTGATGTATTCCCGCCTTCTTTTCCCGCTCCATTATTTCGAGTGTATCGAAGAGTATTATATTTCCACTTCCGAGCAGCAAAAAAAGCTTGTGGAGGATCAATTGAACGTCCACTTGAGGAATTCGGGTCAGTATGAGTCCTTTCTCGCAGACTTTTACCATATGTCGGAGGTCCCTGTGAAGAAATGGGGAATCCCCGTGATCGACTGGCTATGAAAAGAAGATCCCCTGCTTTTATGCTACACTGGTAGTATATAGTCGACTACCAACATGAAAGTGGGGAACAGATCATGAAACCGTTCATTTACATTACGCGGAAGCTACCTGAAACATTGATACAGCCACTGCAAGATCGTTATGAAGTGGAGATGTGGGACCAGGACGATGTGCAAGTACCGAGGGAGGTCCTTTTGGAGAAAGCAGGGAAGGCGTCCGCGCTCCTGACGATGCTTTCAGACCGGATCGACGGTGAACTGCTCGACCAGGGGGAACACCTGAAAGTCGTCGCCAATCTGGCAGTGGGGTTTGATAATATCGATGTGGCGTACGCAAAGGAAAAGGGCGTCGCGGTCTGCAATACCCCGGACGTCTTGACGGAAACGACGGCGGACCTTGCCTTTGGTTTGATGATGGCTACGGCAAGAAGGATCGTTGAAGGTGATCGATACATAAGGGAAGGCGAATGGAAAAGCTGGTCTCCACTCCTCCTCGCCGGAGCCGATATCCATCACAAGACCTTGGGCATCGTCGGGATGGGAAGCATCGGGGAAGCGGTCGCGAGGAGAGCCAAGGGGTTCAGCATGGACGTCCTCTATCACAACCGGAACCGTAGACCGGAAGCGGAGGAGGCCTTGGGTGCTGCGTTCAGATCCCTTGATGAGCTATTGAAGGAGTCCGATTTCGTTGTGGTCCTTGCTCCACTGACAGAGGAGACGAAAGGGTTGTTCCAGAAAGAACAGTTTGACATGATGAAAGACAGCGCGATCTTCATCAACGCCGCCAGGGGACCCATCGTGGACGAAGATGCACTGGTTGAAGCGATTCGTGAAGGAATGATTGCGGGAGCGGGACTGGATGTGTTCACCCAGGAGCCGATCTCCATGGATCATCCCCTCCTTTCACTGGATAGGGTCGTGGTGCTCCCACATATCGGGAGTTCATCCGTCGATACGAGGTATGATATGGTCCGGCTTTGCACCGATAATATACAGGCCGTCCTTGAAGGAAAAGAACCAAGGACGGCCCTATAAAAAAAGAACAGCTTCGGGAGTCCGGAGCTGTTCTTCATTGCATTAAAAGACTTGTTCTACTTCGACGATTCCAGGTACTTCTTCAACCAAGGCACGCTCGATACCTGCTTTGAGGGTAATGGTTGAACTCGGGCAGCTTCCGCATGCACCCAATAGGCGAAGTTTGACGATCCCGTCTTCTACGTCGACGAGCTCACAGTCACCGCCATCGCGAAGGAGGAACGGACGCAATTTATCTAATACTTCCTGTACGGACGACATCATATCTGTTTGTTCAGTCATATTTGATCGACTCCTTTCCTTATCTCCTATTATAATGACATATCCACAAAAAATCTATCAACCTGAAAAGAATGGTGATTTTTTTCGTGGCATAGATCGTCGATCCCGTCATTTCCACACGCTGGTGGTTAATGGATTACTACCAAGATATGATAAAAACACCTCCAATGTCAAAATTGGAGTTCCAAATCACCCGGCATTTTTGTAAAATGGTCATAGGAACACGCCAAAGGGGAGTCTGCCATGAAACCGATCGAACTATGTGTGTATGGAGCAGAAGTCACATGTCCAAGCTGTGTGAACCTGCCGTCATCAAAAGAAACGTACGAGTGGCTGGAGGCCGCAATCGGGAGGAAGTACCCCGAACAGCCCTTCACCATCACGTATATCGATATCCATTCTCCTCCCGAGAATGACGTCTTCAAGGAGTTTTCCGCACGTGTGATCGAAGAAGATCTCTTTTATCCCGTAGTGACGGTGGAAGGGACGATCGTGGGCGAGGGGAATCCCCGCCTGAAAGACGTGTATTCAGAGCTCGAGAAGTATGGTTACAAGGCCGTATGAACGAAAGCATTCCCGTGATGGAATGCTTTTTTCAATAAAGAAAAACGCCCGGGATCACCGGGCGTTTCCATTATCCGTTATGATATTTGTACATCCAGAGGACACCGGACTTCAATAGTCGTGCGACACGACCCGTAATGGAGCGCTCATTCACCAGACCGAAGCCATGCTTCTTGCCAAGGGAACCGAGGATCCCTTTCAGCTTGATCTTGGGAAGGGTCTCGGGAAGGGGCTCATTGGCCCAGCGTTTCAGCAGGATGGTGACGATCTGTTCTGCCTGTCCTTCCGCGAGTTGTGCACTCGGTGCCTGTGGGAGGCTGGCGCAGTCCCCGACAATGTAGACATGCTCATCATTCGGGAGGTTATGGTACTTGCTGATGACGACACGCCCACTCGCGTCCGTTTCGACATTCATGTCGCGTACCACCTTGCTCGGTTGGATACCCGCCGTCCATACGATGGCATCACAGTGAATCTGCTCTTCGTGATTGTGAAGGATTGTCGGATCCACCTTCGTGATATTGGAATTATTCACGATCTCGACGTTGTTCTCGTCGAACCAGCCATGCACATAGGAGCTGAGGCGTTCCGGGAACGCATTGAGGATACGCGGTCCGCGGTCGAAGAGCTTGATCTTCAAATCGCTGCGGCTCTCACGGAGTTCACTGGCAAGCTCGATGCCGCTTAATCCGGCCCCTACAATCCCGACGATGGAGCCCGCAGGAAGGCTATTCAAGGTATGATAGGTCTTCCTGGATTTCTCGATGGTTTGAATGCTGTACGAATTCTCTTCAGCACCAGGCACTCCGTGGAACTTGTCCTCACAGCCCAATCCGATGACCAGGTCGTCGTATGGAACCGAATCCTGGCCGGCGATATGGATCTGTTTGGTGTCCATGTCGACCTGTGTCACATCTCCATATATGTAGGAAAGGCGTTCATGCTCAGGGAAGGTGACCCTCACATGGTGATCGGAAATGGTACCTGCCGCGAGGGCGTAATATTCTGTTTTCAAGCAGTGATACGGATTGCGGTCGATCAGGGTGATCGATACATCTTCTGGAAGTTGATTCGGTAATAAGCGAAGGAGTACGCGCATATTGCCATATCCGCCGCCGAGCAGCACTAAATGTTTCATACAGATTTCCCCTTTTGCACTCTACAGTATGATAGCCACAGTAGCGTTGATTTTATCCCCAGAGAACAGGGTGCATAGAGACCCTTGAACAGGACCCTACAGAAGTAAGCACTTTCAATGTGAGTACTAATTACATTTGAATAATAGTTTCGAATCCTTTTGTCACTAAAAGTATATCGAAATCACGCCTTTTTCACAACAGAAACAAGGTAAATTGTTCACAATCTGTTATACCAATTCAATCAGTGACGAATGATTGACGTTTAAAATAAAAAAAGGTAGCATAACAGCAGTGAGGTGATCGCGTTGAAACCAATAATTGAATTTTGTATCAGTAATCTTGCGAGTGGTGCGCAGGCAGCGCTTGAAATATTGGAGAGGGACCCGAATCTTGATGTCATCGAATACGGCTGTCTCGGGTATTGCGGTAAATGTGCCCAATCCATGTACGCCCTCGTTAACGGGGAAGTCGTAACAGGCGATACACCACAGGGATTGGTGGATGAGATTTATCAATTCCTTGAAGAAAACCCGATGTTTTAATTCAATGCCTGCTCCCTTGTCGGAGAGGCATTTTCTTCTTTCTATTATAAATGGAGAGGGTGAGCCTTTTTTTGGCGCATCCACTTCGGTTGAGTAGTAAAATAGAAAGGAGTATACTATAGATACCATAAGGTGCTGGAGGTGTAAGAAATGAGTGAAATCGTCAACCTGACGGAAGCAGCCGCCGGTCAGATCAAGGATATGATGCAGGAACATGATGAGCTGGATGCCATGCTCCGCGTAGGAGTCAAAGGCGGTGGATGCAGCGGCTTGTCCTACGGGATGGGATTCGAACATGACGTGCAGGAAGGGGATACCCTCCTTGAACAGCACGGCATCAAGCTGGTCGTGGCAAAAAACGATGCGGCCATCCTGAATGGCACAAAGATCGACTATAAGCAGTCCATGATGGGTGGAGGCTTCACCATCGACAATCCGAACGCCATCGCGTCATGCGGGTGCGGATCGTCGTTCGTGACGGCCAACAATAAAGGTACGCCTGAGGAATGCTGATTCATAAAAACAACGAAAATCCCCTGATCGTTCTCCGGTCAGGGGATTTTTATGTGGGATCTTCCGGATCGTCTTCCTTTACGAGATACCCGAACCGGCTGCATTCGGGGATGCCGATCGTACTGATCAGGGAAATGACGGCGCCGGTCGCCTGGATCCAGCTGCCGACCACGTCAAAGGTTCGGAAGCTTCCGTCATCATCGTCCCCGTCATCAGGGTACTGAAGCTTCTTTTGAATCCTGCTCTTCTTTAGGTTTTCGATGCCGTTGATGGCCTGTAGGGAGTTTCCGGTCACTTGGAGTATATTTCCGATGATTGAGAGGCCGTCGTTTAGATCGGGGTCGGGTTCACTGAATTCCGGTCCGAGGGCGGCGGTTCCTCCCAGTGCCTGGAACCAGTTCCCGGTGATCACCAGCTTTTGCTTCGTTTCATCGTCAAAGTTGATGATCAGTCCGGCGACGACCGTCGAGTTTCCGAGGGATTGGATTTCATTTCCGATCCGGCCGAGGGAAAAAGGTTCCTGGGTATCGGCCTCGATTCCGTTTCCCACTCCCTGCATGACGTTCCCGATGACGCTCAAATCCAGTCGGAACGGTTTGGAGAGGACGCGGAAGGGGGTGGCTCCCACTGCGGCGATGACGGTACCGACCGCGGTGACGGAAGCCCCGAAGATGGCTTTGGATTCGTTGCTCATGTCATCAACCCAATCAGTGGATATAGTGCTATATCGTATTCAATCCATTCAGGATGGGTACCTACCCAGCCATGCATGAAAAAGCCGCCTTCATTATGAAGACGGCCGTTGGTCATATGGTCTTGAGTGCTTGCTCAACCGGTACGTCCCCACCGAGGATTTCAAATACTTTGTGATACGTTTCCTCTGTGGTGATCGATTCGACGAGGACCTTTGCCACGTCTTCACGGGGGATATCATTGCTTTTGTCCGCAATGGATTCGGACGCGGTGATCTTGCCTGTTCCCGGATCAAAGCTCAAGGCACCTGGTCGGACGATGGTATAGTTAAGCCCGCTCTCTTTGAGATGTTCGTCGGCGATCCCCTTGGCTTCCAGATAGTATTGCAGGCCTTCGGGTCCGTTTGAGGGGTTGTCTGCCCCCATGGAACTGAGCATCACGAAGCGTTCGATGCCTTTCTCTTTCGCGAAGTCGATGGCTTTTATGGCGCCTTCCCGATCAACGGCACGGGTCTTATCATCCCCTGTGCTTCCGCCGCTTCCTGCTGCGAAGATGACGGCGTTCACGTTATCGAGGGCATAGGAGAAGTCCCCTTCAAGATCTGCGACAATCGGCCTTGCACCGAGACTCTCCAATTCTTCTGCCTGCTCAGTCTTACGTATCATCGCTTTAACGAAATGCTGATCACTGTGAGCGAGTTCTTTTACGATAAGACGACCCGTATGACCGTTGGCTCCGATTACTAATACATTCATTGACTTAATCTCCCTTTCTAAATGGATTCATACTTATTTTTTACCCGAAGGCGCCCGGGTTAAACAAAAAAAGGGCAGCAGGGGGATTCCCTGCTGCCCTTAGGATGTCAGTCATTGAACATGGACGTACTATGAAGAGGCTGTACACGTGCCTTTGGATCCATGAAGGCCTTCGCATTGTTGACGGCTGTAGGCGCTTCGCCGAATCCGCTTGCGATGAGTTTGACTTTGCCATCATACGTGCTGATGTCACCTGCTGCATAGATTCCCGGTATATTTGTCTCCATGCGGGAGTTCACCACGATGGAATTTTTCTCGATATCCAGACCCCAGTCCTTGATCGGGCCAAGGGATGAGACGAAACCGAAGTTCACGATCAATTCGTCGAAATCGATCACTTCTTTTTCTTCGCTCTTCACCTTATCGAGAACAAGCTGGTTGATCCGTTCTCCATCTGCCACCAGATCGGATGGAACGAATGGGGTCTTGAGTTCGACGCTCGATTGTTCCAGAAGCTCGACACTGTGCTCGTGAGCACGGAATTTGTCCCTGCGGTGGATGAGCTGTACCTTGCTTGCCACCGGTTCGAGCATGAGAGCCCAGTCCACAGCTGAATCACCGCCGCCGCAGATGGCGACGTTTTTACCACGGAAAAATTCAAGGTTATCCACAAAGTAATGAAGGTTTTTCCCTTCGTATTCCAGTGCCCCTTCAAGTTCCAGGCGGCGAGGTTGGAACGCTCCGTTCCCGGCTGTGATGATGATGGTCCTGGAGTAGTGGATTTCTTTGTCTGTCGTCAGTTTGAAGCAGCCGTCGCCCTGTTTCTCGACTTGTTCTACCGCTTGTTCGAGGCAGACTGTCGTTTCGAACTTCGACATCTGTTCTTTCAGGTTGTTGACCAGCTCCTGTGCCTTTACCTTCGGGAATCCGGCAACATCATATATGTACTTTTCAGGATAAAGGGTGGCGAGCTGTCCGCCGAGCTGGGGCAGGCTTTCGATGACTTTGACGGATGCCTTCCTCATTCCCCCGTAGAAGGCCGTGAACAATCCTGTAGGACCTCCGCCGATGACCGTGATATCGTATACTTTTTGATCTTCCTTCACTTGCGATCCCTCCGAAATTTCATTTATTATAACGTATTCTATCATACGCAATTCCATTCTTCCTATGATTTGAAATGGGGCAGGCGATAATTCAGACTTATGAATGAGAAAACTGTCGTTTTTCCAATATTCTTAAGTTTATTATTTAGCCTTAATATCTTGAAAAACCGCAGTAAAAAGCATATTATGTTATATGGACGTATTGTTAAGGATTTATGACAATTTTCGCGGTCTTATGTCCTAGTTCGTGAAAGATGTCACATACTTTCTTGTTCCTTTGTCTTTATATTATTCATTACCGTTTTAATAAAGGTGTTGTGCCGTTTGATTCCCATCGATCCAGGGAAAAGAAGATGGATGAGACTTACGGGATAAAAACCTATCATGTGGAGGATTCTAATACTATCCTACACAAATCTAAATAAAAGGTGGATGTGATTCAGTTGAGAAAGCCAAGAGTTGTCGTTTTAGGTGCAGGTTACGCTGGATTGATGACGGTTACCCGTCTTCAAAAACAATTGGGTACGAATGACGCAGAAATTATCCTAGTGAATAAAAATGATTATCACTATGAAACAACATGGTTGCATGAAGCATCAGCTGGTACACTGCATCATGATCGTGTACGCTACGATATCAAAGGTGTAGTCAATACTAGCAAGGTCAACTTCCTTCAAGCATCTGTTGAAGATATTAAAGTAGCTGAGAAGAAAGTCGTAACGGACCAGGGTGATGTCGAGTATGATTACCTTGTGATCGGACTTGGTGCAGAAGCTGAAACATTCGGTATCCAAGGTCTTCACGAGCATGCGTTCACGATCTCCAATGTGAATGGTGCACGTCAGATCCGTGACCATATCGATCTTCAATTCGCTACGTACAAAGCAGAAGGCGAAATCAACGATGAGCGTTTGACGATCGTCGTCGGTGGTGCAGGTTTCACAGGGATCGAGTTCCTAGGTGAGCTTGGTAACCGTGTCCCTGAGCTATGCAAAGAGTACGATATCGATCAGAAGAAAGTACGCATCGTCTGTGTGGAAGCTGCTCCGATGATCCTTCCTGGATTCGATCCGGAACTAGTGAAATACGCTCGTGCGGCACTTGAGAAGAAAGGCGTGGAATTCTCGATCGGAACTCCGCTTAAAGAAGCAAGAGAAGGCAGTGTCCTCATTGCGAAAAGCGAAGATGAAATCGAGGAACTGAAAGCCGGTACCATCGTATGGGCAGCCGGCGTGCGCGGAAGCACGCTCATCGAGAAATCAGGCATCGAAAACATGCGTGCCCGTGTCAAAGTCAACCTTGATCTTCGTGCACCTGGACATGACGATATCTTCGTCCTCGGTGACTGTTCACTCATGATCAACGAAGAAACAGAACGCCCTTATCCTCCAACTGCACAGATCGCCATGCAGCAAGGGGAAACTTGTGCGCGCAACATCGCAGCACTTGTTCACGGTAAAGATCAGTTGGAAAACTTCAAGCCGGACATCAAAGGTACCGTCTGCTCACTTGGTGAAGACGATGCAATCGGTGTTGTTTACGGTAAGAAATTGACTGGTGTGAAAGCTTCATTCATGAAAAAAGTGATCGATAACCGTTCACTCTTCATGGTAGGCGGACCATCACTCGTATTCAAAAAAGGGAAATTCAAATTTTTCTAAGCCGATTGGCTGAAAAAAGTGGAGCGCTGATGCTCCGCTTTTTTTTGTGTAGAAACGTTTATACATAAGTTCTAGGAACTC
Source organism: Rossellomorea marisflavi (assembly GCF_001274775.1). GTDB lineage: Bacteria > Bacillota > Bacilli > Bacillales > Bacillaceae_B > Rossellomorea > Rossellomorea marisflavi. The sequence goes on from NZ_LGUE01000005.1 coordinate 436,884, forward strand.
AATCTACTGGAAGAAAAGAATAAATGGACGATTTGGAAAGGCATGAAATAGAACGCTCCCAGCAAGGAAAGGTTTTTGTGAAAGAAGCTTACAAACTTTTTGAAATATTGAGATATTTAAAGTAAACATAAAATGTATTCGCTTTCTTCGGTGTACATCCCCTCATAGGAACCTTTTCATGGATCGGAAAAGATGATATATTATCAGAAAATTAAGAAATCAAAGGAGAGATTCGATGAGAGCTGGTACAACGAAGACCAAATCATGTGAATATTGTTCGGGAAAAGGATATTTCCAGCTGGTATTGGGCGGATCTGAAACCTGTCCTTGCTGCAGTGGAAGCGGCAAGCAAAAATAGTCCACCAGTTGTGGTGATTTTGTGAATAATGTCGAAATTTTCCTTCGACTTATTGACGCTTCCATCAACATTCAGTACACTTAACAATAGTGTTTGGCTCCTACGACAGGTGTAATTTGCCGATGGAGCCAGTGTTAGATGGGGGTGGGGAAATGCCAATACACGTCATCTTGATTTCAATGCTTCTGTTTCTTGTCCTGTTTTTCGGAATCGGTTTTCTGCTTAATATGCTGCTCCGAATGACATGGATCATGACCATCATCTATCCGATCATCGTCATTTTCATCGTGGATGAAGTGCGTTTCATCGACTATTTCAGAAACGCCGGGGAAGCCTTCCCTGAACTAGGGAGAAGGATCAGTCATTTGGCTTCAGCCGATCTGTTGATTCTTGGAAGCGGTTTAATAGGGGCGGTCCTTTCAGGAGTCGTCATGAGGATATTGAGATCAAAGGGATATCGAATGTTTTAAAACAGTCCGTTCGTCCGGGTGAATTCCGGAGAGCGGGCTTTTTTACTTCCAATTTTTGAGATAATTCGATTATTTTATCAATTTATGAATACATGCCCTCCAGGATGGGAAGGAATAAGGGTGGGAGGAGTGTATACATGATTAAGAATTGGAGCAAACGACTTTTGATGGTCCTTTTGTTCATTTTTGCCCTTGAGACGACATTCCAATCGGTATCAGGTGTCAAGGCTGCAACCCTTAAAGCGTGGTGGGAGACCCAGATGGAGAACGCCGGGCGCGGGGAACATGAGATCAATCAATTAGGGATGACAGCAAAAATCCTTAAGAAAGTGAGCAGTACCAAAACCCAGATTTCATCGAGTAAACCTGTGAAAGACAAGCCGGTCACCCTGAACGGGCTGGATTGGAATCAATATAAGAAGCATACCGTCGTCGCCACGGGCTACACGGCGGGGGTGGAGTCAACCGGGAAGAATCCTGGCCATCCTGGCTATGGGATTACATACTCCGGCGTCAAAGTGAAACGTGACCTTTATTCGACCATTGCAGCAGACACGACGGTCTTTCCGATCGGAACGGTCCTCTATATCCCTGACTATGGATTCGGCGTGGTCGCCGATACTGGGAGTGCCATCAAAGGAAACAAGCTCGACTTGTACTATGACACGGTCGATGAGGTATATGCGGAATGGGGGAAGAAAACCCTAGATGTATATATCATCGAAGAGGGTTCAGGTAAGCTGACAGAAGAACAGTTGACCAAGCTGAATGAAAATAAAACCATGCAGGTATTCAGGGATCAGATCCTTTCACCTGAGAAAGAATGAATAAAGGCAAAACCGGCAGGGGCTCCTGCCGGTTTTGTTTTGTGCTAGAATGATGGATTTCTCAGCTTACATATGGGCGTATTCGTCAGGATGCAGGATTTTTGCAAGCTTGACGGCACCTTTTAACAGGAGTGGGGATGGCCGGCAATAGAGGGCTTCCTCGAGTACGAGGATGCGCTCATCCTGAACGGCCTTCAAGGAGGACCAGCCCGGTCTCTTTTTGATCAGGTCGGGTTTTACTTTATCCTGCCGCACACCTACCCAGGCGAGGCATATATAATCAGGATCCCTTGCCAGGACATCTTCCCAGTCTGTCTGGACGCTCGCCAGTTCGACGTCACGGAAGAGGTTTACGGCCCCGCACATGTCACTCAGCTCCGTCAGCCAGTTCGTCCTGCCGGGTGTGAAGACGGGCTTCGGCCACCATTCCCAGTACAAAGAAGGGCGATTGGTGATGCCTTGGCCGATGGCCTTCAGTTCTTCGACTTTTTGGAGGAAGTGCCCTCGCTTAGTCAAAGCGTCAGAGTCTTTCATACCGCAGGCGCGACCGATGGCAAGGAGATCATCGCCTATATCGTTGAAACTTTGAGGGTTCAAGGTGAGATGGGGAATGCCCCGTTTCTCCAGCTCCTCGATATTCTTCTCCATTCCCGGTACGCTCAGCGATGCAAGGACAAGATCGGGTTGAAGGCTTTCGACCCGATCCATATCGATGGATAGGTCGGGGCCGAGCCTGGGCAGGGATAAGACGGCTTCCGGATGATCGGAGTAGTCGTCAACCCCCACGAGGTAAGGGGTGAGTCCAAGCTCATCAATCAGCTCCGTATTATTGGGGCATATGGATATGAGGCGCATTGATCATTCCTCCTATTGAAACATGAAAAAGTGGATGAGCAGTGTAAGGACGATTCCCGTGATCCCCCCGAAGAAGACTTCGATCGGCTTATGACCGAGCAGCTCCTTCAGCTCTTTCCGTTTTTCCTGATCGGGTTTGTTCTGCCAGCCTTTGGCATCGGTCATGAACTTCTGGAAGTCGCCCATGAGTCGATTGAGCACGATGGCTTGTTCACCGGCCTGCCTTCTGACCCCTGTCGCATCGAACATGGTGATGATGGCAAACATGGCAGCTACGGCAAAGACCGGTGAAGATACTCCACTTTCGATTGCCACCCCGGTTGAAAGGGCGGTGACAGCGGCAGAGTGGGAGCTCGGCATCCCTCCGGTCGACGTGATGAGCGACCAATTGAGTTCCCGCGTGGCGATGAATTGGATGGGAACCTTGACGAACTGGGCGAACAAGATGGAAATCAATGAAGCCCAAAGGGGGAAATTATGAAAGATCTCCATGGTAAAACATCCCATCCTTTCTAATGTTTTGAATACTCTGAGTTGCCTCCATTATAACATACCCTTATCCACCCAACCTTAACTTACAAACGCTTTTGCTTAGATAGTCGAAATGTTCACTCACTCGGGCTATAATGGGGGAGGAGGTGTTGGATAATGAATTATGCAGTCAATAGTAAACGTTTAACAGAAACAACAGGTGGTGGCCTCATCGTCGGGGTCTATAATCAACCTGAATTTTCAGGAGAACTGAAAGAGCTTGATCAAGCCATGGGGGGGCATCTCACCCAGCTTGCCAAAGAGGGAGATATCTCTTCAGCTGCCAAAGAAATCACCGTTGTACATACGCTGGGACAGCTTTCCGTGAAACGGATTGTGTTTGTCGGACTTGGAAAGGCCAAGGAAGCGGTTTTCAATGATATGAAAGAAGCGTTCGGTGCGGCAGCCAAGCAGATCAAACAGATGAAGCTCACTTCATTTGCAGTCGCGATCGATACGTTTGAAACAGATGAAGTACCGGCAGAGGATGTAGCCCACGCATGGGCAGAAGCCTTTACGATGGCGACTTATGCCTTCCACGGGTATAAACAATCTTCAAACGAACGAGGCTATGAAGCGGCTGATGTCGAATTCATCACACGTTCGGATGATAAGGAAGTCCAAACGGCTCTGCAGGTGGGTACGGCATTCGGAAACGGTGTCAACTCGGCAAGGACCCTAGTGAATACACCGGGAAATCTGCTGACATCCACAAAGCTCGCCGAGTATGCGCTCGAGCTTGCAAAGAGATATGATTTCGAGGCAGAGATCCTGGATAAGGAAGAAATGGAGCATCTGGGCATGGGTGCTTTATTGGCAGTCAACCAGGGTTCAGTGGAGCCTCCGAAGATGATCGTCCTGAAATATGCAGGGAGAGAGAAATGGGAAGACGTCATCGGACTTGTAGGAAAAGGGATTACCTTTGATACAGGCGGATATTCCCTTAAACCGAAGGATGGCATCGTCGGCATGAAGACGGATATGGGTGGTGCCGCAGCCGTCCTAGGCGCCATGGAAATCATCGGGGAGACGAGGCCGGAACAGAATGTCATTGCCGTCATCCCATCAACCGATAATATGGTGAGCGGAGCAGCATTCAAGCCGGACGACGTCATCACATCCATGAGCGGAAAGACGATCGAAGTATTGAATACCGATGCAGAGGGACGCCTTGCACTTGCTGACGGTATGACCTATGCAAAGCATCACGGCGCAAATTATCTTGTGGATGTCGCGACGCTCACAGGAGGAGTCATCGTTGCATTGGGTGAAGATAAGACAGGGGCCCTTACCAATAACGAAGCATTCTTTGAGCAAGTGCTGCTTGCTTCAGCTGAATCGGGCGAGTTCATCTGGCAGCTGCCTTACACAGAAGGGGATAAGAAGCGCGTGAGAAGCAGCAAGATCGCGGATCTGAACAACTCTCCAGGCCGCGCCGGGCATGCGATCATGGGAGGCGGATTCGTAGGGGAATTTGCTGAAGGCACTCCATGGGTGCATCTTGATATCGCCGGTACGGCTACGACCAACAAAGCATATGACCTCGGGCCTTCCGGTGCCACGGGCGTGATGGTCCGTACCCTTGCCCTTATGGTGGAATCCTTTGAACCTGCGAAATAATACAAGAAAAGGCCGACAATCGTCGGTCTTTTTTGTATGGGTTGATATAAGCGCGCGTACGGCTCTCAACAGCAGGTTCGTATGCCAAGAAAGAGGGAAGAATAATGAGAGGAATAACCGTTGACAAACAGCCTTTATGTTGATAAAGTAGAAAACGTGTTTTATCACTCTACCAATTTAGCAGACTAAAGCAATTTGAAGATAGATTCAAGGAGGACATTATTATGAACGCAGTCGTCATTGCCGTACTCATCATGCTCATACTTAGCTTACTGCGTGTGAATGTAGTTTTTGCCCTTATTGCAGGGGCGCTTGCAGGCGGGTTAGTTGGAGGCCTGGGGTTGAATGAAACGGTCACCATCTTCTCCGATGGAATTAGCGGAGGAGCCAATATCGCCCTGAGCTATGCCCTTTTGGGGGGATTTGCTGTAGCGATTTCCTATACAGGCATCCCGAATTTACTGGTTGATTTCGTCTTGAAGATGGTCGGCCGGAACGGGGACTCAAAGAAGAAGAAGCTATCGAAGGCGCTGATCGTGTTTGCCATCCTGATCATGGCTTGTTTCTCTCAGAACGTCATCCCTATTCACATCGCCTTCATCCCGATTTTGATTCCACCGCTCCTGAAGGTGATGACGGAGCTCGAAATCGACCGCCGTCTGATCGCCACAGTCATCACGTTCGGACTGACGGCGCCTTATATCCTGTTGCCGGTCGGTTTCGGACTTCAGTTCCACGAGGTCATTGCACAGAATATGGACAGGAGCGGAATGGCCATCTCCATGGGAGATATTCCGAAAGCCATGCTCTTTCCAGTAGGCGGGATGGTTCTAGGACTTCTGATTGCCGTATTTTTCTCTTATCGTAAACCACGCCAGTATGATGAGTCCAAGGAAGTAGTGGTGGAAGAGGAGGTCGAGTACAGTAAGCGGGCGATGATCCTTGCCGGAATCTCCATCATTGCCGCACTTGCGGTCCAGCTCCTGCTCGGATCCATGATTTTCGGAGCACTTGCTGGTATCGCCGTCCTGTATGTGTCGGGTGCGGTCAACTGGAAGGAAGCAGATGGACTCCTTAACGATGGAATGAAGATGATGGCCTTTATTGGATTCGTCATGATTGCAGCCTCCGGGTTTGCAGCCGTACTGACGGAAACCGGTGATGTAGAATCCCTGGTGAAGGGAACAGCCGATGCCATCGGTGGGAATAAAGCCCTTGCTGCCCTTCTGATGCTCCTAGTCGGGCTGGTTGTCACAATGGGGATCGGATCATCGTTCGCCACCATCCCAATCATTGCAGCGATTTTTGTTCCTCTCTGCATGGAGCTAGGATTCAGTGAGTTTGCTACCATTATCATAGTTGGGACGGCCGGGGCCCTCGGTGATGCCGGTTCACCTGCCTCGGATAGCACACTGGGGCCGACTGCCGGTTTGAATGCAGACGGACAGCACAACCACATTTGGGATACATGTGTCCCTACATTCCTGCACTATAACATCCCTCTTGTGGCCTTCGGTTGGATTGCGGCCATGATCTTTTAAAAAAGAATCTCTTCGGAGGTTCTTTTTTTGTAGAAATCGAGAAAGCACCCTCCTCTGGATCAACTGTATGGAAAAAGCCGAAGGAAGCAGGATCTCCGGCTTCCTTCGGCTTTTCAAAACTCATTCCACTTGACGGATACAATCAAATGACAGCAATCCACCTGACCCAATTTTTCATCAAATACGAATCTCACACCATCAGGATTGAAGGATACGACCGGCTGTACGCGCGTCGGGATTGTCTGAAGTAATTTATGTACTTCAGGCAGATTGGATTGTTGAGCGGCGGTCATCAGCTTAGAGGCAAATTCCCTTGAGCTGTTGATGCGCCCGAGAACCAATTTGGCATCGTCCATCAAGCTAAGGGTCTTCCCTGCCGAAGCCATTAGTATATCGGGGGCGGTTGCAGGGAGCACCCGCTGCTGGTTCATATACGATTGAGGCGACGGTCTGTTCCCATGGAAAGGATGGAAACGGTACATCGAGAAACACTCCTTTCTCTGACATCATCTACGTAAACGTATGAAAGAGGCACTGCATTTATTCATTCATCTTCCTGCCACCTTGTGATAGGCTGAATCTGGACCTAGTGAGCAGATAAAGGATTTTGACTCGCGAGGTCGAAGAGTATGGGGAAGGGGTGAAGGAATATGAAACTTGATCACACATTGATCAGTGCACTGGGAATTGAATTCAAAACGGTAGAAAAAGGCAGGATCGTGGCGACGATGCCCGTCAATGAGCAGACGAGGCAGCCTTTTGGATTCCTCCACGGAGGAGCATCCGTCGCCCTGGCAGAAACCGTCGCAAGCGTCGGGGCTGTGGAACTGATCGATCTCGATAAAGAGATATGCTTCGGTCTCGAGATCAATGCCAATCACATCAAGGCGAAAAAAGACGGTGAGGTGACAGCGACGGCGTCCGTCCTGCACCAGGGACGAACCACCATGGTATGGGACATCAAGATCACGGACGAGGCAGACGATCTCATCTGTGTGTCACGCTGTACAATGGCCGTGGTACCAAAAAAGAACGTTTAACCGTGACTGGTGGGGGAAAAGGATAAACAATCCCACTTACTACGGAGGTATGAACATGAGCTGGTCAAAACAAGATTACCCTGAATCACTGAAGAATCTGCCGTCTGATGTCCGGAATAAAGCCATCGAGATTGGAAATGCCCTGCTTGATGAAGGGTATGAAGAGGGCAGGGCGATTGCCATAGCCACGGATCGGGCCCACAAGTCCGAGGAGGGTACGCAAACCGATAAGGCAGAATATCACGTCACTGTCCATGATGATGGCTGGCAGCTGAAAAAAGCCGAAGGAGAGCGCGCCATCATGGTGGAAGAGACGAAGGAAAAGCTGTTGGAGCGGGCAAAGCGATATGCAACGGATCATTCCGGCACACTTGTGGTGTATAAAGAGGATGGATCGGTTGAAAATCATCTTTATCAGAAATAAGGAGAGCTCCCGGAGACGGGGGTTTTCTTATGGTTAGATTTGACAATATTCTGCCTATTCTGTATAGTTATCTTGAATTCAAGATAACTGAAGGAGTGGAAGCATGGCCGGTTTTACAGAACTGATGAAAGAGCGCCGCTCGGCATCGAATTTTCTTCCTGATCATCCGATTCAAACAAACGAATTGAACGATATTTTTGAGTTGGTGAAGCTTTCTCCATCCGCGTTCAACCTTCAACATACGCGGTATATCGTCGTAACAGACGAGAACGTGAAGGAGGAGCTGCAGGGTGCAGCCATGGGGCAGCATAAAGTACGTTCTGCTTCAGCGGTCGTCCTGCTCCTGGGGGATAAAAAAGCGTACAAGTCAGCAGAAGAAATTTACCGGGGATTGAAGATGCTGAAAATCGTGAATGAAGAGGAATTCTCCGGTATGGTCGAGAATACCACGGCCTTCTATGAAGGGAAGGGAATTGGGTTCCAGCGTGATGAAGCCATCCGTAATGCGTCCCTTTCCTCCATGGTCTTCATGCTTGCTGCCAAGGAAAAGGGCTGGGATACTTGTCCCATGATTGGCTTCGATCCGGAAAAGATCAAGGAAATCTTGAAGATAGAGGATCAGTACGAAGTCGTCATGATGATCTCAATGGGGAAGGAAAAGAGAGAGAGTCGAAAACCCCGGGGCTACCGGAAGCCCGTCAGTGAGTTTGTTACATATATCGGGAAATGAAAAAGCGAAAGCCGTCAAACGATGGCTTTCGCTTTTTTTTATGGATGTTGCCGGTCATATTTCTCCTTCTCCTTCAAGTCATCACGTATACTTTTATCCCAGAGTTTTGCCCCTGAATGATAGGCCGCACGAGCGATGAGGTGACCACCGACCGGCGCTGTGACAAAGATGAACACGATGGCCAGTAAGACCTTGGAGTTGAAGATGCCGTGTACGATATAAAAATAAAGGAATGTTCCTAGCAAGATGCACATGATTCCGAGCGTGGCACTTTTGGATGCCGCATGATTCCGTGTATAGATGTCCGGAAGCCTCAGCACTCCGAAGGATGCCACAAGGCTAAGGAATCCACCTGCAAGAAGAAAGAATCCGATGACATAGTTAACGATTTCGGTCACGTTCGATGATCGCTCCTTTCTCAAGGAATTTGGAGAATGACACTGTCCCGATGAAGGCAAGGATTCCGAGCAATAGAATAACTTCTAAGAAGGCATCGGAATCGATCAGCATGGAGACCAGTGCGACGATGGCGATCAGATTTACCCCTAGGGCGTCCAATGCCACTACCCTGTCGGGGATGGTTGGCCCCTTGATGACCCGGTAAATGAGTCCCAGCATGGAAAGGGACACACAGATCAGAGTGATACGGATGATGATCTCAAGCATCAGCGGCTCACCTCCATGATAGCTTTTTCGAAAGAGTTACGGATGTCATCGATGACCGCGTCTTTATCGGGAAGATCGATGGCATGCACATAGAGGATCTTCTTATCCATGGAAACATCCATCACCAGCGTCCCCGGAGTCAATGTGATCAGGTTGGCCAACAGGGTGACTTCCCAATCCTTTTTCAGCTTGGTCTCGTAAGCAAAGATCCCCGGCTGGAAATCGAGTTTAGGCTTAAGGATCGTTTTCAATACATCTATATTCGCTTTGATCAGTTCCTTCAGGAACAACAAAAGCAGGCTGATGGCAGCAAATACCCTCCAAAGGTAGAAGCGGTCCGGGAAGAACCGCCTCATGGCCAGGATGATCAATAAGCCGAGGAGATAACCGACAATGAATGAAGGAGCGGTAAAGGAGACGGATAGGAACATCCAGACAAATGCCAGGATGAAGTTCAATAAGATTTGAAAAGCCATGGTTACATCACTCCTTTAACACTGCGTCAATATAGATTTGCGGATCCACAAGTACTTCTGCCGCCTGTGAAAATAGCGGGCGGAGTGCATCTGCTCCCAACCCGTAAAACACGGAAAGGAGGACAAGTACGGCGGATGTTGCCCACAGATAGCGTGCGTGACTTTTGGAAATGCCTGTGTATTCTTTCGGTACGCCCCAGATACCGGTCAGGAAGATCTTGATCACAGAATAAAGGACGATCAGGCTCGAGGCGAGGATGACAAACGCCCCTACATAGAATTCAGAAGAGAAACTGCCCTTCAGGATCAACAATTTCCCTATGAAGCCACTGAGGGGAGGAATTCCCGCTAGTGAAAACGCTGCTACGAGGAAGGTCCATCCGAGCCACGGATACTCCTTGATCAGTCCGCCCATTTTCCGGACATCCGTCGTACCGGTAATGGAAATCATGACGCCGATCAAAAGGAAGAGAGCGGCTTTGATGAGCATATCGTGAATGAGATAGTAGATGGAACCTTCCATCGCTTCACCGTTCATGGTGGAAATCCCGAAAAGGATGACCCCGACGGCGATGACGATATTATAAATGATGATCTTCTTCACATCCCAGAACCCGATGGCACCCACGCATCCGACAACGATGGTCAGGATTGCCAGTATGCCGAGCATTTCATGGGTGAACCCTGGATCGTGATAGAAGAACAACGTATAGGTCCTGATGATCGAATAGACGCCGACCTTGGTCAGCAATGCCCCGAATAAAGCCAGGATCGGTGTAGGAGGTGCGTAGTAGGAGCCCGGAAGCCAGAAGTAAAGCGGGAATATGGCGCCTTTCAGACCGAACACGATCAAAAACAGGATGGCGATGGCCGTCAGGATGCCCGGTTGTTCCACGCTCGCGATCTTCTGTGAGATATCCGCCATGTTCAGGGTGCCGACGACTGAATACAGATAGGCAACCGTAATGACGAACAGGGCTGATGAAATGACATTCACCAGTATGTATTTGATCCCTTCCCGTAGCTGGACCTTTGTCCCGCCCAGGACGATGAGAACATAAGAGCTCATGAGCATCACTTCAAAGAAGACGAACAGATTGAAGATGTCCCCTGTCGTGAAGGCGCCGTTCACCCCGACTAAAAGGAATTGGACAACAGGATAATAATAGAATCGTTCCCTGTCCCGTCCGATCGATTTAAAGGAGTAGAGGATTACCAGCAGGGTGATGATGCTCGTAGTAAGTACAAGAAGGGCAGAGAGCATATCGGATACAAGCGTGATTCCGAATGGTGCCGTCCAGCTCCCCAGGTTCAAGGTCTGGATCCCTTCTTTTGAAACCGTGATGACGAGGATGACGGATGCGATGACGGTCCCGATCGTGGAAACCGCTGCGATTGTCCGCTGCGTCTTCACCTGTTTGCTGAAGAACATGAGAATCGTTGCCGTGATAAGTGGTATGAGTATCGGTAGAATCAATAAATTAATCATTTCCTTCGTTTCCTCTCAACTGATCCATATTATCGGTTCCAAGCTCCTGATAGGCCCTGTAGGCAAGGACCAGGAAAAAGGCCGTCACACCGAAGCTGATGACAATCGCTGTCAGGATCAGTGCCTGCGGTAACGGATCGACGTAGGATTCGGCATGCTGTCCGAGGAGCGGGGGTGCCCCTTTTTTCAGGCTGCTCACCGTCAAGATGAGAAGGTGGGCGCCATGGCTCAAAACAGCGGTGCCGATGATGATCCTAAGTAAACTTTTTGAAAGCATGAGATACACTGCACAGGTGAACAGGATCCCAATGACAATGGCCATTAATAATTCCATTAATCGCTCACCCCTATCGTTTGGATGATGGTCATCGTGACGCCGACGACGACAAGATACACCCCGGTATCAAACAGGACGGCCGTATGAAGGGACGTCTTGCCGATGATCGGCAGGGTGAAATAGTCAAACGCGTGCGTCAGGAACGGTACATTGAATAATAGTGCCCCTGCCGCAGTCCCGATGGCGAACAGAAGGCCGATTGCCGTTACGATCTTATAATCGATTGGCAGGATATTCGCAACTGTCTTCAGATCGAATGCCAGGAGCAGAAGGACGAGGGCTCCTGCTGTCATGAGTCCCCCGATGAAGCCTCCTCCTGGAGTATAGTGACCGGAGAAGAAGAGGCGAAGGGAGAACAGGATGATAATGAACACAGTCACTTTCGTTACGGTTTGGAGAATCACATCATTCGTCTTCATCCTTCATCCCTCCTTGTCAGCCTCAGTTTGATCATGGCGAAGATTCCGAGGGACGCAATGGCAAGAACGCAAATTTCGAATAATGTATCGAATCCACGGAAGTCGACGAGGATGACATTGACCATATTCTTACCAGCTGCTTCCTCGTAAACGTTTTTGATGTAATACTCTGAGATCGAATCAAATAGCTTTGTGCTGTATGCCGAGATGGCAAACAGTGTCACGGTCACACCGACGCCGAGGGCAATCAATGCATTCCCGAGCTTGAAGCGCATGCGTTCTTCATGCCTGCTCAATTTTGGCAGATGATAGAAGCAAAGCAGGAATAGGGCAACCGACACGGTTTCGATGACAAGCTGTGTCAGGGCAAGATCTGGAGCCCTGAACACCACGAAGAATAAGGATACCGTATAGCCGGTTGCTCCCAACAGGATGATGGATGTCAGGCGTGATTTTGCGAACAGGATCATGACGGTACTGACCACAAGAAGGAGTGCGACGGCCACTTCATAGATCCCGATCGGGGCCATTTTGTCCATCTCCAGGGAGAAGGCATCGTTATACCAGAGGCTGAAGAGGGAGATCCCGACAAAGAACGTAAAGATATAAACAAGGTAGGTGCGGATGAACCCTGTCATATGTCCGTTCATGAAACTGTATGCCCCACGTTCGCTCCCACGTAATCCTCCGTCATATAAGGAATTAAGGGAAAGCCTTTGCGGTAGTACCCGATAGATCTTCTCCCATTTTGAAAGGGTGAGATACAAGATCACACCAAAGGCAATGACGCCGATTGTCATGAATAGCTCCGGACTGAAGCCGTGCCAGAAGGAGATTTCCGTCTTCACGGTCTGTCCGTCGGCAATCAGACTCGGTACGATGGCTTCCACTGCTGGAGCAAGGATCCGATCCGATAAGATGTTCGGGAAGAAACCGAAAATGACTACCAGGGAAGCAAGGATGATCGGAGAGATCAGCATCCCGATCGGTGCTTCATGTGGTTTCTTTTCAAGCTTCTCAGGCTGATACTTCCCTGTGAACGTCTTGAAGACGAGGATCATGCTGTAGACGAAGGTGAAGATGCTTCCCACCCAAGCCAGCACCGGGAAGAGCGCCCCGAACGTTTCAAAGTTGAAGATATCAAGGCTAAGGACATTGATCATTCCAGTAAAGAACATTTCCTTACTGAGGAAGCCGTTGAATGGAGGCAGCCCCGCCATGGAGAATGCTCCGATGATGGCAATGGTGAAGGTGATGGGCATGAAGCTCATCAGTCCGCCGAGCTTACGGATATCCCTTGTCCCGGTTTCGTGATCGACGATTCCTGCGACCATGAACAGGCTTCCCTTAAATGTCGCGTGATTGATCAGATGGAACACGGCCGCTAGGGTTGCAGCCATATAAATGTTTTCATCGAGTTGATTGTAATGAAGCGCTGCTCCTCCAATGCCCAATAAGGACATGATCATTCCGAGTTGACTGATCGTGGAGAAGGCGAGGATCCCTTTCAGATCCTTTTGACGGACGGCATTGAATGAACCCCAGAACACGGTGAATAATCCGATCCCGCCAACAAGCCAGATCCAAACACCCGAAGTGGCAAAGATCGGACTCATCCTGGCAACGAGGTAGATCCCTGCTTTGACCATCGTGGCTGAGTGAAGGTAGGCACTGACTGGAGTCGGTGCTTCCATGGCATCAGGCAGCCAGATATGGAATGGGAACTGGGCCGATTTCGTGAATGCCCCCAGCAGGATCAGGATCAGAGCCCCCATGAATAGCGGGTCCGTTACCAATTGATCGCTCATCCCCACAAGCTCCCTGATGCTGAATGTACCGCCCATGAGATAGAGGAGTATGATTCCCCCGAGCATGGAAAGGCCTCCGAATACGGTGATGAGCATCGATTTTAGTGCCCCGTATCTCGAGCGTTCCTTCTGATACCAATATCCGATCAGCAAGAAGGATGAAATGGATGTGAACTCCCAGAACATATAGAGGGTGATCAGGTTATCCGATAGCACGACCCCGAGCATGGCCCCCATGAACATGAGTAAATAGACATAGAAGTTATGTAGCTGTTCTTTTGCTTTATCCAGGTAGTAGATCGAGTACAGGACGACAAGCGCCCCGATTCCTGTGATGAGCATGGCAAACAGGAGGCCTAGACCGTCCACATATGCGGTGAATTGAATACCGAAGGAAGGCATCCAATTGACGGTTTCCGTTACCGTATCTCCATTCTTCGTCAATGAGATGAAGCGGAAGAAATAGACGAACAGGACTACGGGCAGGATCAGGACGAACCAGCCGGTGTGAATCTTGCGGAACGCCTTATACAGGAACGGAATGAGTATAGCGAATAAAAAAGGCGATAGGATTGCCCAATGTAGCAGTGTCACAAAAAACCCCCCTTGAATACATCAGATTATGTAGGTAATTGCTGAATTAAGATAGTCACTAGAGCATTCTGCGACCGAACAGTGCACCTAATAGGCATTATAACGTAAAAAAAAGCACCTTGCATTAGTCGGACGCCCAGCCTATAAGGGTTTCCCCCTTTGTTATTAAATATGTAGAGAAACGGAAAATCACGTCGAAAAAAAAAGCACATTCCGTGCTGTGGTTCATGTTTTAGAATAGTTTAACACTATTGTGAGCATCCTATTCAAGAGGTGATATTCATGAAGCAAAAGCTGCTGATTGCATGTGCCATCTTCACAGGATTGCTCATGTTGGCCATCGTGGTGGATTCGAGGGATCAAATCGATCTGGAATCGGTCGAAAGCGGGGAAGGAACGAATTATCTTCCAATCGGGTACGACCGGGAAGGTACAGACCCTTTGGTACCTGTTGAATTCAAACCGCGTCAATACATCAAGGTGATCGACAGGGACCGACACATGATCAAGTCGGGATCGGCTGTTGAATGAGGGAAGTCAGCTCTTGAAATGGAGGGACTTTCGACCTGTACACTTGGTACCTTTACCCTTTTCAATCTGCTCATAAACGATTATGATGAGAATGCACAGATTGATCACGGGAGAGGTACTTTTTGAAGAATACATACTTAACGAGCTATCTGCCTATTTTGTCCATCCTTTTGTTCAGCCTGACGTTTTCGGTATACGGGGTGGGCGTTTTCGAGACGCTGTCCAAAAAGATCGGCGTTTATGCGGGAATGAGTGAATTCCTTTCCGAGATGCAGCTGAAGCTGGCCATCCTTGTCCTGCTTATGATGGTCTTCTTTATGATTCTATCTGCCCTTAAGCTCATCGCTGAGACGATCAACGGCATTTCCATGCTGTTCTTCTCGGTTGATTCAGAGGGTGAACTGTATAATAAAGTTCGTCCGGGTTCGATGATTTATTTTCTCGGGGGCCTCGTTTCTGTCCTCAGCTTGCAATCATTCAAGGGATTGATCGCCATCTTTGTTTTGACCTCGGCGGTTTACTTCTTTTATTTTGTGAATAAAATCAGCTCTTCCCTTACCAAAGTCGGCTTGCTTGGTGTCGTCACCATGCAGCTTTTTTCATGGGCCGCCCTCATCCTGACCATTTTCTTCGTTCTCATTAAACTTTACAACGGCCTGATGGCGAGCCTTCCAATCATATCGGAGGTCAAGCTGTGAGCTAGAATGAAAAAACGGATATCCACCACACGGGGGATATCCGTTTTTATTTATTGCATGATCTGCTTCCAGATCCTGTGTCCGGGCCGCCATGACTCGATGCTGCTCATGTTTTCAGGCGTATCATGGCCGACCCATACCCCTGTAGTATAGCGGTCGGTGAGGCCCATGACCCAAAAATCATGATATTGGTTCGTCGTCCCCGTCTTGATTCCCACATAAGGCTTTGAGACATAGGCAGGTTTGCCAGTCCCGCTGACGGCTCCTTGATGAAGCAAGGATCTCATTTGTGCAGTGGTGGATTTTGACCATACGTCCGTTGCGTTGTCCTTCCATTGATACAGGAGGTTCCCCTCGGAATCAGTCACGTTGGTGATGGCCCTTGCCGGTGTATACTCCCCATCGATGAAGGACGTATAGGCATCTGTCATTTCAAGGGGGCTCATCCCATAGGTGAATCCTCCGACGGAAGCGGCGTAGGTCATATCCTCCTTGTTGACCTTTTGGAAGTGGAACGGGCGGATGAATGCGAAGGCCTGATCGACGCCCACCTTTTCCATCATGCGAAGGGCGGGACCATTATACGATTGGGCGAATGCCTGACTGATCGTCACCATGCCGGGACTCGCATTCCCGTAGTTCACGGGGCAGTATCCCTTGATGCAGTATTGATTTCCATCGATCGTTTCCTGCAGGGAGGGATGCAGCTTCTCCAAATAGGGACCATAGACCAGGAGCGGTTTGATGGCGGATCCTGGCTGCCTGAACGCCTGGAAGGCATGGTGGAAATTATATTCCTTATAGTTTTTGCCGCCTGTGATGGCAACGATCTTACGGGTCTTGTTGTCGATGGAAGCACTCGCCCCCTCTAGTTCCGTGGACTCAAGCGTATCATTCAGTGCTTTCGTGCTTTTTTTCTGCATGGCGGGGTCCAGGGCGGTGTTGATGATGACGCCGGAAGAAATCACGGCATGGAAACGTTCATCCCAGTCTTTCAGGATCCCGTCCCGCTCCTCTTCAGATCCGGCATCTGCAAGCTCGTCTGCGAATCCTTCTTTTTCTCCGATCAGTTCCTTCAGTTCATGTTCAACATAAAAGGCATAGTCTGGATATTCTTCGACGGTTTTTTTCACCTTCAAATGGACCGGGGTCTTTTTGATCTTCACGGCCTCTTTTTCCGTGAGCTTGTCCGATGTGACCATAAGCTCGAGAAGCCGCTCCTGACGCTTTTTCGCTTCATCGAAGTGCTTGATCGGATCATATTTCCCCGGGTTATTCGGGATGGAGGCGAGGAAGGAGATTTCCCCCTGGTTGAGTTCGGTCACGGGCTTGCTGAAATAATACTCGGAAGCCGTTCCGATACCGTACACGCCATTGCTGAAGTAGATCACGTTCAAATACATTTCCATGATTTCATCCTTGGTCAGATTTTTTTCGATCTGACCGGCATAAAAGAGTTCGGTCAGCTTCCGGTTATACGTCTTTTCCTGACCAAGGTACATATTGCGGGCGAGCTGTTGGGTGATGGTGCTGCCTCCCTGCTGGATATGGGTGAACACAAGGTTTTTCACCACTGCCCTAAGGATTGCTCCAGCATCGAATCCGACGTGCTCGTAAAAATTCTGATCTTCACTCGTGATGATAATATCCTTCGCAAAGTCAGGTATGTCCTCATCCTCCGTGTAAAGCCTGTATGGACGGTTGATCTCGGAAAATACCCGACCGTCCGCATCCTTCATCAGGGATGTGCGGTTTACGTTCATATGCTCCTTACTCACCTTTGATTCCAGCGCCTCTTGGAATTCACCGGCTTTCTTCACTTCCCCGGCGGAAAAAAACAAGGTGGTGAAAAAGACGGCAACAATACAACTGATGGCGATATATCCTGCAAAAGTTCTCATGAAACCCTCTACTTTTCTCGTAATCTTATTCTCCCATGATAATCCAATTGAACCAATTAATAAAGAAGCATTTTCGTGTAGAGGATGGTTCTTTTTACCCTGATGGTTAGATGAGTGAAGTTTCAGTGGAGATGGGAGGAAATAGTCATAATTCAGGAAATAAACATGATATAATAGAAGAATACACCATCAGTGGTCCCACGCCAGGATGGGATAACGGGATACGACCAAACAAGGAGGGGTTGAAATGGGGAGTGACGGACAGCTTGTTTTCATTGATTTTGAGTTTTCAATGCCCGAGCGGCAGAAGGTCCCGAAGGATTTTCATCCGGAAATCATCGAGACCGGTGTGGTCGTGGTGAACGGAGGGAAAGTCATCGACACCTTTTCCTGCTATATCAAGCCGGTCTTCTTCCCTAGGCTAACGAATCGATGCAAAAGGTTCTTATCCATCACTCAGGCCGATGTAGATGGGGGACGCTCGTTCAAAGAGATGCATGATTATTTCACATCATTGGACCAGTTGGGGGTAAAGGAAGTGGTCACCTGGGGGAATATGGACATGAAGGTGCTCAGGGACAGCTGTTCGCGCCTCGGAATTGCCTTCCCTTTCCATGCACGATTCGTCGACCTTTCCATGGAATATAAGCGGTTCTTCGGTGATCAGAACCAGACGGGGCTGTGGAAGGCCGTGCAGGAATACGGACGTGAGGGCGTGGGGAAACATCACAAAGCACTTGATGACGCCATGACGACCCAGCATATCTATCATCTCGTGGAAAAGGATAAGAAATACCTCGAAAAAGCCGAGCCCACCACTATAGGAGACCGGATCGACCTTTCGAAATTCTATAATCAGCTTGCATGATGAAGGACCTGACCGCCGATGAGCGATCAGGTCCTTTTCTTTAAAACTCAATCCCGTACATCAAGGCATATTCTTTCTGGATTTCGGCAAGTGCTTCAAGGCTTTTCACATCATGGGGTGTCGGGTCGGAGGAGAGTTTCTCCTTGAATTCCTTGAAAGCAGTAAGTAATGATTCGTTGTATTCGGGAATCGTCCCTTCATATGGCTTGACCATTTTATCGGGTATGTTTGACTGCTCACGGAAAGCTAGTGCTTTTCGCTCATGAAAGAGCGGTACGTCGACTTTTCCCGGGTTGTGGAGGTCTCCCTGGCGCGGATGCTTCACGACGGCGAGTACCTTCACCACATAGCTGCCCGGGCGTTCCCCCGTCACCTCACCGATATAAGTGCCTGTCTTATAAAAGGCCGTGACATAATCACCAATTTGGATATTTTTCATAAAACCCCTCCTAACAGAAGATGAACTCGATTATAATAATAGGTGGAAATGTTTGAGAATACGCTATATACAATGTAACACGTGGAGGTACATATATGAAGAAGTGGTTTTTGGTCCTAATGGTCGGCCTGGCCCTCCTGCTGGCAGCCTGCGGACAAGATAACGACAAAAGTTCAGAAAGCAAGAAAGAGACGAAGAAGGAACAGTCGTCGGACGCGAACATCACCTATCCGCAACTTACAAAGGAAGTGACGGGGAATGAGAAGCTTGTGGAGATGAAAACCTCCATGGGAACGATCAAGATCAAGCTCTTCCCGGATCAAGCACCGAAAGCCGTCGAGAACTTCGTGACCCACAGCGAGGAAGGCTACTATGACGGACTCAAGTTTCACCGGGTCATCAATGATTTCATGATCCAGGGGGGAGACCCCGAGGGAACCGGAATGGGTGGTGAAAGCATCTGGGGGAAACCATTCGAGGATGAGTTCTCTCCAGAACTATTTAATCTTCGCGGGGCCCTTTCTATGGCAAACTCCGGTCCGGATACGAACGGTAGCCAATTCTTCATTGTACAGAATAAAGCAGTCGACCCAGATGTTGAGGAGCAAATGAAATCGGCTGGATTCCCCAAAGAGGTCATTGAATCGTACATGAAAAACGGCGGCACGCCTTGGCTTGATCAGAAGCATACTGTTTTCGGTCAGGTGATTGAAGGCATGGACGTCGTGGATGACATCGCTGCGGTAGAAGTCGGAGACCAGGACGCACCGAAAAAAGACGTGATCATCGAAAGCATCAAAGTCGTGAAGTGACAGGGGCCCGGAGAAATCCGGGTCTTTCTTATGCGGCGTTCAAGGGATTGTGACATTCCTTCCCGATCCGGCATGGTGAACGGGAGGGAAGATTGCTATAATGAACATGACTGTAATCGCTTTAATTGGAAAGGGGCGTTTCTATGTTATCATTCTTTGTCCTTAATCTATTCTTGTATTTTCCTGAAGATAAAAGTGAATATATCCCTGCAGGCATCACGATGTTCATTTTCATGATTGCCGCCGTCCTCACGTTCCGGCTGATCATCCGCATCTCGAAGCGTGAAGAGCTGAAGACGAAGAAGATGGAAGAAGAGGCGTCACGACGCCAGCAGGACTGACAAATTCACCGCTTCCGCGAATATTTTTCTCATCGCTCGTCAACAATGGTGAGGAGTATGAACGTGGAGGAACGGCTGATGAAACTATTTTTGATCGGAATCACGGCGCTTCTTTTGTCAGGATGCGTCCTGAAAGAGCCGACGAAAGTGAAAGTTGACATGAAGAACGGGGTCGGGGACACCATCGGAACAGCGATTCTCGAGGAAACAGCAGATGGGGTGGAGATCGCCCTTGATCTTGAAGGGCTTCCGCCGGGGGACCTCGGTATCCACATCCATGAAAAGAGCGCATGTAAACGGCCTGATTTTGCTTCGGCGGGAAATCACTTCAATCCCTTGGAAAAGAAGCATGGACTTCTCCATCCCGAAGGTCCCCATGCAGGGGATCTACCCAATCTGATCGTCGGGGAAGATGGTAGCGTGAAAGCAACGATCACGGCTCCTCAGGTGACCCTATCAAAGGGCAAGACCTCCCTCATGACCAAGGACGGGACCTCGCTGGTCATTGACGAAAGCGCCGATGACGGCATGACCCAGCCATCGGGAGACTCCGGGGAGCGCATTGCCTGCGGGTCCATCGGGAAAAAATAAAAAAGGAAGGGGATGCCCCCTTCCCGGTGACTGCCATACCTGGCAGTCTTTTTTATTTTGTTCACGTGAGGGCCGTTCTCAGGCGGTCGAGACCTTCGAGGAGTGTTTCTTTCGGGCATGCAATATTCATCCGCACGAACCCTTCTCCTCCCTCACCATATTTCGTTCCTTCTTCTAGAGCCAGTTTTCCTTTTCTCAATAGACGGTCCTTCAGATCTTCGTCAGAAAGCCCCGTCTTGCTGCAGTCGATCCAGAGCAGATAGGTTCCTTCAGGCTCTACAAGATGCAAGGATGGGAGATGTTCCTTCAGATAGGCCCTTGTTATGGAGACATTTTCCTCTAGGTACGCTATGACATCTTCCAGCCATTCTTCTCCGTGACGGTAAGCCGCTTCCATGGCACTGATTCCAAGGGCGTTCAACGTGAAGAATCCCTGTTTGGCATGAATGCCTGCAATTTCATTGCGGATTTCTTCGTTTTTCGTGATCATGGCCGAAGCCTGCAGACCGGCCAGGTTGAACGTTTTGCTCGGCGCGATGCACGTAATGATTGCATCGGCATCACCTTCGGGAAGGGACGCAATCGGGACATGGTGATGAGGGCGGTAGATCAGGTCAGAGTGGATTTCATCGGACGCGATGACGACCCCGTATTCTTTGCACAGTGAAGCGATCCGGGTCAGCTCTTCTTTCGTCCAGACCCGTCCCCCGGGGTTATGCGGATTGCATAGCAGGAACAATTTCACCCCGTTTTGAAGGGCTTTTTCGAAGGCTGTGAAATCAATGGAGTACTCTCCGTTGGAATAGACGAGCTGGGCATTCTCCACCACCCGCCCATTTTCCTTCACCAGGTTGAAGAAAGGAGGGTAAACAGGTGATTGAATGAGTACCTTATCACCTGGTTCTGTTAAGGCCTGGATGATGGTGGCCAGTGCGGGGACCACCCCTGGACTGTACTGCACCCATGATGATTGGATCTCCCACCCGTGCCTCTTGGCCATCCACTCCTTGATGGAGTCGGCGGTGGATGCTCCTGCGTATGTATAGCCGAATATCGGGTGTTCCATCCTTTTCTTCAATGCTTCAATCACAGGCTCAGGCGGTGCGAAGTCCATATCGGCCACCCACATGGGCAGCACATCCCCATAACCAAAGACTTCTTTCGTCCTGTCCCATTTCACCGATGAAGAACCTCTGCGGTCAATGACATGTTCAAATGAACTCAAGTGAACTCCCCCTTACGAATTGTCGTTTACTCTTCCATCATAAAAGTTCAGTGGAAAAGATGAAACTGATTTGATTCAGCCTGTCCCCATCTCTTAAATATGAGAAGGGGACAGGCCGAATTCCACCTGTGCGGGATTTCCTTCCGGGAGACCGACTTCGAGAAACGATCGGATGTGGCTCATGACTGCATTCGGCCTCTCCTCTGGGACGAGATGCCCCGTGTCTTTCAGGACGATCAGGGAGGAGAGGGGAAGATCTTCATTCAGTCGTTTACCTGTCGATACGGGTACCACCCTGTCATGCTCACCCCATATGAGGAGGCATGGTGTCTGGATGGCCCGTAGATCCTCTCTGGACAGGTCGCCTTCGCGGTCACGGATCATCTTGGTGAGGGCTTTGAAGATATCATCCTGCAGAAAGGGCTTCATGTATCCGTCCATCATTTCCTCATCGATCATGGCGTGATCATAGACTACATTTTCGAGGTTTTTCCTTACGCCCGTCTTGGCTAGCCATTTTTTGATATACAAATGAAAATAGGGTGTGCGACTCAGGGTAAGGACCGGCCACGTGAACCGTTTCAAGTATCCGGAGCTGCAGAGAAGGACCCCCTTCTTGACGAGGGAAGGGGCTTTTTTCATGATATTCAGGGCGATCTGTCCTCCCATGGAATGACCGGTAAGATAGATGTGTTGGATCCCCAGCTGAGAAAGGAGATCGATGACGGTTTGGGCCAGATTGTCATAGGAATAGACAAACCCCTTTGTCTTACTGCTGTTTCCGAAGGGTGGAAGGTCGATGGAGAGGACATTATAGGATGCCTTCAAGAGCGGATGGAGCTGCCTGAAGCTGAAGGTGGATGAAAGAAATCCATGAATCAGGACGAAGGTTTCGGAAGAATGAGGATGTCTGTCGTATTCATAATAAATCTCGGCCCCGTTCAATCGGGCAAATTGTGCACGGTCGCTCATGGTTCGCCACTCCTTTACGTTGTTCCCATTATTTTACCCGCTCCTTTCGTTTTAACACTCAGACTTTTAGGAGAAATGTGCTTGCGCTTCTGATATAATGAAACCATTTACAGGTGATGAGGAGGAAGAGTCATGCAGCTTAGAGAATGGGAACTGGATCTGTTACGGGTCCTTCAAAAGGATTCAAGGCTGACGTATGAAGATTTGAGCAAGATGCTTCAAGTGACGAAAGAAGAAGTGGAAGAGACGGTCGCAAGGATGGAAGAAGACCATATCCTCGTCCGCTACAATTCAGTGGTCGACTGGTCCAAAGTAGAAGGACACGAAGGTGTGACGGCCATGATCGACGTGAAAGTGACACCCAAAAGGGGAGTCGGCTTTGACGAAGTCGCTCAGCGTATCTATCGGTACAAAGAAGTCAAAAGCGTCTATCTCATGTCGGGAGCGTACGATCTATCGGTGACGGTGGAGGGGCGCACGATGAACGAGGTGGCAAACTTCGTATCCGATAAATTGTCCACCATCGATTCCGTACTTTCGACCACGACCCACTTTCAATTGAAAAAATACAAGCATGACGGCACCATCTTCGGGGATTATGAAGAAGATAAACGGATCGTGGTATCCCCATGACGACAAAAACGAGCTATGTGTCCAAGTCTGTTGAGAAACTGAAACCGTCCGGGATCCGGAAGTTCTTCGATCTTGCAGCGGGTATGGAAGGCGTCATATCCCTTGGTGTCGGTGAACCGGATTTCGTTACTTCCTGGACCGTCAGGGAAGCGGCCATCCTGTCCCTGGAACAGGGGTATACGTCCTATACGGCGAATGCGGGGCTGTTCGACCTTCGGAAAAGGATCGCGGACTACATGAATTCCCGTTACCAACTGTTCTATGACCCCTCGGACGAAATCATCGTCACGGTCGGGGCAAGTCAGGCCCTCGATATCAGCCTGCGCGCCCTTGTGGATCAAGGGGATGAGGTCATCATCGTCGAACCGGGGTTTGTTTCCTATGTGCCCCTGGTGGAACTCGCCGGCGGGGTAGCCGTCACGGTGAAGACGAGACCGGAGAACGGCTTCAACCTTACTGCTGAAGAACTCGAAGCGGCGATCACCGATAAAACGAAGGCAATCCTTCTGTGCTCCCCCAATAATCCAACGGGAAGCGTGTTGGAGAAGGATGATCTCATGGAGCTCGCCGATGTGATCAAGCGTCATGATCTTGCCGTATTGTCCGATGAGATCTATTCCGAGCTTGCCTATGATGCCGACCATGTGTCCATCGCTTCCCTTGAAGGGATGAGGGAGCGGACGATCGTCATCAACGGATTCTCAAAAGGATTCGCCATGACCGGCTGGCGCCTTGGATATATCTGTGCTCCGGTTGAGATTGCACAGGCGCTCCTGAAGATCCACCAATATGCGATGATGTGCGCCTCCACCCCTGCGCAGTTCGCGGCCATCGAGGCCCTGGATAAAGGGATGGAAGATGTGACGGAGATGAAAAGGAGCTATCGCCACAGGAGGCATTATTTCGTCGACTCCCTGAATGAGATCGGGTTGGAGTGCCACACCCCCGGCGGTGCGTTCTATGCTTTTCCCTCCATCCGGAAGACGGGACTATCCTCCGAGGAATTTGCCGAAAGACTGCTTCTTGAAGAGAAGGTCGCCGTCGTCCCCGGAAACGTCTTCGGAAAAGGCGGGGAAGGGTTTGTCCGGTGCTCCTATGCCTCGAGCATGGAACAGCTCCAGGAGGCCGTAAAGCGCCTGAAACGATTCGTAGAAAACCATTCAAACTAAAGAAAGGCCGTACCGTGGAGGGTACGGCCTTTTGCATGCAAAAAAAGGGACGCCTTGAAGGCGTCCATCAAAATGAAAACAAAAGGGGGAATACTTAGAAAGCTTATTTTCAGTATGACCAGGTTTTCACGGATCTATACCTTGCGTGAAAAAATTCTTTCAGGAAGCAGGGGTCCTGTCTTCGAGGAGTGTAGAAGCAGGGACATCCAGGACCGTTGAAAATTTCAGCACCGTGGGAGTGTCTGGAATCTTTTCCCCCTCTTCGTATTTCATCAGTGAATTCGTCCCGATCCTTGCCTTCACCGCAAGTTCCTGCAGAGTCATTTGGCGTTCTTCACGGATTCTCTTGATATTCTTACCGAAATGGGACATGGCGTCCTCCTCCTTTATATGAAAGCGGTTGATATCCTATATAGTTAGTATACCATCATATGGAAAAAACGCGCACGTCCATGCTTGAACAATCTGTTACGGAAATGATGGATGTAGAGGGACTTCAGAAGGAGCGTAATAGGCACCAAATGGCGGAATGGTGCCTGGCACCAAATGGCGGAATGGTGCCTGGCACCGAACGGGGGAATTGTACCTGGCACCGAACGGGGGAATTGTACCTGGCACCAAACGGCAAAATTGTACCTGGCACCAAATGGCGAAATTGTACCTGGCACCGAATAGCGAAATGGTGCCAGGTACAATCCTATGATCGGCCACACACCCCAATCCACCAAAAAACCCCCTGGACCGCTCTATAAGCGGTCCAGGGGGTTTAAAAGAATCAATTGGTAATCAGAATCAATAGGATCGCAACAGGTACGATGATGCGGATCAGGAGCATCCAGGCGTTGAACACGCCTCGTGAAATGCTTGAACCCAATCTTACTTCGTCCCACACATCTTCCTTCTTCAGTCTATAGCCGATGAAGATACTGATCAGAAGCGCTCCGATCGGTAGACCGAAGTTTGAAGTGATATTGTCGGCAAAGTCGAAGAAGTTCAGTCCTGCAATTTTGATATCACCCAATACCCCGAAGGAGAGGGCGCTCGGGATTCCTGCGACAAAAGCGAGGATCCCCACCATCCATGAAAATTTCACCCGTTTCGTGGATGCTCCTTTTGATAAGCCGGCCACACCGATTTCCAAGATGGAGAAGGCGGAAGTCAATGTCGCGAACAGAAGCAGGACCAGGAAGATCGTGAAGAACAATCCGCCAAAGGCCATTTCATTAAAAACGGCTGGGAGGACGACGAAGGCGATTCCTGGGCCCTGGTCGGGCTGGAACCCGAGGGCATAAACCGCCGGGAAAATCACCAGTCCTGCAAGAAGTGAAATCAGGATATTCAATCCGGACACACTGATCGCCGATTTCGGCATGCTGTCATCCTTCGGTAGATAGGAAGCGTAGGTGACCATGACCGACAGGCCGACGGTTAGAGCGAAAAATGCCTGTCCCATTGCCAGGAGGACAGTCTTCCCGGTCAGCTGGCTCCAGTCAGGTAGCAGAAGGAAGCGAACACCTTCCATGGCACCGTCCAGCGTAAGGGCCCGGATGACGAGAACGAAGAATAAAATGAATAATGATGGCATCATATACCGGCTCGCCCGCTCGATCCCTTTTTGTACGCCTCCTTGGACGACCATGATGGTCATGACCATGAAGACGCCTTGTGCAATCAGGACTTCCCATGGATTCGATATGACGCTGTCAAAGAGCGCCGCATATCCTTCCTGGGTATTCCCGCTCAAAGAGCCCGTCACACTTCTCCAAAGATAGGATAAAATCCAGCCTCCGACGACACTATAAAAAGATAGGATGATGAAGGAAACGATGGTTCCTAAGTATCCTATGAGATGCCAGTAAGAATTGGGAGCAAGTTTCTTATAAGAAGTAATCGCATCCGCACCGGCTTTACGTCCGATGATGAATTCCGCCAGAAGAATAGGCGCCCCGATCAGGACCGTGAAGAGGATGAAGAGAAGGAAGAATACACCTCCACCATTTGCCCCGGCCATATAGGGGAATTTCCAGATGGCGCCCAGTCCGATTGCCGAACCTGCAGCAGCCAGGATGAAGCCCAGTTTAGAAGTCCATTGTTGTTTTGCAGCCAATTATAGCTCCTCCTTTCAAAAAAATAAGATTTTTCAATCGTACTATGTTTTCATACCCATGTACACTGGATTTTGAAATTTTCAATTTATAAGTGATCTGGGTTTAACTGACATAAAAGTGGATAAAATATGGGTGTGTCACCACTTATTATGGATGAAAACGTTTCAACCTATAACTTTTTCACTAAATTATTGAAAATTTTAAAAAAATCAGGTTTTTGGGGTGGAAATTTCATCTGTTTGTAGTATACTAATTGTAACAAAACGTTCACAAATTAGACTTTTTTTCGACAAAATTGAAAGCGTTTCCTTAAAATATGAATGGAGGTTATCAAAATGGATGTATTCATGGTTTACCTATTTATTGCAACCGCCACGCCTCTTTTTCTCTGGATAGAACACCGCAAGTGGGCAGTGGCCCACATCCCGTTCGTCATCGCCCTGTGGGGTGCATTCATCTACTACGTCGTTGTGCCTGAACTCGGAGGCTGGGGACATGTAACGCTATGGAGCTTGCTCGTTGCGAACTTTGCATTTGCCCACCTTGCTGCATTTTATCTCTATGCGACACCTTATCTTCGGAAGCAACGTGAAAAAAGGCTTATCAAGTCATAATGAAACGGAACCCGAGGCCAATGGCCCGGGTTTTTTATTTGCTCATTTGTGGGACTCTTCTTCATCCAGATGAATAAAGATTGATCAGAAGAGGTTTTATTTATTGATCGGTATGGGAAGCCTACTTAATGAGAGTGCAATTGTAGGTTGATCTGCAATGGAACGGTGAAATTAACTTTGCGGAAATCAAAAAACTGTGATATAATCTACAATTGCGTGTAAAAGAGAAAATAATATATATACTAGGAGTGTTACCATGACTACAAAATTCGAAACAGGATCAGTTGTAACTGGTAAAGTTACAGGAATCCAACCTTACGGTGCGTTTGTTGCTTTAGATGAAGAAACACAAGGACTTGTCCACATTTCAGAAATCACTCACGGATTCGTTAAAGACGTGAATGAGCACCTTTCTGTTGGTGATGAAGTGCAAGTGAAAGTTCTTTCTGTTGACGAAGCGAAAGGGAAAATCAGCCTTTCAATCCGTGCAACTCAAGAAGCTCCTGCAGAACAACCTGCAGCAGCGAAGAAACCACGTCGTCAAGGAAGTGTGAAACCGGCAGCAGCTGAAGAAACAACTCCTGCAGGCTTCAATACTCTTAAAGATAAACTTGAAGAGTGGATCGAGCAATCAAAACGCGAAGATCTAATCAAGAAGTAAGACAAAAGAAGCGGCTTAGGCCGCTTTTTTATTTGCCTTTATTTATTTGAAAATATAGAATAATGAGTCAATATACTTGTGACGCACAAAGGGTCTCTAGTATAATTGGAATGTAAGCGCTTTATTTAGTGGGCATATACATAAATAAAGGAGGATGTCGAATGCTGTATCAGAACCCGAATACTGAAGGCTCAATGGTGTCGTTCAAGGATCAGTACGAAAACTTTATAGGAGGGGAATTCGTACCGCCTGTAAGCGGTGAGTACTTTGATAATGTATCGCCGGTGACAGGGAAGGTCTTCACGCGGATTGCACGCTCCAATCAGGAAGATGTGGAAAAGGCCCTTGATGCCGCCCATGCTGCTAAAGACGCCTGGGGAAAAACGACTGTTGCCGAAAGGGCGTCCGTCCTCAATAAAATTGCAGACCGGATGGAAGAAAACCTTGAAATGCTGGCAGTGGCAGAGACATGGGATAATGGGAAGCCTGTGCGCGAGACGCTGGCAGCGGATCTTCCACTTGCCATCGATCACTTCAGATATTTTGCAGGGTGTATCAGGGGGCAGGAAGGTACGATCGGTGAAATCGATGAAGATACTGTATCCTACCACTTCCATGAGCCGATCGGGGTCGTCGCACAGATCATCCCGTGGAACTTCCCTCTCCTCATGGCCACATGGAAGATTGCACCGGCATTGGCCGCTGGGAACTGCATCGTCCTGAAACCGGCAGAGCAGACGCCTGCTTCCATCATGGTCCTCATGGATCTCATCAAGGATATCCTTCCGAAGGGCGTCCTGAATGTGGTGCAAGGCTTTGGACTTGAAGCCGGCAAACCACTGGCTCAAAGCAAGCGTGTGGGTAAAGTCGCGTTCACGGGTGAGACGACGACGGGAAGGCTCATCATGCAGTATGCTTCTCAAAACCTCATCCCTGTCACGCTTGAGCTGGGCGGGAAATCCCCGAATATCTTCTTCGAGGATGTGATGGACCAGGATGACGACTTCCTTGATAAAGCGGTGGAAGGCTTTGTCATGTTCGCACTGAATCAGGGAGAGGTATGTACCTGTCCTTCAAGGGCCCTGGTCCAGGAATCCATTTATGATAAATTCATAGAGCGCGCCATCGAACGGGTCAAACAAATCAAGCAGGGGAATCCCCTTGATACGGATACGATGCTCGGAGCACAGGCCTCCCAAGAGCAGCTCGACAAAATCCTTTCATACATTCAAATCGGGAAAGACGAAGGTGCCGAGGTGTTGATCGGCGGTGAACAGAACAAGCTTGACGGTGATCACGGGACGGGCTTCTATGTCAAACCGACGATCTTCAAAGGAACAAACGATATGCGGGTGTTCCAGGAAGAAATCTTTGGCCCCGTCGTTTCCGTGACCACATTCAAGACGAAAGAAGAAGCGCTGGACATCGCCAATGATACCCTTTATGGACTTGGGGCAGGCGTGTGGTCGAGGGATATGAATACGGCCTACCGCTTCGGAAGGGATATCCAGGCGGGGCGCGTATGGACGAACTGTTACCACCAGTACCCTGCCCATGCGGCTTTCGGTGGATATAAAATGTCCGGAATCGGTCGCGAAACCCATAAGATGATGCTCTCCCACTATCAGCAGACGAAAAATCTCCTTGTTAGCTATAGTCCGAAGAAACTAGGATTCTTCTAAAATGTCAGTCTCTGCTACAGACGCAGCGGTTGGTGTGATCAAGAGGCTGCGGGAAAAGCATGGCCCCCTCCTTTTTCATCAATCGGGGGGATGCTGTGATGGCAGCGCCCCGATCTGCCTGGAAGAGGGTGACCTCCTCATCGGGGACGGGGATGTGCTTGTGGGTACAGTGTCTCAGACGCCGTTCTATATGAGTCGGGAGCAGTTTGAGTACTGGAAGGCCTTTGATATCCTTTTGGATGTGAAAGAGGGGAGAGGTGGCATGTTTTCATTGGAATCGGCTATCGGGGTGAGATTCGTCACTACTTCCTCTCTGAAAAAATAATGCGTTCTATTTCATAGTGCGTGAGAATACAGTGTAAGAGACAACGGACGATGTTGTCTCTTTTTTTTGTGATTTTAAAAGCTATTACTTTATAATTATTATAATTAGTTATTGACAAAGCCGGTAAAATGGATAGAATAAAACTATACTTTAATAATAATAATTATAAATAAAAAGAGGTGTTCGTATGAAAAATCATAAACTGACAACGAATCAAGGAGCCCCGATCGGAGACAATCAAAACTCGTTGACGGCTGGAAGCAATGGGCCTACCCTTCTCGAAGATTATCAGCTAATTGAGAAATTGGCGCATTTTGACCGGGAACGGGTTCCAGAGCGGGTTGTACATGCGAGGGGTGCGGGGGCTCATGGGGTCTTCGTCACAAAGAATAGTATGAAGAAGTATACAAAAGCTGCTTTCCTTCAAGAGGAAGGGAAGGAGACGCCGGTTTTTGCCCGCTTTTCGACCGTGATCCATGGTCAGCACTCTCCCGAAACGCTGCGCGATCCCCGGGGGTTTTCGGTCAAGTTCTATACCGAGGAAGGAAACTGGGATTTTGTCGGCAATAATCTGCCTGTCTTCTTCATCCGCGATGCGATGAAGTTCCCGGATATGGTTCATGCCCTCAAACCGAATCCCCAGACGAATATCCAGGAACCGGAGCGCTACTGGGACTTCATGACCCTGTCACCGGAGTCGACGAATATGCTTCTGCATCTGTACACGGATGAAGGGATTCCCGCAAACTATCGTCAGATGCGGGGGTCGAGCGTACATGCATTCAAATGGGTGAACGCGGCGGGAAATACGGTTTATGTGAAGTTGAGATGGAAGCCGAAGGAGGGGATCCACAACCTTTCTGCAGAAGAAGCGGCCGAGATCCAGGGCAAGGACTTCAACCATGCAAGCAGGGACCTCTATGAGGCCATCGAGGAAGGGAATTATCCTGAATGGGATCTGTACGTCCAGATCCTTGATCCGATGGAACTTGATTCTTTCTCATACGATCCTCTGGATGCCACAAAGGACTGGCCGGAAGAGGATATTCCTGCCCACTTTGTCGGTACGATGATCCTCAACCGCAATCCTGAAAATGTGTTTGCAGAGACTGAGTCCGTCGGATTCAATCCTGGTGTATTGGTCAATGGGATGCTTCCTTCTGAAGATAAACTGCTGCAGGGGAGATTATTCTCTTATTCCGATACACAGCGCTACCGGATCGGGGCCAATTATCTTCAGCTCCCGATCAACTGCCCATTCGCCCAGGTAGCCAATCAGCAACGGGACGGTGGGATGCCGTTCAAGCAGCAGAAGAGTCCGGTGAACTATGAACCGAACAGCTTTTCAGGTGAGCCGGAGGAAGTGCCGGGGTATGAAGAGGTTCATCAACCGGTCACTGGTGAAAGAGGAAGGATCAAGATCCGTAAAACCGATGATTTTGGTCAGGCGGGCGACATTTTCAGGAGCTACCCCGATGAAGTGAAAGCCCAGGTGGTCAAAAACATTTCAAGTGAATTGTCAGGTATCGATACGCGCATTGCCTTGCGTGCAGTCTGCAACTTCTTCCGTGCCGATGCGGAATTGGGGAAAGAACTTTCAAAAGAAATCGGGGTCGATCTCACTCCCTACCTTCAACATATGCGATAAAGAGGTGGGGAGACAATACCGCTCGTGCTTCCCGGGAGAGTCTTCTTTGCACCCCAACCATCCGATAGAAACAGTGAAATTGTAATCGTCATGTACGAAATGAAAAACCCGCATTCATTTACCTGATCGCAGGCATATGAATGCGGGTTTTCCTATGACAAAAACACATTGTCCGAGCCTCATATTTTTTTACGTGAGAAGTCAATATCCCCCGCGCTCGATGCCGTATTTGCGGATCCTGTACTGGAGATTCTGCCTGCTCATCCCGAGTGCCTTGGCGGTCTTGGTGACATTGAATTGGTGATGCTTCATGGCTTTTTGAATATAGTATGTCTCAGCTTCTTCCATGAAGACCTCAAGGGGTTTAGGCTCGCTTCCTGACTGGTGGAGGAAATCGGAGTCACCCTGGTGGGTGTCGGCGACAGGGGAATGATGGATCCGCTGCCGGAAGCCGAATGGTAGGTGATTGAATCCGATTACCTTATGGGAGCCGATGAGCTGATACGCTCCTTCAAGTACGTGCTCGAGTTCCCTCACGTTCCCGGGCCAGTCGTATTGACGGAACGTTTCCTCGACCTCTTGGGAAATGCCTGTGACGTTCCTGGCATAGTGATGATTGAATCGATCCAGGAAGCTCGGTACAAGCTCCTGCAGATCATCCAGCCTGTTCCTGAGAGGAGGGATGAAGAAGGAGGCGGAACTGAAGCGATAGTACAATTCCTTCAACAGCCTGCCCTCTGCCACCGCGTCGATTGGATCTTCATTGACCGTGGCCATGAGGCGGACATCAGGTAAGGAACTCCTGTCCATCAGGTCGAGCAATTGTTCCTGCACGTGGATGGGCATGGCATTCAGTTCATCGAATAAGATCGATCCGCCTGCGGCTTCCTTCATGACTCCGTCTTTGAAACCGGTACCAAAAAGGATCATCGATAGATCTTCACCAGGCATGGACGAACAATCCTGCTTGATGAAAGGGGCATCTTTTCGTATGCCGTCACAGTGGATGGAGCGGGCCAACATTTCCTTACCCGTACCGATTTCGCCACATATGAGGATGGGAGTCGTGGATAGAGCGGCTTTCTTCCCGGCGGAGAGTGCTTCCTGAATGCGCGGATGGGACCCGACGATCCGATGAAAGGCTGGAGGGACCGGGCGAGTATGAACATTGCCCTTCATCATTTTCTCCAAGGTCGTCACATCCCGTGCAATTTCAACTGCACCGATGATATCCCCTTCCAAATGAATGGGATATGTGTCGTTGATGGTAGTGATTTCCACGCCATTGCTATTGAAATAAGTTTGCTTCACGTTCAGCGTCGGTGTCCCTGTGTGGAGCACCTGAAGAAGGGTGCTTTCTTCTTCTGAGTGAAATTGAAAGACATCGAGAAGGTTTTTATCCAATACATCCTCGACTTCCATGCCTTCGATTTCCCTCATTTTACTATTGTAAATCACGGTCCGTCCGGTCGAATCGATGACGTGGACACCTGACTCGAGGTGATGGGCCACGACTTCATACATATATAGGCGTTTCTCACGTTCGAGCACGATGAATCCCCCTTCGATTAGCGCTCCATTATTTTTCAAGTCGCATAGCCGACTTTGAAAATAAAAATTTTTCAAAAAACTCTTGAAAAAAGCAACCATCTTTTGCATTATTATAAGTGTAAGGGTTTTCTGAATGCAAATATTTTTTGCGTTTTGCGACAGAAACCCTCTGAGATCTCATTAAAAATCTTTGTTTAAAAGGGGGCAACACCCATATGATTCCTTACAAGCATGAACCATTCACAGACTTCTCGAACAAAGAAAACCAAAAAGCGTATAAAGAAGGCTTAAAAACAGTTGAAGCCTATCTTGGACAAGACTATCCCCTGATTATCGGCGGGGAGCGAGTGACCACTGATGCAAAATTGGTGTCAGTCAATCCTGCAGACCATAAAGAGCTGATCGGAAATGTATCAAAAGCCGATCAGGAACTCGCAGAAAAGGCAATGAACGTAGCATATGATACATTCCAGACTTGGCGGAAAGTAAAGCCTGAAACGCGTGCAGATATCCTGTTCCGTGCCTCTGCCATTGTACGCCGACGCAAGCATGAATTTTCAGCCCTACTGACAAAAGAAGCAGGAAAACCGTGGAATGAAGCGGATGCCGATACGGCTGAAGCAATTGATTTCATGGAGTATTATGCACGGCAGATGCTGCGCCTGAAAGATGGTTTCCCTGTGGAAAGCCGTCCCGGTGAATACAACCAGTTCAACTATATCCCTCTGGGAGTGGGTGTTGTCATCTCTCCTTGGAACTTCGCGTTTGCCATCATGGCCGGTACAGCTGTTGCGGCCATCGTCACAGGGAATACGGTGCTCTTGAAGCCTGCTTCCACAACGGCTGTCGTTGCGGCTAAATTCATCGAAGTACTTGAAGAAGCCGGCCTTCCTAAAGGCGTCATCAACTATATTCCTGGAAGCGGTGCAGAAGTCGGGGATTACCTCGTAGATCACCCGAAAACACGTTTCATCTCCTTCACGGGATCACGTGATGTCGGGATCCGCATCTACGAAAGGGCTGCAAAAGTCCACCCTGGTCAGAAATGGCTGAAGCGCGTGATCGCTGAAATGGGCGGTAAAGATACGATCGTCGTCGATTCAGAAGGCGATATCGAGCTCGCAGCCAAATCCATCGTGGCCTCTGCCTTTGGATTCTCCGGTCAAAAATGCTCGGCTTGTTCACGTGCCGTCGTCGTGGAAGATGTATACGACCAGGTGCTCGAGCGTGCGGTTGAATTGACGAAGGAACTCACAGTAGGAAATCCTGTCGACCAGGATCACTTCATGGGACCGGTCATCGATCAAGCATCATTCGATAAGATCATGAGCTACATCGAAATCGGGAAAGAAGAAGGAAAACTCATGGTCGGAGGCGAGGGAGACAGCTCGAAAGGCTACTTCGTCAAACCGACGATCTTTGCTGACCTTGCTCCTGATGCCCGACTCATGCAGGAAGAAATCTTCGGACCGGTCGTTGCCTTCTCCAAGGCGAAGGATTTCGATCATGCCCTTGAGATTGCCAACAACACGGATTACGGATTGACTGGAGCGGTCATCACGAACAACCGTGAGAAAATCGAACAGGCACGAGAGGACTTCCACGTCGGAAACCTTTACTTCAACCGCGGCTGTACAGGTGCCATCGTCGGATACCAGCCGTTCGGAGGATTCAATATGTCCGGTACGGATTCAAAAGCAGGCGGCCCTGACTACCTCTTGCTTCATCTACAAGCGAAAACAACATCTGAAACTCTATAAGGAAAACGGAAGGAGCTCTTGTCTGACAGGGGCTCCATCCTTATATAAACCGGTAGTACCGATGAATTTAAAGGAGGAATATACATGGCGAATTCACAGGCGATCATCGATCAAACAGATAAATACGGAGCAAGGAATTATCATCCCCTGCCGATTGTCATTTCGGAAGCAGAGGGGGTATGGGTGACCGATCCCGAAGGCAACCGCTATATGGATATGCTCAGTGCGTATTCTGCCGTCAATCAGGGCCATCGCCATCCGAAGATCATCCAGGCGCTGAAGGATCAGGCGGACCGTGTGACACTTACATCACGTGCCTTCCATAACGATCAGTTAGCCCCGTGGTACGAGAAAATCTGTCAGCTGACAGGAAAGGATATGGCGCTACCGATGAATACGGGAGCAGAAGCAGTCGAGACGGCCATCAAAACGGCGCGGCGCTGGGCGTATGATGTGAAGGGCGTCGAGGAGAACCGTGCTGAAATCATTGCGTGCAATGGAAACTTCCACGGCAGGACGATGACGGCTGTTTCCCTATCGTCGGAAGAAGAATATAAACGTGGATTCGGGCCGATGCTTCCAGGCATCAACCTCATTCCGTATGGCGATCTTGACGCGTTGAAAGAGGCGATCACACCGAATACCGCAGCATTTCTCATCGAGCCGATCCAGGGAGAGGCCGGGATTGTCTTCCCTCCGGAAGGTTTCCTGAAAGCAGCGGCCGATCTGTGCAAGGAGCACAATGTACTTTTCATCGCCGATGAGATCCAGGCTGGGCTTGCCCGTTCCGGTAAAATGTTTGCGTGTGAGTGGGCCGGGGTCGATCCTGATATGTACATTCTCGGTAAAGCACTCGGTGGAGGGGTGTTCCCGATTTCATGCGTAGTGGCGGATGAAGCGGTCCTTGGTGTGTTCAATCCGGGCTCCCATGGTTCTACATTCGGAGGAAACCCGATGGCATGTGCCGTTTCCATCGCTTCACTCGATGTACTCATCGATGAAAAACTTGCAGATCGCTCCCTGGAGTTGGGCGAGTACTTCATGGGGAAACTCAAGGAAATCCAAAACCCCCTCATCAAGGAAGTGCGGGGAAGCGGTCTCTTCATCGGAGTCGAGCTTCATGAACCTGCACGTGGTTACTGTGAAAAGCTGAAGGATGAAGGTCTTCTTTGTAAAGAAACCCATGATACCGTCATCCGATTCGCCCCACCTCTTGTGATTTCTCAGGAAGATCTGGACTGGGCTATCGAGCGTATCAAGAAAGTGCTTTCTTGAAAGCGCGGGCAAGAGACGGAATCTTTTCGAAATTTTGTAGATGCTGATGGTTTAGGTAACAGTTATATGTTACAATTACAACGGTTTCAGATCACATAATAAAGAGGCGAATGTTAAAAATGGGAGAAAACCTTAATCTGTTTACTTCTACACAACATGTCATCAATGATGCTTTGTCCAAACTGGGCTATTCCGAAGAAATGTTCGAACTTCTTAAAGAACCGATCCGCATGCTCACCGTCCGCATCCCTGTCAGGATGGACGATGGAAGCATCAAGGTTTTCACGGGTTACCGCGCACAACATAACGATGCTGTCGGTCCTACTAAGGGAGGCGTACGCTTCCATCCTGAGGTCGATGAGGAAGAAGTGAAGGCGCTTTCCATGTGGATGAGCCTGAAGTGCGGAATCGTCGATCTTCCTTACGGCGGAGGAAAAGGCGGGATCATCTGTGATCCCCGCACCATGTCCTTCACCGAGCTTGAGAAGCTCAGCCGTGGATATGTAAGGGCGATCAGCCAGATCGTCGGGCCGACGAAGGATATTCCGGCACCTGACGTGTACACCAACTCGCAGATCATGGCCTGGATGATGGATGAATACAGCCGTTTGCGGGAAAATGATTCTCCTGGTTTCATCACGGGTAAACCGATCGTCCTCGGAGGATCTCAGGGACGTGAAAAAGCGACTGCTCAGG
Source organism: Rossellomorea marisflavi (assembly GCF_001274775.1). Lineage (GTDB taxonomy): Bacteria > Bacillota > Bacilli > Bacillales > Bacillaceae_B > Rossellomorea > Rossellomorea marisflavi. The sequence goes on from NZ_LGUE01000005.1 coordinate 473,569, forward strand.
GTGTGACCATCTGTATCGATGAAGCGGCCAAAAAGCGCGGAATCGATATCAAGGGAGCCCGTGTCGTGATCCAAGGATTCGGGAACGCAGGTAGCTTCCTTGCGAAGTTCATGCATGATGCCGGAGCCAAGGTCATCGCCATCTCGGATGCCCACGGAGCGCTCCATGATCCGGACGGACTCGATATCGATTACCTCCTGGACCGCCGCGACAGCTTCGGAACCGTCACTACGCTATTCGAGAATACGCTTTCCAACAAGGAGCTCCTTGAGCTGGATTGTGATATTCTGGTGCCTGCTGCCATTTCGAATCAGATTACAGAGCAGAATGCCCATGATATCAAAGCGTCCATCGTCGTGGAAGCGGCGAATGGACCTACAACATTGGAAGCAACAAGGATCCTGTCCGAGCGAGGCATCCTCCTCGTACCGGACGTCCTTGCAAGCGCGGGCGGTGTAACGGTATCCTACTTCGAATGGGTGCAGAACAACCAGGGCTATTATTGGACAGAGGAAGAAGTGAACGAGAAGCTTCAGATCAAGCTTGTCGAAGCGTTTAATAATGTCTATGAAACATCACAGAACCGCCGAGTCAATATGCGTCTAGCCGCCTACATGGTGGGTGCGCGCAAAATGGCTGAGGCCTCAAGATTCAGAGGTTGGGTCTAACCATCGCATACCATGGCGCATCATCCCCTAGGATGATGCGTTTTTTTTGTATGTTCGCTTTATAAAATTGACATTCGTCTGTTCCGTTCGTACGATTGAAGGAAGAACAGCTAAAGCGGATACATAGTGAATCGGAGGTCATGAAAGATGAACATTGCGGAAACATCCCTCGAAACGGTGAAACATGCCATACAGAATCAAAAGTCCTTTTTTAAGAATGGACATACGAGATCCATTTCCAACAGGAAAGAAACCCTTGAAACGCTCTATCGTATGATCAAGGACCATGAGGAAGACATCATCCACGCCCTGCAGATGGACTTGAACAAGTCCGAAATGGAGACCTATGCAACGGAAATCGGTATCCTTCTGGAAGAAATCCGCTTCGTGCTCAAACATATGGATGAATGGGCAGAGCCAAAAAAAGTAAAGGTAGCCAAGACCCATATCGGATCTAAAAGTTACTCGGTGCCGGAACCCTATGGCGTCACGCTGATCATCTCCCCGTGGAATTACCCGATCCAGCTTGCCCTTGCCCCGGTGATCGGTGCCATTGCGGCAGGGAACACGGCCATCATCAAGCCTTCAGAGCTTACCGTCCATACATCACGTCTTCTTGAGCGGATCATCTCCGCCCGCTTTGACGGACATGTGCTGAAAGTGATTGAAGGAGGGGTGGAAACAACGGGGCATCTCCTAGATCAACCATTTGACTACATCTTCTTCACGGGCAGCGTACCAGTCGGGAAGGTCGTCATGGAAGCGGCAAGTAAACGATTGATCCCCGTCACCCTCGAGCTTGGAGGGAAAAGCCCGTGCATCGTGGATGAGACGGCGGATATCGCCTTGGCAGCCAAGCGGATCGCCTTCGGGAAGGTCACGAATGCAGGTCAGACATGCATTGCACCGGATTACCTCTTCCTTCATAAGACCATAAAGGAGCAATTCATTACGGAGTTCAAGAACGCCGTCGTCACATTCTATGGTCCTGAGCCCCTCAAGAATGATAAGTACGGGCGCATCATCAATGAACGTCATTTCGACAGGATTGCATCCTATCTCGATGACGGGGAAATCCTTCTTGGAGGAAAACTCGATCGTACATTCCTGAAGATGGAGCCGACTCTGATGACACCGAGGGACCACTCTGTCCCGGTCATGCAGGAAGAAATCTTCGGACCCGTATTCCCGGTGCTCGAGTATGAAAACCTGGAAGAAGTCATTGACTACGTAACGGAAAGGCCGAAGCCCCTGGCCCTGTATCTGTTCACGAACAATGAAGCAACCGAAGCCGCCATCACGGGGAATATCTCGTACGGAGGAGGCTGTATCAATGATACCCTGATGCATATCGTGACGCCCTATCTTCCATTCGGCGGCGTAGGGGAAAGCGGGATGGGGAGCTATCACGGTGAATCCAGCTTCTCCACATTCTCCCACTATAAAAGCGTCATGAAACAGACGAATAAATTCGATATGAGCTTCCGGTACCCTAACGGAAAATTCGGCATGCAGCTCATCAAAAAACTGCTGAAATAAAGAAGAAGGCGTCCCGTATTAGGCGGGACGCCTTCTTTCATTTCATTTATCGTGTAGGCTCTGTACGGTGATCCCGTTCCAGTTCCTCTGTCGGCTTGAAAAGTAATCCAAGATTGATCAGTCCTGAAATTCCGACCAGGCCATAGATGATCCGTGAAAGTCCGGCACCTTGTCCTCCGAAAATGGCGGCGACGAGGTCGAATTGGAAAAATCCGATCAGCCCCCAGTTCACGGCACCGATGATGGTAAGAACCAATGCAATACGTTGTAAAGCACTCATGTTTGTTTCCTCCTTATTGTATGGTTCACTATTACTATGCCCCGTTCGTGAATGGTTATGTGCTGGCCTTTTTCGATTTTTGGGCAAGTTCTTTGCATTTTACGCCGGGTCTCATCCATAATAAAAAAGGTGAACACGAACATATTCTCTTTAGGAGGTATTTATAATGAATGATTTTACGTTTTATAATCCGACGAAATTGATCTTTGGTAAAGGTCAAGTCGAGCAGCTGAAGGACCTTGTCCCTCAATATGGTAAAAAAGTACTTCTCGTATACGGTGGAGGAAGCATCAAGAAAAGCGGCCTTTATGATCAAGTGACGGCTGTCTTGAAAGACATCGATGCAGAAGTATTCGAACTTGCTGGTGTTGAACCGAATCCACGTTTGACCACGGTAAGACGCGGTGTGGATATCTGTAAAGAAGAAGGCATCGACTTCCTGCTTGCCGTAGGTGGAGGAAGCGTCATCGACTGTACCAAAGCAATCGCTGCCGGTGCGAAATATGACGGAGATGCATGGGATCTTGTCACGAAGAAAGCTTTTGCTTCAGAAGCTCTTCCATTCGGTACCGTGTTGACCCTTGCTGCGACCGGTTCAGAAATGAATGCAGGATCCGTTATCACAAACTGGGAAACCAATGAAAAATACGGTTGGGGAAGCCCGGTTACATTCCCGCAATTCTCGATCCTTGATCCGGAAAACACATTCACTGTTCCTAAAAACCACACGATCTACGGAATGGTCGACATGATGTCCCATGTGTTCGAGCAGTACTTCCATAATGCTACGAATACACCGCTTCAGGACCGCATGTGTGAATCTGTACTGAAAGTCGTGATTGAAACAGCTCCTAAGCTGATCAATGACCTTGAGAACTATGAGCTTCGCGAAACGATCCTTTACTCTGGAACCATTGCCCTCAACGGCATGCTTCAAATGGGTTACAACGGTGACTGGGGAAGCCATAACATCGAGCACGCTGTGTCTGCCGTGTACGATATCCCTCATGCAGGCGGTTTGGCCATCCTGTTCCCTAACTGGATGAAGCACAACCTGAACGTGAACCCTGCCCGTTTTGCACAGCTGGCTGAGCGCGTATGGAATGTCGATCCTGAAGGCAAAACACAGGAAGAAGTGGCTCTTGAAGGAATCGAGAAGCTTCGTGAATTCTGGTCCAGCATCGGTGCCCCTTCACGCCTTGCTGACTATGATATCGACGACAGCAAGCTTGACCTCATTGCTGATAAAGCAATGGCCAACGGCGAATTCGGTAACTTCAACAACCATAAATTGAACAAAGAGGATACGCTCAGCATCCTGCGCGCATCCCTATAAGACTCATGGCCGGTCCGATTTTGGACCGGCTATTTTAAGAAATACTGCGCTCTTGTAAAAACTTTTTGATGAATGCGTTTTCATAAATCTGCGTTTCTTGATTATGATGACCGGATTCGATAAAGTGAGATAGAAGCAAAAATAAAACAATCGGAGGATGGTTATGACACACATTCGTTTTGATTATTCAAATGCGTTATCCTTTTTTGGTGAACATGAAATTACATATCTGAATGATGCCGTCAAAGCGGCACATCACGCCCTGCATGAAAAAACGGGTGCAGGAAGCGATTTCCTCGGGTGGATCGATCTTCCTGTCGATTATGATAAAGAAGAATTTGCCCGCATTCAAAAAGCGTCAGAGAAGATCAATAAAGACTCCGATATCCTTCTTGTCATCGGAATCGGTGGATCTTACCTCGGTGCAAGAGCGGCCATTGAAATGCTCAATCACAGCTTCTTCAATACCGTTTCGAAAGAAAAGCGTTCAGCACCGCAGGTCCTCTTCCTGGGACAAAACATCAGCTCCACCTACATGAAAGACTTGATGGACCTTCTTGAAGACAAAGACTTCTCCATCAATGTCATCTCAAAATCCGGTACAACAACCGAGCCGGCGATCGCCTTCCGTATCTTCCGCAAAATGCTTGAAGAGAAGTATGGAGTGGAAGAAGCCCGCAAACGCATCTATGCGACAACCGATAAGTCAAAAGGAGCGCTTAAGACCCTTGCAAACGACGAAGGCTACGAAACATTCGTTGTGCCTGATGATGTCGGCGGTCGCTATTCTGTCCTGACGGCTGTAGGTCTCCTGCCGATTGCCGTTAGCGGTGTGGATATCGAAGCGATGATGGACGGAGCAGCAAAGGCAAGGGAAGACTTCGGTCAATCAGAGCTTTCCGAGAATCCTGCCTACCAATACGCAGCCGTCCGTAACGTCCTATATAACAAAGGGAAAACCATCGAAATGCTCATCAACTACGAGCCGGGTCTTCAATACTTTGCCGAATGGTGGAAGCAGCTCTTCGGTGAGAGCGAAGGAAAAGACCAAAAAGGGATCTATCCTTCATCTGCAAACTTCTCGACTGATCTTCACTCACTTGGACAGTATGTACAAGAAGGTCGCCGCGATATCTTTGAAACCGTCGTGAAGGTTCAGGAAGCACGCCATGAGCTTGTGATCGAAGAAGCGGACAGCGATCTTGACGGCCTGAACTACCTTGCAGGCCAAACCATCGATTTCGTCAACAACAAAGCATTCGAGGGAACGTTGCTCGCCCATACAGATGGAGGCGTTCCGAACCTGATCGTCGAAATCCCTGCTATGGATGCGTATACGTTCGGATACCTTGTGTATTTCTTCGAGAAGGCATGTGCCGTGAGCGGTTATCTTCTTGGCGTCAATCCATTCGATCAGCCTGGGGTAGAGGCGTACAAAGTGAATATGTTCGCCCTTCTTGGTAAACCTGGATTCGAAGAAAAGAAAGCAGAACTTGAGAAACGCTTGAAATAATGGATGAATGGACCGGGACAAACATGTTCCGGTCAATAGAATAGCCGAACGAATTCGACACGCTCGAATTCGTTCGGTTTTTTTTGTATTCCTGGGTAGGCCGTTGATTGGAGAGCAGGCCAAAGAGACCCTTGTAGCAATGCGTGAGACCAAGCGTCATCGATACGTAAGGGCCTTCCACCATGAAAAGAGAGGGCCTGCACGGGGTGAAGAGCGTGTCCTGTATTTTTCACATGAACAGCTTTCAAGGAACGTAGTGAGATGACAGCACTTTTCTCGAAATTTATTCGTGTCCCGTAAAGTTATTTACCTTAAGTTGTAAGAAACCCATGTCTTTTTGAAGCGTGGGTCAGTAAGACTGCAGGCACACATCTTTAGGATAATGATGGAAGCGCCCATAGACCATGGATGCCATTTCGTTAAAACGGAATATCTTTCTTTGACTGCGCTGAAGGAGAGGGTTTACCATCTTGGTAGACCGAGCGATCGGTTTAACATTCGAGAAAGAAGGCGTATAGAAATGTGTGGAATTGCAGGCTGGATTGATTGGAAAAAAGACTTACGAGAACAACAGCATATTTTAAAATCCATGACCGATGCCATTGAACATAGGGGACCGGATGCAGAAGGTGCGTGGGTGAGCGAGAATGCAGCCCTTGGTCACCGGAGACTCATCGTGATCGACCCGAATGGCGGGAAACAGCCCATGCTTTATCAAAACAACCATCATCAAATTGCTCTCACCTATAATGGTGAGCTTTACAACTACCTTGAGCTTAAAGAGGAATTGACCGGGAAAGGTCACACCTTCAACACCAGTTCGGATACAGAAGTTCTGCTTCACTCTTATCTTGAGTGGGGGGAAGAGTGCGTTCGCCACTTCAACGGGATCTTCGCATTCGGAATCTGGGATGAAGAGAAGAAACAACTCATGCTTGGTCGCGACCACCTTGGTGTGAAGCCACTTTTCTTTACTGAAGAAGGGAACGGACTCCTCTTCGGTTCCGAGATCAAAGCACTCCTTGCCCATCCGGAAGTAAACGCGGAAATCGATCAAACAGGTCTTTCTGAGTTATTCGGAATGGGGCCGATGAGAACACCGGGACAAGCCATCTTCAAGAACATCCAAGAAGTCCGTGCCGGACATTATATGATCTACAATGAGCAAGGAAGAAAAGATGTTCAATACTGGACACTTGAAAGCAAGAAGCATATGGATGATATGGATACGACTGTGAATACGATCAAAGAGATCCTTGAAGATACGGTCAAGCGTCAGCTCATTGCCGATAAGCCGCTTACCACCATGCTGTCGGGAGGACTCGACTCAAGCGGATTGACCGCTATTGCGGGGCGTGAATACGGGGAAAAGACGCTCTCCTCTTATTCCATCGACTTTGTGAATAATGAAGCGGACTTCGAGGAAGACTTCCTCCGCAGGGATCTTGATGAGCCATGGGTGAAACGTGTGTCCGAACACGTAGGGACGGATCATACGTCCATCGTGTTTGATGCCAAGAAGCTCGTCGACAACCTATTGGTTCCCATGAAAGCAAGAGATCTTCCTGGTGTAGGTGAAATCGAGACGTCCCTTTACCTCTTGTTCACGGAAATGAAAAAGACCGCGACTGTCGCCCTCTCTGGAGAATCAGCGGACGAAGTATTCTCAGGCTATCCTTGGTTCCATCAGGAAGAATACCTTGATGCAGGTGTGTTCCCATGGCTCTTGAACATCGGTGGCATCGCCGACGTCATGAAGGATGATCTCCTGGATCGACTCCATATCGAGGACTATCGCAAGCAGCGCTATCAGGAAGCACTGAAGGAGCTCCCGGTCCTTGAAGGAGAGTCCGACATTGAAGCGAAGCAAAGAAGGATGTCCTTCATGTTCATCACGCGTTTCCTTCCGTTCATGCTTGACCGGAAAGACCGTGCCAGCATGATGACAGGCTTTGAAGTGCGTGTGCCATTCTGTGATTATCGACTTGTGGAGTATCTTTGGAACATCCCGTTTGAAATGAAAAATGTGGACGATATCGAAAAAGGTATCCTGCGTCGTGCACTGAAGGATTATCTTCCGGACGATGTGCGCAATCGGAGGAAGAGTGCTTATCCGAGTACGAAGGATGAGGCCTATTATGAAGGAGTGAAAGACTGGATGCTGTCGATCTTGAATGATCCTGCGTCCCCGATCCTGAACCTGATCGATGCGGATAAAGTGCGTGCCATGATCGAAGACAAAGAACAATCCACCACCATGGTGAAGTCGTTATTCGATTACTTGATCCAGGTGAATGAATGGCTGAAGGAATATGATGTTTCAGTCAAGCTGTAAGACCTACATGTTTTTCCGCTAAAAGGAGAAACTATCCCTAAAATGAAAGGGGATGGATGATGTGATCGAGATTTCATCAAGCCTTGAAGGGAAGCATTATCAGCTTTACAAATTGGAGCAGGAGTTGAAGCCTCTGGGGTATTCCATCGGTGGAAACTGGGACTATGACCATGGATACTTCGATTATAAGATCGATGATGAAGTGGGGTATCAGTTCTTGAGGCTGCCGTTCACTTCGGTGGATGGTCAGTTGGATTCAAGGGGGGCGACGGTCAAATTCGGGAAGCCGTTCCTTCTGTCCCATAAATATCAGATAGGACTGGATGACCATGCTTCCACCGGGAATCTGTCGGGGTCCTTCAATCAGTTCTCGGAGCCCCAGGATTCCGATGCCAGCTTTCCTGAAGAATATATCGAAGTAGGCAGGGAGCTCGTGAAAGAACTCGAGCAGTCCCTGCTTCATTAATTGGATATGACAAGCAGTTCGTCTGTGGTCTCGACCACAACGTCCATGGGGGGATTCACTAATGTGTTTTCCCCTTTTTTGATGCCTAAAAGGATGACCCTTTCCTTCAGTAATTGGGCGCTGAGGGACTGGAAGGTCGCCCCCGCGTGCTCATCCATGACGGAGATCAGCTTCAGGTTGTTGCCTTTCAGATGATTCAAGAGCTTAAGGATCGTCCTGGACATTCCTTGGGAGATGATGCTGTTCATCATGACGAGGCTGGTCTGCATATTCGTCTGGATGACCTCATCCGCTCCGGCCCGCTTCGCATTTTCCACTTGGTCCTTCTGAAGGACTTCCACGACAGTATGAAGGGAAGGCTGGTTTCCTTTAATGGCAAGCAGACTCAAGATCGTGTTCATATCCGACGTCATCTCGTCCTTGTTCTGATCTGATGTGACAAGGGCTATTTTTGCTTCACTTAAATTGGCCTTTTGGAGGATGGCGTCCTTGAAGGGTGAGCCTTTGACGAAATGAACATGGTTGTTGCGATAAGGATTCTTCTGAAGGGAATCATCGATGAGGATCACATCGCAGCTTGATTGCAGGGATGTGAGCTGATGGATGATTTCACGGGTGCGTTCGTTCCACCCGATGATGATGACGTGACCCTTGCCTTTATAAGCGGTCTTCCCCTCCATATATCCATTCTGAGTCGTCACGGTCTCCGTTGCAAGCATGACGAAGTACGTGGAGAGAAACCCTGCCCCTACCAGGATGAGGAGGATGCCCAGGGTTTTCCCTTCAGCCGTCTTGGGGACAAAATCTCCGTATCCTACAGTCGAAGTGGTGATGACGGCCCACCAGATCCCGTCAAAAAATGAGGGGAAGGTGTCCGGTTCGAGATAGTGGATCATGACGCCGCAGGTGCTCATGACGGCAAGGGCCATGATCAAGATCCGGATGACAAGCGGCCAGCGCAAAAAGCCGTGGATGAGTTGTTGCATGGGTACCAGCTCCTTTTTATCTGCACTGACCATTATTGCCGAATCGGGACTAACTCATAACTCCGTCTGCCCATTCTTTCTTCAGCATGCTGTAGCTGTATACATCATGCGACTGCTGATCCTGCATGATGTAGTCACGGAGCAGTCCTTCCCTTGTGAATCCAAGCTTCTCCACGACGCGTGAAGATCCCGCGTTCTCCGGAATGATGACCGCGCCGACCCTGACGACGCCTACTTCACGGAACAGATAGTCGATGACGGGCTGCAGAGCTTCCGTCATATACCCTTTACCCCAGTGGATTGGCAAGAGGTCATAGCCGATTTCACAGCGTTTGTGTGGCACGGAGGTTGCGTGGAAGCCACATGTGCCAATGAGGTTGTCCCCCTGATCGGTGATGGCCCAGCGCATAGGGGAGAGTCCTTCGGCTTCCTGCCTCGCTTCGATGATCCCTTCGGCTTTGGTGATGGATTCGAGGGGCTCCATGCCGAAGTAGGTCAGCACCTCGGGTGAAGTGTAAAGGGTGAAGAGGGCCTGTGCGTCTTTTGGATGGAGCTGTCTGAGCGTAAGTCTCGGTGTGGTGAATGTCGGATAGGTGGTCATGATGGGATTCCTCCTTTATGTATGAAAGGATAATTATACCATGATTATCCATTTTTAGGTGCGGGATTTTTCACGTTTTCCCCTTGTCCAAGTTATGCTGGTAAAGAGAAAAGTGCCGATTGAGCGGCACTTTCAGGGTCAGTCTCTGAATTTTTTCTCGATCTCATCCACTTTTTTCTTCAGGTCATCGGACGTTTCTTTGATTTCGTCCTTTTTATCTGATTCCAGACCGCTCATGTAATCCTTGATTTTTTGGTTTCGCTCATCCAAGATCGCAAGGATTTCCTGTTTCTTGTCCAGGTCGATCAGTTCATCGTCCACCAGGGCATTGACTGCATCAAGGAATCGGTCATGCTCGAGATTCCTCATAGTAAGGTAAGAACTGTAGAGGTCACGAAGATTATTATAATGATCGACGGACGTCCAGATATTGTTGCTGAAGTTGCCTGATTTCCACCAGATCCACGTCCCCTCGCTGATGCTGTCCTTCCAGGTGGTTTCAATGTCTTTGAGCTCTTGTTTTGTTTTGACGGAAGTGTACTCGCCGCCTCCTGCCTGTGCTACGTTTTTAAGCTGGTCGTCGGCTTTGGAGTCGACGTTGAAGCCGATGATGTTGACTTGGACGTCGGTATGGTCTTCCTTCACTTTCTTCGCCGCTTCGACAGGGTCGCCGTCACAGGTTTCGATGCCGTCGCTCACCACGTAGATGAAGTTCTGGGCATCCTTCGGGAACTGGTCATTGGCAAGGAGGATGCTTTCAGCAAGTGGAGTCCATCCTTTAGGGTCGAACCCGTCCAAGGCGCTTGCGAATTTCCCCTTGTCATATTCCTCCATGGGATAAAAGGATTCAACGGCTTTGCAGCTCATTTCCTTATCGCTGTCCGATCCGGTTCCTTTATGGCCGAAGGCAATCAAGGAGACGTTTGCGCCCTCGGGAAGTTCACCGGCGAAGTTTTCAAGGCTTTCCTTTGCCAGCTCCATCTTGCTTTCACCGTCCACTTCCGCTTTCATGCTGCCACTGGAGTCGATGAGGAGGGCAATATTGATTTCTTTTTGTTCTTCCGTCAGTTCTTCAATGTCGACGTCCTGGAGGAGGCGGCCATCGGGGAGCTTGATTTCATCAAATACCACCTCATAGTTTTCAAGCTCTCCTGCTTTTTCTTTATAGCCGGTCCTGAGATTTTCGGTGATGGAGGCCGCCCATCGTTCCGCATCCCAGTCCTCGGTATCTTCCTTTTTGATGTTTTCGATATACTCAGCTGCTGCATCTTCTGAGGCGGATCTGGCTGCGTTTTGGTTGTCATCGGAAGGAATATGCTTCTCATAGATTGTGCCGTTCGTTTGGTCAATCAGTTCTTCCGTAGTTTGGGAAGACACCTTTTCCACTTTGGTTTCCTGGGGTGCCGCTGGTGCCGCTTTTTCTTTCTTTGCGGCAGGCTCTTTTTCACTCTGGCATCCAGAAAGAATGAACACTAAAATAAGGGGGAATAACCATCTTTTCTTCATGCTTTCATCTCCTTTGGGTGGATCTCATATGTAGGGATTCCGTGGACAAGGTTATCCAATAATTTACTGTAAATCCAGTACCCAATGACCCATGACGATAAACCTAATGGTGGAATGTGTTGGAAGACGGGACAAACACCCCTTCGGATCAAGGAGCTCCTTCATACGATACGAGTAAGGAATGTAAGAAGGAGGACTACAGTTGACTAAAAAGACGTTACAGTGGAGCGGATATGAGTGGATCGTGAAGAGCGGTGCCAGGAAGACGGGACCTGGGCCGAATTACTTCGCCGCGGAAAATGCATGGGTGGACCGGGATGGCCGTCTTCATTTACGAATCACGAAACACAAGAACACATGGAGATGTGCCGAGGTGACGCTGAGCGAGACACTGGGGTATGGGACGTACCGGTTTTGGCTTGAAGGAAGACCGGACAGCATGGACCTGAACGGCGTACTTGGATTATTCACCTATGATGGAAGCTCGCCTGAGTATCACCATCGTGAGATCGACATAGAGTTTGCCAGATGGGGAAATCCCGGAGGGCACAACGCGCAGTATGTGGTCCAGCCCTATTCAATACCGGGACATCTCCACTCGTTCCCCATGAAATTGAACGGAAATTGCTCGACCCACACGTTCAAGTGGACGCCCCGTAGCATACGGTTCATGTCCCTGCACGGACATTACACCGATCTGCCGTCACCCCTTGAGTGGTTCAAGATCCAGGATTGGGAGTTCACAGGGGACATCCCGGACAGCAGGGAAGAAAAAGTGGGCATCAATCTGTGGCTCATGGACGGAAAAGCTCCTGCTGATGGAATGGAGATCGTCGTGGACCGGTTTGAATTTGAGCCGCTAACCTGACAGGTGGGGGCTATACATGGAAATAGAAAAGGAGAATGGGGATGGCCTCCATTCTCCTTTTCTAGTAGGTTTCAGTTCATGAGGATACTAGGTATAGCTAGTCCGCTTTCCCCTCACGATCGGCTTCTTCCCAGATCTTTTTATCCTCATCCGTGACGTAGCCGTTATGTACGACCTCTTCAATCAGATTGCGGTTGAAAAACACATTATAGTCAGCAGATATATTGCCTTCGGGATATGGAACCCCTCTATAGTCAAATTGATTTTTTGTACTTACTTGAATTTGATTGTAGCCGTAGATCATCACCGATTTATCCATGTTTGAAAGCTTGACCACCGTGCCGATGGGAAGCAGCTTGGTGGGGTCGAGGCTGACTTCTTTTGGTTCTTCTTTTTTGACGTGTTCGGTTGTTTGCTGACTGCATCCAACTGTGATTAATGTGGAGAGGATAACCACCAGCATCCGCTTACTATTCATAGGTTTCCTCCTGATTTCAATTTCTGAATCGATGTGTTACAACCTTTTCTTAGTGCTACGGTTTCATGATGGAAATGAATCGTCAAGCAGATGCCTCCTCAATCCTCAGGAGCCCTCCTCCTTCTTGAAGAAGGAGTAACGGACCAAGAGGGAGATGATGCAGGGGACATAAATGACAATAGCGATAAGAATAATGGCAGGAAGTTGGGATAGGAGGTCTTTGGGCGGGATCAACCATGTTACAAGTACAACTAAGGTGATGGTGCCCATAGCACCCATGAGAATTGGGAAAAATAGCAAAATGAATCTAATTAATTTCTTGGGTTTTTCTTTAGTCAATAGCATATCATTCTCCCTCATAGCATTCCTTGATCTCAGGTTAACAGAGTCTCAATGTTACTGCATTCGCAATGGAAGAGTGTGGTTCTCAGCTTTCAAGATGCATGACATCCGTGGGATAGCAAATGGATACAAGGAATGTATCTCGACAAACTGATTATGAAACATTTACCATATACCCAAATGATGGATCTTTAATCCTTTTGATCTATCGATAGAGGAATATTGAGATGCGCCCGAGAGTCCACTCTTGTAGAGATAGACGGGTGCATGATTCCTGTAGCTTTCTTAATCCATACGTTTAACCGTCTTTTAAAAGACGTTAATGATCAGGAAAACAATGATCGATTATGCTCATGAACTCCAACGCTAGAGGAGAAGGGGCTTTGCCCTTCCTTGTAATGTAACCGATGTTTCTTACCAATTTCGGTTCAAGGGATGCATAGGAGAGGTCCATCGATTCCTCAGGAAGTGCAAGATTGGGCATGATGCTAATGCCAAGATTCTTGGACACCATTGAAATGACGGTCTGATTGTCCTTGATATCATACGAGATGGATGGGGATACAGCATGTTGTTTAAATGTTTCCTCGATAAGTGTTTCGCATCCCGAGCGTAGCATGATGAACGGTTGGCTGGTGATCTCTTCTACGTGGACTGTGTCCCTCTCAAAAAAAGGATGTCCTTTTGGGATCACAACATAGAGGGGATCTTCCTGCAAAGGGGTGAAATCCACTTTTTGAACAGGAAGGGCGGTGAATCCGAGGTCGACCGTCCCATCTTGGACCCACTTGTGGATGTCTTCGTACCCTCCTTCATAAAGGTGGACATCAATTGTTGGGAATTGTTCCTTGAATAGCGCAAGCAAAGTGGGGATATACCGTGCAGAGAAACTGGGAAAGCTTCCGATTGACAGCCTCCCAATGGTCAATCCATTAAGGGCAGCCACCTTTTGTTCAATCTGTTCCATGTGGCCGGCAATTTCCCGCATATGGGCAATAACGGTTTGCCCTTCAGCCGTAAGTGAAGAACCATTGCGCCCCCTGTTTAATAATGTGATGCCCAGTTCATTTTCCAGCGCTGTGATGGTATGGCTGACGCCGGACTGGGTTAAGCCTATCTGTTCCCCTGTCCTAGTGAAGTTTCCGTTATCTATTACTTTTAATAGCACCATGAGTTGAAATGAATTCAAGTGAGCACGCTCCTTATTATGTTATGTATTAGAAACTCTAATGATAAAGATGATTAACATTCATTTCCCTTATGTTAATTAGAAGAATACACTATTAATAGAACAAAAACCAGATAGGAGATGGATGAAATTGGACAATCAGTATCTTGAATTGATGACACCATATGTGCTTTCACCCAATGCAATCCTTAAGAACAGGCTTGTAATCGCTCCCATGACGACCTATTCAGGGTGTGAGGATGGCAGAGTGTCAGATGAAGAGTTTGCTTATTACGGTAGAAGGGCTGGGGGGGCAGGGATGTTCATCACGGCTGCAGCCGCCATTTCCCCCGTCGCCACAAGCTTTCCCCGACAGATGAAAGCATATGGGGAGGAAGCAATCGATGGTCTAACGAAGCTTTCTACCATTATCAAGGAGAAGGGAGCTAAGGCGATCCTTCAATTACATCACGGTGGGAGCGAAAGTCTTCCGGGGTATACCCATGGGGAACGCCTCGTAAGCCCAAGCGGTGTAACAGCAACAGTGTATGAAAGATGTGGATGGGAATATCATCCCAGAGAGATGACGCACGAGGAAATCCTGGAGACGATCAGGAATTTTGGACAAGCTGCTCATATCGCCATCCGGGCTGGTTTCGACGGCGTGGAAATCCATGGAGCCAACGGATATTTGATTCAGCAGTTCTTCTCCCCATTTTCCAATCATCGAACCGATCACTGGGGTGGGACACAATTGAAGCGGATGAGGTTTGCAGATGCAGTCATCGATGAAATCAAGCGGGTGCGTGACCTGTATGCAGGGGAAGAATTCATCATTGGGTACCGTTTCTCCCCTGAAGAACCGGAAAAATCGGGCTTGAAAATGGACAATACCGTCGATCTGGTAGATGCATTGGCAGATAAAGGATTAACGTACCTCCATCTTTCCGTTAAGAATGTATGGTCCATGCCGAGAAGTGGATCGAATATGAAGATGACCAGGACCGAAATTTTCCGTGATGTTATTGGAGAAAGAACAAGCTTTCTCACATTAGGTTCCATCCATACACCTGCTGAAGCCCTCACTATCATTAAAAAAGGAATTCCGCTGTTCGGATTGGGGAGGGAAATCCTGATGGAGCCTGACTGGATGGAAAAGGTCCAGAATGGACGCGAAAGTGACATCAATACCTTTCTCCCCAGGAATGATCGGCATAGACTTGTCATCCCTGAGCATATGTGGAACAACATTCTAAAAAGGGATGGGCTACCGGCACACCCGTAGAAAAGAGGAAGCCCAATGCATCAAGTTTCATTGCTCCGTTTCGCTTTGGCAATGGCCATTTTTGGTTCGGTCGGATTTTTCTCGAAACTTACCGGATTGCCATACATAGAATTGATTGCCGTCCGCCTTCTATGCGCAGCCCTGTTCCTGTTTGTTATCTGGCTATTCAAAAGGGAGAGAAGGATAGGGAGTTATGACTGGAGAGAAGTCGGAATGATCTTGTTATGTGCCGTAGCAAATCTATTAAACTGGCTCTGTCTCTTCGCGTCTTTTGAAAAAACATCCGTAACGATTGCCATCTCCCTGTATCATCTTGCCCCTCTGTTCGTCCTGATTGCAGGAAGATTCTTATTCAGGGAGAGGTGGCAGTCGCGGACGGTATTTGCTATTGCGCTTAGTTTTATTGGTACAATCTGCATCATGGGTCTGAAAGCAGGCGGCTTTTCCCTTTTGGATGGGGAAGGGATTGCCTACGGAATGATGGCGGCGCTTTTTTACGCTGTCACCATGCTGCTCGGCAAAGGTGTGACGAAATCGAGCTTGTATGCTGTCACCTTACTGCAGATGATAATAGGGCTCCTCATTCTTCTGCCTTTCGTTGACTATTCAGCTTTCTTCTCTCTGAGTTACGAACAATGGGGCTACTCGATCTTAACAGGGGTGGTGCATACCGGCTTTGTGTACCTGCTATTCTTTCAAAGTCTACGCCATCTGACAGCCAGGACCATTTCCCTCATGGTTTTTATTGATCCTGCTGTCGCCATTTTGCTTGATATCCTACTGTCGGGTTTCCGCCCGGACCGAATTCAGTCGGCAGGGATCATCTTGATTTTTGCTGGGATGCTTGTTTCCATTTCTCCACGTAAGCGTAAAACAGCTGATGCACTCGAACTTGATAAACTTATTTCTTGATACACAAACCTATTACTGGTCCCAGCGAGGATTTCCAAGTGAGTAGTGTGTAGGATTTTATTTTCCCATGGTAGGGGGGAGTGGAGGATGATCCAAAATAGAGACACATAAATGACTGAAATGAGGGGGAGCATGATCCACCTCATTCCACAGATGATCGAGCGCGTCGGTATCGTTCTCATAGTCGCCTTCTTGTTCTCCCGAGTAAATCATTCAGGCTGCTTATCGAAGAACATCAAGGGGGAAGGGAAAGGCTTTTCCTTATTCTGATTTTTGGTCTTTGACGTAGTGAGCAAGTATACTGGTATAAAAATTTTCCCGGTAACCATTACGGGCAATACATGGCTTATGGAAGTGGAGCCGGCCATCGCCATCGCTTCGTTAGCCCACGAAAGGGAGAGGGCCACAGATCTGACGAAAAAAGTACTGAGTCAGGGGGAGGTGTTCATGGCCAAAAGCTGGGAGGAGAATCTATGCCGGAATGAAGACTGTCCCCTGTTAGCTACAGTTGTCCTCATTAGGGATGCTGAAGTAAAAGCGCTTCAAGCTGCAGCTCGGCTTAAAAGGTATGAAACGCCCCGGAAGCATAGCCGGGACGTTTTTTATCGGAAAAAATTAAACGTCATGTTCCGATAGGAGTAGAATCCGATCAGACTTCTGTTTGATAAAGTGTTAAATGTAAGCGCTTTAATAAATGGGAGGGAGAATGATGATGAACAGATTTAAATGGATGGGGGTCATTCTGATGCTGTGCTCATTATGGACGTATTCCGGAATAAATGGTTACGCCGCAAAGGGTGGTAATGCCATTTTCGGCTATACCCAGCTGTCGGGGAAATGGAAGCAGGAGAAGGAAGGGAAAATGAAGGGTGAAGCGATCAAAAAATCCCCGGCCCTCTTGGTGTCAGTGGATAAGCGGGGAGGATATGCAGAGTATGAATCCACCATCACCGCGGAAGAGCTTTCCTCTTTCCTCCTTGGTACAGATGAGCGGGGAGGGGGAGGATTTGAGGTTCAATTCGATGTGAAGAAAAATGAGATCTCCCTCTTATCAAGGAGTAAGGAAAGGGTTTTGAAAAAGGTGAGGCACACGCTCGAGTCTAAAAAGGACTATTCCATCATGCTGAGAACCGATCGGGGAACCACAAGTCTTTGGGTGGATGGCCGACAGATAATGGACAGAGTGAAGACCGGTACCATCATGGGACATTACGGATTCCTTGTTGCTAAAGGGAAAGGTCTTTTCCGACAGGCAACCGTGAACGAGTGGCGTTCGAACCTCGATGGTGTGGAGGTGGAGGGCTGGAAGCTGACGAAGGATGGTCTGGAATCAGAAAGGGGAGGTCAACCCCTTATGTCTGCGACGAAGGCGGGGGGTGTGGCATTTGAGGCCAGGCTGCATCTGAATCAACCCGACTCGTCGGCATCACTGATCTTCAGGGGTGACGCAAGGGGAACGACAGGATGGAAGATAGAGGTCGACGGAAAGGGGGATCAGATCCGGTTGAAGGATAGTAAGGGTGGTAAGACCCTGCAATCGGTATCGGCCAGGATTCAGGAAGATACCCTCTACCACATCAAGATCGTGGATGAAGGTGAGAAGGTGAAGGTATTCTGGCAGGAAGGGGAGGAACCGCTCCTGACCGAAGAAAACGTGGATCCGGCTGAAGGGTACCTGGGTATCATGGCAGACAAGGGTACCGTCTTACAGGATGTACGGGTGAGCGGGCTGGAGGGCAATCTTGAAGGATGGACTTCGGACCGGGGAGAGTGGCTTTCGCACCTGCAGGGGGTGATGGGAAGGAGTGATGGAGAAGACAATGCCTTCCGCATGTCCACCACCGAAGGGGATGATTTCATCTTGGAAGGGGACGTGACCATCCATGAGGATACCCCCTACGGGACGGCTGGATTCTTCTTCCGCAGCGACGGTGTTTCTGGATATATGTTCCAGATCGATCCGAACCTTGGGCGGGTTCGACTACTTGATCTGGAAGGGGATCGCACCATCGGGGAGATGGAGCGTGACCTTTCTCCTGGCGCGACCCACCACGTCGAGCTCCACGCTGTCGGATCCTCCATCAAAGTCTATGTGGATGGATACGACGAACCGGTGATCGACGTGACTGATACTGCCTATTCCGGAGGGAGATTCGGTTTGAACACCTATAACGGCAGCGCCATCTTTCAGAATGTGTATGCAACGCCGCATGAAGACTATTTCAACGAGCTTTATCGTCCACACTATCACTATACCCAAGCAAGGGGGTATGCGAGTGACCCCAACGGACTCGTGTATTACGAGGGGGAGTATCATCTATTTCATCAGGACGGGGGGAAGTGGGCGCATGCCGTGAGCACCGATCTGGTCCATTGGAAGAGGCTGCCCATCGCCATCCCCTGGAATGAGATGGGGCACGCTTGGAGCGGATCTGCTGTGATCGATCACGATAATTCTTCTGGACTATTCCCTGTGGAGGGATCTGGAATGATCGCATACTATACGTCTTTCAATCCCTCAAAACCAAATGGGGATCAGAAAGTCGGGATGGCCTATAGCAGGGACAAGGGGAGAACCTGGCAGTTCTATGATGGCAATCCGATCATTCCGAACATCGGAGAGTTTTATGGTAGTGCCGGTTGGGACTTCCGGGATCCGAAAGTGGTTCGGGATGAAGACAGGGATCAATGGGTCATGGTCATCTCCGGTGGGGACCACATCAGGTTCTTTACCTCGAAGAATCTTCTTGAGTGGGAAATGATCGAGTCATTTGGATACGGTGACTATGTTAGAGGAGGGGTTTGGGAGTGCCCCGATTTCTTCAAGCTGCCTGTGGATGGTGATGAAGACAATCAAAAGTGGGTCCTTTCCATCAGCATGGGGGCGAATCCCAAAACGGAAGGGTCCGATACAGAGTATTTCATCGGTTCATTCGATGGGGAGAAATTCGTAAGCGATCATCCGGCAGGAACGGTGCTGAAACAGGAATTCGGGAAGGAGATGTATGCGACGATGTCTTTCTCGGATATTCCTGACGAAGACGGTCGCCGGATTTCCATGGGATGGATGAGCAATTGGGATTATCCGTTCGCCTACCCGACCTCCCCGTGGAACGGGCAGATGAGCCTTCCTCGTGAATGGAGTTTGAAAACAAACGCTTCAGGTGATGTCAGGATGGTGCAAAGTGCAGTGGATGAACTAAAGGAATTGAGGGGCGGCACCAAAACCTTCGGGGGGATCACCTTGACCCCTGATTCCGAAGATCCGCTCAGCCAAGAAACCGGGATTGCGTATGAAATCGTAGCCGATCTGGAGATGATCGGGGAAGATACAGCCTTTGAAATCGGACTAAGAAAATCCCGTGAGCAAGAGACAATGATTGGCTTTAACCGGTCAGAAGGGAAGATCTACTTCGATCGCTCCAAATCCGGAGAGATCGACTTCTCCGATAAATTTTCCAAAAGGCATGAAGCGGAGCTTGATCCCGTCGATGGACGTCTGAAGCTGCGGATGTTTGTGGATGAGTCTTCCGTGGAGGTATTTGCAGGGGACGGGGAGGTTGCCTTCTCGAACCTCATCTTCCCTGATGGGGCGAGTGACGGAATGAGCCTCCTGGTCAAAAGCGGGAAGGTGAAGGTCCATCAGTTCGATGTGCATCCTTTGAAAAATGTGTGGAAAGAAGGCGGTGAAGACCATTTGCAGATGCATCATGACCGCATAGCTTTGCGGAAAGGTGAATCCCATACCCTGTCAGTCAGATCAACCTCTAAATCCGCCATCTCTTGGTCGTCTTCCAATCAGGAAGCGGTCGTGGTGAAGGAAACGAAAAAAGGAGAGGCGGAGATTACGATGAAGGGGAGCGGTCGCAGCATCATCACGGCAAAAAGCAAAGGTGGCAAGCTCATTGGAGAAACGATTGTGGATAGCCTAGACACCTATGCCATCCAGGAAGGTAGCCGTGGACTATCCACTAATCCTTCAGCACAGAACGGGTCCAAGGTGGTGATGGGTCACCCTCTTCAACTATGGGATTTTCACGCTCTCCCTGAAGGAGGCTATAAGGTGACGACTACAGACACCGGCAAAGCACTTGACGCATCGGGGAGTTCGAAGGGTGATGCGGTTCAGCTATGGGACTACTTTGGATACAAAAATCAGCAGTGGAGGCTGACCCCGCATGGAGATGGTTCATACAGCTTCAACGCCATCAACAGTGGACGATCGCTTCGTCCTTCGGAAGATCCCATGAGCAATGAAGTCGAGCTTGATGGAGTGGGGGTCATTCAAGCAGCGAGATGGAGGATGATCGAAGCCCATTAGATCAGGAGCGTTCAACTTTTGAATTAGAGAGATAGCTACAAGAAACCGAGGTTAATTGGTTGGAGTCAGTGATCGGACAAAGCCAGTCGCTTAAATCCAATGGAACCAGCAAACCGGATAGGCAATGAACCCAGCCATAGACGATACCGTTTTATGGTTGGGTTTTGTTTTATGTGAGAATTTCCTTCGCGGATAGAATCCAGTTCTTTCATGAAACGTGGACGGCTTTCTTATGATAGGAAGTTAAGAGCCCCTACTTGTTCATATTTATGTCAACGGAACCAATGCGACCGCTACATACGTTTTAAAAGCCATCAGTTACTTTATAATGGGTCAAAAGGTCTGTTTTGGATAGATGGGATTTACATCTGAAGGATGCTTTTTTATACTTTTGATAACGAAAAAATGGTAAAATGTGTTTTTTGTTTTAGAGAAGTGAGATCTGATACCAAACCAATTACCTATAAAGGAGACCGTTAGAAGACGCTTATAGAAGTGACCTACCGAATGATAAACCCCGAGGAGTCCCGGATTTTGAAAATCTACTGCTAAAAGGAGTATGCCATGAGTACATCTAAAGGAAAATATGAACCCCGGACAGAGGACGATACGAAAAAAAGAAGGTTCAAAGATTATTTCATTCGCTACAGCCTCATCCTGTGCTCCATCATGGTGGGGTTCGGTTTGGTAACCAGTCTATTCAAGGTGGATATTTTCATATTTCCATTCGTCTACTTTGGTAAGCTGACCGTACTCTCATTCTTTCCAGGTTTGATAGTAATATGGCTCTCCCTGAAGCTTTATGATAAGAAGAGGGACATCAATAACCTGATGTGGATCAATAGGAAACAAGGTTCCGTACGAAGCTCGAAAAGCCATGTGATTGTTGCGTTCGTATTGACAGGGTTACTCATTACACTCATATATCAGTTCCAAAAGTATGGGACCATCTTCATTGCGATCTACAATAACGGTGGAGAAGTCAGTGCTAAGTCGTTCCTCGAAGGGATGAGTGACCGTGCTTCGGTTTTGATCATGAGTTGTGTAGCAGTGGGGATCATCGATCAGCTCGTTGCCATCATGGTGAGGAAGAAAGGAGTAAGGATCTTTGCTCCTATCATGCAGCTGACCCTACTCTTTGTCCTTCATCAAGAGGTTTTCACCAGTCCCGTCAATCTTGACCAAGCGGCCCTCTCAACAGATGATTATGTATATATCGGCATCTATATCCTTTTTATCATAGCTTTTATCAAGACCATCATATCCTTTGTAGCCCGACTGATCGATCTTTGTTTATCATGGCATGATCAGGTTTTAAAAGGAGCTCAAGTTTAATAGAAGAAAGAGGGGATAGGTCGGGGAAGAGATGGGACCTGTTACCTCCCGGCATAAACCATGTAGTCAAGCCCAAAGGCCTTTCATCTAAACGGACTTGGGCATTTTTTATGCGGTCATTAAGCATGGAGGGTTGATAGAATGGTGCGAAGGGAGGAGGGGACTGTTCGGATCAGGGCGTTGTGTATGTGAAAAGGGAAAGTTTTATAAGGGCATTCCAATGAATCAACCCCGTATGATCGACAATACACCATGAGGGAACGCTCTTAGTGAAGCGTGTACAAGGCAATCCATGGTCCTGTCAGAACCCGACCCAAATTGACCGGAGCATCCTTCTCCGATGGCTCATACTGATCGTAGAAAGGGTGTTGAGTGTGAGAGTAAACAGGGTGAATCTGGTTCTTCCGGAGAAATGCAGGGAATCGCAACAGTTGTACGGATTTTTTAAGGGACTCGGAGTAGAGGGAAAAGAGGGAATTCAATTCAGCGTAACGCCGATGGGGGCAAAGCCTGCGCTCATGCTGAGAAGAGCTGAAGTGGACAGGCCGGGAATATGGTTGGAGGGTGAGGAATTGGAGCCGTTCTCATACAGGAACGCAGGAATTCCCATCGAAACATCTATGGGTGACCGTTGTTCGCCATCAATAAATAGACCTGCATCCACTGTGGATGACGGGACTCTGACGATAGAGGAAGTGAAAGACCTTTTAGGAGATATCGTGAGTGGTATTGATCATATTGGGGTCAATCTCCCCGTCAACATGCTTCCTCCACAGCAATGGGAAGGGCTAAAGCAAGACCTCTCAAAGGGGACGGCACTCTATCGCTATTCAGGTCAGGAGTGGCCATTCATTCTTCCGACGACTGATCTGGAGTTTCAAAGTGGTCAGATGGAATACCATTCACCAAGGGGTCCTAAGTTCGAGTGGGTATACGATGAAGAAGCCAGGGAACCCGTCATTCAATTGGCCCTTAGAACTTCGGCGGGACGAGCGAAAGTGGAGAAGCTGCTGCCTGGGCCTAAAGGTTATTCGATTCCGGGGCTTGAAACCCATTTCCGCTCGGTGAATGTAAGAAGTCCGTGGAAAGGAATAGGATTACGAGTGGATGTATACTATGCGGATGCTCTCGAAGCCAATTGGGTCACCGGTAAGTGGCTGGCCGAAGAAGGAGGAAGAATCCATCCACAAAAGGGATGAATGCAGTGCGTCAAAGAAAAAAGATGAACCCACCGGGTTCATCTTTTTGTAAGTATGGAGCATAGGGGGCTCGAACCCCTGACCTCTACGCTGCCAGCGTAGCGCTCTCCCAGCTGAGCTAATGCCCCATGAAGAATATGTATGGCGTATGTCCTCACTGAGGATACTTTTATAGTATAACGTCAGAGTGGAAAGATTGCAATACAAAAATGAAAAAATTTAATCGCCGTTTTAAGATAAATATTCCATTCGCAGTATAATGTGAAATTCATGCATTTTTGGGCATAAGCGTTCAAAAGCAATGCACCAGCCATAGGGATGTACGAGAAGGGTAGGATTTTCCACGCTTTCGTCCCACCATTACCTCATCAAAAGTGTATAAGAAAGAGGCATCCGTCGCCCAGGATGCCTCTTCTTCATTTTTGACCGATGGCTTTCAGCTGATGGACCAACCCGAGGGCTTCTTCATCTGCAATGACCGTAACGTGCGGGTGTTGATTGAGGATGGATGCGGGAAAGTCCTCCGTGATGTCTCCTTCAAATAATCGTTTCATCGCTTCCTGCTTCGCCTTGCCTGAAACCAGGAGCACGATCTCCCGGCTTTTCATGATCGTGGCGATCCCCATCGTGATGGCGCGTTTAGGCACTTCCTCGAGGGAGTCGAAGTAGCGGGCATTGGCCTCCCTGGTAGATTGGGCAAGGTCCACGATATGTGTCCCTGAAGCAAATGACGTTCCTGGTTCATTGAATCCGATATGCCCGTTTTCCCCGATGCCAAGAAGCTGGAGGTCAATTCCACCCGTCTTTTCGATCATGGCGTCATAGTCCTTGCATTCTTCTTCAAGATCTTCTTTCGTACCGGAGGGCAAATGAACGGCTTCTTCCGGGATATCGATATGATTGAACAGATTCGACTCCATGTAGTGATAATAGCTGTTCGGATCCTCTTTAGGGAGGCCGATGTATTCATCAAGATTGAAACTGGTCACATTCCCATAGCTTGTTCCGTTCTGTTCATGGTCATGGATCAGGGCTTCATATAGTCCTTTCGGTGTTCCGCCGGTTGCCAGGCCAAGGACGGGTTTTTTGGTTGAGTGGATCTTCTCGATGATACAGTCTGCTGCCCGCTGGCTCATTTCGTCGTAATCCTTCACTTCAATCAGTTTCATGGGAATCCTCCTTCCTTTCATATGCGAGTGTTCCTTTGCAGTAGGTCGCTGTGATCTTCTGTGATGCATCCATCATCACGATGTCTGCATCTTTGCCGGTCTTCAGGCTTCCTTTGCGGTCGAAGACACCAAGCTGCCTTGCTGGATTTTCAGAGGCCATCCTGATGGCATTTACAATACCGGCCCCCGTGAAGTCTTGAACGTTCGTGAAGGCGTGATCCATTTTCAGTACGCTTCCTGCAAGGGTATCCGGATCGAGCAAGGCCACTCCATCTTTTACTGTGACCATCTGTCCACCAAGGTCGTATTGTCCATTTTTCAGGCATTTTGCCCTCATGGAGTCGGTAATGAGGATGAAGCGCTCATCCGTCACCTGTCGGTAAGCAATGTTGACGACTTCGGGTTTTACGTGTACACCGTCGGCAATCAGTTCGACCATCAGTTCCGGGCGGGCAAAAGCGGCTCCGACGACACCGGGTTCCCGGTGATGCAGCCCGCTCATCTGATTGAAGAGGTGAGTCACGTGGGAGAGACCCGCATCGATGGCATTCTCCATTTGTTCATAGGTTGCACTCGTATGTCCCGCCGAGGCGACGATCCCCCTGCTATGCAGGTAGGAAATCAGGGCGTGGTCTCCATCGAGTTCAGGGGCGAGTGTGACGAGCTTGATGGTTCCACCGGACAATCGCTCCCACTCCATGAATACATCAAGGTCCGGGGTCAAGATGCTCTTCGCGGGTTGGGCACCTGCGCGCCCGGGGTTGATGAATGGTCCTTCCAGATGGATACCGAGGATTTCTGCCTGTCCGGCATGCTGATGACCTTCCATATAGTCACGTACATTTTTCAAGGCAACGTCGATGGCTGCTTTCTTTTCCGTGATCGTGGTGGCGAGGAAGCTGGTCGTCCCCTCTGCAGGGAGGACGGCTGCCATGACGTCAAGGCTTTCCTTCGTCCCGTCCATCGTATCGGCGCCGTTTGCTCCGTGTATATGAACATCGATCATGCCGGGGATGATGGAATGATCCGCAGGCACCTGGACCACTTCGCAGCCTTCCAACGAAGGCAGTTCTTCTTTCCTGCCCATGGAGGAGATCAATCCGTCCTCGATCTT
Source organism: Rossellomorea marisflavi (assembly GCF_001274775.1). Taxonomy (GTDB): domain Bacteria; phylum Bacillota; class Bacilli; order Bacillales; family Bacillaceae_B; genus Rossellomorea; species Rossellomorea marisflavi. The sequence continues at coordinate 498,990 of NZ_LGUE01000005.1, forward strand.
CAAATAGCCTCCTTGAATGACACCGTCTTCCCCATAGATGGTGCCCCCTAGCAAAATGATGGGTGTGCTGTTCATGCGTATCCGCTCCTTTGTTGCGTTGTTATTCTCATTATACAACAAAAAGTATAGATGTCTATACCAGTTTGGTTTTGGTGAAGACATTAAATGCCTGTATGAATAAGAAGAAGTGGTCTATACATCCCAAATGTGCTACGATAAGGGAAACGAATGGACCGGAAGGAGAAGATCGATGATCAATAAACAATCGCCTCTTCCTTTATATTACCAACTGGAGGAATACCTCAAACAACAGATCGAATCCGGGGAGTGGAAGCCCGGCGACATCATGCCCTCCGAGAGGGAGCTTTCTGAAGAGTTCAGGATCAGCAGGATGACGGTGCGGCAAGCCCTGACCAATCTGGTGAACAAGAACATCCTCTTCAGGGAAAAGGGCCGCGGTACATTTGTTTCCCACCGTAAGTTCGAACAGAATCTTCAAGGCTTGACGAGCTTCAGTGAAGACATGGAGCGGCGCGGACTGTCTTCCGGTAGCAAGCTTCTTTATTTTGAACAGGTGAAAGCCGGGGATCAGGTGGCAGAAGCGCTCGCCATTTCGCCGGGCGATCCCGTCTACAAGCTGAAAAGGATCCGTCTTGCCGATCAAGAGCCGCTCGCTGTTGAAACAAGCTATAACCCAGTGAGCCTTTTCCCGGAGCTTGATCAAAAGATATTCGAAAAATCGTTATATCATTATATAGAAGAAAATCGTCAGATGAGGATTAGTCATGGGACGCAAACCGTGGAAGCGGCCCTTGTGACGGATGAGGATGCACAGCATCTCATGATGGAAGAGGGGCAGCCTGTCCTCTTGATTCAGCGTGTGACCCATCTCGAGGACGGAAGGCCGTTCGAGCTTGTCTGGTCGATCTATCGAGGGGACAGCTACAAATACCGGATCGAAATGAATCGGCGATAAGGTGTCTTCTCACCATGCATGAATCGTGTTACACTACTACAATCTTTAGCAACTAGTGAAAGGAAGTTCATCATATGACATACAAAATGATTGTTCTCGATTTGGATGACACTCTCTTAAGGGACGACCAGTCCATTTCCCCGCGCACAAAAGAAGCCCTCTTGCTGGCACAGCAGGAAGGCGTGAAGGTGGTCCTTGCTTCAGGACGTCCCACTTATGGTATGAAGTGGGTGGCGGAGGAACTTGAGTTGGCCCGCTATGGCAGCTATATCCTTTCATTCAACGGATCCAAGGTCATCAACTGTGAAACAGGGGAGGAACTGTATAGCAGGACTCTTTCAACAGAATCGCTTCACCGCCTTTATGACATCAGCAAGCGGGAAGATGTGGGCATCCTTACCTATATGGATGATGCCATCATCGTCGAAGAGGAAAATGAGTTTGCCGATATTGAAGCCAAACTTACCGGACTCCCTGTGAAGATCGTCCCAAGCTTCAAGGAGGCCGTCGATCGCCCTGCCGTTAAAGCCCTGATGCTGAAGGATGCAGAGAGGTTGGCGGAAGTGGAGAAGCAACTGCAGGAGGAGCTTGACGGAGAGCTCAGCGCCATGAGATCGAAGCCGTTCTTCCTTGAACTGACCGAGCCGGGAGTCACAAAAGGGGCGAGCCTGGATAGGCTGATCAACACGATGGGGATCACAGCTGAAGAGGTGATCGCAGTCGGGGACAGTTATAATGACCTGACAATGCTGGAGTTTGCCGGCCTTGGTGTCGCCATGGGCAATGCACCTGATGATATTAAAGAGGTAGCAGATTATGTGGCCCCGTCGAACATGGAAGACGGAGTCGCAGAAGTTGTCGAGAAATTCTTATTGAAGCAATTCACGCAGGTATAAAGGGGAGATGGGGCCAAGCAGTGCCTCATCTCTTTCCGATTTGTCCTATTATGATCCTTGGCACATATAATGAGTTTGGTATATTTTTCTCATGTAAAAATTGTTTGGGCTTTGTAAAATGGGGGAAATACCTCTTCTGATGACAATTCGCTCAATGGATATTTGTAGCAGATCTAGTACATTGTTGCACCTTGATTAGCACCGTCCATATTGCAGATAGTAAGGAAGTGTATCATCACAAGCTTTCCCCCTCAAATGTGACAGATTGTCGAATCCCCTTGAAACATTTTTGAGACGAATTACATTAAATTGTTATACAAAGGAAAATGATTTTTGTTATAATACATTCTGTTGATTCAATTGGTCTTTACATTCATGCAACACTCTTCATAAATCCAATCGGTCTTGAACCGAAAAATACAAGTCCAACCCAGGTTGACTTGAAAAAGGTGATGAAATATGAACTTCGTTAAAAATTTCTTTAAAACACAGTTTGAGGATCTCCGCACAGGTAAGCTTACGTTCTTTTTCATTGTCGTAGGATTATTCTGGGTCAAGACCTATGCCGTATATGTATCTGAGTTTGAACTGGGCATCCAGAATGCCATGCAGCATTTCCTGCTGTTCCTCAATCCGTTGAGTTCGGCGCTCCTGTTCTTCGCGATCGCGCTCTTCTGGAAAGGAAAAGGACGCAACGCGGCGTTCCTCGTCATCAACTTCCTGATGTCGTTCCTGCTTTATGCAAACGTCGTTTATTACCGATTCTTCAATGACTTCATTACAGTACCGGTTCTCCTTCAAGCGAAGACGAACAACGGACTTGGAAGCTCAGCCCTTGAGCTGCTCAGACCATGGGATATCCTTTACTTCCTGGATTTCTTCATCATTATCGGTCTAATGCTCTTCAAGAAAGTGAAAGTACAGGAAAAACTGCGTTTCCGCTCTGTCATGGCACTTATGACATCAGCAGTTTTGATCTTCCTGTTGAACCTCGGTCTTGCCAACATCGACCGTCCTGAGCTATTGACCAGAAGCTTCGACCGTAACTACCTTGTGAAATATCTTGGTATGAACAACTTCACGATCTATGACGTGATCCAAAACTCGAAGACCTCTGCAAAACGCGCACTGGCTGACAGCAACGAAGTGTCCGAGGTCGAGAACTATGTGAAAGCGAACAAAGCAGACCCGAATCCGGAATATTTCGGTAAGGCAAAAGGCAAGAACGTGATCTACATCTCCATGGAGTCACTGCAATCCTTCGTGATCGACAGAGACCTTAACGGAGAAGAAATCACGCCGTTCCTGAATTCCCTGATCGATGACAAAGAGGCCATCTACTTCGATAACCTCTTCCATCAAACAGGTCAAGGGAAAACATCAGATGCGGAATTCATCATGGAAAACTCCTTGTACCCACTTCCACAAGGTGCCGTATTCATGACGCATGCGAATAATACGTATCAGTCATCGCCGGCCATCCTTAAAGGGGAAGGATACTCTTCAGCGGTCTTCCACGGGAACTACAAAACGTTCTGGAACCGTTCTGAAATGTATCGCTCAATGGGATATGATCAATTCTTTGACGCCACTTATTACGATATGAGCAAACCGGAAGAACAACTTCCATATGGATTGAAGGATAAGCCGTTCTTCGAAGAGTCCATCCCGTTGCTCAAGTCGATGAAGCAGCCATTCTACAGCAAGTTCATCTCACTATCGAATCACTTCCCGTTCGACCGTCATGAGGAAGATACCGATTTTGGTCAGGGAGATACTAAAGATGGTGTCGTGAACCGATACTTCCAAACGGCACACTATATGGATGAAGCGCTTGAAGACTTCGTCAATGATCTGAAAGAAAATGGTCTCTATGACGACACCATGATCGTCCTTTACGGTGACCACTATGGTATTTCTGAGAACCATAACAAAGCCATGGCTGAAGTCCTTGGCAAAGAAGAGATCACCGATTTCGATAATGCCCAGCTGCAACGTGTCCCACTTCTGATCCTGAATTCAGGAGCTGAAGGTGGAGTCAACCATACGTACAGTGGACAGATCGACGTACGTCCGACCGTATTCCATCTTCTTGGAATCGACACGACGGATTATATGAGCTTCGGTCAGGATATGCTATCCAAAGAGCACAAAGAAATCGTACCGTTCCGTAACGGTGATGTGATCACGGATAAGTATTCAGACATCAAAGGAGTATGCTACAACAATGAAACGGGTGAACCAGTCGATGAGGCAGACGCCAAAGGCTGTGATGAAGCAAGCAAAGAAGCAAACAAACGTCTGGAACTCTCAGACAAAGTGGTCTATGAAGACCTCTTGAGATTCTACACGCCGGATGGCTTCAAACCAATCGACCGTTCAGACTATAACTACAACAACCCGAATCCGAAAAGCACCCAAGAATCAGACTCGGCTCAAACAGAACAATAACCAACGAACTGCCTGGATGATCCATTAGGATCACCAGGCAGTTTTTTTGTATTCCAAACAAGAAAATATGAGATGAAAGGAAAACCTATCATATAAACCTGATTCTTCCATGGTAATAAGAATGTAAGCTGTCACCAGTGAAATACTACAGAGTGAAATGAAGCGAAGGGAGCTCGACTCCAGCGAAAAAGCATGCAGGAAGGCACTTGCAGGCAGCGCCAAACGACCTGCAAACACTCATTCAGTAGAAAAATTGATCAAACCAAGAGAACCAGGATCACCCCAACCAATGAAGAGATGCCCTTCACCCATCAAAAACAACAGAGTGGAATGAAGCGAAGGGAGCCCGACCCCAGCGGAAAAGCATGTAGGAAGGCACTTGCAGGCAGCGAAGCGACCTGCAAACACTTGTTCAGTGGAAAACTTGATCAAACCAAGATGAGCATAATCACCCCAACCAATGAAGAGATGCCCTTCACCCATCAAAAACCACAAAGTGGAATGAAGCGAAGGGGGCTCGACTCCTGCGGAAAGGCGTGCAGGTAAGACCCTGCAGGCAACGCCGAAGCGGCTTACCGCACGCCCCGCGGAAAGCGAGCTCCCGCAGCGAAATGAAACGAACCACTCCCATTAATACCTCCGTTAAATTCTAAAACATGTTTTCTGATGATAAGTAATGATCGTTTTGAAAGAATGTGCTCATTTATGAAAGAAAATGATTGATTTCTGCAAACGTTATCATTATAATAAAGAATGCAAAGTGATTAGAAAGTAGGAGAAAACATGTTGACCGACGAAAGGCACCGCATCATCCTTGACCTGTTAAAAGATAAGGAAACGATCAAAATCCATGAAATCGTCGATATGACAGACGCTTCAGAATCAACCATCCGACGCGACCTGACGCAACTTGAGCAGGAGAAATTCCTAAAGCGGGTACACGGCGGAGCATCGAGACTTCAAGGGAAACTGAAAGAACTTAGTGTATCTGAAAAATCTTCCAAAAACCTTCATGAGAAACGATTGATCGGTCAATACGCCGCCAGTCTCATCGAAGATGGAGATTGCATCTTCCTTGATGCCGGAACCTCTACGCTGAGTTTGATAGATTATCTTCCACAGATGGATATCGTGGTGGTCACAAACGGATTGACCCATGTTGATCTTCTTTTGCAAAAAGGATTCAAAACCTACCTGGTAGGAGGAATGGTCAAACAAACCACCAAGGCCATGATCGGAAGCGGGGCTGTCGAATCCCTTAAGCATTACCGATTCGATAAAGCGTTCATGGGGGCAAACGGCATCCACGCCCAATACGGGTTCACGACCCCTGATCCGGAGGAAGCTCAGGTGAAACGCGTAGCAATTGAATTAGCAAGGGAAGCCATGTTCCTGACGGATGATTCCAAATTCGGAGAAATTTCATTCAGTAAGATTGTTGATATAGATAAAGCAATGGTCATCACGAATGCTCTTGATGAAGAGCAAGATACCGCCATTATGAAACAAACTACGATAAAGGTTGTGACAACATGATCTATACACTGACATTAAACCCTTCGGTTGATTACATTATGGAGGTTGCCGATTTCACAAAAGGCGGCTTGAACAGGAGCGAGACTGAAGCAGCACTGCCGGGCGGTAAAGGGATCAATGTATCCCGCGTCCTTCATACGCTTGGTGTTGAAAGTGCCGCTTTGGGCTTTGCATCCGGTTTTACAGGGGAATACATCAAGCAATTCCTCCAGCAAGAAGACATCCGTACTGATTTCGTTGAGGTGGGCGGAATTTCCCGGATCAACGTAAAAGTGAAATCGGACGATGAAACAGAAATCAACGGAAGCGGGCCGGAAATCAGCGAGGGTCATCTTGATGAGCTTCTCGGGAAAATTTCAGCTCTGACTGATGAAGATGTCCTTGTTCTGGCAGGAAGCATCCCGTCATCCGTACCGAAGACGTTCTATCATCGAATTGCCTCTCTGTGCCAGGAGCAGGGTACCAAGGTCGTGATCGACGCTGAAAAGAACCTGATCGAACCAGTCCTGCCGCTTGCTCCTTATCTCATCAAGCCGAATCATCATGAATTGGGTGAAATGTTTGATGTAATGATCGAATCCGAAGACGATGCGATTCACTACGGACGGAAACTGCTTGAAAAAGGCGCGCGGAACGTCATTGTATCGATGGCGGAAAAAGGAGCGTTGTTGCTCACGGGAGATCGTGTATTCGTCTCTTCTGTTCCGAATGGTGAGTTGAAGAGCTCGGTAGGAGCAGGGGATTCCACTGTGGCGGGCTTCCTTGCAGGGTTGAAAAAAGGGTACAGCATCGAGGATGCCTTCCGTCTTGGAACATCTTCAGGATCTGCCACTGCCTATTCCATCGGGCTATGCAGCGCAGAAAAAGTGGAATCACTCTATAACAACATTACGATTACGGAGAAATAGGAGGTAAGGACATGAGGATTACAGAACTACTCACAAAAGAAACCATCCAGTTGAATATATCTTCTGATTCAAAATCAGGAGTCATTGATGAATTGGTTACGGTTCTAGATAAAGCAGGGAAACTACAGGATGTGCAGGAATTCAAAAAAGCCATCCTCAATCGTGAAGCACAGAGCACGACGGGGATCGGAGAAGGAATTGCCATTCCCCATGCCAAAACCGCAGCGGTAAAGTCGCCGGCCATCGCATTCGGGAAGTCGGTAGAGGGGCTAGACTATGAGTCCCTTGACGGTACACCTGCACACTTATTCTTCATGATTGCGGCGACAGACGGTGCCAATCAGACGCATTTGGAGGCCCTGAGCCGTCTTTCTTCCCTCCTGATGGACCCAGAGGTGCGCCAGGCGTTGCTATCTGCACAGTCTGAAGATGAAGTCATCACCATCATCAATACGCATGATCAAGAAGATGAGGAAGAAGCAGTTGAAGAGTCTGATTCCTCTTCAAGCAAGATCCTTGCGGTAACTGCCTGTCCGACAGGTATCGCTCATACCTATATGGCCGCTGATGCCCTCAAAGCAAAAGCCAAAGAGCTTGGTTTCGATGTGAAGGTCGAGACAAATGGTTCCGGCGGGGCAAAGAACATCCTTACCGCGGAGGAAATTGAAAACGCTCCAGCGATCATCGTGGCAGCCGATACAAAGGTTGAGATGGAACGCTTCAAAGGGAAACGCGTCATCCAGGTACCGGTGGCTGAAGCCATCAGGAAACCGGCGGATCTCCTCTCCCGTGCAGAAAAGCAGGATGCACCCGTCTACAGTGGTGGGGGCAACAAGGAAGAAGATACGTCCAAGGAAAGCAAAGGGAAGTCAGGATTCTATAAGCATTTGATGAATGGTGTGTCCAATATGCTTCCGTTCGTTGTCGGCGGTGGGATCCTCATTGCGATCTCCTTCTTATTCGGTCCTCAATCAGCCAATCCTGATTCTTCTGAATATAACCAATTTGCAGCGATCATCAATACAATCGGTGGAAGCAATGCGTTCTTCCTGATGATTCCTGTCCTTGCCGGGTTCATCGCTTCCAGTATCGCAGATCGTCCTGGTTTTGCCCCTGGTATGGTCGGTGGTCTGATTGCAGCAACCGGGGACAGTGGATTCCTTGGCGGTCTCATCGCCGGATTCCTTGCTGGGTATGTCACTCTTGGAATCAAACGCGCTACCAAGAACTTCCCGCAGGCTCTGGAAGGGATCAAACCCGTTCTGATCTATCCGTTGTTCGCTATATTCATCACAGGCTTCATTATGCTTCAGTTCCTTGTGGAACCACTGAGTGCAGTCAACACTTGGCTACAGAGCTGGCTTGAGGGTCTTGGTACAGGAAACCTTATCTTCCTCGGACTCATCCTTGGTGGTATGATGGCAGTCGATATGGGTGGTCCGATCAACAAAGCGGCTTTCACATTCGGTATTGCCATGATCGAAGGTGGAAATCTTGCTCCACATGCAGCCATCATGGCCGGAGGTATGGTTCCGCCACTTGGTCTCGCCCTTGCGACAACTTTCTTTAAAAGCAAGTTCAATGAAAACGAACGGAAAGCAGGGATTCCTGCGTACTTCATGGGTGCTTCATTCATTACAGAAGGAGCAATCCCGTTTGCGGCAGCAGATCCCCTCAGGGTCATCCCGTCCGCTGTGGTCGGATCGGCTGTAGCCGGTGCTTTGACGATGGTATTCCACATCGGGCTTCCTGCCCCTCACGGAGGAATCTTCGTCTTCCCGGTCGTCGAAGGGAATGCATTCCTATACCTGCTGGCCGTATTGATCGGTTCGGTGATCACAGCGATCATGGTAGGGCTTCTGAAGAAACCAGTGAAATAAAACGTAAGAACCAGGCGTTGATGCGCCTGGTTCTTTTTTTATTTTCAATGATGTCCTGTTTTAGAATCGGAACGGTTGGTTAAAGGTATAAATAAGAAATCTTCGGAAGGAGGGAGGCAGGTGGAGTATATAGGTCTTCCGCCGTTATCCCCGGAATTCATGATTGTCATCAAGCGGATCTTCCTCATCGTACTGCTGAGCGGGTTGATCGGCTTGGAACGGGAATCGAAGAATCATCCTGCCGGTCTCAGGACCCATATACTTGTGGGGGTCGGTTCTTGTCTACTCATGTTGCTCTCCATCTATGGGTTTCAGCCATTCCTCGATGAGCATCCGGAGCTGAACGGATTTGATCCGAGCAGGATACCGTCCTATGTGATTTCAGGTATCGGTTTTCTCGGGGCGGGGACCATCCTTGTGCACCGGGGTGTGACCGTCCGGGGACTCACGACAGCCGCCAGCATATGGGTGGTTGCCGGTCTCGGGCTTGTCGTGGGGATCGGGATGCACTACGAAGCGATATTTACAACGGCGATCATCGTCCTCACCCTGTTCTTCCTCACGAGGGCTGAACAGTATTATAGGGGTAAACTCAGGAAAAAACGGTGGTATACGTTAACCATCCGGATGCAGGCAGATGAATTATCTGCCGTCATTGATTTTATGCAAGAACATGGACTGGAGGTTGCCGAGCTGGACGTTGAACAAGGGGCTGGTCTTATCTCCTGCTCCTTCATGATTTATTCAATTGGTGAGGATCCCATTCACAACGTAATGCAGGGGTTGGTTTCCCGGGAGGGCATCGATCAGGTACGCCTGATGAAAAAATGATTCAAAGACTTTCGATTTCTACATCGATGATGCCCGGGATGTCAGAAATCGTATAATAAATATCTACGGTTTTTTTTCGGAAGTCGACGATGATCTTCAACTCAAGTAGATGAAGATCATTTTTTAAATCCTTGATCCGGATGTTTTCAATCGTGATTTCTTCCGATTTTATCTGTTCGATGATGGACTTGATTTCTTTCTTTTGTTCAATGGTTGCCTTTAAGGACAGCTCTTTTTCCCTCAAACGCCTTGGCCCGAGATACGTGATGATGACCGGGATCACCTCTACTGAAAAAATCAATAAGATGACTCCCACGGTTGCTTCCCAGTAAAAACCGGCCCCGACGGCGATGCCGATGCCGGCGGCTCCCCAGATCATGGCGGCTGTCGTCAGACCGGAAATGCTGTCATTCCCTTTCCTGAGGATGACGCCTGCGCCAAGGAAACCGATTCCTGATACAATCTGTGCAGCCAGTCGAAGGGGATCCATGGTGATGTTCACGTGATCGGATTTAGGGGATACATAGGCCGCCTCGATGGAAACGATCGTCAGGAGGCAGCTGACGATGCAGATGACGAGCGATGTTTTCAATCCTACAGGCTTCCGTTTCAGTTCCCTTTCAAGCCCTATGATCAATCCGAGTATAGCGGAAATGCCCAATTTTAATAGCAGGGTGGTGTCAATCGGCGTCATCTTTCCCCCTCCATTTGATAAAAAGATATAGTTTTTTCATGAACGAAGTAATAAAATGAGGAAAATATCGATTTCAAGTTCAGGGGTGCTCCAACTTATGTCAGAAGCAAAAATCAATCCATATCTACTACTTGCGATCGGTGTCATTTCCGTATCCACTTCCGCCATCATCGTCAAGTTCTCGGCGGCTCCTGCAGGGGTGCTGGCATTTTATCGACTTTTCTTCACCGTCCTGCTCATGACACCGTTTTTTCTCCTACACTATGTGAAAGAATTGAAACTTATTACCGTGAAGGACTGGGGCCTTTGCCTTCTCGCCGGCGGCTTCCTTGCTTTTCACTTCATCCTATGGTTCGAATCCCTCAACTATACATCTGTGGCGAGCTCAACCGTCCTTGTGACCCTCCAGCCACTCTTTGCCTTTTTGGGAGCGTATCTCTTCTTCGGTGAAAAGCTTACGGGGAAATCAGTGATCTCCGCCATACTTGCAGTATCAGGCAGTGTTGTAATCAGTTGGGGGGACTTCAAGGTAAGTGGGACTGCCCTGTGGGGTGATCTTCTCGCACTGGTGGCGTGTGCCTTGGTGACAGGGTATCTTCTGTTCGGCCAAACCATCAGGAAACGCCTTTCCCTCATGACGTATACGTATATCGTGTACGCCATGAGTGCAGCCGTCCTATTTATTTATTCTCTGATCAAGGGTGAATCGTTTTATCCGTACGCAGGAGAAGAATGGCTGTACTTCTTGCTACTGGCTATCATCCCTACGCTCCTTGGGCATTCATTGTTCAACTGGTCACTGAAATGGCTCAGTACCTCGACAATCTCCATGGCGATCTTATTTGAGCCGGTCGGTGCAGCGATTTTGGCTTATTGGCTTTTATCCGAGAAAATCTTACTCACCCAGGTCGTGGGTGCAGGAATCATCCTTTTGGGCGTAACGATTTTCTTGTTGGAAGAACGGAAACTGAAAAAAGCACTGAAAGAGTTGAGGAAGGTGGAGGAGAGCAGTGGAGTTCCTTTATAGAAAGGCGTGCCTTGCTGATGCAGAGAGCATCGCCAGAGTGCATGTGGAAAGCTGGAGATCGACCTATAAGGAAATCGTGTCAGACAGATATCTGGATTCCTTGTCAATAGAAGAGAAGAAGCTGAAGTGGGAACGGATCCTGTCGGAAGACCATCATACAATGGTTTCCACGACGAAAGACGGAGTGGTTGTCGGTTTTGCATCTGTGGGCAAGGAAAGAAGCGGGGAGTATGATGGGGAACTGTATGCCATTTATCTAGTAAGGGATTTCCAAGGGAAGGGGATCGGAAGGGAGTTATTCTCGCGGAGCATCTCCTCCCTCAAGGCTCTTGGTTGTCACGATATGTTCATCTGGGTCTTGAGGGAGAATGCATCTAAGACGTTCTATTATTCCTACAATCCTGAAATCGTTAAAGAAGAGACGATCATCATCGGGGGTGAAGGGTACGTGGAAGAAGGTCTTCTACTATCCATTTGACTCCGATGCTTTATGAAAAGGTGTACGTCAGTCCCGAGAATATGACTGCCATCGTGGAGGAGAAGATGAATGTAAGCGCGGAACCGATTTTGATGCCTGCGCTTTCACTGATCTTCAGTGCTTGGATATAAGAATACGAGAACAGGTAGACAGCCATGATGAAGGATACGGCCTGTCCAATAGGTAGAAGTAGCATAAGTGAAGCAGCCCCTTTCAATGCAGTATGGAATCATGTATATGAGGCGCTCTATAAAAAAAGAATAATATATAAAAAAAGATAAAAAATATATTGCAATAATAATTACAGCGTGATATATTAATACATGTCGCTGATGCGCAACGGATTTTACAAAAAAGAAGTTGACATGAATCGACGGTATATGTTACATTTAAGTGGTCGTTTCAGAGAGAAACGAAGCGCTTACAATTCATTTGAACCTTGAAAACTGAACAAAACAAGACAAACACGTCAACGTTAATTCTAGATTTATTTTTAAAGAGCTATT